>CAVTOD010000012.1:0-31624 GCA_963736305.1 uncultured Solirubrobacterales bacterium | reverse complement strand
CGATCACCTCACCGGGGATCGCGAGGCACATCAGCCGCCCCTCCTGGGTTGCCGGTGGAGCTGAACGATCACCCTTCGCAATCCACCTCTCCCGCCCGAGCCTCGACTACGAGGCAGCGCAATCGCTCAGGCACCGGCAACCTACTCCCGCCCAAATGACGTGTCAAGCGGATCCTCAGACGCTTCGCTGAGTCGGCGATACTTCGTAGCCATGGCCGAGCCTGAGGACGATCTACTCACTCGCAGCGTCTTCGTCCGGGATCGCTACGTGAGTTTCGGGGAGGTGACGCAGGCCGATGCGATCGCGCTCGCGGAGCAATTCAGCGGGCTCTCGGGCGGCGGTCTCGAGCAGAACGTCGCCCCGGTTGGCCGCGCCTGGCGGGAGCTCGCATCGCTGCTGGGGGAGCAGGGCGCCGAGACGGTCGCCGACCTGGGCGCCGAGAAATCCGGAGAGTTCGGAGAGCGGCTGAGGATCGTGCCCCGGGGCGGCAGCTGGCTCTAGGCACACCCCTCCACTCGGCCGCCGTTTCCGGGCGACGCCGGGCTTAGAGTCCTCCCGATGCCTCAGCTCCCGACCGGTGTGACGGTGGCGGCCGGCGTCGACGAGACCTCGGCCCTTGTCATGGTGATCGCCGCCGCCGTCGCCGCCGTGATCGTCCTGGCCGTCTCTCCGCGGCTCACCATTCCCGTGGTGGTCCTGGAGCTGCTGCTCGGGATCGTGATCGGGCCGCAGGGGTTCGACATCGCCCGGATCGACCCCACCACGTCGCTGCTCGGCGACCTCGGCCTCGGGATGCTCTTTTTCTTCGCCGGCTACGAGATCGACTTCGACCGGATCAAGGGCCGACCACTGGAACTCGCCGCGATGGGCTGGGCCATCTCCCTGGCCCTCGCCTACGGGATCGGGGGCGCGCTCGCGGGCGCCGGAATCATTCTTTCCTTCCTCTACACGGGCTCGGCGATGGCGACGACCGCGATCGGCACGCTGATCCCGATCCTCAGCGACGCGGGCGAGATGCGGACCACGTTCGGCACCTACCTGCTCGGCGCGGGGGCGATCGGAGAGTTCGGGCCGATCCTGCTGGTGACGCTGATCCTCTCCACCGGGCACCCGATCCACGAGGCGGTGATCCTGGTGGTCTTCATCATCCTGGCCGTGATCACAGGGCTCGCGGCCGTTCGCTCCGCCTGGCGGGGCTGGCCGCTCGTCGAGAAGACCTTCGAGACCTCCAGCCAGCTCGCGGTGCGGCTGGCCGTGGTGCTCGTCTTCAGCCTCGTGGCGCTGGCGGCGCAGCTTGGACTCGACCTGCTGCTCGGCGGGTTCGTGGCCGGGATGATCACCCGCATTGCGCTACGCGGGCGCGAGGTCTCGGTCTTCGACTCGAAGCTCACCGCCGTCGGCTACGGGCTGCTGATCCCGTTCTTCTTCGTCACCAGCGGGATGGCGTTCAACCTCGACGCGCTCACCTCCAGCGCCAGCGCGATGCTCAAGGTGCCGATGTTCGTGGCCCTCTTCCTGATCGTGCGCGGGGTGCCGGCCCTGGTGCTCTACCGAAAGGAGCTGGCGCTGCGCGACCGATTCGCGCTCGCCGTGTACTCCGCGACCGAGCTGCCACTCGTCGTGGCGATCACCACGCTCGCGATAGACGCAGGCCACATGAAGAGCTCAACCGCCGCCAGCCTGGTCGGCGCCGCGATCGTCTCCACCTTGATCTTCCCGCTGCTCGGGGCCCGGATCAGGCGAGGCGGCGAGCCCGCGGCCGGTCCGATCGAGGCGCCAGCAACGGCTTAGTCGACGATCTGAAGGTCTTTCGGCAGGCTGCTCAGGTTGCGGTGGCCGTCCGCGGTGACGACGACGAGGTCCTCGATGCGGACCCCGAAGCGACCGGGCAGATAGACCCCGGGCTCGACCGTCACGACGTTGCCCTTGCCGAGCTCATCCTCGGACGTGGTCGCCAGGCGTGGCCCCTCGTGGACCTCGAGACCGACGCCATGGCCGAGCCCGTGTCCGAAGCGGTCGCCATGCCCCGCCTCCGAGATGATCTCCCGCGCGACCGCGTCGACCTCCTTGCCGGCGGCGTTCGGCCTGACGGCCTCGAGTGACTCCTGCTGCGCCCGGAGGACGAGCTCGTACACCTCGCGCGCGTCGTCCCCGGGATCACCCGTCGCGAACGTGCGCGTGCAGTCCGAGCAGTAGCCGCCGAGCAGCGAGCCCATGTCGAACACGACCAGCTCGCCGGAGCCGATCTCCCGCTGACCCGGCTCGGCGTGTGGCAGCGCCCCGTTCTCGGCGGCCGCGATGATCGGCGGGAACGACGGCTCGGCGCCGAGCTCGCGAATGCGGGCCTCGACGGCGCGGGCGACATCTCGCTCGGTGTGCCCTGCGAGCCCCCGTTCCAGGGCCCACCGATAGACGCCGTCGCTGAGCTCCGCCGCGGCGGCGATCCGCTCCAGCTCCTCGGGCTCCTTGACCACGCGAAGCTGCTCGACCAGGTCGCCGGCCGGAACGAACTCGGCCGTGCCCTCATCCGCCGCCGCGGCCTCGAGCCGCGCGAGCTGGCGGACGCTCAGCTTGGCGTCCTCGAACCCCACCCGCCCCTTCATCCGGGCGACGATCTGGGGAATTAGCTCGCGCTCGGCCTCCGGGCGCTCCCATTCGGGCGCGACCTCGTCCTTGGCCCGCTCGGTGTAGCGGAAGTCGGTGAAGAAGATGAGCTCGCCGTCACCGATGAGGCAGGCGCCGTTCGTCCCGGTGAAGCCCGTCAGGTAGCGAATGTTCGTCAGGTCAGAGACGTAGAGCTGGTCGAGCTCACGCTCGGCCACAAGCTCGGCGAGCCGCTCTCCCCTGGTCACACTCCCAGCCTCTTCGCGATCAGCTCCAGGGCCTCTCTATAGCCTTCGACACCCTTGCCGTAGACCTGCCCGACGATCAACTCGAGCCCCTCGAAGACCGAGTGGCGGCGCCACTCCTCCCGCTTGGAGATGTCGGAGATGTGCACCTCGACGGTCGGGATGCCGGTCAGCTCCAGGGCATCCCTGATCGCCCAGGAGTAGTGAGTCCAGGCGCCGGCGTTGATGAGCGCGGCGTCCGCCCTCTCCGGCAGGCGGTGGAGGTGCTCGACGAACTCGCCCTCGGAGTTCGACTGGAAGAAGGCGACCTCGAGGTCCAGCTCCCGGGCGTGGCGCCTGATCTGGGTCTCGAGCTCTGGAAGCGTGAAGTCGCCGTAGATGTCGTGGTCGCGGCTGCCGAGCATGTCGAGGTTGACGCCGTGCATGACCTCGACGCGGTTCCGGGTCACTGCGCTCATTTCAGCTCCTCCACGACCGCGCGGACCCTATCCGGCTCCACCCGCTGGTCCCAGCGCGGTTCGCCGGGCTCTGTGAGCAGCACGAACCCGAGCCCCTCGCGGCTCTGCTTCTTGTCTCTCTGCATCGCCTCGAGCACTCCGTCCGTGCTCACCGAAGGATCGAGCGAGATCGGCAGCCCGTGCGAGGCGAGCAGGCCCTCGACCTCGTCGCCGAGCCTGTCCGCTCCGGAGAGACGCAGCGCAGCCAACAGCCCGAGGCCGACGGCCTCGCCGTGGCGGTAGCGGGAGTAGCGTGTCTCCGCCTCGATCGCGTGGCCGACGGTGTGGCCCAGGTTCAGCACGGCCCGTCGTCCCGAATCTCGCTCGTCCGAGGCCACGACCTCGATCTTGGTCCGCGCGCACTCGAAGATCACGTCGCCGAGGGTCGAGGGCTCCAGCCGCTCGAGCTCGCGGACCCGGTCCCAGAGCGAGCCGCCGGCGATCAGCGCGGTCTTCACCACCTCGACGAAGCCGGCGGCGAGCTCCTCCCCAGGAAGAGTGCCGAGCACGGTCGGATCAGTGAGGACAGCGATCGGCTGGTGGAACGCGCCGACGTAGTTCTTCGCCTCCGGCAGGTCCACCCCGGTCTTGCCGCCGTAGGCGGAATCGACCTGGGCGACGAGGGTGGTCGGCGCCTGGATGAGTGGGACCCCGCGCTGGTAGGTGGCGGCACAGAAGCCGGCCAGGTCGCCGACGACCCCGCCGCCGAAGGCGAGCACGCCATCGTCGCGGCGGGCACCCGCGTCGGCGAGCTCCCGGAGGACCCGCTCGGCCTCCGAGATGGTCTTCGAAGACTCGGCGCCCTCGACCTCGATCGTCGCCTCCCGCCGCGGAAGCAGTCGTTCGTAGTGGCTGAGCGCCGTGGAGTCCGCGACGCAGAAGATCCGCGCCGGCATCTCGTCTGGATCAGCCTCCATCGCCGACGACATGAGACCGATCGCACCCTCGCCGACGACGGCGGGGTATGAGCCCCCCTCGGACTCGGCCCAGATCATCCGGATTCCTGGGGAGCTTTGCATCGCCGCGATCCACGGCGCGGCCGCGCGGGCCGCCTCCCTGGCGTCCGACGGCAGGATCACTCTCGCGAGGGATTCGTACACAGGCCGGCGCCGCTCGAAGCGCTCGGAGAACTCCTCGCGGTCGACGGCAAGCGGACGGTCGGATCCGGAGGCCCGCTCCCATGACACCTCCTCGTCGACGTCACACCAGACCGGCATGTGCTCGGCGAGCGCGCGCCGCACGGCCTCGCTCTCGATCGCGCCTCCGCCGAGGGCGACCACGGACGATGGCCCACCGACCTGCGCCGCCAGGGCGTCCAGCGCCGAGACGACGAGGCGCTCTTCGCGGCGCCTGAACTCACGCTCGCCTTCGCGCCCAAAGAACGCCGGGATCGACTCGCCGAGCTCGCGCTCGAGCAGCTCATCGGTGTCGATCACCCCAAGCCCGAGGCGCTCGGCGACCGCCTGGGCCGCCCTCGTCTTGCCCGCCGCCATGAAGCCGATGAAGACGATCCCGTGGTGCGAGCTTGGTGCTACTAGCGCCGCCATCCGATTCGCTCCCGGTACGCCGCGATTGACGCGAGCACGTCATCGATGTGGTCGCCGCCGAACTTCTCGCGGTAGGCGCCGGCCAGCACGAGAGCGACCATCGCCTCGGCGACGACGGCGGCCGCGGGCACCACCGTCGAGTCGGTTCGCTCCCTCATCGCCTGCGCGGGCTCCTTGGTCTCGGTGTCGACCGAGCGCAGCGGCTGGGTCATCGTCGAAATCGGCTTGATCGCCGCCTGCACCACCACCGGCTCGCCGTTGGTCATGCCCCCCTCGAGGCCACCGGCCCGGTTCGTCTCCCGGTACCAGCCGCGCTCCTCCGACCAGAAGATCTCGTCGTGCGCCTCGGAGCCGGGCCTTCCCGCGACGTCCCAGGCCTCGCCCAGCGAGACGCCCTTGACCGATTGGATCGAGCAGACCGCCTGGGCCAGCCGGCCGTCGAGCTTCTCGCTCCAGGAGACGTGCGAGCCGATTCCCGGCACGAGGCCGAATGCCCGAACCTCGAACTTGCCGCCCAGAGACTCGTTCTCCTTCCGCAGGCGGTCGATCTCGGCGACCATCGCCTCGGCCGCCTCGGCGTCCAGGCAGCGGACGGGCGAGTCATCGACGTCCTCGAAGTCCTCCGGGCTCAGATCGTCGCGCTCGGCGGCGCTCACCGATGCGATCTGGATCACGTGGCTGTGGATGCTCACGCCGACGGCAGCGAGAAAGCCCTTCGCGATCGTGCCCGCGGCGACGCGCGCAGCGGTCTCGCGGGCGCTGGCGCGCTCCAGGACGTTGCGGACGTCGGAGTGCCCGAACTTCTGGGCACCGGCCAGGTCCGCGTGCCCGGGCCGCGGCAGATGGGACTCCTCGATCTCCGCGTCGACGGGCCAGGGATTCATCCGCTCGTCCCAGTTCGGGTAGTCGCGGTTTGCGACCAGGACGGCGATCGGGCTGCCGAGGGTCCTGCCGTGGCGGATCCCCGAGCGGATCTCGACCGCGTCGCTCTCGATCTTCATGCGGCCGCCTCGCCCGTGGCCGAGCTGACGCCGCGCCATGTCGCGGTCGAGCGCCTCGCGATCGAGCTCGAGCCCTGCTGGCAGGCCCTCGACGATCGCGACCAGGCCGGGCCCGTGGGACTCGCCTGCCGTTGTGAACCTCAAAGTCACGCGGGGAGCGTAAGGGCCTCGCCGGTCACGGGGCGTGCTCCTGGGGCGGTCCAGGGCCGAGCGGGGTGGTCGCGGCGCGGATTCCGCGTGGCGGCGCCTCGCCGCCCCGGTCTCAGGGTTGCGGCGCGAGCGCGACCACGGCGCCGAGGGCGAGGAACGGCGTGAATGGGATCGTCCGGCTGCGCACCGGCCAGCCGTGTCGCGCCAGGAGCGCCAGGCCCCCCACCGAGCCGGCCGCGAAGGCGATCAGCATCGCCTCCGCTACCCGCGCTCCGAGGTAGATCCCGAGCACTCCGGCGAGCTTCACGTCGCCGAGGCCCATGCCGTCCGGGCGAATCAACGCAGCGGCCAGCAGAAAGCCCGCCGCGGCGGCGCCCGCAAGCAGGCGCTCGGGCACGCCGCCCGGGTCAGAGGCGACGCAGGCGGGCAGCGCCAATGCCAGGCTCGCCACGAGCGCGGCGTCCGGAACCAGCCGCGTCCGCAGGTCGCTGACCGTGACGACCCCGAGCAGGACGACGAGAGAGGAGTCGAGCACCGCGGCGGCCATATTGTTGAGAGTCCCGTGATGCCCGACCTCTCCCCCTGATGGCCGCCCGCCGCCTGCTCATCGTGATGCTCATCCTGCTCGGCGTCTCCACCCTCGCGGCGGCCCTGGTGCCCCAGCACGGCCTGCGGAGCGGTACGACGACGGGCACCACGACGACGGCGGCCGAGACCACCACCACGCCTGCGCCGCCTCCGGGCCGGTCCCTGATGGTGAAGATCACGGTCGGGGGCAAGAAGGTCCCTGTGGTCGCCGCCCCGCTCTGCAAGAAGCGCAGCCCCAGATGCGAGCCGCTCCACGTCGGCGATCAGCTCTCCCTGGAGGTCCTCTCGAAGACGAGCTCGGAGCTGTCGATCCCCGCCTTCGGCCTGATCGGGGTGGCCAGCCCCAACTCGCCGGCACTCTTCCAGCTGCTGCCGATGGAGCCGGGAACGATCGGCGTGCTCTTCACATCGCCCCGTCGCGTCGCGGCGAGGATCGACGTCCTCTCGGCGAAGGCCGCCGCGAAGACCATCAAGAAGCGGAAACCTAGGTCTCGAGCTCGCGGGGGGTGAGCTCGAGCTTGAGGAACGCGCCCTCGCGGACGGCCTCGACCTCGACGCCCTGACCGATTCGCTCGGCGACCATCAGGCGCTGCAGGTCGCCGACGTCGCCCATCGGCTCGCCGTCGACCGCCACGATCAGATCCTCGGCGCGCAGGCCGGCCCGCGCCGCCGGACTGCCCGATACGACCTCGACTATCTCGATCCCCTTGTCGCGGCCGAGTCGAGTGGCGATCCTGGGCGGCAGGGGACGAGAGCCGCCCACAATGCCGAGATAGGCGCGGCGCACCCGGCCCTCCTTCATCAGGGCGGAGATGATCTTCCTCGTGGCTTCGTTGATCGGGACGGCGAGCCCGAGACCGATGCCGGCGACGGCGGTGTTGACGCCGACCACCCGGCTGAGCCCGTCGGCCAGCGCTCCGCCGGAGTTGCCGGGATTCAGGGCTGCATCGGTCTGGATCACGTTCTCGACCAGGCGCCCCGCGGAGCCGGCTCGCGTCGGAAGGGAGCGGCCAAGGGCCGAGACCACACCGGCAGTGACGGTCCCCGCAAGCCCCATCGGACTGCCGATCGCGACCACGAGCTGGCCGACGCGGAGCTCGTCGGCGTCGCCGAGCAGAGCGGGTGACAGATCCCTGGCGTCGGCACGGACCACCGCGAGATCGGAGAGCGGATCGGCCCCGACCACCTCAGCGGCGACCTCCCGGCCGTCCGAGAAGGAGGCCGTGGTCCGATGGCCTCCGGCGACGACGTGGGCCGAGGTCAGCATGTAGCCGTCCGAGGAGATCGCAACCCCGGAGCCGGCGCCCTCCGCCCGGCCGCGGCGCGTGCGACGCGAGACGGCGAGATGTGCGACCGAGGGCGTCAGCCTCTCGGCGACGCCGGAGACGGTCCGCGAATAGGCATCGAAGGCGTCTGCGTCAGGGAGGCGCTCGGAGGGAGTCGAGGGGACACCGTTCGCAACCCCGTCGATCAGCTTCAACCCGCCCGAGATGAGCTTGAGCCTGGGCACTAACCAAAAGTTAGCACGGTGGGCTCAGGTTCATGCCCGATTCATCAGGTCTGCTCCGATCGCGCGGCCTCGCGCATGACGTCCACCGGGGGCTCCATGCCCGTCCAGATCCGCAGCGACTCGGCCCCCTGCCGGACGAGGACCTCCAGGCCGTCGATCGCCGTCGCGGAGCGGTTCCGCGCCTCGGCCAGCAGACGGCTCTCCGATCCCGCATAGACGAGATCGACGAGGACGATCTCCGCGTTGAAGCGCTCCGGGTCGAGCGGGAGGTGCTCGAAGGGGTCCTCGTTGCGCATCCCCACCGCCGTGCAGTTCACGATCACCTCGTAGGCGCCGGAACGGGCCTGGTCGCCGCTCACCGGAGCGAGGCGTCCCTCCGCCGGGGTGCCCCTGCCGGCGAGGGCGAGATCGCGAACCAGCTCGTCCGCTCGGGTGTCGGTGCGGTTCCAGACCGACACCGAGGCGCCGCCTCCGGCAAGAGCCCAGACCACGGCCCGAGCGGAGCCCCCCGCGCCGAGCACCAGCGCGGTCTTTCCCTCCACCGGCTCCGGCAGCGCCGCCAGCAGGCCCGTCGCGTCAGTGTTCTCCGCCATGATCTGGCCGTCGGCGAAGCTCAGGGTGTTCGCAGCGCCGATCTCCTGGGCTGCCTGCGAGGCCTCGTCGGCCATTGCAAGCGCGGCCTCCTTGTGCGGGATCGTCACGTTCACCCCCACGAAGCCCTGATCAGGCAGCGCCCGGATCCGCTCTTCGAGCTCGGCGGGACCGATGTCGATTCCCTCGTAGCTCCACTCGCCACCGAGCCCAAGCGCCTCGAGCGCCGCCGTTTGCATCGCTGGAGAGCGCGAGTGCGAGACCGGATGCCCAACGACGGCGAGCCGCTTCATCGCGACTCACCTCCGGCGGCGCTCAACTCCGGCAGTTGGGGGTCGCGTGGCCTGAGTTGGAGGCGGCGACCAGCTGGTTGAACTCGCTGTCGCTCGCGGTGAAGCAGTGGTGGCCGCTGCCGTTTCCGTTCAACACGTAGAAGACGTAGTTGACTTTGGCGGGCTTCGCGGCCGCCTGGATCGCCGCGAGGCCCGGGTTGCCGATCGGCGTCGGCGGGAGCCCGGCGTTGATCCTCGTGTTGAACGGCGACGGCGATCTGAGCTGCGAAGCGGTGATGTCGCCGGTGTAGTTGTGGAACTCGAAGCGCGTGGTCGCATCGATTCCGAGCGGCATGCCGCGGTGGAGGCGGTTGTAGATCACGGCGGCGACCAGCGGCCGCTCGGAGGGGATCTGCACCTCCTTGTCGATCATCGAGGCGATCGTGAGCACGTCGTAGACGGTGAGGTTCTTCGACTTGGCGTAGGAGAGATTGACCCCGGCGATGTTCTGCCGGAAGGCCTGGAGCTGCTCGGCAACCAGCTGGTCGACGCTCGCGCCGGGATCGAGCTCATAGGTGGCCGGGAACAGGAAGCCCTCGAGGGACCCGGGGTTCTTCGCTCCGTACTTGTTCGGATCGAAGCCCTGCTGGCTCTTGCTGGCGGCGAGGTAGTCGCCGCTCAGGCCGAGGTCCTTGACCGTGGCGGCGATCTGGGTGCGGTCCTCGCCCTCGGGGATCGTCACGTTGACCTTGCCGCCCGAGCTCGTCAGCCTGTCGATCGCCGTCCCGTAGCTCATGTTGTGAGCGAGGACGTAGCGCCCCGGCAGGATCTTGCCGCTGTCGCCCGCCAGCTTGAGCCGCCACTCGAAGAGGGTGCCGTTCGACACCACGTCGTTCTTGCTCAGCAGGTCCGCGACCTCGCCGGCGGTGGCGCCCTCGGGAACGCTGATGATCGCCTCGCCGGATCCGTCTCCCGGATCGAACGGCGGCGGCTGAAAGAACGCGATCAAGAACCACGCGACCAGTGCGCCCACGAGCACCAGGGCGAGCGCGAGGAAGCGCCTGCGCCGATAGGCCCCGCGGGGCCGCGCGGGACGCGGCTCTCCGCCGTCCCGGCTGAAGCGGTCCCTCCAGGTCCGGGGCTTCTGCGCCAGTGGAGCTGCTGCAGCGGGCTCGGGTGGAGGGCGGGTCGCGACGGGCTCGGGCTCGGCCGCCGGCTCGGCGGGCTTGCGCGCCCTCGATCGCTTCGGCGGCTTCGGCTCCTTGCGCGGTTTCTTCGCCTTGCCGCGGCGCTGCTCGCGCTCGCGGCGCCGGCGCTCGCGCTCGAGGGACTCGGGATCGTCGCGCCCGAACTCGTCTGTCGGAGGCTTCAGCCCGTCGCCACCCGGAGGCGTGAGGTTCCCCTCGGTATCGGCGAGCCAGTCTCCGCGGTCCTCGGTCATTGAGCCTCGCTCCGAGCCAGATATGACTCGAGCAGGTGGGCCGCGGCGAGCGAGTCCCGGTTTGCTCGCGCGCCCTCGCGGGCGCTGCGGTCGGCCATGCGCGTGGTGAGGCGCTCGTCGTAGGTCTCGACGGGAATGTCGAGCAGCTCCCCCAGCTCGGCCGCGAAGGCGCGGCTGACGCGCGCCTGCTCCCCCTCCTCGCCCCCGAGCGTCGTCGGCAGCCCGACGATCACGCGATCCGCCCCCTCGCTCGAGGCGAGCTCGGCGATCGCGGCGGGGTCGGGCGGCTCGACCGCCTCCAGGGGCCGCGCCAGGGTCCCGGTGGGGTCAGAGATCGCACAGCCGCAGCGGGCGGTGCCGTAATCGAGGGCGAGCACCCGCAAGAAGCTATCGAGTCTTTCGCAACTTGCTCACCCTGTGTCTCTCCTGATCGGTAGTCCTGGATCCGCGGGTGCCTCACCCGTACCGGAGTCTTATACCTGCAAGAAAGACCCGGTCAACCGCTCGTTCGCACAAGAGGCCACCTGGAGCGCTGGTCGGCGCCCGATAGGACGAACGGCCTCAACGCAGCGCCCAACTGCTCCAGTCGCTCAGAAAGAGGGGATGAATGACGGCCGAGTTGAAATTGATCCGGTCGCTCATCAGCTTCGGCACCTGCTGCGTACCGAAGACCGCCAGATATGCCTTCTTGGCCGCGTATTCGTCGAGATCGCTCCATTCGCCTGACGTCGTGTCCAGATCCTGCGCCGGAACCAGGCTCAGCTTCTCGAGCTGTTGTTGGATGAACGGATCCTGAACCCGGCCGGCGTTGGGGCTCCCAGGGGGCCCGATTGTGCGTTCATCGAGGACGGCAAAGAAGTCCGCCGGGGAAGGGAAGTCGTTGAACCAGCTGGCGAACCCGGTTTGCGGATTGATGCCCCTCTGATCGACCGGGCCCGGGCGTCGCGCCTCGACGACCCGCAGGCGCGCCTGGAGCCCAATCCGGTTGAGCAGCTTCGTGTAGTAGCGGGCGTACGCCCGCTGCGGCCAGGCGTCATCGACCCGAACCGTGACCGCGACACCCTCCGTTCCGGATTCCTTGACGAGCTGGCGAGCCGCCCGAACATCGCCGCTGTCGTCGGCATCGCCGTAGGGACAGCCGTCGGTGGGATGCCCGGTGATACCGGGCGGGATCAAATAGCAATCCGGGAGCACCGATCCCTTGCCGAGGCGGGCCAGCCTGGGGCGATCGAGGGCCGTGACCACCGCCCTTCGGGCCAGCTCGCTGCTGAACGGCGGCGTCGCGGTGTTCAAATAGAAGTAGAGAGTCGAGGGGATCGGGACCTGCTCGAAGCGGTCACTCGCCGCCGAACGCGTCCGCGCTGTGGTTCCGGCCGGCAGCGGCGTTGCCGGGTCAAAACCGTCCGCGCGACCCCGCAGGACCTTGCCGACCGCCGAGCGGGCATCGGACTCGACCTTCACCGTGATCCGGTCGAGGTTGCCGGGTGGGATGTCAGGGATATCCGCCGCCGCGAACTGCGGGTTCTTCACCATCGTCCACCTCCGTCCCGGCGTGACAGCCGTGAACCGATAGGCCCCGACTCCCGGCGGTGGATTCGCGGTGAGGTCCTTCATCGGCGTGCCGCTCGGGACTGGCGCGGTCGCCGGAAGCGCGAGGACGTTTGCGAAGGACCCGTTTGGGCGGACCAGCTTGATGCTGAGCTTGCTGCGGGCGTCATCGGCGCTGATCCCCGATATCTGATGAGCTCGGTTCTCCTCATAGGCCTTCGCCCCGACAACGTTGTCGGTAATGAAGTCCTTCCCCGGCCAGTTCAGCCGGAGGGCACGCTCGATCGCATATTCGAAGTCGCTTGCCTTCACCGGCTCGCCATTCGAGTAGACAAGGCCCTTGCGGAGCGCGAAGCGGTACCGACGGCCCCCCGGCGGGATTCGAGGAAGGCGCAGAGCCAGACCGGGAATCAGCTCCGTACCTTCGGTCCCGCTCTTGTGCCTGTAGGTGAGCAAGGGCGTATAGGCGATCCAGTCCGCTTCCGCGGCCTCCGTCGAATACGCGAGCTGGGGATCGAGAGCATCGGGCGGAGTCGGCATCGCGACGACGGCGGATCCACCCACCGCCTTCTCCGACTTGCCGCAACCGCCTGCACCGCCGGCCGCGAGAACCATCGCCGCCACCACGGCACCGAGCCGCACACCGTCCGGAACCGTTCGCATCAGGGAGAGAGCTTCGCCTCAATGGCGTGGCGTGCGGCTGAGAGCGCTTCCTCCAGCCTGGAGGGGTCGCGACCGCCGGCTTGAGCCACGTTCTCGCGCCCTCCGCCGCCCCCGCCGACGATCTGGGCCGCCTCGCGGATCACTTCCGCGGCCGAGATCCCGCGGTCCGTCACCTCCTTGCTGAAGCTGGCCACGAGCGCCACCTTGCCGTCCTCGGAACCGCCGAGGACCACCGCCGCCTCTCCGGCGCGGGACTTGATCCGATCCGCGAGGTCGAGCAGCGAGCGCTGGTCGGCGTTCTCCCCCCTGCCGACGAACACCGTCACCCCTCCGACCCGCTGGCCGGTGGCGGCCATCTCCTCCGCCTTCTTGGAGAGATCGGCCGAGCCCGCCTTCTTGGTCTCCTTCTCGAGCCCCTCGAGGCGCTCGGCCATCCGGCGAGCGCCCGCGACCGGGTCCTGCTCGGACCCGACGATGCGGCCGATCTCGCTGAGCTGGCGCGATCGTCCCCGGAACCAGTCGATTGCCGCGGGACCGGTGAGCGCCTCGATCCGGCGCACGTTCGCGGCGCTCGAGCCCTCGGAGGCGATCGCGAAGATGCCGATCGCGGCCGTGTTCAGCACGTGCGTGCCGCCGCAGAGCTCGCGAGAGACGTCCTCCACCTCGAGCACGCGGACCCAGTCGCCGTATTTCTCGCCGAACAGCGCCATCGCGCCGAGGCGCTCCGCGTCCATCCGGGACATCTCGATCGCCCGCACCCAGTGGCTCTCCTTGATCCAGTCGTTCACACGGTCTCCGATATCCCGCAGCTCCTCGTTCGTGAGGGGCGCGCCGTGGGTGAAGTCGAAGCGCAGCTTGTCGGGCCGGACCGCCGAGCCCGCCTGGCGGACGTGCGTCCCCAGGCGCTCCCGGAGCGCGGCGTGCAGGAGATGCGTCGCGGTGTGGTTCCGCATGGTCGCGAAGCGCGAGACGTGGTCGACCTCGGCCTCCACCCTCGCGCCGGTCTCCAGGCCATCGCTCGGGCCGTCGAGCTCGACCGCCTGGTCGTCGCCCAGCCGGTACACGTCCGCCACTCGCGCGCTGCCGCCCTCCCAGCGGATCTCGCCGGAGTCGGCCACCTGGCCGCCGCCCTCTGCGTAGAAGGGGCTCTCCTCGAGCTTGACGAGCGCCCGCCCGTTGTCGCCCTGGACGGCGAGCAGGCTGGTCTCGGCGCGGAGCTTCTCGTAGCCGACGAAGCGCGACGGCGGGGCCTCCGAGGCGAAGGTGAGCACCGTGCCGTGATGGTCCTCGGAGCCGTGCGCAGTGGCCGTTCCCATCCGGGCCCGCGTCCGCTGCTCCTCCATCAGCTCCTCGAAGCCCTCGTCGTCCACCGCGAGGCCCTGCTCGGCCAGCAGCTCCTTGGTCAGGTCGTAGGGGAAGCCATAGGTGTCATGGAGCCTGAAGGCGTCCTCGGCGTCGATCCAGGACGTGCGGTCCTCGTGGGCGTGGCGGATCAGGTCGGCGAGCATCTGCTGGCCCCGCTCCAGCGTGCGGCCGAAGCTCTCCTCCTCGTCGTTCACCCAGCGAATCACGGTGTCCCGCTCTGCCGCGAGCTCGGGATATGCCGGCGCGAGCAGCTCCAGCGCCCGCTCGGCGAAGCGCTCCATGAACGGCGATTCCAGCTCGATCGAGCGGCCCTGCTGAATCGCGCGCCGCATGATCCGGCGCAGGACGTAGCCCCTGTCCTCGTTCGACGGGACGACTCCCTCGGCGATCAGCGCGGCTGTGCCGCGCGAGTGATCGGCCAGGATCCGCATGGCGCGGGTGGTTGCACCGTCCTGCGAGTAGGAGCGGCCGGAGAGCTCCTCGGCGAGATCCACGAGCGGCCTGAGCGCGTCGGTGTCGTAGACGGAGTCGACGTCCTGGAGGATCGCCGCCATCCGCTCCACGCCCATGCCCGTATCGATGTTCTTCATCGGCAGCTCGGTGAGCGTGCCGTCCTCGGCGAGGTCATAGGTCATGAACACGTGGTTCCAGTACTCGATGAAGCGATCGGTGTCGTCCCCCGGGCGGTCGCCGGACCGGCCGAAGCTCTCGCCTCGGTCCACGTACATCTCCGAGCTGGGACCGCAGGGACCGGTCGGTCCGGCCTGCCAGAAGTTCTCCGAGCGGGGCAGCGCGACGATCCGGTCGTCCGGAACCCCGATCTTGCGCCAGATCTCGATCGCCTCCTCATCCCGACCCAGACCCAGCTCCTCGTCGCCCTCGAAGACGGTCACCCAGATCTGCTCGGGGTCGAAGCCGAAGCCCTCGGTCGAGAGCTCCCAGCCCCACGGGATCGACTGCTCCTTGAAGTAGTCGCCGAAGCTCCAGTTGCCGAGCATCTCGAAGAAGGTCAGGTGTCGCGCGGTGTTTCCGACTTCCTCGATGTCCGTCGTGCGGAAGCAGCGCTGGACGTCGGCCAGCCGTGGCGCCGGCGGCTTCTCACGACCCTGGAAATACGGCTTGAACGGCTGCATCCCGGCGGTGGTCAGGAGCACCGAGGGGTCGTGCACGGATGGGATCAGCGAGGCCGACGGCACGATCCGATGGCCCCGCTCCTCGAAGAACGAGAGGTAGGTCTTGCGGATCTCGTCGACCTTCATCGACCGCAGTCTAGGAACAGACGAGCGGCCGGCGGGATCACCCGCCGGCCGCTCGTCGAATCTCTGCCGGATCTAGGTCGCTACGGGCTGATCGCCGTAGTGACGGACGTCGGCCCGGCCAGCTTCTTGGCCTTGATCTTGAACCTGACGCGGCCCTTGTGGACGCCCGACAGGTTGATGACCGTGTAGCTGGCGCCGCGGGTCTGCTTGGCCTTGATGTGCCCGCCGCGCTTCTTGGCGCTCTGGGCGATCGCGGATGCATGTCCGCCGCCACCCTGGGTGAACCCGAACACCTGGATCTTCGAGCCCGGATTCCAGCTCGTGACGATCTGAGCTGTGTTGCCGTCGGCAGCGAAGGACAGACCCTTCACCTGACCCGGCTTGCTGAGGGTCTTGGTGATCTGGATCGGATCCGGCTCACAGTTGATCCGCGCGTTGATGATCGCGGCCACCGTCCGCAGCTGTGCCGTGTTGGTGACGTTGAACGGCGCGGGTCCGCCCGTGTCGGACGCAATCTGGCTCAGCACGGTCGGATCGACCGTCCCGAACCCGACCACGTAGGTCTTGATGTTCGGGGTCTTCCAGACGTTGGGATCGGGGTCGAAGTTCGGAGCCCCGTCGCTGAGGAAGACCCGGGCGTTCGCCGTCGGGTTCTGAGCGTTCGCGACGTTGAAGCCCTGCTCGTAGTCCGTTCCGCCGTTGTCGGCCTGGACCGCGTTCAGCGACGAACTGATCACGCCGAGGCTCGGCCCGATGGGCTTCGCCAAGAACAGCGGGACGGCATCGCTTCCGAACTCGACGGCGCCCATGTCCTTGCTCTGGTTCAGCGAGGCCAGGATGTTGACCATGTCGACGCGGAAGCGCTGGTCATCCGTGACCGACATCGAGCCCGAGTCGTCGATGATCGCCTCGAGGTTGTTGGCGACGGTGCAGTTCGGCAGCGTTGCCGCCCCGGCACCCGAGGCCCCGCTTCCCATCGCGAGCGCAGCGAGTAGCGCCACGGCGGACGCCACTCCGGCGACTGTCTTGAGTCTTGAGTCCAAATGCATGTTTCTCCCCTCCGGTTTGTCCCAGTGTCAAAGAGCGAGGCGCAAACCTATCCCGAATCGAGGCGGAAATGGAAGGGCTTAGACGATCGTCCCGTGACCAACGACCAGATCGCCGTCCAACAGGCAGGCGACTTGGCCTGGGGCGACCGCATCCACGGGCTCCGACAGTGAGACGACGGCCTCGCTCGGATCGCCGTTGAGCTCGACCCGGCACTGTCTGCGCGGCGAGTGGTAGCGAAGCCTCACTCCGTCGACCCGTTCGGCGCCGCGGTGAAGCTTCGCCCCCCGGATCCGGATGCGGCTCGTGGCGAGCTCCTCGCGGCTGCCCACGATGACGCGGTTGCTTCCGGCATCCGTCGCCAGCACATAGAGCGGCCGGCCGCCGCCCACCCCGAGCCCGCGCCGCTGGCCGACGGTGAAGTTGTGATGGCCGTTGTGCTCGCCGAGCCGGCGCCCCGAGCGATCCACGACCTCCCCGGCCCGATCCTCCAGCCCTGCGTGGCGGCGCAGGAACTCGCGCTTCCCCTGGCCCGCCAGGAAGCAGAGATCCTGGCTCTCGGCGCGGCCGGCGACCTCGAGCCCGGCCGCTGCTGCGATCTCCCGCACCTCCGGCTTGGTCAGCTCGGCGAGCGGAAAGCGCAGGCGCTCCAGCGAGGCCGGCGCGAGTGCCGAGAGCATGTAGGTCTGGTCCTTCGCGTCGTCGGCGGCTCCGGCCAGCAAGGGGCCCGAACCGTCGTCCGCGATCCGCGCGTAGTGCCCCGTGACGAGCTTCGCCGCCCCGAGCCGATCGGCCAGGGCGATCATCGCGTCGATTCGCAGCTCGCCGTTGCAGAGCACGCACGGGTTCGGCGTGCGCCCCTCCGAGTAGCCACTAAGGAACGGCCCCACCACCCCCGCCCGGAACTCGCTCTCGAGGTCGAGCGTCAGGTGCGGGATTCCCAGCGAGTGGGCCACTCGCCGGGCATCGAGCACAGCCTCGGGCGAGCAGCAGCTGCGCTCGCCGTCGGTGCGCTGATCGGCCCAGAGCTTGAGCGTGACCGCGACCACCTCGCGCCCCGCCTCGCGCTCGCGCAGGGCGGCGACGGCTGAGTCGACGCCGCCGCTGAGGGCAACGAGGACCCGCTCGCCTTCGAGTGGACGGCAGGCAAGCCGCGTTCCTGACCCTGCCAGACCCGAGAGGCCCCGGTGGAGCGCATCCGCCGCCAGGACGGCGGCGTGGCAGTGGCTCGGTCCCAGGCCGCCCAGCTCAGATTCGACCCGATCGGGATCGATCCGCGCCGCGTCCAGCACCGATGCCCCGTCGGCCAGCTCGGCGACGGCAGCCGCCGCGGCGCCGGTGGCCGCGCAGCCCTCGTGATCGAAGGTTACCCGCTCGATCCCGGCCTCGTCCCCGACGATTGAGAGCCGCACCAGATCGCCGCAAGCCGACCCGCCGGCCGACCCGCTGAACGAACCCTCGGGCGCCGGCCCGCGCCGCGACTGATCGGCGAAGTACTCCTCGAAAAGATCCCGATTCACGGGAGGAAGCTTAGGAGGCTCCAGCCCGCCGTTTTCCGCCCCGGCTTGGTAACCCGTGTCGCACAGGTGGTGGTCTACCCACGATCCCAAGGGACCGCTGGAAATCGACCCCCAAGCCAATTGTGTTGGGTCAACGTGTGGAGCGGTTCGCGTACAGACTCGAGCCTGTTTTCAGCCTAGCATCGGCCCGCGGCTAGCCCGGCTCGTCGAGCAGGTACCAGGACGAGATCAGCCCGTCCCTGATGCCGAGCTCGATCGCGACCCGCGAGCTGTCGCCCACTTCGCCGCTCTCGCGCCAGACGTACTGAAGCTCGGCGTGGACCAGGACCCCGGAATCGGTCTCCTCGATCTCGACCGGAACGTAGCGGCGGATCAGGTGGTCGAACACCTTGCCTGACCACTCGATCGCCGCGGGCCGGCCGCGGTGGACGGTCCGCTCGGTCCGGATCTCGACCTCGGGATGGACGAGCTCGCCCACCGCCGCCTGGTCACACGCGCTGAGCGCGGCCAGGAAGCGGCGAGCGAGCTCTGCCGAATCCGTGATCTATCTACCGCGCAGGTTCTCGGTCAGGCGCCGCGGCTGGTCGCCGAGGCTCGCCTCACGAGTGAAGCTGAGCCCGAGAGCGATGGCGCCGAGACCGAGCAGGACCCACGGCCAGACGCCGAGCTTGAATGGGTGCGGCGGTGACGAGTTCAGGTCCAGGCCAGCGATCACGAGGAAGAGCAGCAATCCGATGGCGCCGATGTAGACAGGGCCCCTCACCCCGATCTGCGCGCCGATCGCGACGAGCCCCAGGGAGACCACCAGCAGCAGGACATCCCAGGCATTGGTCGTCTCGATCGGGGGCGTGCCGGTCCCGAGTGGGTTCAGGTTGCCGAGGGCCGTGATCCCGAGCGAGCACGCGATCACCGCGGCGATGCCGGCGCCGGTGAGCAGCTCGGAGGCCTTCCAGAGTCCGAGGTCCACTGAGGGCCCCGTCGCACTTGCGGCGACCTCGTCGCCTCCCGGGTTGGTGCGCCACAGATACAGCCCCCCGGCCAGCAGGCCGATAGCGAGGATGCCGAGCAGTCCCCGGTAGACACCCCAGTGCGCGCCGATGCCACCGGAGAGGATCTCGTTCCAGAGCGCAGTCCACGCGATGATCAGGGCGATCGATCCCAGCAGAAGCTGGACGCGCACGCCCGCGACGGTCCCCGCGTAGAAGGCCAGCCCGGCCGTCACCAGGAGGGTCCAGAACACGTTCAGCGACGCGTTCGGGTTCCCGCCGATCACGTCTACGAACTGCGCCAGTGCAAGGGGCACGAAGATCAGCCCGAAGACGCTGTGGACCACCTGCCACGGGCGAAGCTCGCCGGTCTGCGGCCTGGTCAGGATCCCGCCGTAGAGATACACCGCCGGAATCGCGAGGACCAGGAGCATCGGGAACGAGGCCCATTGGCTTGGGTTGACGGTCAGGAACGGGCCCTTGCGGATGTAGATCATCGCGGCGCCGAGGCCGAAGAGCAGGCCTCCGATCTTGCGGAGCGCATCGCGTGTGTCATCGGGTTTCAAGAGATCGTTCATCGGTCTCCTTTGCCTCCGAGAGTGGACGGGACTGGCGGGCCGGACCCTACCCCGTGGGGCTGTCCTTCAAATCGGTCACCCGGTTGTATGCGGACTGCACCACGGAGCGATCCAGCTGGCCGCCCTTCACCTCCTTGACGAGCTGGCCGAAGGCCTGAGCTGAGGTGTTGGTGTGCGTGGCGTAGAGCAAGAGATCGTTGCCCGCCTCCAGCGCGCTGGCGCCGGCCACCACAGGCGGGAGGGTGCCCGAGACCGCGGCGCTCTCGAGGTCGTCGGTGATCACGACCCCATCGAAGCCGAGCTGTCCGCGAAGCAGCCCCTTCACGATCGTCGGGGAGAAGGCTGCGGGCTTGCTCGCGCCGAGCGTCTTGTAGGTCGCGGTCGAGACCATCACCATCCCGACCCCGGCATCGACCGCCGCCCTGAAGGGCTTGAGATCGTTCTGGAGCTGATCGCTGGTGGCGGCGATGGCGACTGCGTTGTCGTCCGTGTTGACGGTGGCGCGTCCGAGCCCGGGGAAGTGCTTGGCGGTGGCGACCGTCCCGCCGGCATCGAGCCCTTGAGCAAACGCGACGCCGACGGTTGCGACCGTGTCGGGATTGGAGCCGAAGGTGCGGCTCTTGATCGTGTCGGCGGTGTTGGCCTGGGAGACGTCGAGCACCGGCGCCAGGTCTACGTTGACGCCCAGGCCCTTCAGATAGGAACCCGTCTTCTCCCCCTGGTCCCGGGACTGGCCCTCGTCGCCGCTCTTGCCGAGATCCGCCGGCGAGATGTCCGGCGGCCCGGTCTTGAGGCGCTTCACGTCGCCGCCCTCCTGGTCGACCATCACCAGCAGCGGCGGGTTGTCCCCCGCGCTCGCCGCCGACTGGAGCTCCTGGACGTCCGCCTTCAGCTTCTGGGCATCGCTCTCGAAGGCGATCACACCGCCGACCTGTCCCTTGCGGACCCGCTGGATCAGCGCCTGGTCGGGCCCCTTGGCGCTCAGCTTCGCGACGATCGTCTGGCCGACCAGGCGCTTGAGAGGGACCGGCTTCTCGCTGCCGCCGCCCCCGCCGGAGATCAGCACGATCAGCAGGATGATCACGATCAGGACGCCGCCGCCGATCATGAAGTCCTGGCGGCGCCGCACCCGCGCGGGAAGGTCACGGCGCCGGGCACGCCGCCCCGACGGCGGGCGCCGGCCGCTGCGCTCGAACTCGCCGGTGTCGCCACGGATGCGGCGTCGCTCGCCCGTGTCGCTCGAGGATCCCGGCTCGACCCTGGCACGCTCCCCGGTGCCCACACGCTCGCGCTCGCCGGTGCCGGGCTCGCGCGCGGGGGTGGGCGGCCGCGCGGGCGCATCCGTCCACTCGAACAGATCGTCGCCGTCGGGGGGAGGCCGACCTTCCATTCCGCCTAGCCCTTTCCGCCCCCGCCTCTGATGGAGATCCCGAGATCGCGCAGCTGGCGCTCGTCGACCGGCGCGGGAGCCCCGGTGAGCGGGTCGGCGCCGGAGGCGGTCTTCGGGAACGCGATCACGTCCCGGATCGACTCCGTGCCGTGCGCGAGCGCCACGATCCGGTCGAGCCCGTAGGCGATCCCGCCGTGTGGCGGCGCTCCGTAGCGCAGGGCGTCGAGCAGGAAGCCGAACCGCTCCTCGGACTGTTGCTCGTCGATTCCGATCGCCTCGAACACCTGTCGCTGCACCTCGGGGTCGCTGATACGGATCGAGCCACCACCAATCTCCCATCCGTTCCAGACGACGTCGTAGGCCTTCGCCCTGGCGGTACCCGGATCGGCCGGATCGAACTCGCCGTTGGGCGAGGTGAACGGATGATTGTGCGGGTCCCAGCGCTCCTCATCGTGGGCCCAGCCGAGCAGCGGCCAGTCGACCACCCAGGTGAGCTCGTTCGCCTCGGGATCGATCAGTCCGAGCCGCTCGCCCAGGCGGCGGCGAAGCTCACCGAGGATCTCGGCCGAGAGCAGCGGCTGATCGGCGACCAGCAAGACGATGTCGCCCTCGGCTGCGCCGAGCGCCTCGTTGGCAGCGTTGATCTCCTCGGCCGAGAGGAACTTGGCGACCGGCGAGCGCCAACCGTCGGCCTCGACCACCACCCAGACCAGGCCCTTGGCGCCGAGCTCGGTCGCCTCGGCGACCAGCCCGTCGAGGTCGCCTCTGGACATCTCGTGCCTGCCCGCGTTCAGCCCCCGGACGAAGGCACCTCCCTCGATCGCCTGGCGAAAGGCGTTGAACTCCGATTCGCGGAAGACGCCGGTGAGGTCCTGCAGCTCCAGCCCGAAGCGGAGGTCCGGCTTGTCCGATCCGTAGCGGGAGATCGCCTCGTCGTAGGGAAGGCGCCGCATCGGCAACTCGAGCTGTACGCCGCACACAGCCAGCACGTGCGCCAGGAGGCGCTCGTTCATTTCGATCACGTCGTCGGTGTCGACGAAGGACATCTCGATGTCCAGCTGCGTGAAGTCGGGTTGCCTGTCCGCGCGCAGATCCTCATCCCTGAAGCAGCGCGCAATCTGAAAATACCGCTCGAAGCCGCCGATCATGAGAAGTTGCTTGAAGAGCTGCGGCGACTGGGGCAGCGCGTAGAACTTGCTCCGCTGCAGCCGGCTGGGGACGAGGAAGTCGCGGGCGCCCTCCGGGGTGGACCGGGTGAGCACCGGCGTCTCGATCTCGAGGAACCCCTCGCCCGAGAGGAAGTCGCGCATCGCGGCCGCGACCCGATGGCGGAGCTCGATCGCCTCCCTCATCCGGTCGCGGCGCAGGTCGAGGTAGCGGTAGCGCAGTCGCGTCTCCTCGCTGACCTCGCCCGAGAAGGACTCGATTTCGAATGGCGGCGTCTCGGCATCGGAGAGCAGCTCGGCGTCGGCCACCCGAATCTCCACCTCGCCGGTCGGCAGGTCCTCGTTGACGGTCTCCGGCGAGCGCTTGACCACCGTCCCGCTCGCGCTCAGCACGTCCTCCGCGCGCAGCTCGTGGCCGAGCTTGAAGGCCTCCCCCGCCTCGTCGGGATTGAAGACGAGCTGCACCAGTCCCGTCCGGTCGCGGAGATCGATGAAGACGAGCCCGCCGTGGTCGCGGCGGCGGTGAACCCAGCCGGCGACCCGCACTTCTGCATCGACCCGGTCCGGCAGGGCCTGGCCGCACCAGGTGTCGCGATAGCCGTTGGCCCGCAGCGCTGGGAATCCCTCGCTCATGGCGAGGAGAGTGTCTCAACCAGCGTCGCGAGGTCGACCTGCCGCTCCTCGCCGGAGCTCATGTCGCGAAGCGCCGCCTGCTCGTCTCCGCCCAGGATCACCGCGTGGCGCGCGCCGACCCGGTCGGCCTGCTTCATCTGTCCCTTGTGCGCCCGGCGGGCGAGATCGAGATCGGCGCGGATCCCGGCGCGGCGGAGCTCCGTCACCAGGGTGAGTGCGCGCTCGCGCTGCTCGTCGTCCGCGACGACGAATACGCCATCTCGCTCCTGATCCGCCGCGGAGGAAGCCGCATCGCCCTCCGGCTCCAGTGCCAGCGCGATCCGGTCCACCCCGAGCGCCCACCCGCAGCCCGGCGTCGGCGGGCCACCGAGCTGCTCGATCAGCCCGTCGTAGCGTCCGCCTCCGCCGATTCCCGACTGGGCCCCGAGTCCCTCGCACTCGAACTCGAAGAGCGTGCGGGTGTAGTAGTCGAGCCCGCGCACCAGGGTCGGGTCGATGTCGTAGGCGACACCCCCGCGGTCGAGGAGAGCGCGGACCTCCGCGAAGTGCTCGGCGTCCGCCGGATCGAGGCTGTCGAGCAGGATCGGGGCGCCCTCCATCACCTTCCGGGTCCCCTCGTGGTCCGCGTCGAACGCGCGCAGCGGGTTCGCGTCGATCCGGCCGCGCACCTCCTCCGAGAGCTCGTCCTCGTGAGAGCGCAGGTGCTCCCGCAGCTGGTCCAGATAAGCGGCGCGCGAGGCAGGTGACCCCAGACTGCCGAGCCGCAGGCGCACCCCCTCCACCCCGAGCTCCGCCACGATGTCGGCGGCGAGCAGGATCATCTCCGCGTCCACCAGCGGCGAGTCCGAGCCGATCGCCTCGGCGTTGATCTGGGTGAACTGCCGGTAGCGGCCCGCCTGCGGGCGCTCGTGCCGGAAGAACGGCCCCTCGGTCCAGAGCTTCACGGGCTGTGCCCGAGTCTGCATGCCATGCTCGAGATAGGCGCGGCAGACGGAGGCGGTCGCCTCCGGGCGCAGCGTCAGGGACCGGCCACCCTGATCCTCCAGAGTGAACATCTGCTTCTGGACGATGTCGGTGGACTCGCCGACGCCGCGCGCGAACAGGTCGGTGTCCTCGAAGATCGGCGTGTCCATGCGGCCGTAGCCAGCCGCCTCGAGGCGCCGGCGAGCGGCCTCCGAGATCCGCCGGCGCACCGGTTGTCCCTCCGGCAGGACGTCAAACGTGCCCCGCGGGGCCTTGAACTTCTCACTCATGAGCCGAGCCTAATCGGCTTAGCGGCTAGCGAGCCAGCTCGGCCAGGAAAGGGTTGGTCGCCCGCTCGGCACCCAGGGTGGTGATCCCCATGTGCCCCGGATACACCGTGGTCTCCGGCGGATGGGAGTCGATCAGCGTCCGGATCGACTCCAAGAGCGTGGCCCAGTCGCCGCCCGGCAGGTCCGTCCTCCCCACCGAACCCTGGAAGAGGACGTCGCCGGAGAAGACCACTGCATCGTCGCGGATCGAATAGGTGACGTGGCCGGGGCTGTGGCCCGGGGTGAAGATCACGTCGATCTCGATGCCCGCCAGCTCGAGCTTCTCGCCGCCCTTGACGGTGTGGTCGGCGTCGTAGCTCTCGAAGGGGCCGAAACCTGGCCACGGCACGTAGGAGTTGATGTCGGCGAGCACCGGCGTCTCGTTCTCCGGACACCAGACCGGCGCGCCCGTCGCCTTCGCGATCGGTGCCACCGCGCCGATGTGGTCGAAGTGAGTGTGGGTGAGGAGGATCGCCTCGATCGTGACGCCGAGCTTCTCGGCGGCGCCGAGAATCCTCTCCGCCTCATCGCCCGGATCGACGATCAGCGCACGGTCCGAGCCGTCCCTGCGAAACAGGAAGCAGTTCTCGGCGATCTGGCCGACCGTGAGCATGTGGACGTCCATCGTGGATCAGCCCTCGGCTTGGCGTGCGCCGGTGCGCTGCGCCTCTCGCTCTGCCTGCTTCTTAGCCTCCTTGCGGAGGTAGCGCTCGTAGAAGAAGCGGTCCATCACGAACGACATCGGGACGTAGAACCCGAGCATCAGTACACCCACGACCAACGTGGTGATCGGATTCTGTCCCATCAGAGCCAGCAGCCCGACGAAGAGGATGGCGGCGATGCCGCCCTTCTTCAGCGCGCCGGACCAGCTGGCCGGTTGAGGGGTCCGCGGCCCGGCCTTGCCCCCCTTCTTCTTCGTTCGGCTGCGAGCGCGGTTCTGCGCCTCGGCGCGGCTGCGCGCCCGCCCACGGGCCGGGCGGGTGTCGATCCGGCCGCCCTGGGTGCCGCGGTGCTTGCGTCGGCGCTTCTTCTTCGTCTGGGCCATCGCTCCAAGGAAAGCTAGCCGAGAACGTTCTCGATCACGTCACGCTTCGGGTCGAAGTCGCGGATCGGTGGTTCATCCGGATACCCCTCGACGCAGGCCTCCGGGACGAGCCCGACCAGCTCGGCCTCGATCGCCCGCACGCCATGTCGCCCGGCCAGCCGCGAGACCTCCGCGACGACCTTCGCCAGAGACACCGCGCGCGGGTCCTGGATGTTCATCGAGACCTGCGTGCGCTCGCCCTCGCGCGGCAGCCCGAGCGCGCGAACGCCGGGCAGTCCGCCGCCCGCCTCGCGCAGATCGGCGGCGATCTCGCGGGCGATCTCCGGATTCGAGGTGTCAAGCTCCACGTTGAAGGCGACCAGCGGCTCGCGGGCGGTGACGAGTGTCGCCCCCGCGCTCGGATGGGGCTCGTCCGGGCCGAGGTCGGGCTTCAACTCCCCCGCTCCCATCCGGCGGGCCAGCTCCGCCGGTCCGCCCTTGCGGAAGTAGGCGCGCTCGCGGCGCTCCGCGTCGCTCGCCAGCTCGCCATAGAAGAAGACGGGGATGCCGAGCGCCGCGATCCCCTCGGCCGCCTGGCGCGCGGCCGCGACGGCATCGTCGTGGCGGTCCTCGGCCTGCCAGACCACCGGGCAGACGTCGAGAGCGCCGACGTGGGGGTGGAGTCCCTGGTGGGCCCGGAGGTCGATCAGGTCGAGGGCGTGAGCGGCGCCCGCGACCAGCGCCTCGACCAGCTTAGGCGGCTCCGCGGCGATCGTGAAGACGCAGCGATTGTGCTGGGTGTCGTAGTGGCGGTTCAGGACACTGGCGTGGGACCCCAGGGTCGCCTCAAGCGCGCCGATCACCCGGGGGCTCCGCCCCTCGGAGAAGTTGGGGACGCCGACCAGCGGCATCTCCCCGCTCACGGGATCAGCAGCTCGCCGTCTCGGACGATCGCCTCGCCGTCCAGCTCCAGCGTCGGCCTCATCACCACGCAATCGAGGTGGACCGGAACCTGAACCGTCCCGCCGATCCCGGCCGATGCGCCGAAGGCGATGTGGCAGGTGCCGAGGATCTTCTCGTCCTCCAGGATCTCGCCGGTCAGCTTCGCCTTCTCGTTGGTGCCGATGCCGAGCTCCGCGATGTTGGTCCCGTCGTCACCGTGCTCCGTGAGCAGCTCCATGAACGCCATCCCCTGAGCCCCACGCGCCGAGGTCAGGTGACCGCCCTCGACCACCAGCTCGACCGGCTGGTCGACCAGGCCCACGCCGGCCATCGAGCCGTCGATCACAAGCGTGCCGTTGCCGTCCGCGGGCGAGATGAACCCCTCGCCGCACGGCAGGTTGCCGAAGGCGCCGCGCTCGGTGAGCTCGCCCGCGTCGGGGATCGCCTCTCGCCCGGAGATGTCGAGGCGCAGGTCGGTGCCGTTCGCGTCCGTGATGTGGGCCTCCGAGGCACGGTCGAGCGCCTCGGCGACCGCATGCCCCTTGCGGCGCAGCCCCTCCATGTCGGCGCTCATCACCCGGGCCAGCATGTCCTCGGTCACCCCCGGCAGGGTCGCGCAGCGCGCGCCGTTCTCGCTCGCGCGCTTGCGCGCCGCGGTGTGCGAGAGCGACTGGACGGTGGGTGCGAGGAGGACATCCGCCGCGGCCATCGCCGCGGCCACCGTCGCCGGCGGCTCGGCCGCGTGCGTGGCCCGCTCGGAGATCACCGTGAGGACGGCGTCGGCGCCAACCTCGGCCGCCTCCTCGCGGAGCCGCTCGCCGACGTGCTGGGTGGCAGGGTTGGCGACCACGAGCACCTCCTCGCCCTCCTTGACGGCGAGGCAGTCGCGCACCACCGCGGCCACCGCTCGATCCAGATCCGTGCTCATCTCCGGCAGCTTATGGGCGCTGGCAGAATCCGCCCCGTGGGCCGAAGCGTCTACTTCTGCGCCGCCACCCTCGACGGCTACATTGCCGACCCGGATGACCGCATCGACTGGCTGACGGGCTTCGAGCCGAACTACGACGGGCCCGGCGACAGGGTTAATGAGGCGATCGACGCCGCCGTCGAGGGCTCCGGCGCGCTGGTGATGGGCTCCTCGACCTACGAGTTCATCCTCGGCCACGATTGGCCCTACGGGGATCGCCCGACCTGGGTGCTGACGAGCCGCGAGCTGCCGGTCGCCGAGGGCGCCGACATCCGCTTCCACGACGGGCCGGTCGCGGACGTTCACGCCGAGATGGTCGAGGCGGCCGGCGAGCGCGACCTCTGGGTCGTGGGAGGCGGCCCGGTCGCCTCGGAGCTCGCCGAGGCCGGCCTGCTCGACGAGCTCTGGGTGACGATCGTCCCGATCGTGCTCGGCGACGGCAAGCCGCTCTTCTCCAAACCGATCCGCAAAGCGATGCGCCTGCTCGGCACGCGAACCTTCGAGAACGGCATGATCGAGCTTCGCTTCTCGCTGGACCCCTGAGCGCCGCTACGATTTTCGGCCCCGCCGGAGTAGCTCAGTCGGTTAGAGCAGCGGAATCATAATCCGCGTGTCGGGGGTTCGAGTCCCTCCTCCGGCATGAACTTCCTGGAAATCAGACTTTCCGCAAACTGCGAACACGCGGATCCTGGCTCCGCCGCAAATCCCGCGTGTTGAAGGCGAGGAATTCCGTGCGTAACGGAGCGCCCGCCAACACGCGGATTTCTTGACGCACCGACGCACGGTCGGGGCCAAGTGCAGCCCAGGGGCCCGACCAAGGCGTGTCGACGGCCCGGTTTCTTCAGGGGAGGGCGAACTTGCGGCGAATCACCCCGGTGTCGAGCGACCCGCCGTCCTCGCGAACCCCCTCTACTAGAGGGCTAAGACGTGGTATCCGCCCTCCTCGAGCGGCTCAAACACCAGCTCGATTTCTCGGGCTTGGCTCATCAGTATCCAAAGGTAGGGAACGGAGCGGCCTGGATCCAAACCGTGCGTTGAACTGTGTGCCCCTGCGCTCTCTCGCCGCAGCCGCTCGAAGCGGCGGCCGTTGCCCCGCAAGAGCACGGCGCAAGCCGTGCCACCATTCGGGCGCCTTCGGCTGCCGCGGGCACCACAAAGAACGAGATCGCGGCGCCAGATCGACCCGCCCGGCATACGCGTAGCCGATCATCCGGATGGCGTCTGTTCCGGGAGGCGATCAAGCACTACCACGAGCTCACCGGGTTCGCAAAGCGGGCGATCGAGCGCGCGAGGAGCGCCTGACGCAGGCGGCTGAGTCCTTGCGCCGGGCCGGGCGCACCGGATGTACGGTCAGCTCGCCGTGGTCTCGACGAACCCGCACGAGACGAGGCACAAGCACGCGATCCGCATCCTCGTCGTCCTCGCCTCGATCCTCGCCTTCCTGGCGGTCTTTACGAGCTGGGTCGACCGGCAGGCGCTGGACACCAACGAGTGGGTGAACACGAGCGGCAAGCTGCTCGAGGACAAGGCGATCTCGGATGCAGTCGCGACCTACGCCGTTGACCAGCTCTACGCGAACGTGGATGTAGCCCGCATCATCCACAAGCGGCTGCCTCCGGATCTGCAGCCGATCTCATCTCCAGTCGCGGCGGGGATTCGCCAATTCGCCCTCCAGGCGGCCGAGCAGGCGTTTCAAACACCGCAGGTGCTGCAACTCTGGAAGGACGCAAACCGCGTGGCGCGCGGAGCTCGTCTCGATCCTGAAGGGGACCAACCGGTTCGTCACGCTGCAGGGGAGCGGCAAGGTAGTGCTCGAGCTGCGGCCGCTCATCCTCCAGCTAGCAGGTCGGATTGGACTCGAGCACCAGGCGGCCGAGAACCTGCCCGCAAGCGTCGGTCAGCTCCAGGTCGCTGAGTCGAGGCAGCTCGGCACCGCGCGCACCGTCGTCGGGTTGGTCCAGGGATTCGCCTGGATCTTCACCTTCGGGTCGCCGGTGCTCTTCGGGATCGCCGCCTACCTCGCGAAGAGCCGCCGCTGGGTGGTCGTCCTCGGCTACGGGCTCGGCCTGATCGCCGCGGGTCTGGCCGCAATCGCCGTGCGCAGTGCCTTGGAGCCGCTTTTCGTCGACTCGCTTTCCAAGACGGAGGCGGCGAACGTCCCCGCGCAGCACGCATGGGACATCGGCACCTCACTGCTCCAGAGCATCGCCATCGAGGCCGTCATCTACGGGGTCCTCTTCGTGGTCGCGTCGTACCTGGCCTCGCCGACCCCGTCAGCCATCGGCGTTCGCCGCACGCTGGCTCCGACGCTGCGGGAGCGTTCGGGCATCGTCTGGTCGGTCTTCGCCGCCGTCGCCCTGATCGCCCTGATCGTCTGGCCTCCCTCGGGCACCCGCCAGCTCGTCCTCAGCCTGGTGCTGATCGCGCTCGCGGCGGCGAGCCTCTGGGAGCTACACAAGAGAACCGAGCGTGAGTTCCCGGACGCGAAGGGGAGCGACTGGATGCAGTCCATGCGCCAGCGGATGAGCCACGCCGGCCCGAGACGGCGCGGCGGATCGAAGCCGCGGTGCGGGACAAGACCTCGGACGAGGAGCATCTCGACGATGCTCGGCTGGCCCGGCTCGAACGCCTGGGGCAACTCAAGGAGAAGGGCGTGCTGACCCCGGCGGAGTTCCAGGAGGAGAAGAAGCGGATCCTCAGCGGCTAACGCGAGCGCGACGGCGCACGCGAGGGTGCCTGAGCCTGAGCTCCGAAGATCACCAAGAATGCATGACGCTCGCTCACCCGGTCATGCCTCACCCTCGTTTCGACAACGAAGGAGGTCGCAATGGCTCTGTCGGACGAGTTGGGCAAGCTTGTGGGCCGAGCGCAGGAGGCGGAAAAGCGCGCGGGTGCCGCAACAGAGATGGCCAAGTCGGATCTCGAGGCGAACCGCGATTTCGTCCGAGCGAGGGGCGAGGAGCAAGCCGAGGAACTGCGCGCGGTTGCCGAGAAGGGGCACGAGCAGATTTCGGATGCCTGGAAGGAGATGCAGATCAGCTGGAATCAGGCCACCGCGGCCCTCCGAGGAGACGTCGAGAGCAGGAAGGCGGAGCACGATCTGCACAAGGCGCAGCGACGAGCCGACAGGGCGGAGGACGATGCCCGGTTCGCGATCGATTTCGCCTACTCGGCGATCGCGGAGGCTGAGTACGCTGTGCTCGACGCTTCCCTCGCGAGCATGGAGGCCGACGAGCAATCGAAGGCAGCGGGCAAGGAGGAGGGCGCGCGCGACTGACCAGATCGGGCGGCCCGCCACCGGGTCGCCCGCCATTCCCTCCAAGTCATCTGGAGCGGCCAATTGACACTCGGTTCTCGGCTAGTTGGAGAGCCGGTGCGCGAGCCTGGCCAGCACGGCTGCGCCGCCAAGCAGCCCCCGCGGGCCGACTTCACGGCGCCGCGATGCCCCCGCGAAAGGAGCAGCGTTCCGAAGAGCTTTGGCCGCTGGCCACCGCTAGCTCGGTCGGAATCCCGAAGATTGCCACCGCGCCCATCGCCAACCCCACGCCCGTGAAGAGGGCGACCCAGCACCATCTCTCGGCCCGCCAGGCGAGCCGTCCGGCGATCAACGCCTGCGACAGGTAGTAGGCGGCGAATACCCGGGAGGCCAGCGCCACTGCCGAGCTGAGCGGGGCGAGCAACACGACAAGAATCGCCGGGACCAAGAACAGCGGGAAGGTCCACTGCCTGGGCAACCGATCGCCGAGCTGCCGGGCCAGCATCTCGGTCCGGGTCTCGGTGTCGTTCACGATCGCCGACAACTGGCTGCCGAGCGCCGCGGCCATGATCAGGAACGGCAGAAAGGCGCTGACCTGCTTGGAGACTTCGAAGATCGCCGTCACGTTGTTGGGACCCGTGACGTGGCAAAGAGGATCAGCGAGAAGGCAACGAAGAGGACGTACACCGCCGAGGAGATGTATTGAGCGGAGCGCATCGTCTTGACGCGGCGCTCGGCGGAGAAGTAGGCGCCGATGTAACGGGAGGATCGAACCCTTGGACGAGCACGAAGAGCCCGAGCAGCTTGCGGAACGCCTCATCGTTGTCGGGGGCGTTGAAGTGGGGCAAGCCGAAATGGCCGCCAACCAGTCGCTGGAGGTTGTAGGCGGCGAATGCGACGAGGACCGCGACGATCGCCGACAGGTTGAAGGCCGTGCTCTTGTTGCCGAGGTCGTTGAGTGCCATCAGGCCCTTCGCGAAGCCGTAGATCGCGAGGATGCCGAGCAGCGCCGCGCGGTAGCGGTGACGAGTCCGGGCGAGTAGAGGTCGCCCAACGGCAGCCACACCAGTGTCATCAGCAGCTGGGCGTAGTAGCCCACGTTCACCACCGAGGCGGCCAGCAGCGCCCAGAGCGCGATGGAGTTCCACCTGTGCAGGGGATCGGGCTTCCCGATCAGCGGCTCGTAGTTGCTGATCGTGTAGGAGGTCGCGAAGCCGGTGACGATCGCGAGCAGGCAAAGCCCGAGCATGGCCCAGGTGGCGTCGTAGCCGAACGAGAGGATGATGACCGGCGAGAAGACGATGAAGCCGACGTCCATGATCTCGGCGAGGGGCACCACCGTCGCCTTGTAGGTGTCCGGACTCCTGGATCTTCGGCCGGTACAGGACCCAGGCGAGTCCGGCCAGGGTGACAACCGCGACGATGCTGTTGAACAGCCCGGCGCTCATCTCTCAGCTAGGCGGCGACCGCCGGTCCGCGCTCGTCTGTCGCCGTGCCGCCTGACCAGCGCTCGGAGGGCATGTGGAGGGCAAGGCACACGT
>CAVTOD010000011.1:0-111972 GCA_963736305.1 uncultured Solirubrobacterales bacterium | reverse complement strand
TAGCTCGCTGCCATTCTTTGCCCGCGGCGGGGGCGCGCAGTCGGCGGGCCCGGCCAGTGAGCTCGTTGGTGCGAGCAGCGCCGCCGCCGAGAGCGCGACGATGAGGATCGATGGCAGAGTCAATCGATTAGGGCGCATGGGACTCCTCCTACGGTTGGTGGGCGAGCGCCGGGTCGCAACCCGCGGCCTCAAACTGATCTTTCGTCGTGTATGTGCCGCTGGGCAGGTAGTCGCCCATTACCGCGGCCTCGTCTCCCGGAGTCCTCGTGTCCTGGACCGCCTGGTGGAAGTCGGAGGCCGGCAGCATGTTGCGGACGATCAGTAGACCGTCGTTGGGATGCCCGGCGCCGTCGCCGTTCTCGGGCCACGGCACATAGGCGACTCCACAGCGGTTGACCGCATTGGAGGGCCGGTCCGACGGCAGGCTGCTGACGATCGTGTAGCGGCCCTTCCGGTCGGTCGGGATCTGCTCGTCGTAGACGCATCCCGCGCTCTTGGTCGTCGCCAGCGATTCGTTCTGGCAGATCGACCAGTAGCGGAGCTGTCCGGCCTGCGCGCGCGGGGCATTCCGATATGTATGCGGCGTCGTCGGCAGCTTCCCGTGCAGGACCAGAATCGGTCCGAACTCGCGATTGACGTAGCCAGTCAGGTAGTTGATGTCGAGGTTGGCGTACTGACCGACCGAGCGCACCGGGTTGCCGCCGCAGTTCCCCATGAAGGTGCACTGGATGCTGAACGCCGTGCTGTAGGCGGCCCGGAAGCGCGTCGGGTTCTCCGTGGGGAAGGTCGTGGGCTTGCCGGCTTGATCTCGCAGCGAGAGGTAGGTCGAAAGCGGCAAGGTCGTGACGGGCAGGCGGTTCGGGCTCGCCTGGACGGCGTTGCAAAGCTCCTGGCCCGTGAGGACGCTGCCGTCGGCCAGCTGGAGCTCGGGCGTGGGCAGGCCGACCCCGCCGGTGACGTCCTGGTTCTTGTCAGGGACGTAGACCCGGTAGATCAGCGCCTGGCTGCTCTGACCGGCCACCCCGGCGTAGAGGGTGTTCGCGAGCCGCGTCCCCGGATCGGTCGGGCTCGTCTCGTTCAGGACGGTCAGCGTGTAGGCGCGGTGCGGGGCGGTGCGGAGTGCTCCCGGGACGTAGGGATTCGTTGAGCCGGCGTCGGGCTGGATGCGCTGGTCGTTGCGGCCATCGGTCGGCACGCCGGTGGCCGTGTTGTAGGAGGTCAGCGACTGGTAACGCGCATGGGCGTAGCGGCCCTTGATTAGAAGGCGGGACCCGGCCGGCAGGGAATACTGCGCGGTCCAGTACACCGCACCCTTGTCCGGGAAGGCGTAGTTGAACTCGGGACGGTCGGGGACTGCCGGCCCGACCCAGAAGCAGCTGCTGGTGGGCGGGTGAGCGTTCGCCGCGGCGCTCGAGGCAGCGGGCCAAAGGGCGAGCAGGCCGAGCGCCACAGGGCGATGAACCTCGGAACGTGACGCATCATGGCTCCTTTCACTGGCCCGAGTTCCCGCGGCCATCGACGGTGCCCCAGCCACGGCTGGTCGCGCGCCCACACGCCAGCGACTCGAATTGGTCCTTGGACACGTATTCCGAGGCTGGTAGGTAGTCGCCCATTAGCGCGCCCTCTGTCCCCGGGCTGGTGACGCTGTTAATGCCCTGGGTGAAGGACGGGGAGGGGAGGATCTGGCGGTAGGCGATCATGCCCATCTCGCGGCGCCCTCCCTTCTCCGGCGGCAGGAGCGTGCCCGGGATCCCCTTCGGATCGCCACCGGGCACGTAGTCCGGTGCCCCGTCACCGTTGGTAGGCCAGTCGAGCCAAGCGACGCCGCAGGCTCGCTTCGCGTTGCGGGGCCTATCGGCGGGGTCGCCCGTGACGATCGTGTAGGTGCCGTCGCGGGCTATGGGTACGTCCTGATCGAACAGGCAGTCGACGTAGCGGCTCGACTGGAACTCGTTCTGGCAGAAGGACCAGTAGCGAACCTGGCCCGTGCCCATGGTCCCCTCGCCGTTGTAGGTCTCGGGCACGGTCGGCGCCCGCCCGTGGATCACCATCAGCTGGCCGAACCCGCGGTCGCCGAAGGCGATCATCGTGTAGGCGTCCTTGTTGCTGAGAGGGCCCCCGGTCGGCGCCGAGGAGATCGTCGAGCGGTCCACCAGCGGCGTCGAGAAGCCCGGATAGGTCTGGTAGAACTGCCCGACCATCGAGTAGCGGTAGTTGAAGTACCGCTCCCAGCGCGGGGGATTCACGGCCGGATGTGTGACCGGCGGCGGAACGTTGGACTCGACGCCGTTCACCAGCGTCTTGGTGCGAAGGCGCGCGTAAGTGGGGACGTCGATCAGTCCCTGTGCGCCCCCGAGCGCCTCGACGCTCAGCGCCTGGCAGATTGGCGATCCGTCGCCGACCGTACTGCCGTCGGCCAGGTGGAGCTCGGCGGTCGGAAGCCCGCCGTCGCCGTCGACCGAGGTCCCCTTGTCGGCCAGGTAGATGCGATAGACGAGCGTCACGCCTAGTCCGGGTGAGCGCCCCGTGTAGATCGTGTTGGGCGCCCTGTCGGCCGGATTGGCCGGCGGGGTACCGCTGACCACGTGGATCGTGTAGCCGCGGTTGCTCGCGTCGCGGGCGTTACCCGGGACGTACGGATTGGTCGATCCCGGATCCGGCGCGATCTGCGTGTCGGGGAGCGAGTCGTTCGGGCCCGCGCTCGAGGGAGGCTGGTTGAAGTTGTAGGTGTTGAACGACATGTAGCGGGCATGCGGGAACTGGCCGTGCAGGGTGAGCTCGGCGCCGGTGGGCAGCCCGTTGGTCCAGCTTGAGCCCCAGTAGGCGGCGAATTCGTCCGGGTAGTTGATGTTGTTCGTCTGCGCCGTAGTGGACCCGGCCCAGAAGCGGTCGCACGGGTTCAGCGGGACGGCGCCTCCCGGGGAGGTGGCCAGGCTGCCGAGAACCCCCGTGGCGGCGAGCATCGCGATCAATAGGGCCGGCAGTCTTCCTCTCACTCTCGTTCCTCCTGGTGGTCAGCGGTGCTCTGGGATCAGTGGTTGGGGTTGCTCGGGTCCGGGAATTGGCACGCCTCACCCGGGCCGCAGTTGGTCGGGTAAGGGTCACGCAAGCTGCTCATCGAATCGACTGGCGTTCCGTCGGAGAGCCAGTTGCCCATCTCCTCCTGTCGCGGATCGGCCTCGCCGATCGAGACCTCGCAGCCCTGCTGGTCGTGCTCGAAGGCGCAGGCGGCTAGGCCCTGCATCTTCCGGCGCACGGCCCAGACGTCGTAGTCGTTGAGGACCGCGTTGCCGCCCGCCAGGGAGAGCTCGAGCGGCGTGACGTGGTCGGCCGGCAGGCTGCAGCTCCCGTTCTGCGCGGTGTTCACGAGGACGTAGTCCCGGTCCACCGAGCGGATGCTCCCGGCGAGCGGCTTCCAGACCTGCTCGATCGCGATGCGGTGGTCGTTGGTCGCGTCGCTTCCGTAGACCTCGACCAACAGCTTGGTCGTGCGCGGGACCGCGGCGGCGTCCTCCGCGCTGAAGTCGTAGACGTGGTACGGGGCGAAGGTAGCGATGAAGCTGCCGTTCGATCCCCAGCTCCGCTCCAGGACGCCTCGCTTGTACATGTTGAGACTGGCGCCGCCTCAGAAGGAGTGCCCGGCGAAGCCCACTCGGGTCAGGTCCATGCCCAGCGAGTCGCCATAATCGTGGACCGCCTTGTCAAAGCCCGCCCAGAGCTGCTCGTAGCGCACCTGCGGGTCGAAGGGCGCGATCGGCGGCGTCTGGTAGGTCGAGTGGATCACCACATACCCGTTCGATGCCAGGTTCTGCAGGAGACCCATGTACTGCACCGCCTCCGTCGCCCCGTAGGCGTGTGACCAGAAGACGACGGGGTGCGGGGCCGGTGCGTCCTTCGGCGAGACGATCGTCACGACCGGGTTGGGGCGCGCCGGCGTCGGCGGCAAGGTCGGGTGCTTGAAGGTGGTCGTCTGCGTGGCGTAGGGTCCCTCGGTGCCGTAGGCATCGGTCGGCTGCGAGACGCAATCGCCAACCGCGGCCCGCGCCGGCGCAGCCAAGGCGGCCGCAACCGCCATAGTCGCGACCAGTATCAGTCCGCCGCTCAGTTTCATTCGTCCTCTCTCTTCCCTGATCGACCGGGCCTATTTCGTACCAGCCAGTTCGATTCGTCGGTATTCGAGCACACCATGGAGGATCTGTCAAGCGGATCGCCCGGATGTGGCGGTTCAGCGAGACGAGGCGGTGCGGGCAGAGGGGGAGTCGAGGGCCAGCAGGAGGCCGCGGCGCATGTTGCTGATCCCAGCGTTCAGGAACGATCCGATCATCTGAGACGCGGTTCGCGGATCCCAGTCCTCTCGCTCCGCGCGGCGAGCCGCAAACACGCACATGCCCACCGTCGCCTCGGCGAGTAGGGCCGCCCCACGGGCCGCGTCGACGTCGTTCTGCGCAAACTCGCGTCGGAGGATCTGCTCGACCTTCTCCGCGATCCGCTGCAGTGCGAGCCCGACGCGATCGGATACATCCGGGGCCGCCGGCCTGTCGGCCGTGAAGATCAGTCTGAACGAGTCCGGACGCTCCTCCGCGAAGTCGAAGAAGGCACCGACGCAGCTCTGCGCCAGGTCCTCGGTGGGCAGGCCCGCGGAGTCCGCATAGGCGCGGAAGAGGAACTCCTCGAGCCGGTCGCACTCTCGCTCGACAACCGCGACAAAGGCCTCCTCCTTGGAGGAGAATTGCCGGTAGAGGTTGGGCTTGCGAACTCCGGACTCGACCGCGATCGCTTCCATCGTGGTGCCGTGCAAACCGCGATCCGCGAACAGCTTCGTGGCGGTCGAGAGAACGATCGCCTCACGCACCTCATCAGGGATGCGTGGTGGACGGCCGACCGGACGCTTCGCTGCCATGGCTCAATGGTAGGGGTGGGGGCGGATTTCGAACTGGGTTGACCCGAAAGTACGAACAAGAGGCCGCGATCTCGCGAGCAACGAGGCCATCCGTCGAACGGTTCCACCCTATTCCTTGCGCTGTGGCTGACGGACCAAAGGAGGTTGCGCAACTCCAGCTGGAAGTCAATGGCTCGCGAGCTCCAACCCGTCTTCTCACCCCTGATGGGACAAAACGGCACGTTTCGAAATGAATTGGACCCCAATTGGACCCCGTGGGGAATTGAGACGAGGCTTCCGAACAACAGAAACCCCCGCTTTAGCGGGGGTTTCTGTTAGTCGGGGCGACTGGATTTGAACCAGCGACCTTTCGGCCCCCAGCCGAATGCGCTACCAGACTGCGCCACGCCCCGATGTGGGACCCATCCTAGACGCAAGCGGGCGACGGGAATCGAACCCGTTCCTCGAGCTTGGAAGGCTCACGTGCAACCGTTAACACCTCGCCCGCGCGGCTGCCGATTATAGGTTCGTTTGTCTGGCCGACTGGAAGCCGGGCGCCGCGTCATTTGCGAAACTCAGCGGCCGCGGGACGGTTCTAAAGGCAGGGTCGGCTCCCGGACTCCACTCGCATGTCGCTCCCCAGGCCAAGACTGACGCATGCGCGCGCGTGGGCATCCCTCGCAGCGGCAGTCGTGCTGCTCGCGATCTCCGGCGCGGCACTTACCGTCAGGGACGCCGAGGGCGCCGCGTCCCAGAAGAACGTCGTCTTCATCCTCACCGACGACATGACGAGCACCGAGCTCTCGGCGATGCCGAACGTGCAATCGCTGATTGCGGCGCAGGGGACGAGCTTCAACGAGGCGTACACCTCGTTCCCGCTGTGCTGCCCGTCCCGGGCGACGATGATGAGCGGCCAGTACATGCACAACCACAACGTGCGCGGCAACTTCCCACCGAATGGGAGCTGGATCAAGTACATCCCGCACGAGTCAAACGACCTGCCGGTCTGGCTCCACGACGACGGCTACTACGACGTCCACATCGGCAAGTACATGAACTTCTACGGAATCCACGACAACGCCCTGCCGGTCCCGCAGGGCTGGGACGAGTGGTACGGCAAGACCTCGGAGGAGGCCCTGTACTTCAACTACCAGCTGATCGAGAAGACCGGGCCCACCGCCACTCCGCACCTCACCTTCTACGGCGACCAGCCGCTCGACTACCAGACCGATGTCTTCGCGGATCGGGCGGTCAACTTCGTCAGCGACAGCGGCGTGTCCAAAGAGCCGTTCTGGCTGAACCTCTGGTTCAACTCCCCCCACGGCCCGTTCGACCCCGCGCCCAGGGACCTCTACAAGCTCTCCGGGACACCGCTACCGAGCCTCCCGGGGTTCAACGAGAAGGACCTCAAGGACAAGCCGAAGTGGTTCCGCAAGCAGGCCCGCAAACGTCTCACCAAGAAGCAGGCTTTCCTGATCGACAACGAGCGGCGGCGCCAGGAGGAGCAGCTGATCTCAGTGGACCAGGCGGTGGGCCGGCTCATTCAGTCGCTGGAGGACAAGGGAATCCTCGACGACACCTACATCATCTTCTCCTCGGACAACGGGTTCTTCCGAGGCGAGCACCGGATTGTGACCGGCAAGTACCTGCCGTATGACCCGGCCTCGCGCGTCCCGCTGATCATCCGGGGCCCGGGCATTCCCGCCGGCGGCGTCAGCAACGAGCTGGTCTGGAACGGGGACATCCCCCAGACGATCCTGCAGATCGCATCCGGGTCGCAGGACGACTCGCTCGACGGCCGATCGTTCCTTCCTTTCGCGCAGCAGCCGCTGCTTCGTTCGACTCGGCCGGTGCTGCTCGAGGGAGACACGGGTCCGGGTGGGACAGGCGCCGAGTCCGCGCAATCGAGCGCCGCGCGGGCGCGACTGGCCCGCGTGCACGTCGCCGGCAGGCGGGGCGTTCACAACCTCGAGCAGGAGCCCGACGCGATCAAGTCGGCCACCAACACCGACAGCGCGCCTGCCTATCGCTCGATTCGAACGGACCGCTACGAGTACACCGTCTACGCGAACGGCCAGATCGAGCTCTATGACATGAAGCGCGACCCGGCGCAACTCCACTCGCTGGCCGCCGACCCGCGCTACCGCTACGTGCGGAGGTGGCTCTACACACAGCTGGTGCCGCTTTCGAGTTGCGCCGGCGCTGCCTGCCGTGTCCAACTCGGACCCGACCCCGGCCCGCTCCCGAAGAGCGCGCTCCGGCCGAAGGTGAAAAAGAAGAAGGGCCAGGGGACGAATCAGCCGCCGGCGGGGAAGAAGCCTTCCACCAAGCCGTAGCCGCTCGAGGCCCACGGTTACGATTCTGCGCCTAGGGGCACTGGCCAAACTGGCTAAGGCACCGGCCTCCAAAGTCGGCGATTCCAGGTTCGAGTCCTGGGTGCCCCGCTGTGACCCTGTACGCCGGTTCGATTCCGGCAGGTGCCTCTAGGAAGCCCTAGGCTCGTACCGCATCGCCACCGCCCCTGAGCCGAATTCCAGCCGGCCCACGAGCCTCAAGTCGACACGCTTCGATAGCCCCGCGAACAACGTCGGCCCGTGGCCCACCAGCCTGGGCTGCACCACGAACTCGTACTCATCGATCAACCCCAGCTCCGCCAACGCCAGCGGAAGCTTCACGCCTCCCACGAACAGTCCCTTACCCGACTCCCGCTTCAGCTCCTGAACGGCTTTTCCCAGATCCCCGCGCACGAGCTCCGCGTTCCAATCGACCCGGTCCAGGGTGCTCGACACGACGTACTTCTTTGCCGCGTCGATCGTCCGGCCGAAAGGCGCCATCCAATCAGGCATCGCTTCCGTCTGTCCCGGCGGCCGCCAGGCTGACTCCATCATCTCGTAAGTCACCCGGCCGAAGAGGAGAGCGTCGGCCTGGTCGAGATTCTTCGTCGCGTGACGATGTGTCTCTTCGTCCGCGGACATTGCACGGTGATCGCAGCATCCGTCCAATGTGACGTTGATGGAATATCGAAGAGGTCGCACTACGAAAACATACGAACTACTCAGGCGTGTACAGATTCCCCCGGGGCACAGCCCGCGGACAGCGGGTTTTCTACTGGCCGCGGCGCGCCGCGACAGCCGTCCGGGTCGCCTCCCGGAGCTCCTGGATCGGGGTGCCCTTCTCCACGTAGCCGTCGGCGCCGCGCTCCAACACCGGCCCGCCCATGCGGTCGGCCGAGAATCCGGAGAGCACGATGATCGCGACGTCGGGGTCACCCTCCCGGATCTCCGGGATCGCCTGCATTCCGTCCATGTCGGGCATCGAGAGATCGAGCAGGACGGCGGCGGGATGCGTCTCGGCGATCCCCTTCAGCGCGGACCTGCCGTCGCCGGCCTCACCGACCACCTCGAAGCCCGGGTCCTCCTCCATGCCGAACTTGATCAGCTCCCGGAGCTCGGGAATGTCGTCGACCAGAAACAAGGAGATCGGAGGGGCCTCCGTCACGGAGCGGCATTCTTCCAGGGCCGCCTAAGGGGCGCATCCGCAATGGACACAACACCGAAACTAGAATCGGCGTGCGCGCGGGCGTGGTGGAATTGGAAGACACGCTGGCTTTAGGTGCCAGTGCTCGAGAGAGCGTGGGGGTTCGAGTCCCTCCGCCCGCATCTCCACGCACGCTTGGGTGTAGCGCACATCCAGCGGAGTCCATAGACTTGCTCGCCATGGAAGCGGGGTCGATCCGTCCCGGATACGAGCTCTGGCGACCGAACAGGGAGAAGCCCGAGGCGAAGAGCGCTCGGGCTCTCGTCGTGTTCCTCCTGTTGGTCTCAGCCGGGCTCGCACTTGTCATCACGCTCGGCGGCTGGACGAGGCTCGAGGGCGGCAAGATCTTCGCGCTCGGCTACATCGCGCTCTATGTCCTCTTCGCCTTCCTGGTGGCCCGCTGGAACCGCGGCGTGCTGCCGGTCGCCTCGGCCCTGGCGATCATTCTCGCCATCTTCGCCGGGATCGCCGCGCCCGCCTGGTTCGACCGGGCGAAGGACGGACTGTCGAGCCCGGCCCTCCCCGAAGAGCTGCTCGGGCTGCTGACCCTGCTGCTCGTCCCGGTCCAGGTGATCCTGATCGCCGTGGCGATGGTGGCGTTCAATCAGGAGTGGCACGTCGAGGAGGAACGACCTATCGGGGATGAGCTGCCGCCCGTCGAGCCCCCGGCCGACGAGGGCCCCAAGCCCACCCGCGGCACCGGCCGGCGCACGACGGGAACGCGCAAGAGCCGCGCGAGCACCCGCCGCACGACGGCGACGCGCCGTCCTAAAAAAGCCTGAGCGGCGGCTCGATCAGCGCCGGCCCCTCCTGACGCACGTCGTTGACGGCGTCCGAGACCTCGGTGACGCTCAGATCGTCGGTCGGCGCGAGCAGTGCCTGGAGGCGCATCTCCTCCGTCCCCGGATCCAGCCACTCCCCCTCATCGGCCTCCCCGAGAATCACGGGCATCCGGTCATGGATCGGCGCCACCACCTCCCCGGGCTCACAGGTGACGATCGCGCAGGAGTGGAGCGTCGAGCCATCCGCGCGCCGGGCCTCGGCCCAGAGCCCGGCGAAGGCGAACGGCTCCCTTGACGGCCGCGTGATCCAGAGTGGCTTCTTGCCCGTCTCTTCCGCCTGCCACTCGTAGAAGCCGTCGGCGACGATCAGGCAGCGCCGACCCCGAAAGGAGTCGCGAAATGCGGTCGCGTCGGCGACTGTCTCGGCGCGCGCATTGATCAGCAGCCGGTCGAAGCGATCCGGATCGGCATTGTTGGGAATCAGGCCCCACCGCAGGACCCCCGGCTGGCGCTCCCCTTCCGCGTTCACCCTGATCGCCAGCACCGGATCGGTCGGCGCCACGTTGTATCGAGGCTCCTGCTCGATCTTCGCCGACTCGACGAGCCCGAACCGAAACCGCAGCAATCTCGGATCGGGATCGGTGAGCGTGTAGCGCCCGCACATACGGGAAAGCGTCGCAGGCTCCCTGGACCGACCGGCGTGCGCCTCCTGGCGGTGCCGAGTCTGTAACAAATCGCGGGAAGGCCCTGCGCTGCGTGCGTAGGCGATCTGTTCACGACCGACACGGGCGAAACCCTTTCCGCATGCGGTCAATAGAGGAGGTCCGTCGTGTCCAGGCTCTCGTCGGGTCTGGCCTGAACGACTGCGAGATCGAGCGCCAAACCGGCATTCCCCGCAGGACCATCGTCGGATGGCGCCACGGTCGAGTGCCTCGGTTCGCTGCGGCGGGAGCCAAAGCCAGTTGCCCCAGATGTGGGCATCCAGTGCACGATTGGCTGGCACTCCCCAAGCCCCAGTACTGCTACCTGCTTGGTCTATATCTGGGCGATGGCTGCATTACGCAGCACGCGCGAAGCCACCGCCTGACGATCTGTCTGGATCGCGGCTACCCGGGGGTGGTTCGGGAGTGTGCTGCGGCGATGGCAAAGGTCATGCCAACAAGCAAGGTCGGCATCCTGCAACGCGCGGCCGAACAGACCGATGAAGTCAACTCCTACTCAAAGGCGTGGCCCTGCCTCGTCCCTCAGCACGGTCCAGGGAAGAAGCACTTGCGCCGAATCGAGCTCTCTGAGTGGCAGCGTGACTTGGTTGATGCGGATCCTGGACCCTTCCTCAGAGGCCTGATGCACTCCGACGGATGTCGGTCCGTCAACACGATCGAGCACCCCACGAAAACTTACGTGTATCCGAGATACCTCTTCACGAATCTGTCGGACGACATAAAGCGGATCTTCTGCGACGCATGTGACTTGGTCGGGATTGAATGGACCGTAATGAACAAGAAGACCATCTCGATCGCGCGAAGGGAGTCAATCGCACTAATGGATGAGTTCGTGGGACCCAAGCGGTAAAGGTGCCGGAGGTGGGACTCGAACCCACACGCCCCGAAGGACCATCGGTTTTGAGCCGATGCTGTCTACCAGTTCCATGCACTCCGGCAGTGTCCCGGAACGATAGAGCGGCAACAGGGCGATAATCCGCCGCCGGTGGACTCCGCGGGACGCATCGAGGTGATTCGCGAGCTCTGCTCCTTCGAGGGGCGTGGGCCCGGTACCGATGCCGAGCGCCGCGCGGCGAACATGCTGGCGGGGCGGCTCCGCGGGATCGGGCGCCGCGCTCAGGTCGAGCCCTTCTTCGCCCACCCGGAGTACGCGGTCGTCCACCTGATCCACGCCACGATGGGCGTCGCGGGGAGCATCATCGCGACGGTCCAGCCCGCGATCGGCTTCGCCCTGGTCCTCCTCGCCGCCGTCTCCACCTACCTCGATGTCAACACGCGGCTGTACCTGGTGCGATCGCTGCTCTTCCGCCGCGTGTCGCAGAACGTCGTCTCCGCCGGCGACCGTCCGGAAGCCCCCGCCCGCCTGGTCGTGATGGCGCACTACGACGCCGCCCGCACCGGCTACATCTTCTCCAAGGCGGCGAACCGCATCCGCCGTCTGCCCGAGCGGGTGCGCCTAGGCGTCGGGCCGTTCCGCCTCTTCTTCTGGCTCGGCCTCGCCCCCCTCCTCCCCATCCTCGGCGCGCGCATGGCCGGCGTCGACGCGACCTGGCTCAGCGCCCTGCAGGCGATCCCCACGATCGTCCTGATCGTCGCCGGGTTCCTGCTGATCGACATCGCGCTCTCGGACATCGTCCCCGGCGCCTACGACAACGCCTCGGGGGTGGCGGCGGTCCTCTCCGCCGCGGACGAGCTGAAGGCGAAGCCGCCCGAGAACCTCGACGTCTGGATCGTCCTGGCCGGTGCCGAGGAATCCTTCTGCGAGGGGAGCCGAGCGTTCGTCCGCGCTCGCCGGAAGGAGTTCGACCGGGCGAGCACCGTCTTCGTCAACGTCGATTCGGTGTCCTTCGGGCAGGTCGCCTACGAGATCAGCCAGGGACCGGTGATCAGCCTGCCCCATGATCCCGAGCTGATCGAGCTCTGCGAGGCCCTGTCCGGCTCGGGGGCGGCCGGACCCGACGGCGCCCGTCCGATGCGCCACGCGCTGGTCGACGACGCCATGCCGGCCCGCATCCGGCGAATGCGGGCGATCACACTTCGCACGACCGATTCGGACGGCAACCTCGCGCCCTGGTACCACACCCACGACGACGTGCCGGAGCGAGTTGACGCCGGGGCCCTCACCCAGGCAACCGATTTCCTCGTCTCTCTCATTCGTCTGATCGACCGGGACGCGGGACGCCAAGCCGGCCCGACCGCCTCCCAACCGGCGGCCGCGCCGGCTGAGCGCGTGTAAAGATCGGGCCGTGGAGGAGATGAGAGGGCGCGGCGGAAGCGAAGCTGAGCAGCGACTCGATTCAGGCGAGGCGGAGATCCTCTGGGCGCCCACGCCCGAGATGGTCGAACGCTCCCAGCTCACGCGCTACATCCGATGGCTGGCGGAGAACCGCGATCTCCACTTCGAGGACTACCACGCGCTCTGGCGATGGTCCGTCGCCGAGATCGAGGAGTTCTGGGGCACGCTCTGGGAGTACTTCGAGGTCATCGCGGACCCGCCATACGAGCAGGTGCTCGCCGAGCGCGTGATGCCCGGCGCCCGCTGGTTCGAGGGCGCCAACCTGAACTACGCCGAGCACATCTTCCGCGGCAAGGACGAGCACGAGGTCGCCGTGGTCTACGCGTCCGAGCTGCGCGAGCTGAGCGAGCTCCGCTGGGGCGAGCTGCGCGAGCAGGTCGGCGCGGTGCGCGAAGGCCTGCAAGCCCTCGGCGTGGCGAAGGGCGACCGCGTCGTCGCCTACCTGCCGAACGGCCCCGAGGCCCTGATCGCCTTCCTCGCCACGGCCAGCCTCGGGGCCATCTGGTCGAGCTGCTCCCCTGACTTCGGCCCCGGCAGCATCATCGACCGCTTCGCCCAGATCGAGCCGAAGGTGATGTTCACGGTCGACGGCTACCGCTATGGCGGCAAGGACTTCGACCGCATGCAGGTCGTGGCGGAGGTGGCGCCGGAGATCCCCAGCCTCGAGCGCGTCATCGTCGTCCCGTACCTGAGCGCTTCACCCGAGCTCTCCGTGCTCGAGGAGCATCCCAACGCGGCACCGCCGATGACCTGGGGCCAGCTCGCCGACCTCGGCTCGGGCGCGAAGCTGCGCTTCGAGCGAGTCCCATTCGACCACCCGCTCTGGGTCCTCTACTCGTCAGGGACCACCGGGCTGCCCAAGGCGATCGTCCAGGGGCACGGCGGGATCCTGATGGAGCAGCTCAAGAAGGGCCACCTCCACCTCGACGCGCAGACCGGCGACCGTCTCTTCTGGTTCACGACGACGGGCTGGATGATGTGGAACTTCCTGATCGGCGGCCTGCTCACCCCGGCCTCGATCGTCCTCTACGACGGCAACCCCGCCTACCCGGACATGGGCGTCCTCTGGGACCTCGCGGAGCGCACCGGCGAGACCTGCTTCGGCACGAGCGCCGCGTACATCGCCGCGTGCATGAAGGAGGGCGTCCAGCCGGGCGAGGGACGCGACCTCTCCCGGCTTCGCTCCGTCGGGTCCACCGGCTCCCCACTCTTACCCGAGGGCTTCGACTGGGTCTACGAGCACGTCGGTAAAGACACCTGGCTCTTCTCGACCAGCGGCGGCACCGACCTCTGCACCGCCTTCGTCGGCGGCGTCCCGATCCTGCCGGTCTACAAGGGCGAGCTCCAGGGCCGCGCCCTCGGCGCGAAGGTCGAGGCATTCGACGAGGAGGGCAACTCCGTCGTCGACGAGGTCGGCGAGCTGGTGATCACGGAGCCGATGCCGTCGATGCCGGTCTTCTTCTGGGGAGACGATGACGGCTCGCGCTACCGTGCCAGCTACTTCGAGATGTACCCGGGCGTCTGGCGCCACGGCGATTGGATCGAGATCACCTCGCGCGGCACCGCGATCATCTACGGCCGCTCCGACTCCACGATCAACAGAGGTGGGATCCGGATGGGCACCGCCGAGATCTACCGCGCCGTCGCCGAGGTTCCCGACGTCCTGGATTCCCTGGTGGTGGACGTGCCCCGTCCCGGGACGGACGGATGGATGCCGCTCTTCGTCGTCTTGCGAGAGGGCGCCGAGCTCAATGACGATCTCACCGGCGAGATCAAGCGCCGAATCCGCGAGCAGTGCTCGCCACGTCACGTCCCGAACGAGATCTTCCAGATCGCGGAGGTCCCGCGCACCCTGAGCGGAAAGGTCCTCGAGGTCCCCGTCAAGCGGATCCTGATGGGCGAGCCGCCGGAGCGTGCCGCGAGCCGGGACTCCCTCGCCAACCCGGCGGCGCTGGACTACTTCACCGAGCTATCCCACACGATCTGATCCGCTCTAACCGGTGGCGCGTAGTGGGAGGTGATGAACGCCGATTCCATCCCGCCGCGCCAGAGCTGGAAGCAGGACCTGGCCCCGTACCTGGAGGTCGACCGGTGGCGCAGCCTCGCGCAGGTCGCGAGCGTGGTTCTGCCATATCTGGCCATCTGGGCGCTCGCCGCCCTGATCGGGCCGAGCGTCCCGGTCACCATCGCTCTCGGCCTGGCCGCGACGGTCTTCCTCATCCGCATGTACTCGCTCTTCCACGACCTCACGCACAACTCGCTGTTCGATTCGCGGCAGGCGAACGCCGGCTGGGGCCACCTCCTCGGCTTCCTGCTCTTCACCCCCTACCGCTGGTGGCAGCGGCAGCACAGCCTCCACCATGCGCACACCGGCGACCTCGATCACCGCGGTGTCGGCGAGATCCACACGATGACTCTCTCCGAGTACGAGAGCGCCACCCGGCTGCGTCGACTGGGGTATCGCCTCTACCGCAATCCCCTCCTCATGCTGCTCGCGGGCCCGAGCCTCGTGTTCCTGTTCGAGCGCCGGTTCCCCCAGCGGGGCATGAACCGGAGGATCCTGGCGAGCGTCGTGGCGACGAACGTCGCGCTCGTCGCGTGGGTGCTCGGCTGGAGCGCGATTGCCGGCTGGCAGTGCTTCCTGCTGATCCAGGGCACGACCCTGGTCGCCGGCGGAGCGATCGCCGCCTGGATGCTCTACATCCAGCACCAGTACGAGGGCACCTACTACGAGGCGCCCGGAGACTGGAGGTTCGAGCTCGCCGCGCTCCAGGGCAGCTCATACCTCGAGCTGCCGCGCCCCCTCGCCTGGGCCGTCGGCAACGCCAACTTCCACCACGTCCACCACCTGAGCGCGAAGATCCCGAACTACCGCCTGCGGGCCGCGCACGAGTCCCACCAGATGTTCCGGCGCACGCCTGTCGTCACGCTCCGGAGCAGCATCGAGACATTCCGGCTGAAGCTGTGGGACACGGAGACGGAGGAGCTTGTGCGGTTCCCCCGCGGGGCCCGCTCAGGCCGGCGTTACGGGATTCCGCCGGGTGGCGAAGCTGCGGTCCTTGGTCGCCGCCAGGGCGTAGCGGCGGATTAGCTCGGAACGCAGTTCGTCCGGCTCGATCACGGCGTCGACCACCAGCTCCGAGGCGAGGTGGAGGATGTCGATGTCCTCGGAGTACTCCTCCCGCTTTGCCTTGACGAAGCGCTCGCGCTCCTCCGGGTCCTCGATCTCCTGGATCTGGTTGAAGAAAACAGCGTTGATTGCCGCCTCGGGGCCCATGACGGCGATCTGCGCCTGCGGGAACGCGAGGCATGCGTCGGGCTCGAAGGCCGGCCCGGCCATCGCGTAGAGCCCGGCCCCGTAGGCCTTGCGCACGATCACCGAGAGCTTGGGAACGGTCGCCTCGGAGACGGCGCTGATCATCTTCGCCCCGTGCCGGATGATCCCCTGGCGCTCGACGTCCTTGCCGATCATGAATCCGGGCACGTCGGCCAGGAAGAGCAGCGGCACGTTGAACGCGTTGCAGGTCATGATGAATCGGGCCGCCTTGTCGGCCGAGTCGACGAAGAGCACGCCGCCCTTCACCTTCGGCTGGTTCGCCACGATCCCGATCACTCGCCCGTCGAGCCGCGCGTAGCCGACGACCACCTCCTTCGCCCAGCGGGCATGCACCTCGAGGAACGAGTCGGCGTCGGCGACGGCCCGGATCAGGTCCCTGATGTCGAACGGGTCCTTTTCGTTGTTCGGGACGATCTCGGAGATCGCCCTGGTCTCCTCCGGGTCTGCCGGCGGAGCGGCCGGCGGCTCCTCGCGCCAGTTCGCCGGCATGTATGAGAGGTAGCTCCGGGCCAGGTCGACCGCGTCCTCGTCCGAGTCGACCAGGAAATGGCCGCATCCCGAGACCGACGTGTGCATCCGGGCGCCACCCATCTCCTCCAGCGTGACCTTCTCGCCGATGACCATCTCTGCCATCCGCGGCGAGCCGAGGTACATCGAGGCGTTGCCGTCGCGCATGATCACGACGTCGCAGAAGGCCGGGATGTAGGCCCCGCCGGCCGCGCTCGGGCCGAAGAGCAGGCAGATCTGAGGAACCTGCCCGGAGAGGCGGACCTGGTTGTGGAAGATGTGACCGGCGCCACGGCGGCCGGGGAACATGCGCACCTGCTCGGTGATGCGAGCGCCTGCGGAATCGACCAGGTAGACGATCGGCACCTGGTTCGCGAGTGCGCGCTCCTGGATCCGGAGAATCTTCTCGACGGTCTTCGGCCCCCAGGAGCCGGCCTTCACGGCGGGATCGTTCGCCATCAGGGCGACGGGACGGCCTCCGACCGTTCCCATCCCGGTGACGACTCCGTCGGCGCCGAGCCCCTCCTGCTCCCAGTTGGCAAGCAGTCCCTCCTCGGACAGCGAGTCGGGGTCCAGCAGCCTCGTGACCCGCTCGCGGACGGGCAGCTTCTCCTGCTCGGCGACCTTCTTGCGGTGTCGCTCCGGGCCGCCCTCCAGCGCGGCGTCCAGAGCCGCCTTGACGTCGCTCACGACCGCCCCAGGTGGCTCAGGTCCGAGCCTCCTGCTCAGACTCGGCATCGACGATCTGCGTTTCCTCGGAGGCGGGCTCGACTTCTTCGGCTTCGAACTCGTCCTCCACTTCGCGTGTGTCCTCCCGGGCCAGCGGGTCGAGGTCCTCGGGCTTGTCGAATGGATCGGAACCGGCCTCGGGGCGATGCTCGGAGACGGCGCCCGTCAGCTTGGCGGTGAGCTCCTCCGTGTCGGCGAGGACGTCATTACGCCGGCGGACGAGATCGGCGATCACTGCCTCGATGTCCTCGCGACGCTGGGTTCCTTCCTCGACGATCCGGCGCGCCTGAGCCTGGGCCGTCGCGATGGTCTCCCTCGCGTCCTGCTCGGCCTGCTGCCGGGTCGATGCAGCCTCCTCCTCGGCGGACTGGCGAGTCTGCTGTGCGTAGGCGTCCGCGGAGGTGCGCGACTCGCTCACGTGCTTCTCGGCCTCGGACCGCGTCTCCTCAGCCTGCATGTTGGCCGTGTTGACCGTACCCCGGGCCTCCTCCTCGGCCTCCGCGCGAATCTGCTGGGCGCTCTCCTCGGCCTGGGCCAGGATCGCACCGGTCCGCTGCCCGACGCGCTCCAGCTCGCGCTTGACCGTGTCGGACCGCGACTCGTCGCCCGCTCCGGTCTCGAGCCAGTCGGCAAGGCGCGCCAAAAACTTCTCGACCTCGTGCTTGTCGTACCCCCGTCGAGATGACGGGAACGTCGCGTTGCGGATCCGGTCGAGACTGGTCTGGTCGACGGGCATGTGTCCTGTCCTCCTTGAGCTGGCCTAGTCCCCGGCGTCCACCGGGACGGGCTTGTCGCCGGAGTAATCGTAGAACCCCTTGCCCGACTTGCGCCCGAAGTCCCCTGCATCCACCATCTTCTTGAGGGTGTCAGGGGCGGCGAAGCGATCCTCGCCGTAGTCGTCGGCCATCACGTCGGCGATCGCGACGAGGGTGTCGAGCCCGACGAAGTCGGCCAGCGTCAGCGGCCCCATCGGGTGGCTCGCGCCGGCCATCATGCCCGTGTCGATGTCCTGGATCGAGCCGACGCCCTGCTCGTGGGCGCGGATCGCGTCGAGCATGTACGGGACCAGGAGGCGGTTGACGATGAACCCGCGGTTGTCGCCGGCGGCGACGGTCGTCTTGCCGAGCTGCTCGCCGATCTCGAAGCCGAGGGCGACGGCGTCGTCGGCCGACTTCTCGGCTCGCACGACCTCGAGCAGCGGCATCACCTGGGGCGGGTTGAAGAAGTGGAGCCCGATCATGCGCTCGGGCCGCTTGGTCGCATCTGCCTGGGTAGAGACCGGCAGCGACGAGGTGTTGGTCGCGAGATAGGCATCGTCCTTCACGAGCTCGTCCACCTCGCGCCACATCTCGAGCTTGCGGTCGAGGTCCTCTGTGATCGCCTCGATCACGAGGTCGCAGTCGGCGAGGTCCGCGTAGTCGAGCGTCGGCGTGATGCGGCCTCGAACCGCGTCCGCCTCGGACTGCTCCATCTTGCCCTTTTCGACCGCGCGCGCGAGCTGCTTCTCGATCTTCGCCATGCCCTTGTCGAGCGGCGCCTGATCGATCTCGCGCACCACGACGTCCCATCCCTGCTGGGCGCAGATCTGAGAGATCCCATGTCCCATGAGCCCGCAGCCCAGGACGCCGACCTTGCTGACCGCCATATGTGTTCGCTCCCTTTGGTGAGGGCGCGCGTCGGCGCGACCCGTGTTGTGAAGAGTGACTGGCGGCGGGGAGCATAGGGGCCGCAACCACCTAAGGTGTCGCGGGTTTCACATCCGAATGGGCTTCGGGAGAGCACAACGGGCAGGGTTGTCCCTTGCCGCGCTTTGCGCGGTCGCCATCGCCTGGGCTGTGACAGTCGGGGCGCCGACGGCCCGTGCCGGAGCGAAGTGCGACAAGGCCTGCCAGGCGGGCAGGGAAGGACACAGGCAAAAGCTCGCCCAGCTGCGCCGCAAGAACGCGCAGCAAAAGCGGCCGAACGTGATCGTCATCGACACCGACGACATGAACGCCACCGACATCTCCGTGATGCGGAACACCCTCAGCCTGCTGGGCGCGCACGGCACCACCTTCGACAACAGCTACGTGTCCTATCCCCTCTGCTGCCCCTCCCGCGCGACCTTCCTCACCGGGCAGTACGCGCACAACCACCACGTGCTCACGGACCAGCGCTTCGGCGACCTCGACAGCTCGAACACCCTCGCCGTCTGGCTGCGTCGCGCCAAGTACCGCACCGCCATGGTGGGGAAGTACCTGAACGGCTACGGCGTCGTCGACCCGCGCCAGATCCCCCAGGGATGGACCCAGTGGTACGCGCTCACCGGCGGGACCGAGCAGCACCGCTACGGCTTCAGGCTCAACGAGAACGGCAAGGTCCGCCACTACGGGCGAAAGCCGGCCAACTACATCGACTACGTCCTCGACTCGAAGGTGAACGCGGTGCTGAAGCAGTGGACGATCAGCCCGAAGCCCTTCTTCATCTACTACAACCCGAACAATCCTCACGGCGAGTCGGGAACGCCCCTCTGGTCAACCCGCGACCCCGAGCCGGCGCCCCAGTACCTGGGCGTGTTCGGAGACATTACGGCGCCGCACCCGCCCAACTTCGACGAGCCCGACGTGTCGGACAAGCCCCAGCAGATCCGGGACACCCCCCGGCTCTCGGACACCCAGCTCGCCGACATCGACCGGCGCTACCGGGGCCGGCTGGAGAGCCTGCTCTCGGTGGACGACGAGGTGAAGCGCATCTACGGGCTCGTCAGGAAGTACGGCGACAAGCGGAAGACGTTCTTCATCTTCACCTCCGACAACGGCCTCGAGCTGGGGGCCCACCGGATCGAGTTCAAGAACTTCCTCTACGAGGAGGGCGAGCGGGTCCCGCTGATCATCCGCGGCCCGGGATTCCCCGAGAACACGACGCGCGGCCAGCTGGTGGCGAACACCGACCTGGCGCCGACCATCACCGCCCTCACCGGCGCCGTGCCGGCGCGGGTCATGGACGGCATCCCGCTGCTCCCGCTGGCCAAGGACCCGGCTACGGGGGCCAACCGCGACATCCTCTTCGAGAGCCCCGACATCGGCGCCTACGGGATCCGGCGCGGCCCGTGGAAGTACGACCTGTGGAGCAACGGGGACGAGGAGCTCTACAACCTGGACGACGACCCGTACGAGCTGCGGAACCTGCTCCACGGACCGGGCGCCACGATCTACACAGGGATCCGCAATGAGCTCAACGCGCGGCTGCTGGCGCTGAAGACCTGCAACGGCGCAAGTTGCCAGTAGCTAGGCGGCGGAGGCTTCCTCGAGCTTCTTCTGCATCGCCTCGGCGAGGGCGTGAACGCCGCTCATCGGCCGGACGTAGACGGCCATGTCGTTGATCCGGCCCTCGTCGTCGAAGTGCAGGAGGTCTATGCCTTCCAGCTCACGGTCGCCGATTCGCGCGCTGAAGCACAAGGTCGCCGCATCCCCCGTCTCGATCTGGTCGGTGTAGCGGAAGTCCTCGAAGACCTGGCTTACGGCGCCGAGCAGCATGGCGACGGCGTCGCGCCCCTCGTACTGCTTGAAGACCACCGGGCTGCGGAAGCTGACGTCCTCGGTGAAGAGGTCGTCGATGGCGGAGAAGTCCTTGGCCTCGGCCGCAGCGCGGAATCGGTCGCTCTTCATGCCAGGCACCCTACCGGTGCCAGTCGACCGGGCCCGCCGTGAGCAGGTGCGCGCCGAGCGGGCGGCCGAGGACCTTCTGCGCCTCCGCGGACGCCTCGATCAGCTTCGCCAGGTCCACCCCGGTGCCGACGCCCATCTCCTCCAGCATCGAGACGAGATCCTCCGTCGAGATGTTGCCGGTCGACCCGGGCGGCACCGGGCAGCCGCCGAGCTCGCCGAAGGAGCTCTCGAAGGAGTCGATGCCCTGCTCGAGCGCGGCGAGCACGTTTGCCAGCCCCTGGCCGCGAGTGTTGTGGAAGTGCGCGGTCAGCTCGACGCCGCCCAGGCGGTCGCGGCCGTCAGCAAAGAACTCGCCCACCTGCCGCGGGTTCGCCATCCCGGTCGTGTCGCCGAACGCGATCTCCTCGCAGCCGAAGCCCTTCAGCTGCTCGGCGATCTCGAAGACACGGTCGGGAGGCACCCCGCCCTCGTAGGGGCAGCCGAAGCTGGTCGAGATCACGCCCTCGCAGCGCAGGCCGGCCCCGCGGGCGGCGGAGATCGTGCCCTCCAGGTCCGCGAGCGACTCAGCGATCGAGCGGTTCACGTTCTTGCGGTTGTGCGTCTCCGAAGCCGAGAGGAAGAAGTTCGCCTCCTGGAAGCGGTCGCGGAGCGGCAGCGCACGGTCGAGGCCCTTCCGGTTCGGAATCAGCACCGAGTAGGCGACGCCCTTGCGGGGCTCGAACCGGGTCAGCAGCTCGCCGCCGTCCGCGAGTTGCGGGATCACATCGGGCCGCACGAACGAGGTGACCTCGATCCGCTTCAGCCCGGCGTCGGCGAGCATCCCGATCAGCCGCAGCTTCTCCTCGGTCGGGATCACCTCGGGCTCGTTCTGGAACCCGTCGCGGGGCCCAACCTCGCGGATGCGGACGGACTTGGGGAGCTCTGCGGCCATCGCTTTCAGCCTAACCGGCCGCGCTCGGCGGCTCCGGGGGCAGCCGACTCCTCAGCGATGCCGCGAGAGGAAGTCGAGCACGATCTCGCCGAACGCCTCGGGGTTCTCCTCCTGCGTATGCGTTGCGCCCGGGATCGTGGCGCGCTCGGTGTCCGGCAGCAGCTCCTGGAGCCGGTCGAGAATCCGCAGGAAGATTGCCCGCGTGTGCTCGCCCGCCACCAGTAGCGCCGGCGAGCGCACGCCGCGAAGCTCCTCCTCGCTCAACTCCGGATAGCCGGCACCGAGCAGCGACGCCTTGAGCGCGCTCAGGTTCTCGTTCGCCTGCTGCCGGCGAGCCTCCGGGAGCTCCCGCCAGCGCTCCTCACCCACGACGCCCTTGACGAAAGCGAGCTTCCCCGCCTCGTCGTCGCCCCGGCGAAAGGCCTTCTCGGCCGGGGAGATCACCCGCGCACCGAACCCGGCGATCGCCAGGGCGGTGCGAGGCCTCCCCACCAGAAGCCGTAAGAGCTCAGGCGGGCGCGGCGGCATCGACACGAACAGAGTGATGGCGGGTGGCTCCCCGAGCACGAGACTCCGAACCAGGTGCGGATGTCGAATGGCGGTCAGCAGGCAGATGAACGCCCCCCAGGAGTTCCCAACCAGATGAGCCGGCGCCGCATTGACCTCGCCGAGGAAGGCTGTCAGGTCTTCGACATGCGGCAGCATCTGGTTGTCCACGCCCGGCGGGATGTCGTCGTTCGGACGCGCGTAGCGGCGGCTGTACGCAATCGCGCGGTATGGCGGGCTGAGGAGCCCGGCCATCGGATCCCAGCAGCGAAGGTCGCTCAGATCGCCGTGCACGAAGACGACCGGCTCACCGTCGCCCACCTCTCGGTATGCAAGCGCGGCTCCATTGACCGTGACGGTCTTGGTGCCCTCGAACCCGACTGCGGTTCCCCCTGACACTCCCAGCAACCTACACCCGAGGCGGCTGAAGATCTCTGCCGAGTAGCTCTACGAGCCGGTGACCGAGCCGATCTCGATCACCCGGCGCTCGTGGGTGCCGACGCCGATCGTCCGCTCCCCCTCCTTGACCTCGACGTCGAAACGGAGCTTGCGACCGTCCACGACCTCGCGGAGCTTGGCGTGGACGGTGCAGGTCTGGCCCTCGGCTGCGGCGGAGACGTGCTTGACGCAGACCTCGAAGCCCACGGTGGCCTTGCCGTCTTCGAGGTTTTCGAAGGAGAGGACCGCGGCCGTGCGCTCCATCATCCCGATCATGCCCGGCGTCGAGAGGACGCTCGCGCCGATGGTGCCGCCGACATCGGTCATCAGCCGGCCCTCCACGACGAACTCGTCGGTGCGCTCCGCGCCAACCTCGAGCGCCATCAGCCCACCATCCCCATCCCTCCGGAGACGCCGATGCACTCACCGGTCACGTACGAGGAATCGTCCGAGCAGAGGAACGCAACCGCGGCCGCGACCTCCTCGGGCTGTCCGAGGCGGCGCAGCTGGGTGCCCGCCTTCATCGTCTCGATGATCTTCTCGCCGATCTCACCGAACTCCTTGGCCTGCATCAACAGCGGCGTCTCGATCGGGCCGGGCGCGATCGCGTTCGCGGTGATCCCGTAGCGAGCTCCTTCGCGCGCCATCACCTTCGTGAAGGCGATCACCCCGCCCTTGGCGGCTGAGTAGACGGCCGAGCCCTTCGATCCGACGCGGCCGGCCTCCGAGGCGATGCTGACGATCCGGCCGTAGCCGGCTTCCTGCATCCCGGGGAGCGCCGCGTGGGTGCAGTTGAGGACTCCTTTCAGATTCACCGCGATCACCTTCTCCCACTGCTCGGGAGTGGTCTGGGTGAAGAAGCCGAACTCGTCGGTTCCGGCGTTGTTGACGAGGATGTCGATGGGTGCTCCGGCGCTGGAGACGGCCGCCTGGGCAGAGCCGAGGTCGGTCACGTCCAGCTCGACGGCGAGGCCGGAGATCTCACCGGCGACCTCGGTCGCGCCCTCCAGATTGAGGTCGCCGATCGTCACGTCGGCCCCCTCGGCGGCGAGTCGCCTCGCGATCGCCGCGCCGATCCCGCTCGCGCCGCCCGTGACCAGCGCCTTCTTTCCGTCGAGCCTCATGGCGCCAGGCAGCCTATTCGCGGCGACGTGTAGCTTGCTCGCCGGTGGCAGAGCCAATCCCGATCATCGGCGGCACCGGCGCGCTGGGCTACGGCCTGGCCGTACGGCTGGCGCGCGCCGGGCAGTCGATCGTGATCGGGTCGCGCAAGCCCGAGCGGGCGCTCGAGGCGACCGAGCGGCTCCGCAAAGCCGTCCCGGGCGCCGAGGTCGAGGGCCTCGAGAACGGCGAGGCAGTCAAGCGCGGTCCGATCGTGTTCCTCACGGTGCCCTTCAGAGCACAGTCGGAGACGCTGACCAACCTGAAGGAGGCGCTGGCGGAGGGCCAGTTGCTCGTCGACTGCACCGTCCCCCTGGCGGCGGCGATCTCCGGGAAGGCGACGCGAACCCTCGGCGTCTGGCAGGGCTCGGCCGCCCAGCAGGCCCAGGAGATGGCGCCCGATGGCGTCACCGTCATCTCGGCCCTGCATACCGTCAGCGCCCCGGCCCTGGCGGGCGACGAGCAGCTGGACGAGGACGTCCTGATCTGCGGCGACCGCAAGGCCGACAAGGGCCGGGTCGCGGCGCTGATCGAGCTGATCGACGGGCTGCGCGCCGTCAACGCCGGCCCGCTCGATCAGGCGCGCATCGTCGAGCCACTCACCGCTCTTCTGATCGGCATCAACAGCCGGTACAAGACGCACGCGGGCATCAAGATCACCGGCCTTCCCGAGGCCGACCACTGGTCGTAGGCGCGAAGGTGGCCGTGAGCGGAATCGGGCGCTGCGTCGTCATGGCCGGAGGCACGGGGGGCGCCAAGCTCGCCGCCGGCATGCAGGACGTGCTCGGCGAGGGCCTCTCCGTGATCGCCAACACCGCCGACGACATCGAGATCGCCGGCGTGGACGTCTCCCCCGACCCCGACCTGATCACCTACTGGCTGAGCGGGGAGATCGACGAGGAGCGCGGCTGGGGCATCAAGGACGATTCGTTCATCGTCTTCGAGCGCCTGGTCAGGCTCGGGACGCCCGACTGGTTCCAGCTCTCCGACCGCGACCTCGCCGCGTGCCTGTATCGCAAGGAGTTCGTCGCCGAGGGCGGGCGCCGCACCGACGCGCAGGCCCAGATCGCGCGTGGCCTGGGCGTAGCTGCCGCCGTGCTTCCGATGTGCGAGGAACGGGTGCGGACGCAGGTCAGGACCGCAGAGGGCTGGCGGGACCTGCAGCAGTACCTGGTGGCCGAGCACGCCCAGGCTCCGGTCGAGGAGGTCCAGATCGAGGGGATCGCCGAGGCGACGCCCACTCCGGAGGTGCTCGCCGCAATCGGAGAGGCCGATGTGATCGTGATCGGCCCATCCAATCCGGTGATCTCGATCGGGCCGATCCTCTCCATGCCGTCCGTGCGCGAGGCGATGGCGGCCGCGGCGGCTCCGGTCGTGGGGGTCAGCCCCTACGTCGCCGGACAGGTGGTCAAGGGCCCGACCGACCTCTTCATGCAGGCCGTGGGCCGGCCCTCGACCGCTGCCGGAGCCGCATCGCTCTACGAGGGGCTCCTTGACGGCATGATCTGCGATCCCGAGGACCCCGATCCGCCCCCGGAAGGGATCCGGGTGATGAGCTGCCCGACCTTCATGGAGGGCCGCGCCGGACGGCGCGAGCTCGCCGAGCGGACCCTCGAGTTCGCCTCGACCTTTAGCGGCCCGGCGTAAAACCGCAGCAACCGGGGTATGAATGGCGCCTCACCCGGTAGCCTGAGTAATCGTGGGGACGAATTCCGAAAACCTGCATACGATCGCGGTCGTTCCCGTGAAGGGGCTTTCGGTCGCCAATGGGCGACTCGACGGCACGCTGTCCGCGGAGGAGCGCAACCGGCTCGCCGAGGCTCTCTTCCTCGACCTGATCGTGAAGCTTCCGCGCTGCCGCTGCATCGATGACGTCCTGATCGTCACCGCCGATCCCTCGATCGCCCGCCAGGCACGCTGGTTCGGCCACAAGGTCCTGATCCAGGAGGGCGACGAGGGCCATTCCGAGGCCGCGGCCGCCGGCGCACGCGCGGCCCTGGCGGAGGGCGCGGGGCGCGTTGCGATGCTGCCGGTCGATTGCCCGATGCTCGACACCGAGGAACTCGATGCCCGCATCGGCCGCTCCCCCCGGACCGTCCTGATCATCCCCGATCGGCACGGAACCGGCACCAACGGCCTCGTCCTTGCCCCGCCCGACGTCTTCAGCCCGGTGTTCGGCCCTGAGAGCTGCTCCCGTCATGTCAGCCGAGCGCGAGCCGCGGGCATCAGCTTCGCCCTCGAGGAGGTCGAGTCCATGGGGATCGACCTCGACACGCCCGAGGACTTCGCGCTACTGCGGGACCGCCTGCTGCTCGACCCGCAGCCCGCCCCGCGCACGGCCCAGGTCCTCTGGGAGCTCGGCGACCGCACGCAGCCGGCCGCCGCCTAGGAACTCGGTCCTTGCCCACTCGCGAGCTGCGGATCAGGCCGCTGACGGGCCTGCCCGAGCTGCGCGAGGGCGATGACCTCGGCCGTCTGATCGCCGAGGCGGGCGCCCCGGCCGCGGACGACGTCGTCGTGATCTCCCAGAAGGCCGTGTCCAAGGTCGAGGGACGGGTCCGCCTGCTGGCGGAGGTGGAGCCGGGCGAGCGGGCCCGGGAGCTCGCCGCCGAGCTCGACAAGGACCCCGCGATGGTCGAGCTGGTGCTCTCGGAGAGCACCCGAGTCGTGCGCGCCGAGCGGGGGGTGCTGATCACCGAGACGAAGGAGGGCTGGGTTTGCGCGAACGCCGGAATCGATACCTCCAATCTCGAGGAAGGACGGGTGTCACTGCTCCCGATCGACGGCGACGAGTCCGCCCGGCGGATCCGCGATGAGATCGGGGCGGCCTCTGGAGCCGCGCCGGCGGTCGTGATCGCCGACAGCTTCGGTCGCGCCTGGAGGATCGGCCAGGCGGACGTCGCGATCGGCTGCGCGGGCCTCAGTCCGCTCGCGGACTGGCGCGGCAGACGGGATCGCCAGGGAGGCGAGCTCTCGGCCACGCTGATCGCGATCGCGGACGAGCTCGCATCGGCCGCGGACCTGACCCGCGACAAGGACTCCGGCGCGCCCGGGTCGATCGTCTCGGGCCTCGGGGACGTGGTGATCGCCGAGGACGGTCCCGGCGCGGCGGCCCTCCGGCGCCCCGCCGGCGAGGACCTGTTCCGCTAGGCCGGCGTCCCGTTCTTCGAGCCCAGCTCCTTCAGCGAGGGCGGCTTGGTGCCCTCGTTGGAGAACTCCGGAGGCTCATAGATCTTGCCCGGTGTGCCGCCCATGGCGATGATCCGCGCCGACTCGTCGCCGGTGGTCAGCTTGCGCTTCTCGGTCGCTCCGACCCTTGCGAAGACGCCAGGCTCCAGCTCATGTTCCTCACCGCCGACGTGGAGGATCGCCCGGCCGGACAGCACCGTGTAGACCTCCTCCTGGTCGTCGTGAGTCTGATCGTGCTCGGGAAAATGAGTGAAGTTCGGCGGCAGGTCGATAACGGCGAGCCCGAATGAGCTGACCCCAAGGCCGGCCCTCGCCCTCCGAAAGCCACCACCGAAGATCGCTTCGAAGTCCTCGACGCGCTTGACGGTCACATCTGGCATTTCGCTCTCTTCCTTCCCCCCGGGGCCTCCATCGGGAGGCCTATCCACCGACTGAGAGTACGGCGGCACCACGAACCCTACCGTGACGTAGGTCATCCAACGCACGGTTGGCATCGGCGAGCGGATAGACCTGAATCCGCGTTCTCACAGGGACGGTGGGCGCCAGTGCCATGAACTCCTCGCCGTCGCGTCGCGTCAGGTTCGCGACCGAGCGGACCGTCCGCTCTCGCCAGAGCAGCTCGTACGGGAAGGCGGGGATGTCGCTCATGTGAATGCCCGCGCAGACCACGGTGCCGCCGGGCGCCATGGCCCGGAGGGCCTCCGGCACGAGCTCTCCGGCGGGCGCGAAGATGATCGCCGCGTCGAGCTCAGACGCCTGAGGGTCCCCGACCGCGCCCGCCCACTCGGCCCCCAGCTCGCGCGCGAGCTCCTGCGACTCGGTGTCGCCCTCACGGGTCAGGGCGAAGACGTGCCGGCCCTGAGAGACGGCAACCTGGCAGATGATGTGGGCGGACGCGCCGAACCCGTAGAGCCCGAGCCGCTCCCCAGGCCCCGCCAGGCGAAGCGAGCGGTATCCGATCAGTCCGGCGCAGAGCAGCGGCGCGGACTCCTCATCGGAGCCCTCGCCGGCGATGGGAAAGCAGAAGCGCTCATCGGCCACGGTCCGCTCCGCGTAGCCCCCGTCTATGTCGTAGCCGGTGAATCTGGCGTGCTCGCAGAGATTTTCGCGGCCGGAGCGGCAGAAGCGGCAGGTCCCGTCGGTCCAGCCGAGCCAGGGGACGCCGACGCGGTCCCCTTCCGCAAAGCGATTGGCGCCCTTCCCCGCTCCGATCACCGTGCCGACGATCTGATGGCCGAGCACCAGCGGCAGCTTCGGCTCGGTGAGCTCGCCATCGACGATGTGGAGGTCGGTCCGGCACACGCCGCAGGCGCTGACCTCGATCAGGACCTGGCCCTCGGCGGGCTCGGGATCGGGCAGCTCATGCTCCACAAGTGGCTCTCCGGGCGCCTCGAGGACCATCGCACGCATGCCGTGATTGTCTCGAATAGGATCGCCACGGCCGGGGATCTAGAGAGGAGGCTCTATGAACGACGATCGCTACGTGGAGTACGGCGCGGCGACCGGCATCCTGTTCGTTGTCCTGGCGCTGATCGCGTTCGCAGTGGTGATCCCGACGCCGCCGGACCTGAACGCACCGTCCCAGGAGTGGGCGAGCTACTTTCTCAGCCATCACAGCGCGATCCGCGCCGGGGTGGTGATTCTGGCGGTCGCGTTCTTCTTCTACATCTGGTTCCTCGGAACGTTGACGAGCGTGCTGCGGATCGCCGCCGGCACGCCGAGGCTGCCATCGATCACGCTGATCGGCGGCGTCATCGGAGGCTCATGCCTGCTGGTCGGCCTCGCGGCGGAAGCCGTCGCGGCCTATCGCCCGCAGGGGGTGGACCCGCTGATCACACGGGCGCTGAATGACATCTTCGTGCTGGTCGGTGTCGCGGCGATCCCGGCGTTCACGGCGTTCTTTGCGGCGACGGCGATCGTGCTCCTGCGGAGCGGGGCGTTCCCGGCCTGGCTCGGCTGGCTGACCGCGGTGGCCGCAGCGGTTCAACCGCTCACCTTCGGGGCCCTCTTCACGAAGAGCGGGGCGTTTGCGGGGGATGGTGCACTGGGGCTGTTCGTGCCGCTGATCGTCACCCTCGTGACGTTCTTCGCGCTCAGCGCGCTGATCACCGCTTGGGCGCGCAACGCGACGCAGGCTGGGAACCCCAGCCTCACGGACCGAATCCGTGGCGCGGTCACGGGTGCGGCCAGCGGAGCGGCCGCCGGTGCGCGCGAGGGCCGCAGCGCCTAGTAGGTCTCGACGATCTCGTAGAGGGTCGTCCGCTGGGCCGGAGTCCGACCGGCCCGGCGGGCGGCGTCTATGAGCTGGTCGGGCTCGAGCTTGACTCCGTGCCTGGACCCGGCCATCCGGGAGATGTTCTCCTCCATCAGCGTGCCGCCGAGGTCGTTGACTCCCCATCGCAGGCTCTCGGTGGCGGCGTCCAGGCCCATCTTCACCCAGCTCGCCTGGAGGTTCGGGATCGTCTTGCCGAGCGCCAGCCGGAAGGCGGCGGTGTGCTTGAGGTTGTCCTGACGGGAGATCTCCTCGACGCCGTGGGTGCGGCCCAGGAGCGTGTTGAATGGGATGAAGCTGAGCGGCACGAACTCCGTGATCCCGCCCGTCCGCTCCTGGAGCTCTCGCACGACCCGCATGTGTCGGGCGAGCTCCCGCGGCTCCTCGATGTGCCCGAACATCACGGTCGAGGTCGAGCGCAGGCCGGCGCGGTGTGAGGCCTCGATGATCTCGATCCAGCGGGCGACCGGGAGCTTGTTGGGCGAGATGCGCTGGCGGACTCCGTCGTCGAGCACCTCCGCCGCGGTCCCCGGCGTCGACCCGAGGCCGCACTCGATCAGGTACTCGAACACCGAGTCCGGCGGACGCCCCGAGCGCTCGCACATGTAGTGGATCTCCATCGGCGAGTAGGCATGCAGGTGAATGTCCGGCGCGCACTCCTTCGCGAACCGGAGCCAGCGCCCGTAGTCCTCCAGCGTGTAGTCGGGGTGGATTCCACCCTGCATGCAGATCTCGGTGGCGCCGAAGTCGATCGCCTCCTCGATCCGGGCAGCGAAGTCGTCCTCGGAGACCAGGTAGGCGTCGGGTGAGCGCTTGCCCTGGCCGAAGCCGCAGAACGCGCAGCCGACGATGCAGACGTTGGTGAAGTTGATGTTCCGGTTGACCACGAAGGTGGCCGTCTCCCCCGCCAGCTCGGCCCGGAGCTCGTCAGCAGCGACGCGCATGTCCTCGATCACCTCGGGCCGCGTCTCCGAGAACAGCGCTGTGAGTTCCTCCTCGCTGAGCTCCTCCCCTCGCCGGCCCTTCTCGATCGCGCGGGGCGCCACCTCGGGCGCCACCGTGGTCTCCTGTCTTCGGCCCGACCCCCGCCTTGGGATGAAGCTCCAGTACTTCAGCTTCACGACGTCAAGGACTCCCTGCTCCATCCACTCCGGATCGAGGTATTGCGGATAGGCGCACAGGCGCTCCGTCAGGGCGTAGCCGCGGGGCGCGAGTTCCTTGCGCACCTGGTGAGGGCTCGGGAACGGCTCCTCCGGGGAGATGTGATCGCCGTTGCTGGAGAGGCCGCCGAGATCCGTTGCTCCCGCTTCGACGAGCTCGGGCCACCAGTCGGCAAGGTTGGGAGGCACCTGGACGCCCACGTCCGGCATCAGCCGCTTGGACTCCGCGATCAAATGCTTCATGTCGTCGACCGAGATCGGGCTCGCCCACTCCGGCATCGGAAGCTCGGCAGGCTCGTCCGCCGCCCCGGACCAGCGCAAACGCGACGCCTCATCAGCGATGTCAGCCACCTCGGCGCCGTAGTAGCGCGGATGCGGCACGAAGTTCTGGAGGATCACCTCCTGGATGTGGCCGTACTCGGCGTGGACCGCGGCGATCGCCTCGAGGGCGGCAACCCGCTCCTCCGGCGTCTCCCCGATGCCGACCAGGATCCCCGTGGTGAACGGAATCCGGAGCTCGCCGGCGAGCCGGATCGTCTCCAGGCGCTTGGCCGGGTGCTTGGTCGGCGAGCCTTGATGGACGACGAGGTCGAAATTGATCGACTCCAGCATCAGCCCCTGCGAGGCCGTCACCTCCCGCACGCGCTCCAGGTCCTCCCGGGAGAGGACGCCGAGGTTCGTGTGCGGAAGCAGGCCGCGCTCCAATCCCTTCTGACAGGCCCAGACGACGTAGGAGGTGAAGTCCTCGTGCCCCCACTCGCGCAGGCGCTGGGCAACCTCGGGATTCACCTCCGGGCGCTCACCGGTGAGCACCAGGAGCTCCTTCGTGTTCCGCCGCACCGCCTCGTCGAGGCGGCGCTCGACCTCATCCGGGCCGTGGATGTGCGCGCGGTGCGTCGCGAAGGCGCAGTACTTGCAGTAGCACTGGCACGTCCTCGACAGCGAGAGCGTGTAGTTGCGCGAGAAGGTCACCCTGCGCATGGCAGGGTCAACCTAGCGAAGTGGGTCTGTTGGCCTGCTGTGACTAGGAGCCGGCGATGCCGCCCGGGGGCGACGACGGCGGTGGGCCACCCGGTCCCGGGCCACGCTCCTGCCGCAGCTGCGGAGACTCCCCCGCGGGCGGGGCCGGTCCGCGCGGCGCGACCCTGTCCGCCATCTCCTGCACCGGGCCGCTGGAGGGCTCGATGATGAACTTGTAGACGGCAGCGGCGAGCAGGCCGCCGACGATCGGGCCGATGATGTACGCCAGCGCGTCGGTGAAGTGGTTTCCGACGAGCGCCGGGCCGAACCAGCGCGCCGGGTTGAACGAGCCGCCGGTCAGCGGTCCGAGGACCATCACCGCCATGCCGAGCGCGCCACCGATGGCGAGCGCGGCCCAGCGGCGGGTTTCGGGGTTGAGGGCAACCGCGAGCACGGTGAGCACCAGGACGAAGGCACCGATGGCCTCCACGATCCCCCCCTGGAAACCGCCGGCCAGCAGCGCGCTGACCTTCGGGGTCCCGTAGTCGGAGGCACGGCCCTCGTCGAGAAGAAATGCCTTGGTCAGCAGCGCGCCGAGCACGCCGCCCGAGAGCTGAGCGAGGATGTAGACGAGGCCATCGATCGGGTCGATTCGGCGGATCGCGATGAAGGCCGCGGTCACCGCCGGGTTGAAGTGCCCGCCGCTCGCCACGCCGATGCTGATGATCAGCGAGAACAGCAGGAGGAAGTGGGTGAGCCCGACGACCGCGAAGTCCGAACCGAACTGCGAGTTCTGGCCGGTGGCCACATAGAGCACAACGACGCTCGTGATGAAGAAGACCAGGAGCAGCGTCCCGACCAGCTCAGCGATGTACGCCGCTAGACCTCGATCTTGCACTTGAAGTGACCTCCTCGTAGCTGCCGAAATAAAATGCCCCACCGGTGTGGAGCGGCGCGCAGTCTAACCGCATTTGCGGCCGCGTCGAGACCCCGGCCAAACCTTTATACGCGGCTTAGGGATAGGGTCCGCTCCGGATGAGACGAGTCGCCGCGCTGCTGGCGGCCGCGCTCCTCGGTACTGCCCTCGCGGGCTGCGGAGGGGGCGGCGCTGAACCGGGCGCGCCAAGTGGCGCGACCCTGGTCCTCGACTTCCAGCCGAACGCAGTGCACTCGGGCATCTACGCCGCGCAGGCCAGCGGTACGTTCAACGACTGGGGATCGACCTCACGATCCGGGAGCCCTCGAGCACGCGCCGACAGCGCCAAGCTGCTCGAGACGGGCCGCGCCGACTTCGCGGTGATGGACATCAACGACTTCGCCATCGCGCGCGAGCGGGGCCTGAACATAGTCGCGTTCGCCGCGATCGTGCAGCGGCCGCTGGCCTCGGTGATCGCCGCGAGATCCGAACGAGATCCGGACACCCGCCGACCTGGTGGGCAAAACGATCGGCGTCACCGGAGTTCCGTCCGACGACGCGGTGCTCGACACCGTCTTGCGTTCTGGCGGAGTCGATCCCTCGATCGTCCATCGCGTGACGATCGGCTTCAACGCCGTTGCCGACCTGGCAGCTGGAAAGGTCGACGCCGCCACGGCGTTCTGGAACGCGGAGGGCGTGGAACTCCAGCAGCAGGGCGTCCCGATCCGGGAGTTCCGGGTTGACGCTTTCGGCGCTCCATGCTACCCGGAGCTGGTGGTCGCCACGTCATCCGGACGACTTGGACTCGCCCCCGATGGCGCGCTCGATCAGGCACTACAGCCGCGCCTATTCCGACCCCCTCAACCACGACCCGCAGTCGGCGCTCGACGACCTACTCGGCTCAGTGATGGGCTCGACGCCGCGACGAAGAGCGGCAATTCGATGCGCTCCTGGCCGCCGACATGCCTTCGCTCCGTGCCGAAGCGGCCCACAGGAGCCGGTGCCCAGCTCCGCGCTTTCTCCGGTCGACGCGCAGCCTGGCTGGCTGGGCACGAACGAATGACCTGATCGCCGCCGGCGACGCTTCCCGCGTGCAAGCCGGTTCGCCGCTGCCCGTAGCCGTTCTGGCGCGGTCGCGTTTGGGCGACTGAAGACGCCACTTGGCGAGTTTCTCACCGTATGGGTGAGGAACCCGCCAACTTCAGCTGAGTGTCTGCTCCACGAGGTCGGGTAGCTCCCTGACCATCCGGCTTCGCGGCACGGCCATCGCCAAACCGGCCTCTTCGGCGCGGGTTTTCGTCTGCACGTCCGTGTGCTGGTAGAAGCCGATCACCGGGACGCCCAGCTCGCCGAGGCGCTCCGGCGGCACCAGGTCGAGATCGGCTACGACGAGATCGATCCCATCGAGCTCGTCCGGGAGCTCGGTGTCCTGCTGCACCTCGTGCCCGCTTGCCTCGAGCGATGTCCGCACGCGGCTGCCGAGCATCAGATCCTGCACCAGGGCGGCGATCCGGGCCATCGATTCAGGTCTGTGGAGGCGTCGGAGTCATGCGTCCAAGCTGGCCATTTGACCAAAAATGAGGGATATAGCCCAGGACGTGCGTTCCGATACTTGCTGCCGTGGGGCGATTTCCCCAACCCCGGCATTCCTATCGCCGGATGGTGCCTTGGGCTGCCATCGGCTTCTCCCTGCTCTGGGGCGCGATCTTCGGCCCGGCGATCTCACGTGGCGAAATCGAGCTCGCGATCGTCAGCGCGGTCGGGATGCTGCTCACGCTCGGCCTCACGCTGATGCTCTACCGCCAGCAGGCGGAGCTCCGCGACCTCGCCGCGACGGACACGCTCACGGGCCTGATCAATCACCGCGGCTTCCAACAGGCGCTTCGCGGCGAGTTGCAGCGCGCGGCAGCGAAGCACGAATCGGTCGCCCTGGTCGCCCTCGACATCGACGACTTCAAGGCCGTCAACGACATGCACGGCCATCCCTTCGGGGACAGCGTGCTGCAGGGTGTGAGCTCCCAGCTGCGCAAGTCGGTCCGGCGCGGGGACATCGCCGCTCGAACGGGCGGCGAGGAGTTCGCCCTGATCCTGCCCGGCACGGGCCCCGAGGCCGCACAGGAGATCGCCGAGCGGATGCGGACGGCCGTCGCCCATCTCTCACCCGCGGGATCCGAGCTCACCTGCTCGGCCGGCGTCGCCATCTACCCGGTTGACGCGGACAACGCCGGCGCGCTGGTCCAGCTCGCCGAGGGTGCGCTCTACTGGGCGAAGCGATCGGGCAAGGCCAGGACCCGGCGCTTCGATCCCGATCATGTGCGTCTGAGCGGCGATGCGCCTCAGCGCTCGGAGATCGAGCGCATCCTCACCGAGCGCGCGATCCAGCCCCTCTTCCAGCCCGTCGCCTCCCTCACCACCGGCCGGCTGATCGGCTACGAGGCCCTGGCCCGCTTCCCAGACGCGCCTGAGCGCCCCCCATCGACCTGGTTCGCACAGGCCAACGCATGCGGCCTGGGCCCGCAGCTCGAGGCGGCGGCAATCAAGGCGGCGTTCGAGGCGATCGGCCGTGCGCCGGGGACGCACCTCGCCGTCAACGTCAGCCCCTCGGCTCTGTCCACCGAAGTGGTGAAGAGCGTCTTGCCGGACGACCTCTCCGACGTCGTCATCGAGCTAACCGAGCACGAGGTCTACGTCGGCGACAGCCTGCTCGCGAACTCTCTGGCTCAGCTCCGGGAGCGAGGTGCGAGGATCGCCATCGACGATGCCGGAGCCGGGTACGCCGGACTGAAGCAGGTCATGTGGGTCCGCCCCGACATCGTCAAGCTCGACCTCGAGCTGACGCGAGCGATCCACTCCGACCCGGTGCGGATGGCCCTGGTCGAATCGCTTGTTCGCTTCGCCCGTCGCGTCGGCGCCACGGTCTGCGCGGAGGGAATCGAGAATCACGACGACATCGAGGTTCTCGCCAACCTCGACGTGCCCTGGGGACAGGGGTATGCAATCGGGCGCCCTGCACCGCCGTGGAGCCAGGTCTCCCCTCCCGCGGCCGAAACTTGCCGGAGCGCGCTCGCGAAGGCTCTCGTCTCGACGCCCGGGGGCAACACCCCGACGATCTCCGCCGGCGACCGTCGGCTGGAGCACCTGAGCGCCCGCCTGGCGAACGCCCGGACCCGATCCGATCTGAACAGCGCCCTCGACCTGATCGCCGGGGAGCTCCACGCCGACAAGGTCGCCCTCTCCCACTGGCACCAGGACATGGGAGTGGTCGAGACACTCGCCGAGAGCGGGAATCAGCCGGAGGAGGAGTTCTTCTCCGTGGAGGAGTACGCGACGACCCGCCGGGTGCTCGAGCGCCAGGAGTCCGCGCAGGTGATGGTGGGTGACCCGCGGGGCGACCACCGGGAGGTCGAGCTGATGTTCTCGCTCGGCTACCGGACTATGCTGATCGTTCCTGTCGTCCACCGCGGTGAGAGCCTCGGCATCGTCGAGGCGATGTGCCAGGAGGAGCGCCCGTGGACCCGAACCGAGATGAACCGGGCCCGCATCATCGCCAACCAGCTGGCCTCGGTCATCCAGTCCTTCTTCCGGGTCCCCGACCGGGAGCGGTTCGTCTAGCTAGAGGCTGCGGCGGCGCCGGAAGTCACGCCGGACGCTCTCCGGGCGGCCCCACATCTGCACGACCTCGGCGCGTCCCTCCTGCGCGTCGCGCACCCGCATCTCGCCCGTGATCCCCTCCCGGTCGAGCTTGCTGAGTGCTCCGAGGACGGTCTCAGCGGCGGCGGCATGTCCGAACCGGTGCGCCACGTTGATTCTCCAGTGCCAGTCGGCACGCGAGTAGGGCTGCGCGTTGATCAGCGACAGAATCACCGCGGCGTCCACGTAGCGCGTCTCGTCGGCGATGCGCAGATCGAGCTCGAGGTCCGTCCAGTCGTCCGGAAGGGTGTCGATGACCGCCTCGAAGTCCTGTGCCAGCGCCATTTGGGCAGGGTATCGGGGACGGCTTCGCCATCAGTCGCGGCCACGTGCAACCGCCTAATACAAGTCGCTTCGGGCTTTGCCCTTCGCTCCAAAGTGGAGCGGCCTTGTGGCCGCTATCCGATGAAGACCTGCTCGAGCAGGAAGACGTTGAGGGCGATGATCAGGGCGGAGAGCACCGAGGCGATGGCGGTCAGCCAGCGCGGGTTTGCGAGCCCGCCCATCAGGTCGGGCCTGCGGGTGAGCATCACCAGCGGGACGAGCGCGAACGGGATCCCGAAGCTCAGGACGACCTGGCTGCCGACCAGCGCGTCGGTCGGGTCGATGCCGATCGCGAGCACGACCAGCGCCGGCGCCAGGGTGATCGCCCGACGCAGGAAGATCGGGATCCGGCGCCGGATGAACCCCTGCATCACCACCTGGCCGGACATAGTCCCGACCGAGGATGAGGCGTAGCCGGATGCCAGCAGCGCGATGCCGAAGATCGTTGCCGCGCCGGGCGAGACCAGCTGCTTGAGGCCGTCGAAGGCACCGTCGATGGTGTCGATCCCAGCCAGCCCGCTGCCATTGAAGAGCGCGGCGGCCATGATCATCATCGAGAGGTTCACGGCGCCTGCGAGTGCCATTGCGATCACCACGTCGACCCGCTCGAACCGCAGAATCTGCCGCTTCTCGCTCTCGTCGCGACCGACGATCCGGCGCTGCGTCAGGGCCGAGTGCAGATAGATCACGTGCGGCATCACCGTCGCGCCGATGATCCCGGTGGCGAGCAGGACGCTCTCGGTACCGGCGAACCCGGGCTTGAACAGGTGCAGCGCAACCTGTCCGCCGTCCGGATGCGACTCGAAGACCTCGAAGGCGAAGGCCAGCACGACCACGCCGACCATCACCACGATGCCCGCCTCGAGCCGGCGAAAGCCCTTCTGCTGGAGCCCGAGGATCGCAAAGGCGCCCACACCGGCCAGGAGGCCCGCCGGGAACAGCGGGATTCCGAAGAGCAGGTTGAGACCCAGGGCGGCGCCGACCACCTCCGCGATGTCGCAGGCCGCCGCAACGACCTCGGCCTGGAGCCAGAGCCCGATCGAGGTCCGGCGGGAGAACGTGTCACGGCAGGCCTCGGCCAGGTTCTTGCCCGTGGCGATCCCGAGCTTCGCCGATTGGGTCTGCACCACCATCGCGATCAGATTCGCCCCGAGGACCACCCAGAGCAGCAGGTAGCCGAACTTCGCACCACCCGCGATGTTCGTGGCGAAGTTACCCGGGTCGATGTAGGCGACGGCGGCGATGAAGGCCGGGCCGAGGAACGGCCAGACCCGCATCAGGCCACGGGAATGGCCGTCGAGCGATCGCCGCGCCGCCCGGTTGACGGCCGCCTCTCCGGGGAGGACGTCCTCGGGGAGAACGTCCTCGAAGCCGCCCAGGCCGCCCCCCGGCTCCGGCGGCGCCGAAAGCTCGCCCGGCACGGGCTCTACAAGCCCAACGTCCTCCTCGCCTGCCGAGAGCTCCTGCTCGCTCATTGGCTCGCCGTCCTCTGACGCACCCTCATGCTCGCCGCCAGCTCCGGCCCGAGCGGATGGGTGCGTCCCGCGATCTCGATCATCACCGGGCCGCCGAAGGGCTCCCTGCCCTTGACGGTGATTGCCGCGCCAGGCTGGATCTCGCGTTCGGCGAGATAGCGGAGCATCGAGGCGTCACTGTCGGAAACGCGGGTGAAGACACATTCCTCGCCCGGGTCGAGCTCCAGGAGCGGAACGGAGTCTTCGGCGCTGATCGACAGGTCTCGATCCGGGATGGGGTCGCCATGCGGATCGAGCGCCGGCTCGCCGAGCTTCGCCGCGATCAGCTCCTCCAGCTCCTCGGAGATGTGGTGCTCCAGGACCTCCGCCTCCTCGTGCACCCGGTCCCAAGGCATCCCGAGGACCTCGGCAAGAAAGAGCTCGATGAGGCGGTGGTGGCGGATCACCTCCAGCGCGATGCGCTCGCCGTCGGGCGTCAGGCGAGCTCCCCGATAGGGCGCGTACTCGACGACTCCCTCGTCGGCGAGGCGCCGGAGCATTCCGGATGCGGACGCCGGCGTCACCCCGAGGCGTTGCGCCACGGCGGTCGTTCCCACCCCATCCGGCTCGCGCGCCTGCAGCTCGTAGATGGCCTTCGCGTAGTTCTCGGCGCCCTCGTTGGTCCGGCGCTTCCGATGCGCGTTGTGGGCCTGGGCCGCCATCGTCCGGCATTGAAGCACATACGAATTCGGAAGTTAGGCATAACTAACTTCTTTCCCTTGCGCCCAGCCCAGGAGGCCGGATCCGGCCGAGACCTACAATCGGCCCGTGACCGAGGCCGCTGCGCAGGTGGAGCTGGACGGGCAGTACAGGGCCCTCCGCGAGGAGGCAGGGTTCCTCGTCCGCGAGCGGGCTGTCCTCCTGGTCAAGGGCCCCGACGCCGCCGAGTACCTGCAGGGACAGCTGACCAACGACATCGAGGGGCTCGAGCCCGAGCAGGGCTGCTACGCAGCGCTGCTCAACCGCAAGGGCCACCTCGAGGCCGACATGCGGGTCTTGCACCTCGAGAACGGGGGCCTCTGGCTGGACCTCGAACCCGGCTCGGCGGAGGGCGTGCTCAGGCACCTGCGGATGTACAGCATCGGCAGGGAGGTCGAAATCGAGGACGTCACCGAGCACTGGGCCGTCGTCTCAGTGATCGGCCCCCGCTCCGGCGAGCTCTCCGGCTTCGAGGGGCTCGGCCCCGAGCACGCCCAGCGCTTTCGCCAGTGGGACGGAACCGACGTGCTCGGCGTCGCCACCGACCTCGGCATCGACCTGATCGTCAGGACCGAGGACGCGCCGGCCATTGAGAGCGCCCTGGCCGCGGCCGGCGCGGTGCAGGTGAGCGACGACGCCGCAGAGGTCATCCGCGTGGAGTCCGGCAGACCCAGATTGGGGCTCGAGATGAGCGCCGAGCACATGCCGGCGGAGGCCGGCATCGTCGAGCGCGCCGTCAACTTCGAGAAGGGCTGCTACATCGGCCAGGAGCCGGTCGCCCGCCTCCACTACCGCGGCAAGCCGAACCGCGCGCTCAGGGGTCTTCGTCTGAGCGGCCCCGCGGCCCCCGGCGATCAGCTCCGCCTGGGTGACCGGGACGTGGGCACGATCGGGACGGCCTGCCTCTCCCCCGCTCACGGCGCGATCGCGCTGGCGATCGTCCGGCGCGAGGCGGAGATAGGCGAGCAGCTCACCGTCGGTGCGGGCTCCACCACCGCCGAGGTGGTCGAGCTTCCCTTCGGCGCCTGAGCCACTGCAGCGGCCTGTCCCTCGGTTCGGCTAGATTCCTCGGCGCATGCTGCGGAGGAGGGGCAGAGCGCTGCTCTTGGCCACGTTGTTGGTCGCGCTTGTCGTCGCCGGTTGTGGCCGCAACGACTTCAACAACGACCCCCGCCCGCCGGTCCCGGCGGAGGTCAGCGTGAAGATCGCGCCCGCCGGCGTCGTCGTCTCACCCAAGGAGTTCGGCGCCGGCCTGGTCAACCTCACCGTCGCCAACCTCACGAACAAGACGGGGAGCCTGGCGATTCACGGCCCGGTCAGCGCCGACGGCAACGAGATCGGACCGGGAGACGCCGACACCTTGAAGGTCGACCTGAAGACCGGGAACTACGAGGCGAGCGTCAACGGCATCGCCCTGCGGCCCTTCAACTTCACCGTAGGCCCCGAGCGGCCGTCCGGCCGGAACGACCTGCTGCTGCCCTAGACCTGCCGGTCTTGGCGCGGCTGCTCTCCCACCAGGCGGGGGAGGACGGCAGTGAGCATCAGCTCCAGCCGGGTCAGGCCGGCTGCGTACTGGTCGGATCCAAGTGCCTGTGCGACGCGCCCCGGCTGGATTCCGTTTTGGGCATGCCTACCGCTCCAATCGACCGGCGGCACCATATTTTCGGACGCTTCCATATTGGCTCTATAGGCCATTTCGTCCCACGATTTGCGCGCCATGATCGGTCACCCTGATCCGTGGACGGAATGCCCGGGTGTCCATTAGGCCACTCCGTCCAGTGCGTCAGCGATCAGGCTGTCCGCGCGTGCCAGCGCCGTCTTGGCGCCCTCCTCCATGACGCCCAGCGCCGTCTCGATGCTGTCGGCGTTCTTGCGCATGCCGGTCAGCGCCTGCCGCGCCGTCTTCAGCGACTCGAGCGCACGGCGCGTCTCGTCGATCGCATCCTTCATGGCCGGCGCGTCCAGGGAGAGCTCGTCCCTTCTCGCCGCCAGCGCCCGAGCACGGGCCATGCAATAGGCCGTCTCCAGGATGTAGGCCTCGGGCTCCTCCCGGTCGACGGCGACGATCAGCTTGTTGCCCTCGTACTCGACGAGGCTCTGGGTCTTAGCGGGCACGTTCTCCTCGCTCGCGACCACGAGGACCGCGTAGTCGGCACCGCGGTCGTCGAGCGAGCCGTTCAGGACCTCCCAGGCCTTCGGCCGGGTGAGCTGGCTGTCCTTGGGGTCGAAGGCGATCTTCGCGAGCGCCGGGCCGGCCCCGGCGCCGATCTCGACGACGATGTCGCCCCTCTTGCCGCGAGTCTCGGCCGCCCGATCGCCGACATGGTGGGCGGCGTCACCACGCGCTGTGGCGATCCCGTCGATCACCTCGTGGACCCTGGTCTCGAAGTCGCGTCCCTTCGCCGTGCCGCGGGCCTGCTCGACCTCGAGCTCCTCCTTGGCGCTCAACCGTTCCCGCAGCGCGGTCAGCTCCGCGGTCATCGCCTCGATTCGCTTGCGGTCCTCGGCGCGCTCGAGGTGCTGGGCCTCCTGAGAGCTCTTCACGGCCCGGACCACCCCTGCCTTGAAGTCCGCGAGCGGATTGGCCCCGTCCTCGGCCGAGAACTGTCGCGCCAGCTGGGTGCGCTGATGCTCCATCGCGGCCGTCAGCAGCTCCCGGATCTGCTGCTGGACGGACCCGCTGCGCTCCTTGTCGAAGCTGCTAGCGAGCCGCTCGACGAACTCCTCCTGGCCCACCTCGATCACGCTGCCGAGCCGCTCGGCGAGCGGGGAGAGCTGGCGCTCGAGCTCCGCCTTGACGTAATCCACGTTCGCGGCCGTGCCTTCGCTCTCGATCACGCGCGCGCCGATCTCGATCGCCCTGGTCACGGTCTCGGCGGGCTGGTGGCCCTCGCGGACCTGCTCCTGGACGACCCGAGCCGCGCCCGCGTCGTTCACCTCGAGGCGCTCGATCACGAGGCGGTCGCCGATCGCACGAACGGCGCCGTCCGAGGCGCCGGGCTCGAGGGGCAGCTGGGGTTTCTCGGAGGCTTCCATCGACTTTTCAACGTAGTCGGGGTGGCGGACGCCATCCTGACGTCCGTTGAATACGATCCGGACGTCAGGACCAACCAACGCGGGAGTCACATTGGCCGTAGAGATCGCCGACGTATCCAAGCTCGATGTCCAGCCGGGCGAGTTGCCCGAGAAGATGGCCGCCTGGGTGATCCGCCCCGAGCGCGAGGGCGAGCCCAAGGACGCCTTCCAGGTGGAGGAGATCGAGGTGCCGCAGCCCGGCGCCTTCGAAGTCATCGTCCGCGTGATGGCGGCCGGAGTCAACTTCAACAACGTCTGGGCCGCCCTCGGCAAGCCCGTCTCGGTATTCGGCTACGGCGACCACGAGGAGTACGGCCACCACATCGGCGGCTCCGATGCCTCCGGCGTGGTCTGGAAGGTCGGCGAGGGCGTCACCAAGTGGAAGCCCGGCGACGAGGTCGTGATCCACTGCAACCAGGCCTCCTACGAGGACGTCGAGGTCCACGGGCTCGACCCGCTCGCCGCCCCGAGCCAGCAGATCTGGGGTTACGAGACCACCTGGGGCTCCTTCGCCCAGTTCACCAAGGTGCAGGCGCAGCAGCTGCTGCCCAAGCCGGCCAACCTCTCCTGGGCCGAGTCCTCGGCCTACGGCCTCACCTACTTCACCGCCTACCGGATGCTGATGGACCAGTGCAAGCTCCAGGCCGGCCACAACGTGCTGATCTGGGGCGCTGCCGGGGGGCTCGGCGTCTTCGCCACCCAGCTTTGCAAGGCGGCCGGGGCGAACGCCGTGGGCGTCGTCTCATCCGACGAGAAGGGCGAGCTGGTCAAGCGCCTCGGCGCGGTCGACTTCATCAACCGCAACGAGTTCTCGGGAATGATGCGCACCGGGGACGAGACGCCCGAGCAGGAGAAGGCCCGCTTCAAGGAGTCGCGGGGGTTCGCCAAGAGGGTCAAGGAGATCCTCGGCGACTCGCCCGACTTCGTCTTCGAGCATGTCGGCCAGGCGACGTTCCCCACGTCTGTCCTCGTTGTGAAGCCGTTCGGCAAGGTCGTCATCTGCGGCGCGACCTCGGGCTACACGCTCGACTTCGACGTCCGCTACCTGTGGATGCGCCAGAAGCAGATCATCGGCTCGCACTTCGCCAATGCATATGAGTGCATGCGGGCGAACCAGCTGATGGCCGAGGGCAAGATCCAGCCGGTGCTCTGGCGGGTAATGGGCTTCGAGGGCGTCGCCGACGCACATCAGCTGCTCCATGAGAACAAGCATCTCGGGAAGATCTCCATTCTCGTTGGGGCGGAGAGCGAGGACGAGGGCAAGACCGAGGACGGCCCCGGCGCAATCCGGGCGGAGGTGGGCGCGTGAGCGCCCGCCGTAGATTGGAGGTGGGCGCATGAGTGCGCAGGAGGCTGCGCAGGGCACCTGGGAGCAGCCGTCCAGCACGCAGGCGATCGACGTCGTCTACATCGACTGGCACATCCACCCATTCCGGGCGGAGCGCTGGTACGAGATCTGGGAGCCAGGCGCCGCCCGGGTGATGGCGTTCGGAGCGAAGGGCTGGTCCCTTACCCGCAACGTCGAGGACCCGCTTCATTTCCGCCAGGCCTCGATCTGGGAGGTGCGCGAGGACTTCGAGCGCTACTGGTACTCGGACGAGATCGCGATCCTGCGCGAGGAGGCGGTCAACTACTACAACAAGCCCCTCCTGCCGGTCTGGCACGCGCTGATCGCGGGCGGGTAGCGCTCGCCGGAGCTAGGGCGGAAACCGGCAATGAAGGGGCGGCGGGCCCGGCGTTGGCCTCGGGTCTCCCGCTCTGGTGTTCCATATGAACACTTAGGCAGGAGCGTTTCGGAGCAGGGTCCGTAGCTCGCGCAGCATGAGGCGTGGATCCTCGTAGACGTCGGCCCACGTGTAGCGGCGGAATTCGTCGCGCCGGGCGTAGGCCTCGCGCTCCCGTCGCCGATCGGCCTCCCAGGCGTGACGCGAGCCGTGATAGCGGTAGCTGTCAAGCTCGACCGTGAGCCGGTATTCCGGCCAGCGGCAGTCGACCCGGCGTCCCCCGGCGGGCCGATTTGTCTCGGGCAGCGGTAGATGGGCCTCGCAAAGGCGGGCAAGGAAGTCCTCCTCGAGCCTGCTGAGGCTCACGCGTACCTCGCCATGAAGGATGCGGCGAAGAATGTGCGCGCCGGAGCTGCTGGGCAGTCGGGCGAGCACCGCCTCGACCTCGCCCGGCGTAGTCCGGTAGAGCACCTCCGCCTCATGACAGGCGCGCGCCAGGGAAGCCTCTGGGAGGACGCCGGCCAGGTCAACGAGGGTCCGAGGAACGGTGGTGACCGGGATCCCGCGCCGATCTGTCGCATCCTTGGCATGAAGCGGCCGGGCACGACGAGTGTTGATCCCATCAACCCGACGTTCGGTCGGGGCCAGAACCTCCGGAGGGGGTGGCGAGCCCTTGAGCAGTCCCCAGAGGTGCCCGGCGGGGCGGCCACTCAAGAGCGCCCCACCGCCGCACGCCAGGACTGCGGCGAGATATCGCGCCTCGGTGCTCGGGGCCTGATGTCCCACTCGGTAGACGCCGCGATGGACCGCGATCAGGGAGCCCCGCTCGAGACGCCTCCTGATGTGCTGACGAGACACCCCCTTGCCCAGCAGGCTTTTCCGGGTCACGACACCGTGTGAGCGTCCGGCGATTTCGGCGATCAGCTCATCGACGCTCCTGTCCTGGTGCTCCATATGGACACCAAGGCAGGAGAGCCCAGATTTCGCCCCGCAACGCGCCGACTCAGCTACTTCGCGATGCTCCCGGTGTTCCTTCATTGCCCGTGCCAAAGCTCTCCTCTCCATGCCTGCGCCTTGCTCTTCCCACCGCGATCGCGGCGGCGCTTCTCGCGGGCCCGGGCATCGCCCAGGCCAAGGTGAGCGCCTCGGTCAGCGGCAGCCTCCTCACCGTCGCCGGGGGCAAGGGCTCCGACCACATCGCCGTCGTCTGCCGGGCGGGAGCGGTCAAGGTGAACGGCAAGGATCCGCGGACGGGCGCCATCGCCTGCTCGAGGGTCTCGGAGGTCGATGCGGTGACCGGCAGCGGGAACGACCGCGTTGATCTCTCGGGCGTCGGTCCGGACGCAGGCTTCGCCCAGCGCGACCTGCCGGGCGGGTTCGGCCATGGCACCGGCGCGGCAGCGGATCTCGGACTCGGGAGCGACCACTACGCCGGCGGGGCGTCCGCGTTCAACCTCGTGCTCGCGGGGCCGGGCGATGACCGCATGACGGGTGGCCGATTCCGCGACAGCCTGCAGGGCGGCAGCGGCAACGACTCGGGCGGGAGCGGCGCCGGCCGCGACATCCTGCTCGGCAACTCGGGCAACGACAAGCTCAACGGCGGAGCCGACGACGACCTGCTCAGCGGCAACGCCGGCAATGACGTCCTGGTCGGCGGGGCCGGTGCGGACCTGCTGGGGGGCGGCGCCGGGATGGATCGCCTCTCCGGAGGCCCGGGGCCCGATCAGCTGATCGGCGGCCCCGGCAAGGACCGCCTGAACGGCGGGCCGGGGAACAACACGGTGGTGCAGGACTCCCCCAAGAAGTAGCTAGTGCTGCTCGAGCGGCGCCATCGTCAGTCCGGCTGCCTGCAGCTGCTCCCAGTAGAGCTCGGCGGGCTCGCGCGGGCCCGTCCACACGGCGGCCCTGCCACGGCTGTGGATCACGTCGGCGTACCGGTAGCCGCCATCGAGCGAGACGCCGGGGATCACGCGAGAGAGAGTCTTCGCGACGTGATCGAAGGTGTTGTGGTCGTCGTTGAGGACGATCACGAGCCAATTCCCGCCCAATCCCCCACCGGGACCGGCCGTCTTGGGGCGTTCAACCGTGGTCGTTGCCACGCGGCTGAAGGTAGAGGATCGCGCCGGGGCTACGGGGAAATTCCGTGCCCCTAGAAGGGGTTCGGAACCTGGACCATGACGTTGTCGAAAATGCCCGTGATCCCGGTGCCCGCGCCCGATCCCTTGGCCCCGGCGATCACCGTCGTCTGGCGCCCGTCGGGCTGATCCGCGCCCGAATCCGTGCTCGAGACGACGCTGTTCCCGTTCACCGACGCAATCACGCTGGTGGAGTTGCCGCCGAAGGAGAAGGCGCGAATCGCGATCACGTTGGGCTTCGCGGCGACCTTGATGAACTTGCCGCTGCCCGAAGCCTCGAGCTTCGCCGGGGCCGCGCCCTTCGGATCGCGGAGGTACTGCCACTTGTGGGCGCTCGGCAGGATGCGAAGCACGTAGCCGGCGTTGTCGCTGCGCCGGACGCCGACGCCCACGAAGGTCTTCTTCTGCAGCTTCGGGGTGCCGCCGGCGGCCGTGACCGTGGCGACCATTCCCTGGTCGGCGTACTGATCGCTCGAGTCAGCCACGACCGAAGTGCGGTAGGCACAAGAGTTCGTGTTGTTGCCGACCCCGATGCCGAGCGCCTGATTGCCGGCCCACTTGCGCTTGCAGCTGGTGCCGAGCACCTTCTGGAAGGCGTTCACGTCGTCCTGGCTCTGGAACGTGTAGGTCACGACTGGAATCGGGGCCGCGTCCGCGGCGGCGCCCGCCGCGAGGGCGGCGGCCGTGACGACGAGTGCTGTGAGCTTCGTTCGCATGCGCGCGTGAGAGTAGCCGTGAGGCGTACCGGGAATTGCAAGAACACCCATCAGGCCCCGTCGGAGCGGTCGTGCGCTGTGGGATTTACGAGGCACTTACCATTAGACCCATGAGCGAGCACCGCCTCCCCGAGCGGGACCGCCCCTGGGTCATGCGCACCTACGCGGGCCACTCGGACGCCCGGCGCTCCAACGAGCTCTACCGCAAGAACCTCGCCAAGGGCCAGACCGGGCTGTCCGTCGCCTTCGACCTGCCGACGCAGACCGGCTACGACCCGGACGCCGAGCTGGCGCGGGGCGAAGTCGGCAAGGTCGGCGTCTCGATCGTCCACAAGGGCGACATGCACACGCTCTTCGACGGCATCCCGCTCGGCGAGATGAACACCTCGATGACGATCAACGCCACGGCCGCATGGCTGCTCGCCCTCTACGCGACGGTCGCCGAGGAGAACGGCGTCGAGCGCGCCGCGCTCGCCGGGACCACGCAGAACGACATCATCAAGGAGTACCTCTCCCGCGGCACCTACGCGTTCCCGCCCGGACCCTCGATGCGGCTGATCGCCGACACCGTCGCGTTCACGGTCAACGAGATCCCGAAGTGGAACCCGATCAACGTCTGCTCCTACCACCTGCAGGAGGCCGGAGCCACTCCGGTCCAGGAGACCGCCTACGCGCTCTCCACCGCGATCGCCGTCCTCGACGAGGTCAAGGCACGCGGTCAGGTCGCAGACAAGGACTTCCCCAAGGTCTTCGGCCGGATCTCGTTCTTCGTCAACGCCGGTGTCCGCTTCGTCGAGGAGCACGCCAAGCTCCGGGCGATGGGCCGGCTCTGGGAGGAGATCGGCCGCAACCGCTACGGCGTCACGGAGCCGAAGTTCCTGCGCCTGCGCTACGGCGTCCAGGTCAACTCGCTCGGCCTGACCGAGTCCCAGCCCGAGAACAACGTCCCGCGGATCGTGCTCGAGGCGCTCGCCGTCACCCTCGGACGCGACGCCCGCGCCCGCGCGATCCAGCTCCCCGCCTGGAACGAGGCCCTCGGCCTCCCGCGTCCCTGGGATCAGCAGTGGAGCCTCCGCATCCAGCAGATCCTCGCCAACGAGACCGACCTGCTCGACTACCCCGACATCTTCGAGGGGTCCGTGGTCATGGACGGCCTGGTCGACGAGCTCGCCTCTGGAGCCGACGCCGAGATGAAGGAGGTCGCCGAGCGCGGCGGCGCCGTCGAGGCCGTTCCTTACATGAAGGCCCGCCTGGTCGAGTCAAACCGCGAGCGGATCGCCAAGATCGAGCGCGGCGAGACCACGGTCGTCGGCCAGAACAAGTTCACCGAGTCCGAGGACTCGCCACTGACCACCGGCGAGGACGGCGGCATCCTCACCCCTGATCCGGAGGTCGAGCGCGAGAGGATCGCCGCGCTCGAGGAGTGGAAGGCCGAACGCGACCAGTCCGCCGTCGATGCTGCCTTGGAGAAGCTCGCCGAGGCCGCACGCGACGAGAGCGCCAACATCATGCCGGCGACCATCGAAGCGGCCAAGGCAGGCGCGACCACCGGTGAATGGGCCGGCGTACTGCGCGAGGTCTTCGGCGACTACCGGGCGCCCACCGGCGTCTCGGAGGCCGCCGGGGGTGGATCGGTCAACGGCGACCTGCTGGCCGGCGTTCGCGAGCGAGTCTCCGCGGTCTCGGATGAGATTGGGCACCCGATCCGGATCCTGGTCGGCAAGCCGGGCCTCGACGGGCACTCGAACGGCGCCGAGCAGATCGCCGTCCGCGCCCGCGACGTCGGCATGGAGGTCATCTACCAGGGCATCCGCCTCACCCCCGAGCAGATCGCGAAGTCGGCGGTCGAGGAGGACGTGGACGTCGTCGGGCTCTCGATCCTCTCCGGCTCCCACCGCGAGCTCGTCCCCCGGGTGGTCGAGCTCCTGCACGCCGACGGCGCGGACATTCCGGTGGTCGTCGGCGGGATCATCCCCGCTGTCGACGCAGCGGCGATGCGCGAGGCCGGCGTCGCCGGCGTCTACACGCCTAAGGACTTCGAGATCAACCGGATCATGGGCGAGATCGCGGAGCTGGTGGCCGACCGCCACCGCGCCGCGCAACCCGCGTAGCGGATGAGCGAACCGGAGCTGAACGGCGATCGCAGCTCCTGGCTCCGCTGCTACCGCTGCTGGGCCCGGGACCTCGAGGTCCAACTGCACTACGACGCGATCCTGCGGGTCGACCCGGAGACCGGCGAGCCTTCCGAGCGCCTGGACGAGGTCCAGGAGGCCGTCGTCCAGTGCCTTCGCTGCCTGCACGACCAGCCGCACCTGACGATCCGCGAGGACAAGGTCGTGCCCATCGAGGACCGCTGGGAGCGGATGGTGGCCGGCACGCCCTGGGTCGCCTCCTGCACAGTGACGGTGGACCAGGACCAGGTCGAGAGCTGCTCCGGTCCCGAGGCGGCGGAATCGCTCACCTACGGATCGTTCGGCGAGCAGGGCACCCGCGAGTTCTTCACCCACGTCCGCTTCCACAAGCACGACGAGGAGCGGATCATCGTCCACCTGCTGGTGGAGCTCTACGCGCGCTCTGCCGAGGAGGCGACGGAGGTCCTCGAGGAAGCCTCCCGCGGCGTGCTCGAGATCACCTCGCTGGCGGAGGAGTCACGCCCGCCGGCACACGCGCCTGACGAAGCGCACTAGCCCGGTCCGGGCTTCGCCGGGAGGGACTTAGTCGATTCGGAATCACCGATTCGCACTGCGAGTCGGTTATGCACCAGCGGGATATGCGAGTCCGAAGCGCCCACGTCCCGTGACGCAAGGGCCCGCGCGCGCTTGGCCGGGGAGAGACATCGCCACCCGAGCCTTATCGCTGGTATGGGGAGACATCGCCTGACCATGGATCGGTGGAACCGTCAGATCGAACCGGACGACGACCCGGAGGAGCGCTGGGAGTTCTTCTACCGGACGCCCTATACGGAGATGATTGGGTCACGGCTGCGCCGGCTCCGCGAGGCCCGTCGTCTGAGCCAGGAAAAGCTGCGCCACAGCGTCAGGCGTCCGCGCGGAGGTCCTTACTCCCAGAGTCTCATCTCACGACTCGAACGCGGCTATGCCAATGCTCCCGTCTACGTGTACATCCACTTCGCGGAGGCGTTCGACCTCGCTCCGGAGGTTCTGCTTGGGCCAGACGACGCCCTGAAGCCCGTCGCCGAGGCCGAGATGACGCTGCTGCGAACCTTGCGTCGTCTCTCGGTCAGCCCTGACGAGGCGCTGGCGCGGCTCGCGGCTAGCCCGGGTTCTTCCGCGGCACCAGCACGGCCCGCTTGAACTCGGCGACCAGCGTCCCGTCCTGCTTGTAGACACGGGTGTGGACCTTGACGACCCCGCGGTCCTTCTTCGACTCCGAGGGCCGTACCTCGAGCACCTCCGACTCGCAGAAGAGCGTGTCGCCGTGGAAGACGGGAGCGGGATGCGTCAGCTCCTCGGTCGCCAGGTTCGCGATCGCCTTGCCGGACACGTCGCTCACCGACATCCCGAGGGCGAGTGAGTAGACGAGAGACCCCACCACGACGTTCTGGCCCTGCTGGGACTGAGAGGCGTACACGTCGTTCAGGTGCAGCGGATGGTGGTTCATCGTGATCAGGCAGAAGAGGTGGTCATCGGACTCGGTCACCGTCTTGGCGGGCCAGTGCTTGTAGACGGCCCCGACCTCGAACTCCTCCAGGTAGCGGCCGTACTCGTGGGCGCCCGAGGCCTCTCTCTCGGCCTGGTCCGTCGTCAGCTGGTGGTTCTCATCGCTCATCGTCAGGTTCGGTCTCCTTGAGTCGTTGTGGCTCCTCCCATGGTGCGGCGCGGGATGGTACCCGGGTCAGGCGACCGTGGCCTCGATGCCTTCGAAGCGGGCGATGTCGGCGATCTCGGCGTCGAGCTTCTTCTTCAGCCGCTCGCGCTCGCTCTTCGGCAGATTCAGGGTGATCTCGAGGCGGCTGCCCTTCCGGGCCGACCGCCAGCCCCCGACGACGATGCCGTCCTCGACGATCACCGGGCGGATCCACCCTCCTCCCCCCTCCTTGACGTGCGTCGCATGCTCGCCGGTGACCGAGAAGGTGCGGTCCTTCCACCCGAGCAGGTAGGTGTCGAAGTTGCCGAGCATCCGGACCTGGCCCGCCGCCGGGAGGCGCGGGAGAGCGCCGCGCGGCGCCAGCATCGTGTCCTCCCCCACCCGCACCTCCTGGATCTCGCCGGAGATCGACTCCAGGCCCGCGCGCACGTCGCGGAGTGGCAGCCCGGACCAGTAGGCGAAGTCCCGGTCGGTGGCGGGCGCAAAGGCCCTCAGGTAGCGTCGGGCGAGCTCGGCGAGGGACTTGCCGCGGTCGAACGGAGGCGGCTTGTCGAGCCAGTCCTTGCGGCGGATCAGGCAGGTGCTCTTGCCCTTGTCGGGCCCGAGGCAGGCGATCCCGGAGACGACGGCGGTGAGGGCGATGTGCATCCCGGTCTGCGTGTTCAGGGCGACCCCCGCCGCCTCGATCCGCTCGCGAACCTCGCTGCGCGTGAGCGGGCCCTCGTCCGCGAGCGCCTTCGCGGCGACCCGCAACGCCTTGTCCTGCTTCGTCGTGGGCAGGCCCAGCTGCTCGAGCCGCCGCCGCGACCAGCGCTCGATCTCGGGCTCGTAAAGCGGCAGCCACCAGCCGGCGTCGTCGGTCGGGATCAGGTGAATCGTCGTCCGCATCACCCAGGTGCGGAGCAGCGAGCGCTCCTCGGTGCGCGCACGAGTGACGTCGGTGGCGGCCAGCGTCCGGCTGCGGGAGCGGAAGGTGAGCGGCCCGGCGTAGACGTCCTGTGCCTGGGCGCCGGCGATGGATCTGGCGATCTCTGCCGGATCCTTGGCGGAGACGGGGCGGTGAAGAAGCTGCGTGGCGGCCCTGAGCCTTGCCAACCGGGCGGGATCGATGCCCGGCTTCGCCATCTAACGGGTTGCGCCTCGCTCTGCTGCGGCGCACCCTCGCATCTAGCGGTGGACCTTCTTGGTCCGGACCCGCTGCTCGTGGCGCTCGATCACCTGGGCGATCAGCTTCTGGATGTTGCTGTCGCCGGTGACCTTGATGTGGCCGGCGTCATAGGCCTGGCGATAGTCGTCAACCGTGCCCTCCTCGGCGAGCCGGTTGAACTCCGACCGGGTGATCTCGACGGTCACCCGGGCGTCCTCGGTCGAGGCGGACTTGCTGATCTTCGGCCCCGGGACCTCGACCCGGAACATCTGGACGTCGCCCCTCCCGCGCAGCTCCAGCTCGAAGACCAGCTTGAGCTGGGCCAGTGCCGGGACCTGGGACTGGAAGCGCTCGATGGCGGTCGCGATCAGATCTGGGGTCGAGGCCATCTCACCAAGGTATTGCCTCGCGGTTTCGGAAGAAGCCTCCCGTCGGGCCGTCCTCCGGCAGGGTGGCAAGCCAGACCGCTGTGTCGGCTCCCTCCTCGACGGATTTGGGAGCGGAGGACCCGCCCATGTCGGTGCGGACCCAGCCCGGGCACATCGCGTTGACCTTGACGTCCTCCTCGTCCCAGGCGAGGGTGCGGGTGAGCGCGTTGAGCGCCGCCTTCGAGACCCGGTAGGCGGCACGGCCTCCGTTCATGTCGGAGAGCTGCCCGGCGCCGCTCGAGACGTTGACGATCCGCGGCTGGTCGCTGCGGTGAAGGAGGGGCAGGAAGGCCTCGATCATCCGCCACGGCCCGAATGTATTCACCTCCAGGACCTCGTGGGCGCGGTCGAGGTCATAGTCGGCGGCGCCGACCGGATCCCCGTAGACGCCGGCGTTGTTCACCAATGCGTCCAGCCGCCCCGGGTCTTCGCCGATCAGCTCCAGGGCGGCATAGATCTCGTCCTGATCGGTGACATCGAGCTCGATCGGAATGATCCGCTCGCCCTCCGCGACGTCATCCGGGTCGCGGGCGCCCGCGAAGACCACGAAGTCGTGGTCGGCCGCCAGCTGGCGCGCAATTTCCGCGCCGATGCCGCGGCTTGCGCCGGTCACCAGCGCGACGGCGCTCAAATCTTGTTGCGCTCCAGGAGCTTCTTGCCGATGACCATCCGCTGGATCTCGGAGGTTCCCTCCCCGATTAGGAGCAACGGGGCGTCGCGATAGAGCCGCTCGATCTCGTACTCCTTCGAGTAGCCGTAGCCGCCGTGGATGCGGAAGGCGTCCTCGACGACCTCCTTGCCGGTCTCCGAGGCGATCAGCTTCGCCATCCCGGCCTCGAGGTCCGAGCGCTGCCCGGCGTCCTTCATCCGGGCCGCCTTGCGCGTGACGAGACGGGCGGCCTCGATCTTGGTCGCCATGTCGGCGAGCTTGAAGAGGATCGCCTGGTGCTGCGCGATCGGCTTGCCGAACGTCTTGCGCTCCTGGCTGTACTTCAGAGCGAGCTCCAGGGCGCGCTGGGCGATACCGACGCCGCGGGCGGCGACGTTGACGCGCCCGACCTCCAGCGCATCCATCATCTGCGAGAAGCCCTTGCCGAGTCCCGCCTCCTCACCGCCGAGGATCCGCTCCGGGGGGCACTTGTAGCCGGAGTAGACGAGCTCCGTGGACTCGACGCCCTTGTAGCCCATCTTCTTGATCTTCGGGGGAATCTCGAGGCCGGCGAAGTCGCCCTCGTTCTTCTCCTTCCACGGCTCCTTCTCGGTGATGAAGCAGGTCATCCCCTTGTAGGGCGGATCGGCCTTCGGATCGTTCTTCATCAACACGAAGACCACGCTCGAGCCCAGACCGTTGGTGACCCACATCTTCTGGCCCTCGAGTACCCAGTTGCCGTCCTCGTCCTTCGTCGCCGTCGCCTTGATCCCCTGGACGTCGGAGCCGACCTCGGGCTCGGAGAGCGAGAACGCGGCGCGGATCTCGCCGGTCGCCATCTTCGGCAGGAAGTACTGCTTCTGGTCGTCGGTCCCGAACTTCATCAGCAGGTAGGAGCCGATGAAGTGGGTGTTGACGACGCCGGAGATCGAGATCCAGCCGCGCGAGAGCTCCTCGACGATCATCGCGTACGTGGTCAGGTCGAGACCCATGCCGTCGTACTCCTCGGGGATCGTCACTCCGAAGAGGCCGAGCTCCTTCATCTGCTCGACGATCGCCTCGGGAAACTTGTCCTCGTGGTCGAACTCCTCGGCGTTCGGGATGATCTCCTTGTCGACGAAGTCTCGGACCATCTCGACGATGGCCTTCTGCTCGTCGGTCATCTCCTGGAACGTCGTCTGCTCTTGCTCGGTGGCTACGGCCATGGCTCCTCTGAAGTCGTGGGTTGAGACCCCTCCCTGGATCGCAGGATACTGGTGACGTGAGCATCGACCCCGGCACCAATCTGCTGCGCCTCGGGCGCACACTCGAGCCGTTCGAGGGCTCCGACCTCGTGATGGCCTTCGGCAGCGAGGGCGGCGTCGCGGCGTTGCGCAGACGTTCGCCACCGAGTCCGCCGCCCGGCGGACCCTCGGTGGCTGAGCGTCCATCTACTCCTCGGCGAGGATTCCGTACAGCTGGCGGCGGGTCTCCTTGAGGATCTCCGCGGCCTTGGCCATCTGTGCATCGTCGTCGCCGCGAGCGATCTGCTTGGCGGCGCCGATGGTTCGCATCAGTTCGCTGCGGACCGCGAAGCGCGGCGAGTCCTCGTCGCCCTCCTCCCAGGGCCGCTGGCCCTCGGTGCGGTCCGGGACGGCCTCCTTGCCCGAGTCGGTGAGCGAGTAGACCCTGCGACCGTCGACCTCCTCGGCGGTGACCAGTCCTTCGTCCTCGAGCAGCTGAAGCGTCGGGTAGATCGAGCCGGCGCTCGGGCGCCAGCGCCCCCCGGTGCGCTCGTCGAGCTCGGTGATCACTTCGTAGCCGTGCATGGGCCGGTCGTCGAGCAGCGCCAGGATCGCGCTGCGAACGTCGCCACGGCGGACGCGATGGCGTCCCCGGCCGTGTCCACGACCGCCCCTCATCTCGTGCCGCCCAAATCCGTGGCGGCTGATCTGTCTGTGCATCGATATTCCTTTCGATGGATCATGAGTTAACGCGATATATCGTAACAGATCGAATTACAGCTCCCAAGCGAAGCAGACCGAGCGCCAGCTGGGGTTCTCGCGCTCGTAGAAGCGGTGCGCGTCCGCCCGGGCGTCGGAGCTGTCGAGCTCCAAATGGGTCGCCCCACGGTCGCGGGCCCAATCCTTCGCGGCGTCGAGGAGATCCTTCCCCACCCCCTGCGAGCGATGCTGAGGGCTCACGGCCAGGTCCTCGATCCAGCAGCGCGCGCCGTATCGAACTGAGTTCAGGTCCAGGTATGCCGTGCAGAGCCCGAGCAGATCGCCCCGATGCTCGGCGACCAGCACGGCCGCCTCCTGGTCGGCGATTGCGTCGGCGATGGCGGCGCGCGCCCGCTCGGGGTCCCAGCGGGGCGGCACGGAGCCGGGCGGCGCAAAGAGCCACTCGTACATGCCGAGCACGCGTTCCACCTCTCCGGGCACCGCCTCACGGACCTTCGCCATGCCCGCAGGCTATCCGTGCAACCTTCGAGGCAAGCGGGTAGATAGCGTTCCCTACATGAGAAACCCAAGAGACTTCTTCAAGCCACTGGCAATCGGCGCGCCCGAGCCGCCCCGCGAGATCCCGGTCAAGCCGTCGCGGATGATCCACTTCTTCGACGCGTCCAACGAGAAGATGCGGGCGAAGGTGCCCGACATGGCCAAGCAGGCGGACATCCTGCTCGGCAACCTCGAGGACGCGATCACGGTCGAGAACAAGGTCCCGGCCCGCCGGGGGCTGATCGAGGTCGGCAAGGAGGTCGACTTCGGCGACACCCAGCTCTGGACGCGCGTCAACGCGCTCGAGAGCCCCTGGGTGCTCGACGACCTGACGGAGCTCGTCACCGAGATCGGCAACAAGCTCGACGTGATCATGGTGCCCAAGGTCGAGGGCCCGTGGGATATCCACTACGTCGATCAGCTCCTCGCCCAGCTCGAGGCGAAGGCCAAGATCGAGCGGCCGATCCTGATCCACGCGATCCTCGAGACCGCCCAGGGCGTGGTGAATCTCGAGGAGATCGCCTCCGCCAGCCCCCGGATGCAGGGGATGAGCTTCGGCCCCGCGGACCTCGCGGCCTCACGCCGGATGAAGACAACCCGCGTCGGAGGCGGCCATCCGGGCTACCGGGTGATGGAGGACCCCGACCCGGACAACCCGGAGGCGGAGCGCGTCAGCGCCCAGCAGGACCTGTGGCACTACTCGATCGGCCGCATGGTGGACGCCTGCACCTCGAACGACATCCTGCCCTTCTACGGGCCCTTCGGCGATATCAAGGACACGGCCGGCTGCGAGACGCAGTTCCGCGCCGCGTTCCTGATGGGCTGCGTCGGCGCCTGGTCGCTGCACCCGGTTCAGATCGACATCGCTAAGAAGGTCTTCAGCCCGCCGCCGGACGAGGTGATCTTCGCCAAGAAGGTGCTCGAGGCGATCCCCGACGGCGCCGGCGTCCACATGATCGACGGCAAGATGCAGGACGACGCCACCTGGAAGCAATGCAAGGTGATGGTGACGCTCGCCGAGCTGCTGGCGAAGAAGGACCCGGACCTGGCGGAGGCCTACGGCTTCAACGGCAAGCCGGCCGAGGCCAAGAAGGCCGAGGCCTGAGCTGGAGCCCTTTCGCCACACCCTGCGGGTCCGCTACAACGAGTGCGACCCGCAGGGCGTCGTCTTCAACGCCAATTACCTGACCTACTTCGACATCACGATGGGCGAGCTCTGGCGGGAGCTCGGCGGCTACCAGGAGATGGTCGATGCCGGGGTCGACATGGTCGTGGCGGAGGCGAACATTCGTTACCGGGTGCCTCTGCGATTCGATGACGAGTTCGAGGCTCAGGCGACTGTGGTTCGGATCGGGAGCACCTCAATGACCACGCAGGTCGAGCTGTTCCGCGGCGACGAGCGGGTGGTCGAGGGGGAGCTGCGGCACGTCTTCATCGAGGCAGGCGGCGGCGAGACCGCGCCCATCCCGGAGCCGATCCGGGCGCAGCTCGGCGAGTACGCGGCTACCTGACGGTCAGGCCAGCGCCGGTGCCTCGGGGAGGTGATCGAGCGCGGCGGAGAGCTCGTCCTCGGAGAGCTCCAGATCCTCGAGCTCACCGGCGAAGTAGGCAGCGTAGGCGGACATGTCGAAGTGCCCGTGGCCCGAGAGGTTGAAGAGGATCACTCTCTCCTCCCCCGCTTCCTTGGCTGCCTCGGCCTCGTCGAAGACCGCCCGGATCGCGTGAGCCGGCTCCGGCCCCGGGATGATCCCCTCGCAGCGGGCGAAGCGCACGGCGGCCTCGAACGCGGCCGTCTGGGCGATCGCCTTCGCCTCGACCAGCCCCTCCTTGACCAGCGCGCAGAGGCTGGGCGCGTCGCCGTGGTAGCGCAGGCCGCCGGCGTGCACGGGCGGCGGGACGAAGTCGTGCCCGAGCGTGTACATCGGCATCAGCGGGGTCATCCCGACCGTGTCGCCGAAGTCATAGGCATAGCGCCCGCGGGTGAGGGTCGGGCAGGCGGCGGGTTCGGCGCCCACGAACCTCATCTCCGTGCCCTCGCGGAGCCGCTGGCGCAGGAACGGGTAGGCGACGCCTGCGAAGTTGGACCCGCCCCCGACGCAGCCGATGACGACGTCTGGCGCCTCCCCAGCCATCTCCATCTGCTTGATGCACTCCTGGCCGATCACGGTCTGGTGCAGGCAGACGTGGTTGAGCACCGAGCCGAGGGAGTAGTTGGTGTCCTCGGACTTGGCGGCCACCTCGACGGCCTCGGAGATCGCGATCCCGAGGCTGCCGGACTCGTGCGAGGCCTGTGAGCGGCCGGCCTCCGTCAGATCAGAGGGGCTGCGGTGCACCGTCCCGCCCCAGGTCTCGATCATCGCCTTGCGATAGGGCTTCTGGTCGAAGGAGATCCCGACCATGAAGACCTCGCACTCGAGGCCGAAGAGCTGGCAGGCGAGCGCCATCGCCGAGCCCCACTGTCCAGCTCCCGTCTCGGTCGAGATCTTCTTGATCCCCGCCTCGCGGTTGTAGAAGGCCTGCGCGACGGCGGTGTTCGGCTTGTGCGACCCGGCCGGCGAGACCCCCTCGTACTTGTAGTAGATGTGGGCCGGCGTATCGAGCTCCCGCTCCAGCTGCCTCGCGCGCAGCAGCGGCGTCGGGCGCCAGAGCCGGTAGGTGTCCCGGACCTCGTCGGGAATCGCGACGTCCGGATCGGTCGAGACCTCCTGTTCGATCAGGCCCATCGGGAAGATCGGCGCCAGATCGTCAGGTCCCGCGGGCTCGCCCGTGGCAGGGCTGAGCGGCGGGGGCGGCGGATCGCCGGGCAGATCGGCGAGCAGGTTGACCCAGCTGGTCGGGATCTCCTCCTCGGGGAGCAGGAACTTGACCGTCTCGCCCATCACGCTGGGAGTCTATGTTCTCGCCTCGGGGCCCTCACGGCCCCACCCAATAGTGCGCATTTAGCGATAGGCCCCACACCCGATGCATCGAGTAATGCGAATTCGCATCGCAACCGTTGCTCCCACCCTGCTCGCCGTCGGGGCGCTCGCGCTCGCGCTGGCGCCCGCGGCGGCCCAGGCCCGTGCCAGCTGCCACGGCAAGAAGGCGACCGTCGTGCTGGGGGGAGGCAACAACAAGTACGTCGCCCCCAACCACGGCCACGGCAACCAGGTGGTGGTGGCCGGTGCGGGCGACGACTACATCGTCACCGGCAAGGGATCGGACGTGATCTGCGGCGGAGACGGGAACGACCGCCTGCTGGGCGGCAAGGGCGCTGACCGCGTCTACGGAGGCACGGGCGACGACCTCATCATCAACCTGAAGGGCAAGGACTCGAGCTTCGGCGAGGACGGCAACGACGAGATGCACGGTGGGCCGAGCGCCGACGCGATGGATGGCGGAACCGGCAACGACGTCGTCGACGGCAGCAGCGACCGGGACAACCTCCACGGCGGTGTCGGCGACGACCTGATGCTGGGCGGTGACGGCAGCGACACGATCAACGGCGACGACGGGGCCGACGAGATCCACGGTGGGTCCGGCGGCGAGGACATGGAGGGCGGAAGCGGCGATGACCATCTCTACGGCGACCTCCTCGACGACCACATGGACGGCGGCCCCGGAAACGACGTGCTCGTCGGGGGGCACGGCGGCGACAAGATGACCGGCGGCAGCGGCGACGATTGGTTCCGCGGCGGGCCGAACGGGGACGACTACTCCGGCGGCGACGGCACCGACACGGTCAGCTACGCCGACATCACCCCCTCCTGGGACACGACCAGCGGCGTCGACCTCGACCTCGGCGGCGGTGTCGCAGTGACACCCGATGGCACCGAGAATCTGACCGGCGTCGAGAGCGTCCTCGGCTCGGCCTTTGACGACACGCTGAACGGCACCGGCGGCGTCGACGCGCTGGACGGTGGACCGGGCGACGACGAGCTCAACGGCGGGCCCGGCGGCGACCAGCTCAACGGTGGCCCCGGGAACGACACCTGTGACGTCAGCGCCGGCGACAAGACGACCTTCTGTGGGCTGAACACCACCCCCGAATCCCCGCCGGACCCGCGGCCGGCGAGCGCGTACGTCTACATGGACCCGCGCGGACCCGACCCCGGCCTGTACGTCATCGGCGGGCAGGGATCCGCCAACGACGACGTGCTGGTGACGGCCCCCGGCGGGGGCTTCTCGATCACCTCCCGCGCGGGGACGCCGATCGCCCGCCTGCCCGGTTCGATCGACACATGCAGCCCGTCCGGTGGCGGCGTCAGCTGTCCGGTGCCGTCCACCCCACTCGGCTTCGTCACGGTCTGGGGCGACCAGGGCGACGACCACCTCTCCCTGTCCGGCAACTATCCCTCGACGATGACCACGGTCATGGACGGCGGCCCGGGCAGCGACGTCCTCGATGGCACCCCCGGCGACGACGTGCTCTTCAGCGGCCAGTCAGGCGCCGACGTGCTCAACGGCGGCGACGGCAGCGACGCCCTGCTCGCGCTCGGCACGGGCGGGGACAAGCTCAACGGCGGCGGAGGCAACGACCAGCTGGTCAGCGACGACATCTGCGAGGGACACGACTACAGCGGCGGTCCGGGCTTCGACATCGCCGGGTTCGCCCGCTACAAGTACGCGCCGAAGAACGGCGTCAGAGCGACCCTCGGCGGCACGGCGACCGACCCGGCGCGCGGCGGCTGCAGCCCCACCCATCTCGCCAACGACCTCGAGATCCTGGAGGGCACCGACGGATCGGACATTCTCACCGGCACCAATGGAAAGAACCCGCTGATCCTCGGCCGCGGGGGCGACGACGTCCTGCACGGGATGGGCGGCGCCGATCTCATCGACGGCGGCAGCGGCAACGACAGCATCTATGGCGACGGCGGCTTCGACACCCTGGAGGCTCAGGACGGAGCGCGCGACCGCGTCGTCAACTGCGGCCGCGGGGGCGGCGAGGCGTTCCGCGACAAGAGCGACCCCGCGACCGGCTGCAAGAAGCTGAAGAAGAGCGGCCGGAAGCGAAAGGGCCGTAGCTAGCCGTCGAGACGCTCTTCCAGTGCCTTGAGCTGCGCGCGCACCTCGTCCGGCAGGCGGGAGCCGAACTGCGCCAGGTGCGACTCGACCTGGTGCAGCTGCTGGCGCACCTCGTCGGGGTCGACCTTCAGCAGGGTCTCCATGTCCTCCTCGGAGATGTCGAGGCCTTCGGTGTTGATGTCGCTCGGCGGCGGCACCAGACCGATCGGCGTATCGGCGACCTCACCTTCGCCCTCCGTGCGGCGGACGATCCACTCGAGCACGCGGGTGTTCTCGCCGAACCCCGGCCAGATGAAGTTGCCATCTTCGTCCTTGCGGAACCAGTTGACGACGAAGATCGTCGGCAGCTTCGCCTCGTCGCCCTTGGCGCCGATCTCCAGCCAGTGCTTGAAGTAGTCGGCCATGTTGTATCCGCAGAACGGCAGCATCGCCATCGGGTCGAAGCGCAGCTGACCGACGGCCCCTGAGGCCGCGGCGGTCGTCTCGACGGACATCGTCGCCGCCAGGAAGACGCCGTGCTCCCAGTCGAATGCCTGGTGGACCAGCGGGACGACGGTCGCGCGGCGGCCGCCGAACATGAACGCGTCGATCGGCACGCCGGCCGGGTCGTCCCAGGCCGGATCGAAGGTCGGGCACTGCGTGACCGACACGGTGAAGCGGGAGTTCGGGTGCGCGGCCGGCTCGTCCTTCTCCGGCGTCCAGTCGCGTCCCTTCCAGTCGATCAGGTGATCGGGCGCCTCGCCCATCCCCTCCCACCAGATGTCGCCGTCGTCGGTCTTGGCGACGTTGGTGAAGATCGTGTCCCGCTCGACGGTCTTCATTGCGTTCGGGTTGGTCTTGACGCCGGTCCCGGGAGCGACGCCGAAGAAGCCGGCCTCGGGGTTGACGGCGTAGAGGCGGCCGTCCTCGCCGAAGCGGATCCAGGCGATGTCGTCGCCGATCGTCTCGACTTTCCAGCCCGGCAGGCTGGGGGGCAGCATCGCGAGGTTGGTCTTGCCCGAGGCCGACGGGAACGCCGCCGCCAGGTGCTTGACCGTGCCCTCGGGCGAGGTCAGCTTGATGATCAGCATGTGCTCGGCCATCCAGCCCTCGTCGCGCGCCATCACCGTGGCGATGCGAAGCGCCAGGCACTTCTTGCCGAGCAGGGCGTTTCCGCCGTAGCCGGAGCCGAATGACCAGATCTCGCGGGCCTCGGGGAAGTGGACGATGTACTTCGTCTCGTTGCAGGGCCACGGGACGTCGTGCTCGCCGTGCGTGAGCGGCATGCCGACGGAGTGGATGCAGGGGACGAACTCCCCGTCGTCGCCAAGAACCTCCAGGGCCTTGGCACCCATCCGGGTCATGATCCGCATCGAGGCGGCCACGTAGGCGGAGTCGGTCACCTGGACGCCGATCTGGGCGACCGGCGAGCCGATCGGGCCCATCGAGAACGGCACCACATACATGGTGCGGCCCTGCATGGAGCCGCTGAAGAGGTCCGTGAGGATCTCCCGCATCTCCTCCGGGTGGTGCCAGTTGTTGGTCGGTCCGGCGTCCTCCTCCTGCTCGGAGCAGATGAAGGTGCGGTCCTCGACCCTCGCCACGTCGTCGGGGTCGGAGCGGGCGAGATATGAGTTGGGACGCTTGGCGTCGGAGAGCTTCTCGAAGGTTCCGGCGTCGACCAGCGCCTGACAGAGGTCGTCGTACTCGGCGGCGGATCCGTCACACCAATGGATCGATCCGGGCTGGGTCAGCTCGGCGATCTCCTCGACCCAGGAGAGCAGCTTGGCGTGCTTGGTCGGTGCCTCTGTCGCGGCGGTTGTCTCACTCACTGATGCGTTCAGCTCCTTGGTTTGGATGGATACCCCCGTTTGCGAGGCGCGTGATGTGTTCACACCGTTCGGCGCCGAGACGCGGTTGCGATGGTGGGGGGACCGGGGATCGTAGGGGAGTCAGGCGTGAGCCGTCTACGTAGTCCCCACGGTCTCTAAGACCGGTACGCGTTGCGGATGAGACGGCCGTAAAGCGGGCGTACCTTTGACCATACAGACCATTCGCCATCTGGAAGGGGTTTCGATGACCGTCTCGACCGCTCTGCTCCGCCGCTTCGAGGATCTGACCAAGCAGGACGTGGATTACGCCGGCGGGAAGGGCGCAAACCTCGGCGAGATGACCGCGGCGGGCTTGCCGGTCCCCCCCGGATTCGTGGTCGGAGCCTCCTCGTACGCCCTCTTCTGCGACGTCGGCGGACTGCGCGACCGCATCCAGGAGCGACTCTCCTCGGTCGACGTGGACGACACCAAGGAGTTGGACCTCGCCACCCAGGAGGTCCGCAAGATGGTGGAGGCCGAGCCGATCCCCGATGAGGTGGCCAGCGAGATCCGCGCCGCCTATCTGGAGCTCGCGGGCGATCGCGACAACCCCCCGGTCGCCGTCCGCTCCTCGGCCACCGCGGAGGACACGGAGGCCGCCTCCTTCGCCGGCATGAACGAGACCTTCCTGAACGTGCGCGGACCCGACGAGGTCGTCGAGGCCGTTCGCAACTGCTGGTCCTCGTTGTTCGGGGCTCGGACGGTCTTCTACCGCGCCAAGCAGGGCTTCGGCCAGTCCGACATGGACATCGCGGTCGTCGTCCAGATCCAGATCCTCTCCACCCGCGCGGGCGTCATGTTCACGATCGACCCGGCCTCGGGCGACAACGACCGCCTCGTGATCGAGGGCTCGCTTGGCCTTGGCGAGTCGGTCGTCTCCGGTCAGGTCTCTCCCGACCGCTATGTGGTCGACAAGGAGACGCTCCACATCATCAAGCGGGACGTGAAGCGCAAGGAGCTCGTGATCGAGCCGCTTCCCGACGGAGGCACCCGCACCCGCGAGCTCTCCGGCGATGAGTCGACCCAGCCGGTCCTCAGCGACGACGAGGTGATGACCGTCGCCAAGCTCGGCATCCGCGACGAGGAGCACTACGGCACCCCGCAGGACACCGAGTGGGCCTTCGACGAGGAGGGCCTCGCCTGGATGCTCCAGAGCCGGCCGGTGACTTCCTCCGGGGGCGACACCTCCGTGGCGATCGCCCAGCCCGAGGGCGAGGCGCTGGTGCGCGGCCTGGGGGCCGCCCCGGGCGTCGGCCACGGCGAGGTCAAGATCATCTCCGAGCTCAGCAAGGGCAACGACCTGAAGGAGGGCGACGTCCTGGTCACTCACATGACGGCGCCCGACTGGGTTCCGCTGATGAGGCGCTCTGCGGCCATCATCACCGACTCCGGCGGGATGACCTGCCACGCCTCGATCGTCTCCCGCGAGCTCGGCATCCCATGTGTCGTCGGCGCCGCCGACGCCACGTCAAAGCTGCGTGACGGAGAGCTCGTGACCGTGGACGCCACTCACGGTGCGGTGTATGAGGGCGAAATCGCCGTCAGCGGACAGGAGACCGGGTCCGGTGACGGACCCGCCCCCGTAGGGGGTGGGGCGCCCGTTACCGCGACCCAGCTCCTCGTCAACCTCTCCGAGCCCTCCCAGATCGAGCGGGCGTCGAGCCTGAACGTCGACGGCTGCGGTCTGCTGCGGGCGGAGCTGATGGTGATCGAGGCGCTCGAGGGCCGTCATCCCCGCCTGCTGATCGAGCAGGGTAAGGGCGACGAGTTCGTCGACCGGATGGGTGAGGCCCTGACGAAGTTCGCCGAGGGCTTCGCGCCGCGGCCGATCACCTACCGGACGATCGACTTCCGCTCGAATGAGTTCCGCGGCCTCGAGGGCGGCGATCGCTTCGAGCCCGAGGAGTCGAACCCGATGATCGGCTATCGCGGAGCGCTCCGCTACATGAAGGAGCCGGACCTGTTCGCGCTCGAGCTCGCGGCGATCCGCCGGGTGTGGGACGCGGGGCACACGAACTTCCACGTGATGCTGCCCTTCGTCCGCACACCGATCGAGCTGACCGCCTGTCGCAACGTGATGCGCGACGAGGGCCTGCTCGACCTGCCGGGCTTCGAGCTCTGGGTGATGGCCGAGGTGCCCTCGGTCTACTTCCACCTCGAGCGCTACGCGAAGCTCGGCGTCAAGGGAATCTCGATCGGCTCGAACGACCTGACCCAGCTGATGCTGGGCTCAGACCGCGACTCCGAGGTCCTCTCGGTCATGTTCGACGAGCGGGACGAGGCCGTCACCGACTACCTTCGGCTGCTGATCCCACGCGCCAAGGAGCTCGGCCTGGCCACCTCGATCTGCGGCCAGGCACCCTCGGTGCACCCCGAGTACGCCCAGCTGCTGGTCGAGGCCGGCATCGACGCGATCTCGGTCAACATCGACACGGTCGACAAAGCCCGTCGCCTGGTGGCCGCCGCCGAGCAGCGCGTGCTGCTCGACGCAGCCCGGTCGGGGAGCTAGCGGAGGCCGCGTCATGGCCGACCAGCTCAGCGCCCTGGACGCGACCTTCCTCGAGCTCGAGGAGGCCGATCCGAGCGCCCACATGCACATCGGCGCGGTGATGGTGATGGAGCCCCAGCCGGATGGCGGGGCTCCGCCCATCGAGCAGGTCCACGCGGACGTCCTGGCCCGCCTCCCGGACCTGCCTCGCTACACGCATCGGCTGTCCACCATCCGGACCAGCGGGCTGCGCTGGCCCAACTGGGTGAAGCACGCCGGGTTCCGCGTGGACCGCCATGTCCGCAGGGCCGCCCTGCCTGCGCCCGCCGGCATCGACGAGCTCGTCGAGTGGGCGGGCGAGTACTTCTCGCATCGTCTCGACCGCACCCGGCCTCTCTGGGAGATCGTGGTTCTCGAGCTCGCGGACGGGCGCTGGGCCATGGTCACGAAGACCCACCACTGCATGATCGACGGGGTCGGCTCCGTGGATATCGGCACGACCCTGCTCGACACCCAGCGCGAGAGGCGGGTCTCTCCGAACGGTCACGCGAATGGCAACGGAAGTGGGGCTCCACGCAACGACGAGCCCGCGCCCACACGGCTGCCGCGCTGGAGGCGGACCGCCACGCAGCTCGCCAAGCCGTATCTGGCGCTGGGCAACGCCGCGGTTCGGGCAGCCGAGTCGGGACTGCACGCCGCGGAGTCCGCGTTCGGGATCGCCGTCCACCCGTCCCGCGCGCGCGATGCCGCGCATCGCTCCAGGGCCCTCGCCGAGCTGCTCATTCGCGACGAGCTGATCTCCGCCCCCAGGTCCAGCCTCAACCGGCCGATCGGCACCGGGCGCCGGCTCGCCATCCTGACCGCGGAGCTGGACGAGCTCAAGGAGATCAAGAACGTGCTCGGCGGAACCCTCAACGACGTCGTGCTGGCCGCCACCGCCGGGGGGCTGCGGCGGCTCCTGGAGCACCGAGGCGAGGAGATGCCGGAGGTGGGCCTGCGCGCGATGGTCCCGGTCAACATCCGCACCGCAGGCGACCGGCTCGCCATGGGAAACCGGATCTCCACCCTCTTCGTTCATCTGCCGGTCGCCGAGGGCGACCCGAAGCGCCGCTACGAGCGCCAGATGGAGGAGGCCGAGACCCTGAAGTCCGGCAACCAGTCGACCGGCTCGAGCACGCTGATCGACGTCACGCGCCACATGCCGCCGGTGATCCACAGCTTCATGGCTCGCTCGATGTACGCGACCCGCCTCTTCAACCTGACCGTCACCAACGTTCCCGGCCCGCAGCTTCCCCTCTACTACTTCGGGTCGAAGGTCGAGCAGATCTGGCCCCTCGTCCCGATCGCCGCTGAGCATGCAATCGGCCTCGCGGTGTTCAGCTACGACGGGACCCTCTACTTCTGCGTCAACGCCGACCGCGACACGGTCCCGGATCTCGAGGTGCTGAACAGCGGGATCGCAGATTCGCTCGCGGAGCTCGGCGAGCTCGCCGCCAAGGCAACCAAGGCCGGCTGATGTTCCAGGTGCGGATCCATGGACGCGGCGGCCAGGGCGTCGTCACCGCGGCGGAAATGCTCTCGATCGCCGCCTTCGAGGACGGCGAGCACGCACAGGCGTTCCCGACCTTCGGCTCGGAGCGGACCGGCGCGCCGGTCACCGCCTTCTGCCGGATCGATGACAAGGAAATCCGCCTCCGCGAGCCGATCGCGTCACCGGACGCCCTGATCATCCAGGACCCCACCCTCCTCCACCAGGTGAAGGTCTTCAGCGGCCTACGCGAGGGCGGCTACGTGCTGATCAACACCTCGCGCAGCTTCGAGGACCTCGGGCTCGGCGAGTTCGCCCGCGACTTCGGACCCGGGCGGCTGGTCACCGTGGCCGCCAGCGAGATCGCCAACCGTCAGCTCGGGCGCCCGATGCCGAATACCTCTCTGCTCGGCGGCTTCGCGGCGATGACCGGCGCCGTCACCCTTCGGGCGGTGGTGCGGGCGATCGCCCAGAAGTTCTCGGGTGAGATCGCCGATCGCAACATGCTCGCCGCCGACGTCGCCTACGAGCTCGTCCAGCACGACATCAGGGAGCTCACCCGTGCGTAAGCCCGGCTTGAGACAGGAGGAGGGCTCTCGCGCGGTCGCCGAGGCCGTGGCGCTCTGCCGCCCCGAGGTGATCAGCGCCTACCCGATCTCTCCGCAGACCCACATCGTCGAGCACCTCTCCGACCTGGTCCGGACCGGCGAGCTCGATCCCTGCGAGTACCTGATGGTCGAGTCCGAGTTCGGGGCGCTCTCGGCCGCGATCGGTGCCTCCGCCACCGGCGCCCGCACCTACACGGCGACTGCCTCCCAGGGGATCCTCTTCATGGCGGAGGCGATCTACAACGCGTCGGGCCTGGGACTGCCGATCGTGATGACGATCGCGAACCGGGCGATCGGTGCGCCGATCAACATCTGGAACGACCACTCCGACTCCATGTCGATGCGCGACTCCGGCTGGATCCAGATCTACGCCGAGTCCAACCAGGAGGCGCTCGACATGCACATCCAGGCCTTCCGGATCGCCGAGCAGATCTCGCTGCCGGTGATGGTCTGCATGGACGGCTTCATCCTCACCCACGCCTACGACGAGGTCGACATCCCCGACCAGGACGAGGTCGATGCGTTCGTGCCCCCCTTCGAGCCCCAGCAGCTGCTCGACCCCGCCGACCCCATGACGATCGGGGCGATGGTCGGTCCCGAGGCCTTCTTCGAGGTCAAGTACCTCGCCCACGCCAAGCAGATGCAGGCCCTCGACGTGATCCCCGAGGTCGCCCAGCGGTTCGCGGTCGACTTCGGGCGGCCCTCCGGAGGCCTGGTGCGCCGCTACCGCACCGAGGGCGCGGAGACGATCATCGTCGCGCTCGGCTCAGTGCTGGGGACGATCGAGGAGGTCGTCGACGAGATGCGCAACGCCGGCGTCCGGGTGGGCGCGCTCGGCATCAAGTCCTTCCGGCCGTTCCCCCTCGAGGAGGTCCGCGAAGCTCTATCGGGGGCCTGTCGCGTGGTGGTCCTGGAGAAGGCCCTGGCCGCCGGCCGGGGCGGAATCGTCTCCACCGACGTCCACGAGGCGCTGGAGGGCGGCCATGCGCGCTGCAGCACGGTGATCGCCGGCCTCGGCGGAAGGGCGATCACTCACGAGTCGCTGCGCCGGCTTCTCGAGCAAGCGGGGCGCGACGAGCTCGAGCCGCTCAACTTCCTCGACCTGGACATCGAGCTGGTCCAGCGCGAGCTGGCCCGCGAGCGCAACGGCCGGCCCCCCGGCCCGCACGCCGAGAACATGCTCCGAGACCTCGGCGTGGTCGCGGCGGAGCCCCACTGATGCCCTCCCAGGACGTCAAGCTCTACCAGACGGGCACCTACGCGGTCGGCGGTCGACTGCTCGATTCGGAGAAGCGCGCGGTACAGGCGCGGATGGATCGCTCCAACACGCTGACCTGCGGGCATCGCGCCTGCCAGGGGTGCGGAGAGGCGCTCGGCGCCCGATTCGCGCTCGACTCCGCCATGCGGGCCACGAAGGGCAAGCTGATCGCGGCCAACGCCACGGGCTGCCTCGAGGTCTTCTCCACCCCCTATCCGGAGAGCTCCTGGCAGCTGCCCTGGATCCACTCCCTGTTCGGCAACGCGCCGGCGGTCAGCACCGGGATCGCCGCGGCACTGAAGGCCAAGGGCCGCGAGGACATCCGTGTGGTCGGACAGGGCGGCGACGGCGGCACCCTCGACATCGGCTTCGGCTGCCTGTCGGGGATGTTCGAGCGAAACGACGACGTGCTCTTCATCTGTTATGACAACGAGGCCTACATGAACACCGGCGTGCAGCGCTCGGGTGCCACCCCGCCAGCCGCCCGCACGGCCAACACCAAGCCAGTCGGCGACGAGCCCGGCAACGTCTTCGGCCAGGGCAAGAACGCGCCGCTGATCGCGATGGCGCACGAGATCCCCTACGTCGCGACGGCGACCGTGGCCGAGCTGCGTGACCTCGAGTACAAGGTCGAGCGGGCGATGCAGTTCAGGGGCGCCCGCTACCTGCACGTCTTCGTCCCCTGCCCGCTGGGCTGGGGATCCGCCTCCGCCGACACGGTCAAAATCGCGCGCCTCGCCAAGGAGACCGGGATATTCCCCGTCTTCGAGGCCCAGGACGGCGAGGTCGTCGGCGTCTCGAAGATCCGCAAGCAGGTCCCGGTCACCGAGTACCTGAAGCTCCAGAAGCGCTACGCGCACCTCTTCAAGGATCCGCCCCGCACCGACGTGATCGATGCGATCCAGGCCCGCGCCGACGCCAACATCCGGCGCTTCGGCCTGGACGGCGGCTATGGATCGCTGCCCGACCTGCTCCACGAGGGGCAGCCCGACCTGCTCGCCGACACACCGCACGGACCGCAGTGATGGCCTCCCATCCCTACGCCATCACTCTCGACGTCGGCTCCAGCCTCGCCAACAAGACCGGCACCTGGCGGACCGAGCGTGCCCAGTACGTCCACCGGCTGCCCCCGTGCAACCACGCCTGCCCGGCCGGCGAGAACTGCCAGGCCTGGCTCTATGAGGCCGAGGACGGCGGCGACGGCTACGAGCGCGCCTGGCAGCGGATCGTCGAGGACAACCCGTTCCCGGCGATCATGGGTCGCGTCTGTTACCACCCCTGCGAGACCTCCTGCAACCGGGGAGAGCTCGATGAGGCAGTCGGCATCCACTCGGTCGAGCGCTTCATCGGCGACGAGGCGATCAAGCAGGGCTGGTCGTTCGATCCCCCCGCCGAGACCACCGGCAAGCGGGTGCTGGTCGTCGGTGCCGGGCCCTCCGGTCTCTCCGCCGCGTACCACCTGCGCCGCCTCGGCCACGAGGTGACGATCCACGAGGCCGGCCCGATGGCCGGCGGCATGATGCGCTTCGGAATTCCGACCTACCGGCTGCCGCGAGACGTCCTCGACGCCGAGGTGCAGCGCATCCTCGACATGGGCGTCGAGCTCGAGCTGAACCGCAAGGTCACGAACATCGAGCAGGCCATGAAGGACGGCGGCTTCGATGCGGCGTTCCTCGCGGTCGGCGCCCACATCGGCAGGCACGCCGACATTCCGGCCGGCGAGGCCGCTCGGATCATCGACGCCGTCTCGATGCTCGAATCGATGGAATCCGACGAGAAGCCTCTGCTCGGCCGCAGGGTCGTCGTCTACGGCGGCGGCAACACCGCGATGGACGCCGCGCGCACCGCCAAGCGCCTCGGCGCCACCGATGCGGTGGTCGTCTACCGGCGCAACCGCGACAAGATGCCCGCCCACGAGTTCGAGGTCGCGGAGGCCGAGGAGGAGGGCGTGATGATGCGCTGGCTCGAGACCATCAAGCAGGTCGACGGCCATACCATCACGGTCGAGAAGATGGAGCTCGACGAGACAGGCTTCCCCCAGCCGACCGGCGAGCTCGACGAGCTCGAGGCGGACTCGGTGATCCTGGCGCTCGGCCAGGAGGCCGACCTCTCGCTGCTCGAGGGCGTCTCCGGAATCGAGGTGGAGGACGGCGTCGTCCAGGTCGGGCCCAACATGGAGACCGGCCACCGCGGCGTCTTCGCGGGCGGCGACATGGTTCCCGCCGAGCGCACGGTCACCGTCGGCGTCGGCCACGGCAAGAAGGCCGCCCGCAACATCGACGGGTGGCTGCGCGGCCAGAGCTACGAGCCGGCCCCGAAGCACGAGGTCGTCACCTTCGACCAGCTCAACACCTGGTACTACGCGGACGCGCCTCCCTCCGTCCAGCCCGAACTCGAGGTGGAGCGTCGCCGCGCAACCTTCGACGAGGTCGTCGGCGGGCTCGACGAGTCGAACGCGCTGTACGAGGCGCGCCGCTGCATGTCCTGCGGCAACTGCTTCTCGTGCGACAACTGCTACGGCGTCTGCCCCGACAACGCCGTCATCAAGCTCGGCCAGCCCGGCGAGCTCTACGAGATCGATCTCGACTTCTGCAAGGGCTGCGGCCTCTGCGTTCAGGAGTGCCCGTGCGGGTCGATCGAGATGATCCCGGAGAAGATCTGATGAGGGTCGCGTTCGAGAGATTCCGCGTCGCGTTCTGGGTGTTGACCGCCGGCATCATCTGCCTCTACCTCTACGGGCTGTTCTTCCAGGCGTATAGCCCCCTCCAGCTCGGCGTGCTGAGCGTTGCTTGCCTCGTCCTCCTGGTCCTGTTCGTGGTTCACGAGGTCCGCCTGCGGATCGAGCTCCACAAGAACCCGCGCGAGGTGGACCACACCGACAAGGAGCGCCGCGGCTACTAGGCCGGGCGGGGCACGACCATCACCGGGCAGACCGCCGCCCGGATCACCCGGGAAGAGACGCTCCCGATCAGCAGGCGCATGACCGGGCCGAAGCCTCGCGAGCCGAGGACCAGGAGGTCGACTCCCATCTCACTGATCTCGAGCAGCTTGTCGACGGGGTTCCCGCGCTCCAGGATCGGCAGGGCGCGCGCCTCCGGAGGGAGGTCGGCGACCGCCTCGTGCAGGCGGGTCTGGAAGTCCGGCCCCGCCTCCGCGCCTGCCTGGGCCGCGGCCGCCGCTCCGATCGCCGGCACCGGGGTAGCGACGCCGATCACCTTCATCGAGGCTTGGAACCTCTGGGCGAGCTTGGCCCCCTCCTCGAGCGCCGCCTGAGACTCGGCCATTCCGTCGTAGCCGACCGCGAGCACGCGAAGGCGGTCGCCGGAGTGGTCCACCTGGGCATAGCCCTTCGGGGCGATGATCAGCCGGCAGCGCGCCCCCTGCAGCAGGTGCTCGGCGATGCTCCCGGGGGCAACCGAACCAAGCGCGGCTCGATGCGTGGATCCGAGCACGATGAGGTCCGCGTCTCCCCGCTCCGCGAGCGCCTGCAGTGCGTCCGCCGGCGAGCCCTTCTCGACGTTCACGACCTGCAGCTCGCCGCCGTCCGTGGCGACGACCCGCTCGGCGAGAACCCGCGCGTCCTCCCCGCGCTCGTTGTCCTCATAGCCGGCGACGACCTTCTTGTAGAGGGGACGGCTGTCCACACCGCAAGCCTAAGCGGGTCGGCGATGGGCACGTCTTCTGCAAGTGTTCTGAGCCTGACCGCCTCGTCCCGAACAGAGGCCGCGTATCCGGCCGAGCGCGAAGCCGATGTCGCGCTGCGCGACGGCTCCACGGTCCACGTCCGGCCCGTTCGCGCCGATGACGAGGGCGCGCTGAACGCGTTCCTCGAGGCGCTCGATCCGGACTCCCGGATGTTCCGGTTCTTCTCCGGCGGCGTCGACCTGCGCGCCGCCGCGCGGGACATGGCCACTGTCGACTACGGGCAGCGCTACGGACTGCTCGCGATCCGCGGCGATGACGTGATCGGGCAGGGCGTCTACATCGGGGACGGGACCGGCGACGCAGAGGTGGCCTTCGCCGTGGCCGACCGCCTCCAGGGACTTGGCCTCGCGACCCTCCTGCTCGCACACCTGGCCGAGGTCGCGGCGGACAACGACATCTCGGTCTTCCACGCGGACGTCCTGCCCGCAAATCACAAGATGATCGAGGTCTTCCGGGAGAGCGGGTTCCCCGTCGAGGTCTCGTCGGAGCCGGGCACGATCCGTGCGGTTTTCCCGACCTCCTTCGAGGACGAGGCAGTGCGCCGCTTCGCCGATCGGGACCGATTGGCGGCGGAGGCAACCCTCCGCTATTTCCTGGAACCAAGCGCGATCGCCGTGATCGGGGCTTCGCGGGATCGCGCGACCGTCGGCGGACAGCTCTTCCACAACACGCTCGAGTCCGGGTTCGAGGGGGTCACCTACCCGGTCAATCCGAATGCGGACGTCGTGCAGTCGGTCCACTCCTACCGCAGCATCGACGAGCTCCCGGAGGATGTGGAGGTCGCGGTGATCGTGGTGCCGGCGCCCGCGGTCGTCGACGCGGCCCGCGCGTGCGCCGCGCGCGGGGTTCGCGCGCTGATCGTGATCTCGGCGGGATTCGCGGAGGTCGGGCCCGAGGGCGCCGAGCGGGAGCGGGAGCTCGTGGCCGTGTGCCGCGCCGCCGGCATGCGCCTGATCGGGCCGAACTGTCTCGGGATCCTCAACACGACGCCGGGCCATCAGTTCAACGCGACCTTCGCTCCCGGCGGGCCGCCTCCCGGCAACGTCGGCTTCGTCACCCAGAGCGGCGCTCTCGGCCTCGCGCTGATCGACCTGGCGAGCGATCGCAACCTGGGCGTCTCCTCGTTCGCCTCGATCGGCAACCGGGCGGACATCACGGCGAATGACCTGCTCGAGTACTGGGAGAGCGACGACGCCACCGAGGTCGGCCTCCTCTACATCGAGTCCTTCAGCGATCCCCGCCGCTTCTCGCGGATCGCCCGGCGCGTCGGGCGCGAGATGCCGATCGTCGCTGTGAAGAGCGGGCGCTCATCTTCCGGCCGGCGGGCCACCAGCTCGCACACGGGCGCGCTGATCGCGGCGTCCGACCTGACCGTCGACGCGCTCTTCGAGCAGGTCGGGGTGATCCGCACGGAGACCCTCTCCGAGCTGCTGGACGTGGCCTCGCTCCTGGCCACCCAGCCGCTGCCCGAGGGCAATCGCGTCGGGATCGTCACCAACGCCGGCGGCCCCGGCGTGATGTGCGCGGACGCCTGCGAGGCCGCCGGCCTCGAGGTCCCCGAGCTGCCGGAGGAGGTGCTCGCCTCGCTGCGCGAGATCCTCCCCGCCGAGGCGGGATTGCTCAATCCGGTCGACATGATCGCCACCGCCTCCGCGGACCACTACCGCGAGACCATCCGGACCCTCGCCGCCTACGAGGGCATCGACTCCCTGATCGTCATCTTCATCAAGCCGCTTCTCACCCGGCCGGAGGACGTGGCCGGCGCGATCCACGAGGCCGTCGCCGACATGCCGCGCCGCATCCCGGTCCAGGCCGTCTTCATGTCGCAGAAGGACCACGCGGCTGCACGGGCGGTAGGGGCGATGCCGGTCCACCTCTACCCCGAGGACGCCGCCCGGGGACTCGGCCGCGTGATGCGGCACGTTGAGTGGCGCGGCACGCCGTCCGAGGAGCCGCCCGATCTCGCCGACACCCAGGGGGAACACGCCGCCGCGCTGATCGCCGAGACGCTCGGCTCGGGGCGGGAGTGGATGGACATCGAGAGCGCCTCGCGTCTGCTCGATTGCTACGGGATCCCGATCCCGCGCTGGCGGAGCGCAGCGAGCCCAGCGGAGGCGGCGGATGTCGCCGAGGAGCTCGGGGGTCCGGTAGCGCTGAAGGCCGAGGGCGAGGGACTCCTCCACAAGACCGAGATGGGCGCCGTCCGGATCGGGCTGAGCGCCGACCAGGTTGCCCAGGCCGCGAATGAGATGGACGACGCGGTGGCCCATGCCGGAGCCAAGCGGGAGAACTTCATCGTCCAGGAGATGGTCGGAGGCGGCGCCGAGCTCCTGATCGGCGTGGCGGACGACCCCACCTTCGGGCCGGTCCTCGCCTGCGGCGCCGGCGGGACCCGGGCGGAGCTCCTGGGGGACGTCTCGATCCGCGTCACCCCGATCACGCGCACCGACGCCGGGCAGATGATCCGCTCCCTCGCCACCTTCCCGCTCCTCACCGGCTTTCGCGGCGCCCCGCCCGCGGACCTGGACGCAATCGAGGACCAGCTCCTGCGGATGAGCGCGATGGTCGAGGTCCACAAGGAGATCGCCGAGATGGACCTCAACCCGGTGGTCGCCGGCCCGGATGGAGCACTGGCCGTCGACTACCGGATCAGGCTGCGGGCTCGCCCGCCCGAGCGCTCCTGGCCACGGACCTGGAAGTAGCCGGTACTGGGCCGGTGGAGGTTGAGCACGGCACGACCGAGAGGAGACGGATCGTCGTCACCGGTCGAGGTGGAGGGCGCTGCGCTCCTTCACGGACGCGCTGAGCGCTCATCCGCGGCCCGGACCAGAACGCGGCGGTCCACGACGACCTGAGGCCGGTCGCGACCGCGCCGAGATCGCCGCGCCCTCTCGGGCGGAAGCTTCCAGAACCTCCGCTGCTCCGGTCGGTCACGCGCAGACTCGGTAGCTTGGGATTCGGTGTCCTGACCCACCAAAGCGTTCCGCCGAACGACGGCGGCATCAGCTTCGGACAGGCCGCGATCGCGGCGAGGAGAGTGGACTAGCGATGTGCCTTGGGATCCCCGGCCAGCTCGTTGAGATCGTCGACACGGAGAACCGCGTCGCGAAGGTGGACGTTTCGGGCGTGCGCCGAAACGTCGACGTCGGGCTGCTCTGGGAGGGCCCCGACGCGGTCGAAGTCGGCGACTGGGTCCTGATCCACGTCGGATTCGCGATCTCGCGGATCGACGAGGACGAGGCGCGCGAGACGCTGCGGGCCCTCCAGGCCCTGGGACAGACCTACGAGGAGGAGTTGGCCGATCTCAAGACCAGCGCGATCGACTGACCCGGCGCGGATCGGCTGCGCATCCCTCGACGAGGCGATCGCCGAGCGCTCGCGCGTGGTCGCCGAGTTCTTCCAGGCTGAGGCCGGGGAGCTGGCCCGCGCCTGCCACGCGATGGCCCGCGCTTTCGAGCGCGGCGGCACGCTGATTCCCTTCGGCGCTGGCCCCGCCGCCACGGACGCCGCCCACGCCGCCGTCGAGTTCATGCACCCGGTGATCGTTGGCAAGCGCGCGCTCCCCGCGATCGCCCCGTCGAACGACCCGACCGGCGCCACCACCCTCTCCAAGCTCTCCGGCCCCGACGACATCGCGCTGGCGATCTCCCACGGCGCGCCCGGCCCCGAGACCGCCCGCTTCATCGAGGCGGCCCGCGCCCGCGGACTGCTGACGATCGCAATGACGGGCGCCGAGGCCGAGCACCTTCCCGGCCTGACCGACGCGAGTGAGGGCGGTTACCGCTTCGAGGTCCCGAGCCGGGACCCGGTGGTCGTCCAGGAGACCCAGGAGACCGCCTACCACGTGCTCTGGGAGCTGGTCCACGTCTTCTTCGAGCAGCCGGGGCTACTGGAGGAAGCCGCATCCGGGGCGAGGGAGGCCGGCGACCCCGAAGCCTGCATCACCTGCGGCGACGTCGCGGTGACTGCGAGGGTCGTGGAGATCCAGGGGCCCACGGCCGTGATCGAGAAGGACGGCGCCTTCGAGCAGGTTGCGATCGATCTGGTGGAGGGAGTGCAGCGCGGGGACATGGTCCTCTGCCACGCCGGGGTCGCGCTGGAGATCGTCCCGGACGAGCCGACCGACTCCCCCTATCCCCTACAGGGCTCCGGCGCGACGGACCTTGACTCCATGCTCGCCGATGTCGGGGCCTCCACCCTCGAGAAGGCCGGCGAGGTCACCGCCCTCCGCGCCGTGATCGACACTGGGGCGGTCGCCCGCGCCGCCGACAAGCTGCGCCAGCAGCTCGACGCCGGCGCCCGCCTACTCGCCTTCGGCAACGGCGGCTCGGCCAGCGACGCCCAGGACCTCGCCACCGACGTCCTCGCCCGCGGCTGGCCCGCACTCGCGCTCAACAACGACGCCGCCACGGTCACCGCGGTCGCCAACGACGTCGGCACGGAGCACGTCTTCGCCCGGCAGCTGATCGCGCTCGGCCGCCCCGGTGACATCGCCGTGGCGATCTCCACCAGCGGCGGCTCCCCGAACGCGATCGCCGCGATCGAGGAGGCCCACCGCCGAGGCCTCGTCACCGTCGCCCTGACCGGATACGAAGGAGGGCGCCTCGCCGCGCTCGATGCACTCGACCACCTCTTCGTCGTCCCCTCAGACCACATCCCCCGCATTCAGGAGGCCCAGGCGACGATCTACCACCTGCTGCTCGAGGCGATCGGCGACCGCGGCGGCCCACCCGGCGTATGAGGTTCGTCGACGAGTACCGCGACCCGGCGCTCGCCAAGCGCCTGGCGGCGGAGATCGCCGAGCTGGCTGAGCCCGCGCACCTACAAGCTGATGGAGGTCTGCGGCGGGCACACCCACTCCATCTACAAGCACGGCGTCGAGGACCTCCTCCCCCGACAACGTCGAGCTGGTCCACGGTCCCGGACAAGTTCCTGAGCCGCGGGGTGACGCACCGCCAGGTCAGCATCCATCCGGTGGCCCGGATGGAGACGGTGTGGCTCGAGTAGCTCCCGGGCAAACCGTTCCCGCCCCTCGCTCGTAACTCCCTTTGGGGAGACCAGACAACAGGAGGGAACGAATGCGAATCTCGAAGCGGATTCCGACCGCCGTATTCGTCGCCGTGCTCGCTGCGCTCACGACCGCACTCGCGGTCGGGGCGCTGAGCGCGCTCGGTGACGACCATGGCGGACACGGCAGGGATCACGGCGGGCAGCTGATCAGCGAGTCGCTCGCGCCGTCGGTGCCCACCGATCCGACGTTTCACGGTGTGGCTCCAGGCGGAGCGCCGTGGGTACTGAAGGAGGGTCAGGTTCGTCTCAGCGAGCAGGGCAGGCTGGACCTGCGGGTTCGGGGCCTGGTGATCCCGGTTGCGCCGGGGAACGGCACGCCGGGACCCGTGACCACGGTCAACGCCTCGCTCTACTGCGGCGCCGACTCGAACACGACGGCCGCGGCCACGACGGGACAGGTTCCGATCTCGCGCGACGGGGATGCGCGGATCGTCGACCGCATCGCCGTGCCGGCGACCTGCCTGTCACCGGTGATCCTGGTGAACCCGAACGGGATCGCCTCGCTCTATATCGCGCTCGACGGCTGGCACTAGGAGCCGCAGGCGCGAAGCCGTGGGTGGGCGAGCGAGCCCCGGATGGGACTCGCTCGCCCCCACGGCGAACTACCCAAGGACCTCGAGCAAATCGCCCACCTCGCGCTCCTCGGCGAGTGGATGAGGCAGCGGCAGCGTGGACTTCACCTGGTAGCGGTTGCGCCGACCCTGCCGCTCCCGCACCACATAGCCGTCGTCGACGAGCTCGGAGAGGATCCGGTGGGCGGCCCGCTCGGTGATTCCCACGGCGGCGGCGATGTCCCGCAGCCGGATGCCGGGATCACGAGCCACGCAGATCAGAACGTGCGCGTGGTTCGTCAGGAAATCCCAGCGGGGGACCCGGTCTGAGTTCTCGCTCATATAGATGATAAGTATTTCATGAATCGGTGATAAGGTGTTTCTATGACCGACGAACTCACACCCATCCCTCCCGCGACTCCTGTTCCGGTCGCCGCGCCGATGCCGGCCGCGACGCCGGTCCCAGCCGCACCGATCGTGCCGCCGGGATCCCCACGAACGGAGACGCGATGACCACCGCAACTTCCAAAGAACCGTTCGCCGGCTACGCCAAGCTCAAGGGCAAGGAAGTGGCCGCAGCGCTGTCGAGTCACTCTCAGGTCGAGCTGGCTGAGGTCGACAGCTACAGAGCGCTCTCACGAGAACCGCCCCGAGGTGACCGACAAGCTTCGCTGGATGCGCCAGGACGAACCGGTTCCAGGCTACGACGCGATGAGCATCGACGAGGTCGCGACCGCCCTCGACAAAGCCGACCTCTCAACGCTCAAGCGCGTCCGCGGCTACGAGCGCAAGTTCGCGGATCGCCGCGCGGTCCTGGACGAGGTCGCTCGCCTGCGCCAGGAACGCCGGGTGCCGCTCGTCTCACGCGACTCGGCGCGCTAGCTCGCTACGCCGAGTAGCCGCTCAGCCAAGCGTCTACCCCCTCACCCGTCCGCGCGCTGACCTGAAGGGTCTGCGCCGCCGGGTTCACCTGGTCGAGGTCCAGCGGGACCCCACCGAGCGCCGAGCGGACCATGTTGGCGCGTCGAGGTGGCACTCGCCGCCGAAGGCCGGGTCGGTGTTGATCTGGGCGACCGGGATATGGAGGTGGAAGAGCCGGTCGGCGTCGAGGCTGCCGCGGACGTCGCCCTCGAGCACGCCCACCCGCACGTCGCCGGTCTCCTCGAGGGCCCGCTCCCAGCAGCGTCGTCTTGCCGGCGCCGGGAGCGCTCATCAGGTTGATGACAGTGACGCCGGCGGCGTCGAAGTCGGTCGTCGCCGCTGACGACGCGGTGATCGGCGGACTCGCACTCCGGGCAGCGGACGATCAGCTCGTCGCCGCTGCGGGCTGGTGGCGGCGCCGGGTCCCACTCTGCGCCACAGGCCGAGCAGCGCAGCAACGAGGGATGCGCTCCCACTCCAGCTCGGCGCCCTCGCACGCGGTCTCCTTGGCGGCGATCTCGGAATAGAAGCCGAGGCACTCGGGCACAACCTGGCGCAGGCGGCCGACCCGGACGCGCACGACCGACACCGGCCGGCCTTCGGCGTGCCGCTCGGCCGCGGCGACGATCGGCTGGGCGACGGCGAGCTCGTGCATCAGGATGCCCCCCGGGCTCGCTCCAGGAGCCCGGCTGCCCTGAGCGCTTCCGCTCTGTCCCAGAAGAGCCTCGCCGTCGAGACCCTGCCGTCATGCAGCGTGAAGACGTACCAGGCTCGCGCCTTGAACTCGGTTTCCGTCCGGGCGCCTCTAAAGGTTCCGAGAACACCGATCAGGACGCGCCCGTCGCTCGACTCCGCGATGTCCTCGACCTGGGCGTCGAGAACCTCGCCGCCGACGGTCATGAACGCGCCCCACCACTCACGCACCCCCGCGTGACCGTGATACATCCGCCGGACCCCGGGCCACCCCTCGCGATCGTCCCACGTCACGTCTGGGGTGAGACAGCCCACGAACTCGTCGAGGTCTCGGCTCACGATCGCATCCAGCATCCGCTGGATGACCGCGACGTTGCCCGGCATCGCACTGCTGGTCAGCGGGGCTCCCGCCTCGGGCTCTGCGATCTCCTCGCCTCGGACCGGCTCCTCCCCGCCCAGCTCGGCGTGCAGCTCGGCGACGAGGGCGTCCACGGTCGCCTCAACGGCCGGGGTCAGGCCCTCCCCCGCCGCGAAGCTCGCGCCCTCGATGCCGTAGACGGAGAGCCGGTGCGGTAGTCGGTCCAGCTCTCGGGCAAGCTCGACTGCGTCGGCCACCCCGAGGGCATGGGTAGACGTCTTGAAGAGCTCGGTTGGCAGCGGTGCCGCGGTCGCGTCGAAACGGTGAAGCGTGCCCGGCTCGGCGCCGGAGCTGACCGCGTCCACCACCAGCGCCTCCTTGACCAGGGCGAAGCCCTCGATCAGAGAGACCGGCTCGCCCTCCTCCTCGATGATCCGGCAGCCCGGCGGGTGCGTCGCCTGCAGCCGACTCGCCACCTCGAGTCCGGCGGCGTCATCGGAGCGGAAGCGGTTGCCGACCCCGATCAGGCCCAGCCACGCTCGGTACCCCGATTCCGGCGCGTGGTTCAGCGAGATCCCGAGCCCGTGGGCCTCGCGCCGCGCCATCTCGATGTCGTGCTGGAGCTGATCGCGGTGGCGCTGCATCAGGTGCAGCGAGTCGCGCTGGGCGTCGAGGTACTTGCGCTCCTCGCGCAGGAACGCCGGATCGGTCGGGTGGTGCTCGCGATGGATGAAGTGCTTGACCACGGGGCACTCACGCCCTGTCCACGTCGAGCTTCAGGAAGTGGGTCGAGCAGCTGATGCATGGGTCGTAGTTGCGGATCGCCTGCTCGCACTCCCACTGGAGGCGGTCGTCCGCCAGCTCGACCCGCGGCTTGACGAACTCGAGAAGGTCCTGCTCGATCCGGGCCTGGTTCTGCGAGGTCGGCGGGACGATCTTCGCCTCGGCGATCGAACCGTCCTCCTCCAGCCGGTAGCGGTGCCAGAGCATCCCTCGCGGCGCCTCGCTCCAGCCGGTGCCGGTCGCGGCCTTCCCGTCGACCTCGGTGGCCGGCGGATCCGGCGGCTCGTAGCCGGCGATCAGCCGCAGCGCCTCGTCGAAGACGTAGAGGATCTCGACCGCCCGAACGACGATCGACTTGAACGGGTTGCGACAGGTCTCCCCCAGCCCGGCCCGATCGGCCGCCTCGCGCGCCATATCCGAGAGCTGCGAGGAGTTGAGCGAGTAGCGCGCCATCGGGCCGAGGAAGTAGGTGCCGCCGTCGCTCATCCGCGACTGGAGCGCGGTCGAGTGCGGAACGTGCTGCTCGGAGAAGTGCTCCTCGTATTCCCCCGGCCCGATGTCGAGGCCGGAGCCGGAGACGAGCCGCCCGTCCTCGATCGCGTAGCGGTCGGGCTCACGCAGCGCGACGAACTCGTAGTCCTGCTCGAATTCCGGGAAGTCGAGCTTCGAGACCCACTCGACGGACTGACGCGCGAGGTCCCGTGCCTCCTCGAGGCCGGGAACGAGCGCATCGAGGTCGGCCCTGCTCGGCGCCTTATAGAAGCCGCCGACCCTGACGTTGATCGGGTGGATCGCGCGACCGCCGATCGTGCGCAACAGCTCGTTGCCCATCGTCTTGATCTTCAGGCCTCCCTCGACCACCTCGCGGTGATCGCGCGCCATCGCCCAGGCGGACTCGAAGCCGAGAAAGTCCGGGGCATGGAGCAGGAAGACGTGGAGGGCGTGCGACTCGATCCACTCGCCGCAGTACATGAGCCGCCGCAGCACGCGAATCGCCTCGCTCGTCTCGACCTCGAGCGCGTCCTCCATCGCGTTGAACGCGCTCGTCATGTAGGCGACCGGGCAGATCCCGCAGATCCGCGCCGTGATGTCGGGCGCCTCCCTGAAGTCACGGCCGCGCAGGAACGCCTCGAAGAAGCGCGGCGGCTCGTAGATCTGCAGCTCGACGTTCTCGACCTCGCCGCCGCGGATCTTCACCTGCATCGCGCCCTCGCCCTCGACCCTGGCCAGCGCCTCGGTCTTGATCGTCCGGGTCTCGCCGTTATCGGCCATCTGCCTCGAGCCTCTCGCTCTCCTCCTTGAAGGGCTCCCGCGCGGCGTGGAAGGTGCGGTAGACGCGGATCAGATCGACTTCGCTCACGCCCAGCCCCTCGAACCAGCCCGAGAGCGACGGCGCGTTCGGGGACTCCATCGGCCCGAAGCACCCGTAGCAGCCGCGGTCATAGCTCGGGCAGAGGGCGCCGCACCCGGCGTGAGTGACGGGACCGAGGCATGGCGTTCCGTGGGCGACCATCACGCAGACGTTCCCGGCGCGCTTGCACTCGACGCAGACCGAGTGGTTCGCCACCGCCGGCTTGCGCTCGTTGACGAATGCGCTGATCACCTCGAGCAGCTGGTGGCGGTTGACGGGGCAACCCTGTAGCTCGAAGTCGACGTGGACGTTGGCCGAGATCGGGGTCGAGGTCTCGAGCGTCGAGATGTACTCCGGCGAGGCGTAGACCACCGACATGAAGTCCTCGACGTCGGCGAAGTTCTTCAGGGCCTGGATCCCTCCCGAGGTCGCGCAGGCCCCGATCGTCACCAGGCGCCGTGACTTGGCGCGTACCTCCTTGATCCGCTCGGCGTCGTGAGGCGTGGTGATCGAGCCCTCGACGAGGGAGATGTCGTACGGACCCTCGACCTCGCCTCGGGTCGCCTCGAGGAAGTAGGCGACCTCGATCCGGTCCGGGAGTGAGACCAGCTCCTGCTCGAAGTCGAGCAGCGAGAGCTGGCAGCCGTCGCAGGAGGCGAACTTCCAGACCGCGAGCTTGGGACGCTCGCCGCTCACAGCTCTCTCACCCCGAGCAGCGTCCCGATCCGCCCGACCGGGAAGACCGGGCCGTCCTTGCAGACGAAGCGGTGGGCGAGCTGGCAGTGGCCGCAGTGCCCGATCGCGCACTTCATATTGCGCTCGAGCGAGACGTGGATGTTGTCGGTGGACACGTCCCGTTCCTGCAGCGCCGACGAGACGAAACGCATCATCACCTCCGGGCCGCAGATCATTGCCGTCGTCCTCGGGCCCTCAAAGGCGGCGATTGGAATCAGCTTCGTGACCAGCCCAACTCGAGCACCCCAATCCCCCGGAGCGGTGTCGACTGTGTATTTGACGTCGATCCCGGACTCCCGCCAGCCCTGAAGCTCGCCGAAGAAGAGCATCTCGTCGGGCGACCGGGCACCGTACAGAAGCGACACCGCGCGATAGGAGTCGCGGTTTGCGACCAGGTGATTGATCGCAAGGCGGAGCGGCGCCAACCCGATCCCACCCGCGACCACGATCACGTCCCCTCCCTCCGCCTCGGCGAGCGGCCAGCTGTTGCCGAACGGACCGCGGACGCCGACCTGGGAGCCGGGCTCGATCGAGCAGAGCGCGCTGGTGGCCGCGCCGACGGCGCGCACCGTGTGGCCGAGGCGCTCGCCGGCTCCTCCACCGCCGCTGACCGAGATCGGCACCTCGCCCGCGCCGAAGGCGTAGAGCATCGAGAACTGCCCGGGACGGAACTCGCCGACGCCGTCGCCGCCGACAGGCTCGAGCTCCAGTGTCCAAGTGTCCCCCAGCTCCTGGCGCTTGTCGGCGACAACGTAGGAGGTGGGCAGCATCGGATCGGGGACCATCGGATCAGCCCCCGGCGACGTGCCCGTAGACATCGAGGAGCCGCACCCGCGTCGCCTGCAGGCGCTCGACGATCACTGGGATGAAGCGGCGCATCAGCTCGTAGCCGAGCACGGGGTCCTCATCGGACTTGCCTCGCAGGCAGGCCGCGTCGAAAGCCACGGTGTGGACGTTGCCGGTGGCACGGGCATCGAAGTCCACGCGGAACGGCGGCACCAGCCAGGACCAGCCGAGCAGGTCACCGTCGTCGATCGTCTCGATCGTCACGGCGCCTCGCTCGGGGACGAAGACCTCGAGGGCCACCCGGCCGTACCGGATTACGTAGAAGCTGTCGGCCCGGTCTCCCTCGCGCATCAGGTAATGACCGTCCTCGAAGGTGGTGTTCCGCGCGCAGCCGGCGATCAGCGCAAGGTGCTCCTCGGACATCCCGTCGAACGCTGGCGCCTCCGCGAGCAGCTGCTCAATGGTCTGCACTGATCCCCCTCTCCTCGCCATCGGGAGCCGGGCCGAGGTCGGTGGCGCGGATCGCGGCCGCCTCCTCGGTGATGTCGATCGCCACGGGGCACCAGGTGATGCAGCGCCCGCAGCCCACGCAGCCCGAGGTGCCGAACTGATCAATCCAGGTGGCCAGCTTGTGGGTCATCCATTGCCGGTAGCGGGAGGGCGAGCTGTTGCGGACGCTGCCGCCGTGAATGTAGGAGTGATCGAGGTTGAAGCACGAGTCCCACTGGCGCTCCCGCTCCGCCTCCTCTCCCGCGAGGTCGCTCGTGTCCTCGACCGTGTGGCAGAAGCAGGTCGGGCAGACCAGCGTGCAGTTGCCGCAGGTGAGGCAGCGCTCGGAGACCTCGTCCCAGCGAGGGTGCTCCATGTTGCGGTAGAGCAGCTCCTTGATGCCGTCGGTGTCGAGCTCGCGGCCCATCTGCGAGGCGCACTCCTCCGAGACCGCCGCGGCGGCCTCGGCGTCGGCCTCGCCGGCCTCCGTCGCGCCGATCTCGGCCAGGATCGCCTCGCCCCGCTCCGATCCCGACTCCACCAGGAAGCGGTGCTCGCCGTCGAGCAGCTCGGTGAGCGCGAGGTCATAGCCTGACTTCGCGCGCGGTCCGGTGTCCATCGACACGCAGAAGCACGTGTTCCCCGCCTTCGAGCAGTTGATCGCGACGATGAAAGCGCCGCTGCGGCGGGCCTCGTAATCGGCGTCGGTGTAGGAGTCGCCGATGAAGACCTTGTCCTGGACGCCGATCGCCGCCAGGTCGCAGGAGCGGACCCCGAGGAACGCATACTGCGGTCTCTCCTTGGACTGCTCCTCGTAGGCGATCTCGCCGCCCTCGGCCCGGCGGGCTTTCCAGAGGGTCAGGTTGGGCGGGAAGAGATGGTGCTTCCAGGAGTTCGGGCCGTTGTTGAACCCGAAGAGTGCGTCGTCGCCGCGCTCCTTCAGGCGATAGGTGCCGCCCTCCTGCTCATCGGTGATCCCGGCGGGCAGCTGGGAGGCCGAGGAGATCTCCTCGTAGAGGATCGCCCCGTCCCGCAAGGTCGGGCCGATCACGGTGTAACCGCGCGCGGCCAAGGCCGCAATCAGATCGTCGATCGCGGCGCTTCGCAGCACGGACGTTCTCGGGGCGCTCACTCACGGCCAAGACTATGCCTCGCCGCCGCCCGCGTCTAACCGTGGTGCCTACGCAGATCGGTGTCGAATTCCGGGCGTCCCGTTCGTCTTCTAGACGTGGGACAACTTCGAGCTCAACACGGCGTCAAGAAGGCCCGGGAACCGGGCGTCCAGGTCCTCCCGGCGCAGCTCGGTCATCTTCGTCGTGCCCTGCCGCTCCTGGCGGATCACGCCCGCCTCACGGAGGGTGCGGAAGTGATGCGTCATCGTCGACTTGCTGAGGTCGAAGCCGAAGGTGCCGCACGCACGCGGATCGTCGTCCTCGTCGAGGCGGCGGACGATCTCCAGCCGGTGCGGGTCGCTCAGCGCGTGCAGGACAGCCGGCAGCTCGAGCTCGCTTCTCTCTGGGTGATGGAGGTGCATACCGACAGCTTAGCTTGTACGACGTTCATCGAACTTTCTTTGGTACGATACTCATCGTACTATCAAACCGACGCGAAGGCAATCGACATGCCAGACACACAGAACATCGAAATGACCAGCGCCTCCGCCGGGCAAGACCACGAAAGTGACGTGCGTCTCACGACCCCCTCAAGGCGCGCGGCGGCCATCGAAGCGGCGTACATTCTGGAGGCAGTTCGCAAGTGAACCCCGTCACTGCAGCGAGGGGGATGGTGAAGCGGAACTCGAACGCACTGTTGCTGGTCGTCTGTCTCGGCCAGTTCATGGTGATCCTCGATGTCTCGATCGTGAACGTCGCGTTGCCGTCGATCAAGGACTCGCTCGGCTTCTCGACCAACGGCCTGCAGTGGGTCCTCAACGCGTACACGCTCACCTACGCCGGCTTCCTGCTGCTCGGCGGGCGCGCCTCCGACCTCTTCGGCCGTCGCCGGATGTTCTTCGCCGGCACCCTCCTCTTCGCGGCCGCCTCGCTGCTCTGCGCGGTGGCGCCCACCTCCGAGGCCCTGATCGCCGCCCGCTCGGTGCAGGGCATCGGCGCCGCCCTCCTCTCCCCCGCCACGCTGGCGATCATCACGACCTCCTTCGACGAGGGACCGCCGCGAAACCGCGCGCTCGGTGCCTGGGGTGCCGTCGGCGCGATCGGCGCCACCGCCGGCGTCCTGCTCGGCGGGGTCCTCACCGAGGCCTTCAGCTGGCCCGCGATCTTCCTGATCAACGTGCCGATCGGCCTCGCGATCGTCCTGTTCAGCGCGCGGCTCGTCCCCGAGGGCCGCAGCGAGGCCGAGAACCGCCACTTCGACCTCCCGGGCGCGCTGCTGGTGACGATCGGAATGACCGCGCTCACCTACGGCATCGTCACCACCGATCGCCTCGGCTGGGGCGCGCTGGGCGTGCTCGGGCCGGTCGCCGCGGGCGCAGCGCTGCTGGTCGCGTTCGGCCTCTACGAGAACCACCTCGATCGCGTCCCGACGAAGGTCGCCCTGATGCCCCTCACGATCTTCAAGCTGCGGACGCTCCGCGCGGCGAACCTGGTGATCTTCCTGCTCTACGCCGCGATCTTCGGCTTCTGGTTCTTCCAGTCCCTCTATATGCAGGGGACGCTCCACTACAGCGCGCTCACCACAGGCCTCGCGTTCGTGCCGATGACCGCCGCGGTCGGGACGGGCGCCACCCTGGCGCCGCGCGTCGCGAAGCGAATCACCCCGAGGATCACACTGGCCGTAGGGATGCTGTTCGCGGCCGTCGGTGAGTTCCTGCTGACGAGCGTCCACCCGGGCGGCAGCTACGCGGCGAATGTCTTGCCCGGCGGCGTACTTGGCGCCTTCGGCCTGGGGCTCGCCCTGGTCCCGGCCACGATCGTCGCCGTGCAGGGGGTCGACCGGGCGGTCAGCGGCCTGGCCTCCGGCGTCCTCAACACGTCGCGGTTCGTCGGCGCCGCCCTTGGCCTCGCGGTGCTGAGCACGCTCGCCGCGAACCACACGCACGACGAGATCGCCTCGGGCACCTCAGCCACCAGGGCTCTCACCGACGGCTTCCAGCTCCAGTTCGAGCTCGGCGCGATCTTCTGCCTGGTCGGTGCGATCGCCGCGCTGGTCATGCTGCGCCCGCAGCGCGAGCGCGAGCGCGCCGGGGCTATGGCTGAAGCCGAAAGCGCCTAGCGGCGCGCTGGCCCGCTACTTCTTCTTGCACTTCTTCTTGGCGCTCTGAGCAAAGCGCTTCTTCGCTTTGCACTTCTTCTTCCCGGTGGTTCCGGAGCTGCCGCTGCCGCTGCCGCTGCCGCTGCCGGACGCTGGGACACCGGCACCCGTCAAGCTCACGGTGCCCGGGTCGGTACCGGTCAGGTCGTCTCCCAACGTCAGCGTGCCGGTTCGCAACCCTGGCGCCTTCGGCTTGAAGGCAACGGTGATCACGCACGGGATGGGGGCGAAGGCATTGTTCCCAGGGACTGGGCTGGTTCCGCAGCCGTTGGTCCCGACCGCGAAATCCCCGGTGGTGGACGGATTCGGCTGGAAAAGTCCAGGGGTGGCGCAGATCGGTGGGGGGAGATTGATGACGGTCGTGCAGTTGACCAGCATTGTCACCCCCTGCGGCGCGCTCGTCTTGCCAACCTCCGTGCTCCCGGGGAAGGCAACGGCCCCCGGAACCGCGGATGTGTTCGCGCTTGCGAGCGCGGGCGACAGGGCCAGGAGGCCGGCTGCCAAGAGTGTGAGTCCCGCCAACTGGGGCTTGCGGCGCATAGGTGCTCTCTCCCTCTATGTTGTGCCCCCTGGTGCTGGGCGCCAGCCTCTCAGCTCCGCTCCCGCCAAGCGTCGACGATTTTGGGTGTTCGTCGATTCTGTCGAGTCCTCTAGATTTCCCGCCCCCCATGCGCTTCTACGAGTTCGAAAGCCGTCGCATCGTCGAACGGGCCGGCATCCCGGTCACGGAGTACGGCTTCTGCAAGACCGCGGACGAGGCCAAGAAGGCCGCTGAGCGAATCGGTGGACCGACCGTGATCAAGTCTCAGGTTCTGACCGGCGGCCGCATGAAGGCGGGTGGCGTCAAGTTCGCCGACACGCCCGAGGAGGCGGCCTCACACGCGGCCGAGATTCTCGAGCTCGAGATCAACGGCCACATGCCGGTCGGCGTCCTCGTCGACCCGAAGGCCGAGGTCGAGCAGGAGTACTACGCCGCCGTCCTCTGGGACGGCCGCGCCAAGCGCCCGATGATGCTCTTCTCCGACATGGGCGGGATCGACATCGAGGAGGTCGCCGATCAGCATCCCGATCACGTCGGGCGCGGTCACCTCTCGAACCTCCACCCCATCTCGGACTTCCGCGCCAAGGAGGTCGTTGCGGCGGCCGGTGGCCTCACCGGCCGCGAGCTCACCCGAGCCACGCCTGTGCTCGCCCGCCTCGCCCAGCTGCAGCGCGACTACGACATGACCCTCGCCGAGATCAACCCGCTGGCGCGGCTCTCCGACGGCTCCTTCGTCGCCCTCGACGCGCACATGGAGATGGAGGACGAGGCCGTCGGGCGCCACCAGAAGATGCTCAAGGAGATCGGCGTCGAGCTCGAGGAGCCGCGCGAGCTCTACGAGCCCTCCGAATTCGAGCGCAACGTCAAGGCGATCGACGAGGCAGATCACCGCGGCGTGATCCAGGGCAAGGACCACGGCTTCACCGGCAATCTCGGCTTGGTGATCGGGGCCGGCGGCGGCTCGCTCACGCTGACCGACGCGGTCCGCAGCCAGGGCGGCAAGCCCGCAAACTACGCCGAGATCGGCGGCAACCCCTCCGTCGCCAAGTCCTGCGGTCTCGCCAAGGAGGTTCTGAAGAAGGAAGGCGTCGAGAAGATCGCCGTGATGATGTCAATCGTCTCCAACACCCGCGTCGACATCGTCGCTCGCGGCGTGATCAAGGCCTGCCTCGAGCTCGGCAAGGATCCCGCCGAGACGATCACCGTCTTCCGCATCCCCGGTGCCTGGGAGGAAGAGGGCGCAAAGATCCTCAACAAGTACGGCGTCGAGTTCCGCGACCGCTCCACCTCGATGTGGGACGCGGCCGGCGAGGCCGTCCAGAAGGTTCAGGGGGCGGCGGCGTGAGCATCCTCCTGAATGAGGGCTTCACCTTCATCGTCCAGGGGATCACCGGACGCGAGGCGGTCAACCTGACCAAGGAGTGCCTCGACTACGGCTCGAAGATCGTCGGCGGCGTCACCCCGGGCCGCAAGGGCCGCGACGTCCACGGCGTCCCCGTCTTCGACACCGTCGAGCAGGCGGTCGCCAACCACGGCTCCGAGATCGACGGCGCGGTCGTCACCGTCCCCCCCGCCTTCACCAAGGACGCCGTCTTCGAGGCGATCGAGAACGGCATCAAGCTGATCGTCATCGTCACCGAGCGCATCCCGCGTCGCGACGTCGCCCAGATGGTCGAGCTCGCCAACCTGCGCGGAGCTCGCATCATCGGCCCCAACTGCCTCGGGATCATCGCCCCGGGCGTCGGCAAGATGGGCGGCATCGGAGGCCCGGCCAGGGACGCCGCCAAGGCCTACGAGCCCGGCTCGATCGGCGTCATGTCCCGCTCGGGCGGGATGACCACCGAGATCTCGTCCACGCTCACCGCAGCGGGCCTCGGTGTCTCCACCGCCGTCTCGATCGGCGGCGACGCGATCATCGGCTCCACCTATGCCGAGCTCATGCCCCTCTTCGAGGAGGATGACCAGACCGAGGCGATCGTGATCTACACCGAGCCGGGCGGGCGGATGGAGGCCGAGCTGGTCGACTGGCGCACCGAGAACGACGCGAAGCTGCCGATCATCGCCTTCATGGCCGGCAAGTTCATGGACGACGAGGAGATGCAGGGCATGAGCTTCGGCCACGCCGGGACGATCGTCGAGGGCGCCGAGGACTCCGCGACTCAGAAGATCGCCCGCCTCCAGGAGGCCGGCATCCCGGTCGTCGAGCGAATCGACGAGATCCCCGAAGCCGTCAAGGACAAGCTGGGAGCGAAGGTCTGATGGCGGAGGCAGAGCAGCTCGAGGGCATCTTCATCGACGTCGAGGTCTCCGGCGAGATCTCAAACGAGGCCGAGCTCGCCTCGAAGCTCGAGGAGGTCTGCCCTGTCGACATCTACGCGAACGACGACGGCAAGGTCGCGGTGGTCCGCGAGAACCTCGACGAGTGCGTGCTCTGCAACCTCTGCGTCGAGGCCGCACCCCCCGGCGGAGTCGTCGTCAAGAAGCTCTACGACGGTACCGAGCTTCGACGCTGAGCGCCGCTAGAGCTAGGCGGCGGGTGCCGGGTGCCACCCCGGCGGCGGCAGCTGGAGACGCAGGGTGGGCACTTTTGGGGATTGACTTGCCGGCCGCCCGCGGGAAAACTCCGGCAATGAACCTGAGGGAGGCCTTGAGGGGTGGGCCCAGCATCGGCGCGGCTAAGCGTGGCTGAGCCCGGGCCCGCCATCGTCCTGGTCGAGGACGAGCCGGTGACGCGGGCCTCGTTGCGCCGGCTGCTCGAGGCCGGCGGCTTCGAGGTGAAGGCGGAAGCCGGGGACGCCGCGACCGCGATCGAGGTAACCGTCCGCGAGCGCCCCCGGCTTCTCCTGCTGGACCTCTACATCCCCGGGGGCGGGATCAGGGTCATGCGCGAGGTCACCCACCGGGTTCCGGAGACGTTGGTGGTGGTGCTGACGGCCTCGGCGGACCCCAACGACCTGATCGACGCGATCCGGGCGGGCGCCTCCGGCTATCTGGTCAAGAGCATGAACCCGAACCGGATCAAATACGCGCTCCGCGGCGTGCTCGCGGGCGAGGCGGCGATCCCCCGCTTCCTCGTGGCCCACCTGGTTCGGGAACTGCAGACGCTGGGCCGGCATCGCCTGATAGCGGACGGGCACGGCCGCGTCGATCTCACCAGCCGACAGTGGGAGATCCTGGAGCTGATGTGCGATGGGCTGAGCGGGCCCAGCATTGCCGAGCGCCTGAACCTCTCCCCGGTCACGGTCCGCCGTCACAGCGCCGAAGCCGTGCGCAAGCTCGGGGTCCGGGATCGCGCGGAGGCGATCGCCCTGATTCAGGAGCGCTCCTAAAGTGAAGGGTCCCTTTCCTGATCAGACGAGGACCGCTCATCTGTTGACGCATTCGGATGGTCAACGGGGGAATCGGCAGGCGACCGCGTAGCGGGTGCTCGGGCGAACTCGGCCAGGGGTATGCCAACTCGAGACTTCCGATTGTTGTCGGTGCGGCGCATCACCATCTTCCTGATACTTCAGGAGCACTCGTAGACCCGAAGGGGTCTCAGTCGCACTCCGATACACAAGAGCCCGAAGGCGCCGATTACGCTCGGCGGATGAAGCTTTGGGGAGCCGCCAGGGGCGGAAGCTTGACTGCGCTGCAGCCGTTAATTTCTCGATGGCTGAGGGCACATCATTCGTTGGCTGAGCGTGGCTGAGCGCGCGCCTGCCATCGTCCTGGGCGTTGACGAGCCGGTGACACGGACCGCGGTGCGTCGGCTGCTCGAGCGCGCAGGCTTCGAGGTGCGACCAGACCAGATGGCGAGCGAGGCCGGGAAGAGGTAGGCACGAGAGATGGGTGTCCGCAAGCTGCTGGTACGCGAGGACAACTCTCTGGCAGAGCGGATGCGGCGTCGACGCTGGAAGCTGATGCTGCGCCACGTCCCCCGCTTGGCCGAACTGCGCGTGCTGGATCTCGGCGGAACCGCCCTGTGGTGGTCGCTGGCCCCTGTCAGGCCCCGTCATGTCACTGTGGTGAACCTCTACGAGGCCGAGGCCGGTGAGGATTCCCCTGATATCACGACGATCGAGGGCGACGCCCTCCGTGCCGACGAGCTGCTTCGGGGTGAGCGCTTCGACCTCGTGTTCTCCAACAGCCTTATCGAGCACCTCGGGGGCCATTCTGCTCGGAGCCGGCTCGCAGAAGTGGTCGTATCACTGGGCCCGGCGTACGTGGTTCAAACCCCTTATCGCTATTTCCCGATTGAGCCTCATTGGATGTTTCCGGGCTTCCAGTTCCTCCCCGTGTCAGCCCGGTCTTATCTCGCTCCGCGATGGCCGCTCGGCCATACATACGGGTGGGAGCCGGATGCCGCGGCGGGCGAGGTCATGTCGACCGAGCTCGTGTCGGCCTCGGAGATGCGGCGGTACTTCCCACACGCCGAGATCGTCTGGGAGCGCATAATGGGCGTCCCCAAATCCATGATCGCGATCAAGCACGTTGCTTGACTCAAGCCCCGAGCGGCCACCGGGTCCCGAGGTGCTGGGCTCGCTTCGCCCGCCTCCCGGGTCGCCGGGTCTCCCGCTTGGGCCGATGCGTGATGCCGGAGATGGCGAGTAGGGCAAGAAGGATGACGCCATCACCGCGAGGATGACCCGGAAGACGGTCACGGCGGACCCCACCAGGGATTGACTTTCCTTCCGTCCGCGAAGAGACTTCGAGAATGAAGCCTGCGGGGGCAACACCTGGGATGGAAGCTTGAATGCGCTGCAGCCGTTGGTTTCTGGATGGCTGAGGGCATTATTCGCGGGCTGAGCGTGGCTGAGCGCGCGCCTGCCATCGTCACGGTGCGCCGCCACAGCGCGGAGGTCGTGCGCAAGCTCGGGGTCCGCGATCGCCGGGAGGCGATCGCGCTGGTCCAGGAGCAGTCCTAGACCAAAGGTCCCTGGTCGTACCGCGACATACACGAGCCAGACGACGCCGGTGGCGCTCGACATGCTTTAGCGCTCTTCTGATACTTGCGGCAATGGCCTCGGCGGCTCAGGCCTCGACTGCGCGCACGGCGAGCGCCCTGAGGGTCGGGCCCGTGGACGGGGGTAGGAACTACTACGCGCGATTTTCCAATACGGTGCCTGCGAGGGCGTCGTACTTCCCGATCGGGGTCTGGTTCGAGAGCGTGCGGTCGCAGGCCGACGTCGCCAAGGACAAAAGGGCGGGGCTAAACACGTACGTCGTCCTGACGGCGGACTCGAACCTGAGCAGGGTCCGGTCGAACCACATGCGGGCGATTCTGCAGAGCGACGAGTTCAGCCCTCACCCGTCGATCAACGGGTGGTTTCTCGCGGACGAAGTCGACATGACACACGGCCCCTCGACGGGATACGACGAGATGCAGAGGGTCGCCGACGCGACCCCGCGGGACGGGCGCGTCCGCTATTCCAACTACGGCAAGGGCGTTCTCTTCTCGGAGTCGGATGGCGAGGCCGCTCGTTTCGTCAACGACTACCAGGACATCGTCTCGGCCGATGCATACTGGTTCACCGACGAGAACATCTGTCAGGGGACGGAGGGTGGCGCGCTGGTCGCGGGCGGCGCTCCTCTGAGCCCCGCGGAATGCCACCGGGCGGCGAACTATGGCGCCACGGTCAGAAGGGTGCGCGGACTGGTGAGCCCTGCGGGCTCCAGGCCCGTCTGGGCGTTCGTGGAGCTCGGGCATCCGTTCTCCGAGTCGGATTGGCCGACGATCACGCCGCCGCAGGTCCGCGCGGCGGTCTGGCAGAGCCTGATCGCCGGGGCGCGCGGGATCGTCTACTTCAACCACAGCTTCGGCGGGCCGCACCAGAGTCAGCACATCCTCCGCGACGGAGCCGTGGCGGGCTCCTTCTACGCATCGATCCGTAGGGAGGTGGCTGCCACGAACAGCCAGATCAAGGCACTGGCTCCGGTGCTCAACTCTCCGACGGTCAGGTCCGGGTGGTCGCAGGGACCTGGGACGACCGCGATGGTGAAGTGGGCCCTGGGCGAGAAAACCACGAAGAAGTGCAAGTCGAAGAAGGACAAGAACGGCAAGAAGTGCAAGAAGGGCCGCCTGTACCTGTTCGCGGGCTCGGCGGGAGCGGCCGTGGAGGGCAGGTTCTCGCTGGCGTGTGTCGGTGACACCAAGGCCGCGGTCGTGGGCGAGAATCGAACCGTTCCGGTCGGTCGCGGAACCTTCAGAGATCATTTCGCCGACGGAAACGCGATCCACATCTACCGCATCCCGCTTGGGCCGAAATGCGCCAGCCCGCGCCGCGCCCCAGTCACCCCAGTCGGTCTGCCTGGCGGCGGTGGTGGGGGAGGCCACCCTGCGCCCTCGTCGAACGACCTGTTCCGGGTCATCATCGCGGCGATCGTCGTCTTGCTCCTCGGACTGGCCGCCGCCTACGGCCGTAGGCGTATGCCCGGGCGCCGGCCCCTGCGGTCAGGGAACCGTGAAGCGAGGTAACCACCCGGTGACCGGGCTACGTGCGGGAGACCTCGGGGCGATGACGCTTTGGCGCGGGCTGGCTCCGCCTAGGGTCGTCCTCGGCGGCCAACCTGATCGGGCGCCCCACGTGTTCTTCCGCTGCCGTTCACGCCTTCTTGCCAGGTCCCATTCTCGGCATCGGGTGCTCGGGCGGCCCTTGCGGGAGAGTGGCCGTTGTCAGCCGTGCGGAGTCTCCACCAGCCGCGCTCGTCGCGCTCGATCTTGCCTTCGTTCCGCAACTTCGAGGTGACTGAGTACATGGACCCCGACTTGATACCGGTGAGCTTCCGAAGCCCGGCGCCGGGAAGGGCCACCTCACCCGGGGGAGCCGGCGTCCCGTCGCCGCGAAAGCTCAGGGCCCGCAGAATGCGCTCGGACTGCGTAAGCCCCATCATGCCGTCCATCGTCGGCTTCCGCGCGTTCCTCGAGACAAGGCGGCGGTTGCGCCTGCCTTGGTGTGGTTGTGACCGGTCTATTGGTGCGCCCTCGAGCGAATCTCTCTCGTCGTCCTCCTGGGGCATGCCTTCCTTGCCCCGCTCCCCCCGCAGGGTGGCCAGTGCTTCGGCCGCCGAGACGACTATCAATAGCAGGATTGCGCCGATCCCGAGCACGCCGACAAGCCCCCGGAGCTTGCCTGTCACCGCCTGCTTCGGGTTGTCCGGGGCCACCACCTCTTGGGTCTTGACCCTGTAGTAGGGGTCGACGCCTCGAGCTGCCTGCAAGCGGTCGAGCTCGCTGGTGAGTCCAGCGCCGACCAGCTGAGCTGTCTGCACGGCCTTCTGGGGGGTGGAGCCTTTACCGGTGATGTCCACCTGCTCCACCTCCTGGCCGGGACCCACTTCCGCGGGCGCGACCGTGTAACCGGGATCCCCGCCCGCCTCCGACAATCGTTGGCGCGCCGAGTCGCTGTTCATGCTGGTGGACAGGAGGCTGACGAGCACCGTCGGGTCCGAAAAGCGAGCGTACGGATTGTCCGGATTGATGCGTTTCAGCGCCGGATTGCGGGCGATGTCCTGAGGGGTCGGCGGGGGCGGAGGATTGAGCACAACGTAGCTCGAGGATGCCTCGTACTCCGCAGCCTTGACGGCGACTAGATAGTAGGCGCCAAGCAGGGTGAGGGTGATGACTGGCAGCGTGACGATCCGATGGCGCCAGATCTTCCGCCAGATCTGCAACAGGTCCATGGTCAGCCTCCCGTCGGCATTATGGCTCGGGTACTCGAGACCCGCGGGGCGGTGAATTCCGCACGAACGCGGGCGGTTGGAGGCACCTCGGCGGCGGCGAGTCGCCAGGCGGCACCGATCAGCCCGATGATGAGGGCGAAGAGCCCAGTGAACATTGGATACGACATCGAGTCGTAGGTGAAGGAGCTGGCGGTGGCGGCGAGCGCCGCGCCAGCAAGCGCCGCGCACAAAAGCCGAAGCTCGGGATCGTTGCTCCGTCGCCTGGCACCGAAAGCGGCGATCGCAGGCACCAGGAAGAAGGCCATCAATGCAACCACCCCGACCAGTCCCAGCTCGATGGCAGTCTTCAAGAACTGGTTATCCAGGATGTGGAACGCATTGTCTGGAAAGTACGTCCAGCCGCCGCGGCCAAACCAGGGCGCCTGTTGCACGAGCTGCTCGACCAGCGGGTAGTCGCTTACCCGGGTGGCCACCGAGGGGTCGGTGGTGCCGGCCCCGAAGAGGGATGCGAGTGTGCTGATCACGCCGGGGGCCGACAGCAAGACTGCGGCCAACGCCAATGGCAGGGCGCCGATCATGACCAGCCGCTGGGGCGCCGGCATCAGCACCACTAGCACCGCCAGTGCCACGGTGACCGAGAGGACCGCCGAGCGGGAGACCGATTCCGGGATCGCGAGCGCGATCAGTGCCACCGGTGCCCACCGCCGCCACGCACTTCGATCAGTGTCGTAGATCCCGAGGTAGATCGCCAGCGGCATCAGCATCGCCGCCACGACTCCGAGCTCGATCGGGTAGATGGAGGTGCCGCTGACCCGGTTCAGTCCATTGCGGACCCCGATTCCCACGTCGGGAACGTTGATTGAGAACCCCGGCAGGTCACGAAGGTAGGGCGCGACGTCCAGGCTGATCCAGAACTGAAGTGTGGCCACCACTCCGCAGAACGCGCCACCCCAGCAGAGCACCCTCAAGACCCTGCGCATGTCGTCCAGCGAGCCGAGGAACTCGGCGGCGACCAGCGCCACTCCGGTGATCACTGCGAGCTGCATCAGCAGACGGTCTGCGCTGGCCATCTCGGCCGCCGTCAGCGTGCTCCGATCCATTAAGACGTAGGAGGCAAGGACGCTCAGCCAGAGCAGGCAGAGCACGGGGCGGATGGGATGTCGCCACAGCAGTGGGTTGTGGAGACCCAAAATGATCAGGGCGAAGTAGGCGGCGAACGCGGCCATGCCCACGAGGGCGGCGGGGTAGCCGCCGGCGCCGATCGCCGGGATCACGGTGTCCGAAGGAATCACGAATAGCGCCAGCGCGAACACCTGCAGCATCAGCACGGCGTGCGAGCGCGACGCACTCGACCGGGCAAAGTCGAGCGTCGCAGCCGGCCGAGAGATTGCCGCGGCCATATCAGGCCGCCCTCGAGCTGTAATCCCGCTCCCACCCCTCACCGGCAAGGCCGCCGCCGCCGACCATGGCGAGCCGCGCACAGGTGGCGAAGGCGGCGTACGTTGCCGCGTCGAGTGCCGCTGCGGGACTGGCCAAGGCCAGGCGGCCAAGGTCCCGCAGGGTGGAGCGGATCGTCTCCGGCGCTCGGTCATGCAGATCGGGCGCGAATGTCGGCTCCCGCTTGCCGCCATAGACACGGCGGAGCACACGCACAAGGTCGCGACTGCGACGCGGCACCGCAACCACCACCGGCGCGCAATCGACTATCTCCACTTCGCCTTGGGCGAACAGCCGGTCCACCCAGAGGTCGTCTGCCATTACGTCCGGGAAATGGCGGAACCGGCTCCGGCCGCTCGCCGAGAGCCCATACACGCCCGCGCCCCAGAGCGATCCCAGGACGGCCGGCACCCGGGATCGAGCGCGGTAGTAGCGCCGCACCGGCGCGGACGCGCCACTCGTGTCGTATCGGATCGGCGGTCGGGCGGCCGGCGTCCCTGACCGCAGCCGCTGCAGCACCAGGCGCGCCGCCGATCCCGACAGCATCACGTCGGCGTCGAGGTACAGCCGGGGGAACGCTGACACCGCCGCGTCCGCGACCCGCAAGGCGGCGGGCTTCGACGCTCGCTTGAGCTCAACCACCCTGAGCGGGTGGCCCGACTCTCGAGCGACGTTTGCGGTGTCGTCGGCGCAACCGTTGCAGACAACGACGACGTCGAGTTCGCCCGGATCGATGCCCGTAAACAGGGTGTCCAAGCTCCGCCGGATCACGTTGGCCTCGTCGTGCGCAGGAATCACAACCGAGCCGAGCGGCTCCCGCTCAATCACGGTCCGCTACCCGATGCACTCCGAGCCAATCTCTCGTGGGTAAGCATCATTGCATTCGTCCTGCCCGATGAACGAATTGAAGGTCGGGGATCTTCTGGCCCCTTGAGGCCAATTCGCCGCCTCAGGGTCGATCACGGGGCTCGGTCGTGGTCGGGATTGCAAGCAGATGTCCCGATAGCGCGGAATCCGGCTCAGGGAGCGCAAACTGAGGACAGCACTCGGTTGAGCTCATTCGGCTTGTCATTCGGCTTGTGTGCGAAATAGCTTCGCTCGATCGTGCATTCGGCCAATCCGGCCCGCCGAAACTGCCAGGAGAGGTGCTCGGCGGACTACTCGATCCCGTGGTCGTGGCTTCCCGGGCAAGTCGAAGTGATCGAACAGCTGCCGACCACGAAGTAGGTAGGCGACGCTGAGCAGCCGATAGAGGTTCGGCGCCGCGGGGAGCGGCAGGCTTTTGGTCGCAAAATTCCCGCACCGTTAGCTCCCGGCAGTGACCCTGGACCGAACGCCAGCGAGAGCCCTTCGCCGGACCTCTGTCCGGGTGTCCGATTTAGCCGAGATCATCACCGCGACATCGTGCGGTTGCAGGGCGCGGACGAACTCCACAACTGCTGCATCAGCCATCGGCTCGGGGCCCCAGTGGCTGTGGCAGAGCATCGAGTCCTCGGCAACGACCCCTGCGGACGTGCCCAACACGGCATCCACGAAGACCCCGTAGAGAATGAACTCCGAGAAGTGGAGCTGGGAGGCGATCGCCTCCAGCCATGGTCGCCCGTTGACCTCTTCGATTCTCTCCTGCAATGCCACCACGATCCGTCGATCCCAGATGTTCAGCGCGCTCACATAGTCGGGCAGGGGCGGTGGCCCCACCGGCGGCAGCCCGAGCAGACGATGTGCCACTTCGTGCCAGAGCATGTGGCGTGGCAAGCGCTCATCCACGGCGTCGTCGCTTCGATAGAAGCGCACTCGGGTCCCGCTCCGGAAGTTGTCAAGGGTGACCGGACGAACGAGAACCACGTCAGAATCGGCCAACAGCGTTAGATCCACACCGAGCTCTGTGGCGGCGGCGAGCTTGACGATCTGCTGCATCACCCAACCTCGGACCGGCGGGTAAGGGCGGCGTGGATCGAGCCACGCATTAAAGATCCGCAGTGGCAGCATACGACGCGGCAGCAGCTCATCGATCGCCCACACGTAGGTACGTGGCCCGCGAAGGGGAGCGAAGAGCTCCTGGTCCCATCGCGGTACGACAACGTGATGATCGACATCGGGACCGGTCCAATCCAAGACCGAGCGATTGAGCTCACGGCACAGCTCGAGGTCCGGCGCGTAGCTCGGCGTCAGAACGGCCAGGCTGTCGATTTCCTTGATCAGCCCGCTGTCCTCATCAACGCAGAGCCGGGACTCGCCTCCACGGCTGAAGTCCACGGGCGATTGGCTGGCGGCCGAGTGGCCGGAGGATGAAGGCGATCTGCACTCAATCTGGCGTCTCCCGATGAACGCGCCGACGGCGAAGAATCTTCTGCCCGCCGCTTCAGATGTCTTCGGGCCCGCCGTGCGAACCGAAGAACGAAAGACTGAAAGCTCATCACTCGTTTGTTTGACGCCAATGAACAGCGCGTTTGCGTGACACGAGACGCCAAGAGCCCGGCCCTGATTGACGGTCCGGCGGCAGCAACGATCAGCGGGGTGATCGTCGACGCCGTGGTAGTCGCGTACAACAGCCGCGACACCCTGCGTGCTTGCGTGGAGCCCCTTGTGCGGCTCCCATGGGTGAGCGTCACCGTCGTTGACAACGCGTCGCCTGACGACTCCACGGCGGTGGTTGCCGACCTTCCAGTTCGGGTGATCAGGGCGCCGCGTAACGGTGGCTTCGCCTACGGCTGCAACCTCGGGACCGCCGCCGGCTCTGCGGAGTTCGTGCTCTTCCTGAATCCGGACGGGGGGATCGAGTCGGGGAGCCTCAGCAGGCTTGTCGCGGTGCTTCAGGCCGATCCGGCGCTTGGGAGCGTGGGACCCCTGACGCTCGGCGATGGCGAACGGCTCCACCCGACCCAGCGTCGCTTCCCGCGTCTTCGCTCAACATACGCCCAGGCGCTGGGCCTGCACCATGTCGCATCGCGTGCGAGCTGGGCCGGAGAAGTCATCCAGGATCCGGACGCGTACACGCGACCGTCGATGCCCGATTGGCTCTCCGGATCGTGCGTGTTGATACGCCGGGCAGCGCTCGAGGACGTCGCGGGTCTGGATGAGGGATTTTTCCTGTACTCGGAGGAGACCGACCTGTTTCTCCGCCTGCGCAGCCGCGGCTGGCGCGCGCGTTTCGAGCCGCAGGCCATTGCCCACCACCAGGGATATGGCTCGGCCCCGCGGGAGACGGCCGCCCCGGTTCTTGCCCGCAGCCGCGTCCGCTACGCCCGCAAGCACCACGGCAGATTGGTCGCGCTCCTGGAGGCGATCGGTGTGACGATCGACGCTCTGGCGCGTGCCGCCGCCTGGATCCACAGGCCGGCCCGGCGCCGCGGGCACCTGGCCGCCGCGCGGGCTGCGTTGAGCGCGGTCCGCTCGTCAAGCAGCACACGATGAAGACGTGTCAACAACGAGCTAGAAAAGGTTGAACTCTTGGGGGACCGTCAGCCAGGCCCGCGAGAAACGTCCCGCCCAGCCGTTGAATTGATGGATGACGGCACCAGCATCCAGCCCCCCGGGTCTCGCCAAGGAAGGGACGCCCGGCCAGCCCGCGCTCCTTGAGGAACGACCTGACCGGCCAGCCGCCAGCCCTCGGTTGGCTCCCGCGTATGAGACAGCCTCGGTCATGGGGCTGCCCCTTCACTTAATCGAGCTAAGCGCGCTTGTGGACCTCTTCCTGGATGGGGTCCGAACAGGGCAGGGCGGGTGGATCGTAACGCCGAATCTCGAAATCCTGCGGCGATTCACTACGGATCTCACAAGCCGAGAGCTGGTCCTCGCCGCCAGCCATCGCGTTGCGGATGGGATGCCGATCGTTTGGGCTTCGCGATTGGCCGGCACACCGGTGCCCGAGAGGGTCACTGGGAGCGATCTCGTACTTAGCCTGCCACAGGCGGCCGCCCAGGCTGGAGTGTCCGTCTTTCTCCTGGGGGGGGATCCCGGCGTCGCGGCGGCTGCAGCCGAGCGACTCCGATCTCAGTTTCCCGGTCTTGCCGGCGTCGACGCCTACTGCCCGCCGCTTGGATTCGAAAACGATCCGGGGGAGCTTGACCGGATTAAGGAAGTGCTCCACGTCGCACAGCCCACCCTGGTGCTGCTTGGGCTCAGCTTTCCGAAGCAGGAACACCTGATCGCCTTGCTCCGAGCCGAGATGCCCCGAGCCTGGTTCGTCGGCACCGGAATGTCGCTCAGCTTCCTCGTCGGGGATCAACCGCGCGCACCCGCGGCGATGCAACGCCTCGGTCTCGAGTGGATGCACCGTCTCTGCCACGAGCCCCGTCGGCTCTTCAGGCGCTATCTGATTCAGGGACTCCCCTTCAGCCTCAGGCTCTTCGCTTGGGCATTCGTCCATCGGCTGTACGGAGCCCTGACGACGCAAGTGACACAGGGGCCGCAACGTTCTTTCCACGAGCCGTCCGGTCGCCCTTAGGCCACCGCCGGCTGTAGCCGCAGCAATTCGTGCGAAATCGACAACGGAGGTTCCTGTGCGCGTACTCGTCACTGGTCATAACGGCTACATCGGCTCGGTGCTGGTCCCGATGCTGGAGCGAGCCGGCGACGAGGTCTTTGGGGTCGACTCCAATCTGTTCGCCGCCTGCACGTTCGGGCCTGAAACTCCTGAGGCCGAGTGCGTTCAGATGGATGTCCGGGACATCGAGACCGAGGACCTGGTCGGCTTCGACGCGGTGATCCACCTTGCGGCGGTCTGCAACGACCCCGTCGGCGATCTCAATCCCCAGGCGACGTACGAGATCAACCACCTGGCCTCGGTGAGAGTCGCCGAGAAAGCCAAGGAGGCCGGGGTGACGCGGTTTCTGTTCTCGTCGTCGTGCAGCCTCTACGGTAAGGCCGGCGAGGAGATGCTCGACGAAAGCGCCGGATTCGCGCCGGTGACACCCTATGGCCACTCCAAGGTGCTGGCAGAAAGGGACATCTCGAGGCTCGCCGACGATTCGTTCAGTCCTACCTTTCTGCGCAACGCAACCGCATACGGCGTCTCGCCACGGTTGCGCGTCGACGTGGTGGTCAACAACCTCGTCGGATATGCCCACACGACCGGGGAGGTCCTGATCCAGAGCGATGGGACGCCGTGGCGCCCACTGGTGCACGTGGAAGACATCGCCAGCGCGTTTCTCGCCGTCCTGCGGGCGCCCCGGGAGCTTGTCCACGACGAGGCCTTCAACGTCGGGGCAAGCGCCGAGAACTACCGCATCCGGGATCTCGCGCAGATCGTCGAGGAGAGCGTTCCCGGTGCGCGCGCGTCGTTCGCGGCCGGGGGCGGCCCGGATAAGCGCTCCTATCGGGTGGACTGCTCGAAGATCGCCCGGGTGTTGCCCGATTTCGAGACCCGCTGGACGGTGAATCGCGGGGTCGAGCAGCTCCACGACGCATACACTCGCAACGGTTTGACCTTCGAGCAGTTCACCGGCACCCGGTACCTGCGAATCAACCGGGTCCGGCAGCTCCAGGAGGCAGGCCGACTCGATGACGAGCTCCGTTGGCGGCTGCCGGTCGGCGCCGGATCCCGTGCGTTCGGGCCGTGATCTTCACCCCGGCCCCGCTCGATGGCGCCTACCTGATCGACGTGGAGCGCCACGCCGACGAGCGAGGTTTCCTCGCTCGAACGTTCTGCGAACGGGAGTTCGCCGAACATGGCGCGCCGATGCGCGTCGTACAGAGCAGCACGATCCACAGTCCTAGGTGTCACACGCTGCGCGGACTGCACTACCAGCTCGCGCCGCACGCCGAGGTCAAGCTGGTGCGCTGCACGCGAGGCTCGATCTTCCTCGTCATGGCCGACCTTCGGCCGGGCTCCGCGACCCGCAACGAATGGCTCGGGGTCGAGCTGAGCGCGCGCAGCGAGCGCCTCGCCTATGTCCCCGAGGGGTTCGCACAGGGCTACCAGACCCTCGAGGACGACACTGAGGTCCTCTACCAGATGTCTTACCACTACATGCCGGAGGCGGCCCGTGGGGTCCGCTGGGACGACCCCGCCCTGGGCATCGAGTGGCCCGCCGCCGAAGGTCTCATCATCTCCGAGCGAGACCGGGCGTGGCCCGATCTCCCGGCATGAGCGTCGTGACGTCCCAGCCCGTCCCGGTCTCGATCATCTGTGTCTTCAACGACCCGAATGTGCGAAGCCACTGCCTGGACCGCTCGATCGTGCTGCACGGCGGTGAGGCGACGGTCGAGTACCTGACAATCGACAACGTCGACGGGTCGTTCGCAACCGCCGGGGCCGCGCTGAACCACGGCGCCTCGCTGGCCAGCAATGACGTCCTGGTGTTCGCTCACCAGGACGTCTACCTCCACTCGCTGCGAGCACTCGAGGCGGCCGCACGTCGGATCGCGGACGACGGCCGGATCGGCGTACTGGGCGCGATCGGCGTCGACGCGTCCGGCCGGATGGTCGGCCGCGTACGAGACCGTGTGGTTCTGCTGGGTGAACCGGCAAGGGAGCCCACCGACGTCGACAGCCTCGACGAGCTTCTCTTCATGGCCCCGCGCCGCCTTGTTCAGAGCGAGCCGCTGTCGGAATCGCCCGACTTGGCGTGGCACGCATACGCGGTCGAGTACGGGCTGCGCGCCCGGTCGCTGGGCCTCCGTGTCTGCGCTGTCGACATCCCCTTGACGCACAACAGCCCTACCACGAACGTTGACCGTCTCGACATCGCCTACCGGACTGTTGCGGAATTTCATCCCCACGCTTTACCGGTCCGCACGCCAGGGGGCATCATCGCCTCGGCTTTCGAAACGCGCCCCGGCGACGGAGTAGTGAGCGCCCACCGGTGGCGCTACCGCTGGCTGCGTGAGTCGGTCGCAGCTCACCTGGGGTGCCGTGCGAGCGAGGGCGCCACGTGCGTGCTGGGCGACATCCGGTGGGACATCGACGAGCTGATCTCGACTGACCCGAACTCCTCGCTCCTGGTTATCAACCTCGACCGCGAGGCCAACTTCATGGACGAGCAGCCGGGCCCCCTCGAGCTGATGCGACGTGCTCACCCGATTGAGGTGACCTCCGAGCCGATGCCCCGGCTGATCGACCGGCTCGCGAGGCGAGACCCCGGGACTTCAATACTCCTGACCAACCTCGAATTCGCTGACCTGCGGGCCCTCTCCTCGTATCCGGCCGAACCCCGACGCCTCCTTGGGTTTCGCAGGGAGATCGGCTATTGGATGCTGCTTGGTCCCATGGCTACGACGGTCCCGCAGCGGTGGCGGTCACAGAGGGCGACCCCCCTGGGAATGTCCGCGCCGGCGTAAGAACTCACCCTGCGGGGACGTTGACTGACTATGCACCGCAACGCCCGGGACGTTCGCGTGCCCTGGGATAAAGCCCTTGCGCAGCCTGAGGCCGTCGAACCGATGCGGGCTCGGCTGAACCTGTCCAAGGCCGGGAAGCTCTCAAGCCTCCTCCTCGGCGGCGCCGTGGTGCTGGTTTGCGGCGCCCTGCTCATCCCGGCGCTCAACTCTCCCGTGTCCGAGATGGATGAGGGCGCGGTCTTGGCATACGGGCAGCTCGTCAACGAAGGCGAGGTGCCGGGTCGGGACTTCGAAACCTTCTACGGACCCGGTGAGCCGTGGTTAGCAGCCGCGTCGTTCGACGTCGCGGGCCCAAGCGTGGGCGTCGAACGAGCCCTCGGCCTCGCCGCCCGCCTAATCATCCTGACCGCCATATTCGCCCTCGCCCTCCGATGGGGCATCATCGCGGCCGCTTCGGCGACCGCGATCTCGTCGCTTGCGATGTACCCGGTGGGGGTCGGGGCGTTCGCCTTCTGGAGTGCGCTCGCCCTAGGGCTGGGAGGACTTGCACTGCTCGTGCGTTCCTCAGGGAAGCTGTCCGTGCCTGCCTTAGCGAAGCCTGAGGCGGATGCTGAGGGCCCGGTGCAGGGCGCGGCCGCGCTCGCTGCGGCCGGGGGCGTCTCGTCAGGCCTCGCGGTCCTCTTCTACGTCGAGGCGGCTCCCGCGATCGCCCTCGCATCGTTGCCCTTGCTCCTCCGGGCCCGCGGCTCGCTGCGCGTGGGCTACGTCACTGGCTTCCTGTGTGGGTTGATCCCAACGGTCGTCTGGCTTGCCGTGCTCGGCCCCGACGGGATATCTCGGCTGGCCGGCGACCTCGTAGGGTCACGGCCAGGTCGCCATCTGCCGCTCCCCGGGCTCGGCACGGCGGAAGGGCAGGTACTGCTCGCCACCGTCCTCGCCACCGTGGGAATGCTCACAACCGGCGCGCTTCTCTGGCGCTCTGCCGAGCGGCCCTACCGAGGCGCCATTCTCCTCGCACTGGGTCTCTTCTCGTTGGCACTTCTGCCTCAGACATTCCAGCGCGCCGATACGGGCCATGTCGTCAGCGTCGGTTGCGTCGCGCTGCCCGGCGTGCCACTCCTGCTGGCGGAGGCGGTTTCGGCCTGGGCGTCGCTCACCGGGTTCCGGCGGCGATGCATCATCGGGGCGGCGGCCGTGCTCTCGCTCCTGGCGGCCGGGTCCGTGGCACACGTGACGGGTCCGTTGATTCGAGATGACGTACTCGAGAGTCAGACAACCGCCTATGACGTGAATGTCGATGGCCGCTCGGTTTCGATCCGATCACGGACCGCTGCGGCCGATCTCAACGCCATCCTGCCTCGGCTGTCGGCGATCTCGAAGCCGGGAGACTCCGTGTTCGTCGGACCCGGCGACCTGCGACGCACAACTACGCGGACACGTTCGTCTACTTCCTGATGCCCCGCCTGCGTCCCGCCTCCTTCTACACGGAGCTCAATCCGGGTGTCAGCAACTCCGACGACTCGGGGCTGGCAAGCGATCTCCGCAGCGCGGACTATGTCCTGCTCAGCTCCCGCTGGGACCGATGGCACGAGCCCAATGCATCCGCGGACTACGGATCCGACGAGCCGGCCCGGGTCGTTCGGAGCCGCTTCTCGCCGGTCGCGAAGAGCGGCTCATATGTCTTGTACGCCCACGATGGAAGTGGCACGGGCTCGTAGTCCGGCGGCAGAAGTCCGGTCACCCGCGACACGTTGGTCTGGCAGATGGAAGCTGGCAGCGCCCGCTCGGAAGTCGAATCCGACCCGGCTTGGCGGCGGCTGCGAGCCGCCAGTGCCGAGCTGCGCCTGCGACAGGCGCCGGACGGATCTGTCGACACAGCTGAGAACGACCCGGAGCTCCTCAGGCGGCACGTTGCCGCGATCATCGAGTCCGCTCAGACGCTGAAGCCGCACCTCGGCGAAGGGTGCTACGTCGATGCGCTCTGCGACGACCTCGTCGCCTGGGCCGAAGCCGGCTATCCGGCCGGTGACGGTCTGGTCGAAGGCTTCCGGCTGCTCCCGGAGCGGGAGTCCCGAGGGCGGGCCACCCGGGCACCGGCAGACGTGGCGCCTCATGAGGTTGAGCGCTCCCTCAAGCATGGCGCCATATGGGCGCTGGGGACCCAGGTCGCAAGCCAGGCGATCAGGTTCGGCGGCGTGATCGTCCTCGCCCGGCTGCTGACTCCAAGCGACTACGGTGCGGCAGCCCTGGCCCTCGCGATCGCCTCGTACTCGATGATCCTGGGGGACCTGGGTTACGGAGGCGCGCTCATCCAGGCCAAACGCGCACCGCAGCGCCTCGCTTCCACTGCATTCTGGTCGGCGCTCGCGTCTGGTGGACTAGGGACGGCATGCGTCGCGCTCGCCGCCTATCCGATCGCGCTGGCGTTGGGTGACCCCCAAATCGCCCTTCTCGCGATGGCAGGCGGCCTGACGCTGTTCATCGTCGCCGCGGGATCGGCCAGCAACGCGCTTCTCGCCCGGGCGATGCGCTTCGACATCATCCAGGGGGCGAGCCTGGCCGCGCTGCTCGTCGCGACGGCGTCCGGAGTCACCAGCGCCGCCCTCGGGGCCGGAGCGTGGGCCCTTGTCATTCAACAGCTCGTTCTCAGCATGGTGACCTCCGCCATCTTCATTGGAGCGGCGCGATGGCGCCCGTCCCTCGAGTTCTCCCGGACCGCCTTTCGGTCCCTGACGAAGTTCGCGATGCCGAGGAGTGGAGGGCACCTCTTCGGGGCGCTTCAAACGCTGATCTCCGTCGCCCTAATTGGGAACTTCGTAGGGATCGAGGAGCTCGGTATATGGAACCTCTCCACGTCCTTGGTGATGGTCCCCCTGGTATTGATCGCCCTGCCTGTAGCACAGGTGATCTACGCAGCGTTCGCGCGGATGCGCGACAGCGTCGAGCGCGTCGCGGAAGTGTGGTTGAACGGGTTCACCATGCTTGCCGCGATCGCATTCCCCGTGCTCTTCGGACTGGTGGCGCTCGCGCCGCTGCTGATTCCCCTCGTCTTCGGGCGCCAGTGGGTTCCGGCGGTGCCGGTCATCCAGGTCCTGTCCGTCTGGGTCATCGCGAAGACCCTGCAGACGTGGAATACCTCGGTCATGGATGCGGCCGGCAAACCGCACGTGTCGATGATCCTGAACGCGACGGTGCTGATCGCCCTGCCCCCCAGCCTGTGGTTCGGCAGCCAGTTCGGAATCGTAGGGGCCGCCGTCGCATTCAGCCTGGCCGAGCTGGCCTTCGGCGAACTGCCCTCGTTCGTGCTGACCACGCGTCAGCTCAGGCTGAAGAAGCGGACCGTGGTCCGCCGTATTCAGGGAACCGTCCTCGCGTCGGCCGCCTCGTTCGTGGCCGTACTAATGGTGAGCCGAGCGCTCGAGGACATGGGGCTCGGAAGCGCCTCATGCGTGTTGCTCTCGGTCGGCGCCGGCGCCATCGTCTACGCGGCTTGCCTCACGCTCCTCGCGCGAGGCGTCGCCCGACAATTGCTCGGGATGGCTCGCGGTCTCGGGCCGGCGCTACGGTCCAGCACGAGCTGACTCGAGCCGGTCGGACCGTTACCGCATCCGCGGCGACAGAAAACTCGCCCGTCTCAGCCTCTTGCGAAGCCGTCGGCCCCCGAGCTGACCGGCGATAAAACGCCACGTGATCGGGTCCGATGCCAGTCTCGGATTGCCGCGCAGTTCCGTGAGCAGCTCCTTGAACATGACGACCGTTCCATCGCCGGTATTGGCTCGCATGGAGAGGTGAGCGACAACGTCGCGTCGGTGCATCCTCTCGGCAATACGAGTCAGCCGTCTGGCCTCGCCTGCCGGAAGATCTGCCTCGGCCAGGAACTTCCGGCGATGCCCATAGACGACGTCCGGGAGCGAGCGCGAGGACCGAAAGCCGTCGGGCGTGAAGGAGCCGAGCGAGGACGAGTCCGCCTCCGGGTGGACCTGCATCACAGCGAGCGGGCGGTCGAGGTACGCAAAATCCCAGTCGTTCGCGACGCGCAAGAGCAAGGGAAGGTCGTCGATTACGCCGTCCTCCGAGCGCCACCCGCCCGCGCTGAGCAGCGCGGCCTTGCGAAAAACGGCTGACGAGAGACAGACCTTCGGCCCCTCCCTCATGCTCCGCTCTATGAACTTCGCTCCGGGTTCCAACCGGATCGGGTCCCGGGAGCAGTTCAAGCGAACGGTGGGCCCCAGCGCCTTGCCCAGCCCGTCGACCATCACATAGGCAGTGTGCGCGACCCCGACGGTGGGCCAGCGTGTGAGCGCCTCGATCGTCAGGGAAAGATGCTCCGGATGAAGCTCGTCATCGTCGCCCAGGGCCACGAGGAAGTCGCTCTCCGCGAGCTCAATGAGTCGATTGAAGTTGGCGGCCCTGTCGATCGGGCGGTCCACCGGGCGATAGACGACACGCGGGTCTCGAAAGGAGGCGACCACCGCGGCGCTGTCGTCGTCCGAGGCGTTGTCGGCCACAACCAGAGTGAAATCGCCGTAGGTCTGCCGCAGCACGCTCGCGATCGCCCGGCCAAGCAGGTGCGCTCTGTTCCGAGTCGGGATTCCGACCGTGACGTAGGGACGTGAGGCGTTAGGCGTTCGGAGCATCGGCGTCCTCCGCCCTGCGGAGCCAAGCCTCCCGCCAGTACGGGTAGATCGCCCGCGGGCAACACCAGCGACGGGTGCTGTGCTCCCCACTGCACACCACGCCGTCCAGGATCCAGCAGTCGCTGGAGATCTCGATCATCCGACCGTTCGCCTCATCGATGATCCGCTCCACGCGGTCCCTGACGCGGTACCGCCCGCCGCAGTAGGGCAGCATCTCCCAGTCGAATGCCAGTCCGCGGGTCTTTCCGTTCGCGTCCACGGTTGCTGCAATCTCATCCCGGGAGCGCACTTCCACCATGTCCCCAGGTTGTAGGGCGAGCTCTGCCCCGCTCGAACTACCCCCCTCCCGTTCCGGCAGCGGCGACCAGCTGAGCAGCCGGAGCCGTCGCCCGACCGCGACCCGGACGCTGCGCGCCAAGACGCGAAGCAGGCGCAGCAAGCCGATGTTCCCGGAGGTGAACTCCCGCACGTACTGTCGGACGTCGTATTGACTCAATGGCTCCCCGGCTCGCAGGGCCTGGGTCGCCTGGCATCGGTAGGACTCCACCGAGGCGCCATCGTCGTCCCGTGCAGCCACCGTCGCGTCCCGAACGAGGGCCTCGAGCTCGGCAAGGGCGTCTCGGTTGCGCTCGTCTCGGTCACTGCCGGGTTCGACGGGCTGAAGCCACTCCTCCTTCCAGTACAGCCGGCACCCGGCCTGGCAGCCTCCATGAGCCGAGCCGTCGCAGCGCAGGTCCTCGAGCAGGACGGTGTCGCGCATCCTGAGGCTCCTTGGAAAGCCCCCGCTGACCGTGTCGCAGATCTTCTCGACCCGACGGGCGACGGTGAAGCGCCGGCCCGCGTACTGCAGCATCTCCGGCATGAACGGCATCGCGTCCACGGATCCATCGCGGTCCAGCGTCGCCATGATCTCGGCCGGTGCCTTCACCTCGACGACGTCTCCTGGCTTCAACATGCGGTCCGCCATTCTTCGGGGAATCGCCCGGCGTGCCTCTATGACGCCGCGGCTGGGGCGATCACCGGGGAGGTGCCTTGGCCGACGATCACTTCCTCCGGCAGCGGCTCCAGGTCGCTGGCTCGCAGGAAGTCCCGCAAGGTGGTACCGGTGCATTCGGAGTCGATGTTCGGTGCCCCGATTCCCTCGACCAGATCGTCCAGGTTGACGGTGCGGAAATCGATGCTGAACCGCGTCCTATCGGTGGTGTTCGGAACTGTCGAGTGCAGCTGGGCCGCGGAGAAGACGAGTGTCCCTCCGGGCGGAGTGACGACTCGAAGGTCGGGTTCGAGATCGATCGGCTCCAGAGGGCGGGGCTGCTTTCGGGTCTCCTTCTTCACCTGCTTTGCCGCCTGCTGGCGGCCGGTCCGATTCCACTCCTCGTAGTCGTAGTCCGAGGAGCTGTTGCGTACCGGGCGATCGAAGTACTGCGGATGGAACGCCATAGAGTTCTCCGGCTCGATCTCGTACACGGGCAGCCACCAGTTGAGCTGCTGTTGCGGAGCCGAGAACCAGGTGTCGCGATGAGGGTGAAACTGGAGGGCAAGGCCGGCGTTTAGGTACTCGCCGTGTGCCATCGTGCGAAGCCGAGGAACGTCGAAATAGGTCTTCTCGAGGTCGCAACCGAACTCCGACAGCAAGCCCGCGATCAGTTCCTTCGCCCGTGGATGGTGGATGAATGCGGGCTTGAGCTCAGCGAGAATCTCGACGTACCTCTCGGCTGGCATATCGTTCTGGGCCCGCGTAGGGTCGGTCATGCCGAAGGCGGATTCGCTGAGCTCGTGGGCAAGCCCGCACAGCTTCGTGGCGCTCTCGCCGCGGCTGAAGACGAAGAGATCCCCGCCATAGAGCCGATGGCGGCGATCTTGGTCGTCACGGGCGGAGTCGAGGTAGATCGTCGGCATATCCCATCCTTTGTCGTCGGGCCATTCGGCCCGTTGCGGCTTCCCCCTATCAACGGTCCCAAGCGGGGCAGCCTTTCGGTCCGATTCGAGACTGCAGTTCAGTCCTTCATCGGGCGAACCGCTATGTCCGTGAGCTCGGCGGTCCTGGGCAGGGTGAGACCGTCCACGACGAGCGTCGCGACGTCTCCCGGCTGCACGAGGCGCTCGGGAAAATAGGGCCGGGCTTCCAGCGCGTGGATCCTGGCCTGGCGGGGCGTCGCGGTTCTGCCGGGGTAGACGCTCAGCACGCGGACCCCGCGACGGTTGACCTCGTCCCGCAGGCTGTCCGCGATCGCCCTGAGGGCATGTTGAGTCGCCGCGAACTGGCCGAAGTTCGCCCTGCCGGACAGACCCGCGCTGGAGTTGATGAAGACGATCTGCCCGTTCACCGCGCACAATTCGGGAAGCAGGATCTGTGTCAGCAGGTACGGAGCACGGACGTTGGCTGCCCACTGTCGATCCAGCTCCTGGATGCGAGCCGTCTCGAGGGGGTCCCGCGAGATCGTGCCGGCGCTGTGGACGAGGATCTGCACGCCGCCCTCTCGGGCGAGTAAGGCCTCGCCGAGCTCCCAGACCTGCCTGTCGACGACGAGGTCCGCCACGTATGGCTCCACCTGCCCGGGCCCGGCTGTTTGCCTCGCCGTCTCCTCGAGCTCTCGACCTCGGCGGGCAACCGCGCAGACCGTCGCCCCGACCGACGCGAGCCGCATGGCGAGCTCCCGACCGATGCCGCCGCTCGCACCGGTGACGACACAGGTTTGCCCCCTCAGGTCTGAGCTGCTTGTTCTCCGCGCCATGACGCTTCCCCCTCCGGCAGGGACGCCACCAGATTGGCCCGCTCCAGCCGCTCGGCAGCCTGCTCGATGACCCTGTAGGGCAGCTTGGATCTGTCAGCAATGTCGAGGATCGTCGAGCGCCCATCCGCCTGGTTCAGCACCCACAACAGGGCCCGTTCGTCATCCGGCGTTGCCACAGCCCCGCCGGCGGACCGATAGAGGCCGCGCCGTCCGAGTTGTGGCTCACCGAATGGGCTCAAATTGAGACAGCGATGGTTGGTCTCGAGCACGTGCACGAGCTCGAGGCACTCGTCAACGGCTTCCGTGAGGGCCGCTGGCCGGATCCGCTCCAGCGCGTCCGCCGACGTGTGGTAGCCGCTGAACTCCCCGTGCGGTGTGCGCATCAGGGTGCCGACCGGCAGGTCGAACCCCGGAGAGCAGAACTGGCGCTCGTCCCCGCCCCACGGCTCCCAGGGAAGCACGCGGTGAGGCGCGCCCGAGTCCCGGAGCACCGTCTCCATGGCCTGGTCCACGACGGCGTCTCCGCGTCGGCTGCGTTTGTAGGTCAGGTTTCCCTTGTCCCCGATGCAGGAAAGCGTCAGGCCGTGCTTCACCCGATCCAGCCCCTCCTGGTTCTGGTGGAGCCAGGCGAGCGGGCCGATCGTGCCCGGTGCAAATAGGAAGCGGTAGGTGTGCCGCGGCCGTCGCTCGCGCTCGAGGAGACGCTTTGCGAGAAAGGTTGCGACGGCGATGCCCGAGAGATTGTCATTGGCGAGCGATGGGTGACATACATAGGTCGAGACCAGCACCTCCCCCTTCCCCTGCCCCTCGATCAGAAGCTCCGCGTAGGTCAGGTGCCCCGGCTCGAGCGTTGACTCGATCACGACCTCGTACTCGCCCGGCTGCAGTTCGAGCAGCCGTTGATGGGAGAGACAGAAACCCCAGGTGCGCTCGTAGTAGGAGGTCCTGTAAGGCACCACGTCGGGCTGGTCGGGGAGCGTGTGCAGGCGCTCTCGCAGCGCATCGAGCGACATGGTCGTGTGCACGGGCTCGCTGTATGAGACCACGTGCAGCGTGGAGTCTCGGGAGTCGAGGACGCGGCTGCCGTCCGGCGCCGTGATGTGGGCCTCGCGCAGGTTCCATTCGTCGGGAACGACCCAATCGAATACGCGGGTGCCGCTGGGGATCTCCGTACGCGTGATCGGGATCTCCTCCTCCAGAACGTCGAAGGTGCCCCGCACGCCGTCGCCCGTCAGGCTGCGGCAGAGCGGAAACAGCCGGCGCATCAGTGCGTAGGCTTGGTATCCCACCTCGACGGTCGCGACAGTGCGTGTGAGCGTGGTACTCACGCGAGTACGGCCTTTCGGCAGAAGAACGCCTCGGCGTGGGCGCTCGGCGAGTTGCACTCCATGCCGCGCAGCCGGAGCAGGCCCGAGAACAGGTCCTCCCGGAACCAGTGCTTCGATCGCTGCGAGGCGAAGTGATCCATCAGGTGCTCGATCTTGCGCCGCGACTGGCCTTCGGAGAGGGGGACGAACGCGTTCGGGGCACTCATGTCCCCGTCGTACTTCGGCACCTCGTACTCGAGGATCAGGTGGTCGCGGAAGGTGTTCCAGGTCAGCTCGCAGCTAATCCGGTGATCCTGGTGCAGGTCGGCTCGCTGGTGGGTGAAGACGACGTCGGGCGAGAAATCGGCCTTCAGGTCTTCGAAGAAGTCCTTCACTCTCTTGCCCTCGTAGGGAAAGAAGCCGTCGGGGAAGTCGCAGATCACGATCTCGCTGTCAGGCACCCCCTCGAGCAGAGCCTCGGCGCTTCGGCGCGCCTCCTGCGC
>CAVTOD010000010.1:0-8318 GCA_963736305.1 uncultured Solirubrobacterales bacterium | reverse complement strand
CGCCTTCGTCCGTTGCCCGCGCTCGCGCCGGGCTCGCGGCCGCCAATGCCACTGGGGGAGGTCGCTGTTGCAGAGAGCGCAGAGAGTCGGGAAGCGCCCGGAGCGGCGCACGCCGTTCCAGAAGTCGGGTCCCTCGTCCTCCCAGACCATGCCGCAGGTCGGACAGACCACCTGGGCCGAACCCAGCGGCCGGCCGGACTCGAAGGTCACCAGCCGATCCGGCAGCCAGAGCCGGTCGTAGCCGACGGCCTTGGCCCAGCGGGTGAGCAGGCGGTCGGCGCGGCGCCGATCCGCGAGCGCGAGGTACTCGACGATCAGCTCGGCCGTCTCATCGCCGTTCAGCCACATGTCGGCGATCGTCACTCCGGCGGCGGCCCGCTCGCGGACCATCCGGTGGTATGGGCCGCCGCCGTTCAGCAGGTAGGGGGCCCAGTTCGTGACGAGGAGCTCGCCGTCGTGGATGGTCGCCCGGAAGTCGGGCGGGCCGAGGTGGTCGGGCTCGTCCTCCTCGTCGAAGCCGAAGATGCCGTCAAGGTCCATGTCGTCGAAGTCCAAAGCTCTCCTCTCTCGCCCTCGTTTCTCCTCAGTTGAGTCGCATCGTGGACCCACTCCTGACAGAGAACGAGGTATCGACAACGCGCCGCCGGTGCAGCTAGCTTCGGTGCCGGTGAGACGGGCATTGATCGGGATCGCGGCCGTGGCTGCGCTGTTGGCGACGACTGCTGCGGGCGGCGGTGGGACGGCCGCCAGCTCTGCGAGCGCCGACAAGGACTGCTCCGACTTCGCGAACCAGGCGCAAGCGCAGAGCTACTTCACCTCTCACGGCGGGAGCGCGTCGAACGACTTCGACAATCTCGACGCCGACCACGACGGCGTCGCCTGCGAGTCGTTGCCCTGTCCCTGCTCGAGCTCCGCCGGATCAGGAGGCGGCGGGGGTGGGGGAGGCCAGACCGCGCCAAAGGCGAAGCGGGTCTCAGCCCGGGTCGTTGCGGCAGTGGACGGGGACACTCTCAAGGTCGATCTGAAGAACGGCAAGGAGTGGGACGTCCGCCTGATCGGCATCGACACGCCCGAGACCGTCCGCCCGAACACACCGGTGCAGTGCGGCGGCCCGCAGGCCTCGACGAGCATGCACGGCCTCGCCGACGGGCGCCGTGTCACATTGGTCAGCGATCCGACCCAGGATCGTGTCGATCGGTACGGGCGCTTGCTCGACTACGTGTTCCGGGGCAACCAGGACCTCGGCAAGATCCAGCTACGTCGCGGCTGGGCCGACGTCTACGTCTACAACCACAACCCCTTCGAGAAGGTCAGGCCGTTCCGCCACGCCGAGCATCGCGCCGAGAACGCGGACCGCGGCGTCTGGAAGGACTGCGGCGGAAACTTCCACACACCGCAGTAGCCCCGCGCCGGGAGCGGCTACCCGTAGTCGGCCTTGAAGCTGGTCACCTCGGCGCCGGCGGCTCGGAGCTTCCGCTTCACCGACTCCACGAGGGCGTCAGCCTCGGCGCGAATCAACTCGGCGCCGAGCTTCTCGATCTCGGGATTCTCGTCTTCGACCTCGTATTCGATGGAGAGACGGACCTTCATCGGGTGCTGCCTCCTAGTCCTGGAGCCGGCGCGGCTGTTCTAGATCACTGCATGTAGTCGTCTGCCCATCGCCGCTCCTGACGCGGCGAATAGCTCGCACATCCGCTCGTGGCAGTTGTCTGCGTGCTTGAGGCGCTCGTAGTGCTCGCGGATCAGGTGCGCCGGCATGGTCAGGGCGGCCGCGAAGACGTTGGCCTCCTCCTCGACTGAGAGCCGGTCGGGAGGGAGGTCGGTCTTCTGCTCGGGGTCGACGTTGCCGTGCCGGCAGAAGAGCGACTGCTGGCCCGGTCTGGCGGTGCATCACCCAGTGGCCGAGCTCGTGGCCGACGGTGAACCGGCGCCGCGGCGGCCACTCCCGCGCCTCCGCGGCGTTCACCCAGATCTCACCGGGACCGGCGAGGAGCAGCCCCGAGATCGACTGGCCGGGCTCGAGCGGGGGAGCGCCGGGAGCCGAGGTCATGTCCTCGACCTCTCGGATCAGCAGGCCGTAACAGCTGTCCGCGATGTCGTCGACCGGGACCGGCAGCTCTTCGCCGTTCCAGATCCATCCGGGCACGCCGGCGAGCACGGACTCCGCCTGCTGCTCGATCTCGTCCACGACGGGCCGAGACTAACCGCCGGTGAACAGGCGGTCCACCTCGTCGGGTTCCTCTGAGCGCTCCTTGTCCGTAACTCTCGATTCCTCCTCCGATGATTCTGTGGTCGCGTATTCGGGCGGCGGTGGGGGCGCGGTCCGCGCGTAGGCGGACGCGGCCTCCTCGGTCGGCGGCGGTCTCACCGCCGCCGCCCCGGCTCTTCGTAGTGCCTCCGCGCTGGTGTCGAGCAGCTGGGCGAGGGCCTCCCAGACCCGGGAGGAGACGCCTTCGGCGGGCAACAGTCCCCGCTCGAGCCGGTGGTAGTAGGTCGCGACCTTCTCCCGAGCGCCCGAGACACCGAGGGAGTCGGCGAGGCGGGTGACCAGATCCCCGCGCGTGATCTCACGCTCGTTCCGCAGCCGCACCAGCTCGACCGGCAGTTCGCCGGCAGCCGCGGACCACTCCTCGGCGGTTCGCGCCACGGCCCGCTCGGCCACGGATCCCTCGAACGCCGCGGCGTCCCACTCGCGGCCGGGCGCGGCGTGCTCGAGGTAGCCGGCGATCAGCTCCCGCAGCTCCGCCTGTTCGCCCGTCTCGGCCTGGGCGATCAGGTCGCTCGGATCGACGTCGCCGCCCGATTCGAACGCCTCGATGTACTGGCGCAGGAGCTTGTCTAGGTCAGTCATCGGGCTCGTCGCCGGTCGGCGGGTTCTCAGCCTCACGGAGAAGCTCCTTCAGCCTCTTGCCGAAGCGGCTGTTGATCTGGCTGACATTCTGCTCTGTCATCGGGTCGTTCATTTGGTCCCCGAAATGACGGTTCACGTCATCGGCCGCCTCCTTGTGCGAGAAGCGACGAAAGCGCACGCGGATCACGACCTCCCGGTGAACGTCGCTCAGCTCCGAGAGCGCCTGGCTGATGACGTCGCCACGGTCGATCACCTCGGTCGGATCGCCGCTCTCGATCTCGCGCTGGACCCACTCGCCGTCGGGAGCTCTTGAACTCGAGCGGCACCTCGTCGACGCGGCCCTTGCGGTGGTAGTCGACGATCCGGAACTTCGCGATCTGGAAGATCCAGCCGCCGAACTCGGGGAGCGACTCCCCCTCGAAGTTCGCGACCGAGACGATCGCATCGCTGATCGTGCGCTCGGCGACGTCGTCGGAGACCGCGCGCCCCTTGCTCTGCAGGCGGGTCGCGACATAGCCGCGGATCCTCGGCTCGTAGCGGAGGGCGAGCACCTGTGCCGCCATGACGGCAGCCTCGATCCGGCCCGCTCGACGGGCATCGACGATGTAGGCGATGAGCTCGCCGTCGCCGAGCCGCGCGAGCTCGGCATCGTTGCGCTCGCGGAAGTTCAAGTACCCCTCCTCCAGAGTCGAAGCCGGCGCCGTTGGGGCACGACGCCGAGCCGAAGAAAAGTAGCGGTCGTGTCAGACGGAAAGGTTCGGGACCGACCCATCTTCGGATGGGAGTCCCGAACGGCAACGGAAACGCCCCGATCGACGCCTGGCTCAGCCGCTGGGCCGAGACCAAGGCCGGGCACGCCGCCGCCGGCTGGGGCGCCGTGCTCGGGGCGTGGCGCTGCGAGGCCCAAGGGGAGGAGGAGGATGCGCGGCGCTGCCGCGAGCGCGCCATCGAGTTCTGGGCAAAGGCTGGCGAAGAGGAGGACCCGATCACGACGGCGGGCTTCCCCGCCGATCAGCTCCTCCTTGCGGACACGCTGAGGCGGCTGGGACGCTTCGAGGAGGCACGCGGCTGCTGCCACCGGGGCCTCTCGGGCAGACCGGGGGAGCCGATCCGGTCGCTTCTCGAGTTCGAGGGCGAGCTGATCACGAGCGGGGACACCGAGCCCCATCCGGTCTCCGAGGTCCTCTCGCGGGGGATGTAGGCCTTGGCTGGGGCGCCGAGCGACGAGCCTCCCCTGTTCGCCGGCACGATTCTCGGGCTGCGAGCGTGGAGCGTCGGCATCGACCCCGGAACGCTTCGGCCCAGACTCACTGCTCACTACGGCTCGACTCCGTGGGAGGCAGGCGGACGCTGGACGCAGGCCGAGTGCCTCTCCGGCACTCATCCGACGGGTGCGGCGCTTCCCGCCGAGAGCTGCTCATGCGGGCTGTACGCCCTGCTTCCCACAGTCGGTCATGCGCAGGAGCTGGAGGAGGTCTGGGGGCACTACGGGATCGACGACCCAGCTTGGGTAACCGGCGCTGACGAGGCCGCCGTTGCCGGGATCGTCGAGGCGGCGGGCCGGATCGAGCTTCACCCGACGGGCTTTCGGGCCGAGAGGGCCAGGCCCCACGCGCTGATCATTCGGCGCGGCTCCCGGAGCACGGTTCGCGAGGGGGTGCGATCCGTGGCCGACGCTTACGGGGCGAAGCTGCTCGAGATCGGCAGCGCCGACGAGCTGGTCGAGTATTGCGAGCGACAAGGAGCCGTCCTCGACCGGGGCACGGTCGAGAGGCTGCTGGAGCCGAGATCCGAGCAGGGCGCTGCATCCGCCGGTGTGCCTTCCCCGGTGCCGCGCCCGACAGTCCCACAGGAGGACGGGAACCGCGTCGTCCGCATCCTGCACGCGACCTGGCACGCCGTGCTCTTCAGCGTCCTGGGCGTGCTGGCCGTCCTCTGGTACGCGATGTGGGCGCTCGTCGTCGTCGCAATCGCGGGAGCGATCCTCTTCGGGTGGGGTGACGAGAAGCCCTTCAAGGCGCCGGCCCGCGTGGAGCGGGCGATCGCCGACCGCTCGAGGTGCAGAGCCGAGGCCGTCGTCCGTGCCACCCAACCGATCGCGCACCTCCACCTCCGGATCGTGGCGATCAGCCACTCCGGGAAGGACCTCGGTCAGGTGACCCGCGACGTGGGGTCGGTCCCGAAGGGAACATCGCGCGTCCCGGTGGCCGAGATGAAGGCCGCTCTCTGCAACCGTCCGAACGCCTTCATGGTCCGGATCAGAGCGGTCTTCGGCTCGCGTGCCGGCCACGTCGCGCAAGTCATCTCGAGCCCTGTGGATTCGCCCGTCAGGAACGGCCGTCCGCGAGCGACCCAAACGCCATGACCCTTCCGGGCCCCTCTCGCACGATCATCGTCGAGCCGGTGAAGCGCCCCGAACGAGCGCCGGTTCCAGATCCGCAGCGGGAACCCGCGCGCCAGCCTGAACCGGCGAAGGAGCCGACGCCGGAGCGGGAGCGTGAGAAGGAGCCGGCGCGCAGCGGATGACCCGGTGATCGCCTTCCTCCTCGTCTGTCTCCTCTTGTTCGGCCTGGCCGTGGCGGCGCTCGTCGCCATCTGGGCACTCTTCGCCGTAGTGGCTATCCGACTTTGCATTGGGATCATCAGATCCATCTTCTGGCTCCTATTTGGGGGTAGACGATGACTCCCAATGGCGACGAGCTCAGGATCCAACGTGATCGCCAAGAAGAAGACGGGTTGACTAGCAAGCGGAGCGTCGCTAGCTTCGCCCGCGTCCATCAAGAGCGGCTGAGGGAACCGGCCCTGTGACGCCGCAGCAACCGACCGAGACCTCCGGGTCGAGGCACGGTGCTACTGCCGGGATCGATGGAGGTGAAGCAGTGACTTTCTCTGATCCGTACCGCACGATCATCGTCGAGCCCGTGGTGGAGCCGATCAAGTCTCCGCGACGGAAGAAGGTGGCTCCCCAGCGGCCACCGGTGAAGCGCCCCGCGAAGGTGCCGGCCCCCACCAAGACGGCAGGGGCGAGCCGATGAAGGGGCCACCCCGGTCGCGCACGAAGGAGGACCCGGTCGGTCCGACGGTGCTGGTGAGCGAGCGCCTCTTCGGTGTTCGAAGCTGGCAGCTCGCAGTGGACGACGATGGCGCATTCCGTCTTCACGGGTTCTATGAGTCCGCTCGCTGGAAGAAGGACGGCAAGACGAGCTGGGCACGGTGCCAATTAGGCATCCAGAAGAAGAGACACAAGGCGCCCGACGGGCGATGCTCGTGCGGCCTCTACGCGCTCCACCCGTGGAATGCGGATCACTGCGATTACATTCAGCGACCGGCATCAACCGAGCCGCTCACGGTCGTCGGACTGGTCGAGGCTTGGGGCCAGGTGCAGCTCCACATGGAGGGGTTTCGAGCCCAGTACGCGCGACCGAGCGCGATCGCCCTGATCGATGTGGATCCCACCTCACCCTACGGCCGGATCGTCCAGGAGCTTGCGAGGGACCATCGAGCGCAACTTCTCACCGTGGCGAACGTCGTGGAGCTGAAACGGGTCTGTGGGCAACGTGGTCTCGGGCTAACGAGGGCGACCGTTGCCTCGCTGTTGAAGGCTGAAGGTGTCTGAGCGGCTCTAACTCGTCGCGACCAGCTTGAGGACGGCATTCCCATAGCGCCCCAGGAACGCCGGGCCGACGCCGTGGATCTGGGCGAGTGCGTCCAGATCGGCTGGGCGCTCGGCGGCAATCGACTCCAAGGTCCGATTGTTGGCGACCGTGTAGGCGGGCTTTCCGCTTGCGGCCTTCAAGCGCCAGGCCCGGAGCGCCTCGAGCAAACCCTCGTCCTCGGGTGAGAGATCAGTTGGAGGAGGAGCGGACTTCGAGCTCCGCCGCTTCGCCTTCACCTCGAGCTCCTCGGGCGACGGCAGCCACGACTCCGGATCGCAGACGTCGCAGCAGCGGCCCTCCGGCGCGCCCGGGGTCGAGTCCCCGAAGTGGTCGAGCAGCCTCCGCCGCCGGCAGCTCTCGCCGAAGCTGAACGACTCGACCGCGCGGTAGGCGCGCCAGGAGCGGTCCGTCGCCGCCTTGCAGGCGGCTCGGGCCGCGGCCATGTCGATCCGGTCGTTGAAGCGGAGCTCCAGGCGGCCTCCGGGGGCGGGCTCCACCTCGAAGGCGCCGGCTCGCTCGGCGATCGCCAGCTTGACCCGGTCCTCGTCGAGGCGCGGGGCGTCGATGGTGAGGTGGCCCTCGCTGTCGGAGCCGGCCTTGAGGCGCTGGGCGTAGAGGGAGACGGACTCGGGCTCGACCTCTCGCATCTGGATGAAGCGGACCAGGCGGCCCAGGTCGGAGCGGCCGGCGAGGAGGACGGCTCGGGCGGGGAGGCCGTCGCGGCCCGCGCGGCCGGCCTCCTGGTAGTAGGCCTCGACGCTCGTCGGGATCGCCCAGTGCCAGACCGAGCGCACGTTGGCCTTGTCGACTCCCATGCCGAAGGCGTTGGTGGCGGTGATCACCTCGGCGTCGCCGGTCATGAAGCGGTGCTGGGCGGAGGCGCGCTCGTCGGGGTCCATGCCCGCGTGGTAGCCGGCGGCGCTGAGGCCGGCCTCGCGCAGGGACTGGGCGACCTCCTCGGTGTCCTTGCGGGTCCCGCAGTAGACGATCGCCGGGCGGTTGGCCTCGTCGCGGAGGCCGTGGAGCAGCATCGCCAGCTTGCGCGCCTTCGATCCCTTGCCCTCGAACTGGACGATGTCGAAGCTGAGATTGGGGCGGTCGAAGCCCGCGCGGACCATCAGCGGGTCGCGGAGGCCGAGTCGCTGGGCGATCTCGGCCGAGACCTCCTCGGTCGCGGTCGCGGTGCAGGCCATCACCGTCGGGCGGCCGAGCCGCTCGAGCACCCGCGGCAGCCGCAGGTAGTCGGGGCGGAAGTCGTGGCCCCACTCGGAGATGCAGTGGGCCTCGTCGACGGCGAGCAGGTCGACCTCGCGCTGGCCGACCGCGTTCATGAAGCCGGGCTGGGCGAAGCGCTCCGGCGAGCAGTAGACGATCCGGGCCCGGCCGTCGCGGATCTGCGCCATCGCGTCGCGCGCCACCTCCTCCGGGAGGCCCGAGGCGATCATCACCGCCGGGTGGCCGTCGGCGCTGAGCCGCCGCCACTGGTCGGCCATCAGCGCGATCAGCGGGCTGACCACGATGGTGAGCTTGTCGCGTGGCGAGCCCGGGCAGCTGGTAGCAGAGGCTCTTGCCGCCGCCGGTGGGCATGACGACGAGCGAGTCGCGGCCGGCGAGCGCTGCCTCGACCGGCTCGCGCTGCCCGGGCCGGAAGCCGTCGTAGCCGAGGTGCGCCAGGAGGGCGTCGGGGTCGCGCGGTCCCTCGTAGGCGCGGATCGCCTGCGAGGGCTCGGATTCGAGCCCCTCGAGCCCGTGCAGTGCGGCCTTCGCCTCCTCCATCTCTGGAAAAGAGGCCTGCGCCAGATTCTCGCCCC
>CAVTOD010000009.1:0-112410 GCA_963736305.1 uncultured Solirubrobacterales bacterium | reverse complement strand
GCGGCTGATGGGATTCGAACCCACGACCTTCTGCATGGCAAGCAGACGCTCTAGCCAACTGAGCTACAGCCGCGCGGTGCACGATTCTAGCTTCGCCACGAGAAAAACCCGGCGTCCTTGCCGGGCTCTCCTCCTGGATCTGCGCAGCTATGGACGGTCTACAGGTTGCCCTGCCGGTTCCCGCAGAGGGCGCTGTTGTTGCGTCCGGTCTGCTGTCCGTTCGCTCCACCACGGAAATCGTGAGCGACGTCACCCTTGTCGCCGAACGCACCGAACGCACCGGAACCCGCGCCTGTGTCGCACTGCGCACCGGCGTTGGCGGCCGAGCTGCAGCCGTTCGCGGACTGGTCACAGTAGGCCGCGCCGGCACCACTGGGGATCAGCAGGATGGGAACCATCAGACCCTGCTGCTACTGCGAGTACGCGAGGAAGTACCGGCAGTACTGGCGCCGCGGTCCCTAATTTTGGGTATGGTTTTTGTGCTTGGGGAAACCACGACCAGGGGGCTTCAATGCACCGAAAGGCTCTGACCGCTGCGATTGCAGTGGCCGCGATCTCCGTCCTTGCCATCGCTCCGTCGCCCGCGTCGGCATGGGCGCCGGCGAGTTCTGCGACCATCCATCCCGGCGTCCAGGTGTTTACGGACGGCGCGCAGTGCACGTCGAACTTCGTCTTCCAGGACGCGTCGAACGTGTACCTGGGGCAGGCGGCCCACTGCTCGGGCACCGGTTCGAGCACCGACACCAACGGGTGCACCTCGGGCTCTCTCCCGATCGGCACGCCGGTGGACGTCACTGGGGCTTCTCATCCCGGGGTGCTCGCCTACAACTCGTGGCTCACCATGCAGTCGAAGGGCGAGACGGACGCCGACACCTGCGCGTTCAACGACCTCGCCCTGATCAAGCTGGATCCGGCTGACGTTGCCAGCGTCAATCCGTCGGTCCCAGCCTACGGCGGCCCGACAGGACTCGGGAGCTGGGGCGGCACGGGATCCACGGTCTACACGTACGGCAACTCCGAGCTCCGCGGCGGCGTCGCGGCGCTCAGCCCGAAGCAGGGCATCGTCGTTCAGAGCACTCCCAGCGGCTGGAGCCATGACGTGTACACCGTCACCCCGGGCATCCCCGGGGACTCCGGCAGCGGGTTCATGGACGCAAACGGAGGAGCGATCGGCATCCTCAGCACCGTGCAGCTCGCGCCGCTCGCCGGCTCGAACGGTGTCGGCGACCTCCCCCGTGAGATCGCATACCTGCACGCCAACGCTCCCGAGTTCGCCGGGGTCAACCTCGTGCCGGGGACCGAGCCCTTCAGCGGGGACGTGGTTCGCGCCGCTCTGAAAGGTCTCGGCCTGTAGCGAGAGCTCACGGACGACAAGGCTGGAAAGGCCGGGCTGAGGGGCCCGGCCTTTTCATGCTGCGTCCAGTGCTTCGTTGAGAAGTTCGTCTGCGCGGGTGTTCTCGTCGCGCTTCACGTGCCTGATCGACCAGCTGGGAAGGGATCGGAGCTCGTCCCTCACTTTGGTATGCAGAGGACGCAGGTGCTCCTGCTTCACCTTCCACTTCCCGCGCACCTGCTCGACGATCAGCATCGAGTCGCCGACGAACTCGACATCGTCGGCCCCGAGCTCCCTGGCCAGCGCGATCCCGAGCAGCAGCGCCCGGTACTCCGCCACGTTGTTCGTGGCCGTCCCGATGGTCTCGGCGCGCTCGACGAGGACCTCGCCGGAGGGATCGGTTGCGACGGCCGCGATTCCGGCCGGCCCCGGATTGCCTCGGGAGCCGCCGTCGACGTTGATGATCACCCGCTTGGCCACGCGCGGCAACCTACCGGCCGCGCCGCCTACGCCCGGACTTCCTCCTGCGAGCCGGCCTCGGAGATCACCTTCTGGGCGAGATGCGACGGGATCTCCTCGTGGCGGGCGAACTCCATCGTGTAGTCGCCGCGGCCACCGGTGATCTGGCGCAGGTCGCGCGCGTAGTCGAGGACCTCGGCCATCGGCACCTCGGCCTTGATCTCCGTCGCGGATCCCTTCGCCTCCATGCCGAGCGGCCGGCCGCGGCGCGAGTTGAGGTCGCCGACGACATCGCCGACGACGTCCTCCGGGACGCTGACCGTGAGCAGCATGATCGGCTCGAGCAGCACGGGATCGGCCTGCTCCATGGCCTCCTTGAAGGCCATCGACCCAGCGACCTTGAAGGCGTTCTCCGAGGAATCCACTCGGTGGTACTGGCCGTCGTAGAGGCGGACCCGCAGATCCTTGACCGGATACCCGGCGAGGGTGCCGTGCTGCATCGCCTCGGCGATGCCCTTCTCCACCGCCGGGATGAAGCCCTTGGGAATGGCGCCACCCTTGATCTCGTCGACGAACTCGAAGCCGGTGCCCGCTTCGGTGGGGGCGATCTCGATGTGGCAGTCGCCGAACTGCCCTCGCCCGCCGGTCTGCTTCTTGTAGCGGCCGTGCGCCTTGGCCGGCTTGCGGATCGCCTCCAGATAGGGCACCCGCGGCGGGTGAAGCTCGATCTCTGCCCCGAAGCGGCTCTTCATCCGGTCGACGATCACCTCGACGTGGATCTGCGTGAGGCCGGCGATGATCTGCTCGCCGGTCTGCTGGTCGCGGTGCACGTCGAGCGTGGGGTCCTCCTCCTCCAGACGGCGGATCGCGCTGGCTGCCTTGTCGTCGTCGCCCTTGGTCTTGGCCTCGAATGCGAAGGCCATCACGGGGGCGGGCAGATCGAGCGCCGGGAAGGAAATCGCGTCCCTCTCAGTGAGCACATCCCCGGCGTGCGTCTGCTTCAGCTTCGCGACGGCGCCGATGTCGCCCGCGCCGAGCTCGTCGGTCTGCTCGTGCTCCTTGCCGCGCGGGATCAGGATCTGGCCGATCCGCTCCTTGGCGCGCTGGGTGACGTTGTTGACCTGGGAGTCGCCGCGCAGGACGCCGGAGTAGACCCGGAAGAGGTTGAGGCGGCCGGCGTAGGGGTCGGCGAGTGTCTTGAAGATATAGGCGACCAGCTCCCCGTCCTCATCGGGTGCGATCTCGACCCCGTTGCCGTCCTCGTCCAGGCCGGTCACGGTCCCGCGCATGGCGGGCGAGGGCAGGTCCTCGACGAGTGCTTCCAGCAGCCGTGTCGTCCCCAGGTTCTTGGTCGCGACGCCACAGGTGACCGGGAAGATCTTGCCGTCGGTGACCCCGCGCTTCAGGACCGTGACGATCTCGTCATGGTCGATCTCCTCGCCCTCGAGATACCGTTCCATCAGCTCGTCGGAGTTCTCCGCCACCTCGTCCATCAGCTTCTCGCGGTACTCCTGGGCCTGCGCGGCGAGCTCCTCCGGGATGTCCTGGGGCGCGGGCGCGCCCCTTCCCTCTCCCTGGGCAACGAACGCCTTCATGTCGGTCAGGTCGATGACGCCGTGGATCTCGTGCTCGGAACCGATCGGGATCTCGGTGGCGACGACGTGGTTGCCGAAGGCATTTTGCAGCGACTCGAGAGCGCGGAAGAAGTCGGCCCGCTCGCGATCGAGCATGTTCACGAAAACGAGGCGCGCGAGGCCCTCGGCGTCGGCGCGCTGCCAGAGGCGGTCGGTGTGGACCTCCACCCCCATCACCCCGTTCACGACCACGACCGCCGCGTCGGCAACGCGCAGCGACGCGACGGTGTCGGCGATGAAGCTCGGCTCGCCGGGCGTGTCGATCAGGTTGATCTTGCGGTCGTCGTGCTCGAAGGACGAGACGGTGGCCCCAATCGACATCTCGCGCGCCTGCTCGTCGGTCTCGTAGTCCGAGGTTGTGGTCCCATCTTCCACTCGGCCGAGCCTGTTGACGACTCCGGCCTCGAAGAGCATCGCCTCGTGAAGCGAGGTCTTGCCGCTGCCGCGGTGACCGATCAGCGCGACATTTCGAATCCGGTCGGCGGCCTTGTGAGGCATGGCCACGGACCCTATGTGAAGGTCAGGCCTTGTTCAACCTGTCGCCTTGAGGCGCGAGCGGAGGCGCAGCACAGCCTTCGAATGGAGCTGCGAGACCCGTGACTCGGTGACGCCGAGCACCTCGCCGATCTCCCGCAGGGTGAGGTTCTCGAAGTAGTAGAGGGCGACCACGAGCGTCTCTCGCTCGGGCAGGTCCTGGATCGCCTCCGAGAGCCGGTCCTTGACCTCGCCGGTGTCAAGCGAGGCCTGTGGATCGGGCGCGCTCTCGTCCTCGATCGTGTCCAACAGGGAGACCTTGTCCCCGGAGGCATCGGGGGTCATCCAGAGCTCCTCGAGCGCGAGGATGGATGAATTGGAGATCTGAAGCAGTGATTCCTGGAGCTCCTCCTCGTTCATCCCCAGCTTCGCGGCGAGCTCGCCGTCGCTGGGGGCGCGACCGAGCTCGTGCTCGAGCTTGGAGTTCGCCTCCTCGATCTCGCGGGCTCGGGAGCGAACCGAGCGCGGAACCCAGTCGAGCGAGCGCAGCTCGTCGATGATGGCGCCGCGGATGCGCTGCATCGCGAAGGTCTCGAAGCGAATCTGCCGGCGGGGCTCGAAGCGGTTCATCGCCTCGACCAGGCCGATCATCCCGTAGGAGATCAGGTCGGCCTGGTCGATGTGCGAGGGCAGGCGAGCACCGGTGCGGCCGGCGACGAACTTGACCAGGGGCGAGTAGGCGACCACCAGGCGTTCCCGGGCGCTTTGATCCCCCCCCTCCTTGTAACGGCGCCAGAGCTCCTTGAGCTCGAACGCCTTTACCTCTGTCTCCATAAACCTTTCACCTGCACTTGGGCGCTTTCCTCAAGCGCGAGGATGACTCCGAGCGTACTGGCTTTGCAGCCACGATGGCTCAACTTGAGTGTAAACCTGCGTAGTCGAGAGGCTGGCGTGCCCGAGGAGCTCCTGAATGCTCCGCAGGTCCGCCCCTCCCTCCAGCAGGTGCGTCGCAAAGGAATGCCTGAGAGCGTGTGGGGAGACGCCCCCCGCGATCGATGCCTCGCGCACCCACCGCTCGAGGCGGCGGCGCACGTCCGATGGGTGAAGCCTCCGCCCGCTCTTTGAGACAAGGAGTGCAATTTCCGATCCCCCACCGACAAGAGCGCCTCGGCCGCGCTCCAGGTAACCACTAAGCGCGGCTTGGGCCGGTTCGCCCATCGGGACCAGGCGTGTCTTTCCCCCCTTTCCCTCGATGCGCAGGCGCTCGCCGTCGAAGTCGGGGGCGTCCGTGTTGAGGTTGACGACCTCCTCGGCCCGCAGGCCGCACGAGTACGCGAGCTCCAGCATGGCCCGATCACGCCTCTCCAGTGGGGTCGTGGTGGGGATTCGATCCAGCAAAGTCTGCATCTCCTCGCGGCTGAGAACGCGAGGGAGCTTGCGGTCCTGCTTCGGGGTCGCGACGAGATCAGCCGGGTTCGCGCTGACCGCTCCGGAGCGGATCAGCGCGCCGTAGAAGGCGCGGATCGCGGCGAGCTTGCGGGCCACACCGGCCTTCGAAATCCCGCGCTCGGAGAGAACGGCGGCGAACCGGCGCAGGTCGCGGTGGTCGAGCGACTCCGGGTCGCTGTCCATCGCGGTGGCCCAGGCCGCGAGTTGCCCGACGTCGTTCGAGTAGGCCTTCCTGGTCGCTTCGGCGGCGGAGCGGGCCGACATGTCGCGATCGAAGGTGGCGAGCGCTTCACTCCAGGGGGCGCTCAGAGTGGACTCTCGAGTCGCCTCGCGCATGTACATAACTTCGCCGCGCGACGCCTGGACCCTGCGTTACTGAACGTAAATCGGGTCCCCGACCTGGACGCGGTCGTAGAGATCGATCACGTCCGGGATCGCCATCCGCACGCAGCCGTGCGAGGCGGCGGAGCCCAGAGAGGAGAGCTCGTCGGTGCCGTGGATGCCGGCGCCGTCGAAGATCCCGATCCAGCGCGCCTTCAGGGGATCCGCCGGGCCGGGCGGGATCACCTGGCCGGCGAGGCTCCCCGCCCACGCTGAGTTCGGCACGTGCCAGGAAGGATCGACCTGCTTGTCCTGCGCGTGGTAGAGGCCGGCGGGCGTCTCGAGGCCCTGCTGGCCGACGGCGATCGTGTAGCTCTTCTCGAGCTTGAGGTGGTGGTAGAAGCGCAGCGTGTAGCTCGAGCGGTCGATGTAGATGTAGCGCGGGTTCGCCTGGGCGAGATCCTTCTTGTTGACATCGGGCTTCGTCGTCTCGACGACTGCCGGAATCGCCTGGTCGCGACCGGGCGACCGCGCAGCGCTGTTGATCTCGTCGGTCATCCGGTTCATGTCGACGGCCTGCCCCGGCTGCCCGGCCTCCTGCCGCAGCCTGCCGCCGCTCGGCACGACCGTGGCGTCGACCGGGTCCTGATCGATCCTGTCGGCGAGCTCGTTCACGAAGTTCTTCACGGCGGACTTGTCGTAACCGACGCGGGGCTCGAGGTTCGCGTTGACATCGCCGCCCGTCGCGTAGCGCGAGACGCGGTCGAGGATGCCGCCGTCCCGGCTTCGGTCGATCGCCTCCTGCACCATGCCGTCGACGTCCGCCTTCTGGTGAAGCCGCTTCGGGCTGAGCGTGTAATCCTTGCCGTTGTAGCTGACGACCACCGGCTGCTTGAGCGGCGCGACGACCTGCTTCTCGATGATCTTGCGCGCGGCGTCCGCGTCACGGCCGCCGACGTCGACACCGCCGACCTTCACGCCGGGCGCGATCTGGTCCTTCTGGGCGTCGTCATAGGCCCAGACGCCGACGGCGAGCAGCAGCCCCATGCTGAGCAGCGCCACAAGGGCGATCAGGACCTTCTGATGCATTTTCAGTCTTGCGCGCATTTCCAAGCTTCAGATCAGCTTTCCCCTGCAGACGGATTCTACGTTTCGCGTCCGCCGGGTCCTTGTCCGTTCGCGTTTCGCAACGGTCGTTGCGGGTTGCGGCGATGCGGTTTCCCGCCGCACATATAGCGGCTTTCGCTCCCTAGGATGCCCTCGCCATGTCACCGATTCATATTCCCGCCTGATGCGGACCAAAGACCAGGTCCGCCGGGACGTGTGGAAGGCGATGGACCGGGAGGGCGTTTCCCGCTTTCCGGGCGCAGAGGGCAGGATCCCCAACTTCGCGGGCGCCAAGCTCGCGGCCGAGAAGCTCGCCGGGCACCGGCTCTGGAAGCGCGCCCAGGTCATCAAGGTCAACCCGGATTCACCCCAGACCCAGGCGCGGCGCGCCGCCCTCGAGGAGGGCAAGACGCTGATCATGGCCGTCCCGCGGCTGCGGGACCCTCATCCATTCCGGCTGCTCGACCCGCGGAAGCTCTCGGCGAAGCAGGTGCGGGAGGCGGCCACGATCAAGGGAGCGATGAAGCACGGTCGCGTCGTCGCCGAGGAGGACCTGCCCGACATCGACTTCGTCCTCTGCGGCTCGGTCGCCGTCAACCTGAGCGGCGCGCGGGTCGGCAAGGGCGGCGGATTCTCCGACCTCGAGTACGGGCTGTTGATCCACGCCGGCAAGATCGACGACCACACGACGGTCGCGACCACCGTCCACCCCATCCAGATCCTGCGAGAGCACCTGCAGAGCACCGCTCACGACCTGCCGGTCGACCTGGTGGCGACACCGCGCGCGGTGATCGAGGTCGAGCGTCAGTATCCGCGCCCCCGCGGGATCCTCTGGGACCACCTGCAACCCCCGCAGATCCGCGAGATCCCGATCCTGGAGCGCATGGGCTACGCATGATGGATGCGAGGGTGCGCCGAGTCGAAGACGAAGGCGCAACCCGTTTAACGGAGGCAGAACAGCCGGTCCGCGAGGAGCTGCGTCGGATCGCCTCCGACACGGCGTACCTCTACAAGCTTGCGCGCGGCAAGGTCGAGCTCCCACCGGCGACACCCACCGACGGCCCCGATCCGTACGGCGACCCCGAACCCGAGTGGCTCCGGACCGACTGGCGCGAGCACCGGCATCAGATCGACGTCGTCGGGGCGGAGGCCAACTACGTCGAGATGGGCGAGGGGCCGCCCCTCCTCTTCGTCCACGGCCTCTCCGGCGCCTGGCAGAACTGGCTCGAGAACATCCCCCAGTTCGCGCGCACCCATCGCGTCATCGCGGTGGACCTCCCGGGATTCGGCTCGAGCCCGATGCCGCCCTGGGAGATCTCGATCCCGGCCTACGGCCGCTTCCTGCGTGACTTCTGCGAGCGCCTCGGCGTCGGCCGCTGCTCACTGGTGGGGAACTCAATGGGCGGCTTCATCGCGACCGAGGTGGCGATCACCGAGCCGGACCGGGTCGACGACCTGGTGCTGGTCTCCGCGGCCGGGGTCACCTGGGCCCGCGCCCGGCGCGAACCCGCGGCGGTGATCGCGAAGATGGGCCGTGCCGCGGCCCCGCTCATGCTGCGGTTCCACATGGACGGGATCAAGCGTCCTCGCCTCCGTCGCAACTACTTCCAGGGCGTCTTCTTCGACCCCGACCGACTCCGCCGGGAGATGCTCTGGGAGAACATCGTCCCGGCACTCCAGAGCCCGGGCTATTACGACGCGATGACGACGCTCTGGGGCTATGACATCCGCCACCGGCTGGAGGAGATCGAGGTCCCGACGCTGATCGTCTGGGGCCGCAACGACCGCGTCGTCCCGGTGCCGGCCGCCCTCACCTACAAGAAGCGGATCGGCGACAACGCCGAGCTCGTCATCTTCGATCGCTGCGGCCACGTGCCGCAGATCGAGCGGCCGGTGCGCTTCAACCGGGTGGTCCGGGACTTCCTGAAGCGTTCGGGCACGCTGGACTAGCCCGGACACCCTCCGCCCCGTGAATCCGCTGCTCTAGGCTCGTTCCGTGAGGAGCACCCAGGTCCTTTCCCAGGAGCAGCTCGACCTGTTGGCCGAGCACGGCGAGGAGCGCAACGCGGAGGCCGGTGAGGTCCTGTTTGCCGTCGGGGACCGCAGCTACCCATTCATGGCGATCATCGAGGGGGAGGCGGCGATCCGCACGGAATCAGGACACGAGCTGATTCGGCACGGCCCCTCGGGATTCGTCGGCGAGCTCAATCTGCTGACCGGACAGACCGTCTTCCTGAACGCCGTGGCGACCGAGCCGATGCGCTACATCGCCGTCGACAGGATGGTGCTGCGCGAGCTTCTCTTCGAGAACCCGGACCTCTCCGACCTCCTTCTATCCGCGTTCGTGGCGCGGCGCGAACTCCTCCAGAGCGAGGCCGGGCTCGGCATCGAGGTGATCGGCCCGCGCTCCTCCGAGCGGACTCGCGGGATGGCCGAGTGGCTGCGAAATGCCCGGATCCCGTATGTCTGGCGCGACCCCGAGCAACCCGCGCACGCCGACGATCAGCAGGCGAAGGACCTGGTCGATTCGCTCGGTCCGGACCGGCTGCCGCTGGTTCGTGGCCCGGGCGGCCTGGAGCTCGAGGGCCCCAGCAACGGCGAGGTCTCTCGAGCTCTTGGAATCGGTCTGGAGCTGGGGGAGCGCGAGGAGGTGGATCTGCTGATCCTCGGCGGTGGGCCCGCTGGGCTCGGCGCCGCCGTTTACGCGTCATCGGAGGGGCTCGACACCCTGGTGCTCGAGCGAACGGTCCTCGGCGGCCAGGCCGGGTTCTCGAGGCGAATCGAGAACTACCTGGGTTTTCCGGCCGGCATCGGAGGCGGCGAGCTCACCAGCCGGGCCGTCACGCAGGCGAGGAAGTTCGGCGCCAGGACCGCGACTCCCTACGTCATCGTCGGGCTCGAATGCGACGGGGACCGCCGCGTGGTGCGCGTTGAGGAGGGAAACGAGATCGCCGCGCATGCGGTCGTGATCGCGACCGGCGCCCACTACCGTCGCCCGCCGGTCGAACGGCTCTCCGAGTTCGAGGGGATCAGCGTCTTCTACTTCGCCGGCCCGCCCGAGGCGAGGCGCTGCGGAGGCAGCCGGGTCGGCGTGGTCGGCGGCGGCAACTCGGCGGCTCAGGGCGCGATCTGGCTCGCCCGGGGAGGCGCCCTGGTGACGCTCCTCCATCGGCGCGCAGACCTGGGCGAGACGATGTCCGACTACCTGATCCACGACCTCGACCGCTACGGCGTCCAGGTCCGCGATCGGAGCGAGATCGCCGAGCTTCACGGGAGCAACGGGGAGCTCGAGGCGGTCACGCTCACGGACGGCGAGCGGCTCTCGTTCGCCAACCTGTTCCTGTTCCTCGGCGCGGAGCCCTGCACGGACTGGCTGGGCGACGAGATCGCCCGGGACGAGAACGGCTTCATCCTGACGGGGTCGGCCGTCGGCAGCGAGAACCTGCTCGAGACGAGTGCGCCCGGCGTGTACGCGGTCGGCGACGTGCGATCCGGATCAGCGAAGCGCGTCGCCACCGCCGTCGGCGAGGGCGCCATGGTGGTGCGGTTCGTGCACGACCGGCTGGGCCAGCCGTCTCCGGCGAACGTGCAAGGGCCGGAGCTCACATGAAACGGGTTGCGCCTCGCTTCCCTGCGGCGCACCCTCTCATGATGTGACAGCGCCCTCGGAGGCGCTCGAGACCGCCGCCGCGTACTTCGCCATCACGCCGCGCTTGTAGCGGGGCTCGGGCGACTCATAGGCCTCCACCCTCTTCGCGATCTCCTCGTCGGAGAGATCGACGTCGAGTCGGCGCGCGTCGATGTCGAGGGTGATCTGATCGCCGTCCTGGACGGCCGCGATGGGGCCGCCGCGGATCGCCTCAGGAGCGACGTGGCCGGCCATCAGGCCGTGGGTGGCGCCGGAGAAGCGGCCGTCGGTAAGCAGCGCGACCTGGTCGCCGATCCCCTCGCCCACCAGCGCGGCGGTGACCTGGAGCATCTCGCGCATGCCGGGGCCGCCGGACGGGCCCTCGTTGCGGATCACGACGACGTCGCCGGGCTTGATGCCCTGCTGCTCGACCACCGCGAAGCACTCCTCCTCGGAGGCGAAGACTCGCGCCGGACCGGAGTGCTTCTTGCGCTCCTCGCCGGCGACCTTGACCACGCAGCCCTCGGGAGCGAGGTTGCCGCGCAGGATCACCAGGCCGCCGGTCGGCTTGAGTGGATCGTCCAAAGGCCGGACAACCTGCTGGGCCGGCGTCTCCTGGGTCGCGTCGGCCTCCTCGCCGATCGTCCTGCCGGTGACGGTGATCGCGTCCCGGTGGAGGACGCCGGCCTCGTCGAGGCGCTTGGCGAGCACGCCGACTCCGCCAGCCTCGTAGAGGTCCTTGGCGACGAAGCGGCCGCCCGGCTTCAGGTCGCCGAGCAGCGGCGTGCTCTCGGAGATCCGGTCGAAGTCGTCGATGGTGAGCTCGATGCCGGCCTCGTTGGCGACGGCAAGCAGGTGGAGGACACCGTTGGTGGAGCCGCCCGACATCGCGACGGTGGCGATCGCGTTCTCGATCGAGTCCTTGGTGATGATCCGGCTCGGGCGCAGATCCTCGGCGAGGACCTTCATGACGAGCTGGCCGACGTCACGCGCAACCTGCTCGCGTGCGTCCGCGACCGCCGGGACCATCCCGGATCCCATCGGGGTGATCCCCATCACCTCGAAGGCGCAGGCCATCGTGTTGGCGGTGAACTGGGCGCCGCAGGCGCCGGCGCCCGGGCTGGCACAGCCCTCGAGCTCGTGGAGATCCTCATCGGACATTTCGCCGGTTGCGTGCTTGCCGATCGCCTCGAAGACGTCCTGGATCGTCACGTCCTGGTCGTGCCAGCGGCCTGGCAGGATCGACCCGCCGTAGAGCATCACCGAGGGGACGTCGAGGCGGGTCAGGGCCATCACGCATCCGGGGATCGTCTTGTCGCAGCCGGAGAGCGCGATCACGGCGTCGAACTGGTAGCCGCGCGCGGTGAGCTCGATCGAGTCGGCGATCACCTCGCGGCTGACCAGAGAGGTCTTCATGCCCTCGGTGCCCATCGTGATCCCGTCCGAGATCGCGATCGAGTTGAACTCGAGCGGCGTGCCGCCGGCGGCGCGGACGCCCTCCTTGACGTGCTCGGCAAGGCCGCGCAGGTGGAAGTTGCAGGGCATCGCCTCGATCCAGGTGTTGGCGATCCCGACGGTCGGACGGCGAAGGTCGTCGTCGTCGAAGCCGATCCCCTTCATGTAGGCGCGGGCGAAGGCTCGCTCCGGGCCGTCGAAGACGACGCTCGACCGCGGCCGCGGCATTCCGTTCGTCTTCGCAGCTTCCTTTGCCGGTGTGCTCAAGCCGTCACCTCCAGATGTCGTTGGTGCCAGGCCCGGACCGCCGCGAGGTCCCGGCGAACCATCGCCGGGTCGAGCTGGCGGCCCAGCGGGTGGATGTTGGCCGTGCCGATCAACTCGCGCTCGTCGGCGCGAAGCGCCATCCACTTGGCGAGCACGTCGTCGGCGTCGGGGAGCCTCTCCCCCGCCTCTGGATCGGAGCCGTCACGAAAGCGGACGCAGTACTCACTGAGCAGCTCGCCGCTGTGCGCGTCGTAGGCGACGAGCGGCCGATGCGGATACAGCAGGTAGCCGTACTCGCCCCTTTCGACGGTCAAGAGGCCGAAGCGCTCATACATCTCGAGCGCGCCGGTGCCGGCCGTCTCGCGCAGCAGCTCGCGGGCCCGCTGCTCGGCGCGGCGCTCGCGCGCCGTGTTGCGGACGTATCGGCGGCCCATCAGCCACCGGCCGCCTGGGGAAAGAAGATCACGCGCTCCGCGGTCAGTGGGACCTCCGAGAAGTCCCTGACCATCGTGGCCTCGCGGCTTCCGCCCGGACCCTCGTGCGGGATCGCGGCCCACATGCCGAGGTCGAGCTGGCGGCGGAACTCCCGGACGAGGCGCTCCTCGTCTTCGGCCACGGCGGGATCGCCCTCGGCGAGCAGCACGTCTCCCTTCCCCGGAGTCATGCGAAGCAGCTTCATGAGTCGATTATGCCCAGTACGTTCACCGGCCCGGCTCCTTTGCCTATTCCACGCAGGCCATTCGCGACCGCTTCCGCTGCGATCGCACGCGCCGCCCGGGCCGCCTCGAGCGGATTGTCGCCCAGCGCCAGGCGGGCTGCCAGGGCCGAGGAGTGGGTGCAGCCAGATCCGTGAGCGGCGCCTTCCGCGTGATGTGGGCCCTCGATCTCCTCGAGCTGATCGCCGTCGAAGTAGCGGTCCTTGCCGTCCAGGTGTCCTCCGGTGACGAGTGCGACCTTGGGGCCGAGACCGTGGACCGCCCGGACGAGATCCTCCGGCGATGCCTGATCGCCGAGGCCGGTGAGCTCGCGAGCCTCGGCCGCGTTGGGCGTGACCACGGTTGCGCGAGGGACGATCCGCTCGATCAACGCCTCCTTTGCCTCGGGCTTCAGGAGCACCGCCCCGCTCTCGGCGACCATCACCGGGTCGACCACCACCGGCGCGTCCCCGGTCAGCTCAAGAGCCTCATCGACCGCTTCGATCGTCGGCTGGTCGAAGAGCATCCCGATCTTCACCGCGTCGACCCCCATGTCCGAGACGACCGCCCGCACCTGGTCGAGGATGAACTGGCGCGGGAGCGTCTCCACTGAGAGCACCTCATGTGTGTTCTGGGCCGTGAGCGCGACGATCGCCGACGTCCCGTGCACGCCGCAGCGCGCGAACGCCTTCAGGTCGGCCTGGATCCCGGCGCCACCGCCGGAGTCAGAGGTCGCGATGGTCATCGCGATCGGGATGCGCCGCGAGCCCGTCATGCGGGTAAGGCTAGTGACGGCCGCTACGCGAGCTGGGGCGCCGCGAGGGAGGTGCGCTCATAGCGGCCGGCGGAATCCGAGCGGATGTAGCCGGCGAGCTCGAGCCGAACCAGCGCGGTCGCCAATGGACCGGGCTCGAGTCCGGATGCTCGCGCCAGCGCGTCGGCGCTGCTCGATCCCCCCTCCACCAGGTCGAGCACCGAGGACAGATCGCCGTCGAGGACCGGGCCCCGCGAGGCGCGCGCGGATGCGTCGGCCGCCGCGCCGGGCCCGAGCAGGGCGTCGAGCACGTCCTGGGCATCGCGGACCACGTGCGCGCCATCGTGCAGCAACGCATTGGTCCCGGCTGCCGGCGAGGAGCCGACCTTGCCCGGAACGGCACCGACCTCTCGGCCGAGCTGCTCGGCCATCGATGCCGTGATCAGCGAGCCGGAGCGCTCCCGGGCCTCGACCACCACGGTCATCCGGCCGAGCGCCGCCATGATCCGGTTGCGAGCCGGGAAGGTCCAGCGGCGGGCGAGCGTCCCGGGTGGCAGCTCGGAGAGGACCAGGCCGCGCTCGACGATCTCCTCGTAGAGGCGGGCGGCGCGTGCCGGATAAGGGACGTCGGCTCCGCTGCCGAGCACGGCGACCGTCAGGCCGCCGGCCTGCAGTGCGCCCGTGTGAGCGGCCGAGTCGATCCCCATCGCCATCCCGCTGACCACGGTTACCCCGGCTGAAGCCACCTGCCTGCCGAGGTCAGTCGCGGTATCGATGCCGTACCTGCTCGCCCGACGGGATCCGACGATCGTCAGCGTCCCGTCTGGATCGAGCTCCCCCAGCAGAGCCGGGTCGCCGCGGCCGAAGAGCGTCGCCGGCGCATCTCCCAGCTCGCCGAGCCCGCCCGGATAGAGAGGGTCGTGAGGGCAGCAGGCCCAGGCGCCGGCGCCGGCGACCGCCGCGCGCATTCTCTCGGGGTCGCGCGCTTTCGCCCGCTCGAGGAACGACTTCGCCTTCGACCGCGCCAGCGCATGCGCCAGCTCGTCATCGCGCAGCGCAAGCAGCTCCTGGGCCCGGTTACCCGGACTCGAGTCGACCGCCTTGTCGATGTACGAGAGCAGGGAGCCGATCAGCCAGGAACGCCTCAGGCACTTGGGGCATGCCCGCGGCCCCGATGACTCGCTCACGCGTTCCCCTTCCGGCGCTTCTCGATCGCCTCGGAGACGTGGTCGACTGAGATCCGCTCCTCGCCTGCCAGATCGGCGATCGTCCGTGCCAGGCGCAGACATCGATCCCAGCCGCGCGCGCTCAGGCCGAGCTGCCTATGGCCCTGCTCGAGCGTCGACTGGCCCGCGCCATCGAGCTCGCAGTGCCGGCGCACCTCGCCGGGTGCCATGTCGGCATTGGTCCGGCCAGGCCCGAGCCGCTCCTCCTGGGCGCGTCGCGCGAGGATGACGCGCTCCCTGATCGCAGCCGAGCCCTCCACTTCCTCGTCGATGAGCTCGTTGGCCGGTGGCGGATCCACCGGCAGCGTGATGTCAATTCGGTCGGCGAGGGCGCCGCTCAGCTTCGCCATGTAGCGGGTCACGGCACCCGGATGGCAGTCGCACTCACCCGAGTCAGGCCCGTTCCCGCAGGGGCACGGGTTCGACGCGGCGACCAGCATGAAGCGGCAGGGCAGCGAGACGGTGCCGGACGTGCGCGTGACGGTGACGGTCCCCTCCTCCATCGGCACCCTGAGCGCCTCCAGGGCATCGCGACGGAACTCCCCGAGCTCATCGAGCAGAAGCACCCCTCGATGCGCGCGGGTCACCTCGCCGGGACGAGGAGGCGTTCCGCCTCCGATCAGCGCGCGGCCGGAGATCGTGTGATGGGGCGCGCGGAAGGGACGCCGCAGACGCGGTCCGCCGTTCTCGCCGCAGACGCCGGCGATCCGGGTGACCTCGATCACTTCGTCGCGGGTCAGGGGAGGCAACAGCGAGGGCAGGCGCTGCAGGGCGAGCGTCTTGCCGCCCCCGGGCGGGCCGACCAGGAGCAGGCTGTGACCCCCGGCTGCGGCGATCTCCAGACAGCGCCGGAGGACGGGATGCCCACGCAGGTCGGAGAGATCCGGCAGGTCACCGTCCGGTCCATCCGGAGGCGACGTCGAGGGAACCGGGTCGATCGCCCCCTCGGCCAGATCGCGCAGGTGCGTGACGTGATCGATCGGCACCACCTCGAGGCCGTTGACGAGAGCCGCCTGGCTCGCGTCGCCGGGGGCCACCGCAACGCCCCTCATGCCCCATCCCCGCGCGCCCTCCGCCATCGCGAGAGCGCCCGGCACGGGACGGATGGCTCCGTCAAGCGCGAGCTCCCCGGCGAACGCGTATCGATCGAGCACCACGCGCGGCAGCTGGCCGGACGCCACCAGCACTGCCGCCGCGATCGCGAGGTCGAAACCGGGCCCGGCCTTCCGGACGTCCGCCGGCGCAAGGTTGGCCGTGATCCGGTGCTGCGGGTACTTGAAGCCCGAGTTGACGAGCGCGGAGCGAACCCGCTCCCGCGACTCCCTCACCGCGGCGTCCGGCAGGCCGACGATCGTGAAGTTCGGCAGGCCACCGCCGATGTCGACCTCCACGTGCACGGGCTCCGCGGCAACGCCGATCAGGGCAAAGGTTCGGGCGAGCGCGAACATGGCTCGACCGTAGGACCCGGGGTTTCGCGGCTGGCGCGCCGAACGTCACGTTCGCGTCACGCCCTCGTTGCGGTCCGCGCGCGCCCTGGGCCGCGGCGCCGCCGAGCCTGGGCAGGTGACCTATGCCAGGCAGAAGCTCGGCCGGAGAGCCGAGGAGCTGGTCGCGAAGAGGCTTGTCCAGGCCGGCTGGCGGGTCGTCGGCCGAAACGTCCGGCTCCCGTCAGGCGAGCTTGACCTCGTCGGCCTGGACGGCTCCACGCTCGTTTTTGTAGAGGTCAAGGCCGGGCGCGCGGGCGCCAGCCTCGGCCCGGAGCTGCCGGCGCATGCGGTCGGGCGCCGCAAGCAGATCAAGCTCCGCCGCCTCGCCCGCGAGTGGATCGCGGAGCGGCGCGGGCCCTCAGGCGTCGCGGGCTATCGCTTCGACGTCGTCGGGGTCCGCTTCGGCGCGGATGGCCTCGCGGATGTCGATCACATCCGCGACGCTTTCTAGGGACTGCAAGGCGGCTCCATCTGGAGCGGCCGCTTGCGGCCGCGACTTGTCTTTGCCGCCGCCAGCAGTCCCGACTTGTGGCGAAGCCGGGTACATCTCCTCCCCCAGGCCCAGCTGGCTGTACGCAACCGAGGCGAACGAGCGCCGGTGCAGCGGGCAGATTCCGTTGGCGATGATGGCCTCGCGGTGTTCCGGAGTCGAGTAGCCGACGTTGCCCTCGAAGTTCCAGTCCGGATATAGCGCGGCCACTCGGTGCATGTAGCGGTCCCGGGTGACCTTGGCGATCACCGAGGCCGCGGCGATCGCCGCGCTGCGGGCGTCGCCGTCGACCACGGCCGTGTGGTCGAGCGGGCAGCCCGGGAGCCGGAAGCCGTCCACCAGGCGGGTGGCGTCGTCCTGCGCCACGGCGTGCATGCAGTCGGCGAGGGCGCTCAGGTTGGAGACGTGGAGGCCGTTGGTGTCGATACAGCGCACCGATCGCACCGCCACCGAGACGGAGGCGGCGGCACGGATCACCTGCGGATAGAGCTCCTCGCGCTCCTCGGCGTTCTTCTGCTTCGAGTCGTCCAGCCGGGCCAGCGCAAGGCGCTCGGAGCGGCCGATTCGCTCGAGGTCGATCAGGACGCCGGCGGCGAGCAGCGGGCCGGCAAGGGACCCGCGTCCGGCTTCGTCCACGCCTGCCACGAAGCGCCGCCCGAAGGACCGGTCGAACTTGAAGAGGCGCGCGGCGGTGCGCCGCTTGCGCCGGGGCTTCCTAGAAGATCCCGATCCGATTCGGCGGCCAGTAGGTGGCGAAGGCCTTTCCGATGATCCAGTCTCGGGGGACTGGTCCCCAGAAGCGGCTGTCGTCGCTCGACCCACGGTTGTCGCCCATCATGAAGTAATGGTCGGGCGGGATGGTGATGGGTTTGGGCAAATTGCAGGCTCCGCCGGGCGTGCAGGGACGGATGAAGTCCTCCTGGGCGACCTTCCCGTTCACCACCGGGTGACCGTTCTCCACGCTCAGGGTGTCCCCCGGGCCGGCGACGATCCGCTTGATGAAGTTGACGCTTGCCTCGTCAAGCGTGGGCTTCGCGCAGGCGGAGCCGCTGCTGCCCCCCGCGCCGGTGCGCGGGTCGCCGCACTCGCCGCCGGGACCACCGCTCTCGGCGCCCGTCGGCGGATGGAACACGACGATGTCCCCGATCTGCGGGTCCTTGAAGTGGTAGAGGAAGCGGTTGACGAGAACCCGCTGGCCGACGTCGAGCGTCGGCTCCATCGACTCCGAGGGGATCTGGTACGGCTTGACGATGAACGCCTGGATCCCGAGCGCGAGACCAAGAGCGAGCGCGACGATGATGACGAGCTCGAGGAGCGCGCCCTGGGTGCTGTGGGGCCTCGGGACTCTCAGTCTTCTGCCTTTTCGGGCGCGGCGTCGGCCGTCGCCTCTGGCGACGGCTCCTGGTTCGCCTCCGCCTGATCCCTACCAACATCCTCCGCGGCATCGCTCTCGGGCTCCGCGGTTTCTTCTGCTTCAGTGGCGTCTCCCGCTGCTTCGGTGGCGTCGCCCTCCGTCTCCTCGGGCGGCTCGACCAGCTCAGCCTCGGCCTCGCTGACCGCAACGCCCTCGGCGTCAACCGCCTCCGCCTCGTCCTGGGCGACGACGACGTCGTCCTCGATGCCCCAGCGGCGCTCGGCGACGCGGGCGCTCTTGCCGACCTTGTCACGCAGGTAGTAGAGCTTCGCGCGGCGGACGTCGCCCCGAGCGGCGATCTCGAGCTTCTCGATCTTCGGGGAGTGCAGTGGGAAGGTTCTCTCGACCCCGACGCCAAACGACTGCTTCCGCACGGTGAAGGTCTCCCGGACGCCGCTGCCCTGGCGCTTGATGACGATGCCCTCGAAGACCTGGGTGCGCCGGCGATTTCCCTCGACCACCTGGAAGTGAACCCGCACGCGGTCACCGGCGCCGAACTTGGGGCGCTGCTTCAGGTCTCGCTTCTCGAGGCTTTCGATGACTGTGCTCATGAGGTATGATGTGAGGTGGTGGGTGGGGATGCTGCGAGCCCGGTCTCACCGACGCCTAAAGCCAAGCGGGACAGGACTCAAAAAAATGCGCGTACCGGTTGGCCCGCGCAGACGCGAAATGTAGCGGTCTCTCCGGCCGCGGTGTTTGTGGCGGCCGTTAATCGTCCGATCGTTCGCGGGATTGCTGCACGCGCCACTCCTTCACCTTGCCGTGATTGCCGGAGAGGAGGACCTTCGGGACCTCCCATCCGCGATAGGTCGCCGGGCGCGTGTAATGCGGGTACTCGGGCGCTCCCTCCAGGGCTGCGCTGTAGGACTCCTCGACCGCGCTCTCGGCGTCCCCGAGAGCGCCGGGCAGCTTGCGCAGCACCGAGTCGGCGATCACCATCGCCGGGAGCTCGCCGCCGGCGAGGACGTAGCGGCCGATCGAGATCGACTCGTCCGCGAGGTGCTCGACGACGCGCTCGTCGAACCCCTCGTAGCGGCCGCAGAGCAGCGCGAGATGCCGCTCCGCGGCGAGCTCCGCGGCGAGCGCCTCGTCCAGGAGCCGCCCCGACGGCACCAGCGCGATCTTGCGGACCGAGCCGCGGCCGGAGCCATACGCCGCCTCGAGGGCCGCGTCCACCACGTCGACGCGCATCACCATTCCGGCGCCGCCGCCGTAGGGCGAGTCGTCCACCTGACCGGCGCCGAGCGGCGTGGTGTCCCGATAGTTCCGGAACGTCAGCTCGTTGCCCTGGGCCAGCGCGTTCGAGACGTGCCGCTGGCGCAGGAACCACCCGAACTGCTCCGGGAAGAGCGTGAACACATCGATGCGCACAGCCCGTCCTCAGTCCAGGATGTCGACGACCACGCGCTTGTCCTCGCGGGTCGCCGCGGCCTTCATCACGGAACGCAGTGCGTTGGCGACGCGACCGCCCCGGCCGATCACTCGGCCGAGGTCGTCGTCTGCCACCTCGACCTCGAGCACGACCTCGCCGTCGATCTCCTCGACCTCGGTCACCTTGACCTCGTCGGGGTTCTCGACCAGCGAGCGGGTCAGGAACTCGAGCAGATCGCGCACGCGACGCCCTCGGCCCGGCCGCCTAGCGGCCGGTCGCCTGGATCCCCTGCGTGCGGAGCAGCGTCGCCACGGTACGAGTGGGCTGCGCGCCCTTCTCGAGCCAATGCTGGGCGCGATCGCCGTCGATCACGATCAGCGACGGATCGTGCTGCGGGTTGTACTGGCCGATCGTCTCGATCGTGCGGCCGTCCCGCGGCGAGCGCTGGTCGGCGACGACAACCCTCCAGATCGGGTTCTTCTTGCTCCCGACCCTGCGAAGTCTGATTCTCACGGACATGCGGCGGCGGAGGTTAGCGGTTACCGCATGCCGCGCATGAGCTGCTGCGGGTCGGGCATCTTGCCCTCGGAGAGCTGCTTCATCAGCTTGTTCATCTGGCCGAACTGCTTGACGAGGCGATTGACGGCCTGAACCGTGGTTCCCGAGCCCGTCGCGATCCGCTTGCGGCGCGAGCCGTTGATCTCGGTCGGGTTGGCGCGCTCGAAGGGAGTCATCGACTGGATGATCGCCTCGAGGCGGTCGAGCTCGCGCTCGTCGACCTGGCCCATGCCCTGCATCGCCTTCCCCATCCCGGGCACCATCTTCATCAGGTTGCCGAGCGGCCCCATGCGGCGGACCTGCTTCATCTGGGTCAGGAAGTCGTCGAGCGTGAACTCCTGCTTGCGGATCTTGCGCTCGAGGTCGGCGGCCTGGTCCTCGTCGAACTCGCCCTGAGTCTTCTCGATCAGCGACATGACGTCGCCCATGCCGAGGATCCGCCCGGCCATCCGGTCGGGATGGAAGCGCTCGAGCTCGTCGAGCTTCTCGCCCGTCGAGCCGTACATGATCGGCTTGCCGGTGACGGCGCGTACTGAGAGCGCGGCGCCGCCTCGCGCGTCGCCGTCGAGCTTCGTGATCAGGACCCCGTCGAAGTCGGCGACCTCGGCGAAGCTCTCCGCGACGTTGACGGCATCCTGGCCCGTCATCGCGTCGACGACCAAGAGGACGTCGTGCGGCTTGACCACCTTCCGCACCTCGGCCAGCTCGTCCATCAGCTCCTGGTCGACGTGCAGCCGTCCCGCCGTGTCCACGATCAGGACGTCGCGGTTCTCCCGGACGGCCTGCTCGCGAGCCCACTTCGCGACCTTCACGGCGTCGGTCTCGCCGGGCTGCGAGTAGACGTGGGCCTTGGCCTGGGCTCCGAGCTTCTCCAGCTGCTCCACAGCGGCCGGCCGCTGCAGGTCGCAGGCGGCGAGGGCGACATCCTTGTTCTGCTTGCGCAGGAGCTTCGCGAGCTTTGCGCTCGCGGTCGTCTTGCCGGATCCCTGCAGGCCGCTCATCAGGATCATCGTGGGGCCGCTGGGCGCGAAGACGAGGTCCCGGCCGGAGCCTCCCATCAGCGCGGTGAGCTCGTCGTTGACGGCCCTGATCACCGTCTGGCCGGGGTTGAGGGCCTCGGAGATCTCCTCCCCGGCGAGCCGCTCCTTGAGCGCCGCAGTGAAGTCCTTGACGACCTTGAAGTTGACGTCGGCCTCGAGCAGCGCCAGCCGCACCTCGCGCAGCGCCTTGTTGACGTCGTCATCGGAGAGCTTGCCCCGGGAGCGAACGTCGGAGAGCACGCCCTGCAGGCGCTCTGAGAGTTGATCGAACATCGACCGTGAGGTTACGGGCTGGGCGCCACCGGGACGGGACGCACCCTTCGCCGAAGCGGACAAAAGGCTGCCCGCCAAGTTGCTCCAAACCCCAGGGCGACCGGCTCCGTAGAGGAAGAAAGCCAGGGAGATCCCAGGGGGATGGCTGAGCGCCGGGGCTCGGTTGTCGGAGGGCTTCTTCCGCACAACCGAGCTCGGCGTTACAGCCGGTGCTCAGACAGAGAGGTAGCAATGAGAGAGCTCTTTCGAGGGCTGCGGCCCAGCCCTGCCCTGATCGTTGCCTGCCTGGCGCTGTTCGTGGCGATGGGCGGGATCGGGCTATGCGGCACGTGAAGCTAAAGCCCAACAGCATCAAGACGAAAAACATCAGGGACAGTGCCGTCACCACGCCGAAGTTGGCGGACGGGTCGGTGGCGACTGCCAATTTGGGCGACGGAGCGGTGACGACGTCCAAGCTCGCCCAGGGCACGGCGGTCTCGAAGGCGGACAACGCCGACAGACTTGGCGGGCTGGCGCCGACCGCGTACCAGGGCGCCTTGCAAGCCGGGAGCAATCGCTGGATCCCTCCTGGTCGATACGACGGGCCCGGTTCAGGGAAGACCCGTACATCGACGTCCCCGGTTTCAGCTGCACCGGTGGCGCGGTTCAGATCAGGAAGACCGCGACCGGGACCTACAACGTCAGGTTCAGCTGGCAATCCGGCCAGCCGTGACGGGCGATCGCGAACGGCATCGACAAGTCGGGGCCCAACGCCTTTCAGGCGATCGCTCTTCCTCCGACGGATCCCACAATCGGGAACGAGCCGGTCTTCTCGGTCGAGAACTTCGTCCAGACGTTCGGACCCCGCTTCGACGACCATCGGTTCAGACCTGATTGCGTTCGATGCGAACGGCTAACCGAGCCCCCGCCGGATCGGACAAGTCGACGCACCGAGGTTTCCGCCAATCTCGCCGCCGAGCGGCTTCGTAGAGATCAGAAAGTCAAGGAGACACCAGGGGGACGGCTGAGCGCTGGCTCGGTTGTCGGAGGGTCTCTCCGCGCAACCGAGTCCGGCGTGCAGCCGCGCTCAGAAAAAGTGAGGAAGCAATGCGAAAGCTCGTTCGAGGGCTGATGCCCAGTCCGGCCTGGTCATTGCCTGCCTGGCGCTGTTCGTCGCGTTGGGCGGCGTCGGCTACGCCGCGCTCAAGGGGAAGGACAAGACGAAGGTCAGGGCGATTGCCGACCAGGAGATCGCGAAGCAGGCCCCAGGTCTGAAGGTCTCAAACGCCGCGAACGCCACCAAGCTGGATGGCTCCCCATCCTGGGACTTCCAGCGCTTCTGCAGCGGAGGCGGCATCAAGGCGACCGCGGTCGTCAACACGACGGGCGCGAGCAACACGAACTTCACCGACGTGCCGGGCTCCAACTGCTTCCGGCCGGGCAACACGACCATTGCGTAGAGACCTGCGAGGGCCGTTGCATCCCGGGTAACGCGGGTCTACTCGTGGCTCGCTAGGCCTCGAGCAGCGCGCGGGCGAACTGCTCGGCATCGAAGGGCCGCAGGTCCTCCAGGGACTCGCCGATGCCGATCAGCTTCACGGGAATCCCCAGCTCCGCCGCGATCGCCAGCGCCACCCCGCCCTTCGCGCTGCCGTCGAGCTTGGTGAGGACGGCGCCGGTCACCTCGACCGACTTGGCGAACTCCTGGGCTTGGCGCACGCCGTTCTGCCCCGTGGTCGCGTCGATCACGACCAGCGTCTCGTGCGGGGCTTCGGGGATCTGCTTGGCGATCACGCGCCGGACCTTGGCCAGCTCCTCCATCAGGTTGCCGTGCGTGTGGAGCCGGCCGGCGGTGTCGCAGATCACCACGTCGGCGCTCCGGGCCTGCGCCGCGGCGACGCCGTCGAAAACGACGGCGCCAGGGTCGCCGCCCTCCGTGCCGCGGACGATCTGCGTCCCGGCACGATCCGCCCACTCGGCGAGCTGGTTGACGGCCGCGGCGCGGTAGGTGTCGGCGGCCGCGACGATCACGTCCAGGCCGAGCTCCTTCTGCAGATGCCAGGCGACCTTGCCGATCGTGGTCGTCTTGCCGGTGCCGTTGACCCCGACCACCATCAGAACCGAGGGGCGACCGGGCAAGTGAATGCGCGCGGCGTCCTCGCCACCGGGCGAGGCGGTCTCTGCCAGCAGGGTGATCAGACGCTCCCGCAGTGCCTCTCCCCCGCCGAGCTCGCCCGCCTCGACCTCGTCCTCGAGGCGCCGCACGACCGCCGCGGTGGTCGGGGCTCCGACGTCCGCCAGGATCAGGGCCTCCTCGATGTGCTCCCAGGTCGACTCGTCGATCCGCTCCGTGAAGCTCGAGGAGAGCTCGGCGCCCAGCGCCTGGCGGCTGCGCGTCAGCCCCTTCCGGAGGCGCCGGAACATCCCGGCCCGGTCCTCTTCGGCCGGCTCTGCGTCGGGAATCTCGCGATCGCCGAGGTCGAAAGCCTCTTGCCAGCTGGTCGCCATGGCGGGTGAGGCACGCAGCTTCGGCGGCCGCCGAAGGCTCGGCGGGCTCGACGCCGGTCCCGAGTTCGTCACGCGGCAGCTTGCGCGAGACCACCTTGGTGATCCCGTCGCCGCCCATGCTGACGCCGTAGAGGATGTCGGCGGCGTCCATCGTGCGCTTCTGGTGGGTGACGACGATGAACTGCGAGCGCTCCGAGAAGCGGCGCACCAGCCGCAGGAAGCGGTCGATGTTGATGTCGTCGAGGGCGGCCTCGACCTCGTCCAGGATGTAGAAGGGGCATGGGCGGGCCATCAGGACCGCGAAGACGAAGGCGAGCGCGACGAGCGACTTCTCGCCCCCGGAGAGCAGCGAGAGCCGCCTCGTGGACTTGCCCGCCGGAGTCACCTCGATCTCCACACCGCCGTCGTCGTCGGGCGGCATCAGCTCCTCGTCGGGATCGGTCGCGGCCTCCTCGTCGCCCTCGGGGGCCTGACCAGCGAACGGACGAGGGCCGACGTCCACCCGGCGGAGGCGTCCCTTGCCGCCGGGGAACAGCTCGGCCACCATCTCCTCGAAGCCGCGCGCGGTCGCCTCGAAGGTCTCCTCGAAGGCCGCGGCGATCTCCCTGTCGGTGCGGCGAACCAGAGCGCGCAGCTCCGTGATCGCCTGCTCCAGGTCCTTGCGCTGCTCGGCCAGCTCGGTGACGTGCTCGCGCGCCTCGGCGTACTCGCTCTCCGCGAGCGGGTTGACGGGCCCGATCTGCTCGCGGTTCCGGTCGAGCCTCGTGAGCTTCGCCTCGATCGCCTCTCGCTCCTCGTCGGCAATGGCATCGGCGGCCGCGTCGAGTTCCTCGCCGAGGGCGGCGCCGAGGCGCTGCTGCTCGGCCTTGCTCTCGTCGCGATGCCCGCGCAGCTGGGTGGCCTCGACCTCCGCGACGGTCATCGCCTCGCTCGCCTCGCGAAGCTCGCCCTGGAGCCCGAACTCCTGCTGTGAGCACTCCCGCAGCTCGGCGGCAACGTCTCCGCCGTCACCGCCCTCGCCGCCGGAAAGCTTGGTGGCGCGCTCCTCGAGTCGCTCGGCGAGTCGGCGGAGCGCATCGCGCGCCCGTCCGAGAGCCGGGAGCGTCTCCTGTTCGAGGGCGATCCGCCGCTCGAGCTCCCCGCGGTCTCGGAGCCGCTTCTGGCGCGCCTTCTCGGCTCCCTCGGCGTGACGGCGCTCGGCCGTCAGCTCAGCCTCGAGCTTCGCGCGCTGGATCGCCGTTCCAGCTCCCTCGCCATCGCGCTCGGCGTGGCGCTCGGCAAGCCAGGACGTCCGGCTCGCCTCCTCGGCGGCCTCGTCGAGCGCCCGGCGCGCCTCGCGGATCGCCTTCTGGGATTCCTCCTCGCGGCCACGAGCCTCGGCGAGCGCCGTCTCGGCCCGCTCCAGGTCACGCTTGGCGCGCTCCTCGGTCTGCTCGCGCTGGGCGAGCCGGGAGGCGAGGTCCTCGCGCTCGGAGCGGGCGGCGAGGGCAGGGTCGGTTCCCTCCCGCGGGAGCCGGCGGATCTCTCCGGCCGCCGCGTCGAAGCATTCGCCGTCGACCGTGACCGCGACGCCGCCGAACGCGTCGGCGATGTCGTCGAGATCGTCCACGAGCCAGGCATCGGCCAGCAGCCTCCCGGTGATCGGGGCTGCATCGCCGCGGGCCTCGATCAGGTCGAGAAGGCGCCGGGCGCCTTCCTTCGGGCCGGCACCCGCCGGCGCCTCGCCTCCGGAGGTAGTCAGCAATGCGCGCGCCGCGCCCTCCGCGCCGGCGAGCCGCTCCCGCCCCTCGCCGACCGAGCCGACGATCGACGCGCGCAGCCGCTCACCGAGAACTGCCGAAACCGCGCGCTCGAGGCCAGACCCAGCCTCGATCATCCCGGCGAGCGCCTCGTGGTCGCCCTCGACAGCCGCGGCCGCGAGCTTCGCCTCGACAGCGGCCAGCTGGCCGGCCAGGGCGGCACGGCGTTCGGAGGCCTTCAGCGCCTCAGCCCTCGCGGCCTCATGCATCTGGGTCGCCCGCCGCAGCTCGGCGCCGATCTCCTCTTCCGCCCGCTCCAGGGGCTCGAGGACGGCCTTGGCCCCGACGCGGCGCTGCTCTGCCTCGGCGGCCTCGCCGCGCAGACGCTCGGCCTCCTCGGAGGAGTCCTCGCCGAGCTTGGCGAGCTCCGCCTCCAGCTCCGCGACACGAGCCGCACCCGCCGCCTCGTCCGGCTGCTCATCGAGTGCGTCGAGGCGCAGCTGGCGCTCTCCGAGGGCGCCCCGCAGGTCACGCTCGGCGAGATCGAGCGACTCGGCCCGCGCGCGGACGCGCTCGGTGGCCGCGCGGGCCTCCGCCAGGATCTCCCCCTGGCGCCGGCGGCCCTTCTCACCGACCGCGATCCTCTCCTCGATCGCGGTCCGCCGCGCCCGGACCTCCTCGAAGCGCTTCTCGACCGAATCGCGAGTGGCGCGCACCTCGGCGAGCTTCGCCTCCGCCGCGGTCAGCTGCTGCTGCTGGGAGCGAAGGTCGTCGGCGACGATCTGGGCTCGAAGCTCGTTCGACTGGCGCAGTAGCTTCGCGGTGCGCTCCGCTGCCTCAGCCTGCCGCTTCAGCGGCCGCAGCCGCGAGCGGGCCTCCCGCTCCACGTCCATGGCGCGCTCGAGGTTGTCCCGCGTGCGGTCGAGCTTGAGCTGAGCGCTGTGGCGGCGCTTGCGGTGTTTGCCGAGCCCGGCCGCCTCTTCGATCAGCAGGCGCCGGTCCCGGGGCTTGGAGCTGACGATCGCCTCGACCTTCCCCTGGCTGATCACCGAGTGGGCCTCGCGGCCCATGTTCGTGTCGGAGAGCGCCTCGAGGACGTCCGAGAGGCGGCAGCGCGCTCCGTTCAGCCGGTACTCGCCCTCCCCGTTCCGCTCGATCCGCCGCGAGATGGCGATCTCCGAGAACTCGCTCGCGGCGCGGCCCTCCGAGTTGTCGATCACCACCTCGACCTCGGCGAAGCGGCGCGGCGACTGCCCGCTGCCGCCCGCGAAGATCACGTCCCGCATCTGCTGGCCGCGGATCGCCGAGGGGCTCTGCTCGCCGAGAGCCCAGAGCACGGCGTCGGTGATGTTCGACTTGCCCGAGCCGTTCGGGCCGACGATCACGCTGACGCCCGGCGAGAACGTGAGCCGGGTGCGGTCCGGGAAGGACTTGAAGCCCTTCAGGTTGATGGCCTTCAGATACATCTCACTCGCAAGGGTCGCAGGGGCTGAAGCGTCGCGCCTCGCCCGGACGCAACCGCGTCAGGAACGCAGCCGCTCCAGGGCGAGGCGGGCCGCCGCCTGCTCGGCTTCTTTCTTGCTGCGGCCGGAGCCGACGCCGAGCTCGTCGCCCGCGACGGTGGCTCGGATCTCGAATCGCCGGTTGTGCGGTGGGCCGTCCTCGCTGGCGACCTCGTAATCGACGGTGTCGCCGTTGCGGGCGAGTCGCTCCTGGAGCTCGGACTTGAAGTCCATGCGCTCGCGCGTGGCCTGCTCGATCTCGTCGGCGAAGGCCTCCAAGACGGCCTCCGAGGTCCGCTCGTAGCCGTGGGCCATGTAGCAGGCTCCGATCACCGCCTCGCAGACGGAGGCCAGGGTGCGCTCCGAGGCAAGCAGGGTGTCGACGGGAAGGCCGTCTCCTTCGTCGGGCGCCTCGTCGGAGAGCATCTGCGGAAGAGCGAGCCGGCGGGCGACCTCCGCGCAGGCCCGGCCGCTCACCGCCTGGTTCAGGATCTTGGTGAGCTCGCCGATGTCCGCGTCGGGATGCCCCTCGAAGAGGAGGCTGGCCACCGCAAGACCAAGGACGCTGTCGCCGAGAAACGCCAGCCTCCCGTAGGACTCGGTGCGCTTCTCGACCCAGGATGAGTGGGAGAGTGCCTGCCGGCGCAGCTCTTCGGGGGTGTCCGCGAACAGCTCCGCCAGCGGGTCGGTGCTGGGTGTCATCTGATCAGACCGACCGCCTCCCCCTAGCCCGCGGGGACTCGAGCGCAGACGAAGTCGACCGCGTCCCCGACGGTCGTGATCTCGGCGGCCTCCTCCTCGCTCACTCGGATCCCGTAGCGATCCTCGAGCTCCATGACGAGCTCGTAGAGGTCGAGGGAATCGGCGTCGAGGTCCTCGCGGAACCTGGTCTCGGGCTGGATCTTCTCCGGAGACACCTCGAGCTCGGTGCTCAGGTGATTCCGGACCAGCGCCATTACCTCTTCCCGTTCCATCGCTCGGATTATCGCCTATCGCTCCGTCGTTCCGGAGGTCTCCTCGCGAAGAGCGTCCCGGGTCGCGCCCGCCGCCGCCAGCAGCTCGCCCGTTCGCTCGACCGAGCGCTCGCGCACGGCGCGGTCGGCGAGCCGGACGGCGTTGGCGATCCCCTCGGGAGTTGAGCTCCCGTGGGCGACGACGGCGACGCCGCGCAGGCCCAGCAGGATCGCTCCGCCGACCGAGTTCGGGTCCATGCTCCGTCGCAGGCCTCCCAGCGCCGGGCGCAGGAGCAGGCCACCCGCGGAGGCGATCGGCCCAGAGCGCGCGGCGGCGCGGACGGCGTCCGCCACGGCCCTCGCGGTCCCCTCCAAAGTCTTCAGGGTGATGTTGCCCGTGAAGCCATCGGTGACGATCACGTCGGCCTCGTCGGAGAGGAGGTCTCGACCCTCCACGTTGCCGATGAAGCGGATCCCCTGCGCGTCGGCGAGCGCCTCGTGGGCTTCGACCACATCAGGCCGGCCCTTCTTCTGCTCCTCGCCGACGGACAGCAGCGCGACTCGCGGGCTCTCCACCCCGAGCACTGCCCGGCAGAAAGCCGAGCCGAGAAAGGCGAACTGGATCAGGTGCTGGGGGCGAACGTCGGTGTTGGCCCCGGCGTCGAGGAAGACGAGCGGCGTGCCGTCGCGGCCGGGCACCGGGATCTGGACGGCGAGCGCCGGGCGGTGAACGCCCTGCGCCCGCTTCAGCGCGAAGAGCGCGGCCGTCATCGTCGCGCCGGTGGATCCGGCGCTCACGAGGGCGCTACACCGCCCCTCGGCCACGGCGGCAGCGGCGCGGACGACGGAGGCCTCGGGCTTCGACCGCACCGCGGCGACGGGCTCGGCCTCGTTGCCGATCCAGTCGGTGGTCGGATCGAGATCGACGCCGGAGGGTGGGCTGAGCGAGGAAGGGCCGAAGACGCGAACCCGGATGCCGTCGGCGGCCGCGGTCCTCGCGCCCTCGAGCACGAGCTCCGGTCCGCCGTCCGCCCCGTAAGCATCGAGCGCGACGGGCTCGCTCACGCGAACTAGTCCTGGGGCGAGGGCTGGGCCTGCGGGGTGGCCTCGGGCGCCTCGTGGCGAATCACCTCACGCCCGGCGTACGTGCCGCAGGTCGGGCAGACGCGATGGGGCAGGCGTGGGCTGTGACAGCGCGGGCACTCGTTCAGCCGCGGGGTCGAAGCCTTGTGCTGGGCGCGGCGCTTGTCACGACGCGTGCGGGACTGTCTCTTCTTGGGGACCGCCATTGGCGCGGGATAGTAGCTACTCGAGCTTCAGATCCCTGAGCTTCGCCATTCGCGGATCGCCGCCGCTCTCGTGGCGATGCGCCTCGGGGTCGGCGTCATTCAGGGACTCCCCGCAGACCGCGCAGAGCCCCGCGCAGTCCTCCCGGCAGAGTGGCTGCGACGGGAAGGCGAGGACGAGGGCGTCGTTGGCCCAGCGGCCGACGTCGAGGTTGCCGTCGGTGACGTACGGGCTGCGGAGCTCATCGTCGTTCGCCCCCGGCTGGTCGACCTCACGGCTGTCGATCTCCAACTCGCTCGCCGCGGGCTCCAGGCAGCGGACACAGGGGCCCCTCAGCTCGGTGTTGAAGCGCAGCCGGAGCGCGTAGCCGGTGCTCGTCCTGGAGACGTCCACCATGGCGTCGACCCGGCCACCCACCGGTGCATAGCTCTGCCCGGCGAGCACGATCAGCTTGAGCCCGACCACGAGATCGAGCGAACGGGCCTGTCCGGAGGACAGCGCCAAGCGCTCCAGATCGACGATGCCGCCTGCCAAATACACTCGCTGCGAGGGTAGCGAGCCCTAGATGACCGATTCCCAATCCACGCACCCACGGATGACGGCGCATGCCGTCGCTGGATCGCCACCCGCGTCCTCGCGGGTAGCACCACTACCCGCTTCGGGCGCGTGCGGCGCCCAGCTCGGCCTGCGCCGCCCCCGCGGGCACGTCGATTAGAAATCGATCATCTGGTGTGCGCCCAATTCCAGTGGAATCCCGAGACCTACCTGGAGGAGATCCGGGAGGAGGTCCCGCGCTACGACGACCTGCAGAGGGCCGCGATCGACGCGATCCCCTTCGCCCCCGATCGCGTTCTCGAGCTCGGGATGGGCACGGGTGAGACGACCCGGGTCCTCCTCGAGGCCTATCCGGACGCCTGGGTGATCGGGCTCGACTCGGACACGAACATGGTCTATCGGCTCCGCGAGGATTACGACGACGTCCAGCTCGCCCGCATGGAGGACCCGCTTCCGGATGGGCCGTGGGACCTGGTGATCTCGGTGCTCTCGGTGCACCACCTCACCGACGACCAGAAGCACCTGCTCTTTCGGCGCGTCCGCGAGCAGTCGCGCGCTTTGGTGATCGGCGACCTGGTGAAGGCCGAGCCGCAGGTGACGCCGATCGAAGAGGGCTTCGACTTCCCCGACACCGCCGAGGAGCTCGCGGAGTGGTGCGGCGGCGAGATCACCTGGACCGCCGACGACCTGGCCGTCGTGCGGGCAACCTACGACTGAAAGCGAGCGCGATGACTCACCACAACCCGGAGCGTCCCGGCCCGCCGCCCTCGGCTGACGAGGGTGTCGTCCTCTACGAGAAGCGCGACCGGATCGCCTACGTGACGATCAACCGGCCCGAGGCGAGGAACGCGGTCAGTCCCGAGGTCCACCGCGCGATGATCGCCGCCTGGGCCGACTTCGCCGAGGACGACTCCGTCGACGTCGCGATCCTCACCGGCGCCGGCGACGTGTTCTGCGCGGGAGCCGACTTGAAGGAGTACATCCCGCCGATCATCGCCGAGAGCAACGCGACCGACATCCGCGAGATCGCCGAGCTCGGCCTGAATGGCTTCACCCGCGGCATGCACCGCATCTACAAGCCGATCGTCGGCGCGATCAACGGCTGGGCGCTCGCCGGTGGGCTGGAGACCGCCCTCGCATGCGACATCCGGATCGCCTCGGATCGCGCGATGTTCGGCTCCTTCGAGGCCCGCCGCGGCTTTCATCACGGCGACGGCGGGATCGTGCGGCTGGTCAACACCTGCGGAACCGGAATCGCCCTGGAAATGCTCCTCACGGCCGAGCCGATCGACGCCCAGCGCGCGCTGCAGTGCAACCTCGTCTCGAGGGTGGTGCCGCACGAGCGGCTGATGGAAGAGGCGGAGGCCGTCGCCCGCCAGATCCTGCGGAACTCGCAGCGTGCCGTGCGCTCAGCGAAGCAGACGATCCTCGACACGGTCGGCAAGCCGCTGGACGAGCAGCTCCGCAACGAGGCCTGGAACGCGTACAGCTGCGCGGACCCGGAGGAGACCCTGGAGCTGCTCGGCCGCTTCTACGAGAAGACCGACGCCGGGCGGGCCGGAACGCATCAGACCGATCTCTAGGCCTCGTCGTAGCCGGGCCGGGCGATTTCCAGCTTGCGGCGGACGTGCTCTTCGAGGCGCGGGGCAAGTTCGTCGATCCGGTCGTCGAGCTCGCCGGAGCGCAGCCTTCGGGAGAGCTCGGCCGCCGCGGCATGAACATCACCGGCCGGCTCTCCCAGGAGCTCGTTGAAGAGCTCGAGATCCGCCCGGTCCGGCTCGTCGCCTGCGCGGATCTCTCTCGCCACCACGGCGCAGACATTGGCGGCGACCAGAACCTTGAAGCGCTGCTCGCGCGGCACCTCGGGCCGCAGCTCGCCGAACAGGTACTCGGCGACCGATTCGAGGAGCTCAGGCGCCGTCGGCCGGTCCTGCATCAGGCCCCCTCCCCGACCAGCTGGAGGAGGTCCCACTCCGGCTCGCAGACCCGCCGGCCGAGGGAAGCCAGCTCGTGGCTGCGGCGCACCCCGGTGAGATGGTCGTGCGCCTGGCGGGCGCAGATGATCGCCCACTTGAGGTTGCCGAAGGCCTCCCAGTAGCGCACCCGGTCGGGGTCGACAGGCGCCCCTCCGGCCGCTTCGTAGGCCGCGATGAACTCATCCAGGCGACCAACTCCCGCCACGGGACGCTCGTCGTTTCCGAACCGCCAGGAGCGGATGCAGAGCCAGCCGATGTCTTCGGCGGGATCGCCCAGGTGAGCGAGCTCCCAGTCGATCACCGCCGCCAGCCCGTCCTCGTCGACGATGAAGTTGCCGAGCCGGAAGTCGCCATGTACGAGCCGGGGTTCCGCCGGCTCGGGCGTGTTGGCGCGCAGCCAGCGCAGGCCCAGCTCGACGGCGGGAAGCGGCTCGCTGATCTCGTCGAGCTGGCGCTCCCATTCCTCGAGCTGGGCGAGCGCCGGATCCGCCGGGGGCACGGGCAGGACCCCGTCCAGCTCAGCCGGGTCGATCGCGTGGATGCGGGCCAGGGCCTCAGCGAGCTGGCCGGTGAGGCGGTCACGGGCGCCCGCGTACTCGGGCTTGCGGAGGATGCGCGGGGCGACCGAAGTGCCCGAAATGAAGGACAGCAGGATCGCGGCGGTACCGAGACGGCCGCCAGCGGGTTCCAGAGCCAGTGGCCGGGGCACAGGGACACCGGCTTCCGCCGCACGGTCAATCAAGGCGAACTCGTTCGGGAGTGGCACCAACGAGACGGACCCCTCGGGATCGCGCCGTAGTACCCAGCGGCGATCGGCGTTCTCCACCAGCCAGGTCTCGCGGGAGGCGCCGCCGGGGATCGCGCTGAGAGTGAGCTCGCCGCGATCGCCCTCAACGTCAGCGAGCAGGGAGCGCACACCGGCAGTCAGCTCCTCCATGTGGAGAGCCTAACCAGGTGGCAATTGGCGAATTAGATGCCTATACGGCAACCAACCCGCCAGAAGCGGGTGAGCGCTAGCCGATCTCGGAGGGCTCGCGCTCGCGGCCCTGGAGCCGGTCGCGGCCTCGCTGCACTGCCTGCAGGAACTTCTGGAGGTTGACCTCGAGGGTCGAGAGGATGTCGTCCGCGTAGTCCTCGGCGCCGAGGCGGATCTCACGTTCGCGCTCGCGCGCCTCCTCGACGATCTCCTCGGCGGCACGCTCGGCCTGGCGCGTGATCTCCTCGTTCGCGACGAGGCGGGCCTGCTGCTCGCGGGCCTCCTTGACGATCCGCTCGGCCTCCCGCTTGGCCTCGGCGAGCATCTCCTGGCGCTCCTTGACGATCCAGCGGGCCTGCTTGATCTCCTCGGGGATCGTGGCGCGCATCTGGTCGAGGAGGTCGTAGATCTCCTCACGGTCGACGCGCACCTGATCGGTGAGCGGGACCGGGCGCGCGTTGTGCACCAGGTCGTCGAGCTTGTCGATGAGTACTAGAACGTCCATTTGGTGTCGCTAAAGCTTACGCATCGGGACTTGGCAGGCGCCCCGGGTTGCGTTTCTACGCCGGATTGCAAGCTCCTGCCCACCCCCACGCATGACTGCCTCAGCGAGCGAGTCGTTCCGCAAGCGCTTTTGCAACCGGGGCGGGCACCAGATCGCTGATGTCGCCGCCGAAGGTGGCAATCTCCTTGACCCCCGTCGAGGAGAGAAAGCTGTAGTTCGCCGAGGCGAAGATGTACATCGACTCGATGTCGGCGGCCAGCTTTCGGTTCAGCTGATTCATCTCGAACTCGTACTCGAAGTCCGAGATAGCGCGCAGTCCCTTGATGATCGCCTTCGCGCCGTTCTCCTTGGCGAACTCGACCAACAGGTTCGACATGACCTTGACCTCGACGTTCTCGAGGTTCCCGGTCGCGTCCTCGATGAACGCCTTGCGCTCTTCGGCCGTGAACAGCGTTTGCTGCTTGCGAACGGGCTGATTCACCACCCCGACGATCACGCGCTCGAAGACGCGTGAGGTGCGGGTGATGATGTCGAGGTGGCCGTTCGTGACCGGGTCGTAGCTCCCCGGACATACCGCGGTCCGGCCGTCGGCGCTCATCCCTCACCACCGTTAATCGGGTTGCTCCTCGGCTTCGCCCGCGGAGCACCCTCGAATATGCGAATCAGGGTCTCACCGTAGGTCCGTTCCGTGATCAGCGGCAGGCTGACCTCCAGAGGTCGCTCGGGCGAGGATTCGATCATCGCCCTGCCTCCCGTGGCAAGCACATGTCGTATGAGCGGGTCGAGGTCGGCTGCAAGGCGGTCGGCGAGTCTATACGGCGGGTCGCAGAGCACCAGATCGTATGACCCTTCCTGGGCGCGGCGCAGGAAGCGGGCGGCATCGGCCCGGACGACCTTGACGCGGTCGGTCAGCCCGAGAGTCTCGATGTTCCCCCTGGCCGGCTGTGGATGGGTATCGACCAGGGTCGCCTCGGCGGCGCCCCTGGAGAGAGCCTCGATCGCCAGTGCCCCCGTGCCGCAGAAGAGATCCAGAACGCGGGCACCGGAGACGTCCCCGAGGATCGAGAAGACCGCCTCGCGGACCCGCTCCGTGGTCGGCCGCAGCTTGTCGCCCTTCGGGGACCGGATGCGGCGACCGCCGAGCTCGCCCCCGCTGATCCGCAGCTCGCCCAACTACGCCGCGACCTGCTCGACGCGCTCGTCGCCGAAGCGCCGCCTGGCCTCGTCCATCAGCGGGCCGATCCCCGGGGCCTCGAGCGATCCGAAGCGCTCCCGAAGCTCGAGCACGCGCCGACGGGCCTCGAGGAGGAGCGCGGTGTCCTCCGGGAGCGACGCGGCGCGGAACCGGGGCAGGCCGTGCTGGCGGGTCCCGAGGATCTCGCCCTCGCCGCGGATCGAGAGGTCGACCTCCGCGAGCGCGAAGCCGTCCCCCTCCCCCGCGATCGCCTCGAGCCGCGCCTTGGCCGCGTCGGACTCCGGATCGCCGAAGAGGATGCAGAAGGACTCGTGGCTGCCACGGCCGACGCGACCGCGCAGCTGATGGAGTTGAGAGAGCCCGAAGCGCTCGGCGCCCTCCACCAGCATCACGGTCGCGTTGGCGACGTCGATGCCGACCTCGATCACCGTCGTCGCCACGAGGACGTCCGCCTCTCCGGAGGAGAAGGCGTCCATCGCGCGCGCCTTCTGCTCCGAGGACATCTGGCCGTGCAGCAGGGCAACCTTGAAGTCGCGCAGCTCGGTCTTGGCGAGCCGCTTCGCCTCGGCCTCCGCGGCCCGCGCCTCCGTCACCTCCGATTCGCTCACCAGTGGGCAGACGACGTAGGCCTGACGTCCCTCGCGCAGTCGCTCGCGGATGAACCCGTAGGCCTCACCCCGGCGGTCCTCGCCGACGACCCGCGTGCGGATCGGCTGGCGGCCCTTAGGCAGCTCACGCAGGGCGGTGGTGTCCAGGTCGCCGTAGGCCGTCAGCGAAAGCGTCCGGGGAATCGGGGTCGCGGTCATATGAAGGACGTGCGGGAGCCGCTTGCCGGGCCCCTTCGCATCGAGCGCGGCGCGCTGGCGGACGCCGAAGCGGTGCTGCTCGTCGACGACGGCGACCGCGAGGGAGGAGAACTCGACGGACTCCTCGATCAGGGCGTGCGTGCCCACCACGAGCTGGGGCTCGCCCGCCGCCAGTGAGGCGAGCAGCTCCCGCCGGTGGGCCGGAGGCGTTGCGGATGTGAGCAGGGTCGCGGGTGTCGGATCTCGGGCGAGCAGCGATTCGAGCGTGCGGAAGTGCTGCTCGGCGAGCGTCTCGGTGGGCGCCATCAGGGCAGCCTGGTGTCCCGCCTCGATCGCCCGCAGCATCGCGTAGACGCACAGGACGGTCTTGCCACTCCCCACTTCCCCCATCAGGAGGCGCTGCATGGGCTGGGGCTCGCCGAGATCCGAATCGATCTCCTCGACGGCGCGACGCTGGTCGCCGGTGAGCTCGAACGGAAGCGACTCGAGCCACGCCCCGGCCCGCTCGGTCGCTCCAGGGAGCGGGATTCCCTTGCTTCCGGAGGCGCGCCGCCCGCGTCGGGAGATCAGGGCCGCCTGATAGAGGAAGAGATCCTCGAAGGCGAGTCGCTCCCGGGCTGCCTCCGCCGCGTGCTCGTTTCCGGGGAAGTGCGAGGCGACGATCGAATCGCTCGCGCCCGCCATCCGGAGCTCGCGGCGCATCCGGCCCGGGATGGGCTCGACGGCGTGGCGGGCCATCGGCGTCGCCTGCCAGACCCACTCACGGATGCGCTGCGGGCGCAGCTTCTCGCTGGCGGGATGGATGGGAACGACACCGGTCGTATGGATGCCCGCGGGAGTGGTGGTTGCTTCGGAGTCGAGGAACTCGTGCTCGGAGACGTTGAAGCCCCGCTTCTCGAGCTTTCCGCGGACCAGCAGCCGGGTGCCGGGCTGGAGCCGGTCCGCCAGCCAGGCGCGGTTGAACCAGACGGCCTTCACCCGGCCGCTCGCGTCGAAGACGTCGGCCTCGAGGATCGTCAGGCGGCGGCGCCGGGTCGGCCGCAGCTTCGAGCCGGCCACCTCCACCTCGACGGTCGCCTCCTCACCCAGCCGCAGGTCGCCGAGGCCGACCGGGTTGGCCCGGTCGCGGTAGCTGTGCGGAATGTGCCGCAGCAGGTCGCCGAGACTCGAGATCCCCATCTCGGAGGCGGCGGCGGCCAGCTTCGGCCCGGCGCCCTTCAACTGGGTGAGCGGGGCGTCGAGGATCGACGGACGCGGCATTGACTTCAGGGGAGCCTCCAGCAGCTGCTGGTAGTTCAAGCCTTTCCCGGTTGCGAGAGCGCGCGGCAGGTAGGTCGCAACTTCATCTGGGCGCTCGAGGGCCGCTTCCATCGCCGACAAGGCTAGGCGCCCTGACGGGCGTAACACCGGGCCGCCTGCTCGTACTGTGAGCCGATGACCACGAAGCGAGCGAAGGAATCCGTCTGGGACTACCCGCGCCCGCCCCGCGTCGAGCCCCTCCACCGGCACGTCCGCGTCATCCTCGGCGGCGAGACCATCGCCGAGAGCGATCGGGCCCTCCGGGTCCTGGAGACCGCCGGCCCTCCCACCGTCTACATCCCGCGCGAGGACATCCGCGAGGACGTTTTGATCGATGCGGAGGACATCCACACCGAATGCGAGTGGAAGGGCACAGCCAGCTACGTCCACGCTGAGGCCGGCGGCAAGCGGGCGCAGAGGGTCGCCTGGTACTACCCGGAGCCGAAGCAGGGCTACGAGGAGCTCGAGGGCCATCTCGCCTTCTATCCGCGGCGGGTTGACGCCGCCTACCTCGACGACGAGGAGGTCACCCCGCAGCCCGGCGCCTACTACGGCGGCTGGATCACCGAGGAGATCGAGGGTCCGTTCAAGGGCGAGCCGGGGTCCGAAGGCTGGTAGCCGCGGCGGGAACGCGGTGGCGCCTCCAGATCTCGCGGATCCATTCGAGCGCCGGGTGGTCCCGGTGGCCCTCGAGGAACTGCCACTCGGGCGGCTCCGGCAGCTGGTACTGGTACTCCGCCGGCCAGACCAGCGGATAGAGGAGTGCGGCGGCGGTGAGGTCGGCGACGCTGAAAGCGTCCCCAACGAGGTAGTCGCCGCCGGCGCGCTCCGACTCGATCCGGTCGAGGCCCTCGATCAGGGTCTTCCTGCTCAGCACCACCGCGTCCTCGTTGAACCCGTAGCGCGCGTTCATGTACCGCCAGACGAAGGGAAAGGCGACCTTCAGCCCGGTGCGCCCCACGGCACGCCTGATTCGGGGCTGATCGGTGGTCATGAACGAAGTCCCGTAGTTCAAGTTCTCACGCAACTCCCAGAAGCCGACGCGGCGCATGTCGTGGCCCGCGTGCTCGTCGAAGAAGTCCTCCAGCTCCAGGGCCCGCCGCCGCTGTTCCTCGTCCGCCGGATAGAGCGCCGGCTCGGGCCGACGCTCCTCGAGCGCCGCGATGATCGCCGTCGAGTCGACGATCCGCCGGCCATCGAGGTCGAGCACGGGGATCGTCCCGTCGCCGCGTGAGAACAGCATTGCCCGCGGACCGCCGGGCATCAGCGAGCGGCGCCGGTGGCGAATGCCCTTGAAGTCGAGCGCCCAGCGGGCCTTCTCGTTGTAGTTGGAGAAGCTGTACTGCCAGAGGACGGGCAGCTCGTCGCTCACGTCACTCCGCCGCCAACAGCCACCAGTAGTGCGGCTGGCCCCCCTCGTGGAGCTCGAGCTCGACACCCTCCGGGGCGTGACCCTCGAGGTCGCTGAGCGGGATCGGGGCACCCTCGCCGCCGACGACGGTGAGGATCTCGGCGCCCTCGGCCAGGCGGGACATGGTCTCCGACAGCGTCGACCCCGCCCCGCCCCAGGCGACGATCTCATCGCCGACGAAGCCGACGGCGTCGCCGGTGACGAAGCGCCTCTTGGCGTCGTCGCGCGCGGCGGGCGCCACAGACCCTGCGCGGATCCCATCCAGCGACGCGGTGAGCCTCTCACCGTTCTCCTCGATCGACGCCGTGGGATCGAGCTCGACCATGGCCGCGAGGCCGGCCTGTTGCGAGGTGCAGGCGACGACTCGGGCCTTCTTGTCCGATAGCTCGGCGGCGCGCTCGGCGGCCATCACGACGTTGGGGTTGTTGGGGAAGACCAGGACCTCCTCGGAGGGGACCTCGTGGATAGCCGCGAGCAGGTCGTAGATCGAGGGGTTGAAAGTCTCTCCGCCATCGACCACGAAGGCGCCGAGACCCTCGTAGAGCTCTCTCATCCCACGGCCCGCCACGACCGCCACCGCGGCGCAGCGGCCCGCCTGCAGCCGTGCGCTGCGCTCGGCGATCTGCTCGCGCATGTCAGCCACGTCCAGCTGCGTCACCTCGCCCTCCTTGTCGAAGACCGCCACCGCGTCCTGCGGCTCGTCCGTGTGGACGTGGATCTTGAGGGTGGCCTCGTCGCCGACGACGAGCACGGAGTCCCCGAGCTCCTCGAGCCTGGGGACGAACGAGCGGCTCTCCAGTCCCGCCCCGGTGACGATGAAGTTCGTGCAGTAGCGGTAGCGGCTGTCCTCGTGGTGAGGCCGCGTGTCGGCCGCCGGGGCGTAGTGCGGCACCGACGGGGACGCCTCGATGTCACCCCGCAGGCCCGCGACGACCCCGGCCAGGATGACCACCAGGCCGTGTGCTCCTGCATCGACGACGCCGGACTCGCGGAGCACCTCGAGCTGCTCGGGGGTCCGGGCCACCGCCCGCTCGCCGTCGCGGACTGCGTCCTCGAGCAACTCGGCGAGCAGCGCATCCTGTTCGGCGGGGGTGGCATCCGGCGAGAGCCGGATCTCGTCCATATGGGCGAGGCGCCGGGAGATCGAGTGCGCCATCTCGCGGAAGACGGTGAGCATCGTGCCCTCGGCCGGTTCTCGCACCGACTCGTAGGCGGCGTCCGCCGCCCGGGCGAAGGCGGCCGCGACGACGATCGGGTCGACCAGCTCTCCGGGCCGGCTGGCGAGCTCCTCCGCGGCGCCGCGGACGATCTGGCTGAGGATCACGCCGGAGTTCCCCCGGGCCCCCATCAGTGCCGCGCGCGCGAGGGCGTTGACCAGCTCGGTCCGCCCGATCTCATCGACCATCTGCCCGTCAAGGCGGTCGAGCTCATCGCTGACCGCCCGGAGGGTGAGCGCCATGTTGTCGCCGGTGTCGCCGTCGGCGACGGGGAACACGTTGAGGTCGTTGACCTCCTTGCGCCGCTCCTCGAGATGGACAGCGGCCGCGCTGACCACGCGCCGGAATCGCTCTATTGAAGGATCAGCCATCGGGGAGTGAGAGAACCCTAACCCCCGGTTGGCGGGTTCACCAGCGTGCCTAGACGGCCTTCGTGATCTTGTTCGACTTCAGGCAGCGCGCGCAGACGTAGACGCGCGCGGTGCCGCCGCCGGGCTCCTGGATCCGCACCTTCTGCAGGTTCGGGTTGAAGCGCCGCCGGGTGGCGACCATGGAGTGGCTCCGCGAGTTGCCGAACGCGGGGCGCTTGCCGCAGCTGTGACAGACCTTCGCCATGGGCGGGGCATGGTAGCGGCCACCCGGTCGCCAGGCAGGGAGTGGGCGCTGCTTGGAGAAGCCAGGTGAGATGAGCCTCCGGCAAACGACGCCGTTTCGATCTCGCGCACGCCTGGCGGCGGGGCTCGACGCGCTGCCGGACTCGATCGCCGACCACCTCGGCGACATGATCTCCACCCACGCCCCGGACGGGTCGTATCGATACGTCTCCGCGGCGTCGAAGGAACTGCTCGGCTACGAGCCGGACGAGCTGATCGGGAAGTCCGCCTCCGACTACTTCCATCCGGACGATGCGGCGAAGGTCGGAGTGGCCCATCGCACCACCCTGGAGGGCGCCCCGTTCATTGTGTCGTACAGGCTGCGGCGCAAGGACAGCGAGTTCGTCTGGGTCGAGACCTCCACCCGCGTCGTCAACGACGCCGAGACGGGCGGCGTGACCGAGATCGTCTGCTCGACTCGCCCCCTCGGCGACCGCCGCTCCGTGGACAGGCTGACCAGCGACGAGCACCGTGAATCGCTCGAGAGGATCCAGACGGTTCTCGAGGAAAGGCAGATCAACTCGGTCTACCAACCGATCTACGACCTGCAGACGGGACAGGTGGTCGCCTGCGAGGCCCTCTCGCGCTTTCCGGGGTCGCCGGAGCGTGGGCCGGACCGCTGGTTCGCGGAGGCGTGGGACGTCGGACTCGGTGTTCCGCTCGAGCTGCTGGCGGTCCGCATCGCGGCTCACGCCCTCCCCCGCCTCCCGCGCGACGTCACCCTCTGCATCAACGCCTCTCCCCCGACCATCTTCGCGGGCGGCTTCCTCGACTGCCTCGGCGATGACGCCGACCGCGTCACCGTCGAGCTCACCGAGCACCTGCACGTCGACGACTACGAGGGCTTCACCGCGAAGCTGGGGCCCCTGCGGGAGGCCGGCGGGAAGGTCGCGATCGACGACTTCGGAGCCGGATACGCGAGCCTCCGCCACATCATCAAGGTGCGCCCCGAATGGATCAAGCTCGACATCTCGCTCACGGAGCGGATCGACGAGAACCCGCTTGTCCACGCGCTGGCCGCCTCACTCGTCTCATTCGCCGACGACGTCGGCGTTCGCGTGATCGCCGAGGGCATCGAGACCGAGGAGGAGCTCGAGTCGCTCCTCGACATCGGCTTCCGCTACGGCCAGGGGTTCTACTTCGGCGTGCCCGCGTCGCTCGACGACGTGCTCGAGCAGATCAGCTAGCGCTTCTTCTTCTTGCAGCTCTTGTGCTTCTTCGCGCTCGCCGCGCGGTGCTTCTTCTTCTTCTTGCACTTCTTGCTCGGTGCCGGTGCCGGTGCCGGTGCCGGCGTCGCGGCCGGAGGCGCGGCGGCGGGCGGATCGCCGAGGAGCCGGGTCACCGCGTAGTCGGTGGTGCCGCCCGCGGGTCCCGTCTCCCCGACCAGCACGATCTTGCCGTCGGGCTGCAGCGCCATCCCGTGCGCGATGTCGACGCCGGTGAAATTGACAGTCGCCTTGCCGCCAGTGCCGAAGCTGGGATCGAGGGCGCCGTTCGGCATCAGCCTGGCCACGGCGAAGCCATCGCCGTCGGTGCCGGCGACGAGGATCTTTCCGTCCGGCTGTAGCGCCATCGCGGTGGCGACGTCATTTCCGCCGAAGTCGATCGCCACCTGCCCGTTGGCGCTGGGGCCGAAGCTCGGGTCGTAGAACCCGTCGGTCTTCACGCGCCCAACCCCAAAGTTCCCGCCCCCGGGACCGGCCACCAGGACCTTGCCGTCGGGCTGAACCGCCACCGCGTTGGCTCCCCGGGGCAGCTCGTTCAGCCCGCTCTGCGAGCGACCGGTGCCCCCTCCGAAGCTCGAGTCGAGCGAGCCATTCGAGTTCAGGCTCAGGATCGCGAACCTCGAATCCGCATAGCCGGCGGCGACGATCTTCGACCCGGACATTGCGACAGAGGTCGCACCATCGACCGTGCCCGAGAAGTCCACCCGCTTCAGGCCGTTACCGTCGAAGCCGTTGTCCAGCACACCGGCCGAGGTGACTCGCGCGAGGCCGAACTGATTGTCGCTGTAGCCCGCGGTGACGATGCTTCCGTCCGCCTGGCGAACGAGGTCGCTGGCGCCGTCATTGCCGGTTGTCGCCTCGGCGGGGAAGAAGTCGATGCTCGGATGCCCGGTACCGCCGAATCCGGTGTCGTAGGCGCCGGTCAGCCCCAGCCGGCCAATCGTGACGTTGCCGCCCATCCCCCCGTTCGTGCCGGCCATCAGCAGCTTTCCGTCGGGTTGCAGCCCTAGCGCGTTGGCGCCGTTGGCCGGGTCGGTGCCCTCAGAGAAGGTGGAACCCCCGAAACCGTCCGGCGCGCCGGTCGGCGACAGCCGCAGGACAGACCATCCCGCGTCCGTGAGGTTTGGCGAATTGAACACGAAGGTCGAGCCCAGGACCACGATCCGCCCGTCGGACTGCACGACGACATCGCTTGCCGTATCGGTGCTGGGGACGACGTTGGTGCGGATGTTCTGAACGAACCGGCCATTGCTCCCAAAGGATGTATCCAGGTCGCCCGCTGCGGCGGACGCCCAGGCCGCAGCGAGGAGGTAGACCGCGATCGCGAAGGCAGCTGCGAGTCCGTAGACCCTGGCTGGGTGTCGCCGCCGGATGACTACCGCGCCCGCTTCATTGCAGCGAGCCTACCCTGCCTGGCCCCCTGCAGGACCTGCGCGTTAGAGGCGGCTCGCGAGCTCCGCCATTCGCATGACCGCGATCGCCGCGTTCCGGCCCTGGTCCCGCTTGTCCCCGCCGGCCCGCGCCTCCGCCTGCTCGCGGGTGTCGCAGGTGATCACGCCGAAGGCGCAGGGAACGCCGGAATCCAGCTGGACCCGCTGGATGCCGCTCGCGGCCTCGGCGCAGACGTAGTCGTAGTGGTTCGTCTCGCCGCGGATCACGACGCCCAGGCAGGCGACGCCGGCGAACCGGCCGGATTCGGCGCAGAGCTTCGCGGCGAGGGGCAGCTCGAAGGCGCCGGGGACCTCGTAGGTATGCACGGAGGTCGGAGCCACTCCCTCGTCGCCGAAGGCCTCCACGGCGCCGTTCACCAGGCGCTCGGCGAGGTCGTCGTAGAACGTCGCGACGCAGACCGCGAATTCGAACTCAGCGAGATCCGCCACGGGCGGAACCTATCCGGATTGGGCCGCCGTTAGTCGCCGGGCGGGTAGTCGCCGGGCTCCCGGCGGTTCTCCTCGTCCTTGCGGTGCTCCTCGTAGAGGAGCTGCTCGTCCAGTGGCAGGCCCTGATGATGCAGCGCGTGTCCCATCCTGTCGCGCTTGGCGTTCAGGTAGGCCTCGTTGTGCGGATTGGGCACCGACTGGATCGGCACCTGATCGGTGACCGAAAGCCCGTAGCCCTCCAGGCCGAGAATCTTCTTCGGGTTGTTGGTGAGGATCCGGATGCTCGACAGGCCGAGGTCCACGAGGATCTGAGCCCCGATTCCGTAGTCACGCAGGTCGGCGGGCAGCCCGAGCTTGAGGTTGGCGTCGACCGTGTCGAGCCCCTCCTCCTGCAGCTTGTACGCGCGGAGCTTGTTGAGCAGGCCGATCCCCCGTCCCTCCTGCGAGAGGTAGAGCAGGACACCTCTCCCCTCCTGCTCGATCGTCGCCAGCGCCGCCTCCAGCTGCTCGCCGCAGTCGCAGCGCAGTGAGTGGAAGACGTCGCCGGTGAGGCATTCCGAGTGCACGCGGACCAGGACGTCCTCCTGCCCGGCGACCTCGCCCTTCACCATCGCGACGTGGTGCTTGTCGTCGATCAGCGAGCGGTAGCCGACCGCGCTGAACTCGCCGAACTTGGTCGGCAGCTTGGTGGAGACGATCCGCTCGACCAGCTTCTCGGTGCGCCGCCGGTAGGCGATCAGGTCGGCGACCGTGACCATCTTCAGGTCGTGCTTCTCGCAGTACTCGGCCAGATCGGGGACGCGGGCCATCGTCCCGTCCTCGTTCATGATCTCGCAGATCACTCCGGCGGGGATCAGGCCGGCCAGGCGCGCCAGGTCGACCGCGGCCTCGGTCTGACCGGTCCGCTCGAGCACTCCGCCATCCTTCGCCTTCAGCGGGAAGACGTGACCGGGCTGGACCAGGTCCTCCGGCTGCGAGTGCGGGTCGATGGCGACCTGGACGGTGCGCGCGCGGTCCGCGGCCGAGATGCCGGTGGTGACGCCCTCGCGAGCCTCGACCGAGACCGTGAACGCCGTCTGGAAGGGCGCCTCGTTCTTGGCGGCCATCAGGTTGAGGCCGAGCTCGTTGCAGCGCTCATCGGTAAGGGCCAGGCAGATCAGGCCCCTGCCGTGGGTCGCCATGAAGTTGATCGCCTCCGGCGTGGCGAACTGAGCCGCCAGCGTCAGGTCGCCCTCGTTCTCGCGGTTCTCGTCGTCGCAGACCACCACCATGCGGCCGCGGCGGATGTCCTCGATCGCCTCCTCGATGGTGGCGAACGGCGAATCGGTCTTCGACTCGGTCAGCACTGGCTCCTTGGTCTGCTTGGACATCTCTGGTTACTCCTTTTCGGATGACAAGGGTGACACGCCGCCGTCACCGGACAGCTGGCGGCGGACGTAGCGGGCGAGGACGTCGCATTCGACATTGACCCGGTCGCCGGGCTCGAGGGCGCCGAGCGTGGTGCGCTCGAGGGTCTCGGGGATCAGGGACACCTCGAGGCCGGAATCGGTGAGGGCTGCGATCGTCAGGCTCACTCCCTCGATCGCGATCGATCCGCGCTCGACGACGTAGGGCAGCAGTTCGCCCGGGAGCTCGATCCGCAGTCGCTTCGCGAAACCGTCGGCCGAGAGATCCGCGACGGTGGCCGTCCCGTCGACGTGTCCCTGGACGACGTGGCCGCCCAACCGGTCGGTGGCCCGCAGCGGGAGCTCGAGGTTGACGCCCGAGGACTGCTCGAGTTCCCCGAGCGTCGTCAGGGAGAGGGTCTGGTGCATCACGTCGGCCGCGAAGGCTCCGTCGCCGACCGAGGTTGCCGTGAGACAGGCGCCGTTGACGGCGACCGAGTCCCCCTCGGCAAGCTCCGAGGAGAGCTCGGCGCCGATCCGCAGGCGGACACCTTGATCCGAGGTCTCGATCGCATCGACCTTTCCCAGCTCCTTGATCAGTCCGGTAAACATCAGCCGATCACCATTCCCGCAGCCTCGCGCGGACGAGCATGTCCTCTCCCACCTGATCGAAGCTCGTCGCCAGCGGGCGAACGCCGTCGGCAATGCGAATCGCGCCCTCTCCCTCGAGCACGGCGCGCGCCTCCACCGCACCGACGAGGACCGGGGCGATGAACAGCCGCATCTCGTCCACCTCGCCGGCATCGAAGAGCGCGCCGGCGAACGTCGGGCCGCCCTCAACCATCAGGTCCTGGATGTCGTGGCGCCCAAGCTCGGCCAGCCCTGCCTCGAGGCGGTCCCTGTCGGTCCGGCCGGGGGCGACGATGACCTCGGCGCCCGCCCGCTCCAGCGCGTCGCGCTTCGCGGATGGCGCCTCGGGGGCACAGATGACGATCAGAGGAGCCTCGTCGATCGAGGCGACCAGTGAGGATTCGATCGGCAGCCGGGCTCCCGAGTCGAAGACGACCCGCGCGGGCTGGCTCGCGGCCCCGTCGATCCGAGCGGTCAGCAGAGGGTCGTCGGCGAGCGCCGTCCCGATCCCGATCGCGACCGCGTCGCATTCGGCGCGCCAGCGATGGACGAGCTCGCGGCTCTCGACGCTCGAGATCCAGCGTGAATCTCCGGTCGGGGACGCGACGCGGCCGTCCAGCGACATGGCGGCCTTGTAGGCGACGAGCGGGCGGCCCGTTCGGGCGCGCTTGCGGAACGGCTGGTTGAGAAGCCGCGCGGCGCTTGCCTCCCGTCCGCCGGCGAGCTCGACCTCGACACCTCCGTCGCGCAGCATCCCCGGCCCGCGGCCCGAGGCCTTGTCTGTCGGATCCTCGGACGCGTAGACGACGCGTGAGATCCCGGCCTCGAGGATCGCCTCGGTGCAGGGCGGCTGGCGTCCCTCGTGGGCGCATGGCTCGAGGGTCACGTAGATGGCCGAGCCGGCCGGATCGGACCCGCGGGCGCGGCAGTCCTCGATCGCCGCGCGCTCGGCGTGCAGGTCGCCCAGCTCGGCGTGGAAGCCCTCGCCGATCACCTCGTCGTCGCGAACGATGACGGCGCCGACCAGCGGATTCGGGCTGACGCGCCCGCGTCCCCCCTCCGCAAGCTCCAGTGCCCTGCGCAGATAGGACGCTTCCTGTTCGGTGCCGACCGTGGCCATGCTCGCCTCCTTTGAGGCGTGGGGGAACCTGATTGACTGGTCAGTCAGCCAGTAATTGTACGGCAGTAGTCTTGCGCGTCGATGGCAAGGGCAAGGGAAAAAGCGGGCGAAAGCGAGGCAAGAAGCTACGGCCGCCGCGCGAGCCTGCTGTCCGTCGGCGTGGGGATCACGGGGCTGATCACCTACCTGTACTTCGCGATCGCCTCGCACGAGCTCTCGCGCGACGCCTACGGGCAGGTCGCCGTCCTCTGGTCGTCGGTCTTCATCGTCGTTTCGATCCTGCAGCGGCCCGTCGAGCAGTTGCTGTCGCGAACGATCTCGGAGAACCTGGCCCACGGCACGCCGATCGCGCACACGGTGCGGGTCGCGGCGACGATCCAGCTCTCGGTCGCAGTCGGCTTCGACATCGTCGCCCTGGCCCTGCGTACCCCGATCCAGGACAACCTGCTGGACGGCAACTCGACCCTCTACTGGATCGGCGTCGCCGCGATTACGGCCTACGGAGCGAGCTACTTCGCGCGGGGCTTCCTGGCCGGCAGCCACCGGCTGACGATCTACGCCCTGCTGATCATCAGCGAGTCGATCTCACGAACAGCCTTCCCGATGGCAGTGGCCCTGGGAATCGCCTCTGGGGAGAACGCGGTGGCGCTGGGCATCGTGGCCGCGCCAACGCTCTCGCTGATCGTCGTCCCGTTCGCGTTCCTGCGGAGATTCGGCGGTGCCGAAGCGCCTGCCGGGGCGGCGGCCGGGGATGCCCCGGTGGAGAGCCCCACGGACGAATTCACGCTGGCCCGCGGAAGCCGATTCGCAGCAGGCGTCTTTCTGATCATGCTCAGCGAGCAGACCTTCATGAACGCCGGCATCCTCGTCACCAAGGCCTCTTCCGGGGCGGCGGCCGCCGGATACATCTTCAACGTGCTGATGATCGCCCGGGCTCCGCTGCAGCTCTTCCAGGCGGTTCAGACCAGCCTCCTCCCCCATCTGACGCGACTCGGCTCCCAGGGCGATGAGGACGACTTCCGCGCCTCGGTGCGGGTCACGATCCTCGCGATCGCCGGGTTCGCAGCGGTGGTTGTGCTCGCGATGGTGGTCGCCGGTCCGGAACTGATGCAGATCGCGTTCGGGAAGAAGCACGTCTATCACCGACTCGATCTGGTAACTGTCGGCGCCGGCATGGGTCTCTATCTGTGCGCGGCAACGCTCAACCAGGCGGCGCTGGCGAAGGGACAACTCCGTCGGGCGTCATATTGCTGGGTCCTCTGCGCCGTTCTCTTCGTGATCTGGACCGTCGTGCCGATCGTTCCCAACGAGTTCCATCGCGTTGAGTTCGGCTATCTGGGGGCGGCTGCCATCCTCTGCTCGCTGCTCTACTGGCTCTATCGCCAGCCGCTGACGCGACGCGAGGAGCGGGTCAGGCCGGGCTCGACGGAGGAGATGGAGCTTCAGCTCGCGTCCGGAGACGAGGCGGGCTAGCCGAGATCGCCCAATACGGACCCGGTCGCCCGGGCCGGGCCCGGGACGAACAAGGCCTCGAGCTTCTTCAGTGCATCGACGGTCCCCATCGCCACCAGCACGTCGCCGGCGCGGAGCACCGTGTCGGAGGACGGCTGGGGATGGACATGGCCGTCGGTGTTGCGAAGAGCGGCGATCGTGGTCGTTCCGCGTACCTGGCCGATGGTCATCCCCTCGGCCTGGCAGCCCTCGCTGACGTCGATCTCCTCCATCCGGTACTCGGGGGCGACGTCGACGACGCCGGTGACCTGCGGCTGCAGCGCGAGCCGGGCCATCTCGGCACCGCTCGACTTGTAGGGCGAGATCACCCGGTTGGCCCCGGCCCGGCGAAGCTTCTTCTCGGAGTCCTCGACGCTGGCCCGCGCCACGACGGTGATGTCCGAGCGGAGCTCGCGGGCCGTCAGGCAGATGAAGATGTTCTCCGCGTCCGAGTCGACGCAGGCGAGGACGGAGACGGCGCGCTCGACCCCGGCGGCCCTCAGCATCTCGTCGTCGGATGGCCGGCCGTGGAGGAACGGAACCCCCATCTGGTCGGCGACGCCCTTGTTCTCATCGAGGCTGTCGATGATCACGAAGTCGTCGCCGCCCGCCTTCAGGTCGCGGGCGACCTGGCGACCGACGCGGCCGAAGCCGCAGATCAGATGATGGCCGGAGAGGTCTTCGATCTTCTTCAATGTGCGGCGCTCCTCGAGGATCTCGCCGAGGTGGCCGGCGACGAAGAACTCCGTCACGGTCACGAGGGCGTAGAAGAGCGTACCCACGCCCAGGACTATCAGCAGGACCTTGACGATCTGGCCGGGGAGATCCGGCGGGGTCGGGTCGGACCCGACGGTCGCCACCGTGTCCAGGGTGAAGAGGAAGCCATGCCAGACGGAGACGCTCTCGGTCAGCGAATAGGCGATCGCTCCAGATGCCTGGACCGCGATGATCACGGCGATCAATACCGCGAGGCGGCGCAGGAACGGCTCGAACTCACCCCGCTCTCCGGGCCCGTCGAAGCTACGGAAGCGGCTGAGGCGCGCGTGCCTGTCGGACACGGACGCGGCCCTAGACGGCGCCGGCGGCTTCGGCGATCGAGCTGTAGGCGACCGCGGGATCGTCGGCCCCGAAGACGGCGGACCCGGCGACGAACAGGCTCGCGCCGGCGGCCGCCACCCCGCCGGCGGTGCCCGTGTCGATGCCGCCGTCGACCTCGATGGTTGCGGCTCCCACCACATCACTGAGACGCCCGACCTTGTCGGGCGAGTCGGCGATGAAGGGCTGGCCGCCCCAGCCGGGGTTGACCGTCATGCAGAGGAAGACGTCGGCGTCGTTCACCAGTTCGCTGACGGCGGCGACCGGCGTGCCGGGGTTGATCGCGAGGCCGGCCAGGCAGCCGAGCTCGCGGATCGCGTTCAGCGTGCGGTTGAGGTGAGGAGTCGCCTCGGCGTGGAAGGTGATGTTGTCCGCCCCGGCATTCGCGAACTCCGAGATCTGACGGTCCGGGTTGTCGATCATCAGGTGGACGTCGATCGCGCCGCCCGCGTCATGGACGAGGTCGGCAATCGAGCCCGCGACGAGGGGCCCGATCGTGATCGGCGGGACAAAGTGGCCGTCCATCACGTCCACGTGGATGATCCGCGCACCGGCGGCCATCACCTCCTCCACCTGGGCACCGAGCCTCGAGAAGTCCGAGGAGAGGATCGAGGGAGCCACCCGCTTCGATCCGAAGAGGTCTCGGCGATCCGTCGAGGCGGTATCGGTGGCGGCTTCCAAGGTCAGATCGAGCGGAGCATCGAGTGGCCGCACTGCTGGCACTTCATGTCCTCGGTGTGGGTCAGGCGGCTGATGGTTCCGTGCTCCCCGCAGTTCGGGCACTGCGAGACGAGCTCGTAGCGGTGGAGGCAGTAGACGCAGACGAAGCGCCCCGGCAGCTGCGCGGGGCGCAGCCAGGGCTCACCGCAGCCCGGGCAGTTCGGGCGCTGGAGGGAGCGCTCGGTGGACTCGGGGGTGCCGGCGGTCTCACCCAAGTCACTGTCGACTCGTTCGGCCATGTGACGAGGGTATCGAGCCATCGGGGCGCAACTGCAGGCGCCCCTACACGGCCTTTTCGGGCGGAGCGTGCCCGCGCAGGAAATCGGAGGCGCTCATCGCCTTCTTCCCGGGCGGCTGGACGACCTCGAGCTGGAGGAGGCCCCGTCCACAGACGAGGAGTAAGTCGTGTCCCTCTGGCACGAACTTTCCTGCCTGGTTGGAGTCAACGCCCCTGTACGCTGTCAGCGCCTCCGCCAAGCGAACGCCGAGCCGGCTCCCGTCTTCGAGCTCCAGGTAGGCCCCGATGTGCGGCGTCAGGGCCCTCACCCGTCGGGCGAGCTCGTCCGCGGGACGCGTGGGATCAAGGTGGCGTTCCTCTGGAGAGATCTTCTCGGCGTAGGTCGCGTGGCGGTCGTTCTGCTCGGTGAACTCGAGCTCTCCCCTCTCGACCTCGTCCAGGGCCCGCACCAACAGCTCGCCGCCGGTCTCCGCGAGCCGAGAAGCGAGCGAGGCATAGTCGTCCTCAGAGTCGACCCGAACCTCCTCGGCGAGCAAGACAGGACCGGAGTCGAGGCCCGCGGCCACCCGCATGATCGTCACTCCCGTCAGACCCTCCCCCGCCATCAGAACCCGCTCGATCGGCGCTGCACCCCTCCATCTAGGGATCAGCGACGGGTGAACGTTGAGCATCAGGTACTCACTCAACAAAGGCTCCTTGATCAGCTGGCCGAAGGCGCAGACCGCGACCGTGGCCGGCTGGACGGCGCGGATTGCCTCCACCGACCCGGGCGCGTTGACGTCGGCTGTCTGGTGAAGCTCCAATCCGAGCCCGCGGGCCGCCTCCGCCGCCGCCGGCGAGGACAGCCGCCGACCCCGGCCCTTGCGGCTGTCGGGAGGCGTCACGACGAGAGCCGGGCGGTGCGGGCTGTCGGCGAGCCGCCTGAGCACCGTCGCCGCGAACTCCGAGGTGCCGAGGTAGGCGGTCTTCAATCCTCGCTGGACGGCGTGCCGTCCTCGTCCTCGGGCTCTTCGTCGCTCTCGGGCGCGAATGTGCCGCCCTCGCGAAGCGCCCGCAGGGCCCCGCGGCGCTGGTCGCGCTCTGTGCGGTCGATCATCAGGACTCCGTCAAGGTGGTCGACCTCGTGCTGGATCACCCGCGCCTCGAGGCCGGAGGCCTCGATCGAGAACGGCTCGTCGTGGACATCGACCCCTCGCGTCCTGACGTGCAGCGGACGGTCGACGTCGACGATCACGCCGGGCAGGCTGAGGCAGCCCTCCTCCGCCGTCGCGGCATCCTCGGAGCGCCACTCGATCTCCGGGTTGATGAGGATGGTCGGCTCGGCCTCCGATCCGACCTGGAAGACGAGCATTCGTCGCAGGGTGCCGAGCTGCGTTGCCGCCAGGCCGACGCCGATCGCATCGCGCATCAATCCGATCATCCGGTCCGCCTCGGCGGCGATCTCGTCGCCGAACTCCGTCACCGGAGAGGCGGCGGAGCGCAGCACCGGATCCCCGAACTTGACGACCTGCGACAGCGCCGCGGAACGCCGCTCGAGCGCCTCCTGATCGATGCCGTCGGGCTCCGCGGCCTCGGTGGCCAGCTCGTCGTCGAGCTCCTCGACCGGGATATGTGTGGCTTCGTCGCTCACGTCTTCGAGTCTAGTCCGGGCGCCTGGGGACTCGGGTGCGCCGCACGGCGCAACTTCGGCAATGAACGGCGACATTTGCCGGCGTTACGGCGAAAACCAGCAATGAAGATGGGGCCCATGGCCGTTGTGCGTCGCATCGTCCCCGCCCAGCGGGGGAAAGTCGACGCAGAGGGCTTGGCCACCACCGCGAAGAGCCAATCCGGGGTGGTCAACCGGGCCCAGCTCGAATCACTTGGGGTCAGCGACAGCGCCCTTTCCCGATGGGTCGCGGCACGCCGCCTGCACCGAATCCACCCGGGCGTATACGCCCTCGGCCATAGCGCTCTTTCACTGCGGGGTCGGCTTTGGGCGGCACTGCTTTACGCAGGCACGGGCGCTGCATTCAGCCACACCACTGCCGCGTGGCTCTGGGCGCTGATCGAGGCCGAGCCCAGACGGATCCACCTGACCGTTCCGGGCCGACGCCGTTCACTGCCAGGTGTTTGCACTCATCACTCGCGACGGTTGGAGGCGACCTGTTGCCGCGACCTCCCGGTGACGACCGTCGCGCGGACGCTGGTGGACATCGGGGCCAGGCTCACGGCCCGTCAGCTTCGCCGCGCCCTCGCCGAGGCTGACTACCGCGGGCTCCTCGACATCGGCGAAATCGAGGAAGCCCTGAAACCAGGACGTCCCGGCTCCAGGGCGACGAGGGCCGCCCTTCGGAGCCACATTCCTGAGCTGGCTCGGACCCTGAGCGTCCTCGAGGAACGCTTCCTCGAGCTCTGCGAGTGCGCCGGCCTCCGACTACCTGAAGTCAACGCCCAGGTTGACCGGATGAGGGTCGACGCGCTCTGGCGTGATGCGGGCCTCGTCGTTGAGCTCGACGGGGCCGCGGCCCACGGAGGCTGGGCGGCGATCAAGCAAGACCGCCAGCGAGAGGTCGTATTGCGCGCAAATGGCCTCCAGGTCGTCCGCTACAGCTGGGACCAGATCACGACCCGACAGGATGAAGTGGTGGCGGATCTTCGCCGGCTGCTCGCCGGGTGACGGGGCTACTGCGGATCCACGTCCACCGAGATCGCGACCTCGCGGAGCGCCCGGTCGCGCACTGCCGTTCGCACCGCATCGCGGACCGCCTCTGCCGCGCGATGGCGGTGCTCGGACTTCACCACCAGGCGCCGGCGGTAGCGGTTGCGGAGGCGGAAGAGTGGTGCAGGGCCGAGCAGGTCATCGTCGGTGCCGAGACGCTCTGCGACGAGGTTGCGGATCTTTCCAGCGGAGGTCTCGACACGGTCCTCGTCCTGCCCGGCCAACCCGACCTCGATCAGGTGCGAGAAGGGCGGATAGCGCAGCGCGCGGCGACGCTCGATCTCCTCGGTGAGGAAGCCGGCGGCGTCGTGCTTCGAGGCGTAGCGAATGCTGGGAGCGCCGGTGGCGAGGGCCTGGACGAGGACGCGGCCGCCGGCGTCGCCGCGGCCGCTTCGGCCCGCGAGCTGGGTGATCAGCGCAAAGGTCCGCTCCTCGGAGCGGAAGTCCGGCAGTCGCAGCGCGCCATCGGCATCGAGCACGACGCTCAGCGTGACGTCGGGGAAGTCGTGGCCCTTCGCAACCATCTGGGTGCCGACCAGGACGCCCGATTTCGCCGCCTCGAAGCGCCGCAGCACGTCCGAATGCCCCGAACCCGCCGCGCTGTCGGAGTCGAGCCTGAACACCTCCAGCGGCGCCAGCAGCTCGTTCAGCTCCGCCTCGACCCGCTGGGTCCCGGAGCCGACCCGGGCGATCGTCACCGAGGAGCACTCGGGGCAGGCGTCCGGCATCGGCTCCGAATGCCCGCAGTGGTGGCAGCGCAGCGCGCCGTCGCGGTGGAGGATCAGCGACACGTCGCAGTTGGGGCACTCCCAGGCGTGGCCGCACGAGCGGCAGGTCAGGTGAGTCGACCAGCCGCGGCGATTGATCAGCAGGATCGCCTTGCCGCCCTTCCTGGCCACGTCCCCGAAAGCCTCGCGCGTCCTGGGGTGGAGCGGGCCGGGAATCCCCCCACGCATGTCGACGATCTCCACGGGCGGCAGCGGCCGCCCGTCGACGCGGTTCGGGAGCTCCAGCCGCTCCAGCTCATGCCAGCTCTCCGGCCGGGGCGTGGCCGTCCCGCAGAGCAGCACCGCTCCGGCATCCGCCGCCCGGCGGCGCGCCACCTCGCGCGCGTCATAGCGAGGATCGCTCTCCTGTTTGTAGGAGGAGTCGTGCTCCTCGTCGATGACGATCAACCCGGGGTCGGCGATCGGCGCGAATACCGCCGACCGGGGGCCAACGCAGATCCGCGCCTCGCCCGACCGCAGCCTCCGCCACTCGTCATAGCGCGCCCCCGCCGGCATCTTCGAATGAAGCAGCGCGACCGAATCGCCGAAGCGCCGCCGAAAACGGTCCATCGTCTGCGGGGTCAGGGCGATCTCGGGAACCAGGATGATCGCTCCCCTTCCCCGCGCCAGCGTCTCCCGGGCGGCCTCGAGATAGACCTCTGTCTTCCCCGAGCCGGTCACCCCGTGGAGCAGGAAGGAGCGGGCCTCCGAGGCACCGCCATGCGGCAGCGACGCAACGACTCGCTCCAACGCGCCCCGCTGATCGGCGGTGAGCTCGATGCCCTCGCGGACGGCTCCCAGACCCGGCGACTCGTGGCGCCGCCGGCGCTCCACCTCGCGGGTGCTCACCAGCCCGCGGGATTCCAGCCGCCTCAGGGTCGCGCGGTCGGAGCCGGCCGTCGCGGCCAGCCGGCGGGCCGGCTGCGGACCCGCGATCAGGGCGCGCAGGACGGCCTTCTGGCGCAGGCCGAGCCGTTCACCGCCCTCGACCGCCTCGATCCCCTCGGGGGTCGCCTCCACCTCGAGCTCGACCAGCGGGCGGACGCGCCGTGCCTCGGCCCCGGTGCCGACACCGGGCGGTAGGACGAGGCCCAGTCCGCGGCCCGTGGTCGAGCAGTACTCCTCCCCGACCCAGCGCCCGAGCTCGACCAGCTCGGGCGGGACGCCGGCCTCGAGTGCCTCGAGCGGCTCGGCGAGGCGCCCGTTTGGCAGGTCGCTGCGGTCGGCGAGGCCAACCACGACACCGACGACCTTGCGCCGCCCAAAGGGAACGACAAGGACCGAACCGACGCCAACGTGTTCCATCGCCTCGGGTAGCCGATAGTCGAAGGGCCCGGAGACGCTCCGGGTGGTGAGCAGCGGTTCGACCTTGGCGATGGCCATCACCTCACCCTAGGCACGTGCACGGACGGGCGGAAGGTCACGAAGCACAGGCGGCATCGCTGATCGCGATAGCCTCGCGCCGTGGACCTGCAGGCCGGTGAGAGCGTCATCTACCAGGGGCATCCGTCCTGGCGGGCGATCCTCGGCTTCTACCTGAAGGGGATCCTCGCGGCGCTCGTGATCGCGGTCATCGTCAAGCTCGTCGACAGCACCAGCCTGGCGATCGTCGTTCTGGTCGCGCTCGTTGCGATCACCATCCTCGTCGGATTCATCAAGCGGGTCGCGACCGTCTACACGATCACCGACCGCCGGCTCAACATCAAGGTCGGGATCATCGCCCGCCGCATTCAGGAGACGCGGCTGCAACGGGTTCAGAACGTCAACTTCACCCAGGGCGTCTACGAGCGGATCATGCAGATCGGCGACGTCGAATTCACGACGGCCGGCACGGACGAATCAAACTTCATCTTCGCGGGAGTGGCCCAGCCCGAGCAGGTCGTCCAGCAGGTGGAGCAGGCGACCCCGGTTCTCTCCGGCCTCCAGGGCGAGGCCGAGCCCGCCAACTAGGCGGGCGCTTCCGCCTTCGCCCCGAGCCCGGCGGCCTCGCGCAGCTGATCCGCGCGGTCCGTCCGCTCCCAGGTGAAGTCGGCGTCCTCGCGGCCGAAGTGGCCGTAGGCCGCGGTCTTTTGGAAGATCGGGCGGTGCAGGTCGAGGTATCGGCGGAACGCCGCCGGGCGCAAATCGAAGTTCTCCTGCACGAGGCGGGCGATCTCCGAGTCGGAAATCTTCCCGGTGCCGAAGGTGTGCGCCATCACGGAGACCGGACTCGCCACGCCGATCGCGTAGGCGACCTGGACCTCGCATCGCTCGGCGAGCCCGGCGGCCACCACGTTCTTCGCCACGTAGCGGGCGGCGTACGCGGCTGAGCGGTCCACCTTCGACGGGTCCTTGCCCGAGAAGGCGCCGCCGCCGTGCCGCGCGGCTCCACCGTAGGTGTCGACGATGATCTTGCGGCCGGTGAGCCCGGCGTCGCCGACCGGACCGCCGATCACGAACTTGCCGGTCGGGTTGACGAGGAAGTTCCCGAGGAGCTCCTTCTCGGTGAAGAGCTCCTTGTACTCGGTGTGCAGGACCGGCTCGAGGACATGCTCCCAGAGGTCGTTGCGGATCATCTGCTCGCCGGCCTCCTCGCGGTGCTGCGTGGAGATCAGAACCTTGGCGATCTCAACCGGGCGGTCGTTCTCGTAGCGGACGGTGACCTGGGTCTTACCGTCGGGCCCGAGGTACGGGATCACGGATGCCTTGCGGACCTCCGCGAGCTGCCGGGCCAGCTGATGCGCGATCTGGATCGGCATCGGCATCAGTGCCTTTGTCTCGCGACTCGCGTAGCCGAACATCATGCCCTGGTCGCCGGCCCCGGCGGAGTCGAGCTCGTCCGAGGACTCGCCCTCGCGCTGCTCGAAGCCCTTGTCCACGCCCTGGGCGATGTCCGGCGACTGCTCGTCGATCGCGCTGAGCACGGCGCAGGCCTTGTGGTCGAAGCCGTAGCGCGGGTCGTCGTAGCCGATCTTGCGGATCGTCTCGCGGGCGATCGCGGGGATGTCCACGTAGGTCTCCGTGGTGATTTCGCCCGAGACCACGACGAGCCCGGTGTTCACGAGGCACTCGCAGGCCACCCTGCCGGTGGCGTCGTCGGTCATCACGGCGTCGAGGACGCCGTCGGAAATCTGGTCGCAGACCTTGTCCGGATGACCCTCGGTGACGGACTCGGAGGTGAAGAGGTACTCGTTCTCTGAAAGCTGTTGCATGATCCTTATCTCAGTGGTGGATGGCCAGGAAGAGCTCTGAGCGAAGCTCCTCGTCGCTCCCTCTCACGGCGAGGCCGAGAGACTGAACGTGCGAGATGTCTTCGCTGATAGAGGCAAACAGTGGATCCTCCGCCAGGCCGGCCTGCTCGGCCAACCCCAACACCTCATCGAGGTTGAGAAAGACTAGCGCCGAGACCCGGTCGGGGAGATGTTCCGTGGCCGCCCCGTATGCGCCGGTCCCGCCCAGGCTGTCGCCGCTCGAGCGAACCTGCGAGATCCCCTCGGGCTGCGTGGAGATCACCAGCTTGCCGTCGAAGATCGCGTAGGAGAGATCCACGCTCGGCGAGACCTGCACCGAGTGCACGGCGACACCGTCGATCTCCTTGGTTTGGAAGGAAGGAACCTGCGGCCCTCCAGTGCCGATCGAGCGCAGAAGCGGCTGCTGGAGCGACGCCAGCGCGTCCCCCGCCTTCTGTTCGTCGACGCCGTCGACGATCAGGCTCACAGAGGGGACGCTGCTGGTCGGCTCCGCGACGAGGGCGGCCTGCCCGCCCAGCGCCGGGAGCAGGTCCTTGAGCGGATCGACCCCGGCCTGCTGCTGGAGGCTCTGCGCCAGCTTCCTGAGCGAGCCCGCCAGTCCCTGTGCCCCGGTTCCCGCGGTCGCCAGGGCCTCGTTCAGCGCGGGCCCCAGATCTCCCACCCCGATGTAGGCGAGCGCATCGGCCCCCGCCTCGTCAGCCAGGCCCGGCTCGAACTGAGGGAGGCCGGCGAAGACCGTGGGGCTCTTCTGCTCGAGCTTCGGGTCGAGATCGCTGACGAGGTTCACCTCGACGCCGTCGTCTCGCGCCCGCAGAGACGCGGCCATGGCGGTGGTCGCCCCATAGTCGACGAAGGTGCCGAGCTGGGTCGCGCTGCCCTGCCGGCCGGCCAGCATCCGGCTCACACCCGCCCGGGAGAGATAGATCTCCGCGAGGCGAACGTCGGGCAGCTCCGCGCGCGCGGCGTCTTGGCCGGAGCCCTCCAGCCGGGGCACGGTCCCGGAGCGGGCGGCGAGCGCGGCACGAACGGCGACCACGCCGCCGAACAGGGCCTGATCGCCCGAACGGGCTGTGGCAAGCCCGGTCGGAGAGACGCTCAGCGTGGCGTCTCCGACCTTCGCCTGCTTCGCCTGCCCGCCGGGGGAGAGGCTCGCCATGAACTGGTTCGCCTTGGCGCTGTCTCCCACCCCGGCTATGTAGGCCTCGGCCGTCGTCCCCTTGGGCCCCGGGACGCCGAGCAGCGAGAGGTCGTCCTTCGCCCACGGCAGGACCTCATGCCCGAGGTCGACCGGGCGGCCCGCCGGCGTGGCGAGCGAGCTCGTGTCGCTCTGCAGCAGGGCCGCGAAGTTCGGGAGCTCGTCGTGGAGGTCGCCGGCGAGGTCCCACTGGTGGCTGTCGCTGTTCACCGTGACGTGCGCGTAGAGCAGCGCGTCGCGGGGCACGTAGGCGATCGTGTCGTTCGAGGGCGCGCATTCCTTCGCCGCCGAGATCTCGCAGGGAACCCCCGGAACCGGCAGGAACTTGACGATCAGATAGAGGACGACCACGCCCGCGACGGCGAAGATCCGCATGCGGGCCGCGGGTGAGCGCTTGGACCACCAGAAGGCGATCCCGGCCGCCGCCCGCTTCAACAGGCGCCAGAGTGCCTGCCCCTTCTCCCTCAGCCAGTAGCCGATCGCCCGCAGCCGGGTGACTAACCGGAACCAGAGGTCGTCCGCCCCCTTCGGCACCTTCGGCTGTGGCAGCTTCGGGGCGGAGACGCTCGGCTTCGGGACCTTCGGACGAGAGAGCTTCGGCTTCGGGAGCTTCGGTCGCGGCAGGCTGACGCGGCGGCGGAACCGCGCGCGGCGGCGCTGCCTCCCCTGCTTCTCGCCGGTCTCGCCGGGGGCCTTCTTGCCCCCGGAATCGCCGGCATCATCAATCGGGTGGCTCCTGTCGGAGCCCCCTCTCTCCTCACTCACGGCCGCCGGTTATACCCGGCCCGCCCGCTGCGCGCTCCGGTCACCCCTCCCCTTGCGGGGGACGTAGTCGATCACTAGCGGGACGCCCTCGAGCGAGTAGGCGTCGCGCAGCCGGTTCTCGAGGTGGAAGGCCCAATCGCGGGTGATCAGCCTGCGGTCGTTCACCTGGATCGCGAAGCGCGGAGGACGCCTGCCGAACTGGGCTGCGTAATAGAGCCGCAGGCGCCGGCCATGGCGCTGGGGCGGCGGGCGGTCGGCGACCACCGTAGCGATGAACTTGTTGAGCTCCGGGGTGGGGATCCGCTCCGCCGATCGCTCCGCGAGGACGATCGCCTGTCGCAGGACGGCGCCGATGCCGCGGCCGGTCACGGCAGAGCAGGTAAGGACGGGCGGGCGCAGGCGATTCTTCTGCTTCACGCGGGCCCGGGCGTCGTCGAGATCGGTGCGGGATTCATCCCACTTGTTCAGCGCGAGGACGCTGGCGCAGCCCGAGCGCATGGCGAGCTCCGCGACGCGCAGGTCCTCGGAGGTGACGCCCTCGGTCGCGTCGCACACCACAATCGCGGCGTCTGCTCGTTCCGCCGCGCGCTCGGAGCGCAGCTGCGCGTAGTAGCCGACCGTGCCCGCGACCTTGCCCCTGCGCCGCAGCCCGGCGGTGTCGACCAGGACGACGCGCTTGCCATCCACCTCCGCCTCGGTGTCGACCGGGTCGCGAGTGGTCCCGGCGACGTCGCTGACGATCACCCGCTCGGAACCGAGCAGTGCGTTCAGCAGAGAGGACTTGCCGACGTTCGGGCGGCCGAGGATCGCGATGCGGGGGGTCTCATCGGCTTCGTCCTCCACCGCTTCCACGGTGTGCCTGCGGAGCTCATCGACCAAACGGTCCAGCAAGTCCCCGGTGCCAAGGCCGTGGCTCGCCGAGACCGGCAGCGGCTCGCCGAGGCCGAGCCCGTTGAGCTCCGCGGCAATCGCCTCGTCCTCGACCCGGTCGATCTTGTTCGCGGCCACCACGACGGGGCGGCCGGACCGTCTCAAGAGGTCCGCCAACTCGGCGTCGCCGGGCCCAAGCCCGGCGCGCGCGTCCACCACGATCAGGATCACCTCTGCATCCTCGATCGCCGTCCGCGCCTGCGACTGCACGGCTCGCGCCAGCGCGTCGGCGTCCGCCAGGTCCACGCCGCCAGTGTCGATCAGGTCGAAGCTCAGGCCGTTCCATTCGCATTCCAGCGCGCGCCGGTCCCGCGTCACGCCGGGCTCCGCGTCCACCACGGCCTCCCGACCACCGGCGAGCCGGTTGACGAGCGTGCTCTTCCCGGCGTTCGGAAAGCCGACAACTGCGACCGCCGGCCGGCGACGGAGGGCGCGGGCGTGCGGCCCGGGACTCGTGCCGGCCCCTTCCATCAGGCGATCCCGCGCTCGCGGGCGAGCTCCGCGATCCGCTCGACGACCTGGTCGGGTGTCAGCTCGGTGGTATCCACGGCGACCGAGTCGTCGGCGGCACGGAGAGCGCCGTGCTCGCGACCCTGATCGCGGCTGTCGCGCTCGTCGATCGCCTCGCGCACCTCGGCGACGGGCTGCCCGGTCTCGGCGGCCCGGCGGCGCGCACGCTCCTCCTCGCTCGCCGTGAGAAACACCTTCAGCGGGGAGTCGGGGCTGACCACGGTCCCGATGTCGCGGCCCTCAGCAACGTAGTTTCCGGCCGCGATCAGCTCGCGCTGGCGCTTGACCATCGCTTGTCGCACCTGCGGATGCACCGACACCTTGGAGGCCGCGATCGTCACCTCGGGGGAGCGGATCCTGCCGCCGACCGCAGTGCCGTCGAGCTGAACGGAATCGCCGTCGAAGCCGATCTCGAGATCCCAGGCCATCTCCCCCAGCCGCTCGCCGTCCTCGAGCGGCACGTGCCTGTCGAGCGCGGCGAGGGCCGCGCAGCGGTACATGGCCCCGGAATCGAGGTAGGTGAAGCCGAGCGCCCTGGCGACGCCCCTGGCCACGGTGGACTTGCCGGCCCCGGCGGGGCCGTCGATCGCGATCACCATGCCCCCCATTAAACGGGTACCGCCCCGTACCAGCGGTTTCATCAATGCGAGCGTGGATATAGAGTGCCGCGTGTCAATGGAGAGCTGGAATCTCAACGAGCTGCCGGTCGAGCCACGCCAGCCGCAGGTCCTCGACTCCGAGTCCGAGGGCCGGGCGATCGTCATCAACCTGCCGAAGGGCGAGCAGCTCCAGGAGCACCAGGTGCACGAGCGCGCCTGGGTCCTCGTGATCGACGGGATGATCGGAATCGCCACTCCGGACGGCGACTCGGCTGAGGGCTCGACGGGCCTGCTGGCGATCTTCGATCCAGCGGAACGCCACGAAGTGACGGCCCTCGAGGACGCACGCATCCTCCTCGTGCTGGCGCCCTGGCCGGGCGACGGGCATCCCTCCCAGGTCTCAGGCGAGTAGCGCGCGCAGGTCCCGTTCGAAGCGCGGGTAGCTGACCGACACCGCCTCGAAGCCGTCTACCTCGACGCCCTCCTTCGAGGCGAGGCCCGCGATCGCACCGACCATCGCCAGGCGGTGATCGCCGCGAGCATCGAGCCTCCCGCCGCGCAGCCCGCTTGCGCCCCGGACCGCGAACCCATCGGGTTGTGCCTCGATCTCAGCCCCGAGGCCCGCCAGTCCCTCGACCACTCCCGCGATCCGATCGGACTCCTTCGCTCGCAGCTCCTCGGCGCCTCCGACCACGGTCTCTCCCTCGGCGAAGCAGGCGAGCAGTGCGACCAGCGGCAGCTCGTCGATCGCGGCGGGGACCTCGGCGGCGGTGATCGTGGCGCCGTGGAGGGGCGCATTCAGCACATGTAGGGTCGCGATCGGCTCCGGACCCGGCTCGCGGATCTCGTCCACGGTCATCGCCCTTCCCTCCGCATGAGCTGCGCCCATCTCGACTCCCATCCGGGAGAGAATCGAGAGGAGGCCGATCCGGCTGCGGTTGATGCCCACCTCGCGCAGCGCGACCTCGCTGCCAGGCACCAGCAGGGCGCCTGCGATGAAGAAGGCCGCGGAGGAGAAGTCACCCGGCACCGGGACGTCCCCCGCCTCCAGGCGCTCGACCGGGGAGATGATCAGCGCATCGCCGTCGCGCCGGATCGAGGCGCCCATCGCGGCGAGCATCCGCTCGGTGTGGTCGCGAGTCCAGAGCGGCTCGTGGATTGCCGTCTCGCCCTCGGCCAACAGCCCCGCGAGGAGCAGACAGGACTTGACCTGGGCGCTGGCAACGGGCATCTCGTAGTCGATTCCATGCAGCCGCGAGCCGCGCACGTGGAGCGGCGGCAGGCGGCCGTCGCGGCACTCGACGGACGCTCCCATCCGCCGCAGAGGCTCGGCGATTCGGTCAACCGGCCGGCGCCGGATCGAATGGTCCCCGTCGAGGGTCCATTCGCCCTGCGGCTGCCCCGCCAGCCACCCGGGCATGATCCGCAAGAGCGTCCCCGCATTGCCGACGTCGATCTCCGCCGAGCGCGCGCCACGCAGGCCCACGCCCTCGATCTCGACGAACAGCCCGCCGTGGTCGTCGGCCTCGCCCTCTCGGACCTCTGCACCAACCGCCGCGACGGCGCGCAGCGTCGCCCTCGTGTCCTGGGAGTCGAGGTACCCCGTGATCCTGGTCGAGCCGTCCGCCATCGCCCCGATCAGCGCCGCCCGGTGGGTGACGGACTTGTCGGGCGGCGGGCGCAGCTCGCCCCTCAGCGGTCCGGCGGGATCGAACCGCGTCATTCGGCCCTGGAGACGTCGTGGCCGAGATCGCGCACGAGTCGCTCAGCCCGCTCGGCCTCTTCATCGCCGGCGACGTAAATGGAGATCGCGCCGGACGTCATGTCGGCCGCGGGGTAGAGCGCCATGTCCTCGATGTTGACGCCTGCGCGCCCGAGCTCGAGCGCAACCTCGGCGACGATCCCCGGGCGGTTCGGGACCCGCACCCGGAGCTCGTGGAGCGGGCCGCCGGCGATCTCGGCCTCGATCAGCTCGCGGCGCCGGCTCCCGGCCTGCTCCTGCCAGGCCACCACTGCCTCCTGATCGCCAGAACGGAGCAGCTCGGCCGCCTCGGCAAGGCGTGCCACGGCGGCGTCGATCTCGGCTGCGACCGCTTCGCGGTTCCCCGCGAAGATGTCGCCCCAGATCGCCGGGTTTGCCCCGGCGACTCGCGTGGCGTCGCGGAAGCTCGGCCCGACCTCCGGCAAGTGCTCGGCCTCCTCGCTCAGCGCCGTCGCGGCCTGCGTGACGAGGACGTTGGCGACCACGTGCGGCAGGTGGCTGATCGTCGCCATCAGCCGGTCGTGGGTCTCCGCCTCGATTGCCTGCGGCCTTCCGCCGATGTCGGCGATCGCCCGCTGGACGCGGTCGTAGAGAACCCCTCCGGTGTTCGAGGTCGGGGTGAGGTACCAGCGGGCGCCCTCGAAGAGATCGGCGCGCGCGTTCTCCACGCCCGACGTCTCCGCGCCCGCGAGGGGATGCCCGCCGATGAAGCGGCTGTCCGAGCCGAGCGCGGCGATCACCTCGCGTTTCACGGAGCCGACGTCCGTGACGGCGCAGTCCTCTCCGGCGGCGTCGAGGGCCTGGGCCACGAGATCGGGCAGCGCCATCACCGGGGCGGCACAGAAGACGAGCTCGGCGCCCTGCACGGCGGATGCGACCGAGTCGTGAGCGGAGTCGATCGCACCGAGCTCGGTCGCCCGGTCGAGCAGCTCGCGGTCCGGGTCGAATCCGGCGACCTCGGCGTCGAGTCTGGCGCGGGCGGCGAGTCCGATCGATCCCCCGATCAGGCCCACGCCGAGGACGGCGATCTTCATGGTCAGCCGGCTTCGCGGCGCTTTCGCACGGCCGACGCGAGCCGGTCCAGGGTCAGCACGGTTGCGTCCCAGTCCATGCAGGCGTCGGTGATCGACTGACCGTAGATCAGGTCGCCGTCGGACTCGAGGTCCTGGCGCCCGGCGACGAGGAACGACTCCATCATCACGCCGACGATCGCGCCGTTGCCGGCCGCGATCTGGTTAGCGATCTCGCTGACGACCAGAGGTTGGCGCTCGTGGTCCTTGCCGCTGTTGTCGTGGGAGGCGTCGATCACGATCCGCTCCTGCAGGCCGGCGTCGCCGAGCTGGTCCAGCGCCGCAGCGACGCTGCCGGAGTCGTAGTTCGGCGCCCCCTTCCCGCCGCGCAGGATCACGTGGCAGTCGGGATTGCCCTCCGTGTAGAGGATCGCCGGGGTCCCGCTGACGTCCACGCCAGCGAACGCGTGAGGGCCGGCCGCCGCCCGCACGGCGTCGACGGCGAGCTTGATGCTGCCGGCCGTCCCGTTCTTGAACCCGACCGGCATCGAGAGGCCCGAGGCGAGCTGGCGGTGGATCTGGCTCTCGGTCGTGCGCGCGCCGATCGCTCCCCACGACACGACGTCGGAGATGTACTGCGGCGTGATCGGGTCGAGGAACTCGCAGCCGATCGCGAGGCCCAGGTCGGTCAGCTCCAGCAGCAGGCGGCGAGCGGTGTGGAGCCCGACGTTGACGTCCCGCGAGCCATCCAGGTGCGGGTCGTTGATCAGACCCTTCCATCCAGTCGTCGTGCGGGGCTTCTCGAAGTAGGTCCGCATGGCGATGCAGAGATCGCCTCGCAGATCCTGGGCGTGGGCGCTGAGACGCCCCGCGTAGTCGAGAGCCGCCTCCGGGTCATGGACGCTGCACGGGCCGACCACGACGAGCAGGCGATCGTCCTCGCGGTCGAGGACCGACTTGACCTCGGCTCGGTGGCCGAGCACCGCGTCCTCTCGCTCGGGCCCCAGCGGCAGGTCCTCGAGGATCTCCGCCGGAGACACCAGCTCAACGACCTTCTCGATCCGCTGGTCGCGGACGCGGTCCGACTGTTGTCTCGGTATCTCCTTCATCTCGAAATTCATCCTGAAGCCTCTTCTTTCTACTGGTCTGGCGGCGATCCTGGGCGTGTGACACGCGAACCGTGGGAGGCGGCGCCCGGCGATGGAAGCTTCTGCGTCAGCGGCTAATGGCAGCCGCGGGCCGGACGCCTAGGTAAATCGCCAAAAGTAGAAATACGCGCGCGTGCGAGCCGCGTACCGGCTCGAGGGAGAAGCGATCTGCGCGGCGTGCTTCATGTGCCGACATTGAAGCAGACGCAACGTGGGATGTCGAAGGACTGGCCCTTAGCCCGCGATCTCGCCGATTGCAGCGAGAAAGCGCTCGTTCTCGGCGCGGGTGCCGTAGCTGACCCGCAGGCATCCAGGCCCGCCGAGCGGCGTCCCGGGCCTGACTGCGACCCCGGCCCTGGCGAGTGCCTCGACGACCTCGCCCTCGTCCAGGTCTCCAAGCTCCAGCCAGGCGAAGTTGGTCTGGGACTCGGCCGTCGTGAAGCCCATCTCGTGGAGGGCGTCCTCGACGAAGACCCGCTCGATCAAGTTCTTCTCGACGCGGTCGGCGACGTCGTCCTGATGGCGGATGGCCTCGGCGGCCGCCGCCTGCGCGAGCGTGTTGACGGAGAAGGGCTGGCGCACCGCGTCCACGGCAGCCCGGAACTGGGGCGAGCACAGCGCGTACCCCACCCGAAGCCCCGCTAGCCCGTGGCACTTGCTGAAGGTGCGGAGCAGGACGACATTCGGGTGCTTGGCGAGCACGTCCATGGTCGCGTCGGGGTCGTCGTTGGTCTGGTACTCGACGTAGGCCTCGTCGATGATGATCGTCGTCCTCGCCGGGACGCTCTCCACGAAGGCCGCGATCTGCTCAGCCGGCAGGTGGGTGCCGGTCGGGTTGTTGGGGTTGCAGACGATCAGCAGCTGCGTGGCCGCCGTTACCTCCTCGAGCATCGCGTCGAGGTCATGGACGTAGCCTTCGGCGAGCGGGACTCGGATCTCCCGCGCGCCGGAGAGAGCCGGCAGATGCGGATAGATCGAGAACGAGGGCCAGGCGTAGAGGATCTCGTCGCCGGACTCGCAGAGCGCCAGCGCGGCGGCGAGCAGGATCTCGCAGGAGCCGTTGGAGACGGCGATGCGCGCCGGGTCGGTGTCGTGGCGGTTCGCGATCTCGCGGCGCAAAACCCTCGCCTCCGGGTCCGGGTAGCGGTTGGCGTCGGCCGCGGCGCGGGCGATCGCCTCGATCACGTCCGGATGCGGCGGGAACGGGGACTCGTTGGACGCGAGCTTGACCGCGTCGGCGGTCTCGGCCTGGGCCTTGGCGTCGTCGAGCGAGGTGCCCGGCTCGTAATGCGGGATGCGCGAGAGCTTCTCGGCGAACGTGACGGTCATCGGTCGTCCATTGTGACGGGTCGCCTGAACCGGACGGCCGGCTCGCCGGAGCGCGCGTGGATCTTCTCCGCCCCGTCGGGCTGCCAGCCATAGCGCTCGTACAGGGCGATGGCGGGCGCGTTCTGCCGGAAGGTCCAGAGCACCACCTGGTTGTAGGGCAGTCCCGCGAGGCGCTCCAGCGCCGCGCGCACCAGGGCCTCGCCCGCGCCTTCACGCCAGTGGCCTGGATCGACGTAGAGGGCACCGAGCTCAGCGGCCTCCCGCCCGAGGTCGGGCTCCTTCGAGGGCGCCGCGACGTAGCAGTAGCCGGCGAACTCGCCGTCTATCTCGGCCACATAGGTGAAGGCATCCTCGACCGGGCGCCGCAGCCCGACTCCGATCTCATGGCGCCAGCGATCGGTCGGCAGGTGGGCGAGCCGGTCGGGGGAGACGATGTCGCGGTAGCCGGCGCGCCATCCGGCGACGGTCACCGAGACGATCGCGTCGGTGTCCTCCGGGGTCGCCTCACGGATCTGGAGTGCTACTGGGCAGCCTTCAGGTCGGAGCGAAGCTCCTGTGCCTCGCCGAGATAGGCATGGACCGGGGTGTGGTCGGCCGGCGCGTAGTAGTGGACCAGGGTGCGAACGACGGACCGCATCGCGCCCGGCACGTCGATCTCCTGCGCGCAGAGGAGCGGAACCGAGTCGAGGCCCAGGTTCCGGGCGGCGACCGCCGGGAACTCCGCATTCAGGTCGTGGGTGGAGGTGAAGATGCAGCTCACCATCCGATCGACCGTCAGGTCGTTGCGAGACATCAGCTCCCGCATCAGCTCCTCGGTCGCCGTGACGATCGTTTCGGGGTTGTTGCTAGGCGAGTTTGTGGCGCCACGTACGGCCCAGAGTCGGAGTTCGTCGGTCATGACGCGGAATCTTCCCAGAGCGCGGCAAGCTCCTCCGCCTCGAGTCGGCGGGCCTCCCCCCGTCGGAGCCCTCCGAGCTTCAGAGAGCCGATCTGGACCCGGGCGAGGGACTCCACCTCGTTGCCGACCGCCTCGGCCATTCGCCGCATCTGCCGCTTGCGCCCCTCGCGGATCGTCACCTCGATCTCGCGCTCGCCGCGCCGCTCGACCTCGGCCGGAGCGGTCGGCCCGTCCTCGAGCCGGACGCCGCGGCGCAGCCGGTCCAGGTCGGCGTCCGACGGCGGGCGCTCGAGCCGGATCCGATAGGTCTTCGTTACGCCATAGCGGGGATGCGTCAGCCGGTTGGCGAGCTCGCCATCGTTGGTCAGCAGGATCAGGCCGGTCGAGTCGGCATCGAGTCGGCCGACGGGATAAAGGCGCCGCTCGGAGTCGACGAGCTCGGTGACGGCGCGACGCTTCCCAGGCTCGCTTGCAGTCGATACGACCCCTGCTGGCTTGTTCAGCGCCCAGACCTCGCGGGGCTCGGGTTCAACCAGACGCCCGCGGACGCGCACGTCGGCGCCTTCGCCGACGTCCCGGGCCGGGTCTGTGACCACCTCGCCGCCGACGCGGACCTTGCCCGCGGCGATCAGCTGCTCGGCGGCGCGGCGGGAAGCGACGCCGGCGTGAGCGAGGTACTTGGCGAGTCTCACCCCGCCATTCTCACCGCGATGCTCAGCAGGCTCCGAGCTTGGTGAGGTCGGCGCGGTAGGTCTGCATGTCGGCGTGGTTCCAGTCGCCATGGGTCTGGCCCTGGAAGCGCGGGTCGAGCTCCTTGTAGAAGGGAGAGGAGAGGCTCTCGTTGTGGCCGATCACCTGGGAGACCGGGATCCCGAACCGGCAGCGCAGCCACTGCACAAACTGTAGTGAGCCATTGAGCTGGGCGGGCCGGCCGAGGATGTCCTGGTCGGAGAACCCGACGTGCTCGATGCCGATGGCGGTCCAGTTGAGGCCGACCGTGTGACGGCAGCGGATCGTCGGCGGGACGAACTTGTAGACGCCACCGGAGGCCGAAACGGCGTAGTGCGAGCAGACGTTGGGCAGCTCATGGAACTCGACGTCGGGCTGGTCGGTCCTGAAGGTGTTGAAGATCGAGCTGATGCTGCCCGCCACCGCGTAGTGGAGCACGATCAGCTTGGGGTCGTTGAGACGCCACTTGTACTGGCCGTAGTGGTGCTTCGAGTAGGCAGCCATCTCGCGCTTCCGCTTCTGCGGATACGGGATCAGCATCTTGTGGATCGGTGGCTTGGTGGCCGCTGATGTGATGGCGGCGGGCTGGGCGCCCGCGCTGGCCCCTGCGCCCGCGCCGATCACGGCGGCGATCGCGACCATGGCGACGATCACGCGGCTCACTTCAGCGGCCCTCCGCGACGGTCAGGGCGGCCCTCGCCTGGCGATCGGCCGAGGTGCCGCTGATCTTGCCGGGGGGCATCTCGACCACAAACGCGTCGCTGCCCGGGAACGCGTGCATCTCCCAGGTGATCGCCGTGCCGTGAAGGCCCTTGCCCCTGCAGCTCGTCCGCATGCCGACCAGCTTTGCGTACTCGGCCGCGATCGGCGGTCTCCCCCGGCAGGCCAGCACCGCACCCCAGGGCTGGTGGTACCAGATCGACAGATCGGGCTGGATCCGCCTGACGAAGGCCATCACGGCCCGCGTCTCCGGCTCGGAGGCCGGCCTGGGCCCTGGGTAGTAACCGTTGGAGTGTGGGACGTCGCCTCGCCATCTGGTGGGGAAATTGCGGTTGAGGTCCACCCCGTGCGCGTTCTTCCGCGCGTGTGCCCTCTGCCCATCGGGATTAACCGTCTGGATCGCCCAGAGTTGCGTCCCCGCCAACGAAGCGGCGTCCTGCGCAGCCCGGCGCTTGATCGCGTCGACGATGCGCAGACCGGTGCGCTCGTCGCCGTGGATCACGCCCACCATCAGGGCGACACGCGTTCCGGCCGGATCGCCGACCTGTACGGCCGTGATCGGCCTCTTCTCGACCGAGCGCCCGATCAGGACCTGCTCGGTCGCCTGGTTCGCCGTCGGGTCCGCCGATGCCGCCGAGGCGATCCCGGCTGCCAGCGCCGCGAGCGTCACCGCGGCTGCGACCCGGAGCCTCACTCGACCCGCTGCTCACCCGCCTTCAGCAGGCGCTCGCGCAGCTCGCGCTCGTCTTCCGGCGTGGGGTCGAACTGCGCGGGGTCCGGCAGGGCATCGAGCCCGGAGAGCCCGAAGAGCTTCTCGAACAGCGGGGTCGTGCCGTAGGTGACGGCGCCGAATTGCGTTCGCCCTCGCTCCTCGATCATCCCCCGCTCCGTGAGGCTGGCGACCGCGGAATCGGATGAGACGCCGCGGATGCGGGCGACCTCCGGCCGTGAAACAGGCTGCAGGTAGGCGACGATCGCGAGCACCTCGGCCTGCGCCTGGGTGAGCGGCGGGGTCCGCGGCTTGGCGAGCAGACGGCGGGCGGCGCCCTCGGCCTCGGGCACCGCGGCGAGCGCGTAGCCGCCGGCGACGCGGCGGAGGCGCACACCCCTGCCGTCCTCCTGGAGGCTGCCCTCGAGCTCCTCCAGCGTCTCGGCGATCGCCTCCTCCTCCACCTCGATCGCCTCCGCCAGATCGGCGGCGGACACCGGGTCCGGGGAGAGGAAGAGCAGCGCCTCGATCGTCTGTGCCAGGCCGTCGGCGCTCATGTGGAGTGGACCTCGATCCGCCCGAAGGTCTCCTTCTGCGTCCAGGTCGCCTCCCCGCGACGGTAGAGCTCGAGCAGCGCGAAGAGGGTGACCGCCTGCGTGAAGCGGTCCTCGCCCCCGAAGGCATCGTCGAAGTCGAGCGTCTTGCTCGAGCGCAGCAGCTCCCGGACGACTCCGAGCCGGCGCTGCAGCGTCACCGTGGTGCGAATGTGGCGAGTGTCCGGCGCCGGCGGGATCGTCAGCAGGTCGCCCAGCGCGACGCCGACCCGATCGGGCTCGTAGACCTGGGTCGCCGCGTCGAGCGCGGCACGTCGAAGCTCGGCCGGCAGCGGCGCCGAGCGGTACATGACCCCGCCCTCGCGCTCGAGGCGCTCGGAGAGCATCCGAGCGGCCTCGCTGTAGCGACGGTACTCGAGCATCCGGGCGAGCAGCTCGTCGGCGGCCTCCTGCGGCCCGAGCTCCTCATCCCCCTCCTCGCTCGGCAGCAGCAGGCGGGACTTGAGCTCGCAAAGCGCGGCGATCAGCACCAGGAACTCGGTGACGGACTCGAGGTCGAGAAGGGATTCCTCGGTCTCGCTCATGTGGTCGACGTAGGCGACGACGATCTCGCCGAGCGGAACCTCGGCCAGCGAGATCTCCTCGCGCAGCAGCACCGCGAGCAGCAGGTCGAAGGGCCCCTGGAAGACGTCGAGGTCGAGGTCGAGCTCGGAGACCGAGGTCACGCGGGAAACAGTAGTGCCCGCCCCGGAACCAACCTTCAGGCGGGTCCGACGCCGATCGCCGCGCGGACCTCCGCGAGGGTCGGCGCGGCGAGCTCGCGCGCCTTCTCCGCCCCCGAGCCGAGCGCCTGCTCGAGTGCGGCCTCATCTGGCCGGAGCTGTTCGTAGCGCTCGCGGACGGGTGCCAGGAAATCGACGACGGCCTCCGCCACGGCGCCCTTGAAGTCGCCGTATCCGGACCCGTCGAACTGGCCCTCGATCTCGTCCTCGGTGGTGCCGCGCGCCACAGCCAGGATCTGAATCAGGTTCGCGATCCCCTCCTTACCCTCGCCACGCTTCACCTCCGAGCCCGAGTCGGTGACGGCGCTCTTGATCTTCTTGGTGACGGTCTTGGGGTCGTCGAGGACAAGGATTGTGCCGGCCTCGGTGCCGCCCGTCGTGGACATCTTGTTGGTCGGCTCCTGGAGGTCCATGATCCGGGCGCCGACCTCCGGGATGCGCGCCTCCGGCACAACCAGGATCTCGCCGAAGCGCTCGTTGAAGCGCCGCGCGATTTCCCGCATCAGCTCGACGTGCTGGAGCTGGTCGTGCCCGACGGGAACCTCCTGGCCGCGGTAGGCAAGGACGTCGGCAGCCATCAGCACCGGGTAGAAGAAGAGCCCGGCGGAGACAAGCTCCCGCTGCTTCGCCGACTTGTCCTTGAACTGGGTCATGCGGTTCAGGTCGCCATGCGCGGTGAGCGCCGACAGGTACCAGGTGAGCTCGGTGTGCTCGCGGACGTCGGACTGGCGAAAGAGGATGCAGCGCTCGGGATCGAGCCCGGCGGCGAGCAGGATCGCGGTCGTGTCGTAGACGCTCTCCCTCAGTGTCGCCGGATCCCACGGCACCGTGAGCGCGTGCAGGTCGACGATGCAGTAGATCGCCGGATCGCCGCGGTCCTGGCCCTCGACGTATTGGCGGATCGCTCCGATGTAATTGCCGAGGTGCTTTCGTCCTGTCGGCTGGATGCCGCTGAAGATGCGCACGGGCGCGGACTATAGGAAGGCCGGGTCAGCGGGAGCTGGAAGCCCACGGACCGGCGCCGCTGATCCTCTCCGGCGTCGTCCGGATCACGTACCCGGGAGGCGGGTCATCCATGGGCGGGAACTTCACGTCCGGGCCCATGTACACATGCGCGAGCCGCTGCAGCAGCTCCGGCGCCCCGCCTTCCTGGATCCGGGCGGTCCCCTTGACGACGAGGTACTTCGGCAGCCCGATGTCGCTCAGGCCCTCTCCCTCGATCGAGATCGAGACGCGCGGGTCGCGCTCGACGTTCTTCACCTTCTGGTACCGGTCGAGGTGCGCGGTGACGAGCTCGCCGTCCTCGAGGCCAACCCAGACGCAGGTCACCTGCGGGCTCCCGTCGGCGTTCAGAGTGACCATGTGGGCGAGCGCGTTGGACTCGATCAGCTCGCGCGCCTCCGGATGGAGATCGGCCATTCCCGAAGCCTACGCCGGTTCCGCCACCGGCTCGCGCTCGCCCTCAGGCCGGCCGGCGCCGTCGAGATGCTCGGGGCAGTGGGCGCATTCCCCGGCGGTGGCCGCCCCGGGCGCGTCGTACTCGGTCTCGCGCCCTGGGTTGCGAAGGCCGATTCCCGCGATGACCCCGCCGATGATCATCAGGATGCCCCCCGCCGCGATCCCCAGGTGGAACGACTTGGTGGACGCGTCGGTGACGACGTCGTCGACCGTGGCGGCTTCGGTCGCCGCCAGGTCGGCGGTATCGGCGGCGCCGAGGGGCTTGTCCTTCGCCTTCGAGACGGCGCTCTGCGCCTGCGGCGAGAGCTGTGCTCCCGAGAGGTTGTCGTCGATCGTCGAGGTGAAGCTGCCCGCGATCAGGGCGCCGAGGATCGCGATTGCCAGCAGGCCCGCGATGCGCGAGACGCCGTTGTTGATGCCCGAGGCGACGCCGACCTGGTGCTCCGGAACCGAGTTGAGAGCGGTCGCGGTCAGCGGCGCGACCGTCGCCGAGAGCCCGAGGCCGAAGACGAGAATCGCGGGCAGGACCTCGGTGACGTAGTTCGGGTCGGATCCGACCCGCATCATCAGCAACAGCCCGATCCCACCCACGATCGGGCCGACCGACATCGGCAGGCGAGGCCCGATCGCCATCGAGAGCTTGCCGAACCGGGGCGAGAGGCCGAAGAGGATCAGGGAGACCGGCGTAGTGGCGAGGCCGGCCTCGATTGCCGTGTAGCCGGCCGTCTGCTGGAGGAACAGGGTGATGAAGAAGAAGGCCCCGATCAGCCCGGAGTAGACGACCAGCGTCTCGATGTTGGTGATCGAGAAGTTCCTGACCTTGAAGAGGCTGAGGTCGAGCATCGCGTGGCGATACCGCGACTCCCAGACGAGGAAGAAGGCGAAGATCGCGACGCCCGCGATCAGGGAGCCGTAGACCATCGGATCCCCCCAGCCATGGGTGGGCTGCTGGATCAGCGCCATCACCGGAAGGCCGAGGCCCACCGCCGAGGCGAAGATCCCGACCCCGTCGATGTGGCGGTCGGCGTCGGGGTTGACGCTCTCCCGGACGCTGCGGTGCGCGAGCAGCATCGTCAACACGATCAGAGGGACGTTCACCCAGAAGATCGCGCGCCATGAGAACGCCTCGACCAGGGCGCCGCCACCGGCCGGCCCGAGCACAGTGGCGATCCCGGTCCAGGCGGTCCACGTCCCGACAGCCCGGCCACGCTCGTCACCCTCGAAGGTCGCGGCGAGGATCGCCAGCGATCCGGGCACGAGCAGGGCGCCCGCGAAACCCTGCAGGGCCCGCGCTCCGATCAGGATCCCGGTCGACGGCGCGATCGCGCAGAGGATCGAGGTGACGCCGAACAACCCCAGTCCGAGGATGAAGATGCGCCGCCGCCCGAACTGATCGCCCAGCGAGCCGCCGACCAGGAGGAGGGAGACCAGCGCAAGCAGGTACGCCTCGACCACCCACTGCTGGTCGGCGAGCCCGACTCCCAGATCGTCGCTGAGCGCAGGGAGCGCGACGTTGACCACGGTCGCGTCCAGGAAGACGACCGTCGAGCCCATGATCGTCGCGATGATCGTCCACCGATTCCGGCTCGCGTCAGACAAGACCCATCGAGTCTACGGAGGCACCATCTTTGGCCAAAGCTGATTCAGTGGTTCTCCCCCTTGTATGCCGGCCCGTGCGGCGAGAGACTGACGACGTTCCATGCGGGCAAGGACGATCTTCATCGCACTGGCGACTGCCATGCTGGTCGCCGTCCCGGGCGGCAGCGCCGCGACCCGGCGTCCTTCCCCGCCGCGGACTCGCGGCGGGGACAATCCGGTCATGCCCACCGGCTGCACGCACGGCGGGGCACATTTCGTCACGAACGGCCCCCGAGGCCGGAAGCGGATCGCGATCGGATTCGACGACGGCCCGAGCGACTACACGCCAAGTGTCCTGCGGGTCCTGCGGCGCTTCGATTCGCACGCCACCTTCTTCGAGATCGGCCAGGAGACCTCGGGACGGGCGGCGACCATGAAGAAGATCCTCCGCCAGGGCAACGAGATCGGCAATCACTCGCTGCACCACGAGCTCAGCCCGTCCTCCGCCTCGATCCACGAGACGGACCGCCTGATCCGCCGGGCCACCGGGTTCCGGCCGTGTGACTTCCGGCCACCGGACGGGGTGGTCAACAGCGCGCTGATCTCACGCGCCCACGCGCAGCACCTGGTCACCGTGAACTGGGATGTCGACCCCCGCGACTGGGCGAACCCTGGCACCAGCGCCATTGCGTCGAACGTGATCCAGAACGCCCACAACGGATCGATCGTCGTCATGCACGACGGCGGCGGCAACCGCAGCGAGACCGTCGCGGCCCTCCCGGCGATCCTCTCTCACTTCCGCCACCGCGGCTACAAGTTCGTCACCGTGGCGGAGCTGCTCGGCCACAAGTTCATATATCCGCCGGCCCCCTAGGGCTCCGGCGGCTCCCGGAGCTGGTGTGCGGGAGTGAAGAAGTTGCGCCGGGCGAGGGTGATCGCCATCAGCGCCGCGATCGACACGGCGCCAAGCAGCACGTAGAGCAGGATCAGCTGGAGCCGGACCGCGTCGGTCGGGTTCGCTCCCGCCAGCAGCATCCCCACCATCGTCCCCGGGAAGAAGATCAGGCCCGTCGTCTTCGTCGAGTCGACCAGCGTGATCATTCCCGAGCGCAGGCTGCGGCGGACCAGCGGCGTGACCGCCTGCGAGGACGTCGCACCCAGCGCGAGAGTCGCCTCGATCTTCCTGGCCTGTTCGTGGACGTCCTCGCCGAGCCGGTTGAGCGCGACCGCCGCGGACGTCATCGAGTTGCCGATCACCATCCCGCCGACGGGGACCAGGTAGCGCGGCGTGGCCGGGAAGATGCCGAGGACGATCACAAGTCCGAGCGTGGCGGCGGCCGCCACCGCGAGCGAGACGAGGAGCGGCCAGAAGGCGTTCGGCACCAGGCTCGCGCGATGGCGGGCCGTGAACGCGCCGAAGACGACCATCACGGTGATCAGGGCGAGGACGAGGAGCGCGGAATCCTGGTCGAAGATCAGGGTGATCACGTAGCCGATCGCCGTCAGCTGGATCAGGGACCTGACGACCGCGATCCCGATGTCCTCCTCGAGCCCCGCGTGCCATGCGCGGGATGCGATCGCCGCGATCGCCACCAGAGCGAGTGCCGCAGCCACCTCGCCGACGGTGACGTGGATCGACGAGGCCGCGACGATCACGTCGCGTCCTCCGCCGTCGCAACCGCCGGCTCGGCGGCTTCGTCGAGCACCTCGTCCACTGCGCCCTGCGCGGTGGCCGCGCCCCCCTCGATCCGAACGACGTAGTCCGCCAGCCGCCGCGCCTGCTCCATATCGTGGGTGACCACCACCGTGGAGATCGCGGTTCGCGCTCGCAGATCCTGGAGAGTCGCCTCGACCGCATCGCGAGCGGATCGGTCCAGCGCCGAGGTCGGCTCATCGAGGAGCAGGACCCGCGGCTCCAGGGCGAGGGCCCTAGCCAGCATCACGCGCTGTTGCTCCCCTACCGAGAGCTTGGCCGAGTCGCGATCCTCGAACGCCGGATCGAGCCCGGCCAGCTCCAGGCAGCTCCGGGCGTCGAAGCTGTGACCGGCCAACCGTGGCCCATATGCGACGTTGTCGTGGACGGTTCCGTCGATCAGCGCCGGGAGCTGCGGGACCAGGCTGATCTCTCGGCGGAGCTCGAGCGGGTCGCGCTCGCGCACGTCCGTGCCCTCGTAGACCACCCGGCCGGAGTCCGGGTCGGCGAGCCGGTTGAGCAGGCGCAACAGCGTCGACTTGCCGCTCCCAGAGGGCCCGACGATTGAGCTCGCCCCGACCGGGAGGCGAACGTCGAGATTGCGAAGCACCAGCTTTCCGCCTCGCGAGTAGCTGACGTTCTCGAGATCGAAGAGCACGGGTCGATTATCCGACTCGGGTCTAAAAGCACCCGCATAATCGGTGCCGTGCCGAAGGCAAGGAGCAAGTCGCCCCTGGACCAGGCCCCGAAGGAGAAGATGCCGAGCAAGCTCGAAGCGATGCTCGCCAAGCCGGGCGAGGTCCCCGAGTCGGATTCGGACGAGTGGGCCTACGAGATCAAATGGGACGGCGTCCGCGTGCTCGGATACGCCAATCGGGGCAAGTGGTCGATGCTGAGCCGCCGCCTCGAGGACGTCAGCGCACGCTACCCCGAGCTGGAGCAGCTCGCGGAGGTGCTCGGAGACCGCTCCGCGATCCTCGATGGCGAGGTCGTGGCGCTCGACGCCGAGGGCCGCCCCCGCTTCCAGCTGATCCAGAGCCGGATGGGCCTCACCTCTCCGGCGGCGGTCAAGGCGAAGATGGAGCAGCAGCCCGTCGACTACGTGATCTTCGACCTGCTCCATCTCGATGGGCACCGCGTGCGCGACCTGCCCTACATCCAGCGGCGCGAGCTGCTCGACGGCCTCGGACTCGACGGCCCGCGCTGGCGCACGCCTCGATACCGGCACGGCGGGGGCGCGGATCTCCTCGAGGCCGCCCGCCGGCAAGGACTCGAGGGGATCGTCTCGAAGCGCTGCGACAGCGCCTACCGGCCCGGCAAGCGCACCGGCGAGTGGATCAAGACGCGCGTCTGGCGCCGGCAGGAGTTCGTGATCGGCGGATACATCCCCGGCGAGGGCAGTCGAGCCAGGCGGGTCGGCTCTCTGCTGGTCGGCTACTACGACAAACGGCGCTCGGAGCTCGGCAAGCTGGAAACCCAGACGCTGCGCTTCGCCGGCGGCGTCGGCTCGGGACTGAAGGAGAGCGACCTCGAGTTCCTGACGAAGGAGCTCCGCAAGCGGGAGCGCCCCGACAGGCCGTTCGACATCGGTGCGCCGGCGGGGCCTAAGGCCCGTTTCGCGGTCTGGTGCGAGCCGGAGCTCGTCTGCGAGGTCTCGTGGACGGAGTGGACCAACGAGGGAACCCTGCGCCAGCCCGCCTTCAAGGGTATGCGCGACGACAAGGACCCCCGCGAGGTGGTCAACGAATTCCCCCAGACCGATTAGTTCGACCCGTCGCGGCCGTCTACTGGGCAGGGGCGCAAGAGAGCGCCCGGTTGACGAGAGCATCCCAGGGGTAATCTCCGCAATGTCGAAGGATTCGGATCGAGGTGATTGAGCGTGGCTAGAGCTATATGGAGTGGATCGATCAGCTTCGGGCTTCTGAATGTGCCCGTGAAGCTCTACAGCGCGGTGTCCAAGCAGACCGTGCGCTTTCGCGAGCTGCGCGAGGGCGACGGCTCCCGCGTCAAGCACAAGCGCGTCGCCGAGTCCGACGGCAAGGAGGTCCCCTACGACAAGATCGTGAAGGGCTACGAGTACGCGCCGGACCAGTACGTGGTACTGACCAAGGACGAGCTCTCCGACCTCGAGCCGCAGCGCAGCCGCGCGATCGAGATCCAGGACTTCGTCGATCTCGACGACATCGACCCCATCTACTTCGAGCAGCCGTACTTCCTCGGGCCCGACAAGGGCGCCGCACGCGCCTACGCGCTGCTGGTCCAGGCGATGAAGGACTCCCGCAAGGTCGCCGTCGCCCGCTTCGTGCTCCGCAACAAGGAGCACCTGGCCGCGATCCGGCCGATGGACGACGTCCTGACCCTGACCACGATGCGCTTTCACGACGAGGTCACCTCCCCCGGCGACCTCGACGGCGAGGTCTTCGAGGAGGAGAAGCCGAAGAAGCCCGACCAGCGCGAGCTGGAGATGGCCAAGCAGCTGATCGAATCCCTCACCAGCGACTTCAAGCCGAACAGCTACCGCGACGAGTACCGCGAGGAGCTGCTCGACCTGCTGGAGCGCAAGGCCGCCGGCAAGGAGGTCGTCAGCGCGCCCACCGAGGAGCCGAAGCCGACCAAGGCGCCGGACCTGATGGCCGCCCTCGAGGAGAGCCTCGCCGCGGTGAAGGGCGAGGAGACCGCCTCGAACGGCAAGGGGTCGAAGCCGAAGCCCAAGGCGAAGTCCTCGTCGTCGAAGAGCACCTCGAAGTCGAAGAGCGCCTCGAAGTCGAAGAGCTCCTCGAGCTCCAACGGCCGCAAGAAGCCCGCGTCGCGCAAGAAGGCAAAGGCATAGCCAAGGCGCAGGAAGTAACGATTGGTCGGCGCAAGGTCAAGCTGACCAACCTCGACAAGGTCCTCTACCCGAAGACCAAGACCACCAAGGCCGAGGTGATCGACTACTACGCGCGGGTCGCGGACGCGATCCTGCCGCACCTCAAGGACCGTCCGCTGACTCTGCGGCGGTTTCCCGAGGGCGTCGGCAAGCCCCAGACCTCCTTCTTCGAGAAGAACTGCCCCAAGCACCGTCCGGAGTGGGTGAAGACCACGCCGATCTACGTCGACCGGCGGGCCGGTGAGATCGATTTCTGCATGTGCCAGGACCTTCCCACCCTCACCTGGATGGCACAGCTCGCGGCGCTGGAGCTCCATCCCTCGCTCTCCAAGGCCACGCGCATGGAGCAGCCGACCGTTCTCGCCTTCGACCTCGACCCGGGCGCCCCGGCCGGGCTGGTCGAGTGCTGCAAGGTGGCTCTGCGGGTGCGGAAGCTCTTCGCGGCCTTCGGCCTCGAGGGCTTCCCGAAGGTCTCAGGCGGAAAGGGCCTCCAGGTCTACTTCCCGCTGAACACGAAGGTCACCTACGAGCAGACGAGCCCCTTCGCCAAGGCGGTGGCCCAGCTTCTGGAAAAGGAGACGCCGGAGGAGGTCGTCTCGAAGATGGCCAAGGTCGACCGGCGCGGCAAGGTGTTCGTCGACTGGAGCCAGAACCACCAGAAGAAGACGACGATCGCCGTCTACTCCCTCCGAGCGCGCGAGCACCCGACCGCGTCCATGCCCCTCCGCTGGCGGGAGGTCGAGCGCACCGCCAAGGGCGGCGATCCGGACAAGCTCCGCTTCGAGATCCCGGCCGCCATCAAGCGCGTGGAGAAGGAGGGCGATCTGTTCGAGCCGGTGCTCTCCACGAAGCAGAAGCTGCCGGACATCGGCGCGCTCGACGCCGAATAGCCGGACTCACCCCGTGAATGCGTCCGGGCGCTCCTTAAGGGTGCGCGGCAGGCGTCCTCGCTATTCGGGGGCGAGGTAACTAAAGAGGAGGAATCGATGCGGTTTCTGAAGTCAGGGGCTGGTCGCTGGATCGTGCCCGCAGCCCTGGCGGCGGTGCTCGCCAGCGCTCTGCTGATCACCCCGGTGATCGCGGGCACCAGCGGCATCAGCGGCAAGAAGGTGAACAAGACGATCGCCAAGAAGACGAACGTCACCCAGCTCACGATCGCCGGCGCGCCGAACTTGAGCACGTCGCAGACGACTCTGGGGACTCTGAGCCTCGGCCAGGGCAGCTACGACGTGACCAGCACGTTCGACGTTCGGCAGAACGCCGCGGGCGCCAACATCCAGTGTGTCTTGCGTCTGAACGGCGTCGGCCAGGATCAGTCCGACACGTTCGTGGGCACCGGAACGATCTCCGACCAGAGCAGCGTGTCCATGGATGTGGCGGGCCAGGCCAAGACCGCCACGACCGCGCAGCTGCTCTGCTCGTCGACCCAGGCGGCGAACATAAATCACGCCGAGATCACGGCGCTGAAGGTCCCCATCGTCAGGGTCATCAGCGGATAGTGATCCAGGCGACGGTGCGCCCACCGCCTTAATGTGAGGGTGCTCCGCCAGGAGCAACCCGATTAGGGATCAGCGGTGGGCGCCCCGCGGCACTACAGAGGCTGTCGAACGACCGGATTCCGGTTGGCCGCAACCTCATCGAGCCGGCGGACCGGGGTCGTGTAAGGCGCGCCCTGCGCGATCCCGGGATCGCCGCCCGCCTCTTCGAGGATCGCCTCGATCGCTTCGGCGAACGTATCGAGCGTCTCGCGCGTCTCCGTCTCGGTGGGCTCCACCATCAACGCTTCATCGACCAGCAGCGGGAAGTAGACCGTCGGCGGGTGCATGCCGAAGTCGAGCAGGCGCTTCGCGATGTCGAGGGTCTTGATGCCGAGCTCCTTCTTCGCGGGCGCTCCCGAGAGAACGAACTCGTGCATCGGGCGCTGGCCGAAGGCGACCGGCACGTACTTGCCCGCCTTTCCCTCACTCAGCTTCGCGAGCAGGTAGTTGGCGTTCAGCACCGCGGTCTCAGAGGCCTCCTGCAGGCCGTCACCGCCGAGGCTGAGGATGTAGGCGTAGGAGCGCACGAAGACGCCGAAGTTGCCCTGGAAGCCGCGCAGGCGGCCGATCGACTTGGGCCGGTCGAAGTCCAGGGCAAAGGACGGCTCGCCCCCGTTCTGGGGTTCGCGGCGGACGACCTGCGGACGCGGCAGGAAGGGCTCGATCCGGTCGCTGCAGGCGATCGGGCCGGCCCCGGGGCCTCCGCCGCCGTGCGGCTGCGAGAAGGACTTGTGCAGGTTGACGTGGACGATGTCGAAGCCCATGTCACCCGGCCGCGAGCGGCCCATGATCGCGTTCAGGTTCGCGCCGTCGTAGTAGAGGGTGCCGCCCGCCTCGTGGACGATCGAGGCGATCTCCTCGATGTTCTCGTCGAAGAGCCCGAGGGTGTTGGGGTTGGTGAGCATCAGGCAGGCGGTGTCGTCGCCGGCCTTCGCGCGAAGGTCGTCGAGGTCGATCCCGCCCTTCTCGTTGGAGGCGAGCTTCACGACCTCGTAGCCGGCCATCGTCACCGTCGCGGGGTTGGTGCCGTGAGCGGTGTCCGGGGTGAGGACCTTGGTGCGGATCTCGCCGCGGTCGGCGTGGTAGGCGCGCGTCAGGAGCAGGCCCGCCAGCTCGCCATGGGAGCCCGCCGAGGGCTGGAGGCTGACGTGCGGCAGCCCGCAGATCTCGGACAGCGACCGCTGGAGCAGCCACATCAGCTCGAGGGCGCCCTGCGCCCGCTTCGGCTCCTGGGCGGGATGGAGCCGCGCGTGGCCTGGCAGCGCCGCCACCCGCTCGTTCAGGCGCGGGTTGTGCTTCATCGTGCACGAGCCCAGCGGGTAGAAGCCCGTGTCGAGGTCGAAGTTCCGCCGCGAGAGCCGGTTGTAGTGGCGAATGATCTCGGGCTCGGAGACCTCGGGGAGCTCCGCGGGGGAAGAGCGCAGGAGATTTTTGGGAATGAGCTCGTCGAGCGGGCGCTCGTCGACCCCGGTTTCTGGCAGCGTCGCCGCCCGGCGGCCCTCGACCGAGCGCTCGTAGATCGTCGTCGCGCGGTCGCGCTGCATCGGCGTCTCGGTGAGCTCGGGGCCGGCGGCGGTCAGTTTCTCGCTCACGAGGCCACCCCCTCTGCAACCCTGGATCCGCGCAGGTCTGCGACTGCGCGGCCGAGCGCATCCGCCAGCCGGTCGATGTCCTCCCTGCTTCGCCGCTCCGTGATCGCGACCAAGAGACCGCTCTCGTACTCCGGATAGTCGCGGCCGAGCGGATAGCCGGCCCCGATTCCATCCACAGCGCAGCGGTCCAGCACCTGCGCCACCGGCGCATCCAGTGAAACCGCGAACTCACGGACGACGGGGGCATCGTGCAGCAGCTCTACCCCGTCCACCTGCGTCAGGCGCTCGCGGGCGTACGCGGTGCGGCGAACCAGCAGCTCCCCGAGATCGACGAAGCCGCGCTTGCCGAGCCAGGCCAGATGGACCATCCCTGCCAGCGCGTTGAGCGCCTGCGCGGTGCAGATGTTGTGCGTCGCCTTCTCGCGGCGGATGTGCTGCTCGCGGGTCTGCAGCGTCAGTACGAAGCCGCGGCGGCCGTCGACGTCGGTGGTCTCCCCGGCAATTCGCCCCGGCATGCGGCGGATGTGCTCCTCCGTCGCGCAGAAGAACCCGAACGAGGGCCCGCCGTAATCCAGACGGTTGCCGAGCGGCTGACCCTCGCCGACAGCGACGTCGGCGCCGCACTCACCCGGCGGCTTCAGGATCGAAAGCGCGACCGGATCGCACGCGACGATCACCAGCGCACCGTTCTCCTTCGCCTTCGCAGCCAGCGCCTCGATGTCCTCGACCGCGCCCAGGAAGTTGGGCTGCTGGAGGAAGACGGCGGCGGTCTGGTCGTCGATCGCGTCGGCCAGGGCAGCGGCGTCGGTCACCCCGCCGGAGAGCGGGACCTCGACCAGCTCCGTCCCGAATCCCTCCCCGTAGGTGAGCAGCGACTCGCGGCTGTGCGGGTGCAGGCCACGCGAAGCGACGAGCTTCTTGCGCCCGGTGGCCCCGATGGCCAGATACGCGCCGGAGGCGACCGCGGACGGGCCCTCGTAGAGCGCGGCGTTCGAGACCGGCAGCCCTGTGAGCTCCGACATCGCGGTCTGGAACTCGAACATCACCTGGAGGCCGCCCTGCGAGATCTCAGGTTGGTACGGCGTATACGGGGTGAGGAACTCCGAGCGGCTGGTGATCGCGTCGACGATCGCCGGGACGTAGTGGTCGTACATGCCGGCGCCCAGGAAGCTCGTCTCGGCCTCGGCATGCGCGTTGCGCGCGGCCAGCTCGGCGAGCCGGTCGTAGACCTCCGTCTCGGGCTTGCCGTCCGGCAGCTCGAGCGGACGGCCGAGGCGGACGGCCTCGGGAATGGTCTCGAAGAGCTCGTCGATCGAGGAGACGCCGATGGCGTCGAGCATCTCGCGACGGTCCTCGTCGGTTGCGGACGTGTACCGGCTCACGGACGACTCATCGTAGTGACGGCCACCGATGGGCCGCGTGGACCGCTCCGGCTAATCGCCCTTCTCCTGGGCCCGGTAGCTGACGACCTCAACGCGCTCGAGCGTCACCATGCCCTCGGTAACCATCTCGTCGATCTTCGGCATGATCGCCTCGATCCGGTCCGCCCGGTCGGCGACCTCGATCACGATCGGCAGGTCCTCGGAGAGGCGCAGGATGCGGGCCGTATGGAGGTGAGAGTTGGCCCCAAAGCCCTCGATTCCCCGCAGCACGGTCGCCCCGGCCATCCCCTCCTCGCGAAGCATCTCGACGATCGCCTGATAGAGCGGCTTGCGGCCGTGCTTGTCTGACTCGCCGATGAAGATCCGGAGCAGCTTGCCCTCGCCCTCGAGCTTCACAGCGTCCTCCCGAGCGCCAGTCCCGTGAACGCCGCCAGCATGCCGATGGCCACCATCCCCACGGAGTTCACCAGAGCGAGCCCCACCGCGCCGTCCTCGGCGAGCTTGACGCTCTCGTAGGCGTAGGTCGAGAACGTCGTGAAGGAGCCGAGGTAGCCGATGCCGAGCGCCACGCGCCAGTTCGGGTGCGGGAGCAGCCGCTCCGTGGTGACGGCAACCAATAGGCCGAGAGCAAAGGCACCGGCGACGTTGATCACGAACGTCCCCCAGGGGAACTGGCCGTGAGTGAGTTCGCTGATCCGGCCGTCCAGCCAGTATCGGCTGACCGCACCGGCGGCGCCGAAGATCGCGACGAAGGCATACGTCACCGAGGACCTCCTCGTGTCGTTGACATCGACGTAGAGGCCATCAGCGGCGCTAACCGCGGTTAGGAGCGAGCCTCATCGCTCGGCGACGCAGGATAGCCAAGGGCCTCAGCCGTGGCGGCGCTTCCTTGACTCCCGCAGGATCGAGAGCGCGAGCAGGAACCCGACGGCGATGGGCATGACGAACCAGCCCGCGCTCGTTCCGCTGATCAGACCGGTCAGACCGAGGGCGGCAACTACGCCCACTGCGGTCACCCAATCATCGCCGGCGATGAACACCCATACCCCCGCCGCGGCCTCGACGATCCGCCTCATGCCTGCACCGCCCGTCCGCCGGCAGCGGGCGCGCGGGACAGCCTGACCAAGAGGAGGGAGAAGATCAGCACCGTCGGAGCCAGCACGAGCAGGGCCGCATCTCCCCCCGGCCACTCGGCGCCGGCACCTTCAGCGCCCCAGAAGATCCCGAATGTGGTCAGCATCACTCCGACGCTGAACTTCATCGCGTTCTCCGGGACCCGTGCAAGAGGGGCGCGGACCGCGACGCCGAGTATTGCCACCACGACAACTGCGGCGCCCGCCGCGACCGCCGCCAAACCAAGGCGATCCTGATTTGCACCGAAGGTGAGGGCGATGAAGGCCACCTCCAGCCCTTCGAGGAGGACCCCTTTGAAGGCAATCGTGAACGCGTATGCATCGAACTCGTCGGTGGTGTCCCCAGCTGCCCGAGCGGCCGCGGATTCCTCGAGAAAGATCTCGCCTTCGTCGTGCTCGGCCTTGAGGCCGGCGCCTCGAAGGATCGCCTTACGCAGCCACTGCAGCCCGAAGACCAGTAACAGGCCACCCACAACGAGTCGCAGTGTGTCGATCGGCAGCGAGGTCAGCCCGGGGCCCACGATCGCGGTCGCGGCGACCAGCGCAAGCACGGCGGCTCCGGCGCCTAGCAGCGAGGAGCGCCAGCTGCGAGTCGTTCCGACGGCCAACACGATGGTCAGGGCCTCAACCGCCTCGACCGCGCACGCGAGGAAAACCGAGGCGGCGAGTCCAAGCGCTTGGCCGCTCACAGCGACGGCCTCATGGTTTCCAGCCTAGTCGGAGTCTTCTAGGAGCTTCTTGTACGCGGCGGCGTCCATCAGCTGGTCCGACTCCAAGGGATCGGAGAGCTTCACCTTCACCATCCAGCCCTCGCCGTAGGGGTCCCCGTTGATCTTCTCCGGGTTCTCCGACAGCGCTGAGTTGACCTCGGTGACCTCGCCGGAGAGCGGGGCGTAGACGTCGGACACCGCCTTGACCGACTCCACCTCCGCGTAGGCCTCGTCCTTCTTGAGCTCCTTACCGACCTCGGGCGGCTCGTAGAAGACCACCTCGCCTAGCGCGTCCTGCGCGTACCAGGTGACGCCGAACGTCGCCTGATCGCCCTCTACCCGTGCCCAGTCGTGTTCGGGGTGGTAGCGAAGGTCGTCGGGATAACTCTCGTCAGCCACGCCGGAAACCTATCCGTCCTTGGAGTAGAGCGGCCGCTCGCGGATCTCGGCCCGCCGGCGCTTGCCCCGGACGTCGATCTCAATGGCGGTCCCCGGCTGCGCCAGGTCCCTGACGACATAACCCATGCCGATGCCGACCTCGAGCGACGGCGACATCGTCCCGCTCGTGACCACGCCGACCTTCTCGTCGCCGGAGACGATCGGGTTGCCCTGCCTGGGGATCCCCGCCCCGGTGATCACGAAAGGCTCGAGCACCTCCTCCGGACCCTCATCTCTGACCCGCCGGCACGCCTCGGAGCCGACGAACCCGGTGTCCTCCTTGACGCACCAGCCCAGCCCTGCCTCGATCGGCGTGCGCTTCTCGCTCAGGTCATTGCCGTAGAGGCAGTAGTTGACCTCCAGTCGCAGGGTGTCGCGAGCGCCCAGGCCCGCGGGTCCCGCACCGCCCCCGATCAGCGCGTCCCAGACCGTCTTCGCGTCCCCCGGCGAGGTGAGGAGCTCCACCCCGTCCTCGCCGGTGTATCCGGTGCCGCAGACGAGGGCCGGGCACCCGGCCACCGGCAGCTCGGCTGTCTTGAATCGCGGCGGCAGCTCGCCCTCGGTCAGCCGCGAGGCGATCTGCCGTGCCTCTGGGCCCTGAACGGCCAGCATCGCGTAGGCGTCGATCCGGTCGCGGACCTCCGCCTCGAACTCGACCGCATGCGCCTCGAACCACTCGAGATCGCGCACGTGGTTCGCGGCGTTCGTCACGGTCAGATACCGCTCCTCGCCCAGCCGGTAGGTGAAGAGGTCGTCGAGGACACCGCCGTCCTCGCGGCAGAGACAGGAGTACTGCGCGCCGCCGACGTGGATCTTCGAGACGTCGTTGGAGAGCAGCCGCTGCAGCAGCTCGACCGCCTGCGGCCCCTCCGTCTCGATCTCGCCCATGTGGGAGACGTCGAAGACGCCGCAGTCGCTGCGAACCCGAAGGTGCTCGGCCTTGATCCCGTCGTACTCGACAGGCATCTCCCAGCCGGCGAACGGCACCAGCTTCGCGCCTGCGGCGACGTGGGCCTCATACAGCGGCGTCCTCTTCAGCGTCCCCGCTTCCACGGCTCAGGACGATACTGCGGGGCATGGGCCTGACCGAGGAGCAAATGATCGAGCTGCTTCGCCGCAACAACGACGCGCTGAACCGCGGCAAGTTCGACACGGCAATCGAGCTGGCCGCCCCCGACATCGTCTACGTGCGTCCCGGCGGGCTGCCGGAGCTGCGTGGGGCCGAGGCGGTCCGCGCCTGGATGGAGCCGGACGCGTTCGACTCGCAGGAGGTCGAGCTGCTGGCATTCGAGACCGTCTGTCAGCGCGTCCTGACGCGTCAGATCACGAGAGCGCGCGGCGCCGGCAGCGGAGCCGATGAATTCGAGGCCGCTGGAAACAGGGTCCTCGTCCGCCAGCGTGCGAGCGCCCGCGGGGCCGCAAGCGGGATTGAGGTCGAGATCGAGTCCTGGACGCTCTGGACCTTCGACGACGACGGAAAGGCGACGCGCATGGAGTTCTTCCTTCCCCACGAGGAGGAACAGGCGCGCCGGGCGCTGCGCGGGGGCTAGCGCGAAGCTACTTCAGGAAGTCCGGGACGTCGATCTCGGACTCAGAGATCCGCAGATCCGAGAGCGTCTCGCGGCTGCGGCCGACCGCCGCCGGGCGGCGCTCCGCCGCTCGGGCCGCGAACTCCGGCGCCCGGGCGATCATCTCGAAGCCCTCGAACCCGGTCGCGATCACGGTGACTCGGACCTCCTCGTGCATCGAGGAGTCGACCACAGCTCCGAAGACGATGTTGGCGTTGGCGTCGGCGGCCTGGATGCACAAGCGCGCCGCCTCGTTCACCTCGAAGAGGCCGAGGTCCTCGCCGCCGGTGACGTTCAGGAGCATGCCCTTGGCGCCGTCGATCTGCTCCTCGATCAGAGGCGAGGTGATGGCCGCCTTGGCTGCCTCGACCGCGCGGTTCTCGCCGGTGCCCGTACCGACGCCCATCAGCGCGGAGCCGGCCTGGTGCATGACCAGGCGGACGTCGGCGAAGTCGAGGTTGATCAGACCGGGGATCGTGATCAGGTCTGTGATGCCCTGGACGCCCTGGCGCAGGATGTCGTCGGCCTCGCGGAAGGCCTCAAGGATGGTTGTTCTGCGCTCGACGATCTGCAAGAGCTTCTCGTTGGGAACGGTGATCAGGGTGTCGACCTCGCGCCGGAGCCGGTCGATTCCTTCCTCGGCCTGGGCCATGCGCTTCTTGCCCTCGAACTCGAAGGGCTTCGTGACAGCGCCGACGGTGAGGGCTCCGATCTCCTGCTTGGCGATCTCTGCGATCACCGGGGCGGCGCCCGTTCCGGTGCCGCCACCCTCGCCGCAGGTGATGAAGATCATGTCCGCGCCCTTCAGCGCGTCCTTGATCTCATCGCGTGACTCGGCGGCCGCGCCGGCGCCGACCTCGGGGTTCGCACCCGCGCCGAGGCCCTTGGTCAGGTTGTGGCCGATCCCGATCTTGACGTCGGCGTCACACGCCTGCAGCGCCTGGGCATCGGTGTTGACCGCGACGAACTCAACGCCGCGGAGACCCGCGTCGACCATCCGGCTGACGGCATTTGAACCGCCGCCACCCACTCCGACGACCTTGATTACGGCCAGATATGACGTTTCCATGGTTGGTCCTGCTCCGAGCCCCTCGCCGCTGATTCGGTCGAGGGGCAGTACCGATTTACGAACAGGGTACGCGGTTTCCTGCACCGCGCAAGCCTGCAGTCTCAAGTCCGCCTTGAGGGTTGCCCCGGGGTGAGTCTAGTGTCGAGGTCGAGGTCCAGACTTGGTTGAGGCACAGTGAAATGCCTGCAAATGACGTATTTCCGGAGTGGCGCTTCCAGCCCTCGCTCCGGAACCCTTCACGCCCGCAAAAGGCGGAAATCAGCGTGCATGGCTCGTTGCAGGCGCGTCCGGCGCGGCTGTACGGCCGCGCTCAGCCGCCGGAGACGGGGCGATCGGGCACGCTCACGTCGAGGTAGGACGGCGAGCCCCGCTGGTCGCTCGAGAGCACTGCGACGGCCGCCACCCACTTGTCGTGGGCCCTCGAGCCGTCCCCGAAGCGGATCTCGGGGCCGTTGTTCAGGTCGACCACGACACCACCCCGAGCCTCGTCCCAGGTCGAGGCCGTGATGCGGTTTCGGAGCGGCCCCGGAGTGGCTCCGAGGATGGCTGCCTGCGCCGCCGCGTCGTCATCGAGGCGCACCCCGTGCGCAGCCGCTCCCTCGATCCGCGGAAGCGCCTTGGCGTCGAAGTCCGCTCCGGTCAGCAGATAGCCGTCGGCCGATACCGCTGTCCGCCGGCCCGCGACCTGGATGAAGGCGACGGGGAGCCGCTCGGTGATCGTCACCTGCAGGCCGTGAGGGAAGCTCGTGCTGGCCGCCACCGAGGCCACGGTGGGAAAGCGGGCCACGGCGTCGCGGAGCTCACCGTCCTTGATGTGGAGGGTGGTCATGTCGGTAGCCGCCTGCTCGACCGCCGACTTGATCTCGCGCTCGTTGGTCGTCGCCCCCTTGACGGCGACGTCGTCGATCGCGAACCAGGAGAGGTTCCGGAACCAGAGCATGTAGCCGCCGTAGAGGAACAGCAGCACCACAGCGGCCGCGAGCAGCCTGCGGCGGAGGACGGCCCCTCGGGGCGCCGGCGCACTCCTGGGGCGGGCTCGCCGGCCCGGCCGCGTCTGGCTTACGGCTCGAGTCGCCATCCCTTCGGCCAGCTCACCTCCCCCAGGACCTGCACCTCGGGCTCCAGAACGACCCCGAAGCGATCGTGGACCCTGCGCCGGGCCTCGGCCATCACCTCGAGGATGTCGGAGGTGCTGGCGCCGCCGGTGTTCTCGACGAAGTTCGCGTGCTTCGGGGAGAGACGGGCTCCTCCGACCTGGAGCCCCCGGCACCCCGCCGCGTCGAGCAGCTGCCCTGCGGAGCGACCGTCCGCCCGGGGATCGTCCGGATTCATGAAGGTCGACCCGAAGGTCTTGATGCCCGAGGGCTGGGCCTCCTTTCGCCTGCGCCGCATATCCGCCATGGTCGCTTTCACGTCGGCCGGATTCGCGTCGGCGAGGGCGAAGGTGGCGAGCGCGACCACGTCGCGATCGGCGAGGTTCGATCCGCGGTAGCGGAACCCGAGGTCCTCGGGCCGCCGCTCCTCGGATCCGCTCGGGGTGCAGATGGTGACCCGGTCGAGCACTCGCCCGAGCTCTCCGCCGTAGGCGTTCGCGTTCATCCGCACGGCTCCGCCGACGGTCCCCGGGATGTTCACCCCGAACTCCAGCCCCATCAGGCCCCAGCCCGCCGCCTTGGCCGCGGCCGAGGGCAGGCGGGCGCCTCCGCCGCAGACGATCCGGGTGCCGTCGCGCTCCACCCGGGTAAGCCCGCCGGTTAGCTTCATCACCAGGCCGCGAAAGCCCTCATCGGAGACGAGCAGGTTCGAGCCCGACCCCACGACGCCCACCGGGAGCTCCTCGTCCTGCGCCCACGCGAGCAGCTCGACCACGCGGTTCTCGGTGTCAGGGCGGGCGAAGAAGTCCGCGGAGCCACCGGCACGCACCGTGGTGAGCCGCGAGAGCGGATAGTTCCGCTCGACGCCCTCCGGCGCGCTCATCCGCTCTCCGTTCCGTCTACGAGATCCTCCGCCAGCCTGTAGACGTCACCAGCCCCGATCGTGATCAGGACGTCTCCGTCACCGAGCCGCGGCCGCAGGGCCTGGGCCGCGAGCTCCGCCGTCGGCAGCCACCAGACGCGGCCTCCGCGGGCGTGGTCCGCGGCTGCACTCGCGACCATCATTCCGCTGACGCCGGCGAGGGCGCCAACCGGCTCCTCGCGGGCCGGGTAGACGTCCAGGACAGCAACCTCATCCGCTGCAGCAAGGGCCGCGCCGAACTCTGTGGCAAGCGCCTTGGTCCGGGAGTAGAGATGGGGCTGGAATGCCACGATCAGCCGCCGAGGCTTCAGGTCGCGTGCGGCTTCGAGGGTGGCCGCGACCTCCGTCGGATGGTGGGCGTAGTCGTCATAGATCCGGGCGCCGCGAGCTTGGCCCTTCAGCTCCAGCCGCCGAGCGACTCCTGGGAAGTCCGAGAGCGCCTTCGCGCATGCCTCGATGTCCGGGGAGCCGAGGGAGAGCCCCCCGAGTGCCGCGAGTGCATTGGCGACGTTGTGCCGCCCCGGAACCCGCAGGGAGACCTCGACGTCGATTCCGGCCCCGCGCGCCCGGAAGCGACTGCCGCCGCCTGGCTCGGCCTCTATGCCGGTGGCGAGCAGCTCTGCCTCCGATGAAAGCTCTCCGGCTGCGGCCTCGAGGGCGAAGCGAACGATGGGCTGGCCCTCCCGCCCAGGCAGGCGAACGTCCGCGCCCATGACGAGCGCCGCGGCCGGTGAGGCAAAGGCGGCGAACGCCTCGGAGAGCTCCGCGAGTGAGCTCCAGCGGGAGTGATGGTCGAGCTCGAGGTTGGTGATCACCGCCACCTCCGGCTGGAGCTTCAGGAAGCTGGCGTCGCTCTCGTCTGCCTCGGCGATGACCCAATCCCCCTCCCCCCAGCCCGCGTTGGTGGGCTCGCCATCGGCGGCGGCACCTGGGAGCTCGCCGCCGAGGAAGAAGGCCGGGTCGGCGCCGGTCGCGCGCAGCGCCCAGATGCACATCGCCGCCGTGGTCGTCTTGCCGTGGGTTCCCGCGATCGCCAGGAGGCGGCGCCGGGAGCACAGCTCGGCAAGGAGCGCACCGCGGTGGATCACGCGCTGACCGCGCTCTCGAGCGACCGCCAGCTCGGGGTTGTCCTCCGGGACGGCCGTCGAGACGACCACGTCCGCGTCCGCGGGGACCTGGCCTGCGTCGTGGCCCAGATGCGGCTCGATCCCGGCCGCTCGGAGGCGCTCCATGTATGAGGACTCGGCGCGGTCGGAGCCGCTCACCTCGGCGCCCAGCCGGCGGCAGACGAGCGCGAGCCCGCTCATGCCGGCACCGCCGATCGCGATGAAGTGGAGCCGGCGCCCGTCCATACCCTCAGGCATTCGCGGCTCCGAGCACCTCACGGGCGATCCGCTCGGCCGCGTCGGGCTTGGCAAGGCGGCGTGCGGCGATCCCCATCTCCCGCAGGCGGTCTTCGTCGCCGAGCAACTCGGCGATCGCGGCGCTGAGCCCCTCCGGGGTCAGATCTCGATCCGGAATCACGACCGCCGCGCCGCCATCTGCCATCCAGCGGGCGTTGGTGGTCTGATGGTCGGCCGTCGCATGCGGATACGGAATCAGGATGGCGGGACGGCCCGCGGCCGCGATTTCCATCACGGAGCCGCCGGCCCGGGCGACGACCAGGTCGGCGGCGGCCAGCACATCGCCGAGGTCGGGCTCGTACTGCAGCAGCGTGTAGCGCTCCGGCCTGCCCTCTTCGTCCCAGCGGCGCCGCAACTCCGGATAGTCACGGCGGCCGACGATGTGCAAAACCCACGGCTGGCCCACGTGGTCGCCCGGAAGGTGCGGGAAGGCGTCGAAGGCGGCGAGGTTGATGGAGCGGGCGCCGAGGCTGCCACCCACGACGGTGACGCAGTCGGCGGGCTCCGGGATCCCAAAGCGGCGGCGGGCAACGGTCGCGTCCGCCTCCAGGACCGGCCGGGGCACCGGCCTGCCGGTCACCACATATGGCCAGCCGTCCCGTCCGGGGATCGGGAAGGCCAGGCAGACGCGCTCCGCCCGCCTGGCGAGCAGGCGATTGGCGAGGCCGAGGTGGCTGTCGGCCTCGGTCAGGACCAGCGGCAGCCCCATCCTGACCGCGGCGAGACCGGCCGGCCCGGCGACGTAGCCGCCGCCACCAACCACCACATCGGCCCGGCGCCGCTCAAGCGCGCGGCGGGCGGCGCCGACCGCACGGCCGGCGCGAACGGCCGCGACTGCCGCCTTCAATGGGTTCCGGCGATCCAGGCCGCTGACGCGCAGGAAGTCGATCTCGTACCCGGCCGCGGGGACGAGATCCGCCTCGGCGCGCTCGCGCGTCCCGAGGAAGCTGACCTCGGCGCCCTCAGCCCGAAGCGCGTCGGCGACGGCGATCGCCGGAACGACGTGCCCCGCCGTGCCGCCGGCCGCTATCACGACTCGTGCCACTCGTTGAGCGCTTTCTTCTGGTGTTGGTTCCGCCCTCCACCACGCGCAGTCTCGCAGGGCGCGCGGAGGTGCCGCGGCCGGAGCCGCTGCGCGCCGCAGCCTGTGCGGGTCGACGGGCCACGTTCAGGATCAGGCCCGCTGCCGCGAGCGTGATCACGAGACTGGTCCCTCCATATGAGACGAATGGCAGGGGTACTCCGGTCAGCGGCGCGAGCCCGAGCACCGCGAACAGGTTGAGGGCCGCCTGGGCCATGATCAGCGAAGTGAGGCCCGCGGCGAGCAGCTTGCTGAAGCGGTCGCGCGCCCGGTGCGCCGCCCGCAGGCCGGCGTAGCCGAACATCCCGAAGAGGCCCACCAGGACGAACATCCCGACGAGGCCGAGCTCCTCGCCGATCACCGCGGCGATCATGTCCGTGTGGGCCTCGGGCAGGTAGGAGGCCTTCTGGACGCTCTCCCCGAGGCCGACGCCGGTGAGCCCGCCGGAGCCCACCGCGATGGTGGCCTGCTTCGCCTGGAACCCGGCGCCGGTGGTGTCGCTCCCTGGATGGAGAAAGGCGGTGAGGCGCGCCTCCTGGTACGGCTGCATCGCGACCATGACGATGGCGACGAGCGCGATCACGGCGCCGACGGGCGCCAGCGTCCGCGGCTTGACGCCCGCGAGAAAGAGGACGCAGCAGACGGCGAAGGAGACGACGATCGCGGTCCCGAGGTCTGGCTCCTTGGCGATCAGCAGCACGGAAAGCCCGACCATCAGCAGGTACGGCCCGAGGCCGGCGAGCGTCCTGGTCCGCTTCGGCTCCGCGGAGAGCAGATAGGCGCCGTACAGGACCAGCGCGATCTTGGCCAGCTCGGAGGGCTGGAACTGCACCAGGCCTCCCCCGATCCAGCGCTGCGCGCCGTTCACCGTCGTCCCCACTCCAGGCAAGAGAACCGCGAAGAGCAGGAACATCGAGCCGAGCAGGATCATCGGGGTGAGCACCCTGGCTGCTGCGACCCCCCGGACGGAGGCGATCCTCATCACGAACAGCCCGATCGCGCCGAAGATCACGGTTCGCTCGAGGTAGTAGAAGCCGCTCCCCCCGCTGTTCAGCAGCGAGCGCGCGGAGCTGGCACTGAAGACCATCACCGCCCCGAACGCGAGCAGGCAGAGCGTTGCGGTGAGGAGCAGCGAGTACTCCAGCGGCGGCGGAGCGGGCTTGCGGGTCTTCGCAGTGCTCACGCGAGGTGCTCCACAAGCTCGCGGAAGCGGTCGCCGCGCGCCTCGAAGTCCTTGAAAGCGTCGAAGCTCGCGCAGGCCGGCGAGAGGAGCACCACCTCCCCGGGTTTGGCCTCGGCGGCCGCGGTCTCCACGGCTTGCTCCAGCGTGCCCTGGTCGGAGATCTCGACGCCGGCCTCGGCGGCGGGGGCCAGCTCTGCGGCCATCCGCTTGGCGGCCTCGCCGACCAGATAGACGGCGAGGGAGCGCTCCCTCACGGGTTTCGCGAGGGGCGTGAAGCTCTCCTGCTTGGGGCGGCCGCCGGCGATCAGCCGCACGCCGCCGTCGAAGGCACGGATGCCGGCCAGGGCCGACGCGACGTTGGTCGCCTTCGAGTCGTTGACGTAGAGCACGCCGTCGAGCTCTCTGACCCGTTCGAGGCGGTGGCGAACGCCCTGGAACGTCCGCAGGCCCTCGGCCACGGCGTCGCGCGGCAGCCCGGAGGCGAGCGCCGCCGCGGCGGCGGCCATTGCGTTCTCCACGTTGTGAGCGCCGAGAAGCTGCAGCTCGTCCGCGCGGAGGAGCGGCTCGTCGGCGGCGAAGATGACGTCGTCGCGCATGCTCAGCTCACAATCCGGATCCGCGGAGCTCGTCTCCGCCGGACAGAACCGAATCCGGCGCGCGCAGCCACCGATGTCTCGCCCCTGCAGCTCCGGCGTCTGCCCGTTGAAGACGGCGGAGTCGTCGTTGCCCTGGTTGGCGAAGATCTTCAGCTTCGCCGCCAGGTAGTCCTCGAGCGTGCCGTGGCGGTCGAGATGGTCCGGAGCGAGGTTGATGAAGGCCGCGCACTCCGGGCCGAAGTAGTGGGTGTCCTCGAGCTGGAAGCTGGAGGCCTCGCACACCACGGTCGCGTCCGGGTCGAGCGCGCCGACGAGCGAGGCGAGGGGCGTGCCCACGTTGCCGGCGACGGCGACCGGGCGGCCGGCGCTGCGGTAGACGTGGCCGATCAGCTCCGTCGTCGTGGTCTTGCCGTTGGTGCCGGTGACGGCGCAGAACGCGTTCGGGATCAACCGCCAGGCGAGCTCGAGCTCACCGGTGACCTCGATGCCCCGCTCCCGCGCGCCCTGGACGGCGGCGGCGTCCTGAGGCACACCGGGGCTCTTCACCACCGTTCGAGCACGATCGAGTTGCCGTGTTCCGTCCACGCCCAAACTGACTTCGACGCCTGAGCCCTCCAGCCCTGCCGCCTCCTCAGGCGTGCCGGAATCGACTCCGATCACGGTCTCGCCACGCTCGGCGAGCGCGCTCGCGATGGCCGCGCCGGAGCGCGCCAAACCCACCACCAGGAAGGGCCCTTTGGGCAGCGGAGGACGCGGCTTCTCGCCTGAGTTCACATAATCACCTGACTCTTGATTCGCGGGGCATGCTGAAACCCCTTGAATGAGCCAAATAGCTCTCTACAAGCCGAAACCCGCCCCTGTTGTCTCTGCCCGAAAGGACGCTCAAAGTGCTGTAAATGGGGGTGTCACGGTATTCACGCGGTACTCGGGCACGAGCGAGCCGGTGTCGGTGAACACGATCAACAACGGCAACCCGGGCGGGGACACCACCCCGCACCACCCGGAGCTGTTCCGCGACAACGTCAATCCATCGCCGACGATCGACTCCCAGATGGACGGCTTGACGACGGTGCTCACCTGTCAAGCCACGGTCAACGCCGGCCAGACCAACCACATCAAGCTGGCGATCGCCGACGGCAGCGACTCGGCGCTCGACTCGGCGGTCTTCATCCAGGCCGGCAGCTTCACCAGCGGCAGCACCCTTTCCGGCACCTGCCACGGGCGCCAGGCGACGATCGTGGGCACGCCCGGTCCGGAAACCCTGAAGGGCACCAACGGGCCGGACGTGATCCAAGCGAACGGCGGCAAGGACACGGTGCTGGGTCTCGGCGATAACGACGTCCTCTGCGGCGCTCGCGGCAAGGACAAGGTCGAGGGCGGCAAGGGAAAGGACATCCTCATCGGCGGCGCCAACGCCGACCGGCTCCTCGGCGGCCCCGGCAACGATCGTCTCTTCGGCGGAACGCCGGGAGCGCCCCCCCAGAAGGCCAAGGACGCCTGCTACGGGCAGGCCGGCGCCGACAAGAGGAAGAACTGCGAGAAGGGAGTCGGCTAGCGTCGATCGAGTCGCGCTCGCGGGCTGCCGCCAGCCGCTTCGGTGTGGCTGGGGGCGCCCGCGGTCGACCGATTCGTAGATCCGGCTCGCCCACGCGATCTGGCACATGCTCACTCGAAACGAGGAGTTCGCTCCCCGAGGCGCCGCTTTTCGTCTGGCGGCCTGACCGTCCTTTTGGACTTGCGCCCAAGAGCGAAGCATCCGATTCCGCCTGATCCTCCCGCCAGAAGAGGCCATAGAGACATGAGCACCGCCCCCAACCCCCGAACCGCGAGAGGACGGCCAGATCGACGAGCACGATGACGCCTCGCCGCGATCAGAATCGCGACGAAGAGCTTCAAATGGGAGCCGCAGGGCCGCTCTGCGAGTAGCATTGTGCGCGATTACGGTCGGGGGGATCCGAATGCCACGCCGAATGAGGAGGAACCCTTGAGCCGAGTGACCGGTGCCATCGCCGGATCGATGACTCTATTGGCGGTGGCAATGACGCCCACGGCCGCGCAGGCGGACCCCACCATCAACTGCGTCGACAATAAGCCCGCGGTGGGATTCAGCTTCACCTGTGACGCCGCGCTCGCCGTGCCGCCGGACGGCACCACGTACCCGCTGCCGGGCGGCCGTGCGTTCTTCATCTGGTTCGTACCACCGGATGGATATTCCACGTTGTCCCTAACTTCGTTCAACGTCCCGGGCTCGCAGTGCTCGGTCGACGTCCCCGTAAATCCAGGTGCGGACACCCTCGCCTGCAGCAGCCCCATAGGTGCCGGCCAAACGGTGAGCGGAACGGTCACCTGGAAGATCGGCTTCAGCCCGCGGGTCCCGCTCTCTGATTGCGAAACCACCGTGCTTGGCGGCTATGCGCGCGACCCGGGCCCGGGCGGCGAGTTCGACCGGCGAATACCCGACTTCCCGCTGCAGGTCTGCCGCTCACCCAGCCCACCCGACGCCGCTGCGCCGCACAAGAGGTGCAAGAGAAAGCACAAGCGGGGCGCGGTCAGCGCCAAGAAGAAGAAGTGCAAAAAGGCCAAGCGCTGAGCTGATCGCGCTCAGGTGCCAGTGGGCACCGCAGGGTCGCACTTCCCAGTCTGGGGCGTGCCTGCGGAACCGCTTCGGGTTTCAGAAGTCGGGTTGTGTGGGATGCGATGGGGCGAGCACAAGGACGTCTATCAGGGGGCATCAACCGGAACTCGGAAGGGAGGGAGCCCCGTGTCCATCGTCACCATCCTCATCATCATCATCCTGGTGTTGGTCGTGCTGTACCTGCTCAGGCGGGTCTTCTAGGCGGTCCGCGTCTGGCGGGCTCCAATCTCCACCCGCGCCCTGGGCGAATCCGGTTCGCTGGTCCGGCACTCGCCGGCAATATCCGTGAACCGTTCGTCCTGGGCCGGGGAGACAACTGCCACGTCGAAGTGGCAGGAATGGGGTCGCGCCTACGTCCCGATCGACTGTTGATACAGCGTGAAGCCGATCCCCGAGCAGACCGCGGCGATGATCCAGAAGCGCAGCATGATCTTGGTCTCCGACCACGCCATCAGCTCGAAGTGATGGTGGACAGGGGCCATCAGCAGAACGCGGCGGCGGAACATCTTGAAGGTGGCGACCTGGAGTGCGACCGAGAGCGCCTCGATCACGAAGATCCCGCCCGTGATGATCAGGAGGATCTCGGTCTGTGTCATCACGGCCAGGGCGCCGATCGCGCCGCCCAAGCCGAGCGACCCGGTGTCGCCCATGAAGATCGACGCGGGGAACGCGTTGAACCAGAGGAAGCCGATGCAGCCGCCCACCAGGCACGCCGACAGCAGCGAGAGGCTGTGCTGGCCCGTCGTGATGAAGGTGATCGCCGTGTAGGCGAGCAGGACGATCGCGCAGCAGCCGGCGGCGAGGCCATCGAGGCCGTCGGTGAGGTTGACCGCGTTGCTGGATCCCGCGATCACCAGGAAGATCATCAACGGGTAGACGGCGTCGGGGATGTCAAGGGAGGCGTGGGAGATGCGCAGCTCGAGGCTCGAGTCGAGGCCGACCGTGTGGCGCGCGACGTACCAGAGCCCCAGCGCCAGGGCGAGCTGCATGAGCAGCTTGTAGCGAGCGGACAGCCCCAGCGAGCGGCGCCGCGTGATCTTCAGGTAGTCGTCGATGAAGCCGATCGCGGCGCACCCGACGGCCACGCCGAAGACCGCCAGGCTCTGCGTGTCGCGGTCCGAGAGCACCAGATAGGGGATCGCGACCGCCGTGAAGATCAGCAGCCCGCCCATCGTCGGCGTGCCGGCCTTCTCGTGGTGCTCCTCGGGTCCCTCCTCACGGATCTGCTGGCCGAACTCCCGGAGCCGGAGGTACTCGATGAATTTCGGGCCCAGGAAGATGCAGAGCAGCATCGTGGCCATGCCGGCGATGAGGATTTCGCCGAGCATCTAGCGCTCAGTCAGCTTCTCGGCAACGCGCTCGAGGCCGACCGCCCGCGAGCCCTTGACCAGCACCGCGTCGCCGGGGCCCAGCGCGTCGGCAAGGGCGTCAGCCGCGGCCTCGGCATCGTCAACGTGGCGGTCCGGCTCGTATGCGGCGGCGAGCTCGCCCACTCCGATGATCAGCTCGACCCCCCGCTCCCGGGCATGCCTGCCGATCTCGCGGTGATACGCGGCGGCGTCCGGGCCGAGCTCCCTCATCTCTCCGAGCACCGCGAGCCGGCGGCCGTCCGCCTCGAGCGTGGCGAGGTGGTCCAGCGCCGCCCGCATGGAGACCGGGTTGGCGTTGTAGGAGTCGTTGATCAGGATGGCGTTCTCCGGGAGCTCGACGAGCTCCCCACGAAGGCGCGAGAAGACTATCCCGGGCGCCCGATCCGCCATCTCGCCCAGGGGGAACCCGAGCGCGACGCCAGCCGCGATCGCCGCCAGAGCATTGTCGAGGTTGTGCGCCTCGACGAAGGGCAGCTTGAAGGCGTGCTCGCCCTCTGGGGTGCGAACCAGGGCGTCGGTCTCCCCCGCCTCAGCCAGCACCCAGGTCGTCGCGACGTCCCCGCCGGGGCCGAAGCGCAGGAGCTTTGGGGCGCGGTCGAGATGCGGCTCGAGCGGGCCCGGCTCCGCGGGGACCACGGCGGTGCCGCCGGCACGCAGGCCGTCGATGATCTCGGCCTTGGCGGTCGCGATCGCCTCGACCGAGCCGAGCAGCTCCACGTGGACCGGCCCGACGTTGGTGATCACCCCGACGTCCGGCGCCGCGATCGCGCAGAGCTCGGCGATCTGGCCCGGGCCGCGCATCCCCATCTCAAGCACCAGAACGTCGGTCCCCTCAGGGGCCGCCAGCACGGCAAGCGGCAGGCCGATCTCGGTGTTGTAGTTCTCGGGGCTCGCCTGGACCTGGGCAGGCAGCAGGGTCCGGCAGACGTCCTTGACCGAGGTCTTGCCGGTCGACCCGGTGATCCCGACCACACGCGCGCCGAGCTCGTCCCGCCACCCGCGTGCGAGTGACTGCAACGACGCAAGGGGGTCCGCGGCGCCCAGAACCCATCCTGCGCCGTCCAGCGCCGCGCCCTCCCGCCGCTGCGCGGCCAGCTCGCGGCCCCACTGCGTGCCGACGAGGATTCCCCAGGCCCGGTCGCGCAGTGCGGCGGCGCCGAACTCACCGCCGTCGGCGCGCTCGCCCGGCAGGCCCACGAACAGATCGCCCTCGCGGACCTCGCGCGAGTCGATCACGGCTCGTGTCGGCCCGCCGTCGCCGCCGCGCGCCAGCACTTCAGCCCCCGCCAGGGAGGCGAGACGGTCGCCGTCGAGCGAGATCAACTCGCGGCGCTCGCCTTGAGCTTGCGCAGCTCGTCGCGAGCCACGTCGCGGTCGTCGAACCGGATCTTCCGCCCGTCCTCGAACTCCTGCCCCTGCTCGTGACCCTTGCCGGCGATCACCACCGAGTCGCCCGCACCCGCGCGGCCGAGCGCCAGCGCGATCGCCGCGCGGCGGTCGCCCTCCACAAGGACCTCGGCGTGCGGGCGCTCGGGGATCCCGGCACGAATCTGATCGATGATCGCGGCGGGGTCCTCAGAGCGAGGGTTGTCCGACGTGACCACGGCGACGTCGGAAAGCTCGGCCCCGGCTCGGCCCATCAGCGGCCGCTTGTCGGTGTCGCGGTCTCCGCCGCAGCCGAAGACGGAGATCAACCGGCCACCTGTCAGGCGCCGCGCCGCTCCGAGGACATTCTCGAGGGAGTCCGGCGTGTGGGCGTAGTCGACGATGACCCCGAACGGCTGGCCCTCGTCGATCGACTCGAACCGCCCCGGCACCTGCTCGGCCGAGGCGAGCGCGCGCGCGGACTCGCGCAGGTCCAAACCCAGCGCGTGGGCGACGGCTAGCGCGGCCAGCGCGTTGGAGACGTTGAAGTCGCCCGGGAGGGGCGTCTCGACATCGAGCTCGCCGTCGGGCGACATGCAGAGGAAGCGCGAGCCGCTGGGGTCGAAGGTGACCCCGCGGGCGCTCAGATCGGCCGCGCCGCCGGCGGCCGAGTAGGTGATGCAATCGCCGCCATCCCCGGTGGAGAGCTCCTCGGCGAGCCGCTGGCCGTACGGGTCGTCGAGGTTGACTACGGAGATGCCACCCTCGAGCTCGATCATCGGCGCGCCGCCCTCGCTCGAGAAGAGCAGGCGCTTGGCGGCGAAGTAGTCCTCCATGTCGGCGTGGAAGTCGAGGTGATCCTGGCTCAGGTTGGTGAAGACCTTGACGGCGAAGTCGATCGCGTCCGCGCGATGCAGGACGAGGGCGTGTGAGGAGACCTCCATCGCGCACGCGACGTCGCCCTTCTCGAGCATCCGGCTGAAGGTCCGCTGTAGGTCGATCGCCTCCGGCGTCGTTCGCTCGACCTCCTCGACCTGGCCGCCGACCACCTGCCGCACCGTCCCGAGCAGGCCGCACTGCCGTCCCGCCGACTCCAGCAGGTGCCTGATCAGGAAGGCCGTGGTGGTCTTGCCGTTCGTGCCGGTGATCCCGACCACGGTCAGCTCGGAGGTCGGGTCCGCGTTGACTGCCGCCGCGAACGGAGCCATCGCCGCCCGCGCGTCGTCGACGAGCACCTGGGGCACGTCGAGATCGAGTGATCGCTCTACGACGAGTGCCGTCGCCCCGGCCTCGACCGCCCCCGCCGCGAAGTCATGGCCGTCGGTCCTCTCCCCAGCGAAGCAGAAGAACAGGGTCCCCTCGCCGACTCGGCGGCTGTCATAGGCGAGATCGCGAATCTCCACGGATGCATCGCCGCGCAGGTCCGCGACAACACCCGATGCTCTGAGCAGCTCGCCAAGCTCCATCCCGACGCGATTCTAGGTCGGGCTAGCCCGGGGAGATGCCGAGGTAGGGCAGCGCGAACTCCGCGATCTGCCCGAACACCGGTGCGGCGACCTGGCCGCCGACGTGCACGTACTGAGGCTCGTCGACGACCACCGCGACCAGCAGCTTCGGATGCGCGGCCGGCGCGAACCCGACGAACGAGGCGACGTAGCGGCTGTCGGAGTACGTGCCGTTCTCGACCTTCTGCGCGGTACCCGTCTTGCCGGCCAGTACATAGCCCGGGACGCTGACCTCGGAGGCGGTACCTCCCGGCTCGAGCACTCCCTCGAGCATCCGGCGCAGCTGGGCTGCCGTCCTCGGGGTGATCACACGGTGCGGATCGGTGTTCTGGTCGGTCGGCTGGCCGCCGACGCTCTTGATCAGTGTCGGGCGCCGCAGGATCCCGCCGTCGGCGATCGCCGAATAAGCGGTCGCCATCTGCATCGGCGTCACCGAGAGGCCCTGGCCGATCGGCAGGTTCCCCATCGTCGAGCCCGAGTAGTGGTCGCGCGCGGGCACGATGCCCTGCTCCTCACCCGGATAGCCGACGTCGGTCGGCCGTCCGAAACCGAAGCGGTTGATCCATTGGGAGAAGCGGTCGGCGCCCTCCTTCAGGCCGATCGTCACCGCACCGACGTTCGAGGACTGAGCCAGGATCTGGGCCGTCGTGAGCGTCACCGGCGGGCGCGCCTCCGCCTCGCCGATCGTGCGGTCGTAGACGTGGATCTCCGAGGGCAGGTAGAAGCTCGAGGTCGGGGTGACCACGTGGTCCTCGAGCGCCGAGGCGACCGTGAAGGCCTTGAATGTCGAGCCCGGTTCGTAGGTGAAGCCGGTGGCGCGGTTCTCCAGCTCATCGGGGGTCGCGTTCGAGAGGTCCCCGGGATCGAAGCCCGGGGTATTGGCCATCGCCAGGACCTCGCCGGTGTTCGGGTTCATCACGATCGCCGTGGCGCCCTTCGCGTTGTAGTGCTGGACCGCCTCGTTGAGCGCCTGCTCGGTCTTGTCCTGAATCGCGGCGTCGATCGTGGTCTGGACGTCCTCGCCGACGCTCGCCGGGGTGACGGTCTCCATCCGCAGCGGCCTCCCCACCGCGTCGTGGACGACGTCCTCTTCGCCGTTGGCCCCACCGAGCACGCCGTTCTCCGAGTGCTCGAGACCGGTCAGGCCCTGGTTGTCGGTGCCGACCGCCCCGATCACCTGCGAGGCGAGCTCGCCCTGCGGGTAGAGGCGCTTGCTGGTCGGAACGGTGGAGATGCCGGCGATGTCGAGCTGCTTTACCTCGGCGGCGACATTCGGATCCACCTTCCTGGCGAGATAGGCGAAGCCGGAGCTGCGATCCGAGAGCGCCTTGAGGAGGTCAGCGGTGGGCTCGCCGAGGACGTCGTGCAGCTTGATCGCCGTGCGGCCCGGGTTCTCGACCTGGTACGGAGTGGCGACGACGTCGGCGGCGTCCTCGGAGGCCGCCAGGACCTTGCCGTTCCGGTCGAGCACGCGGCCGCGCTCGCCCGGGATGGTTACGGTCGTGACCTGCTGGCTGTGGGCCTCGGCGCGGAGACTGCCCCCCTTGACGCCCTGCAGCCAGAACGAGCGGGCGATTGCAAACGAGAAGACCAGGCAGAAGATGCAGAAGAGCAGCCCGAGCCGGCGGTCGATCATTCGCATGCCCAGTAGCTCCTAGAGCCCCACGCCTCCGGTCGAGCTCCCGGAGGAACCTGAGGAGGAGCCGCTCCCGCTCGAGGTGCCGCTCGCCGATCCGCTGCTGGTGCTCGGTGCGGCAGCGGTCGGGGCGGGGGTCGTGGTCGGCGCCACGGTCGTGGTGGGAGCAGAGGTCGAGCTCGTGTCGACCGGCGCGTAGGAGGTGCCCGGCGCCGGATAGCTCGAAGGCAGGCTCGGCGCCATCAGGAAGCTGTCGGTGCCCAGCAGGTGCGCCAGGCGCTCCGCGCTCCCATCGCTCGCGCTCAGATAGGTGATGGCCTTCGGGGGAGGTACGGCGAGCCCCAGGCGGGAAGCTTCGGCCTCGACCCTGCTTGCCGAGAGCCGCTCGTCGATCTGGGCCTGAAGGCCGGAGATCTCGCTCTTCAGCTCGTCGATCTGGAGCGACCTGCCACCGGAGCCCGCGGTCAGGCTGAGGCTGACGACGTTGAGGGCGACGATCCCGACGAGCATCGCGCCCAGGACGGCGATCCAGCCGCGGCCCCGGGTGAGCCGCATGATCAGGCTCGAGTCGGAGATGTCGCGGACTGCGCCCGCGCTTCGGACCGCCGCCTGCGGGAAGAGCGCGGCGCCGGCCACCGCCGGCCTGACCAGCCGGGCGGCGGGCGCCTGGCGAGCGGGAGCCCTGGGGGCAGGGCGGGCTCTACGAGAGTTGCGTCGCGGCGCCGGACGCGGCGCCACGTGGGACTTCCGAGCCGTGGCAGCGGCGGCCATCAGCCCGCGCTCTCCTCTTCGCGGATCTTGAGCGCGGCACGGAGGTGCGCCGAGGAGGCGCGCGGGTTCCGCTCGACCTCCTCAGGCCCGGGCGCGATCGCGCGCTTTGTGAGCAATTCAGCCTCCGGCTCGCGACCGCATACGCAGACGGGTAGCTCCGGCGGGCAGATGCACCCTCGCGCGCGATCGGCGAGGTAGCGCTTGACGCGCCGGTCCTCGAGCGAATGGAAGGAGATCGCGCCGAGGCGCCCGCCGACCGGCAGGAGGTCCCATGCCAGAGGGAGCGCGTGATCGAGCGCATCGAGCTCGCCGTTCACGGCGATCCGGATTGCTTGAAAGGTGCGCTTGGCGGGATGGCCCCGCCCGAACCGCTCCGAGGGCGGGATGGCTCCTTTGATCGCGGAAACAAGTTGTGCGGTCGTGTCGATCGGGCGGCGCTTGACGATCTCGCGCGCGATCGACCCGGCCCGCCGCTCCTCGCCGAGCTCGCGGATCACGTTCGCCAGGCGGTCCTGGGGCCAGTCGTTGACGACGGTCGCTGCCGAGAGTCTCTGGGTCGGATCCATCCGCATGTCGAGCGGCGCGTCATAGGAATAGGAGAAGCCCCGCTCCCAGGCGTCCACCTGCATCGAGGACATGCCGAGGTCGAAGACGATCCCGTCTGGGCGCACGCCCTCCCCGCGCAGCCCCTCGAGCGCCATGACGAAGTCGGCGCGCAGGAACCGGGAACGGGACGGTGCGTGCACGGCAAACTCGCTCCAGCGCTCCTCGGAGGCAGGATCGCGATCGACGGCGATCAGCTCTCCCTCGGGGCCGATGCGCTCGGCGATCAGGCGGGAGTGACCGCCGCCACCGAAGGTGCAGTCGACGAACGTCTCGCCCGGGTGCGGGTCGAGGACATCGATCAGCTCTGTCGCGAGTACGGGCTCGTGTTCCTGGGGCACATACGTAAGGTTCGTCGATGCGGCGGCGGTGTTTGTGGCCGCCGAATATGTCTGCGATCCCACCATGCGGTGCGTTGCGGTGGCCACCTCAGCCTCCTTCGCTCTCGGAGAGGTTCTCCGCGACGTCTGAGACCTCTGCGTCCATTTCCTTCTCGTACTCGGCCCAGCGCTCGCCGCTCCAGATCTCGAACCAGTCGTCGGAGCCGACGATCATGCAGGGGCCCTCGCCCAGGCCGGCGTGCTCGATCAGCTTCTTCGGCAGCCGGATCCGGCCGGCGGAATCAAGGGAGTCGTCGAAGGCGCCACCGTGGAAGTGGCGGCGCAGCATGCGTCCGCGCTTGCCGAGCGGGTTGGTCTCGCCGAGGAACGACTTCGTGAAGTTCTCGTAGCCACCGGGCGCGAACACCCAGACAGAGGGGTCGAGGCCCTTGGCGAGAACGACTCCATCAGCCAACGCCGCGCGGAACCTCGACGGGACCGTGAGGCGGTCCTTCGCGTCGAGATTGTGCTCGTACTGACCAAGAAACGACAAGGTGGCTTCCTCTAGAGGTGAGTGGTTCGGAGTGGGCCGGGGTGGTGAGGTGGGAGGAGCCTCATCACCCCGGCCCTATTGACCAACTCTGTTTGCCACGCTAACCCACTCTGCCCCACTTTGCAACACAGATTGGGCGGCCGCATTCCATCCGATCCGTCGGACGGAACTGCTACCCGGCTCAGAGCAGGGTCTGAATCCGCATTCCAATGCGGTTTGACAGGCCTCCGGTCCCGCCGGGCCGCGGCCCCGTAGCGGCCTGATCCTGCAACTCCGGTTGCACTGAAGAGGACCGCAGGCCGAACGCCCCCCACTTTGTCCGCGGTCCCTCGCCTCACGCGCGGCCGATCCCGCGCGTTCCATCAGCGTGGACGACGGCAAAGGAGGCGAGATGGAATTCGATCGGCGCTACCGAGCGATGGAGACAAGGGACGAGGCCCTCGCGGGGGAGTTCTTCGCGGCGGTCACATCGACCGGCATCTACTGCAGGCCCGGCTGCCCGGCGCTGGCGCCGAAGCGCGAGAACCTCCGCTTCTACCTGACCGCCGCCGCAGCTCGGAGCGACGGGTTCCGCGCGTGCCTTCGCTGCCGGCCGGACGAGTTCGCGTGAGCGGCGCAGGGCGGTTGCGCGCCGCCGCCACGGCGGCCGCGCTGGGGCCGGCGGTCTGGTTCGCGGTGATGATCGTCCTGGGGCTGAACGTCCCCGGCTACGACACGCTGACCATGCCCGCCAGCGCGCTCAGCCTCGGCGCGAGCGGCTGGGTGATGATCGTGAACTTCGTGCTGCTCGGCGCGGTCGAGATCGTTTTCGCATTTGCGCTGTGGCGAGTGGCGGAGAGCTCGAGGCTCGGGCGGGCCGGGGCGGGGTTGATCGGGCTCGCGGGCGCCTGCACGCTGGTGGCGGGGCCGCTGATCACAGATCCCGACGACGCACTGAGGACGCTCCACGCCCAGCTGCACCTGGCCGCGGTTGCATGCGCCTTCGCGGCCGTGTCGGCGGCCGCCGTCTTGGCCTCGCGACGCGACGGCGAGGCTCGCGGCTTTGCCGCCTTCTCGCTGCTGACCGGCCTGTCCGTCCTGCCTCTCTTCGTCATCTCCGAGGCCGCCGCGCCATTGCTGGGACTGATTCAGCGCGCCGCGGTGGCGATCGCGTTCACCTGGCTGACGGTGCTGGCGCTGCGCATGCGCGCGGCCATCCCGCCGGGCGAGCTCAGAACCCGGACATGAACCGGTCGACGTTGGCGAGCAGGCCCGCGGCGATCATCAGCAGCACCGACGGCACGAGCAGAAGCGCGATCGCGAGCTGGATCTTCGGGGCCGCTCGCGCGGCCTGCTCCTCGATCCGTCGCCGCTGAACGCCTCGCAGCGCGGTCGCCTGCTCGCGGAGCTGGTCGGCCAGAGGTGAGCCGTAGCGGCGGGAGCGCTCGATTACCCCGCACATTGCCGAGACCTCGCGGACCGGGGCGCGTCTCCGCAGCGACTCGAGCGCCTGGCTCTGCGGAAGCCCGCAGGAGCTCTCGGCCGAGAGCATCGCCAGCTCGCGAGCCAACGGCCCCTCCCCCCTGCCGAGCTCGCTGAGACCCGCGAGCGGGCTGCGGCCCGCGGCGGTGCCGACGGCAAGCAGATCGAGCGCGTCCGGGAGCCCGGCCCGAAGGGCGCGCAGCCGCTGGCGAGCGCGTCGCTCGAGCCACGCATCGGGACCGAGAAAGCCGGCGGCGGGCAGCACGACGAGGACGATCCAGGCGAGACGGCTCGGGGCGGCGGGCGCCACGACTACCCCCCAGAGCAAGCCGGCCAGTCCGCCGCCGAGCTTGGCGGCGAGCACGGCCTGTGGGGAGACGCGGTCCGCGAGACCGGCCCTGGTGATGCGAGCGGAGAGCCCAAGCCGGCCGTCGGCGGCCGTGAGGAGCGACAATGCAACTGGCGATCGCATTGCGGCGTCGTGGCTTGTGGGCCCATCCGCTCGGGTGCCCCCGCGCAGGAGTTGTCCGATCGCGCAGGACCCGAGGACGAGCGCGCCGATCGCGAGCAGCACAGCCGTGGTCATTCCGCCGGCCTCCCGAGCCTGCGGATCAGCCCGAAGCCGAGGACCTGCAGTCCCCCTGCCGCGACCAGCATCGCCGCGGAGGCCGGCTCGGAGATCACCCGCGAGACGAAGCCGGGCTGCAGGAGCTCCGCGAACAGCGCCGCCCCGGCGGGCAACGCAACCACGAGCAGCCCCGTGAAGCGCGCCTGCGTCGTGGCGGCGCGAGCCTCGTCGGCGACCCGGTCGCGGTCGGCCGCTGCTGCCGCCAGACGCCGCATCAGCGCAGCCACGTCCCCACCGGTGACCTGCTGGCTAAGCAGAGCGGTGGCGAGCGAATCGACCCGGTCCGAGCGCAGCCGAGCCCGCATCGCGGCGAGAGCCTCGCCTGTCGATGCACCGAGCTCGAGATCGGCCGCCACTCGGGCGAGCTCCGCCGAGGATGGACCCTCGAGAGATCCCGCGGCGGCCGCCAACGCGCCCCTTACCGAATGACCGCCGGAGATCGCGTCGGCGATCGCCGCCGCCACGTCCGGCACGGACCGCTCCACCGCGCGGCGGTATCGCTCGCGGCGACCGGCGACCAGCGCCCCGACGCACCAGGGACCGGCCGCGGCGGCAACCGCGAGGGGGCTCGGACCGGCGATCAGGATCACCGTCGCCGCGATCGCCCCGCTGCCGAGCATTGCGAGCCGGCGTTGTTCGTCCGCGCTCGGCGCATACCCCTCTCGTGAGGCGCGGCGCAGGGGCAGGATGGAGGCCTGGAGCCAGCTCGCAACGCGCGGCGCGGAGATCAGCGCCTCGCGGACCGCCACGGCGGCGAGCCCTCCCGCGAGCGCGGTCAGCAGGATCAGCGCCTCGCGGCCCACGGGCTTCCCTCCGCTTCGCCTCCCAGCCTGTAGAGCTCGCGAACGCCCACCGAGCCGGCGGTCCGCACCACCTCTGCGACCTCCACGACGCGGCGCGAGCCGTCGCTCAACCGGGCGAGATGGATGACGAGATCGAGCCCGCGCCCCAGTTGCTCGCGGATCGCCTCGTGCGGCAGGCCGACGCCGGCCATCAGCGCGAGGGTCTCGATCCGCCGCAGTGCATCCTCCGGAGAATTGGCGTGGACCGTGGAGAGCGCGCCCTCGTGGCCAGTGTTCAGCGCCATCAGAAGGTCAAGCGCCTCTCCTCCGCGCACCTCGCCGATCACGATCCGGTCCGGCCGCATTCGAAGCGCGCCGCGAAGCAGGTCGCGGATCGTCACCCTGCCGCGCCCCTCGACGTTCGCTGGGCGGCTCTCGAGCCGGACGACGTGGGGCTGCCGCAGCCTCAGCTCGGCGGCGTCCTCGATGGTGATCACGCGGTCGTCTCGGTCGAGGAACGCCGAGAGCGCGTTCAGCAGCGTCGTCTTGCCCGAGCCCGTGCCGCCGCTGACGAGGATGCTCCGCCGGGCGGCAACGGCGGCGGCCAGTTCGTCATGTAGCTCGGGAGTGAGCGTGCCCAGCTCGACCAGCTCCCGCGGACCGGGCCGCACGGCGGAGAACCGGCGGATCGACATTGACGGACCGTCGACCGAGAGCGGTGGGATCACCACGTGCACGCGTGAGCCGTCCTCGAGCCGCGCGTCGACCATCGGGCTGAGCTCGTCGACCCTGCGCCCAAGCGGGGTGAGAATCCTCTCGATCGCGTCGCGCAAGGACTGCTCGGAGGGGAAGGAGACCTCCGTCAGCTCGATCCGCCCGGCCCTCTCGACATAGACGCGCTCGTGCCCGTTGACCATCACCTCCTCGACCGCCGGGTCGGCGAGCAGCTCCTCCAGCGGCCCGAGGCCGACCGCCTCGCGGAGGATCAGCTCGTGGAGGCGCTCCCGCGTCGGCTGCTCGAGGATCGCCGCGTCCTCGTCGACGAGCTCGCGGACCGCCTCGGGAAGCGGCCCCAGCGCGGCTCCACCCGATGCAGCCTGCGCCCGGCGGCGCTCCACGAGCCGGTTGCGCAGCTCGACGGCCAGCTGATCCAGGTGCCTGCAGCGGACATGCTCGTCCACCCTGGGCTAAGGGACCGGAGAGGCCTACTCGCCCCGGGGGTGGTCGCGCCCTCCGTCTCGGGCGAGGGAAAGAGCACCGCGGAGAAGCCGTCCATCTCGTGGTACATGCGGTTCTCGATCCGCATCAGCCGGGCGAGGGAGACGATCGCCGCGACGGCGCCGACCACGGTGCAGATCCCGAGCGGAGCGCTCGTGATCGACCCGACCGCGATCGCCACCGCAGCCCCTCCGACCACGCTGTTGATTACCGCGATCATGGTCCCGGTGGTGAAGTACTGCTGGCGGCGCTCCAGGCTGACCCCCATGTTCCGCATCATGCCCATGGCGTTGCGGATCCGGTTGATCGCCCGTCCCATCATCAGGTCCTCGACGCCGTTCTCGCTGGTGCGGACGAAGGTGAAGAGACCGAGCACATAGAGCGTCGGCAATGCCGTCAGGGCGAAGACCGTGAACGCGTCCCCGACCTCCGAGATCTGCCCGATGAAGCCCAGCGCCACCAGGGTGCTGGAGACGGCGCTGATGTAGAGCGCGGCGCGGGCCGAGCTCTCCCCCGTCGCCTGAGCGCGGGCACCCGCCAGCCCGAAGTGCTCAGTGGTGAGGGCGGTGAGGAGCTGCTGGCGATCAGGGTCGTCAGCGATTCTTCGACGGTAGCCTGCGACGCGGACGTGGCCGAGATCGAGGTCAAGCAGGCGGACATCACCAAGCTCGAGGTCGATGCGATCGCCAACGCCGCCAACACGCAGCTGCGCCATGGCGGCGGCGTGGCGGGCGCGATCTCCCGGGCGGGCGGCCCGGCGGTTCAGGCGGAGAGCGACGAGCGTGCGCCGATCGGGCTCGGCGAGGCGGTCGAGACCACGGCGGGCGAGATGCCGGCCCGCTGGGTGATCCACGCCGCGACGATGGAGCTGGGCGGGCCGACCTCCGCCGAGATCATCCGCAAGGCCACCGCGAGCGCGCTCGCCAAGGCCGACGAGCTTCGGGCGAAGAGCCTCGCCCTGGTGGCCTTCGGTACCGGGGTCGGCGGCTTTCCGCTGGAGGAGGCCGCCCGAATCGAGGTCGAGGAGGTCCGGCACCACCTCGATTCGGACAGCGGGCTCGAACGCGTCGTCTTCGCCGTCCACGGCGAGGACGCCGAAGCGGCGTTCAACGCTGCGATGAGTCAGCGGGACTGATCCCGTCTAAGTAACGAGATGGCCTTTCCACCCCCAGCGCGCCACCTCCTGCGCGCCAAGGACCTTGCCGACGCCAGATACTCGGAGAAGTTGGGCGTGGACGACATGGCTCGTGCTGCCGGCGTCTCTAAAGCTCACTTCAGCCGGGAGTTCCGCCGGGCCTTTGGCGAGTCGCCCCACCACTACCTCCTGACCCGGCGCCTCGAGCGCGCCGCCGCCTTGCTGCGAATGACCGATTGGAGCGTCGCTCAGGTCTGCGTCGAGGTCGGGCTGCGGAGCATCGGCTCCTTCACCACGAGCTTCAAGCACGCCTATGGGCGGACGCCGACCGAGTACAGGGCCGGCCAGCGGCCGGCGCAGGTGTTCGCGAAGGTGCCGAGCTGCATCCTCAGCACCTATCTGCGGCCCCAGTCAGCACGTTTCAAGAAGACAGCGGACCGGCCGGCGTCTAGCTTGGCGCCGACGACGAAGTCAAGTGAAAGGAGCGGCAGATGATTGCGATTGCGAACGGGCAGGTCTGGGTGCACGACCAAGACGACGCCCTCGAGTTCTGGACGAAGAAGGTCGGATTCGAGGTCCGGGCCGACATCTCGATGCCGGAGCTCGGCGACTTCCGCTGGCTCTCGGTCGGGGCGCCGGGCCAGGACGACTTCTCACTCGCCCTGATGGCGATCCCCGGACCGCCGGTGATGGACGAGGAGACGAAGAAGCAGGTCGAGGATCTGATGTCCAAGGGCTTCGCCGGAACGGTCTTTCTGACCGCCGACGACGTGCAGGCCACCTACGAAGAGCTCAAGGAGCGCGGGGTCGAGTTCACAGAGGCGCCCGCGGAGCGGCCGTACGGAATCGACTCCGAGTTCCGGGATCCCTCGGGCAACAAGTTTCGGCTTGGCAAGCCGACCGTCTGAGACCTCACGGTCTGGGCAGCAGGCGAATCTCGCGCCCGGCGCTCTGCGCGCCGATCAGCGTGAGCGCCTGCTGCTCGGTCACGGCGAGGGTGGCGGACCATCCCTCGCCGGGACCGCTCGGGCTCTGCAGCGCCAGCAGCTTCACGCCGAAGGCCGCGATGTGGGCCTGCGCGGAGCGGCCCAGCCCCGCCTGACGCGAGACGACGACGTCGACCCGGCTGCCCTCGGGAGCTCCCTCGCCGACGGTGAGCGCCTCGGCCCCGGCGACCGTCACCTCGACCGGTCGAAGACCCTGGCCGACACCCGGTGCCCGCGGAGCGTCGGGGCGCGGAACCGCCAGCTGAGCCCCGAGGACGTAGGACCCCGCCGGGATCGTGGCGGCCGGCGCGCGCCCGAGCGCATCCGCCGTGCGGACCAGCGCTCCGGGCGGCACGAAGCTCGCCGGGACCCGGCGCACCGTCAGCGCAGTCCCCGCGCGATCCACGCCGAGCGGCCGGCCGGCCGGCAACTCGGCGCTCGCCACCACCACTGGGCGCAATGGGCCGTAGCGGGCCTCGACCCGCGAGCGATACCGGCCAGCCACCGCCGCCGCCAGAATCGCGCAGACGAGAGCAGCGGCGAGGAAGAGGAGCGCGCGGGCGCGGCGGCTCACGCCGCCAGTGCGTAACCCGGCTCGGCCAGCGGCAGCTCGAGCGCCGCGACGCAGCCGCTTCCGGTCTGGCAGAGGGCGAAGCGCCCGCGGTGCGCGCTCGCGACGCGTGAGACGACATCGGTGCCGTGCCCTCGACGCGGATCGCTTTCGCGCTCCCCGGCGCGATTCCCAGCGCCGTTCGCGATCGTGATCCGGATGCGGCTCACCACCTGGGCGCCGGTCACGACGACCGGCGGGCCGCCGTGTTCGATCGCGTTCGCGATCAGGTTGTCCAGAGCCTGGGCCATCTGGACGGCATCTCCCTCGACCGGGGCAGGACCGGCGTCCCAGTAGACGCGGATCCCACCGGTGCGCGCCGCGACCGGCCGCCAGCGCTCGAGCGCCGCAAGCACGACCTCGCGACAGGAGAACCGGCGCGACGGCCGCGACGGAGCGTCCCCGTTTACGGCGCCGTCCAAATCCTGGAGCGCGCTCGCCGCGACCTCGAGCAGGCCGCGCCTGCTGGCCGCGGGCGGCGAGGCAGCCGGTTGGCCGGAGCCCTCCTCCAACAGTACGAGCGCCTGGAGCGGGCGGCGAACCTCGTGCAGCGCCCGGTTGAGCGCGCGCTTGTGAGCCGGCGTGATCATCCGTCGAGCAACCTGTAGCCGACGCCCCAGCAGTTGAAGACGTAGCGCGCGCCCTCGGGATCGAGCTTGCGGCGCAGGCGGCTCGCGTGTGAGTCGAGCGTCCGGGTCCTCCCCTTCGAGCGAAATCCCCAGACGTCGCGCAACAGCTCGTCCTTCGTGAAGACGCGGCGCGGCTCGGCTGCGAGCGCGCGCAACAGGGCGAACTCCTTGTTGGCCAGCTCCACCCGGCGCTCGCCAACCGCGACGCGACGGGTGGCGGGATCGACGGTCAGATCGCCGATCCGGATCGGTCCCCGCCGGGCCCCGCGGCGGCGGCGCAGCACCGCGGCCACGCGCGCCAGCAGCTCCGGATAGTGGAAGGGCTTCGCGAGATAGTCGTCGGCGCCGGCCTCGAAGCCGCGGAGACGATCGGCCTCACTCGAGCGCCCGGAGAGGACCAGCACCGGCAGCTCCGGGTCGAAGCGCTCTCCCGCCGAGCGAATCTCGCGCAGCACGTCGATTCCCGGCGCATCGGGCAGGCCCAGGTCCAGAAGCATCAGGTCCGGCTGGTTGTAGCCGCAGAGCCGCAACGCATCCGAAGCGCTCGGCGCCGGGAGGGCGCGATAGCGGTCGGCGGTCAGGTGGTCGCAGAGGAGCTCGCGCGTCGGATCGTCGTCCTCGCAGACGACAACCGTGGCGAGCTCTTCGACCTGAGGGAGCATGCCCCCTTGAGTCGTGAGCCGCGAGAACTCTTCCCCCGCGCCTCACCCTTACTGGACGTCTTCGTCGCTCACCTGGCTCGCGCTGGGCGACCCTGACCGGCCCGAGGCATGACT
>CAVTOD010000008.1:0-444961 GCA_963736305.1 uncultured Solirubrobacterales bacterium | reverse complement strand
GAAGGCGCGAGCGTCCGGGGAGCGCAACCAGCCTTGCGCATGTATCCCGCTTGACCGCTGGTTTGACGCCCGCGCAAAAACAACTCGATGCCGTTCTCGTGCGTCCATCTGGGTTGATTGCCTCAGCTATCAAACGGTTGGGAGCGCTCCGGCCTTCCACCCGCAACAGCTCGGCCCGGGGGGTGGGCGCCGGCACGCTCCGAGCCGGTCGCGAGCAGCTCGGCTCGCTCAAGCCGTTCCGCGGCGCGCTCTACGGTCCCGTAGGTCAATCCGGAACGAGCTGCGATGTCGAGCAGGCTGGAGGCGCCATCGCTCTGATTGAGCACCCAGAGCAGAGCGCGCTCGTCGTCAGGCGTGGCCACGGCCCCGCCTGCGGATCGATACAGGCCGCGGCGCCCGAGCTGCGGCTCCCCGAACGGGCTTAAGTTGGTGCAGGTGCGGTTCGTCTCGAGCGCTTCGACGATCGCGAGACAGGCGTTGATCGCCCCCGAGAGCGATTCTGGCCGGATTCGGCCCAGGTCGTCGGCGGACGTGTGATAGCCGTCGAACTCTCCGTGGAGCGTTCGCGTCAGCGAGCCAACCGGCAGCTCGAATCCCGGCGAGCCGAACTGGCGCTCGTCACCGCCCCACGGCTCCCAGGGGAGCACCCGGTGCGGCGCGCCGGAGTCCCTCAAGACCGTCTCCACCGCCTGGTCGATCTCGGCATCGCCGCGCCGGCTGCGCTTATAGGAAAGAGGACCGCCGTCGCCGATGCAGGCCAGCGTCAGCCCATGGACGACCCGGTCGAGCCGCTCGCGGTTCTGGTGCAGCCAGGCGAGCGGTCCGATCGTCCCGGGAGCGAACAGGAAGCGATAGGAGTGCCGAAGTCGACGCCCCAGGAGCTCCCTGGCGAGCATGGTGGCGACCACGATCCCGGAGAGGTTGTCGTTGGCGAGCGAGGGGTGGCAGACGTAGGTCGAGATGAGCACCTCTTCCTCACCCTCACCCTCGATCTCGCACTCGGCGAACGAAAGGTGTCCGGGTTCGAGACTCGAGTCGATGACGACCTCGTACTCACCCGGCTCGAGATCGAGCAGCTGTCGATGGGAGAGGCAGAAACCCCAGGTGCGTTCGTAATAAGAGGTGCGATAGGGAACCAGGTCGGGCTGGTCGGGCAGCGTATGCAGGTGTTCACGCAGCTCCTCGAGCGGCAACCTCGTCCGCACGGGCTCGCTGTAGGAGACCACGTGGAGCGACGAGCGGCGGAAGTCGACCACCCTGGTGCCGTCCTCGGCCGCGATGTAGGCGTCCCTGATGTTCCATTCGTCCGGAACGGTCCAGTCGAACACCTTCGTGCCGCTGGGAATCTCGGTGCGCCGAATCGGGATCTGCTCCTCAAGCAGGTCGAAGGTGGCCCGCACGCCGCTTCCGGTGAGGCTCCGGCAGAGCGGGAACAGCCGTTGCGCGAGCTCGTGCGCCGCGCGCCCGCCGTCGCTCGTCCCGGGGCCGATCACAAGGCACCCATCCGGAAGGTCTTCCCGTTCAAGTCCCTGGGATCCCGGCACGAGAGCTCGTACACGGCGGCCGCGATCTCGTCGGGGCTGCGGCTGTCTCCCTCCCGATGGGCCCTGACGAAGCGCTCGCGACCGGGGAATTCGAGCTCGCGAACCAGCTCCTGCATTGCGGTCTCGGTAATCCCCGGATCGAGCGCGCAGACGGCGCAGCCGTTATCGCCGAGGTCGGCCGCCGCGGACCGGACGAGATGCTCAGCACCCGCCTTCGAGGCGGCGTAGGCACTCCAGTGGGGCTTGGCATTGTTCGCTGCGCCGGTCGTGATGTGGATCGCGAGGCCTCCCCTGGACGCCAGCCCGCCGGTTAGACCGGCCCGCAGGACGTTATACGTTCCGATCAGGTTGACCTCGACGGCTCGCCGCCACTCGACCGGATCGCTGTCGAGCAGCGATCCCACGGGCTGAACCGTGGCGGCGCAGTGCACGAGCAGGCGGAGTTCCGGCACGACGCGAAGCGCCGCAGCCAGCTGGTCAAACGACGTGACGTCCAGCTGCAGTGAGACGCTCGCCTCGGGGCTCGGCCGGCGCGCTACACCCGCCACGTACCAGCCCTGCTCGCGGAGCATTCGGCAGGTGGCCGCGCCGATGCCGCTGCTCGCACCCGTTACGAGGGCCTCCGGCCGGCCGGCGGAGAGCACGGTCATGCCAGCACGGCCTTTCGGCAGAAGAACGCCTCGGCGTGGGCGCTCGGCGAGTTGCACTCCATGCCCCGCAGCCGGAGCAGGCCCGAGAACAGGTCCTCCCGGAACCAGTGCTTCGATCGCTGCGAGGCGAAGTGATCCATCAGGTGCTCGATCTTGCGCCGCGACTGGCCTTCGGAGAGGGGGACGAACGCGTTCGGGGCACTCATGTCCCCGTCGTACTTCGGCACCTCGTACTCGAGGATCAGGTGGTCGCGGAAGGTGTTCCAGGTCAGCTCGCAGCTAATCCGGTGATCCTGGTGCAGGTCGGCTCGCTGGTGGGTGAAGACGACGTCGGGCGAGAAATCGGCCTTCAGGTCTTCGAAGAAGTCCTTCACCCTCTTGCCCTCGTAGGGAAAGAAGCCGTCGGGGAAGTCGCAGATCACGATCTCGCTGTCAGGCACCCCCTCGAGCAGAGCCTCGGCGCTTCGGCGCGCCTCCTGCGCGCGCTCGCCTTCCCCGCTCAGGACCACCCAGCGGATCTCTGAGATCGCCGACTCCTCGATCAGCTTCAGAAGCGTCCCCGCGCAGCCGATCTCGATGTCGTCCGGGTGGGCGCCGATCGCGAGCGCGCGAGCCGACGACGCCTCCGGCGGGCCGAGCAGCAGCGGTAGCATCATCCAGAGGCCGCGTACGCGAGCTCGCGGCGTTCGACGCGATCCGGATCCCACACCTGCCATGGAGCGCCGCCTTCCGTGCAGGGTCTCGAGCCACTGCTGGTCCTTCAGGGTGTCCATCGGGGCCCAGAACCCCCCGTGCCGCTGCGCCAGCACCTGTCCGGCCGGCAACAGCCTCTGCAGCGGCTCCTCGACGAGGTCCTCGCCGGGACGCAGCTGGTCGAGGAACTCCCGGCGCAGGATGAAGTAGCCGCCGTTGATCCAGATGTCGGAGCCCACCACGTCGCGCATCTCCCGAACGCGGCCGTCCTCACCCATCGAGACCACGTGGAAGCTGTAGTTCGGGCGCACCGCGAGGAAACTCGCCGTCACCTGCTCGTCCCTGGCGCGGGAGATCATCGCGGGCAGGTCGGCGTCGGTCAGCGTGTCGCCGTAGTTGGCGAGGAAGAGCTCGTCCTCGCCCAGCAGGTGGCGGACAGCCCGCAGGCGCTCGCCGATCGGCGCCCGCAGGCCGGTGTCGACGAAGGTGATGTTCCAGTCGTGGATGTCGGTCTTGAGCAGGCGGACGTCCGTGCCGCCGTTGGACAAGACGAAGTCGTTCGCCATCGCCTCGTTGTAGGTGAGGAAGAAGTGCTTGATCGCCTCGGCCCTGTAGCCGAGGCAGAGCACGAAGTCGGTGAAGCCGAAGTGGGCGTAGTACTTCATCACGTGCCAGAGGACCGGTCGAGGGCCGATCGGGACCATCGGCTTGGGCATTACCTCGGATGCCTCTCGCATCCGCAGCCCCTGGCCGCCGCAGAAGATCACCACCTTCATATGACCTTCACCTCCGGGATCGGGACGACGAACTGCCCACCCCAATCGCGGGCATGTGAGAGTTGGGCCACGACCTCGTCGGTCAGGTTCCAGGGAAGAATCAGGATGAAATCCGGACGGGCCTGCTCGAGCGCCTCCGGATGGTGGATAGGAATCCGGGTGCCGGGAAGAAACTGCCCCTGCTTGTACGGGTTGCGGTCGACCGTGAACTCGAGCAGGTCGGCGCGTATGCCGCAGAAGTTGAGCAGCGTGTTTCCCTTCCCGGGGGCGCCGTAGCCGGCGACACGTTTGCCATCGCGCCGGCAATCGATCAGGAATTCGAGCAGCCTCGACTTGGTCTCGATCACTCGCGGCGCAAACCTGCCGTAACCCTCGAGCCGGTCGAGGTCGAGCTCCCGCTCGCGTTTGGCAACCTCCGTAACGCTGGCGCTGACGGGATGGCCGGCGCTCTCCTCGCGCTGTGCGTAGACCCTGAGGGAACCGCCGTGCGTGGGCAGTTCGTCGACGTCGAACACCTCGAGGCCGTGAGCACGGAGCACCTTCTGGGCGGTGAGGAACGAGAAGTACGAGTAGTGCTCGTGATAGATCGTGTCGAACTGGTTTCCCTCGATCAGCCGTTGCAGGTGGGGGAACTCGATCGTGACCACGCCCTGCGGAGCCAATAGTCGCCGCATACCTCCGGTGAAGTCGTTGAGATCGGGGACATGGGCGAACACGTTGTTCGCGATTAACAGGTCAGCCTGGCGACCTTCGTCCGCGAGCCGTGAGGCAAGCTCTCGACCGAAGAACTCGACCACCGTCTCGATTCCCCGCTCCCGAGCCGCCTCTGCGACATTTGCCGCCGGCTCAATGCCCAGCGCCGGTATGTCCCGTTCGACGAGGTGTTGGAGCAGATAGCCATCGTTGCTGGCCAGTTCCACCACCTGGCTGTCCGCCCCCAGATCGAAGCGCTCGACCACAGACTCCACGTAGTCGCGCGCGTGGGCTACCCAGGAGTCCGAATAGGAAGAGAAATAAGCGTATTCACTGAAGATCTCCTCGGGGGCTACCAGCTCCTCGAGCTGCACTAGGAAACAGTGCTCGCAGACGCGAGCATGGAGCGGATAGAAGGGCTCCATTGCACCCAGCCGCTCTGCCGGGACGTAGCTCTCGCAGAGCGGCGACATTCCCAGGTCGATGAATGTGTGTCGAAGCGGCGCCGAGCAGAAACGGCAGCTGGGCAAGCCCGCGGGGGCCGACGCCGGATCGATCTGATCTAGAAGCTCGACTTCCATAACCGCTCTCGGGGCACCAACGTGTGACGGGCGGCGATTCTCGCGCGGATGCCTCAACTCGCCGCGGCCGGTTCCAATTACGTTGGATCCGCCGCTCCGCCGCGTCCCCAAGCGCGGATGTCAACCGTTGTCAGGTTGGGCGATCATGGCCGAACAGGAGCTACAGCTGGATCTCAGCATTGGCGGGGCGAACCTACGCGCCCCCCTGGAGGTGCCCGAACCCGCCAGCTCCTTCCCGTCGGTTCCCGCTCCTCGGACCCGCAGGTTTGCGCCGCGCGCCCAGACCCTCGGGGGGATTCCCGAGGGTCGGCTTCGGAGTGCGACCTACCGTCGGGACTGGGTCTACCGTCGCGCCCTTGCGCTCGCTGACGTCGCCTCGGCGGCGATCGCTGTCCTGATCGGCGTGCCGATCCTTGGCCAGGATGCCATCAACCCACTCGCCCTGCTCGCACTTCCGCTGGTGCTGATGGTCGGAAAGGTCACGGGACTCTACGACCGCGACGAGCACCTGATCAGGAAGACGACCCTCGATGAGGTCCCGACCCTGTTCTGGGTTGCAACGCTCTACGCGCTTCTGATCTGGCTGGCCGGGGACCTGATCGTCGATGGAGACTTCGGCCGCGACCAGGCGGTCGGAGTGTGGGCGCTGTTGTTCGCGAGCATGGTCACGATCCGCGCACTTGCCAGAAACCTTGCCCGGTCGTTCTCCGGCGAGGAGCGATGCCTGGTCCTGGGCGACACCGAGACCGCAGACTGGATCGCGCGTCGGTTCGACGACGCACCCGGATTGAACGCCAGGGTGATTGCGCGAGCGCCACTTGCGCGGGTGCCCGGTTCGAATGGCGCTTCCCACGGCAACGGCGTCAACGGCGACCAGCGAGGCGACCTGGAGCGCTTGGTGACCATGGAGCAGATCGAGCGCGCGATCATCGCCTCGGGCGGCGCGATCTCCGATGACCTCTTGAACACAACTCGGAGCTTGAAATCGATGGGGCTGAGGGTCAGTGTGCTGCCGCGGCTTCCCGAGGTCGTGGGCTCGTGTGTCGAGCTGGACGATGTGGATGGGATCACCTTGCTTGGGATGCGTCGGTTTGGCCTCACCCGCTCCTCCGGGGCGGTCAAGCGCGCGTTCGACGTCGTCGGCGCAGGTCTCATCCTGATCATGCTCGCCCCACTCCTGGCGGCGATCGCGATCGCGATCAAGCTCGACTCCCGCGGCCCCGTGCTCTTCCGGCAGAGGCGCATGGGTCGGAACGGCGTTCCGTTCGAGATGCTCAAGTTCCGCACCATGGTGGACGGCGCAGACGCTCAGAGGTCCGCCTTGGCTGGCGACAACGAAGCCGGGGGCGGCCTGTTCAAGATCAAGGACGATCCGCGAATCACCCGGGTCGGCAATCGCCTGCGCCAGCTCTCGCTGGATGAGCTGCCCCAGCTATTCAACGTGGTTCGTGGTGACATGTCGCTCGTCGGCCCGCGGCCGCTGGTACTCGACGAGGACGACAGGATCGAGGGCTGGCGTCGTTCCCGGCTCGAGCTGCCGCCCGGGATGACGGGTCCGTGGCAGGTTTTCGGCTCGGCTCGAATCCCGCTCCACGAAATGGTCAAGATCGATTATCTCTACGGAGCTAACTGGTCGCTTTGGTTAGACGTGAAGACGCTGCTGCGAACGGTGCCGTTCGTATTGGGGCGTCGCGGACTGTGACCTTGGCCGAGCCAGGTGGAGAAGTGCGGCCCCGTCTGGTGAAACGCAGGCGTAAGCAGGTTCCGAGGGGAAGAACCCCGAGGGAGCTCCAGTTGATCTGCCGATGCCCGCGCTGTCTGGCCGAGGCGCGAAAGGCAATTCACCGATGACGCCCACAGGAAAGATCACACTCGATGGCGGCCGCGAAAGTCCGGCCCGCCACGGCGCGTTCGTGAGTCGAATGGCCTCGAAAGATACGAGAAGCCATGGGTTGCCTGTAGCGCTCTGTGCCAGCGATCCAGCTTTCGGCGAACAGGTGGCAGCGCTGCTGGAGACAGCCGGCCATGCCGTCCTGGCGCGATCCGCAAGCGGCGAAGGGCTGCTCGCCTCCTGCATAGGCAACGTGCCCGCTTGTGTCGTGATCGCCGCGGATCGCCCAGACCGGGCGACCGTAGACATCGTCCACCTCGTTCGCTCGAGACTCGAGGGCCTCCCGGCTGTTCTCGTCTGTGGACGCGCGGTAGTCGCCGACGTGCGCCGCGCACTCGAGCTTGGTGTCGACGGGATCGTTCTCCGGGAGGGCGCCGAGGAGGCCCTGGGCGCCGTCGTCGAGGCCGTCTGCGCGGGGCAGGTGTCGGCGCCCAACGAACAGCGCCGGGCGCTTCGGGCGCGAGCGTTGACCACTCGCGAGAAGCAGGTTCTGATGTTGGTGGCCGCGGGGCGGACCAACTTTCAGATCGCGGCAGAGCTGTTCCTGGCCGAGAGCACCGTCAAGAGCCATCTGTCGTCGGCCTTCGGCAAGCTGGGTGTCTCCTCCCGCAGTGAAGCAGCCGCCCTCATCCTCGATCCCGAACGCGGCAGCAGACTCGGGATCGGCAGGGTCGCGCCGGCATTCGCCGCGAGCCGGTAGAGACGTCCGCATTGCGGTGCGAGATTCGATCGGATGAGAATCGTCCCGGTCCAGTTTCGTAGCAAGTCTGCAGATCGGCGCGAAAAGCGCCTCGCATGAGGCGTTTTTCCGATGACATGGCCGAGCGAGCCCTGGCATCCGACTCGACCCGCCACTCCCAAGGGGCGACCGATGACCCTCCTAGACTGGCCGAGAACGTGAGGTTGGAGATCTCGATTACGTTGGATGGGTTCGGCTGGAGCGCGCTCGAGGACCATGCGTGCGGAGAGGGGATCGAGCTGGAACGCCTGGTGGCGCTGGCTTGCAGCTATTACCAGTCGGAGCTCGCCGCTGGACGAACGGCGACGCGGGTCCCTCGGTTCGGCAAACCGGCGACGGAGCGCCAGTCCCGCACCCTGGTGCTCGAACTGAGCGCCCGGAGCCTGAAGGGACTCGAGCAGGAAGCCGAGCGCCAGGGACTGCGGCTCGAGCGTCTCGTGGAGCACGCCGCGATCTTCTACCTCGCCGACCTCGACGCCGGCCGCGTGGCCAAGCGGATCATCCGGAACACCGGCCCCTAGCTAGAAGTCGCCCAGCGCTCAGGGCTCTTGGACTTATGCCGCCGGCGCCGAGCTGGTGACGGGAGCCACCCCGAGCTGCCAAAGCGAGATCTTCAGCGCCGCGCGCCCGCGGTGGTGCAATCCCTGGATCGAAGCCTCAGTCTTGCCCAACCGCTCGGCGATCTCCGTCGGCGAGAGCCCGCCGATGTGGCGCAGGACCAGCACCTCGCGTTGCGATTCGGGCAGCTCCGCGAGCGCCGCCTTGAGCGCATGGGTGTACTCAAACGATGTCTGCTCCTCACCGTCTTCGCTGATCCACACTTCCTCGACCGGGATCTGTCGTCTCGAACGCACGTGATCGAGCGCTGCGTTACGTGCGACGCGCATGATCCAGGCGGCGAAGGGGACTTCCCGCTCCTCATATTTCTGAATCGCCCGGATCAGCTTCGCGAAGACATCGTGGGTGATGTCCTCGGCCGCGTGGCGGTCGCGGACGATGCTCTGAACGAACCTCCGCACGTCATCCGCGTAGCGAGAGTAGAGATAGGACAGCGCGTCCCAGTCACCCGCTTTGGCCGCACCGATCGCCCGACTCTCCAGGTCGCGGTGGCTGTCCTCCCCAGCCCGACCGGCCCGCTTCACGACCCCATCTAAGTCTGATGCCATGCGGGCTAGCTTGCCCTGTGGAGGGCTTGCTGTGAATGGCTCGGATGCGCGATTTTTGCGTTCAGCTCATTGAACACCCATTTTCCGGAAGATCCGTACGCAATACTCTTGCTAACTCCGTGGACGCTTGGGGAAGCCATAAAGCTGTCCGGAGGCGAACATAGGATCAAAGTGGTTGATCCGCGGAGGATCGTTCGCAGGACCGGGGCGAAAGCTCCCCAGTCCCGGACAAGGCGCTCGCTGATGGACAAAGACGAAACCAAATCCGATTCACGCGAGCGCACAGACGAAACCCAATCCGGTTCAGGCGAAGGCACGGTCAGCTCTGCGCTCGAGCAAGAGGTGATGAGGGCGCTCCTGGACCCCGCCGAGCGAAGCGTGGACGAGATCGATGAGCTGCTCACGCGCTGCGCGGGGGAGGCCCTGCGCCTCCAGGCCGACCGGCTGCGCAGCGAGAGCGCAGTCCGCGCGCTCGACGCCGAGCGACTGCGGCTGTTCGAGCTGATTGCCGAGGTGCGAGCGCTGCGCGACCAGGTCAAGGAGTCGGACCGCGGGTCCTGAGCGGCGCCGCATCGCCTCGGCGGAGGGCAAGCGACGCGGATCGAGGTGCGGCTGCGCTGAGCGCACCCGTGGGCAGCCGCGCGGATCAGTCGAGCCCGGAGCGGACCGCCTCGACGGCCGCCTGGACGCGGTTCTCGGCTTTCAGCTTCTCGAAGACGGTGGAGACGTGGGTCTTGACGGTCTCCAGGCTGATCACCAGCTCTGCCGCGATCTCGTTGTTTTCTTTGCCTTCGACGATCAGGCTCAGCACCTCACGCTCCCGGCTCGTGAGCGTGGGGCGGTCACGACGGTCGGAGGCCGGTGGTTCGTGCTCCCGCACCCTCTCGATCAAGGCCGAGGCGATCCGGGGAGAGAGAGCGCTCTCGCCGCCGGCGGCGGCGGCGATCGCAGCCAGGATCTGATCGCCCTCGGAGTCCTTCAGCAGGTAACCGCAAGCGCCCGCCATGATCGCCTCCACGACTTCCTCTTCCTCGGAGAAGACGGCCATCATCAGCACCCGAGCGCCCGGGACCGCGACCCGCAGCTTTCTAGTCGCGTCGATACCGGACTCTCCCGGCATGCGGATGTCCATCAGGATCACCTCCGGCTGGGTCGTGGCGGAGAGGGCCAGCGCGCCGGCGGCGTCCTCTGCCTCCCCGACGACATCGAGGCCGCTTGCCTCTAGGTGCTCGCGGAGCCCGCGACGGAAGAGGGCCTGGTCGTCGACGATCAGGACCCGGATGCCGGCCGCCGCGGCGCCTGGCTTGCTTGACCCCAAATCCCGACCCCCTCGCTCAGGCTGACGCCGGCACTTCGGGCAGGTGCTCGAGCGCCGCCTCGCGCTTAAGCTCCGGCATCTCGAAGTCCTCCAGCTCGCCGGCCAAGTACGACTGGTAGGCCGAGCTGTCGAAGTGCCCGTGACGGTAGAGGTCGACGAGGATCACCAACTCCTCGGCCGCTGCTTCGCCTCCTCGGCCTCGTCGAGCACCGTCCGGATCGCGTGGGTCGGATCGAAACCTAGGACGATTCCCTCGCTGCGCGAGAAACCCATGGCGCCTTAAAGGCAGAGCTGGCGCTTTCACCGTTGCGGCCTGGCCATCCAACGGTCTCCCTCCGAGTGATTTCGTGAACGCTCCGGGCGTTGTTCGGCCGATCGAGCGACCCTATGTACCCCACGGTACCCGACGGAGGGGAAGTCACCCCTGCGCTGCGGCACCTTGGACAGATGAGCTTCATCGAGGCCGTGATGAAGCGTCGCGCAGTGCCGGGCTCTCGTCGGGAGCTGGATCGAGTGGGTGCTGGCGATGCTCGCCTGCATTCGGATGGTGGCGGCGGCGATGCCGTGCAATCCGCAGCTTCGCCGCTGGCCGCATCGGCTGGGCTTCCTACTGCTGCTGTTTGTCCTTCCCGGGACCGCCCTTGAGGATGTCGTGTCCCTTGCCCCCGATCAGGACGTCGTTTCCGCCCTGACCTAGCAGCTTGTCCTTGCCCGGACCTCCCTTGAGCTTGTCCTTCCCGGGACCGCCGCAGAGCGCGTCGGCGCCGCCGAGCCCCTTGAGGGTGTCCTTGCCGCCCATCGCCGCATTTCTGAGCACGAGCGGCCCGAAGCTCGCCCGCAGGAAAGGCGGCGCCGGCCGCGTGGCGATCCTGTCGGCGGCGGGCGCACCGGTGAGCGCGCTGATGCGAACCACCGCGGCCACCGGTCCGCGCCTGCTCGGCCTCGGCCGGGGCAATCGCTCGGCCGGCTAGCTCACTTCCTTTTCGGGGGGCTGGTCAAGCAGCGCCGCCGCTCGGCAGACTAGGCGCGTGAACTTCATCGAGGACGTGATGGAGCGTTCCAAGGCCTCCCGCCTCGGGATCGTCGCGATCGATGCCGAGGGCCGGCGGCGCGACTGGCACTTCGGCGAGCTGATCGCTCGGAGCGCCGGGCTCTCGGGCGCAATGGCGGCACGCGGTGTCGATCGCGGCGACGCGGTCATGACCCTGGTCGGCAGCCGGATCGAGTGGGTGCTGGCGATGCTCGCCTGCTTCCGGATGGGGGCCGTTGCGATGCCGTGCAATCCACAGCTGCGCCGCAAGGACCTCGAGGTGCGGGTGAACGCGGCGGGACCGAAGCTCTGCATCGGCCAGGAGGAGTTGCTCGGCGAGCTCCCGGACCGGGTTCCGACGATGGATCTGGATGAGGTCGCTCGCTCCCTGGACGAGGACTTCCCGCAGGAGACGCCGGCCTCGGTCGTGGACCTGGACCCCGAGGACCCGGCGGTGATCATCTTCACCTCGGGCACGACAGGAAACCCGAAGGGCGTCGTGTATCCGCAGCGCTACCTGGTCGGCCAGCGCCTCCAGGCCGAGCATTGGGTCGGCGCCCGGAAGGACGAGCTCGCCTGGTGCACGGCCGCTCCGGGCTGGTCAAAGTCCACGCGGAACGCCTTCATCGCGCCATGGCTGACCGGTGCCGCCGCGTTGCTCCACGACGCGCGCTTCGACCCGGCGGAACGGTTGGAGGTGATCGAGCGCGAGGGCGTCAACGTCCTCTGCCAGGCCCCAACCGAGTACCGGATCATGGCCAAGCGGGCGGAGCTGCGGCCGATCCCGTCACTGCGCCGCATGATCTCGGCGGGCGAGCCGCTCAACCCGGAGGTGATCCGGGCCTTTAGGGAGCGCCTCGGAATCGGGATCGGTGACGGCTACGGGCAGACGGAGACCGGCCCAGTGACCGGGATGCGCCCCGATGAGGACGATCCCGCCCACGACGGATCGATGGGCCGGCCCCTACCCGGGATCGAGGCCCGGGTGATCAACGGCGAGCTGCAGGTGCGCCCCGGCTCCGTTCCCAGCTTCTTCAGCCACTACATCGGCGAGCCTCCCTTCGACGGCGAGTGGTGGTCGACGGGCGACCACGTCCGTAAGGACGACGATGGCTATCTCTGGTTCGAGGGCCGGGACGACGACATCATCATCACGGCCGGGTACCGCGTCGGGCCCTTCGAGGTCGAGTCCGCCCTGATCTCCCATCCGGCCGTGGCCGAGGCCGCCGCGGTGCCCGCGCCGGACGAAGAGCGGGGCTCTGTGGTCAGGGCGATCGTGGTGCTGGCGAACGGCGAGCCCTCCGATCGGCTCGCCTCGGAGCTGCAGGACCACGTGAAGAGCGTCACCGCTCCCTACAAGTACCCGCGCATCGTCGAGTTCACCGACGAGCTGCCCAAGACCCCGAGCGGCAAGATCCGCAGAGCCGAGCTTCGCGACCGGCGATGAGCACCTGGCGGTCCACGGCGGCGGTTCGCGCCTGGGTCCGCCTGGACTCCGAATGGGCCGCCTTCGCGGGGATCTTCATCGTCACCAACCTCGGCCTGCTCGCCGTGGGCGCAACCCTCGCTGTGCTCCCCCACTACGTGAAGGACCACCTGAACGGCTCGGACCTCGAGGTCGGCATCGTCAGCGGCGCCTTCGCCCTCACCGGGATCGTCTGCCGGCCGATCGCCGGCAACATGGCCGACCGCCGCGGACGCAAGCCGACGGTGATCGTCGGTGCGCTGCTCGCCGCCGTCGCGGGCTTTCTCTACTTCGTGCCGGCCGGGATCCCGGGCCTGATCATCGCCCGGTTCTTCCTCGGAGCCGGGGAGGGAACGGTGTTCACGGCGGGCTCGGCATGGAACGTCGACATGGCGCCCGAGGAGCGCCGCGGCCGGATGATCGGGCTGTACGGACTCGCCATCTGGACGGGCCTGACACTGGGGCCGCCGATCGGGGTGCTGCTTCAGCACGCCGGCGGATTCGATCTCGTCTGGGCGTTCGCGGCGGGAGCTCCGCTGCTGGGGGCCGTGATCGCCTCGAGGCTGCCCGAGCAGTACGACCCCACCGAGGAGGTTGACCGCGGCCCGTTCATCTCCCGCGAGGCCCTCGGCCCCGGCGTGACCTTCGCGCTCAGCGTGGTGGGCTTCGCGGCGGTTTCGGCCTTCATCGTCCTCAGCCTGGACCAGCGGGGGATCGGGCATGGGCCCGCGGTGTTCAGCGTGTTCGCGGCCACGGTGGTCGCCACCCGACTCCTCGCGGGCGGGCTGCCCGACAGGATCGGGCCGGCTCGCTGCGCCGTCGGGGCGGCCCTGATCGAGACGGCCGGCCTCGTCCTGCTCGGCGCCGCCGACAGCCTCTCGGTGGTGATCCTGGGCGCGATCGGGATGGGCGCGGCCTTCTCGCTTCTCTTCCCGTCGCTCTCCCTCGTCGCGATCAACCGCGTCGGCCCGGAGCGGCGGGGCGTCGCGATGGGAACGTTCACGGCGAACTTCGACCTGGGGATGCTGATCGGGTCTCCGCTGGTCGGGGCCGCGGCTGCGCTGGCCGGCTACAGCGCCGCCTTCTACGTCGCCGCAGCGGCTGCGCTCGCCTGCGCGATCTTCAGCGTGAGATTCATCGGCGGGCCGGTCGCTGCCCCGGAGCCGCTCCCCGATACCCTCCGCGTCTGATGGCCCAGCGCGCAACGGAAGTCGAGTCGTCCATCGACCGCAAGCTGATCAACAAGCTCACGGAGGAGCAGATGGCTCGCTTCCGCGAGCACACGCCCACCTCGGCGGAGTACTTCGACCGCGCGCGCAAGGTGATGCCGGGCGGCGTCCCCTCCTCCTTCCAGCTCAACGACCCGTGGCCGGTCTACATCGACCGCGGCAAGGGCGCGCTCGTCTGGGACGTCGACGGCACCGAGTACGTCGACTTCCACAACGGCTTCGGAGTGATGTGCATCGGCCACGCCAACCCGATCGTCGGGGAGGCGGTCAAGGCCCGCCACGAGGAGGGCACCCACTTCGCCGCCCCCACCGACGGCTCGATCGAGGTCGCCCAGAACCTGGTCGAGCGCTTCGGGCTTCCGCAATGGCGCTTCTCCAACTCCGGCACCGAGTCGACGATGTCTGCGATCCACATCGCCCGGGGCACGACCGGGCGGGACCTGATCATCAAGGTCGAGGGCTCCTACGACGGACACCACGACGCGGTGATGGTCTCCTGCTACCCCGAGCTCGACGAGCTCGGCCCCCGCGAGAGCCCCAACCCGATCGCCTTCGGCTCGGGCTATCCCGACGTGGTCGTCCAGCTCACCCGGCCGGTCCCGTTCAACGACCCTGACGTGCTCGAGGGCATCCTGACCAAGTACGACGGCCAGGTCGCCGGGCTGATCGTAGAGCCGGCGATGATGAACATCAACATCATCCCCCCGAAGGAGGGCTATCTCGAGCGGGTCCGCGAGCTCTGCACCGAGCACGGCGTGCAGCTGATCTTCGACGAGGTGAAGACCGGCGCGACGATCTCCTACGGCGGCGCCACACAGCGCTTCGGCGTCCAACCGGACATGATCTGCCTCGCCAAGGCGATCTGCGGCGGGTACCCGGGCGGGGCGATCGGCATGACCGCGGAGCTGGGTGAGGCGGTCGCCTCCAACAAGGTCCACCAGATCGGCACCTTCAACGGCAACCCGCTGGTGATGGCCGCCGCGGAGGCGACCCTCACCAAGGTTCTCACCCGGGACGTCTACGAGAAGCTCGAGGGGAGCAACGAGTCGCTCAAGGCCCGCTGCCAGGAGGTCATCGACAAGTACGGGCTGCCGGCCTACACGCAGGGCCTGGGCGCCAAGGGCTGCGTGATCTTTGCGCCCGAGCCGATCTACGAGTACCGCGACTACCTCACGAAGGTCGACGGCGACCTCTCCACCCTTGCCTGGCTCTACCACATGAATCACGGCATCTTCATGACGCCGGGCGTCGAGGAGGAGTGGACCCTCTCGATCGCCCACGAGGACGAGCACATCGACCGCTACGTGGCGGCCTTCGAGGCGTTCGCCTCGGACATCAGCGGCTCCTAGCCCGAGGCTCCGTTCAGGTCGAGCGCGGCGCGGGCCTTGTCGGTGTCCTCCGTGACGATCACGAGCCGTACGCCGCTGAAGATCGTGTAGGCGACGTCGACGCTCACTCCGGCGTCTGCGAGGTCCCGCGCGATCCCGCCCATCGCGCCCGGCCTGTCGTGCAGGTCGACGATCACGGCCTCCCGCTCATCGGCGACCTCTATTCCCGCGTCGGCGAGCGCTCCCTTCGCGCCCTCCTCGTCCTCGACCAGGAGGTGGATGAAGCCCTTGCCGTCCCCGACCATCGCGCAGAGGCCCTCGATGTTCACCCCGGCCTTGCCGGTCGCCTCTCCCAGCTCGGCCAGCTTCCCGGGCCGGTCCTCCATGATCACCGTCAGGTCCTTCATCGCGGCCTCCTTGATCAGGTGGCGGCATCATTTACTTCGAGGCCGGGGATGTCAAACAGTGGCTCCGGGGTAGCCTGGAAGAGAGGGTGCACCGGAAGCGAAGCTGAGGAGCAACCCGATTAATCATGGCCAACCGGCTCGCCGAGGAAACCAGCCCGTACCTGCTCCAGCACAAGGAGAACCCTGTCGACTGGCGGCCCTGGGGCCCCGAGGCGCTGGGGGAAGCGGCCACCGAGGACAAGCCCATCATGCTCTCGATCGGCTACTCCGCCTGCCACTGGTGCCACGTGATGGAGCGCGAATCCTTCGAAGACCAGGAAACGGCCAAGCTGATCAATGAGTCGTTCGTCCCGATCAAGGTCGATCGGGAGGAGCGCCCGGACGTCGACGATCTCTACATGGAGGCCGTCCAGGGCATGACCGGCCAGGGTGGATGGCCGCTGACGGTCTTCCTCGACTCCGAGGCGGTCCCGTTCTACGGCGGCACCTACTTCCCGCCAGAGCCCCGCCAGGGGCTGCCCAGCTTCAGGCAGGTCCTGGAGGCGACTGCCGGCGCGTACAAGACTCAGCGCGAGGAGCTTCGCGAGGCGTCCGCGCGGATCAGGGAGTCGCTGAGCATGACCGGCCAGGTCGGGCAATCCGAGCAGCCCATCGACGACTCGCTCATGGCAATGGCGGTCTCGAACCTACAGGGCAACTTCGACCGGACAAACGGCGGGTTCGGCGGGGCGCCGAAGTTCCCGCCCGCCAGCACGCTGGAGTTCCTGCTCGGCCGAGGCGCCACGGAGCCGGTGACGCTGACGCTCGACAAGATGATGCACGGCGGGATCTACGACCAGCTCGGCGGAGGGTTCGCACGCTACTCCGTCGACCCGAACTGGCTCATCCCCCACTTCGAGAAGATGCTCTACGACAACGCGCTGCTCGCCCGCCTCTACCTCCACGGCTGGCAGGTGATGGGCGAGGAGCGCTGGATGCGGGTCTGCACCGAGACGCTCGACTGGGCACTGCGCGAGATGTGCGGGCCCGAGGGCGGCTTCTACTCCGCACTGGACGCGGACTCCGAGGGTGAGGAGGGCCGCTTCTACGTCTGGGACGAGGAGGAGATGCGCGAGGCGCTGACCGAGGCCGGGATCGCCGCGGACGCGATCGAGCGGGTCCTCGGCTATTGGGGAGTGAGCGGCGCTGGGAACTTCGAGGGCAAGAACATCCTGCACGTGCCGCTGGGCGCCAGCGCCAAGCAGCCCGCCGAGCTTGCCGACGCCCGCACCGCGCTCTACGCCTGGCGCGACAGGCGCGTCCGTCCCGGGCTCGACGACAAGCGCATCCTCTCCTGGAACGCGCTGATGATCGCGGCGCTCGCAGACGCGGGCGCCGCTCTCGGGCGCCAGGACTACATCGATGCCGCGTCCGCCTGTGCGCGCTTCGTCTTGGAGTCGATGCGCGATTCGGAGGGGCGCCTGCTGCGGACCTGGAAGGGCGGCGAGGCGCGGCTCAACGCGTATCTGGAGGACCACGCCTTTCTCGTCGAGGCGCTCCTGCGGCTCTACGAGGCGACGCTCGAGGTGCGCTGGTTCGACGCGGCTCGTGAGACGGCCGACACGATGATCGCCCGGTTCGCCGACGACGAGCGGGGGGCGTTCTTCACCACGTCCAACGACCACGAGGAGCTGATCGCCCGCCGCAAGGACGTCGGCGACCACCCGATCCCGTCCGGCAACTCATCGGCGACCTACGGCCTGCTCCGTCTCGCGGCGCTGACCGGCGAGCGCGGCTATGAGGATCGCGCTGTCGGGACCATCCGCGTGTTCGCACCCGCGGCGCTGCAGCATCCCGACGCCTTCGGCCACCTGCTCCAGGCCATCGACTTCCACCTCTCGGCGGTTCGCGAGGTTGCCCTGATCGCTCCCGCGAACGGTGCCGGAGACACGGCACCGCTCGGAGAGCTTGCCGGTGTCGTCCGCTCGGCGCACCGCCCGCACGTGGTACTGGCCGGCGGCCCTGAGGGAAGCGACCGCCCCGAGCTGCTGCGCGAGCGCCATGCGGTCGAGGGGCAGGCGGCCGCGTACGTCTGCGAGAACTTCACCTGCCGGGCCCCGGTGACCGAGCCCGGTGAGCTCGCCGACGCCCTCAACGCTTAGCTAACCCTCCGCCGATACGGTCCCCGCCCATGTCGACCCCTGAGCAGATTGCCGTCGAGCGATTCGGGTCGGGCCCCGCGATTCTCTTCCTCCACGGGGGGGCCGGCCCCGAGTTGACCTGGGATCGCCAGATGGAGCTGGCTCAGCGCTGGTCGCTGATCATTCCGATCAGGAGAGGCTTTCCACGCAGTGCCCCCGCCGAGCGCCAGGACTTCGAGGCGGACGCCGAGGACGTCTCCCGGCTCCTCACCAAGCGAACCCACCTGGTGGGGTTCTCCTACGGCGGGTTGGGAGTGACCCTCGCGGCCGAGCGGAACCCGGAGCTGGTGCGCTCCCTCACCCTGATCGAGACGCCGCTCTATGCGGCGGCTCCCGGCGACCCATCGGTCCGGGAGATCGCGAAGGCCGGAGACGCCTTTCTCGCCGGGGAGGCCGACGAGCTCACCGAGCGGGGCGGACGCTCGCCGAGTGAGGCGAGGCCCGAGCTCGACGCCCTCGCCGGCGCCGGCATTCCGATCATGGTCGTCTCGGGCGGGCACCACGACGGCATCGAGGCCCTCAGCGACGCCCTCGCCGAGCGCCTGGGCGCACGCCGCGAGATCGTCCCCGGCGCCGGGCACGCGGTGCCGCGAGCCCCCGGCTTCAACGACCTGCTGGAGGACTACCTCAGAGGATCGGCAGGAACTGCTCGATTTCGTACGGCGTGACCTGCACCCGGTATTCCTCCCACTCCGAGCGCTTGATCTCGACGAAGCGGTTGAAGGCGTGCTCGCCGAGGATGCGAAGCACCAGCTCCGACTCGGCCGCGATCTCGATCGCCTCGCCGAGGGTCTCGGGAAGCTGCTCGATCCCGCGGCGGTGGCGCTCCTCGGGGGTCAGGTGGTAGAGGTTCTGCTCCATCGGCTCGGGCAGCTCGTAGCCGTGCTCGACGCCCTCGAGGCCGGCGTGGAGCATCCCGGCGAAGCAGAGATAGGGGTTGCAGGCCGGGTCCGGGCAACGCAGCTCGGCGCGGGTGGCGTGCTCCTTGCCCGGGTGGTAGAGCGGCACCCGGATCAGGGCCGAGCGGTTCCGGCGTGACCAGGAGAGGTAAACCGGAGCCTCGTAGCCGGGAACGAGCCGCTTGTAGGAGTTGACCCACTGGGCGAACAGCGGGGCGATCTCGCGGGCGTGCTTGAGCTGGCCGGCGATGAACGCCTTGGCGATGTCCGAGAGGAAGTACTGGTCGTCGGGATCGAAGAAGGCGTTCTTGCCGTCCTTCGAGAGCGACTGGTGGACGTGCATCCCGGAGCCGTTCTCGCCCTGCAGCGGCTTCGGCATGAAGGTCGCATGCCAGCCGTACTTCATCGCGTACTCCTTGACCGTGATCCGGTAGGTCATGCAGTCGTCGGACATCGCGAGCGCGCCCTTGTAGCGCATGTCCACCTCGTGCTGGGAGGGGCCGACCTCGTGGTGGGCGTACTCGACGTGGATGCCGAGTTGCTCGAGGGCCAGGATCGTCTCCCGCCGGACGTCCGTGCCCGCGTCAAGCGTGGTCAGGTCGAAGTAGCCACCCTCGTCCAGGACCTCGGGGATCCCGGACTCGGGCTGCGCCGAGCGGAAGTAGAAGTACTCGAGCTCCGGGCCGATGTTGTAGTCGTCGAAGCCCATGTCCCGGGCCCGGTCGATGGCGCGGCGCATGATCCAGCGCGGGTCCCCCTCGTACGGGTCGCCGCCGGGCACCTGGATGTCGCAGAACATCCGCGCCGTCCGGTTCGTCTCCTCCTCGCGCCAGGGGATCAGCTGCATGCTCGACGGGTCCGGCATGGCGATCATGTCGGACTCCTCGATCGGGTTGAACCCGCTGATCGAGGAGCCGTCGAACCCCATGCCGCCCTCGAACGCATCCTCGAGCTCGGCGGCGTTGATGGAGAAGCTCTTCAGCTGGCCGAGCAGATCGGTGAACCAGAGCCGCACGAAGCGCACGTCGTTCTGCTCGCAGAACGCCATCGCCTCCTTGGCATTTGTCGGACCGTCGGCCATTGGACGCGGAAAGTTACCGGCGAACCAGATTGGACATCACATCCGAGGCCGGCCTATCGTCGTATGAGAAGACAGAATCGGAAAAATGCCTGTACACTTACGAGGCGTAAGTAACCGGCTAAAAGTAAAGTAAAGCCCTTGTGAAACGGCGGAAACGAGAGAGATGACAGTCAAGACAGACGTCAGTCGCTTCCACATCCACGACGAGCTCACCGCCCCGGACGCCAGCGCTCCCCTCATCAAGGCCGTCCAGACCGCCGGTGGCACCGTCTCCAAGTTCCTCGGCGTGCTCGCCGAGTCGCCGGCCGCGCTGCGCGGGTACACCCGCCTGCGGACCGAGCTTCGGTCGAGCAAGCTGCCGAGGGCGACCCGTGAGCGGATCGGCCTGGCCGTGGCTGAGTGGCGCAACGACCCCTACACCCTGACCCAGTACGCCCGCACCGCCCGCGTCGCCGGACTCGGCCTCGACGAGGTCGCCAGGGCCCGCAACTTCACCTCCTCCGATGAGAAGGAGGCGGCGCTGCTCGCCCTCCTGCGCGAGACGCTCGATCCCGCCGAGCGCCCCCCTCACCACCTGGTGGAGGAGGCGCGTGAGGCCGGCTGGAGCGACGAGGAGATCCTCGAAGCGGTCGCCGAGACCGCTCTCGCCGAGTTCGAGAGCCTGCTTGCCTCCGTCGCGGCGCTGCCGCAGGAGGGCGACCCGGCGGTTCTCCGGGAAGCTGCGGCTTAGTCAGCGACCGGCTGGGATCAGGCAGCAGGCGGTGGTGAGACCGTCGCCTGAATGGGACCGGCGCCGATCTCGAGGAAGCCCAGGCGCTTCGCGACCTTCTTGGTGAGATCCCAGGCGTAGCCCTTGTGGAAGGGTCCCCGGTCGATCACAGTCGCGGTGACGCTGGCGCCGTTGTACGTGAAGGTCACCTGCGTGCCACAGGGAAGTTTTCTGTGGGCCACCCCAAGGGTGGATGGCGTCAGGACCGTCCCGCAGGCCGTGGAGCGGCCCCAGAAGCCGGGGCCGTACCAGGTGGCCGCCTTGACGACGGTCCAGCTGCCCGGTGCCGAACTGGGCTGCGCGGTCGGCTGCGTGGGTGTGGGCTCGGTGCCTCCCGGTACCCCGCCCGTCTGCGCGCTCGCCACCGGTGCCGCAATCAGAAGCGCGGCGGTGCACGCGAGCCCCGCAATCACACGAATTGTTCGCTTGCTCGTCAAACCTTCCTCTTTCGTTGCTTACGGGGTTAGCTGACGGGCTCGCGCTGAAAGTTCGCGCTACGCGGCTCGGTGTCCGCGATTCGCCCCAACTGATGGGTCCCCCGCTCTCCGGCCTTTTTGGGTGGTCGGAGACTCAGCGGAAGTGCGTGGCGCAGCCTAGCAAAGGAATTCCCACGAGTACCCACTACCGTCGATTCGGTCGTTCAGGTACGAACCTTTGCCGCGAACGGGATCTCCCATGCACTCCATATGCTCCACCCGATGCCTGGGGCGTTGGTCACCGGAGCGGGACGAGGGATGGGCCTGGAGATCGCCAGGCGCCTCGCGGGCCGCGGCTACGAGGTTGCCGTCACCGACGTGGACGAGGCCGCCGTCTCCGCCGCCGCCGAGCAGCTCGGCGAGCGGGCCTGGCCCCTGACGCTGGACGTCACCGACGCGGAGGCGGTCGAGGCCGCGGCGAACCAGGTGGTCGAGCGGAGCGGCTCCCTCGACGTCTGGGTCAACAACGCCGGCATCCTGCTGACCGGCCTGTCCTACGAGCAGCCAATCGACGCCCACCGGCGGATGCTCGAGGTGAACTTCGTCGGGACGATGAACGGGACCCTCGCCGCAATCGAGCAGATGCGGCCCAGCGGCCACGGCCACATCATCAACCTGATCTCCCTGGCCGGCCTGGCGGCCGCCACCGGGATCGTCGGCTACTCGGCCAGCAAGCACGCGGCGATCGCCTTCAGCCTCGGCACCGCCGCCGACCTCCGCCGCGGCGGCCTGGAAGGAATCCACATCTCCTGCGTCTGCCCCGACGGGGTCTGGACGCCGATGATCAACGACAAGCTCGATGACCCCAACGACGCGCTCTCCTTCTCCGGGGTGATGCTGATGCCCGAGCAGGTCGCCGAGCGCGTCGAGGGCCTCCTCGACAAGCCCAAGCCGGTCCTCACCATCCCCGGCTGGCGTGGCCAGTTCGCGCGGTTCTTCGACCGGCACCCGAAGCTGTCGCTGCGCCTCACCCCGCTCCTCATGCGCGACGCGCTCCGCCGCCAGCGGGCCTTCAAGAAGAAGGTCGAGTCGGGCAAGTGGCCTCCGAAGTCCCACTGAGGGGACCGCACGAGCCCGGGAGGAGGGCGGGCCGCTTCCACACCGTTCGGGGGCCGATGGGCCTCTCGGGGTGGCTTCGCTATCCGGCCGCGTGGTGGCGGGCCCGGACCGGCAGGACGCCAAAGCGGCCCTGGATCGTGCCGGCATCGATCGGCTGGCTTCGCCGGCGGATCCGACCGGACTGGTCAGTGCTCGAGCTGGGGTCCGGGCGCTCGACCGTCTGGTTCGCGCGACGGGCCCGGCGGGTCGTCAGCTTCGAGGACAACGAGTACTGGTACCCGCGGACCAAGGAGCGGCTGGAGGAGGCGGGGCTTCGGAACGTCGATCTCAGGCTGCGGGCCGTCGAGGATTTCCCGGGCGAGGTCTCCTCGCTCCCGGACGAGGCGTTCGATCTCGTCGTGATCGACTTCCTGGAGGCGCCGGCGGTGAGCCGGGTTGACTGCATAGAACCGGCAATGAAGAAGGTGCGGGCCGGCGGGTACCTGCTCCTCGATGACTCCGACCGGCCGGGCTACGCCGAGGCCTACGAGCTGCTGGCCGGCTGGCGGGAGTGGCGGTTCACGGGCGTCAAGGACGAGTGGCCGGAGGCCTGCGAGACCGCTGTCTTTCGCCGCCCGGGCAGATAGAAGGGCCCCCTTGCGGGGGCCCTTCCTTAGCGAGCCTGTAAGCCGGATTCTGTCGGGGGCAGCCATCCATCTCTGCGGCCCACCTGGACCTCGCCGGGCTGGGTCGACGGTCCTGCTTGGCCTTGCACCGGGCGGGGTTTGCCGTGCGCGCCACGTCACCGTGGCGCCGGTGCGCTCTTACCGCACCCTTTCACCCTTACCTGTGCGCGACTCACGTGTGGCCGCGCCATCGGCGGTCTGCTCTCTGTGGCACTTTCCCGCGGGTTTCCCCGGGTGAGCGTTACTCACCGCCCTTGCCCTGTGGTGTCCGGACTTTCCTCGAAGGCATCAACCTCCGCGACTGCCTAGCTCGCATTGAGCAGGGTACCTCCGATTGGCGCGGCCGCTGCAAGAAGGCGTCAGGCGAGCTGGGACCCGCAGGTCTTGCAACCTGAGGTCGCCAGCTCTCCGTGACACACCGGGCACTCCGCCCGGCTCTGAGCCGTCAGGGCCTCCCAGGCGCCGAGGATCGTTTCTTCAAGCGTCACCTCGGACGGCTCGAACAGGTGGGTCTCCGCTTCGACCTCAAGGACGGTCACGAGACTCTCCTGAAAACTCCGACGACGCGCCCGAGCAGGCGCACATCGCGGGTGCGAATCGGCTTCATGCTCTTGTTCTCCGGCTGGAGCCGGACCTGATTCTTCTCACGGAAGAAGCGCTTGACGGTCGCCTCGTCTTCAAGCAGGGCGACCACGATCTCGCCGTCGTGGGCACGTTCCGTGGGGTGCACCACGACGAAGTCCCCATCCAGGATACCGGCGTCCTTCATGCTCTCGCCGCGCACGCGCAGGATGTAGTCCCCGTCCTCGCCGCCGACGACGTCCGGGACGTCGAGGTACTCCTCGATGTTCTCCTCGGCGAGGATCGGCGTACCGGCCGCGACCTGCCCGACGAGGGGCAGACCGGAGGGACGGACGGCCTTCTTGGCCCGCTCCACCATCACTTCGAGCGCGCGCGGCTTGGACGGATCCCGCTTGACGACGCCGAGGCTCTCCAGCTTCGCGAGATGGGCATGCACGGTCGAGGAGGAATGCAGGCCGACCGCCTTCCCGATCTCCCGCACGGTGGGCGGGTAGCCGTGCCGGCCGAGGTAGCTGCCGATGAAGTCGAAGATCTCCCTCTGGCGCTTCGTCAGGTCCTTGACGAGGTCCACTTAGTCCTCCTCGATCGGCCGCACGTCATACGCGGCGCTGCTTGGGGTGGGCGAACACATGTTCGTGAGACTAGCGCGGCCCTCGGACGGTTGCAAGCAGTGTTCTGAACCGAACGATTGCCGCGCGACTATCATCGACGACCCTCGCGCCCGTGGCGGAACTGGTAGACGCGCAAGGTTGAGGGCCTTGTGGCCCTAACGGGCCGTGGAGGTTCGACTCCTCTCGGGCGCATCGAAGAACCCGCTGGTGATCAGCGGGTTCTTTGCATTTCAGGTGGAGCCGGTGGTGCCTGCGCCCAGCGCGCCGGCAGCCGAGCCGGCCCCGATCCCACACTGCTGCAGCTCCTGCTGGGTGGTCGCGGTGGTGAGGCAGGCGAACAGCGTCGAGAACGGCGGCGGCAGCTGATCGGCGAGGGCGACTGACTCCGGTCCCGGTCGGCTCGGCTAGCTTCCCGGGCGGGGCATGGACGGAGAGCTGCTCAAGGAGCTGACGATTCCCCTGTTCACCGGGGCAATCGGCTACCTGACCAATTGGAGCGGAGTCTGGATGCTCTTCTACCCGGTCAGCTTCGCAGGCTGGCGGCTGCCGGGGCTGAAGCGGCTCGCTCCCCTCCTCCCCCGCCGGATTCAGCAGATCCCCGGCGTGATGCAGGGTGGAATCGGCTGGCAGGGAATCATCCCGTCGCGGGCCGCCAAGATGGGCTCGATCGCGGTCGACAAGGGAATCGCAAAGCTCGGCAGCCCGGCCGACTTCTACCGCCAGCTCGAGCCCGAGACGATCGCGGAGCACATCCTCGCCACCGCGCGCCAGGACATCCGCGAGGTCGTGGACCGGACGATGGAGCGTGAGTACCCGGACACCTGGCGGGGGTTGCCGCGCCGGGTCCGCGAGGCCGTCCACCTCCGGGTGCAGCAGCAGCTACCCGAGATCGTCCGCACGGTCACCGACGAGATCGGTGCCCACATCGATCAGCTGCTCGACATCAAGCTGATGGTGATCCGGCGGATCGAGGAGAACCCCGAGATGGCGAACCGGATCTACCTCGAGGTCGGCCGCCGCGAGCTCCGCCTGATCATCAACTTCGGCTTCCTTTTCGGAGCCATCCAGGGAATCCCGCTGGTCTTCATCACGCAGGCATATCCCCACTGGTGGGTGTTGCCGATCGGCGGCGTGATCATCGGCTACGTGACCAACTGGGTCGCGCTCTGGATGATCTTCGAGCCCGTCGAGCCTCACCGAATCGGGCCCTTCAATGTGCACGGATTGTTCATCAGACGCCAACCCGAGGTAGCCGAGGTCTATGGCGAGATCATCGCGGAGGACATCGTCACGCTCAGGAACATCGGCGAGGAGCTCCTGCACGGCCCGCGGGCGGACAGGACGCGCCAGATGATCGAGGACTCGATGCGGCCGGCCGTCGATCGGGCAGCCGGGCCGGCCAAGCTCGCGGTCAAGGTGGCCCTCGGCAGCAGCGAGTACGAGACCATTCGGGAGTCGGTCGCGACCGAGGCCGTCGACTACACGATGACGCCGCTCACCGATCCCGAGTTCAACCGGCGCCAGAGCGCGGCGATGCGCGACCTGATCACCGACCGCATGCGCGAGCTTCCGCACGGAGACTTCTCCGAGCTGCTCCGCTCGGCGATGCGCGAGGACGAATGGCTGCTCCTCCTGCACGGCGCCGTGCTCGGGTTCGTCGCCGGTTGCATCCATCTGCTGATCTTCGGGGTCTGATGGCAGACGAGCGCGACCCCAACCTGCTTCGCACAGTCCCCGGCCTGGCCCGGATCGCCGCAACTGCGTATGTACGCAGCGCCCGCTGGACCGCGCGCGCATCGGCCCAGGCCGGACAGCGCGTGATCAAGGCTGCGATGTCTGGACAGGAGCCCGGCGAGCTCTTCCGCTCCGGCGGCGCCGAGCTCCGCGAGCGGACCCGCCGCGTACTCGGCATTCCCGATGACCGGCCCGAGGAGCGTGCGGCGATGACGCCCGAGGCCGCCGAGGAGGAACGCGAGAAGGCGCGCAGGTCCCTGCGCGATCGCGGCGAGGAGCTCCTCCGCCGCTCCGCGGACGTCAACTTCGACGAGGACTCCCATCCCGCCTATGCCCGGATCCTGGAGGACCTCGCGCCAGACGAGGCGCGGATCCTGCGCCTGCTGATGGATCAGGGCCCCCAGCCGTCCGTCGACGTCAGGTCCGGCGTGCTCCCCCTGAAGTCGACATCGGAGCTCGTCGCCGCCGGGCTCAACATGATCGGACCCGAGGCCGGGTGCCGGCACCTGGACGACGTCCCCGCCTATCTCAACAACCTGTTCCGCCTCGGCCTGATCTGGTTCTCCAGCGAGCCGCTGCACGACCCCCTCCGCTACCAGGTGCTGGAGGCCCAGCCCGAGGTCGCCGACGCAAAGGACGCCGCAGGCCACACCCGGACCGTCCGGCGCAGCATCCACCTCACCCCCTTCGGCGCCGACTTCTGCGAGCTCTGCCTACCCCGTGAGGCGCGTCAGCCAGACGGAGGAGAGGGCGGGGATCGCGCGAGCGGAGTCGATACCCCGGACTGACCCCTCCACGCCGATTCCGCTGAGCGGCCCGCCCACGGTGTCGAGCAGAGGATCGGATGCCGCGGTGCGGAGGCCCGAGGGCCCGAGCGGATCGGCGACCTGAACCAGCCCGTCCTCGAGCATCCGAAGCCGCTGGCTCGGCTGGGGCGCGAGGACGAAGGTCACGCCGTCCAGCGAAGGCCCGAGGCCCATGGAGCTTCCCCACCAGCCGGCGAAGCGGGAGAGCATCCGCCGCCCGGGGCCGCTCGGGCCTGCCTGGAATGCTCCCGTGCCCGAACCGGCCCCGTCGGAGAAGCGCGCGTTCTGGCCGCTCTGCGGATCCAGCGCCGCTGGGCGAGACGATCGCGAGCCGCGGGGAGCTCAGGCGGCGCACCATGTCGGGCACCGGCTCGTCGAGCAGGAACCTGACCTCGTCCGGCCGAGGCGCGTCGACCGCGAAGAGGTGCGGCAGGAGCAGCTGGCCGGCGGGGTCGGTCTGCCAGCGCCGGGAGTTGGCGAGGACGGCTGCGGAGTTGAAGGGAGTGCCGTCCTGGAAGCGGACGTTCGGGCGCAGCGTGACGGTCCAGGTGGTCCGGTCGCGCGAGGGCCGGGCCGCCAGGGCCAGGCCGGCCTGTGGCGCGGCCTGCACGTACGGGCCCGAGAGGCGCTCGATCAGGGGCTCGTAGACCTGTCGCGTGACGGTCTGCTGCGCACGGGTCTGGGCCGCGAGCGGATCGAGCGTCGAGGGCAGGGCGGGAAGCGCGTACGCGAGGGTGCCTCCCCCGCCCGCCGGCGGCAGCCCCGTGCTGACGCGCGCTCCACTGCTCGATCCACCGCACCCGGCGACTGCCAGGAGGGCGACCAGCATGGCGGCACGCAGCCGCATCAGCCGCCTACAACTTCAGGATGACGATCGCGTTCAGCGCCCAGAGGATCCCGAAGAAGATGGTCCACCGGGTCAGGTTCCGCTCGACCAGCGAGCCGCCTCCGAAGGCGCTGCCGCCTCCGCCGATGCCGAACGCACCGGAGAGGCCGGCGTCCTTGCCGGAGTGCAGGAGCACCAGGAAGATCAGGACCACCGAGATGATGACCTCGACCACGCTGAGCACGGTTGCCATGGCGCGGAAGTGTAGAGATCAGCCGTGCTTCGGCGGCTTCGGCGGCCTCAGTCGATCGATCCGCTTCAGGATGTCGACCGCCTCGCCGCGCAGCTCGCGGTCGAGGCGCCTGTAGTCCTGATCGGAGAGCTTGCCCGACGCGTGATCCGCCTCCGCATCGCGGATCTGGCGGTACTTCGCCTCCTTGCGGGCCTCGAGATCCGCGAGCTCGGCGACGGCCGGGTCCTCGGCCTCTTTGGACGGGGCGCGCCGCAGCGGCTCCGTCACGAACCAGGCGACCAGCACGACGATGGCGACTGCGAGGAGTAGCTCCAACATGTGAGGAGGCGAGGCCGGAGCGACCTAGGAAGCCGGCGGGGTCGCCGTCCCCAGCTCCTTGCCCAGCCTGGTGCGGTAGGCCGCCTCCAGCCGGCGCCGCGAGTCGAGCGCCGGCCACCCGGCCATCACCGCTCCGGCAAGGGCGATCAGCGCCCCGATCCAGATCCATCCCACGAGCGGGTTCACGATCACGCGGAAGTTGGCCGGGGGCGGGGCCTGCAGGTAATGCTGGACGAGCGCGAGGATGGCGATCCCCTGCGCCTGGGGCGGCAGGTTCGCGAGCTGACGGTTGCCGCGGATGATCGCCGGGTTGAGCGGGGAGAGATCCGGCTGGAAGGCGGTCCACAGGTCTCCCCCGGCTCCGGTCCTCAGGCCCACCTCGCTGGTCGACTCGCCCATGAAGTAGCGGCCGATCGCCCCGGCGGTCGGGTCCAGCGTCGGGTAGTAGTTGCGCGCCGGGTTGAGCGTGGTGACGTGCTTGCCACCCCGGCTCACGTCGAGCTGCGCGCCGAACGCGATCCGCTCGTTCTGGGGGTCGGCCGTGATCTTCCGGTAGGCGATCGTGTAGTCGCCGACCTTCGCGGTCTCCCCGACCTGCAGGCTCAGGTCCCGGTTGGTCTGGAAGCTCGAGGACGCCGCGATCCCGACCAGGGTGAGAGCAATGCCGGCGTGGACGACGTAACCGCCGTAGCGGCGGCGGTTGCGCCCCAGCGCCGTGGCCAGCGCGCGCGGATAGGGCTCTCCGGTGAGCGCGTGACGCGTTGACCCCGCGCGCCAGAACTCGCCGAGCAGGGCGACCAGGGTGAACGCCGCGAAGGCGAAGACGAAGAGCGCCCAGAGATGGCTGCGGGCGTCGCTGAACGCGAGCAGCGCGGCGATCGCTGCCGCGGTCGCGATGCCGGGCCAGAGCAGCAGGCGGCGCGCCGCGCCACCGCTCAGCCGGCCCCAGGCGAAGAGGGGCCCGATCCCGGTGAAGAGAACGAGCAGCACCCCGATTGGCGTCACATAGCGGTTGAACCAGGGCGCCGCCAGCGAGTGGCGGTCACCGGTGAAGAACTCCGAGATCAGCGGGAAGAAGGTCCCCCAGAAGATCACCAGCACCAGCCCGACCAGCAGCAAGTTGTTGACGAAGAAGATCGACTCCCGGGAGAAAAGCGATTCGATGCGACGCTCGGGCTTGAGCTGGTCGAGCCGCGTGACGATCAGGAGCGTCGCGCCGATCGCCGTCACCCCGATCAGGGTGAGCAGCGGCCCGCCGACGGTGGACGCGCCGAACGCGTGAATCGACTGCAACACCCCGGAGCGCACCAGGAACGTGCCGAGGAGGCACAGGCAGAAGGTCGCCGAGATCAGGCTGACGTTCCACACCTTCAGCATCCCTCGCTTCTCCTGGACCATCACCGAGTGGAGAAAGGCGGTGCCCATCAGCCAGGGCATCAGCGCGGCGTTCTCGACCGGGTCCCATCCCCAGTAACCGCCCCAGCCGAGCTCCTCGTAGGACCATCGCGAGCCGAGCAGAAGCCCGATGCCGAGAAATGTCCAGGCGACCAGGGCGAAGTTCCGCGTCGTCCGGATCCAGCTCGCGTCGAGCTTTCGGGTGATCAGCGCCCCGATGCAGAAGGCGAACGGGATCGACCAGAGCACGTAGCCCGAGTAGAGCATCGGTGGGTGCACGGCCATGTACGGGTTCCGCAGCAGCGGGGTCAGGCCGGCGCCCTCGGCCGGGGCGGGATCGAGGTGCCCGAACGGCTGGGCCTTGAAGATCATCAGCCCGATGAAGAAGGAGCCGAGGCCGGCCAGTACCGCCGTCGCCCACGGCACGATCTCGCGGTGGCGGCGGCGCGTGATGTAGAGCACGCCGCTCGATGCCAGAGAGAGCACCCATGCCCAGAGCAGCAGCGAACCCTCCTGGCTCGACCACATCGCGGTCAGCTTGTAGAAGGTCGGTGTGGTCGTCGAGGAGTGATCGGCGACCAGCGCGAAATGGAAGTCGTCGCGGAGGAAGGCGAGCTCGATCAGGACGACCGCGGTGGTAAGCAGCCCGGCCATGGCGTAGACCGCCCGGCGGGAGGAGTCGACCCAGCGGCGGTCGCCCGTCCGCCCGCCGTAGACCCCGGCGCCCGCCGCGTAGAGCGCGCAGAGCAGGGCCGCGGCCAGCAATGCGGAGCCCAGGATCGTCAGCTGGACTGCCCCGGCGTCGTGGTCGTGAACTTCGACGGGCACTTCGTGATCAGACTGTCCCGCTGCCCGACGAAGGTGCCGTCCTGGAGCTTGCCCGTGACGATCACCTCGCGCCCGTCGCGGAACGGATCCGGCACGGTGCCCGTGTAGCTGACCGGGATCGGGTGAGAGCCGTCGCGATCGGAGATCCGGAAGTCGAGCTTGTCGCCGGCGTGGTGGATCGAGCCGGGGACGACGTCGCCGGTCAGCTCATAGGTCCCATTGGGATCGGCCTGGAGCAGCTGCGAGGGTTCCTTCGCCTCGGTCGAGGCGGAGAACGACGTGTAGACGAGGCCCGCGGCCAGCAGGACGGCGGCCGACAGGGCGACGATCAGGCGGATCTTGCGTTTGCGAGATGGATCCACGGCGACCGTGGATTATCGCAAGGGCTTTCTAAAAGCTCGGCCTCACGCCTCGGTGGACTTGGCCTTGACCGTCGCCGCAGAGCCGTTCTCGGTCTGGGCCGGCTTCTCGTCGGACTCGGGATCAGCGGCAGTGTGCACTCGGTTTCGGCCGGCGCGCTTGGCGGAATAGAGGGCGCGGTCGGCCTTGCGGACCAGCTCCTCGCGGGTAGCAGCGTCATTGGGGAAGGAGGCCACGCCGAAGCTCGCCGTGATGCCCTGTTCCAGGTCCGGGATCCTCAGGCTCGAGATCGCGGACCGCAGCTTCTCCGCGACGAGCCGACCGTCATTGGTGTCGTCGCCCGGTAGCAACACCATGAATTCCTCGCCACCGTGGCGGGCAGCGAAGTCGTTGTCGCGGATCGAGTGCCCGATGGTCGAGCCGACCGCCGCGAGAACCTCGTCGCCCTTGGGGTGTCCGTGCGTGTCGTTCACCCGCTTGAAGTGGTCCAGGTCGAGCAGGACGAGTGCCAGCGACTTCGAGGTGCGGTCCGCGTTGGCGACCATGTGCTTGAAGGTGTCGTCCGCCGAGCGCTTGTTGGGCAGGCCGGTGAGCTTGTCGCTCGACGCGCGCCGCTCCGCGATCGCCAAGTTCCGCAGATGGGCGACGACCGGCGCCGCCTCGCCGACGCTCTCGGAGACGGTCCGCTCCGTGGAGTCTGCGAACCGCTTCTGACTGCGGACCAAGACCGAGCCGATGACCTCGCCGCCGACGATGGCCGGAACGCACAGCGAACGGCCGCCGATCTTGCCGCAGATGTCGCAGCGCAGCAGGTCGTCCTCGCCCGTGCCGCCGGTTGAAGCCTTCGCGGTCCTGACGGCGAGGCAGTCGTCCGGCTTGGCGCCCTCTATCGCCTTGCCCAGGTCACTGTTCTCGTCGACCGGCGTCGTCGGCTCGAGCCGGTCGGCGCTGTTGTTGCGATTGAACACCGAGACATCCGAGCCCGGCACGGAGCGCTCGAGATGGGCTTGGACCAGGCTGTACGCCTCGGGCTCGTTGCGCGCCGCCTGCAGACCCTCGCCGAAGCGGCGGATCCGGCGACGGCGGCGATCGGTCCGTCGCGCTGAGAGCCCAAGGGCGATGATCACGACCCCAAGAACCCCGACCGCCCCGAGAGAGGCCAGGCTGGTCTCCGTCTGGCTGCTGCGGCGCTCTTCATCAATCACCGTCGAGATGCGAGCGTTCGCAACGACGACCTGGTCAAAAAGAGAGATTCGGCGCTGCTGTTCTGCGACGGGCCCAGGATGGCCTGTTGCCTGGCGCTGGTGGACGGCCCTCGCATCGAGCGTCTGCTGGGCCCGGATAAGCTTCGCCATCTGGCCGACCGCGGCCTTCTCGTCGCCACTGTTCGTGATGTCGTGAAGCGAGGTCATCGACCGCTCGACCCGGAGCTGCGCCTTCTCGTACTGGCCGAGCGTCCGGGGATCACCCGTGAGGACGAACGCCTCGGTGCCCTCCACCAGCCGGTGCATGGAGTCCTGTACGGCCTGATTGGCGGAGTTCTCCTGGAACGACTCGTCACCGGTTTGGCGCTGGGCGCGATCGGCGAGCATGAGAGCCGCGGCGATCGCCACGACGATCCCGCAGAGAAGGAAGAGGTTGGAAGCTCGGAACCTCATATTTTTGGTATCGACCCGCCTCTCAGGCTAATGACCGTAGTAACCACTGAAATTGGGCTGCGAGAATGACTCGACGGATGGTTGACGGGCGGGTATTGCTGATCACGGGAGCGTCGAGCGGGATCGGCGCGCGCACGGCGCGCCGGGCCGCGGAGGCCGGCTACCGGCTCGTTCTCGGCGCTCGCCGGGAGGACCGGCTCTCCGAGCTCGCGGAGGAGCTCGGGGGGCCCGAGCGGGCGATCGCGGTGCGTTGCGACGTCACCGAGTGGGAGGACAACCAGCGGATCGCCGCGGCGGCGACCGAGAGCTTCGGGCGGCTGGATGCCGTCTTCGCCAACGCGGGCTTCGGCGCGACGCGCGGCTTCCTCGAGGAGTCGCCCGAGCAATGGCGCTCGATGGTCCTCACGAACGTGCTCGGGGTGGCGCTCACGATCCGGGCCACCCTCCCCACCCTGCTCGAGTCCGGGACCGGGCACTACGCGATCACCAGCTCGGTGGCCGGGCGCCGGGCCCTGCCCGGATCGCTCTACTCGGCCACGAAGTGGGCGGTCGGCGCGATCGGAGAATCGCTTCGCCAGGAGCTCCGCCAGATGCACGAGAACCACGGCATCCGGGTGACCCTGATCGAGCCGGGGATGACCGACACCGAGTTCTTCGACGAGCGCCCCAAGAACGCGCTGGCGGACGACGACATCGCCCGAGCGGTGATCTGGGCGCTGGAGCAGCCCGAGGGCGTCGACGTCAACGAGATCCTGATCCGGCCGAGCAGCCAGGCGAACTAGCGTCCGAGCCTGCGCAACGCCGAGCGCACGGGCACTAGGGTTCTGTGACCGTGCCGGCCCTCGACCCAGTGGTGATCCTCTGCGGGGGGCGTGGCACCCGCCTGAGCGAGCGAACCGAGTCGATCCCGAAGGCCCTCGTCGAGATCGGCGGGCGCCCGATCCTCTGGCACGTGATCTCGATCTACAGCGCGCAGGGCTTCTCGCGCTTCCTCCTGCTGACGGGCTACAAGGGGGAGCAGATCGCCGAATGGATGCGCGCGAGCGCGTGGCCCGACCGGGTGGAGGTGAGCTGCGTCGACACCGGGCTCGACACCCCGACCGGAGGGCGCATCAAGGTGGCGCAGGAGCGGATCGGCGATGGGCCTTTCTCCGCCACGTACGCCGACGGCGTGGCCGATATCGATCTCGCGGCCCTGGGCGCCTTCCACCGCGAGGGAGGTGCGACCGCGACGATCACGGTGGTCCGCCCCGAGCTCCAATTCGGCGTCGCGGAGCTCGACGAGACCGGGCTGGTCCGCGGCTTCCACGAGAAGCCCCGCGTCGACAGCTGGATCAACGGCGGGTTCTTCTGCTTCGAGCCGGGTGTGTTCGACTACCTTGCAGAGGACAGCGTCCTCGAGCGCGAACCGCTCACGCGCCTCACGGCAGACGGGCAGCTCCGCGCGTTCCGCCACGACGGGTTCTGGGACTGCATGGACACCTACAAGGACGCCATCCTGCTCAACGACCTGTGGAAGAGCGGTGAGCCTCCGTGGCGGGTCTGGAGCGGGGAACCCGTCGGATGAAGGCGCTCGTCACCGGAGCCCGCGGCTTCGCCGGATCCTGGGTCGCCAAGGCGCTCCTCGACTCGGGCGCCGAGGTGACCTCGTTCGACCGCGGCAGCAAGCCGCCGAGCGGCCTGGAGCTGCTCGGGATCGCTGATCAGGTACGCGACGTCGCCGGCGACCTGCGCGACAGCGACCTGATCGCCTCGACGCTGCGGGAGGACTCGATCGACACGGTCTTCCACCTGGCCGCCCAGGCGATCGTCGGAGACGCGAACACCTCCCCGGTCCCGACTTTCGAGACCAACATCCAGGGCACCTGGGTGCTGCTGGACACCTGCAGGGACGCCGGCGTCGAGGCGGTCGTGGTCGCCTCCTCGGACAAGGCCTACGGGCCACACCAGGAGCTGCCCTACACCGAAGACTCGGCACTCCAGCCGATCTTTCCCTACGACGTCTCAAAGGCCGCGACCGACCTGATCGCCCGCAGCTACTGGCATACCCAGCGCCTGCCCGTGGCCGTGACCCGCCTCGCCAACATCTACGGAGGCGGGGACCGCAATTTCTCCCGGTTGATCCCCGAGACCGCCACGGCCGTGCTCGACGGTCGCCGCCCGGTGATCCGCTCCGACGGCTCGCCCGAGCGCGACCTCCTCTACGTGGAGGACGCCGCGGCGGCCTACCTCGCGATCGCCGAGGCGCTCCTCTCCGGCCGGGCGGCCGGGGAGGCTTTCAACGCCGGCTGGGGACGGCCGAATCGGGTGCGGGAGATCGTCGACCTGATCTGCGAGCTCGGCCCGGGCGAGATCGAGCCGGACTATCGAGGCGGCGGCAACCCGAGCGGAGAGATTGAGGGCCAGTACCTCGACTCCACCAAGATCCGCTCGGAGATCGGCTGGGAGCCACGCGTCGATCTCCGGGAAGGACTCGGCCGCACGCTCGACTGGTACGCCTCCCACCCGGAGGTCAGGCCGATCGCCGCCTGACCAGCGAGGCGGCGCGAACGAGCGCCCTCTCCACTCGCGATCCGCGGGCGGGGAGCAGCCCCAGGTCGCGCATGATCTCCGCGCCGTCGTAGTAGGAATCCAGGCGGGCGACCAGCCCCGCCTCATCGAGCGTGGCGACGTCCACGCCACCGCTCTCCACCACCCTGCCGGTCGGCGCGATGCCCTCGAAGTAGCCCAGGTGCGTCATCGACGAGCGCCACTCGTCGGTCGTGAAGTCCTCGCCATGGGCGGCGCGGACGAGCTCGAAGCGGAGATCCGGAAAACCGGCGTGGACACGGGCGGCGTGGACACGGCGGCGTGCGCCCAGAGGTTCTCGCGGCCGACCGCGGTGGCGCCGGCGCCATGGTCCGCATAGACGGCGTCGTCCGTGAAGAACGCCGCGATCCGCTCGGCGTCGTGGTCGTTCCAGGCGCCCAGATAGGCGCGCATCAGCTGCTCCCTCTCCTCCACCGCGGCATATGGTGACGACCGGCGAACGCGATGGCCCGCCGGGGCTACGTTCGCGGGCGCTCCTGCACGTGAGCTCGGCCCAGCGCAAACGAGACCAGACGCCCTATCGGCCTGAAGGGCAACAGCGTCGTCGCGACGCTGCCGCCGAGCTCCGCGTAGTCGAGCTTCTGGAGCAGCTCCTCGGCCTCCGCGCGCTCCTTCGTCGAAAGCTTCGACGGACGGCCGCGCGATTTGCCGATCAGCTCTCGCAGCCTGCGCCGCTCGTCGGGCTCGAGGCGCCGCCAGTGACTACCCGCGAGCCAGGCGACCTCGAGCGCCGCGATGAACCAGAGGCGCTCGGCGAGCCAGCGGCTCCGCTGCGCGGCACGCTTCCCGCCCCAGGCGACGGTTCTGTTGAGAGCACGAAAGATCATCGGCACCCCTGCTTACCCGGATTGACGTCCCGCATGCGTGAGCAACCAGTGCGAGTAACGCGGCGAGACTGCGGACGCGGAGCAAAGAGAGCGGCGGACGGGACTTGAACCCGCTACCTCGAGCTTGGGAAGCTCGCGCTCTACCAGGTGAGCTACCGCCGCGTGCTCGGGACATTCTAGGTCGGCCGCGCCGTCTCACTAGCCTCCCCCGGGTGAGCACGAAGTCATTCGTCGTCGTGATGGTGGTCCTCGCAGTGATCGGCCTGCTCGGCTACGGCCTGCTGAACAAGAGCGGATCGTCGCTGGCAATCGGGGACACCGCGCCGGACAAGCGCCTCGACAACCTCGGCGCGCCCGGCACCGGGCAGATCGCCGACTACCGCGGGAAGTGGGTCCTGGTCAACTTCTGGGCCTCGTGGTGCGAGCCGTGCCGGGCCGAGTCTCCGGTGCTGGAGGACTTCCAGAAGCAGCATCCGAGGAACTTCACCGTGCTCGGCATCGACCTCTACGACTCGACCGAGGACGCGCTCAACTTCGTCCACCGCTACGGGCTCACCTATCCCCAGCTGCACGAATCGGGTGGCGAGGACCGCAAGGAGGCCTACGGGATGACCGGGTTTCCCGAGTCCTTCCTGATCGACCCGCAGGGACAGGTCGCCCTGATCCGGCGCGGACCGGTCAACGAGAGCTACCTCGACCAGATGATCGCCCCCCTGATCGCGGCGAAGTCGTGATGTGCGCCCTCCGCCGTGCCCTGGCGCTCGGCGGGATCGGGCTGGCGGCTCTCGGCGCTCTCTCGGCGACAACCTCCGCGGCCGCGTCGCAGGCCAACCTTCCCGACATCGAGGACGAGGTGATGTGCACGATCTGCGGGACCCTGCTCGCGGAGTCGGAGTCCCCGCAGGCCGACCGCGAGCGGGCGCTGATCCGCAGGCTGATCGCTCGGGGCGAGAGCAAGGACCAGATCAAGGACGCGCTCGTCGCCCAGTACGGCCCGCGCGTCCTCGCGACGCCCAGCGGGCACGGGTTCGACCTGACGGCCTGGATCGTCCCGGGCCTCGGAATTGCCGTCGCGATCGTGGCCCTCGGCCTCGGGGCGTGGCGCCTCACCCGGCGCCCGGCGCGCGAGGACCACACGCCGCCGCTTGACCCTGACGACGAGGCACGGCTCGACAGAGACCTGTCCTCCTACGACCTCTAAGTAGCTCGGCTACATGCTCTCCGGCGCGGATATCCCCAGCAGCCCGAGGGTCCGCGCGATCGTGCGCTTCGTGAGCAGGCACAGGCCCAGCCGGGCCTCCTCCACCCCGTCGCCCTCGGCTCCGACCACCTGGCAGTCCCGGTAGAAGGCGTGAAAGTCTCTAGCCACCTCCATCGCGTAGGCGCAGAGCCGATGCGGCGCTCGACGCGCAGCCGCCTCCGCCGCCTCGTCGGGAAGCTCGCATAGCCGCTTGATCAGCGCCCGCTCGGAAGGCTCAACCGGCAGGGCGGCGAACTCCTCGGCAGCCCGCGCCTCCGCCCCCTCCCCCGCCTTGCGCAGGATGCTCGCGATCCGCGCGTGTGCGTACTGGACGTAGTAGACGGGGTTCTCGTTGGATGTCTTGCGGGCGAGGTCGAGGTCCAGGTCCACCGTCGTGTCGTGGCTTCGCTGCAGCATGAAGAAGCGGGCCGCGTCCGCGCCGATGTCGTCGATCAGCTCGTCGAGGGTGACGAAGTCGCCGCTGCGCTTTGACATCTGCGCCCTCTCCCCACCCTCGACCACGTGGACGAGCTGCATGATCGCCACCTCGAGCGCGTCCGGGTCGTAGCCGAGGACGGCGAGAGCCGCCCGCAGCCGCTCCACATAGCCGTGATGGTCGGCGCCGAGGACGTCAATCAGCCGGTCGGATCCCCGGTCGAGCTTGTCGCGGTGGTAGGCGAGATCCGAGAGCAGATAGGTCGGCTCGCCGTCCGAGCGGACCAGGACGCGGTCCTTGTCGTCGCCGAACGTCGTCGTGCGCAGCCAGGTTGCGCCCTCGCTCTCATAGACGTGACCAGCGTCCTTGGCCTCGGTGAACGCGCGCTCCACCGCACCGGATTCGTGCAGTGCGCGCTCCGAGGACCAGGTGTCGAAGACCACGCCGTAGCGGTGCAGGGTCTCCTCGGCCGCGGCCAGCATCATCGCGATTCCGCGCCGGCCGACGGTGTCGGGATCCTCGGGGCTGACGCCCTCCTGCTCGAGCGCATTGCCGATCTCGGCGACGTAGTCCCCCTCGTATCCCTCCTCTGGCATCGCCTCGCCCTTCATCCGGGCGGCGATCGATGCCGCGAACCGGTCGATCTGTCCTCCGCGATCGTTGACGTAGTACTCGCGCGTCATCGGATGGCCGGCGAACTCGAGAACCCGCGCGATGGAGTCACCGAGCGCGGCGCCCCTGCCACCGGCCGCCGTGATCGGCCCGGTTGGGTTGGCGGAGACGAATTCGACGTTGATCCGCTCCCTCGCGGTCTCGGGCTTGGGCGGCCTGCCGAGTTCCTCGCCCTGGGAGGCCAGCTCGCCGGCCGCGCGCCGGTACCAGGCGTCAGATAGGAAGAGGTTCAGGAACCCCGGGCCGGCGACCTCAACCTTCTCCAGGCTGTCATCGAGGCTGCGACCGAGCTCGTCGGCGAGCTTCTCGGCGGTCCCCCGGGGCTGCTCGCCGAGAGCCGGCGCCAGGAGCATGGCGGCGTTGGTCGAGTAGTCGCCGAACTCGGGCTTGGGCGGCCGCTCGAGAGTTGGCTGGGAGCGCCCGGCGTCGGCGCCATCGCGCAGCGTCGAGGCGGCTGCCTCGACTGCGGCGCGGAGCTCTGCGACCGGATCTCCCATGGTTTCGATCCTACGGATACGGCTAGAGGTGGTACGGCTCGCCGGCGAGAATCTTCGTGGCGCGGAAGAGCTGCTCAAGCAGGACGACGCGCGCGAGCTGGTGGGCCATGGTCTGGGGACCGAGGGAGATGCGCTCGCCGGCGAGTGCCATGGTCCGCGCGGAGAGCCCCTCGGGGCCGCCGATCAGAAAGCAGAGATCCTGCGCGTCGATCCGCCGCTCCGAGAGCCAGCTTGCCCATGCGCGGGAGCCGAGCGCGCGGCCACCGCGGTCGAGCGCAATCACATGCGAGCGGGTCGGGATGCGCCCCTCGATGTTGACCTCGTCGCGGACCTCGATCACGTCCACCGGCTGGTGGCGCTGGAGCATCTTGCGGTAGTGGGCGTCGGCCTCCGCGAACGGAGCCTTGACCTTGCCGACGACGACGATCGTGACCTTCAAGGGCGCTCGCCGTGCTCCCACGCGAGTGCCGCCCCGATCCGGTCGATGGCCGGCGGGTGCGTCCCGAACAGGAAGCTGAAGATCCCCGGTGGGTCGGGGTCGGAGAGATTGCGGTCCGCGAGCTGCTGCTGGAGCTCGATCATGCCTCTTGGGTCATCGGTGAGCTGCAGCGAGAAGGTGTCGGCGCGAGCCTCGACCGAGCGGGAGAGCTGGTTCCCCGCGATCCCGATCACGAAGGACGTGGCGGCGATCGCGAGGGCGAAGGCGGGCAGAAAGGCGGGCGTGCCGGGTTCCGCGCCGCGCCGCCCGGCGATCCCTCGGGCCATCAGCGAGATGAAGATCAAGGAGAGCGGTGTGACGATCGCGACGAAGAGGAGCCCACGCTGGATGTCGTTGCCGTGGACGTGCCCGAGCTCGTGCGCGACGACCGCCCTGCGCTCGCCGCGGTTGAGATCGTGGACGAGCGTGTCGTAGAGCACCACCCGCTTCGAGGACCCGATGCCGTTGACATAGGCGTTGATTGCGGTGGTCCGCTTGCTCGCATCGACCACGTAGACGTGCCCGACGTTCACGTCGGCCTTCTTCGCCAGCTCCAGGACATCGCTCCGGGCCTCCCCCGGTGGCAGCTCGTCGAACTTGTTGAACAGCGGGGCGAGGAGGACCGGGGCGAGCCAGGTAAGGACGGTCGCCGCAATCACAACCGCGACGCTGCCGGGGATCCACCAGCGAGAGCGGAAGCGCCGCATCAGCCAGAGGGCGAAGGTGCCGACCAGCCCCGCGAGGACCGCGCCGATCGCCGCCCCCTTCCCCCAGTCGCTCAGCCAGCCGCCGATTGACTGGGTGGAGAGACCAACGTCGACTGAACGCTCGTGCGCCCAGATCCCCAATGGGACCGTGACCACGGCCACCGCGACCGAGAGGCCGGCGGCCGCGGCCGCCCCGCCCAGCACGGGCCGCTCGCCGAGGCGATCGAGCGCCCTGCGCGCGACGGCAGGCCGGCCCGTGGCGAGCAGGATCAGCACCGCTCCCTCGGCGATCAGGCCGCCAACGAGGATCAGGCGCTGCCCGGAGGCGTAGTCGTGTGCCTTGGTGAGCGCCTCGTGGGGGAAATAGGTGTTCTCGTCGACCGGGACGGGCTGCTCGACGTCACGCGGGCGGAGCAGCCAGGCCGCGGCTTCAGCGACCACCACGGCGGCGACCGCGGTGACGCCGATTCGCACCCACTTGGACGATGATCGGGCGGCCACCGCCCTACGATAAACGGCCCCCTTGGGCGGGCCTTAAGCGCAGATCGTCCGGAATCCCCGTGAAAGTCGCCATCCTCACCGACATACACAGCAACCTGCCGGCCTTCGAGACCGTGCTCTCGGCGATCGACGAGGCGGAAATCGAGCACCGCTGGTGCCTTGGCGACGTGGTCGGATACGGGGCGCAGCCCGATGGGTGCGCCAAGCTGGTGTCCGAGCGCTGCGAGGTCAGTCTCGTCGGCAACCACGATCTGGCGGTGACCGGTGAGATCAGCACCGAGGTCTTCTCCGCCTCCGCGGCTGCGGCGGTCGAGTGGACGCGCGCCAATTCCGACGAGTCGACGATCGAGTTCCTGAAGTCGCTGCGGCCCGAGAACACCGAGCATGAGGTCGGGCTCTACCACGCATCCCCCCGCGATCCGGTCTGGGAGTACGTGCTGGCGGTCGACCAGGCACGCGAGTGCATCGAGGTGCAGGCCTCCAGGGTGAGCTTCATCGGCCACTCCCACGTCGCGCTGTGGTTCTCGGACAGCGACGGCCCGCCCGGATCCGACGGCGGCGGGCAGGCCGAGGACGGCAGGGAGATCGACCTCTCGGAGCACCGCTGGCTGCTCAATCCCGGCAGCGTGGGCCAGCCGCGAGACGGCGATCCGCGCGCCGCCTGGCTCGAGCTGGACACCGACGAGTGGAAGGCCACCTACCACCGCGTGCCCTACGACATCGACAGCGCCGCCGAGGCGATCCGGGAGGCCGGTCTGCCCGAGCTGCTCGCCGATCGCCTCTATGTGGGCCAATGATGCCGCCGAAGCGGGCGAACGATGGCGCTTCAGGCGCCCCGGCTAGTATCGCCGCGATGCCGAAGATGCTGCGGCCAATACTGCTTGCCCTCCTCCTGACGGGCGCCTCCGCCTTCGCTCTCGGCTGCGGCGGGAGCAGCGGCCCGGACCCCTCCCTGAATGCTCAGGAGGCGGCTGTGCTGAGCTCCAAGATCGACGAGATCCAGGCGAACGTCCAGGTCGGAAGCTGCCTGGTCGCCGCCTCCAAGACCGATGACCTGATCGCGGACGTCCAGGCCCTTCCCTCCAGCGTCAACTCCGATGTCAAGAGCGCGCTCCAGAACGGCGCCAACCAGCTGAAGATCCTGCTCTCCGATCCAACCCAGTGTGAGGGCCGGACGACAACCACCGAGTCGACGACGAGCACTCCGTCGACCACCGCGTCGACGACGACCACCAAGACTCACCCGACCACGACCACGCGCACCCAGACGCAGCCGACGACGACCACCACCCAGACCCAGACCTTGCCGAGCACCACCACGCCGGGGTCCGGCGGGATCGGGCCGGGAGGACTATGAGCCCGCGCAGCCCCAAGGGCGAGCTGATCTCCGACCGCTACCGGATCGAGGACCGCCTCGGGTCCGGCGGGATGTCGACGGTGTTCCGCGCGACCGACACGATCCTCGAGCGCACGGTCGCCGTGAAGATCCTCGCCGAGCACCTCTCGGACGACGACCGCTTCGTCGCGCGCTTCCGCCGCGAGGCGCTTGCGGTCGCGAAGCTCGTGCACCCCAACATCGTCCAGGTCTACGACACCGGCAACGACGGCGGGCAGTACTACATCGTCATGGAGTACGTCCGCGGCCGCTCCGGCGCCCAGCTGCTCCAGGCCGAGGGCAAGCTCGAGCCCGAGACCGCGGTGGAGATCGGCGTGCAGGCGTGCGCCGGCCTCGACTACGCCCACCGGCACGGGATCATCCACCGCGACGTCAAGCCGGGCAATCTGATGATCATCGGTGGGCCCGCGGGCGGCGGCGACATGACCGTCAAGCTCGCGGACTTCGGCATCGCCCGCGCCAGCGAGCAGACCCGGATCACCCAGGTCGGATCGGTCGTCGGAACGGCAGCCTACCTCGCGCCGGAGCAGGCCCGCGGCGACGAGGCGAACCCCTCATCGGACGTGTACTCGCTCGGCGTCGTGCTGTACCAGTTCCTCACGGGCCGCCTTCCCTACGAGGGCGCCTCGCTCGCCGAGTTGGCCGTTCGCCAGCAGTCCGAGCAGCCCCTCCACCCGAGCAACTACAGCGAGGCGGTCCCGGAGTCGGTCGGGGACGCCGTCCTCGTCGCGCTCGAGTCCGACCCCTCCAAGCGCTTCGCCGCCGCCGGCGAGCTCGCCGACGCGCTGCGCCGCGGGCTGACCGGCGAGTCGCCCGCCCGCACCGCGCAGACCCGGGTCCTCGGCGGCGATGCGCCGACGGCGGGCACCAAGCAGATGCCGCGCACCCGCACCCAGCGCCAGCGCCGGCCGGTCGAGCCTCGCCAGCGCCAGGCACCGCCCCCGCGGCGGCGCCGCGCACCGAGCGTGGCGCGCAACCTGCTCGCGCTGATCGCGATCCTGCTGCTTGCGGCCGTGGTGGCGGCGATCGTCGTCCTGGCTTCCAGCGGCGGCGGAGGGAACATCAACCTGGATCAGGTCGTGAAGCAGAACGTGAACGACCAGATCGACGCCCTCAAGCAGGTCGTCGACGACAACACCAAGTAGTCCGGCGTCAGACCTTGCCCTTCCGCGGCAGCAGCAGGGCGAGAAGCGATCGGCGACCGCACTTCGGGCACCTCGAGATGGAGTGCTCCAGCGTCGCACCACAATGGCGACAGGCCGGCTTCTGGGGGACGACGGCCTTCACTCGCTGGGTGTCATGGCCGCCCAGGGGGTCACGCCGACGAGTACGGCCTGGGCGTAGGCGTCGTAGGTCTCTCGCTCGATCGCCGCGCGGGCGCCGTCGACCAGCTCGCGCATGTAGCGCAGGTTGTGGAGTGTGAGAAGGCGGGTGCCGGTGAGGTCCTTGTTGCGCGCGAGGTAGTGGAGATAGGCGCGCGTGTGGTTCGAGCAGGCCTCGCAGGGGCAGCCCTCGACGACGGGCGAGTCGTCGGCGGCGTAGGTCGCCTTGGTCAGGTCGATGCGGAAGCGGCCCTCCGGACGGGGCGCGAGCGCCGTCCCATGCCTGGCGAGGCGGGTGGGGATCGCGCAGTCGAACAGGTCGATGCCCATTCCGATCCCGATCAGTAGGTCATCGACCTCTCCGATGCCGAGCAGATGGCGCGGGGCCTCGTCGGGCAGCAGCGGCACCGTGAAGCCGAGGACGCCGTGCATCTCCTCCTTCTCACGCCCGAGGGTGCCGCCGATCGCGATCCCGTCGATCGCCGCCGCACCGGTCCTCTCGGCCGAATCGCGGCGGAGGTCCTCATGGACCCCTCCCTGGACGATGCCGAAGATCGCCTGGTCGGAGGGGCCCTCCCGCTCGTGCCAGGCGAGACAGCGATCGAGCCAGCGGTGCGTGCGCTCGGTCGAGCGGGCCGTGTAGTCGCGGTCAGCGTGGGCCGGAGTGCACTCGTCGAAGGTGAGCGCGATATCCGAGCCCAGCGCCGCCTGGATCCCCATGGACTCCTCCGGGCCGAGGAACCGGTCGGATCCATCGAGCAATGACTGGAACGCGACGCCCTCCTCGGAGATGTCGACCTTGGCCCCGCCGGGGGCGTTGCCACGCCTCCCCTTGATCTCGTCCGCGACCCCGCCGTGCGCGAGCGAGAAGACCTGGAAGCCGCCCGAGTCAGTGATGATCGCCCGGTCCCAGCCCATGAAGCGGTGCAGGCCGCCGCGCTCGGCGATCAGCTTCTCCCCCGGGGCGAGATGGAGATGGAAGGTGTTGCCCAGGACCATCTGGTAGCCGAACCCGGCGACCTCAGCCGAGGAGAGTCCGCGCACGCTGCCCTTCGTCGCCAGCGGGATGAAGGCCGGCGTCTCGACCGGGCCGTGCGGGAGATGAATCAGGCCCGCGCGGGCATCGCCGTCGCGGGCCTGGATCTCAAAACGAAGCCTGGCGGGATCACTTCTCACCGGCCAAGCATCAGGCGCTGCGCAGGCTCGTGCCCGTCATCGCCTCGGGCTGAGGGATGCCCAGCAGATCGAGAGCGGTCGGGGCGACGTCCGCGAGGACGCCTCCCTCCCTCAACTCGATTCCCGGCACGGTCACGATCGCCGGCACCGGATTCGTGGAGTGCGCCGTGTTCGGGGAGCCGTCGGGCTCCAGCATCTGCTCGCAGTTGCCGTGGTCCGCGGTGACGATCAGCGCGCCGCCCTTCTCATGCACCGCGGTCACCACCTCGCCGAGGCGGCGGTCGACCTCCTCGCAGGCGGCGACCGCGGCCGGGATGACGCCGGTGTGGCCGACCATGTCGGGGTTGGCGAAGTTGATGATCCCGAAGCGGTACCCGTCGGCGCTCCAGTGCTCGGTGAAGAGCTGGGCGGCCGCAGCGGCGCTCATCTGGGGCTTGTGGTCGTAGGTCGGGACGTCGCGCGGCGAGTCGGCCAGGAAGTGCTCCTCCCCCTTCCACTCCTCCTCGTGCCCGCCGTTGAAGAAGTAGGTGACGTGGGCGTACTTCTCGGTCTCCGCGACATGCAGCTGGCGGTCGCCCTGCTCGGAGATCACCTGGGCGAGGGTCGTCTCCGGCTCGTGCGGCGGGAACGCCACCGGGTACGGCCAGCCGTGGTGATACTCGGTCATCGTCGTCACCTCGAAGGCGCCGGCGCCGCCCCGGTCGAACTCGTCGAAGCCTGGCTCGCCGAGCGCCATCGTCATCTGGCGAGCCCGGTCCGGGCGGAAGTTGATGAAGATGAACGGCTCGTCGGGCTCAGCGCCGTCGTAGTCGCCGATCACGACGGGCTCGATGAACTCGTCCGTGACGTCCTGCTCGTACGAGGCTCGGATGGCCCCGACGGCGGTCTCCGCGCGCGGCGCCTGCGCTTGCACGATCGCGTCGTAGGCCTTCTTCGTCCGGTCCCAGCGGCGGTCGCGGTCCATGCCCCAGTAGCGGCCACCGACGGTGCCGACCCGACCCGTGCGCCTGAGCCAGCGCTCCACCTCCTCGACGTAACCGGCGCCGTTGTGCGGCAGGGTGTCGCGCCCGTCGGTCAGCACATGGAGGACGAGGTCCGAGACACCCTCCTCCCCGGCGAGCTCGATGATCGCCTCGATGTGCTCCCAGCCGGAGTGGACGCCGCCATCGGAGATCAGCCCGATGGCGTGCAGGCGGCCGCGGCGCGATTCGCGGGCGGAGCCACAGGCTGCGCGCAGCGCGGGGTTCTCGAAGAAGCTGCCGTCGGCGATCGAGTCGTCGATCCGCGCGAGGTCCTGCTTGACGACCGCGCCCGCGCCCAGGTTCATGTGCCCGACCTCGGAGTTGCCCATCTGGCCCTCGGGCAGGCCGACGTCGCGGCCGGAGGCGGACAGCGTCGTGTGCGGGAAGCCGGCCCAGAGCTCGTCGAAGATCGGCGTGTCGGCCTGGGAGATCGCATTTCCGGGGCCATCCGGGGCCAGCCCGAAGCCGTCGAGGATCACCAGCGCCACCGAGGGCAGCGGGAGGCTCGTCGGCCCTGGCGGAAGCGGGCTCATCGGGCGGCTTCGACGATCGCGGCGAAGTCGGCCGGGTCGAGGCTGGCGCCGCCCACCAGCGCACCGTCGACGTCCGGCAGCGCGATCAGCTCGGCGGCGTTGGCCGGCTTCACCGAGCCCCCGTAGAGGATGCGGATCGCCGCGGCCGCCTCGCTCGAGCGGCCCTCGATCAGCCCGCGGATCAGCGCGCAGGCCTCCTGCGCCTGATCGGGGGTGGCGGTGCGACCCGTGCCGATCGCCCAGATCGGCTCATAGGCGATCACCACGTCACCGAGCCGGTCCTCGGGCACGTCGGAGAGATCTGCCTCGATCTGGCGCGTGAGGATGCCCTCCGTCTCATCCGAGTCGCGCTGGGCCTCGTTCTCCCCGACGCAGAGGATCGGCTCCAGGCCGCCCCGCAGCGCGGCGGGCACCTTGCGGGCGAGAGCCTCGTCGCTCTCGCCGAAGTATTGCCGGCGCTCGGAGTGGCCGAGGATCACACCGTCGACACCGATCTCCAGCAGCATGGGCGCCGAGATCTCACCGGTGAAGGCGCCGTCGGCCTCCTCGTGCATGTTCTGGGCAGCCACCCTTGCGGGGCTCTGAGCGCAGTGCTCGACCGCGGTCTTCAGCGAGAGGTAGGGCGGGCAGATGACGACCTCGGGCCCGGACGCGGGCACCTGAGGCAGGAGGTCGGCGAGGAAGCGCTCGGTCTCCTCGATCGTCTTGTTCATCTTCCAGTTGGCCGCGAGGACAGGCGTTCGCTCAGGCATCTCGCAGAGCCTCCACGCCCGGAAGCTTCGATCCCTCCACCAGCTCGAGCGAGGCGCCGCCACCGGTCGAAATCCAGTCCACCGAATCGGCGAGGCCGAACTTGTGCAGGGCGGAGACGGAATCGCCCCCGCCGACGACCGTGTGGCCGGGCGCCGCCGCAACGGCCTCGGCGACAACGCGAGTGGCGGCATCGAACGGCGGGGTCTCGAAGGCGCCCATCGGCCCGTTCCAGAAGACCGTTCCGGCCCGCCGGATGCGCTTGGAGAAGTTGGCGGCCGTGTTCGCGCCGACGTCGAGGCCCATCCAGCCCTCGGGCACGTCCACTCCATTCAGCTCGCGCGTCTCGGTACCGGCGGCGAGCTCCTTCCCGAGGACGAGGTCCTCCGGCAGCTCGAGCATGGTGTCGCTCTTATCCGCTTCGGCGAGCACCCGCTTGGCCGCCTCGACCCCCTCCTCCTCGACCAGCGAGTTGCCGGTGTCGCGGCCCTCGGCCTTGAAGAAGCTGAAGCACATCGCCCCGCCGATCAGGATCTCCTCGGCGAAGCCGAGAAAGCGGTCGATCACGCCCAGCTTGTCGGTCACCTTCGCGCCGCCGAGGACGACGATCAGCGGGCGCTTCGGATCGTCGCGAACGGCGGTGAGCTGGCCCACCTCCTGCTCAAGGAGCAGGCCCGCGTAGCCCGGGAGGCGGTGGGCGACGCCCTCGGTGGTCGCGTGCGCCCGGTGGGCGGTGCCGAAGGCATCGTTGACGTAGAGGTTGGCGAGCCTGGAGAGCTCCTCGGCGAGCTTGGGATCGTTCTTCTTCTCGCCCTGATCGAAGCGGCTGTTCTCGAGCAGCAGCACCTCGCCCGGCCCGAGGTCCGAGGCCATCGCGCTCACCTCCTCGCCGACGAGGGCCGGAGCCTGCTTGACCGGAGCGTCCAGCAGCTCCCCGAGCCGCTTGGCGACGGGCGCCATCGAGAGGCTCGGCTCGGCGTCTTTCGGGCGCCCGAGATGGGAGACCAGGACGATGCTCGCGCCCCGGTCGCGCAGCAGCTCGATGGTCGGCAGCGAGGCGCGGATCCGGGTGTCGTCCGCCACCTCGCCGTCATCCAGCGGGACGTTCAGGTCCGCGCGCAGCAGGACCCGCTTGCCCTCGACCTTCGCGTCGCGGACGCTCGCCTTGCCGAACGAGCGTGACCCGTTCGCGTCAGGCACTTACCGCGGCCGGCTGCAGCACCTTCTCCGCCAGGTCGACGCAGCGCTTGGCGTAGCCCCACTCGTTGTCGTACCAGGAGAGGAGCTTCACGAACGTTCCGTCGACCACCTTGGTCTGCTCGGCGTCGAAGATCGAGGAATGCGGATCGGTGACGATGTCCGTGGAGACGATCGGGTCCTCGGTGTACTTGAGGATCCCCGAGAGGGGGCCCGACGCGGCCTCCTTCATCGCCGCGTTGATCTCCTCCGCGCTGGTCTCCTTCGCCACGTCGCAGGTCAGATCGACCAGCGACCCGGTGATCACCGGCGCGCGAACCGAGATTCCGCTGAGCTTGCCCTCCAGATCCGGCAGGACGAGGCCGACCGCCTTGGCTGCGCCGGTGCTGGTCGGGATCAGGTTCATCGCGGCGGCGCGGGCGCGGCGCAGGTCCTTGTGGGGCATGTCCTGGAGGCGCTGATCGGCGGTGTAGGCGTGGATCGTGGTCATCAGGCCGCGGTCGATGCCGACCTTGTCGTTCAAGACCTTGGCCACGGGCGCCAGGCAGTTGGTCGTGCAGGAGGCGTTGGAGATGATGTTGTGCTTCTCGGGGTCGTAGTCGTCGAAGTTGACGCCGAGCACGACCGTGATGTCCGGCTCCTTGGCGGGGGCCGAGATGATCACCTTCTTCGCGCCGGCCTCGAGGTGCTTCGCGGCGTCGTCGCGGCCGGTGAACAGGCCAGTCGACTCGATCACGACCTCGACGCCGAGATCGCCCCAGGGAAGAACGGCGGGGTCCTTCTCGTTCAGGACCTTGAGCACCTTGCCGTCGATGCTGATCCCGTCGCTCGAGACCTCGATCTCGCCCGGAAAGCGACCGAGAACGGTGTCGTACTTGAGCAGGTGGGCCATGGTCTCGGCGTCGACCAGGTCGTTGACCGCGACGAACTCGAGGTCCGAGCCCGCCTCGAGGGCGGCGCGGAAGAGGTTCCGGCCGATGCGCCCGAAGCCGTTGATGCCCACCTTGACTGCCATTTGAAGACCTCCTAGGGGATGCCGGGGTTGTTCTGGCTATTCAAATTAACGACCTCGGCGCCGCCCCGTCCCCGTGCGGAGCACGGAGATCGGCTCAGCGGTCGTGCGCGACGCAGACCTCGACGAGGTAGCCGTCCGGGTCCGTGAGCCGGCAGGAGTAGTTGCCGGCGCCGAAGGCGGGTGCGCTGCCCGGCTCCGCGACGGGATCTCCCCCATTCGCCGAGCCCGATTCGAACGAGGCCTTGACCGCCGGGATGCTCTTCGCGGGGAACGAGATCTGCCCGTATCCCGGCCGCTGGGTGTCCGAGAGCTCGATGTAGAACTCGGCCTTGATCAGGCCCCAGCTGACGCAGTTGGCGGGCGCCTCCTGCCGGCGCCAGCCGAGTGGCGCCAGGATCGAGTCGTAGAACGCACCGCTGCGTTCCAGATCCGAGACTTTTACGGCTGCGTAGTGGAGGCTCACCAGATGGTGGGTCGATTCGGTCCCTGCCGGCCGCGGACCTTACACGGCGTGGCGACGGTCACTTTAGCGCCGCGGCTCCCAGCGAAAGAAACGGACCGCGATGAGTAGGCCGAAGACGCCCCAGGCCGCGACGATGGCCAGATGCCCCCATTCGAACCCGGCGCCCGTCGTGTTCGGGTCCCAGGCGGTGAACATCGCGTCGAAGAAGTGTCGGATCGGGAACGCGTCGGCGAAGTTGAGGACACCTGACGGGATCTCGTTTTGGGGGATGAAGACACCTGACAGGAAGTACAGCGGCAGGACGGTGGCGTTGGTTACGGCCGGCGCGGCCTCGGCCGTCGGGATCACCGCGGCGAGGGCGAAGCCGAGGCAGGAGAAGGAGAACGCGCCGACCGCCAGCGTGAGGAGCATCGCCGGCATCGTGTGCGTCGGGATCGTGACGCCGTAGATGAGCGCGCCGATCACGCTGACCAGCGCGACCATGATCACCGAGATCACCAGCGAGTTCCCCACCCTTCCCGCGACGAAGGCGGCCGGCGGCAGGGGCGTGCCGCGGACCCGCTTCAGCTGGCCCGCCTCGCGCTCGGCCGGCAGGTTGGTCGCGAGCTTCACCGTGGTCGCCGAGATCACGGCGAGCGAGATGATCGCCGGCACGTAGTAGGTCGCTCCCTTGACGTGGAGGCCGGAGATCTCGTTGTTCGCGAAGAGCGTCGCGAGCATGAACAGGAAGATCAGCGGCAGCGCCGCGGTGAAGAAGACGGCGGCTGGGTTCCGCCAGAAGACCTTCTGGTCGAATCGGAACTGATGAAGGACGACGGCCACGCCGGTCACTCCGGGGCCTCCGCCCCACCCGCGCGCTCGGTCAGCTGCAGGTAGACGTCCTCGAGGCTCGGCGATCCCACTGTGAGCCCGGGCAGCCCCACGCCCCGCTCAGCCGCCCAGTTGGTCAACTCGCGCAGCAGCGGGACCGGATCGTCCGCCGTAAGCGAGACCGACCCGGCGTCGATCCGCGCGCTCGTCCGCACGGCGAACGGTAGGTCGGGGGCGCTGGCGCCGGCGGGGAGCCGGAAGCTGATCTCCGTGCGCCCCCGTCCATCGCCGCCAAGGTCCTCCGGGGTACCCGAGGCGACGATCCGGCCGGCCGAGATGATCGCGACTCGGTCCGCCAGCGCCTGCGCCTCGTCCATGTAGTGCGTGGTCAGGAACACTGTCTTGCCGAGGTCGCGGAGGCCACCGATCACGTCCCAGGCCTGGCGCCGAGCCGATGGGTCGAAGCCGGTCGTCGGCTCATCCAGGAAGAGGAGCTCCGGGTCGCCGATCAGGGCCAGGGCCACGTCGAGGCGCCGCTGCTGGCCGCCCGAGAGCTTGGACGTCCTGACGTCGGCCTTGTCGCCCAGCCCGACCAGGTCCACGGTCTCGTCTATGTCCCTGGGCGAGGCGTAGTAGCCGGCGTAGAGCTCGACCGCCTCACGCGGAGTGAGCTCCGGCACCAGGCGGGATTCCTGGAGCACGAAGCCGACCCGCTGGCGCCAGGCCCGGTTCGCCTCCTGGGGGTCCGTGCCGAGGACGCTGACCTCGCCGCCGCTCCGCGTCCGGTAGCCCTCGAGGATCTCGACGGTGGTCGTCTTGCCCGCGCCGTTGGGCCCGAGGAACGCAAAGATCTCGCCGGCGCCGACCTCGAGATCGATGCCCCTCACGGCCTCGAGATCCCCATAGGTCTTGTGCAGCCCCTGGACGCTGATCACGGGATTAGACACGCGAGGATCTTAGGGTCGGCTTCGCCCTCCGCTCCTCAGCGCAGCGGACTGGTGGGCGCTAGGTCGACGTCGCGGTGCACGAGCTGCAACTTCACGTCGTCTCTCTGGCCGAGCGCGCGGGCGATCCGGTCCGCCACCGTTACCGAGCGATGCCTCCCGCCGGTGCAGCCGACCGCGATCGTCAGATGCTGCTTGCCCTCGGCGACGTAGGCGGGCAGCAGGAAGTCGAGCAACGGCATCAGCCGCCCGTAGAACTCGCCGGCCTGCGTCCCCGATTCGACGTACTCCCTGACGGGCTCGTCGAGCCCGGTGAGGGGGCGAAGGTCGTCGACGTAGTGCGGGTTCGGGAGGAAGCGGACGTCGAGGGTCAGGTCGGCGTCGGAGGGCGGGCCGTTCTTGAAGCCGAAGGTGAGGATGGTGAGGGCGAGCTGGTTCTCCTGGGCGTCCCTGCCGATCAGCTCGGTCGCGATGCGGCGGCGCAGCGCTCCCCCCGTCAGCGACGTCGTGTCGATGACGACGTCGGCTCGCTCCCGCAGCGGTGAGAGCAGGTCGCGCTCCTCGCGGATCCCGTCCACGATGCGGCCGCTTCGCGCAAGCGGGTGGCGGCGCCGGGTCTCCTTGTAGCGGTGGAGCAGGGCCTCCTCGTCGGCCTCGAGGAAGACGACCTTCAGGTCCAGCTCGCTCGCCCCGAGCTCGTCGAGGACGGCCTGTAGATCATCGAAGTACTCCCCTCCGCGCACGTCCGTCACCACAGCGGCCTTCTGCACGCCGCTGCCCTCGTGCCGGAAGAGCTCGCCCAGGCCGCCGATCATCGAAGGCGGCAAGTTGTCGACGCAGAAGTAGCCGCCGTCCTCGAAGGCGGCGATCGCCTCCGACTTCCCGGCGCCCGAATACCCGGTGATCACCACGAGCTCGACCTCGTGATCGGTGGGCCTGGCGCCGTCGCCGTCGGCGGTTGTGCGAGGGTGCTCCGGAGCGGAGCGAGGAGCAACCCGTTTCATGTTGGCCATCAGCCCGCTCTGTGCAGTTGCCTGTGGATCTCGCGAGCGAGCTTACCGGGCACCCCGGGCACCGCTTCGAGCTCCTCGCGGCTCGCCGTCAGCAGCTTGTCGGGAGAGCCGAAGTGGCGCAGGAGCGCCCGCTTGCGAGCCGGGCCGACACCCCGGACGCCGTCGAGAACGGAGGCCGTCATCTGCTTGTCTCGCCGACCGCGGTGGAAGATGATCGCGAAGCGATGGGCTTCGTCACGCACCCGCTGGAGGATCCGAAGGGCGTCCGAGCCCTTCTCGAGCAGGATCGGGTCCGAGCGCCCGGGGACGAAGACCTCCTCGATCCGCTTGGCGAGGCTGACCACGGCCACCCCCCGCTCGATCAGCGGCTCGAGCACCTTCATCCCCGCCGAGAGCTGGCCCTTGCCGCCGTCGATCACGATCAGGTCGGGCAGCGCGGCGAAGCTCGCGTCGCGATCGGAGTCGTGCGGAGAGATGTCCGCCTGCTGCATGTAGCGGCCGATGCGCCTCGTCAACACCTCCGCCATGGACGCGAAGTCGTCAGGGCCGCTGCCATTCCCATCGCCGTCGCCCCGGATCCCGAACTTGCGGTAATCGGACTTCTTCGGGGCCGCCCCTTCGAAGACGACCATCGACGCGACCGTGTGGGTCTCGCCGAGGTTGGAGATGTCGAAGCCCTCGATCCGGACGGGGACCCTCTCCAGCCCCAGCGCCTCCTGGAGGGCCGCAAGCGACTCCACCCTCTGCTGGCGGCGGTGCTCACGCCGGAGCTTGTCCTGGGCCAGGGCGAGGTTCGCGTTCTTCTCGGCGAGCTCGCGCAGCCGCCGCAGGTCGCCGCGTGAGGCCACCCTCACCTCGACCTGGGAGTCGCGCTGGCTGCTCAGCGCCTCGGCGAGGACACCGGTGCGCCCCTTCAGCTCTGGCCCGACGATCACCCTGCCCGGAACCGCCGGCGCGGCGCCGTAGTACTGGAGCAGGAAGGTCTCGGCCACCTCGCCCGGGTCGCGGTTGGCCTCCGTTGCCTCGTCCTCGCCCGCCAAATAGAACCCCTGCCGCTCGGCCAGGACGCCGTCGCGGACCTGGAAGACCTGCGCGTTCGCATCGCTTCCCTCCACGGCGACGGCGATCAGGTCCGCGCTGCCGAGCGAGCCGCCCGCCACCTGCTGGCGTTCCATCATCGAGCGCACCGCGTTGAGCCGGTCGCGGAAGAGCGCCGCCCTTTCGAAGTCCTGCGCCTCCGAGGCCTCCTCCATCTTCGTCTCGAGGTCGCCCGCGATCTCCTTGTAGCGGCCGGAGAGGAAGGCGACGATGCGGTCGATGTTGCCGCGATACTCCTCGCGGTCGATGTACCCGACGCAGGGGGCCTGGCAGCGCTTGATGTAGTAGTCGAGGCACGGAACGCCGGAGCGCCGCCCGGGCTCGGCCCCCTCGCAGGTCCTGTACTGGAAGAGCTTGCCGAGCAGGTCGAGGGTCTCACGGACCCGCTTCGCGCTCGAGAACGGCCCGAAGTAGGCGCGGTTGGGACGGTGCCGCTCGCGGGTGAAGTAGACGCGGGGGAAGTCCTCGTCCAGGCTGACCCCGACGTACGGGTACGACTTGTCGTCCCGCAGCCGGATGTTGAACCGCGGCCGGTAGCGCTTGATGAAGCTCTGCTCGGCGAGCAGAGCCTCGGGCTCGTTCTGCGTGACCAGGAACTCGATCGAGTCCGTGCGGTCGATCAGCTCGGCGGTGCCGCCCATGCCCGAGCCACGGCCGCCGCCCTTGCCCGCGAAATGGGAGGCGACCCGCTTGCGGATCGAGTTCGCCTTGCCCACATAGAGGGCCTCCCCCGCCCGGTTGCGGAAGACGTAGACCCCGGGAGCATTGGGGAGCTCCTTCCTCTGATCGGCCAACTTCTTGCTGCTCTTGGGCATAACCAGAGGGTAGGGTCCTCAGTCCCCCGCCTTGGAGGCCCCAGATGGCAGACGCCGCAGAGACCGACGTTCCGCTGCTGACCAGCGATCCACCCGAGCTCGAGACGCTCGAGATCGAGATCGACGGCCAGGTCGGCACCCTGACCCTGAACCGCCCCGACGCACTCAATGCGATGAGCCCCGAGCTGATCGGCGAGCTCACCACCGCCGCCGCTTGGCTCGCGGATCGCGCCCCGATTCGCGCCCTGATCATCACCGGCGCCGGCCGCGCGTTCTGCTCGGGCGGGGACGTCAACTGGTTCAAGCGCGGCGTCACCGAAGAGAGCATCGATCTCCCGTCGGAGGTCCGGCGCGGCGCCGAGGCGCTGCACAACGCGATCGTCGACATCCGGCGCATCCCTTATCCCGTGATCGCGGCCGTGAACGGCCCTGCCGCCGGCGCCGGGATGTCGCTGGCCCTCTCGGCGGACATCAGGATCGCCTCCGATGAGGCCTTCCTGGCGATCGCCTACGGCCGGATCGGCGCCGCCCCCGACGGCGGCATGACCTACTTCCTTCCGCGCGTCGTCGGTCCCGCCAAGGCCCTGGAGCTGGCGCTGAACGACCCCAACCTCGACGCCAACGCGGCGCTCGAGGCCGGCCTCGTCACCGAGGTCGTCCCGGCCGACCAGCTGCTCGAGCGCACGAGGGAGAAGGCCGAGAAGCTCGCCGCCAAGGCCCCCTACTACGTGCGCATGACCAAGCGGCTGCTGCACGAGTCGATCGAGCACTCGCTCAACGACCACCTGCAGCTCGAGCGGCACGGGATCGCCGACAGCATGGGGACGAACGACCTGCGGCGGGGAGTCACGGCGTTCTTCGCGGGTGAGACGCCGACCTTCGAGGGCGACTGAAGCAATCCGAACTCCTCAGGGTCCCGTACTAGAGTGGGCCAACTGGCGTCGAGAGAAAGGTGTTTCCGGATGAGACGAGCTTCAGCAATGATGGTGGTCGCGGCGCTGGCCATAGTGGGCCTGGCGGCCTGCGGCAGCAGCAGCAACGACAACTCCACCACCGCGGCATCCACCCCCGCGTCGACTACCCCGGCGGCCGGCGGTGGCGGTGCCGGCGGCGGCGCTTCGACCGTGGACATCTCGACCCCGTCGGGCAGCGACCTGGCCTTCGATCAGAAGGACGCCAGCGCCAAGAGCGGCAGCGTCACGATCAACTTCGACAACAAGCAGCCGCTCCAGCACGACGTGGCGGTTGCCGATTCCTCGGGCAAGGTGCTCGGTCAGACCGACCTGGTCTCCCAGGGAACCGCGAACGCGACCGTCGACCTGCAGCCGGGCACGTACACCTTCTACTGCACCGTGCCGGGCCACAAGGAGGCCGGCATGGAGGGCACGCTCACCGTCAAGTAGTCGGCTACTCGGGGAGGGCTCGGCCTACCGAGTCTGCGACGCAGGCCGGCTTGTCCGAGCCCTCCACCTCGACCTTGAAGCGGGTGACGATCTGGAACCAGCCTCCGCCGACCTCTTCAATCTCGATGACTTCCGCGGTCGCGCGGATCTTCGAGCCGGAGGGCACCGGCGCCGGGAAGCGGACCTTGTTCCAGCCGTAGTTGACGCCCAGCTTGAAGCCGGTTGACTTGAGCAGCTCGATGCGCAGGCCGTCGATCAACGAGAGCGTCAGGTTGCCGTGGGCGATCGTCGTGCCGAACGGACTCTCCGTCTTGGCTCGCTCCACGTCGGTGTGGATCCACTGGTGGTCGCCGGTCAGCTCCGCGAATGTGTCGATGTCCTCCTGGGTCACCTCGCGCCACTCGCTCGGGCCGATCTCCTTGCCCTGGAGAGCCTTCAGCCCCTCGATTCCCTGGACCTCGACTGCGGACATGGCGCGCACCCTACCGTTAGGCCACCGGCTATGAATACGGACCTGAGAGGCAGGACCAACATCCTCCGGGCGGCCTCGGCGTCCGCTGGGTTGGCGCTGATCCTTGGTCTTGCCGCCTGCGGCGGAGGCGGGGGCGGCAACGGTCCGGGTTCAAAGCAGCTCAGCCTGGTGATCGGCAACTCGCTGCCCCTCAGCGGCAGCTCCAAGGCGCTCGGCGACTCCGGCCGGAAAGCATCGGACCTGGCTCTCGACCAGATCAAGCGGGCGATCGGCACCGCGGACGCCGACCACACGGTGCGCACGGTCCCTGACGACCAGGGGAGCGATGCACACAGCGCCACCGAGTCGGCCAAGAGGCTCGTCCACGACGACGGAGCCAGCTGCCTGACCGGCCCGTGGTCTTCTGATGCCGTTGCCCAGGTGGGCGAGGAGATCGTCATCCCGGCCAAGGTTCTAGAGATCTCGCCGGTGCCCACCGGCGAAAACGTCGCCGACCTCAACGACCACGACCTGGTGAACAGCACGGCGCTGCCGGAGTCGGTGGAGGGATTGGGCCTGTCGAAGGCGATTGACAGTGACCTCGGGGGCGCCCAGGGACAGGACGTCAACGTGGCCGCCAGCAACGACTCCTACGGGGACACGCTCAGCCAGGACTTCATCGGGGACTGGCAGGACAAGAACGGGACCATCGGTGGGCCGACCGCTCTCGCGCCTCCGTACTCCGGGCAGGCCGAGCAGATCACCGCCGGCAGCCCGGACGCGATCCTCCTCATCGACGGCCTCAACGACTTCTCGCAGCTCGCCCCCGCGCTCTCCTCGAGCTCCTCGTGGGACCCGAGCAAGGCCTGGGGCAGCGACCAGCTCGTCTCGCCGGGCCTGCCGGAGCAGGTCGGCGCCGAGGCGATCGACGGGATGCGCGCCCTGGCGCCCGGGACCCCCGAGGGCGAGGACTCCTCAACCGCGTTCGTGCACGACTTCCAGTCCGCCGATCCGCACGAAGTCAGTCTGGCACCGTTCGCCGCCCAGGAATTCGACGCGACCGTGCTCTGCTACCTCGCCGCCGTCGCGGCCGGCTCCACCGACGGGCAGCAGATGGCCGACCACCTGATCGACATCACGGCGCCCGGCGGCGACGTGTTCACTTGGCAGCAGCTCCCGGACGCGATCAAGGCGCTCGAGGACGGCAAGGACATCGACTACACGGGCGCCTCCGGCCCGATCGACATGGACGTGCACGGCGACCCCACCGCCGGGGTGTTCGACGTCTACCAGTACAGCCCCGACGGGCTTGGGGTTGTGAACGAGGTTTCCGTCGAAAAGCCCAATCCGGCCACCCCATAGCTATCGAACGAGTCGCACCTCCAGCGGCGGCGCCAGCAGCACGCCCGCCCCGCCCGCGAGCGCCAGGATCCGCGCCACGTAGGCGCGTGTCTCCGGATACGGAGGCACGCAGTTGCACGCCGCGACCGCGCCGGAGCCGGCGTTATAGGCGGCCAGTGCCAGCGGCACGGAGTGGAATTGGTAGAGCAGGTCCGACATCAGATGGGCCTGGGCGTCGATCGAGGCGACCGGGTCGAAGGGATCGCGCAGCCCGTAGGAACGCGCCGTCGAGGGGATGAACTGGGCGATCCCGAGCGCCCCCGCCGGTGAGACCGCCCGCGGGTTGAAGCCCGACTCCGCCATCAGCTGCGCCGCGAGCAGCCCCGGCGAGACGTTCCATCGCGACGCCGAGCGCAGCAGCGGCTCCCGGTAGGCGGCGGGCACGAAGCTCGGAAGCCCGGAACTCCGCGCCAGCCCGTCCTGCTCGCCCGGTGAGCCGGCCGCCATGACTGCGTTGCCGGCCTCCGAGCACGGTGGCGGGTCGGCGATGTACCCGAAGTGCCACGCCTCCCACGGATACCGGCGCAGGAAGCCGAACTTCGGCGCATGGGAGTCCAGCCACCCGTAGGCCGAGGAGGGGCCGAGGTCGAGCTCCGTCGCGCAGCGGTGCAGGGAGTGGCCGGGCGGGGCCACCCATTGTGGATCGGGGTGCTGGGCGAAGAGCCGCGCCTGCTCCGCGTCGGAGCGAAACCCCGAGACGACGACCAGGTCGATGCCCGCCCGGCGCGCCGCGGCGGCCATCCGGTCATACGCGGCGGCCACGTCCGGCCTCATCCCCTCGCCATCCCGGTAGGCCAGCGGGCCCGAATAGCCTCCGCCCTCGGCCTGGGAGGGCATTCCCGTCCACGAGGAGACGGGCGCCGACGCCTCGGCAACGGCCGACGCCGCCACCCGGATCGGCCGGCGGTCGGCGAGCCGCTCGCCGCCGGGCAGCCGCTTGGTGTCGATCTCCCCCACCACCGTCGCGCGAGCCTGGAGCGGCGGATAGGAGCTGGCGTCCGGGAAAGCGACTCGCAGGCGAGCGGGATCGACCCGGTTGCGGCGAGCGGCATCCACGGCCGCCAGTCGAGCCCTGCCCAGGAACTCGCCCTTGGAGAGGTGGCGCGGGTTCGGCCTTCCGTCGGGAAGCGTCTCTGGGGCCAGCAGCCTCGGGGCGTCGTCCCGCATGCTGCGCACCGCGGAGAGGGCGGCCAGGTCGGCGGCCGTCTGCACCCTCCCCTTGCCGGTCGCGGCTCCGCCGATCGCGACCAGCGCGAGCGTCGCCAGGATCAAGATCAACCCGGCGCCGAGTAGGGCCGGGAGCGCCTGGCCCCGCTCGCCATCCGCGGATGAACCGCGCCCACGGCGGCCGAGCCCGAGGAGACGCCGCGCGATCCCGGAGGCGACCTCGGAGACCCAGCCGCCGGGGCGAACCCCCGCCAGAGCTCGCCTGGCGGCGAGCTGCCCAGGCGCTCTCGTCGCGACCCTGCACGGCAATCGGCGTCGCGCCAGCTGCTCCACGGCGAGCGCCGCGAGGGAGCGCTCGGCCGGAAGCGAGACGAGCAGGCAGCCACCGGCGGCGGCCAGGCCCTCGGCCTCGAGCGCGGGCACCCACAGCCGGCCCGGCAGATGGACGATCGCGAGCGCCGCGCCCGATTCTTCGACTATGGCCGCGACCTCGTCGATCGACTCGCCGCCCTCCGCCGCCAGGTGGCAGACGTGGCCGCGAGCGGAGGCGCGCCGGCCGGCGGACCGCAGCGCCTCCTCGATCTCGCGTGCGCCCGGCGAGGCGAGCAGGGTCGGGCCGCGGCGGCGCGTCCCTTCGCCCACCTCTACCAGCAGGGTGCCGGCCCCGGTCAGTACCGCGGCCTCCACGGCAACCGCTGCGGCCAGTCCCTGGCTCGGGCCTCGATCCCTCCCGGTGGCGAGGATCGCCGGGATCAACCGCCGCTCCCGTCCGGCCGGGACCACGCTTCCGAGCTGACCGAGAGCGCATTCGCGACGGCGGCGAACGGCGCCGGGGGACGGAGCTCGACCCTCACCCTGCCCCCGTCGGCGCTCACATGCGCGCGCCCCCGCGCCCAGCCCGGGAGCGCCTTGACGGCAGCGCGCTTTGCATCCTGGCCTGCCGTTCCGGCGAGCGCACCCGCCTCGGCCGCCCCGTCGGCGATCGTCATCGAGTAGCCGACGAGCAGCAGCTGCAGCGCCAGGGCGGCGGCGAGGGCGAGCGCCGGCAGCGCCGCCAGCAGCTCGACCGAAGCCTGGCCGGCCCCCGGCGCCCTACGCACCACCATCCGAATCGAGGGTCGAGGCCGCGGACACCGAGGGCAACGAGACGCCCGGGACGATCGCCGGGACCCGCACCCTCACCCTGACGCCGTCGCCGGAGCGGATCGCGGCTCCGTCGCGCAGGGTGCCGGGCAGCGCGCGGCGGGCCGCCGCCTCCGCATTCGAGCCCACCTCCTCCGCCCGGGCGCCGGCCCGGGCGGCGTTGCCGGCGGACCACAGCGCCCAGCCGGCCACCACGGCCTGCGCGGCGATCACCAGGCAGGCAGCGAGCGCGGGCAAGACGGCGACGAACTCGACCGAAGCCTGCCCGCGGCCGTGGCGAGTGCTGTCGAGATCCGGTCCCACAGGCCGAAGCTAGGCGGACCGGCGTGACGCGATCCGCGCCGAGCGCCGCGAATCAGTGACGGATCAGTACGTCGTCGTCGCCGAGCGCCAGATCAGGAAGATCACGCCGACACATCCGGCAACCAGCGCGACCCAGAGCAGGATGCCGCCGGTCCACGAGCGAAAGTCGTCATAGGCGACCGTGAGCAGCGCGATCCCCCCGACGGCGCCGAACAGGCCGGCCTTGCGGGTATCGGTGAGCGTCGAGAGGGTCATCTGCTGCTCGTTGTAGACGCGGTAGAGCAGCCATGCGATCGCCGCGAGGAAGCACATCGTCAGCGCCGTCAGAACCGCCGCCGCCGCGTTGCCGCCGCCCGGCAGGAAGTCAACGGCGGCCGCGAGGGCGGCGATGATCGCGATGTTCCTGATCGTCTGCGGCACCGCCGGCGATTCTAGGTCAGAGGACCCGCCTCACAATTGCGCTTGCGCCCGCGACCTCCTTGTGAAAGAACTGTCAATCACATTTGTCGCTATTTGCGGAAATCCGGCCGCCTCAAATTGAGATTCCGCCATCCCGCCGTTAGCGTCTCGCCGAATGGCTGAAGTCTCGACACGACCCGAGCCTCGATTGGAGTCGGATCTGGCTGTGTCCGCGCTTCGGTTCGCCCGCCGGGTCCATCTCGGCCAGTACCGCAAGCAGACCGGCGAGCAGTTCGTCGAGCACCCGATCGCCGTCGCCCAGCTGCTCCTGGACGCCGGGTACGACGGAGCGCTGATCCCCGCCGCCTACCTCCACGACGTCGTCGAGAAGACCGACGTGCAACTCGACGAGATCCGCGAGCGCTTCGGCCCGCAGGTGGCGGGGCTCGTCGACTGCCTCAGCGAGGACCCGGATATCGACGGCTACTGCGAGCGCAAGCGGGCGCTCCGCCAGGGGATCCTGGAGTCCGGCGGCGATCCCGTCGTGATCTACGCCGCGGACCGCGTCGCCAACATGCGCGACTGGCTCAAGGTCGCCCCCGACGCCCGCCCGGCCTGCGGGGAGCGCCTCGGCACGACTCTCGGCGAGCGCCTGCGGCTTTGGACCGAGGATCTGGAGGAGCTCCACCACCTCGATCCCGAAACGCCCTTCCTGAGCGAGATCGAGGCCGATCTGGGCGTGCTGAAGGCCGAGGCCGCCAGCATGTGACGGGTTGCGCCTCGCCTCTGGCTCGGCGCACCCTCGCATAAGAGCCCGTTCACATCCGGGTTTATTCCGGATTCATCGCGCCGCCCAACTGACTATCCTGCCCCACGCTGCGCATTAAGCGCGGCTCCCGCTGCTCCACCCCCCCGACTCCCTGACCGCGTCCGAACACAGCCAGTTCGCGATCGGCTTCGATCGCCGCGACCTGCCCAGGCTCCATGAGCTCTGGGACGAGATCGTGTTGTCCGAGCGCTGGTCCGAGGGCGAGATGACCTCCCGCTTCGAGTCCGCCTGGGCGGAGCTGCACCGCCTCAACTCGGTCGCGACCGGCGGCTGGACGGGCGCGGCGCTCGCGGCCCTCGACTTCGCCGGTGTCAAGGGCGAGAAGGTCCTCTGCCCATCCAACACCTTCATGGCGACCCCGCTCTCGATCATCCACTCCGGTGGCGAGCCGGTCTTCGTGGACTGCAACCGAGATGACCTCTGCATGTCCTTCGAGGACTTCGAGCGCAAGGCCGAGCAGCACAAGCCTCGCGCGGCGGTGATCGTCCACATCGGCGGGCATGTCGCGTTCGAGATCGAGCGGATCGCCGAGTACTGCCGAGCGGAGGGGATCTTCCTGCTCGAGGACTGCGCCCACGCCCACGGCGCCCGCTGGGGCGACCGTCGTCCGGGCTCCTGGGGCGACGCCGGCGCCTACTCCTTCTACGCGACCAAGACGATCTCCACCGGCGAGGGCGGCATGCTCGTCACCGGGCGCGCGGAGATCGCCGAGCACGCCCGCGCCTTCCGCAACTACGGCAAGCCCGACCACGAGGTGGAGGGCCTCAACCTGCGGATGAGCGAGTTCACCGCCGCGATCGGCCTGGTCCAGACGGAGAGGCTCGAGGAGATCGTCGCCCGCAAGAACGAGGTCGCGCGCACCAAGCTCGATCCCGTCTACTCCTCGCGGCTGGAGCTGCCGGAGGGAATGACCTCCGGCCTCTACAAGTACATCGTCTTCGAGGAGATCGAGCGCTCGACCGGCAAGGTCTACGACGATCCCTGCCACCGGATCATGGGCACCGGCGACGAGCTTCCGAACAGCGACTGGGTGGCCGAGAACCACTGGTGCGTTCCCCTCTACTATGCCCCCGCCGTCGAGGCGGAGCAGCGAGCCATGGAGGAGACCGCATGAGTCGCGTCCTCGTCACCGGCGGCTCGGGCTTCATCGGCTCGCACGTCGTCGACAAGCTCTTCGACGCGGGCTTCGAGCCGCGGATCTACGACCTGCAGCCCTCACCGCACCACGAGCCTGGCTCCGTCGACACCGTCGTTGGGGACCTCTTCGACCACGAAATGCTGTGCGCCGCGATGGAGGACTGCGAGGCGGTCGTACACCTCGCCGCCTATGCGGACGTCGGGATCGTCGCGAAGGAGCCGGTCCAGGCCGAGGAGTGCAACTCCCGCGGGACCCTCGCCGTCCTCGAGGCGGCACGCGCGACCGGCACCCGCGTCGTCTACGGCAGCACGATCTGGGTCTATGGCGCCTCGGGCGACGGGCTGATCGACGAGGACGCCCCGCTCGGCCTCCCCGACCATCTCTACACCGCGAGCAAGCTGGCCGGGGAGATGTACTGCACCTCCTACGCGGAGCTCTACGACGTGCCGTGCACGATCCTCCGCTTCGGCATCCCCTACGGCCCCCGGGCCCGCCCCGCCGCGGTGATCCCGATCTTCGTCTCGAAGGCGTTGAAGGGCGAGCCCCTGACGATCGCCGGCGACGGCCTCCAGACCCGCCGCTTCGTCTATGTCGAGGACCTCGCCGAGGGCATCGTCGCCGGGCTCGAGAGCGGCGGGGAGAACCGCGTCTACAACCTCGCCGGCGACGAGACCGTGACCATCCGCGAGCTCGCGGACGTGGTCTCCGATCTGATCGACGATACCGAGATCGTCCACACCCCCGGCCGCAACGGTGACTTCGGCGGGGCGGTGATCTCGAACGAGCGGGCCGCCGAGGAGCTCGGCTGGCGCGCCTCCACCCCGCTTCGCGAGGGCGTCAGCCGCTACCTCGCCTGGCTCGCGCCCGAGCGTGCCCCCGCGGCCGCGCCTGAGCGGGCGCCGGTGCTCGCGGCACCGCCCGAGCCGAAGCCCGCGCACGCGCTGGCACCGATCGCCAAGGTGACCGAGCTGCCGGGTTGGCCCAGCGCGGCCGCCTCCTCCTGGCCGAGCGTCTGGATCGTGGCGCTCGCGGTGGTGGCCGGGACACTGATTCCGTCCACGCTCGCGTTCCGCACCGACGACTTCGGGACGGGCCAGGTCGGCTACGTCGCGATCACCTGCCTGATCGGGATCCTGGCCGCCCTCAGCCTTCTTCCTCTCGGCACCGGACGCCGGCCCGCCAACGGCGGCGTGATCGCCGGTTGGCTGCTCGCCGGCTACGTGGCGCTCGAGACGCTTCCCTGGACGCGCAACATCTTCAACCTGGGCATGCCGCACAAGGGCACGATCGCCCTGAGCGCGATGGGCCTCGCGATCGCGCTGGTGGTGGCGACCGCCGCCAGCCGCTGGGTCGGCGACGAGGAACCCGCCGCCGACACCGTCAGCTAGGCCGAGACGGGCCTGAGCCCGGCCGACCTGATTCGCTCCACCACCATCGGCAGCGCCGCGACCGTCGCGCGCCAGCAGCCGGGCTCGCTGTAGTGATCGGCGTCGTGGAGCAGCAGGACGTCACCGCCGTCGAGGTCATGCGTCGCCTCGGCCGCGATCTCCGCGGGCGCCCTCCCGCCCCGCCAGTCGTGGCCCCAGCGTGACCAGAGCAGCGGTCGCAGGCCGCGGGCCCGGACCTCCACGATCCCCGGGTAGCTGAAGATCCCGTAGGGCGGGCGGTAGAGCTCCGGGCGCAGCCCGAGGGCGTCCTCGATCGCGCCGATCCCGCGCTCCAGGTCGTCGACGAACGTGCTCGGGGCGAGCCGGAGGATGTTGCGATGGCGGTAGCCGTGGACGGCGACCGTGTGTCCCGCCGCGGCGATCTCGGCGGCGAGGGCGGGGTTGCGCTCGACCTGCTCGCCGCAGAGGAAGAACGTCGCCCGCGCGTCCGCCTGGGCAAGCGCCTCCAGCACCGCGGGCGTTCCCTCCGGATGCGGGCCGTCGTCGAAGGTGAGCGCGACGCCCGCCGGGTCGTCTATCCGCCGCGGCAGGCCGAGGACGTCGGCCAGCGCGGGCACGATCGGCGCGAGTGCCGGGGTCCACCAGGCGGCCGCCGCGGCCGCCGAGCCGATGAAGAGTGCTTTGCGGATGGCAGGATGGTGCCACTCATGGACGGGGAGATCGCTCTCGGCTTTGCCCTGGCGCTCGGCGCCGCCTGCTGTTACGAGACCGGCTACGCGCTGCAGGCGATCGAGGCGCGCAGGGCACCGGCCGACCGGGCGCTGAAGGCCTCGCTGATGACCCACCTGCTCCGGCGCCCTCTCTGGGTTGGCGCGACAGCCCTCTCGCTTCTGGGCTGGCCACTGCAGATCGTGGCCCTGACCCACGCGCCGCTCACCCTGGTCCAGCCGGTGCTCGCCCTCGGCCTGGTGCTCCTGCTCGTGCTTGGCGTGCGGATCCTGGGCGAACACGTCGGCCCGAGGGAGATGGCGGCGGTGGCGCTGATCATCGCGTCGGTCGCTGTGTTCGCCTGGGCCGCCCCGCGGGAGCCCGGTCAGGTCGATCGCAGCGCCGGGCTCGTCATCGCCCTCGCCGTCCTGGCGACCGTGACAGTCGCCCCCTATGCCCTCAGTCTGTTCCGCCGGCGACACTTCCCGATGCTGCTGCTGGTGGCGAGCGCCGGCGCCGCCGACGGGATGGCGGCGTTCGTGGCGAAGATCGTCGCCCAGGATGCCTCCGAGGGCGCGTTGGCCGCCGTCGTCGCGTGGGCCGCGCTCGTCGCCGCGGTGGTGATCGTCGGGGTGATCAGCGAATCGACCGCGCTGCAGCGGTTCGCCGCCACGAGGGTCGCGCCCACCGTGCTGGTCATGCAGATCGTGATCCCGGTCGTGCTCGCGCCATTGGTGGGGGGCGAGGGCTGGAGCAACACTCCGCTCGGCGGCGCCGTGCTGGTGGTGGCGCTAGTGGCCGTCGCCGTGGGCGCCGGCCTGCTCGCGAGCTCCCCCGCGGTCGCCCAGCTCGCCGTCGGCGAGGCTCAGGATGGCTGAGGCGGCGCTCGGCAGGCGGGCGAAGGACTGATCCGGCGGTCCACTGGCCGCCAGGGCGCGAGTCAACGCCTCCCCCAGCTCCGCGCGCGAGCCGGCGACCTCCGCCAGCCCGAAGCGCTGGAACGCGGCGTTGTTCACTCGGACGTGTCCCTTGCCCCATCCGTAGGAGACGACCCCACAGCCCTCCATGATCGCCTCGAGCACCGTCAGGCCCGCGGTGGAGTGAACGAGGACGTCGGCGGCCGCGAACCAGTCGGGCATCACCTCCGTGAAGCCCTCGACCCTGACGCGCGGCTCTGCCGAGAAGTGCCGCGCGAGCTCCTCGCGGAGCTCGTCGTTGCGGCCGCAAAGGCAGACGACGGTGGCCCCCGGAATCCGAAGGGCCTCCTCCGCCGCGCCCTCGAGGTCGCCGACCGCCCAGCCGCCGCCCGAGACGATCACCACCGGGCCCTTGGCCGGCAGCCCGAGCCCGCTCCGCGCCTCGGCCTGGCTGCGCGGCGAGTAGAAGCGCTCATCCGTGAGCCCGCGGACGCAGCGCACGTCGGTGCCGGGGGCGATCCCGAGAACCTCCTCGGCCGACTCGGGATGGGTGATCAGATGAAGGTCGACGCCCGGATGCGCCCAGAAGCGCAGCGCGGCCAGGTCGGTGATCGCGGAGACGACGGGCATATCGATCTTTCCCTTTGCGCGGAGGTGGCCGAGCACTTCGGTGGTTCCCGGGTAGGTCGAGACCACGATGTCGGGATCCCGCTCCAGCACCGCTCGCTTGATCGATCGGTTGGCCAGCCACTGCGTGAGCCTGGCGGCGAACCAGCGCGTCGGGCGCACGTCGGTGATCAGGCGGTAGGAGAGGTCGAACACCCGGCTTCCCCACTTGGAGTGAAAGCGCGAGGTGTCCATGACGACGTGTCGCGTGATCCAGCCGACGACCGCCAGCGAGTCGACAATCTCGACCTGGGCGCGCGGCTCCTCGCGGGCGAGGTCCTCGGCGATCACCCGGGCGGGCAGGTCATGCCCCTCGCCGATCGAGGCGCTGAAGATCAGGATCTTCAACGGGGAGGGAGCTTGGTCCGCCGGATGATCGGCCCGACGAACCAGAAGGCGGCGAACGCGACCCCCATTACGACCGTGCTGGTGACGGCGGCCGTGGTGCCGAAGAGGAAGTCGCTGATCAGCGCGACCACCCCGCACATCGCGACCGCCAGCAGCATCAGCCCGGCCAGGGCGAGCCTGTTGGAGAGGGTCACGATGTACTCCTTCTGCTGGCGCCGGAAGAGGATCCTGTGGCCGGCGGTCGGCGCGACCAGCATCACGGTCGCCAGCGCCACCGCGATCATCACCCCGAAGTAGAGCTTCTCCTGGAAGTCACTGAGGTCGTCGAACCGCTGCGTGAAGGGGACGGTGAGCAGGAACGCGAACAGCACCTGGACGCCGGGAAGCGCCACCCGCAGCTCCTGGAGCAGGTCGGAGAGGTTGCGGTCCGCGCGCTCCTCCTCGGTCTCCTCCCTGCCGCTTTCGTCCACCCTGCCCATCGCAGGCTAGGAGTGCTTGACGGCGATCGCCTCGATCCTGTGAGCCGCCGTCTCAGTGGAGTCGATGGCGCGCTCGAGCAGCCCGAAGATGTCCTTCCAGCGAATCACCACCATCGGGTCGATGCCGTTGGAGAACAGAGAGGCCAGCGCCTCACGCCAGACCCGGTCCCCCTCGTTCTCGAGCCGGTGGATCTCCACCCAGTACGGCTCCAGGTCCTTGAAGCTGCGGAGGTTCGTAAGCAGTCCCGAGACCTGCTCGCACGACTGAGCAAGGATGTCCGAGAGGACGTGCGCCTGCTCCATCGGGGCCTCGATTGCGAACAGCCCCATGAAGTCAGCGGCCTCCTCGATGTCGTCGATGATGTCATCGAGCTGGGTGGCCAGGGCATAGACCTCCGCGCTGTCGAGCCCCTTGGGCGGGTCCACATTGAGGCGGCGGACGATCTCCTGCGTGATCCGGTCACCCTCCTGCTCGGCCTTCAGGATGTCCCGGACCACGCCGCTCTCCTCCGGCCAGGTGTCGAACATGTGGACGAGCAGCTTCGCGCCCCGCAGGATGTTGGCGCCGGACTCGGAGAGTGCGTCGAAATAGACGGAGTCCCGGCTTGTCGCGGAGCGTAGGGGCACCGTTGGCCAAGCTACCAGCAGAAGCGCTAGCCGCGAAGGGCGGCAGCCTCCTCGGCGCGCCGGTCGTGACGCTCCATGAGCTCGCCCTGCATTCCGCGGGGCGGGTCGCCGTTTGGCGTTTGCCTGGACCAGACGCCGTCGCTGCCCAGCTCCCACGAGTTGGTGTTGTCCGCGAAGCCGCGATCCAGGGCGTCCGTGAGCTGATCTCGGTTGATCGGATCCTCCACGGGCGTGACCAGCTCCACCCGGTTGTAGAGGTTCCGGGGCATCAGGTCGGCGGAGCCGATCAGGATCTGCGTCTCGTCGGGCCTCTCGAACGAGTAGATCCTCGAGTGCTCGAGAAAGCGTCCGACGACCGAGACGACCCGGATGTTCTCCGAGACCCCCTGGACCCCGGGCCGCAACGCACAGATCCCGCGGATGTTGAGGTCGACCTCCACTCCGGCCTGCGAGGCGCGGTAGAGCGCCCGAATGCACGGCGGATCGAGCAGCGAGTTCATCTTCATCCGAATCCGCGCGGGCTGCCCAGGCGAATGGGCCTCGATTGTCCGATCGATCTCGCCGACGATGCCCTCCTTCAGGTTGAACGGCGCGACCAGCACCTTGCGATATCCGCTCGGGCGGGCGTAGCCGGTCAGGTAGTTGAACATCTCGGCGATGTCGTCGCCGATCTCGGGGTTGGAGGTGAAGAGGCCGAAGTCGGTGTAGATGCGCGCGGTCTTCGGGTTGTAGTTGCCGGTCCCGATGTGGACGTAGTTGCGAACGCCGTCACCCTCGCGCCGGGCGACCAGGATGCACTTGACGTGCGTCTTCAGGCCGGGGATCCCGTAGACCACGTGGACGCCCGCTTCCTCGAGCGCCCTCGCCCAGCGGATGTTGGCGCTCTCGTCGAAGCGAGCCTTGAGCTCCACGAGGCACACCGCCTGCTTTCCCGCCTCCGAGGCCTCGATCAGCCCAGGTACGAGCGGGGAGTCGGCACTGGTCCGGTAGACGGTCTGCTTGATCGCGAGGACGTTCGGGTCCTCGACGGCCTGGCGGACGAAGCGCTCGACCGATCCCCCGAATGAGTCATAGGGATGGTGGACGAGGATGTCGCCCTGGCGCATCGCGCCGAAGACGTCGACCTCGCGCTGCGTGCGACTTCCCTGCTGCAGCTGCGCCGGGGTGACTCCCTGCCAGGGCGGGTAGCGGAGCTCGCGGAACCCCTGGACCGAGTAGATGTCGGTGAGGTCGTCGAGGCCGAGAAGACCCGGGCTCTCGAAGAGCTGCTCCGGCTCGATCTCCATCGCCTCCACCAGCTGCTCTCGCAGGCGCGGCTCCATGTCCGGGGCCACCTCGAGTCGCACCACCTCGCCGAAGCGGCGGCGGCGGACCTCCTCCTCGACCGCGAGCAGGAGGTCGTCGGCCTCGTCGGAGACGTCGTAGTCGGTGTCGCGCGTGACCCGGAAGAGGGACTGATGGACGATCTCCATCCCGGGGAAGAGATCGTCGAGGTTGGCCGCGATCACGTCCTCGAGCGGGACGAAGGTGAGGCCGTTGCCGATCGAGAGGAAGCGCCGCAGGAGCTCCTTCGGCACCTTGACCCGCGCCGCGACCTCCTCGTCCTTCTCCGGGTTGCGGAGCAGGACACCCCAGTTCAGGGACATGTTCGAGATGTAGGGGAAGGGACGGCCGCGGCCGATCACGAGTGGCGTGAGCGCCGGAAAGACCTGACTGGTGAAGAGATGCTCGACCTCCTCGCGCTCGTCGGCGTTCGCATCGGACAGCGAGATGATGCGGATGCCGTGCTCCGACAGCGCCGGCCGGATCTCCTCCGCGAAGCAGCGGCAGAGCCGTCCGCGCAGCTCGATCGTGCGCTGGCGGATCAGCTCGATCACGTCGGCGGCGGACATCGCGTCGGCGCCGCGCGCGTCGATCTTCGACTCGACCTGGTCGTGCAGGCCGGCGACTCGCACCATGAAGAACTCGTCGAGGTTGTCCTCGTAGATCGCGGCGAAGTTGACCCGCTCGAGCAGCGGGACGCGGGGATCCTCAGCGAGCTGCAGGACCCGGTCGTTGAAATCGAGCCAGGAGAGCTCGCGGTTGAAGTAGAGCGACGGGTCGTTCAGGTCGGGATCGGAGGCGCTGGTCCGCACCGCCTCCGGCACGACTGTCGCGCCACCCTCGGCGGCCGGGCCGCTCGATTCCGTGGCGCGCTGGGCTACCTCGTCGGTCACACCCAGACCTTAGAGGGTCTTCTACGCAGCCCTGAGGAGCTTGATGCGGGGCTGATCCGCCGGCTCGATCACCCGGTCGTAGCCGTCGGCGAGCTGCATCATCGCCGCCTCCCAGGTCCGGGATCGGGCGGCCTCGAGGGCCTGACGGCCCAGCTTTGCCCTCCAGGCGGGGGAGTCGGCCAGCTGCAGGATCGCCGCGGCCAGCATGCCCGGGTCTGCGTCGCAGAGCCGCCCGGTCTCCCCATCGACGATGATCGAGGACGGCCCGCCGTCGTCCACTGCGACCGCAGGCGAGCCCGCTGGCACCCGCCTCGACGAGAACCTGCCCGAAGGTGTCCGTCCGGCTGCAGAAGAGAAAGAGATCGGCGCTGGCGTATGCCCGCGGCAGCTCATCGCCCCCCAGCCAGCCGAGGAAGGTGGCGCGCTTGCCAAGGCGGTCTCGGAGGATCCCCTCCTCTGGCCCGCCGCCGGCGAGCAGGAGGTGGAGCCTCGGATCGGCCTCGTGCGCCCGCATGAAGGAGTCGGCCAGTAGCTCGACGCCCTTCTCCTTCGTCAGCCTTCCCACATACAGGGCCTTGATCTGGCCCGGGTAGGAGTCGGCGTCGCGGAGAGCGGGGTCGAACCGCGAGGTGTCGACGCCGCGGCCCCAGCGGCCGATCGCGCCACGCTCGATGCCGAGGCGGGTGAGCGACTCGTCGCTGGCCGGGCTGGGCGAGAGCACGCGGCCACACTGCCGGTAGAAGAGGGACAGGGCCATGTCCATCCCCTGCTCGAGCTCGGGCGAGGAGGAGCGCACGCCCGCGTAGGCGCCCAGCTCGGTGTGCCAGCTGCCCAGGACCGGGAGGCCCATGATCCGGGCGATCAGCGCCGCCGTCACGCCGGCCGGGCCGGGCGCCGTCAGGTGCACCGCGTCGAAGCGGCCCTCGGCCAGGACCTCGACCATCGCCGGCAGGCTCGGGACACCGATTTCCAGCCCGGCGTAGAAGGGCATCTCGACCTCGGCGACCGCCGAGAGGCGGCGATCGACGTTGCCGTCGGTGCCGACCACCTCGACCTCGTAGCCGGGGACGCCGAGCTCGCGGATCCGCTCGATCGTGTGAGCCACACCGTGGACGCCGCCGATCGCGTCGGCGACGAGGGCGATGCGCTTCGGGCCCTCGGTGGGCGCGAGCTTCGCCTTCTCCTTGCCGAGGAACGCGGCAGCCGGCGCGTAGGGGATCGCCGGGATCGCCGCTCGGAAGAGCTTGCGGCCGGCCTCCACCGCGCGGCTGGCGAGCTCGGACGGCTCTCCCCCGCTTCCGACCGCCTCGACCGTCTCCTCGACGACCCTCGCGGAGCCGGCGCTCGTGCGTGCGGCGCGCCCGCCGGGCGAGCTCGGCGTGGCTGAACTCGTCGGCCTGCATGTGCTCGATCAGGGCTCGGCCGGGCTCCAGCCCGACTGCGTCGACGAAGGCGCCGAGCAGCGCCCGGGCGTCCTCCGGGCCGAGGTCTCCCGCAGACTCGCCGCTGCGGAGATCGCCCTCGGCCATCACGCGCTCCGCGATCTTCAGGACTGCATCAGCCCGCATCTCCTCAGCTTCGCTCAGCGGAGCGTGGTGCGGGCGGAGCCCGCACGGGGGATGCTGGGGACGGGCCAGCTTCGGCCAACAGCAGCGCCCGCGTCCCGAGCGCCATCGCCGAGTGCGCCCACTTCGCGGCGCTGCCCTGCTCTCCGCGGGCCTCGGCGTGGCCCTCGCGGATGTGGCGCAGAAACTCTTCCGGCGTGGCGGCGGGTGGCGTCTCCGTGAACGTCCGCCCGATGTCCACGCCGGCATGGTCATCCGAGCCGCCGGTGCCGGTTCCACCGTGCGTCTCGATGTAGATCGCGGCCGGCATGTTGAGCTCGCGCGCGCGGGAGCCGTTGCGGGTCTCCCATACCGGGAACAGCTGCGCGAGCTTTCTGCGATGCGCCGGAGTCAGTGGCGCCTCGACCGCGTAGAAGGGATGGGCCAGCGAGCAGGAGATCTCGTTCGAGTGCAGGTACTCGGCGCATACCTCGACGTCGCGGTTGTGCTCCTGCAGCCAGGCGTGATCGTCGGGACTGATCCCGAAGCAGAGCAGGTGGACGGCCTGAGGCTCGCCGCGGAACCAGACTGTGAGCTCCTCCGAGATGAACACGTCGTCGCGGTCGGCGATCTCGAGGCAACCGTCGATCGTGTCGTGATCGGTGATCGTCACGAAGTCCATGCTGCGTCGCTTGGCGAGCTCGTAGACCTCCTCCGGCGGCGTCGCGCACTCCGGAAGGCCGAGGCTCCGCTGGATCCCGAGCTTGGAGATCTCGGACGCGGTTGAGTGGCAGTGCAGATCGACCCGGCTGGTCGATATGGGGTTCATCTGACCCTCTTTCTCTCGTTCTATTTGTCATCACGGAGCGTGGCCGTTTGCAGGGAAAATCCCGTTACGAGGTCGTGTCCGACACGTAAAGAGGTCGTGAACGGCACCGTTGCCACACTTGGCTCAGTGGGCGTCGCATTCGAGAGGGGCGTGCTCGAAGGGGCACCGTGGAGCGGAGAAGAGATGGCCGCCAGGCTGCTCGCGGCCCTGCGCCCCTGGGCATGCCGCGGCGTCGCCCGCGACCAGCTGATCACCCTCACGGAGGGCGTCCTGGTCCACGAGGAGCGCGAGTCGCCCGTTCCCCTCGGCGATGACGAGATCGAGATCTCCTCCCCTGCCCCCGACCGCCTGCTGATCGCGATCGACCCCACAGAGGTCGACTGGCTGCGCCTCGGCGTCAGCTGGCCGCTGCTCGATGGGGAGCGGGTCACCGGCCTCGGCGCCCGCCACGGCCTCGACTTCGATCAGCGCGGGCGCCTCATCCAGCTCGGCGCCGACCGCCGCTACACCGGCCCCGACTGCCCGGCCGAGTTCCTGGAGCAGGGCGGCATCCCGCAGGGCGACTACGCGCCCGTGCCCTGGCTGCTCTCCTCCGCGGGCTGGGCGGCGTGGATCGAGACCTCGGGCCCCGGCGTCGAGGTCGCCCTGACCGGCGAGCGGGTCTCGCTCTCGGTCCGCGTCGGCCGCGGGCCCACTCCGGATCCATCTCTTCACCGGCCCGACGCCCGCGGCGCGCCTCCGGGCCTTCCTCCGCGAGACCGGCCTGCCGGCCCTGATGCCCGAGTGGGCCTACGGCCACTGGAAGAGCCGCGACGTCTACGAGCACCAGGAGGACGTCGAGGACGACTGGCGCGGCTACCGCGAGCACGACCTTCCCCTAGACGCAATCGTGATCGACTCCCCCTGGGAGACGCAGTACAACACCTGGCGCTTCAATCCCCATCAGTTCCCGGACGCGCCCGGGCTGATCAGGGGGATGCGCGAGGACGGCGTGCGGACAGTGGTGTGGGTCACCCCGTGGGTCAACCTCGAGTCGATCGACGGGCAGCGCCCGCCCGACGCCGCGTCCGAGCGACTTCACTCCCAGCCCGCCGAGAACTACGCCGAGGGCGCCGAGGCGGGGCACTACGTCCGGTCGGAGGACGGCGAGCCCTACGTCGGGCGCTGGTGGATGGGGACCGGCTCGATCGTCGACTTCACCTCCGCCGCGGCGCGGGACTGGTGGCGCGAGCTCTCCCGCAATGTCTTCGAGCTCGGAGTGGAGGGCGTCAAGGCCGACGACGGCGAGGGTTACTACTTCCCGCCCGATGCGGAGCTCGCCGACGGGCGACGTGGGGTTCAGGCCGCCTGGGAGTACGGACGGCTCTACCGCGAGACCACCCAGCAGGCGCTCGACGACGTCCACGGGGAGGGCCGCGGGGTGGTCTTCGGCCGCTCGGGCTGGACCGGGCAGCAGGCGACCGGGATGCTCTGGGGAGGAGACCAGGCCTCGGACTTCTGGTCCCTGCGGGCGCTCCTCACGTCGCTGCTCACCTGCGCCGCGACCGGTTTCTCCAACCTCTCCCACGACGTCGGCGGATACCTCGGACGCCGCCTCGCCGAGCGCTGCGAGCCGGAGCTGCTCGTCCGCTGGGCGCAGCTCGGCGCGCTCACCCCGCTGATGCAGGCGCACGGCCGCTTCCAGCAGGAGGCCTGGACCTACGACGCGAAGGTCCTCGACGACTACCGCGAGGCGGTCCTGCTCCATGAGCGGCTGGTGCCCTACATCAGGGCCGCGGCGGCGACGGCGGCTCGAAGCGGCCTGCCGATCATGCGCCCGCTCTGCCTCGTCGATCCCGAGGATCCCGAGGGCTGGGCGATCGCGGACTCCTACATGTTCGGCCCGTCCCTCTGGGTCGCGCCGGTGCTGGAGGAGGGAGCGACGGAGCGCCGCACCTATCTCCCCCGCGGCGAGTGGTTCGACTGGTGGACCGGCGAGAGACTCAGCGGCGGGCGCTGGATCGACGCCGAGGCGCCACTCCACCGGATCCCGCTCTGGGTCCGGGCGGGCTCACTGCTCGTCACCCATCCGGAGGAGGAGATCGCCCGTGGCCTCGGCGAGGAGGACCCGTCGCGGCCGCTCGAGGCGACCCTCTGGGGAGAGCCCCTACTCGGCCACGTTGGCGCCCGGCTCGCCGACGGGACCCGCATTGCCTGGCGGAGGGGAGACTGGTCCATCTCGACGGACCGGCCGGTGCATGCCAGAATCGCCGGCAACTAGTCGGCGAACTGGGAGAGAACATGAAGCGGCTGATTGGCATCGCGATTGTTGGAATCGCGATTAGCAGTGTGACTGCGCCGATGGCGAGCGCAATGGGCGTCCCGGATGCAAGTTGCGCCGCCAACCTGGGGGCCAGCATCGTGCAACCGAACGGCGACCAGAAGGTGGCCCAGACGTTCACCGCACTACACACCGGCGGACTGGACACCGCGAGCACGGCGGTAACCACCCCGATGAGTCCCACACCGGGCGACTGGCGACTCGAGATCGCCTCGACCACCGGCGGCGCGCCTGGGACAGTGCTGGCCTCGACGACAGTGCCGAACACGCTCGCAGCCAACACTCAAGGCACCATCACGGGCACCTTCGCCAACCCGCCCGCCGTGAGCGCGGGCGGGGAGTTCGCACTGCTCATCTCGCGTCCCGGATCGAATGGCTACGCAGTAGCCGAGCAGGGTGGTGATCCCTGCCCTGGCCAGGGTTACTTCCAGAACAGCCCCGGGGGCCCATTCCTGATCGACAACTTCGTCGACTTCCGTTTCGCGACGACCGTCCAGCTGCCGACGCAAGCGGGCACCACGAACCCGGGCAAGAAGAAGTGCAAGAAGAAGCACCACGAGAAGCGGGCCGTAGTGGCGAAGAAGCACAAGAAGTGCAAGAAGAAGAAGCGGAAGTAGAGCCGCGCACCATGGGCCCGCGCTAGCTCGGGCGGCGCGGCGCCGGGCCCGTACGGCGCTGGGCCCGTTCGTGGTGCTCGGCGCGCTCGTCGGCCTCCTGGCTCGCGCGCTCTCGGTCGAGGCGGGCCTGCTCGGCCTGAGCCTCGGCCTGCTGTGCCGCCCGGGCGGCGGCCTCGGCCTGCTCCCGAGCCCGCTCGGCGGCCTTGGCCGTGCGACGGGCCTCCCTGGAGCGGCGCAGGTATCCGTCGACGGCGCGCTCGAGCCGCTTCCAGGTTCCGGTCTCCTCCTGGCGGGCCCAGAAGGCGACGAAGCGATCGCTGAGCAGCTTGCGGCGCGCCTCCAAGTAGACGGCGAGCACGTCGAGCCCCCGGTAGGCCGTGCGATGGGGTGCCTGGGCGGCCAGCCTCGGATCGAGGTCGGGCGCCATGCTTGCCCTCTCGCGGACCGTGGCTGCGTCGCTCTTCTGCAGCTGCCTGAGGTGCTCACGGACGCGGGGCAGCATCACGTCGCAGTCGTGGATCTCGCCGAGGATGTCCTGAAGGTCGCGAGCGCGGCGGCGGGCCGTGTCGGCGGGGCGGCCGAAGCAGAAGCCGGTCACCTCGAGCATGTAGCGCAGACGCTTGGCGGCGATGCGCATGTCGTGCTGGGCCTTCGTCTTGCCGTCTAGAGCACGCGGAGCGAGGTCGAACATCTCGTCGAGCCTCACGCGGATGATCCGGGCTGAGTTCTCCCCCAGTGAGTGCGAGGGATCGAGCTTCTTCACGGGACGCGCCTTCACACGGACACCTCACGAGCGCCGGCAACCAGTTCGCCGATGCTCTCCCGCAGCCCCCGCAGGCTCTCCTCCGCCACCAGCGGCGCGAGCTCCTCGTTCGCCTGTTCCTGCTCGGCGCGGAACTGGTCGATCAGCGACGCGACACCCCGGCGGTCCGGCGCAGCCATCTGATCGTTGAAGTCGTGGAGAGCGGCGATCGCCACGTCTCGGTCGCGCCGCTCGCCGAGGGCGTCCGCGAGGCGCTTCACCTCCGAGAGCGCCTGACCGTAGGGCTTCGCGGGGAAACAGGGCTCGAAGATCTCGAGGGCGGCCCGCAGCCGACGCGTCGCCACGCGCATGTCATGAACGCGCTCGATGTCGCCTGTGTCGAGCACCCCCTGTGCCTGCTCGGCTAGCTCGGCGCCCCGGACCGAGACGATCTTCGCGGCGGCGTCCGCGTACGGAACGTCGCACGTCAGGTCGGGGATCGGCTTCGGCTTGGCCACGAGCGGGCAGTAACGCTAACGCCTACGCGGCGAGTCTCTGGTGCGAGCCGTTCGCGTTGCCGTTCAGCAGCGTGAGGATGATCCCCTCGCGCAGGCCGCCCTTGCCGATCTGCAGCGGCTGGCCGAGCATCTGAGAGAACTTCTCGAGCAGCAGCACGCCGGCGGGGAGCAGCTTGACCCGGCGCGAGTCGAGCTCGAAGCGCTTGGCGACCTCGTAGATCTCGTCGCTGGAGAGCACCCGGACCGCCCGCTCGAGCGTCTCGTACTCGAGCACCGCTCCGACCAGCGTGCGGAGTGACGTGGCGCTGCCGCCGACGGCGACGGCCTGGTCGGGCTGCTCCAGCTCGACCTTCTCGAAGAAGTCGGAGATGTGGTCGCGCAGGCCGCGGATCTCACCGGCCGACGGCGGGTCAGACTCCAGGTGATCCTCGGTGAGGGAGCCGGAGCCGATCTTGAACGACTTCACCTCCGTCACACCGTCGGGCGTGGTCCCGTAGATCACCTCGGATGAGCCGCCCCCGACGTCCACCACGGCCACCTTCCCCTCGACCGGGTGACTGAGGGACTTGGTCGCCCCGATGAACGCGAAGCGCCCCTCCTCCTCCTCGTCCAGGACGTCCACCTCGACCTGCGCGGCCTCTTCGATCTCCTTGACGACCTTTTCGCGGTTCTTGGACTCGCGGATCGCGGCCGTCGCGACGGTCTTCACCACCTCCGCCCCCATCTCATGGGCAAGGCGTACCTGCCTGGTTACGACCTCCGCGACCTCGGCGATCTTCTCGGCCGTGATCTTCCCGTTCTTCGAGGCGTCCTTGCCGATCCGGGTGTAGGCGCGCTGCTCCATCACCTTGCGGAGCTGGCCCTCCTCGGGCTCGGCGACGAGCAGTCGCGTCGTGTTGGAGCCGATATCGATCGCCCCGCAGAGCATTCGCGACTGATTCTCTCAGGGCAGCCGGATCAAGCCGCGCTCCGAATCCGCGGATTGCGTGGGCTATCCGTCCAGCGGAGCGCCGATCAGCGCCAGGCGCCGGCCCAGCGCCCCGAGCGCGAACGCCCCCAGCGCACCCTCCTCGACGCCAAGCACGTCCCAGGCGCCCTCGCTCGGCGGGGAGATCGACTCGGCGACGGCGGGGAGCAGCTCCTTGATCTGGTCCCGGATCACATCCGCCATCGCGGGATCGGCGGCGACCTCCTCGCGCAGGAACCACGTCCCGTACGCGATGTGGCGCTGCTCGTCGGAGGCGATCAGGCCGTAGCCCTCCGCGAAGCCGGGAAGGAGTTCTCGCTCGCGCAGGAAGTCGAGGATGAAGTGGGATGCCGTGAGGCCGAGGGTCCCCTCGAGGACCATGTGGTAGATCGTCACGAAGCGGACCTTGGAATCACGGTCGCGGGGGTCGCGAATGAGGCGGTCGTGAGCCTGCACCAGCGCCTGGTCGAAGATGCGCTCGAAGGCCTCGCCGAGCACCTCGCGGGCGCGGGCGACGTGGGTGGCGATCGCGCCCGGATCGGCGATCACCTCGTTCTGGAAGCGCGCGTAGAACTGCATGTGCCGGACCTCATCGACCAGCTGGGTTGAGAGGTAGCTCCCCTCCTCCTCGTCATCCTGCGCCAGTACCAGGCCGCAGAACTGGGTCGAGATCCGCTCCTCCGCGACCATCAGCGAGCTGAGCGCGAAGTAGAGAAGGCTCCGCTCGCCCTCCTCGAGCCCGGCCCAGTCCGTCGGATCACGGCTCAGGTCGATGTCCTGGGCGGCCCAGTGGGCATGCTCCCAGTCGAGATAGAGCTGCTCGGGGTCCTTAAGGGCGACCGTCGCGGCCGAGTTCACGCGGGCATTCTGGCGCGGATGATCGCCGAGCCCGCCTGGTCGTGGACCCGGTGGGTCTCGCGAATCTCGACTTCCTCGAAGCCGGCGGCCTCGAGCTCGGACCGGAAGTCGTCCTGGGTGAGCGCACCGGCAATACAGCCCATCCACTGCGCCATGTCGCGCCGCGTCTCCTCGTCCATCCCGGGGTCCGCGACGACGTCGCTGACCGCGAACCGGCCTCCGGGCCGCAGCACCCGCGCGGCCTCGCGGAATACGGAGGCCTTGTCGCCGGAGAGGTTGATCACGCAGTTGGAGATCACGACGTCGACGGAGTCGTCCGGCAAGGGCACGTCCTCGATCGTGCCCTTCACGAACTCGACGTTCTCGACGCCGGCTTCGCCCTGGTTGCGGCGGGCGAGATCGAGCATCTCGTCGGTCATGTCAACGCCGTAGGTCTTGCCCGTCGGTCCGACCCGGCGAGCGGAGAGCAAGACGTCGATGCCACCGCCCGATCCCAGGTCCAGGACGGTCTCGCCCTCATGGAGCTCAGCGACCGCCGTCGGGTTGCCGCAACCGAGCGAGGCGAGCTTCGCCTCGTCCGGGAGCGCGTCACGATCCGTCTCGTCGTAGAGGCCGGCGCCGAACTCGTCGCCGCCGCAGGCGTCGGGGACATCCGTGCCGCAGCCGCAGGAGGATTGCCCGGCATCGGACGCCGTCGAGGGAGTGCAACACGCGACGCGCTCCTCCCCAACCGAGGTAGCTGCCGCCGCATACCGTTCGCGCACTGCGTCGCGGATCTCGTCCTTGCCCGTCAGTCGCTCAGCCATGCGCTCAGTTCCTCCAATGCCTCGGGGTTGACGTAGTAGTAGGCCCACAGGCCCTGACGCTCCGAGCCGACGATGCCGGCCTCGCGCAGGACCTTCAGGTGGTGCGAAACCGTGGGCTGCGAGAGATCGAAGAGCGGCACGAGCTCGCAGACGCAGACCTTGCCGGCGTGCTTCCGTAGGACGTCGACGAGCTGGATCCGGATGGGGTCGCCGAGCGCCTTGGCGATCGCGCCCATCCGCTCGGCCTGCGCCCGCTCGACGTCCGGATAGACAACCGGTTCGCAACACGGCTCGCCAGCCGCTCGCTTTTGCTTGGGAACCATCTCCAGATCGACAGTCATCGATACACGTATATCGATTGAATAGACAGTTGTCAACCTTTAGGATCTCGGCGAACCCGGGGCTGGAGAGGAGGCAAGATGATGGCAACGCAGCTTGATGAGGCAACCAGAGAACACATTCAGCGCTCCGTCGATCTCCTCGCGCAGGAGTTCGAGGGAATCTTCTCCCGCGAGACCATCGACGCCTATGTGGAGGAGAGCCTCGACCAGTTCTCCGACGCTCGCTTCCAGGATTTCGTGCCCCTGCTGGTCGAGCGCTTCTCGCGTGAGCGTCTGCGCGCCCTCGCGCAGGCGGAGGGCAGGGTGACCAAGATGGTCCCCGAGGTTCTGTTCGTCTGCGTGCACAACTCCGGGCGCAGCCAGATGGCCGCGGGCCTGCTGGACAAGCTCGCCGAGGGCCGGGTTCACGTGCGCTCGGCAGGGTCGGACCCCGTCGATCGACTCAACCCGAACGCTGTGACGGCGATGGAGGAGATGGGTATCGACATCTCCAAGGAGTTCCCGAAGCCCCTGACCGACGAGGTCGTCCGCGCGGCAGACGCGGTGATCACGATGGGCTGCGGCGATGCCTGCCCGATCTACCCCGGCAAGCGCTACGAGGACTGGGACCTCGAGGATCCGGCCGGCAAGGATCTCGAGACCGTTCGCAGAATCCGGGACGAGATCCGGGATCGGGTCGAGGCCCTGATCGTCAGCTTGCGGAGCGATGACTGAACCCAGCGTCGCGGTCGGCGTGAACGGCTTCGGTCGCATGGGCCGCCTTGCGCTGCGGGCCGCCTGGGGTTGGTCCGAGCTGTCCTTTGTTCACGTGAACGAGCTGCACGGCGACGCTGCGACCGCGGCCCACCTCCTCAAGTTCGACTCGGTCCACGGCCGCTGGGACCGAAACGTCGATGAGCGCGACGGCAAGCTCGCGATCGACGGCGAGCTGGTCGGCTACAGCGCTCACGCCGAGCCGGGCGACGTTCCCTGGGACGAGCTCGGCGTCGAGATCGTCCTCGAATGCTCCGGCAACTTCCGGACACTCGAGTCACTTGACGCCTATTTCCACCGAGGCGTGAAGAAGGTGATTGTCGCGGCGCCGATCAAGGACCCGGGAGCCCTCAATCTGGTCATGGGCGTCAACGACGACCTCTACGACCCGGCCGAGCACGACGTCGTGACGGCTGCCTCCTGCACGACGAACTGCCTCGCCCCCGTGGTCAAGGTGATCCACGAGGGGATCGGGATAGAGCACGGCTCGATCACGACCCTCCACGACATGACCAACACCCAGAGCGTGGTGGACGCCCCGCACAAGGACCTCCGGCGAGCCCGCGCCGCCAGCATGTCGCTGATCCCGACCACGACCGGATCTGCGACGGCGATCGGCCTGATCTTCCCCGAGCTCGAGGGCAAGCTCGATGGCCTCGCGGTCCGGGTGCCGTTGATGAACTCCTCGATCACCGACTGCGTGTTCGAGGTGCGTCGCGAGACGACGGTGGACGAGGTCAACGCCCTTCTCTCGCAGGCAGCCGATGGGCCGCTCTCGGGGATCCTCGGCTATGAGGAGCGACCCCTGGTCTCGGTCGACTACGTCGACGACCCCCGCTCGGGGATCGTCGACGGGCCGTCGACGATGGTGACGGGCGGAACCCAGGTGAAGGTCCTTGCCTGGTACGACAACGAGTGGGGTTACGCCAACCGACTGGTGGAGCTCGCGCGCAAGGTTGCACTCACCCTTCCGGCTCCGCCGGGATCCCGAACCGTCCCGCTGAGCGCCTAGGGGTCACGACGTGTCGAACGCCGCTGCAACCGCAAAGGAGCCGCGGGCGGACATGCGCAACTACGCGCTGGTCACGGGCGCATATTGGACCGACACCATGGTCGACGGCGCCAGCCGCATGCTGATCCTGTTCTTCTTCGACCAGCTCGGGTACAGCCCGTTCCAGCTCGCCACGCTGTTTCTCCTCTACGAGTTCTTCGGCATCGTCACCAACCTCGTCGGCGGCTGGCTCGCAGCCCGGTTTGGCCTCAAGACGACGCTCTTCATGGGCCTCTCGGTCCAGATATGCGCCCAGAGCATGCTCGGATTTGCCCCCGAGGCATGGCTGGTAGTGCCCTACGTGATGGGATCGCAGGCGCTCTCGGGCATTGCGAAGGATCTGACCAAGATGAGCTCGAAGAGCGCGGTCAAACTGATCGTGCCGGAGGGTCAGGAAGGCGCCCTCTACAAGTGGGTGGCGATCCTGACCGGCTCGAAGAACGCCCTGAAGGGCGTCGGCTTCTTCTTGGGCGGGCTGCTGCTCACCACAGTGGGCTTCCAAACCGGGGTACTGATCCTGGCGGCGATGGTGGCGACCGCCCTCGTGACGGTCTCGATCCTGATGGCCGGCCAGCACCTCGGCCGCCCGGACGCCAAGGCCAAGTTCAAGCACATGTTCTCCAACAACCGGGCGGTCAACATCCTCGCCTGCGCCCGCATCTTCCTGTTCGCCTCACGGGATGTCTGGTTCGTTGTCGGCCTGCCGGTCTTTCTTTACTCGGTCGTCGGCTGGAACTTCTGGCAGGTGAGCCTCTACCTCGCGGCCTGGATCATCGGCTACGGAATCGTGCAGGCCTCCGCGCCCCGTTTCGTCAAGAGGCGGGCCGAGGAGGGCGGCGAACCGGACGGCAGGACGGCGGCCTGGCTCGCCTTCGCCCTGGCCACGCTGCCCGCCGGGATCGCGATCGCCCTGTCAGCGGACGCCGACCCCACCGCGTCGGTCGTCATCGGACTGATCATCTTTGGCGTCGTGTTCGCCATGAACTCGGCCGTGCACTCGTATCTGATCCTCTCCTACGCGGACAACGACAAGGTGGCGATGAACGTCGGCTTCTATTACATGGCCAACGCCGGCGGGCGACTGGCGGGAACGGTGCTCTCGGGCCTGCTGTACGAGTGGCATGGCCTCACCGCGTGCCTCTGGGTGTCGGCCGCCTTCGTCGTGGCCGCCGGGCTGCTCTCGCTGATGCTCCCCAGGACGACCGCTCGCCGGTCGACCGGGATCGAAATGCCGCGGGCGGAGCCGGCGTCCTAGCCGGCCGCGCTGGGAGCCGTAGCATCGTGGTCACGTTGTGAGTCAAGCTGCCGTCCACCCCGCTGAGGCCGCCGTCATCCGCCGGCTCTCGACCCTGGACCGCTTTCTGCCGCTGTGGATCGCGCTGGCGATGGCCGGAGGGCTGGCGCTCGGCTCGCTCGTGCCCGGGCTCAACGACTTCCTGGACAAGCTAGAGGTCGGCACCGTGAGCCTGCCGATCGCGCTCGGACTGCTGCTGATGATGTACCCGGTCCTCACGAAGGTCCGCTACGAGGAGATGGGCAAGATGCGCGGCGACGGGCGGATGTTCGGCGTCTCGCTGTTCCTGTCGTGGGTGATCGGCCCCGCCTTGATGTTCACGCTGGCATGGCTCTTTCTGGCAGACGAGCCCGCCTACCGCACCGGCGTCATAGTCGTCGGCCTGGCGCGCTGCATTGCGATGGTGCTCGTCTGGAATGACCTCGCCGGCGGCGACAACGACCGCGCCGCGGTCCTCGTCGTCTTCAACGCCATCTTCCAGGTCGTCGCCTACGCGCTTCTGGGCTGGTTCTATCTCAACGCCCTGCCCAATCTGCTCGGCCTGGACACCCAGGGCTTCGAGGTCAGCATCTGGGAGGTCGCGCGCACGGTGCTCATCTTCCTCGGCATCCCGCTTACCGCCGGCTACCTCACGCGACGCTGGGGCCTGCGCAGGCACGGACGGGCATGGTTCGAGTCGACCGTCATCCCGCGCATCGCGCCCATCACGCTCTACGGCCTGCTGTTCACGATCGTGCTGCTGTTTGCCATCCAGGGCGATGCCATCACCAACGACCCGCTGACGGTTGCACGCATTGCCCTGCCCCTGCTCGCATACTTCGCCGGCATGTGGGTACTCGGCTTCCTCCTCGGCCGGGTGATGAACCTCGGATACCCCAAGACGGCGACCCTCGCCTTCACGGTCGCCTCCAACGACTTCGAATTGGCGATCGCCGTTGCCGTCGGGGTCTGGGGTGCCAGCTCGGGCCAGGCGCTGGCCGGCGTCGTCGGCCCGCTCATCGAAGTTCCCGTCCTCGTCACGCTCGTCTACGTCGCGCTCTGGCTGCGGCGGCGCTGGTGGCCCGACGAGCCCGCCCGCGCCACCCCCGCCCCGGGCTCTGTGCGGAGCAGATCCGGCGAGCGCCCACCGATACAGCCGTCCACGTCGCCGTAGGCCAGCCCGCCCCTGCGGCTCGCCTTCACAGACTCTTCACGGGATTTGCGGAGGGCCGTCGTACCTTCGAATCGATGCCTTCGAGCGACCCGACGGAGCGACTCGGGCTCAGCATCCCCTACGACTGGTGGCCCGCAGCGCCGATCCTGAAGGAGATAGAGGCGGCCGGATTCCGCTTCGTCCAGGTCCCCTCTCCCCCGCCCTCCGTCCTGGCCAGCCCGCGCGCCGCCACCCGGCACGCCGCGGCTCTCTCCGAGGCCCTCGGCACAGCCGGGCTCCGCCCGGTCCTGCACGGCCCCGGATCGATTCGCGCGGGATCCCCCGACGGCAACCTCGCGCTGGAGGGACTCATTTCCTACGCCGCCCTGGTGGGTGCCTCGCTGGTCGTCTACCACGCCGCCAACCTCCCCGATGAGCACGCCAGCGAGGACGCGCGACTGGCCGAGACGCGCGCGCTCGCCACCCTGGCGACTCGCGCGGAGCGCCTCGGAGTCGTTATCGCCCTCGAGAACCTGGCGCCCGTCTACCCCTCTCCCGACGCCCTCTCCTTCACGCCGCTGGTCCTGCGGACGATGGCTAAGCGGATCTCGTCCCCCGCCGTCGGCCTCTGCCTCGACGTCGGCCACGCGAACATCGTCGCCCGGCTGCGGCGCACCGAACCGCTCGACCTGATCGAGCCCGTCCTCGACCGCGTAGTCCTCTTCCATCTGCACGACAACCTCGGCGCCCGGCGGGATGACTCGGGCACTCCCGAGATCGATCCACTGCGGCTCGACCTCCATCTGCCTCCGGGCCGCGGCAACGTGCCGTGGGACCGCCTCGCTCCGCTGATCGCCCGCAAGGGGGCGGCCCCGCTGATCCTGGAGGTCCACCCGCCCCGCCCCGCGGCGGCCCACCTCTTTGAGGCAGCCGTCAACGCCGTGGCGCCTCCGCCGGTACCGGCCGCGGTTTAGTCGTCTCCAGGTCACGGGTTGTTCGCAAGTTCGTCACTAGGCCCTTTACAAGGCGTTCACGTCAGGGAGGGCCCGAGCAACGATCCTGTTGAACACATGCCGACGGCCACAGGACACCAATCTCCGGATACCACCGCCCGCCGGCTGCACGGCGCCGTGGTGGACTTGCGCCGAGAGGTCGCGCGGGAGGGAGACGAGATCTTCGATCGCTGGCGGCCTCGAGTCCGCCGCGAGGAATACGTCCCAAGCGCCCGAAACCTCGCCTTCTATCTGGCCCTTCGCCACCACGACCTGCGAGATCTGCAGCTCGAGCTCATGCCGCTGGGGCTCTCCTCCCTGGGACGCTGTGAGGCCCGGGTGATGCCCAGTCTCGACGCGGTGCTTGCGGCTCTTGCAAGTATCGCTTCGGCTGAACACGCGCCATCGCAGCCGGACGCGGACTCCTTCTTTCGCGGGCATGAGCTGCTGCGCGCCCAAACCGAGACGGTGCTCGGCCCAACCCCTCAGCACCGCGCGGTCCGGGTGATGGTGACGATGCCGAGCGAGGCGGCGACGTCCTACAACCTGGTGCGGAGCCTCGTTTTCGCAGGGATGGACGTCGCCCGGATCAACTGCGCTCACGACGACGTCCCCGCTTGGAATCGGATGGCCGAGCACGTCCGCAACGCGGCCTCCGAAACCGGCCGTTCGTGTCGGGTGTGCTTCGACTTGAGCGGCCCACGATCAAGGATCGCCTCGACAACGGTCGCTCGTGAAGACCGCGTTCATCGCGAGGACAGGTTGCTGATGACCTCACTGGAGGTACCCGTGGCCAGCGAGTGGGAGCTCCAATTCGAGTGCTCGCTCCCCGAGGCCCTGGCCCAGCTCGAGGAGGGGGACGAGGTCTGGGTCAATGAAGGACGGCTTGGCGCCGTTGTGGAGCGGCGCCTTGACTACGGTCTGCTGCTCCGGGTCACCGAGGCCCGCGACAAGGGGGAGCACCTGAGGGTCGAAAAGGGCCTCAACTTCCCGACGATCGAACTGGGGCTCGATCCGCTGACCTCCGCCGATCTGCACACCCTGGACGCGGTGGCGCCGATCGCGGACCTGATCGGCTACTCGTTCGTGCAGCGGCCTGAGGACATCGCCCGGCTTCAGGAGGAGCTGGCCGGCCGAGGCGCGGGCTCGGTCGGCCTGGTGGCAAAGATTGAGACGCGGCTCGCGATCTCCAACCTCCCTGAGCTGATCGTGCAAGGGGCGGGCCTGCAGCCACTCGCGATCATGATCGCCCGCGGCGACCTGGCCGTCGAGGTAGGCAGCCGACGGATGGCGGAGATGCAGGAGGAGCTCCTCTGGCTCTGCGAGGCCGCACACGTTCCCGTGATCTGGGCCACCCAGGTGCTCGACAACTTCGTCAAGAAGGGCATCCGACACCGAGCCGAGATCACCGATGCGGCGATGGCCGAACGGGCGGAGTGCGTGATGCTCAACAAGGGGCCCTACGCGACTGACGCCGTGCGCTTGCTCGACGACGTTCTCGGCCGGATGGAGGGCCACCAGTTCAAGAAGGCCTCGCGGATGCGGGCGCTTCGGTCCTGGTGATTCAGCCGCCGGGCGGGGGTGGCCCTTAGCTCGAGGGGAGCGGCGCCTGCCCGGGGTGGGAGGCGTCCTCGAACTCACGGAAGAGGCCGGTGACCACGAACGCGACCTGCTCGCCGATGTCGACGGCGTTGTCGCCGATCCGCTCCAGTGCGCGCGCAACGAGCATCATCGTCATCGCCCATTCGCGGATGTCCTTGTCCACACCCACCTGGACAGCGATCTTGAAGCACTCCTTGTTCAGGTCGTCGATCAGGTCGTCCTGGCGGACCAGGTCGCGGGCCAGCTCGACGTCGCGGCCCTCGAATGCCTTCTTCGCCTGCGAGAGCATCGAGCGCCCCTGCTTGCCCATCAGCACGATGCCGTCGACCATCTCGTCGTGAACGGGGGCGTCATGGCCGGTCAGCGGGATGACCTTCGAGATGTTCACGCACTGGTCCCCCATCCGCTCGATCGAGTGCATGACGTGCAGAAGCGCGGAGATCAGCCGCAGGTCGGTGGCGACCGGAGCCTGGGTGGCGAGCATTGTGAGGATCCCCTGGTGAACCTCGAGGTACCGGCCGTCGATCCGGTCGTCGTCGGCGATGACGAGCTCGGCGAGCTCCATGTCCTGGTGCTGAACCGCCTCCATGGTGCGATCGAGCGAGGCGATGACGAGGTCAAGTCCGCCGAGGCAGTTCTTCTCCAGCGTGCCGAGCTGGTTTTGGTAGTGCATGCGTGCCTCGGGCATCAGCCGAATCTCCCGCTGACGTAGTCCTCGGTCTCCTTCTTGGAGGGCGTGGTGAACATCTTGTCGGTGGCGTCCATCTCGACCAGGCGGCCCGGCTTGCCGCTCGTCTCGAGGTTGAAGAAGGCCGTCACGTCGCTGGTCCGCGCGGCCTGCTGCATGTTGTGCGTGACGATCACGATCGTGTAGCGGTTCTTCAGGTCATCGATCAGATCCTCGACCGCCAGTGTGGCCACGGGATCGAGCGCCGAGCACGGTTCGTCCATCAGCAGGACCTCCGGCTCGACCGCGATCGCCCGGGCGATGCACAGTCGCTGCTGCTGGCCTCCCGAGAGGGCCGAGCCCTTCCGGTCCAGGCGGTCCTTCACCTCGTCCCAGAGATGAGCGCCGCGGAGCGACTTCTCGACGATGTCGTCCTTCTCGGACTTGGAGAGCCCGCGCCGGTTGAGGGTGAGGCCGGCGGCGACGTTCTCGTAGGCGGTCATGGTCGGGAACGGGTTGGGCGCCTGGAAGACCATGCCGACCAGGCGCCGCACGTCCACGGGGTCGACGTTGGGCGCGTAGATGTTCTGGTCGTCGAGGCTGACCTCGCCCTCGACTCGAGCGCCCGGCGTGAGTTCGTGCATCCGGTTCAGCGAGCGCAGCACGGTCGTCTTGCCGCATCCCGAGGAGCCGATCAGAGCCGTCACCTGGTTCGGCTCGATCGTCATCGTCACGTCCTGCACGGCCTGGAAGTCGCCGTAGAAGAGGTTCACGTCCTTGACCGAGAAGCGCTTTGACACGCGCTCGACCTTAGCGGCAAGACCCTTCGAGGCCTTCGCCGTCTTCGCGAGATCGGTGGCGAGGGCCGCGTTCCGGTCCGTCGTGGTCTTGTCGGCTGTCTCCGGCATCTTCCTCCTGTCCCTGGGCATTGGAAGTCTCAAACTTCGGCTATCGCGTGTCTCGAAGGTCGGTCCCGTAACGCCGGTAGATCCACCGGGCCAGAAGGCTCAGGATCATCACGAGCAGGATCAGGGTCAGGGCCGCGGTCCAGGCCTTGTCGTAGGAGGCCTGCACATCGACCCCGGGGTCCTTGTACTCACTGTAGGCGTAGACGGCGAGGTTCTGCATCCGCCCGCTGAGCGGGTTCGTGTTGACTGAATCGATCACACCTGTGGTGACCAGCAGCGGGGCCGTCTCGCCGATCACGCGGGCTATGGAGAGCATTACTCCAGTGACGAGGCCGGCAAGCGCCGTCGGCAGAACTATCCGGGTCACCACCTTCCACTTCGGGGTCCCGAGGGCGTACGCCGCCTCGCGAAGGTGGTCCGGGACGATCTTCAGGATCTCCTCCGCCGAGCGGATCACGATCGGGATCATCAGCACGGTCAGGGCGACCGACCCGATGATGCCGAGGCGGATGCCCGGCCCGAGGAAGGCGGCGAAGAGCGCGTAGGCGAACAGCCCCGCGACGATCGACGGGATGCCCGTCATCACGTCGACGAAGAAGGTGAGCGCCTTTCGCAAGCGGCCCTTGCCGTACTCGTTCAGGTAGACAGCGGCCATGATCCCGATCGGCACAGAGATCAGGGTGGCCACGCCGGTGATCACCAGCGTGCCGACGATCGCGTGCTGGGCCCCGCCGCCGGCTCCGATCACGCCGCGAGCCGACTCCGTGAAGAAGGATCCGTCGAATCGCGCGGTTCCCCTCTTGATCACCTCGTAGAGCACCGAGAAGAGCGGCGCCACCGCGATGAAGAACGCCGAAACGATCCCGAGCGTGACCAGCCGGTCCATCGCCTGGCGCCGGTTCTCCGCTACCCGCGACCAGATGTAGGCCGTAGGCAGGGCCAAAACCGCCGTGATCACGAAGAAGAGGACGATCGTGAAGCCGCCCGTCGCCAGCAGCACGGCGAGCGCGATCACCGCGGACCCGCCGACGACGGACCGGAGGAACCAGGGCGGCAGCGTTCCGCCCCCGACGGTCGGGCCGCCGATGGGGTTCACGCTCTCGGCGGGCTCGAATGCGGCGGCTGGATTCTCTTCAGGACGCGGGTCGCTCATCGGCTATCTCACTGGACGTTGGACCGGGAGATGATCAGGCGGGCGAGCACGTTCACGACGAGCGTGATCCCGAAGAGGACAAGCCCCGACGCGATCAGAGCGTTGACGTCGACACCCGAGGACTCTGGGAACTTGAGGGCGATGTTCGCGGCGATCGGGGTCGGGTTTTCCTGACTGACCAAATTGAACGTCACGATCCCGGAGACCGAGAGGATGATCGTCACGGCCATCGTCTCGCCAAGCGCGCGGCCGAGCCCGAGCATCGAGCCGCTGATCATGGCGGACTTGCCGAACGGCAGGACCGCCATCCGGATCATCTCCCAGCGCGTGGCGCCCAATGCGAGGGCGCCCTCCTCCAGCCTGCGCGGCGTCTGCGAGAAGACCTCGCGCGAAACCGCGGAGACGACCGGCAGGATCATCACGGCGAGTACGACCCCCGCCGTCAGCATGGTTCGGCCCGTCACCGAGGCCGGGCCCGCAAAGAACGGGATGAAGCTGAGATGGGCCACCAGCCAGTCGAGTACCGGGACGATCGCCGGGCCGAGCACGAAGATGCCCCAGAGCCCGTAGACGATGCTCGGGATCGCCGCCAGCAGGTCGACGATGTAGGCGAGCGGATTGGCGAGCCGGCGCGGCGCGATGTGGCTGATGAAGAGAGCGACGGCCACAGCCAGCGGAACGGCGATCGCGACCGCCGCCGCCGCGGCCAGAATGGTTCCAAAGGCGAGCGGCGCGATGTAGTCGATCAAATTCTTGCCGTCGGGCAAGTCCGCGGAGTTGGCCGTGATCGCGGGAACCGAGTCGGCGATCAGGAAGATCGCAACGCCGGCCAGCAGCGCGAGCACGGTGACGGCGGCGATCACCGCTGCGTTGGAGAAGATCCGGTCGCCGGGGCGCCGCTTACCGCCGGTGGCGCCGGCGAGGATCTGGCCGGCCTGGGTGGTGGTGTCGGTGTGAGCTTCCATCTACTTCCGTGTCGTTGGAAACGGGATGGGGGATCCCGCGCCTGAGCGCGGGATCCCCCAATCCACCGTCTGGCTCAGCCGCCGATCGCGTCGATCGCCGGCTGGTCCTCCTTCTTGATGCCGGGCGGAATCGGGGCCGAGCCCGCGTTCTCCGCCGCCACCTGCTGACCCTCGTCGCTGATGATGTAGCTGAAGTACGCCTTGACGAGGTCTGTCGTGCTCGTGTCGGAGTACTTCGTGCAACCCATCAGGTAGGAGACCAGCAGGATCGGGTAGCTGCTCGGGTCGGTCGGAGTCCGCTCGACCTTGTACGCGAACACGTACGGGGCCTTGGTGAGCTCCGGGTCCTTCTGCGACTGGTCGAAATCGTTGGACGCACCCGTGGCGCTCGGCGCCACGTAGGTGTTGCCAACCTTGACCTTGGCGACGCCGAGGTCGCCGGCCTGGCTGTCGTCGGCGTAGCCGATCGTGCCTTCGCCGGCCTTGACGGCCTGGACCACGCCCGACGTCTGCGCGCCGGACTCGCCGGTCTTAAGCGGCCAGTTGCCGTCCGGATCGAACGTCCAGACGCTCGGGGCGGCCCCATGGAGATAATCCGTGAAGTTGGCCGTGGTCCCCGACTCGTCCGAGCGGTGCACCGGCGTGATCTTCGTGCTGGGCAGGTTCGCACCCGGGTTGTCCGCCTTGATGGCGGGGTCGTCCCAGGTCGTGATCTCGCCCTTGAAGATCTTCGCGGTCGTGTCCGGGCTGAGCTGCAGGTTGTCGACGCCCGGCAGGTTGTAGATGATCGCGAGCGGCGAGATGTAGTTCGGGATCTGGATCAGCTGACCGCCGCCGTCCTTCGTGCACCGGTCGGCTGCCTTGGGCAACTCGGTGGTGTCGAACGGCGAGTCGCTGCCGGCAAACGCGGTCTTGCCGCCGGCGATGAACTGATCCCGGCCGCCGCCCGACCCGATCGCGTCGTAGGAGACGGTCGCGCCCGAGTTCTGGCCCTCGAACTTGGCCACCCAGGCTTCCTGGGCCGCCTGCTGGGCGCTGGAACCAGCGCCGGCGAGATCACCGGAGACGCCGGACGAGCTCCCGTTGTCGCTCGAGCCGCATGCGGCCGCGGTGAGCGCCAGGACGGCGGAGGCGGCGAATACGAGCCACCACTTTCTATTCATTGAGTCGCTCCTTTTTCGTTTGTCGAAAAGGGACGGCGGCTCAACGGCTCGCCTCCCTCGGATCCTTTAGAGGGTCGGACCCTTTCAACGGGCCCGGTGCAGCTTGTTACGTTCGTGTGGCGCACTTGTAAAAAGGATGTAAATCCGGGCATCACCGGCCCCCGCGGGACGTGGACGCTGGTCAGGCTTGAGGCGAAAACCGGTAGCCGATACCGGTGTGGGTGTGGATGAAACGACGGCCCGGCAGCGCTCTGCTCAGCTTCGCTCTGAGACGTCCGACGTAGACATCGACCGAGCGATCGCTCTTCTGGTAGGAGCGGCCCCAGACCGTCTCGTAGAGCTCCTCCCGGGTCATCACCCGCTCGGCGTTGTGTGCGAGCTCGTTGAGGAGCTGGAGCTCCCGCACGGTGAGGACTAGCGGGCGCCCGTCGACGAGCGCCGCGTGGTCCGCGGGCCTGATTTCCAAACGACCCGCATAGACCGGGCTCTGGTCGCGAAGGGCCAGGGGAATCGCCGATAGTGAGGTGGCGGCACCGTTTTCGCCTTCCATGGCGTCGGAGCTTCGCCGCTCGCCCCGCTGAAGTAGTTACGGTCGAGTGAACTTCCGGTAAACGCGATGTGAAATCGCGACTGGGATCGCCCCGTGGGCGGGCTAGCCGCTCTCGCCGGCGAGCTCTGCGAGCTCGGCCGGGGCCTCGACGGGCTCCTCGGCCGGCATCGGGACCTCAACAACGGAGGCTTCCCCGCTCGCGCCGATCGGCTCCGGATCGAGCCGGTACCCGATCCCGAAGTGGGTGTGGATGTAGGTCCAGTTGGCCGAGTGGCGCTGGAGCTTCTGGCGAAGCTTGCGGACGAAGACGTCGACGGAGCGGTCGCCGTGAGCCATCGCGTAGCCCCAGACCTTCTGGTAGATCTCCTCGCGCTCGATCACCTGCCCGTGCGCCTCGGCGAGGAGCTGCATCAGCTCGAACTCGCGGCGCGTCAGGCCGATGCTCTGGCCGCTGACGAACGCCTGGTACTGGTCGGCGCGGATCTCGAGCTCCCCGGAGACCAGCGGCCCGACGTCCTCGCGAGCGGCGGCGCGCTTGCGGCGGCGGACAACGGCCTCGATGCGGGCCATGACCTCCTCGGGGTGAGACGGCTTCCCGATCCAGTCGTCGGCGCCGAGGCGCAGCCCCCTGACGCGCTGGGCGACCGTCGACTGAGAGGTGCAGACCAGCACGCCGAGGCCGGGGATCGCGCCACACACCTTCTCGAGGAATTCCCAGCCCTGCGGGCCGAGAACGGAGAGGTCGACCAGCAGGGCGTTCAGCTTCATCGCGACGAGGTCCTCGACTGGGACGCTGCCGGCGAGCACGCGGTACCCCCAGCCGGAGCCCTCCACGCGCTTGCCGAGGACGGTGAGGAAAGAGCTGTCGGTATCTATGACCGCCAGCCGTATGCCTGCTTGGTTGTTCATCGAGCCCCTCTCTTGGGACCGCCCCTACCCCCGAGGCCTGGTCCGCTTGATGAGTCGAGGCGCATGATACGGGCGGGGGCGGCGCGGCGACCCCTGATCGAGGGGCGGTTCACGGGTTTTTCACAAGCAAATGGCGCACAAATGCGCGATTTGCCTTATCGGGATGGTCACAACGGCGGAGCCTGGGATCGACAGACTGCTGCTTACTTTCGAGATTCCTCTCTCGTCAGCGCGCGCGACCTCTCCCTGCCCCGGGTCGCGCGCTTTTTTTGGGCTGATGTCGCTGCTGTAATCACTCCCATGGGCCACCACCACGGCCACGTTCACGGGGCCGACGCCGACGCTCGCCGTCTCGGCGGCGCCTTCGTCCTGATCGTCGCCTTCATGCTGGCGGAGGTCGTGGCGGGCATCGTCGGATCGTCCCTAGCGCTGCTCTCCGACGCCGGGCACATGCTCACCGACGCCGTCGCGCTCGGACTGGCCCTCGCGGCCCTCCGGCTCGCGGAGCGTCCCCCGGCGGGCAGCTTCACCTACGGGATGAAGCGCGCCGAGGTCCTCTCCGCGCAGGTCAACGGGGTGACGCTGCTGCTGCTGGGGGCACTGATCGTCTACGAGGGGATCCGCCGCCTGATCGAGCCGCCGGACGTCGAAGGAGCCCTCGTCCTGATCGTGGCGCTGGTCGGGATCGGGGTGAACCTGGGGGCCGCGCGGCTGCTGGCCGGGGCGGAGCGCCGCAGCCTGAACGTCGAGGGCGCCTTCCGGCACGTGCTCACCGACCTCTTCGCGTTCATCGCGACCGCGATCGCGGGCGCGCTGATCCTGATCTGGGGCTTCGAGCGCGCGGACGGCGTCGCCTCCCTGCTGATCGCCGCGCTGATGCTGTGGGCGTCGTACGGGCTGCTCCGCGACTCCGGCCGGGTCTTCATGGAGGCCGCCCCGCGCGGCCTGGATCCGGAGCAGATCGGAAACGCCCTCGCCGCGGAGTACGGGGTCGTCGAGGTCCACGACCTGCACGTCTGGGAGGTGACCTCCGGGATGCCGGCGATCTCGGCCCACATGCTCGTCGGCCGCGACGTCGACTGCCACCAGGCCCGCTGGAACGCGGCCCGGCTCCTCGCCGACCGCTTCGGGGTCGAGCACTCGACCCTGCAGGTCGAGCACGAGGCCGAGGACGAGTTACTTCAGATCAGCTCGGACTAGGCCGCTCGCCGGGATCGCCCCCCGTCTGGAACCAGGCGAAGACGAAGCAGGCGATGGCGACCACTGCGGCGGCAAGGCCGTGCTTGAAGTGGACGTGGGTGGAGCCGGCCTCATGGCCGGGGAAGAACGACGGCAGCGAGCCGGCGTCGTCGATCCAGTAGATCCCGGCGATCACGAGGAAGATCACGCCGAGGATCACGGCGGGGACGATCAATTGGGGGCGCTTGGTCATTGGGACTCCTCAGCTGAGCGCGAAGCCGATCGAGAGGGCGGCACCGACCACACAGCAGTAGACGGCGAAGGGCGTGAGGCGGTTCGTCTCGAAGAACCGCAGCAGGAAACGCACCGAGAAGTAGGCGGTGATCGCGGCGCACAGGGCCCCCACCAGCGCCTGGCCGCGGACGTGGTCACCCTGCGAGCCGAGCAGCTCCGGAAGCTTGAGGAGGCCGGCGGCGCCGATGATCGGCGTGGCGAGCAGGAAGGCGAAGCGCGCCGCCTCCTCGTTGGAGAGACCCGAGAGCAGGCCGCCGCCCATGCTCGCGCCGGAGCGCGAAAGCCCCGGGATCAGAGCGAGGGCCTGCGCGGTGCCAATCCCGATGGCGTCGCGGAAGCTGAGGCTGCGGGCGATCACCTCGTCGGAGCGGATTCCCTGCTCAGAGCGAACGGGCGCTCGCCGCCGCAGCGCCTCCGCGCCGAACAGCAGCAGCCCGTTGACGAAGAGGAAGATCGCCGCCGTCTGGGTTGACGCGAACAGACTTCGCAGCGGATGCTCGAGCAGCAGGCCGAGCAGGCCGGCGGGGATCGTCCCCATCACGAGGAGCCAGCCGAGCTTCGCGTAGGTGTCCTCCGGGGCGATGTAGCGGTCTCGCAGGGAACGGCCCAGGCCCTTGACGATCTGAACCCAGTCCTTGAGGAAGAAGAAGAGCAGCACGAGGGCCGTGGCGCAGTGGGTCGCGACCAGGAAGCTGAGAAAGTAGTCGTCATCCTGGTGGATGTCCCAGCCGAACAGCCTCGGCAGCACCACGCTGTGGCCGAGGCTCGAGATCGGGAAGAGCTCGGAGACGCCCTGGAGCAGGCCGAGGACGATTGCCTGGAAGTAGGAGATCGGATCCATGCCGGAGGGCCTCGGGGCGGATCCGAGGCGGGAGCATCCTAGGCGACCTGGCGGAAATTGCGCCTAAGGCGGGTCTTACACGCTGATCTGTGCGTTAGATTGCCCGGAATGCGATTTGGCAAGTTTTCCCGTCGCGCGCTGCCTCCGCTCCTTGCACTGGTCGGCATCCTCGTGCTCGCGCCCGCCGCGATGGCGGCCGACGGCGTCGGCGTCTACGGCCGCACCGACGACAAGGTGGTCACCTTCTTCGCCTTCGGGCTGATCGCGTTCTTCGCCATCCTGGTGACCGTCCTGTCCCTGATCCAGATGCGCCTCGAAAATCGCAAGCAGAGGCGCACAGAGGACCTCGAACGCCTCGGAAGTCGTTAGCCCCTCGCCTGCATGGGTCAGGCCGGAGACGATCACCTCGTCGATTCTGAAGCGCACCCGGGCGAGGGCGGCTTCCCGGACCGCGGCTCGTTCGATCCCGGCCTCGAGACCGGCTACCTGAGACGCGCGCCACGCGACCACGAGCTCTCGCCCGAGCTCGGCGCCGCCCCCTTCGACCCCGGTCCCGGGCACTACGACGAACGCCGGGCGACCAAGGAGGCGAAGCGCAGGGAGCGGGAGGCGCGTCGGCGCCGCCAGGCTCAGCTGAGGGCCCCGGAGGCGCCGGAGGAGGTTCGGCGCGGCGCCGGGGCCCGTCAGGCGCGTCAGGCGACCGCGCTCCAGCCCGTCCCCGAGCCCGATCCGGCGTCCGCACCCGCACCGGCCCCTGAGCCTCCGCGCGAACCGGCATCGGTCACCCAGCTTCGGCCTCGCCGCGAGCCGCTCGCCGAGCGGCTCGAGCGCGACCGCCGGGAGCGCGAGGCGGCCGAGCACGATCGCCGCGCGCAGATCGAGCGGGAGCGCGCGCAGCGGGAGCTTGCCGAGCGGAAGCTCAGGGAGCTCCGGCGACGCGAGCGCGCGGAGAAGCTGCGACGCGAGCGCGAGGCGCTTCGGCCCACGCGCCGCCCCACTCGGTCGGCGCCGGCGGCAGCGAGCCCGGCAGCGCAGCAGCCGGCGGCGCGGATCGACCCGGCGATCAGAGGCCCGGTCAAGAAGCGTGCCCGCGCCGCCGAGAATCGCAGCCGGCTGGCAGCCCGCCGCCGAGGGCTCTTCTGGCCCACGGCGAAGGCTGGCCTGGCGGTCACGGTGTCGCTGGCGCTGAGCGCCGCGCTCGGGTCCGCGCTCGGTCTTCCCGTGCCGGGCCTCGAAGAGAACGCAGACAGTCAGTCGCTCGTCAACAGCGCCTCGCTCTTCGGGATCGACCCCGGAACTCCGACCGGGCTCTCGGCCGGTTTCGTCTTCCCCGTGATGGGCCCGCACGATTTCGGCGACAGGCTGGCCCGCTTCGGCGAGCCACGCTCAGGTCACATGCACGAGGGGCAGGACATCTTCGGCAAGCCCGGGACGCCCGAGGTCGCCGTCCATGACGGGGTCGTGGTGGATCGTGGCAAGGAGAACGGTCGCTTCTCGGGTGGGCGCGGGAACTATCTCGCGATCTACAGCCCCGACGACAACCACAGCTTCGTCTACATGCACATGCTGAAGCCACCCCCGGTCCAGCCCGGACAGCAGGTGCACGCCGGACAGGTGATCGGACAGCTCGGGTGCACCGGCTCGTGCGACGGCCCCCACCTCCACTTCGAGGTTCGCATCGGCAAGGCGTCGCTGACGGCCGACACCAAGCCGGTGGACCCGCTGCCGTTTCTGCGGCAGTTGCCTCAGCCTACGCCCGGTTAGTCTGGCGCCATGCCCGAGGTCACCTATGAGCGGCGCGACGCCGCCGGGGTGCTCACCATCGACCGGCCCGACCGGCGGAACGCCGTCGATCCGGCCACCGCCGACCAGCTGCTCGACGCCTACCGCAAGTTCGAGGGCGACGACGAGGCTCGGGTTCTGATCCTCACCGGCGCAGGCGATCAGGCCTTCTGCGCGGGAGCCGACCTGAAATCGGTGGCCGCCGCGATGAACGACCAGGGGATCGCGGAGCAATGGCTGAAGCCCCGCCCGCACGGCCCGCTCGGCTTCACCCGGATCACCTCGCCGAAGCCGACGATCGCCGCGATCTCCGGCTACGCGCTCGCCGGCGGCCTGGAGCTGGCGCTGTGGTGCGACCTGCGGATCGGGACCGAGTCGGCCAAGCTCGGCTTCCCGGAGCGGCGCTGGGGCGTCCCGCTGATCGACGGCGGCACCCAGCGGCTGCCGCGGGTGGTCGGGATGGGCCGCGCCCTGGACATGATCATCACCGGCCGAATCGTCGAGGCCGACGAAGCCCTGGCCATGGGGCTCCTCACCGAGGTCGTGGCGCCGGGCAAGCACCTCGACCGCGCCCTGGAGATGGCGGAGGGCCTGGCGCAGTTCCCGCAGGAGACGATGCTCGCCGACCGCCGCTCGGCGCTGGAGGGGTTCAGCCTTTCCCTCGAGGAGGGCCTCGCCCGCGAGGCGGAGATCGGCGGCGCAGTCAGCGGAGTCGGCGTCAAGGGCGCCGTCCGCTTCGCCGCCGGAGAGGGCCGTGGCGGACAGGGAGCAGGCGTCTAGCCGGTTCCCTCTCGGCGCTCCGCGACAGCGAGCTCTAGAGCCGGAACGAAGGCAGCAGCCGCTTCTCGGTCTCCCCCGCCACCTCGGCGACGACCTCGACGTGGCCCTCTAGAGGCGTGCCGCGCAGCTTCGTGGCGAGCAGGTCGTCCACCTGGAAGATGCCCGCGGAGTTGTTCATCTCGATCTCGATCTTGACCGGGCGCTCCTCCCCGGCCACGATCCGGACCTCGTCGATGGCCGCGGCGGAAAGGGCGTGGATCCCGTACTGGCCGCCCTCCACCGGGATTCGCGAGCGGCCCTCGGCCATGTCGAGCGCGTCCGCAACTCGCACCACGCCGGCCTCCACCGTGTAGGGCTCTCCCCGGCGGCGGTGGCCGATGATCGCGTGCAGGATCTCCGTGCCCACCACCGTCCGCTCCGGCTCCTTGTAGACCTCGGCGAGCAGCGACTGGAGCCGCTCCTGAACCATGAACAGGCTGTAGGCCTCGTGATCGACGCGATGGATCGACATGCCGACGTCGTGGAGCAGGGCGCCGCCGGCCACGACGACCTCGGCGTCGCGGTCGCGCATCCCGTGGTCGGCGACCATCGCCGGCTCGATGCCGCCCTTGACGAGCAGGCGGAGCAGGCGGAGCGAGATGTTGAGGACCACCTGCACGTGCACCCACGAGTGGTCCGACATGCCGAGGCGCTCCGAGGTGATCTGGGCCATGTACCACCAGGCGCGCACGCGGTCGTCGGCGTTGACCGCCTCCAGGAACTTCTCGAGCTTGCGATTGCCCCGCGTGGGCGCGTGCACCTGCGCCTTCGCGATCGCCTCGCCGATAGAAGCGGCGCGCACGTCTGGGCCCTGTGCTTCCATTCCGCCGATCTTTTCAGGGGACGACCTAGGGGGCTCGCTGACGGGATGTCAACTACGCGGTTTTGGGCTATTTGCGGAGATTCCGACCGCCGATCTGGTTATCGTGATGTCGCTTCGGCTTAAGGAACTGGGATGACGCTCTGTTCGACTACAGGCATATCCGTTCCTGAGTGCTCGTGCCGGACGTGCCTCACGTCCCAGATCGAGCGCCACATGCCGTCGTTGCTGGACGCGGCCCCTGTCACCACCCCGCCGACGGTCGAGATGCCCGCCGTCACGCGAAATCCCCGCATGCGCCTGGGCCGGTTGCGCCGCCTCCGTAGAGCCGCCTAGCTTGCTTCAGGCCTCCGTCGGCGCCTCGTCCATTGACGAGCCGAGCACCCCCGCGCTCGCGACCACCACGAGCCCGATGCCGATGACGTCGAAGGTGGCGAGCCCCTGGTCCAGCGCGACCAGGCCGATCAGCGCGGCGACCGCCGGCTCCATGCTCATCAGGACGCCGAAGGTGCCGACGGCGATCCTGCGCAGCGCCTCCAGCTCGAGCGAATAGGGGATCACCGAGCTGAGCACTGCTGCGGCGGCCCCCACCGCGGCCGCGCCGGGGTCGAGCAGGTTCCCGCCCGCGGCCGCGGTGCCCGGCACGATCATCACCACGGCCGCGATCCCCATCGCCAGCGCCAGCCCCCGGCCGCCGGGAAAGACCCGCCCGATCCGGGCGCTGAGCAGAATGTAGGCGGCCCAGAACGCGCCGGCGAGGAGAGCGAACCCGATCCCGGCCGCGCTGGCGGATCCCGACGGCCGCGTCAGCAGCAGCACGCCCGCCGCCGCGCACCCAACCCAGACGAGGTCCAGCGGGCGCCGCGACCCGAGCAGCCCGACGACCAACGGGCCGGCGAACTCGAAGGTCACCGCGATCCCCAGCGGGATCCTGTCGAGTGCCTCGTAGAAGCAGAGGTTCATCCCCGCTAGCGTCACGCCGAACGCGACGGCGAGGCGGAGGCCGTCCCGCCCAGCCTCCATCGGCCGCGGGCGCCAGATCGCCAGGAGCAGGACCGCGGCGAAGAGGAGGCGGTAGAGCACCGCACCGGCCGGGCCGACGCGGTCAAAGAGCGTCGTCGCCGTGGCCGACCCGAGCTGAACGGATACCACCGCTGCCATCACCATCAAGGGCGCGGCGTTCCAACCGCGCCGGCCCGCCTGCCTGAAACGGGTTGCGCCTCGCTTCGCTGCGGCGCACCCTCGCGTCAATCGCCCATCACCTTGATCACCAGCCGCTTCGAGCGACGGCCGTCGAACTCGCAATAGAAGACGGCCTGCCAGGGCCCGAGGTCGAGCCTGCCCTCCGTGATCGGCAGGACCACCTGGTGGTGCACCAGCAGGTTCTTCAGGTGCGCGTCGCCGTTGTCCTCACCGCCGCGGTGGTGGCGGTAGTCGCCCGGATCGGGCAGGAGCTGGCGCGCGACGTCGTTGGCCGGCTCCTTCCAGCTCGGCGGCGCAATCTTGTCCAGCCACTCGAGGGTGTCCTCCTGGAGGCCGGGCTCGTCGTCGTTCACCCAGACGGCGGCCGTGATGTGCATCGCCGAGACGAGCACCATCCCCTCGGACACCCCGGCGTCATCGACGGCCCCCTGGACGTTCTCGGTGATCCGGACGAACTCGCGGCGCCCCTCGGTGTTGAAGGTCATGTACTCGGTATGGGACTTCACCAATCCTCCTTCGATGGGTTTGCTGGATCATGCCCCCCATGGCCGGTCTGCTCTCCCTGGAGCGCCGAGAGGACGTCGCGGTGCTCACGCTGCAGCGCCCCGAGAAGCGAAACGCCCTCTCCATCGACCTGCGGGTGGAGCTCGCGGAGTGCTTCGGCTCGCTCGGCGATGACCCGGGGGTTGGCGCGGTCGTGCTCACGGGCGCCCCACCCGCCTTCTGCTCCGGGATGGACACCTCCCAATTCGGAGGCGACCGCGCCCACAGGGAGCGCCTGGTCGAGACCAGCATCGGCTGCTTCCGCGCGGTCGCGAATTGCGCCCGTCCCGTGGTCGCCGCCGTCAACGGCGCTGCGCTCGCCGGCGGCTTCGCCCTCGCCCTGCTCTGCGACATGCGGCTCGCCGGCAAAGCGGCGAGCTTCGGCTTCCCGGAGCTGCCCCGCGGCATCCCGCCCAGCTACGCGGCCGCCCGCGCCGCGCTTCCCCCGCCGCTCGCCGCCGAGCTCACCCTCACCGGCAGGCTGCTCGACGCCGATGGGGCCCTGCGCATGGGGATCGTCGGCGCGGTCCATCCGGACGACGAGCTGATGGCGCGTGCCCTCGAGCTCGCGGGCCGGATCGCCTCCGGTCCGCGTCAGGCGATCGCCGAGACGAAGCGGCGCATCCTGCTCGATCGGGACCGCACCATCGGGCATCTCTTCGACGAGGAGGAGCGCCTCCTGCGAGAGGCGCTCCTCCGCGACGGCCCCGGAGAGGCTGCGTAGATCCGGCAAGTGGAGCGCCTGCGCCTGATCCGACACTCCTTCCCCGACCAGCCCGAGCTCAGCACAGCCATCTCACGCACCATCCTGCAGCGCGTCGCCGCAGGAGAGCTGCCGCCCACGATCAGGATCCACCGTCCGGGCAAGGAGGTCGCCTTCGGCCGCCAGGACCTCTCCAATCCCGGCTACGCGGTGGCCGCCGACGCCGCTCGCGCCGCGGGCTTCGCCGCCGTCGAGCGGCTGGCCGGCGGCCGCGCCGCCGTCTTTCACACAGGGACGATCGCGATCGCCCGAGCCTACGCGGACCCGCAGCCGCCGAAGCGCACCTACGCCCGCTTCGAGGAGGCGGCGGAGCTGATCGCCGGCACGCTGCGAGAGCTCGGCGTCGACGCGCGCGTCGGCGAGGTGCCGGGCGAGTACTGCCCCGGCGCCTACAGCGTCAACGCACGAGAAAAGACAAAGCTCTCGGGCATCGGCCAGCGGATGATCCGCGGCGGGGCGCACATGGGCGGAGTGATCGTCGCCTCCGCAGGCGACGAGATTGCGCGCGTGCTCGTGCCGGTCTACGAAGCGCTCCAGCTCGACTGGGATCCGGCGACCTCCGGCAGCGCCGCCGAGGAGCTCGGCCGCGAGGTCGACGTCGGCGAGCTCGAGGAGGCGCTGATCGCCGAGCTGGCGAGGAGCTACGAGCTGGTCGACGCCGAGCTGGACGACGAGACGATGCGCCGGGCCGAGGGTGCGCTCGAGGCTGCCTAGACCCTGACCAGGCTCTTCCGCAGCTCCTCGACCGAGGTGTAGACGTCCTTGGCGCCCGCGTCGCGGAGCTCCTGTTCGGAGAAGCCCCCGGTGAGCACGGCGAGGGTCTCGACCCCGGCGCGCTTGGCGGCCTCGACGTCCCAGACCGTGTCGCCGATCAGCATCGCCTCCCCGTCGGTGTCGGCCTTGTCGAGGGCGGCCTTGATCAGGTCGGGCTCCGGCTTGGTGCTCTCGACATCCGCCGAGGTGGTCCAGTCGTCGACGATCTCCGCCGCGTCCAGCAACTCGATGTAGTGCTCGACCTCCCAGTCCTTCGCTGAGCTCGCCAGCACGACGACGCTGCCCGCCTCCTTCAGATCCACGATCAATTCACGCGAGCCCTCCATCGCCTGCACCTCACCGATCAGCTCGCGGTAGAGCTCGGACTCCGCCTCGCGGATCCGGTCTCCGGCACGCTCCTCGACGTCGTCGCCCGCAACCGCCGCGACGAGCTGATCACCGCCCATCCCGATGTGCCGGTGGATGCGCCAGACGGGCGGGGTGATGAAATGGCGGCGGAACGCCCGGTACCAGGCGATCGCGTGGTGATAGTTCGTGTCGACGAGCGTGCCGTCGACGTCGAGGATGACAATTTGCGGCATGCGGTATTGCCTTACCCGTGTCTGGCCAGTATCCACCAATTACGGACTTCGCGGCCCGAACCGTTTGGGGGCGGCCGGCCGGGTATCGAATGGCGGCATGGAGCTATCGCTGCTACTGATCGTGATCGGAATCCTCCTCGCCGTGCTCGTCAACTACGGGCTCGGCTTGGCGTGCATCCTGATCGGTCTCGTCCTCCTGATCTGGCCAAGGTTGCGCGCTTCCGCTTAGCGGAGCGCGTTTCCGTCCGACGGGAATACGACCTTGCGTGGGTGGCAACGCCCCGCTGACGGCCGACGCTTGACAAGGGGGACAACGTGTCCGAGGGACCGAGACCCGAAATCTCCGTGACAGACCCGGGGCGGCTGGCCTGGATCTTCGGATCGTCGCGCAGCGGCAGCACATGGCTTCTGCGGATGCTGTCCGGGCTGGAGCGGGTGATCCCCATCGACGACCCGCATCTCGGCCATCACCTCGGCGTCTGGCGGCCCATCCCGCTCGCCTGGGCGACCGCCAAGGATCCGCCGAAGCTCGGGACGCTCGCCGACTACAAGCGACAGAAGCGCGACTACCTCTTCGCGGACCGCTATCGCGATACCTGGGTCCCGCAGCTGCGTGACCTGATCAGCGCACGATTCGAGGCGCAGGCCACCGAGCAGATCGCCGAGTTCGGCGGCGTGGAGAGCCCAATCGTCGTGGTGAAGGAGCCGGGCTCACACGCCGCCGACACGATCATGGAGCTGTTCCCCCGCTCGGCGCTGATCTTCCTGCTGCGGGACGGGCGGGACGTGGTCGACTCATGGCTCGACGCGTACCGGGACGGCAGCTGGGCGACCGACGAAGGCGCCTACCCGGTCGACGACGGCGGCAGGACCCCGCTGATCCGCTGGCAGTCGAGCGTCTGGCTGCACCGCACCGAGGTCGTGCAGGAGACGTTCGCGCGCACCGACCCCGATCGCCGGGTGCTGATCCGCTACGAGGGAGATGCGCGCCGACCCGGTCAGCGCCCTGAAACGGATCTGCGGTGTCCTGGGCATCGACGCGAGCGAGGCGCAGCTCGACCGGATCGCTGCGCAGAACGAGTTCTCACGCGTTCCTGACTCGCGCAAGGGAGCCGGCCGCGAGATCCGCCGCGCCAGCCCGGGCGGATGGGCCAGCCACATGAGCCGCGAGGAAATCGAGGCGATGCACGAGATCCTCGGAAACAAGCTCGACGAGCTCGGCTACCTCCGCCCGGGCGACATTCCTAAGCGTCGGGCGGCCTAACCCTCTCCTGAGGCGGGAGCGCCGGGCCCGCGGCCTCTGGGACCGTAGGATCGGATGTCGGGTGCTCCTCCCGCTGTTCGGTCCTGGCGCTCCGATCTCTGGCGCAGCGCCGACATCCCGATCAACAGGAAGATCGCCGCCACGCCCAAGATGATCACCGCCAACAGGGGCGACGCGAAAACGGCAAGTGCGATCACGAGCAGCGCGATGATCGCCACCGCTCCAAAGCTCAATCCAGAAAACGCTCCGTACATGTCAGCCCTCCTTCATGTGCCCCCACTGATCCCCCGCCTCAGCGGGCCCGAAACGCCGCCGCCACCCGGTCAGTGACAGACTGCCGACCGTGAAGATCCTTGCCTTCAGCGACCTCCATCGCGACCTCGATCGGGCGGCCGCGCTGGTCGAGCGCTCCTCCGGCGCGGACGTCGTGATCGCGGCCGGAGACTTCGCCTCCGTGCACGAAGGCCTCGACGAGACGATCGGGGCGCTTAGCGCAATCGACACGCCCACCGTCCTCGTCCCGGGGAACAACGAGACCGACGACGCCCTGCGCGCCGCCTGCGAGGAGTGGGACGCGGCGAGCGTGTTGCACGGCGAGGGCACCGAGATCGACGGGACGCCTTTCTTCGGGCTGGGCGCCGGCATCCCGATCACACCGTGGGATTGGAGCTTCGACCTCGACGAGGTCGAAGCCGCAGAGAAGCTGGCCGGCTGCCCTGAGGATGCGGTGCTGGTGGTCCACTCCCCGCCGAAGGGCCACTGCGATCGGTCCGGCTCCGGGGACCACCTCGGCAGCCAGGCGATCCTCGACGCGATCGAGGCCAAGCGCCCACGGATTGCGGTCTGCGGCCACATCCACGAGTCCTGGGGCACCGAGAGCGAGATCGGGCCCACGAGGGTGATGAACCTCGGCCCGTCCGGGACCGCAATAGAGTTGGGCTCATGAACGACTGGGACGAAGCACCGCGCGGCCGCGACGAGTGGCGTGTCGAGGTCACCCTCGACGAGGAGCACAACGGCGCCACCCTCAGCGATGCGCTCCACCATCTGCAGTTGGACAACGAGGCCCGGAAGCTGCTCGGCGGCAGCGTGATCGTGACCCGCGACGGGCCCTTCGTGTTCATCTACGCGTGGCACGAGGAGTCGGCCCAGGAGGCCGAGCACGTCGTCAAGAACCTGATGCAGGACCAGAAGCTGGTCGGGCAGGTTCGCTTGATGCGCTGGCATCCCGTCGCCGAGGAGTGGAAGGACGCGTCGGAGCCGCTCCCCGACGACGAGGCCGCGCTGGCCGAGGAGATGCGCGAGCACGAGGTCGAGGGGTCGCACGAAGCGAAGCAATACGGCGAATATCCCTGGGAGGTCGTCATCGACCTACCCCACATCAAGGACACCATGCCGCTCGCGAGGAAGCTCCGCGACGAGGACCTGCCCGTGAAGCGCCGCTTCCGATACCTGCTCGTGGGCGCCGCGACCGAGGACGATGCGGTCGAGCTGGGCAAGCGGCTCGAGGGAGAAGTGCCGGCGGGGAGCCATGTGGGCGTCCGCGGCAATCCCGACGACATGCCGCTCCCGGCGTTCGTCAACCTGAGCGCGCTGAAGCCCGGGTTCCTGCGGGATCTCGGCCTCTAGCCGCCTTGTCCGGCAGATACGACCGCCAGAGCGTCGAGTTCGGGCGAACTCTCGCCTTCAGCGACGGGCTCTTTGCGATCGCGATGACGCTGCTGGTGGTCTCGATCGCCGTTCCGCACATCTCCGACGGCAACAGCGTCCACGACCTCGCCGACGCGCTCAACGACCTCTCGGGGGCTTTCGTCAGCTTCTTCATCAGCTTTGCGGTGATCGGCCGGTATTGGCTCGCCCACCATCAGTTCATCTCGCTGCTGGACTCGATGGACCAGGCATTCGTGGGCCTGAACCTCCTCTACCTCGCCTTCATCGCCTTCCTGCCGTTCCCGACTGCCCTGCTCGGCGAGTACTTCTCGAATCCTCTCTCGGTCGTGATCTACGCGGTTGCCGTGGCCGTCGTCAGCGGAATGGAGGTCGTGCTCTTCCGGCACGCCTACCGGGCCGGGCTCCTCCGACGACAGCCCTCGACGGAGGTCTACCGCTTCGGCGTCATGGCCTCGCTCTCCCCGGTGCTCTTCTTCATCGTGTCCATCCCGTTCGCGTTCGTCTCGACGACCCTCGCCGTCTGCATCTGGTTCTTGACGGTGCCCTTCGGAATCCTTGCCGAGCGCTGGGCGCCCGAGGACACCGACGAGTTCCTGCGGTAGAGGGTCAGGCGCCGACGACGCGGGCGCGGCCCGCTTCCTTGGCGGAGTAGAGCGCCGCATCGGCACGAGCGATGAGTGCCTCGGCGCTCTCCTTGCCGTCCCAGCAGCTGACGCCGGCCGAGCTGGTCTGTCCCTCTGGCAGCAGACCGCAGAGCCGCTCCAGCATCTGCTGCGCGCGCGCGAGGTTGGTCCCCGGAAGAGCCAGTGCGAACTCCTCGCCGCCGTAGCGGGCGAGGACGTCACCCGCGCGCAGTGCCTGGGTCCAAGCGCCGGCGATCTGCTTCAGGAACCGATCCCCGGCCTGGTGGCCGTGAGCGTCGTTGTACTCCTTGAAGCGATCGAGGTCGAGGATCGCGACGCAGAGCTTCCCGGTGTTTCGATCGGCCCGCGAGAGCTCTCGCCCGAGCTCCTCGTCCCAGGCTCGGCGATTGAGCAACCCGGTGAGGTCGTCCGTACGGGCCGCGATCTCGAGCCGGCCGAGCAGCTCGCCTCGCTCGATCGCGATCGCAGCCTCGAGCGCGAGCAGCCTGACCGCCCGCCGGGTCTCGCCACCGAGCTGCTCCAGCGGCTCCCGCCAGTAGACGGCGAGCACGCCGACCGCGGTGCTCCTGTCCTGCATGATCGGCTGCCAGAGGGCGGCGCCGGCCTCGAGGGCCGGTGAGAGCTCCTGAGCGGACCTGCCGGCCCGGATCGGGGCGAACCGGTCGGTCGCCGAGGTGAAGGCCTGGATCGCCCCCGAGTTCGGCGTGACGAACGAAACGGAAGCGCCCTCCGCGTCGGCACCCGCCACCGCGGTCACCTCTAACGCGTCCCCGGTGCGGTTCGGCCGCCAGAGCACCGCCGCCGAGGCGTGGGCCGCCCGGACGGCGGCCGAGCAGATCGCCCAGCCGACCGCACGAGGGTCGCTCTGGGTGGCGAGCTGCCTGGCCACCTCCCCGACCGCCTCGAGATTCGCCGCGCGCCTCGCGGAGGCATCGGTCTCGCTTCGCAGCCGTCCCGCGAGCGCGTCGACGAGCAGGCCGGCGACCAGGATGCTTCCGATCGTCACAACCCAGCGGGCGACCGGCGTCGGGCCCTCGAGCTCGGTGAGCACCCAGCCGTAGGCGGCGCCGACGGCCGCCATCTGGATGAGCCCCCAGCGGAGGCCGAAGAAGAAGAACGCGTAGACGCCGATCCACAGGTACCAGATCGTGTAATAGCCGCTCGGGTCGTGGCCGTAGTAGACCGCCCGCGTGACGACCGCCGTCCCCCCGAGCACGACGATCGGCAGCGCCCAGCCGGCCAGCCTGTTTCGAAGCAGAAGCAGAATGACCCCGGCGACGTACGCGATAACGACGTTGCTCCAGAGCGCCGGCGAGTCGAACGAGCTCGGATGCGGCAGGAGCAGCGAGAGCCCGCCGATCGTCCCCCCAGCGACGAACAGCGCGCCGAGAACGGTGGCCATGGTGCGCGACTGGTGGATCTCACGGCCGGCGACCCCTCTTTGCAGAGCCTCTCCGCCGAACTTCACGGCGAGGACCATGTCATGGCGACGGAGGCCGGGCATCCGTAATTACTGCCGAAATGCGCCGCTCTACCCTGAAGTGGTGGAGAACGGATCCATAGACCCGGCGACCTCGATGGGGCCGGTGCGCCTGACCGTCGCCGACCTCGATGGAGCCCGGGATTTCTACCGAGACGCGATCGGCCTCACCGAGCTCGGTGCGGCGGACGGGATCGTTCGTCTCGGAACGAACGGTGGCCCGGGCCGGCCCATCGTCGAGCTCGTCGGCGATCCGGACGCCCCTCCTCGCCCCCGCGGCACCAGTGGCCTCTTCCACCTCGCAATCCTGGTGCCGAGTCGCGCCGACCTCGCCCGCGCCCTGCAGCGCATCGCCGAGGCCGGCTGGCACCTGAGTGGGGCCTCCGATCATCTCGTCAGCGAGGCGCTCTATCTGAGCGACCCGGAGGGCAACGGGATCGAGCTCTACCGCGACCGCCCGAGAGAGGAATGGCCCGTGCGCGACGGCGTCCTGCAGATGGACACACTGCCGCTCGACCTCGGCGGGGTGCTGGGCGAGCTCCGGCGAGAAGGCGCGGAGGCGGGCATGGCGCCCGGCACTCACATCGGCCATGTCCACCTGAACGTGGGGGACCTGATGGCGGCCGAGGCCTTCTACTCCGGTGCGCTCGGATTCGACGTCACCGTTCGCGGCTATCCGGGCGCCCTCTTCGTTTCCGCCGGCGGGTATCACCATCACCTCGGGCTCAACACCTGGGCGGGCGAGGGTGCCCCTTCCCCGCCGGCCGACAGCCTCGGGTTGCGCCGGTTCGCGATCGAGCTGCCCGGCCCCGATCGGCTGGCGGCCGAGGAGGACCGCCTTCGCGAGGCCGGCTTCGAGCCCCAGCGAGCCGGTGACGAGGTCCGGGCCGTCGACCCTGCCGGCAATGCGCTTGTGCTGACCACCGAACACTGAGGTACAGCGGCCCATACCTCGTGTCGAACCGCGTATTGCGATTTTTATACGCCCGGACAAAGCCCTGACCCTGCCTGGGCCTCTAATCTCCGACCTCGTTTCGTGTGACCAACTTCGGCGCGCCGCAGGCGCGCCATGCCTGCGAGGAGGCTGCCCCGACGATGTTGAAGACGACCCGCTCCCAGAACGTCACTTCCGCCAGCTGGAGCCCCAATGGCGACTCCCTGGGGACCGTCGACCTGACCAAAGCCGACAACAACCCCTTCGGCGTCGACGTCTTCTCCCCCGCCGTCCAGAAGGACCTCCTGCCCAAGGACGTCTACGAGAAGCTGCAGGCCACGCTTGACCATGGCGAGGCGCTCGACATGTCCCTGGCCGACGCCGTCGCGGAAGCGATGAAGGAGTGGGCCCTCTCGCGTGGCGCGACGCACTTCACGCACGTCTTCCAGCCGCTCACCGGGCTGACGGCCGAGAAGCACGATTCCTTCTTCGAGCCCAACCGCGAGGGCAAGTGGATCGCGGGCTTCTCAGGCAAGGAGCTGATCCAGGGCGAGCCGGATGCATCCTCGTTCCCGACCGGCGGCATCCGCGACACCTTCGAGGCCCGCGGGTACACGGCGTGGGACCCGACCAGCCCCGCCTTCATCCTCGAGAACCCGAACGGCGCCCTGCTCTGCATCCCGACGGCGTTCGTCTCCTGGACCGGGGAGGCTCTCGACGCCAAGACCCCGCTGCTGCGCTCCATGGATGCCCTCTCGAAGTCGGCGATCCGGGCGCTGAAGCTGCTCGGCGATGACGAAGCAAGCCGAGTCTTCACGACCGTCGGCCCAGAGCAGGAGTACTTCCTGATCGACGAGCAGTACTACTACGCACGCCAGGACCTGGTGATCACCGGCCGCACCCTGTTCGGAGCCAAGCCGGCCAAGGGCCATGAGCTGGACGACCACTACTTCGGGTCGATCCCCGAGCGCGTTCTCGCCTGCATCATGGATTTCGAGAACGAGCTGGCGAAGCTGGGGGTTCCGATCAAGACCCGCCACAACGAGGTCGCCCCGGGCCAGTACGAGCTCGCGCCGGTCTTCGAGAACTCGAACGTCGGCTCTGACCACCAGCAGCTGACCATGCAGATCATGCAGAAGGTCGCGCGCAAGTACGGCCTGGTCTGCCTGCTGCACGAGAAGCCCTTCGCCGGCGTCAACGGGTCGGGCAAGCACAACAACTGGTCGATGGGCACCGACACGGGCACCAACCTGCTCGAGCCGGGCGCCACCCCCGCGGACAACATCAATTTCCTGTTCTTCTGCGCCGCGGTCATCCAGGCCGTCAACAAGCACCAGGGCCTGTTGCGGGCATCCGTCGCCAGCATTGGCCAGGATCATCGCCTGGGCGCCAACGAGGCGCCTCCCGCGATCATCTCGATCTTCCTCGGCGCCGAGCTGACGAAGGTCTTCGAGGCGATCTCCTCGGGCAGCGGCGACCCGCACACGCCGGGCTCCTTCCTCGAGCTGGGCGCCGAGGTCCTGCCGCCGCTGCCGATGCACGGCGGCGACCGGAACCGGACCTCTCCGTTCGCCTTCACCGGCAACAAGTTCGAGTTCCGCGCTCTCGGGTCGAGCCAGTCGCTGGCCTTCCCGAACACGGTCCTCAACACAATCGTCGCCGAGGCGATCGACGACCTCTCGGACAAGCTCGAGTCCGCCGGCTCCGGCGATCTGCCTGCCGCCGTCACCGCGGTGGTCAAGGAGGCTTACGACGCCAACAAGCAGATCATCTTCGACGGCGACAACTACGACGAGGCCTGGCACAAGGAGGCCGAGGAGGTCCGTGGCCTGAAGAACCTGCGCACCACCCCGGACGCCCTGCCCGAGGTGCTCGCCGAGCCGACCGTCTCGATGATGGGCAAGTACGCCGTGCTCAACGAGCGCGAGCTCGAGTCCCGCTTCGAGGTCTGGCTGGAGCAGTACATCATCCGCGCCAACATCGAGGCCGAGACGGCCGACACGATGGCGCGCACGATGATCCTCCCCGCCGCCCTCCGCTACCTGACGCTGGGCGACGAGTCCGGGATCGGCGCGGTCACCGAAGAGACGACTCCGCTGGTCGACGAGCTGGTCGTCGCGATCAAGGAGCTCGACGATGCGAACCAGTATCCAGACGGGCTCGAGGGCATGGATCTGGCGATCCACGCTCGCGACAAGCAGATCGCGGCGATGGGCCGCGTGCGCGAGGCGGCGGACAAGCTGGAGAAGATCGTCCCCGACGACCTCTGGCCGCTGCCGAAGTACGCCGAGATGCTGTTCATCCGGTAGCGACGGAGCATCGCGTCGACATACGCGCCGCCGAGCTCGGCGACCACGGCTGGGTGCTGGAGCGCCATGCCCACCTCTACCCGCCGGGCTCTGGATGGGGCGAGCCGTTCGTCGCCCTGGTGGCCAGGGTGATCGCCGACTTCCTCGCGGACCACGACCCGGAGCGCGAGCGCGGCTGGATCGCCGAGCTCGACGGGAAACGGGCGGGCGCCGTCTACTGCGTCCGCGAATCCGGCACGGTCGCTCGCCTTCGCCTCCTCTTCGTCGAATCGTCGGCGAGGGGCTACGGGGTCGGAAGCAGGCTGGTCGACGAGTGCATCGACTTCGCGCGTGGGGCCGGCTACGAGCGGATCACGCTCTGGACCAACAGCTCGCTGGAGAGCGCGCGCCGGATCTACGACGCGGCCGGCTTCGAGCAGACCGGCGAGGAGCCCCACGAGGTGTTCCCGAAGGGCACGATCGGCCAGGAGCTCTGGCTCGAGCTCGGCGGCTAGGGGCGACGTTTGTCCATACGCTAATAGTCGGTAGGACAGGTGTCGATGACCAGAGCATGAAGGCGGAACGGGATCGGCTCATGGCGATCATCAAGACGCAGAGCGAGATTGCAGCATCGGATCTCGACACGAACCAGGTGATGCACCTGGTGGCAGCGCGTGCGCAGGAGATCACCGAGGCAACCTCCGCGGTGATCGAGATTCCCGATGGAAACGAGATGGTCTACGCGGCCACCGCAGGCGAGGCCACCCCATATCTCGGCATTCGCCTGAACCGGCAAACCAGTCTCTCGGGGCTGTCGCTTGACCAGGGAAAGGTCATCTATTGCGAGGACACCGCGATCGATCCGCGGATCGACCGCAAGGCGTCGAGTGGGGTGAACGCGCGATCGATGATCTGCGTGCCGCTCAACCACAATGGCGGCTCAGTCGGGGTGCTCAAGGTGTATTCGCCTGAGCCACGACGGTTCGGGGCCGCCGACATCGAGACCCTGAACCTCCTGAGCGAAGCGATTTCCGCCCAGATGGCACACGCCTCGCTGTATGAGCTCAAGGCAATGGAGAGCAGAACCGACGCGCTCACCGGCCTGCTGAATCGCAGGGCGTACGAGGAGCGCCGCGTGGTCGAGGCCGCCAGGAGCGCCCGCCACGGCCACCAGCTTGCGCTCTGCATATTCGACCTGGACAGCTTCAAGGCCGTCAACGACCGCCTCGGCCATCCCGCCGGCGATGTTGTGCTCCAAGGCGTAGCCACGGTGATCGACTCCTCTCGCTTGACGGACGATGCATTCCGCATCGGCGGCGATGAGTTCGCCGTGCTGATGCCGGAGACCACTCTCGAGGGCGGGAACAGGGCCGGCGAGAGACTGATCGCGAGACTGGCCGATGCAAGGCTCGGGGAAGGAGTCGTCACGGCCTCCTTCGGGGTCGCAGCGACGAGCGGAGATGCTCTCAGCCTGCATGAAGCGGCCGACCGAGCACTGCTGGCGGCGAAGCGGCGGCTGAAATCAAACGCGGCCAAATAAGCTGGCCCGCATCGACTTTCAGGTCAAGAAGGACGATCTTCACGAAACCCGCTTCGTGGACGACGACGCGCCCGAGCTCGAGCCCGGCCAGGTACTCCTCGGCGTCGACTCCTTCGGCCTCACCACCAACAACATCACCTACGCGGTGATGGGCGAGGCGATGAACTACTGGGACTTCTTCCCGGCCGAGGACGGCTGGGCGCGCATGCCGGTCTGGGGCTTCGCCGACGTGGTCGCCAGCGAAGCCGACGGGGTTCCCGAGGGGACGAGGATCTTCGGCTATCTGCCCCCGGCCTCGCATCTCGTCGTCCAGCCCGACCGCTCGGACCCCGCCGACTTCGTCGACACGACCCCGCACCGCGCGAGCCTCCCGGCCGCCTACAACCGCTACATCCGCGTCGCCGCCCTCCCCTTCTACGAGGAGCGAAACGAGGACCAGCAGATGCTCCTCTGGCCTCTCTACTTCACCTCGTTCCTGATCGACGACTTCCTCGACGACTCCGAGTTCTTCGGCACGAAGGCCGCCGTCCTCTCGTCGGCGTCGAGCCGCACCTCATCGGCCCTCGCCTATCTCCTCGACAGGCGCGAAGGCATCGAGGTGATCGGGCTGACCTCGCCGCGGAACGTCGAGTTCACCGAGTCGCTCGGCGTCTACGACAGGGTCGTGGCCTACGAGGAGATCGAGTCGCTCGATCGCGAACCGGCCGTCTACGTCGACATGTCCGGCGACGCCAAGGTTCGCAGCGCAGTCCACGGCCACTACGGCGACGAGCTGAAGCATTCGGCCGCCGTCGGTATCACCCACCGCGAGGACCTCGGCGGCGGCTCCGAGCTGGCCGGCCCGAAGCCCGTCTTCTTCTTCGCCCCCGATCGCCTCCGCAAGCGAACCGAGGAGTGGGGACCGGACGGGGTGAACGAGCGTCTCGCCGAATCCTGGTCTCCATACGTCGAGTGGACCCGCGACTGGCTGCGGGTCGAGCACGGCTCAGGCCCCGAGGACATCGAGCGCATCTACCGCGAGCTTCTCGACGGCAAGTCCGACCCGGCGGTCGGGCACGTACTCTCGCCGTAGTGGCATTTCTCATCGCGGTTACTCTTGCGTTTCTCGGCGGAGACCGGGCCACTCCGCAACTCCCATCGGCATGTGCCGGGCATTCGCACGGTTCTTCGTTCACCGCGTCGAATGGCGCGGACGGGTGCCGGTTCCAGGCGAACGGCATGTCGGTGACCGTCATGCTCGACAGCGCTCCTCAGGCCTACACGCGGATGGAACGGGAGCAGGTCGAGTTCTGGCAGAACGTCGAGTGGTCCCACAAGGCGGCTCGCGCCGCGCCGCGTCCGGTCGGGCATCTGGGACTGGGCGGGTACTGGTTCCCGCTGCAGAGCCGGCTGCTGACGACCGACGGCGTGCGACTGGTCACGATCAAGGTCCGGGCGCCGTCGGCGAGATTCTCCGAAAGCAAGGCGACGGCCACTCGATTGGCGCGCGTCTACCTCGGGCCGCCACAGAAGCCGCCCGGGTACTAGACCTCCAGCCGCTGCTCCTCGAGGTCGAGCTCCCGCTCGACCCGGCGCATCACCTCGGCGCTGATCGCGCGCTCGTCGCGAAGCCGGACGAGCTCCGCGCGCTGCGCTGCGTAGATCTCGTGCATCATCCGCTGGTAGGCGAGGGAGCCCTCCTCGATCCCGTCCTCGTCCTCGATCTTGCCCGCCCGGGCAGCGAACCGCCTCTTCCGGTAGCGGTAGAGGTTGCGGACGCGCTCGACGGTGCCGTCGCGGGTCCATTCCTCCCCTTCGAGCTCCTCGACCCTGTCGAGCGCGGCCTTCGCGATCACCAGCCTGGCCTTGAGCTCCTCGCCCTCCTCCTCGGTGCCATCCTCAACGACACCGAGGCGGCGGATCAGCGACGGCAGGGTCAGCCCCTCGCCCACCACGGTCACCAGGATCAGCGAGAAGGTGATGAACAGGATCAGGTCGCGACCGGGGAACGGCTCGCCGCTGTTCGTATGCAGCGGCAGCGCGAGGGCCGCCGCGAGCGAGACCGCGCCGCGCATGCCGGCCCAGCCGCCAACCACGCGGAAGCGCCAGGTCGAGCGTCTCGCCCGCTGCGATTCACGGCGGTCGAGCGTCCTGATCACCACGGTCATCGTGTTCATCCAGACGAAGCGCATGGCGATGGTGACGGCGCAGACGACCGCGGCATAGCCCACCACCTGACCGGCGGGCTCACCGCTCAGGCCGTCGACGATCGCGGGCAGCTGCAGTCCGATCAGGATGAACAGCGCTGCGTTGAGGAGGAAGGTGAGGATCGACCACAGCGCAAAGCCCTGCATCCGGCTCTCCGGCGTGGCGATCTCGGGCGCGCGGAAGCCCAGGACCAACCCGCACGTGACCACGGCGAGGACTCCGGAGACCCCGAGCTGGTCCGCGGGGATGAAGGCCCCGTAGGCGCTGAACAGCGAGATCGTCAGCTCGGTGTTGACGTCGGTCACCCTCTTTCGGATCTCGGCGATCGCCCAGCCGACCACGAAGCCGATGGCCACACCCCCCGCCACGTCCCCGAAGAACTGGAGGACCGTGTGGGACGCCGAGACCCCCTCGCCGATCGCCGCCGCAACCGCAACCTTGTAGACGAGGAGGGCGGCGGCGTCGTTCACCATGCTCTCGCCCTCGAGAACATTCACCATCCGCCTGGGTGCGCCGACCCGGCGCATGATCGAGGTCGCCGCCGCCGGGTCGGTCGGCGAGACGATCGCCCCGAGTGCGAACGAGACGGCCCAGGGCAGGTCCATCACCTCGTGCGCGACAACCCCGACGACCGCCGCGGTCGCGAGCGTCAGCCCGATCGCGTTGAGGGTGATGACCCGCGCGTCGTTGCGCAGGCTCCGCAGGTCGTAGAAGAACGCCGACGCGTAGAGCAGCGGCGGCAGGAAGACCAGCAGGACGAGGTCCGGGTTGAGCGTGATGGCCGGGACCCCGGGGATCAGCCCGAGGACCAGCCCCCCGAGCACCAGCGTGATCGGGTAGGGCACGGTCAGCCGGTTGGCAAGGGCGTTGAGCCCGGCGGCCGAGACGAAGAGCGCGGCGAGGAGTATCTGGATGTCCCCCATCTCGGGGAATTCTGTACGGTCGCGCGATGCGGCGCATCCGACTCACCATGGTGGTGTCCGCGATCGCCCTGGTCAGCGCGGGCGTCGCGGTCGGCCACGTGATCGCACAGTCGGGCGGCGCGTCGGCAGTCCGCACGCCGCTGGCCCAGAGCACGAAGGTGACGGGCGCGAAGGGCAAAACGCTCGGGCTCTCCCGCGTGACGATCCCCGCCGGCGGCACCATCGCCCTCCACCATCACGAGGGCACGCAGGTCGCCTACATCCAGTCGGGCATCCTCACCTACACCGTCAGGAAGGGGTCAGTCACGGTGATGACGGGCCCGGCCGACAACGCGCGGATCGTCCGTAGGATCCCCGCCGGGCGAACCGGCAGGGTTGCGGCGGGCCAGTGGATCGTCGAGCAGCCCTCCACCATCCACAAGGCGGCGAACAGGGGGAGGTCGAAGATCGTGATCTACCTCGCGACGCTTCTGAAGACGGGCGCGCCCCCGTCCACGCCCAACAGGTGAGGCACCCGCTAGCTGGCGGTGACGTGCTCTTCGCGTAGTAGGCGCCGCAGGATCTTGCCTGAGGCCGACTTCGGGATCTCGTCCACGAACTCCACCTCGCGGATCCGCTTGTACGGCGCCACGTGCTTGGCGACCCACTCCATCAGCTCGTCGGCGTCGAGTCCGTCCTCGGCGACGACGCAGGCCTTCGGCGCCTCTCCCCCGTCGTCCATCGGCACCCCGATGACGCCGGCGTCCATCACCTTCGGGTGCGCGACGAGCACCGCCTCGAGCTCGGCCGGGGGCACCTGGTAGCCCTTGTACTTGATCAGCTCCTTGAGCCGGTCGACGATGAAGGTGAAGCCCTCGGAGTCGATCCGGGCGATGTCTCCCGTGCGCAGCCAGCCGTCCTCGAGCAGGGTCTCGGCGGTCGCCTCCGGGTTGTTCAGATAGCCGCGCATCACCTGCGGGCCGCGGACCCAGATCTCGCCCTGCTCGCCCTCGGGCACGTCCTCCGCGGTCTCCGGGTCGACCAGGCGGGCCTCGGTGTTCGGGACCAGCGCCCCGACGCTCCCCGGCGGCGTTTCGGCGACCCGGGCGAAGCGGCTCTTATGGCTTACCGGGCTGAGCTCGGTCATCCCGTATCCCTGTCGAACCGGCGCACCGATCCGCTTCTCGGCGCGACCGGCCAGCTCGGCATCCAGGGGGGCCGCGCCCGAGATCACGAGCTTCAGCTTCGAGAAGTCGCGACCCTCGACGTTGGCGGTGGTCGCCATCGCGAGGACCACCGGTGGCGCCACGTGCAGCCACGTGACGCCGTGGCGCTCCATCAGGTCCATCAGCGCGTCGCAGTCGAAGCGCTGCATGATCACGATCGTCGAGCCCTTCGCCAGGCCCATGTTCAGGACCACCGTCTGGCCGTAGATGTGGAAGAAGGGCAGCAGCCCGACCAGGGTGTCGTCCTCGGTCAGCGGCATCGAGTTCCAGGCCTGCTCGATGTTCGCCACCAGGTTGCGGTGGGTGAGCATCACGCCCTTCATCAATCCGGTGGTGCCGCTCGAGTAAGGCAGGACAGCCAGGTCCTCGGGATCGACGTCCACCGGCTCCGGCGTCGCGGTCGCCGCCCCGGCGACGAAGGCTGCCGGGTCGTCGATCAGGAGCTTCGAGCCCGAGTTCTCCTCCTGCCTGCCCCTCTCCTCCTGCGTCAGCATCGGATTCATCGGGGTGACCACCCCACCGGCGCGGAGGATCGCCTGGTAGGCGATCGCCCACTCGGTGCTGTTCGGGCCGACGAGCGCGATGACATCGCCCTTGCGGATCCCATGGGCCTGGAGGCGGGCCGCTACGGCATCGACCTGGGCGGCGAGGTCTGCGTAGGTCGTGACCGTCCCCGTGGAGCCGTCGATGATCGCCGGGTGCTCGCCGCGCCCCGCGGCCCCGCCCATCACGTACTCGGCCATGGTCAGATCGGGGATCTCGATGTCGGGCTCTGGGCTTCGGTAGATCACTCCCTCACTCCTTTTCCACGTTCCAGCCGAAGTAGACCTCCGCCCGGGAGATCTTGTCGCCGTCGAATGCGCTTCAGCCTACTCGCGCTTCGCGAACGCCAAAGCGGCGATCCCGCCGAACATCGCCACCAGGGCCAGCACGGCCCCGATCCTCCCTGCCGTCGAGTGATGGATCTGCTCTTCGAAGAGCGTCAGCCCGAGGACGACGCTCGCCGCCGGGTTGAAGATCGAGCTGGTGGCGACCGCCGGCGGCAGAATGCCCGTCTGCAGCGAGAGCTGGGTGATCGTCATCCCGGCGAACCCGATCGCGATCAGCGCGTAGAGGTGCCAATTGAGGAGAACGTCGGCGCCGTCGTCCTGGGGCGCGCGCGAGGCCAGCGACCAGCAGACCCACCGCCAGCCCGATGACCACCGCGCCCGCCACGATCCACTCCCCGATCGGCGCGTCCTCCTTGCCGCCGGAGGGATCGGCGAGCAGCAGGAAGAGCGCGAGACCGGCGGTGACGACGAATGCCGCGACGACGTCCCGCCGCGTGATCCGCTGTGCCGAGAGCCAGGCCCCAAGGGGCAGCGCGAAGACGATCGTCGTCGCAAGGATCGGCTGTACGACGACAAGCCGGCCGTCGCCCAGCGCAGCCGCCTGCATCCCGAAGGCGATCCCATACGCCGCGATCCCGCCGAGCCAGACCGGATGCTGGATCAGCCGGAAGAGGATCCCGGCGCTCGCCTCCTTCGCTTCGGGCGCGTCCATCACCACCCGCTGCTGGAGCACCGTGCCGAGTGCGAAGGCCGCGGCCGAGCCGAAGGCAAGGATCACGGCCATGTGCAGAGACTATGAGGGCGGCCGGGCGGCTCCCTCAGGCTCGAACTGCTCGATCACCCGCCCGCCGCGGCCGCGCGTGAAGAAGCTGAACGACCAGCGAATCAGCACGAGCAGGCGGTTCTGGAAGCCGATCAGGTACCAGAGGTGGACCACGAGCCAGGTGACCCAGGCCGGAAAGCCGCTCAGCCGCGCCGCGTGAAGGTCCGCAACGGCCCGCGCACGACCGATCGTCGCGAGGTTCCCCTTGTCGCGATACCGGAACGGCTTGTGCTCACTTCCCCGCAGACGCGCCTTGACGAGCTTGGCGGCGTAGCGGCCCTGCTGCATCGCCACGGGCGCGACGCCGGGGAGGTCCTGCAGCTCGCCGTCCTCGCCATGGACACGCACCATGTCCCCAAGGGCCAGCACCTCGGGGTGGCCCGGCAGCGAGAGGTCGGACCCAACCGAGACCCTTCCCGCGCGATCCACCTCCGCCCCGGTCGCCTCGCCCAGGCGTCTCGCGAGGGAAGCGGCGGTGACGCCGGCCGCCCAGATCACGGTTCTCGCCGGGATGTGCTCGCTGGCCCCGCCGTGAGCTTCGACTGTGACGCTCTCGTCGTCGATGTCGATGACCGTGTGGCGGAGCAGCGGCGTGACGCCGAGATTCTCCAGCGAGCGAGATGCCTTCTCCGACAGCGAGGGCGGAAAGGTGGTGAGAACCCGGTCAGCCATCTCGACCAGCAGCACTCGCCCCTCCCGTGGGTCCATGATGCGGAATTCGCGGCGCAGCGTGTCGCGGGCGAGCTCGCCGATCTGGCCGGCCATCTCCACCCCGGTCGGCCCGGCGCCGACGACCACGAACGTCAGCCAGGCTCGGCGCCGCTCCTCGTCGCCCTCCAGCTCGGCGGCCTCGAAGGCGCTGAGGATCTGCGCGCGCACGTTGAGCGCGCTCTCGAGCGACTTCACCTCGTGGGCGTACGCCTGCCACTCGTCGTGCCCGAAGTACGAATAGCGAGAGCCGCCGGCGGCGATCAGCGTGTCGTAGGGCACCGTGAGCGGGTCGCCCTCGCCGGCGCCGGGCTGGACCCGGACGGTCCGGCCCTCGAGGTCGAAGTCGCGCACCTCGCCGAGGAGCACGCGAACGTTCCGGCGCCGCTTGAAGATGGCGCGCAGCGGATAGGCGACCTCCTCGGCCGAGAGAGCGCCCGTCGCCACCTGGTAGGTGAGCGGCTGGAAGAGATGGAAGTTGCGCCGGTCGATCAGGGTGATCTCGACCGGCTGGCGGGCGAGCTTCTGGACGGCCTGCAGCCCGCCGAACCCGCCGCCGATCACGACCACCCTGTGCGGATCTCCGTTCACGGAGTTCATGTACCCACCAGGTCCCGCCGCTCGAACACTCGCACCACCGGACCATAGCCAGGCCCGCGAAGGCGAGCGCACCTAGCCCCAGGCTCAGCCGATACTGGAAGGCTCCGCCACCTCGGCGTCGTCCAGCACAGCCATCGCGGCGTTACGGCCGTTCAGGGCGATCACCGAACCGGCCGGATGGGTGGCGGCTCCGCACAGATAGACGCCCTCGATCGGCGTGCGCGGGTCCAGGCGCCTGTCCCACATCTGATCGGGCAGGGTCTCGCCCTGGAAGATGTTGCCGCCGCTCAGGCCGATCCTCTCCTCGATGTCCGGCGGGCCCAGGACCTGCAGCTCGGCGACGCAGTCGCGGACGTCGGGAGCGTAGGTCTCGATCAGGTCGAGGGCGAGCTCGCCGATCTCCTCGCGGCGTCGCTCCCAGTCCCCCTCGGCCAACTCGTAGGGCGCGTACTGGGCGAAGGCGCTCATCACATGGGCGCCGGGCGGCGCCACGCTCGCGTCGTAGGCGGTCTGGAAGTAGAGCTCCGCCCACGCGACGCGCGGCTCGCCGCGCTTGGCGGCCTCGAAGGCCTCCTGGGCGGCGTCGAGCCCGTGGGTGACGCTGACCATCGCCCGGTGCGGCTCGACCGAGCCGGCGGCGGTGAAGGTCGGCAGCCGGTGGAGCGCGGCGTTCACCTTGACCACCGGCGAGCGCACCTCCCAGCCCTCCAGGCGCTCGCGGTAGTCCGGGGGCACGGCGTCCGGGGGCAGCATGGACAGCATCCGCTTCGGATCGGCGTTGCCGATCACGCGCCGCGCCCGGATCAGCTCGCCGCTCTCGAGCTCGACTCCCTCACCCGGGAGGATCCGCGCCACCGGCACCCCGGCGGCGAGCGTCGCCCCGGCCTGCTGCGCGGCCTCGGCGATCGCGAACGAGACCCGCCCCATGCCTCCATCGACGTAACCCCAGGAGCCGCCATGGCCCTCCACCTCCCCCATCCCGTGCATCAGGTGGACCGAGGCCGTGCCGGCGTCCCGCGGCCCGGCCCACTCGCCGATCACGCCCTGGCCGAAGAGCGCACGGACCAGGCGCTCGTCGGAGACGTAGCGGCCGAGCGTCTCGGCGATCGACTCCTCGAAGACGATGGAGATCAGCTCGTCGTCGCCGAGGATCTCCTCGATCCGCTCGCGGCTCGGCGACGGTCCGCGCCACAGATCGCCGGCGGACCCCGCGCGGAGCAGTTTCCTGATCCGGTCGAAGGTCGCCTCGTAGGCGAGGGCGCCGCGGACGTCCGCGTCGGAGAAGCCGTTCTCGCGCATGTGCGCAGCGGTGTCCTCATCGTCGAGGAACTGGGCGAACGAGCTGCCGTCCGGGAACGGGCACCAGAGGTTGGGATCGGCGGGCGTGACGCGATACCCGTGGGCGGGGAGGTCGAGCTCATCGATCACCAGCTGGTCGAGCAGGCCGACCACGTAGGCACATGGGCTGACCACGAAACGCTCGTCCGAGAAGGGCTGCTCCAGGGTGCAGGCGCCGCCGAGCCGGTCACGCCGCTCGAGCACCAGCACCGACTGCCCCGCCCGCGCCAGATATGCCGCCGCGGTGAGCCCGTTGTGCCCACCGCCGACCACCACCGCATCCCAGTCGCGCGCCGCCAGCTCCGCGATCGGTGCAGGCAATCCGACTCGGCCGAGGAGGCTTCCTACCTCCATCGGCCAACCCTACTCCCGCTCGGCTAGTCGATCAGATGCCGGCGCAGGAAGTCGAGCTGGACCTCCACCGCGCGCTCATGACCCTCGAGGAGCGGCGCGTAGTGCCCGCCGGGGATCCGCTCGACCTCGCCCCGCGGGGCCCGCTCGCCGGCGCGGATCGCATGCGACTGGGGCGCGACGCCGTCCCCATCAGGGGCGACCAGCAGCAGCGGGCACTCGACTTGAGACGCAGAGCGCCCCGGCCGGTAGAGGCCGATCCGGAGCGCGGAGCGCGTCGCCACCTCCTGCTGCCACTCCGGATAGCGGTTGCCGGGGTTGAGAGCCTTCGGGCCGTTGAGAGAGTCGGGGGTGGTGAGCGCCGCCACTTTCCCCCGGGTCCCCGCGAGCGGGACGAGCAGCGGGTCGCGGCCGATCAGGCCGCCGATCGCGTCGAGAGCCCCGCGGGTCATGAGGCGCACGGACGAGAGGGGGGTCGTGTGGCGGAAGCCATTGGGCGCGGAGGCCGGGCCGTCGGCCAGAGCAGAGACCGCGATCGCCGCGCCGAGCTGCGGGTCGCGGGCCGCAACGGGGAAGACGTGGCCGCCGGAGAGCGAGAAGCCCCAGATCGCCACCTTGGCCGGATCGACCTCGTCGAGCGAACGCGCAAACTCGACCGCCGCGGTGAGGTCGTCCTGCTGGTCCCCCAGCCCGACGACCTGCCTCGGGCTGCCCTCGCTCTCGCCGAGGCGGCGGAAGTCGAAGGCGAGCACGGAGAACCCCGCCTCGTTGAAGCGCTCGGCGAACCGGTCGGTGCCGGGCTCCTTCGTAACCGCCAGGCCGCCGGCCATGACCACGCAGGCGCCGTTTGTGCCCGGATAGAACCACGCGGCGCACCGCTCCCCGCCGGATTGGAAGTGCACCTTCTCCCTCGCGATCGTGGCTTTCTTCTGGGTCGCGGTGGCTGCCATGGAAGCTCTCCTTGTTCGACGGGCGCTGACAATACAGTTGTATCGCCATTACGATACGGACGTATGGCAACGGCGGTCGCAGAGACTCAGGACCGGATCCTGGAGGCGGCCCTGGAGGGGTTCGCGCGTGACGGCGTCGCGGCGACCTCGATCCGTGACGTGGCGGCCGCCGCCGGCGTCTCCCCCGGCCTCGTGCAGCACTACTTCCCATCCAAGGCCGCGCTGCGGTCCGCGGTGGACGAGCAGGTCACCGAAGCGGCCCGCACCGCGCTGGAGGTGCGGACGGTCGACGGCGACGTGGTCGAGGACCTCGCCGAGCGCTTGACCAGGCTCGTCGCGGATCACTTCGTGGCTCTGCGCTATGTCGCCCGAGGTGTCGCGGAGAGTGACCCGGCCGCGATGGCGATCTTCGACACGCTCACGCAGCTCTGCCGCGACCAGCTCGCGGAGCGTCAGCGGGCCGGCATGCTGCGCCCGGACCTCGACCTCGACTGGGCGGCGCTCCACACCGTCCTCATCAACCTCGGCACGGTGATCATGGAGCCCGGCGTGAGCCGCCAGCTCCGGAAGCCGTTCCTGACCAACCGCCAGGTCGAGCGCTGGAAGGTGGCGACGACGAGGCTCTTTGTCGAGGGCGAGATCCGCTCTCGCTAGACGGCGCGCCGCAGTCGCTATCAATTGATGGATGCCGAACGCCCTTGAGCTTCGCCGGCTCACCAAGCGCTACGACGACGGCACCCTCGCCCTCGACTCCCTCGACCTCGAGGTGCCCTCTGGCCGGTTCTTCGGCCTGCTCGGCCCGAACGGCGCCGGAAAGACGACGCTGATCAGCGCCGTCTGCAACCTGATCCGGCTGACGGAGGGCGAGATCTCGGTCTTCGGGCATCCCGGCGACTCGATGGAGGCGCGGCGGATGATCGGGGTGGCCGAGCAGGAGCCGAACCTCGACCGCTTCCTGACCGTCCGCGAGACCCTGATCTACCACGGCGGCTACTATGGGATGAGCGGAGAGGCGGCGGCCGAGCGCGCCGAGGAGATGATCGACGTCTTCGACCTGCGCGCCAAGCGCGACGTCCGCGCGCCTAAGCTCTCCGGCGGGATGCGGCGGCGCCTGCTCCTCGCCCGGGCGCTGCTCCACGAGCCGCGCCTGGTGATCCTCGACGAGCCGACCGCCGGCGTCGACCTCGAGCTGCGCCACGAGCTCTGGCGCTATATCCGCGTCCTCCACGAGCAGGGCACGACGATCCTGCTCACCACGCACTACCTCGAAGAGGCCGAGGCGCTCTGCGAGGAGATCGCGCTGATCGGAGGCGGGCGGATCATGGCCCGCGATACCGCCGCAGGGCTCAAGGCGACCTTCGACGCGGCGACGCTCGAGGACGTCTACATGAAGACGGTGGCCGCGGGCCGGCGCGCGGTCGAGGAATCCCCCGCCTAGAGCTCGTCCGGGTACTCGTCCTTCCGCCAGGCGCGGGGCTCCGCCGGTTGCTCCTTCGGCGTGCGGTCGAGCAGGAACGAGTGGTACGGGGCCACGAACGGATCGGGCGCCATCACCTGGTAGGTCAGGTAGACGGTCCCGTTGTCCTTGGCGAAGGCGATGAAGCCCGGTCCCTCTCGCAGGCCGTCCGCAAGGTCCGCGCCGACCTGCTCCGACCAGTCCTGCAGCCACTCAGGCGGGTCCTCGAGCATCTTCTTGACCTCGGGTATCTCCTGGGCCTGCTCGGAAGTCATCGCGAGGCCCATGTCGAACGGGAAGTCGCTTTCGTAGGTCGAGACGTAGGGGAACTGCCAGCCCATCCGCTTCTTGTAGGCGGCGAGCCGGTCGATCGGCGCGCGAGAGAAGCAGAGCAGCGTCACGTCGCGCTTGTTCAGGTGGATCAGCGTGCCGTCGAACTCGTCGCCGAGCATCGTGCATCCCGGGCAGGCGCCCTTCGTGTAGTCGGGCCCGAACATGATGTTGTAGGCGAGCAGCTGAGAGCGGCCGTCGAACAGCTCGGCCAGAGTCTTCTTGCCGTCCTCGGTGTCGAACTCGTACTCCTTCTCGACCGGCACCCAGGGCAGCTCGCGCCGCTTCTTCTTGATCTCCTGGTTGCGCTCGGCCTGCTCGGCCTCCAGCTTCGCGAGCTCCGCCCGCGCCGCCTCCCATTCCTCGCGCGTTCCGGTCTTGTGGTCGGCCATCGTGGCTCCTCCTTGATCCGCAGGGTCATGCACTGAGACCGCGCCAGCGGCAGAAACTCATCGGCTCGTCTACCTGCTCTTGCGCTGCACGAACCACTCGGTGAACTCGCTGCAGCGGCCCTCGGCGTCGAACCGCATCACGAAGCAGTTGTCATAGACCCGCGCCACGGGGCCACCGGGCGAGGCGCTGTAGGAGCTGGTGCCGGTCGCTACCGCCACGTCCCCATCGACCGCGACGGCGCGGTAGCTGGCGTCGAAGGTGCCCGGCTCGTCGCGGTCCGAGGCGTCGGGATGATCGCCCTCCCCCAGCCAGGACTCGACCACCGCGTCGCGGCCGGTGATCGGCTCGTCGCCCGGGTGGTAGCGGTAGCTGACGCCCTCGGCGAAGAGCGCCTCGACCTCGTCGCGGTCGTAGGTCATCCAGGCCTCGACGTAGGCGCCCAGCCAGCGATCGACATCCTCGCGGGTCATCGCCGAAACCTTACGGGCGTGCCGAGCCCGCAGTGTGACGGGCCCGGCGGCCTTGCCTCTACTTCTCCTCGCTGGCCTCCTCGACGCCCAGCGACTCGCCGGCGCTGTGCACGACCTTCTTCAGGAACGTGTACTGGGTCTCGACCAGCTGGTCCGCCATGTTCAGGGCGGAATCGACGATCTTCTCGGCCCCGGAGGGGTTCTCCTTGGCGAGCGTCTTGTCGACGGTCTCCGTGAAGTTCCGGACCGCTGCGATCGCCGCCTCCTGTCCCTCCTTGATCTCCTCGATGACCTGCTCGGACAGCTCTACCGATCTCTCCTTGACCGCCATCTGTGGCACCTCCTCTGATACGTGCGTGAGTTCGTGTCTTGAATTGCTCCTCGATCATCACGCGCGCGCGGAGGCGCGGCATCCGTAGGAAACACCGGGATCGGCAAATCGCCCTGGCTAGTGTGTCTGCGATGAGCGATCACGCCCAGCCCAACCCCTGGCAGGGATTCCTCTGGCTCTCGCGCCGCGAGTGCCACCGCGTGCTGCGCCTCTGGACCCAGACGACCCTCGCGCCGGTCGTCTCCTCCCTGCTCTTCATCGTCGTCTTCGGGCTCAGCCTGGGCGGCCGGATCAAGCAGGTCGACGGCTTCGACTACGACCAGTTCATCGTCCCCGGCCTGATCGCGATGGCGATGGCCCAGGCCGCCTACTCCAACAACGCGTCGACGATCTTCCAGGGCCGCAGCGACCGCTACATCGACGACGTCCTCGCCGCCCCGATGCACAACTGGCAGGTCAACCTCGGCTACCTGGTCGGCGGCGCCTTCCGCGCCCTGATCATCGGCGCCGGCCTCGCCGCCTGCGCGATCCCGATCACCGGCGCCCCGGTCGTCCACCCCGCCCTACTGATCGTCGCGGTGCTGCTGCTGGTGACCGGCTTTGGAGCCCTCGGCACGATCGTCGGCATCTATGCCGAGACCTTCGACCACACGTCCTTCATCAACAACATCGTGATCCTCCCCCTCACCTTCCTCGGCGGCGTCTTCTACTCGGTCAGCCGCCTCGGCTCACCGTGGGAGCAGCTCTCCCACGTGAACCCGCTCTTCTACGTCGTGGAGACGATCCGCTACGGCTTCCTCGGCGTCTCCGACGTGAGCCCGTGGATCGCCTTCGCGGTGGTCGCGGGGATGTGTCTCGCGCTGCTGGCGTGGAGCCAGTGGTTGTTTTCGAGTGGGCGGAAGCTGAAGCCGTAGGCCAAGGGCTGCTGCTTTCACGCGAGGCTGTCGCACAAACCCCCTGCATTTCCGTCCGTTTGGGCCCAGAAAATGGCCCATGCCACAGAACTTCAGAAGCTGCGACCGTGACCAACCGCTGCTGCTGCCGCCCGATCTAAGGGACTGGCTGGCAGAGGACCACCTCGCCTGGTTTGTGATCGAGGCGGTGGACGAGCTCGACCTCGAGCCCTTCTACGCGTCCTATCGCCAAGACGGCCACGGCGCCGCCGCCCACGAGCCAAAGATGATGGTCGGCCTCTTCGCCTACGCCTACTGCGTCGGCGAGCGCTCATCAAGGGGGATTGAGCGCCGCTGCCGCGAGGACGTCGCCTTCCGGGTGATCTGCGCAAACCAGGTCCCCGACCACGCCACCGTCGCCCGCTTCCGGGTTCGCCACGAGGGCGCCCTCGCCGATCTCTTCGGCCAGGTGCTCGGCCTCTGCGCGAAGGCCGAGATCGTCGATCCCGCCGTGCTCGCGGTCGACGGCTCCAAGTTCGCCGCCGCGGCCTCTGATTCGGCGATCCGCACTTACGAGGAGATCGCGGCCGAGGTCCTCGCCGAGGCCGGCCGCATCGACGCCGCCGAGGACGAGATCCACGGCGAAGCGCGCGGTGACGAGCTGCCCCACCACCTCGCGACCAGCCAGGGCAGGCGCGGCTGGCTGCGCGAGGCAAAGAAGCGCCTCGAAGCCGAGCGCGCCGCCAATCAGGAGTCGGTTCCAAACGAGCGCGCGAAACGCCTCGAGCTCTGCCGCGCGCGCCTTCTCGAGGATTGGCGCCACGAGCATGCCGCGAACCGTGCCTACGAGCACTACCAGGTCCACGGCCGCCGCAGCGACGGGCGTCGCCACGGCAGACCGCCGAACCCCTACACGCCGTCGGCCAAGCCCGAGGGCAAGATCAACACAACCGACCCCGACGCCCGGCGAATGAAGTTCGGCCGCAACTTCCTCCCCGCCTACAACGCCCAGGCGGTCACCACCAAAGACCAGCTGATCGTGGCCGCCGAGATCACCACCCAGGGTGGCGACTTCGAGCAGCTCGACCCGATGATCGCCGCCGCCGAGCGCGAGCTCAAGGGCGCGGAGGTGAAGGCGCCACCCGGCGTGATCCTGGCCGACGCCGGCTACTGGTCAAACGGCCACATCGACTCGCTGCGCGAGCGGGGCATGATCCCGATCGTCGCCCCCGACACCACCCGCGGGCGGCCGCGCAAGACCCGGCTCGGCGGGCCCTACGACTTCATGCGCCGGGTTCTCGACACCGAGAGCGGCGGGGCTCTCTACTCGAGGCGAATGCCGATGGTCGAGCCGGTCTTCGCTCAGATCAAGGCCAACCGGCGGATCGACCGGCTCAAACGAAGAGGCCGGGCCGCCGCCCGCTCGGAATGGCGCTTGATCGCCGCCACCCACAATCTCTTGAAGCTCTACCGCAGCGGTTTGGCCCCGGCGGGCGCATAACACCCTCCGATTCGCCCCTTTCGGCGGTTCCGCGGAACCGCCGCTTGCCGTTCCCGGCGCATTTGCGCGACAGCCTCACGCGAAAGCGGCAGCCAAGACTCCTGGGAGCCCTGGGCACCCCGGGTAGCGCTAACGCCATATAGCGCCGTGGCGCGGTCGCTCCCTCGGCTAACCAGAGGACGACTTCGGAGCCGCATCGGCGTCGAGTTCCAGGGCTTCGATAGCGGCTGGGAGACTCACCGCCTGCCTTGCCGGCGCCGAGACGACCTCGAACGTCTTTCCGCGCGCGTCTGGGAGAAAGAGCAGTTGGGTGCAGACATCGGCGAGGTCCGCCCGTGAGATCCGGCCTTCGGCCGTATCGCCCTGCGAGACGATCAGCGGCTCACCGCCATCCCCGTCCGTGAGCCAGCCGGGACGGATGATGCAGTACGAAAGCCGAGACCGCCGGATGACCTCTTCGGCCCTTGCCTTCCATCCCAGGCTCGTCGGCTCTACATCTTGGTAATGGTCCGGACGGCTGGCGTAGATGGTGGAGACGAAGACAACGAGGTCTACGTCCGCGGCGCTCGCCTGCTGGATGAGGTGGCGCGTGCCGGAGTAGTCGACCATCTCGGCGCTGTTGTCGAGCTCCACACTGCCGCAGGCGACGCTGATCACACTGCTCGCGCCCGCCATCGGCTCCGTTAGCGTCTCACTACGGCGAACGTCTCCAACGAATTGCGGCACGTCCGGCGGAAGGACCTCGCGGCCCTTGGCCGGATCTCGGACCAGGGCGTGAACGGAGACGCGGCGCTCGACCAGGCGCCCGACGATGAGGCGGCCGGTGCGACCGGTCGCTCCGACGACCAGAACGGGACCTTCGGGCATCTTCCCGGCTCACGAAGCGCGCAGCCGCGCGCGCTCGCTGCGCCACCGATGCGCCTCGTCGAGCGCCTCAGGCGTTGCCCGGCTCACCAGCACCTCTCCGGTCGTAGCGTCGGTGCGCGTGGGCTCGAACTCGGCGAGGTTCTCGCTCACGTACTCAGCCGCCAACTTCTCGGAGACATCTGCGGAGGACTTCTCCCGAAAGATGCTGATCGACTCCAGCGTTTCATCACCGGTGTCCATCAGGAAATAAGCGATGAACCCAGGTTGCTGGGTTAGCGCGGGGGCGAACTCCTCTTCGACGCGATGCGTAAGGGAGTCGAGCGAGCCGGCTCCTATCTTGTACCGGCGTACGCTGACGTACATCGCTGATCCTTTCCTCTCTACCTGTACCCGACGTTAGTCCGCGGAGCGTCCGTGTCATCCGCGCCGACTACTGATCTTTTCAGCGGGGAGGGCTCGTCTCGAGCCTAGTGAAGCGGAGGCCATTCGCCGTTGCCCTGACGCGACGCGACCCCAGCGTCGCCGCCGGGGTCGCGCTTGGTCGGCCGATAGAACCCGACTGTTGATTACTGCAGGCAGATGGCGAACACGGTGAGCGGGAAGGCCCCCGTGCCGCCGGCCTGATTCACGCCGGACCCTCGCCAGGCGGTGAGCGCACCGCCTTGGTCGGGCGCTGCGTCGTCGGTTGCCGTCTTCTGCGGACCCGAGCTGATCGTCTGCAGATCCGTGGCGCCGAGTGAGTGCACGAACCGGGCGCCTCCGCCGAGCATCTTCTCCGCACCCAAACAGGTTGCTATCGCCGAACCCACGCCGCCGTCAGCGATAGTGACCGTGGTGTTACGCACGATCACATTGCCGAGCTTGCTGCCGACCACTGCTCCGCTCTTGATCTTCTTGCTTGTCACAGCCCCATTCGCGAGCTGCTTGCTGCCGATCCTCTTTGCTGCGTAGGCGGTCCCACCGAGCGCAGCTATCAGCGCAATGATCGCGATCACCGTTCCGGGCGAGGGCCGGTACGACACCAACTTTCTTTCGGTTCATTCCAGCCATCATTTCTCCATTCGTTTGGTGGTGCCGCCGCGACTAGGGAGTACGGGATCCGCTGTTATCCGCGCTCCCGCACGAAGCCCCGTCGGTAGTTACCATGGAGGTTCAGGCTTATGCCGTCTCCCTGACTTCCCCCTTGGACGGCGAACACGAGTGATGTTCGCCCGTGCCGCATACGGGTGCTCAGCCCTGCGTCGCTCGAAAGTGAGCCCCTGATCGAAAAGGGCTCCTTTCCATGCAAAGCGACACACTGCGCGGCCGGCTCTATATCTGCCCACCCCGCTTCTTGACTTCGTCGGCCTCGATCGCGGCCTCGACCTCGCGCTCGAGACCGCCGTGCTCCAGCTCCTCGACGACTTCGCTCTTCTCGTGCCGCGAACCGAGCGTGCCGACGACCGGCAGCTCGCGCTCGGCCGAGAGTTCGTCGAGCGCCTCCTGCATCATCATCGTGACCGCGTTGTAGACCGCCTCCTCGTGGGGCTGGGGGCCAAATCGACGGCGCAGGTCGATCCTGGGCAGGACCTGGATCGTGATCTGTGAGGGCAGCGGGATGCGGCCCGGCAGGTCCAGCACCGTCACGCCGAAGGGAGGTGCGATTTGGATCGGCACGACCTTTAGCCGCAGCAGCCTGTCGAGGGCAAGGAGGTGAGAAAGCCGCTCGCCGCGGGTCAGGAAGAGGGCGGTCTCCTGGCCGCCGATCGCCACTACGGGGACGATCGGCACGTCAGCCGCAAGCGCGAGGCGGACGAAGCCGCTGCGATGGCCGAAGTCGATTTCCCCCGAGTGCCAAGAGGGGCGGTAGGTCTCGTGGTCCCCGCCCGGATAGACCAGAAGCGCAGCGCCCTTCCCCAGCGCCGTCATCGCGTTTTCGTGATTGGCCGGGATCGTCCCGTATCGGCGCAGCACGACGAGACCCGGCACGCGGAAGACGAGGTCGTGGGCGAGCTGGTGGAACAGCCGGTCGGGGCCGAAGTAGTTGTAGAAGCCGTAGGCGAAGGCGAAGGTGTCGGCGATCAGCGTGCCGCCTGAGTGATTGCCGACAAGAAGCACCGGCCCTTCAGCCGGGATCTGTTCTAGACCGCGCACCTTGGGACGGAAGTAGAGTTGCGCCGCGCGGCTATAGGCCGGCAGGGTCTGGCGGATGAAGCGCGGGTCGCGCTCGGCCAGCGGGTCCTGGGCGCGGGAGCCGACCATGTCCCGGGCCATTACCGAGGCCGTTGCGCGGGTGGCGCGGAGCGCCTGGCTGAAGATCTCCCTCACCTGCTTGTCCTACCCGCCGATAGGGAGTGCCTCATTGCTTCCTCCCTTGAATCAAGTTCACGTGGACACAGTCGCATCTCGTGCTCGCGCCGCCATCCGTGTTCTCCACCGACCGCGGTCGGAGTGGGAACACGGAGCCATGCCTGCTGGACGCGGGAACCGCCGGTTTCCGTACAAAGCGGCGATGCACGGCGTGGTGGAACCGTGACTGCTTTGCGCGACGGATGAAAGTCAAGTCTTTCGCTGGCGCTGCCACCTCCAATTTGGGAGAGTTTCGGTGGGCGTCGATGACGACGAGCTAAAGCGCAGGATCTGGGGCCGAGTCCTGCCGCGCTGCTTCAGATGCGCGCCCCGGTGTCGCACCGGCGCCCTCTTTCTGCCCGCGCTGCCAGTCGGCGACCATCCGCTTGTAGGCCGCCTCGCCCTGGGCGGCCAGGGCGCGCTCGGCATCTCTCATCGCCGCGTTGGTCGACCAGGTGCCGCGCTTCACCTCCCCCTTCGGGTGGCCCGCCATCAGCTCCAGGCGGCGGAGCTTCTTGCCGGTCAGGCTCGGCTGGGCGTAGGCGTAGTCCTCACCGCGGGTGAGCAGGCACCAGAACAGGCAGGCCAGCTTGCGCGCGGCGGCGGTGATCGCGACCTGGTGGCCACGGTGGGCGCGGATCCGCTGATAGAAGGCGCGGATCGGGCCCGGGTTTCTGATCGTCGACCACGAGGCCTCGACCAGCGCGTGGCGGGCCGAGGCGGAGCCCTGCTTGGAGATCCGCCCGCGGGCGGTGGGGCTGGCGCCCGACTGGCGCACCTTCGGGTCGAGCCCGAGGTAGGCAACGAGCTTGCGGCGGTCGGGAAAGCGCCCGATCTCACCGATCGCCGCCATGAAGCTGGCGGCGGTGATCACGTTGACGCCCGGCACCGTCATCAACCGGCGGATCTCGGCCGCGCCAAGCGCCTCGGCGGCGATCACCCGCTCAAGGCCGGCGATCTCGGAGTCGCAGAAATCGATCTGGCGAAGGCACCCGTCGACGGTCTCGCGCTCGCAGATCGGCAGCTCCACCGCCTCGAGCCAGCGGCGCCCCTTGAGGCCAAACAGATCGGAGACCTTCGGGGCCTCGATCAGCCTGCGCATCAGCGCCCCGTGGATCTCGTTCTTGGCCTTGGTCCTCACCCGGACCAGCAGGGAGCGGCGGCCGAGGCGCCGGCGCATCGCGCGGGTGGCCTCGTCGGGCACCCAGACGGAGTCGAGCGTGCCCGTGGCCAGCAGCTTCGCCAGCGTCCGGGCGTCGAGGCGGTCGGTCTTCGCCCTCGCCCCCCGGATCCCGGTGTCAGATGGGGAGGCGACCACCACCCGGGCGACGTGGGGCCGGATGATCCGCGCCACCTCCCAGGCGTTGCCCGAGACCTCCAGGGCAACCTGGTCCTCGGCACCGAGGCTGCCGGCGAAGAGCTCCAGCTTCTCGGGGGCCATCGACAGCCGGCCGGTGGAGCGGACCTCACCGTCCTCGGCGATCGCGACCTCGCAGAAGTCGCGGTGGATGTCGAGTCCGATCGATCTCATCGTCATCACTCTCCTCGTGTTGTGTTGGGGAGAGCAGGTGGACGAACGACAGCGACGGATTCGTGCTCGAAGCACAACCGGGCCGGTCGCAGGGGCGGCCAATGAAAAGCCGGGCTCTGGGCCCATCGCGCAAAGGCGGCCTGTCCAGCCTGCGTTCTCCAGAAGGCCCCTGTTCCGGTGACCCGACGCTAGGCCGGGATTCGGACGTGGCCTTCGGGGCAGTTTCATGCCCCGAGAAGCAGCAGGCGTTGATTGGCGCCGGTGTCGCCGGCCCAGATCGGTACCGCTACGGGACAGCCGTGGCCTTCTCCGCAGGATCGGTCTCCGGTAACGGCACGCCGGCCACCTCATATGCGTCCGGCTGGTCGAGCGTCTCCCGCTCGAGCAGCGCGTTGGCGAGGGCCTCGAGCCGGCCGCGCTCTTGCTCGAGTAGCTGGATGACGTCGCGCTCGGCCTCGTCCACGATTCGCCGGACCTCCTGGTCGATCAGCTCCTGGGTCGGCTCCGAGGTGGGTGATGAGCCGGGCAGGAGCGGGCCGTCCTGGCGGCCGTCGGTTACGGCGATCGGGCCGATTGCGTCGCTCATGCCCCAGCGGCCGACCATGCCGCGGGCGACCTGGGTGAGGTTCTGGATGTCCGACTCGGCGCCCGTGGTGACGTCGTCGAAGACGACCTTCTCCGCCGCGCGACCGCCGAGGGCGACCTTGATCTGGGCCAGGAGCTCGTCGCGGGCGTAGTTGTAGCGGTCGCTCTCCGGGGTGGAAAGGGTCACGCCCAGCGCCTGGCCGCGGGGGATGATCGAGATCTTCCGGACCGGGTCGGCGCCCGGGGTGAGCATGCCGACGAGGGCGTGGCCGGACTCGTGGTAGGCGGTGCGGCGCCGGTCGGCGTCGGTCATCACCACCTGGCGCTCGGCGCCGAGGAGGATCTTCTCGATCGCGTCCGTGAAGTCGCTCTGCTCCACGTTGGTGTGGTCACGGCGGGCGGCGGAGAGGGCGGCCTCGTTGACGAGCAGCGCGATGTCGGCGCCGGTCGAACCCGGGATCGAGGCCGCGATGCGGTCCAGGTCGACGTCGGGTGCCAGCGGCACACCGCGTGTATGGATCTTGAGGATCTCGACGCGGCCCGGGCGGTCGGGCGGGTTGACGGCGATGCGCCGGTCGAAGCGGCCAGGGCGCAGCAGGGCCGGGTCGAGGATCTCGGGGCGATTGGTCGCGCCCAGGACGATCACGTTGGTGCCCGCCTCGAAGCCGTCCATCTCGGTGAGGACCTGGTTCAGCGTCTGCTCGCGCTCGTCGTTGCCGCCGCTCAACCCGCCGACGTTGCCCGAGCGAGAGCGCCCGATCGCGTCCAGCTCGTCGATGAAGACGATTGAGGGCTTCGCCTCCTTGGCCTGCTTGAAGAGGTCGCGCACACGCGAGGCGCCCACGCCCACGATCGCCTCGACGAACTCGGATGCAGACAGGGAGAAGAAGGCGGCGTGGGCCTCGCCGGCCACCGCGCGGGCGAGCAGGGTCTTGCCGGTCCCGGGCGGCCCATAGAGCAGCACCCCGTGCGGGACCCGCGCCCCGAGCTTCGTGTAGCGCTGCGGGTTCTTCAGGAAGTCCACGATCTCGACGAGCTCGTCCTCGGCGTCGTCGATCCCGGCGACGTCCTCGAAGCTGACGCGCTCGGTCTCGCCGGCCTCGTGGCGACGCGCGGTGGTGCGGCCGAAGCCGCCGAGAACGCCGCCCCCTCCTCCCCCCATCTGGCGGCGCGCGATCCAGATGAAAAAGCCGATGATCAAGAGCGCCGGGAGGAAGCCGAGCAGCAGCGAGCCAATCAGCGAGCGGCCCGTGTCCGGCGCCTCGGCATTGATGACGACTCCTCCCTCGGCGAGGAGGGTGGTGACCTGGGCGGGATCGATGAAGGCCGGGACCTCGGTCTTGAACTTGGTGACCTTCACCGGCTTGGCGTCGCCGGGCGGGTCGTAGGTCGCCTCACCCTTCAGCTGCCCCTCGATGGAGTTCTCCTTCGAGCTGATCTCGCTGACGTTGTGCGCCCTCACCTGGTTGACGAAGAAGGGCTGGTAGGGGACCCGCTCGCGATCCGGCGCGCCGCTGGTCAGGAACGAGAGCAGGAGGTTCACCGCCAGCAGCCCGAGCAGGAAGGCGATGAACGTCCTGCTCCGCGGGATCATCGGCGGCTTGGCGGGCGGCGGTGCGCCGCGTCCGTCGGGCGCGGGGTCCACGCGCCAGCCGGGCGGATGGCCGGCGTCGGGCGGTGGGTTCTGCGGTGATGACCGCTTCTCGGGCGGCTGGTCCGGGGCCAAGGCCCCAATGTACTCCCGGACTAGTGCGGGGCTACGGCGCCAAGGCCGTCCAGCTCAGAACGCCGCTGTCGCAGGTCAGATCGTCGTTCGGGGGCGGGGAGCCGTTGTTGCGGTGGTTCTCGATGCGGAGCGTGCCGCTGGCTGAGTGGCCGGTGAACCTACCCTGGAAGTTGAAGGTGCCGCTGTCGACGTCGCCGCGGGTGGTGTCGGTGACATTGAAGGTCTTGTTCTTCTTGACGAAGATCGTTTCCTCGAGGGCGACGTGGGCCGCAGTCGGCGCGTCGCCGCCGCCGCCGTCGGTCGGGTAGTAATCCATGCCGTCCGCGCAGTGGATGTAGACGTTGATCTCCTTCGCCAGGAGGTTCTTGGGAATGAACTTCTTGCTCCCGTGGCTCTTGCGTCCGAAGTGAACCTTGAGCTCGACCGAGGCCTGCCCGAAGGACAGGGGCGGTTGGCTGACCGGGCCTACCCACTTGGGGTCCTTGGCGACGGTGAGCGACGCCGAGACCGCCAGGGCGGCGCATGTAGTGCCTGCCAGGGCGAGGACCCGAACCGTTCGTCGAGAAGCTCTCATTGCGCCGCCGAGGCTACTACGACTGGGCACTTATCACCCGATTATCGCGCCGAGCTCGGGGCACTCCCTAACCTCAATGACATGAGGGAGATCCTCCTTCCCCCGCTCCGGGCCGCGGCCTTCGCCGCCTTCCTCGCCGGTTGCCTGCTGTTGTTCTTCAACCCGCCGTCGTTCGCCCACCTCGGTGGCCTGATGACGATCCTGGTCGGGGCGGTGGCGATCGTGCTGATCACCGCCTGGGTGACGACGATGGCGATCGGGAGCGAGATGCCCGAGCCCGAGTTCCGGAAGCTCGTCGATCGCAGTGAGGCGCTCGCCACGCTGCCGGCTCCCGACTATCCGCCGAGCGAGTTCGACCTCCTGGTGATCGAGGCGATCGACAACCTGCCGCCGGAGTTCCAGGCGCTGCTCGCGGACACGCCGGTGGTGATCTCGAACCTCGGGCACGAGCACCGCGCCTACGGGATGTACATGGGCGGCACGGTCGCCCGCGACATCTATCCCGATCGGATCGTGATCTACCAGGACACGCTGGAGCGCGACTTCGGACACGACCCGTACCTGCTTCGGGCCCAGGTCGAGCGAACGGTGAAGCATGAGCTGGCGCACCACCTGGGCTGGAACGAGCCCGGCGTGCGCGGCCTCGGGCTCTGAGGCCGGCGGCACCGCGGTAAGCTCGCCGCACGTTCAGCCGAGGGATCGGAGGGGAGATCGCGTGGATGCGTTGGTCAGAAAGCTCTCGTTGGTGGGTGCTGTTGGCCTGGCGCTGGCGCTGCCCGCCGCGGTACGCAGGCGAAGGTGCTGCACGATCAGAGCGATCACCTCGGCTTCTATTCGAACCCCTCCGACGACTACGACGGGCAGGACGTCCTCGACAACCAGTCGGCGGACGACTTCACCGTCCCGCCCGGGCAGCGCTGGCAGCTCACCAGCCTCGACCTGATCGGCGCTGATGTCGGTGCCGCCTCCAGGCTCGTGAACGCCTGGATCTACGGGACTGCGGGGACGCTCCCCGGCGCGCAACTCTTCCAGGACTTGGGCGTCTCAGCAGGCAACTACCCGAACTACTCGGTCCCGCTCGCCGGCGCTCCCGCGCTCGACGGTTCCCGGGACGTATTGGATCTCGGTCCAGCAGACCCATGCGTTCTACGCGACCATCACCTGGGCCTGGCAGACCCGCACTGTCCAGGATGGGAACTCGGCCGCCTTCCGCAATCCCGGAGGTGGCTATGTGTCCGGCAGCTGCCTCGATTGGACGCCTCAGAAGACCTGCTTCCCATCGGGCGACAGTGAACTCGCTTGGTCGATCAGCGGGACCGCGAGCTCGATCCCGGTGACCTTCGGCAAGGTGAAGCGCAAGAAGAACGGCACGGCCTTGATCGGTGTCAGCGTCCCTGGCCCGGGCACACTCGCCCTGCGCGGAAAGGGCGTGAAGGGGGCCTCGGCGCAGGTCGCGGCACGGATGGCGGCATCCACCATAACGCTGAAGATCAAGGCGACTGGCAAGGCCAGGAAGACGCTCAACGAGAAGGGCAAGGTGAGGCTGAAAGCGAAGTTCAGCTACACCGCTGCCGGCGCCGATCCCACTACGGCAACCAAGAAGGTGAAGCTCGCGAAGGGCTAGTCAGCCGGCGGGATGTTCTGGTTCCAATGCAGCACGTTGTCCGGGTCGTATTGCTTCTTCAGCGCCCGGAGGCGGTCGAATGACTCCGGGCCGTAGGCGGCCCGGACTCGCTCGATCGGCTCGTCCGCCTGCATGTAGTTGGCGTAGCCGCCACTGACCGACCAGGGCTCGATCGCGGCCGCCGTCTCGCGGGCCCAGGCGATGTGGGCCTCGTCATCGGCGGGGTCCGTCCAGCTCGCCATCACGCTGACGTTGAAGGCCGCGTCGCGGTAGCCGAGGGCGGCGGTGTCCGGGTCGACGTCCTTGGGGGCTCCATGGAGGGACTCGATCAGGATCGCTCCCGGCGGGCGGCCAAGGGCGGACATGCTCTCGACCAGCACGTCGATCAGCTCGTCGGGGAGCTCGCGGACGAAGTGGCCCTGCCAGTAGTTCCGATCGACGCCGTAGCCCGGGTCGAAGATGCGCTGCTGGTCGAGGAAACCCTGCGCGCGGACGCCGTCGTTGACCAGGCCGGAGGCGGAGCGCAGGTCGCTCAGCTCGGCCGAGCGCGAGGCCGGCGACGCCGGTGGATCCGACCACGCCGCCGGGCGTGACCAAGCCATGGGCCTGGGTCGCGGCGTCGAAGTCGAGCCAGGTGGCGCCGCCCTCGGAGACGGCGATTCGCGTTTCGGGGTCGACCTCGACGTTCCGCATCCGCGAGAGGTCGATGACGAGCCCGTCGTCGACGGCGCAGTGCTGTTCGACTGCCCATAGGCGAGCGCTTTCGCCACGTCATCGGCATCGACGCAGCGCACGATCGCGCCGCCGATCGACCAGCAGGTTGAAGCAGACCCGCGCCCGCTCGTACTCGCGGTCGTCCGGGCCGAGTACGTCGCCCGTCAACGATGCTCTGAGTTGTTCCAGGTCGGTCGCCATTTTGCGCAGCCTATGAGTGATAGACACCGCGATACCGAGAAACTCATCGCCGATGACCTCAGAGCAGACCCCTCCCACCGACAAGTACCGGATCCTCTGCGTCGACGGCGGCGGGATCCGCGGCCTGATCCCCGCCCTGGTGATCGCGGAGCTCGAGAAGCGGATCCAGCAGCGGACCGGTCCAGAGGCTCGCGTCTCCGACTACTTCCACATGTTCGCGGGCACCTCGACCGGAGGGCTGGTGGCACTCAGCCTGACCGTGCCGGATGCGGCGAATCCGGAGCGCCCGGGTGTGAGCGGGAACGAGCTCGCCCGCTTCTACATCGAGGACGGCCCGGACATCTTTCACCGCAGCCTGTTCCAGAAGCTGCGGACGCTGTGGGGGTGGCTCGGCCCGAAGTACACGCTCGGCCCACTGCAGAAGGCGATCGAGGGTCGCCTGGGCACGGTCGAGATCCAGCAGGCGCTGCGGGAGGTGATCGTCACCTCGTACGACATGACCAACCGGGAGCCGTACTTCTTCAAGCGCTGGCGGGCTCGCGAGGCTCCCGACAGCGACCGCAACCGGCCGCTGGCGGACGCGGGCCTCGCCACCTCGGCGGCCCCGACCTACTTTCCCTCGCACGAGGTGGATGACCGGGCGCTGGTCGACGGCGGGGTCTTCGCGGCCAACCCGGTGATCGTCGCGATCGTGGAGGCGCTGAAGCGAATCGGCGACGACCCGCACCATCTCGACCAGGACGACCTGCTCGTCGTGTCGATCGGCACCGGGCTGCATGAGGACGGTTACCGCCAGGACCAGGTGCGCGGCTGGGGCAGGCTGGGATGGATCTTTCCGCACCGCGGCGAGCCGCCGATCCTGGGCGCGACCCTCGGCGGAGCCGCGGACGGCGCCGATCACTGGGCCCACACCCTCCTCAACCACCCCGGCGACGCCCACCTGCAGCCCGCCGACCTCGGCCACGGCCCGCGCTACTTCCGCTTCCAGGTGCCGCTGTCTCAGTCGGTCGCGCTGGACGACGCCCGCGTGCGGACGCTGACGGAGACGCTTCCGTCGATCGCGGATGAGCTGATTCGCTCGCACGACGCCGAGCTCAACGAGATCGTTGACCGGCTCTTGCGCTTCGAGCCGCTGCCGTTCGATCCGGCGCCGCCGGCCTGAGCTCTCAGGCCGGCAGGATGTTCTGGTTCCGGCGGAACAGGTTGTCCGGGTCGTAGCGGCCCTTGATCTCCCGGAGCCGGTCCCAGGTTGCGCCTGGGTAGGCGGCGCGAAGCGACGCCTCGTCCTCCTCGCCCATGAAGCCGACGTAGCCACCCGCGCCATCCTGGCCGAGGGCGTCCGCGACCCCGGTGACCCAGGTGTCATGGGTCGCCTTCTCGCCGCCATCCATGTACATCGCCGCGACGTTCACGAACAGCCCGCGGTCTCGGTGCGCGAACGCGGTGGCGTCGTTGGGCACCTCCGCCATGGCGCCGCCGAGCACACGCAGCTGCACCGCCTTCATCATCGCCGTGGACTTCGGGAGCTGCTCGAAGATCGCCTCTACGCCGGCCGGCTCGAGCGAGTCGGCGAAGAAGTTGCTCCCGGACGCGAAGTTGGCCGCCTGCTCCGGTCCCTCATAGAGCTCGGGGTAGCGCATCGGCCGCACCATGTCGGCGTACGGCTCGGCGAGCGCGCGGAACGGCGCGATCACCGACTCGGCCTGGTCGACGGGCCCGACATAGGCCATCGGGGCGATCACGATCGGCTGGCCGTGCGCCTCCTCCGGGATGAACGGCATCGGAGGCGCGAGCATCACGTTGGCGATCGTCGAGAGCTCCTCGGGGGCCGCCTTCGCGGCATCGAGGAAGCCGGTGACCACCTCCGGCGTCGCCGGCAGGATCATCATGCCGCCGACGATCTCCGAGATCTCATGCAGGCGCAGCTGGAGGCGGGTGGCGACGCCGAAGTTGCCCCCGCCGCCGCGGATCGCCCAGAAGAGATCGGGCTCGCTCTCCTCGCTCACGCGCACGACTTCGCCGTCCGCGGTCACGACGTCCGCGGCGAGCAGGTCGTCGATCGTCAGACCGTTCTTGCGAACGAGAAATCCCACTCCACCCGCGAGCGCGATTCCCCCCACTCCCACCGAGCCGGCGTCCCCAAGGCCCGTGACGAGCCCGTGTTCACCGGTCGCAGTCGTGTACTCGCCCGCCGTGATCCCGGGCTCGACCCAGGCGGTCTTCGCGTCGGCGTCGATGTCGACGGCGTTCATCCGCGACAGGTCGATCACGATGCCGCCGTCGCTCGTCCCGTAGCCGGCGCGGCTGTGCCCGCCGCTGCGCACCGCGAGCTCGAAGCCGCCGTCGCGCGCGAGTGAGACGACGCGCGAGACGTCATCGGCGCCGGCGACCCTGGCGATCGCCAGCGGGCGACGGTCAAAGCCCTTGAAGAAGACGTGCCGCCCCTCGTCGTAGCTTGGGTCGTCGGGGGCGATCACCTCTCCGCTGAGCTCGGCGCGGAGCTCGGAAATCGAGAAATCTGAGGACTCCTGTGGCATGGCTTCCATGGGTGGCTCCCTTCGGCCAAAGTGACACCCGTTCGAAGATAAGTGCGCTCTCATTCGGCTCTTAGACCGGGCTGACGGCGGGGCGGCACGATCGGGTGGATGGAAACCTACGCAGGCACCCACCGCCCCGCCGCCGCCACCCGCAGCGACCGCCTCGGGGGCACCGCCGGGAACGAGCGGCTCACGATCGCGGCCGCCACGATCCTGACGGTCCTGCTGATCGCCGAGGGGATCACGCTACTGAAGCTCAACGGGCTGCTCAGCGTCCACATGTTCCTCGGGCTGGTTCTGATCCCGCCCGTCCTGCTGAAGCTCGGCAGCACCGGCTACCGCATGGCTCGCTACTACACGCACTCGCGGCGCTACGTGGAGAAGGGCCCTCCGCCATTGGCGCTGCGGCTGATGGCCCCGGTGCTCGTCGCCGCGACGGTCGGGGTCTTCGCCACCGGGATCTGGCTGCTGGCGCTCGGCCACAAGTCCGACCAGGTCGTCTTCCTGCATCAGGCCTCCTTCGCGGTCTGGGCCTTCGCCTTCGGAGTCCACTTCCTCGTCCATCTCCCCCGGATGGCCACCTCGCTACTGGGGTCCCGGATGCCCAGTTCCTTGAGAGTCGAGAGCGCCGACCGCCGGCCCCGGCGCGTTCCGGGCTCCGGGCTGCGCGGCATGCTCGTCGCCGCCTCCCTGGGAGCCGGTGTCGCGCTTGCGATCTCGCTGGTCAGCGCGATCGGCGCCTGGCACGGCGCCGTCGGCGGCTGAGACCGCCTCGCCGGGCGCTTCGAAGTTCCCCACCGCGCTTGACCCGCGCGCAGCGAGCGGAAGGAGCGATATTCAACCATCTGGTTAAATAGCGGCCGCCGATGACGACCGCCCAGCTCGACCGGACCTTCGCCGCCCTCGCCGACCCGACTCGCCGGGCGATCCTCGAGCGGCTGGCATCCGGAGAGGCCACGGTCAGCGAGCTCGCCGCGCCGTTCCCGGTGAGCGTCCAGGCCGTCTCCAAGCACCTCAAGGTGCTCGAGGGCGCCGGCCTGATCACGCGCGGTCGCACCGCGCAGCTCCGCCCGTCGCGGATCGACGGCGCGCCGCTCGAGGAGGCCGCCGAGTGGATCGACGGCTACCGGCGCTTCTGGGAGCAGGGCTTCGAGCGGATGGACCGACGACTGAAGGATCGGCATGATTGAGGAGGCCGGCCCCGGGATCGACATCACCTGGACCTTCGACGCTCCTCGCGACGAGGTCTGGCGTGAGTGGACCGAGCCGGAGCGCTTCGCCGATTGGTACGGCGGCCCCCAGGCCGAGAACCCGCTCGAGACCGTCTTTATGGACGTCCGCGAGGGCGGCAGGTGGCGCCTGGTGATGATCTTCGGGCCTCGGGAGATCCACTGGGACGGCGAGTACATCGAGGTCTCGGAGCCCGAGCGCCTGGTGTTCACGGTGCGCGACGACCCGGCCCACGAGGTCTACGGCACTGCACCGTCGAGCTCGACGACCTGGGCGACGGCCGTACCGAGATGCGATTCAGCCAGCGCGATGAGATGCCCGCGGAGGCCCAGCGGCGCGCCGGGGAGGGCTGGTCCGGCTTCTTCCGGCGGATCGACGAGCGGCTCGCGACCGATGAGTCTCAGCCGGGCTCGCGGTCTTGACCCACGACTTTCAATCAAACAGGAGGACTGAAATGAGCGGCAAGGTCGTTGTGACGGAGTTCATCACCCTGGACGGAGTGATCCAGGACCCCGGTGGAAGCGGCGAGTACGATCGCGGCGGCTGGAGCTTCGAGTACAAGCGCGGCGAGGAGGGCGACAAGTTCAAGCTTGACGAGCTGAACGCCGCCGACGCCCAGCTGCTCGGCCGTGTCACCTACGAGGGCTTTGCGGCCGCCTGGCCGAACATGAAGGACGAGCAGGGCTTCGCCGAAAAGATGAACAGCATGCCCAAGTACGTGGTCTCGACCACGATCAAGGACCCGGAGTGGGAGAACACGACCGTGATCTCCGAGAACGTCCCGGAGGAGGTCGCGAAGCTGAAGGACCAGTACGAGGGCGACATCCTGATCGCCGGCAGCGCCAAGCTGATCGCGACGCTGGTCGAGAACAATCTCGTCGACGAGTGGCGTCTGATGGTCTTCCCGGAGATCCTCGGCGAGGGCAAGCGCCTCTTCCCCGAGGGGGTCGACCGCCGCAAGCTCAAGCTGACCAACGAGAAGCCGCTCGGGCCTGACGGGATCCGGCTCTTGATCTACGAGCGCGCCTAGAGGTTGACCTCGACGCGCTGGTCGTGCTCGTCGAGCACATAGACGGCCTCGGCCGTCGCACGGTAGAGACGGAGCCGTGCCGGCTCGCGAACGTCCTCGATCGCAAACTCGCCAAAGCCGTGAGAGGCTGAGCGCTTCGAGAAGATCTCGATGCCCTCGTCGGATTCGTGGGCCGGGAGCTCCTGGGCCACGCCGGAGATGTAGACGCCTTCCCCGGTGTTGACGGGCTGTGACGAGTCGAAGATCACGATGCCGACCTCGCGGCGCTCCAGCAAATTCCGCGAGTGATCGGCCTCGGGCCTCGAGACCCAGAAGAACTCCCTGTACGCCGAATGCGCGTAGTAGACAGGCGAGGCCCAGGGCTGCCCGCTGCGATCGGACGTCGCGACCACCATGTAGAGATTGCGGTCGATGATCTCCCTGGCGATCTCGGTCGGCTCCCGTTCCTCGTTCATTTCGTGGATTATCGATGTAAGAACGGCGGATGCAATCAGAGGAGGCAGCGATGGATCAGCTGGAGGCCACACCGCCGGGCGGTCCACCCTGGCCGGGTGAGGCTCACGCCAGCTTCGAGTGGATGGAGGGCAACGCGTAGGCACTCCGCAGTCGAGTGGCGGCACCGGCCAGACGGTGGCGATCGTCGATGCCTTCGGCGACAACACCGCCGAGGCGGACATGAACACCTACCGCTCCACCTACGGCCTGCCGGCCTGCACCACGGCCAATGGCTGCTTCAAGAAGGTGAACCAGAGCGGCGTCCAGGGCAGCTACCCGGCCAACGACACGGGCTGGGCGCTGGAGACGCAGCTCGACCTCGAGATGGTCTCCGCCACCTGCCCCGGCTGCAAGATCCTGCTGGTCGAGGCGACCTCGAACATAAGCGCCAACCTGTACGCGGCGGAGGACACCGCGGCCAGGCTCGGCGCCACCGAGATCTCCAACAGCTACGGCGGCGGCGAGGCGAGCTCGGAAACCACCGACGACGCCCACTTCAATCACCCGGGCGCCGCGATCACTGTCTCCTCGGGCGACAGCGGATACGGGGTCGAGTACCCGGCGGCCTCGCGGTACGTGACCGCGGTCGGCGGCACCTCGCTCAGCCACGCCTCCAACGCGCGTGGCTGGACGGAGACCGCATGGAGCGGCTCGGGCAGCGGTTGCTCGGCGTATTGAGCCGAAGCCCGCATGGCAGACCGACTCCGGCTGCGCGAGGCGGACGGTCGCCGACGTTTCGGCGGTCGCCGACCCGAACACCGGCGTCGCCGTGTACGACAGCAACTGCAATTTCGTCGGCCAGCTCCTCGGCCAGTGCTTCAGCGGCTGGGGCGTGGTCGGCGGCACGAGCGCCTCAGCACCGATCGTCGCCGGGGTCTACGGCGTGGCCGGCAACGGCTCGGCCGTGAACTACGGCTCGTTCCCATACAGCCACACGTCGTCGCTGTTCGACGTGACGGCGGGAAGCAACGGCACCTGCAGCCCGGCGTACCTGTGCACCTCGGGTGCCGGCTACGACGGGCCGACGGGCCTCGGGACCCCGAACGGGACCGCCGCCTTCTAACCGGCGCGCTCCCCGTTCACAGTTCCGCGAGAGACGGCTCCCCGGGCGACCGGGGGGCCGTCTCGATGACCGGCTCGCGCTCGATCTCGCCCTCGCGAACCAGCCACAGCGCCAGAACCGCGCCCGCAAAGCAGACCAGTGCGCCCATCGTCAGGAGGTCGTTGAACCCGGCGAGAAAACCATCCCCTGCCGCGTTCGCGACCGTGTGCCTGGCCTGCGGCGGGGTGGCCGCCACGGCCTGATTGAGGCTGCCGGACGATGCCGCCTCCATCAGCTGCCGTGGGTGGTCACCGGCGGCGGCCGGCGTTCCAGCGGCGAGGTCGCGGAACTTGTCGGCCCCGCGGCCGATGAAGATCGCGCCCCAGACCGCCACCCCGACCGCGACGCCGACCTGACGGAAGGTGTCATTGATGCCGGCGGCCATCCCGCTCCGCTCCTTCGGCACCACGCTCAGGGCCACGTCTGCGATCACGGGATTGAGCAACCCGACACCGATCCCGGCGACCAGGAACCCGGGGAGCAGCGTCGTCCAGGTGTCCCCGGCGTCGACGCCCGACATCAGCAGCAGGCCGATACCCGCCAGGGCGAGCGCCGAGCTCATCAGCAGGCGCGCCGGGACCCGGGAGAGGAGCGCGCCCGCGACCGGCGCGGCGAAGAAGCTCGCCACGGTGATCGGCAGGTACCGAAGCCCCGCCTGGAAGGGCGAGAGGCCGAGGTAGTTCTGGAGGTAGAGCGTGATGTACAGGAAGAGCGCGAACATCGACGCCGACACGGCGAATGCGGCGAGCTGAACGCCGGTGAACGATGCCCTCCGGAACAGCCCGAGCGGCAGCATCGGCTCGCCGACCCGGCCCTCGATCACGATGAACGCGAGCATGAGGACAGCCGCGCCGGCGAAGAGCGAGACGATCAGGGTGCTCCCCCAGCCCTCGTCGTTGCCTCGGACCAGGGCGAGCACGAACATGAACAGGGCCGCGCTGAACGTGGCGACGCCGGCCCAGTCGATCCGGGTCGCGTTCGGGTCGCGGCTCTCGCGCAGCTTCAGGTAGGTGACCGCGATCGCACCGAAACCGATCGGGACGTTCAGATAGAAGATCGACTGCCAGCCGAGGGCATCGGTGAGACCACCGCCGACGAGAGGACCGACCGCGACGGCAACACCGATCGATGCACCGTAGATGCCCATCGCGGTGCCACGCTCTCGGCCCGCGGGAAACTCCTGGGCCAGAAGGGCCAGCGAGACGGCGAACATGATCGCCCCGCCCACGCCCTGCAGCGCGCGAGAGAGATTGAGGAAGGTGGGATCGGGCGACAGCGCGCAGAGCAGCGATGCGAACGAGAAGATCGCGAGCCCGATGGCGAACACACGGCGCCGGCCGAGGCGGTCGGCGAGCGAGCCGGCGGTCAGCACCAGCGCGGCGAGCGTGAGCGCGTAGGCATCGATGACCCACTGGAGGTCCGTGAAGCTCGCGCCGAGATCGTCGCGAATCGACGGCAGCGCGACGTTCACGACCGTGATGTCGAGCAGCAACATGAACGTCGCCACCGAGACAGCGAGCAGGGTCCACCATTTCCGAGCCATTTCAGCCTCCTTTGGCGGTCACATCCGCCGCCGTTCGTTCGTCAACTGCTATGACGGACCACGACGAGGGGATGTGACATGAACGACCAAGACCTACTCGCAGAGCGCTTCGAAGAGCATCGCGGATATCTGCATTCTGTCGCGTACAGGATGCTGGGGTCCACCGGCGAGGCCGACGACGCGGTCCAGGAGGCTTGGCTGCGCCTGAGCCGCTCCGACTCGGACGCGGTCGACAATCTCCGCGCCTGGCTCACCACTGTCGTCGGCCGCGTCAGCCTCGACATGCTTCGCGCTCGCAAGGCGCGCCGCGAGGAGCTGGAGGGGGATCCCCCCGAGCCGATCGTCAGCGAAGTCACCGAGGACAACCCGGCCGAGGAGGCGGAGCTCGCAGATTCCATCGGTGTGGCGATGCTCGTCGTGCTCGAGACCCTCACGCCGGCCGAGCGAATCGCCTTCGTCCTGCACGACATGTTCAGCGTGCCATTCGGCGAGATCGCCGAGATCACGGGCCGCTCGCCCGATGCAGCCCGCCAGCTCGCCAGCCGGGCCCGACGGCGCGTTCGTGGCGCCGCACCGTCGCCGGCCACCGACCTCGATGAGCAGCGACGGGTGATCGACGCCTTCCTGGCCGCTGCCCGCGCGGGCGACTTCGAGGCACTGCTTGAGGTTCTCGACCCGGACGTCGTCTTCCGCATGCACACCGTCGAAGGCGACCCGAGAGCACGCCCGCCGTCCGTCGGCGCCGAGGCAGTTGCCAAGCGGACGGTGAGTGGTGGGCGCCGGTTCGCTCCTCACGCGCGCCCGGCCCTCGTGAACGGCAGGCTCGGCGTGGTCACCGAAATCGACGGGAGGAGGTTCAGCGTGATGGAGTGCACCATTCGGGACGGCCGGATCGCGACGATCGACCTGATCGTGGACCCCCTCCCCGACCGCCCGTAACCCCCGCCCCGCCCCGGACGCTGACGTTAGTGAACGGCAGAGTCAGGGAAAGGAGTGGTCATGCAGAGAGTTTCGGTGCGGGGAATTTCGGCCGTTGCCATGGCGGGAGCGCTTGCCGCGCTCGTCATCGGCCTGATCGGAGGAGCGGGCGGCGCGAGCGCCGCGGTCGGCGCGACCGACCTGTCGCTGACCAAGGCGGACACAGCCGATCCGGTGACGGTGGGTGACACGTTCGGCTACGTGATCACCGTGAAGAACGAGGGTGCGAACGACGCGGGTGACGTGGTCGTCACCGACACGCTCCCCTCCCAGGTCTCGTATGTATCCGCGACCCCATCAGCGGGGACGTGCCAGAAGGCGGGCAGCACGATCACCTGTGACCTCGGCCAGGTCAACTCGGGCGCCTCGGCGACCGTCACGATCACCGTCAAGGCCGCGAAGAACGGCACGGCGTCAAACTCCGCGACGCTGACCAGCGCCGACGACACGAACGCTACGAACAACCTCGACACCGAGACCACGGTGATCAACAAGAAGCCGGCCGCTCCCAAGCCCCCCAAACAAAAGGGCAAGGCGAGTTGCGCCACCCCCACCATCGTGGGCACCGCGGGCGACGACGTGCTCCAGGGGACGTCACATGCGGATGTGATCGTGTCCTTCACCGGCAACGATCAGGTCTTTGCCGGCGGGGGCAATGACCTCGTCTGCACCGATGGCGGCATCGACCTCGTCGACGGCGGGCCCGGTAAGGACTTCGTCAACGGCGGCAGCGGTCCCGACAGGCTGATCGGGAGCGACGGTGGCGACACCCTGAAGGGCAAGAACGGCCGCGACAAGCTGCTCGGCGGCAGGGGCGACGACCTGCTGAACGGCGGCAAGAAGCGGGACAAGTGCAAGGGCGGCCCGGGCCGCGACGTGCTGATCCACTGCCCGTAGCCATCGCGTCCTGAGCCCCGGTCAATCCCGGCGCGGATCGGCGCCGTATTCGAATCATGGCCGTCAGCCCCGCCCTCCGATCCCTCACCCTGGCGGGGCTGGCGGCCGTTCTTACTGCCTGGCGCTAGCCGCGCCGAGCGGTTCCAACCAGGGTCACTCCCGGGATCTCGAGCCCGTCCGCCGTCTCGTACTCCCCGAGCGCGTCGCGTGCGCGGGCGCGAATGGCCTCGACCGCCTCGGAAGCTGAGCTTCGAGCAGCTTTGACAGCGGGCCCGCCAGCGCAGAGGTCACGAGCCACCACTGATCGAAGTCGGACCCGCGCCAGGGCGTCTCGACCTCGTCGATGTCGACGTCCTCGAAGCCGCCCGCCGTGAGCACGGCGTTGAGCTTCTCGCGGCCATCGAGCGCGAACGGACCCGGGACCCCGGGCGGCGGAAACGTGCCACCGAGCTGGGCGCCGACGGCGTCGAGCATCGCTCCCAGCCAGGGGTTCCGATCGCGCGGCCCCCACACCGAGACGACCGCGCGGCCGCCCGGCTTCAGCACCCGGCGGATCTCGGTGGCCGCGCGCGCCGGATCGACGACGAGCATGATGCCCTCGCGGCAAAGCGCCGCGTCATACGAGCCGTCCGGCTGATCGATCTGCTCCAGGTCGAGCTCCCGCGTCGTCACATTGGTCAGTCCTCGCTCCTTGGCCCGCGACGCGGCGATGGCGGTCATCTGCGGAACCACATCGGAGAGAACGACCTCCCCATCAGGTCCGACCTGCTCGGAGGCCTCCATCCCGACGCCGCCCGGTCCGCAGGCGAGCTCGAGCATCCGCTCACCTGACTTCAGATTCGCCGCGGCGAGCATTGCGGCGGTCATGTCGCGCCCCGCGCCGGTCCACGAAGTCCGCGTTCTGCTCCCATCCCGGGGCGACGATCCCCCACATCGCGCGCATCCCCGCGCGGATCTCCTCGTCATTTCCGCCGGCCCCCTCGGTCTGCTGTCCGCTCTCCACGATCAAATCTCCTTGTCCGGACTATTTTGGATACTCGCGATGACCAAGGGATCCCGCGACGACTTTCGCGACGCCCGCTGGTACGCGGTGCGGCCGGCGGCAAACCGCAAGCCCGCGACCTACCGCTGCCCCCTCTGCGGCGGCCTGCTTCCCGCCCTCAGCGAGCACATGCTGGTCTCGCCCGAGGGAGACAGCTCGCGCCGCCGTCATGCGCACTCGGCCTGCGTGATGGCCGCGCGCAGGCAGGGACGGCTGCCGCTGCGCGAGGACGTCGAGCCTCCAGCGCCGGGAATCTTCTCCAGGCTCTTTCGCCGGGGGTAGGCTCAGCGTCGAGATGGCGCTGAAGAAGATCGGCCTCGTCACCGCGTCCGCCCTCTGCTCCATCAACCTCTGGACGGGCGCGCCGCTGTTCGCGGTCTGGGTCGGCTCGAAGGTCCAGGGCAACCTCAACAACCTGAGCATGACCGCCGTCTTCTCGGTGGTCGTGGTCCTGTCGGTGATGGTGTTCGTGCTGGCCATGGCTCTCACCTGGTTGAACGCGAAGTACGACGACGTCACCGGCAGGCCACCGGCGGCGCGGCATACCTCCCCCTGGCTGCGCAGCATGCGCGACGAGCGCGAGCACGACGTCCGCCAGAAGTACGGGATCAGCGCCGTGGAGCGGATGGTCGTCGCCTGCGCGGTTGCCGGCGTGCTCGCCTTCGAGGTGTGGTTCTTCTTCATCGCCGGCTCCTCCCTGCCGAATGGCTGAGCGGGTCGCCGTCGCGGCGCGGCGGGCCGAGCCGGCAGAGCTGCCGGAGCTCGCCCGCATGCTGGCGCGCGCCTTTCACGAGGATCCCGTCGCGGCCTGGGCCTGCCGGCCGGCGTCCCTGAGGCCGCGGGTCCTCGAGCGCGTCTTCGGGATGCGCCTCCGCGACCTCCATCCCCGAGGCGAGATCTGGACCGACGACGGCTTGCGGAGCATCGCGGTCTGGGCCACCCCGGACCAGTGGCACACGACCGCCCGGCAGGACATCGCCTACGCCGCGCCCCTCCTCCACCCCAGGCTCGCTCCGCGGATGCCGATGGTGATCGCGGGAATGCTCGGCGCCCAGAAGGTGCATCCGCACGAGCCACCCCACTGGTACCTGGCGATCCTCGGAACCGATCCGGCGGCACAGGGCCACGGCCTCGGCTCGTCGATGCTGGCCCCGGTCCTGGAGGAGTGCGACCGCGACGGCGTCGGCGCCTACCTCGAGTCCTCGAAGGAGCAGAACCTCGACTTCTACGCGCGTCACGGCTTCCGGGTGACGTCGGAGCGCCGGCTTCCGCGCGGGCCGAGCCTCTGGCCGATGTGGCGCGATCCTCTCCCCTAGAGCAGGCGAGCTCTCGCTGGGATCGGCGATCAGTGCGAGTAGCTGATCAGGTCCTCCCGCTCGGACTCGCCTGAGACCGAAACCGCGACCACCGGCCCCACACCCTTGGCGTAGAGCTTGAACTCGGAGACGTCTGGCTCGATCGGGCTGGTGTCATCCGTCAGGATCGCGCCGGTGAAGTGACCCGCCGGCGCCTGAATGGGCCGGCATCGCGCTCGTGTCCTTCTTGCCGTTCTCGATCGAAACGGTGTCCTCACCGAAGTACCAGATGTTCCCTTCGGTGTCCTGGGCGTACCAGTCATCCGTGATCTCGCTCGGCTTCCCGTGGTCGTAGACGACGTCATGAATCTGGAGGGATTCGCCCTGAGGGTTGCTGACGTGGACCTGCCACCGCGCCCCCACCGGCATCGGCCAGTAGGGGTTGTCGATCTAGGTCGTGAAGTCCGCCGGATTCAGATTCCAGAGCGCGTCCTCCCCCTCCCCCGCCAGGTCCGCGGCGACTCCCTCGTGCCGCAGCCCCTTGCGGATCAGGCCGGCCATCTTGGCCTCGTCCTCGACGATCAGCACGCGCATTTCGCTCCCCGAGATTGTCCCGGCGAAGGTGAACGCCGCATGGAAGCCAGGGGTTCGGGCTAGGCGAGTGCCGGGGCGGCGGCGTTTCGCCCGTGCATCAAGGCGGTGTCGCCGCTCGCTAGACCTCCGAAGTCGGCCGTCGTCAGGTTCATGCCGAGGCTGACCATGATCACCGCCAGTGCGATCGGCAGCACGATCGTGCAAAGACCGAATGTTCCATGGCTAGCTCTCTGCGACGTCTCGGCGCAGGAAGACGAGCGCAGCTGCCGCCAGCGCCGGCAGCCCGTACAGGGCGCAGACCCACAGCGAGCGCAGGATCGGATCCCAGTCCGCCGGGGTGCGGAGCAGGCCCTGCCAGGCGTTGAACTGGGTGCTGAGCAGGTAGGGGTGGAGCCCGCTCAGCCCGGGCAGGATGCCGACCAGCTGGACGAGGAGGGAGAACATCAGCGTGCCGACGATCGCCGCCCCGCTGTTGCGGAAGACCGTCGAGAGCAGCAGACCGATGCAGGCGATCGCGAGGATCGGAAGCAGATAGACGAGCAGGCTGGCGGCGACCAGCTCGAGGCCCTTTGGCGCTGAGACGACCGTTCCCGAAAGCGTGGTCACCGGGTTGAAGCCCGAGGCGAGGATCCCGGCTCCCAGGGCCACCACTCCGGCGATCGCGATGGCGCAGACGGCATAGGTGGCCGCCGCCAGGGCCTTGCCGGCGAACACCTGGTGGCGCTCGACCGAGCGGGTGAGAATCATCTTCAGGGTCGCGTTGCGGTCTTCCGAGGCGACGATGTCGCCCGCCACCAGGGCCGTGATCAGCGGGAAGAGCCAGATCGAGCCGAACAGGAGGAGCACGAGTGGCACCGCCAGACCGGTGTCATGCACGTAGCGGCCGAACGCGACGTCATTGGGACGCCCGCCCCCGGTCACCAGGGCGATCACGAAGATGATCGGCACGGCTGCCGCTGCCCCCAGGCCAAGATAGGTCCGCTTCTGGGCGCGGAGCTTCCGCAGCTCCCAGCGGTAGACGGTCATCACCCCGGGCTTCACGCCATCTCCTCGATCAGCTGCTTGGTCTTCGCCGCTCGCTGCGGACCATCACCCTCCGTGAGCTGGAAGAAGAGGTCCTCGAGCGTCGCCTGATGCGGCGTCAGCTCGAGCGCCGGCGCGCTCGATTCCGCCAGGGCGACGGAGAGGGCCGCGACGGCGCTCTCGTCCGACGCCTTGAACGCCAGCCCGGCCTCGGATGTCACCACCTCCTCGATGCCCGGCTGGGCCGAGCAGACGTCCCTAGCCCTCGCGTCGTCGGTCGTGCGCAACCGGTAACTGACCCCGGCCTTGGCTCGAAGCTCCGCCAGGGAACCCTCATAGGCGACCCGGCCGCTGCGAATGATCGCGACGCGGTTGCAGAGCTCCTCCACCTCCATCATCTGATGGCTGGAGAGCAGGACGGTGATCCCCCGCTCCCCGAGGTCCCGGATCAGCACCCGCATGTCGCGCATCCCGGCGGGATCGAGCCCGGTGGCCGGCTCGTCCAGCAGAAGCAGGCGTGGATTCCGCAGCAACGCCGACGCGATGCCGAGCCGCTGGCGCATCCCGTGCGAGTAGCCCCTGACCTTGTCCATCGCGCGATCGCGGAGCTCGACGATCTCCAGGACCTCGTCGATCCTCGACGCCGAGCCCGGGCCATCGAGCGCGGCGCAGAGCTTCAGATTGTCGAGGCCGCTCAGATAGGGATAGAACGACGGGGCCTCGACGAAGCCCGCCACGCCCTCCAGCGCCGCAACGCTGATCTGCGGATCGCGGCCGAAGATCCGCACCGAGCCCGCGCTGGGGCGGATCAACCCGAGCATCATCCGCAGCGACGTCGTCTTGCCGGCGCCGTTCGGCCCCAGGTATCCGAAGGTGTCGCCGGGATTGACCGTCAGGTCGACGTCGTCGACCGCGGTGATCTCCCCGTAGCGCTTGACCAGCCCCCGGACCTCAATCGGCGGAGACTCCGCCATCGACTAGAGGGCTCGGGCTGCCGTCTGCACGGTTGACGGTGGCGCCGACGCGAGCACCGTGTACTCGACGCCATTGCGCTGGAACCTCACCATGGTCCCGAGAGCCGTATCGAGCTCCTCGCCCTGGACTCCGTTCACCGAAACGGTCGGGAGCGTCAGCTGGCCGTGATCACCGCTCGAGCTTGATGAGCTCTGCGCCGGATCGGTCGGCCGCTCGATCACGGCGATTCCACCGAGGCCCTGCCCGTAGGTGACCAACGCACCGGCGTCCTTGCCGCTCTGGATGAGGCGTACCTCGTTCTGCGGCAGGCCCGCCAGGGTCTGCGGGGCACTGATTGGAAAAGCGGTGTCCTGCTGGACGGCCGGCAGACCCGTGACCGGGGCCGCGTCGCCCTTGCCGTTCTGATGGTTGGCGGGCGGGTTCACGTTCGTGACCTGCGCATCGGGGGGCGGGCTGATGTCGAAGACCGATGACGGAACCGCGCCGTAGGAGATGCCGGTGACCTTGAGCTCGAGGGTCGGCGAGCTGTCGCCCTTCGCGTAGACCGCGGCGCGCAGCGGGGTCCCGTGCACCGCGTCCCAGGCGAGCTCGGCGCCGCCGAGAAGGCCTCCGCCTTGCTTTGGCTCCACGCGGACCGTGTACGCAGGCTGCCCCGCGACGTCGGTCGGCTGCGCTCCGCCGATAAGAGCATGGTCGGCCAGCTTTGCGATGTCCTGCTTGATCTGAGCGAGCGAAGGCGGCTGCTCGTTCGCGTTGGTCCCGTCGGCCTTGTCATGGCCTGGGGGAAGGGTGCCCTCGAAGACGGTGTTGGATCCAGAGTCATACACCCAGGCCCGGGTGCCGTCCGAGAGCACCTGGCTGTCGCTGGTGGCGCCCTCGGAGTTCGAGTCAGCCTGGAGCTCGAGCCGGAGGTGGCCGTCGCGGGTCGCCCAGAGGCGTCCGGAGGCTCCGCTCAGGATCGGATCCGCTCCCTGGACGTCGGAGCCGCTGATCAGGTGGTTGGTGAATTGGATGCGCGCTGTGACGCCTTGGACGGTGGGCGCCGTGAGGGCGTCGTGCACCGCGACCGGCAGGGGCTCCGCCGGGGGCTTGGGCCCGCCGCCGCTCGCGGCCATCGCGATGGCGGTGGCGCCCACCCCGACCGCCACGATTGCCGCGCAGACCGCAACTAGACGGCGGGTGGAGATGCTGCGCAGGTACTTCACCCCACAAAGGCTACGCCCAGTCCCTAAAAGTTTTCTGACAGCCGTTCAGGTTCTCGTCATGCCGCGAAGGGGACCGTTGGCGAGCCCACGAATCCCCAACGAAAAACCAGATGACGTTCAGGATCCGGCGGTCAATGCTCGTGGTGGGAGAGCCACGCGGCCCAGCCGAACAGCGCGAGCGCACCGGACATCATCAGGGCGCTCGCGGCGAGGGAGCCGTACATCAGCGTGCTGAGGGCGAACAGCATGCAGATGAACCCGCCCCACGCGCTCAAGCTCCAGATCGGTCGTCCGTGCATGGATCGCCCCTCTCCGATTGCCTAGATCGTGGCCTCAGATTCGACCAGCGAGGTAAATCTCACGTGAAGCCCCATTAATGCGGCGCGGTCACCGTTCACCGTCTTCAGCGGAATTCCGAGGTGCTTGATCCCGCGCCCAGGCGAGATCGGCAGAGCGTCGTCGCGGGTGATCGTCGCGCTCATTTCGGCTTCCTGTCAGCGTTCGTCATCGGAGCGCGGCAGGGTTGCATGCCGACCCGCGGGCTGACGCGCACTAGCGCCCGAAGAAGACGCGCTCGTCTACTTGTGCTTCTTGCGGGTCTTGTCGGCCGCGTCCGCGAGATCCCCGACCTGCTCGCCGATCGACCGCACCCGGCGTGCCGCGTCGGTGATCGCATCGAGATCGACCTTGCCCAGGTCGATGTTCCTCAGTGACTTGGGCAGTGACCGGACTCGAAGCCCCTTGATGGGGCGCCTGTTCTCGGTGCGGCTCTTCAGCGCCACTCCGCCGGCCAACCCGGCAAGCGCAGCCCCACCCGCGATCAGTGGGGCCTTCGCCTTCGAGGCCACACTCGAGACCTTCTCGGCCTGAGGCTTCGTCTTGGCGCCGAGCTCGGCGACCTTCGTCTTCGAGGTGCTCGAGGAGCCGTTCCTGCTCCGAGTCGTTTCGGACCTGCCATTCCTACTCGTGGACTTGCTCCCGGTTGAGCTGGTGCGCTTTCTGCGCGTGCTCGAGGAGCGGGTTGCCTGCGCCATTTTTGTTCCTCTCTTTGACTTCCTGCCAGCTGCGCCTTTTCGCACCGGCGGTTCGGATCCCATTACCCGCTGCGTGAGGATTTGAACAGGGAGAAACGATTGACCAACGAAGTGGAGCCGGCCGGTTTCGAACCGGCGTCCTCGGGATTCGGCGATCGGCTTCTACAGGCTTAGCCGGCGCTTTGTTCTCGCCCTATGACCTCCGCTGCCGGCGGGAGATGCCGTAGGGCCAAGTCCCTTTGTTTTCCCCGGACGGTCGGGACGAGCCGTCCGGGTGAGCCCGATTCTGATGCCGGTGATCCCACCCCTCGGGCTCGGGTGGGCCGACACACGCTGCCTAGGTTCTAGCTAAGCGGCGAGAGCGAACTCATGGTCCGCACGTATTGGTTGGTCCAGGTGTTTAACGAGGCCTCCTGGAACCTCGGCCTGCAACCTGATCGCACAAAGGCCCAAGTCGAATCCAATTTCGGCCCCGTGCTATGTCTTCGCCAATGGTAGCCGCGGAGGCCTTCAGGGCCGGGCGGACTGCTTCGGCGCACTCGCCAGGTAGGCGGCGGCCATGTCCTGATCACCATGTTCCCTGGCCGCCTCCTCGAGCTGGGAGCGGATTGCGTCCAGCATCGGCAGGTCGAGCTCGTGGCGCTCCGCCGCCTCGATCACGAGCCGGGCGTCCTTGGCGGCCAGCTCGAGCTTGAACGCGGGCTCGAAGCTGCGCTCGATCATCATCTTGCCCTTCATCTGGGCATAGGCGTTGTCGATCGGCCCGCCCGCGATTGTCTCGAGGAACTGGGCCGGGTCGATGTCGATGCCCTCGGCGAAGGAGACCGTCTCAGCCAGCCCCTCCACGAGCGACAGCAGCCACGAGTTGATCACCAGCTTCATCCGGGTGCCGGTGCCGGTCTCCCCCAGCCAAACGGCCTTCTGGGAGATCGCCTCGAAGATCGGCTCGCACCGCTCGCGCGTCTCCTCGGGGCCGGAGGCGAGGACCGTCAGCTTTCCCTGCTCGGCCGGTTGCTTGGTGCCGACCACGGGCGCGTCCACGAGGGTCAGGCCATGATCCTCGGCGAGGCCTACGCAGCGCTCGGTGCCCTCGATCCCGATCGTGCTCATCTGCAGCCAGGTGGCGCCCTCTTCGGCGCCGGAGAAGCCGCCGTCGGATCCCTCCATCGCGGAGATGACGGCGTAGGCGTCGCTGAGGACGGTCAGGACGACCGACGCTCCTGCGGCGGCCTCCGCGGCCGTGTCGAGCACCTCGACTCCATCCTCGGCGAGCGGCTCGGCCTTCTCGCGCGAGCGATTCCAGGCGCGGACGTCAATCCCCGCCTGAGCGATGTTCCGCGCCATCGGCAGGCCCATCGTGCCGCCGGCACCGACCACGGCGACTGTGTCGTTGGAAGTCACCCGCACCGGACTACCCGCTAAGGGCAGTCGCCAGTCACGTAGCAGCGGAGCGGCGGCTCCCTTGGGACATGCGGATAGGTCGCGACCGTCGCGCCGACGTCCGCCACCGAGGACGCCTCGTCGGAGACGAAGGTGAAGGGGTTCACGCCCGGCATGAAGATCCTGCCGCAAACGCCCGTGCCGGAGGCAGACAACGTCGGCGTCGAGGGTGCCGTGGTTGCTCGGCGAGAGGCCGATCTCGTCATCGACCACCCACGCGTGTCGGGCCAGAAGCGGAATGCCCATCGTCCGGATCGCGTTGACGACGTACTCCGCCGCGGTCTGGATGTCGCCCATCCCGTTGCCGGGCAGTGCCACGACGCACCACGAGTGGAGGAGGCTCCGCCCTCCCCTCTCCTCCGAGGCACCTCGGGGGTTTTCGCGATATCCGAGTTGCCCCTCGCATGATCGATGCACGGCTCGCATAACGCCCGGTCCGAACCCCGCCAATGCGCGGACCGAATCGGATATGTGGGTGACGCATTGGATATCCCGAAAACGCCCAAGGCTCTCCACCGGTTCCCGTCCCGAGCCGAAGGCTCTCCACCGGTTACCCCTCCGTGCTCTTCCAAGGGGGGCGAAATTCGTCCCGTCAGCACACGGGTAGATGTGGGACGACGTCGAGTGCATTACCACTGGTCGGCCAATCGCGGGGAAGGGGTGCTGAGCCCAGACGGCCGGAAGCTCGCCGCCAACGGGCCGGAGCGCTGGGAGATGCTGCACAAGACCGGTTACACCCTGATGATCGGCCGGCGTCTCAAGCGGATCCGCGAGGGGCGCCACCTGACGCAGATGCAGGTTGCGGATCGGACGCGCAGGCCGAAAGGCGGAACCTATTCACAGGGATTGCTGTCTCGCATCGAAGCGGGCTACGCCAATGCGCCGCTCTACACCTACATCGACTTCGCGAACTTCTATGAGCTCGATCCCGGCCGGAGATGGCTCTCGTCAAATTCCTTCGCCGGCTCGGGATCACTCCCGACGAGGCAATGGCGCGAATCGCGCGCGGCGAGGGCGCGCGGGATTAGAGGGCGAGCTTCGGCTTGACCTCGCGCAGGAACTCGCGGGGCATGCCCGGCACGTTGGCGAGGTCGTCGAGCGACTTGAAGCCGTTCTGGCGTTCCCGATAGGTGATCACGCGCGTCGCCTGAGTCACCGAGAAACCGACCTCTCTGAGCTGTTCGAACGTGGCCTGGTTCAGAGCGATCCGATCGCCTGCGTCTGACTCCGGCTCGGAGGCCTCTTCCTGGGTCGACGCCGGCTCGGTCGACGCCGGCTCGGTCGAGTCCTGCGAGCCCGCCTCGTCCTGCTCCCCTGGCTGGTCCTCGCCGGTCCCGACGCCGAGGATCGCCCCGACGGTGCGGCCCAGGATTCCGCCCTTCTCCTCGCCCGCCTCGGCCGCAGGTGCGTCCTCGTCCGGAACGACCCGACTCTCTTGGTCTTGCGCGGGCGGCGGCTCGGGGATCGGCTCGGGTGAAAGTGGTGGCGGTGGTGGAGGTGGTGCTTCGGCCGGAGGTGATGGCGGCGGTGTGATCGGCTCGGGCGGCGGGGTGGCACTCAGCCCCTCGGCGGTGCTGCTGGCGGCAGCCTCCTCAGCTGCCAGGGCCTTGCGCTCGGCCTCCTTTGCCCGGGCCTCGGCGGCGCTGACGCGCTCCAGCACCTCGCGAAGCCTGCGCTCGCGCTCGGCTTCCTCCAACTTGAGTTGGGCCAGCCGCTCGGCGTCGGCCGCTCGCTGCTCGGCCTCCTGGGCCCTTCGCTCGACCTCCTGAAGTCTCGTGTGGGCCTCTTCCATCGCCTTCTCGCGCTGCTCGCGCTCGGCCCGGAGGCGGGCTTCCGCCTCTTCAACCGCGCTGGAGAGCCGCTCCGTCTCCCCGCTCACCTTCTGCTGAACCTCTGCCTCGATGCGCTCCTCTGCCTCGGCGCGAGCGCGCTCCTCGGCCTCGCGGCGGGCCTGCTCGGCGGCCACGGTCACACGGTTGTCGGCATCGCGGCGGGCCTGTTCGATCGCCAGGCGAGTGCGGTCCTCGACCTCCTTGCGAACGCGTTCCGACTCCTCGAGGGCACGCTGCTCGCTCTCGGTGCGCAGGCGCTCGGCCTCCTCCTGGAGCTTCGACTGGGTGCTGACACGTGCCTCCTCCTCGGCCTGGCGCCGGGCCTGATCGGCGGCCATCTTGATCAGCTGCTCGGTCTCCTCCTCGGCGCGCCTGACGCGCTGCTCGGCGTCTCGTTCGAGCTCCTGTGCCCGGCGCAGCCGCTCCTCCGCGTCCCGGCGAACCCGCCCCTCCTCCTCGCTCAAGCGCTCCTGGTGCTCGGCGGCAAGCTCCTCGATCTCCGGGCTGGACGAAGCCGGCGGGGCCGGCTCCGGCGTCGACGGGGGCGGAGTCTCCGGCTCGGCCGGTGCATCGTCAGGGGTGGGCGGCGCATCGTACGGGCGAGGTGGCGCGACGTCGGGCGGGAGCGCGGATCCGATCTCGCCCAATCCGGTCGCCGCCGGCGGTGCCGCTGCGGGCGGCTCGGATTCGGAAGGCGTCTCGGGCTCGTGCGTCGGTGGCGGCCCGGGGGTCGGTGCCGACGCGGTCCCTTCCCGCTCCGCCTCTTCGCCCTCGCGGGCGAGCCGATCGATCTCGTCCTGCAGCGACCCGCCGGACGTGGCCGGCGGCGTGATCTCGACGCTCGAGGCATCCGGCTCGGGGACCTTCGGCTGCTCTTCGTCCGCTGAGGTAGACGCGAAGCCGCCCGGCGCCGTCTCGGGCTCGGGGGCGATCGGCGTCAGTGCGGCTTCGTCATCCGGCTGCGCGCCGGGCCTCGGCCGACGGGTGCCAGGTGGGACCCACTGCGACTCCTCGGGCTCGGATTCCTCCTTGGTCACCGCAGGCTCCAGCGCAGGGGGCGTCTCGGGCTCTCCCTCCTCGTCGGTTCCGATCGGCACCTCCTCGAGCTTTGGCGTGCCCTCATTCTCAGTCTCATCGGCATCGGGCTTGGCCGGCGTCGCCTCCCCCAGTCCCAGAGCGGCGGCGAGCATCGTCGACTTCTCGGCCTCGCCCTCGGCGCCGGTCTTCACCTCGGCGCCCTCGGCAGCCGAGGCGTCCTCCTCCTCGGAGGCCGGTTCCACCTTCGGCTCCGGCGGAGCCTCTCCCTTGCGCTCGGACTTGCGCTGCTGGCGCTCCTCCTTGCGCTTCTGGCGCTCCTCCCTGCGGCGCTTTCGCTCCTCCTCCCAGGCGCGGCGGTCCTGATCCTCGGCTCGGCGCTTCTCGTCGGCGATCTGCTGGCGCTTCGCCTTGCGCGCCTGGCGCTTTTGCTTTCTGGAGGGCTTGCCCTCCGAGTCGCCGTCGGCAGGGGCCTTCGTGTCGGGTTCGGCCTCACTCTCGGCTTCCGCCTCAGTCTCGGGCTTCGCCTCAGTCTCGGGTTCGGTCTCAGTCTTCGGTTCCACCTCGGCGTTCCTGCCCTCGGCCTTGGCCTTCTTGCGGCGCCGCCGAATCATCAGAAGCAGGATCAGCAGCAGGATGACTGCGCCGGCGATCGCGTACGCCTCGGTCGGGTGATCGTCGACGAAGTTAGAAACGTTGCTGGTATCGATTGCAGCAAGCATCGTTGTGCCCAATCCTTGCACGGGACTTTCGTTCTTGTGCACTCATCTTTGCCCTGCTTGGCGGGCGAAGAGTTGCGCTAGCCCAAGCGCTGCTTGAAATCCCGCTCGACCTCGCGGCGCACATCGCGGTCGGCGATCTCACGGCGGCGGTCCCGGCCCTCCTTTCCCTTGGCCAGGGCGAGCTCGACCTTGGCCCGGGGGCCCTTGAAGTAGATGCGGGTGGGAACGAGCGTGAGGCCGCGCTCGGCCGTCTTTCCGATCAGCCGCTCGATCTCTCGGCGGTGCAGGAGCAGCTTTCGGGGCCGGTCGGGCTCGTGGTTCTGATCGGAGGCGGGCAGGTAGGGCGGGATGTGAGCGCCGCGCAGCCAGACCTCGCCGTCATTGATGACCGCATAGGCCTCGTTGAGCTGGGCCTTGCCGTCGCGAAGGGACTTGACCTCGCTGCCGCGCAGCTCGATGCCGGCCTCCATCTTCTCCAGCATCTCGAACTTGTGGCGCGCCCGCCGGTTGGTGGCGACGTCGCCGCTCACCGGGGCCCTCGGGTTCTTCCCCTTCTTCGCCATGGCTAGGCGTCCTCCGCCGGAAGCAGATCGACCCGGCCGCGCGGGGCCTCCACCCGGTCGACCGCGACGCTCACCGGATCGCCGATCCGGATCGCTCCACCGCCGCGGGCGCCGGCCAGCATGGTCTCGGTCCGGTCGAGCTCGTAGCGCTCTCGCCCGCCGATCCTGCGCGCCGGCAGAAATCCCTCGTAGATGTCCGCGAGAGCGCCACCGAAGCGGACGAAGGCGCCGGCGCCGACGACCCCGGAGACCTCACCCTCGAACCGCGTGTCCGGGCCGCGCTCGAAGAGCTCTCGCTGGAGGAGGAACGAGGCGCAGACGTCATCGGCGTCGCGCTCGATCCGGGTCGCATCCCGCTCGCGCTCGGAGCAGTGCGCACCGATCTCCGCCAGCCCCTCAGCCCGGGGCGCCTCCTCCCCGGCACCGATCGCCGAGAGAAGCGCGCGGTGGGCGACGAGGTCCGGGTAGCGGCGGATCGGAGAGGTGAAGTGCGCGTACGCCGAGCTGCCCAGCCCGGCGTGGCCGAGGTTGCGGTCCGTGTAGTGCGCCGGTTTCAGCGAGCGAAGCACAAGCGATGTATACGCCTCGCGGCCATGGCCGCGGCGCTCGGCCTCTCGGGCCACGAGGCGGCTGGCCTCCCCAGCCAGCTCGCCGGCCTGCTGCGGGGAGATCTGGTCGGGAAGGCCCGGAGTCGGGACGTCGAGAGCCGCGAGCTGCTCGATCAGCCGGCGGATCCGCTCCGGGTCGGGCTGCTCGTGGACGCGGTAGAGCGTGGGAATCCGGCGGCGCTCGAGCAGGTCGGCGACCCGCTCGTTGGTGAGGATCATCAGGTGCTCGATCAGCCGGTGCGCCTCGGTCTGGGGGACGGAATGGGCGCCGGTGACCTGACCGTCCTCGAAGCGGAACTCGGGTTCGAAGCTCTCGACCTCGAGCGAGGAGCGCGGCCTCCGCCCCGCCAGAGCCGCCGCCGCCTGCCGGGCGAGGACGAGCGGCTCCCGGATCGGCTCGGGCGGCTTGGCTCGTCCGGCGAAGATCTCGTCGAGCTGGTCGTAGTCCAGGCGGAGATCCGAGCGGATCACGCTGCGGTAGAAGCTGGCCGAGAGGGGCTCCCCCGCATCGGAGAGCTCGATCTCGGACGTGACGGCGAGGCGGTCGGCGTCCGGAGCGAGGCTGCAGGCGTCGCTCGAGAGGACATGGGGCAGCATCGGGGCTACGGTCCCCGGGACGTAGGTCGAGTTCGCCCGCCCGTAGGCCTCCTTCTCCAGCGCGTCGCCCGGCCGGACGTGAGCGGCGACGTCGGCGATGTGGATCCAGAGGCGAACACCGCGGTCGGTCCGCGACGCGGAGACGGCATCGTCGAAGTCGTGCGCGCTGGCGGGATCGACGGTGAAGGTGGGGAGATCCCGGAGGTCGCGCCGATCGAGGTCGAGAGCCCGGGCGCGCTCGGTCGCCGCGCCGGCCTCCTCCTCGATGCGCCGGGAGAACCCCGTTCGCACCTGCCGGTCCTCGAGCAGCGCGGCGATCACGTCGGCGGCGCGAGCCGGGTCGCCGAGCTGGCGGACCACCTTCGCCCGGCCTCGTCCCTGCCCGAGCTCTGCCAGGGCCATCCGCCCGGGCACCGCCGCCCGGCGGCCGCCGCCGAGCTCGATCTGGCCGCCGCGCTCGAAGAGGAGCTCGCCGACGAGGAACCGGCCGCGCTTCGAGACGAGGACTACGCGCTTCAGAGCTGCGGGGCCAGCGTCTGGAGCGCCTTCTGCAGGCCCTCATCCGGCTTGGTCGAGGGGATGTCCTTCGCCTTCATTTGCGGAGCGATCCCGATGCCGTTGATCGACGTTCCGTCACGCGTCAGATACTCCCCCACCGTCAGATCCAGTGCGCCCCCGTTGTTCAGCGGGATCACCTCCTGGAAGGTGCCCTTCCCGAACGAGGTCGTCCCCACGACCTTCGCGATCCCAGCCTGCTCGAGGGCGGCGGTGACGATCTCCGACGCGGAGGCGGTGTCCCCGTTGATCAGGACTTCCATCGGATGCTTCGCCAGCGTGTCGCCCGTCGCCTCGAATGTCCGCGTGTGCTGGGTGCGCCCGTGGGTGGAGACGATCACGCCATCGGGGACGAAGATGCTCGAGACGAGGACCGCCTCGGTCAGCAGGCCACCGCCGTTGCCGCGCAGGTCCAGAATCAGCCCCTGGGCTCCCTGGTCATAGAGGTTCTCGACCTCCTTGCGGAGCTCCCCGTGCGCGCCCGGAAAGAAGCCGGCCAGCCGCACGTACCCGACCTTGTTGCCATCCACCTTCTCGATGTGCCCGGTGACCTGCGGGATGTCCACCTCGCGCCTGGTGAGGATCACCTCGCGTGAGACCCCGTCCCGGTTCGTGACCGTCAGGGCCACCTTCGTCCCGGCCGGCCCGCGGATCTGGCTCGTCACCGCATCCGCGTCCTTGCCGGCGATGGAGTGGCCGTTGACGCCGGTGATCACCTCGCCCGGCTGGATGCCGGCGTCCCGGGCAGGGGTGTGCTTGTAGACGGTCGCCACGCGCAACCCGCGGGACACCTCGCTCACCGCGATCCCGACGCCCGACAGGCTCGACCCCTGCTTGAAGCGGTCGTACTCGGTCTTGGAGAAGTAGTGGGAGAAGCGGTCGTGGTAGCGCTGCTTGATGTGGTCGATGATCGAGGCGATCGAGGCGTTCTCGAGGTCCTTGTCGTCGACCGTGTGGAAGTAATCGTCGTGGATCACGTTGATCGCCTGGGCTGTCGCGTCTTCGCTCTTGTTGCCGAAGACGTCGTCGACCGCGTTCCGGATCGCGTCCACCTGCCCGCCCGCGACGATGCCGACGACGAAGGCGATCGCGACCAGCGCCGCGATTGCGAGTGTTCGCCGGGTCAAATTCTGAGGAAGCGACGCAGCGTCAGGCCGCTGCCCATCGCCGAAACGCCCATGGCCACGCACAGCAGGACGAGCGCGAGGTTGGCGAAGCCGATCGTATGCCCCGAGTTGATCAAGTTGAAGTTGTTGGCGAGCGGATCCACGATGACCTGCTTGCCGACGAAGAGGAAGCCTATTGCGATCGCCGCTCCGACGAGCCCGCAGAAGAGGCCCTCGACCATGAACGGCCAGCGGATGAACCAGTTGGTCGCGCCGACCAGCCGCATCACCTCGACCTCGCGGCGGCGCGCGTAGATCGAAAGGCGGATCGTGTTGGCGACCAGCAGCAGGGAGGCGATCAGCAGGAGGACCGAGACCACGCCGAGCACCCAGCGGATCGCCGTGGTGGCGCCGCTGATCTTGCTGGCGTCGTCGCGCGAGTCGCCGATGTCCGAGATCAGGGGGCTGATGGGCGCGGGCGTCCCGCTCGGCCCGGGCGGGGTGATCGCGTTCCGCACCGCGGGAAGGTTGGAGAGGTCGTCCGGCGTGATGCTGAACGACGCCGGGAGGGGATTGTGCGTGCCGGGCAGCTGGGCCGTGATGTCGGAACGGTTCTCGGCCTTGAGCCTGTCGCTGAGGATGCTCAGCGCCTGATCCTTGTCGACGAACTGAACCTGCTTGACGTGCGGGATCGCCTCGAGCTTCGCCTGGAGGGCCTGGATCTGATCCGCGGGGGCCTGCTGCCCGTTGACGTCGTTGAGGAAGACGCGCAGGCCGACCTGGTTACGGACCTCGTTCGTCTTGCCGTTGGTGGTCTGCAGGACCGGGATCAGGACACCGAGCAGCAGCACGGTGATGCAGACCGTGACGATCGACGCCAATCCGGGAGCCGCGCTGCGCCTGAGCGCCCGCAACCCCTCACCGATGAAGAAGAAAACTCGCCCCATGGCTGCCGCCTAGTAGCGGGGCTCCTCTTCGACGCCCATCTCCTCGCGGAGCCGCAGCGCAAACTCGCGGGTGGACTCGTCGTCGGGGGTGTACATCCCGGCCGCCTGGTCGCGGACGACCCGGCCCGAGTCGAGCGCGATGACGCGTCGCCGCATCTTGTCCACCATCTCGCGGTCATGGGTGACGACGACGACGGTGGTGCCCGTGCGGTTGATCCGATAGAGCACCTGCATGATCCCGATGGAAGTGCTGGGATCCAGGTTCCCGGTCGGCTCGTCCGCCAGCAGCAGCGGCGGGTGGTTGACGAACGCGCGGGCGACCGAGAGTCGCTGCTGCTCGCCGCCGGAGAGCTGGTCGGGGAAGTTCTTCACCTTGTCGGCGAGGCCGACGAGGCGGAGCGCGTCCGGCACCTTGCGCCGGATCTCCGAGCGGGGCGCCCCGATCACCTGCAGGGCATAGGCGACGTTGTCGTAGACGTTGCGGCTCGGCAGAAGCTTGTAGTCCTGGAAGACGGTGCCGATGCGCCGGCGCAGCTGCGGGACCTTCTTGTCGGGAAGCGAGGAGATGTCCCGGCCCGCGATCAGCACCTCGCCCTCGGTGGGCTGGAGCTCGCGGATCAGCGTCTTGATCAGGGTGGTCTTGCCGCAGCCGGTCGGCCCGACGAGGAAGACGAACTCGCCGCGGTCGACGCGCAGGCTGACGCGCTCCAGGGCGACGTGACCGCCCGGGTAGACCTTGGTGACCTTGCGCATCTCGACGATCGGCGGGCGGGTCCGCTGCTCGGTGAGATGCTCAGGCCGGCGCTGCGCCTGCGGGCGCGCGCGCAAGAGCTCGGATGTCTGGTGTCTTGCCATTGAGCGAGGCAGGGTACGGGTCGCCCTAAAGGGGATCGCAAGTTCTCGTTCGCCCTCCAACACCAGCCCGCTCGGTTAGTCGCGCTCGACCCCGGGTAGCCGCATGCCATGAGGGCCGTCGTAGTCGCTGTCACCCACGCCCTGACCTGCGCCCGACGAGTGCCGAGGTCAGTGGGTGATGAAGCGGCGGCGGGGCCGAGTGGCGTCCTCTCGACCCCGCCCACCGCGGTTCTCTCGCACTCCGGTGGCGTCCGATGACACCGGAGATACACGACTCGTTCCTACGCAATGTGCGGGGAGACACGATCCCTGAGCTTGGTCTCGCGTCTACCCGATACTTCTAATTGGGCGCTACGGGTTCTAGAATACGCGCCAGCAATTGGAGGAGCGAATCGAGGTCGCTGACATCGTCCGCGACTCCACGCAAGATCTGGAGGCCACCCTGCACCGGGCAGGGTCGGGTCTCCTCGGTAAGCACGGGAAGAGCAACACCGAGGAGGACTTTGTTGAAGCGCCCCCACTCTGGGCAACATCTGAGGCTTAACGACTCCCTGCCCCATGGGAGCCTCGCACCACGAGGGGATGGCGCGTTGAGGCGAGCGGGTGGAGCGGTCTAGCGGGGCCGCTCCACCTCTCTCATCGGGGGGGATGGCCGACCGGGAAGATGGCCGGCCACAAGCGACCGCTACGACCAGGGGCCACCCTGGATGGGCGGGTGCTGCACGATCGGCTTCTTCAGTAGGGCCTCGCGGGCGAGATCGGCGATGCCGCTGGCCGTGAGGCCGAAGTGCTCCATGCAGGCCTCAGCCGTGCCGGAGACCCCGAACTCATCCTGCATCCCGAGCGCGAACACCGGGACGGGATGCTGCTCGGCTGCGACCTGGCGGATCGCGTCGCCGAGGCCGCCGACCACGCGGTGCTCCTCGGCCGTCACGGCGACCCCCGTCTTGGCGAGTGAGCGCAGGACCGACTGCGAGTCGATCGGCTTGATGATGGAGACATTGACCACCTCGGCCTCCACCCCGTCCTCGCGCTCCAGCGTCTCGGCGGCCTCGAGGCCGCGCCAGACCATATGGCCGCAGACGAAGATCGAGATGTCCTTGCCGGGGCGCAAGACGTCGACGCCGGTGCCCAGGGTCTCGGGAATCTCCTGGTAGACGACCGGCGTCTTCGGCCGGCCGAAGCGCATGTACATCGGCCCGTCGAAGCGCTCGTAGGACTCGATCACCGCTGTGTAGGCCTGGTTGTAGTCGGCCGGGACGACGACCTGCATCTTCGGCATCGCCCTCATCAGGGCGATGTCCTCGATCATCTGGTGGGAGGCCCCGTCCTCGCCGAGGGAGACACCGCCGTGCGAGGCGCCGATCCGCACCTTGAGCTCGTTGTGGGCGATACCGAGGCGCACCTGGTCGTAGGAGCGCGAGGTGGCGAAGATCGCGAAGGTCGATGCGTAGGGCACCTTGCCGCTGGCGGCGAGCCCGGTCGAGATCGACATCATGTTCGCCTCGGCTGCGCCGATGTTGAAGAAACGCTCGGGGAACTCCTTGCCGAACTTCATCGACTGGGTGGAGACGGCCAGGTCGGCGTCGAGCGCAACGACCTCCGGGTAGGTCTCCCCAAGCGCGACCAGGGCATCGCCGTACGCCTGCCGGGTGGCCATCGACTCGGTCTGCGACTCGGCGGCCTCGATCAGCTCGCTCGCCATCAGCTCTGCCCCTCGAGCGCCTTGGTCTGCTCTGCATACCTGGCCTCGAGCTCCTCCATCGCCTGCTCGGCCTGCTCCGGGCTCGGCGGCTTGCCGTGGAAGCCGAAGCGGTCCTCCATGAAGGAGACCCCGCGGCCCTTCTTGGTCTGGCAGACGATCGCCGACGGGCGATCGACGGTACGGCTGCGCTCGAGCGACTCGACGATCGCGCCCATGTCATGGCCGTCGATCTCGACGGTGTCCCAGCCGAAGGCCTCGAACTTGGCGCGGACGTCGCCAGTGTCCATGACCTCCTCGGTGGTGCCGTCGGTCTGCAAGTGGTTGTAGTCGACGATCGCGGTCAGGTTGGGCAGGCCGAAGTGGGCGGCGGACATCGCTCCCTCCCAGCTCTCACCCTCCTGGCAGTCGCCATCGGACATCAGCGTGAAGACCTGCGCGGTGTCCGAGAGCTCGTCGAGCCGCAGCGCGAGGCAGATGCCGACACTCATCGACAGGCCCTGGCCGAGCGACCCCGTCGAGACCTCGATGCCGGGCGTCCGCGTCATGTCGGGATGGCCCTGAAGGTGGGAGCCGATCTGGCGGAGGCCCATCAGGTCGTCCGCGGGGAAGTAGCCGTGCTGGGCGAGCGCGGCGTATTGGATCGGCGCGGCGTGGCCCTTGGAGAGGACGAAGCGATCGCGCTCGGGCCACTTCGGATTGGACGGATCGTGGCGGAGCACCCGGTAGTAGAGGGCGGCGACGATGTCTGCCGCCGACAGGGAGCTGTCGAGGTGACCGGACTTGGCGACGGCCAGCATGCGAACGCAGTCGATCCGGAGCACCGTCGCGTAGCGCTCGAGCTCTGCGATCGACGGCTTGCCTCCCGTCTTGCTGGAGGGCTCCGGCGTGGGATCTGGAACGGGCTTCAGGTGCGCCATGCGGGGCTCATCATGCGCCTGGTCGTACGGGATGGCCTTGGGCTGCGGCTTGCTCAAGACCGGGCGGCGAGGGTAGCAGCGGGCAGCACCAGCGGCAGAGTAAATCCCGGCGCCGACGGAACCGGCATAGCCTCCGGTGCATGAAGCTCGGAGCGATCGCAGCCACGGCCCTCGCGCTCCTCCTCTGGGGATGCGGCGGGTCCGGGAAGGACGCCGATGCGACGAGTGCGGCGACCGTCCCCGCTGCCACCACACCGGCCGGTGAGCCGAAGGCCGGCGGCAAGCTGCCGGCGGGTGCGGTCGAGCCCGTTGACACCGCGGAGCAGGCGGCGGAGGGACCTGCGGCGAGGGAGGCGAGCCCGGAGGCATCCGCGAACGGACCGCGATCGACCGGGGAGCTGACCGGGGCCGACCGATCGGCGGCGACGGCGGCGGTCCGCGACTACATCGCGGCGCTCGACCGGCGGAGCGCCGCCCGGGTCTGCGCGCTGATCGCGTCGGGTGCCCTCGACCTCCGCGAGCTGCCCCGGCATGACGGCGGCTGCCGCGCGTCGGTGCGCGCTTCCATCGGGACCAAGCCAGACGGCGGCGGACCGGCATGGCGGCGCACCGAGCTCGTGGAGATGAAGCCGGAGGCGCTCGGAGATGGCCGGGCCCGGATCACCGCCACCGTCACCCATCGCTTCTCGGATCGCAGGTACGTCTCGGTCGAGGACGACGTGATCTACCTCGAGCGAGTCGCGGGGCGCTGGCTGCTCGCGAAGCCGAGCGCGACCTTCTACCGCGCGGTCGGCTACGGCGAGCCGCCGCTGCGAGCGTTCTCCCCTCCACCGGGCTGGTAGCCCACAGAGGCTAGAACCGGTGGTTGCCGCCGCCGCGGGGACCGTGCTCGCGAAACCGCTTCGAATGCCTCCGGCTCACCCCGATGATCGTCGCGTCCGCGTTCTCGGCGCTGGGCCGGAGCACCGTCACGTAGGCGACGGAATCGGTCAGGGCTTCGGACCAGAGCGACCCCGCCGATCGCTTCAGGGTGAACAGGATCCGGCCGGCACCATGGCGGTGGCGCCCCCTGACCATCACGCGACTGCGGCGGGCATCCGAGCGAACGTACGCGAACGCGTGGCCGTCGACCGCGGGGTCGAAGAGGAGCACGCGCCGCGAGCGGACGAGGGCGCGGTGCTTGTGGGTTCCCATCACCCACTGGACGACCCTGCTGCCCCGGGAGGTCGCGATCGCGTAAACGAGGATGCTCCCGTCGACGGCGGGCCGGCTGAGCTGCGAGGCGCCCGGCTCGCTCGCGAGCAGGAGAGGCGGCCCGGGTGACGCCGGGTTGGCGATGTAGCGGATGTAGATCCCATCGCCTCCACCGGTCCCGGCCCGGTAGGTGAGCCAGGAGTCCGAGACTGCGACCGCGTCGGCGCCGGGCGCGGGAAGTTGCGCGACCGGCGCGAGGGTGCTGCGGTCGAGCAGCCGGATCTGATCGTCGATCACCGTCGCGATGAAGCGTCCGCCGATCGCCGGATGCTTGCCGGGGAGCGCGACCTCGGCGCCACCCCGGCTCAGCACCGCCGGACCTCCGAGGCGCTGGAAGAGCAGTGCATCGGCGGTGGCGGACGGATCCGTGGCGTGCGACACCTGCGTCCCCTTCGCCCCGGCGCTGCCCGGCGCGACGATCAGGGCAACGGCAACGAGCATCAGTGCCGCCGCGTCACCGCGACGCAGTCCGAGATAGACGCCTTCCCGCTCGCACATCAGCTCGGTCGCCCGGACACCGGTGTCGCTGCCGGCCATTGGCGCCAGGACGACGATCGGGATAGCACGGCCGATCCCGAAGGCCGCCCCCAGCACCAGCCCGAGGGACGGGTCTCCGACGGCGAGGCTCACCCCGGCGAGCGCCCAGACCCCGAAGGAGAGGACGAATGTCGTGAAGCCGAGGCCCAGCAGGACGCCGTAGAGGGCGGCGGCGAGCGGCATCGGCATGACCCGGCGCCAATGCTCGGGGAGCTGGCGGCGGATCTGCGGGACGATCCTCGTGCCGCGCGCCTCGAGCGCGGCGGCCAGTAGCGCGATCGCGGCCGCGGCCACGTAGGCGGCCCGCCCCCCGGCGCCATGGAGGAACTGTCCGAGCACAGCAAGCGACCCGAAGGTGAGCAATCCGCCGACGACTGCCCCCGGGAGGAACGTCGCGCAGGCCGCGGCGGTGATCCGGCGGCCGCCGGTGTGCCCGGTCGGGCCGATCGTGTCGATCGCCGAGAGCCCGCAGGGCGAAAACGTCCCGGTCGCACCGATCAGCAGCGCGGCGGCGGCGAGCGCAAGCTCGAGCCCGCTCATCATCAGGTGTGGCTCCTAGCGGGCGCCCACCATAAGTCGCTTCGGGCTTTGCCCTTCGCTCCTGAGTACAGCGCCCTTGGAGCCACTAGCACGGCACCTTCGTGTCGTAGTACTGGACGCAGAACACCTTGCGGCCGCGGTAGCAGTAGCCGGTGAGCGCGGCGTCACCGTTGATCCGGGTGCCCCGGTGGGCACAGCAGTCGCGTAGCTGGCGAACCTTGCCGCCGCAGCAGCGGTACCAGGAGCCGTCGTTGTGGGGGCTGAAGCCATAGATGTCCCCCGCCCGGGCGCAGAGCTGCGTACGGGGGGCCGGAGGCAGCGAGCGGCCCTCAGCGTCGCGCAGCAGGCTCCCGTCCTCGTCCACCGGCTGGCCGGCGTCGTTCACCGGCCGGCCGATGTCGTCGACCGGATGCCCATCGCTGGCTCGCAGAGGGAAGCCGCGGGAGTCGATCCGCGGCAGGCCCGTCGGGTGAGGACATGACCCCGTCGTGAAGGTGTGCCCGCAGAAGTGGAACGCCTCGGAGTCGCCGGGCTCGATCAGCGTGCCGACGGTCCGCGCCGCCGTCAGGGCGACAAGCGCGCCACCGACCCGGGCGAGGAAGCCGCGCCGGGAGGTGTCCCGGGCGAGCGAGTCCGTGACGCGGTCCAGGTGCTCAGGCACGACGCCTCGCAGCCGTCGCCAGCACGCTCTCGAGCTGGGCGAGGTTGTTGAAGGTGCCCTTGGCCAACACCGTGCCGCGGTCGTCCGTGGCGATCGCGAACGGGCTGCCGGGAATCCCGAGGTCGCGCCAGAGAGCCGCGTCCGCGACCTCGTCGAAGACGCCCACGGTGACGTGTGGATCGTTGGCCACGTTCTCGATCGCCGGCGAGAGCGTCTGGCAGAGGTGGCAGCCCTCGGAGCTGAACACGGCCAGGCCGAATTGGCCGGTGCCGTTGGCCGCCGGCACGGCCAGCCGGCTCGCGAGCGCCTGCGCCTGGGACCCGACGTCGGGTCCCTCCCCCGCGATCTCGAGCGCGCCCTGAGTGCCGAGCTGGAGGCGGAGCATCCCGACCTCCCGCGCCAGGGCCAGCACAGCCACGGTGAGACCTGCACAGGCGGCCAGCGCGATAGCCACAGCAAGCCCGAGCCAGGCGTCGGTGGAGAGCGCAAGCGAATCGACCGACGGGGTCAGGGCGAAGCCCGCGGCGAGCGCGAGGTTGCGGAGCACCCCGAGCCAGGACACCTTGGAGCGAGGCCCGAAGCAGGCACACGGTGCCCCCGCCCGCCCTCGCAGGATCGCGCCGGCGGTCAGGGCGGCGAACAGGAGCATCAACCCTGAGGCCAGATAGGCGGCCGGGTCCGACCCGAGCGCGACCCCAAACGCGAGCCCGAGCTCGATCGCGATCAGTCCGGCCCAGGCGATCGGGCGGGTCGGCCCGCGCTCGAAGCCGAAGCTGGCCATCGCGGCGATGCTGGCGCGCGGCGAGGCAAGCTTCGCGAGCGCTGCGCCCGCGAGCACGATGCCTAGCCCTACCCGCAAGATGGTCTCCACGATCCCTCCGGCGGCAACCTACCACCGCGCCGGGCCGCCGCTCAGGTTCAGCCGATCGCGACCATGCGCTCGATCGGCAGCTTCGCCCGCTCGGCGATCTCCGGCGGGACCTTGACCTCGTAGCGGCCCTCCCGCAGCGAGTCGCGGACCTTGGGAAGCGTGATCATCTTCATGTACTTGCAGAAGGCCATCCGGTTGGCCTCGATCAGCTTCGCCTGGGGCGCGGCCTGCTGGAGCGGGTAGAGCATCCCGTTCTCGGTGGCGACGATGTACTCGCCGTCCGGGTGCTTCTCCATGTAGTTGAGCATCCCGCCTGTGGAGAGCATCTGGACGCCCTCGGGATCGATATCGCCCGAGGCGACGTACTCCATTGCCTGGGTGGCGCAGCCGCACTCCGGATGAATCAGGAACTCGGCGTTCGGGTGCTCGTCGCGAACGGTCCTGATGTCGGTCGGGCGGATCCCGGCGTGAACGTGACACTCCCCGTCCCAGATATGGAAGCGGGCGCGGCGGTCGGGGTCGTCCCTGATGCCGGTCTCGCGCTCGACGAAGGCGCCGAGCCACATGTCGGGGCCGAAGAGGATCTCGGTGTCGGGTCCGTGCTCGCGCAGGATGTGCTCGACTACGGCGACCGCGTTGCCGGAGGTGCAGCAGTAGTCGGTCTCCGCCTTCACCTCGGCCGACGTGTTCACGTACATGACCACCACGGCGCCGGGGTGCTCCGCCTTCCAGGCGCGGAGCTGATCGGCGGTGATCGACTCGGCCAGCGAGCAGCCGGCGCCGAGGTCGGCGATCAGGACCGTCTTGTCGGGACAGAGCACCGAGGCCGTCTCTGCCATGAAGTGGACGCCGCAGAACTCGATCACGTCGGCGTCGGCCTTCGCCGCCTGGCGGGAGAGGCCGAGCGAGTCGCCGACGAAGTCGGCCACGTCCTGCAGCTCGGGCAGCTGGTAGTTGTGGGCGAGGATCACGGCGTTCCTCTCGGCCGCGAGCGCGCGGACCTCGTCGCTCAGGGTCGCGATCTCCTCCTCGCTCAGCTTGGCGGGAAGCTCGTTGACGGTAGGAAGCTCCAGCACAGCGGGCCGCTCCTTAACGTTGGATGTTCGCTTCCCCGGCGTCCTGTGAATCTGGACCCTCGCGGCAAGCGAATGAACTGACCAAAGGTTAGCGCCACCCTACCCTCTGCTTCATGCCTGAGCTACCGGAGGTCGAGATCACCGCGCGCCGCCTGAACACCGCGCTGGAGGACGCCGAGGTCGAGTCAGCGCTCGCCCCGGGCGTTGCGACGCTGAAGACGTTCGAGCCGAGTCTCGATGCGCTCACGAGCGCCCGGATTGAGGGCTTGCGGCGGATCGGAAAGATGCTCGCGGTCGACTTCGCGACTGCGGATGGGGCGGGTCCTCTCACGCTGTTGATTCATCTGATGTCCGCCGGGCGACTCCAGCTCTTCGACAAGCGGGCCTCGATGAAGGACCGCCGCTCCCGCCTCCTCGTTCGAATCGCCGACGGCCGGGAGCTCAGGTTGCGCGAGTTCGGCACCAAGCAGGCGGCGTGGGCAAAGCTCCTGCGCCGGGACGAGGTCGATGAAGACGAGATGGTGGCGACGCTCGGGCCGAATGCCTGGCCGGCCCCGCCCTTGGAAGAGCTCCGCGAGGCGATCGAGCAGCCCCGCCACCTGCACCCCCTGCTGCGACACCAGCGCGACCTCGCCGGCATCGGCCGCTCCTGGGTCGACGAGATCCTCTGGGAGGCGAAGCTCTCCCCCTTCAAGAAGGGATCCGAGCTTCGCGGTGAGGAGGTCAAGGCCCTGCACGACTCCCTCCACGTCCTCGGCGACGCGATCGAGCACTACGAGGAGGTCATCGGCGAGCAGATCCCGGACAAGATGCCGATGCCTCTGCAGGTTCACCGTCGCGAGGGCGAGCCGTGTCCTCGCTGCGGCACCACCATCGAGGCGGTCTTCTTCGCCGAGCACCAGATGAACTACTGCCCCGAGGAGCAGACGGGTGGCCGCGTGCTCAAGGACCGTCGCCTCTCACGCCTGCTCAAGTAGGTAGTTAACCGCAGTCCTGTCGTGGTTTACCCGGATTTGCGTGACCCCGCGCTCAAGGTCCTGCTTCAGAGTGCGATGAGACAGGTAGAGGTAGATGGACAAACGAACCCCCCGCGCCGCGAGGTTCATGCTCGGCATCGCCGCTGCAGCGTTGGCGTCAGGCGTGATCGGCAACGCCCTCGGCCAGGGCGGCAGCAATCTGACCAAGGCGCTGCTCGACGGCTCCATCATCGCCGCCGGGACCGTCACCCTCATCGCGGCAGACGCCCGCACGGGCAGATTCCGCTTGGTATGGGGAACCGTCGGGCTGGCGCAGCTGCTCTACGGGCTCGGCGAGATCAACCTCGACTTCGTCCAGCACGGTCTGAACACCTTCCCCACGACCTCGGACTTCCTCTGGCTCGCCTACTACCCGCTGGTGCTGCTGGGGGTCGCCATCTACCTCGCGGACGGCCGCTCGCTGCGACCCCTCCTATGGGTCGACGGCACGATCATCGTGCTGGTGCTGGTCGCAGCGAGCTTCGCGCTGCTCCTGGGCAGCATCATTGACGCCGCGGACGCCCCTGCAACCCTCGTCCGCGGCCAGGTCGTCTATCCGGTGCTCGACCTCTGCTTCGTCGCGTTCGCCCTGGTGCTCGGCTTCGCCGGACGCTGGCGGCTTGGTCCCGCCTTCTACCTTGCGGGCGGTGCGGCGCTGATGCTGCTGGTCACGGACCTGGTCTATTTCCACCAGCTCGCGTACGACACCTACGTCGCCGGGACCTTGCTGGACGCGGGGTGGGCGGCGACCATGCTGCTGATGTCCATGGCCGCGCTGACGACCCTTCGCCGACCCGGGCAGAACCAGCCCGCGGCCCGGAGCATCAACGTCCTCTCGCTCATCGTCATCCCCCTGGCACTCGCCCTGCTGATCTGGGGGGCCGACCATTCCAGCCGGATCGTGACGGTCTTCTGTGCCGCCGCGGCGATCCTGTTGGTGGCTATCAGGCTGCTGAACACGTCCAATGAAATCCAGCGCCTTGCGGACGACAACGAGGAGATCATCTCGAGCGCCGGGGAGGGCATTCTCCGAGCGGATGTGGAGGGCCGCATCACCTACGCAAACCCGGCGGCATGCACGATGCTCGGTGTCAGCAGCCGCGAGATCCTCGGGAGGGCCGGCCACGAGCTCTTCCACCACTCCCACGAGAATGGCTCGCCCTACCCCGCCGAGGCCTGCCCGATTCACAATGTTGGGAGCAGCGAGCACGTCGTCAGGGTCAGCGACGAGGTTTTTTGGCGTCGGGACGGCACCAGCTTCCCGGCCGACTACACGGCGGCGGCCGTCCGGGAAAACGGGCAGGCCAGCGGCGTCGTCGTCGTCTTCGACGACGTCACCCAGCAGCGCTCCCTCGAGGACCGGCTGCGCTATCAGGCGAGCCACGATCACCTGAGTGGGCTCCTCAACAGACGGGCGTTCGCAGAACAGGTGGAGGAACAGGTCCGCTACGCCCAGCGCTACGGGGTCACCGGAGCACTGCTGCTCGTCGACCTGGACTCATTCAAGCTGATCAACGATTCGTTCGGCTACGCCATCGGCGACAACGTGGTCAGGCAGGTATCGGCTGTGCTCCGCAAACGTCTGCGCAAGACGGACGTGCTCGCGCGGATGGGGGGAGACGAATTCGCCGTGCTCCTGCCCGAGGCGGGCGAAGAGGAGGCGATCCACACGGGCAGGGAACTGATTCGAGCGATCAAGTCCGAGACCGAACCGAGTCTCGGAGCCAGTGTCGGCTTGGCGACCTTCGGCGGCCCCGAGGAAGTGGTCGCCGACGACCTGGTCGTCCGAGCCGACATCGCGCTCTACCAGGCAAAGCAACAGCCGGGCTCCGCAATCGCATGGAACGGCCAGAAGACCGACCGCCTCACCTGGGTCGACACGATTCGTGACGCCATGCGAGACGACCGCCTCGTCGTCTACTCACAGCCGATCCTGAGCCTGAGGAGCAACAGGATCGAAGGCGAGGAGCTGTTGGTGCGCCTGATCACGCCCGACGGCGAGGTGATCCCACCGAGAGCGTTCCTGCCGACTGCCGAGCGGTACGGATTGGCTCAGGACATCGACCGGCTGGTGATGAACCGGGCGCTCGAGCTCGCCCGGTCGGGCCGTCGCATCGCCGTCAACGTCTCGGCCCACTCGATCGACGACGACGTGCTGATCTCGCTGCTGGACGAAGCGAGGGTGGACGGGGTGGACCTCGGCCTCGTGACGGTGGAGATCACCGAAACTGCGGCGGTCAGCCACGCCGATGAGGCACACCGCTTCGCCGAGCGCCTGCAGAGGATGGGATGTGGCCTCGCGCTGGATGATTTCGGCACGGGCCTGAGCTCGCTCAGCTACCTGAAGCAGATCCCGGCCCAAGTGCTGAAGATCGACACGGAGTTCGTGCGCGGGGTTACGGGAAGCTCCCTCGACCAGTACCTGGTGCGGACCATCGTCGGGATCGCGCGCCGCCTGGGACAGGTGACGATCGCTGAGGGGGTCGAAGACGCCGCGACCCTGGCGACGCTGCGTCGCTTCGAGGTCGACTTCGCCCAGGGCTACTTCATCGGCAGGCCCGCTCCCGTCGACTTCGGCCACGCTCCGGAGCTCTCTCCGGAGCTCGGCAAACAGATCGCCGCGACCGCGGCCAGCGGCTGTTAGCGCCCCGTCACCTGCCGGACCACACCACGGCCGATGGTCAGCGGGTGCGTGACGAGGGTCTGGAGCCGGCCCGTCAGGCTGAGCGGGTCGCGGGCGACGCCGAGCTGGCGCAGGACCGTCGTCTGGTCGAAGTAGACGCGCTCGCACATCAGCTTGTCGCCGTCGAACATGAAGATCGCGAGGATCGGCAGCTCGAACTCCCGGCCGGTGGGTGGCAGGCTGCGCAGCGGGCCCTTGTGGGTGCCGCGGATGACGGCCTCGACGAGCACGGCGTCGTCGGCGTGGTGAAGGGCGAGGAGCTCGTTGCGCTGGTCAGGGAACGCCCGGCGGGTCTCGTCGAAGTAGGCCTGGACCTCCTCGGGCCCGTCATGGACCTCCCCGGTCGGGATCAGCTCGTAGCGAGGATGGTCGAAGGTGTCGAGCGTGGCATCGAACTCATGCCGGTTCTCGGAGTCCATGTGCTCCCGGACGACCTCCTCCCGCTTCTTCCTGAGCTGGGCGGTCGGCGCCATTGCTACCTCCCGGTCACCCGGCGAACGATGGCGCGTGAGATGGTCAGTGGATGGCTGGCGGCGATCTCGAGCCGCCCGGTGAGGCTCGTCGCCTCGCGGGCGATGCCGAGCTGCTGGAGCACCGTGGCCGTGTCGTAGTAGATGCGCTCACAGACCAGCGCGTCGCCCTCGAAGACGAAGATCGCGAGGAACTTCTGCTCGAAGCTCCGTCCGGTCGGCGGCAGGCCTCTCAGCGGACCGGTGTGCGTCCCGCAGGCGATCGCCTCCATCAGCACGGCGTCGTCTGCCGTGTGCAGCGCGACGATCTCGATCTCCTGATCGGGGAAGGCGCGGTCGAGCTCGCGCCAATGCGCCATGACCGCCTCCGCGCCGTCGTAGACCTCATCGGTGGCGACGTACTCGTAGCGGGGATGCTGGAAGGTCGCGAGCGCGGTCTCGTAGTCCGCGGCGTTCTCGGCTTCGACGTGCTTGCGGACGAGTTCCTCCCGCCTGGTCGCGACGGTGTCGAGGATGGCCATCGATCGACTCTATACCTCCAGCGTCATGCTGAGGTCGAGGTTCGGGGCGGAGTGGGTCAGGGCCCCGACGGAGACGAAATCGACGCCCGTTGCAGCGATTTCGGCCACAGTCTCGAGGGTGACTCCTCCCGAGGCCTCGAGCTCTGGGCCGTCCGAGCCGCGCGCCGCCGCGACCGCCTCCCGCAGCCCCGCCGGGCTCATGTTGTCGAGGAGGAGCCGGTCCGCGCCGGCCTCGACGCCCTCCCGCACCTCGTCGAGATCCCGGCATTCGACCTCGATCGGCAGATCGGGCTGGGCCTCGCGGGCGCGCCGGACCGCCTGCCCCACTCCGCCGCCCAGCGCGGCGTGGTTCTCCTTGATCAGGATCGCGTCGTAGAGGCCCATCCTGTGGTTCTCGCCGCCGCCGGCCGCCACCGCGGCCTTCTCAAGCGCCCGCAACCCCGGCGTCGTCTTCCGGGTGTCGAGAATCCGCGCTCCCGATCCCTCGACCTCCTTGACGAACCGCGCGGTCAGCGTCGCGATACCCGAGAGGTGCCCGAGCAGGTTGAGGGCGGTGCGCTCGGCGGCGAGCAATGCCCGCGCCGGCCCCGCTGCGGCTGCGACCTCCGCCGGCACGGCATCGCGCCACTCCGACTCGGCGGCGATCGCCCGGAGCTCCCCGCCGCCCGTCTGCCGGAAGACCTCGGCCGCGACGTCAATCCCGAACAGCACACCGGGCGCCTTCTGGGTGATCGTCGCGCGCCCGGACGCGTCCTCCGGGATGACGGCCTCGGCGGTGACGTCTCCCGGCCCGAGGTCCTCGAGCAATGCCCTGGCGACCAGCTCCCGCGTGTCGCTGTCCACTTCCATCGCATTTCACAGTCTCACGGAACCCGGGTGTGCGACGTTTCATGGGCGGATGTCCGATGAGAACCTTCCTCCATTCCAGGCGCTGCTCGACGAGCACGGCTCCGACGTCCTCGGGTTCCTGGTGGCCTCCGTCGGCCCCCATGACGCCGAGGACTGCTTTCAGGAGACGTTCATCGCAGCGCTCCGCGCCTACCGCCGTCTTGAGCACGCGAGCAACCTGCGCTCCTGGCTGCTCACGATCGCGCACCGCAAGGCGATCGATCACCACCGCGCCCGTGGCCGCCGCGCCGTGCCGGCCGGAAGCCCGGACGAGGTCGCCGGTGGCAAGCCCAGCTCGACCAATCGGCCCGACGCAGTCGTCGCCGGCGGCGATCCCAAGCTTTGGAGTGCCGTCAGCGGCCTGCCGCCGAAGCAGAGGAGCGCCGTGCTGCTGCGCTTCGCGACGGACATGTCATACGCCGGCATCGCCAAGGCACTCGACTGCTCGCAGGACGCGGCCCGCCGCAGCGTCCACGAGGGACTTCAGAAGCTGAGAGGGGAATTCGCATGAACCCATTGACCGACAAGCAACTCGAGAAGATGCTCCGTAGCGCGCCCTCGGGCGGCGACCTCGACCGCGCGGTGCAGGGCGTCCTCGCCCGGGCCGAGCGCGACGGGCTCGTCGACGTCGCCTACGCGCCGGTCGACTCCCCCTTCGGCAAGCTGATCGTCGCTCGCACCGATCGGGGCGTCGTCAGGCTGGCCCTGCCCAAGCACCGCGGGCATCAGCAGTCCGAGGATGAGGTCCTCGATGACCTGGCGCGATTCGTCTCCCCGCGGGTGCTCGAGGCACCGAAGCGCCTGGACGAGGAGCGGCGCGAGCTCGAGGAGTACTTCGAGGGCAAGCGAGACCACTTCGAGGTACCGGTCGACTGGGCCCTGACGCCGGCCGGATTCCGCAACCGGGCGCTGCACGCCGTCGCCCGGATTCCCTATGGCGAGACCCGCACCTACGGCGAGATCGCCAAGCAGGCGGGCAATCCGAGAGCCTTCCGCGCCGCCGGGACCGCCTGCGGCCGCAATCCGATCCCCTTGATCGTCCCCTGCCACCGGGTCCTCCAGTCCGGCGGCGCCGTCGGCAACTACGGCGGCGGCCCGGAGATGAAGCGGGCGCTGCTGGACCTCGAGGGCGCGCTCTAGGCACTAGTTCGTCGGACGGGCCGGCTCAGTCCATTTCCTTCGGGGCATCTGCGTCAGCTGCTCGAGGACCCCGCCGTGTAGTTCAGGTACTCGCGGACGAAACCGTCGATGTCGCCGTCGAGGACCCGGTTGGTGTCTCCAACCTCGTAGTTGGTGCGATGGTCCTTCACCCGCTGGTCGGGATGGAGGAAGTAGCTGCGGATCTGCGAGCCCCACTCCGCCGACTTCTGCTCTCCGCGTTCCCTGGCGAGCTCCTCCGCCTGCTCGAGCTCCTTGCGCTCGAGCAGTCGCGAGCGCAGGATCTGCATCGCCGTCGCCCTGTTCTGGATCTGGGAGCGCTCGTTCTGGGACTGGGCGACGAGCCCGGTCGGGACGTGGGTGACGCGGACGGCGGAGTCGGTCTTGTTGACGTGCTGTCCACCGGCCCCCGAGGCCCGATAGGTGTCGACGCGGAGGTCCGAGTCATCGATCTCCACTTCGACGTCGCTCTCCACGAGCGGCGCGACGTCCACCTGGGCGAAGCTGGTGTGTCTGCGCGCGGATGAGTCGAATGGCGAGATGCGGATCAGGCGATGCACGCCACGCTCGGCGGCGAAGAGGCCGTAGGCGTTCTCGCCACGAACGATGAAGGTCGACGACTTCAGGCCGGCCTCCTCCCCCGGCGAAGCCTCCTTCATCTCCACCTTGAAGCCGCGCCGCTCGGCCCAGCGCAGGTACATGCGCAAGAGCATCTCGGCCCAGTCCTGGGAGTCCGTGCCACCGGCGCCGGCGTTCACGGTGACCACGGCGTCACCGGCGTCGAACCGGCCGGAGAACAGCCGCTCCTCCTCCAGCTCAGCCAGCCGGCGCTCCACCGATGGGAGCTGGGCGGACAGCTCCTTCGCCATCTCCTCGTCGTCCGCGGCGAGCTCGGCGAGCTCCCCGAGGTCGTCGACGTCGCCGGTCAGCTCGCGGAAGCCGGTCAGCCGCTTCTGCGCCCGCGCATGCTGCGCGGAGATCTCAGCCGCCTTCGCCTGGTCGTCCCAGAACCCGGGCCGCTGCATCTCCCCCTCCAGCCGATCGATCTCCGCACTCAGCCCATCTGGGTCAAAGGTAATCCGAGAGCAGCTTCAGCTGCCCCCGGATCTCGGCGAGGCGCGCGGAGATTCCCTCCTTTGGAATTGTGTCGGCCATAAGTCTGCGGGTTTACCCGTACAGGGTATTCCCGAGCGTCCTCTACGGTGTGCCGTGAAGGGAGTCTCGTGGAGCACGGATGCTCCAAGAGGGTCACGCGCACATTGAGCTGGTTGCTCCGGAAACTCGCCCATGGCCTGCCGCCGCTGCCTACGATCGGCGGCCGAGCCCTCGCGACACGGGTCGCGGGGCTCCTGTTGGTCGGCGGCGCGATCCTGATCGCGGTCACCGTGGCGCTGCCTCCCGCCGCGGCCGGCTCGGATCTGCTGATCCTCGGCTACGGAGCGGTCGCCGCCGTCTGCGGCGGGCTCCTGCTCAGCAGACGCCGGGTCGACGAGCCGGTGCTCGGGCTCGCGGCGGCGCTCGGCATCGCGGTGATCACGCTCGCCACGCTCGAGGGCGGCCACGGCACCGGTACCGAGGACAACGAAATCCTCTTCCTCTGGGTGTCGCTCTTCGCGTTCTGGTTCTTCAGCAGCCGCCACGCCTTCTTCCAGCTGGGCCTGATCGGCGTGGCCGACGCCGTCCTGCTGATCGACCAGCCCCATCCTTCGCCGACGGGGTCACCCGCTGGGTAGTCACGATCGCGACGCTGCTCGTCACCGGCCTGCTGATGGCCTGGATCAGGCGCTCTCTGGAGCGCGAGAGAGAGGAGACGGCACACCTTGCGGTGGTCGCGGAGCGAATGCGGATTGCGCGCGATCTCCACGATGCCGCCGGGCACGGCGTCACAGCCATCTCGCTGCAGGCCGCCACCGGCCTGCGCGCGATCGACGACGGCGCGGACGTCGAGGAGGCGCGCGAGGTCCTCGAGGAGATCAGGCGCACCTCGAAGATCGCGCTCGAGGACATGCGCAAGCTGCTCGGCCTGCTGCGTCCGAGCGACGCCTCCCAACCCGAGAGGGACCGGGTCAGCCTCTCCCACCTGAACGTGATGATCGAGGAGTGCCGCGCTGCGGGGCTCGACGTGACCGTCGAGAGATCCGGTGAGGCGCAGATCCTCCCGCCGCTCCTCGACCAGACCGCCTACCGGATCATCCAGGAGGCGCTGACGAACGTCCTGAAGCACGGCGGGCCCGGGGTCTCCGCCACGGTGGGCTTGGGTTTCGACCCGACGAGCGTCGAGCTGGAGGTGATCGACAACGGCTCCAGGGCGATCGGGGCCGTCGCGGTCGGCTCCCGGCGCGGACTGATCGGAATGCGCGAACGGGTGGAGCTCTTCGGGGGCCGCTTCTCGGCCGGACCCAGGGACGGCCGCGGTTTCCGGGTGTTCGCCAGGCTGCCGATCGGCAACCCGCTCGAGAACGTCACCCAGCAACGCTCATCGTGAATCGGCCGGCTGCTCCGCCGCCGCCTCCCATCTAGCCCGGAACGGTCGCGGTGATGATCCAGGTGGACGCCGGGGCGCTGACCTCGTCTGGGCCGGCGTAGTCGGCCAGGACTTCCCTGATCTCGGCCTCGAGCTTGGGCCTGATCTTCTCCGCCTCATCGCCCGCGAGCCTGATGATCTCGCCCGCCGGCCCGAGAGCCATGTTGAAGCGGACCGCGTGGTCGAGGTCGTCCCCCAGCTTGATCGGTAGGTCACAGCGGGTGAAGGTCGGGCGCTCGAAGCCGGCGATCTGGAGCTGCTCGCTGACGGTGTCCGCATTGTTCATCGAGAAAGGACCTGGCCCGCAGGTCGGCTCATCGCTTTCCTCGGGCTCCTCGAGGTACTGTTCGACTACCTGTTCCGCCCGGTGGAGCCAGGGGTTGTCGAGCTTTCGCCGCCAGACGACGGCGCAGAATCTGCCACCGGGACGCAGGGCGCCGCGAATGTTCCGCAGTGCCTGCACCGGGTTCGCGAAGAACATCACTCCCATGCGCGAGAAGGCGTAGTCGAAGGACCCGGGCAGATCCATCACTTGGACGTCTCCCGCCAGGAACCCGACGTTCTCGACCCCGGCCTCGGCGGCTTCGCGGATCGATGCTTGGACGAAGGGCTCCGCGACGTCAACGCCCACTGCCTCCCCCTCCGGTCCCACCAGGGCGGCAAGCTGCTGCGTCGTGTCCCCGAACCCGCAGCCGACGTCTAGGACGCGGTCACCGGCCTTCGGTGGATGAAGATGCATCGCCGCGTCGCCATGTCGCTGCAGGCCGACGACGACCAGGTCGCGGAACTCGACGAAACGGTCGAAGAGCACGCCGCTCCAAGCCTCGGTCGCCTCCTCGTTCTCCGGCGCGACTGGGACGGCCGAAACGCTTCGCTCATTCCCCAAAGTGGCCTTCTCCACATGGCCATGGTACGCCGACCCACGAGGCTGTTACACATCGGGCGTGATCCGAACGTCCATCGCGGTGCTGGCCGTCCTCGCGGGCGTCGGCGGCGGCGCCCCGGCAGCCGAGACGACCGGCCCAACCCCGTACAAGGCTGCCCTCCACCTATCGGCCAAGATCGGTGCCCGACCGGCGGCCAGCGGGGGCGAGACCCGCGCCCAGAACTACGTCGCCTCGCAGTTCCGCGCGGCGGGCCTGACCGTCTCGGTCGACAAGTTCCAGGTCCCGGGGAAGGGGACCTCACGGAACGTGGTGGGTGAGCTCGATGGCCCCGGCAGCTGCCTGCAGATCGTCATGGGGCACGTCGACAGCGGCCCCGACGGACCGGGGGCCAATGACAACGCCTCCGGGGTCGGGGTGATCGTGGCGCTGGCGGGACGGCTTCAGTCTTTGAGCCCGCCGTGCGACGTGTGGCTGGCGAGCACAGGCGCGGAGGAGCGCGGCTTCACACACGCGGCGAACCACCTGGGGGCCGCCGCGCTGGTCGGGCGGGTCAAGCGGCTCGGCCGAGCCGACGACCTGCGCTTCGCCTACGACAACGACGAGGTCGGCCGCTTCGGCCGCTTCTGGCTGCGATCGCCGGAGCCCGGACCACGGGACGGCGTCGAGGGCGCGATCCTGAGTGCGGCACGGCGTGCCGGCGTCACCGTCCGCTGGGTCCGCGACGAGGGCACCGGCAACTCCGACCACCGCGAATTCGAGCTCGCCGGACTTCCCGCCGCCGTGCTCGAGGGCTGGCAGGCACGCGAGCCCTGCCGCGAGCTGCCGTGCGACAGGCCGGGGCGTCTTCAGAAGCGATCGCTGAACCGGGCAATGAGGGTGGCGGAAGAGGTCCTCACCGGCTAGCCCGCCGAGTCTGAAGTCTCTGAACTACGAGTCGGCGAGCCGGAACTCCTCGTCGAACTCGGCGAAGAACCCCTCGCCGAGCTCCTGGGCGCTGCCCGGCCCGCTGCCGTAGAGGCGCTCGAAGAACTCGGCCGTGCGCAGAGCGGGCCTCACCTCCCAGCGCATGCGGGTCGGGCCCTCCGCCGCCATCTGATGCGGCGTGCCTTCGGGAACGTCGAAGCTCTCGCCCTCCTTATAGACGCGCTCGTCGCCGTCGATGATTGCCCGCATCGCCCCCTCGAGCACCTCGAAGCGCTCAGCCTGCTTTGGGTGGAGATGTTCGGGTGGCATTCCCGCCTCGCCGCTGTAGGTCGCCTCCATCTCGAGCAGCTCGCCGCTCGTCTCCTCCCCGGTCCGGATCAGGCGGAGGCGCATAGCGCCGAAGGCGTCTATCTCCTGCCCCTGATGTGCCACTACCGAATCAGGCCCCGTGGCACTTCTTGTACTTCTTGCCCGAGCCGCACCAGCACGGGTCGTTTCGCCCGATCTTGTCCTTGTCGTCCTTGACGACCGTCTCCTGCTCGGGAATCGCACCGCCGCCGTTGCCGGCCCGCGGTTCGCCCTCGATCGCCTGCTCCGCCGCGGCGTCGGGACCGGCCGCCGTCGCCATCGCGGCCTGGCCGAGAGCCGAGGGCTGCTCGGCGGTGCCGCCCGAGTAGTCGAACCCGCCGGCCTGGACCTGCGGAGCGAACTGCTCCTGGGCCTGGGGAGCCACCTCGACCTCGACGTGGAAGATCAGGCGCGCGAACTCCTCCCAGATCGCGTGCATGAGCGCCTCGAACATCGTGAAGCCCTCGTTCTTGTAGGCGACCAGCGGATCGATCTGCGCGAAGCCGCGGAGGTGGATGCCCTCGCGGAGGTAGTCCATCTCGTAGAGGTGCTCGCGCCAGCGGTTGTCGATGATCTGCAGCAGGATCGCCCGCTCGAGCTGGCGCATGATCTCGTCGCCGAAGTCCTGCTCGCGGCGGTCGTAGGCGGCGAGCGCGTCCGCCAGCAGCGCCTCGCGGAGCTCCTCGCGATCGAGGTTCTCCAGCTCCATCCCGCCGACGTTGACGGTGGAGGGCCAGAGCTGCTGGACCTGGGTCTGGAGCTCGGCCAGGTCCCAGTCCTCGATCACGTCGCCTGGGGTGTAGTCGTCCACCAGGGAGCTGACGACCTCGACCACGCCCTCCCGCGCGGAATCGGACATGTCCTTGCCCTCGAGGATCTCGCGGCGGTACTTGTAGACCACACGGCGCTGCTCGTTCATCACGTCGTCGTACTCGAGAACCCGCTTGCGGATCAGGAAGTTCTGCTCCTCGACCTTCTTCTGGGCGTTCTCGATCGTCTTTGAGAGCATCTTCGCCTCGAGCGCCTCTTCCTCGCCCTCCTCGTTCACGGGCCCCAGGCGATCGAGGATCTTGTAGATGCGATCCCCCGCGAAGAGCCTGATCAGGTCGTCCTCGGCGGAGAGGAAGAACCGGGACTCGCCGGCGTCCCCCTGGCGGCCCGAGCGGCCGCGAAGCTGGTTGTCGATCCGGCGGGACTCGTGGCGCTCGGTGCCGATGATGTACAGCCCGCCGAGCTCGCGGACTTCGTCCGCCTGCGCCTGGACCCGTGACTCAAACTGCTCGATCAGGGCCTTCAGCTCCTCCTCGTAGCTCTCGTCCTGGGACGAGAGTCCCAGCTTGCGAAGCTCCGCCTGGGCCATGCCCTCGGGGCTGCCGCCGAGCTTGATGTCCACGCCGCGCCCCGCCATGTTGGTGGCGATGGTGACCGCGCCCTTGCGCCCCGCCTGAGCGATCGTCTCGCCCTCCCGCTCGGCGTACTCCGGCTTGGCGTTGAGGACGACGTGGTCGATTCCGCGGCGCTTCAGCTGGTCGGCGAGCATCTCCGATGTCTCGACGGAGATCGTCCCGACCAGGACGGGCTGACCGGCTTCGTTTCGCCGCTCGATCTCCGCGATGACCGCCTTCCACTTGCCGTCCTTGGTCTTGTAGATCGCGTCGTTCTGGTCGGCGCGGATCATCTCCACGTTGGTCGGGATCTCGACCGTCGGCACCTTGTAGATCTTCATGAACTCCTGGGCCTCGGTCAGCGCCGTGCCCGTCATGCCGGAGAGCTTGCTGTAGAGCCGGAAGTAGTTCTGGAGCGTGATCGTGGCGAGGGTCTGGTTCTCCTCCTTGATGGAGACGCCCTCCTTGGCCTCGATCGCCTGGTGGAGGCCCTCCGACCAGCGGCGGCCCTCGAGGATGCGGCCGGTGAACTCGTCGATGATCATCACCTCGCCCTCGACGACCTCGTACTCGACTCCGCGCTTGTAGAGAGATTCGGCCTTGAGCGACTGGATCAGGTGGTTGACCAGCGTCCCGTGCTCGCTGAGGTAGAGGTTCTCGACGCCCAGGAACTTCTCGGCCATGGCGATCCCACGCTCGGTCGGCGCGACGGTCTTGTGCTTCTCGTCGTACTCGTAGTCGTAGTCGGCCTCGTGGGTCGCCTTCGACTCCCCGAGGGACTTGAGCTTCTCCTTGAACTGCTCGCCCTTCATCTGCTTTGCCAGGCGAGCGAAGGTGTAGTAGAGGTCGGCCGCCTGCTCGGGGCGCCCGGAGATGATCAGCGGCGTTCGCGCCTCGTCGATCAGGATGTTGTCGACCTCGTCGACGATCGCGAAGTCGTAGCCGCGGTGCACGCACTCCTCCAGTGAGCCGGCCATGTTGTCGCGCAGGTAGTCGAAGCCGAACTCCGAGTTGGTTCCGTAGGTGACGTCACAGGCGTACTTCTCGCGGCGCGCCGGTGGATCGTCTCCCTCCTGGATCGCGGCGACGGTGACCCCGAGGGCCTCGTAGATCGGCCGCATCCAATCGGCGTCGCGGCGAGCGAGGTAGTCGTTGACGGTGACCACGTGCACGGCGTTGCCGGCGAGCGTGTTGAGGAAGACGGGCAGCGTCGCCGTCAGGGTCTTGCCCTCGCCGGTCTTCATCTCGGCGATCGCTCCCGAGTGAAGCACCATCCCCCCGATCAGCTGGACGTCGAAGTGGCGCTGGCCGAGGGTCCGCCGGGCGGCCTCGCGGACCAGTGCGAAGGCCTCGGGCAGCAGGTCGTCGAGCGACTCGCCGTCCTTGGCGCGCTTGCGCAGCTCATCGGCCTCGGAGCGAAGCTCCGAGGCGTCGAGCAGCTCCATCTCCGGCTCGATCCGGTTGATGGACTCGACACGCCCCTGGTACTCCTTGAATTGCTTCGACTCGCCCATGCGCAGGGCGCGATCGATGATTCCTCTGGCCATTGGCTCCTAGGTTAGACGGCTGCTCAGCCCGGCTCAGTCAGAACGCCCGGGCATCAGCCCCCCGCAGCCGCTGCATCAGCTTGCGGGTGCGCTGGCGCTTGCGGCGCTTGTCCCGGTGCTTCTTCACCTGGCGACGGATGTCCTCCGCCATCTCGTGGATCGAGTGAAGCATGTCGGGGGACGCCTCCTTCGCGCGGAGCGTCACTCCCTTCAGGCCGAGCGTCGCCTCGGCGACCATGCGATCGGAGATCCGCGGATTCTTCTCCTCGCAGAGCTCCACCTCCAGCGTGGCGAGCTCCGAGACCTGCTTCCCAACCCTGGCGAACCGCTGGATCACCGCTTCGCGAAGCTCGTCGGTCACCTCCACGTTCCTGCCTCTGACCTCGATTTTCACGCGGTCTCCTTTCCGTCGGTTGGCGGCCCTGGATCCTACGCCCGCGGTCGTGTCGGGACAAGGGACCGACTGTCTAGAGAGTCCTCGCCAGCGTCAGCGCGACGACCCTGCGTACCCCAGCTTCGCGAAGCGCCCGAGCGCAGGCCGAGAGCGTGGCACCGGTGGTCCAGACGTCGTCCACCACCAGCACCTTCCGCGGTGGAGCCATCGCCGCCCAGACCCGCGGCGGGTCTGCGAGCCGATCGGCCCTCCTCCTCCCCACCTGCCGGCGACCCCGGCCGCGGCGCAGACAGGCCAGCATGGGGATCGCGGAACGAGCCGCAAGTGCGCATGCGATTTCCTCGGCGGGGTCGAAGCCGCGCCAGCGCCACCGCCAGGGACCGGCCGGCACCGGCACTACGGCCTCGGCGGTCTCGTGGGAAGGGAGCGCACGCAGCATCGCGGCTGCGGCCACCTCCGCCAGGGACAGGCGGCGGGCGTACTTGAGGCCATGAACGATCCTCCGGGCCGGGCCGTCGAAGGGCGAGGCCGCGATCGCGAGGTCGACCCCGGCCGGGCCGGGCTCGATCACCCTCGGAGCCGTCGACAGATCTCCTTCGCAGCGGTCGCAGAGGGGATCCTCGGAGGAGCAGCTCGCCCCGCACGCCGCGCACAGCGGCGGAGCAACCAGAGAGGCGAGTGACGAGAGCGATCCGATCCGGCCACCTTTGGCGGCTCGCGGTCACGCGGGGCGCGCGCATCGCCAAGGAGTACATTCAGCCCGCGACACAGGGGGCAACGACCGAGGGAGCGAGCGATGGGACGATTCGACATCAGCCCCGAGGTGGCGGAGGAATGGCGCGGGAAGTACCGGGCCTCCGTCGAGCCTCACGTGGACGGTGAGGTCCTCGCCGTCGGAGCATTCCGCCCGACCGGCGCCGGAACCAAGATGGCGATCAGCAAGACACAGGTCGGCGCTCTCGCGTACGGCGCGGCCCACATGATGGGAAAGAAGAAGGCCGGCGGCCTTCCCGGTCAGTTCATGCTCGCCGTGACGCCCGACAAGCTCTACGCCTTCAAGTACAAGCCTGGCCAGAGCGGGGTGAAGATCAAGGAGGAGTCCGCGTCGTGGGACCGCGCGGGCATCAAGGCGAGCACCGAGCGCCTCCAAACGACGACGCGGCTCACGCTTGAGTTCCCCGGCGGAGAGAAGATCGTCTGCGACGAGGAGGGGCTCGGCGACAACCCCTGGGCGGACGACGTGATCGCCGAGCTCACCTGAGCGCTCAGCCCAGCGGGCGGTCTTCCCCGACGCCGTAGAGGCCGCCGACGATCAGAGCGCCGGCCGGGACCTCGGCGCCCGGGAGGACGACGCAATCGCGCAGCATCGCGCCCGCCCCGAGGCGGCAACGGTCGCCCACGACGACGGGGCCGTGCAGGTTCGTTCCGCTTCCCACCTGGCAGCCCGATCCGATCAGCACCGGTGCCCGGACCTTGACCGCGTCCAGGTCCGAGCCCTCGCCGGCGTAGACCCCGTCCTTGACGGCGGGGGCCGGCGGCCCGATGCCGACCGCGCCGGAGAGAGCGTCGAGGTTGCCCTGGACGAACTCGCCGACCGAGCCGATGTCGTTCCAGTACGCGTCGATCTCATGTGAGCAGAACGGGATGTCGCCGTCGAGCAGAGCGGGAAAGATGTCCATCGCCCAGTCGACGAACCCCGCGGGCTGGTCCTCGTCGCTGGCCGGGCTCCTGTGGTCGGCGGGAGGGAAGTGGTCGAAGATCTCGCGACTGAACATGTAGATGCCGCAGTTGGCGAGGTCGGAGAGCGCCTCAGCCGGCTCCGGCTTCTCCTGGAACCCCAGGATGCGGCCGTCGTCTCCCGTGATCACCACGCCGAACTGCGTCGTGTCCTCGACGCGCTTGGTGGCGATGGTGAGGATCGCGCCACGCTCGACGTTGGCCTCGTGGGCCTTCCGCATGGCGCCGAGGTCGAGGTTGGTGAGTGCGTCGCCGGAGATGATCAGGAACGAGTCGCTCTCGCCGAGGAAGTCGCGGACCTTGCCCACCCCACCGGCCGTGCCGAGCGGCTCGGGCTCCTCGCTGTAGGAGATCCGCAGGCCGAAGGAGGAGCCGTCGCCGAGCACCTCGCGGATCTGCTCGGGCAGGTAGGAGAGGTTGGTGACGACGTCCTCGAAGCCGTGCTCTGCCAGCAGCTCCGCGATCCAGGCGACGATCGGCCTGTTCAGCACCGGTGCGACCGGCTTCGGCATCACGTAGGTGAGCGGCCGGAGCCGCGTGCCCAGCCCCGCCGCCAGGATCATCGCCCTCATGAGGGCGACAGGTTCTCAGACCGCGGCCGGAGGTGCCTTCGGCTGCGGTCTGTCTATTTCTTCTTCTTCCGCTTCTTCTTGTGCTTCTTGCACTTCTTGTGCTTCTTGTGCTTCATCTTGGCCTCGGCCGCGCGGTGCTTCTTCTTGCGCTTACGGCACTTCTTGCCCTTCTTGCCCGGCGGGCACTTGTGGCACGTCGTGGGCGCGGTGCTCAGGCAGACCGATCCGCCGGTGCCGGCGGAGCCCACGATCCGGAAGACCGTGGTCGTGTTCGTCACATAGAGGTTGCAGGCTGAGTCCTCGCCGAACGAGCGAGCGCTGCCAATCGCTCCGGGAGCGCTCTCCGCACGGTCGGTCGCGAACGGGCTGCCGAGCTGCAGGGAACGCAACTCCGCCGTGCAGAGATCGGCATACAGGTAACGGCCGGCGAGCTCCGGCGCCTGGGTGCCGCGGTAGACGTACCCGCCGATGATCGCGCAGCCATTGGCAACATCGCCACCGGGATCGGTGTGGGGGTAGACGAAGACGGGCGGCGTCGCGCCCGGACAGGTGCCCACGAGACCCTCGCAGGCCGGCCAGCCATAGTTCGACCCGCGGCCCCCGCGGGAAGAGGCCGGCGCAAAGTCAACCTCTTCCCACTGCGTCTCCCCAACGTCTCCGATGATGAGATCACCGGTCAGCGCGTCGACGGAGAAACGGAAGGGGTTCCGCAGGCCGAGGCTCCAGATCTCCTGTCGTGCGGTAGCCGAGCCGGCGAAGGGGTTTGTCGGAGGGATGCCGTGTGCGCCCGCGCCGGCCCCGTGGGGGTCGATGCGCAGGATCTTCCCGTTCAACACGGCCGGGTCGGGCGCAGTTGAGCCACCTGTGCCGCCGTCGCCAACAGAGATGTACAGATACCCGTCGCTGCCAAATTGGATCTGGCCGCCGTTGTGATTCGAGGCACTCGTGTTCGGGCGGCTGATCGTCAGGACTGGACGCTGGCTCGCTGGGTCGGCGAGGTTCGGGTCGGCGGGATTGACGTGGAACTCGTCCACGTGGCCGAACCCCCCATCGGCTGTCTGCGTGCCGGTATAGAAGACATAGAACAGGCCGTTCAACGCATAGTGCGGGTCGAAAGCCATCGAGAGCAGACCGCGCTCCCCATCGACGCTCGTCTGGGTATGGATGTCGAGAAACTGGCTGACCGTCCCATCGTGGATCACCTGGATGCGGCCCGGCCGCTCCAGCACGAAGAGGCGCGGATCACCGGGCGGCGAGGTGACGAAGACGGGCTGATCAAAGCCCGGTCCGACGGGCTGCAGCTCGATCGCGCCGGCGCGCGGCGCCGCCGCCATCAGCCCCAACAGGCACCCCGCCAGCAGGGCGATCCGCATCCGCACTCTCATCCCGCCCACATCATCCCCCTTCCCGCGCGTCCTACGCGGGGCTGGACGAACCTAGTAGCGGTAGTGGTTGCTCTTGTACGGCCCCTCGACCGGCACGCCGATGTAGGCGGCCTGGTCGACCTTGAGCTCGGTGAGCTCGACGCCGAGCGCATCGAGGTGGAGGCGGGCGACCTTCTCGTCCAGGTGCTTCGGCAGGACGTGAACCTCCTTGCCGTATGCCTCGGCCTTGCCGAAGAGCTCGATCTGGGCGATCACCTGGTTCGTGAACGAGTTCGACATCACGAAGCTCGGGTGGCCGGTGGCGTTGCCGAGGTTCAGCAGGCGGCCCTCGGAGAGGACGATGATCGAGTGGCCGTCGGGGAAGCGCCACTCGTCGACCTGCGGCTTGATGTTGATCCGCTCGATGCCGTCCAGGTTCTCGAGCCCGGCCATGTCGATCTCGTTGTCGAAGTGCCCGATGTTGCCGACGATCGCCTGGTGCTTCATCGCGGCCATCTGGTCGACTGTGATCACGTCCTTGTTGCCGGTGGCGGTGACGAAGACGTCGCCCTCCTCGAGCACGCTGTCCAGGGCGCGGACCTCGTAGCCCTGCATCGCGGCCTGGAGCGCGCAGATCGGGTCGATCTCGGTGACGATCACCCGGGCGCCCTGCCCGCGGAGCGACTCGGCGCAGCCCTTGCCGACGTCGCCGAAGCCGCAGATCACGGCGGTCTTGCCGCCGATCATCACGTCGGTGGCGCGGTTGATCCCGTCGATCAGGGAGTGGCGGCAGCCGTAGATGTTGTCGAACTTCGACTTCGTCACCGAGTCGTTGACGTTGATGGCCGGGAAGAGCAGCGTGCCGCTCGTCTGGCGCTCGTAGAGGCGCACGACGCCGGTGGTGGTCTCCTCGGTGACGCCCTTGATTCCCGCGGCCATCTGCGTGAATCGCTGCGGCTCGGCCTCAAGGCTCGCGCGCAGGACCTCCAGAATCACCTTCTCCTCCTCGGAGCCGGCGGTCTCCGGACCCGGGACCACTCCCGCGGCCTCGTACTCGACGCCGAGGTGCACGAGCAGGGTGGCGTCCCCGCCGTCATCGAGCAGCATGTTCGGGCCAGTCTCGCCGTTGGGCCCAGGCTCGGGCCAGGTCAGGGCGTGCCCGGTGCACCACCAGTACTCCGCGAGCGTCTCACCCTTCCAGGCGAAAACGGGGATGCCCTGCGGGTCCTTCGGGGTCCCCTCCGGGCCCACGGCCACCGCCGCCGCGGCGTGATCCTGGGTGGAGAAGATGTTGCAGCTCGCCCAGCGGACCTCCGCGCCGAGCGCGACCAGCGTCTCGATCAGGACAGCGGTCTGCACCGTCATATGGAGCGAGCCCGTGACCCGGGCGCCCTTCAGGGGCTGTGAATCCGCGAATTCCTCCCGCGTCGCCATCAAACCGGGCATCTCGTGCTGGGCAAGCCTGATCTCGTTGCGGCCGAATTCGGCCAGTGAGAGGTCGGCCACCTTGAAGTCGAGGGCGGTGGTCGTGGGTTCGCTCGTGGCGGTGCTCATGCGGTGATTGATCTCCTGGATCGAAGTTTGGCGGAGCTCAAGGCTACGTTATGCCTCGCATGGACGAGGGACTTCGGGTCACAGAAGATACGTTCATCCCGCTCGACGAGATCGAGCTGCGCGCCAGCCGCTCCTCGGGGCCTGGTGGTCAGCACGCGAACGTGACCGCCTCGCGGATCGAGGCGGTCTTCGAGGTGGACGCCTCCAAGACGCTCAGCGAGCAGCAACGGGCTCTATTGCGGCGAAACCTCGGGGAACGCGTGACGGCCGTCGCCCAGGACGCCCGCAGCCAGGCACGCAACCGCGAGCTGGCCCTCGAGCGTCTGCGGGAAAAGCTCGCCGAGGGCCTGCGCAAGCCGAAGCCACGCCGCCCCACGAAGCCATCGCGCGCCGCTCGCCAGCGCCGCCTCGAGCAGAAGCGCCGCAGGTCTGAGCGCAAGGCGCAACGGCGGCCGCCGAGCGAGGACTGAAGGTGCGATGAGCCAGCGGCAGAGCCTGAGTCTCTTCAGGCAGGAACTCGACCGAGGAGAAGCACATGGAGACGACTCTGAACAGAGAATTCGAGGCAACGCTGCAGAAGAGCCCGACCAAGGGTGGCTGGACCTACGTCGTGATGCCCGACTCAGTCGAGTTCTTCGGGACTCGTGGGCTGGTCAAGGTCCGCGGGACGATCGACGGCGAGGCATTCCGCAGCTCTTTCATGGCGATGGGCGACGGGACGCACAAGCTCCCCGTGAAGGCCGACGTGCGGAAGGCGATCGGCAAGGAGCAGGGTGACGAGGTGGTCGTGAAGCTGGAGGAGCGGATCGGCTAGGGCCGGCCCATCTCCTGCTTGAAGCCCTCGAGCACGTCGACTGCCAGCGGGTCGACGCCATGGGCGTTGGCGAGCTCGATCGCGAGCAGGTCGCCGAGCATCACCGAACGGAGGATGCGGTCCGTACGGGTCTCGCCCTCGGTTTCGAGGGTGATCACGGTGGCCGCGTAGGGCTCGATCGCCTTGGCGGTCAGCTCGAAGCGCTTGCGCTCGCGGGGGTGCTGGTCGCGGTCCTCGAGGAAGATCGCGGCGAACTCGCGGTCCGCCCCCGACCAGCCCTCGATCTCGTTGTGGTCGGCCTCCGGCAGGACCGAGGAGAAGACCGGCAGCTTGGCGTTCTCATTGATCTGGCACTTCCACCGGTAGGCGACCGGAGCAGTGAGATCGCTGCCGTAGACGATCGGGGTCGCGTCGCCGATCTGGCCGGCCAGCTCGCGGGCACGTGCCGCCGCCGTCTCGAATGCCTCGCCGACATGCGAGGCGGCGGCATCGATCTCGGTGTGCAGCCGCGGCCCCGCCAGCGAGAGCGCCGCCAGCTCGGCGGCGACACAGAACATGTATCCGACGGCGGCCCTGGGCTGGAGTCCGGCGGGCAAGCCGATCACCGGGACCCCGTCGGCGCGGGCTGCCTCGGCGAGCTCTCCGCCCGTCGTGGCGACCAGCCGCTGCGCGCCGAGCGCCTCGGCGGCCGCGTAGCAGGCCAAGGTCTCCTCGGTGTTGCCCGAGTAGCTCGAGCAGAGCACGGCGGAGCCGGCCGGGGCCCAGACAGGCAGCTCGTAGCCGCGCGAGACCAGCATCGGTTTGGTGAGCCGGTCCGAGAGCGCCGCGATCGCGAGGTCGCCGCCGATCGCCGACCCGCCCATGCCACACACGAACACCGCCGGAGCCTCCATGGTCGGGGCGCGCGCGCTCTCGATCCGCCAGAGCGCGTCGCGCAGGTGGTCCGGCATCGCTCGGACCGCGTCCAGCATGTCGCCCCCGATCACGTTCACTTGCTCGCGGCCCCCACGAGCTCGCCCTCGCCGATCACTTCCCCCTCGAGCCGAGTCCCGGCCTCCACGGTCACGCCTGCGCTCAGGATGCTGTTGGAGACCACGGCATTCGCCTCGACCACGCACCCGTCCAGGAGCACGGAGCGCTCGATCACGGCGCCGTCCCCGACGCGGGAGCCCTGGCCGACCACGCAGGGCAGCTTGAGCTCGGCCCCATGGGCCACCTCGCACCCCTCTCCCACAACCTTCGGCTCGTCGAGGCCCTTGCCCACCACGGTCTCCACTCGGCCTTCGAGGATGTCCCAGTTCGCCTCCAGGAAGCGGGCGGGCGTCCCGATGTCGATCCAGTAGCCCTCGAGCCTGATCCCGTAGAGGCCCTTTCCGATCAGGCGCGGAAAGACCTCGCGCTCGATCGAGACCGCCCGGTCCGGCGGGATCTGGTCGAGGACCGAGCGATCCAGCAGGTATGCGCCGGCGTTGATCTCGTCGGTGTCGATCTCCTCGGGCTCGGGCTTCTCGAGGAACTCCGTGATCTCGCCGTCGTCATGGCGGTGGATCAGCCCGTAGCCCGTCGGGTCCTCGACCGGGTAGAGCGCGATCGTCGCCGCTGCCCCCGTGTCGTCGTGTTGCGCGATCAGCGCCGTCAGGTCGAGGTCGCAGAGCACGTCGCCGTTGAGGACGAGGAACCGGTCGCGGAGCATCTCCTCGGCGAAGCGGATCGCACCGGCGGTCCCGCGGGCGTCGGGCTCCTCGGCGAAGCAGATCTGGATGCCGGGCTCGAGCTCCGCCAGCGTGCTCCGCATCCCCTCGGCCAGATGGCCGCACGAGACGATCACGTCGTCGACGCCGTGGGCGCGGAGCCAGTCGATCACGTAGGCGATGTGCGGCCGGCCGGCGAGGGGAAGAACCGGCTTGGGGACCGTGTAGGTGAGAGGCCGCAGGCGAGTGCCCTCGCCGCCGGCCAGGATCAGCGCCTGCACCTCACCCCACCGCCGACCTGTCGGTGAGGCTCGGGCGCCCGATCGCCTCGTAGACGATGCCGGCGGCGCGGACCGCCTCGGGGTCGAGGAAGTTCCGCCCGTCGACCAGCAGGGGGTTGCCCATTCGCTTGGCTACGTCGGCCCAGTCGAGCTCGGCGAACTCCGGCCATTCGGTGACGAGGACCGCGGCGTCGGCGCCGTCGAGCGCTTCCATCGCCGAGCCGGCCATTTCCACACTCGGCAGCAGCTCGCTCGCCTGCCTCTCGGCGACGGGATCGAAGGCGACGACGGAAGCGCCCTCCCCCTCGAGCCGGGAGGCCAGCACCAGGCTCGACGCCTCGCGCATGTCGTCGGTGTCGGGCTTGAACGCCAGGCCGAGGAGGGCCACGCGCTTCCCGACCAGCGAATCGAGGTGCTTCGAGATCTTCGACATCACCCGGCGCTTCTGAAGCTCGTTCACCTCGATCACCGAGCTGAGGAGCTGGAAGTGGTAGCCGCTGTTCCCGGCGAGGATCTTGAGCGCCTGCGTGTCCTTTGGGAAGCAGGAACCGCCGAAGCCCAAACCGGCGTTGAGGAATCGATCGCCGATCCGAGGGTCCATCCCCATTCCCTTCGCCACCTCTGTCACGTCGGCACCGACCTCGTCGCAGACGTTCGCGATCTCGTTGATGAAGCTGATCTTGGTCGCCAGGTAGGCGTTGGACGCGAGCTTGATCATCTCGGCGCTCGAGAGGTCGGTGCGAACGATCGGGGCGTCGAGCGGCTCGTAGACGGCCGCGACCGCATCGGCGGCCCAGTCGTCGGCCGGGTCAGTCCCGATCACCACCCGGTCCGGTTCCAGGAAATCCTTGACCGCCGTGCCCTCCTTCAGGAACTCCGGGCACGAGACATAGGCCAGGTCCGGGGCGTCGCGGTGAATGGTGCGCCCCGTTCCGACCGGGACGGTGCTCTTCATCACGAGGGCCTTGTTCTCGGGCTCGCCGATCTCCTCCACCGCGCGCTGCACGGCCGAGAGATCGGCATCGCCGGAGTAGGTCGGCGGGGTCTGGACGCAGACGAAGAGCAGGCGGGGCCCGTCGAGCAGCTCCGCCATCTCCGTGGTGAAGGTGAGGCGCTCGCGGTTTCGCTCGATCAGCTCCGGCAGCTCCGGCTCGTGAATCGGCACCTCGCCGCGGCCGAGGGACTCGACCTTCTCCGGGACGATCTCGCGCACCACCACCCGATGGCCGAGCTCGGCGAAGCAGGCGGCAGTCACGAGGCCGACCCAGCCGGCCCCGACCACCCCGATCGGCTCCCTCTCACTCACGATCGAATCCCCGGCTCAGGTTCCCGGGAGCTGGCGGAAGCCCACGGCGAGCTTCAGCATGTCCGCGTTCGAGATCGTCTCGATCAGGGAGTTGGAGACCCAGAACGAGCCCTCCTCGGTCTGCCAGGCCACCATCCGGAGGCGATCGCCGTCGTAGTAGAGCTTGTAGTCGCGATCGCCGATCGTCCTGTCTTCGTGGGTGGCAGTGAGGATCGGCGGGTCCTTCCAGCGGGTGCCCTCGAAGCCGTAGTAGTCGCCGAGCGTCGGCAGGGAGAAGACCCACTTGTAGGCGGCGCGCTGGTCATGGGGCGGGGACTGATCGCCCTTTCCGTTGATCTTGTAGACGCGCGGCTTCTGCGCGTAGTCGCTGCCCGTCTCCAGCACGGTCGGGTAGTACACCGGCACCTTCTCCTTGCGGGCCTTGATTCCCCGAGCAAGTTGCTTGCCGTAGCTGGTCGAGACCAGATTGGTGTCGGGGGGATGGTGATGATGGCTGGGCGCGGCCGGCCTCGCCTTGGTGTGGTCCGGCGGCTGCTGCGGTGTCACGGCCTTGTTCGGCTGGGCGCTCGAGCCCGCGGGTCCAGGGGTGCCCTCCACTCCCAGGAACTGGTCCACGGCCGTGTGGATCTCGCCCGGGGTGGCCGTGACGTACGACGGACCGAGCGTGCCGTTGAAGTGAATCTCCTTGATCGGGGCACCGCGGAGGTCGAAGAACAGCCTCAGTACCTGGAGCATCTCCTCGGCGGAGCCGATGTCGGACGAGGTGTAGGTGGTGAAGATCTTGACGAGCTTCTTGCGGTCCTCGATCAGCTTCGATGGCGGAACCTTGGCGCGGGCCTCGCGCAGGAAGGTCTGCTGACGGGCGGCGCGGACGATGTCGTTGTCCGTGTGGCGGTATCGGGCGAACGACAGGGCGTCGAAGCCGCAGAGGGCCTGATACCCAGGCTGCAGGTTGATCTCAGAGGTGCCCGTATTCGGCGCGATGAAGTAGCGGCGGTCGACGTCGACGTACACGCAGCCGATCGAGTTCACAGCCCGAGCGAAGCCGGTGAAGTCGACATTGACCAGATGGTTGATGTCGACACCGGTGAGCTGCTTCACGGTTTGCAGGGTCAGCTTGGGCCCCCCGAGGGAGTAGGCGGCATTCAGCTTGTCGGTCCCCACGCCGGGGATGTCGACCTTCAGGTCGCGAGGCAAAGAGAGCAGGGCGATCGCGCCCCGGTCCGGATCGAGCCGCAGGAGCATGGTCGTGTCCGAGAGCCCGAACTTGCCGCTGATGTCCTGGTTGCGCTTGTCCGAACCGATGATCAGGATCGTCTGGGGCCCGGAGGTCGTCGTCTTGGTCAGGAACGGGTTCACGCCCTGGATCTCGCTGTGGTTCTTCAGCGCATTCGCGATGTCGGACAGGTAGAGGATCAGGCTTGCCGACGTGGCACCGGCAACAGCGGCGACGATCACGAAGGAGGCGGTCAGGAAGCGGAGCCAGACCGGGAAGCCGAGGTGGCTGCGGACCGCCTTGAATCCGGACGTGACCTTCTGCCCACCGACCTTCTCGAACCCGGAGGTGATGGCTGAGCCGGCCTGCCGGACGCGCTGCGTCGCCGAGGAGACCATCGTGGGCTCATCGGCCTCGGCCTCGGCGGCTTCGAGTCCGTCCCACTCCTGAGTCTCGGCCGAGACGACGTGCTCGAGCTCGTCCTCCTCGTCGAACTCCTCACCCTCCTCGTACTCCTCGTCGTCGGGCTGCTCGTCGTGGAGATCCTCGTCGGCGTAATCGTCGTCCTCGACGTCCTGATCGTCGAGCTCGTACTCCTGGGTCTCGTCGACACGGCTCTCCTCGTCGCCGTTGCCTCCCCCGCCTCTCTCCTCCGGAGGGGTCATGCGGCGGCCATCCCGGGGAAGCTCTTGACGAAGCCCTCGAGGGCCTGGCGGTAGCTGCGCAGCGAGCTGATCGAGACCCATTCACCCGGGCCGTGGTGCCCGTCGCCGATCGGTCCGAACTCGACGGCCGGGACACCCGCCGCCAGGAAGGAGACCGCGTCGGAGGCCCCATCGCGCCCGACGCTCATCACCCGCTCGGGGTGATGTGGGGAGGCAGCCTCGCAGAGCCCGCGCACGAACGGCGAGTCCGGCTCGACGACCGCCGGCGGGCGTTGGAAGGTGGCGAGCACGCGGGTATCGGGCAGGTCGCTCACCTGCCCGAGGATCTCGTCTGGATCCTGGTCGGGCAGGAAGCGGATATCGACGTCTATGACGCAGGTGTCGGGCACTTTGTTCAGGGCGTCGCCGCCCATGATCCGACCGAGGTTGATGGAGGGGCGGTCGAACAGGGCACTGCTGTGGCGTGCGAACGGTAGCGATTCGATGCCCCTGAACACCTCAATTGCCTTGACGACGGCGTTATCGCCGAGCCAGGGCGTGGCGCCGTGCGCCGAGCGACCCTGGACCTCGAGGCGAATGGCCAAAACGCCCTTCGCCTGGACCCCGACCTGGAGGTTGGTGGGCTCGCCCGTGATCGCGAAGTCGCCGACGAAGCCGCTCGCCACCAGCGCATCGGAGCCGCGGTTGGCCTCCTCCTCGGATTCCTCGTCGGAGACGATGCCGAGCCGCAACCGGACGCTGTCCTGGTCGCGGAGGTCGTGCAGGACGAGCAGCATGACGGCCAGCGCGCCCTTCATGTCGTAGGCGCCGCGGCCGAGCAGGCGATCTCCGTCGATCCTGGGCTCGAACTGATCCCGGCCTCCCGGGACGACATCCATGTGGCCGTGGAGCACCAGGGTCGGCGCGTCGGCAGGCCCGACCTCGGCCGTCGTTACGGGAAGCCCGCGCGACTCGGTCTGAGACGCCTTGATGTCGTTCGACTCGAGCCAACCGCCGACGAACTCCGCCGCACGGCGAAGGCCCTCGGCGTTCGAGGTGTCGAAGGCGATCAGTCGCTGCGCGAGGGCGAGTTCGTCCACTGGGCCATCCTAGGCGGGGTCAGGTCTTGCAATACGACAGGTGTTGGAACGCAAGACCCGACCCTGGAGTGGGGATCAGCTCTGCGAGCCGGCGACTTCGAGGAACGCTTCGGCGCGGTCCTTGTCGCGCTGTGCCTGCGTGTGGGCGCCGGAATTCTCCTCGGACTCGCGGAGCCTCGCCTCCGCGTCCTCGACGCGGCTGCGGAGCTCGCCCTCGTCCAGGTTCTCCGGTGGGACGGCCTCGCCGACCAGGACGGTGGCGCGGTTCGCGAAGACCTGCAGCCAGCCCTCGGCCTGCGCCCAGCGCTGGACCTCGCCGTCGGGCATGTGCAGCCGCAGCTCCGTAGGGCGGAGCCGCGCCAGCACCGGCACGTGGTTCGCGAGGATGCCGATCTCGCCGACCGCGGTGCGGGTGGAGAGCTGCTGCACCTCGCCGCCGAAGACCTCCCCCTCGGGGGTGAGGACGCGCGCGTTCAGGTTGTGCTCGCCGGCCATGGGTTAAGCCGCCGCCTCCTCCTTGTCGCCCGACTCCTCCGTGTCGCCCGACTCCTCGGCCTTCCCTTCCTGCTCGGAGGCCTCGGCCTCGACCGCCTGCTCGGGCTCCTCGGCACGCATCTTCTTCGAGGCTTCGATCACCTGGTCGATCGTCCCCTGCATGTAGAAGGCCCGCTCGGGGATGTCGTCGTGCTCGCCGTCCACGATCGCCTTGAAGCTGCGGACGGTCTCCTCGACGGGCACGTACTCGCCCTCGCGGCCCGTGAACTGGGACGCGACGAAGAACGGCTGCGAGAGGAAGCGCTGGATCTTCCGCGCTCTCGACACCGTCTGCTTGTCCTCGTCGGAGAGCTCGTCGATCCCGAGGATCGCGATGATGTCCTGCAGCTCCTTGTAGCGCTGCAGGGTCTCCTGGACCCGCGTGGCCGTGTCGTAGTGCTCCTCGCCGAGGATCTCCGGCTTCAGGATCGTCGACGTCGAGTCGAGCGGATCCACCGCCGGGTAGATGCCCTGCTCCACCAGGGAGCGGGTCAACACGGTGGTGGCGTTGAGGTGGGCGAACACCGACGCCGGGGCCGGGTCGGTGAGGTCGTCGGCCGGCACGTAGATGGCCTGGACCGAGGTGACGCTTCCCTCTCTCGTCGACGTGATTCGCTCCTGGAGGTCGCCCATCTCCGTCTCCAAGGTCGGCTGGTAGCCGACCGCGGAGGGCATCCGCCCGAGCAGTGCCGAGACCTCGGAGCCGGCCTGGACGAACCGGAAGATGTTGTCGATGAAGAGCAGCACGTCCTGGCCGCCCTGGCGGAAGTACTCCGCCATGGTCAGGCCCGACAGAGCGACTCGGAGACGCGCTCCGGGCGGCTCGTTCATCTGGCCGAAGACGAGCATCGTCTTGTCGATGACCCCGGACTCCTTCATCTCGAGCCAGAGGTCGTTCCCCTCACGGGAGCGCTCGCCGACGCCGCAGAAGGCGGAGAGGCCCTCGTGCTCCTCGGCGATGGAGCGGATCAGCTCCTGGATCAGAACCGTCTTGCCCACGCCGGCGCCGCCGAACAGGCCGACCTTGCCGCCCTTGGCGTAGGGAGCCAGCAGGTCCACGACCTTGATGCCGGTCTCCAGGATCTCCTGGGAGGGAGCGAGGTCCTCGACCTCGGGGGCGCGGCGGTGGATCGGCCAGCGCTCCTCGACCTGCACGTCGCCGCCCTCGTCGATCGGCTCGCCCAGCAGGTTGAAGATGCGGCCGAGCGTCGCCTCGCCGACCGGGACCGTGATCGGCCCGCCGGTGTCGATCACCTTGTCGCCGCGACGGAGGCCGTCGGTGGCGTCCATGGCGATCGCGCGGACGCGATCGTCGCCGAGGTGCTGCTGCACCTCGCAGATCAGGTTGAGCTCTGTGCGGCTCTCCTCCGGCGGAACCTCGATCTTGAGCGCCGTGAAGATCTCGGGGATGTGGTCGGGGAAGACGACGTCGATGACGACGCCCGTCACCTGTTCGACGGTTCCCATGTTGCTGTTTCCGTTGTCGGCCATTCGTCTCCTTCGCTATTCCAAGTTTGTTAGCTGACGCCCTCGGCGCCCGCGACGACCTCGAGGATCTCCTGGGTGATCTCGGCCTGGCGGACGCGGTTCATCTCCAGGGTGAGGTCGCTGATCACGTCCTTTGCGTTCTCGGCGGCGTTCCGCATCGCGGTCATGCGCGAGCCGTGCTCCGAAGCGGTCGACTCGAGCAGCGCCCGGTACACCGAGAGCTGCGCGTACTCGGGGAGAAGCTCTGCCAGCAGCTCCTCCGGCTCGGGCTCGTAGACCCAGAGCGCCTTGCGGTGAGCCTCGGCCAGCGAGTCGTCCTCGCCCTCGGGCTCATCCGACTCGTCGTCCGCGCCCTCCCCCAGTACCTCCGCCTGCTGGATCGGGAGCAGCGTCTGCCGCCACACGTACTGGGTCAACGGCGAGACGTACTTGTTGTAGACCAGCTCCACGCGGTCGAGCTCCTCGTCGACGTATGAGGCGACCAGCTTGTCCGCGATCTCACGTGCGTCCGCGAAAGAGGGGCGGTCCGTGAAGCCCACGTACTCGCCGTGCAGCTCCTCGCCGCGGAAGCGCATCGTCGAGACGCCGCGGCGCCCGACGACCGAGAACCGCGCCTGGGCTCCGTTGCCGCGCACCTCGCGCTGCTCCTGGACGCCGGCGCGAATGATCTGCGAGTTGAACGAGCCGGCGAGGCCGCGGTCGCCGGTGATCAGCAGGATCCCGACGTTGCGCTCCTCATCGCGCTGCTGGAGAACCGGCAGGTTGCGCGCCTCCTGCCCGGCCGCCTCGGCGACCTGGCGGGTCATCTTCCGCAGCTCGCGCGCATACGGGCGCAGCGCGTCGATCCGCTGCTCCGCCCGGCGCAGCCGCGCGGCGGCGACCATCTCCATGGCGCGCGTGATCTTCTGCACGTTCTTGACGGAGGAGATCCGGCTCTTGACTTCCTTGCGAGTCGCCATGGCTAGACCGTAGCCGTCGCCTCCTCGGGCTCAGTCGTTTTTCCCGACTCGCCGTCCTCGGAGCCGCTGCCGCTCTCCTCGGAGGGCGTCTCGCGCTGCTCCTCGTCGTGGATCCGGTCGGATTCGCCCTCCTCGAGCGGGTTGCCCTCCTGGTCGAAGTCGGGTCCGAAGTCGTCGACCATCTGCGCGATCGACTTCCCCAGAGCCTCCTCGTCCTCCTCGGAGAGCTGGCCGGTCTCGTTGATCCGGTCGAGCAGGTCCTGGTTCTCCGAGTGAAGGCGGCCGATCAGGTCCTCGAGGAAATCGCCGACCCGTTCGGTCTTGATCCGGTCGAGGTAGCCCTCGGTACCGGAGTAGATCGATGCGACCTGCTCGGCCACCGGCATCGGCTGGCGCTCCTTCTGATTGAGCGCCTCGACCATCCGCTCGCCTCGGGCGAGCTGCTTCTGGGTCTCGGGGTCGAGCTCGGAGCCGAACTGGGCGAACGCCTCGAGCTCTCGGTACTGGGAGAGGTCAAGGCGCAGCTGGCCGGCGACCTTCTTCATCGCCTTCGTCTGCGCGTTGCCTCCGACGCGGGAGACCGAGGTGCCGACGTTGATCGCCGGCCTGACGCCCGAATAGAAGAGGTCCGTCTCGAGGAAGATCTGCCCGTCGGTGATCGAGATGACGTTCGTCGGGATGTAGGCCGAGATGTCGCCGGCCTGCGTCTCGATGATCGGCAGCGCGGTCAGCGAGCCGGCACCCTGCTCGTCCGAGAGCTTCACGGCGCGCTCGAGCAGCCTCGAGTGGAGGTAGAAGACGTCGCCCGGGTAGGCCTCGCGGCCCGGCGGGCGCCTCAGAAGCAGTGACATCTGCCGGTAGGCGGCCGCGTGCTTGGAGAGGTCGTCATAGACGCACAGGGCGTGCTTGCCCTGGTAGAGGAAGTGCTCGCCCATCGCGCATCCCGCGTAGGGAGCCATGTACTTGATCGGCGCGGCCTCGTCGGCGGGGGCGGCGACGATGATCGTGTTCTCCATCGCGCCGTTCTCCTCCAGGGTCTCCATCACCTGGACGACCGTCGCCATCCGCTGGCCGATCGCGACGTAGATGCAGATCACGTCGGAGTCCTTGTTGTTGATGATCGTGTCGATGGCGATCGCGGTCTTGCCGGTCTGGCGGTCGCCGATGATCAGCTCGCGCTGGCCGCGGCCGATCGGGATCATCGAGTCCACGGCCTTGAGCCCGGTCTGCATCGGCTCCTCGACCGGCTGGCGGTGAACCACGCCGGGGGCCTTGAACTCGGCCGGGCGGGTCTCGGAGGTGTTGAGCTCGCCCTTGTCGTCCAGGGGACGGCCGAGCGGGTCGACCAGGCGGCCGAGCAGCTCCTCGCCCACCGGGATCTCGAGCAGCTTGCCCGTGCGCTTCACGGTGTCGCCCTCCGAGACCTTGTCCCACTCGCCGAAGAGCACGGCGCCGACGTTGTCCTCCTCGAGGTTCAGCGCCAGCCCGACCACGTCGTGCGGCAGCTCGAGCATCTCGAGCGACATGCAGTTGTCGACTCCGTGGATTCGGGCGATTCCGTCGCCGATCTCGAGCACGGTTCCGACCTCGGAGAGATCGGCCGAGTCGGTGTCCATGCCCTCGATCCGCTCGCGCAGGATGCTTGCGATTTCGTCCGGCTTGATTTCCATGTGCGGCTTTGTTCCTTTCCTACGCCGCTTGGGCGACGCTCTTTCTCAGTTTCTCGAGCCTGTTCTTGATGCTCGTGTCCAAGACCATGTTTCCGACCTGCACGATCAGCCCGCCGAGGATGTCCGGGTCGACCCGGCTCTCCAGCTCCACCTCATTGCCGGTCTGCTCCTCGATCTCCGAGCCGATCCGCTTGGCGACCTCGGGGTCCAGTTCGACCGCGCTGGTCACGGTGACGCCGAGCCGCTTGTTCTCCTTGTCCCAGAGCGAGTCGAACTGGCGCCGGATCCGGAAGAGCACCGGCATCCGGTGCTTCTCGATCAGCAGCTCCAGGAAGTTGACCAGCTCGGGCTCGGCGCCGGCGATCGCCTTCTTCAGGCCATCGCCCTTCTCGGTCGACGAGAAGTACGGGCTGAAGAAGAAGAGCTGCATCTCGCGGTTGTCCGCGAGCGCGTCGGCGAACTGGCCGAGCTGCTCGCGGATCACGTCGAGCTTTCCCTTCTCCTTGGCCACCCCGAAGAGGGCGTCCGCATATACCCGGGCGATGTGCTCCATCGCTAGCTGGCGGCCTCCTCGGTGGCGGCCCCATTGCCGCTGAGTGAGGAGAAGTCGACCTCGGCGAGCGCCTCGTCGATCAGGCGCTTCTGGTCATCCCCCGTGAGCGACTTTCGGGTGACCTTCTCCGTCGTCAGCACGGTCAAATCGGCGACCTCCTTGCGGATGCGCTCCAGGGAGCGGCGCGTCTCCGCCTCGATGTCGCGGCGGGCGGCGGCGAGCAGCTCCTCGCGCTTCTCGCGCCCCTCGTCGGCTGCCTGGGTCTTCGTCGACTCGGCGGCCTTGCGGGCGCGCGCGACGATCTCGTCGGCCTGCTCGCGGGCCTCCTTCAGGCGGCTGCGGTACTCCTCGAGGATCTTGTCCGCCTCCTCGCGGGTCTTCTCCGCCTGGTCGATCGACTCGCGGATCGCGTTGGCGCGCTTGTCGAGCGCCTCCTGGATCCGCGGGAACGCGACCTTGCTGAGCACGTACATCGTGAACAGGAAGACGATCAGCGTCCAGATCATCAGCCCGAGGCCCGGGCTGACCAGGAAGCTTCCGCTCGAGGCGACTATGTGCGTCGTCGGTTCCAACGGCCTAGAGGAAGAAAGCGATCAGGCCGAAGATGAACGTGTAGAACGCGACGGCCTCGGTGAGGGCGAAGCCCAGCCAGCGAATCGACTGGAGGTCGTCCTTCATCTCGGGCTGGCGTGCGACCGACTCGATCTCCTTACCGAAGATGAAGCCGATCCCGATGCCGGCTCCGATCGAACCGAGCCCGGCACCGACGCCCAGCGCGATCGCCTTGCCGGCGTCCGTGATGCCGGTGTCGGTGATCCCGCTCGACGCTTGCGCGATCGGGGTCAAGAAATCCATTGACACTGCTCCTTTCTAGTGCGTCTCGGCGACTGCGCCGCCGATGTAGATGGCTGAGAGGGTGGCGAAGATGAACGCCTGAAGCGTTGCGATCAGCCCCACCTCCAAGACGAAGAAGACGAATGCGAGCGGGAACGTGAGCGATCCGAGCGCCGCAAGGCCGAGCAGAACCGCCAGACCGCCGCCCATGAAGAGCAGCAGGAGGTGGCCGGCGAGGATGTTGGCGAAGAGTCGTACGGAGAGCGAAACCAGCCGCATCAGGTGTGAGAGCAGCTCGATCACGAAGATCAGCGCCTTCCCGATCGGGTTCATGTCCTCGAGCCCGGCGGGCAGAAAGCTCTTCAGGTAGCCGATCGGACCCTTTGCCCGGATGCCCTCGACGTGGTAGCTGAACCAGACGATCAGGGTGAGGACGAGCGGGAACGAGATGTTCGCGGTCGCCGCATAGATGGCGAAGGCCGGGATCTGGAGCCCGAAGATCGCGATCTCGTTCTCGGTGTTCGTGGGCAGGGGCAGGTAGCCCAGAAGATTGGAGAAGGCGATGAAGAAGAAGAGCGTGGCGATGAACGGGAACCACTTGACGGCGTAGGAGCCGTCGAGATTGCCGCCGGTGATGTTGTTCTTGGTCATGTCGAAGGCGACCTCGACCGCGGTCTGCACGCGGTTCGGCCTCATCTGCATGCGGCGCGCGATGTAGACCATGACCCAGATCGTCAGCGCGCTGGCGAGCACCAGATACACGACGAACTTGTTGATGGAGAGGTCGGCGGGACCGAGCTTGATCGAGATCCAATTGTCGAGCTTGAACTCGTTCTGCGGTTTGAACTCCTCGTTCTTGCCCTGGCTGCCGGCGATCAGCAGGAGCAGGATCGTGATCCCGAAGTAGATCCCGGCGGCCGTCAGGACCTTCTGCTTGGTCGAGAGGCTGGAGACAAATGACGACATCAGACCGGCCCGGCTTCCTCAGGGGGCGCGATGAACCTGGAGAGCAGGCGGCCGCCGAAATGGACCGTGAACAGGACTGCGGCGAGCACCGCCGCGGCGAGACCGGCGTCCTTGCTCGAGAGCACGCCCACCAACAGGACAGCGAGGGCGATGGTCCAGACCCGCGCGAGCGTCGTGGCCCCGACCCATCCCATCGCGGCCTGCCGGTCCCCCCGCGCGGCCGCGCGGCGCACGGCTCTGTTGGTCAGGATCTCGATTCCGTGCTGCGCAAGCCAGACGACGGCGATGACCGCGTAGGCGATCATCGGCAGATCGGCAGCGATGAACACCGGCAGAGCCGCCGCGAGCAGGGCGAGGTCGACGTAGCGAAGTGCGATGGCCATGCGGGATGTCCCGACGGCGCTGGGTCCGTCTAGAGCGAGCGTAGACAAGAGCCATCCCCACGCCGACGCATAGGCGGTCCCTCTGATTTGTCGATGTCGAACGAGCGCATGAAGTCCTTGTCCCCCCAACCGAACAATGCGACGGACACAAACCCCGGCGCCGCATCTCCCCCCGGGCAGGCCCGGAGGGGCGGCGAATCCTAGCGTCTGGACTCCAACGGCGGAGCGTCTATCAGGCCCCGGCAGCGCCGGAACGAAAAGCGACCCGCCGGTCGAGCCGGCGGGCCGCTTGGGGTGACCGCGCCCGGGCGAGAGGTATGCCGGACGTGGGACCTTCGCTCGATCGAGGGTCCTGTCAGAACGCGATCAGCGAGAACGTCTTCCCGTCGACGAAAGCCGCGTCGCCGTTGTTCCAGACCTTCACGATCACCTGGCCATCGATGACTGGGGAGGCCGCCGTGACGGCGTTCGCGGGATTCGCGCCGCTGATCCCCGCGACCACGGTGCCCGAGTCGATGCCGGCCAGGGTGACCGTGTACCTGCCGACGGCATCCCTGTGGATGCTCACCGCGTCAGCAGCGTGGCTGGCGCAGTCGAAGCCGGGAACGACGGCGTCCGGCTGAGCATCGTTCAGGTTCGTGGTGTCGACCACCGCGGAGGCCTTGAGCCAGCCGGTCTGACACTCGCCGGGGGCGGCCCCGCCGAGCTTCGCGGCGTTCATCGCGTTGTTCGCGTTGAGCGCGTTGGGGGCCACCGCGTCGGGTGCCAGCTTCGGCGTCGTCACGGCGCCGTCGGCGAGCTTGTCGGTGGTCACCGCGCCGGTCTTGATGTTCTTCGTCTTGACGCTGCTCGGCTTCAGCTTCACGGCCGAGTAGCCGATCCCGCCCATCGCCGCAAACAGGGCGACGAACGCCACTACCAGTGCCGGGGTGGGCCGGAAGGCCCGTTTGTCGATCTTTCGCATTTCGAGCTCCTTGGGTTGCTTTCAAAGGCCAAGGACGGCTCGCACCCGTATTTATTCCTGTGAAGTCGAAGGAATATTTCGGCGGCGCCCGCGTCTTCACCGATGAGGACGCATGAGCCCCGATCCCGCACGACACGTGCTCGACGAGCGAACCCTCCGCCGGCTGGCCCAGCTCGCGGACGGCTCCCTCCAGGGCTGGGAGCGCGCGGAGCTGGAGGCCGACGTTGCGCACTCCCCCACCCTGCGCGCCGCGCTGGAGCGCCAGCGGACCGGCGCCGCCGCACTGCGTGGCCTCGACCTGCGCGCCACACCGGGCCTGCGCGCGCGGATCGCCGCCCAGAGCACGGCCTCGTCGCGGCCGGCGCGTAGGCGGCGTCTCGCGCTCGCCGGTGCCCTGGCGGGCGCGGTCGCCGCGGCGGCCCTCGCCGCGGTGCTGCTCGTGCCGTCTGGCGGCGGGAGCCCGACCGTCGTCGAGGCCGCCCGGCTCGCCGACCGCCCGGCCACGGCACAGGTCGCCGCCGCCCCCGGCAACGAGAAGCTGCTGGCCGCGGACGTGGAAGGCGTGTCCTTCCCGAACTGGCGCGGAGAGTTCGGCTGGCGGGACGCCGGAACGCGCACCGACGATCTCGGGGACCGCTCCGCGCGAACCGTCTTCTACGAGCACGGCGCGCGGCGCGTCGCTTACACGATCGTCTCGGGGAAGGGAATCCGCGCCCCAGGCGGGTCCAGGCCGGCAGCGAGCAACGGCGTCAACCTTCATGCGCTTTCCGACGGCGGTCGCCGCGTCGTCACCTGGTGGCGCGACGGCAGGACCTGTGTCCTCTCGAGCGCCGACGTCGGCGACCACGAGCTGATCAAGCTCGCCACCTGGAAGGGCGACGGGGCGGTGTCGTTCTGAGCGCAATGCTCGTTCAGGGGGAGGGACGCCGGCTTGATCCCGAGACCGCAGGCGACCACATCGACGCGCTCTTTCGAGCGGCGTGCGCGCTCTGTGGATCTCGTCAGCTCGCGGAGGACCTGGTCCAGGAGACCTACGTCAAGGTCCTCGCCCGCCCCCGCTTTCTGCGCCGTGACGACGACCTCGGATACCTGATCAAGGCCTTGAGAAACGTCTGGTACAGCCACCTCCGCGGCGAACGGACCCGCCGAGCGGCGACCGATTCACGGGAGCAGTCCCCGGACGAGCTGCCGATGCCGACCTCCGCGGGCGATCCGGAGTCCTCGCTCGAGGCGGGGGCGGTGCTCGATGCCCTGGCTGAGCTGCCTCAGCCCTATCGAGAGGCCGTCGCCGCGGTGGACGTGGCGGGCCTGAGCTACGCGGAGGCGGCTCGTGCCCTCGGCGTGCGCCAGGGCACGATCATGAGCCGCGTCTACCGGGGGCGCGAGCAGGTTGCTCAGGCGGTGGGCTCGCCGTGACGTCCGTCTGAGGGGTCACCGCCTCGATCTCACCGGTGTCCGGATCGATTGCCGTCATCTCCCCGGTTGACGGGTCCACTGCGCGGAAGGTGCCGGTGTCGAGCTCGTGCTGTACCGCGACGTCCACCTCCGCCTCGTCAGGCGGCGCGGCCGGGCCCCTGAGCCCGACGAGCTGTCGCAGGCGGACCCGGCGGAGCTTCAGGATCTCCAGGACGTGGATCACGTAGATGCTCGCTGCCAGCGCGCCGGCCAGGCAGAGGCCCATGAAGGTGGTCCAGACGGCGTCGAAGTGGCCGTGGTTGTCGCTGTAGGGAACGAAGCGGAGGGCGAGCGCGACCGCCGCGAGGATGAGCGTCCAGCCGTAGAGGTAGGTGATCGTCTTCCGCTGGCTGAAGCCGATGCGGGCCAGGCGGTGATGGAAGTGCTCGGTATCGGCCCGGTAGATCGGCCGCTTGTACTTGAGCCGCTTGGCGACGACGAAGCTCGTGTCCAGGATGGGAACGGCCAGGACCGCGAGCGGGAAGAACAAAGCGACCACGGCATTCGTCTTCAGGGCACCCTGGACCGTGATCACCGCCATCAGGTACCCGAGCAGGTTCGATCCCGTGTCCCCCATGAAGCTCGACGCCGGAGGAAAGCCATGCCGCAGGAATCCCAGCGACGCACCGGCCGTCACCGCGGCCAGCACCCCGGCCGCGTTGCGGTCCAGCGACAGCGCGATCGCCGCCAGCGCGCCCGCCGAGATCAGGCAGACGCCGGCGGCCAGGCCGTCCACGCCGTCGATCAGGTTGATCACGTTGGCGACGGCGACGATGCCGAACACCGTGAGGACCTGGCCGAGGTCGATCGCGCCGATGCCGGGAGGGTCGAAGAGCTGGACGGAGGATGGGTCGATCCGGCCGAGAAAGGGCAGCGTGAAGGTGTCGACGGTGACCCCGGAGGCGACAGGGATGATCGCGGCGGCCGTCTGCCCGAGCAGCTTGACCCCCGCCGGGAGATCGACGAGATCGTCGATCACCCCGACCGTCGTGATCACGATCGCCCCGGCCAGGATCGAGCGGGTCTCATGGTCCCACGGCAGGAAGATCGAGCCGCCGATCAGCACGGCCACGAGGACCGCGAGCCCACCCAGCTTCGGGGTCGGATACTCGTGCAGGCTTCGCTCATTCGGATAGTCGATCGCCCGATCGCCGATCCCGCGGGCGAGAGACTCGGTGGCCGGAACCAGGGTCCACACCGCGGCCCCGGCGAAGATGAAGGCGAACAGGGCGTCGATGGTGTCCGGCATCAGCCCGCCCCGCCCACGGCGCCCGCCCCAGCGCCCGCCGGCTCGCGGGCGTAGCGCTCGAACCAGAGCGTGAAGTTGAGCAGGCCCCAGATCTGCCGGCTCAGGTCCTCCTTGCCCGAGATGTGCTCATCGAGCACCCTGGTGACCGCCTCGGGGTTCAGGTAGCCCTGGCGCTCGATGGCCGCCGGCGAGAGGACGTCTCGCGCGAACGTCTTGAGGTCGCCGCGAAGCCAGGCGGCAACCGGGATCGAAAAGCCCTGCTTGCGGCCGCGGATGATCTCCCTCGGCAGGAGCGGCCCCACCGCCTGGCGGAGCAGGCGCTTCTTCGAGAAGCTTCGGACCTTCTGACGGGTCTCGAGCGCCAGGGCGAGCTCGGCGACGACCGGATCGAGGAAGGGGACTCGGGTCTCCAGCGAGTGAGCCATGCTGGCCCGGTCGGTCTTCACCAGGAGATCGTCCACCAGGTAGATCCCCAGGTCGAGGTCCTGGAGCCGGGCGAGGTCCTGGGCCCCCTCGGTCTCGGCATACCTGGCGCGGTAGAGGTCGAGCGGATCGGAGACGCGCGGCTCCGAGAGCAGCTCATCCTGGGCGTCCGGAGTGAAGATCTCCTTCCAGGCGTGATGGCGCTCGACCGGGGGCAGGTGCGCGCCCCGCATGAAGCGCTTGGCCTTGTAGTCGAAGCTCACCTTGGAGGACGAGCTCGGCAGCAGCTCGACCAGCGGCCGCAGGAACGGGGCGGCGCGCCCGACCCTCGGGGCGAGCCGGTCCGCCACGTAGGTGTAGTAGCCGCCGAACAGCTCGTCCCCGCCCTCGCCGGAGAGGACGACCTTCACCGTGTCGGCCGCCAGCTGCGAGACGAGATAGGTCGGGAGGGCCGAGGAGTCGCCGAAGGGCTCGTCGAACGCCTCGACCAGCCGCGGCAGGAGGTCGACCGCGTCCGGCCGCAGGATCAGCTCGTGATGGTCGGTGCCGTAGCGCTCGGCCACCAGCCGCGCCTGGCCGAGCTCGTCGAAGGAGCTCTCCTCGAAGCCGATCGAGAACGTGCTCACCTGGTAGCCGCTCTCGCCCGCGGCCATCGCCGTCAGCGCGGCGGAGTCGACGCCGCCCGAGAGCAGCACGCCCACCGGCACGTCGGAGACCAGGTGCGCGCGGACCGAGTCGCGCAGCCGCCCCCGCAGCTCCTCGGCGAGAACGTCGTCGCTGTCGGTGCGCACGTCGCTCTCCGCCACCGGCGTCGGCCGGGCGTAGCGCGAGATCGTCACCTCTCCCCTCTCCGCGACGAGGAGATGCCCGGGCGGCAGCTTTCGCGCCTCCTTGAAGATCGTCAGTGGCGCCGGAATCGAGTTGAAGGCGAGATACGACTCCAGAGCCTCCGGGTCGATCTCCCGGGAGAAGCCGGGCTGGCGGAGGAGGGCCTTGAGCTCCGAGGCGAACGACACCGTCCCGCCGGCCACGCGGTAGTACAGGGGCTTGATCCCGAAGCGGTCTCGCGCCAGCACCAGGCGACCATGCCGGGCGTCCCAGAGCGCGATCGCGAACATCCCGCGGAGCGCCTCGACGAAGGCCGGCCCGCGGTCCTCATAGAGGTGGACGAGGACCTCCGTGTCGCTGTGGGTCGAGAAGGTGTGGCCGCGCCCACGCAGCTCGTCCACCAGCTCGCGGTAGTTGTAGATCTCGCCGTTCTGGATCACCTGGATCCGGCCGTCCTCGTTGGCGATCGGCTGATCGCCGCCGGCGAGGTCGATGATCGAGAGCCGTCGCATCGCCAGGCCGCACGGCCCGTCGATCATCGAGCCGTCGGAGTCCGGGCCTCGATGGACCAAGGTCTCGTTCATCGCGGCGAGCGCCGCGGGATCGGGGGCCGTGGCCCCGTCGAGGCTGACGAGACCGCATATCCCGCACATGCGCGCGAGTCTAGGGCGCTCGACGTATGGACTTACATGCGATCGTTCCCTGGCAGGTAGAGCGCCCGCCTGATGGAGCGAGGTGAGAAACGCCTCAGCGGTCGCGGCCGCGCAGGGTGAGGCTGACGATCCGGGCCATCGTCGCGCCGAGGACCCGCAGGTAGAGCCGAATGGAGCGGTCCGCGATGTACTCGAGGTCGTGGATCAGCTTGTCCTCCCAGGAGTCCTCTCGAGTGATCCTGGTCTGCGCAAATCCGGTCACACCGGGCCTGACGACAAGCCGCTGCCAGTAGGTCGGGAGCTCCTCGCACATGTGGTTGAAGAAGGCCGGCCGGATCGGACGCGGGCCGACCATGCTCATGTCGCCGTGGAGCACGTTGTAGAGCTGCGGCACCTCGTCGATGTGGGTGAGGCGCGCGGCCTTGCCAACCAGCGTCACCTCCTCCTCGGTCCGCCGGCTGAGCTCCTCGCCATAGACGTTGCCGAGCCGGGCCTCCGCCCCGGGCCGCAGCGTTCGCAGCTTGTACATCGTGAAGACGTGCCCCGCCCGCCCGACGCGCTCGCCGCGATAGAGGACGGGCCGCCCCGAGGTGATGAGCGTCGCCAGGGCGAGCAGGCCGAGGAGGGGCGAGAGCAGGATCAGGGCCGAGCCGGCGATCAGCAGGTCGAGCCCGCGCAGGATGACGTCGACGCGTCGCGGCGCGTACACCCCGGAGGAGACGACCGAGACCTGCTCGGCGACGGCACTCGGCTGCTCAGTCTGTGTCGCCATCCGGCTCGGCGGCTCCGAGCATCAGGTCGACGAGCAGTTGCGGGTCGCGGCGGGTGCGTTCTCCCTGCCCCGTCTTCTTGACCAGCTCGAGGGCACGGGGATCGGTGAGCGGGCGGAGCCGATTCGATCGGATCAGGGCCTCGTCCACTCCCCCGAGCCGGCCGCCGTACGTCGTGTAGACCGGCGTGCCGAGCGCGACCGCCTCGCGATTCATCGTCCCCCCGGCCGAGACGACCAGGTCTGCGAGGGCGACCAGGCTCTGTGCCTCGACGGCGTGATCGGGAACGATCAGGGACGGCAGGGCGAGCTCCTTGACGTAGGTCCGCTGCTCCTCGGTGCGCGGCAGCACCACCGCGTGCACACCGGGGTCAGAGCCTACTCGCGCGAGCACCTGCGGGAAGAGGGGGTTCGAGCGTCGGTGATAGAGCGAGACGTCGGGCGGCGGGCGGACGACCACGACGACACGCTCGGTGTCCACGCCCAGCTTCTCGAGGCCGTCCGGATCGGGCTCGAAGTCGAACAGGTAGTACTCCTCCTTGATCCCCGGATACTGGAAGAGCTTCTCCGGGCCGACGCCGAAGCGCTTCAGCCGCTCGGGCGGCACCGAGTCCGGGAAGATCACCCGCTTCGCCAGTCGGCAGCCGACGTGGTGCTGTGCGACAGCGAACTCGTAGTCGTGCATGTTGGCCTCCGGAATCCCCAGCAGCCGGGAGGCGATCGCGATGTCGTTCGAGCCGTGGGCGATCGAGAGGTCAAAGCCGGCGCCCTTGCCGAAGCGGCGCATCCCCGAGGTCCGCTGGATCAGGCGCATCAGCTTGCGGACCCGGGAGGCGCCGCCGTGCTTACCGATGCTCGTGTAGTCCATCTGGTGCAGGTCGAGCAGCTCGAGGGTCTGCGTGTACTCCCGCGCCGTGATGGTCACCTCGTGGCCCAGCTCGCGCAGGCGCTCGATGATCGGCCGGAGCACGAGTACGTGCGCAGGCCCGCTCATGTCGGCCCAGATCTTCAAGCGGATCTAGACGGCGGCTGCTGAGAGCTGCGGATAGAGGGGGTACCGCTCCATCAGCGCGCGGGAGCGCTCGAGCAGCGAGTCCTTCTGCGAATCGAAGTCCTCTGAGAGCGCAGCCACGATCACCTGCGCGATCTCCCGCAGGTCGTCCTCGACCAGCCCGCGGGTGGTGAGAGCCGGCGTTCCAATCCGGAGGCCCGAGGGATCCATCGGCGGACGCTCGTCGAACGGGATCGCGTTGCGGTTGACCGTGATCCCCACCTCCTCGAGGCGCGCCTCGGCCTCCTTGCCCCCGAGGCCCGTCGGCGTCAGGTCCACCAGGACCAGGTGCACGTCGGTCCCGCCCGTGAGGACGTCGAGACCGCCGGCGATCAGCTCCGCGCCGAACGCCCGAGCGTTCGCGATCGTCTGACGCTGGCGCGCCGCGAACTCCTCGCTTGCCGCGATCTTCAGCGCCACGGCCTTCGCGGCGACGATGTGCATCAGCGGGCCGCCCTGCTGGCCCGGGAAGACCGAGCGGTTGATGTCCTTTGCCAGCTCCTCCCTGCAGAGGATCATCCCGCTGCGCGGGCCGCAGAGGGTCTTGTGGATCGTCGTGGTGACGACGTCGGCGTGCTCCACCGGGTTCGGGTGCTCGCCCGCCGCGACCAGGCCGGCGAAGTGCGCCATATCGACCATCAGCCTCGCGCCGACGGAGTCGGCGATCTCGCGGAAAGCGGCGAAGTCGAGCTGGCGCGAATAGGCCGACCAGCCGGCGACGATCACCTTCGGCTTGTGCTCCTCCGCGAGCTGCGCGACCCCGTCCATGTCGACGAGCAGGTCCTCCCGTCGCACGTGGTACGGGACGACCTTGTAGAGCTTGCCCGAGACGTTCAGCTTCATCCCGTGGCTCAGGTGGCCCCCGTGGTCGAGGGCCATTCCCATGATCGTGTCGCCCGGCTCGAGCATCGCCATGTAGGCGGCGTTGTTGGCCTGGGCGCCGGCATGGGGCTGGACGTTCGCGTGCTCGGCACCGAACAGCTGCTTTGCGCGATCGATGGCGAGCTGCTCGGCGACGTCGACCTCCTCGCAGCCGCCGTAGTAGCGCTTGCCCGGATAGCCCTCGGCGTACTTGTTGGTGAGCACCGAGCCGGCCGCGTCGAGCACCGCCTGCGGGACGAAGTTCTCGGACGCGATCATCTCGAGCGTCCCCTGCTGGCGGGCGAGCTCGCGGTCGAGAACGCGGGCGATGTCCGGGTCGACCTCAGCGAGGTGGGCGGTCTGGAAGTCGTCTGGCAGGTCTACGGCGCTCAAGTTCGGGCTCCTCAGGGTCGGTCGGTCAAGGTTGACAGACGTTATGGGCTCGCGCCGATGCTACGGCCGCTCGGCCAGTGACTTGATGTAACGGACGGTCCCGCGCAGGACGATGCCGATGCCCGGCCCCACCACCACCCAGTAGCGCTTGATGCCGCGGCTGGCGGGAGGGTAGGTCCCGGCCGTGCGGGCCTCGTAGGTGAGGAGCGTGCGGCCGATCCCGTAGCTGCGGACCGAGAAGTTCGCGGCGACCTTGCCGAAGCCCGGTTGCCGGAACTCCTTGAAGTCCTCGCCCCGGATCGTCTCCCAGCTGATGTCGCGACCCCAGAAGCGGCCGATCGCCCCGAAGACGAGCTCCTTGCCGAAGTCCTCGCCGAGCTTCACCCACTCCCCCTCGTCCTCGAGGGCATCCAGGCGCAGCGCATCGGGCTCGGGCGGCGCGGGCTCCCTGCGGACACGCCTCGCCACCGCCGAGGGCGCCCCCCTTGCCGCGAACAGGGCGCGCATCGTTGGGCTGCCCCTGTAGGCCTTCATCAGGTCGGCCTCGAGAACGGCGGCGTAGACCCGGGCCGGCTCGGCCTCGACAATCACGGTCTCGACCTTGCTGCGATCGAACCGGGGCATGAGCTCGTCGATCAGCACCGGGGCACCTTACGTTCTGGCGATCGGCTTGACATTTACTGACCATTCGGTAAATAATGCCCGCTCCACCCGGCCACCCCATCCCGAGGAGAGAGATGACCGACGCCACCGCCACCACCAATGGACACGAGGAGCTCAAGACCGAGGACGACGCCCTCTCCGTCCTGATGGACGCCGACATCGACAAGGTGATGTCTGGCCTCGACAAGATCGTCGAGGCCGCCCCCTCCTACGAGAAGCTCTTCATGCGCTGGCAGCGCCAGCACTGGTCCACCGAGGACTTCGACTTCACCGAGGACGCCAAGCAGTGGGCGGACCCGAACATGTTCACCGACGACGACCGCCGCTTCCTCGAGTTCGGCTTCTCGGAGTTCTTCCTCGGCGAGGAGCGGGTCACCCTGGAGCTCCTCCCCTTCGCGATGGCGGCTCCCACCCACGAGGCAAAGGTCTTCCTGACCACGCAGATCTCCGATGAGGCCAAGCACACCGTCTTCTGGAACGGGTTCTACCGCGAGGTCTTCGGGATCGAGGCCGGCAGCCTCGGCGAGATGATCGACAAGCAGCGCTACGTGGTCAACGATGACTGGGAGAAGCTGTTCAACGGCATCCTCCACGAGTGCGCCGAGGACCTGCGCAAGGACCCGAGCGACTTCCCGTCCCTGGTGCGGGGAGTGACCGTCTACATGATCGTGATCGAGGGGATGCTCGCCCTGACGGCGGCCAGATTCATGATCAAGTCGATGAAGGAGCGCGGCTGGTTCCCGGGCTTCACCGCCGGGTTCACCGCCGTCAATCGCGATGAATCCCGGCACGTCGGCTTCGGGGTCAAGTTCCTGGCGGACGCGATCAAGGCCGATCAGGCCAACGCGAAGATCGTCGAGGACACGCTGAAGGAGTGCCTGCCGGTCGCCACGCTCGTCTTCGTCCCGCCGTGGGTGGACGACCCGTACGACTTCCAGACGCCCTTCTACCACTCGAAGGAGATCTTCGAGTACGCGGCAAAGTCACTCTCGAAGAAGCTCGCCGCCATGGGCCTCGACCCGGCCATGCTCGCCGCCGCCTAGTGGAGGCGGCGGCACCTGCCCGGCGGGGCCGGCCCTCGACGGGCGCGCGCGAGCGGATCCTCGAGGCTGCCATCGAGGTCCTGAAATCGGATGGATACGCCGGGCTGACGATCGCCAAGGTCGCGGCCAGGGCCAGCGAGTCCAAGCCCCTCGTCGTCTACCACTACGGCTCCAAGCAGGGCCTCGTCGAGGCCAGCGGCCGCGCTGTCGCCGAGCTGATCACCTCCGAGGCGCTCGGTGCGGTGGCGGAAGCGACGAACGTCGAGGAGATCATCCGGGGCGTGGCCGACGGGGTGGATCGCCTGCTCAGGCGAGACGAGCGGCTCGCCCGCCTCTACTTCGATCTGGCCGCGGTCTCCGTGGTCGAGCCCGAGGTGCGCCGCACGATCACCGAGGTCAACGAGGGCTGGCAGCGGGTGCTCACCGACCTGCTCAGGAACGCGGAGGACGGCCCGCCGCGCTCCCAGGTGCGGGCCCTGGCGCTGATGATCAACGCCTGCAACCAGGGGCTCGTGCTGGAGCGGATCGAGCGGGGTCCGACCGCGGAGTGGAAGCGGGCGCGGGAGCTGTTCATCCAGAGCGCGCTTGCGGCCATATCTCACGCTCGCGCCTGACTCCGGGTCCTAGGCTGAGAGCAGTGTCAACGCGCAACGTCGAGATCGTGCAGCGAGGAATCGATGCCTTCAACGAGAGAGGGGTCGAGGGGATCATCCCGCTCGTCGATCCCGAGTTCGAGGCGACCACGCCACCCGATCTCGCCTCTGAGCCCGACACCTACCGCGGCCACGACGGCGTCCGCCGCTGGTTCGATTCGTTCGACGAGGTCATGGACGAGATCCGCTGGGACGCCCATGGCTTCCAGCGGGTCGGCGACCGGGTGGTCGTCGAGTTCACGCCGCGCGCCCGCGGCAAGACCACAGGGCTGGCCTTCGGGCAGGACGCCGTAATGGTCTGGACGCTGCGCGACGGCAAGGCGATCCGGGTCGAGCTCTTCCAGGCGCTGGACGAGGCGCTCGCCGCCGCGGGAGGGGAAGCGGCCAGCTGACGGTGGGCTCGCCCTATCGCAAGCTCCTCGAGGCCTCGCGCGATGCCTACAACGCACGCGACCCCGACGCCTGGATCGCCGCCTGGACCCCCGACTGCGAGTGGCATCCGTTCCTGACCGCCCGGGAGGAGGGCGACCCCGGCTACCACGGGCCGAACGGCATTCGCGCCTGGTTCGAGGACGTCGACGAGATGTTCTCCGAGATGCACGTCGACCTGGAGACCTTCCGCGAGGTCGGCGACCGCCTGCTGGTCCCGGGAGAGATGCACGCCACCAGGAAGGCAACAGGGGAGCGGGTGAACAGCGAGGGCGCCTGGGTGGTGGAACCCCGGGATGGGATGCTTCGGCGCGGCTGCGCCTTCAGGAGCCACGAGGAGGCCCAGGCCGCGGTTGAAGAGGCGGCTCGCTAGCGCGGGGCGATCGGCTCGAGTAGGCCGTTCACATCCGCGACAGGCACGGCGCCCTCGCGCAGGACCTCCCAGCGGCCCCCTGAATCGATGCCCGCGATGTCGATGACGGTCGAGGGCTCGCCGATCAGCTCACCCGCGTCGATCGCGACGTCGGCCTGATCAACGATCCGCCCGTCGATCTCCTCGAAGCGCCTTGGCGCCGGTTCGCCGGTGCGGTTGGCGCTGGTCTGAACGATGGGCGCCATCGCTCCGGCGAGCGGTCCCTCGATCAGCCGCACGCCGAGCCGCCCGAGGTCCTCGCGGCACGCCAGCGGGTAGCGGTGCTCCGGATTCGCAACCACCAGGGTCACGGGGCCCGGGAGTAGCGCCGCCACGGCCTCGCGGGTCCTCGGCCCCAGCCCTGAGACCAGCTCGCGCATCGCCAGCGGCGAGAAGTACATGACGGCGGATGACTTTCGCTCGCCTCGGCCCTTGACCGAGTGGATGCGCTCGATCGCTTCGGCGTTGAGCGGATCGCAGGCCAGCCCGTAGAGGGTGTCGGCCGGGAAGATCGCCACGCCCCCTTCCCCCACGCAGCGCTCGAGCGCGGACCGCGCGGCGTCCGGCCCGTCGACATCGATCGAGACGATCTCGGTCATCGCCCGATCACAACACGGTCATGACCGGCAAGGTCGCGACGGGTCTCGACCTGCGCGTAGCCGGCGGCGTCAACCAGCATCGACACCGCCGCAGCCTGGCCGGCTCCGATCTCGAGCGCGACGACGGCCGGTCGCCTCGCCAGAGCGCGAACAGCTTCGAGCAGCGCCGTGAAGGCCTCCAGTCCCGTCGGCCCGGGCACCAGCGCCGCGCGTGGCTCGTACTCGCGGATCTCGGGCGCCAGCCCCTCCCACTCGGCCTCGCTGACATATGGCAGGTTGGCCACCAGCAGATCGACGGATCCGGTGCCTGGCTCGGCTTCTGACAGCGAGTCAACGCCCCGCGAGACGACGTCCACGCGGTCGTCGAGCCCAAGCCGCTCCGCGTTCGTCTGGGCGACCCTGAGCGCATCCATCGAGGTGTCGATTGCGAGAACGCGCGATTCCGGGAGCTCGTCGGCGACGGCCAGGGCGATCGCGCCGCTCCCCGTGCCGACGTCGAGGACCGAGGCGGCGCCGACCTCCGTGGCGACCTCCACCAGCAGCTCGGTCTCGGGTCTCGGGATCAGCACTCGCCGGTCCACGATCAGCTCGATTCGCCGGAACCCCTTCCGCCCCAGGATGTAGGCGACTGGCTCGCGCCGGGCGCGACGACGGACCATCTCGGCGAACTCCCGGGACGCTCCGACCGGCAGGCGCAGATCGGGGTCGGCGGCGAGCTGAGCACGGTCCCAGCCGGTCGCGTGGGCGAGGAGGAGCTCGGCGTCCAGGCGGGCGGTCTCACAGCCGGCGGCGCTGAGCGCGCTCACCGCTCCCTCCATCGCGTCGCGGACTGCCGAGGTCTGGGCTCTCAGGCCGTCTCCGCGGTCTGGGCCTCGAGCCGACGGCGCTTCTCCTCGGAGGCGAGCGCGTCCGTGAACTCGTCGAGCTCCCCGCCGAGGACCCGGTCCACTCCGCTCGCGGTGTGCTTGACGCGGTGGTCGGTGATCCGGTCCTGCGGGAAGTTGTAGGTGCGGATCTTCTCCGAGCGCTCGCCGGATCCGACCTGAGCGCGCCGCTCGGAGGCGATCTTCGCCTGCTGCTCGGCGATCTCCCGCTCGAGCAGACGGGCGCGGAGCACCCGCATCGCCTTCTCCCGGTTCTGCAGCTGGGACTTCTCGTCCTGCATGGAGACGACGAGCCCGGTCGGCTTGTGGGTGATCCGGACCGCGGAGTCGGTGGTGTTGACCGACTGCCCGCCCGGCCCGGAGGAGCGGTATACGTCGACCTGCAGGTCGTTCGGATCGACGTTGACGTCGACCTCCTCGGCCTCGGGAAGGACCGCCACGGTCGCGGTCGAGGTGTGGATCCGCCCCTGAGACTCGGTCTTCGGGACCCGCTGGACCCGGTGCGTGCCGCCCTCGTACTTGAAGACGGAGTAGGCGGCGTCGCCCTTGATCGCGAAGGTGACCTCCTTGAACCCGCCGACTTCCGAGGGCGACTGCGAGAGCGTCTCCACGGAGTAGCCGCGGCGCTCCGCGTAGCGGGTCAGCATCTTGAAGAGGTCGCCCGCGAACAGGGCGGCCTCGTCTCCCCCAGTCCCCGCCCTGATCTCGACGATCACGTTCTTGTCGTCGTTCGGGTCGCGCTCGACCATCGCCAGGCGGATCTCCTCGGAGAGCTCCTCCAGCCGAGCCGGCGCGTCGGCGACGACCTTCTTCAGCTCGGGGTCGTCTCCGTCCTCCGCGAGCAGCTCGCGCGCTCCCTCGAGGTCGTCCTTGAGGGTCAGCCATTCGCGCGCCAGTTCGTGCGCGGACTGCATCTCGCGGTACTCCCGCCCGACCTCGGCCGCGCGCTCCCGGTCCGCGTGCAGCGCCGGGTCGGACATCTGCCGCTCGAGCTCGGCGAACCGATCCTCGATCTGGGCGACCAGCTCATCGATCATGCTCCCGATTGTCGCGCACCCACCCGATCAAGCCCATCCCGTCCGCAGGCACCCGCGTGGCAGGCCCGGCCGCCATGTGCACGCCTGGCTGCTTCGCCACCGCCCCGCACTCTTGGGCGCCGGATACACCGGGGCTCTGCTCGCCGTCGTCGGCCCCGGCGTCCTCGCCGGGCTCTCGGACGACGACCCCGCCGGGATCACCACCTATTCCATCCTCGGGGCGAAGTACGGCTATGAGCTGCTCTGGGTGCTCGCTGTCTCCACCGCGGCGCTGATCGTCTTCCACCTGCTCGGAGCACGGATGGGCGTGGTCACCCGGAAGGGCCTGCTGACGCTGGTTCGCCAGCAGCACGGGGTCACGGAGGCCCGGCTCGTCCTCGCCGCCCTCGTGGTGGCCAACGTGGGAACGATGTGCGCGGAGTTCGCCGGGGTGGCGGCAAGCCTCGAGCTGCTTGCCGGGATCAGCCGCTACGCCACGGTTCCGCTGGCGGGCATCGCCGTCTCGGCCCTGGTGCTGCGCGGGTCCTTCTTCCGCGTCGAGCATGTCCTGCTCGCATTGAGCGCGGTCTTCGTCACCTACATCGTCTCGGGACTGCTCGCCCACCCCGACTGGGGCGAGGCCGCCAAGGGCCTGGTCGTCCCCCATCTGCCGCTCACCCGGGACGCCGTCCTGGTGGCCGTCGCGACGATCGGTACGACCCTGGCGCCCTGGGGGCTCGTCTTCATCCAGTCCTATGCGGCCGACAAGCACCTGCGCCTCAAGGACCTGCGCTTCGAGAACGTGGACGTGGTGGTCGGCGCGCTGCTCACCGGCGTGATCGGGTTCTTCGTCGTGATCGCCTGCGCCGCCACCCTCCACGTCAATGGCATCGACATCAACGACGCGAGTGACGCCGCAAAGGCGCTCGAGCCGCTCGCCGGCTCCTCGGCGTCGACCCTGTTCGGTGTGGGATTCCTGGGCGCCGCGCTGCTCGCCGCCGCTGTTGTGCCTCTCTCGACCGCCTACTCCGTCGCGGAGACCCAGGGCAAGGCCGCCGACGTCAACGACACCTTCGCCGAGGCGCCGCTCTTCTATCTGAGCTTCGGCGGCGTCGTGCTGATCGCGGCTGTACTCGTGCTGATTCCAGGCGCGCCGCTGATTCCGATCCTCTTCCTCTCCCAGGCACTCAACGCGGTGCTGCTGCTGGTGATGCTCCCCGTCATGCGGCGTCTGGCCGCGGACACCGAGCTGATGGGCGACGAGGCGCTCGGGACCACCGGGCGGATCGTCACCGGAGTCGCACTCGCGCTGATCGCGGTGTCCGTGCTCGCGCTGGGTGTGCTGACGATCCTGGGCTGAGCTACGAGGTCGAGCTGGTGACCGGCGCAGGCGCCGACTGCTGGGTGGAGTAGCCGGAGCCCGTGGAGTAGCCGCTCGAGGAGCCGTAGTAGCCGTCGCCGCCGTAGGCCTGCGTGTAGGGATCGGTTCCCGAGCTGCCCGTGGAGGAAGAGGCCCCGTTCGAGGAGGCGTTCGTCGTGTCGTTCGCTGAAGTCTTCTTGGCCTTCTTCGCGGCCTTCGGGCCGAGCGCCGGATCCTGGCCGGACGCCATCTGCGCGGCGATCAGCCCGCCGATCGCCAGTGTCGCCACGACCCCCAGCACGCCGAGCTTTGCCGTCAGGGACTTGGTGGATTGCACCGGTCCCCGGGAGGAGTAGCGCCGTGCCCGGTCGGCGCGTGCCTCGCGCGCGGTGCGCGGCCGCCCGGCGTAGCGGTGCGGGACTCGGTCTGGATATCTCGGTTCGGGGGTCATCGCGCGGGCTCGTAGTCGTATGGGCTTGCAGTGGCTGGGCCGGCGAGCTGCTCTGAGGGAAGCGGGATCCGGCGCCGCGGGCGCCCTCTGGCCGGCTCATCGCTCGGCAGCAGCCGCACGGCCGCCATCACGGTGAGCGGCGCCACCGTCGCGATCACGATCACCAGCAGCCAGAAGGACCGGGCGTCGGTGCCCGCACCGAGGGTGTGAACCACCGCGAGCGCGTAGACGGCGAGCGTCCAGCGGTGCATCTTTCGCCAGAGCCCGGGGCCGATCCAGCGCCGCACGTAGAAGCTCAGGCCAAGCAGGGCGGCGAGCCATCCGCCGACGATGCCGAGGCCGTTCCAGAGCGGCTTGCTGGACATCACGAAGGGGATTGCGATCCCAGACAGGCCCGGCCGAAGATAGGTGTCACCGAGGAGCACGAGCCCATGTGCGGCGATGAAGATCAGCGCGGCCAGGGCCGTCGCCTCGTGCGCCTGCTTCAGCCTGGCCATCGCGCCGGGGCCCTTGGCGGCGCGCATCGCCATCGCGAGGCCCATTCCGACAGAGACGGCAACGAGCACCAGGGCGACCACGCCGAAGGCGCGGCTGGCGATCCAGAAGATGTGCTGGCCGGGATCGGTGTAGGAGTTCACGCCGCCACCGCCTCGCGGCGATCGCCGGAACGTTCGGCCAGGGCGCCGCAGAGCTCCACGGTCCCGTCGTCGAGGACGATCAGCCCACCATGCAAAGCGAGGATCTCCCGGGCGCGCTCGGACCCCGAGAGGAACGCCATCTTCGCCAGAGTCTCGGCCTCCAGGGCCGTGGCGCCGAGCGAGGTGGCCTGGATCACGCCGGTCCAGGCGGGCTGGCCGGTGGAGGGATCAAGCAGGTGATGGGCGAAGCCGTCGTTCGTGCGCCAGAGGCGGGTCTTGATCCCGCTGGTGGCGACGGCCCCACGGGCCAGCGTGAACTCGTGAGCGGGATCTTCGGCGAGCGGGTGATCGATGCGGACGGCGCGCTCGGGCGGGCGATCCCCGCCAAGGCGCAGGTCCCCTCCGGCGTCGACCACGAAGGCCGAATAGCCGGCGAGGCGATCGGCCGCCAGGTCCGCGGCGAGCCCCTTGCCGCTGCCGCCGGTGTCGATCCGGACGCCGGCAGGGCGCGTCACCACTCCGGGGACAGGGTCAACCGAGATCTCCTGCCAGCGGGCGTCGGCCCGCGGGGAGGCCGGCGTGCGATCGGGGGCGACGGAAAGCGCCTCATCGATCCGGGCGGGGGGAAGCTCGGCACGCGAGGTGGCGTACCCGGCGTCCTCGAGCTCGCCGACCAGGGTCGGATCGACGAGCCCGCCGGAGCGGCGCGCCGCCGAGAGGGCCGCGTCGACGGCCACAGCGAGGGTCGGGCTGACCGAGCAGGACTCTCCCGGCTCGGCGTTCAGCGCGCAGAGCTCACTGCCCTCGTCGAAGCGGGTGAGCTTGCGGTGCAGGAGCCGCAGGAAGAACTCGATCTGGATGCCCATCGCCTCGGGAGAGGGCAGCCCGGGCCGATCCGGCGCCCCGATCAGGACGCGGACGTGCGAGCCGAAGAGCTTGAAGCGGCGGTCGTTCTCCACGTAGGGCTGGTCCGGCGCTGAGATCACAACCGGGATAGTCGACCGGGGCGATGAACAGCCCGTAAGGCCCCGATGAGAGTTCTCTTAGGGGATCGTGGCCCGCCTGGCGGCGCCCACCTAGCATGGCCGCATGCGCATCCTGGTTGTAGAGGACGAGCGCCCGATCGCCGAGTTCGTCCAGCGCGGGCTCGAGGCCGAGGGCTACTCGGTCACCTGCGCCTACGACGGTGAGGAAGGCCTAGCGCTTGCGCGCACCGGGGACTACGCGCTGGTCATCTTGGATGTCCTCCTGCCCAAGCAGAGCGGCCTGGAGGTGGTCAAGGGGATCCGGGAGAGCGACGAGGTCCTCCCCGTGATCATGCTGACGGCGCTCGCCGAGACCGACGACGTGGTGACCGGCCTCGATCTCGGCGCCAGCGACTACCTCACCAAGCCATTCGCGTTTGCCGAGCTGCTTGCCCGGATCAGGGCCCACCTGCGCCAACCGGGCCAGGCCAGCGCGACGTCACTGGAGGTCGGAGGGATCAGCCTCGACTTCCGCACCCGCCACGTCGATCGCGATGGCCGCGGCGTGAAGCTGACGGCCCGCGAGTTCGAGTTGCTCGCCTACCTGATGCGCCACCCCGACCAGGTGCTGTCGCGCGCCCAGATCCTGAACGCGGTGTGGGGCTACGACTACGACCCCGGAACCAACGTGCTCGACGTCTACATCGGATACCTGCGCCGGAAGCTCGCCAACGGCGACGGCGAGGCTCCGATCCAGACCGTTCGCTCGGCCGGTTACCGGCTGGTGAGCGCTGATGCGTAGGTGGGTGCCGAGCGGGATCCGGCTGCGACTGGTGCTCGCGATCTCCGCGGTGAGCATGGCCGCTGTGGCGGCGAGCTTCTTCGCACTGCATGAGACGACCGCCGCGAATCTGCGCAGCCGCATCGATCGGGAGCTGAACGAGCAGTACGCGGAGTACCAGCAGCGGGTGCTGAGCACTGGCCGGGTTCGCGACCCGGCCACCCTCCGGACCGCAAGCGAGCGGTTCGTCGCCGGCCAGCGATACCACCCCGAGGCGCGCATCTACCTCGTCTCGCCGGTGGGCCTCCCCCCGGTCACAAACCAGGTGCGGATCGTGAACGAGGAGCTGGCCGAGGTCCGCTCGAGCGGCGGCGAGAGCGGAGAGACGGAGGGCGGCGGGATCGTCTCGGCGGGCGATGGCCTGACGACGATCTCCACGGACGAGACCGGCGAGCTCCGAGTCCTCACCCACCCGGTGCTGGCGGGTGGGATCCGGATCGGCACCTTCCGAGTGGCGGATCCCCTCACGTCGGTGGACCAGGCCCTCCAGTCTCTGCGAAACCGCTTCATCGCGGTCGGTCTCGGCGCCCTGGTGCTCTCCGTTGCGATCGCGATCTGGCTCGCGAACCTGATCTCGCGCCCGCTCCGGAGGATGGCGGCGGTTGCGTCGGCGGTTGACTCCGGGGACCTCACGCACCGGATCGACTACAGCGGCGAGGACGAGGCCGGCGTGCTGGCGGACTCCTTCAACCACATGATGGATCGGCTCGAGGAGGGCTTCAGCCTGCAGCGGGACTTCGTCTCGGACGCCTCCCACGAGCTGAGGAGTCCTCTCACCGTGCTGCGCGGGCGGATCGAGCAGCTCACGGACCACGCCGGCGACCGCGATGCCGTCCAGGCCGAGGCGGACGAGCTGATGAAGGAGGTCCGGCGCATGGAGCGGCTGACCACCGACATGCTCACGCTGGCGAAGGCCGAGCGCGGCGAGCTCGTGCAGCGCCGCCGGATGCCGATCGATGACTTCGTCGAGGACCTCCGCCGAGACCTGCCACTGCTCGGCTCACGGCACTACAGCGTCGGGTCGACCGCCCATGGCGAGCTCGACGCCGATCCTGACCGGCTCTCTCAGGTCCTCCGCAACCTGGTCGCCAACGCCGTGCGCCACACCGCCGCCGATGGCCACATCGACATCTCGATCAACTCGGACAACGGCTCCGCCGTGTTCGCGGTCCGAGACGACGGCACCGGTATCGAGCCCGACCAGCTCGGCCGGATCTTCGACCGCTTCCACCGAACGGACGAGGGCCGCAGCCGCGCCCAGGGAGGCAGCGGGCTGGGTCTGGCGATCGCCAAGGCGATCGTCGAGGCGCACGGGGGCGAGATCGGCGCGAGCTCCACGCCCGGAGAGGGCGCGACGATCCGCTTCCGGATCCCGGGCCTGAAGCCCGGCGCCGGTCAGGGGTAGACGCGCTCGCCGGTGTCGGCGTCGACGAGCGTGATCGCCTCCGACGGACAGGCCCGGGCGGCGTCGATCAGCTGCTGGGACGGCGCCGGCCCGACCAACTTGGCCACCTTCCTGACCTCGAAGGCGCCCGGGGCCAGCTCCGCGCAGTCGCCGTAGGCGAGGCACTCGCCCTTGTCTATGTGGACTTCGAGGTTCATGCCGGCCATGGTGGAAGGCCGGGCTTAGCGAAGGGTTAGCCGCCGGTGAGAACCCTCTTACTGCGGACGACTACGCGACGATCTCGATCGGCTGGTCCCGCTTCGCCTCGTAGGGATCCTCGACGGCGAGCACGGCCTGCAGCGAGCTGATCGCGACCTCGAGCTGGTCGAGGTCCGGCTCGCGGGTGGTGAGGTTCTGGAGCATCAGGCCCGGCCACATCACGGCGCGCACCCAGCGCTTATTGCGGTGCTTCCCCGCCCACTTGATCACCTCGTAGGAGAGCCCGGCGATCAACGGGATGCCGAGGATGCGAGAGGCGACCAGCCAGTACCAGGCCGGTAGGCCGATCGGCGCGAAGACGAAGATCGCCAGCACCATCACGATCAGCAGGAAGCTGGTGCCGCAGCGCGGGTGCAGCCGCGAGTACACCTGCGCCCGCTCGGGCGTGAGCTCGTCGCCGGCCTCGAAGCACGAGATCGTCTTGTGCTCGGCCCCGTGGTACTGAAAGACGCGCCGCAGGTCGGGGAGCTTGCTGATCAGCGCCAGGTAGCCGATGAAGATCGTCGTCCGCAGCACCCCCTCGACCAGCCAGAAGAGGAGCGCCGAGCCGAGCCATCCCTTGATCAGGCTGGTCGCGCCGACCGGGATGACGAAGAAGAGCCCGACCGCGAGCAGCAGGGAGAAGAAGATCGTCAGGCCCCAGGTGAAGCCGCCGATCTCCTCCTCTTCCTCTCCATCGGCGAGCTGGGCGTTGGCCGAGATCGCCAGGGCCTTGAAGCCGATCTTGAGCGACTCGCCGAGCGCAACGACCCCGCGAATCACCGGCAGGCGGAGGATCCGGCTGCGCTTCGCCCAGGAGACGATCGGCTCGGAGGTGACGTCGATCCGGCCCTCCGGCGTGCGGCACGCCACCGACCACGTCGAGACGCCGCGCATCATCACTCCCTCGAGAACCGCCTGCCCGCCGATCGGCGCGTCTCCCACGGCCACGGGCTTGCCATCCGGCATTCGCTCGGACTGGGCGGCCTTCGGCCGCGATCCGTTCAGCGATGAGGCGGCTTCGGTGCTCAACGGGCGCGCTTGGCGGCCCGGCGACGGAACCGCTCGACCCTGCCGCCGGTGTCAACCAGCTTCTGCTTGCCCGTATAGAAGGGGTGGCACTGCGAGCAGATCTCCACGTGCAGCTCGGGCTTCGTGGAGCGCGTATAGAAGTCGTTTCCGCACGAGCAGTGCACGTGGGAGAGGACGTATTCGGGATGGATGTCGGTCTTCATCTCGTTCAAGTCTAGCCAGGCTCAAGAACACGGCCCCCGGCCGCAAGGAGCGGCCCGATCCGTGCCGAGTTCACATTGACATACAGATTGTAGGTGAGATATACATACAGCCTGTATGCGAACTAGAGGAGGCCTTGAATGACGACCCAGGCACCGACCGCCATCCGGATGCTCGCCGAACGCTACGGAGAGGCCTGGAACCGCCAGGACCTCGACGCGATCATGGATCTGCACACCGACGACTGCGTGTTCGTGGCGCATGCCGCGGGCTCTGCCCCGGCCGAGGGCAAGGCCGCGGTCCGCGAGGCTTTCGCCGGCTACATCGCGACGATGCCCGACATCAACTTCGCCGAGCGGGCCTTCCATGCCGGGGAGGATCACTGGGTGCTCGAGTCGGCGATGACCGGGACCGTCGAGCGGGCGATCGAGGTGGAGGGCGAGGAGATCGGCGACCGCGGCGCGTGGGTCGAGGTCGACTGCGTCGACGTGATCGAAGTCCGTGACGGCCTCGTCTCCAGCAAGCACACCTACCTCGACTCGATGGCGATGCAGCGGCAGATGGGGGGCGCGTCATGACCACCGTGACGGAGAACGAAACGGCCACCAAGGCGAAGACGTGGGTGGAAATGTTCGCGGAAGGGTGGGCCAACCCGGTCAACACGGAGGCCTTCTGCGACCACTTCGATCCCTGGCTCCACCCGGAGGTGCGGATGATCCAGCCCTCCCTCCGCCCGATCGTCGGGAAGGAGGCCTTCCGCGAGCAGTTCGCCCGGCCCCTCTTCGATCTCGTCCCGGACCTGCACGGGACGGTGGAGAACTGGGCGGCCGGCGGTGACACCGTCTACATCGAGCTGCGCCTCGAGGGTACGGTGGGCAACCGCCCGTTCACGATGCACACATGTGACCGGATCACGCTCCGCGACGGCAAGGCCGTCGAGCGCATCGCCTACCTCGACTCCACTCCGCTGATCAAGGCCGTGGCGCGCACCCCGCGCTCCTGGCCCAAGTTCCTGAAGACGCAACTCCGCAACCTGAGGAGGCAGGCATGAACGAGGTCGCGCTCCCCCAGGGGACGATCCGCTACCGCGAGTCGGGCGAGGGCCCACCCGTGGTCTTCGTCCACGGACTGCTCGTCGACGGGCGGCTGTGGCGGAAGGTGACCCCGCTGCTCGAGGACCGCTTTCGCTGCATCGTCCCCGACCTGCCGCTCGGCTCCCACGCACAGCCGATGAATCCCGACGCCGATCTCTCCCCCGCGGGGCTCGCGCGGATCGTCGCCGGCTTCCTCGAAGCGCTCGATCTCGAGGACGTCACCCTGGTCGCCAACGACACGGGTGGAGCGATCTCGCAGATCACGGCGGCGCACCATCCGGAGCGGATCGGGCGTCTGCTGCTGACCAACTGCGACGCGTTCGAGAACTTCCTGCCGCCGGCGTTCCGGCCGCTGCAGTGGGCGGCACGGGTGCCGCCACTCCTCAACGGCCTGCTCCAGGGGATGAGGCTCGCTCCGATGCGGCGCCTGCCGCTCGCCTACGGCTGGCTGATCAAGCACGACCTCGCGGCTGCGCCAACGCGCGAGTGGGTCGAGCCCTTCCTCTCGGATCGCGGTGTCCGCCGCGACACGGTCAAGGTGCTCCGGGGGATCGACCCGAAGTACACCTTCGAGGCCGCGGAGCGGCTGCGCGAGTTCAATCGCCCGGCGCTGCTCGCATGGGCCGTCGAGGATCGCTTCTTCAAACTCTCCTACGCGGAGAGGCTGGCCGAGACGATCCGCGGCGCGACGCTCGAGAGGATCGAGGACTCCTACACGTTCGTCTCGGAGGATCAGCCCGAGCGCCTGGCGGAGCTGATCGGGGCCTTCGCCGGTTCGGTCAGCAGCCCCGCAGCTTCCGCGTCAGGCTGACCGTCCGCCCGTCGAGCGAGCTCACCACGGCCTCGAGCGACGCCCCGGAAGAGGCGTTCGGGAGGCGGGTCCGGATCGGGGGCTTCGCGTCGCTTCCGACCTTCTTGCCGCGCAGGTAGAAGGTGGCCTCCTGCGGCGTGCCCTTGCCGTTGACCCGAGCGGTCGAGCAGTTCCGGACCCTGAGCTTCACGGCCGGGCGGGCGCGGCAGGTCCGCCCCGCGCAGTTCGCCAGGCTGCCGAGCAGGCGCTGCAGTGACGCCTTGACAGCCGCATACGCCGGGTTGGCGACGGCGTTCTGCAGCTCGAACGGGTCGTTCCGCAGGTCGTAGAGCTCCTGCTCACCGGTGCCGTAGTTGGCGTATAGGTAGCGGTCGGTGCGCACGCCCTGGTAGTTGAGCGGCGGATCCTCCGGATCCTCCGTGGTGTCGGGCGTGAAGTAGGTCTCCAGGTCGAGGGCGCGCCCGGGCCAGTCGCGCTTGTCGCGCATCAGCGGCATCAGCGATATGCCGTCCTCCTTACGGCCCGCCTTTGCGTGGGCGAAGTCGAGGATCGTGGGCGCCAGGTCGACGTTCCCCACAGGCTGACGGCGGTGGACGCCCTTCGGGACGCCGGGGCCACGGATCAGGAGCGGCAGGCGAATCGACGGCTCGTAGAGCCGGACCTTCCCCTGCGGAACGCGGTGCTCGCCGTGGAAGAAGCCGTTGTCCGTGGTGAACATGAGGACGGTGTTCCTCAGCTCGCCCTCCTGCTTGAGGGTGTTGACGACGTTCTGGACCAGGTCGTCGACACCCAGCAGGGCCTCCGCGCGGGCGCGATAACGCGCGTCGACGGCGTCGATCTGCGACTGGCTGAGCAGAGGCAGGTTCTTGACGTTGGAGGGCTTGTCGGAGACGTCTGCCTCGTTGAAGGCCGGGTTCCGTGGAGCGGTCAACCCCGCGAGTGCTCCTTCATAGCGGGGGGCCGCGCGAGGGTTGTCCCCCGCGCAGTTGCACGAGCCCGATTCCGCGTGAGGGTCGCGGGGCGCGACCGAGAGATAGAAGGGCTTGCGGCTCGGTGCGCGGCGGCGGATGAAGTCCGCGGCCTTCTGTGAGTAGACGTCCGTCTGATAGGTGGCCGGGTCGACGGCGTCCGGCGTGGTGCCATAGTGGACGATCTGGCCGTTCTCGTTGAGGGTGTAGCCGTAGGCCGTGTAGGTGCCCCCGGTGAACGCGTCGGGGTTGTCGATCGACCCGTACCACTCGTTCCAGCCGGGCGGCACATCGGTGTCCGGGCCCGTCGCGCCGTAGCCGTTCAGGAACTTGCCGATGTGCGCCGTGTAGTAGCCCGTCCGCTGCAGCCAGACCGGCAGGGTGTTGCCGAGAGAGGGCGCCAGCTTGCTGTACCCGCCCGAGGGAAGCTGGTTCCCCCTCACCCCGTGGTTGTGGGCGTACTGGCCCGTCAGCATCGTCGACCGGGACGGGCAGCAGAGCGAGTAGTTGACGAAGGAGTTGTCGAAGGTGACGCCGTGCGCCCCGATCGCGGCGTTCGTCTTGGCGAGGAAGCGCTGCTGCTCGGCCGACTGGTCGTCGTCCATGATCAGGACGATGTTCGGGCGCTTCTGCTTGGCGGCGGGCCGCTTCTTGGCCTCGCTGCCCCCGGGGGCGAGAGCGATAGCCGCGCAGAGCAATGCCGCCACGAGCGCGGCGAGCATGAGGCGCCTGCCGGCGACCGGTCTGGGACCCGCTCCGTTTGCCGCCCCCTTACCCACACCCGATAAACCGATCCCCGGGCGGTGAGTTGCGGTACTCAAAATCTGCATCCTCCGCCCGCAACCAGGGTTAAGGTACGCCTGTGGGACATACCGGGGAGGCGTCCGACAGCATTTCGGTAGTTCTTGCGGATGACCATGCGGTCGTCCGGAGCGCGCTGCGCCTGATGCTCGAGCGCGAGCCCGATATCGAGGTGGTCGCCGAGGCAGGGGACGCGGATTCCGCCACCCGCTACGTCAGCGGTCACCACCCGAAGGTCCTGATCCTGGACATCAACATGCCTGGCGGATCCGGCCTCGCCGCGATCCCCTCGATTCGAGAGCAGTCCCCGGGGACGGAGATCGTCGTGCTGACGATGCAGGACGAGACCGCCTTCGCGCGCGAGGCGCTGCAGGCCGGCGTGCTCGGCTACATCCTCAAGGAGGCCGCCAGCGAGGAGCTGGTGAAGGCGGTTCGCATGGCCGCCGAGGGCCGGACCTACCTCCAGCCGGAGCTCGGCGCGCGATTGGCGGCCGAGCCCGATGCCGTGACGCCCGATGACCTGTCCGAGCGCGAGCTCGAGGTCCTCCGGCTGATCGCGCTCGGGCACACGAACAACGAGATCGCCGAGCAGCTCTATCTGAGCGTCCGCACGGTTGAGTCACACCGGGCGCACATCCAGCAGAAGCTGGCGATGACCACCCGTTCCGAGCTCGTCCGCTACGCGATCGAGCGCGGGCTGATCGACGTGTAGGGCGTCTAGGGCTGCGGCTGCTCATCCGCCCGGGTGAGCAGCGGGATCTCGGCCCGAACGCGCGTCCCGGACCCCCTCGTCGACTCGACGTCGAGCGTGCCTCCGAGGAGTGCGGCACGCTCGCGCATGCCGACCAGCCCGAACCCCTCCCGCACCAGTGGCGGCTCGAAGCCGACGCCGTCGTCGTGGATCTCGATCTCGATCGCGCCGCGCGAGGTGCGTACGGTGAGATCGGCCCGCTTGGCCATTGAGTGCTTGGAGACGTTGGTGAGCGCCTCCTGGACGAGGCGGTAGACGGCCGTCTCCAGGATCGGCGTCGGACGGGCATCCTCCTCGCGAGGAAGATCGAAGTCGCAGTCGACCTGGATGGCCGTCGCCTGCTGATGCTGCTCCGCGAGCGCCTGGAGGGCGGCCTCGAGGCCGATTGTGTCTAGCGAGGCGGGCCGCAGCTCCGTGATCAGCCGGCGGAGCTTCACGATCTCGTCGTCGATCTGCTCGACGGCAGCCTGGCCCGTCTGATGGAGCTCCTCGGGGGAGTCCTCGCGCAGCGCAGAGGACAGACGCATCCGCAGGACGGCGAGGGATTGGAGGGTCTCGTCGTGCAGCTCGCGAGCCCAGCGGCTGCGCTCCTGCTCGGCGGAGTCGATCGTGTTCTGAAGGCGCTCCTCGGCCATCGAGCGAGCCGTCGCCACCCCGATCGCGGCGCTGGCGGCGAATGCCTCGAGCATCCGCTGATCCTCGTCGTCGAAGCGGCCGGGCTCGCCGATTCGGTCAAGCGCAACGACCACGCCCAGCGGGTCGCCGCGGAAGAGCAGCGGCGCGAGCAGGGCACGGCCGCTCTCCTCGGCGCCCAGATCCGCCTCCGTGATCCTGCCGAGCAGCACCCGCTCCGAGGCCTCCGCGGCGCGGATGCGAAGCCCTGAGACCTGCGGGTCGAGGCCGCCGGCGACCGCGGCGGTTGCCGCGACCATCAGGTCCTCCCCCTCGCGCAGCAGGATGACCAGCGCCCTGGCCTCGACCAGCGCCCGCCCCCGCTCCACGATCGCCTCCAGCACACGCTCGAGATCGGTCTCGCCGCCGACGGCGATCGCGACGTCGGTCGCCGCCTGCAGCCGCCGCACCGCGCGGCGAAGCTCGTCGCGGTCGCGCCTGCGGTCGGTGATGTCCCGAATCGCCGCCAGGGCCATCATCCCGTTGTCGGTCGCGACCGTCGAGAGGGAGACCTCGCACGGGAACTCGCTGCCGTCCTTCCGGCGCGCATAGAGATCGACTCCGGCGCCCATCGGCCTCGTGCGGGGAGCATCGAAGTAGCGTTCCCGGTGCCCCACGTGGCTCCCTCGAACGCTCTCCGGAACCAGCATCTCGACACGCTCGCCGATCAGCTCGTCACGGGAGTATCCGAGCACCGCCTGCGTTCGCGAGTTGACGAGCTTGATCTCTCCCGTCTCGTCAACGCCGATGACGGCGTCGGGCGCGAACTCCAGGAACTCTCGCTCGAGCGTCTGGCTCATGTGGTCCGCCACGTCGCGAGCATAGTTGAGCGCATCGGGACAAATCGCACTCAAAATCCCGGCCCCCCGCGCATACAGACGCCGCCAGCGGGTAGCCGTGCTGGGGTCATGCCGAACCGACTACGCTCAGCCGCCGCCTGCGTGGCCGCAGGTGCCGCCAGTGTCCTGCTGGCCCTGGGCTGCGGCGGCGGCAGCGACTCGGCGACGGTCGAGCAGCACACGTCCTCCCTCGGCTCCCCCCAGGCGGCCGACACCGAGCAGCCACTGTCGGAGGCCGAGCAGCACGGGCGAGAGCTGTTCGTGCAGAACTGCGGGTCGTGTCACACGCTCGACGCTGCCGGGACGGTGGGCCAGATCGGCCCGAACCTGGGAGACATCCCATTGACCGAGGCTGAGGTGCTCACCGCGATCAGGACCGGTGGCGGCCGCCACAGCCACGGAGCCGGGGGCCGCACGGGCAACATGCCCCAGAACCTGGTGACGGGCAAGGACGCGAGGGACGTCGCGGCATTCGTCAGCGCGTCCGGCCCGGGCGTGGGCACCCCCTAGGCCTTCTCGTCCTCCAGCACGAACAGCTCGACGGCGAAGTCAGGTTCCTGGCGATTCGCGCTCAGGAAGGCCGCGACCTTGCGATGGGTCAGCTCCTCGATGGCCGTGACAAAAGCTGCTCCATGCTGTCCTGCCAGATCTGCCGGGAAGTGCGAACCTCATGCCACTTCCCGGCCTCGAACATAGTCTGCTCGCCCGGTGTGTAGCCCTCGCCGAGAACAACGACCACGAGATTGGGCTCCAGGTAGGTCCGGCAGAGCGTCCACAGCGTTCTCCCTTCTTGTCCAAACGACCAGCTCGAGAACTCGCCGGTGACCTATTCATCCTAGACCCCGCATGATCGACCTCCACTGTCACATCCTTCCCGGAATCGACGACGGGGCCCTCGACCTCGCGGACTCGCTGGCGATGGCACGCGTTGCTGCGGCCGATGGAATCGAAACCATCGCGGCGACGCCTCACATCCGCCACGACCACGACGTCCACATCCCGGAGCTCCCCGGCCGGGTCGAGGAGGTCAACCACGAGCTTTCGCGCAACGGCGTCCCGGTCAAGGTCGTCATCGGCGGCGAGGTCGCCGAAACCGCGCTGGAAGGCCTCGACGAGGACGAGCTCCGCGCGGTCACGCTCGGCGGGGGCGGCTGGATCCTCCTGGAACCGCGTCCCGGACCCCTTGGCGATTCCCTTCTCGCAGCCGTGGTCCGGCTGCGCGAAGCCGGGTTCGGAGCGCTGATCGCTCACCCCGAGCGGCACCTCTCCCACGATCTCCTGGATTGGATCCGCCGGCTGATCGATGCAGGCGCGCTGATCCAGGGGACTGCCGCCTACCTCGTCGCGGGGAACCCGCGAAAGGGGATGCTCGCTCTCGCGGCCGCGGGCCTGATCCACATCCTCGCGAGCGACGCCCATTCCTCTCACGGAGGCCGTCCGCTGCGGATCTCCGACGGGCTGGCCGTCCTCGGACAGGTCGAGCTCGTCAACCCGCATCTCGACTGGGTCTCCCGGGAGGCGCCTGCGGCGATCCTGCGAGGCGATCGCCCCACGCCCCCTTTCGCACCGCTGTAGCGACGGCTCTAGATGCGGCGCAGCTCGACCTCGCGGGCAAGCTCCTCGACCTCTCGCCGCGAGCCGGTACCGAGCCCGTGGTGGAGGAAGTTGACGGCTCCGGCCCCCGCGCCGAGCACGATCGCATCCTGCAGGTCGTGGCCCTGGGAGAGCGACGCCGCGATCGCGCCCATCATCGAGTCCCCGCAGCCCTCCCGGGAGCCTGCCTCGAGCTTCGGCGGCACCAGCTCCCAGGCCTCCTCGCCGAGCAGGGCGAGGGCGGGATCCCCGGCTCGGGTGACGAGCACGTTGCGGGCGCCGAGGGCTCGGAGCTTCTCGGCGCCGGCCCGCAGCAGCTGCGGCGTATCGACCGGCCCGACCACAAACTCGGCCAGCTCCCAGTCGTTCAGCTTGACGAGCTCGGGCTCCGCCGCAGCGGTGGCCTCGATCCGCGGGCTGGAGAGATCGGCGATCACCCGCACCCCGGACGCGCGGACATTCGCGACCAGGCTGCCGTAGACGTCGAGGGGCATCGCATCCCCGGGGTACGGGTTGCAGATCGCGAGTAGTTCGTTCTCCAGCGCGGCCGCGGTGGTCGCGGCGACCAGCTCGTCGACCTCGTGCCTGGACGGGGGCTCGACGTAGGACTGCGCGAGCACCCGGCGCTCGCCGCTGCGGCGGTCGGTGACGTAGCTGCCGTTTGACTCCGCCGAGCGGACCAGGCGACGCTCGCCGGGAAGCTGCTCGAGCAGTGGCTCGAGCACGGTGCCGGTCTCACCGCCGACGAACGAACAGAGCACCGGCCAGGCGCCGAGCTCTCCGGCCATCCGGCTGAGCCAGACTCCCTGCCCCGCCGGGTGGCAATGGACGTCGTCGCGGCCCTCGCCGCGAGCCTCGATCGTCACGCTCAGCATCGGGCTCGGCCCGAACACCGCGACGCGACCGGCGGGTTCGCTCATGAGCGAACCCTAGGCCCGACGTCGGACCTGGGTCAGACTTCCTGGTAGAGGGGCCCGTCGCCGCCCTCGGGCAGCGTGAGCCTGCCGCCCTTGGCGGTGATGGCCCCGCACTGCACGCAGTTCGACGGCGTCACGTGGACGTCGACCGTCTCGGCGCCGCTCTCGAGCTGGTCGTCGGGGATCTCGTAGACCTGCGCCGGGCACATCGAGACCCAGCTCTGCGCCAGCTCCCGGGGAACGCGCTCCTGGATGCGGATGTGGTTCGGCGCGTCGTCTCGGGTGGCGTTCCCGGAGAGGAAGACCGAGTTGAGCTTGTCGAAGATGTACTTGTTGTCGGGCTTCGGGTACTTCTTGGCCGCGCCCTCGAAATCGACCGGGACGTCCGCGTCGGGCTCGTTCTTCCAGTGGCCACCGGGGAACGCCCCCTTCGTGGCCACCATCATGCTGCCCATCAGGCCGCCGAAGATCAGGCCCTTCGAGAGCGGCTGGCGCATGTTGCGCGACTGCCACAGGTCCTTCTCGATCAGGGATCCCTTGACCTTGCGCTCGTACTTCTCGTAGTTCACGGACTCGGCCTTGAGCGACTCCACGATCGCCTCCGCGGCGTACATGCCCGAGTGCATCGCGTAGTGGATGCCCTTCAGGGTCGGCACGTTGACCATCCCGGCCGCGTCGCCGCAGATCACCATGCCGGGGCTGGAGAGCCGCTTCGGCATCGACCAGTAGCCGCCCGAGGGAATCGTCTTCGCACCCCAGCCGACCCGCTTGCCTCCCTCGAGGATCTTCTTGACGAAGGAGTGGGTCTTCAGCTCCTGCAGCGCATCGTGTACCGAGAAGGTCGCGTCGGTGGTGTCGAGCCCGACGACGAGGCCGATGCAGACCTTGTCCTCGCCCATCGGGTAGATGAAGCTGCCGCCGGCCTCCTTGTACTTCGGGCGCCACCGAAGCGGCCAGCCGAGCGTGTGGATGACGCGGTCGAGGGGCTTCTCGACCTCCCAGACCTCCTTCACACCGAGCTCCCAGCGCTGCGGATCCGGGCCACGGAGGTCGAAGTAGTCGAGCGCCGCGCCGGTCAGGTGGCCGAGCGTGCCCTCTGCGAGCACGGTGGCCTTCGCGACCACGTCGGAGCCCGGCTCGAAGTTGGAGAGCTCCTCTCCCTCCTTGCCGCGGCCCTTGTCGCCGGAGCGAACGCCGCGCACGACGCGGTCCTCGACCAGCAGCTTGTCGGCGGCGGTCTCGCTGAGGATGTAGACGCCGGCCTCCTCGGCCTTCTCGCCGAGGAAGCGGCCGAGCTTCGCGATCGAGGTGACGTAGTTGCCGTGGTTCTTGAAGTTGGGCGGCATCGGCTTCAGCGGCACCGCCATCTTCGAGGTGAGGAAATAAACGGCGTCCTTGGTGACCTCCTGATAGACCGGCCAGTCCGAAGGCTCGAGGTCGGGGAACAGCTCCCGCATCGCCGAGGGCTTCATGTTCGCACCGGAGAGCAGGTGGGCACCCGGCGTCTTGCCCTTCTCGATCACGGCCACCGGAACCTCGCCGAGCTTCTCCGCGAGCTCGGGCTCGCCCTCGAGCAGCTGCATGACCTTGATCGCGCAGGCGAGCCCGGCGGGCCCGCCGCCCACGATCGCGACGCCGACCTCGATCCGCTCCTCCTCGGGATCGGTGATACCGGTGATGAACTCCTCCGCCGGCTTGATCGGCGGCGGGAAGTCAGCGGGCTCGACGGCCACTACGAACCCTTCTTGGCCTTGATCGCCTCGGTGAGCTTGGGGACGATCTTGTGGAGGTCGCCCACCACGCCGAGGTCGCAGAACTCGAAGATCGGAGCGTTCTGGTCCTTGTTGATGGCCAGGATGTTCTCCGAGCTCTGCATGCCGACCTTGTGCTGGATCGCGCCGGAGATGCCGAGCGCCAGATACAGGTTCGGGGCGACCGTCTTGCCGGTCTGACCGATCTGAGCCGCGTACGGGTACCAGCCGGCGTCAACGACTGCCCGGGTGGCCGCCACGGCGCCGCCCATCGACTCGGCCAGCTGCTCGGCGAGCTCGAAGTTCTCGGCCTTGCCCAGGCCGCGGCCGCCGCCGACCAGGATGTTGGCGTCCTCGATGTTGACGTCGGCGCCGCGCTGCTCGCCCCGCGTCACCATCTTGGCCTTGGTCGACCACTCAGAGAGCTCAACGGCGACATCCTCGACCTCGGCGGTGCCGCCGGTCTCGTTCTCGTCGAAGGCGTTGAGGCGCCCGATGATGATGCCCGGCTCCTCGACGTAGCCAACGTCGGCGATCTGCGAGTCCTGCAGGATCGGCCGCTCGGCGACGAGCTTGCCGTCCTGGACGTTCACCTTCGTGACCTCCATCGTCACGCCGGCGTTCAGGCGCGCGGTCAGGCCGGCGCCGATCTCGAACCCGAGCAGACCTCCGCCGAAGAGGGCGTAGGAGAAGTCGTTGTCGGTCATCACCTTCGCCATCACGTCGACGATCGGCTGGGCGAGGCCTTCGGGTGCCTCCTTGCAGCGGTAGACCTTCTTGACGCCGTAGGCGCCGAGGCCGGCCGCCGCGTCGTCCGCGACGTCGCCGACGACGACCGCCGCCGCCTCGGAGCCGATCTCGCCGGCGAGCTTCGCCGCCTCGGAAATGGCGCCGAGGGAGTTCTTGTTGAACTCGCCCTCGTCGTTGTGCAGTGCGTAAACCAGGATGCCGGCCATCTAAATCAGCTTCCTTTCGTCGAGCCAGGCGACGATCTTCTCGACCGTCTCGTTCGTGTCCTCGTCCTCGATGATCTCGCCGGCCTCCTTGGCGGGAGGCTGCTTCAGCTCGAGCACGGCGGTGCGGGATCCGCTCTCGCCGACGCGGTCACCCTCGATGCCGACGTCGCCGATCGCCTTGGTGTCGAGCGGCTTCTTCTTTGCGCCCATGATCGCCTTCAGGCTGGGATAGCGGGGCTCGTTGATCGCGTCACCGACGCTGATCACGGCCGGCGTCTCGACCTCAACGGTGTCGTAGCCGTACTCGGCCTGGCGCTCACAGGTGAGCTTGCCGTCGGCGACGTCCATCTTGATCACCTGCGTCAGGGAAGGCATCTTCAGGTGGTCGGCCACGACAGCGCCGATCGTGTAGCACTCGCCGTCATCGGACTGCTGGCCGAGCAGGACGAGGTCCGGGCTTTCAGCCTCCAGCACCCGCGCGAGGGCGTAGCCGGTCGCGCAGACGTCGGAGCCGGAAAGGGCTTCGTCGCTCAGGTGCACGGAGCGATCGGCGCCGAGGGCGACGGCCTTGTGGAGCGCGCGAACGGCGCTCTCCGGGCCCATCGTGACGGCGACGATCTCCTCGACGTCGGTGCCGCCCTCCTTGACCTGCATCGCGGCCTCGAGGGCGTGGGTATCGAAGGGATTGAGGTTCTTCTCGCCCGAGCGGTCCAGGCGCTTGGTTTCCGGATCGATCCGCTTGTCTACCGCGGCGTCCGGAACCTCTTTGACGAGCACGCAGATCTTCAAGTTCGGGTCCTCTCTTGAATCGGGTGGCTCTGGGCGTCGCCGCTGGAGTTCCCTCGCACGGCGAGCGGCGCGGGATATTAGCGGCTACTCCGACTGGTTGACTGACCAGTCAATCGGCCCAAAGGGAGAATGGTCGCACAGCGCCCATCTCAAATGCGAGGGCACACATACCCGAGGGGGTGAATCCCAACCCCAGGCCAAGCCGCCGACGGTCTAGTCGTTGAAGTGGGCGACCAGCGGAGGTGTGCCCATCGCGCCGGAGAGCCGCAGGACGGATACGTGGTTCGGGTCCACCGGAATAGAGCCACCCGAGCCGCCCGCGGGATCGAGACTGAACCACCGCAAGGGGACCTGGCTCCCGTTATCGGTCACCAGCTCCGCGGCCGTCAGCCCGGAGCGATGCCCCGGATCCACGTCGATGTGCACCCAGGAGGGCGTTCCCTCATAGCTGAAGACGGTTCCGACGTGGGTGTCCCCCGGCCCGCGGAGGGCGTAGGACTCGAACTCCTTGCCGTTCGCCTGGTCGAGCGTGTGGCGGTAGTGCGAGGCAAGCCGCAGGTCGGGCGAGACGATGGCGAGGGCGATGGCGGCCGCGGCGATTGCCGCGGCCGCGGGCGCGAGGACGAGCCGGAGCCGGCGCCGCCTCTTTGGCTGCGGTGCCGGGAGAAGCTCGTTCAGAACCCGCGACTCGAAGCCCACCGGGGCCTCGTGGTGCGGGGCAAGCAGCAGAAGCTCGTCGGCGACGTCGGAGAACTTCTCCACCTCGGCGCGGCACTCAGGGCACTCGGCGAGGTGCTGCAGCGCACGACCGCGCTCCTCGCCCTCGACGACGCCCAGGGCAAGCTCCGCCGCCATCTCGCGGGTCTCGTCGCAGCGCGGGTTCATGCCTCGAACACCTCCATCTCCGTCCGCAGCTTCAGCATCGCGGTCCGGATCCGGGTCTTGACCGTCCCGAGTGGGACGTCGTCGAGATCGCTGATCTCCCGCGCGGTGCGCCCCATGTAGGCGGCGAGAACCAGCGCACGGCGCTGGTCGTCGGGGAGCTCGGTGATCGCGGCACGCAATTGGTCTCGCTCATCGGGCTGGAGGCCGGCCTCGTCCGCGCCGGGCGCCTGGTTCTCGATCGAGATCTCGGCCGCGATCACCTCGGGGTCCACCGGATCGAGGCGCTTCATCCGCGTCACGTCGATCGCGAGGTTTCGGGCGATAGACAGAAGCCAGGTCGAGACCCGCCCCTTGCGGGCGTCGTAGTTGCCGGCGTGCCGGTATACCCGCGCGAAGGTCTCCTGCGCCACCTCCTCGGCGATCGCGGGCTGGCGGACGATGGTCAGGGCGATGCCGAAGACCCGCCCCTGAAAGCGGCGCACGAAAGCGGCGGCCGTCCTGGGGTCGCCGGTTGCGAAGCCGGCGAGCAGTGCCTCGTCGGAGGGGTCCACGTCCATTCCTACGTTGAATGCGCCGGCTTGGATTGCACGCTTGTCCAATCCCGGGGATCGCGGCAGGCGTAGTACGTGTGAGGGGGGATCAAGAACACGACTTACCCAAGGTAAAGGAGCCCCCGTGAAGCGGATAAATCGTTTGATTCTCGCCGGCGCGTGCAGCCTGGCCCTCGGCATCGGGCTGGCGGCATGCGGCGGAAGCAGCAACGACAGCTCAACCAGCTCGAATGCGCCGGCTCGCGAGCAACTCGGCCGCGAGCGGCGGGTCCGCCGCAACGACCGGCGGCACAGCGGCCGGAAACACCACGTCCAGCGGTGGCAGCAGCGGCGGTGGTGGCTACGGCTACTAGGAGGCCGATCGGGCTTCGCGCCCGGCGACTGCCTGCTGCACGAATTCGACGATCGCGTCGGTCGGCGCGCCCGGTGTGAAGACCTCGGCGACCCCGAGCTTCTTCAGCTCCGGGATGTCGTCGGCCGGGATCGTCCCCCCAACCGTGACGACGACGTCATCGGCGCCTTGATCCGAGAGCAGCTCGACCACGCGGGGCACCAGCGTCATGTGGGCGCCGGAGAGGATCGAGAGGCCGACCGCGTCGGCGTCCTCCTGGATCGCGGTCTCGGCGATCTGCTCGGGCGTCTGGTGGAGGCCCGTGTAGATCACCTCCATGCCGGCATCACGCAGCGCCCGGGCGATGATCTTCGCCCCGCGGTCATGGCCGTCCAATCCGGGCTTGGCGACGACGATCCTGATTTTTCCGGCTGTCTCGGTAGGCACAATTCAGTCGATGCGTTCGTTCGGTTGCGACTTAACCGTAGTTGAACAAGAAGTTTCTACGGTTTCCAGGGCGGTATTCCGATACGAGAATGAGTAGTGAATAGGGGATTTGGAAAAGCAGGAGGCACAGCGGTGTACGACGTTCTCTTTCTGAATGGCACTCATGGCGACCAGGTCATCGCCCGCGGCCTCGACCACGACGACGCATGCCATGTCGCGAGAGCCGAGTCCGAGCGGCGAGGTGTCGGCCGCATGTTCCTGGCGGGCTCCGAGGTCGGAAACCGGCGCGACATGGTCGTAATCGTCGAATCGGCCGCGCGGGCCGCTTAGCTAGAAGACCGGCAGTTCGGTGTAGGAGCCGAACACCTGCTGGAGGGCAGCCACCATCTCGCCCTCCGAGACGCGGGCGCGAGCGCAGTCGAGGATCGCGGGCATCAGGTTGGCGTCGGTCGCCGCCGCCGTTTTCAGCTCTCCCAGGGTTCGCTCGACCTCGGCCGAGTCGCGGCGGGTCTTGGTCGCCTCCACCCTGTCCTTCTGCTTGCGCTCGAGGGCGGGGTCGATTCGCAGGATCGGGGTGGCGTCCTCGTCCTCGAGCACGTAGTCGTTCACGCCCACCACGATCCGCTGCTTGGCGTCGACCTCCTGCTGGTAGCGGAATGAGGCGTCGGCGATCTCGCGCTGCGGGAAGTTCTGCTTGATCGCCTCGACCATGCCGCCGAGCTCGTCGATGCGGGCGAAGTACTCGTAGGCCGCCCGCTCCATCTCGTCGGTGAGGGTCTCGATGAAGTAAGAGCCGCCCAGAGGGTCGATCGTGTTGGTGACCCCGGTCTCGTGGGCGATCACCTGCTGGGTACGAAGGGCGATCCGGACGGCCTCCTCGGTCGGTAGGGCGAGGGCCTCGTCGTAGGAATTGGTGTGCAGCGACTGGGTGCCGCCGAGGACGCCGGCGAGCGCCTCGATCGCGGTGCGGATGATGTTCACCTGGGGCTGCTGGGCGGTCAGGGACACCCCGGCGGTCTGGGTGTGGAACCGCATCCGCCAGGACTCCTCGCGCTTTGCGCTGTAGGTCTCGCGCATCTCCCGCGCCCAGATCCGGCGGGCGGCGCGGTACTTGGCGATCTCCTCGAAGAAGTCGATGTGCGCGTTGAAGAAGAAGCTCAGGCGAGGAGCGAAGGCGTCGACGTCCAGGCCTCGCGCGATCGCCTGCTCGACGTACGTGAAGCCGTCCTTGAGCGTAAAGGCGAGCTCCTGCTGGGCGGTCGAGCCGGCCTCCCGGATGTGGTACCCGGAGATCGAGATCGGATGCCAGCGGGGCATGTTCTCGGTCGCCCACTCGATCATGTCCCCCACCAGCCGCATCGCCGGCTCGATCGGGAAGCACCATTCCTTCTGGGCGATGTACTCCTTGAGGATGTCGGTCTGGATCGTGCCGCCGAGGCGCTCCGGGCCGATGCCCTGCTCCTCGGCGGTGCAGACGTAGAAGGCGAGGAGGATCGCCGCCGGGGCGTTGATCGTCATCGACGTGGTCACCTTGGCGAGGTCGATGCCGGCGAAGAGCGTTTCCATGTCATCGAGCGTGTCGATCGCCACGCCCTCCACCCCGACCTCACCGAGCGAGCGGTCGGCGTCCGAGTCGAGTCCCATCAGCGTGGGCATGTCGAAGGCGGTCGAGAGGCCGGTCTGCCCGTGGTCCAGCAGGTAGTGGAACCGCTCGTTCGTCTCCTCGGCGGTGCCGAAGCCGGCGAACTGCCGCATCGTCCACAGCCGTCCGCGGTACATCGACGGGTAGACGCCCCGCGTGTAGGGGTACTCGCCGGGGTAGCCGAGGTCGCGCTCAGGATCGGATCCGGCCCGGTCCTCTTCGGTGTAGAGCGGCTTCACCTCCTGGCCGGAGATCGTCTCGAAGAGCGCCTCGCGCTCCTCGAGGCGCGAATAGGCCTCGGCAAGCCACTCGTGTGCGCGGCGCCGCGCCTCAGGCTCAACTGCCATGGGGGAAGTCTAAGCGGCGCGGCCGCCGCGACTGATGGCCGTCAACGCTCCCGGCGCGCAGCGAGCATCGCCTGGTCCGCTCGCTCGATCAGGTCCTCGAGCGTGTCGTCCGGGCGCAGCTCCGCCAGCCCCACCGACACCGCCCCGCCGTTGCCGCTCGCGGCGAGTGCGCCCTGGATCACCTTGAAGCGGTGCTCCGCCTGACCAAGGTCCACCTCGCCGATCACGCAGATGAACTCATCCCCGCCATATCGGATGATCGGCCCGTAGGAGCGCATCTTCGACCTGATCGTCGCCACCACCTCTCGCAGCAATGCGTCGCCCGCCGGATGACCCTCGTGGTTGTTGACCTCCCGGAGGTGATCGATATCGACGAAGATCAGGACCAGATTGCCGCCGCTGCGGCGGGCGCGTTCGATCTCATCCCGCAGCGCCTCCTCGCCGGACCCCCGCCGGAACGCCCCAGTGAGCTCATCCAGGTGGGCGTGACGCAGATCCTCGATAACGGCCTCGCGTTCCTCCGCCGCGCGTTCGCGATCGGCAGCGGCCTGTGCACGGTCCTGCGAAGCTCGCGCTCGGTCCCTCGCCGCGGACGCCCTGATCTCTGCGGCGTGCGCCAGGGCCGCCCGCAGCGACGAGCCCCGCGAGGCCATCTTTCGCTCGATCTTCGCCGAGTCCCGATCGCGTCTGTCGGCGGCACCATCCTGGGCCTGTGCGGTCAGATCGCGATGCCAGGCGGTTCGGTCCCGCTCACTCGCGGCGCGGGCGCGCTGCTCGGCGACGGTGGCGCGCCTTCGTGCGCGCTTCCTTCGTTCCCTCGACCCCACCTTCCAGTCAGCGACGGCCTGATCGTGGTTCGATGACTGATCACGGTCGGAAGCGTCCTGGTCGCGAGCTGACTGTTCGCCGTCTACCTCGGATGCGGTCTGGTCGGCGTCGGAAGTGCTCTGATACGCCGTGGCCGTGCCTTGACCGCCCGCCAGCCCGGAGAGCCGCATGGGATCTGCCTCTTCGCGCCCGGTTGTTGACTGGGCCCCCGACTCCCGGGCTTGATTCTTCGGCACGGCTCTCCGATCCCGCACCCACCGTCGGGCCTCTCCCGCCAGCGAACACTGAAGTGCCCGAGTGTGACACATGGGAGCACCAAGACCCGGTATTCGAAGCGGTCCCACGTGGACCGCCGCGTGGCTAGCGGCGAAGTGAGCCCGAGACGCCGCCCAGCCGTCCGGTGTTCCGCCGCCTAGAGGCGAGGGCACCGGCCCCGCCGACGGCCGCCGCGAGCGCCGTCGCCCCCGCGATCGCCAGCTTGCGGCCGAGCTTCTCGAAGCGCATCACTCGCCAGCCCTCCCGACGCGCGATCTCGAGCAGGTCGGCGTCGGGGTTCACCACCACCGCGTTGCCGACCGACCGCAGCATCGGCAGGTCGCTGGCCGAGTCCGAGTACGCGTACGAGGCACCCATGTCTATGTCATGGCGCTCGGCGAAGCGCTGCATCGCCTCCACCTTGCCCTCGCCGTAGACGAACGGGCCGTCCATCTCCCCGGTGTACTTGCCGTCGGGGCCGATCGCCCAACGCGTGCCGATCCCGCCCTCCATGCCGAGCACCGCGGCGAGCGCCTTGACGAGGTCGTTGCCCGCGGCGCTGACGATGAAGGTCGCCCGACCCTCGTCCTGGTGGCGATGGACCTCATCGAGCATCTGGGGATAGATGCGCGGCAGGATCCCCGCCAGCACCGCCGGCGCCATCCTCTCGACATCCCGCTCGGGAATCTCCGCGAAGACCTTCTTGGCGACGTCGACGACGGCGTTCGTCTGCTCGTCTGATGAGCCGCGCAGCCGGTAGCGGAGATGGTCCCAACCCCACCGCGCCAGCTGACTACGCGGTACGAATCCACGCTGGTTGGCGACGCGCGCGAAGACCATGCCGGACGAGCCGGCCATCAGCGTCTTGTCGAGGTCGAAGAAGGCTGCTCCGGGCATCGCTCGGAGCCTAGCCCTCGGCGGTGCCGGCGCTAGCCCCCGTTGACCTCCACGAGGATCGCGTCGCCCTGGCCGCCGCCGGAGCAGATCGCCGCGCAGCCGAGGCCGCCGCCGCGGCGCTTCAGCTCGTGCACCAGCGCGCCGACGATGCGGGCGCCGGAAGCGCCGATTGGATGACCGAGGGCGATCGCTCCGCCGTTCACGTTGACCCTGTCCTCGTCGATCTCGAGCATCCGCATCGAGTTGATCGCGACGGAGGCGAACGCCTCGTTGATCTCCCAGAGATCGACGTCGGCGGGCTTCTTGCCGATCTTCTCGAGGGCCTGCATGGCGGCCTTGGCCGGGGTCCTGGCGAGGTAGGCGAAGTCGTCCGCGACCTGGCCGTAGGAGAGCACGGTCGCAATGGCGCTCTTGCCGTTCTTCTTCGCCCACTCTTCGGACGCGACGACCACGGCGCCCGCCCCGTCGTTCACTCCGGGTGAGTTGCCCGCGGTGTGGGTGGCGTCGTCACCGCCGACGGCCTTCAGCTTGGAGAGCACCTCGAGCGTGGTGTCGGGCCGGATCGCCTCATCGGCCGCCACCTCGTTCTCGCCCTTCTTCGACTTGACGGTCACGCTGACGATCTCCTCCGCGAGCTTGCCGTCCTCGGTCGCCTTGTGGGCGAGCTGGTGGGAGCGCTCGGCGAAGCGGTCCATGTCGGCGCGCGTGATCTCGACCTCGTTGGAGACCTCGCTCGCCTCGTTGATCATCTGCTTCTCGGTGAAGGGGTTGGTGAGGCCGTCATGGGTCATGGCGTCGATCGCGTTGACGTCTCCTATCCGGAACCCGAAGCGGGCGCCGGGCAGCAGGTAGGGCGCCTTGCTCATCGACTCCATACCGCCGGCCACACCGATCTCGAGGTCATCCGCGCGGATCGCCTGGTCGGCGAGGCCGATGGCGCGCATGCTCGAAGCGCAGACCTTGTTGATCGTCTCGGAGGGGACCTCCTTGGGGATTCCCGCCTTGATCTGGGCCTGGCGCGAGGGGATCTGCCCCTGGCCGGCCTGGAGCACCTGCCCGTAGACGACGCCCTGGATCTCGTCGGCCTTCACGTCGGCGCGGTCGAGCGCCTCCGAGATCGCGGTGCCCCCCAGATCGGTGGCATCGAGGGACGAGAGCCCGCCGCCCATCTTCCCGAAGGGGGTTCTGGCGGTGGAGAGGATGACCGTCTTCGACATCTGCGCCTTTCGTCTGTGCCGCGCGGCTACTCCGGCGGCGGTTCCCAAGTGAAACCCGAATGCTAGTCATTGGGATACTGCCGCCTCCATGCGAGTGGACGTCACCGACAAACCGCTGACCGAGGTCGAATCCGATCTCCTCGCGGTCCTGCTCTTCGACGGAGACGATCTCCCTGAGCCGCTCGCCGGGGCGCCGGGCTCTGAGGACGTCAAGGGCGCCTACAAGAAGGCGACGCTGATTCACCCCGAGAGCCCGCGCCGCGCGCTGGTGGTGGGCCTCGGTGACCGGGGCGAGTTCGAGCCGGAGCGGGCCCGCGTCGCCGGTGCGATCGCCGCCCGGACAGCCGGCTCGATGGACGCCACCTCGATGACCCTCGCCGGGCCGGACGCGGAGGACCCGAAGGCGCTGGCGAGCGCGGCCGTCGAGGGAGCGATCCTCGCCTCCTACCGCTTCGACCGCTTCAAGTCCAAGAAGGACGGCGACGAGAGCTCCTCCAAGCACCTCGAGGACCTGACCGTGATCGGAGACGGCGGGATCTCCGAGGGAGTCGAGGCCGCTCGCATTGCCGCCGAGGCCGAGAACTTCGCCCGCGAGCTCCAGGACCTTCCCTCCAACGTCGTCACCCCCTCCTACCTGGCCGGGCGTGCCAAGGCGATCGCCGACGAGCACGACGCCGTCACCTGCGAAGTGATGGGCCGCAAGGAGATCGCGGACAAGGGGATGGGCGGTCTCGTGGCGGTCTCCCAGGGCACCGCCGAGGATCCTCAGCTGATCGTCCTGCGCTACGAGGCCGGCGGCGACGGCGAGACCATCGGGCTGGTCGGCAAGGGCGTCACCTTCGACTCGGGCGGGATCTCGATCAAGCCCTCTGGCGGGATGCACGAGATGAAGATGGACATGTCGGGGGCGGCCGCCGTGCTCGAGGCGCTCTCGGCAATCGCCAAGCTCGAGCTTCGGGTCAACATCCTCGCGGTCATCCCCTCCACGGAGAACATGCCGAGCGGCACGGCGGTGAAGCCCGGCGACATCATCACCCAGCTGAACGGCAAGACCGTGGAGGTGAACAACACCGACGCCGAGGGCCGCCTGATCCTCGCCGACGCCCTCGCCTACTCCGTCGAGCTCGGCGCGGATCGGATCGTGGACCTGGCGACCCTGACGGGCGCCGTGATCGTCGCGCTCGGCTCCACCTACGCCGGTCTGATCTCCAATGACGACGCGTTCGCAGCGGAGGTCGAGGGCGCCGCCGAGCGCACCGGCGAGCTCGCCTGGCGCCTCCCCCTCCACCCCGAGTACAAGGACCTCACCAAGGGCACCGTCGCGGACCTCACCAACGCCTCCGCGAAGCGCAAGGCCTCGACGATCTACGCCGGCTCGTTCCTCGAGGAGTTCGTCGACGGCAGGCCCTGGGTGCACCTCGACATCGCGGGCACCGCCTGGGACGTCGGCCGCGAGTACACGGGCAAGGGCCCGAGCGGCTTCGGCACCCGGCTGCTCGTGGATCTCGCGCGCTCGCTCAGCGACCCGAGCTAGACCGCCAGCAGGCGGAGCAGGCGCCGGCCGAGCACCCGGTCGCCTTCGATTCGGACCCGGCCGCTGGCGATCCGTCCAAGCGCTCGGCGACCGTGGCGATGACGAGGGTCCGGTACGCCGTGGAGGCGCCCCTGCAGGGTCGGCACGGTCGCGAAGTGGACGATGTCGGGGAGGCGGCCGGTGATCACCAGGTCCGGCTTGCGCGAGTCGCCGTCCTCGACCACGACGCTTCGCGCCTTGAAGTGGATCCGCAGCGGCGAGAAGTCCTCGGCGAAGCGGAAGACGACGCGCCCCCGCATCTGCGCCGCGAGCTCCGGCTCCCTGGCAATGCCGCGCTCGATCAGCCCGAAGATGCTCGGGGCGACGCCGTCCTCGACCATGCGGCCGAGACGGATCGTGGGGGCCCTGCCGTTGCTGCTCACTCCCCCAGCGTGCCAACATTTCCGGCGGCCACAAACACCGCCGTCGAATCAGAGCTCGAAGATCAGACAGCTGCTGGTGCCGGTGGCGAGCAGCTTGCCGGTCTCGACCGAGGTGAGCTTCGCCTCGGCGGTGGCGGTCTTGCGTCCCTTGTAAACCACGACCGAGTCGGCGCGGACGGCGCCGGTGTCGCGGGTGATCGGCCGCAGGTACTTCACCTCGAGCGTCTGACTCGTGTAGCCGACGCCGGCCGGACAGGTCGTGTGCACCGAGCAGCCGAGCGCCGAGTCGAGGATCGTCGAGGCGTAGCCACCGTGGACGACTCCGATCGGGTTGTAGTGCTCCTCGCCGGGCTCGCCGACGAAGACGGCCCGCCCCTCCTCCAGCTCCTCGATCGAGAAGTTCATGACGACGGCGATCGGAGGCGGTGGGATCTGGCCCGACTGAATCGCGCGGACGTAGTCCAGGCCGGCCATCTGCGCCCCGGCGGCGGCAGAGGGCAGAGGGTCCTGCCAGGTGAGCGTCCTGGTGCGGACACCTTCGGTGGTTTCGATACTCATGTCCCCGCTCCCCGCTTCGCCATCAAGCGGGTCGCCCCTCGCTTCGCTCGGGGCGCCCTCTCAAACGCTTGCGCCCGTCGTTGTCACGGTCCCGGCGGACCGGATAGCGAAGGTCGGCGAGGATTTCCTCCGAGCTGATCCTGACCTGCTCTGGGTGGAACTCGAATCGCAGTGCTCTCATAGCCGCGCCTCTTTTCCGTTTCGTTGGTTGCTTCACGCAACTCCAACGAGAGCGACCCTATCAGCGTAAGTTGCATGACGCAACTGAGTGTGCGAACATCACATTGATGCTCGGCAACGAATACGAGGGACAGATCTGCTCCATCGCCCGCACCCTCGAGATGGTCGGCGAGCGCTGGACGATCCTCGTGATCCGCGAGGTCTTCAACGGCAACCGGCGCTTCTCGGAGATGCAGAAGTCGCTGGGGGTCGCGCGCAACGTCCTCACCGCCCGCCTGCAGCGCCTCGTCGACGAGGGAATCCTCGAGCGCCGGCCCTACAGCGAGCGCCCCGAGCGCTACGAGTACTTCCTGACCGAGAAGGGCCTCGACCTGTGGCCGGTGATGGTCTCCCTGATGTTCTGGGGCGACAAGCACGAGCCGCTGCCCGGTGGCCGCCCCTCGATCGTCGTCCACAAGGGCGAGTGCGGTGGCGAGATCGACGACCGCCGGATCTGCACGAAGTGCGGGAAGCACCTCGACGTTCGCGAGGCCAAGGCCGTCGAGGGGCCCGGAATGAAGAGGGCCCTCGACGCCCTCAAGGTCGCCGCCTAGCCCGGCTTTCCTAGACTCCCCCCGCCCCATGGACTTCGATCTCTCCGACGAGCAGCGCCTGCTGCGCGACACCGTGCGCGATTTCGCGCGCCAGGAGGTGGCGCCGGTCGCCGAGGAGCTCGACCGCACCAAGTCCTTCCCCTACGAGCTCGTCGCCAAGATGGGCGAGCTCGGGCTGATGGGCATCCCCTTCCCCGAGCAGTACGGCGGCGGGGGCGCCGACACGCTCGCCTACGCGCTGGCGGTCGAGGAGCTCACCCGGATCGACTCCTCGGTGGCGATCACGATGGCCGCCCACACCTCCCTCGGCACGATGCCCATCTACCTCTGGGGCACCGACGAGCAGAAGGACGATTGGCTGCCCCGGCTCTGCAGCGGCGAGAAGCTGGCGGCCTTCGGGCTGACCGAGCCCGAGGCCGGGTCCGACGCCGGCAACACCCACACCCGGGCCGCGCTCGAGGACGGCGAGTGGGTCGTGAACGGCGCCAAGCAGTTCATCACCAACTCCGGCACTGACATCTCGGGCTGCGTGACGATCACGGCGGTCACCGGCCAGGAGAACGGCACCAAGGAGATCTCCAACCTCATCGTTCCCAACGGGACGCCCGGATTCGAGGCGGGCGAGCCCTACCGGAAGATGGGCTGGAACGCCTCGGACACCCGCCCCCTCAGCTTCGACGACTGCCGCGTCCCGGAGGGCAACCTCCTCGGGCCCCGGGGCAGCGGCTTCAAGCAGTTCCTCGCCATCCTCGACGGCGGGCGGATCGGTGTGGCGGCGATGGGAGTCGGGCTTGCGCAGGGCGCCCTCGACGAGGCGATCTCATACGCGAACGAGCGGCACGCCTTCGGCCAGGCGATCGGCAAGTTCCAGGCGATCCAGGCGAAGATCGCCGACCTCTCGGCCCAGATCGAGGCCGCCCGCCTGCTCGTCTACCGTGCGGCGATCCTCAAGGACCGCGGCGAGAACTTCACGCTGACCGCGGCCCAGGCCAAGCTGATCACCGGCCGGCTCGCGGTCCGGGCCACCGAGGAGGCGGTGCAGATCCACGGCGGCTACGGCTACATCGAGGAATACCCCGTCTGCCGCTTCTACCGCGACGCGAAGATCCTCACCATCGGCGAGGGCACCGACGAGGTGCAGCAGATGGTGATCGCCAGGCAGCTCGGAGTCTGAACGTCACTCTTCGGCGGGAACCGCGGTGATTTCGTCCGCGTCCCGCTCTGCGACCTCGGCCGCCCTGCCCTGGCCCTCGCGAATGCCCCAGTGGGCGCACAGTTCGAGTTCCTGGAGCGCGGTCAGCGATTCGTTCGGGCGGAAGCGCGGGGCCTCGCGGATCCAGTCCCGCTCGTAGGCGGCCCAGAGGCGGCCCGCTCCCTCCGCGACGTGCTGGAAGGGGATCGCGGTGCAGCCGGCCAGCGGCCCGAGCCGAATCAGCGCCCAACGTGGCTCGCCGTCAGCGGCGTCCACGTGCATCCCGGCGATCCGGCCGAGGGTCTTGTTGCCCAGGCCGTCGATCTGCTTTCCCTCCCAGGCCAGCGCCTCCTCGAGGGTCGGCAGGGGAGGCTTGGCGCCCTCCGCTTCGGTCTTCGACTCGTTCTTTGCCTCGGCCTCAGCCATCCTCACGCTCCAGTAGGTCCTTGGCCGCACTCGCGGGGTCGATCTCCCGCTTGACGACGCGGTCGAGGAGCTCGCCGATCGATGAATCGTCCGCGACAGCCGCCTCCAGGCGCCGCCGCATCCGGGATGCTGCCAACTCCAGCACCTCGTTGCGAAGGTTCCGGGCCCGTCTTTCCTCCAGGGTGCCCTCGGCCTCGATGTGCTCGCGATGCTCGGTGATCTTCTCGGCCAGCTCGGCGACGCCCTCGCCCTTGGCCGCCTCGGTCTTGACGATCGGGACCCGCCACGACGTGGCCGGCCCAAGCGACAGCACGCCGCGGATCTCCCGGATCATCGTGTCGGTCATCGGGTGGTCGGCCTTGTTGACCACGATCACGTCCGGGATCTCCATCACACCGGCCTTCAACGCCTGAATCGAGTCGCCGGACCCGGGCATCAGCACGAGGACGATCGTGTCGCCGTGGTCGACGATGTCGATCTCGGCCTGACCGACCCCAACTGTCTCGATGAAGACGTCGTCCTTTCCGGATGCATCCATCAGCAGCGCAGCCTGGAGAGTCGCCTCGGAGAGCCCACCGAGTGCCCCGCGACTCGCCATGGATCGAATGAACACACCGGCATCCAAGAAGTGATCCGAGAGCCGGATGCGATCGCCAAGCAGCGCCCCGCGAGTAAAGGGGCTGGAGGGGTCAATCGAGAGCACGGCGACCTGCCGATCGGCCTTGCGCATCTCAGCGGTCAGCGCCCCGATCAAGGTGCTCTTCCCCACCCCGGGCGGTCCAGTGACCCCAACGATCCGGGCCTTCCCCGTCCTGGGGAAGACCTCGCGAACGAGCTCCCATCCGGCGGGATCGTCGTTCTCGATCAAGGTGATCGCGCGCGCCAGGGCCCGCTTGTCGCCGGACACCAATCGCTCAGCGAGGCTGGATTCGGTCTTCTGAGCCACGGCGCCGGAGTCTAGGTCCGCCCGCGGTCGAGGCGAACCTAGACTCCCGCCCGTGTTCAGGCTGTTCCGATTCCTGCGCGCCAACGGCATGCTGAACTGGCGCTACGCACGCCTCTACTGGCGGTATCTCTGGCGCCGGTTCCTTACCCCGGCCGGGTGGCGCTGGCAAACCGACGGCCCGGTCTTCTTCGGCAGGCACCTGCAACTCCAGATCGCGAAGGGAGCCGAGATCCGCTTTGGCCGGTTCTGTTGGATCGGCGACGGCACCAAGATCCGCAGCCACGAGGGCGTCGTCGAGATCGGGGCGAAGACCGTCTTCGGCCAGGAGTGCACGATCTCCTCGTACAAGCACGTGCGGATCGGCGAACAGTGCGTGATCGCCGACCGTGCGATGTTCATCGACTTCGACCACGGGGTCGTCGAGGTCGACCGCCCGATCCGCCAGCAGGGCATCTACATGCGCGAGTGCGTGATCGGATCCAATGTCTGGGTCGGCTACGGGGCCTGCTTCCTACGCGGCGTGAGGGTCGGGGACAACGCGATCGTGGGCACGAACTCGGTGGTGACCCGCGACGTCCCAGCGAACGCAGTCGTGGGCGGCATCCCGGCCAAGGTGATCCGCATGCGGGAGGAGCCCAGGGAGCTGCGCTGGCCCGATCCGGTCGAACCGTCGGGGGACGATCAGCCGGCGCCCCAATAACGTGGATCTGCATATACTCGCTTTCGGGTACCGGCCCGGGCAGCACCGGCAAGATAGCCAAAGGGGAAAGGAACGGAGAGGCATGAAGCGGACTCCAAGTCGTCTGATCGGGGTTTTGATAGCGGCGGCAACGCTTGCGGTGCTCACCCCTGCGTCGGCTTCGGCTCTCGGTCTCGCCAATCTGAGCGCGGCGCCGACCACGCCGTCCAATCGGACGAACCCGCTTGATGCAGGGGCTCACAGCGACTTTCACATTCACATGGAGTTCAACGGCACGGGCGGCGGCACGCAGGTCAAGGACCTGACGGTGGGTCTGCCTCCCGGAGAGGTCGGTAACCCCAACGCAACGCCCGAGAAATGCTCAGTCGCACAGCTGAACGCGGCAAACTGCCCCGCTGACACGAAGGTCGGCGAAGTCAGCGCCACGGCAAATATCCTGACTCTTCCTCTGCCGATACCTGTAAGCGGCTCTCTCTACAACCTCGATCCCCTGCCTGGGGAGCCGGCCAGGTTCGGGATCGTCCTAAACCCACTTGGACTGCCCGTATCTCCGATCATCCTCCAATCGGCGGTGCAACTGCGGGGCGATTTCGGGCTCAACACGATCATCAACAACATCCCAAACAAGACGCTCTCGGACGGAGACACGACGATCACCTCCCAGGACATCACGCTCTACGGCAACAGACCGTGGATGTCCGCGCCATTCATGCGGAACCCAACCTCGTGCGACCAGCACACAACGACTTTCTCGGCGGTCCCCTGGTCGGGGGCCAGCGGAAGCGGAAATGCCAGCTTTACGCCGACCAACTGCGGCGCCCTCGACTTCTCGCCGGCCTTTACGGCCGAGATCGGCGGGCCTGGGCAGACCACCAATGGCGTCCCGACGACCGCCAGCACGGCGATCCTCCAGGACACCGACGAGGCGGGGCTGCTCAACGCCGTCGTCAAGGTCCCGGGGGACCTCAACCCCAACGCCACGCTGTTCTTCGGCGCCCATTGCCCTCAGGCCAGCTTTCTGGCTTCGGCCTGTCCATCCAACACTGTGGTGGGGATCGCCACCGCCGCCTCGCCGCTGCTCAGCACCCCGCTGGTCGGCAACGTCGCGCTGGTGGATGGAGGCACGTTCCCCAATCTCGGCCTCGACCTGAAGGGACAGCTCCACCTCCTCCTGCAGGGGGCCACGAACGCCAGCAGCGCCGGCAATACCGTGACCTTCAACGGGCTCCCCGACATCCCGATCTCGCGCTTCCAGCTCACCTTCACGAACCCGCCGGGACTGCTCGGGACCGCAAGGGACATATGCACCCCGCCGGCACCGGTGTTTCATGCCGATTTCACCGGCTACAACGGCGCCAGCACGTCGGTTGACTCACCGGCGACCGTCGACGGCTGCGGAGCGGGGAACACCGGCGGCAAGTGCAAGAAGCACAAGGCCAAGAAGAAGCACAAGCATCGCGCGGCCGAGTCCAAGAAGCACAAGAAGAAGAGCTCCTGCAAGAAGAAGAAGAAGCACAAGAAGAAGCACCACAAGTAGTCCGGCTACAGGCGTTTGCCTGACGCAAACAGCAGGATGCCGCCCGCGAGGGCGACCACCCCGGTGATCCAGAACACCAGGCCGCCCGCGTTGATGGCGGCGGCGATCAGCGCAATCCCGACCACCACCAGCGGCAGCCCGAAGGAGATCGGGACGCTGACGTTGAGGCCCGGGCCGAAGTCCGGAGCCCGGCGTTTCGGCCTCGCGTCGCGCGAGGGATAGACCTCCCGCCGGCCGTCAGGTAGCCGCGTCACGACTGGCCGCCAGTTCCTCGTAGATGCCCTCGGTTCGCTCGGCGACGTCCTCCCAGTCGAAGCGCCTCAGGTGCTCGAAGGCCTCGGCGGTGAGCCGGCGGCAGAGCTTCGCATCGTCCAGGACGCGCATGGTCATCTCGGCGAGCGACTGTGGGTCGCGGGCGCGGAACCGCAATCCGACCTCGTCGTGCGGGACGACCTCGCGCAGGCCACCGGTGTCGGCGACGATGCACGGGCAGCTCGAGGCCATCGCCTCCAAGGCGACCAGCCCGAACGGCTCGTAGATCGAGGGAACCACGCAGACGTCGGCGATCCGGTAGAGCGAGTGGAGGACGTCGTCGCCGATCCAGCCGACGAAGGTGCCGTGGGTCATCAGTCCGAGCTCCTCGGCCTGGCGGCGGAGCTCCTCCTCGTGGGTGCCTGAGCCGGCGACGACGAAGCGAGTCTTCGGGAGGCGCTCGATGATCTCGGGGAGCGCCTCCAATGCGTCCTGGAAGCCCTTCTCGTAGACCAGGCGGCCGACGAGCAGGACCAGCGACTCGTCCGGCTCGGCGAACTCGGCGCGCAGGCGGCGAAGCTCGTCGTCGTCGTGCGGCTGCAGGTCCTCGGGATCGATCCCGTTGGGGATCACCTCGATCGAGCTCTCGGGGACGCCGAAGACGTCGACGATCTGCTCGCGCATGAAGGTGGAGCAGGCGATCACCCGATTGGAGCGGTTCGTGATCCAGCGCTCGACGCCGTGGATGTAGGCCTGTGGATGCTTCTCCACCCAGCCCTGATGACGGCCGTGCTCGGTCGCGTGGATGGTGATGACGAGCGGGGCGCCGAAGCGGCGAGCGAGATGGTCGCAGGCGTTGGCGACGAGCCAGTCGTGGCCGTGCACGAGGTCGAAGTCGTAGCGGTCGCCCAGCTCGACGCCGGCGGCCAGCATGTCGGAGTTCATCCGCTCCACCCAGGCGACGAACTCGTTGAGCTCTGCGGGGCGGGTCGGCTCCATGACGCGATGGACGTGGACCCCCGCCATCATCTCCTCGGAGGGCGACTCCTCGCCGCCACGGGTGAGCACGTGGACCTCGGTGTCCCTCTCCACGAGCGCCTCGGAGAGCTTGCGGACGTGGCGTGCCAGGCCCCCCTCGATCAGCGGCGGGTACTCCCAGGAGAGGATCAGGACGCGATTCATTGGCAGATGATCGAGGCCGGATCCGCGTGCGACCGGGGGCGCGCCTGGCCGAGCAGATCAAGGACGCAGGGCGAAGCCTTTGGTGGTGCCAAAGGCGAGCCCGAGGACGCAGAGATGCGACGCGCCAGGCGGGCTATCCGGGCGTGCGTGGATTCGGACTCGTTCATCCTAGGGCTCTACGGCTCGAGCAGCGGCGCCAGGCTCACGTCTGGGGCGAGATTGCGCACGCGTGCCTCGACTGCCTGGGAGGAGTCTATGGCCTCCAGCAGGGCCTGAGCATGGGCAGTGGCGCGCGCGTACGGATAGTCGCCCGCCTGGCCGCGGTGGTCCATGAACGCCCAATCGCTCGACTGGAGTGCGAGCAGCTCTCGTGCGGCGCGGAGGGCGGCCTCGCGGTTGAGGTCGCGCACGCGTAGCGCCCGGAGGAGGCGGAGCTCCGAGCGGCGCGTCGCCCAGACCAGGTCCGAGACGGACGGCGAGTCCCAGGTCTCGAGACTCTTGCCCGCCCCCCAGCTCGATTCGGCGACCGGTCGCTCCTCCGGCTCGTGTTCGGCCAACGCCTCGGGGAGCGTCAGCAGCCGGATCCCGTCGGCCTCGGCGCCGCCCAGAACCTCCCGAAGCCAGATCGGGCCCTCGGCCCACCAATGGCCGAGCAGCTCGGTGTCGATCGCAAACACGCAGAGTCCCCGCTTCCCGCGTTCCGCTCTGTGCTGCTCGAGACGGTCACGCACCGCCCCCAGGAAGCTCGAGGCGTGCTCGCTCGCCCGGACCGCGGCGGCCGCCGGATCGTATGGCTGCCCCGAGATCGACCACAGGCGCATCCCATTGGCCGACAGCCGGTGGTACTCCAGATAGCTGGGGTCCGAGGGGTAACCGCCCTCGGACCAGACGAGCTCGACAGTCGGCCAGTCGATCGTGAAGCCCACCGGGCCGCCCGGCAGCCACACCGGTGCCAGCGCCGCCGTACCGGCCTCGAGCGCGCTCTGATCTAGGCAGGTGTAGGCAAGCCCGCGCTCGGCCAGGACAGCTTCGAGGCCCGGCACGTACGCGCACTCCGGCAGCCAGAAGCCCTCCGCGGCCGCTCCGAAGCGGCGCTCGTGGGAGCGAAGCCCGGCGTCAATCTGGAGCCGGCGGCCGGCCTGCGTCGCAAGCTTGGGAAGCACCGCGTGGGTTGCCGCAGAGGGGATCAGCACGACCCGGCCCGCCGCCGCTTGCTGGAACGCCACCAGGGGATGCTCCTCCAGGCTCTCGAGCCGCTCGATCGCTCGCGCGTAGAGGCGGAGGGAGGCCTCGGCCGCCGGTTGCAGCTCGACTTCGCTCTCGGCGGCGTCGCGGCTCGCTGCCTCGACGCGGTGCTTGGCGAGGAAGGCGAGCATCCGCTCCCGCACTCCCTCGGCCTCAAGCTGGTCGGCCAGCACCGGCGTGATCGTCATCGTCAGCCGCTCGGCGACTTCCAGGACCGGCAGGTGCGAGCGCGCGAATGCCTCGAACAGCCACTCCTCCCCGAACGGATAGGTCCCGAAGCCCTCGACGTAGGGCATGTGGGAGTGGAGGACGATCGCAAGGTCGCCAACGGTGCGGTCAGCCATGCGCTCAGGCGCGGCAGACGGCCAGGAAATCGAGCGCCCTGTCGAGCGGCGCGTCCCGCAGCCGGAAGTCGCGGGCGCTGATCGCCGGGATGAATCGGTCGTAGAACGGCTTCGTGATGTGGAGGGCGGCGTGGACCCGGTCCCAGCCCACCCGGATCGCAAGCTCGTGAGCGCGCAGCTTGCGGGCGTGGAAGAGGCCGAGGAGCTCGACGGTCCCGAAATGCGGCTCCAGCAGGTCCCGGTACTGGCCGGCGTCGTATTCGCGCAGGTGCCAGGGGTTGTCGGACTTCTCCGCCCCCGGAGGAGCGAGGGTGAGGCGGTTGGGCGTCGAGATGTAGGCGACCGGAGCGATCTGAGAGATGCGGTCGAGCAGCTTTTCGGGCTCGTGGATGTGCTCGATGGTCTGGAGGAAGACGACGGCGTCGACCTCCTGATCGAAGTACTCGACGAGGCCTCGCTGGAAGCTCAGGTTCGGGCGGCGGTAGCGGGCGCGGGCGTGCTCGAAGGCCTGCGGGTTCGCGTCGACGCCGGTCACCTCCGCGGCCCTTCGGGCCAGGAGGTCCGAGCCATAGCCCTCGCCGGACGCGAGATCGACGACGCGCAGCCCGCCGCACCGCGCGGCGATCCATTCGTAGACCGCGACGTGACGCCGGTACCAGTAGTTCTCCTCTGGGACATCCGGGAGAGTCCGCTCGCCGGTCAGCTCCAGGGGCGGCACGCCCTCGGGCTGGTCTGCCTGCAGGTAGATCTGGTCGGCTTCGCTCACCGCGGGGAAGTTAGGGGCTATCCGGTTTTCGTAGAGTGCGAATTGGCCGCGATCGATGAGTCTCGGCCGGCAGTCCGGTCATAGACGGGGAATCCCAAGGACGGAATACGAGTTGATGGAGAACAACGCGAAAGCCCCTGCCATTCAGGCCCGCGACCTCACCCGCACCTTCAAGGGAGGCGTGGAAGCCGTGCGCGGAATCGACCTCGAGGTGGCCGAGGGCGAGGTCTTCGGCTTCCTGGGCCCCAACGGCGCGGGGAAGTCGACCACCGTGCGGATGCTCTGCACGCTGCTGCCGCCGAGCGACGGGAGCGCCTCGGTCGCCGGCCACGACGTGGTCGCCGACGGCGATGCCGTCCGCCACAACATCGGCGTCGCGCTGCAGGAGATCGGGCTCGATCCGGTGCAGACCGGACGCGAGCTGCTCGAGCTGCAGTGCGGCCTGTATGGGATCAGTGCTGCTGAGGGGCGCGCTCGCGCGGCCGAGCTGCTCGAGCTGGTCGGGCTGACCGACGCCGCCGAACGGCGGACCAAGACCTACTCCGGAGGGATGAAGCGCCGGCTCGACCTGGCGAGTGCCCTCGTTCATCACCCCAAGGTGCTCTTTCTCGATGAGCCGACCACCGGCTTGGACCCCGCATCGCGATTGACGGTGTGGGATGAGGTGCGGAGCATCAATGCCACGGGAACGACGATCTTCCTCACCACCCAGTACCTGGAGGAGGCCGACGCGCTCTGCGAGCGGCTCGCGATCATCGACTCCGGGGAGATCGTCGCGGAGGGGACGCCGGAGAGCCTGAAGGCGGAGATCGGCAAGGACGTCGTCTCGGTCGAGCTGCACGGAGCCGACGCCGAGCGGACGCAGCAGGTGATCGGCGAGCTGCCCGGCCTCGACCGGGTGATCGCCGAGCAGGACGCGCTTGCGCTCTTCGTCGAGAACGGCGCGGCCTCGATCGCGGAGATCGTTCGGCGGCTGGACGGGGCCGACATCGAGGTCGGCGCGATCTCGGTCTCGCGGCCCTCGCTGGACGATGTCTTCCTGGAGGCGACGGGGCGCCGGCTCGAGGGTGCCGGCACCGATCACGAGGACGTGGGCGCCGAGCAGGATGAGGCCGCGGCGCGGGCGGTGACGCCATGACGGAGATCCTGCTGCTCGGACGTCGCGCGGTGCGGGAGGTGGTCCGCTACCCCGAGGCGACGATCCCGACGCTCTTCATTCCCCTCTTCTTCCTGGCGGTCAACATCGGGCAGGTCTCCAAGACCTTCCCGAGCACGACGCCCTTCCTCCACGGACAGGGGTATGTCGCGTTCCAGATGCCGGTCTCACTGATGTTCGCGGTGGCCACCGCAACCACCGGGCTGGCGCTTGTGACCGAGATCGACAGTGGCTACTTCGACAAGCTGCTGGTCGCTCCGATCCGGCGCACCTCGCTGATCGTCGGGAGGCTCGGGGCCGACCTCGTCCGGGGCATCGCCGCGTCCACCGTGGTGATGCTGGCCGGGATCGCCTTCGGTGCCCACGTCGAGGCGGGCCCCGCGGGTGCCGTCCTCTGCGTCCTCCTCGCCTCGCTCTTCGGGGTCGCGTACGCGGGGTTCGGGATCCTGGTTGCGCTCACCACTCGCAACGTGCAGGCCACGAACACGAGCTTCCTGCTCTTCTTCCCGCTCCTCTTCCTGACGCCGAACTTCGTCCCGTTCGACCGGCTCTCTCCCGTGATGGAGACGCTGGCTCGGATCAATCCTGTGAGCTACGTGATCGTGGGACTGCGCTCGCTGATCATCGACGGGTGGGTCGTGGACAAGATCCTCGTCTGCGTCGGCGTGATCGTCGCGATGGGCGTCATCCTGGTGGGCCTCTCGCTGCGCGCGATCGCCAACTACGACCGCTAGGGGCGCCCGGGTCTACGATCCCGCGTCATGCCGGGGAGCCCAGAGCGGATCAAGGAGGTCAACGAGCGCTACCACGACGTGGCGGCAGCCTCGTATGACTCCAAGTGGGGAATCGACTTCGGCGACATCGGACAGCGCCAGGTCACCGCCAAATTGCGCAAGGCGCTCGGGGGCTGGCCCGAGGAGCCGTTCGGCGATGCGCTCGAGATCGGTGCCGGCACGGGCTACTTCTCCCTCAACCTGCTGCAGGCCGGGGCGATCGAGCGCGCCACCGCGACCGACATCTCACCGGGCATGCTGGCCACCTTGGAGGGAAATGCGGAGCGGCTCGGGCTGCAGGTGACGACGGCGGCGGCCGAGGCAGAGACCCTTCCGTTCGGCGACGAGAGCTTCGACCTCGTCTTCGGTCACGCCGTCCTTCATCACATCCCCGATCTCGGCCAGGCGTTCTCCGAGTTCGCGCGGGTGCTGCGGCCAGGAGGGACCGTGACGTTCTGCGGGGAGCCGTCGCGGTACGGCGACCTCCTCGCCGCGATCCCCAAGCGGACTGCGCTGCTCACCGCGCCGCTCTGGCGGCGGCTGGTCGGGGCCTCGGCCCGGGATTACGAGGCTGAGGCCGCGGCCGGGCACGGCCACGACCTCGAGCCCGAGGTCGATGTGCACGCCTTCTCGCCCGGTGACTTGCGCCGCTTCTGCGACGCCGCGGGACTCGGCGAGGTCAGGGTGAAGGGTGAGGAGCTGCTCGCCTCGATCCACGGCTGGACCGTGAGGACGCTCGAGGCGAGCGCGGAGCCCGACGAGGTGCCGTGGGGCTGGAGGCGGTTCGCGTTCCGCAGCTACCTGGCGCTGCAACGGGTGGACAACCAGGTCCTGGAGCCGCGACTGCCGCCGCAGCTCTTCTACAACCTTCTGGTCTCCGCGCGCCGGCCTTAGCCGGCGGACTCAGCGCTGCCGGTCAGCCGCGTCCGCCGGGCTCTTCCCCGACGTTGCGGTCGGCCCACGGGATCACCTGGAGGCGCTCGTCCGGGATCCGATCGCCGCTGATCACCGAGACGCCGTAGGTGCCCTCCTCGAGCCGGGCCTCGGCCTTCTCGATGGCCTCGAGCGTCTGGCGCAGGTCTGCGCGGAGCGCGTTCTCCGTATCGGTCTGCTCGAGCTCGTTCGCCTGATCGCCCGAGTCCTTTGGGTCGTCGGAAGCCTCCTCCTTGCCGTGGCCCTCGAGCTCACGCTCGATTCGGGCTCGTTCGTCGGCGAGGCGCGCGCGTGCTTTCTCTTCGTCCATCGATTGATCCTACTTGCGGGGCGCCTGCGACGAGCTTCCGGAGCCTGCCCGCCGTGCGGTGTGGGTCGTCGACAACCTGGCGCCAGGTGAGCCGGAGGACGTCGTATCCGAGCGCTTTCACCTCGAGGTCGCGGGCTCGGTCGGCTTCGAAGACGGCTCGGCCGGCGTGGGCCCGGTAGCCGTCGAGCTCTACCACCAGCCGAGCTGCGGGCCAGAGGAAGTCCACCGTGAAGGGCCCGAGGGGAACGTTCACTTCTGGCTGGGGAAGGCGGTGGCGGCGACAGAGGGCGAGGAAGCGCGTCTCGAGCTCGCTGCGGGTGTGATCGGAGGCAAGCTCAGGATCTAGCGGCAGCCCGAGGTATTCCGCCTGCCGGAGCGCGACTGCGAACTGCGGCTGGGGAAGGAGACGGCGTAGGTCGAGCAGCGTTCGCGATGGCGTCGTGACGGGAATGCCCGCTCTCCGGGTTACCGCGCTGGGGAAACGGGTGCGGGATCGATGCACCCTGATTCCGGGGCGGCTTCGCTGGCTGCCCGGGACGGTGACGTGGACCAGTCCCGACGGTGCGGGCTCCGTGCCTCTGGCTCCACGGAGGATTCCCCAGAGGACTGCGGCGCTCGTGTGGTGAGCACAGCGGCCGGTCCGCAGGCCAGGACGGCCGCCATCCACCGTCCCTTCTCGCTGAGGCCGCTGTGCCCGACGGCGTACACCCCGCGATGAATGCGGTGCAGACGTTGCGCCTTCACCCTGCGGGTCAGGGTCTGTCGATGAACGCCGAATCGCTCGAGTTGGTGGACTGCAACAACACCGTGCTGGTTCGCGGCGAGCCTGGCAATCGCCGCATCCTGGTCGTAATTGGTGAGTTCCTCACGCACGTCCGTGAGTAAGTCGCCAACCCCCTGAATCTCACCCCTTCATCGCCGGTCTTCGTCCCGGCGCACGCCTACCCAAACGTAAACGCGTATCCCTTGATCCCGGGATCGAAGATCAGCGACAGGCGGTGCTGCGAGACCGCCGGCAGGTCGACCAGCCGGTAGAGGCGCTGTGCCCGGATCGTGGCGCGGCCGCCTCGCACGTCGGCGCCGGCCACCTTCGCGGGGATCGGCTTGCCGTCGAGGAGGACCTGGACATGGCGGGCCTGGTCCGGGGAACCCAGGACGAGGAAGACCCGGCGGGCGTTGAACTCGATGTCGATCTCGGCGCCGGCGCCCGCGGTCGCGTCCTCGTCGGCGATGCCCCAGTGCCCCGCGTAGGCGAACTGGTTGACCGAGAGGGGGCCCGCGGCCGCCCCGAAGTCCTGGTCGCCGGGATGCACGGGGGTCACCCAGCCCTGCGCTCGAGCGGCGCCGAGGTAGGTCTCGGGGGTGGTCGCGCCGGCGGAGGGAGCCTGCGCGCTGGCTCGCGCGCCGGTTCCAAGGTCCTTGTGTCCCGCCTCCTGGAGCAGGGTTCGGATCGCGCGCTCGGTCTCGGCGTAGTCGCCCTCGCCGAAGTGGGCATCGCGGACGTTGCCCTGCGCGTCGACCAGGTAGTCCGCCGGCCAGTACTGGTTGCCCCAGGCGTCCCAGGTCGCCAGGTCGTTGTCCTGGACGACCGGATAGGTCAGGTGGTTCTGGTGGATCGCCGCCTGGACGTTCCCCGCGTCCTTCTCGAAGGGAAACTCGGGCGAGTGGACGCCCACCACGGTGAAGCCCTGGTTGCCGTATCGCTGCTGCCAGGCCTCCAGGTAGGGCAGCGTCCGGATGCAGTTGATGCAGGTGTAGGTCCAGAAGTCCACGAGCACGACCCTCCCGCGCAGGCCGCTCATCGAGAGCGAGTCGCCCCCGGGCGTGTTGAACCAGTCCTGGGTTCCGGTGAAGTCCGGGGCGGGGCCGTAGGTCTGGAGGCTGACCGGCCGGTTGAGCTCGTCGCGAGGCACTACCGGCGTGCCGTGCTGGCTGACGGACGCGAGGTCCGTCGAGATCACCTTGCTCTTCTCGATGCTCTCGGTTGGATTGACGAGGAAGCGCGGCAACCCACTCGCGATCGCGGTCTGGAAGCGCACGTCCAGATTGGCGGTCATCGCGATGGCGACGAGCACCATCACGGCGCCCATCGCCATCTGAACCCGTCCGCGGACTGGATTGAGGCGCTGTGTGAGCCGCCTCCCGCCGAGCAGCAGCAGGTAGAGCACGATCGCCGAGCCCACGGCGTAGGAGAGCGCGACGGCGAGGCGCCCCGCGGTGAAGTCCTGCGCCGCCGAGACGACGATCACTCCGGCCAGGATCGGCCCCGCGCACGGCGCGTAGACCAGGCCGAGGCTGGCGCCCACGACAAGCCCGGAGCCGAACCCGTCCCCGCGGAAACGCGCGGGCCCGGGCGCCAGGCGACTCGCGAACGCCTCGACGCGATCGCCGATCGGCGGGATCAGCAGCGTGATCCCGAACCCGAAGAGGACGACGATCGCCATGTCGCGCGCGAAGCCGTTCGGCAGTCCCAGCGCATTGATCACGTAGACGAGCGCGACCGTCGCAAACGTGAAGGAGAGCGCGAGGCCCGTGACCACGCCCAGAGGCCGCCGCCGCCCACCGGTCACGCCTGCCGAGAGGATGGCGGGGAGGATCGGCAGCACGCACGGGGACAGGGCGGTACCCGCCCCCGCAACGAAGGCGAAGAGCATCAGCAGTGCCATCGAGGTCCAGACTCGGACATCCGCCCAGCGTTACGCCAGGTCGTTAGGCGTGGATTAACGGAGCCTCACTCGGACTGCGCGGCCCGGACCCGATGGATCGGGATCTCCTCGCTGATTCCCTTGAATCGCCGCTTGCCGATGTAGGAGAAGCTGAAGCGATCTCCGTCGGCGGATTCCAGTGCCTGCTTGACGGCCTCCTCGGCCACCACGCTGTCGGGTCGCGCGAAGCTTGTGATGCGGGCGGCGAGGTTGACCGGGCGTCCGTACCAGTCACCGCCGCGGCCCAGGGCCTGGCCGCACGCCACGCCCGCCTTCAGCGGTGGGATCTCGCCGGCTCCCGCCGCTTCGACCAGCCCGACGACGGAGTCCATCAGCGGGACCGGATCGCGCGAGGCGAACATCGCCGCGTCGCCGATCATCTTCACCAGCCGCACGGGCGGCCGCGCCGCCTCCGAGGCGAGCTCGAAAAGGCGCCCGGTGAGCTCGCCGATCTCCTCGATCTCGAGCGATTCGCCCAGCCGCGTGTATCCGACCAGGTCGGCGAAGGCGATCGTGATGTTGTCCGACCCGGAGAGCTGCCCCTCGGCCAGCTCGGTCTCCGAGACCACCGCCTGGCGGATCGCCTCCCGCAGGTGAATCCGATAGGCGTGCAAGAGCGTCTCCCCCAGCAGTGGCGACATCGCCTTGGCCGCCGCGGCGTAACGCAGGGCCAGCTCGCGCTCGTCGATCCCGGGCTCGGTGAAGACCTCGCCGACCATGTCCCGGTTGGCGTCGGCGAGGCTCGCCATCGAGATCCCGATCAGCCGGGAGGTCTCCAACACGCCCTTCTCCGGCAGGCCTGCATCCATGAACGTCCTGGCCCGCTTGGCCGCCTCCAGATCGGCGTCCCCGTAGACGCGCTCGTCGTCGGCCGGAATCGGCGCACCCAGGGCCTGTAGCAGGCGCCCGAGGAACTCCGGCTCCAGTCCAGCGCCCTCCGCGATCTCGGCGGCGGTGTAGTGCTCTTCACCTGAGTCGAAGACCCGTTCGACCGGGAGGAGCACCAGCCTGTTCTCCTCCACCGCACGCTTCAGCTCCTCGAGCGGGATGCCGGCGTCGGATAGGTCCTTCAGAAGCGCCAGGCGCGCCGCGCGCGCGTCGCCCTCCAGGCCGTCGAGCAGCCCCTCAGCCTCGAAGTCGTCGCCCTGCACCTCCTCATCCTAGAATCGGCGGCGATGGCGGGCCTCGAGCTTCCGATCTTTGAGCTGCCGCTCGTGCTTCTCCCCGGCGAGCAGGTCCCGCTGCACATCTTCGAGGAGCGCTACAAGCGGATGGTCGGAACGGCGCTCGAGCAGGGGGAGCCGTTCGGCGTTGTTCTGCGGGACGACGACGGCGCGCGCTCGATCGGATGCACCGCAAGGATCGACGACGTCACCGAGCGCTTCGAGGACGGCCGGATGAACATCGTGGTCCGAGGGGAGGCGCCCTTCAAGGTCCTGGACCGCTTCGAATCGCCCGAGTTCCCCACCGGCGAGGTCGAGCTGATTCCGGACGAGGACGTCCCACCGATCAACGAGAACGCGGCGAGCGCAGCACGCGAGGCCTTCGCCGAGCTCGCCGAGCGCGCCACCGGACAGCGCCCGGAGCCTGAGGAGCTGGACGGTGCGAGCGCCTACGCGATCGCGGCCCGCATCGAGCTGCCACCGGAGACCAAGCAGCAGCTCCTCGAGATGCGCGACGAGGACGACCGGATGACGTTGCTCGCCAACGCCCTCGGGGCCGTCGGGAAGGCCCTGGAGCGCGCCGAGGAGGCCGCCGAGCGCGCCGGCAGCAACGGGAAGGTTCATCTCCCCGGCTTGCCCGAATAGCGGGTCAGACCCCCGCGGGGGGTCTGACCCCGGGGTGCGTTACGCGAACGCCACCGCCCCGCCGCGCCGGGGGTCACCGCCACCGCTGAGCTCGCCGCTCGCCGGATCGCGGAGCACCGCCTGCACCCCGCCGAAGTAGAGGTTCTTGCGCTTCCAGCGGACGACCGGCACGCCCCGTCGCTCGAGATCGCTCAGACCGGTCCCCTCCACACCCGGCTCGGCCTGCACCGTCCCGGCCTCGAAGTGAAGGCGCCCGGCCACCACGGCCTCTTCGGCGTCCATCTCCTGTTCCAGGACCCGAACGGTCGTCTGCAGGATCGCGGAGCGGATGCGGTTGGATCCCGCGCTGCCGAGCCCGAGGACGACCTCCCCATCGCGCAGCGCGAGGGTCGGGGACATCATCGAGCTCACCCGGCGACCGGGCGGGATCCGGTGGAAGCCCTGCGGGTTCAGGTCCTCCTCACCCAGCATGTTGTTGACGTGCACGCCGGTGCCTGGAACCACCACGCCGGAGCCCGTCCCGTTCGAGCAGGTCACCGAGGCGCAGTTGCCGTCGGCGTCCATGACGGCGAGATGGGTGGTCGAGCCAATGTGATCCGGCGGGTCAGCCGGGCCGCCGGCGCCGCCGTGCCCTCCGACCCACTCCCCGCCTTGGATCCGCTCGGCGACCTCGTCGAGGTCGGAATCGAGGAAGCGCCGGACGTAGTCCGGGTCGTGAAGCCCCTGGTGGAAATCGTCCGATCGCCTCGCGTTGGCGGCCTCGCTCGCGGCGACGATCTCCTCCACCCCGCTCCTCGCGCTGAGCCGCTCCAGCAAGTCCAGCGAGTAGCCGATCAGGAGTCCTCCCGACGAGGGCGGCGGGTTGGTGAGCACCCGGTGGCCTCGGAAGCTCGCCGTGACCGGCTCCCGCTCGATCGGCTCGTAGGCCGCCATGTCCTCCATCCCGAGTGTGCCGCCCCGCTCTCGCACCCATTCGCAGACCTTGCGCGCGACCTCGCCGCGATAGAACGGCTCCGCGCCCTTGGCGGCGAAGCGCTCGAGCGCGTCAGCCATCTCGGGGTAGTGGAAGGTGTCCCCCTCGACCAGCTGCTTGCCATCCGGCGTGTAGAGGGCGGCAGATTCCGGGGTCGAGACCAGGATGGGGTGGAGGATCTCGTGGAAGTACTCCGCCGCCGCCGTCAACCGGATACCCTCGCGCCCGAGCTCGATCCCAGGCTTGGCGAGCCGATCGAGCGGCATCGAGCCGAAGCGGCGCCAGACGTGCTCGAGCCCCGCCGGGTTGCCGGGCACGCCACACGAGGCAGCACCGCAATTGAAGATCTGGGGCGTCTCGTCGAAGTAGACGGGGATCGGGACAAGCTCCGCGGTGCGCTCGGCCCCGTCAGCGCCGCCGGCGGCCACGAAGAAGTCGATCAGGGTGTCCTCTCCCCCGTCGTGCACCATCATGAAGCCGCCCGCGCCGAAGCCGGTCAGCTGGCTCTCGCACACGAACGAGGTGAGCACGGCGCAGATCGCGGCGTCGACCGCGTTCCCGCCGTCGCGCAGCACCTGTGCGCCGGCCTCCGCGGTCAGCGGGTGGCCAGCGGCGACCACTCCCCTCTGCTTGTTCATGCTCGCAGCGTAAGCGTGCAACCGGAACGAGCGTCGACGGCGGCCGCACTCAGGATCAGCGGACTACTTGCGCTTCTTCTTCTTGCAGCGCTTCTTCTTCTTCTTCGCCGACTCGGCGCCCTTCTTCGCCTTGGGGCACTTCCTCGCGGCGGTGCTGCCCGCCGGGCTCCAGTCAGCGTTGAAGAGGATCACGGCGCCCTGACCGCCGTAGACGCCGGCGCGCTCGTCACCGACCTTCCAGGCGGGGAACCAGCCGCCGAAGGAGCCGTTCGGATCGGTGCTCGCCGGGATCGGGACGTTCGGGGCGAGCACGGAGAGCGAGAGGTGCTGGTCGACGTAGTAGCCGGTGCTCGGGTCCGGAGAGATGTCCTGGCGAACCGGGAGGTTCACCGGAATCTGGGTGATCGCGTTGGCGTTCGGCGTGAAGACCTGGCTGGCGTTGATCGCCTGACAGCAGGCGTAGGTGGGATGACCCGGGTCGCCCGGATTGTCTTGGCGCAGTGCCTGCTCGACCACGATCTGCATCGGCCCGGTCGTCGGGCCGACCTTCACCCTCACGGCGGTGACCGTGCCCTGCCCCGTCGGCGGAAACGCGTTCTCGCCCGTGCTCGGGTCTTGTGAGTTGAACGAGCAGGAATTGAACGTGTAGTAGAAGAACCAGCCCGGGTCGTTGCAGGCGGTCGTGTTGTCGGCCGGCCGGCTCAGATTCGTCCCGAAGCTGGTTGCCGAGCTCTGGGCCGGGGCGGCAAGCGCCAGCGCAATGAGCGCGGCGGAAAGCGCGACCAGGCGTCGGTTTCTCGCTCTTAGGGCCATCAGATGAAGCTTCGACTCAACAGCCTCGTCCGACAGCCGTATTTGCCCGCAGACTTGCCCCGAAAAGGGAGTAAGCCGAGCGCGGCTAGTCGCCGGGCTTGAACTCGGGCACGTCGAGAACACGGCCGTCCAGCTGGCGCGGTTCCGTCGGACGGCGGTCGAGGCCTCCGCGGCCCCACACGCCGTCGCCATAGAGCTCGTCGGCGCTGCCGGTCCGCCTCGGACCGGACTCGCGCTCGCGCCAGTCGCCGACGGGGTCGGCGTAGCGCTCCGGTCGCAGCGCCGCGTCCCTGTCGGGCGTGCGCGGCTCGCGCGAGTCGGTGCGCCGGTCGCGTCGGTGACGGTGAGAGAAGGCATTGTCGAAGCGCGTGGCGATCACCGTGATCCAGACTTCCTCGCTCATGTCCTCGTCGACGCTGGCGCCGAAGATGATCTCGGCCTCCGGATGGGCGGCGGCCTTGACGACCTCGGCGGCCTCACTGGCTTCGATCAGGGAGAGGTCCGGCCCGCCGGTGATCGAGAGCAGCATCGAGTGCGCTCCCTCCACGGAGGTCTCGAGCAGCGGCGAGGAGACGGCCTTCTCCGCGGCGATCGTCGCTCGATGCTCCCCGTAGCCCATCCCGATGCCGAGGATTGCGTCCCCGGCCTCGATCATGGTCGTGCGGACGTCGGCAAAGTCGAGGTTGATCAGGCCGGGCAGCATCACCAGGTCGGAGATGCCCTGCACGGCCTGGCGCAGGACGTCATCCGCGACCTTGAAGGCGTCGACGATCGAGGTGCGCCGCTCGAGGATCGTCAGCAGGCGCTCGTTCGGCACGACGATCATCGTGTCGACCTCCTTGCCGAGGGCGGCGATGCCCTCCTCGGCCTGGGCGGCCCGGCGGGCGCCCTCGAAGGCGAACGGCTTGGTGACCGCGGCGACCGTGAGCGCGCCGATGTCGCGGGCGAGCTTGGCAACCACGGGGGCCGCGCCGGTCCCGGTGCCTCCGCCGGAGCCGGAGGCCAGGAAGACCATGTCGGAGCCCTTGAGCAGATCCTTGATCTTGTCCTGCTCCTCGTATGCGGCTCGATATCCGACCCTGGGGTCGGAGCCGGAGCCGAGTCCGCGGGTGAGCTCGGCTCCGATGTGGAGCGTCACGTCCGCGTTCGAGCTCTGCAGTGACTGAAGGTCCGTGTTGATCGCCAGGAACTCCACGCCGGGCAGCTCCGCCTCGACCATCCTGTTGACCGCGTTGACGCCGGCGCCGCCCACGCCAACCACGCGCAGGACGGCCTGGTGGGTGCGCGGGACGACCGGCTGACGGGTCGGAGACGATGTGTCCGGCTCCGCGCGGCCAAAGGCGGGGCGCACCTCGATGCCGGGTCCGCCCATGAGGCGCTCCAGGCCCTCGTGGTGGACCTCCACCTGCTCGATCGTCGCCTCGGGCTCGGTGACATCAGCCTCGGCGACGGGCTCCGGCTGGGTCGGCTCGGGTCCGGGCAGCGGATCCGGGACGGGGTCGGGGGTCGGCTCGGGGACCGGCTCGGGGGTCGGCTCCGGAACGGGCTCGGGAAGAGGGGTCTCCTGGGCGGGCTCCTCCACGGCGACGCGGCTCGCGCCGTTGGCCGTGGCGGTGACCTTCACCTCATCGGGCGGGACCGACTCCTCGGTCGAGCGAAACAGATCGGCGAGGGGGCCCTCGCGCATGCTGGCGCGCTTCTTACGAGCCATGGGTGAGGACCTCCTTCGCGAGGTCGCGGTAGGCGCCCGCGGCCTTCGAGCTTGGGTCGTATTTGAGAACTGAGGTTCCGCGGACCGGCGCCTCGGCGAACTTGATCGCCTTGCGGATCCGCGACTTGAAGACGAGCTCGCCGAAGTTCTCCTCGAGGATCTCCACCGCCTCCTTGGCGTGGACGGTCCGCGAGTCGAGCATGGTCGGCAGGATGCCCTCGATCTCGACGCCGGGGTTGAGGTTCTCCCGGATCATCTGAAGCGTGTTCTGAAGCTGAACCAGCCCGCGCATCGAGAGGTACTCGCACTGGACCGGCACGATCACCTTGTCGGCGGCGGTGAGCGCGTTCACGGTGAGCAGCCCGAGGCTCGGAGGGGTGTCGATGCAGACGAAGTCGTAATCGTCTCGGACCTCGTCGAGGCCCTTCTGCAGCGCCCGCTCGCGGCCGATCTGGGTGCTCATCGCGATTTCGGCGCCGGCGAGGTCGATCGAGGCGACCGCGACGTCGATCTCGCGCTGGACGATGATCTCGCTGATCGGGATCCGGTGGACGAGCACGTCGAACATGCTCTTCTCGACCTTGTCCGGGTCGACGCCCTGGCTCATGGTCAGGTTGCCCTGCGGGTCCATGTCGACGCAGAGGACGCGGTGGCCTGACTCCTTGAACGCGACGGCCAGGTTGAGAGCGGTGGTCGTCTTGGCGACGCCGCCCTTCTGGTTGGCAAAGGCGATCACCTTGGCGGGGCCTTCGTTCTTGGGCTTGTCCGGCTGCTTGGCCTTGGTCGGTGCCTTCGACGTGTCCTTCTTCGAGCCGTCGTCGACCTTGCCCGCATCCTTCTTCTCGGGCGCGGGCGTGACGAGGTCCTCGGGCCGCATACGCCCGGCGTCCTCCACGGTTTGAGAACTCTTGTTTCGGCGGAAACTAGCCATCTAAGCGGGCTAATTCGCAGGCGAGACCCGCTTTCCTTCCCCTGATTGGAAGAATCCGCCCGCATGGCTGAATTGCTCGACAAGCGACTGGTGTTCGTGACCGGCAAGGGAGGCGTCGGGAAGTCGACGATCTCCATCGCTCTCGGCCTCGCGGCCGCCGCCCGAGGCAAGCGCACGATCGTCTGCGAGATCGGCGGCCAGGAGACGGCTTCACGCGTATTCAGGCGTGCGGAGATCGGGTTTCACGAGGTGGAGGTCTCGGAGAACCTCTGGGCGATCTCGGTCGACCCCGACCAGTCGCTGCGCGAGTACCTGCTGCTCCAGCTCAAGGTCCGCGCGATGCGCGACATGCTCGTTCGCTCCCGAATCTTCAACTACCTGGCCGCGGCGACACCAGGGCTCAAGGAGCTGGTCACGATCGGGAAGATCTGGGAGCTCGCCCAGCCCGACCGGCGGGTGAAGAAGGCCAGGGAGTACGACCTGGTGATCGTGGACGCGCCGGCTACCGGGCACGGGATCGGCTTCCTGCAGACGCCGCGGACCTTCGCCGGCATCGCCCGCGTCGGTCCGATCCACTCGCAGGCCGAGGAGCTCGACCGTTTCATCACCGACCACGACTCGACCGGCGTGGCCATCGTCTCCCTGCCCGAGGAGATGCCCGTCAACGAGTCCGCCTCGCTCGAGGACCAGCTCACCGATGACATCGGCATGGCCGTCGACCGCGTCTACATGAACGCGCTGTACCCGGAGCGTTTCTCGAAGAGCGACGGCAGCCAGCTCGAGCGGGCGCTCGAGGACGCCGAGGGCCCCGCAAAGGCGGCGGTGCGCGCCGCCCTCTCGGAGTTTCGCCGCTCTCGATCCCAGCGCGAGCAGCTCCAGCGCCTGAAGCAGGCGGTCTCCTCCCCCGTGAAGACGCTGCCGTTCATCTTCAAGCCCTCGCTCGACGTGCCCTCGCTGGAGCGCCTCTCGGGAGCCCTCGTCTGATGCCCTCGGTCGACGAAATCGTCGAGGGACGCGGCATCTGCATCTGCGCCGGCTCGGGCGGGGTGGGCAAGACGACCACCTCGGCTGCGCTGGCCGCCGGCCTCGCCGCGCGGGGCCAGAAGGTCTGTGTGCTGACCATCGATCCGGCCAAGCGGCTCGCGGACTCTCTGGGCCTGAAGGAGCTGGGGAACACGCCTCGTCAGGTGGACCCGAAGCTCTTCGAGCCCTGCGGGGTCGAGATGAAGGGCGAGCTCTGGGCGATGATGCTCGACCCCAAGGCGACCTTCGACGACCTCGTCCGCAAGCACGCACCGGACGCCGAAACGCGCGACCGGATCCTCGAGAACCGGATCTACCGCCAGCTCTCGAACGCTCTCGCCGGCTCGCAGGAGTACATGGCGATGGAGAAGCTCTTCGAGATCCACCAGGAGGGCCGCTACGACTTCCTCGTCCTCGACACTCCCCCGTCCCGCAACGCGCTCGACTTCCTCGACGCGCCCAAGCGGCTCACCCAGTTCATCGAGGGCCGCGGGATGCAGATGTTCATGAAGCCGACGGGCTTCGCGACCAAGGTGGTGGGACGGGGCAGCTCGATGGCCATGGGCGTGCTGAAGCGGGTCACCGGCCTCGACCTGCTCTCCGACCTGAGCGAGTTCTTCCAGGCCTTCAGTGGCATGGTCGATGGCTTCCGCGAGCGCGCCAAGCGCGTCTCGGAGCTGCTCGCCGATCCGGCCACCACCTTCGTGGTGGTCTGCGGGCCGCAGGGGGAGCCGATCAACGAGGCCGTCTACTTCCACCGCAAGCTCGTCGAGGCGAAGCTCCCGGTCGGAGGCGTGATCGTCAACAAGGTCCACTACGAGGCGGACGAGGAGGCCGAGGGCGAGGCCGAGGCGGACCTCCACGGCCTGCTCGACGACGAGCTCGCCGAGCGAGTCGCCCAGAACTTCGCCGACTACCAGGCGCTCGCCCAGCGGGACGCGAAGAACGTCGAGCACCTGAGCCGAGAGCTCAACCCGAAGGCGGTGATCCGGGTTCCCTACCTCGACGAGGACGTCCACGACCTCGTCGCGCTGCTGAAGATCGATCGCTACCTGTTCGCGACCGAGGAGCAGCGGGAGGCGCTGGCAGCCTCAGGAGCGGGCTAGCTCACCGCGTTCAAGGCTTCGACAGCCCGGCGGCCTCGAGTGCCTGCTCGGGATCGGTGAACCAGCGGAAGCGAATGCCCTTTCCGTCTCGGATCGTCCAGACGTATCCCTGCCGCCAATCGATCTCGACGCCGCTGCCCCGGCCTTTACCCGTGACCCGCGCGATCACGACGACCTCGTCGTCTCCTGCATCGATGATCTCTTCCGGCTCGACCCTCACGTCCTCATATGCGTCCCGGATGCCCGCGAACGCCTTTCGCCCGCGCCGGGTGCCGCTCTCGACGGCGTCGGATGGGTTCACGTACTCGATCTCTGGATCGATCAGGGAACCAGCCGACTCGCCCTGGAGCCAAGCCGCATAGATGGAGCGCACGATCTCCACGTTCTGCTCGGACATCGCACGAAGTATCGCGCCGGAGCCTCAGCGCGTTGAATGGGCCTAACCCGAGCGCTTACGCTCGTACCGGAGCTCGCCGACGCTCCAGTCCGTGGCGTCCGGCACCGGGAAGAGGTAGCGGACGCGGTCCTGCGAGGGCTCGCGGTTGACGTGCTCCTTGCGGCGGGCGCTCGCGAAGGCGGGCCACTCGGGCTCTCCGTCGCCGGCACTGAACCAGTCCGCGCGGCCCGCACTTTCGTCAGGCCTGGTTGGAGCGCGATGGTCGCCGTCGGCGCTCATGATGTCGGGTAGTTCGACGTCGTCGACGACGATCCTCGTCGTCGGTTGCGGATCCTCCTCGCCCCCGCGGACGGACAAATCGTCCATTTGGTTCGTCTCCGACTCATCGGGGTTTTCGGCCCTGTGCACGGAGATCTCCTCGTCGCCGATGTTGCCGTCGGCGATCGCCGAGAGATCCAGCCCCTCGTCCGCGGTCGGGTCCGGCAGGCGCCACTCGGCGGTCTCGCCGATGCCCGGCGTCTCGACGTGAGTGGCCGAAAGACCCTCGGAGAGCAGCACCTCATCGGCTGCGGAGCGCAGGTCTCCTCCCAGCTCTCCGGTGGCAAGTCCCTTGAGCAGGCGTCGCAGGAGCTCCTCGAGCTCCGCGATCACGTCCAGCGGCGAGGCCCCGGCCGCCGGCCGGTAGCGCCCTCCGCTCATCAGCTTTCGTTCGATCGCCAGGGCGCGCTCCACCGTGACGCGACCCTGCTCGCGCTCGTACGGCTCGCAGGCGAGCGCGGCGACGCGGGCAGACAGCGTCGTCCTCGCCGCTCCCCCACCCTCGAGCAGCCCTCGCATGGCGAGCAGGTAATCGCTCAGCGCTTCGATCAAAGACCCGCGCTCGGCGCCCAGCTCGAAGCGAGAGGCCGCCCAGTCCAGTGACGGAATCCGCGAGCCGCGCTCGTTCAGCGTGCCCGCGAACTTCTCCAGGTCGGCGACCTCGTTGCCGGTGAGCCTGTATCCGCCCTGGCGCGGCCGGCTCGCGCCGGTGCCGAAGCGCTCCCAGCCACCGGTGCGCTTCGCCCAGCCGTGGGCGGCCAGCCCGACGGCGCCGGGCCTAAAGAGCCTCATCGTGCGGAGCGTGCGCCTCAGATCGTCGGTGACCACCGCCGCCGGAGCGACGGCCGCCAGCCCGCAGCTCAGGCAGGCGAGGAAACCGGGCTTCCCGCGGCCGCCGGAGCGGGTCGCGTCGACCGCGTCGACCGGCGCATCGTCCACCAGGTCGGCGCGCACGATTCGCACCCCGTCAAGCTCGATCACGTCCTTCGGCATGTGGAAGCCGACCAGCGGGACGATCACCTCTCCGGCGGGCGTCGCCTCGTCGGAGTCGGAGCGGATCGTCGCCAGCACCGCGTTCACGGCCCCCTGCAGCCGGTCGCCCGCGATGTCGAATTCGGTCTTCCCCTCCCAGAGCCCGACCATGAAGCCGAACGCGGCCTCCTCGCCGGCGATCTCGCGGACCTCGACGAATGCCTCCAGGCGGCGCAGCTCAGCCATACGCCGCTCGATGAACTGCCCCGTCATCGGGGCGTAGGAGTACATCGGCATCGGCCCGTCGTCGGTGGGCTCCAGGTCGAAGGGCATCTCCGCCCCACTCGCCAGCAGCTCCTCGAACAGATCGGCTGCCTCGACGGCAAGGCGCCTCAGCGCCTGCTCGAGTCTCTCGGTGGTGCTCTCAAGTGTGGTCACGCAAGTCGGATTCGCCCGCGGTCACGGGCGTTCCTGCGTGTGAATGAGGGTTTGCAGCTAGACCGCGGCGCTGACGGGCTGCCGCTCGTCCACCGGCAGCCAGCGCCGGCCGTAGCTGCGCATGTCCTCGATCAGCGGGACGAGGGCCGTGCCCTTGTCCGTGAGCTGATAGGTCACGCGCGGCGGCACCTCGGGGAAGGTGCGGCGCTCGACGATTCCCTGCTCCTCGAGCGCCCTCAGGCGCAGGGAGAGGGTCCTGGGGCTGATCCCCTCCAGGGAGCGCTCCAGCTCACAGAACCGAAGCGAGGAGTCCGCAAGGTCGCGGATGATGAGGAGAGTCCACTTGCCGGAGATGACCTCGGCCGTCCGGCAGACGGGACATTCGCGGTCGAACACGAAGCCCAGGATAGCGTCAAAGCTTTACTTTGTGAAGCGCTTGGGCCGGCTCAGAGTTTGGGCGGTTTCGAGCTCGTCACCCGATGCATGCGCAGGACCTGCACGTGGTAGGTCTTGCCGTCGGGGCCGTAGATCAGGTCCGCGCCCTTGCCGGCGTTCAGGCCGAGCAGCTGGCAGGCGTCCGCGGTCGGGAAGCAGGTTCCGTCGCCGCCAACGCTGGAAACGTCCTTGGAGACCAGGAACACCGCCTGCTGGCCGCCTCCGACGGTCCCGATGTACGTCAAGACGGGCTTGTCGGCGCTGGGCAGGAACTGGAAGGGCTTGACGCTGTCCTGCTCCGCGAGCGCGGTGCCCGCTTCGCCGACCTGGACGTCGGTCTCCCACCAGAAGTAGTAGACGTGATGGGTGACTTTCGAGGTGTCCGAGCCGCCACCGGAACCGGTGCTACCACCGCCGGAGCCGGAGCTGCCGCTGGTGGACGACCCGGTGACCGCCTGCGCGAGCTGGTCGCTGCTGGACGATGAGGATGAGGAAGCCGGAGGGGTCGTGTGCGGCGCCTGTGCGAAGGGATCCTTCGCGGACAGGTCATTGAGCCGCTGGTTGAAGTTCCTGATCCCCGGGCGATAGGCGACCACGGCGTTCTGGCTCTCCGGTGTGCTCAGCGCTGATGTCTGCGCGCCGAGGTCGGCCGGACTCGGGGCGTTGCCAGAGCTGGACTTCGAGACGAGCACTGGAACAGCGACGATTCCGACCAGCAGCATCACCACCACCGCCAGGAGGTTGCGACTGCGAAGGTCGTGGATCACATCGCCCGCGAACTTCTGAACCTTCCACGGTTTCACTTGGCCAACACCGCGCTTGCGGGTTGCGCTTGCGTCTCGCTCGGGCTGGCCGGAGCGGGACCGTTGGGGGATGCTCCGCCAGTCAGGCCCTGGTCCTCGGGCGTCACGTAGGTGGTGACGAGGAAACTCGCGTCGAGCTTCGAGGACGATCCAGGCGCACTTGGCTGCAGCGAGAAGCCATCGATCGTGAACAGGCGGCCGTCAGACGAGACCCTGGCCCCGTCGTCCTGCGGCGTGACAAGGCCGTCGAGCCCTCCGATGAAGTCGGCGACGTCGAAGAAGGTGCCCTGGAAGGCGAGCTCGTACGGCAGAGTGGGAAGGCCCGCGGCCCCGACGACGGCGCCAAGCGGCTGGGTCGCCGCGGAGGCCTCTGTGGCCGGCGCGGGGCTGGAGGTCGTGGGCGCCGCGACCGTGCTGGACGAGGATGAAGCCGACCCGGAAGCGGTGGACCCCGTCGTCGATGTCGACGAGCTCGGGCTCGCCGACGGCGACGAGCCGCTGGTCGACGATGTGGCGCTCGTGGCCGAAGACGCGCCGGCCGAGGAGCCGCCGTCCGTTAGTGAGATCGAGTTCAGCCGGAGCTTGGAGCGGTCGGCGACCGAGCCGAGCTGGACGAGCATGGAGGCCGTGTCCGCACGGGCGGGGACGGCTTTGCCGAGCACGACGAGGCGCCCGTAGTATCGCGGGAACGCCCGCCGGGCCTGCTCCGCGAAGTCGGCTACCTGCTGCTGTTGAGCGATTGAGGCGTGCAGGTCGTCAATCTGATTTCCCAGCTCACTGGCCTGATCCCGCTTAGGCCCGAGGACGAGCAGGTAGAAAGCGATCGCGAGGCCGGCGAGCGCGACACCGAAGATGATGGTTCGATCGCTCTGCTTCATCTCAGCCTCCCCCGGACGTCGCGGCCGATTGGGAGGCGAGCTGGGAACCGCTCGCGGCGAGCGAGGATGGCACCGAGGGGACGGAGCTTGCGGTCGCCGGAGTCGGCACCGAGTCGAAGGCAACGACGATCTGGAAACTGAAGACGCCGTTCGGGCAGTTGCCGCTGGAACCCCCGCCCGAGCCCGAGGTCGTGGCAGAGCCGCTCGTTGAGCCACCGCCGTCGCTGCCTGCGCGCTGCGAGGACTGCATTCCGACCCGGGTGACGCCGTCGATCTCCTCCAGGTTGGAGATCAGCCCGGCGATGGTGTCCTGGCTCGCCGCGCAGCCCACCATCTCGAGTGCGGGACCTTCGATGCTCGAACGCAGCTCTATGGCGGGATCGTTCTCGGGCGACACGGCGGGGCTCACCGTTCCGGCGAGCTTGAGCAGCCAGACGTTCGAGGGAATCACCCGAGCGAGCTCGTTGATGACCCGCTGCCAGTCGAACCGGCTCTGCGCCAGGCTGGTCACGGTCGCCGACCGGGACTCCTGCATCGCCCGGAAGTCGGCGAACGCCTGGAGGCTCTGGGCCCTGGCGCTCGCCTGCTGCTCCTCCTGCCTGAGCTGCGCAATCTCGGACTTGTGGTCGGAGATCTGCTTGCTCGTCAGAGCAAGGGCAATCACCGCCAGCAACACCACACCGAGCCCGGCGATCAGCACGTACGAGAGCGCGCCCATTCGCATAGCGGCACGATCGCCGCGGCGCTCGTCCGGAGGGATCAGGTTGACGGGGCGCATCGCAGCTCAGTCCTCCAGAGCCAACCCATAGGAGACGGTCAGTCGCGCGGCATCCTCCGGATCGAGATGCGAGAGCGCCCCCGGAAGCTCGCAGGCGATCCCGAGCCCGAGCCCGGCCTGGATGCGTTCCGGCAGCCCCGGGATGGTGCTGCCGGCCCCGCAGATCGAGACGCGATCCACCGCGGTGACACCCTCCTGGGCGCCGTAGAAGTCCATGGACATCCGCAGCTCCTCGACGAGCTTGCTCGCTCCCCCTCGAGCACGTCCCGCGCGGCACCGGCGCCGTCGTCCCGGTCGAACAGGTCAAGGTCCTCCTCCAGGCCGACCTCCATGAGGAGCTCGCGCGCGTCGTCCATCGAGATCTCCTGGCGTCCGGCAAGCCGATCGGCAATCGCCTCCATCCCGAAGGGGCTCACGCGGGTGAACAGGCATTCGCCACCTCGGGCAACCGCCAGATTGGTGATGTCACCGAGGTGGCAGTACAGGGTGGTGACGGGCGGCATGTCCCCGCTCTGGAGGGGGGGCTCTCCGGAGTCCTCGTCCAGCGCCCTGATCATCCCGAAGGCCGACAGGTCGATCCCGGCGGGCTCGAGTCCCGCGTTGCGAAGCGCCTGCACCAAGGACACGACCATGTCGCGGCGGGCCGCAACCGCGAGCACATCCATCATGCGGTTCCCATCGGGACCATCCCGCTTCGCGATCACGCGGTGGTCCAGGACCGCCTGGTCCAGCGGCATCGGGATCGCGTCCTGCGCCCGAAACCGGACGGCGCTGGCGAGCTCCTCCGGGTCTTCGAGCAGCGGAAGCTCGAGGGTCCGGACGATGACGCGCTGATTCGCAACGCCGAGGCGAACCCTCTTGCCAAGCTTGTAGCGCCCGAACAGGTCCTTGAGGGCGTCCGAGAGCGTGTTCCCATCCACCAGGTCGCCCTCCCTGACGACGCCAGGCTCGAGCGGCACGATGGCCGTGCGGCCGACCGTACGGTTGCTCTGCGACCTCACCTCGGTGGCCGCGATGCTGCCGGACTCGATGTCGAGCCCGACCAGGGATGTGCTCTTCTTCTTGGTGGAAAGCATTGGAGAACGCGTTCCTGCGTCTCCCCTCCCATCGGCTGCCACAGGGCCTAGCCGCATACTCAAGACTGATGAGACGCCCCTAGCGGACGAAGGCGTTCAGGTAGGCGTCGATCATCTGGTCGCCAGCGAGCAGAGCCACCACGCCGCCAAGCGCCAAGAAGGGGCCAAATGGCACCTTGAGCTTGCGGGCCCCTGAGCCTCGAGAGGCCATCAGGCCAAGACCCACGACGGCGCCGCTGAGGACTCCCACCATCAAGGCGGGGGCAACAGCGCTGCCGAGGTATAGACCCATGACCGCCGCCAGCTTGACGTCGCCCATGCCCATCCCACGGGGATAGGCGAGTCCGATGGCGAGCAGCAAACCGCCTGCGGCGACCGCGGCGATCAACCGCTCGGGCAGGCTCGACGGATCGGTCGCCGCAACGATCACCAGCGCAGCGGCCGCTCCAACCATGAGGACCGAATTGGGGATGATCTGGCCCTCGAGGTCGGTGAGAGTGATCGCCGCCAGCATCGCAACGAAGACGAGCCCGAGTGCCAGCTGGGCGGGGTGATCGTGCAGGACAACCGCGGTCGCGGCAAACGCGGCGCCCACGGCGAGCTCGACGAGCGGATAGAGCAACGGAATCCGCGCGCCGCAGGTGCGGCAACGACCGCGAAGGATGATCCAGGAGACGACCGGGACGTTGTCGTAGGCCGCGATGTGCGCTCCGCAGGAGTCGCAGACCGATCGCGGGCCAACGATCGACGCCCCCCGAGGGACGCGATGCGCCACGACGCCGACGAAGCTGCCGGTCACCATGCCGCCGACGAAGGCGAGGGATGCGATTGGGAGCATGGGAGATCCTTCGGCTCGATCTGTCCCGGGCTTAAGGGAAGTCCAGCGTCTCGCGCCCGACGTGCCAGGACTTGTTGCTGGGATCGAACCCCTCCGGCGGCTCCTCGTAGCGCAGGTGGTCGTCGTAGACGTAGTTCTTCTTGTAGCCCGTCCCCGGGCTCCCGTTGGTGCCCACGGCGCCGCGGAACTTCTGCGCGATCGCCCCGGTCACGTTCAGGTTGCCGAGGCTCCCACCGCAGTCGTAGTGGTCGACGATGAAGGAGTGGTCGATGGCGAGCAGTGCTGCGTCGATCTCCACGTTGGGGAGGGAGTCGCTGCCGTTGACGCCGGCGTTGCACTGGCCCTTGGCGGTCTCCGCCGTAACTGGCCCGTCGTTGCAGGTGGGGTCGCTCGCCAACGCGCAGATCGGGTGCTTCACCCGGATGAAGTTGCTCGCCACCAGGCCGAGCAGCCCGCTGGCGTCGCTGGCGCGCTGGATCGAGCCGTCGATGATGATGTCGTTCTCCGCCGCGATCGTCAGCTGGCTCGTGTAGGGGCTGCTGGTGTGGACGATCGCATTCCCGCACCCCGACGTGGGCGGGTACGTGGCGGTGAAGGGCGAGTAGGTCGTTGAGCAGCTCGCGTTCTTGATGTAGAGGACGCCGCCGGTGGGAACGGGGACGGAGGCGCCGCCGTTGATCTTCATGCTGCTGCCGGTCAGCTCGATCTGGGTTTGGCCGGTATAGGTGTAGGTCGGCCCCGCGAGCGTCTGCAGGTTCGACGTCTCGATCGGCTTCGGCAGCAGGATGGGGGCATTCGACACCATGGGGCCGACGAAGTTCGGATTGGCTGTGCAGCTGTTTCCCGTGAGCCACCCGGGGGGCGGGGCGCTCACCTCGGTCGAATCCGCCGCCGAGCGGCCGAAAGTCGGGTTGCCGCAGATCGCAAAGTCGTCGTTCGTGTGCAGCGGGCCCTTGATGTTGTCACCGGCAACGAAGACGATCTGGTCGCAGAATGTTCTCGGATAAGGGGTGCCCGACCCGGTGCCGGGGATCGGCACGGTTTCCCGCCCGTCGCGACGGAACTTCGTGCATTGCGAGTAGGCGCCGTCGAGCGCGGTCGAAGGGTTGGCGAATCCGTATGTGACCGGGTCCGAGGTCTCGAGCTGGGTGAAGTAGACGAAGTCGAGGAAGCTCGACTGTCTGAAGGTGGCGACGATCGAGCGCTTGGCGGTTCCCTCGTACCCCGTCGAGCGGACGCGGAAGGTGCCGGCGTTGGGGCCGCTCTTCTCGAGCATGCTGTCGACCGGGTTCGTGGGGTTGCACTGATTCGGGCTCCCGGTGTAGGTACTGGCCGGCATCAGCTCGATCGCGTACTGCGACCCGTCGGTCGAGCCCGGGACCGTGCGGCGGCTGGCGGTCGATCCCACCTGGTTGACGGCGTTGGGAGTTGGCACGGCCGTGCACTTGGCCCAGTAGTTCGGATCGTTGTTGAGGTGGAACGCGTAGTCGATGACGCCGGCCTGGGCAGCGGCATAGGCCCGCTTGGTGTCGAGGTCCCGCTGGACCTGGTGGAGGTCCCCGTTGGCGGCGGCGAGCGACACGGCGACGAGAACCGTGACCAGCGCGATCGCGCCCAGGGTGGGGATCAGCGCAAAGCCCTCCTCGTGGTGCCGGAGCGTGCTGAGCCTCAGGTGCATGGCAGGTTGTCCTGGGTCGCGATCTGGCTGGCGGGCTGCAGGCGCAGATCGGCGGCGTCGGAGAGGGTGATCGGGGATCTCGTGTCCCGTCCGGGACCGCCCGTGGGGTCGGCGGTGATGGCGATGCTGACGTACGCCGCCAGGCCCGCGTTGGTGCCACTCAGGGGCACGGCGAGCGGCGCGCCCAGCGCGAGCGTTCCGTTCTGGAAGCGGAAGTACTTGAACATCACGCCGGAGGGGGCGGAGACACGCCTGAGAAGGGTCCGCGTGGTCGGCGTCCCGTAGGTCCAGGTGGGCGAGACGCCTCCAATGCCTGGGTAGACGTCTTCCATCAGGCTCGCGCCCGAGAGATAGACGACGTGCTTGTCGGGCAGCGGGGTGGGGTCGTCCCCGGCCTTCGAGAGGAAGGTGATCCGGGTGTCGGTGCTGCCGTTCGCGGTGCCGTCGCCGACGATGGGGGCGATCCGCGGTGCGACGCAGGCGGAGTGAAGCTCGTCGACGATCCGGGTGAGCACCGGCCGGATGCGCTGGTTCGCGTCCACGCGCCGCGCGACGCGGTCCTGGTTGTGGGTTGCCGCGACCACCATCATCGCCACCATGCTCATCGTGACCAGGGAGACCGCGATGCCGACGACGAGCTCGATCAGCGTGAAGCCGTCTTCATGTCGGATCAGGGACACAAGCCCCCTCCCGTGGTTGTTCCCGACTGAAGGAAGAGGTTGAGCGCGGTGCCGGTGTTCAGATCCGTCTGGCCGTCGTTCAGACTGGGATTCGCCGGGCCCGCCCCCCCGGTCGAGATACTCCGCGGGGTGTTATTGGCGTCCAGGCCGCTGGCGCAGACCGAGAAGTCGCTGTAGGGGAGCCCAGGCTGGTCGAGCTGTCCCGAGGCGTTGGCCGTGTACTGGCGGAGGAAGCTGGAGCAGTTCAGGTCGCGCACCTTGACCGTCGCCCCGGTGGCCCTGGCGCTGCTCGTGGTCGAGCCCTTGTAGACGGTGAGGAGCAGGGACGGCATCTGGATCGTCTGCGGGCTGGCGCTCCCCCCAGCCGGGACGGTGAAGCTGGGGATCGCGGCGGGGGCGGGCACGGGCACCTGCGAGGTCGGGTTGGGGTTGTCGCCCGGCGCGCTCGTGCTCGATCCGGTGCAGGTCCCCGCAAAGGCCGAGTATGGGCTCGCGAAGGGGAAGAGCTGCGTCGCATTGATCGTCGTGACTGCTGGCGACACGCTGAACAGCCGAGTGCCGCTGCTCATCCCGGACTGCGCGAAGACCATCGAGTCGAAGCTGGCCGAGACGAGCTGGTTGGAGTAGTCCCGCGTCCGGAAGCTCACCCCCACCGTGCCGGGCGCGTCGTATAGGAAGGTCAACGTCGTGCTCTGCTGGTCCGGGACGCCGCAGCAGTTCTGCACGACCTGGTTCGCCGGGTTGCCGTCCTTGTCGACCTTGCCGGCGGCCACGCCGCCGACGGCGACCTGGTAGTTGCCCGACGCCACGGTCTTCCAGAGCACGCAGCCGGCGCTGTTCGTGGTGCCGGAGAAAGAGCCCTGGGTGCCTCCGGTGCCGCTGCCGGTGAGGGTCACCCCGGAGATCCCGGTGCCCTGCGCGTTGACGACGTTGATGCGCAGCGAGCCGCTGTTGGGAACCACCGAGCCGCTCGGCGGGGTGACGATGCTGGAGGCCGTCACCGGCGGGCGGCTGCCGATGTCCGGCCAGGTGACGGTGGAGCTGACCGCGATGTAGTCGCGCGAGCCGGCGCCGGCGCCGCAGTCCGTGCTGATCGAGGGGTCGTTCTGATATTGCGCCCGCGAGACGACCGTGTAGGGCGTGGCGTCCTGAGTCACGATCTGGGACTGGGGCGTGCCGACGAAGCTGGCGACCGAGTAGGTGCAGGTGGGGGCCGCCTTCGGGCAGGTGACCGGCATGGAGCGCATCCGCTCGAGGTCCGCCTCGGCCAAGTTGTTCGCCTGGGCGCGGTGGCGCTCCTGGGCGGTCGCCCGGGTGCTGGCGCTGAAGTAGGTGAACGTCGCGGCCGCCACGATCGTCAGCAGCAGGGCGCTGACCAGCGCCTCGATCAGGGCAATGCCCGATTGGTCGCGGATCCCCTTTTTCATCTCTCGATCGCCGTCATCGCATGCGCAGTCGTAGAACTGCCTGATCCCCCATCGGCCGCCGCCCGGCGGAGGGCCATACCGAAGATTTGGGGGGTCTGGCCGCGTGTTCGATAGCGCCGCCGGCCCGCGAGGAGTTGCCGAGCCCAGACAAGAAAAAGGGCGGGCCCGAAGGCCCGCCCTTTTTCGTCACGTGAGGCTCTCGCGAGCGTCACGCGGATTGGCTAGCTGGATCAGCCGCCCCAGCCAACGCCACCGGACGGACAACCGCCCTGACCCGGGGGGTCACAAGGGAACGTCAGCGTGTTAGCGGTCTTCGCGATCCCGAACCAGTGGGTAGTGGCCGAGTTCGTGACGCGGAGCTCGTAGCTGGTGTTGTCAGGCGTGCCCACGATGGTGACTGCGTTGCCACCGGTCCCGATTGTGGGCTCGATCGCCTGCAGGGCGGGGACATCAACGCCGGTGTACTTGCCGCCGTGGTCTGTGGCGAAGGTCTCCATCGCCACCTGCGCCGAGTGGGCCATCTCCTTGGCGCTCGAATCGCTCGCCTTCTGCTTCTGGTTGAAGAACGTCGGGATTGCGATCGCGGCCAGGATTCCAATGATGAGCATCACGACCAGCAGCTCGATCAGGGTGAACCCCTTCTCGCTGGTCATCCGCTCGCGGAGCTTCAACAGCATCTGGACCTCCTATGTCCAAACTTCGCTGCCAGAGCCCCGTGCCTTCGGAAGTCTGCTGACCCCGGTGGCAGCCCGGCTGACTCTGAGATTTCTCTCAGAGCCCCGTTGGCTTTGCGTCCCCACCTCGCGATGGGTTTGCCTTTTCACCGAGGCCCTGGCTTGGTCTTTACGCCGCCTTGAATCGACTGCGTGGCGAATGCCTTTAGCAAGTCCCTAAATAGTGCTTAGGGAAATGCCGTCGAACTTGCGTCCAGTGGGTCGCTGGTGAGGGAGCAATACTGAGCTCATGGATCCGCCCGACTCGCCCCCGGACACCTTCGAGACCATCGACGGCGTCAAGCTCATCGTCCGGCCGATCGAAGCGGGCGACAGGGCCGCCCTGGTGGATGCGTTTCAGCACCTCAGCCAGCAGTCGGTCTACAAGCGCTTCCTGGCGCCGGTGAAGAGCCTGACCGAGAGCGAGCTGTCCTATCTGACGGAGCTCGATCACTCATCCCACGAGGCCCTGATCGCGCTGACGGAGGCTGAGGAGATCGTCGGCGTCGCGCGCTACGTCCGCGAACCGGACGATCGGAAGCGGGCCGAGGTGGCGGTCACGGTGCGGGACGAGTGGCAGGGCCGCGGGGTGGGCACCGCGCTGCTCGGTCTGCTCGCGCGTCGGGCCAGGGAGAACGGCCTGGAGAAGTTCACCGGAGTGTGCCTCGCCGAGAACCGGGAGATGCTCCAGCTCTTCGACGAGCTCGGGCCGAGCACCCGCCATCGCTCCGAGGGCGATGTGACCGAAGTCGAGGTGACACTGCCGACGGCCGCCACACACGCGATCCGCCCGGCTTTGCGGGCGGCCGCGTCGGCGTCGAAATGGAGCTAGCGGATCTTGTCGTAGAGGGAGAAGAGAGGCAGGTACATCGCGATCACGATGAAGCCCACCATGCCGCCGACCGCCACGATCATCGCTGGTTCGATAAGGGAGGTCAGCGCCTTCACCTTGGTGTCCACCTCCGCCTCGTAGAAGTCGGCGACCTTCGTCAGCATCTGCTCGAGCTGCCCACTCTCTTCGCCCACCGAGACCATGTGGCCGACCATTGGCGGAAACACGTCGCAACCCTCGATGGGATGGGCGATCGTCCCGCCGCTCTTCACCGAGGCGTAGACATCGTCCATCGCCTTCTCCACCTGGGAGTTGCCCGCCGTTTGGCCCGTGAGCTTGATCGACTCCAGCAGCGGCACCCCGGAGGCGACCGCCCCCGAGAAGGTGCGCGACCATCGCGCGACCGCCGCCTTGCGAACGATGTCGCCTATGTGCACCGGCAGGCGGAGCGCGAGCCGGTCCCACTGCGCGCGCCCCCGATCGGTCTTCTTCCACTGGAAGAAGGCCACCGCCGCCACAATCGAGCCGGGGACCCAGAGGAACCAGTCGCCTTTGAGGAAGTTGGAAAGCCCGACCATGAACTGGGTCATGCTCGGCAGGTCCGCGGACTCGCCCGGCTGATTGGCAACGGCCTCCTTGAAGGCGTTGGCGAAGACGGGGACGATGAAGATCACAACCGCGAGCATGATCAGCAAGGCCGCGGTGAAGACGAAGGCGGGGTAGAGCACGGCCGAGCGGATCTCTCGCTTCAGGGCGTCGAGCTTCTCGATCTGGTACGCGATCCGATCCAGCGTCTCGTCGAGCCGACCCGAGCTCTCCCCGGATTGCACCATGGCCCGGAAGAGCTTGTCGAATACCTGCGGCCGCCGGCCCATCGCATCGGCCAGGGAGCTACCGGCCTCCACATCCCTGCGCACACCCGCGATCGCCTCGCAGAGTCGCTCGTCCTCGGTCTGGTCCTCGAGCGTGTACAGCGAGCGCAGCATCGGCATGCCCGATGCGACCAGCGTGGCGAACTGCCGCGAGAAGACGGCGAGCTCGCGCATCTTGATCTTGCGGAAGCGGTCGAGGAATGACTCGAGCTTGAGCGCCTCACTCTTCTCCGAGACGTCCAAGACGATCAGGCCTCGCTCGCGGAGCTGCTCGGTGACCTGCGCCTTGGATTGCGCGTCCACCTCGCCCCTGGAGGGCACACCGGCCACATCGACGGCACGGAACGCGAAGGTGCTCATCTCAGGCCCCGTTGGTCATCGCTGCGGCGGGAGCGCTCTGCGCCTGCGGTGCCGGCCCGAGCAGCCTCTTGAGCTCCTCGGGGACCGCCGCCCGCTGCTCTGCCAGCTGACGGGACACCCGGCCCATGCGAACGAGCTGGGCGAGGTGGGCGTCCATGGTCTGCATGCCGATCGATGCGGACGTCTGGATCGCGGAGTAGATCTGATGCGTCTTGCCCTCGCGGATCAGGTTGCGGACGGCCGGCGTCGGGATCAGGACCTCACAGGCGACCACGCGGCCCGAGCCGTCGAGCGTCGGCAACAGCTGCTGGGTGACGATCCCCTGCAGCCCGATCGAGAGCTGCATCCTGACCTGGGCCTGCTGCTCCGCCGGGAAGATGTCGATGATCCGGTCGACCGTCTGCGAGGTCGACTGGGTGTGCAGGGTCGCGAAGACGAGGTGGCCGGTCTCGGCCGCGGTCAGCGCGGTGGACATCGTCTCGAGGTCGCGCATCTCGCCGACCAGAATCACGTCGGGGTCCTCACGGAGGGCCGACTTGAGCGCCGTGGCGAAGTCCTCGGCGTCCGCTCCGATCTCGCGCTGGTTGACGATGCAGCGCTTGTGCGAGTGCAGGAACTCGATCGGGTCCTCGATCGTGAGGATGTGCTCGTCGCGCTCGCTGTTGATGATGTCGAGCATCGCCGCCAGGGAGGTTGACTTGCCCGAGCCGGTCGGGCCCGTGACGAGGATCAGCCCCCTCGGTTTGCGAGTCAGGTCCTCGAGGACCCGCGGCAGGCCGAGCTCGTCGAGATGGGGGATCTGGTGCGGAATCCTGCGAAACGCGGCGCTGATCGCGCCGCGCTGGAAGAAGCAGTTGACCCTGAACCGCGCCACGCCCGGCACCGCGTACGCCAGGTCGAGCTGCTTGTGGGACTCGAAGCGCTTGCGCTGGTCGTCGTTGAGCAGGCTGTAGACCGTGTCGCGGGTCTGCTGCGGGGAGAGCGGGCCGTACTCATCGAGCCCGACGATCTTTCCCCGGACCCGGATGGCGGGCGGATACCCGGGCGTCAGGTGGACGTCCGAGGCGCGCTCGTCGGCCATCCTGGTGAGGACCTCGGCGAAGTCGTACGGGCGCGTTGCGGCAGCGGCTTCCATGCCCGTTAGGCATCGTCCGTTCGCGGCCCAGCCTTGACACCCAAAATTGAGGCGACTCCCGCGACGAGACTCGGACTAGCTCGCGACGCGCGAGACCTCCTGGACGCTCGTCAGCCCCGCGCGCACCTTCTCGAGGCCCGACTGCTTCAGCGTCAGCATTCCCTCCTCGATCGCCACGCGGGCGATCTCGGCCTCCGGGCTGAGGTTCACCACCATCTCCTTGAGCCGGTCGCTCAGCACCATCACCGAATAGATCCCCAAACGGCCGCGGTAGCCACCACCATGGCAGCGCTGGCAGCCAACCGGCTCATAGGCCTCGAGGTCCGTTCCGACGCGGAAGCCCGCCTCCGTCAGGCTGGCCTGGCTGACGACAACCCGTCGCTTGCAGTTGGCGCAGAGCACCCGAGCCAGCCGCTGGGCTACGACGCATTCGACCGCCGTGGAGGTCAGGAACGATTCGATCCCCATCTCCTGCAGCCGCGTGATGGCTCCCGGCGCGTCGTTTGTGTGCAGCGTGGTCAGCACCATGTGCCCCGTGAGCGCCGCCTCCACGGCGATCCGAGCCGTCTCGCCGTCGCGAATCTCGCCGACCATGATCACGTCGGGATCGGCCCGGAGCACGGAGCGAAGGCCGGTGGCAAAGGTCAATCCCGCCTTGCGATGGACGCCGATCTGATTGACGCCCGAAAGCCGATACTCGACCGGGTCCTCGATCGTGACGCAATGCTTGTCGACCTCGTTGAGGTCCTGCAGCGCGGCGTAGAGGGTCGTCGACTTGCCGGCACCGGTCGGTCCGGTGACCAGCACTGCGCCGTACGGCTTCCGGAAGGAGTTCTCAAAACGCTGCCTCTGGTCGCCTTCCATTCCGAGGTCATCCAGCGTCCGCAGGGCGTCGGCCTCATCGAGGATCCGGATCGACGCCCCCTCCCCATTCTGGGTCGGGAGGGTCGTGACGCGGAGGTCGATGCGGCGGTCCTCGACCATGACCCCGACGCGACCGTCCTGCGGGATCCGCTTCTCGGCGATGTCCAATTCGCTCATGATCTTGATCCTCGAGATCACCCCGGCGACCATCCGCGTCGGAACGCGGGCGGTCTCCTGGAGGACGCCGTCGATCCGGAACCGGATCCGCATGTCGCCGTCCTCGGGCTCGAAGTGGATGTCCGAAGCACCTTCGGAGACGGCCTGCCCGAGGATGCTGTTGACGAGCTTGATCACCGGCCCGTCCTGCGCCGAGGCCCGCAAATTGGTGAGCTCGGCCGGCTGCTCCGCCTCCGCGTCCGGTTCCTCCTGCTCCCCCTCCGCGATCGCCTCGGCGACGGTGCTCTGCATCGTCGAGAGCCTCGAGATCAGCCCTTCGATGTCGTTCGCGGGCGCAACCGCCACGGCGCAACCGAGCCCGGTCGCCATCTGCACGTCGTCCAGCGCCATCAGATTGGTCGGGTCGGCCATCGCCAGAAGCAGGGTGCTCTCGTCGACGAAGGAGACCGGGAGGACCTGGTGGCGGCGTGCCGACTTGGCGGAGATCAGGTTCGCCGCGCCCATGTCGACGTAGAACAGCGCGAGATCGACGAAGTCGAGCCCGTAACGCTCCGCCGTCGCCCGGGAGAGCTGCTCCGAGTCGATCGCGCCCATCTCGAGCAGGATCTCCTCGGGCCTGCGGCCGGCGGTGCGGGACTGGGTGATCGCCTGCTCCACCTGCTCGCGGGTGGCGTAGCCGAGCTCTATGACGGCGTCCGTGATGAATCCGCGCGTATGACCGCGGTGCATCGGCGGGATCAGGCCAGGAGTGCCCTCCGCCCCGGGTTCCTGGTTCGAGGCCGCCGCGCTCGCGGCATCGCCCCCCTCGCCCGGGCCGGGGAGTGGTCGCAGGTAGTCCGGCAAGTCCCGCATCAGCCGGTCCTCACCTCGGGCTGTAGGGCAGGTTGTCCTTGCCGGAGTAAGCGGCGTCGTGGACGGCCTGGACTACCCCCTGGGAATCGCGGAACCCGTACGTGACCTGGGCCTCCGGCACCGAGCCGGTCAAGCGCTTCGGGCGCACGATGACGAGTGCCGGAACCTGCGACACACCCAAGCTCTGGGTGATGCGCGAATAGCGAGCGATTTGATTCGCTCGTGCGACGAACACAGCGACGCCCGAGTCGCCCGCCAGGGACCGAACCGAGCTGCGGACGAGCCGGTCATCGATCCCGGCCTGCCGAACCAGGAGCAGAACGACCGTGTCACCCCGCTTCCAGGCTGCAACCACTGGGCGCGGCAGGCCTCGACCGGGGACGAGCGCCTGCGGCGTCACCGTCGCCGTCGCGGCGGGCGGCGGAGCGGCCGCCGTGGCCCCCGCGGATTGAGAAGGTGTCGATTCCACGGTTACGCCGACCGTGCCCGCCGGACTCGTGATCTGTGCACTGGTGGTGGACGTGTTCGAGTCGCTCGCCTTCTTGTGGAGGAGCTGCGGAGCGAACATCAAGCCGAACGCCAGCACCAGAGCCGCAAGGACAGCGAGCTGGACCCTGGGGTTGTTGTTGATGGCATCTCTCACCCGACCACCTGCTCGATCCCGCTGGCCCGCTGCCCCTTCGCCGCGAGCATCAGCTTGAAGTCGTGCGGACTCGAGGCCGTCTCCATGGCGACCTCCTCGGAGACGATGCCGTCGGTGACGTAGCCGAGCAACGCCTGATCGAAGGTCTGCATGCCGTAGAAGTCGCCCTCGGAGATCACCTCGGTGATCCGGCCGGTCTCCTCGGGGTTCATGATCAGGTCCTGGATCCGCCCGGTGACGACCATCACCTCGGAGACGGCGACCCGTCCCTCGCGGTCGATCCGCGGCACGAGCCGCTGGGAGATGCACCCCTTCAGCGTCGAGGCCAGCATCACGCGCGCCTGCTGCTGGAGGTGCGGCGGGAAGAAGTCGATGATCCGGTTGATCGTCTCGCTGGCGTCGAGGGTGTGGAGGGTCGACATCACGAGGTGGCCGGTCTCGGCGGCGGACAGCGCGGTGCGGACCGTCTCCTCGTCGCGCATCTCTCCGATCAGGATCACGTCGGGGTCCTGGCGGAGCACGCGCCGCATCGCTCCCGCGAAGCTCTTGGTGTCCGACCCGATCTCTCGCTGGTTGATGATCGAAAGCTTGTCGTGGTGGAGGTACTCGATCGGATCCTCCATCGTCACGATGTGACGGGCCCGGGTCGAGTTGATCTGGTCGATCATCGCCGCGAGCGTCGTCGACTTACCGGATCCCGTGGTGCCTGTGAGCAGGACGATCCCACGCGGCTCCTCGGCGAGCCGTCCCACGACCTCGGGCAGGCCGAGGTCCTCGATGCTCCTCACGGAGAAGGGGATCGCGCGCAGCGCGATCGAGACCGAGCCACGCTGCCTGAAGGCGTTCACTCGGAAGCGGGAGACGCCGGGCAGCTCGTAGGAGAAGTCGACCTCGCCGTTCTCCTCGAACTCCGTGAGGTGCTCCTGGTCGGCGATCGCGTGGAGCGCCTTCTCGGTGTCGTTCGGGGTGAGCGGGTCGGTGCCCTTCAGGACCCAGAGATCGCCGTGGACCCTCGCCACGGGTGGGGAGTCCACCTTGACGTGGAGGTCCGATCCCTCCCGCTCGACCATGTAGGTGAGCGCCTTGTCGATGTCAAAGCCCATCACTCGTCTATCGGGCGTGGGCGGGGATCGCTACATCAGCAAAATCAGGTGCCCCGGGCGAAGAAGCGCCGGCGCACCCGATCCGCTGTGCAAATCGGTGGTGCTAGGCGACTTCGCGGAGCTTCTGGGCCTCCGCGAGCGACTGGAGCTTCTTCAGCGACTGGTTCTCGATCTGGCGGATCCGCTCCCGAGTGACGTTGAAGGTGCGGCCGACCTCATCCAGGGTCCGCGGATGCTCGCCGCCGAGCCCGTAACGGAGCTCGAGCACGCGACGCTCGCGGTAGGAGAGGTTCTCGAGGGCCTCCTTCAGCGCCTCCTTGGTGAGCAGCTCTGCGGCGCGCTCGAAGGGGGACTCGGCACGCTCATCGGCGATGAACTGGCCGAACTCCGACTCCTCCTCGTCGCCGACCGGCTTCTCGAGGGAGACCGGGGCCTGCGCCGAGCGCTTGATCGAGTCGACCTCCTCGGGCTCGATGCCGGTGACCTCGGCGATCTCCTCCGGCGTGGGCTCGCGGCCCAGCTCGGTGACGAGCTTGCGCTCCGCGCGACCGATCTTGTTGAGCTTCTCGACGACGTGGACCGGGATGCGGATGGTCCGCGCCTTGTCGGCGAGCGCGCGAGCGATCGCCTGGCGGATCCACCAGGTCGCGTAGGTCGAGAACTTGAAGCCCTTGCGGTAGTCGAACTTCTCCGCCGCGCGGACCAGGCCGAGCGTGCCCTCCTGGATCAGGTCGAGGAAGGGCAGGCCCTGGTTGCGGTAGTTCTTGGCGATCGAGACGACCAGACGGAGGTTGGACTCGACCATCTTCTGCTTGGCGTCGAGGTCGCCGCGCTCGATGCGCTTCGCGAGCTCGACCTCCTCGGCCGCCGTGAGCAGCCTGACCTTGCCGATGTCCTTGAGGAAGAGCTGCAGGGAATCGGTGGTCATGTCCGGCTTCAGGTCGAGCGCCTTCTGGCGCTTGCGACCGCGCTTGCCGTCGGAGCGCTCGTTCTCGGCGGCGGCCTTCTGAGCCGGGTCGAGGTCCTCGACCAGCTCGATGCCTACCTTCTCGAGGTGTCCGTAGAGGTCCTCGACGTCGGACTCGTCGAGCTCGACCTCGGACACAGCGGTGGCAACGTCGCCAAAGGTGAGGACGCCCAGCTGCTGGCCACGGGTGACCAGCGTCTTTACTTCTTCAAGTTCCTGGATCTCAGCTACGAGCATTCGCTTACGCTCTTCCTTCCTGGGTGTCTTTCAATTTCCTGGCCGCCCGGCCGCTTTACCTAATTCTGGCGCGCTGTACTCAACGTCGGCCGCTGACTAAAAACCTTTACTCCATTCCCCCTCAAAGGCCACAAAAACGCGGAGCGACCGAGCCGCGTCCGCGTTTCGTCTGCTTCTTCACGCCTAGGTGTCGTGACTTTCTTCGAACGTCCGTGTCTATGGTAGCCACTTTACTTTTTGAAGTCAACGCATGCGCCAGGCGTCGCAACGGTCCTGCCAGTGACCAAACAACCACTTTCCGGGAAAGTTCCGGGCGCCCTTCGAGTTACCCGTGCACGGGCGTTCGTTACGCGTGAGTGTCTGGCCTCTGAGCCGATCCGAGCCCCAACACCCGCGCTGGCACCTCTGGCGGCATCCCTGGACGCGGGCCTTCTGGAACCGCGCCTACAAGGAGAACATCACCGGCCTGGCCGGGATGGTCGCCTACAACCTGATGCTGGCGGTCTTCCCCTTCGCCCTGCTCGTCCTCTTCATCTTCGGGCAGATCGTGAACAGCAGCAACATCGAGCACAGCGTCGTGCTCGACATCCAGCGCCTCTTCCCCAACATCGAGCAGGACACGCTGGCCCATGCGATCGACCGGGTCCGGGCCAGCTCGACCACAATCGGCATCGCGGCCATCGTCGGCGGGATCTGGATCGGCTCTTCGTTCTGGGGCGCGATGGACACGGCCTTCTGCCGGATCTACCACGTCGAATGCCGCGGCTGGATGCAGCAGAAACGCTGGTCGCTGGTCATGTTGCTCGGCCTGCTGCTGCTGCTCGCGGCCAGCGTCACCGTGCCGTTCATCGAAAGCGCGGTGCTCTCGAGCACCGACGATCTTCCCTTCGGTCTTTCGAATTTCGGCGCGACCCGGACGTCGATCGTGGTGATCGGCGGCCTGCTGGCGACGTTCCTGATCATCTCGATGATCTACTGGGCCGTCCCGAAGGGACACATGCCGTGGCGCTCGGTGTGGCCGGGAGCCCTCTTCTTCGCCCTGGTGACGTCGGCCGGCAACTACATCTTTCCGCTGTACCTCACCAACATCTCGGACCTGCACCGGATCGGCGGGACGATCGGCTTCATCCTGATCGCCCTGGTCTGGTTCTACGCGATCAGCCTGACGCTGCTCGCGGGCGCCGTGATCAACTCGCTGCGCCACGAGAGCGACGACACCGGAGCCCTACCTCTCGAGGGCTAGCCGTAGCGTTCCCCAACGACCTCGCGGAGCTTCGGGCGGTTGTGCGTCGCCTGCACGCGGCGAACGGTGCCCGAGCGCGAGCGCATCACCAGCGATTCGGTCGTGGCGTGGCCATCGTCGAGATAGCGCACGCCGTCGAGTAGATCGCCGTCGGTGACTCCGGTGGCGGCGAAGAAGACGTCGTCGCCGGAGACGAGATCATCGGAGCCGAGGACGCGGCTGAGGTCGTAGCCTGCATCCTCCGCGGCCTTGCGCTCATCGTCGTCCCGCGGCCAGAGGCGGCCAAGGATCCGGCCCCCCATGCACTTGATCGCCGATGCCGAGAGCACTCCCTCCGGAGTCCCGCCCACTCCCCAAAGCAGATCGATGCCGGTGTTGGGCATCACCGCGAAGAGCGAGGCGGCAACGTCGCCATCTGAGATGAAGCGGATGCTGGCGCCGACCTCACGCAGGGTCTCGACCGCCTTTTCATGGCGCGGGCGATCGAGCATGATCACCGTGACGTCGCTCGTCTCTCCGCCCTTGCGCTCCGCGATCTTGCGCACCACGTCCTCCAGCGGCTCGTCCAGGCTGATCAAGTCGGCGGAGCGCGGACCCGCGACGATCTTCTCCATATAGACGCACGGGCCGGGATCGAACATCGTTCCCCGCTCCGAGAGCGCAATCACAGCGAGGGCCGAGGGCATGCCTCGCGCCGTCAGCGTCGTCCCCTCCAGCGGATCCACCGCGATGTCGACGCGCGGCGGGCTTCCGTCCCCGATCTCCTCACCGTTGTAGAGCATGGGCGCCTCGTCCTTCTCGCCCTCGCCGATCACGACGATGCCGTCCATCGGCACCGTGTCGAGCATCAGGCGCATCGCGTCGACTGCGGCGCCGTCAGCGCTCTCCTTCTGGCCGAGCCCGACCCAGCGGCCGGCCGCGAGCGCGCCCGCCTCGGTCACACGAACGAGCTCGAGCGCCAGGTTGCGGTCCGGGTGCGAGGGGTCCCGGACATCCTGCGAGATCACGTGTTGGTCGGCTTCGGCCATTGACTAGAGGCTAGTACTGGGTCGGCGACGCGGTCAGAAAGTTGCCGGCGGCTTTCGCCGCGCGCCGCCGCCGCTCTCCACGGCTCTGGACCCGCCGGAGATGAAGATGCCGATCGACGCGAGCAGTGCCAGCCAGTATCCGAAGGAGAGGCTCATCTCGAGTCCCGCCTGGGGCTTGTCGACGATGCCGTTGTAGGCGATCAGGACGAAGGCGGTGAGGCCGACGATCGCGGTCAGCTCTCCGCGCGGCCAGGAGAGGGCGTGGCCGCGCATCACGATCCAGGCGAGGATGAAGGGCGCCGCGGCGGCGAGAAGTAGCAGGATGCTGACGATCGGGAACGTGTCCCAGCCGGTGCAGCTCGAGTTGCCCACCCCACACGCCCAGTTCGCGGAATCGTTACCCCGCTGCACGACGCTCGGATCCGTGGAGAGGGAGAACCACTCGAGGAACAGGCTGATCACCAGGACCAAGGCGGCGACCATCCCGATGATTTCCGAGCGGTCGAGCTTCGAGGTATTCATGGCGGCGACCCTATCCCAACCACACATATAGGGTCGCGTTATGGCGCAGCGCTGGGGACTGACCGTTCCGCTGACGGGGATCGGCCTGCCGGACAACGAGGAGCACTTCAAGCGCGCCGACGCGGCGGGCTACACGGATCTCTGGTCGGGTGAGACGAACGGGCCCGACGGCTTCACCCCTCTCTCCCTGGCCTCGGCCTGGACCGAGAATGTCCGCCTCGGCACCGGCGTCGTCGGCGTGATGCAGCGCGGGCGGGCCCTGCTCGCACAGGAGGCCGCGGCGCTCGCCGACGCGTCCGGCGGCCGGTTCGCCCTGGGAATCGGCGCGTCCTCGGACCGGATCATCGAGGGCTGGAACGCGATGCCATTCGAGAAGCCGCTCACGAAGATGTCCGAGACCGTGGACTTCGTGAGGACGGCGCTCGCCGGCGAGCGCGCCGACGGTGGCTTCAAACTCGAGCGCGCCCCGGCGGAGAGGGTGCCGATCATCCTGGCGGCGCTGCGCGGCAAGATGCTCCGGCTCGCCGTCGAGAAGGCCGATGGGGCGTTCACCAACTTCCTTCCCCTGGCCGGACTACCGAAGGTCGCCGAGCAGCTCGACGACGCCCCCGACGGCTTCGAGCTTCTCTGCCGGTTCTTCTGCATCCCGGGGGAGCGCGAGCAGGTCGAGCCGCTGGCGCGGTTCATGTTCTCCTCCTACATCACGGTCCCGGTCTACGAAGCCTTCTACCGCTGGCTGGGCTATGGCGAGAAGATCGACCCGATGGTCGAGGCGTGGAACGCCAAGGACCGCCAGAAGGCGGCCGAGCAGGCGCCGTGGGACCTGATCGAGGAGATGTTCATCTTCGGGAGCCCGGAGGAGATGCGCGAGCGCCTCGGGGCGTTCGTCGAGGGAGGCATCACGCTGCCGGTGATCACCCCGATCACGACGCCCGACAAGCTGGGCGAGCTGATCGACGGACTGGCGCCGGGCTAGGTGGCTCGGGCGAGCGAGAGGGCGTAGAGGCCCTTGGAGTCCGTCCACCAGTCGCTCAGCTCGAGGCCGGCCTCGGCATAGATCCCCTCGAGCCCCGGGCGGAGGAACTTGGTGGAGATCTCGGTGCGCATCTCCTCACCAGCGTCGAAGGGGACGAGCATGTCGAGCGCCGCGACGTTGACGACCTGGTTCACCTGCGAGCGCAGCCGGATGTCGACCCAGAGGTTCTCCGGATCCCAGCGGGCGACGTGCTCGAACGAGTTGACGTCGAAGTCGGCGTCGAGCTCGCGGTTGAGCACCGAGAGGACGTTCTTGTTGAACTGGGCGGTGACGCCGCTCGAATCGTTGTAGGCGGCCTCGAGCGTGGCCGGGTCCTTGACCAGATCGGTGCCGAGCAGGAAACGGTCCTCGGGATCGAGCAGGTTGGCGATGCGACGAAGGAACCCGGCCCGCTGGTGGGGCGCGAAATTGCCGATGGTGCCGCCGAGCAGGGCGATCACCCGTGGGCCTCCCACCGGCACGCGCTCGAGGTCGAACTCGAAGTCGCACACGAGGCCCCGGACGTTGATCCCGTCGTACTCGCCGGCGATCCGCTCGGCGGTGTCCCGGGTGATCTCCTCCGAGATGTCGACGGGGCAGTATGTCTCCAGGCAGCCGGCGCTCCTCATCGCGTCGAGAAGGACCTGGGTCTTCCGCGCAGAGCCCGATCCAAGCTCGATCAGGCTGGCAGGCCGGTTGGCCGCCTCGCAGATCTCCTTGGCGCGGCCCTGGAGGATCTCGCGCTCGCACCGGGTCGGGTAGTACTCGTCGAGCTCCGTGATCTGCTCGAAGAGCTCCGAGCCGAGCTCGTCGTAGAAGTAACGGGGCGAGAGCTCCTTGAACGGGCTGCTCAGTCCCGCCCGTACGTCGGCCGCCATCCCGGACAGGGGTCCCCCAGGCGGGAGGTTGACCTGGACGGTGATGCGATCGGTTGTGTCGGCGGGGGTGATGGCGGCTGCGGGTATGCGGTCTCTTGCGTGCTCGTCTCGGCTTCGGATCAGTCGTTACGCGATTCGGGCTCGTCGCGTGCGCAGCGGATGCCGGAGAAGATCTGGCTGCGCTCGGGCAGGTCCCAGTTGCGGAAGCTCGTGCGAATCACGTCGCGGCGGCTCGCCCATGCCCCTCCGCGCAGCACCTTGTAGGTGTCGCCGAAGAAGACCTCGGAGTACTCCGGATATGGGAAGACGGCGAATCCGGGATAGGCGGTGAAGTCGCTGCTCGTCCACTCCCAGACATCGCCGAGCATCTGGACCGCGCCGCAGTCGGCGCAGGAGTCGGCGTATGCGCCGGCCGGGGCGCAGCCGAAGGAAAGCTCGTCCAGGTTGGCGCGGTCCCGGTTCGCGCCGGCGGCCGCCACCTCCCACTCCGCCTCGGTCGGCAGGCGCTTGCCGGCCCACCGGGCGAACGCGTCGGCCTCGTTCCAGGAGACGTGGATCACGGGCAGCCGGGTGTCGACCTCTTCGGTGCGGCCCATCGCCGTGCGGACCCATCCCCCTTCCCCATCTCGCTCCCAGTACATCGGCGGCTCCGCGCCGGTCTCCTCCACGAAGGCGATGTACTCGCCGTTCGTGACCGGGGTCCGATCGATCAGGAATGGCGCGACCTCGATGCGATGGTTCGGGCGCTCGTTGTCGTAGGCGAAGCCCTTCGGCCCCGCCCCAATCTCATAGGTGCCGCCTTGGACGCTGACCATCTCGGGACCATCACTGACAGCCTCGGCGGCCGGTGAGCCGTCGACGTCCACCGGCTCGTAGGACTCGACCATCTGCAGGAGCTGCAGCATCGTTTCGTTGTGCTGGTACTCGTGCGCGAGGAGCATCTCGTAGACGTAGCCTTCGGCCAGGAGGGGGTCCTCAGTGCTCAGCTCGATCTCCCCGAGCACCTCCAGCGTGCGCTCGCGGACCTGGTCCATGTAGGGGCGAACCTCGTCGGCCCGCAGGATCGGCAGCTCGCCGCGGATCTTCCGCGGCTGCTCGATCGCGTCGTAGAGCGCGCCGAGGTCGCCGCGCAGCGGCTCGCGGCCGCCGATCCGCTGGACCAGCCAGAGCTCCTCGAAGTTGGCGATATGCCCAAGGTCCCAGATCAGGGGGCTGAGGATCGGGTCATAGACGCGGTTGAGCTGCTCGTGCGTCAGCGGCTCGACGAGCTTCAGTGTGTGACGGCGTGCCTCCTCCAGCCGCGAGGCCAATTCGGCCTTGCGATCGGAAGCGGGACGAGAATCACCCTCCGTAGTGGGAGCTGCGACCTCCGCGATCGGTCAAGACTACCGAGGCGGTTCGACCGGCTGTGACCGATCGCAATCCCATCCTCGGGACACGCCGTACCAATTCCCAGCCGATGAAACCCAGGGGGAATCCGATCAGCCGCGCGGCCGCCGTCGTGCTCGTGGCGTGTCTCGCGGCGCTCATGGCGCCGTTGCCCGCCTCGGCCGCCTTCCATGGGCCGCTCGCCACGGCGGTTAAGAAGTGCAAGCGAAAGCACCACGGGAGGAAGCGGAAGTGCAGGCGCGTCACCCCGCCGGCGCCGGCGCCCGCACAGATCTCCATCTCCCCCTCCAACCAGGACTTCGGCATGCCACCGCCATTTGGCAAGGCGACCCGCATCTTCGTGGTCACCAACACAGGTGGCTCGCTCGGCGGCGTTCCCGTTCCCATCGTCATCGGCCCGGACGCCGGCACCTTCGCGGTCGGCGCGAACAGCTGCATCGACGCGCTTCCCCCCGGGGCAACATGTCAGATCGATCTTGACCTGTTCCCCAGAGGGGCGGGGATCGTGTCGGCGACGCTGAGGGTGGTCGCGGTGCCCGGGGGGACTGTGGATGCACCGGTGACCGGCGACATCGAGGCCTAGCGGTTGCGAAATAGCTAGGGTCCCGCGCCGATGAAGATCGACGGAGCAAGCGCGCTCGTCGCCGGCGGGGCCTCGGGCCTCGGCGCCGCCACCGCACGCGCCCTCCACGAGCGCGGCGCGTCGGTCGTGATCGCCGACCTGAACGCCGAGAAGGGCGAGGCGCTCGCCTCCGAGCTCGGCGAGAACGCCGCGTTCATGGAGGTGAACGTGATGGAGCCGGAGCCGGTCCAGGCCGCAGTCGATGCGGCCGGCGATTCCCCGGGCGGGCTGCGGATCTCGGTTTGCTGCGCCGGGATCGGCTGGGCGCAGCGGACCGCGTCCAAGCAGGGCCCTCACGACCTCGAGATCTTCCACAACGTGATCAAGGTGAACCTGATCGGGACCTTCAACGTGCTGCGGCTCGCCTGCGCGGCGATGTCCGGCAACGAGCCGGACGAGCAGGGCGAGCGCGGCGTCTGCGTCAACACAGCTTCGATCGCCGCCTGGGACGGCCAGATCGGCCAGGTCGCCTACGCCGCCTCCAAGGGCGGCGTCGTCGGGCTGACGCTGCCCGCCGCCCGCGACATGGCGGGCCGCGGGATTCGCGTCAACACGATCGCCCCGGGACTCTTCGACACGCCGCTCCTGGCGGCCCTCCCGGAGGAGCAACGCCAGGCGCTCGGCGCAGGGATCCCCTTCCCATCGCGGCTCGGCAGGCCCGAGGAGTACGGCCAACTCGCCTGCGAGATCGTCTCGAACACGATGCTGAACGGCGAAGCGATCCGGCTGGACGGGGCGCTCCGCATGCCCCCGAAGTAGGGCCCTTCAGTCCGTCCCGTCGTACTCCGGGTCGGTATAGACCCGCTTCCGCCACGGCGGGCTGATCGCGAAGGAATAGGAGTCCCGGTCGGACAGGCTCTCGATCGGGACCAGCTTGAGGCTGCCGCGCGGTGTCGTGCGCGCCCCAGGGCCGAAGAGCGCGTCCCGCAACCGGTTCGCTAGCAGCTCCTGGCGGTGGCGCTCCTCCGCCGGACCGAGCGGACCGGGAAGCGGTCTGGACCCGAGCGCGAGCCGCTCCGTCGCGAGCAGGCCGGCGAGCTCGCGGCTCAACGAGCCCTCGGTGGCGTGGCCGGCGTGGCTCCCACCGGAGACGTAGAGAGTGCCCTCCGACGGCGTCCAGCCCCGATCGTCGCGGAGCCCGAGCGCCTCCGTCGCGTCCCTGACCGCGGTGGCGCCCGGCAGCTTCCCCGAGGCGTCCGAGGCCCAATCCAGCGCCGGAGCATCCGCGCCGTTGTGGCCGTTGTGGGAACTGGCTCGGGCGTCCACCGACCCGTCCGAGTTGATCCGGATCTGGAAGCTCTCCCAGTCATCTCGGTGGTATCCGGCCGCTCCGAGGATGGGTGTCGCCCGCGAGGTCGCCGAGTCCCCGTAGTAGGTCCAGTACTGGATGTAGACGCGGCCGGCGCGCTCACCCGAGCAGTCGTATCCATGGGACTCGGCTCGGCCCGGATCCCGGCAGTCGATCACGTGGGTGAAGGCCGTCACCGGTCGCCCGGCCAGGGAATGGGTGACGCGGCCGGTCTCCGGGGCATCCGAGCACACCGGGGACCGGCAGCTGCGGAAGTCGACCGGCAGCGCCGTCATGCCGCGCTCGTAGACGATCCGGGGAGCGTTGTCGCGAACCTCGCCGGCAAGCTCGCCGTATGTGACGGCGAGCTCCGGGTCGCTGCGGCAGCCATAGCTCAGCTTGACGGCGCAGACGATCCGCTCGCCGATCTCATAGGCGAGCGCCATCCCGGGCAGCCGCAGACCGACCAGCCAGGCGAGCGCGCCGAGCGCCATCGAGACGAGCGCGATCAGGGCGACCCACTCGACGGTCCCCTGTCCCGATCTGTTTCGGCCACACGCGGATCACGCTAGGCGCCTCCGCGTGCCGAGTCAGGCCGATGTGGGCACAAAGACGCACAAATCCCGTGCTAGGGTCGCGCCGTGTCCGACGAGCTCTCGGCGACACCACGGAAGCATCGCGGCGCGAGCTTCTACATCACGGTCGCGGCGATCGTGATCGCCGCAATCTTCATCCTCCAGAACACTCAGGAGGTGAAGGTGAAGTTCTTCTTCGCCACGACCCACACGCCACTGATCTTCGCGCTGCTGCTCGCCACGTTGCTCGGGTTCGTGATCGGCCTGGCGCTGCCGCGCTTCCGCCGCCGCGGCGACTAAAAGCGGTTGTAGCTACAGCTCCCCGACCTGCGCGGCGATGTCGGAGGCCGCGCCCTTCGCGTCGGCGAAGAGCATCGAGGTGTTGTCCTTGTAGAAGAGGTCGTTGTCGATGCCGGCGAAGCCGGGGCTGAGGCTCCGCTTGATCACGATCACCTCGCGCGCCTGATCCACCTCGATGATCGGCATGCCTGCGATCGGCGAGTCGGGGTCGTCCTTGGCGGCCGGGTTGGTGACGTCGTTCGCGCCGATCACGACAGCGACGTCGGTGCGAGGCATCTCCGGGTTGATCTCGTCCATCTCCTTGAGCTGCTCGTACGGCACATCGGCCTCGGCGAGCAGGACGTTCATGTGCCCGGGCATCCGGCCGGCGACGGGATGGATCGCGAAGTTCACCTCCACCCCGCGCTTCTGAAGCTCGCTGGCGAGCTCCTTCACCGCGTGCTGGGCCTGGGCGACGGCCATGCCGTACCCGGGGACGAAGACGACGGAGTCCGCGTAGCCGAGCTTGATCGCCGCGTCCTCCGCGCCGATCGAGTGGACCGGGCGGTCCTCCCTCTCCCCCGCCGAGGCGCTCACCGCCCCGAAGCCGGAGAAGAGCAGGTTGCTGATCGAACGGTTCATCGCCCGGCTCATCTCGAGGGTGAGGATGGTTCCCGAGGAGCCGACGAGGGTGCCGGCGACGATCAGGACGACGTTGTCGAGCGCGAACCCTGCGGCGGCGGCCGCGAGACCCGTGAAGGCGTTCAGCAGCGAGATCACCACGGGCATGTCGGCGCCGCCGATCGGCAGCACGAAGAGGTTGCCGAGCACTGCCGCCGCGATCAGGACCCCGATGTAGAGCCCCTGGGAGGGCGAGTCATGGTCGATGCCGAGCACGATGCAGCCGGCGAGGATCGCGGCGAGGAGAAGGCCGTTGAAGATGTGCTGGCCCGGGAACTGGACCGGCCGGCTCGGGATGATCGCCTGGAGCTTGCCGAAGGCGATGTTCGACCCCCAGAAGGAGACCGAGCCGATCACCGTGGAGAAGAGGACCGGGACGAAGATGTCCAGCGGGATGCTCGAGCCTCCGGCCGACACGTGCCGGAACTCCGACCACGAGATCAGCGCCGCAGCGCCGCCGCCGACTCCGTTGTAGAGCGCGACCATCTGCGGCATGTCGGTCATCTGCACCCGGTAGGAGGCGAACACGCCGACGGCGGTCCCGATCAGGATCCCGATCAGGATCAGGCCGCCATTGCCGATCACGTCCAGGGAGAGCGTGGTCGCGATCGCGACGAGCATTCCGACGGCGGCGACCATGTTGCCCCTGCGCGCGGTACGCGGATGGGTGCCCTGCTTGATCCCCAGGATGAACAGTGAGAAGGCGACGATGTAGCAGGCGGTGACGAAGTCGCTGTTCTCCGTCAGCGCGAGCGGAGGGGCTGGAATCACTGACCGGCCTCCGGCTGATCCGAGGGTGCTCCGTCAGGAGCAACCCGATTAGTGCTGGTCTCGGCCTCCGGCTCCTTCTTCGGCTTGCGGTCCTGGCCGCGGAACATGCCGAGCATGCGGTCGGTGACGAGGAACCCGCCGACGATGTTGATCGTCCCGAAGGCGATCGCGATCACGCCGATTACCTTCTCGAGCGAGTCGTCGGCCGCGCCGATCACGATCAGCCCGCCGAGCATGACGATGCCGTGGATCGCGTTGGTCTGGGACATCAGCGGCGTGTGCAGCGTCGTCGGCACCTTCGAGATCACCTCGAATCCGACGAAGGCGGCCAGGACGAAGATCGTGATCTCGGTGATCAAGCTCATGACGAAGCGGCCTCCTTGGCTCTCTCGTTGACGATCTCGCCGTCCTTGGTGAGCAGCGCCCCGGCGATCACCTCGTCCTCGGTGTCGACCTTGAGGTCCCCCTCTTCGGTGACCAGAAGCTCGACCAGGTTCTGAAGGTTCTTCGCGTAGAGGGCCGAGGCGTTGCCGGCCATCTGGCTCGGGAGATTCTTCGGGCCGATGATCTTGACGCCGTCCTGGTCGACGGTCTCGCCGGGCACAGAGCCCTCGACGTTGCCGCCGGTCTCGGCGGCGAGGTCGATGATCACCGAGCCCGGGGCCATGCTCTTGACGGCGTCGGCGGTGATCAGGCGCGGCGCCGGCCGGCCGGGGATCTGAGCGGTGGTGATGATCACGTCCTGGCGCTTGGCGGCCTCACCGAGCTCGCGCCGAAGCTGTTCGTTCTCCTCGTCGGTGAGCGGTCGCGCGTAGCCGCCCTCTCCCTCGGCGTCCTTGACCGCCTCGACCTCGAGGAAGCGGCCGCCGAGGGAGGCCACCTGCTCCTTGACGACAGAGCGGACGTCGAAGCCTGTGACGACGCCGCCGAGCCGCTTGGCCGTGGCGATCGCCTGGAGGCCGGCGACCCCGGCGCCGAGGACGAGGATTTTGGCGGGCGGGATCGTCCCGGCGGCCGTGGTCATCATCGGGAAGAGCTTGCCGGACTCCCGTGCGGCGATCAGGACGGACATGTAGCCACCCAGGTTGGCCTGGGAGGAGAGGGCGTCCATCGACTGGGCGCGCGTGATCCGGGGGATCGCCTCCATCGCGAGGCTGGTGACGCCGGCGCCGGCGAGCGACTTGGCGAGAGCCGGGTTCGTCAGCGGCTCGAGGAATCCGATCAGGATCTGGCCCTGCTTCAGGCGGCCGACCTCCTCCTCGGTCGGAGGCGTGACCTTGAGGACGACTTCGGCGCCCCAGGGGTCGTCGCCGACCTTCGCACCGGCGTCCGAGTACTCGGAGTCCGGATGCGAGGCACCCTCCCCCGCGCCCGCCTCGACCGCGACCTCGATCTCCTTGGAGGTGAGCGCTTTGACCACGTCCGGGACCAGCGCCACCCGGCGCTCTCCCTCTGCGGTCTCCTTTGGGACTCCGATTTTCATGGACGATTCACGTCCCCCTGCGCGGGGATTGAGCCGAGCAATCTAGTCGGTTTCGCCTTTCGACCACTCCGGTAGCGAGGCGGCCTCGATCGCTCCTCCGGATGTGAGGAAGAGCTGGATACGCGTGATCTTGCCGTCCTCGACGCGGTACAGATACGCACGCCGGTCAGTGACCTCCACACCGCTGGCGCGGCCGCTGCCCCCGTACCTCGCGGTCATGAACACGAGACCTGGCCGGAGCTCGCGGATCTCCTCGATCTCGAAGCGATAGTCCGTGCCGAACGCCCGAAACCAGTCGCCGTACCACTCCCCAACCGCCTCCTTGCCCTCGAAGGTCCCGGTAATAAGGAAGCCCTCCTCGACAACCAAGACGACGTCGTCGGCGTAGTAGCTCATCGCGCGCTGGAAGTCGCGCTCGTTCGTGGCTGCGAACTGCTCTCGAAGGACATCAACTGCGTTCGGCGGCACGCAGTGAATCTACGCGGGGGAGCCGGCGCCGACCATGTCGGCGAGCTTCTCGAGCGTGCGGGTGTTCTCCTCGGCGTTGCCGTGCATCGGCGAGACGATCATCCGGTCCACGCCGGCGTCGGCGAAGCGCTTGACGCGCTCGGCAACCTCGTCCTCGGTGCCGATCATGGCGGTCGCGTCGACGAGCTCGTCCGGGATCGCGGCGTAGGCCTCCTCGCGCTTGCCGTCGAGGTAGAGAGACTGCACCTCGTCGGCGACCTCCGCGAAGCCGAAGCGGCGGGTCAGGTCGGCGTAGAAGTTCGTCTTCTTGGAGCCCATGCCGCCGAGGTAGAGCAGCAGGCCCGCCTTGACCAGGCCCCGGGCGGCGTCGAGGTCGCCGTCGATCGCCACCTGCACCGAGGGCGAGACCGCGAAGTCCTCGCGCGTCCGGCCGCCCTTCGAGAGGCCGGCCTCGATGTGCTCGCCCCAGGCGTCCTCCCACTTGTCGACGGAGAAGAAGATCGGGATCCAGCCGTCGGCGATCTCGGCTGCCAGCTCGACCGACTTGCGGCCGATGGCGCCGAGATAGACGGGGATGTCGTTGCGAAGCGGGTGGACGTTGAGCTTCAGCGCCTTGCCCTGACCGGTGACGCCCTCCCCTTCGGTCAGCGGCAGCTTGTAGTGCTTGCCCTCGTATTCGAGCCTGCCGTCGCGGGCGACGATCTGCTTGACGACCTCGACGTACTCGCGGGTGCGGCCCCATGGCTTCTCGTACGGGACGCCGTACCAGCCCTCAGAGACCTGCGGCCCGGACGGACCGAATCCGAAGATGAAGCGGCCGCCGGAGAGCGTGTCGATCGTGACGCCGGCCATCGCGGCCGCGGCGGGCTGGCGAGCCGGGACCTGGAGGATCGCGGCGCCGAGCTGGATCGTCTCGGTCTTCGCGGCTAGGTAGGCGAGGACGCTGACCGCGTCCGAGCCGTAGGACTCGGCCGCCCAGACCGAATCGAAGCCGGCGCGCTCGGCGGCGAGCACGATGTCGGTCGCCTCGTCTCCCTGGGGCCCGATGCCCCAGTAGCCGAGGTTGAGTCCAAGCTTCAAACCCATGTGCGCGCAAACCCTAGTGATTCAGGCCGGGCTAGGAGGCCAGGTTGTCGACGTGCAGCGGCGCCTGTTTCGTGCCGTTGGCGTCGGTGGCGGTCACGGTGAAGTCCCCGGTTGCGGCGGCGGTGATCTGGAACGTGGCGCTCAGGCTGCCCGCCGGGACGAGCACCGTCGGTGGAACGGTCAGGCCGGCGGGGCTGCTGGAGAGGCTTACCGTCGTTCCTCCCGGCGGCGCCTCGCAGGCAAGGCTGACCGTCCCGAGCGGGGTGTCCCCGATGGTCACGGAGTTGGGTTGCACCGTGAGGTCGCTGACAGCCGGGGGGTTCGGGATCGTCACGAACACCGATGCGAAGTCGTTCGCCGAGGAGGTGCCCAGGCTCGCCGTCACCGTCGCCGGGGACACGGTCGGCAGAAGGGTCGTCACCGCGAAGAGTGCGCTCTTCGAGCCGGACGGAACGGTGACGTTCGCCGGCACGGTGAGTGAGGTCAGGTCATCGCTCGAGAGGTCGACCACGGTGTCCGTTTCCGGCGCAACGTCGAGCGTCACCCGGTTCGCGCCGAAGCTGCCGGGGCCGGTGAGGCACTGCTTCTCGAGCGCCACGGAGGCGACGCTAGGGGCGGCGACGACCTGGAGCGAGGCGTTGACGCTGCTTCCGCCGATCGATGCCGTCAGCGTGGTGGTGGTCGCCGTCCCCGTGGTGGTGGTGACCTGGAAGGTCGCCGTGGTCTGCCCCGGCGCGACGATCACGGAGGAGGGCACGCTCGCACGGCCCGAGTCGCTGCTCAGGCTCACCGGCTGGCCGCCGGAGCGGGCGACCCCGCTTATCGTGACCTGACCCTGGGTGGGCGTGCCGGCGAGGACCGGGTTGTCGGTGACCCCCAGGCTGTTGACCCGAAGGACCGGTGGAACGACGGGCGGCGTCGGGGTCGCGTGCGTTGACTGGCCGGGCAGGGTCGCCGCCGAGGGGTTCGAGCCGTTGCACTTCTTCTTCTGGCGGCGCTTACCCTTCTTCGCCTTCTTGCACTTGCTCGCGGACGCCACCGGGCCCGTCTTCGCGCTCACCGGCAGAGCCAGCATCCCGCCGGCGACAGCGGCGGTGAGCAGGAGAAGGGCGATTCGCCTGGCCAGTAACGACACGCCGGTTGACTCGGCCGCTGCGCGGGCGGGTCAAGCGAGAAAACCGGGACTGGACAGAAATCGCGTCCTCACTATTCGGGTGAAGAAGCTGCGGCGCGAGGCCGAAGAGAAGGCGATGACGCCTGATCAGATGGAACATCGCGCCAAGCAGGCCGAGCACCTGCTGGAGCGCTACAGGGAGCTGGAGCGCGAGCGGGAAGGAGCCGGGCTCTACGGGAGTGGGCTGGGCTTGCGGAATGCTTGCGCTAGAGTCTGGACACGATGAGCCCGGTCCTCACTCCCACCCTGCTCGATCCGATCGCCGAGACGCTCGAGCTCTCTGAGACCGAGCTGGGGCGCCTCTTCGGGGTCAGCCGGCAGGCGGTCGGCCAGTGGCGCGAGCGGGGTGTCCCTTCGAACCGGATGGCGAAGGTCACGACCGTGGCGGCGATCTGCGACCTGCTGCACCACCGGCTGAAGGCAGAGCGGATCCCGGGAATCGCCCGGCGGCCGGCCAAGGCCTACGGCGGCCTCTCGATGCTCGAAATGATCGAGCGGGACCGCCAGGACGATCTGCAGGCGAAGGTGCGCCGGTCGTTCGACTGGGCCTCGACGGGCTAGTTCATGAGAACGATCCGGCGGGGCGGGCCGTATCTGCGGGTCGCGGATCCGGATTGGGACGACCCCCTCGACGGCCGCTACGCCGCGGAGCGCGGCGGCCGCTGGAACCCGCCCGAGTCGTTCCCTGTCGTCTACCTCTGCCAGGCCGTGGCGGTCGCCCGCGCCAACGTCTACCGGCGGCTGGAGCGCCAGCCCTACGGCCCCGAGGACCTGAGACCAGAGGCCGGGCCGGTGCTCGTGCGGACCACTGTTCCCGAGGATCGCTATCTGAACGTCGTCACCGACGCGGGTTGCAGGGACGCCGGTCTCCCGCCGACCTATCCGCGCGACGGCCGCCGCAGAATCGTGCCGCACAGCCGCTGCCAGCCGATCGGCCTCCGGGCCAGGGAGGCCGGGCTTCCCGGAGTGGCCGCCCGCAGCGCCGTGGTGGAGGGCGAGGAGCTCGCCTATTTCGGCCGGCGACGCCTTCGCCGCGGCGCGATCAGGCGCTTCGACGAATGGTTCTGGGACCCGGCTCCGGACGCTTGACATTCACGCCGCCCCGCTTCGCTAACAATGCGGCAGTGAACGACCAGCGCCACCCCGGGGGACTCTCCAGCAACGAAGCCGCGAAGCGGCTGCGCCAGCTCGGTCCGATCGAGGATCGGACGAGCCGCTCGATCGCCAGCATCGTCGCCGGAAACGTCTTCACCTTCTTCAACCTGATCATCGGGATCTTCTTCGTGGTCATGCTCGCGCTCGGGCTGTTCGCCGATGCGCTCTTCGGATTCATCGCGGTGATCAACAGCTACATCGGGATCAGACAGGAGCTGAAGGCGAAGGAGACGCTCGAGAACCTCGCCCTGCTGGTGGCGCCGAAGGCCCGGGTCGTCCGCGACGGGGAGCTGGTCGAGCTGCGAGCGGAGGAGATCGTTCCCGGCGACTGGATCCGCGTCGAGCCCGGCGACCAGCTGGTCGCCGACGGCGAGGTGACCGAGAGCCGGGGGCTCACCCTCGACGAGTCGGTCCTCACCGGCGAGGCGGACGGCGTCCGCAAGCGGGTCGGCCAACGAGCGCTGTCGGCCGCCTTCTGCATCACCGGCTCCGGCTACTACGAGGTCGACGCCGTGCGCGAGGACAGCTACGCCGAGAAGGTCGCGGGCGAGGCTCGCACCTTCCGCCATCCGCCCTCCCCGCTCCAGGACGAGGTGAACCTGGTCCTGAAGGCGAGCACCTGGCTGATGATCCCGCTCGCGGTCATCCTGATCTTCGCCCTCCAGGCCCGCAGCACCCCCATTCACGACGCCGCGCAGACCGCCACCGCCGGCCTGATCACACTGATTCCGGAGGGACTCGTTCTGCTGATGAGCGTCACCCTGGCCGTCGCCGCCGTGCGGCTCGCAAAGCGCGACACGCTGGTGCAGCAGATGAGTGCCACCGAGGCGCTCGCGGCGGTGGACACGATCTGCGTCGACAAGACAGGGACGCTGACCAGCGGCGAGCTCGAGCTCGTCTCGGTCGACGTCAGCGATCCCTCCGAGGCGAGCATGGCCCAGCAGGCGCTGGCCCGCTTCGCCGCCAGCTCGGGAGAGCGAAACCGCACGCTCGAGGCGATCGCCGAGAACTATCCGGCCACCGGTGAGCGGGTTCGCGCAGAGGTGCCGTTCTCATCGGAGTGGAAGTGGAGCGGGCTCAGCTTCGGACGGGGTGAGACATACGTGCTCGGCGCGCCCGACGTCCTGATGTCGCGCGGGTCCCTTGCCCTCACCGTCCCGCTCCAGAAGAGCCTGGAGGCGAACACCCGCGCCGGCCGGCGGGTCGTGGCCTTCGGGCGCGCGTCGGGCGGGCTGCCCGACAACCCCTACTCGGATCCGCCGCCAGCGGTCACGCCGCTCGCCCTGATCGTCCTCGAGGAGACGCTGCGGCCGGACGCCCGCGAGACGATCGCCTACATGCGCGAGCGCGAGATCGGCCTGAAGCTGATCTCGGGCGACGCGCCGCAGACCGTCACCGCGGTCGCCTCCGCGGTTGGCATCCCGGTCGGCGCGGGCATCGTCACCGGCGATGACCTCCCAGAAGACCATGCCTCGCTCGCCCGCATCGCGGAGGAGAACACGATCTTCTGCCGCATCAGGCCGGAGCAGAAGAAGGCCCTGGTCTCGGCGCTCGCCGAGCGCGGCCGGTTCGTCGCGATGATCGGAGACGGGGTAAATGACGTGCCGGCGCTGAAGCGCGCCCGGATGGCTGTCGCGATGGGATCCGGCAGCCAGATCACGAAGGGGATCGCGGACATCGTGCTGCTCAAGGATCAGTTCTCGATGCTGCCCCGTGCCGTGGCCGAGGGGCGCCGCATCGCGCGCAACATCCACCGCCTCGGGCGGCTCTACGTGACCAAGACGGTCTACGCGGCGGCGCTGATCGTACTGGTGGCGGTGCCGGGCTGGGCATTCCCGTTCCTCCCCAGGCAGCTCACGGTTGCCGCCTTCCTGACGATCGGGATCCCGTCGTTCGTGCTCGCCCTGGCGCCGAGCGACGGGCCCTTATATAGGGGCCGCCTGCTCAGAGCGCTCGCGGCCTTCGCGGTGCCGGCCGGCCTGGCGATCGCCGCCGCCTCGCTGGCGAGCTTCTTCCTGGTGGACACGGTCTTCGGCGGCTCACTGGAGGCCGGCCGGACGGCCGCGACCACCACGCTGGTGGTGCTCGGTCTCTGCTTCATCCTGCTGCTCGAGCGCGGGCCGGGGCGTGAGCACATCGCAATCCAGAGCTACATGCTGGCCCTGGTCGCGGCGCTCGGCGCGCTCTACGCGCTGATCCTCGCCGTCGAGCCGGTGCGGGACTTCTTCGATCTCACTCGCATGGGCGGTGGCCAGCTCTTCCTCGCCCTGCTCTCGGCGGCGGCCGGGCTGGTGCTGGCCAGCGTGGTCTGGCGGATCCCCGCGATCGAGCAGCTGGAGGATCGCCCACCGCCTCCAGATGAAGCGCCGACCGGAGGCGTGACGGCTGCGATGCAGGTCGCGCCGGCCACCGTCCCCCAGACCCGGGCCTCGGGGCAGTCCTGATGCCCTCGTCCCCCTCAATGCGGGTTCCGCCCGGCGGCGCGCCTTTGCATATCGCCCGACGCACCAAGATCGTCGCGACAGTGGGACCGGCGAGCAGCTCCCTCGAGGTGCTGCGCGAGCTCTTCGACGCGGGAGTCGACGTATTCAGGCTCAACTTCGCCCACGGCACGCCGGAGGACCAGGCGGAGAACGTTCGCCGGATCCGCGCGGTCAGCGAGGAGGTCGGCCGGGAGGTCGGGATCATGGGAGACCTGCCGGGCCCCAAGCTCCGGCTTGGCGACCTCGAGGGCGACATCGCGGTTCTCCACTCCGGATCGAACGTGGTCCTCAGGGGAGAGACCAACGGCACGCCCGGGAACGCCGAGCTGCTCAACGTCCAGTGGGATGACTTCGCGAAGGCGGTGAGCGAAGGCGACCCCGTCTTCCTCGCCGACGGCCGCGTCCGGCTGCGGGTCCTCTCCGTCGAGGGCGGAGAGGTCACCTGCGAGGTCGAGGCCGGCGGCGCCGTCAGCTCCCACCAGGGCGTGAACCTGCCGGGCGCCGACCACGACCTGCCCGAGACCGGAGCATCAGACGAGCCGTGGATCGACTTCGCCTGCGAGAACGGGATCGACCTGCTCGCCGTCTCCTTCGTTCGCCGGCCCTCCGATCTGGAGAAGATCGAGGCCCGCGTGAAGGAGCGCGACGGCGACATCCCGCTGATCGCCAAGATCGAGAAGCCTCAGGCGGCCGAGCGCGCCGAGGGGATCATCGAGGCGGCGGGCAGCGGAATCATGATCGCCCGCGGGGATCTCGGCGTGGAGCTGCCGATCGAGGAGGTGCCCGGCGCCCAGAAGCGGCTGATCGCGCTGGCCGGGCGGGCGTCGAAGCCCGCGATCACCGCAACCCAGATGCTGGCGACGATGGTGCGCGCCTCGCGCCCGACCCGTGCAGAGGTGACCGACGTCGCCAACGCGATCTACGACGGAACCGACGCGGTGATGCTCTCCGAGGAGACCGCGATCGGCGATCACCCGGTTGAGTCCGTCCGGGTTATGGATCGGATTGCGCGGGTGACCGAGCTCCGGCTGAAGTACGGGGAGATGGTGTTCACGCGGGTCGAGGAGAAGGAGCACGACATCGCGGAGACCGTCGCGCAGGTGGCCGTCGCCGCCTGCTATCGGCTCGGCCTGAAGGCAATCATCTGCCCCACGAACTCCGGGCGGACGGCGCGCCTGATCTCCGCGCACCGGCCCAGGGTGCCCGTCCTGGCCGTCTCGCCTCGGCTGCAGACCGTCCGGCGGATGAATCTCCTCTTCGGAATCAGCTCCACGCAGGCGGAGGACTGGACCTCGATCCGAAAGCTGCTCGACGATTGCGCGGAGCTCGCTCACGAGCAGGGCATCGCGGAGTCCGGCGATCTCATCGCGATCACGGCGGGTCTGCCGGCCCAGGAAATGGGCACCAACCTGTTCGAGATCCACCGGGTGCCCTAGGAGGACCCGAAGCGTCCGGGGCGAACTCCGGGCGGATGGCGCTCCCCCTCGGCTCGCTCGACCACGGGATCTTCGATCTCCACCTGGGGATCGACGAGAAGATCCTGCGCTCGCTCCTCGTCTTCATGTTCCTTGCCGTCGCGCTGCGGCTCGGCGGCAAGCGGGAGCTCGGACAGATCAACGTCCTCGATCTCGCCGTGCTGCTGCTCGCCTCGAACGCCCTGCAGAACGCGCTGATCGGGAACGACAACTCGGTCACCGGCGGGGTGATCGGCGCCTCCACCCTCTTCGTCGCCAACTACCTCTTCGTCCGCCTCACATTCAACAACGCTCGGGCGAGGCGGATCCTCGAGGGGACGCCGAGGGTGCTGCTCCGCAACGGCGAGGCCGATGCCGAGGCGCTGCGCAAGGAGGCGATCACGGAGACCGAGTTGGTGGACATCGCCCTGGAGAAGGGCTTCGACGACCTGCACAAGGTCGGCCTGATCGTGCTGGAGACCAACGGGCAGATGGTCGTCCTCGCACCGGACCAGGCGAAGCGGCTGCGGCCGCAGATGGTCGAGCAGGCCGGTTAGTCCCCGGGCGGGTAGTCGCCCGGAGCCGGGCGCTCGGCGCGCGGGTCGCGGCCCGGCAGCACAAACTGGGTGACGATCAGGTTCGCCACCGACTTCTCGCCCTTGCGGATCTTCGCCTCGATCACCGCGGTGCTGCGTCCGACGTGCAGCGGCGAGGCCTCGCAGATCAGCTCGTCCCCGGGTTCACCGGCTGCGAAGACGTTCAGCTTCAGCTCGATCGTCGTGAAGTCGTGATTGGGAGGCAGCGCCCGGAAGGTCGCCCAGGCCGCGACCGAATCTCCGAACGCCGTCCAGACTCCGCCGTGGACGAAGCCGCCGGGATGGAGATGCTGCTTGTCGACGACCATCCTGCCGACTGAGCGCTCGTTGGTGATCTCCAGCGGCTCGATCGCCATGTCGCCCGGAAAGGTGCCGGGCAGCCACTGCTTGACGACCTCGGGGGTGATCTCCGGATTCATGGGCGGGCCACCTTAGTCGAGGCCGAAATCGCCGAAGGGCTCGTCGCGCTCGCGGACGGCCTCCTTGAAGCCGGCCTCGGCGGCCCGCCGCTGGAACTCGAAGCCCTCGGGCGTGTGCCGGGCGATGCCGTCGAAGAAGACGCCGAGCGCCTGCGTCGCCTGAAGGCCCTGGGCGTAGAGCGCCTGGTTGACGAGCAGCTTGTGCATGACGAGCTGGTTGATCGGGACTCGTGCGACCCGTTCGAGCAGCTCCTCGAACCGCTGGTCGAGCTCGCTGGCTGGAGCGGCCTCGGTCGCCAGGCCCCACTCGGCTGCCGTCGTGCCGTCGATCGAGTCGCCGGTGAGGAGCAGCCGCTTGGCGCGGGCCGGGCCGATCCGGTACGCCCAGAGCGCGCTGGTGGGCACGCCCCAGACGCGAGCCGGCGGGTAGCCGATCTTCGCTTTGTCCTCGACCACCATCAGGTCCGAGCAGAGCGCCATGTCGGTGCCGCCCGCGACGCAGTAGCCGTGGACCTTGCAGATCGTCGGCTTCTCGGAGTGGAAGAGGCTCATGAAGCCGCGCAGGTTGCGGCTCATCATCTGGTAGTCGACCACCGGGTCCCAGGTGCCCTCCGGGTCGTGGTTGTGCGCCTGGACCGCCGGATCGATCGGCGACCCCGGCGGAGCCTCCGCGCTCGCGACGCCCTCCATGTTGCCCTCGGCGCTCGCCACCAGGTCGTAGCCGCCGCAGAAGCCGGAGCCGTTGCCGGCCAGGGCGATCACGTGAACCTCGGGATCGAGGTTCGCCCGCTCCACGCAGTCGGCGAGCTCGCGCGGCATCTCGAGCGTGATCCCGTTGCCCCGCTCGGGCCGATTCAACGTGATCCGGGCGATCGGCCCAGTCACCTCGTAGGTCAGCGTCTCGAGAGCTTCGATCGCTGGATTCAATCAGCGCCGATGATTCGGACCCGGGTTCCCGGTCCTAATGGGGAAGATGTCCACGGTGGCGAAGAGCAACTACACGATGCTCGAGGTCGCGGGGCGAGAGGTTCGCCTGTCCAATCCCGGCAAGATCTTCTTCCCGAAGCCGAAGTTCACGAAGCTCGACCTCGTCGAGTACTACATCGCCGTCGAGGAGGCGGCCGTCAACCAGCTGCGCGAGCGGCCGGGGACGATGAAGCGCTTCGTCGACGGCGCCGGCGGCGAGTTCTTCTTCCAGAAGCGGGTGCCGAAGGGCGCGCCCGAGTGGCTGCAGACCGCGACCTTCACGTTCCCGAGCGGGAGGACCGCCACCGAGCTGGTCGCGAACGACGCCGCGCATCTGGCCTGGGCGGTCAACCTCGGCGTGGTCGACTTCAATCCTCATCCGGTCCGCCGCGACGACCTGGATTGTCCCGACGAGCTGCGCGTCGACCTCGACCCCACGCCCGGAGTGCGCTGGAACACCGTGCGGAAGGTGGCGATGTGCGTTAAGGAGGTGCTGGAGGACCACGGCCTGGTCGGCTTCCCGAAGACCTCCGGCTCGCGTGGCATCCACGTCAACGTCCGGATCGAGCCCCGCTGGGACTACGTCGAGGTGAGGCGCGCCGCGCTGGCGCTCGCCCGCGAGGTCGAGCGGCGCGTGCCGAAGAACGCCACCAGCAAATGGTGGAAGGAGGAGCGCCACGGTGTCTTCGTCGACTACAACCAGAACGCGCGGGACCGGACGATCGCCTCGGGCTACTCGGTGAGGCCGGTCCCGGACGCGCGAGTCTGCTGCCCGCTCGAGTGGAACGAGGTTCCGGACGTGGAGCCTGCCGAGCTCCGCCTCGACACGGTCCCGGATCGCGTCAGGAAGAAGGGCGACCCGGCCGCGGACATCGATCAGCACGCCGGCTCGCTCGACGCGCTCCTCGACCTCGCCCGCCGCGACGAGGAGGGCGGCCTCGGCGACGCGCCCTGGCCGCCGCACTTCGCGAAGCAGCGCGGCGAGCCGAAGCGAGTCGCGCCCTCGCGGGCGAAGCAGCGCTAGCGCCGGGACGAACACCAGCAAATGAAGAGGCGGCGAGCCCGGCGAATCGGCGGGCCGCTCGAGCGAATCGGCACCCTCGCCGGGGCGGATCTCGGGGCTGTCCTGCTTAAGGGTCGTGCTGCGACCCAAGGACAGGACAGTCGAGCAGATACTCGCCCAGCTGGCAGGGGAATCCCATGGGGTGGTCACGCGCCAGGAGCTCCTTCGCTCGGGCATCACCAAAGCCGAGATCAAGTCGCGGGTTCGCGACGGCGCCTTGCTCCGCGTGCATCGCGCGGTTTACCGAGTGGGTCACCGCGCTCCCAGCCTCGAGGCGCGTTACGTCGCCGCGGTGAAGGCATGCGGCGATCGATCCCTGCTGGCCGGGCGAGCGGCCGCGCACCTCTACGGCCTTCTCAAGGGCCCCACTTCATCGCCAGAAGTCCTGACGCCCACGGAGCGCCACATCGACGGGGTCATCACGCATCGGTGCCGCAAGTCAGTCGCAGCGGATGCGACCAAGTGGCACGGGATCCCGGTGACGACGATCCCGAGGACGCTCGTAGACCTTGCGGGCGTGCTTTCGGAGCCGGTGTTGGCCCGCGCCTGTCATGAGGCCGAGGTCAGGTTCCGAGTGAAACCCGACGCCGTGGAAGCAGTGCTTGGGCGGCGACCTAACTCCCGTGGCGCGCGCACGCTCCGCGGCGTTCTCTGGGGCGAGGTGCCTGTCTCGCTCAGCCGGCTCGAATCCACCTTCATTGCCGTTGTTCGGGACGCGGGTCTCCCCCTCCCCGAAACCAACCGCTCGGCCGGCGGTCGCCGCGTCGACTGCCGCTGGCCGGAGAAACGACTGAGCGTTGAGCTCGACAGCTACCGCTACCACCACACCCGCCATGCCTGGGAACTGGACCGAGGGCGCGAACGGGAGGCCCGCGCCCGCGGCGACGAGTTCCGCCGCTATACCTGGGAGGACGTCAGCGCAGAGCCGGATCCGATGCTGGCCGACCTGCGATCGCTGCTCATTCGCAACGGCTAATGCCCGCGCCTGAGCGGGCCGATGAGGTGGTCGATGGATTCCAATCAGTACGTGCTGGTGCACGGCATGCGCCGGACGCGATCGATTCTCGAGCACTGGGGCGAGCAGCCGTGGCCGGTGATCCGCTCGTGGCTGGTCGGGGCGGTATTGATCGCGCTCGGGCTATTGGCGGCCGTGACCATCGCGGCGTCGCTGATAAACCCCGACTACGGCTTTCACTACGGCCCGACCCTTCCCGGCGGTCCCAGCCTCGAGCGCGTCCTCGGGGTACTGGGCCGGAACTCGCTCGTGCTCGCGCTGCACGCCTTCGCCTGTGTCGCGGGCTTCATCGCCGGCGCGACGCTGCCTTTGACCGCAGAGCGCCACACCGGCCTTTCCCGGCTCGTCCACGAGAAGGCCCGGCCAATCGCCTTCGCCTGGGTGATCGGCGTGACGTGCTTCTCGCTCCTCACGCAGACGCTCGCTCTCGGGCTCGTCGGCTCGACGATCTCCTGGGACCTCGGCATCTCGGTGCCGCTGCTCATCCTGACCGCCTTCCCCCACGCCCTGCTCGAGCTGACGGCGGTCTTCCTGCCGCTGGCCGCCTGGACGCTCGCAAGCCGCAGGGGCGAGTGGGACCAGCTCCTCGCCGCGACGGTCGTCACCGTGGCAATCGCGATCCCGATGCTCCTGGTCGCGGCGACCTGGGAGGTCTACGTATGGCCGCACCTGTTGCAAGCGGTCGGGCATCCTGGGATGCACGACCCCTGGGCCCACCACTAGACCAGCGCCAGGCCTAGACCAGCTGGTCGATCTTGCAGTCCTTCGGGGCCTTGTCGTCGCGCCAGCGGACGATCTTCGAGCCGTGCCGGATGCGGCCGCCGCTCGTGTGGTCGTAGGTGATTTCGACGACCAGCTCGGGGCGCAGGACGTACCACTCCAGATCGCGGTTGGCGTCCCAGCGGCTCGGATCGCCCGAGCCCTTCTCGCCCGTCTCGTACGGCTTCAGCGTCTCCACGAGCTCGCGCTTCTCCTTCGCCTTCAGCCCGGAGGTGTGACCGATCGGCCGCAGCTTCCCGTTCTCGTACAGCCCCAGGATCAGTGAACCGACGGTCCCCTCCTCCTTCCCGGGCCGCCAGCCGACGATCACGCAGTCGATGGTCCGCACGCGCTTCACCTTCACCATCCCCTTGCGCTGACCGGGCTTGTAGATCGCGTCGCACTCCTTGGCGATCACTCCCTCCCCCGACAGCAGCAGGGGCTCCGCCTTCTTCGCCGACTTGACGAGCGGCGTCAGCTCCACAGAACCCGATGCCGACTTCTTGCGTCCGGGCGCGGCGGCGATCAGCTCCTCGAGCGCCGCGCGCCGCTCCGCGAACGGCTTGCCCATCAGCTTGCGACGGTCCACGGCCAGGAGATCGAAGACCCGGAAGAGCGCCGGCGTCTTCTCGGCGAGCATCTTCACCCGTGACTCCGCCGGGTGGAGCCGGTTCTGCAGGTGGTCGAACACCTCGCGGCCGTCCTCGCCGAGGATCACCAGCTCGCCGTCGAGCACGTAGCGGCCCTCCGGGAACTCGACCTCCGGGAAGTAGCGCCGCAGCGGCTTGCCGCCCCGTGACTGCAGGTAGACGTCATCCCCGTCGACGAAGGCCAGTGCCCGGAAGCCGTCGTACTTCGGCTCGTACACCCAGTCGTCTCCCTCCGGCAGGACCTTGCGGGAGAGGGCGAGCTGGGGCTGGATCGGGGGCTTGAGCGGTAGAGCCATGTCGCGATCCTAGTGCTGGCCTACTCTGGCCGACAGTGCCCGAGCCACCCTCCCAGTGTGACTTCGTCGTGATCGGCGGCGGCATCGTGGGCCTGGCGGTCGCTCGCGAGCTGCTCACCCGTCACCCCGAATCCACCCTCTGCGTGCTGGAGCGCGAGGACCGCCTGGCGGCTCACCAGACCTCCCACTCCAGCGGGGTGATCCACGCCGGCATCTACTACGCCCCCGGCTCGCTGAAGGCCAGGCTCTGCGTCGAGGGCGCCCGGCTGCTCTACGCCTATTGCGACGAGCGCGGAATCGAGGCGCGGCGAGAGGGCAAGCTGATCGTCGCGTCGGAAGACGGCGAGCTGGCTCGGCTCGACGAGCTCGAGCGCCGCGGCCGGGAGAACCAGGTCCCGGGGTTGCGCCGGGTCGCCGGCGATCAGATCGCGGAGATCGAACCGCACGTCCGCGGCGTCGCGGCGCTCCACTCGCCCGAGACCGGGGTCGTCGACTTCGCCCGGGTCGCCGCCTCGTACGCCGGAGACGTCGAGAGGGCCGGCGGGACCGTCGTCACCGGCGCCGGGGTGCAAGCCCTCTTCCCCCACGGCGAGAACATCACCGTCGACCACGCGCGGGGCAGCACTCGAGCGGGCTTCGTCGTCAGCTGCGCCGGAGCGTGGTCGGACCGCCTAGCGGTGGCGGCCGGCGCGCCCGCGGAGCCGCGGATCGTTCCCTTTCGCGGCGGCTATCTGCGCCTGCGCCCGGAGCGGCGGGGGCTCGTCCGCGCCAGCATCTACCCGGTCCCCGATCCCGACCTGCCCTTCCTGGGCGGCCACCTCACCAAGACGATCGGCGGTGAGGTCCTGCTCGGGCCGTCGGCGCTGATGGTCGGGGCCCGGGACGCCTACGGGATGATGCGGTTCCGCGCCGGGGACCTACGCTCCAACCTCGCCTGGCCGGGGACCTGGAAGCTGATGGGCCGCTTCTGGCGGACGGGCCTCACCGAGATCCGCCACGCCGCCAGCAAGCGCGCCTTCGTCTCGGACCTGCGCCGCTTCGTCCCGGAGCTCAGCGCCCGAGACATGCTGCCCGGCCCATCCGGGATCCGAGCCCAGGCGCTCGACCGCGACGGCAGGCTGGTCGACGACTTCGTCGTTCACCGAACCGAGCGCGCGCTGCACGTCCGCAACGCCCCCTCGCCGGCCGCGACGTCATCGCTCGCCCTCGCCAGCCTGATCGCCGACGAGGCCGAAGAGCAGCTCTAAGAGCTCGCCGGCTAGCAGCCGCCGACCAGCAGGAAGAGCAGGATGATCACGACGATCACCGCCGCGCCGGCAATCAGCCTGCGCCGCATGTAGAGATCGGGACCGCCGTAGTGGCGGCTCATCGGGCCATCGGCGCCGCGGGGCCCGGTTCCGCCAAGCAGCTCTTCGTCGCCGGTCGCCGGCGGCTCTCCCGAGCGGGCCCGGGCTCGCGCCTCGGCCGCGGCTCGCCTCTCCTCTGAGCTTCTATCGCTCGATTCCATGCTGTCAGCCTAAGGGGATTGGAACCCCAAGGTCGTTGAGCGTGAGGGCGAGATCCCGGATCGGCCGGTAGCCGCCACCCGCCGGAGTCGGGATGTCCTGAGGCTGCCCGACGTCGCTGATCACGACGCCCAGATCGAGGGCGATCGAGGTCGCGCCGCCCAGACGGAGCCGGTCGCTCGCAGGAATCCCCAGCACCGCCCCCACCTCGAGCTCGTGCAGGACGCGGTCGTCGAAGCCGACACAGGCGCTCGCCGTTCCGGACACCGAGGGCGTCCCGGACATCCCCAGGCTGCTCGCCAGGGGTGCCAAATCCCGCGCCATGGCATCGCCGCGCAGCGGGGCGGAGATCCGTTCGCAGTCCACACCGCCCTCGTGGCCATCCCCGTCAACGCGGGCGCGCCCGAACCACGAGCGGGGGTGGAGAGCGGCTGCCTCCCCGATCCGTTGGTTGGCGGCGGCCACGGCCTCCGTGCCGATCTCGTAGTCCGCGCCGTAGATCGTCAGAAAGGCATTCGTGCCCGTTGAGACGACTCGACCGCCCACCGGGAAGCCGAGGGCGTTCGCGGACATCCTCCAGTCGAACTTCGGGACCCGACGGCCGGCCCCGCTCACATAGGGACCTGAGAGCCGCAGCCGCAGTGGCCCCGCGAGCTGCGGCACTCCGCTCACCCGCAGGCGGAGATCGGTGTCCGTCTGCGCGCTCGAGATGGGATGGGCGGCGGCCGAGTCCAGCATCGCCTCGGGCCTGACCGTCTGGTGGTCCGAGCCTCCGCAACCCGCCGCGTTGACAACCACGAGGAGCAGACTCGCGAGGATGATCCGGCTGCGCATCGGGGGGCAGCGTAGTGAGCCGCGGCGAATTCCCGTTTGGACCTCGGCTTCCTAGGTAGGCTCAGGCGATGGGCGTTCGCGAGGCGATTCCGCGGAAGGAGGAGGCGCAAGAAGGCGTCTCGTCGTTCGCGAAGTCGCTTTTCCTCGGCGAGATCCACGAGGAGCTGGTCTTCCCCTGGCCCGCAACGGGCGCCGACGAGCAGGACCGCGTCCGGAGCCTGAACACCCGGATCCGCGAGTACTGCCAGGAGAACTACGATCCGATCAAGGCCGAGGAGGACCGGTGGATCCCGGAGGAAGTGCTGCGCGACCTCGGCGAGATCGGCGCCCTCGGCCTCTACGTCGACGAGCGCTACGGCGGGCAGGGCCTCTCGCAGACCGGATACGCCCGGGTCTTCGAGACGGTCGGCCAGATCGACGCCACCCTCGCGATCGTCCTGGGGGTCCACCAGTCGATCGGGTTCAAGGGCATCTCGCTGTTCGGCACCGACGAGCAGAAGGAGCGCTGGCTCCCCGATCTCGCCACCGGACGCAAGCTCGCCGCCTTCGCCCTCACCGAGCCCGAGGCCGGGTCGGACGCCTACAACGTGCAGTCGCGCGCGGTTCGGCAGCCCGATGGCGCCTGGGTGCTGAATGGGGAGAAGCGCTACATCGGCAACGGCTCGCGGGCGGACGTGATCACCACCTTCGCGCGCGCCGAGATCGGCGGCGAGGACCGCCACATCGCCCTCATCCTCGAGAAGGGGATGGAGGGCCTCGAGGTCGGCGAGCGATTCGAGACCATGGGCCTGCAGGCCAACGACCTCCGCCGGCTGCACTTCAACGACGTCAGGGTGCCGGCCGAGAACGTGCTCGGAGATCCCGGCCAGGGCTTCCGGGTCGCGATGCAGGTCCTCAACAACGGGCGCATCGGCCTCGGCACCGGCTCGGTTGGCGGCGCCAAGAAGCTGCTCGACCTGGCGATCGACCACGTCAAGGAGCGCCGCCAGTTCGGCCGCCCCCTCGCCGACTTCGAGCTCGTCCAGGACAAGATCGGCTGGATGGTCACCCACCTCTTCGGGCTCGAGTCGATGTGCTACCTGACCTGCGGCCTCGTGGATGCCGGCGTCCCCGACTACTCCCTCGAATCGGCCGTCTGCAAGGTCTCGGGAACCGAGTTCCTCTGGTACGCGGCCAATCGCGCGCTCCAGCTCGCCGGCGGCGAGGGCTACATGCGCGACCGCCCCTACGAGAAGGTTCTCCGCGACACCCGCATCTATCCGATCTTCGAGGGCGCCAACGACGTGCTGCGCGCCTTCATCGCGCTTGGCGGCTTCAAGCCCGTCGGCGAAAAGCTGGAGGGGCTTTCGGAGATCGAGCTGAGCGACCCGATCCGCTCGATCGGGGTGCTGGTCGAGTACGCGAGCGATCGCATCCAGCGCGAGGTGAGTCCGAACAAGATCACCAGGGCCCACGAGGAGCTCTCCGATCACGCCGACGCGGTCTCCGACCAGGTGAAGCGGCTGGCCGCCATCACGGAGAAGCTCCTGCGTGACAACAAGAAGGGGATCATCGAGAGGCAGTACCAGCAGAAGCGCCTGGCCGACAACATCGCCGACATCTACGCCCAGGTTGCCCTCCTCTCCCGCGTCAGCCACATCTTCGAGGACCAGGGGGTCGAGCCCTCCGGCCAGGAGCGCTTCATCGCCGACACCTTCTGCGCCCGCGCGGCGGCCAGGGTGGGCTCGCGGTTCGATCAGATCGAGTCCAACGACGACGAGCGGATCACCGCGATCGCCAAGCTCGCTTACAAGCGCGGCTCGTACGGGTACGCCTTGTTTGAGGACTAGCGTCGCTTAGCCCGGAAGACCTTGCGGTCCAGGAACGGGACGATCGTCTTCAGGAAGGCGTTGGTCTTGGGCGCGGCCGTGAGTGGGTCGAGGTGGCTCATCAGCGGATTGCGATTGACCAGCATTGACTCCCGGCGGGTGATTCTGGAGCGGGCGATCAGGTTGCGTGCCCCGTCGAGGACGTGTGCCCCGGCCAGGTCGGTGGCGATCGCGTAAAGCGGCAGGTTCACCTTCTGCGTGTGGGTGAGGCGCAAGCCGAGGAAGTTCGCGACGTCGTTCTGCGTCATCTGGTCGGCGCCGTTGGTGTCGATGGTGAGCCGCTTCGGGAAGTACCACTCGACGGCGTTCGTCGGCTCCTGGCCGAAGGTCGCCGCGAGGCGGCTCACCGGCGTGACGCCGCCGTCGGCCCAGTCACGCGGATCCCCGGACGGAGCCAGGGCGCCGCCGTTGATGTGGAGCAGGCCGAGCTCCGCCGGGGAGGTGTCGCGGTCGAAGGCATAGCCGAGCAGGGCGCGATTGGTGACCGGGAAGGGCGGATTGAATTGGGCGGGCAGCAGCGGGTAGCTCTGCAGCGTCGTGGCGGAGGCGGTGGGCGCCTTCTCGGCGTACAGCCCGCCGATCTCCGCGAAGAGGCCGGCGGCCGCCGGGAGACCCACGCCGAGCAGGTCGAGGAACGGGTTGCTCGTCTGGAGGTCTGAGACCGCCTGCTGGGCCTGCGCGAGGTCGTACGCGTCGAAGCTGCCCAGCAGGCCGCCATCGATCAGCACGAGGCCGGCCAGGTCCTTGTAACCGGGGCGGCCGTGGAAGTCCCAGGCGGCATACGCAGCGGTGAGAGACGCGCCCAGCGAGTGTCCGCCCAGCACGACCTGACGGCGGCCCTTATTCCGGGCAAGTTGGACGACGGCGTGGGCGTCGTTCAACGCCACCGACATCCCCCACTCACGCGCGTAGGGGTCCTCGTCGGCGCCACGGAAGCGAAAGCCGTCGCCGTTGAGGTAGTAATCGAAGGCTTGCTGGAGCGGGATCTGGCCGCGCTCGGCGGCGGCGAACGTCGCGGTGTCCTCGAGGGCCTGCGTGCGCCGGTCGATCGCCCAGACCTGAAGGCCGCGCACGCGCTTCACCAGGTAGCGGGCGTCGAGCGTGAAGTCGCCCGCCCCTCCCTGCGTGCCCGGCATCAGCACCAGGACGCGCTTGGCTGACGCCGGCCCGAACCGGTGAACCGTGACGTGGTTGAACCCGGCCGGGCCTGGAGCAGGCGGCGTCGCCACTGTGATCACGCTCTCCCTGGCCCCCGCCGGCGCCGCGGCGAAGGTGAACGCAGCTGCTGCCCCGGCCAGGGCAAGCGCCGCGCGAATTCGAACCCTCATCAACGTCTCTCCTCCATCCCTGGAGGAGCAACCCTAGTCAACGGCTACTTCGAGTGACCGTTGCCGTTCCCGTTCCCGTTGCCGTTGCCGTTGCCGTTACTCGGAGTGATCGGGACCGTGTGCTCGGGGGTCGTGTGGGTGGTCGTGTGCGTCGCTGAGTTCCCGCCGCTGTTACTGGGGTGAGAAGGGTGGCTCGGCTGCTTGGCCTGCCCGGGGGGCGTCGCGTCGTTGAGCCCGATCGCCTTGCCCTTCTCGTGACCCAGCGCCTTCCCCTGGGCCTTGGCGTGCTGCTGCAGGGCGTGCTGATGGGCGGCCGCGGAATTGCCCTTCTTGGTCGTGTCGGTTGTCGTGGTGTCTCCGGTGCCCCCGGCGCCCTTTTGCTCGGCGCCTTTTTGCTTGGCCGAGCCCTGGCCGGGGTGCGTTGCCGCGGGGTGGTCCGCCGGCTGGTTCGGAAGCGTGATCCCCACCGACTCGAAGGCAGAACGGGCGGCGGAGGGAACGGTCACGCCGGCGAACGCGAGCCCGGTCAGGACAAGCGGGATCAGCGCCATGGCGATCCCGACCCTGGCTACCAACGCACGTCTCGAGCGAGGCGCCGCAGTCCTCCGCCGCGTGGCATGTGTCTCCGCCTCGATCGTGGCCGCACGAGCCACCTCGGCGAGGCGCGGCACGAGAGTCGCGCCGAGCTTCGGATCGGGGCGCGTCGGCACGGCCGCGCGGAGGGCGTTCTCGAATAGGACGACTTCGTTCATCTCATCTTCATAAGCGCCGTTACCGCTCACAGGGTTACCCCCTTTCGGGTGAGCTCCCGCTTGACGGCGGCGAGGCCGCGGCGCTGAAGCGCCTTGACCGCGCCTGGCCGCTTGCCCACCGCCTTCGCCACGTCATCGATGCTGAGATCGCCGATCACACGCAGCAGCAGGACCGCCCGCTGGTCCTCGGAGAGCACGCCGAGCACCCTCTGCACCTCGTCGGCCCCGATCTTGGCGAGCGCCTCGTCGGCTGCGTCATCCGCGCGCCCGGTGGGCTCTGGAGGCTCCGCCGAGAGGTCGACAGGGCGCCGCGCCGAGTGCCGGCGCGCATCGATCAGCCGGTGATGGGCGATCGTGAAGACCCAGGAGCGGAAGCCGGGCTCCTCGCCCGCGAAACGCGGGATGTCGCGCGCGACTTGGAGGAACACCTCGCTGAGCACGTCCTCCGGGTCCGGGGCGTTGTTGGCGCGCAGGTAGCCGAGCACCACCGGCGCGAGGCCGTTGTAGAGCTCCTGCCAAGCGGCCTCGCTGCCGTCCCTAGCCGCCTCCAGAAGCGAGGTGAAGCGCTCTGGAGCCATCCCCGAGCGAAGGTACCGGAGATTTCGGCCCGCGACCGGGTGCTCACTTAACCTACAGGCTGTATGTCAAGTGCCTCCGAGTCCACACGCGCCCCCCGCCGCCGCGAGGCGGAGGCGATGGCGACCCGCGATGCCCTCATCAATGCCGCCCTCGAGCTCTTCACCGAGCGCGGCTACGCCGAGGTGGGGACCGAGGAGATCGTCACCCGGGCCAAGGTCACCCGCGGGGCGCTCTACCACCACTTCGAGGACAAGCGGGACCTGTTCCGCGCCGTCTTCGAGCGTGTGGAGGGCGACCTGATGGAGCGGATCGGAGCGACGATGGGTAGCGGCGAGGGCCCCTGGGAGCTGATGCTGGTCGGGATGCGCTCCTTCCTCGACGCCTGCGAGGAGCCCGCCGTCAAGCAGATCTCGCTGACCGACGCCCCCGCCGTACTTGGCTGGGAGGAGTGGCGCGAGATCGACAACCGTCACGGCCTCGGCCTGACCCGAGCCGCGCTGGAGGGAGCCGTCACGGCCGGAGTCCTCCGCCCGATCGCGGTCGATCCGATGGCCCACCTCCTCGTCGCCGCCCTCTCCGAGGCGGCGTTCGTGATCGCCCATGCCGAGCACCCGCGCAAGGCGCGCGCGGAGGTGGAGGAGGCGCTGCTCCAGCTCGTCGAGGGCCTCCGTATCTAGGGATCCTCGAGCTGTGGCCGGTCCCTTAGCGCACGGCGCTGCCTACGTCTTTCGAGCGCCCGCTTGATCCGCTTTCTGAGAAAGAGCACGAGCGCGATCCCGATCGAGAGCAGCACGATCACCACCGCGAGCGCAATCAGGGGCTCCTTCAGTGCCAATGCGACCACCCCCGCCATCAGCCCGTCCTCGATCAGGCTGATGACGATGTTCGAGAACGGCTCGGGCGAGGTGTTGACACCCAGCCGGATTCCCGCCTTGAGCCCGTGGGTGATCAGCGCCGTCGTGCCTCCGGCGCCGCCCACGGCCACCGTCTCCGGACCGGTCACGTGGTTAAGGCCGGCGAACGAGACTCCGATCAGGCTGCCGATCGCGGGTCGGATCGCCGTGTGCAGGATGTCCCAGGTGCTGTCGAGCAGCGGCACCTTGTCGGTGATGAACTCGATCGCGAACATCACCCCGGCCGCGATCAGGATCGGCCCGGTCGTCAGCTCGTGCGGCACCTCCCCGAAGCCGGCTCGGCCCAGCAAGCCGAGCAGGAAGACGGTTCCATAGGCGTTGAGCCCGGCTGCGTACCCGGCGCTGATCGTCGTCGGCACCAGATCCATGGGGACCGCACCTTATTTCGGCTGCGGCTCTAGTTGAGGCGCTCGACCAGCATCGCCTCGCCCTGCCCACCGGCGACGCACATCGTCTCCAGGCCCATCTGATGGTCGTCGGTCTCCATCACGTTGAGCAGCGTGCCCATGATCCGGGCGCCGGTCATGCCGAACGGATGACCCAGCGCGATCGCCCCTCCGTGCGTGTTCATCTTCTCCAGCGGGATGTTGCACTCGGCCATGATCGGGATCACCTGGGCGGCGAACGCCTCGTTCAGCTCGACCACGTCGACGTCGTCGATCTTGGCGCCCTGACGATCGAGCACCTTCTTGATCGCGCCGATCGGGGCAACGCCCATGTACTCGGGCTCGTTCCCGTGCGTGGCGGCCGCGTGAATCCTGGCCCTCGGCTTCAAGCCGAGCTCCTTGGCGCGGTCCTCGGACATCACCAGGACGGCCGCGGCGCCGTCGTTGAGGGGACAGGAGTTGCCGGCGGTGACCCCGCCGCCGCCCTCGAACGCCTCGGGCAGCTCGGAGAGCTTCTCGAGGGTGGAGCTCGCGCGCGGGCCGTCGTCCTTGGCGACCTCGTTGCCGTCGGGGAGCTTCACGGGAATGATCTCGCGGTCGAAGAAGCCGTCCTCCTGCGACTGCACGGCGAGCTCCTGGGAACGCTGGGCGTACTTGTCCATGTCAGCGCGGCTGACCTCGTAGCGCTTGGCGACGTTGACGGCCGTGATGCCCATCTCGATGTAGGCGTTCGGCTGCCCGTCGTTGCCCTGCAGCTTCTCGTTCTGGTCGGCGGCGCCGGCCGGCTCGGTGCGCTCGTTGTAGCGGCTGACCCACTCGACCCCCGCCGCGATGTAGGTGTCGCCCTGGCCGGCGCGCACGGCGTTGGCGGCGTGCCTGATCGAGTCGAGGCTGGAGGCGCAGTAGCGCGACATCGTCACGCCGTTGACCGTCTCGGGCAGCTTCTCACTGAGCAGCACCATGATCCGCGCGACGTTGAACGCCTGCAGGCCCTGCGGCATGCCACAGCCACAGAAGACGTCCTCGACCGTGGCGGGATCCACGTCGGGGTTCCGCTCGAGCAGCTGGTCGATCACGTAGGCGCCCATCTCGTCGGGGCGGAGCTGGGCGAGTGACCCCTTGAAGGCCCTGCCGATGGGCGTGCGGATGGTGTCGACGATCACTGCTTCGGGCATCTGAGGATTCTCCTTCTAAGTCTGGGCGATGGACGGACGCGGAATGGTACGCATCATCAAACGGGTTGCGCCTGGCGGCGCACCCTCGCATCAACCGGCGTAGCGCCCCGGGCTGGGCATTAGGATTCCGCCATGGCTGGAGGAAGGATCCGCACGCCGCGCATTCGCATGCCCAAGGTCACGCTTCCCGGGCGCTCGCGAGGCACGGGCAGCGCGAAGCCCACCGCGTCCCAGGCCATGACCAAGGAGCAGCCGAAGGCCGCCAACGGCGCGCAGCCTGCCGCCGCCCAGCCGGCCACCACCGAGGAAGCCCCCAAGCTGGCGACCGCCCCGGCCGGAACCGCCGCGAAGGGCAAGGCCCCGGACCCCAACCTCCAGGAGCGGATGGAGGGGCTGCAGGGCTGGATGGCGGAGATCGAGCGCAAGCAGGGGCGCATGACCTATTTCGGTCTCGCCGGCGTCGTGATCGCCATCCTCGCCGCGGGAGCGGCGCTGTACTTCGGGCTGACGGCTAAGTCCGACAGCGCCACGAAGAGCGACCTCGACGCGCTCACCAAGAGGATCGACTCCCTCGAGGCGGCGGCCACCAAGAATTCGAAGGACACACAGGCAGCGCTGAACGCCTCCGTCAGCCAGCTTCAGCAGTCGATCGCCACGGTGCAGAAGCAGCAGTCACAGAACGCGGCCAGCATCTCGACCCTGCAGAGCCAGGCGTCCGCAGGCGCGTTCGGCAAGGGGGCGGCGGCCGGCGCAGGCGTGGGGGCGGGCACGGCGCTCACGCCTGGGGCGACGACCACCACGCCCAACGGCAAGTAGCTAGTTACTTTCCGCACTAGGTTCCAGCCGCTCGGTCACGCTCGTCCGGCGGGTGCTCTAGCGTGATTTGCGGAATCGGCTCGAAAGGAGGTCCTCGATGCCTGAGGGCTACTGCGTCAAGGAACGCAAGAAGGTCGAGATCAAGGATCCGCAGCAGGTCACGATGAAGAACGGCCGCCCGGCTATTCAGGGCACGTGTCCCGACTGCGGGACGAAGATATTCAAGATCGGCAAGCTCTCCTAGCTCTGGCTCCGTAGGCGTCGCGACCTCGGCCGGCGTCTTTCCGGCCGAGGATCGCCGTTCCCCACGCCCGGCACGGGTCAATCCCGCCCGGTCGAGCGTCCGTAGTGCTTAGGCAGGCGGTGCGCTGCCTGCTGTCCAACTACGAACGCAGTGGAGGTGCGGATGCTCTCGACCAGACGATTCGCGGCGCTGTTCGCAATCGGGGCCGCGGTTGCGGTGCCGATGGTGGGCTGCGGCAGCAGCAGCAGCGACAACAGCACCAGCAATGCGGCGACTCCGGCGTCCACCACCGGCGGCGGTGCGAGCAGCGCCGGCGGCACGGTCGACCTGACCGCCACCGATTTCAAGTTCGACCCCTCCGATTCGACCGTGAAGTCCGGAAACGTCAGCTTCAACCTGAAGAACGACGGCCAGGTGACGCATTCGCTCGAGATCGAGGACGTCAACGGTGAGGACAAGGAGCTCGAGGGGCAGGTCTCCCCCGGGCAGAACGGCACCCTGACCGTCGATCTGAAGCCGGGGAAATACGACTTCTACTGCCCCGTCGGCAACCACAGGCAGATGGGGATGACCGGAGAGATCACCGTCAGGTAAGTCCGAAAGACCTTCCGGATCCGCCTCTGAGATCCGGAATCCGGGCCCGGCGACTGGGGATGAGTCGTCGGGCCTTTCTCTTTACGGGAGCTCGACCAGGCCGCCCAATACGCCCACGTAAGCCGTGCCGTCGGGTCCGAGGGTCACGGGCGCATAGTTGTTGTTGAAGCCGAGGCCGGTCCCAGCCAGGCGGCGATAGATCGTGCGGCCGGTGCGGAAGTCGAGGGCCGTCAGATACCAGGCGTCGATCCCCCCGGCCTGTGGTGGCTTCGTGTAGGTGTAGACGAGCCCGTTGGCGAGCGAGAGCTTTGGCACGACCGACGGTGCGCGCTCGTCGCTCGTCCAGACGATCCGGCAGCGGAAGCGCTTCTTGTGCGCACCGCGCTTGGTTTTCTTCTTGACCACGTCGATCCGGGTGAGGCCGGGCGCGGTGACCCCGCCGTTCATCGTCGCGGTGACGGAATAGCCGTAGTTGTTCTCCGCGATCAGCGAGCGATTCGTTCCGATCAGCGAGTTGTCGGTTGAGCCGGCTCCCTTGGCGAACACCGCCGCCGAGCAGACCAGTCGCCGCTTCGCCTTGGCGACACGTCCGCGGTGCGCATGGCGCTTCGGGCGGCGCAGCCTGCGGGCCCGCCTGTAGACGACGACGTGCATCGGGTCGGCGTTATCGGTGATCGCAACCCAGCCTCTCCCCATCAGCGTCGGCGTGGTGCCCGAGCCCGCGTCGCTCTGGCCGGGCTTGTGAATGCCGGAATCCGGATAGGCCACCCGCCAGCTGATCGCCGGCCCACCCTTGGAATCCGCGTCGAAGCGGTAGAGCGCCGCGTCGGAGACGAGGAACACGCCGCCGGTCTCATCGACGGCGAAGGAGTTCGAGATCCCCTCCCCTCCCAGCCTCATGGTCCGCACCGAGCCGTCGGAGGGGTCGATCGTCCCAACCTCCCCCTGCCGGGTCACGAACCACAGCCGGCCGTGCCAATCAGGCAGCACCGAGACGATCCCCTCGTCCGGTCGCACGACTCCGCTGAGGTCGTAGTCGGCATCCACCTGGAAGCCCGGGCCGGGGGTGATCGACACGACGAGGACGTGATGGTCGTTTGTCGAGAGCACGGCGCGGTCATGCTGGTCGAGGAAGAAATACCCGCCGCCGGAGAAGTCACCGAACGCATTCGTGAGCGACTGGGCGCTTCGCACGGGCAGGGGCATCGAGGCAAGCGTCGCGAGGGAATGTGGGTCGAGCAGCGCCAGCACCGGCCGGTCGAGGCCGACGCAGATGGTCACGATCCTCCCGGCCGAGTCGAACGTGACCGAGGCGCACTCCCGCGTGAACAGGGTCGAGACCTTCTGACCGTCTCCCAGCGGACCGCCCGACCGGTAGGTGTCGGTCATGTACGGGTCGTCGTGGATGTTGCTCCACGGATTCGGCGCCATGAACGGGTTTCGCGGCGGCGCCGGGCCACCGTCCAAGGCGCGAGAGGTTGCCGGCGAGCCCTCGAACGGCGGCGCCGCACCGCCGTTTGGGGCGCCGGCGATCGGGAGCACCGGGAGGCCAGGAGTCTGGGACGCCGCCGGGGCGGCCCAGGCGAGCGACGTGGCGAGCACCGCCGCCGCAAACGAAATCCGCCCCGCGCAAGCCCAGTGGCGCATGCGCGGGCGAGCATACGGGAGACTTCGTGCCGAATGGATCAGAAGCCGCTCGAGCTCATCCTGGCTCGCAACTTCCTGACGAGCCTCTCCACGCCGGCGTTCCTGGTCGATGTGAGCGGCACGCTGATCTTCTACAACGAGGCGGCCGGGGCGCTCCTCGGCATCTCCTTCGAGGAATCCGGCCGCATGCCGGCGGAGGAATGGGGCCGCGCGGTGGGGCCGTTCGGCGACGACGGCAGCCCGATGCCGATCGAGGAGCTCCCCACCACGAAGGCGCTGCGCCAGGGCCGCCCCGCCCACGGGAGCTTCACCGTCCGCTCGGTCAAGGGCGACGAGTACGAGATCGAGTCCACGGCGCTTCCGATCGTCGCGGATGGGGACCAGGAGGGCGCGATGATCTTCTTCTGGACCCGAACCAACAACACACCCGCGACCGGTTAGCCCGCTATACGCTGGGCAAGAGGAAGAGTGAGGAGATGGTGAAGATCCGATGAAGGTCAAGGTGTGGGGAGCGCGCGGTTCCGTCCCGGCCCCGGGGCCAGAGATGAACCGCTACGGTGGAAACACCTCGTGCGTCGAGCTCGAACTCTCGGACGGCTCCACGCTGATCATCGATGCCGGCACCGGCATCCGCAGCCTTGGCGTCGGAATCGCCAAGCGGCTGCCGAAGATCAACATCCTGCTCACGCACCTCCATCTCGATCACATCCAGGGCCTGATGTTCTTCGCGCCCTGCTTCCGCTCGGAGTCCGAAATCACGATCTGGGGCCCGTCCTCGCCCGAGGCCTCCCTAGAGGAGCGCATCGCCCGCTACATCTCCGCGCCCCTCTCCCCCGTCGAGGTCTGCGAGCTTCCCTGCGAGGTGAACTTCCGGGACACGCCCCCGACCGAATGGGAGCTCGGCCCGGCCAAGATCCGCGCGGAGTCGGTCACCCACCGAGGCCCGACGCTCGGCTACCGGATCACCGACGGACCGACCACCCTCAGCTACATCTCCGACCACGAGCCCGGGCTCGGCGCGCCACTGGAGTCACTCGAGCCCGAGTGGATCTCCGGCTATGACCTCGCCCGCAACGCCGACCTCTTGATCCACGACTGCCAGTACACCGACGAGGAGTACCCCGACCATGTCGGCTGGGGGCACTCGCGGCTCACCGACACGCTCACCTTCGCTCGCCGCGTCGAGGCTCAGCGGCTCCTCATGTTCCACCACGATCCGCTCCACTCCGACGACTTCCTGGACCGCTTCCAGGAGACCGCACTGGAGCGCTGGTCGGAGCTCGGTGGTGCCGACGGCGCCGTGCAGATGGCGGCCGAGACCCAGGAGCTCGAGATCCTCGCGCCGGACCGGGTGCCCGCGGCTACGTAACCGGCGGACGCCGGTCCGCCCAGGGCCGCTCGGCCTCGAGCTGGGCGGCTATTGAGATCAGCGTGGCCTCGTCGTTCGGGCGAGCCGCGAACATCACCGAGCGCGGCAGGCCCTTGTCGGTGAACCCGGCCGGCACCGTGGCCGCGGGCTGACCCGTGTAGTTCCACGCCGCCGCGTACGGATAGACGCTGCCCATCCCGTTGATCGTGCGGAGCGCGCCCTGGCCGCGCCAGCGCCCGATCTCGACCGGCAGCTGGGCGGTCGCCGGCGTGAGCAGCAGGTCGTAATCGCGCCAGAGCTCCAGGATGCGCGCAGCGGCCCCAGGCATCCTGTCACGCACCTTGGCCAGCCGCCGGTCGCTGAAGAGCCTGCCGGTCCGAACGAAGCTCTTGGTCTGGTCCGACAGGCGCTCGGGATGCGGCAGGGCCAGCGCCTCGTCGCGGATCCCGCGGAAGTAGAGCGGATAGAAGTCGGTGTATAGGCGGCCGAACTTCGGGCTCGCCTCGGTCACCTCATGCCCCAGGGACCTGAGCAGCTCGACGGTCTCCCGGTAGCCGGCGAGCACCTCCGGCGCCTTGGGCCCGGGAATGATCGTCTTGGTGGAGCAGGCGATCCGCAGCTTGCCGGGCATTGCTCGTGCCGCTTCCACGAGCGGCCGCTCGAACGGCGGCGGCGACTCGAAGTCCCCGCGCTCGGGACCGCTCATCACGTCGAGATAGAGCGCCGTGTCCATCACGGTCCGGCTCACACAGCCTGAGACGGACAGGCCATACCAGTGCTCACGGTCGGGCGAGAGCGAGACGCGGTTGCGCTGGGGCTTCAGACCGAAGAGGCCGTTGTAGGCGGCCGGGTATCGGATCGATCCGGCTCCGTCGGTCGCGTGCGCGATCGCGCACATGCCCGCGGCAGTGGCGACCCCGCTGCCGCCGCTCGAGCCGCCGCAGGTCCGCGAGGTGTCCCACGGGTTCCTGGTGTCCCCCCAGGTCGGGCTCTCGGTGAAGCCGTAGATCGCCAGCTCCGGGAGGTTCGTCTTGCCGAGGATCGTGGCGCCGGCCTCGCGCAGCCGGCGAACGACGAGGCTGTCCTCGGTCGCCGGTTCGCCGTACGCGGCGGTGCCGTGGGTGGTCACCTCGCCCGCGTAGTCGATGTTGTCCTTGATCGCGACGGGCACCCCGAGCAGCGGCGCGTCGTCTCCCTTGGCCAACCGCTCCTCGGCGCGCTTGGCGTCCGCCCGCGCGCCCTCGGCGAGCACCACACGGTAGGCGTTCAGCTGGGGCTCGAGGGCGGCGATCCGCTCCAGATAGAGCTCGACGAGCTCCGTCGGGGAGACCTCCTTTGCGCGGACCATCTCCGCGATTCGCGCCGCACCGGCGAACGCAACGTCGTCACTCATAGGCGGCACGCTACCTGTACCCGTACGCTGGCCGCCATGGCGACAGGCCACGGGCGCTTCGCAGTCATCAACCGCACGGCGAATCCGATCGTCAAGGCCCTCCTGCGCTCCCCCCTTCATCGGCTCGCGTCCGGCAGGTACGCCCTGATCACGGTCACGGGCCGCCGCACCGGCCACCGGTACACATTCCCGGTCGAGTACTCCCAGAACGATGGCGCCGTGACGATCGGCGTCGGCTGGCCGGAGCGGAAGGTGTGGTGGCGGAACCTTCGCGAGCCTGCCCCCGTCGAGATCCGGATCCGCGGGCGCAGCTACACCGGCATGGCCGTGGCGGACGGCGACGCAGACACCGGCGTTCGCGTCACGGTGACCCTCGACAGCTGACTCAGCCGCAGCCGACGGGAATCCTGGGCACGCCGGTTCAGTTCTCGGACAGGATCTTGGCCTTCTCGCGCTCGAACTCGGAGTCGGTCAGCGCCCCGGACTCCCGGAGCTTCTGGAGCCGCTCGAGCTTCGCGATCTGGCCACCAGTGCCTCCGCCCGCGGACGCCGTCCCGGTCGAGCCCCAGGGGAGGCGGTTGCCGAGCTGCTGCGCCGCGCGCGCCTGGTTCAGGCCGGCGCTCATCCGCGCCATCATCCCGCCGCCCATCCCGCCCAGGCCGGCCGATGCCATGGCGGTCGCGGGCCGCTCATCGCGCTTGCCGAGGCCACTCACCAGCCGCCAGAGCGAGAGCAGCAGCGCGGGCACTCCCATCAGCAGGAAGGTGGCCCCGACGATCAGGCCGCCGGCCTTGCCGCCGCTCGAATCCTGGATCGCCTGATTGGTCAGCGACGCGATCAGCGAGGTCGCGCCGGTTGCCGCGAAGAAGAGCCCCCAGGCGAAGAGGCCGAAGCTGAAGTCGCTGGCCCTGTTCAGCGGCTTGTCCTTGTTCCAGGGCGGGTCGCCGCGGAAGGCGAAGATCCCGGCTCCGATCAGCCCGCCGAAGAGGCCGGCCATCAACAACAGGATGTCCGTCCCGGTCCCCGACGGGCAGGGCTGGGAGATCTGGTATGGCGTGTTCCCCGACGCGCAGGTCCCGGTCTCGAGGAGCGAAACCAGCTTCACGTTGAAGAGCACGATCCCACCGATGAACATTGCGAGCCCGAGCGGAGCTTTGACCAGATATCCCATCTCCCCGCGGGCAGACTACCTTGGGTCCATGGTCTGCAGGCTTCGGGTTGCCGCTGGGCTGGCGCTGGCCCTCTGGGTGTTCGTCCCGCAAACCGCGCTCGGCGCGGGTGCAGGATCCTTCGGTCCCACCGGCTCCATGGGCACCGCCCGCTATGCAGCGGTCGCGGCGCCGCTGCAGGACGGGCGGGTGTTGGTGGCCGGGGGCTACTACGACGACAGCGGAGGGGATCACTACCTCGCGAGCGCCGAAGTCTTCAATCCGGCGACCAACTCGTTCAGCTCGGCGGGAGTCGGCCCAATGGGCACCCTCCGCCGCGGCGCGGTCGCGGCACCGCTGCCCGACGGACGGGTGCTGGTCGCCGGCGGCTCCTACAACGACGGCGTCGATCACGACCTCGCGAGCGCCGAGGTCTTCAATCCCGCCACCGACGATTTCACCCCGGTGGGCGCAATGGGCACCCCCCGTGTTCGCGCCGCCGCCGCGCCACTTCCGGGTGGGCGCGTGCTGGTGGCCGGGGGCAACGATGGGGCTACCCGTCTGTCCAGCGCCGAGGTGTTCAACCCGGCCACCAACGCGTTCACGCCAGTAGCTGACATGGGAACCGATCGCGCCCGCGCCGCCGCGTCGCCGCTCCCCGACGGACGGGTGCTGATCGCCGGGGGCACCAACGGCGCCCCGCTTTCGAGCGCTGCGGTCTTCGACCCCGCAACCAACTCGTTCAGCTCGGCCGGACTTGGCGCCATGAGCACCGCTCGGCAAGCCCCCGTCGCGGCGCCGCTGCCCGACGGACGGGTGCTGGTCAGCGGGGGCGTTTTCGTCGAAGGGGTTGGTGGTTACCAGGCGAGCGCCGAGGTCTTCAATCCCGCGACCAGCTCGTTCAGCTCGGCGGGCATTGGCGCCATGGGCACGGCCCGCACCGGCGCCGTAGCGGCGCCGCTCCCCGACGGTCGGGTGCTGGTAGCCGGCGGATACGACGGATCCACGCGTTTCTCGAGCGCGGAGATCTTCGCCGCCGCAAACACCTTCAGCTTCGCGGTCAGGGGGCGAAAGCTCCGGGTCAGCGTTCAGGCAAATGGCCGGGTCTCGGTGAGCGATGCGACGGCCCCGCTCAGTGCTTCGACGGCCAAGAAGCAGAAGCGCAAGCTCCTCCTGAAGTCATCCGGCGCCTCCGGGGAACCCCCGACGATCACGGTGCCGCTCCATCTCTCGAAGCTCGCCAAACAGAGACTGCGGCGAACGGGCAAGGTGAAGTTGAGGGCCCGAATCACATTCGCGCCTCAGGGCGGGCTGGCCAACCGGCAGAGCGCAAAGCTGAAGGTCAGGGGCTAGCCCAGACGCTCAGAACTGCAGGAAGGGGTCCCTTCGGCAGCCAGTTAGCTCTGCGCGGTCTCGCGGTGCGGCAGCTTCCAGTCGGGCCGCACGAAGTGACACGTGTAGCCGTTCGGGTAGTGCTGCAGGTAGTCCTGGTGCTCCGGCTCGGCCTCCCAGAACGGGCCGGCCTCGCTCACCTCGGTGACGACCTTGCCCGGCCAGATGCCGGACGCATCGACGTCGGCGATCGTGTCCTCGGCCACCTGGCGCTGCTCGTCGGTCGTGTAGAAGATCTCCGACCGGTAGCTCGAGCCGATGTCGTTGCCCTGCCGGTCCTTGGTCGTCGGGTCGTGGATCTGGAAGAAGAACTCGAGGAGGTCCCGGTAGGAGATCCGGTCGGGGTCGAAGACGATCTCGACGCCCTCGGCGTGGCCGGGATGGTTCCCGTACGTGGCGTTGGCGTTCTCGCCGCCGGTGTATCCGACGCGGGTCGAGATGACGCCGTCGCGCTTGCGAAGCAGCTCCTGCGCACCCCAGAAGCAACCTCCCGCGAGGATCGCGGTCTCGGTGTTGTCTGTCACGGCGCCACTCCTTCCGTCGAGGTCAAGTCTTCTCAGCCGTACTCCTCAGTCCATCCTAGGCCCCCGGCGTTACTCGCCTGGATCGTTCAGAGACCGGGCATCGGCTGCCGCGACCACGGCGTCAGCGCGCGCATGAACCTCCGCCAGCGGTAGCGCCGCAGCGCCTTCTTGACCAGCTCCTCGTCGTGGGGATAGGTGAGCTGCTCCTCCGCCTCCTCGGCTGTCAGCCAGCGCAGCTCATCCACCTCGTCATGGGACTTGAACTCGCCCTTGATCGGCTCCATCAGCCAGTAGCGGACCAGCTTCCGCCGGGACTTCCGGTCCAGATAGGAGACGTGCGGGAGCTCCGGGCCGACCTCGCACTCATATCCGATCTCCTCCTTGACCTCGCGGAGCGCGGCCTCCTGCCAGCCCTCCTCCTTCTCGAGCTTGCCCTTCGGCAGCGACCAGTCCCCGTACTTCGGGCGGTGGATCACCGCCACCCTCGTCCGGCCCTCCTCGTCCCGCCGCACGACGACGCCGCCCGCAGCGGAGATGTCGGGCTTCTCGTCGCCGAGTCGAAACGCCTGGCGGGCCATCAGCGGGCAGCGTAAGGAACCCGCCGTTCACATTCGCTCTCGAGATCCATCCGGCCGCCTCGCAAGCATCGATCCATGCTGCTCGCCAGGATCGTGTGCTCGGACCCGGACTGCATCGAAGAGCTCGAGGTTGCCGTCGAGGAGCTCGACGAGCTCGATGGATTCGTCTGCGAATGCGGTCACGGGTTCGTGTTGATTGAGGTTGCGGAGCTCCGGCCATCCGGCGCGCGGGTGGTATCCATGCCGGCTCGCCGCCCCACGGCCGAGCGCCGCGCCGCCTAGCTCTGGGTGAAGCTGCGAAGAGCCTCCTTGCCGACCCCGGCGATCGGGTCGCCGTGGGCGAAGAGCAGGCTGTCGAAATCTCGGTCGAGGACGCCCGAGTAGGACCCCCGCAGGCCCGCCTTGACCCCCTGGGGATCGTCCCCCAGGAGGGAGTCGGGGAAGAAGTCCATCTCGCCGTCGTAGTGGCGGATGCCGTCGGCGATCGACAGCGCGCGCGAATCGCGGATCAGCAGGGCGCTCTCGTCCGGGCAGATCGCGCCGATCTCGATGGCCTCGATCCCGGGCGCGACCTCGTCGCCGAAGTCGAATCCCTCCACCTCCGGCCCATCGGCGAATTCGTGGAGGCCGGGCTGCGGGCAGTGGATCGTGCAACCGAGCTCCTGCGCGAAGAGCTCGGCGTGACGGAGGTGGTGCCGGTTGCTGAGCAGGACCCGGTCGGGCGGCTCAGCGGCGAAGGCATCGATGCCCGCTTCGGGCAACAGCGCGTCGATCACCGCCCTCGACGGACGGACCCAGTACGAGCTGACCTCGCTGCCCGTACTCGGATGGGTCGCGGTCCAGTGCCAGACGCCCGGGATCAGCTCCCTCACTCCCGGCCCTATACCCGCCCTGGAGCTAAATCCACTCCAGGAGGACGCCGAAGATGAGCACCGAGAGGATCACGACCGCCGCCATCGCTCCGACAATCCGGAGGCGCGAGCGATCGTCTGGCCGGTCGTAGACGTAGCCGGCGATCAGGAAGAACCACAGGTATCCGAAGACGACGATCAGTGGGACGCAAGGGAAGTTCCACCACCAGTAGTCCCAATGGAAGTAGCCGGTCCCGTGCAGAAGGACCTCGACGAAGGTGGCGAAGATCGAGAACCCGAGCCCGATCGTCAGGCGATTGGGCATCCCGAGCAGCTTCGCCCTCGGATCGTCACGGAGTGTCTTCGCGTAGATCACGCCCGAGATCGCGAACATCAGCGAGATCTCGATCGTCAGACCGATCAGGATCAGATAGGCGGTGTCGCCGGTGACCGTCCAGAGCGCGGCCCGGTGGGAGAAATGGAGGATCAGCGAGTTGGCGATCTCGTTGATCCAGTCCGCGAGCCAGAAGGCGACTCCCGCGAGGATCACGTCCCAGCGCCGTCGCTCCACCTCGACCGCGTACACGTAGATCACCAGCGTGAGCAGCGTGACGACGTACCACTTGAACTGATGCTCGTCGCGGAGCAGATGCTGGGCCTGCAGGGTGAAGTCGGTCACCGAGGTCAGCGGCACGCGGGCGACTCTATCTCCGGGCCACATACCATCGCCGGATGGCGGTCACGAAGGAGGCCGAGGCGAGTTCCCTCTCGGTCCGGGGCGTGGCCCGGGACATCGCAGCGGTCTATCGCCGGCACTGGAAGTTCCTGATCCCGACGGCGATCGTCGTCCTTCTCCCGCAATCCCTGGTGGATGGACTGCTCGACGGACTGAACGTTGAGGGCATCAGGAGCGCGCGGGACGTCGCGATCCTCGCCGCCGTCCCGATCACCGTCGCAGTCAACCTCCTCGGCCAGGCCGTCTATGCCGGAATGGCGGCGGCGGCGGTGGTCGAGTGGCGAGCCAACCAGCCGCTCCCGGGGATCAGAATCCTGGCGAGGTCGCTGCCCCTGGGCAGGCTGATCCTCCTGGACCTCGTGCTCAGCGTCGGGGCCGCCCTCGGGTTTCTGCTCCTCGTCATCCCGGGGCTCGTCTTCCTGGCCTACTTCAGTATCTCCCCGCCGCTGATCAAGTTCGAGCATCGCACCGTTCGGGGAGCCCTGAGGCGCAGCGCGCAGTTAGTCCGGGGCAACTTCTGGCGGGTGCTCCTGATCGTCGTCGGGATCACCCTGCTCACCGAGGCGGTCGTCGCCGCGGTCAGCGCACCGTTCCATGGTGTCGGCCTCGTCACGGTGGTCGACCTCGTGGCCGAGGGGCTGCTCGCGCCGATCGAGGGTCTTGCAATCGTGCTCGTCGCCTTCCGCCTCCTTGCGGCGCGGGGCGAGATGCCTTCCGCCACCTCGATGCAGCGGGCGCTGACGCACCGGACCCCAGCGCAGCGACAGGGGTCCGGAGAACAAAACGGGCCGCCCCCCTAGGGCGGCCCGTATGAGTCAACACGCGGCGGGCGGGTGGTGTTGGTTTCCTGCTCTCCCCTTGGCACGGCCAGTCTGCCCGCCGCGCGGGAAATCGTCATCAGGAAGAACTTCGGGTTCGGATCCGTAGTTCCCCGAATCCCCACAGCAAGAGGCCGGAGCATTCGCTCCGGCCTCATTCCCTGCTTCAGCTATTCGGCGGGCGGTTAGTCGCGAGAATCGTCGTCGCCCCTGCCGACCTTGTCCTTCACCTTGTCGGCGGCGTCGTCGACCTTGTCCTTGACGCTCGAAACCGCGCGGTCGATCTTGCCCTCGCGCTTGAGCTTGTCGTCGTCAGTGAGGTCTCCGGCCGCTTCCTTCGTGCGGCCCTTCGCCTCATCTATGTGCTCACCCATTTCTTGTCTCCTTTGCTTGCTCACGACGGGTGTACCCGTCGCTCAATGACAAAAACGGTTTAGGCCAATCTCGCCTCCGGCCCTCCCGGGCGCGATCATGTCGGGGTGAGCGGCGCACCGACCAGAGAGCGGCTGAGCGTCGATGACGCGCAGATCCTTCGTCTGGAGTCGACCGCGATCAAAGGACACACCGGGAAGGTCCTGATTCTCGCCCCCGATTCCCAGGGCCGGCCGCTCTCCGGAGACCAACTTCGCGACCGAGTCGCCGAGCGGATCGGAGCCTTTCCCCGGTTGAGCCAGCGGGTCGAGGAACCCCGGCTCGGGCTGGGACGGCCCGCCTGGGTCGAGGCGGCCGACGTCGATCTCGACTGGCACGTCGCCGAGCCAGACCATGCCGACCCCCTCTCCGACGAGGAGCTCCGCGGCGCCGTCGGGGAGCTGCTCTCCGAGCGCCTCGATCACACGCGCCCGCTCTGGCGCCTCGACGTGCTGCCCCTCACCGGCAACCGGGTGGCGATCATCGGGCGCATCCACCACGCGATGGCCGACGGTGTCAGCGCGATCAAGCTCGCCGCTGGCCTGCTCTGGGATGACGACTCGCAGGCGCCGCAGCCCATGCCTCACACTGCGAGCCCGAGCCCGGCCGCCAAGCCCGCGGCCGGCTCCGCGAAGGGAGCGAGTCCGCCGGCCGAGGAGGCGCGGATCCTGATCAGGCTGCCCGCCGCCCTCTGGCGCGAGCTCCGGCCCGGCGCCGTCTCCTCCCTCGACCGCCACATCGGGCCCGGCCGAGAGGTCTCCTGGACCACCTTCCCGCTGGCACGGCTGAAGCGGATCGAGCACACCGCGGGCGACGGTGTCACGGTGAACGACGTGATCCTGGCGGTCGTCGCCGGGGGGCTCCGCCGCTGGATCGAGGACGGGAATCACCCCGCGCACAACCTGCGCGTACAGGTGCCCGTCTGCCTGCACGCCAGAGAGGAGGAGAAGGGACAGCTGGGGAACCGCGATTCGTTCCTCAACGTGGACCTGCCGATCGCGGAGGAGGACCCCCGCGAGCGCCTGCGTTTGATCAATGCCGAGACGCGGGAGAGAAAGTTCGATCACGATGCGGACGCCCTCTACGCCTTCTTTCACGCCGTCGGCCGCTTCCGGCCCCTCTACAAGGGGGTGACCCGATTGACCTCCGGCCCGCGCGAGTTCGCGCTCTCCGTTTCGAACGTCCCCGGGCCGAGACAGCGGGCGGTGATCCTGAACCACGCCGTCGAGCAGTTCTGCTCTTTCGCCGAACCGGCCGACCGGCACGCCCTCCGCGTCTCGGTCATCTCGCTCGCGGGCGAGCTCGCCTTCGGCCTCTGCTCGGATCCGGAGGCGATCTCCAACCTCGACGGCCTGCGCGGTGCCCTCGCCGACTCGATCGCTGAGCTCGAGGGGACGGTCTGATGCCCCGCTCCCTGAAGGAATATGAGCGCAAGCGCGACTTCTCGAAGACGAAGGAGCCGAGCGCCAAGGGCAAGTCGAAGGGCAAGGGCAAGGCGCGCCGCCGCCATCCGCGCTTCTCGTTTCAGAAGCACTCGGCCACATCCGAGCACTACGACCTGCGGCTCGAGGTCGACGGCGTGCTGGCCTCCTGGGCCATCCCGAAGGGGCCCTCGCTCGATCCCCGGGACAAGCGGCTCGCGATGCGGACCGAGGACCACCCGCTGCAGTACCTCGAGTGGGAGGGCGTGATCGAGGAAGGCTCCTATGGCGCCGGCCCGATGATTGTCTGGGACCGCGGCGTCTTCCAGAACATCTCGGAGACCCGGCGCGGCGGGCCCATGGACCTGTCAAAGGCGATCGAGGTGGGCGACGTGAAGGTCTTCCTCCTCGGCGAGAAGATCAAGGGCGCCTACGCGCTCGTGCGCACCGGGCCGGCGGGTGACCGCGAGAAATGGCTGCTGATCAAGAAGCGCGACGAGGGCGCCGATGCCCGGCGCAAGCCGACCTCCTCGCAACCGGAGTCGGTGCTGAGCGGCCGGACGATCGAGCAGGTGCTCGACGAGGAGGCCGAGCCCGGTCAGTTCACAAAGCACCGGGCGCGGCGGCGGTCGAGCCGACGCTAGGCTGCGCTCATGGCCACTGCGGCCGAGGCACGGACGCTTCAGAACTACGCCGGCGGCGAGTGGTTCGAGTCCGCCGCCACCGAGACGCTGGATGACCGCGATCCGGCCACGGGCGAGCTCACCGCTCGGGTCCCGCTATCGGTCTCCACTGACATCGACCGCGCCGTTGCCGCGGCTCGGGCTGCCCAACCTGCCTGGCGGGAAGTCCCTCCCCAGGAGAGGGCGCGTGCCGTCCTGGCACTCCGCGACGCGCTCATCCGCAACCGCGAGGAGCTCACCGCGCTCGTCACCGCCGACATGGGGAAGACACTGGCCGACGCCGACGGCGAGGTCGGCCGCGGGATCGAATCCGTCGAGTCCGCCGCCGCCATCCCCCACCTGCTGAAGGGCGAGACGCTCGAGGGCGTGGCGTCCGGCGTCGACGTCGAGCTGGTCCGCCAGCCGGTCGGCGTCGTCGCCGCCATCACCCCTTTCAACTTCCCGGCGATGATTCCGCTCTGGTTCCTCCCCTACGCCGTCGCCTGCGGCAACGCCTTCATCCTCAAGCCGTCGGAGCGCGATCCGCGTCCGGCGCAGCACATCTGCGAGCTGATCGACGAAGAGGAGATCTTCCCGCCGGGAGTCGTCAACCTCGCCCACGGCGGGCGTGAGGCCGTCGAGTCGATTCTCGACCACGACGGCGTGGACGCCGTCTCGTTCGTCGGCCAGGCCAGCACGGCTCGCCTGGTCGCCACCCGGTCGGCGGAAACGGGCAAGCGCGTCCAGGCGCTCGGCGGTGCCAAGAATTCGATGATCGTCGCGGACGACGCCGATCTGGTCACCTCCGTCCCCGCGATCCTGAGCTCCTCGTTCGGCGCGGCCGGGCAGCGCTGTCTCGCCGGATCTGTGTGCGTCATCGTCGGCGACGAGGGCAGGCAAGCAGAGGTGCGCGAGCAGCTGAAGAACGCGTCCGAGGAGCTGGCCACCGGACCCGGTGCCGATCCCGGCACCGACGTCTGCCCGATGGTCTCGCCGGAGGCGCGCGAGCGTGCCGAGGCCGCCATCGCCACGGCCGAGGCGTCGGGCTCGACCGTCCTCCTCGATGGCCGTCTCGGCGGCGGCGAGGCCGGCGCGATGCTCGGGCCGACCCTCGTCGAGGTCGCCGATCACGAATCCGAGCTTGCCCGCGAGGAGATCTTCGGTCCGGTCCTGGCGCTGGTAGGCGTCCCTGACCTCGAGGCCGCGATCGAGTTCGCCAACGGCTCGCGCTACGGCAACGCCGGCTCCATCTTCACTACCTCGGGCGCGGCCGCGCGGACGTATCGCTGGGGCATCGAGGCCGGAATGCTCGGGGTCAACATCGGCGTGCCGGCCCCAGTCGCCTGGTTCCCCTTCTCCGGCTGGAAGGACTCGATCGACGGGGACCTGCACGCGAACGGCTCAGACGCCGTCGACTTCTACACCCGCAAGAAAGTCGTCACGAGCCGCTGGTAGCTACCAGGCGTCGACGGTGCGGCCACTGGGCACGGGCGTCCCGGCCGCGGCGAGGGTGCGAGCGATCGTCGCTCGGGTGTCAGCCGGGTCGATGACATCGTCGATCTCGAAGATCTGTGCCGCGTTCAGCGCCTTGGCGTGCTCGTACATCTGCGCGGTCAGCTCGCGCACCCGCCGCTCGCGCTCACCCGCGTCCTCGATCGCCTCGAGCTCTCGGCGCATGGCGAGGCGCACCGCGCCTTCGAGTCCCATCGGCCCGAGCGTCGCGTCCGGCCATGCGGCGGTCAGCAGCGGTTCGTGCAGGCTGCCGAATGCCATCGCCTGGGCGCCCAGGCCGTAGGCGCGGCGCAGGATGATGGCGACGGTGGGGACGGCCAGTGCGGCACCGGCGATCAGCATCCGGCAGCAGTGCCGGACCAGTCCCTCCTGCTCGGACTCGGGACCGACCATGTATCCGGGGGTGTCGATCAGCGAGACGACGGGGACGCCGAAGGCGTCGCAAAGCTGCATGAACCGAGCGGCCTTGTCCCCGGCGTCGCCGGTGACCACGCCTGCCTCGTACTTGCAGTTGTTGGCGATGATGCCTACGGGGCGTCCTTCGATCCGAGCCAGCGCGGTGACCAGCTCCGGCGCAAAGCGCTCGCGCAAGACCGTGACGGAGTCCTCGTCGGCGATCGTGCCGACGATTGGCATCACGTCGTACGCACGCCGGGAGCTCTCGGGCACCGCGTCGCGGAGCCCAGCCTGGTCGGCGGCCGACCACGCCTCGACTGGCCCGCGGAAGTAGCCGAGAAGGCGCTTCGCGGTCGCGACGGCCTTCTCCTCGTCCTCGACGACGATGTCGAGGACGCCGTTGGGCGCCTGCATCTCGACCGGGCCGACGTCTTCGGCGCGGACCTCGCCGAGTCCGCCGCCGGCAATCATCGCCGGACCCGCCATCCCCAGCGAGGAGTTCTTGGTGGCGACGATCAGGTCCGAGCACCCCGCGATCACCGCGTTGCCGGCGAAGCAGTTCCCGGCGACGATCGCGATCCTTGGGACCCGACCGGAAAGCTTGGCCCAGAGCGCAAAGGCCCTGACCTGGAGCGCGCTGACGACGGGATGGTCGGTGTCGCCGGGGCGGCCCCCACCACCCTCGGCGAGGAAGACGACGGGTAGGCGCATCCGATCGATCAGCTCGAACATCCGGTCCTTCTTGAAGTGCCCGGCGGTGCCCTGGGTGCCGGCGAGGACGGTGTAGTCGTAGGCGAGCACCGCGATGGGATGCCCGTCGACCGTGGCGGTCCCCGCGACGAGCCCGTCGGCGGGCGTGTTGGCGATCAGGTCATCCCGGCTGCGGCGCGTCCGCTGCTGGGCGGTGGCGTAGCGCCCGTACTCGACCCACGATCCCTCGTCGATCAGGTCGGCGACGTTCTCACGAGCCGTCCGCCCTCCCCGGTCGTGCCGCTTGGAGATGGCCTCGGGCCGGGCCGCGTCCTCGGTGAGCTCTCGCCTCCGCTGAAGCTCGGCGAGGTCGTCCCGCTCCATGTCGTTCTCCCGCGGCATCCGGTGGAGTATTCACGGCTTCGCCATCAGATCGCGGCCACAGGCGGCCGCCCCACATCAGTCGCTACGGGCTTCGCCCTTGATGCGAGGGCGCGCGTAAGCGCGACCCGTCTGATGGAGTGGAGCGGCCTGGTGGCCGCTAGGCCTGGCCGATCAAGACTCCGGTGATCGCCACGATCACGCCGCCGAGCGTCACCTGGATCAGCGAGCTCTTCAGCGAGACGTCCAGAAAGCGCTTGCGGACCCAGGCGATCCCGATCAGCTCACAGCCCACCGTGAAGGAGGCAACCAGGAGGGCGGTCTGCAGGTCGCTGATCAGGAAGGGCAGGGCGTGGAACGCTCCGCCGAAGAACGTCGCCCCACCGGTGATCAGCCCGCGCGACATCGAAGTGCCTCGCCCGGTGACCGTGCCGTCATCGGAGAGCGCCTCCGAGAGTCCCATGCTGATCCCGGCGCCGAGAGCGGCCGCCAGGCCCACAAAGAGAGCGGCATGGGGTCCGGCCAGGAAGGCGGTGGCGAAGATCGGCGCCAGGGTCGAGACCGTTCCGTCGATCAGCCCGATCAGCGCGGGCTGAACGCGCTGGAGCATGTATCGCTCCTCGTCCGCCGCGCTCATCCGCCCCGCGAGCCTTGCGACCAATTCGCTCATGTCGTCATAATACAAGGACCTTAAGATAAGGTCTGCCTAAGATGTACGATGTTCTATTAGGTTCACCTACGACATGTCCGACACACACGTCCACACCCCACCCCGCGACGACGCCGAGCTCGCCGAGCTCCTTCGCCAGCGCGGCCTGCGTGCGACCTCGCAGCGCGTCGTCATGCACCGGCTCCTCCGCGACAGCGCCCGGCACGTCAGTGCCGAGGACCTCCTCTCCGAGGCGAGCGAGAAGCTGCCCGGCGTCTCCCTCCCGACCGTCTACGCGACGCTCGAGCTCTTCGAGCAGCTCGGCGTCGTGCGCCGGGTCAACGGGGGCGGCGGCACCCTGCTCTGGGACACGCGGGGCGACGCGCACCACCACATGATCTGCAGCAACTGCGGCCGGATCGAGGACATCGAGGTCCCGCTCGATCTCGAGCGGGCCCGCCGCTCGGCCGCGCGCGCCGGCTTCGCCCCTGACCGGGCCGAGGTCGTGGTCAGCGGGCTCTGCGCCGAGTGCCGTAGCTAACGCGGCTCAGGAAAGTCCGGCTCGATCACCGAGAAGGCCGCGCCCTGCGGATCGAAGAGCACGGCGATCTTGCCGACCGGGATCTCCTGCGGGCCGAAGATCAGCCGCCCGCCGCGCTCCTTCGTCAGCTCGATCGCGCGATCGGCGCTCTCGACCATCAGATAGACCTGCCAGTAGGGCGGCGCGTCTGACGGCATCTCGCTGCCCATCCTCATCAGGCCGGCCATCCCCTCCGGCCAGCGCTGGCCCTCCACCTGCCAGTTCCAGACGAAATCCGGGGCCCCTTCGGGCTGAACCGCCGACCAATCGAAAACGTCGCCGTAGAAGCTCTTCGCGGTATCGACGTCGTTGGTCAGCAGGTTGTTCCAGTTCCACGTCCCGGGCTCGTTGACGAGTTGGGCGCCGGGGTTACGGCCCTGCTGGACCACGCCGATGAACGCACCGGCGGGATCCCGGAGCATCGCCACCCGGCCGGCCTCGTTCGGGAGATCCACGGGCCCGAAGAAGACGGTCCCGCCGGCCACCTTCGCCTTTTCCGCCGTCGCGTCGGCGTCTGCCACCCGGATGTAGCTCGACCAGGCCGAGTGCTGTTCCCCAGACTGAGTCGGACCCACGCCCGCCACCATCTTGCCGTCCTTCATGAAGAAGCCGTATCCGCCGGTCTCGTCGGGATCGCCCGGCGCCATCTCGGCGTCTACGCCGAGCAGCTCGCCGTAGAAAGCCTTTGCGCCCTCGACATCCGTCGTTGCCAGGTCGACCCAGCAGAACTCGCCGTCGGAGTACTCGGTGCGCTCGCTCATCGTCGCCAGATTACCTAGCGCCTTCGCCGGGCTCCCGCGAGGACGACGCGGGTCACCAGGTCCGGGTCGTCCCAGGTCGGGACGTGGCCGCATCCCGACAGCAGGACCTGCTGCACCCGCTTGGGGAGGATCCCATCGGGCAGCGGTCGCGTCCGGACGAGGGTGTCGTGCTCGGCCCAGGCCAGGGTGATCGGCGTCTTGATGCCCTTCAGCTCCTCAACCCGGCCGGCGCGCATCAGGGCGCTCGCCTCGTCATAGGCGGGCGCGGTCACGTATGCCCTGGCGATCGCCTCCGCCTCTCCCGGGCTGAGGCGCTCGGGGTGGTAGATGAAGCGTCCCAGCGCGCGGCGGCGACCACCCGCGGTCAACATGATCGGCCGGAACAGGGCGCGCACGGCCCTGCCGCTGCGCCGCGCGCGTGCGACGGCACGGTTCGACGATTCGGGCGACCGCTTCCAGAAGCCGGCCGGGCAGAGAGCGACGACGGCGCTCGCGCCGCCCTGGCGGGCGCACTCGATCGACGTCCAGCCGCCCAGGGAGATGCCCGCAACCGCGGGCTTTCCATCGATCCCGAGCGAGTCGTAGAAGTCGAGGACCGCGGTCGCGAGGTTCGCGGCGCGCGGCCGGATGCCCTTGGGCAGCTCGGGCGACTGACCGAATCCGGGCATGTCGACGGCGATCACCTCGTGCTCGGCCGCGAGACGCTCCATCACCGGCGACCACTGGATCAGCGACCCGCCGAGCGAATGGAGCAGCAGCAGCGGCTCTCCCTCCCCCTGCCGCACGTAGTTCAGCCGCCCCGCGCGCCCACCGCGGCGCCGGCTCACAGCCGGAGGTCGTACTCGATGAGTGTCTCCGGGACCGCGCCGGTGCGGTTGTAGACCTTCTGCGCGCGGAAGTTGTCGGGAGCGGTCGCCCACTGCATCGCCGGCATGCCGAGCTCGCGGCAGCGATCCGCACAGATCTCGATCAGAGCGTCGGCGATTCCCCCACCGCGCGCGTCCGGGTCCACGAAGAGGTCCTCCAGGAATCCGATCCGCGCGCCCTTCAGGCTCGACCACTTCCAGTCGAGCGTCGCGACACCGACCGCCCTGTCCCCCTCTCGAGCGATGAAGACCGCGCCCTGGGAGGGATCGGTGATCAACGTACGCAGCATCTCCGTGACTTCCTCTTCGGGCGGCGAGGAGTCGTAGAACTCGCAATAGGCGCGCATCAGCGGCATGAGTTCGTCGATCTCGTCCTCGCGGGCGGGACGGACCTCCACTCCCTCGGCGAGCGTGCGCGGACCTTCGGCTACCGGTTCCTGTGCCATCCGGGCCGATACTAGGCTCTGGCCATGCCCGTCAGGCGCCTGCTTCCAGCGATCCTGCGGGAGTCGCGGGTGATTGGACGGGCACGCTGCGGCAGAAGGGGATCGCACCGTTCGAGGTCGCCGCTCGCCTTGACGCGGTTGGCTCAGGGCGGGTCGCCTACACGGGCATCGAATGCGGCTGCACCTGGACCTCGAAGCGTGTGTTGGCGTCCTCCCCGCCCTTTTTCAAGGGCGGCGGCGTGACCAGCCATGGTCTGCTCCATCGCACCCACGGGGCCACGCTTCAGCGGATCTTCAGGCAGGCAGGCGTCGAATCGCCCAACTGAGCTTGATTGGCGAGTTATGCACCCACGGGGGTGCAAGAGTCGCCAACGCCGCTGATTTCGCGGCCAGGAAGGGAGCCCCCGGCCCCGAATAAGGAGGGTCGGTATGCCGAAAATCGACTCTCCAGCGCGCGCGATCGCCCGCAATGTGCTCGTCATTGCCGGGGTCGTGCTGATCCTCTACGTGATCTGGCTGCTGCGCCAGCCGATCAGTTGGCTGATCATCGCCGCCTTCGTGGCCGTCGCGGTGGGCGGGCCGGTCAACTTCTTCCAGCGCTACATGAAGCGCGGTCTGGCGATCGCCCTGGTCTACCTCGGGCTGCTGGCAATCCCGATCGGGCTGGGCGCGGTGCTCCTTCCTCCAATCGTCAACCAGGTCAGCGACGTCGCCACCAACGCCCCCAACTACGTCAGCGACATCGAGGACTACGTCCACAAGAACAAGACGCTCAACGACCTGAACGACAAGTACGACATCACCCAGAAGCTTTCGGACGAGGCGAACAAGCTCCCGAGCAAGGCCGGCGACGCCGCCAAGGTCCTCCGCGACATCGGCTTCGGCTTGGTCAGCTCGGTCTTCGCGGGGGTGACGATCCTGATCCTGAGCATCTTCATGGTCGCGGCAGGGCCGAGATGGATCGAGGGCTTCATCCGGATGCAGAGGCCCGAGCACGCCGAGCGCATCGAGCGAACGCTCCGGCGGATCGCCAACGCGGTCGGCAACTACGTCGGCGGGGCGCTGCTCCAGGCCACGATCGCCGGGCTCTCCGCGTTCATCATGCTGACCATCCTCGGAGTGCCATTCGCGGGGCCCCTGTCGGTGGTGATCTTCGTCTTCGACCTGATCCCGGTGGTCGGCGCCACGATCGCGGCGCTCTTCGTCGGGATCGTCACCGCGTTCGTCAACTTCCCGATCGTGCTGATCATCTGGGTGATCTTCGCGGTCGTCTACCAGCAGATCGAGAACTACCTGATCCAGCCGCAGATTCAGAAGCGGGCGACCAAGATCGAGGCGTTCATCGTCCTCGTCGCCGTCCTCTTCGGCAGCACGCTGTTCGGCATCCTCGGCGCGATCCTGGCGATCCCGGCGGCCGCGTCGATCCAGATCGCGGTGCACGAGTACCGGGAGTACCGCCGCGAGCTCGAGGCCGCCGAGTCCGAGGCGGGCGGTCCGACCCCGGCGACTGAAGTCACCTAGCCGAGGTCAGGAGGTGGCGGCGGGAGCCTTGCCGGCCAGTGCGTCGGCGGCTTCGGCGTCGGAGATGGTCTCCACGGCGCGCTTGAGGATGTCCCGCAACGCCCGCTGATCCCGCTCCGAGAGGGCGGCGATCGGCGGAGGCGGCTCGGCCATCCGCTTCGTGATCTCCGCCCGGATGCGCTCGCCTTCCTTGGTGAGGACGAGGAGCTTGACCCGGCGGTCGCCCTCGGCGGCCTCCCGGCGAACGAGACCCCGTTCCTCGAGCCGATCCACGATGCCGGTGACGTTCGAGTTGTCGCAGAACAGCGCCTGCGCCAGCTCGCTCATCTTGCGCGGGCCGGCCCCGAGCATGCGGAGCGCGATCATCTGCTGAGGCGCGAGCTCGAACTCCTGGGCCATCGCGAAGAACCGCTGCTTGTTGGTGACCATCAGCCAGTGCATCAGGCTCCAAGCCTGACTGCCCGGATCGGTGCGGCCCAGCTCCCCAGCAAGCCACCACTCCGGCCCGGGCCGCGCGCGCCCCTTTTCTGAATCCTTCGGCTTGGCCATGTGGGTGGAATGTTACCGGAAAGTTTCATACTTACAAGGTTACAAGGTTCAACTATCTATGTATACTGCCGTCCTTCGCAAGCGACCACACCGGAGGGGGAATCCGGATGCAGAGCAGGAACGGAGTCCAGTCGCACGACAACGGGATCGAGGTCAACGGCCTCGTCCGTGAGTTCAAGGGCAGTGTGCGCGCCGTTGACGGGATCGACCTCGAGGTCCGACCAGGCGAGATCTATGGCTTCCTCGGCCCGAATGGCGCCGGCAAGTCGACGACCGTCCACATGCTCACCACCCTCCTCCCTCCCACGGCGGGCTCGGCGAAGGTGGCGGGCTTTGACGTCGTCAAGCAGGGCGCCAACGTACGCGACTCGATCGGGGCCGCCCTCCAGGAGGCCGCGCTCGACCCGAACTTGACCGCTCGAGACCACATGCGACTGCAGGGCGCGCTCCACGGGATGTCCAAGACGGATCGCACCAAGCGCGGTGACGAGCTGATCGAGCGGGTTGGCCTTGCCGACGCAGCCGACCGCAAGGTCGGCGGCTACTCCGGCGGGATGAAGCGCCGGCTCGATCTGGCACTTGCCCTGCTGCACGGCCCGCGTGTCCTCTTCCTCGACGAGCCGACCACCGGGCTCGACATCCAGAGCCGAACGGCACTGTGGGATGAGGTGGCACATCTCTCACGCGACGAAGGGATGACCGTCTTTCTCACCACCCAGTACCTCGAGGAGGCGGATCAGCTCGCAGACCACCTGGGAATCATCGATCACGGCAAGATCGTGGCCGAGGGCACACCGCAGGCGCTCAAGGCAGAGGTTGGTCGTCCCACCGTCGCCGCCGTACCGCAGGAACCTGCGGAGCGCGAGCGCCTGGCGGGCGTTCTCGAGCGCTTCGGCGAGCTCGTCCCAGGCACGCCGAGCGGCGCCGCCGCGAGGCTCAACGACGGGCCACAGGAGCTCGCAGACATCATCCGGGCCCTCGACGCGGAGGGGATCCGGATCGCGAACATCGAGCTGCACGCCGCGAGCCTCAACGATGTCTTCCTCGCCAAGACCGGTCGCTCGCTGGAGGGCGCCGGCGCGACCGAGGGATCCGAGCCGGGCACCGGCGAGCATCAGGTCGCACTCGAGGGATCGGCGGCGTGATGGAGGCCGCGGCAGTCGACGCACCCCTCGCCGCGCGCCACAGCCGGCCCTCGATCTGGACCCAAGCTCCCGAGCTCGCGCGGCGCTCGATCATGCGGACGATTCGCCAACCCGCGGCGATCATTCCCGCCACCCTCTTCCCACTGATCCTGCTCGCCATCAACTCCGTCGGGCTGAAGTCGGCGACCTCGCTGCCCGGGTTCCCAACCAACTCCTACGTCACCTTCGCGCTCGCCTTCGCGTTCATCCAGGCGGGTGTCTTCGCGGTGATCGGCACCGGGCAGAACCTCGCAGAGGACAACCAGGGCGGGTTCTTCAATCGGCTTCAGCTCACCCCGATCCATCCCGCCGCCCTGGTGGCCGGTCAGCTCGCCGGCACCCTGGCGCTCGGCCTCTTGCAGGCGGCCACCTACATCTCGATCGGTCTGCTCGCCGGAGCACACATCGAGGCCGGCTTCACGGGAGCGCTGGTGATGGTCGCCCTCGCGATCTGCATCTGCCTGGCCTTCGGCAGCATCGGCCTCGCGGTTGGAATGCGCGTCGACGCGCCCGAGAAGGTCCAGAGCCTCTTCCCGCTGATCTTCGTCTTCCTCTTCATGAGCTCGATGAGCCTGCCCCGCAACCTGATCCAGACGGATTGGTTCCGCGAGGTCGCCACCTACAACCCGGTCAGCTACATGGTCGAGGGGCTCCGCAGCCTCCTGATCACCGGTTGGGACGGCGAAGCGCTCGCGCTCGGCTTCGGCTGCGCGCTCGGCATCCTCGCGATCGGTCTGTTCTTCGCCTCCACGGGCCTGAAGGAGAGGATGGCCCGCACATGAGGCGCTACTTCTCGGTTGCCGGCGGCCTGGCCTGGCGCCTGCTCCACAGCCTGGTGACGAACCCGCTGCTCTTCCTGCCCCCGATGCTGATGCCGCTCTTCTTCTTCACGGCGTTCGCCGGCGGCCTCTCGGCGGTCGGCAACGTGCCGGGCTTCAACTACGGCCCCGGATACACGTCCTTCATCTTCGCCTTCGTGCTCTGCCAGAGCGCGGCGTTCGGCGGCGTCTTCAGCGGCTTTTCGATCGCGGCCGACTTCCAGTTCGGCTTCGGCCGCCGGCTGCTGCTGGCCACCCCCCATCGCAGCGCGTTGGTTCTCGGCTACGGCGTGGTCGCGCTGATCCGGGCAATGATCACGATCACGGTGGTGACCCTGGTCGGCATCGCGGTCGGGATGGAGATCGACGGCGGGGGGCTCGACCTGTTCGGGATGTACGGGCTCGCGGCAATCATCAACGTCACCGGTCTGCTCTTCGCCGCCGGCGTCGCCCTGCGCTTCCGCAGCCTGCAGGCGACACCGCTGATGCAGGTGCCGGTCTTCCTCTTCCTCTTCCTCGCGCCCGTCTACGTGCCGCGCGAACTGCTCGGTGGCTGGGTCCACGCCGTCGCGCCCTTCAACCCGGCGACCCACGTGATGGAGACGGCGCGCGACCTGATCGCGGGCACCGGGGCGGATTACCTGGCGACCCTGGGCATCATCGTGGCGCTCCTCACGCTCGTCACGATCTTCATGTTCCGCGGGCTGCGCCAGGCCGAGGCCGCGGGTTAGGTAAGCGGCCACCAGGCCGCTCCACTTCATCAAACGGGTCGCGCTTACGCGCGCCCTCGCATCAAGGGCGAAGCCCGAAGCGACTTATGTGGGGCGGCCGCTCGTGGCCGCGACTTGATGCTCGGCGATTCGCCGGTCCGCCCGCCGCTTCGCTCCGTCGGTGACCACTCGGCCGAGGATGCTCCGATTTCCCGACACCGCCCGGTAGGCGCGCTGGGTGGCTTCGGGAAGCCTGGCGGCGAGCGCCGCGAATGGCGCACCTGCCGGCAGCAACCGGAGCAGCGGCGCGAAACCCGCGCCAGCCGAGTGGACCGCGCCGCTGCCGTCGATTAGGTGCCACGAGGACATCTGCTCGCCGCGGGGCATGTCACGCAGAAGGCGGTTCGCCTCGTCGGTGCCGAGGGCGAGCGGGCGCACCGCCCTCCGCCGGTCCCAGGCGAGCACCTTGCCGAGGCACCAGCGGCAGAAGCCGCAGTCCGAGTCATAGATGAGGGTCACCCGCGCCATGGGGTGCTGATCCTGAACTAGTCTCCGCCATCGTGGCGACCACAACCCTGTGGGAGGAGATCGTGGACGCGCTGCAGGCAGTCAACGGCGGCGCGCACCCCGGCTACCGCGCGGTTCACGCGAAGGGAACGGTCTGCAAGGGCACCTTCACGCCGACGCCGGAGGCGTCCAGGCTCTCGCGCGCCCCTCACCTCCAGGGCGAACCGGTCGAGGCGACGATCCGCTTCTCGAACGCGAGCGGCGACCCCGCGACAACGGATGCCAACCCGATCGCGGGACGCGGTATGGCCGTCAAGTTCCACCTCCCCGGCGGGGAGGCGACCGACATCGTCTCCGTGCCGCTGGTCGTCTTCTTCGCTCGCAACCCCGAGGACTTCCTGGAGATGACCCGCGCCCGGATCCCGGATCCGGAGACGGGCCAGCCGGATCCCGAGAAGCTCGGCGCCTATCTCGCGGCGCATCCGGAGTCCGGCATCGCGCTCCAGAAGGGACTGCCCAAGATCGCCCCGACGACGAGCTTCGCGACCTCGGACTACCGCGCTCTGCACGCCTTCGCCCTGGTCGATGCCGACGGCGAGAAGCACTGGGGCCGCTACACCTGGGAGCCTGAGGACGGGACGGAATACCTGACCGACGAGCAGCGGGAGACGATCTCCCCCGACTACCTGCAGGAGGAGATTCGCGAACGGCTCGGCTCCGGAGTCGCCCGCTTCACGCTCGAGTTCACCCTCGCCGGCGATGACGATCCGCTCGGGGATCCGACCGTGGAGTGGGAGGGCGAGCGGGAGGTGGTCGAGCTCGGCGAACTGGAGGTGATCGAGGTGGTGGAGGACGCAGAATCGCCCGACAACCCGCTCGTCTTCGACCCGATGCGCCTCATCGACGGGATCGAGCCGTCCGAGGACAAGATCCTCGCCGTCCGGCCGAAGGCCTACGACGTCTCGATCGAGCGCCGCTGCTCCGCATAAAACATCTAGTCGTCGAAGGTCAGCGCGAAGGCCGGGTGATCCGGCAGGATCCGCTCGATCTCCTCGTCGGACGCATCCGCGTCGATGCCCAGGAAGCCCTTCACCTCCCACGACCACCTGTCCATGTAGAGGCGCATGAGCGGAAGCTTCTCGGAGTCCGGAACCTCGGTGGCGTGGAAGTGACGCACCTTGCGCCCACTGCGTAGCTCGCCCTCCCCCGCGACGCGCATGTTCCGGACCCACTGGGTCGTACCGCGTGGCGCGAGCAGATAGGTCTTGCCATCGAGCTCGAATGGGTTGACCGGGTTGGTGCGCATCTCGCCGCTCTTCCGGCCCCGCACCGCCAGGGTCTGAGAGCCCTGCACGCTGAGGCCCAGCCTGTGCAGTCCGGCGACCAACGGGTTGAAGATGGTCCTCGTGAACCAGTCGGGCTCGTGGTAGACGACCTCACTCATCTCAGCTCAGCGTAACGAGATCGCGTTTTCGCCTGGCGTGACCGGGTAACCAGGGGTCATGTCAACAATCGTGATCATCGTAATCGCAGTGGTCGTCGTGGCGGTGCTGCTGTTCGCCGTTCGGCAGATCACCCAACGGCGAAGGATCGCCCGGGAACGCGAGATGCGCAGGCTGGAGGCGGAGGCGGAAGGCCACCGCTCGATGGCGGAGGGACATCGTGAGAAGGCTGACGAGCTCAAGCAGGCCGCAGAGGCCGAGGAGGAGCACGCCGGTCGGCACGAGGACCGGGCCGCCGAGGTCCAGCCCGGCGACAGGGACTAGCGGGCGATGTATCGGCGTGGCGGGCCGGGCCTGCTCACGATCATCTATCTGATCGTGGGCGTGTTCGTTGCCGGCGACCACAACTACATCCACCATCACACGATCGGTCAGATCGTGTCGGCTCTGGCGGCGATCCTGCTCTGGCCGTTGATCTTGCTGTTCGACGTCAACCTGCACATCCACTGACCGTCGGATAGGTTCCGCCGGTGAGCGACGGCGAGACCTCGATCAACTGGCCGGAGGGACACCGCCCGGATCAGTCTGCATTCCACGCCGTCAACGAGCTGCAGATCCCGGCGGAGCCTGAGACGGTCTGGGCCTGGATCTGCCGACCCGACCTGTGGTCGACCTACTACTCGAACGCGAAGTTCATCAAGCACCTGGGCGGGCCCTGGCCGAAGCTCGAGCTCGGCAGCCGGTTCCGCTGGTTCAGCTTCGGAGCATTCGTAACCTCCGAGGTCGTCGAGTACGAGCCGGGTCAGAGGATCTCCTGGGACGCCAAGGTGCTCGGCGGCCGTGGGTATCACGGCTGGGTCCTGAAGCGGCAGGCCGGCGGGACCTTCGTCCGCACCGAGGAGACGCAGAAGGGACCGGGGATCACTCTCGTCAAGCCCGTGCTCCGGCCGATGATGGTTCGGCTTCATCAGCGCTGGCTGGAGGGGCTCTCGAAGGTGGCGGCCGAGGGCGCTCCGCCCGCTCCATAGCCCGCACCAGCGGACCACTACATTCCGCGCATGGCCGCCATCGACGACCTGCGTGAACGCCTGGGCCAGATCCATGACCTGAGCCGGGCCGCCTCGCTGCTGGCGTGGGACGAGCGCACGATGATGCCCTCGGCCGGCGGGGAGGCCCGGGCGCAGACTCTGGCGACGCTCGCCCGCGTTCGCCACGAGATGTTCTGCGAGGACGAGATCGGGCGGCTGCTCGATCGGGTCCGCTCCGATCTGGGAGACGTCTCGCCGGGCGAGTCGCTCGACGCCGACCTCGCCCGCGTGGTCGCACGCGACTGGGAGAAGGCGCGGCGGGTTCCCTCGGATCTGCGCGCCGAGATGGCACACGCCAGCTCCGTGGCCGAGAACGCCTGGGTCGAGGCGAAGCAGCGCTCCGACTTCGCGATGCTGCTGCCCGATCTGGAGCGGAACGTCGAGCTCACCAAGCGTTACGCCGACTGCTTCGACGGTTTCCCCGGGTTCAGCCACACCTACGATGCGCTGCTCGACGAGTACGAGCCCGAGATGACCACGGAGCAGATGCGCGCGGTGCTGACAGGGCTGCGCGAGGGCCTCGTGCCGCTGGTTCGCGAGGCGGCCGACAATGGCGCCGGCTCCTCCGAGGATCCGTTCCGCGGCGAGTTCCCCGCGGACCGGCAGCGCGAGCAGGTCGCGGAGATGATCTCCGAGCTTCCCTTCCCCGAGGGGTCCTGGCGCATCGACCCGACCGAGCACCCGTTCGCGATCTCGATCGGACGCGGCGACGTCCGGCTGACCACTCGCTACGACGAGTCCAACCTGGCGATGTCGCTGTTCAGCGCCATGCACGAGGCGGGGCACGGGCTCTACGAGTCCGGTGTCGCCTCCGAGCTGCGTCGCACCCCGCTCTCGAAGCCGCGCTCGCTCGGGCTGCACGAGTCGCAGAGCAGGCTCTGGGAGAACTGGGTGGCGCGGAGCAGGCCGTATCTGGACCGCCTCCTGCCACGGTTGCGCGAGCGCTTTCCGGGCAGCTTCGACGAGATCGACGGCGAGCAGCTCTACCGGGGCGCCAATCGCGTCGAGCGCTCGCTGATTCGCATCGAGGCCGACGAGGTCACCTACAACCTCCACATCCTGATCCGCTTCGAGCTGGAGCTCGAGATCTTCGAGGGCGGCCTGCTGCTCAGCGAGCTGCCGGAGGCGTGGAACGCCCGCTACCGCGACTATCTCGGCCTGGAGGTCCCCGACGATGCCCACGGCGTGCTGCAGGACGTGCATTGGCCGAGCGGGGCCTTCGGCTATTTCCCCACCTACAGCCTCGGCAACATCATCGCCGGGCAGCTCTGGGAGGCCGCCGGCCGCGACCTCGGCGATCTCGACACCCGGATCGAGCAGGGCGATCTGGCCGCCATCGGGGAATGGCTGCGCGACCGCGTGCATCGCCATGGCCGTCGCCTCTCTCCCGCGGAGATCCTCGAGCGCGCCGGATGCGGCGAGCTCTCGGTCGAGCCGCTGCTCCTCCACCTGCGCGACCGGGTCGAATTGGCCATTCGGGCATAGAGGGCGAATGCGAGGCGTCAAGCCGCAATTTGCGGGTATCTTGGGCGGGCGATGGCCGGGGTAGGGCGTCGAAACGGCGTATACGGGGGGTGGACGCACGCCGGGAGCAACCGCGTCTTCGTGCGGGTGCCCACCCAGTTGAAGCGGCAGGCCGAGATGCCATCGAACGGCTCGAACGGGAACGGGTCGGCCCCCGAGCTCGACCGGACGCCGATCGTCCTCGTCCATGGCCTCTCCTCCGGTCGGTCGCTGAAGCCGCTGATCCGCGCGCTCGGCTCAGATAGGCCGGTTTTCGCCCCGGACCTCCCCGGCTTCGGCATGAGCGACCCCCCGAGTCGACCGCTCGACATCGCCGGACTCGCCGACGCCCTGCGGCGCTGGCTGCTCGACAACGAGCTCGCGCCGGCGATCGTCGTCGGTGTCGCGTTCGGCTGCCAGGTCGCGGTGGACCTCGCCGCCGCCTACCCGGCCGCCGTAGACCGCCTGGTCCTGGTTGGGCCGATGTTCGACCCGGGTGCCCGGACCCCGGGTCGGCTGGCGATGCGCTGGGCGCGCAATGCACCGCGCTCCTCGCCGCGCCTGGCGCCCACGATCGTCCACGACTTCATCGACGCCGGCCCGTGGCGCAGCGTGCGGACGCTGCGCGAGGCTCTCGAGGATCCGATCGAGGAGAAGCTCGAGCACGTCGAGGCGCCGACCCTGGTCGTGCGCCCCGAGCGCGATCATCTCGTGCCGGAGGCGTGGACCGAGAGGTTGGCCGACCTGATCTCGGACGCGGAGCTGGTCGTGTTGCCGAAGGCGGCCCACACGATCGGCCCGAGGGCCGCCGCACGCCTCACAGCGCTCCTCGATCCGTTCCTCGCGACGGACTCCGAAGAGCCGACGAGGGCGTAGTGGAGATCGAGCGACACAGGGGCTGGATCCGCTTCGGCCTCATCTATCTCGTGATCACGATCGGCGTCGTGGCGTCGTGGATCCTGATCGCACCGAAGGGGTTCTATAACGACTTCCCGGGGGGCTCCTCGCACTGGGTCTCCACCCTGCCGCCGTACAACGAGCACCTGGAGCGCGACTTCGGCGGCGCCGGCCTCGGCCTTGCCGTCCTCGCCGCCCTGGCGGCGCTCTGGATGGAGCGAAGGTTGGTCCGGGCGGCGGCGATCTCCATCCTCGTGGCGGGCGTGCCACACCTCGCCTACCACGCGACCACCACCGACCGCTACTCCACCGGTGACAACATCGGTTCGCTGACCGGTCTTGTCCTCGATGTGCTCCTGCCGTTGGCCATCCTCTACCTGGCCAGCGACCGGGCGCAGGGCAGGGTCAGGCCGGTGAGCTCGCCCGGTGAGCTGGCGGATGCTGCGCCCGTTCATTCCCATTGATCGCGGCGCCGTCCGGGTCGATCGCTGCGTAGCCGGTGCGTAGGCAGGCGGACACCCTGACTGAAAGGATCCCTCCCGTGGACTTCGGTGTGTCCTACTTCCCGACGGACGAGGCGATCGAGCCCGCCGAGCTCGCCCGCATGGCCGAGGAACGCGGATTCGAGTCGGTGTTCGTCACCGAGCACACGCACATCCCCTCGAGCCGGGAAACCGCGTACCCAGCGGGCGGCGATCTGCCCCGTGAGTACTGGCGCATCTATGACCCGTTCGTGGCACTGGCGACGATGGCGGCGGCCACGACGCGCATCCGGGTGGGCACCGCGATCTGCCTGCTCGTCGAGCGCGATCCGATCACCACGGCCAAGTCGGTGGCGTCCGTCGACCGGCTCTCGGGAGGACGGATGATCTTCGGCGTCGGCGCGGGCTGGAACCTCGAGGAGATGGCCAACCATGGAACCGATCCGCAGCGGCGGTTCGGGATCCTGCGCGAGCGGGTCGAGGCCTGCAAGGCGATCTGGACCGAGGAGGAGGCGAGCTACCACGGCGAGTTCGTCGACTTCGAGCGGATCGTCTGTCGGCCGGCGCCTCTGCAGGAGCCGCACCCGCCGGTCCTCATCGGTGGAAACGGCCCGACCGTTCACAAGCGGGTGCTGGCCTACGGCGACGGCTGGTTCCCGAACCGGATCCCGCCCGACGAGGGGATGATCGAGCGCATCGAGGAGCTGCAGAAGCTCGGCAAGGAGGCCGGCCGCGGCGCCATCCCGGTGACGCTGCAGATCCCGCCGCGTGATCCGAGCATGCTCGAGCGCTACGAACAGGCCGGCGTCACGCGCGCCGTGCACATGCTCCGCGCCCAGGACGCGGTCGACGCCGAAAGCGCCGAACGCAAGCTCGACGAGTGGACGCAGCGCATCCAGGCCTACCAATAGGATCGCGCCCGCCGATGTACCACGCACTGCTCTTCTTCCACGTGCTCGCGGCCTTCCTCCTCGGCAGCGCCGCCGTGATGTACTCGGCCTTCGTTCTGGGCGGGCCCGTGAACCGGACCACGCGCCTGGTCGCGGAGATCCTCTGGGGTGTCGGCGGCCTTGGAGCCCTGGTGTTCGGGGTCTGGCTCGCCTTCAACCGCCCCGAATACGAGATCTACGACGGCTGGGTCATCGCCGCGATCGTCCTCTGGGTTCTCGCCATGGGATCCGGGGCCCGGGCCAGCCAGGGAGTGCAGCCTGCGGGCGATGACTCCGCCGTGGCTGTCGACCGGCGGACGGCGTTCGCCCACTGGATGCGGATCGTCTGGTTCACGGCCCTGCTCGTCGTCATGGTCTGGAAGCCCGGCGCATGATCACGCTCGCGCTCATCCGCCCGGACGCGTGGGCCCTCCCCCTCTTCCTCCACATCTTCGGCGCGATGATCCTGGTCGGCGCACTCGGGCTGTCCGCGGTCTCGCTGATCGCGGCCTGGCGAAGCAGATCGCCTGCCCTGACCCGGCTCGGGTACATGAGCCTCTTCTACGGCGCCCTGCCCGGCTACATCGTCTTCCGCGCCGGCGCCGAGTGGATCGCGGACAAGGAGGGCCTCACGGATTCCAACCTGACCTGGGTCGGGATCGGCTACGGCGTCAGCGACATGGGGTTCCTCCTGCTGCTCATCTCCCTGATCGTCGGCGGGATCTCGGTGCGCCGGATGAACCGCGGGGGCGAGCCATCGGCGCTCAGCGCACGGATAGTCACCGGCCTGGTCTCGCTGGTTCTGATCGCCTATTTGGTCGCCGTGTGGGCAATGAGCACTAAGCCGACCTAGTCGACCTAGCCGGAGAGGATCTTCCCCAACGCTCCCGTGGCGCCGCCGGCGCCGCTGCTGGCCTGACCACCGGCGGCGTTGCTCGTCACGCGGCCCTCGGAGGGCTGGATCAGCAGCCATCCCTTGCCGCTGAAGGCCATCTGGACGCTCTCGCCCGAGCCTCGGCCGATGAAGGTCTTCAGGTTGACGTCGGTCTTCACCGAGGTCTTGACGTCCTCCGACCAGGTGATCGCTGCCTGGGGGTCGGCGAACGTGTCGGTGCCGTCGAGCTCGAGCAGGACGGGCGGCCCGTCGGAGAGCATCGCCACGTAGCCGGAGCCCTTGAGATGGGTGTTGAAGAGGCCGCCGCCCATGAACCCTGAGACGCCCTCGACCTTCTTGATGTCCCAGTCGATGTCGGCGTCGAAGGCGAGCAGGTTGGCGCCGTTGACGGTGATCGCCTCGTCGGAGAGCTTCACGAGCTGGACCTCCTGGGCCAGATCCGCGAGGAAGACCTCGCCGGTGCCGGAGATCTTCATCAGCTGGGCGCCCTCGCCGGTGACGGCCTTCTTCGCCATCCGCTTGAGGCCGCCGGAGCCGGCGTGCTCGAACTTCACGTCGCCCTGGTAGGCGACCATCGAGCCGAGCTTCGCCTGGATCGTCTCCCCCTTGAGCTGGACCTTCAGCATCTTCGAGCCCTGCATCTGGAACGGCTCGCTGCCGGCCGTCTCCTTGAATTCGTTGAGGGTTGCTTCGACCGCCACGTTCGGACCTCCGCTCGTTGGGGTGGGCGGGGCAGCCTAGCGGGCTATACCGCGGCCTGGGCGGCACTGCTGGCCAGACGGCCCAGCTGGCGCCCGAGCGTCTCCGGGGTCCAGTCGTCCTGCCCGGAGAGGAGCAGCCTGGCGCCGGACTCGGCAAGGCCGGCGATCGCGTTGCCGAGCAGGCGCGCCGTCACGTCGGCCTGGTGATCGGCAGCCCGCTTGCCCGTTCGCGGCAGCCAGCCGCGGACCAGCAGGGACAGCGCGTCGACCTGCGCCTGCCTGCCGCGCTGGATTCGGCGGGCGACGGCCATGTTTCCCCCGCCCTCGCCGAGGAAGATCAGCTTGTAGACCTCGGGGGAAGAGGCCACCGCGCGGAGGAAGCCCGTGAAGCCGTCCGTCAGCGTGGCCTCCGGATCGGTGAGGTCGGCGGATTCGAAAGCCGTCTGGATCTCCCCGAGGATCCGCTCCTCCTCGCGACGCAGCAGCGCGCGAAAAAGCTCCTCCTTCCCCGGGAAGCAGGCGTAGACGACCGGCTTCGTCACGCCCGCCGCTCGGGCGACGGCATCCATCGAGGTGCCGTCGTAGCCATGCTCGAGGAAGAGCTCGAGCGCCCCGTCGAGCACCTGCGGTCGCCGGCGCTCCGGGCCCAGGTGGGCCGCGCGCTGGCGCCCCGCGATTGCATGTGTCTGTGACGAGGCTCTCGTTTGACCCATTCCTACTTAGGGTAGCAATTTGCTACTCTCGGTAGCAATCGGTGTCCCAGAGCGGCACGAAGCGTCCATCGCGAGAGAGGAGAGCCGAGATGACGGACAGAATCCACCCCGAGACGGCGGTCGCCAACCTCGAGGCCGTGGTCGACGGGCCTCGATGAGGTCTTCAACCGCATGGCGGATCACGTCGAGCCGAGCAAGGTTCGCGGAACGGACGCGGTGGTCCACTTCAAGATCCTCGACCGCCCGGACCACCTCGGGGGCGGATACGACCACTACGAGGTGGTCTTCGAGGACGGCAGCTGCCGGGCCTCGGACCAGCACGAGGCCGACCCGCACGTGACGATCCGGGTAAGTCCCGTGCACTTCCTTAAGCTGGCGGCCAACCAGGCCTCCGGCCCCACCCTTCCTGACGGGGAAGCTGCGGCTCGAGGGCGACGTGATGCTCGCGAGCCGGCTGACCAGCTTCTTCCGCATACCGACGGCCGCCTGAGCGGCCAGAGAGCAAAGGAGACTTAGAGATGGCGACAGAGGAGAAGACCAACGCTGACCAGAACGGCAGCGAGGCCGAGGGCCAGATCTCCGAGCAGCTTGGGATCGACGCCGGCGAGGCGACGTTCTCGCTCGAGCTCTCCCAGGACCAGCAGGACATCCGGGACTGGGCCCACGGCTTCGCCGAGCAGACCGTCCGCCCCGCCGCACACGAGTGGGACGAGAAGGAGGAGTTCCCCTGGCCGGTCGTCCAGGAGGCCGCGAAGATCGGGCTCTACGGCTTCGAGTCGATCGCGCAGTTCTGGGCGGATCCCTCGGGCCTGACCTTTCCGATCGTCAACGAGGAGCTCTTCTGGGGCGACGCCGGCATCGGCATGGCGATCTTCGGCACGACCCTCGCCGTCGCCGGGATCTTCGGCTCGGGCACGCCCGAGCAGATGGTCGAGTGGGTGCCGCAGTGCTTCGGCGACGAGAACGACGTCAAGGTGGCGTCCTTCTGCGCGTCCGAGCCTGACGCCGGATCCGACGTGTCCGGCTACCGCACCACGGCCAAGTACGACGAGGCCAAGGACGAGTGGGTGATCAACGGCCAGAAGGCATGGGCCACCAACGGCGGGATCGCGGACGTCCACGTCGTGATCGCCTCCGTCGACCGCGAGCTGGGCTCACGCGGCCATGCCGCCTTCGTCGTCCCCCCGGGCACGCAGGGCCTCGAGCAGGGCGCCAAGGTGCTCAAGCACGGGATCCGCGCCAGCCACACCGCCGACGTCCATCTCGACGAGGTACGCGTTCCGGGCTCCTGCCTGCTGGGCGGCAAGGAGAAGCTCGACGAGAAGCTCGCCAAGGCCCGAGAGGGCAAGAGCTCCAAGGGCCAGGCGGCGATGAGGACCTTCGAGCTCTCGCGGCCGACGGTCGCGGCTCAGGCGGTGGGCATCGCCCGCGCGGCCTACGAGTACGCGCTCGACTACGCCAAGGAGCGCGAGGCCTTCGGCCGCAAGATCATCGAGAACCAGTCGATCGCCTTCACGCTCGCGGACATGAAGATGGAGATCGACGCCTCCAGGCTGCTCGTACACCGGGCCGCCTGGATGGGCAAGACGGGCAAGGACTTCGAGGCCGCTGAGGGCTCGATGTCGAAGCTGAAGGCCGGCGAGGTCGCCGTCTGGGCGACCGAGCGCGCCATCCAGATCCTGGGTGGCAACGGCTACTCCCGAGAGTTCCCGGTCGAGCGCATGCATCGCGACGCCAAGATCTGGACCATCTTCGAGGGCACGTCTGAGATTCAACGGCTGGTTATCAGCCGGGCGATCTCGGGCATGCAGATCAAGTGACCCGGGAGGCGTCCGACAAGAACGGCCTGCGCGCTGCCTGGCCCAAGGGCGGCGAGCCGCTCGGGCCCTACGAGGAGGTGGAACTGCACGGCCATACGGTCGGGTTCCAGGCCGCCGGGTCCGGGCCGCTGCTGGTGCTGCTGCATGGCATCACCTCCACCTCGGACGCCTGGCGGAAGGTGATGCCGACGCTCGCGGAGCGCTACACGGTGATCGCGCCGGACATGATCGGCCACGGCCGCTCGGCGAAGCCGCGCGGCGACTACTCCCTCGGCGCCTACGCTGCCGGCGTCCGCGACCTGCTGGCTGTCCTCGGCTTCGAGGGCGGCACCGTGGTTGGGCACTCGCTGGGCGGCGGAATCGCCATGCAGTTCTCCTATCTCTTCCCCGAGTACGTCGAGCGGATGGCGCTGATCTCCTCGGGCGGGCTGGGACGTGAGGTCCATCCGATCCTGCGGGCCGCGACTCTGCCCGGCTCGGAGTGGGTGTTGCCGTTGATGGCGCGCGAGTGGTCGGTGAAGGCCGGCGACGCGGTGCGCTTGGTGGCGGCAAAGGTCGGGATCGAGGCCGGCCCCGACATCGCCGAGTTCGCACGCGGATACGCGTCACTGGTGCACGAGGGGGCGCGCGATGCCTTCCTCCACACCATGCGCAGCGTCATCGACCACGAGGGCCAGCGGGTATCCGCCCTCGACCGCCTCTACCTCGCCGACCAGATGCCGACGATGTTCATCTGGGGCAGCGACGACCCAGTGATTCCCGTCGAGCACGGTCGCAATGCCCACCGGATCGTCGAGCACAGCCGCTACGTCGAGTTCGAGGGATCGGGCCACTGGCCGATGCTCGACGACCCCGAGCGGCTCGTCGACGAGTTGACCAGCTTCATCGAGGAGACCGAACCATTCGAATGGTCGATCGAGTCGGTGCGAGAGCGCTTGCGCCGCGGGCCCGAGCCCGAGCGCGCACCGAAGACGTCGGCCGCCGCACCGGACTAGGAGGAAACGGTGTTGTCAGCCACTCTGCTCGGGGCGTCAAGCACACCGCCGGCGGGAGGCGCGGCGACCAGCGACGTGATCTACGCCACCGCCGGCGCGATGGTGGTGTCGGTCCTGTTGCTCGGGCCGATCCTCCTCTACAAGCTCGGCCGCTTCCCGGCCCTGGGGCGTCTCGCCGACGTCGCCGAGCGGGTCACCAAGCTTCCCGGTTGGGCCGCCCTGCCCGGCACGTTCCTCGCGGTCACCCTGCTGATCGCGGTCTTCGGCATGTACTGGGACATCTCCCTGCACATCGACCAGGGCCGCGACCCGGGACCGCTTGCGAACCCGGCCCATTACTTCATCCTCGCCGGTCTCTTCGGCGTGCTGCTCGCCGGCGTGCTCGGCATCGCGCTGCCCAAGCGACCGACCCGCACCTCCTTCGAGATCGCACCGGGCTGGTACGCGCCGATCGGCGCCCAGATGATCGCGATCTGCGGGGCGAGCTCCCTCGCCGCATTTCCCCTCGACGACATCTGGCACCGGATCTTCGGCCAGGACGTCACCCTCTGGGGACCGACCCACCTGATGCTGATCGGCGGCGCCTCGCTCTCGGTGCTCGGCGCCTGGGCGCTCCACGCCGAGGGCGACGAGGACGCCGAGGTAGGCGGCAAGTGTCGACTCGACCGGCGCGGAGGCGGACCGCCGACCCGGTCCGCAGAGCCTGCCGGCGTCGGACCTGCCAAGAAGGCGGACGAGGGACAGAAGCCCCGAACGCGACCGGCGCCGGCCTGATGGGCATCCGAGACCGAGTCGGCGACGGCATCCGGGGCCTGGTCACGGGGCAGCGCGTAAAGGACCTGGTGGCCAGGCGCATCCCGACGGCGGACCTGGACGACCGCGACCCGGACTACATCCGCGAGCAGCTCCCCGGCCTCTGGGTCCTCGCTTCGTTCTACTTCCGCGCGGACGTTCGGGGGCTGGACCGGATTCCCGCCGAGGGCCCCGTGCTCCTGGTCGGCAACCACTCGGGCGGCAACGTCACCCCCGACACGATGGTCTTCACGCTCGCCTTCTCCGGGCACTTCGGGGTCGAGCGGCGCCTCCATCCCCTGGTCCACAACCTGGTGCTCGCCATGCCCCTGCCGTTCAACCTCGCCAAGTTCGGGTGCGTCGCAGCCTCTCCTGACAACGCCCGCCTGGCGCTCGAGCGCGATGCGGTGGTCCTGGTCTACCCGGGCGGCGACTGGGAGGTCCATCGCCCCTCCTGGCAGGAGAAGAAGGTCGACTTCGCGGGCCGCAAGGGATGGGTGAAGCTGGCGCTCGACACCGGCGTGCCGATCGTCCCGCTGGTGTCGATCGGGGGCCAGGAGACTGCGATCTTCCTCTCCCGCGGCGAGCGCCTTGCCAAGGCACTTCAGCTCGACCGCCTGTTCCGGCTGAAGGTGCTGCCGATCTCGCTCTCGATCCCGTGGGGCCTGAACATCGGGGACATGCTCGGCCACTGGCCGCTGCCGGCGAAGCTCACGGTCGAGGCGATGGAGCCGATTCACCCCCGCGAGCTCTTCGGCCGCAAACCGGACGTCGACGAGGTCTACGAGCACGTCACCGGAGTCATGCAGGGAAAGCTCGACGAGCTGTCCGCCCAGCGACGGCTGCCGCTGATCGGCTGAGATGAGGGTTGAGGAGACCATCCGCGTCACGGCGCCGCGAGATCGGGTCTGGCGGTTCGTCTCGGAGCCCGAGCGCTACTCGGAGTTCATGTTCGGATCCCGCTGGGAAGCGGTGCCGGGCGAGCCGACGTCCGGGCCTCGAGCGCGCTTCCGCCTGGAGATCGAGGTCGGGTCGACGGATCTCGGAGGGGTCGTGGAGGTCGTCGAGTTCGATCCACCCCACGAACTGGCCTGGACCAGTGTCACCGGCATCGACAACCGCGGCCGCTGGATCCTGCGCGATTGCGACGGCGAGACGGAGGCAACGCTGCGCTTCTCCTACCAGGTGCCCGGCGGCGTGCTCGCCCTGATCGCCAGCCGGCTCGGAGCTCCGGTGATCCGGCGAGACGTCCGCCGGTCACTCGCGGCGCTCAAGGAAGTGGTCGAGGGCGGCCCAACCGAAGGAGGACCCGTATGACGATCATCCCGCTCGCCCACGCCGGTCACGTGTGCTGGCCGACGCCGCGATCTTCCTCGTTCCCGTCGGCTCCGTGCTCCTGACGATCTTCGCACTCAACCGCTGGGGCCCGAAGGACCGCTGAGCGCCGCAGTCAGCCCGCGCCCAGCTCGGTCTCCTCGTCCGGGTCCTCGGTGGGCTGCACGTCGCTGAGACGCTTGGCGGCCTCTGACGCGGAGCCTCCATTCCTCGCGATCACCATCAGACGAGCCCCCTGATCGGGAAGGTTGCCGCCGGCCGCCTGCTCGGAGTCCCCGTCGGGGAGATGGATCGCGCCCGGGATGTGCCCTTCGCCCCACTCCTCCTCGCTGCGCACGTCAACCGCGACCGCGTCGCCGCGTGCGATCTCGGTCCGCGCATCCCGGACACCGACGGTCTCCGTCCCCGACGCCATATCGCTTGCGTACCCGTTCTGCCCCAGGGCAATCCGGGGGTTGAGCCCAGGCGTACCATCTAGCGATGGCCACTGCGCCGAGGCTGAATCCGACCGAGGTGGCTGAGATCGGATCACGGCTGGCGGAGAACATCACGCGCGCCGTGAAGGCCCCCGACCGCGTGGTGCGGGACCTGATCGTCGCCCTGCTCGCCGACGGGCACGTCCTGATCGAGGACGCCCCGGGGGTGGGCAAGACCGCGCTGGCTCGCGCGCTGGCGCGCTCGCTCGAGGCCGAGTACGCCCGGGTGCAGTGCACCTCGGACCTGCTGCCCGCAGACATGGTCGGCACCAACGTCTTCAACCAGCGCAGCGCCAGCTTCGAGTTCCATCCCGGGCCCGTCTTCGCCAACGTCGTCCTGGTCGACGAGATCAACAGAGCCTCCCCGAAGACCCAGTCGGGCCTCCTCGAGTGCATGCAGGAGCGGCAGATCACCATCGACGGGACGAAGCACGAGCTGGCGCGCCCGTTCGTGGTGCTCGCGACGCAGAACCCGGCCGAGTACGAGGGCACCTACCCCCTGCCCGAGGCGGAGCTCGACCGCTTCATGGTCCGGGTCAGCCTCGGCTATCCCGCCGCCCAGGCCGAGGCCGCCATGCTCGCCGAGCACGCCGACCGCGATCCAGTCGACGACCTCACCCCTGTTGCCGACGTGACCACGGTGCGCGCCGCCCAGGGTGCCCTCTCCGGCATCGAGGGAACGGAGCCGCTGCGCCGCTACGTGGTCGCAGTCTGCGAAGCGACTCGTGAGGACGAGCGGGTCGACCTCGGCGCGAGCCCGCGAGCCGGGCTGATGCTCTTCCGCGCCGCGAAGGCGCTCGCTGCCCTCGAGGGGCGGGACCACGTGCTGCCCGACGACGTCCAGACGCTCGCTCCGTCCGTCCTCTCCCACCGCCTGCTGCTCTCCTTCGAGGTCGACGGCGACCAGCGCGAGGCGGTGGTCAGAGAGGCGATCGACAGGGTCCCGGCGCTGTGAGATGAATGCGCCGAGGGAGTCCGGTACGCCCCGAGCGCCGGCCACGGCCGCGCTCGGGGCGGCCCTCACCCTCACCGGCCTCGCATTCGGGCTCACCGCCGCCCTCGTCTGCGGAATCGCGCTGCTCCTCCTCGCCATCGGGGCCGTCGCCTGGGTCGAGCTGGCGACGGTCGGCGGGCGGCTGGAGCGGGAGGCGGGTCCCGCCCGGCTCGAAGAGAGCGAGCCGTACCCCCTGCGGATCGCGGTCCGGCGGACGCTGGTGCCGCCACCCGGCGGCGAGCTGATCGATCCGCTGCTCGACCGCAGCGTCCCGGTGGGCCCGCGCTGGGGCCGCACGCTCACGCGCGAGGTTTGGCTCGAGCATCCGGGGCGCCGCCGATTGGATCGAGCGCGCCTCGTCGTCCGCGATCCGCTGGGCCTCTGGGAGCGCGAGCTCGATTCCGGCACCGCCGGCGAGCTCGTCGTCCTTCCTCGGGTTGACCCGGTGCGCTGGACCGGCGCCGGTGCCGAGCCGCGCGGCCAATCGTCCGGCTCGGGGAAGGCGAGCGATGCCACCTCCCGCCGGGGTGGTCTGGCTCAGTTCGAGGTCGACGGCCTCCGCCCCTACCGAGAGGGCAGTCCGGCGTCCCGGATCCACTGGCCCGCTGTGGCGCGCAGCGGGGAGATGATCGAGCGGCGCCTGATCGCGGGCGGGGAGCCTCGCCCGCTGGTCGTCTTCGACCCTCGCGGCGGGACTCCGACGCAGCGCGAGCGGGCGATGCGCGCGGCCGCCTCGCTCTGCGTCGAGCTCGCCCGCTCGGGCGGCTGCGACCTGCTCGTGCCGGGAGAGCGGAGGCCGCTCTCGATCGATCCCTCGCTCAGGGGCTGGCCCGAGGCGCACGTGCGGATCGCCGTCTCCGATCCGATGGTCGGACCGTCGATGCCGCAGGGCGGGTCAGGTGCGGTCGTGCTCTGGGTGACCGCGAGCCGCTCTGTTCACGGATCCCTGCGCAGGCTGCGCCCCGGCAGCTTCCTGATCACGCCCAGCGGCACCCGCCGCGCCGCCGTCTTCCGGGTCTCGGGATGCTTCGCCTATCCGCTCGCCGGGACGGTCGAGCGCACCGCTCCGCATCGCAGGGCGGTGGCATGAGCACTCTGGCCGGAGACCGCTCGCAGCGGGTCGAGCTCGCCTGCTTCGCGGCCCTCGCGACGCTCGCCGCTGTGCAGTGGGCCACGCTCGTGTCTCACCCGCCGGCCGGCAGAGTGATCTTTGCGGTCCTCCTCGCCACCGGCGCCGGTGCGGGGATCGCGGCGATTGCCCGTCTGCCGCGGCGAGGCGCCCGCTGGGCCCTGGCGGCGGTGGCCACTGTGGCGGCCATCTTTTTCGGAATGGTGGTCGTCGGCCTCCCCGCCCGCCTGGTGCTGCCCGGTCAGTGGGACGAGCTCGCGCACAACGTCAGCCGCAGCCTGACCGGGGTGGGCGACGTCCCGATCCCCTACGCCGGTGCGGACACCTGGACCCGGCTCGTGATCCTCCTCGCGGCGCCGCTCCTGGCGGGGCTCGCCGCGTTCGTGGCCTTCTGGCCGACTCGTCGCCGGGTCGCCGGGCGAATCGGCGCGCTGATCCTGCTGGTCGGGCTCTACCTGGTCGCGGTCGCATGGGCGGCGCCATCCCGGCAACTGGCCGGCGGCGCCATCCTCCTCGTGCTCGTCTGCGCCTGGCTGTGGCTTCCCGCAATCTCCATGACGCGCCGCTCCGCGGCGGCCATCGCGGTCGGCTCCGCCGCCCTGGTCGCCATGCCGGCCGCCGCCGCCCTGGACACCGGCCGCGGGCTGATCGATTACCGCCACTGGGGATTGCTGAGCGCGAACGGTCAGAGCTTCCGCTGGGACCAGACCTATGGCCCCCTCGACTGGCCGCAGAAGGGGACGCTGCTCCTCGAGGTGGCGAGCGAGCACACCCACTACTGGAAGGCGAGCAACCTCGACACCTTCGACGGGACCCGCTGGGTCCGCTCCTCGGCACCCTCCACCGAGCCCGCGCTCGGCGAGCCGCTCAAGCTTCATCCGAAGCTCGCCGTTCCGCGGCGAAACCCGAACTGGATCGACCGCATCAACCTGACCAACCGTGGCCTGAGCAGCGACTTCGCCATCGGGGCCGGCACGATCCTCGGGCTCCGGCGAGCCGAGGCCAGGCCATCGCCGGACGGCGTCTGGTCAATGACCCGCGAGCTGCATCCGGGGAACGAGTACACGGCGACGATCTACGACCCGAAGCCCGACACGGCGGAGATGCGGACGGCGGGCACGGCATTCCCAGCGGCGGCGCGCCGCTACGTCACCTTCAACCTCCCGAGTCGCCCCGGCGTCGAGGCCCCGTTCTGGAGCCGCTCCGGGCCGGCTCCGATCGCCGACCAGGTCAGCGGGACTCCGTACGAGGAGATGTACGCGCTCGCCCGCCGGATCGCGGCCGGGGCGGCCAGCCCCTATGACGCCGCTCGCCGGATCGAGCTCTACCTGCGCAGCCACTACGCATATCGGCAGAACGTTCCCACCCATACCGATCCGCTCCCCGCGTTCCTCTCGCAGGACCGGGCGGGGTACTGCCAGCAGTTCTCCGGGACGATGGCGCTGATGCTGCGGATGCTCGGCATCCCGAGCCGGGTGTCCACCGGGTTCGCCCCGGGCGGGCGCGACCCGGAGCGCAACAACTTCCTGGTCGACGACACCGACGCCCACGACTGGGTCGAGGTGTTCTTTCCGCGGATCGGCTGGGTCACGTTCGAGCCGACCCCGGCGGCCGCGCCGGCCGCCACCCAGCTCGACGACAACTCACTCGGGGTGACCAAGCCCGACCCGGCCACCGGCTCCGGCGACACGCCGAGCGTGCCCAACTCCCGCGCAGCCGATGCACCGCCGATACGGCCCTCATCCAGCGGCAGGCCGAGTGGCGGAGGGGCCGGCTCCGGGTCATCGATCGCTGTCCTTCTTGCCGGCGCTGCGGGTATCGGGATGCTCGCCGGCCTTGCGGGATACGCGCTTCGGCGGCGACGCCGCAGCCTGATGGAGCCCGACGAGCTGGCACGGGCCGAATTGAGAGAGCTCGACCGGGCGCTCGAGAGAATCGGCGCTCCCCTCCCTCCCGGCACGACACTGCTCGGGGCGGAGGGGCTGCTTGCCGCATACGCGGGGCCGGACGCCGCCGAATATGCCGCGCGGCTACGGGAGGGCAGGTACCGCCATCCGGGCGCGGCCCCGCCCGGGGTCCGCGAGCGGCGCGGCCTGCGCCGCGCCCTGCTCAGGGCCGCCGGCCGGCGCTCGCTGCCGCGGGTTCTGCGCGCCCTTCCGCCCGGGGGCCCTGGGCGACCGTAGCCCCTGGGCGCGTTCTCTCGACTCGATGTAGGGTCGCTCGCGTGCCTCGCCTCGCCCTCGGCTGCACCCTGATCGCGCTCGTCCTCGCCGGCTGCGGCGGCGGTAGCGACACCTCGACCCGGACTGAGAGCCATGGCGGCGCGGCGGAGACCGCCACGACGGCCGGCACCGCGTCGGGGGCCGGCACTCAGCAACCGCGACCGCTGAGCGTGCCGGTCGGCAACCACGGGCCGCACTACTTCGAGGCCCCCTCTCACAACATCGGCTGCTTCGTCAGCGCCCACGACGCCCGCTGCGACATCCGCGAGCGCTCCTGGAGTCCGCCCCCCAAGCCGAAGTCATGCATCAAGATCGGCCTGGACTACGGACAGGGGATCGCGGTGGGGCCAGACGGAGCCGAGTTCGTGTGCGCGGGCGACACGGTGCTCGGCGGGCCCGTCGTCCTCCCCTACCGGTCATCGGCGCAGCGCGGGACGATCCTCTGCATCAGCAAGACGAACGGCATGAGGTGCCGGAACACGGCCAACGGCCACGGCTTCCTGCTCTCACGCGAGCGGTATCGAATCTTCTAGCGGCCGCTAGTGGGTGCGATCCGATGGCGAATCCGATCGCGCATATGCTGGCCGGCACTGTCTCGTCCGAGGAGGAACTCTTGAAGGCGTCTAACCGGGGACTGATCTGGGCTGCCCTGAGCGCGTTCGCGCTGGCGGCGTGCGGCACCCGCAGCAGCGGCACCTCGACCAACGACAACAGCGACCTCTTCACCACCGCGGGGTTCCAGAAGGCCACCGACGCGGTCAAGGACAAGGCGGGAGAGAACGCCCAGGCCCTCCAGGTGCAGATCACCGAGGGCGGCGCCGACTTCAAGCTCCGCAGCGGCGAGCAGGCCACCGGCTTCGTCTACACCGGGGGCGACCTCCACGACGAGAAGGTGGACATCATCGGCCCCGGCTCTCTCGACGGGCAGGACTTCCCCTTCTCGGAGGTCGATCCCGCGGCAATCGACAAGATCGTCTCCGGCGTCAAGGAGAAGGCCGGGGTCAGCGACCTCAAGGTGACCGTGATGACCCTCGAGAAGAGCGCCGTCGATGGCCAGCTCAAGTGGACGATCAATGCCGAGGGCGGCGGCCCCACCGGCCTCGTCTACAACGCCGAGCCGGACGGCTCGAACGTGACCTCGCCGCTGGGTGACATCGCCGGCGGGGGAACGAGCGGCACCTCCAGCGGCGGCGGATCAGCCTCGGGCGGCGTCACTGCTCCGAACGGCAAGACGCCCCAGCAGATCACCGACTGCATCCAGAAGGCCGGCACGGACGTGTCCAAGATCCAGGCCTGCACGCAGTAGAGCTCTCATACATCTCTTAGGCGATCGCGGCAGCATGGGCTCGTGCGCGTTCTGGTCGTAGACGACGAGCCCCAGCTCCGCCGCGCCCTCGAGCGCGCGCTGAAGCTCGAGGGCTACGAGGTCAGCCTGGCCGCCGACGGCGAGGAGGCGCTCGACTCGATCGGTTCGGCTCCCTCGGACGCGATCGTTCTCGACGTCTTGATGCCCAAGCGCGACGGGCTCGAGGTGTGCCGCGAGCTGCGGGCGCGAGGCGACCGCACCCCGATCCTGATGCTGACCGCGCGGGACGCGGTGCAGGATCGGGTCGACGGCCTGGACGCGGGCGCCGACGACTACGTCGTGAAGCCTTTCGCCCTCGAGGAGCTGCTCGCGCGCCTGCGGGCGCTGCTGCGGCGTACGAACGGCGAGCCCTCCGAGGAGCTGAGCTATGCCGAGCTCACCCTGGACCCGGCCACCCGCGAGGTGAAACGGGGCGAGCGCCCGGTCGAGCTCACCAAGACCGAGTTCGCCCTGCTCGAGCACCTGATGCGAAATCCGCGCCTGGTGCTCACCCGCTCGCAGCTCTTCGAGGCAGTGTGGGGATACGACTTCGGGCCCCGCTCGAACTCGCTCGAGGTCTACGTCGGGTACCTGCGCCGGAAGACTGAGGAGGGCGGCGAGTCGCGGCTGATCCAGACGGTCCGCGGAGTCGGGTACTCGCTGCGCGAGAAGTGAGCCTGCGGCGACGGCTCGCCCTGCTCTCCGCGCTCGCCGTGGCGTTCGCGGTCCTGCTCGCCTCCGGCCTCGTCTACACACTCGTCCGGGACCGTCTGCGGGGCGACATCGACAACGACCTCCGCCACCAGGCCGACGTGGTTTCCCAGCGCGCCGAGCAGGTCGCACCGGCGATCGCCGGCGGCTCCGTTCAGGGGCCGGTGACGGTCGGAACGGCACAGGGCGCCGGAAGCGTCCCACCGAACGACAAGCCCCTCCCGCTGCCGCCGGGAATCAAGCCTCCGGCAAAGGGCCGGAAGGGCTCCAAGGGGCAGCCCGAGCGCGGCGACCGGTTCTTCCTCGAGCGGGCCGTTCCGGCGCCAGGCCCGGGTGCGCCTGCTGCCCTGGCCCAGCTGATCGGGCCCGACGGCTCGGCAGTGACGGACATCGGCTCCCAGTTCCAGATCCCCATCTCCAGTACTGACCGCACGCTCGCCACGAGCGGTGGCGATGCCAGCTTCCGCGACGTCGACGCTCACGGCACCTCGCTGCGGGTGCTCACACAGCCACTCCCGATGGGGGGCGCCATCCAGGTCGCGCGGTCCCTCGAGGACACCAATCACACCCTCGACACGCTGATCCTCATCCTGGCCGCGGTGAGCGCCGGAGGCATCGCGCTGGCGGCGGCGCTCGGCCCGTTCGTGGCGCGGGCGGCGCTCGCGCCTGCGGGCGAGGTCTCCGCCGCGGCCGAGGAGGTCGCGCGCACCCATGACCTCACCCACCGGATCGAGGTTCGGGGGGACGACGAGCTCGGGCGGCTCGCCGCGAGCTTCAACGAGATGATGGCCGCGCTCGAGGTCTCCGAGGCCGCCCAGCGCCGGTTCGTCGCCGACGCATCGCACGAGCTGCGCACCCCCCTGGCCACTCTGCGGACCAACATCGAGACCCTCGGCCGGGCGGAGCAAATCGACCCGGCGGAGCGCAAGCGACTGGTTGCGGATCTGACGCAGGAGCTCGAGGAGATGACCGAGCTGGTCGGCGACGTCGTGGAGCTGGCGCGAGCGCCCGGCCAGGACGCGATCGCGCGTCAGGACGTCGCGCTCGACGAGCTCACTCGCGACGCGATCGAACGCGCCCAGCGCCGCGCGCGCGAGATCCATTTCGAGCAGGACCTCCAACCCACGCTGGTCCACGCCGACGCTCAACGCCTGGGCCGGGCGATCTCGAACATGCTCGACAACGCGTGCAAGTGGAGCCCGCCCGCCGGGAAGATCGACGTGGCGGTGCGGGATGGTCGTGTCACCGTCCGCGACCATGGTCCCGGGTTCCCGGCGGGAGACCTCGACAAGGTCTTCGACCGCTTCTGGCGCTCCGACGACGCCCGGGGCAAGCCCGGCTCCGGCCTTGGCCTGGCGATCGTGCAGCGCGTCGCCGAGGAGCACGGTGGCAGCGCCCGGGCCTCGAACGCCGGGGACGGCGGCGCGGTGGTCAGTCTCGAGTTACCGCAGCTCGAGACCTGAGGGCCAGCTCGAGCTCGAAGCGCCCATCGGGATCCGTGAGCTCCTCGCCGAAGAGTTCACGCAGGCGGCCGAGGCGGTAGCGGATCGTCTGCGGATGCAGGTGGAGCGCGCGGGCCATCGCGGCCGCGTTGCCGCCGTGCTGGACGAAGGCGAGCGCCGTCTCCTCCATCCGCGCCCTGCCTGCGGGGGTGAGGTCGTCGAGCGGAGCCAGGCGCCGCCGCGCCAGTCGCTCGGCGAGCCCGCCCGACTCGAACAGCACCAGCTCCGGCAGATGTGCCTCGGCCTCGAGGAGCCCATCGGCTTCGATCGCCCCCGCCTCGACCGCCCGCAGAGCCGCCGAGGCGATGGACCATGCCTCCGAGAGCTCCGCGCGCGGCACGGTGGGACCGAGCGCCGCCGTGACGCCCCGGGTTGCCCGCTCGAGCTCCGCCGCGCGGGTCGGGCCCGACGCGCCGGAGACCAGCGCGCAGCCCGTTCCCCTGATGGTGGCGACGAGCGCATCCGCCGAGAGGCGGCGGCCGACCCGCCCCAGGTCCTGCTCTGCCACCGCCAGCGGCGCGGCACTGCGCGGCAGCCTCCACCCCGCCGCCTGCGCCGCGGACCGGATCTCGGCGTCGGGGGCGGGTGGATCACTGAGCAGCAGGGCCAGGAGCTCGCGGCGGCGGCGCTGGCGCTCGCCCTCCTGCTCGCGCTGGGCCTGCGCGTACCCCTCGACCGAATCCGCGGAGAGCTCGTCGATGTAGGCGAAGATCGCCTCGGCGAGCAGCCCGATCTCCTCCGGATCGGCCCCGCTCCGCCGCGCGGCGGCCGAGACACGTCGCCAGGCCACCCGGGCGCCGACCCGGTAGGCGGATTGGAGCGCATCCAGCGTCCGCCCCTCGCGCAGCTCCGCCCGTCCCAGGCCGACGTAGACGTCCCGCCCGGGCTCCCTGCCGGCCTCCGGGTCGCGAATCAGCTCGACGAACTGGCGCAGCGCCTCGCTGACACCGGTGCGGATGGCCACCCCGAACGCCCCCTCGAGCGGCCGGGCGTACTCGGGGACCTCCCGCCCGATCGTCTCCAGGATCTCTGCGGTCGCCTCGGGCAGCTCGGGCTCGATCGCGTCGGCGAGGGCCGGGGGCAGGTTGTGCCAGGGCTCAGACGCGGGTGTTTTTGTCATGCGAGTGATAATAAATCAATCGAAGAGTTGGCTTTGGGCCTAACTCCTTGTGAGTTGCCCCGCCTACGCTTGCACCATGAACCGAGCGGCCAAGATCGCCAACCTCGGCGCCATGGTGGTGCCCTTCGTCGCCACCCTGGCGGCGATCGTCCTGCTCTGGGGTCGATTCGTGAGCTGGCACGACCTGGCGGTGTTCGGCGTCATGTACGTCGTCACAGCCGCGGGAATCACGGTGGGGTACCACCGGATGCTCACCCATCGCTCGTTCCGCACCCATAAGCCGACCGAGTACGCCTTCGCCGTGCTCGGTTCGATGGCCGTGCAGGGATCGGTGATCGCCTGGGTGGCCGACCATCGCAAGCACCATGCGCACACCGATGTCGAGGGCGACCCGCACAGCCCCCACGTCGGACATGGCGAGGGCGTGATCGGCGTCCTCCAGGGCCTCTGGCACGCCCACATGGGCTGGCTGCTCTCCGAGCACGGCCGCGCTGACTGGAAGAAATACGCCCCCGACCTCTACGAGGACCCGGGCATGCGGCTGATCAACCGGCGATTCGTCAGCCTTGTGATCCTCGGCCTGGCGATTCCGGCGGCGATCGGCTTCCTGCTCACCGGCACCCTGCTGGGAGCGGCCACCGGCCTGCTCTGGGGCGGGCTGGTCCGCGTCTTCTTCGTCCACCATGTCACCTGGAGCGTCAACTCCGTCTGCCACTTCCTCGGAACGCGGCGGTTCGAGGTCGAGGACCACTCGACAAACGTTTTCTGGCTCGCCCTTCCCTCCCTTGGCGAGTCCTGGCACCACAACCACCACGCCTTCCCGCGCTCCGCCGTTCACGGTCTGCGCCGCTGGGAGCTCGATCCCTCGGCTCTCTTGATCGCCGGGATGGAGCGCGTCGGGCTCGCCTGGAACGTGATCCGGATCGCCCCCGAGCGGCAGGCGGCCAAGGTCGCCGGACCCGAAGCTCAAGCCGCTTCTTAGCCCCTCCTCAGCCTCCTCTCATCCCCGGCTGGCTTGATGGTCGGCGAGCCCGGCGAGACCGGGATTCGACGGACAGGAGTGGTGATGGACAAGAAGAGACGAAGGATCACGATTCGGCTCGGACCGCTGGGGCTGTCGCTGGTGGCGGCCGCGATCACCGCAGTCGGCTTCGCCGCGGTCTCGATGGCGGACAACGGCAGCGGAAGCAGCGGGTCGAACAGCCGCCAGAGAACGGGGTCGCTGCCGGCTCCCCCACCGGGCGCTGCGGGCGGCGGAGTGATGTTCCGCAGCAACCTCTCGGCCGCCGACCAGCAGAAGATGGAGGACTTCCGCAAGTGCATGGAGGACAACGGCGCGCCCGGGCCTCCCACGCACGTCGACCCGAGCGAAGGCCCGCCGAAGCCGCCCAGCGCGGCGGACCGCGAGAAGGTCCAGAAGGCCTACGAGGCCTGCAAGGACAAGCTGCCCGAGGGCATGCAGAACGCCGGCCCGCCGGAGATCCACACGTTCAAGTGCGGACCGCCGCCGGGCGCTCCGCCGAAGGGTGCCGAGCAGGGCCAGAACCAGGACCAGAGCAACAGCTCGGGAACCAGCTCGAGCGGCTCCAGCTCCTAACCAAGACTCGTCCACACAAACGGCGTTGATCCGGCGGCGGTGTTTGTGGCCGCCGAATATGAACGCCCCATACATCCCCCAGCGAGCGGGCCCCTCTGAGCGGGGCCCGTTCGCGTTTGCGGGACGGCTTCGCCATCGGATCGCGGCCACAAGCGGCCGCTAGACCGGCAGGCCGACCGACTCGAGCGCCGCAGAGATCTCCGAGTAGACCGTGAAGCTGGCCACCTTGCGGTCGCGCTGCTCGAGGACGTGGGCGAGTGGCACGTCCAGATCGTCGCCGCTCTCCTTCTCGGTGATCTGGAGGCGGCCGAGGACGACCCAGCGGCCGTCGGCCGCCGCGCGGAGACCCTCCGGTTTGAAGCTGTCCTTCTCGAAGAGCCCGTCCATGTCGGCGCGCCACGTCTCGAAGCCGCGCGGGCCCTTGTAGACCTTGCCGTCGAGGAAGACCGTCTCCATCCTGATCTGGAAGTCCGGGTGCAGGAGCGCCGCAAGGGCCTCCCCGCCGCGCCCGAACTCGTCGTAGATCCGCCTTACGGCGTCCAGGGCCGAGCCGGTGTCGGCCTCCTCCATTGCCGCGTTGAACTGACGCTCGAGCGTCTCGACGTCGTGCTGGTCGTACATTTGATGGCCCTCAGTATCTCCCCAGAAGTGCCAATGACGCGGCACCGCCGCTCGGGGAAGCTATCGGAGCCATCGCCCAGGCAACTTCCAGCGTGATGGGGGAGAGAGCGCCGGCGGGGGCCGGCGACGTTGCCGAGCACGAAATCCAGACTCGCCTCGCCTCGATCAAGGTCGGCATCTGGCTCTCGGTGGTGGTCTGCATCGGCGGTGCCCTCTATGCCGTCGACAATTGGGACCGGCCGAACCGGGTCATCATCCTCGCCGTGATCGCCGTCGGCCTGCTGAGCGCGCCGGTGGTGCGCGCCCTGCCGCTGGAGCGGATCGTCCGGAACCGCTACTCGGAGGTCTTCTTCATCGGCTGGTCCACCGCGGACATCGTGTTGATCGCCGGGATTGCCGGGCTCGATGGCGGTTCCGAGAGCGCCTACATGCTGCTGCTGGTGCTGCCCTTCCTGTTCGCGGCCCTCTCCTACCCGCCGCGGACGATCGCCGTGGTCGGGGTCGTTGAGCTGATCGCGGTCTCTGTTATCGCGTTCGGGGTCGGAGGCGGCCTTCCCCTCGGCGGCTTCGGGGTGTTCACGGGGGGCTGCGTGGCCCTCCTGGCCGCCTGGGAGGCGCGGAACCAGGCCACCCGGCGCCGCCATCTCGCCGAGACCGCGGCCGCCCTGTCGCGCAGCGAGGAGTCGAGCCGGCTGCAGACCGACCAGCAGATGGAGGTTGCGCGCTTCGGCCAGCGGGCTCTCGAAGGCGCCGACATCGACGTGCTCACGGACGAGGCCACCCTCGTGATGGACAAGGTGCTCAACATCGACATCGGCGGAGTGATGAAGCTCCTTCCCGGCGGGGATGAGCTCCTGCTGATCTCGGCGGTCGGGCTGCATGAGGACGAGGTGGGCAAGACCAAGGTGCCGACCGGCTACCAGTCCCAGTCCGGCTACGCCCTGGCGACCGGCCTGCCCACGGTCGTCCACGACTGGCAGACCGAGAACCGCTTCGAGGAGTCCGAGCTGCAGGCGAAGGCCGGGATGAGAAGCGCGGTGATCGTGCTGATCAAGGGCAAGGGCGAGCCATACGGGATCCTCGGCGTCGGCTCCCGCAGCGTGCGCGAGTTCAGCCAGGAGGACGTCTCCTTCATGCAGGCGATCGCAAACGTCCTCGCCAACGCGATCGAGCGGCGGCGGACCGAGGAGCGCACCCAGCACGAGGCGCTGCACGATCCGCTCACGGGCCTTCCCAACCGCAACCTTTTCCTCGACCGGCTCGAGCATGCGCTCTCCGTTGCGGCGCGGCGGCAGACCTCGCTTGCGGTGCTCTTCCTCGATCTCGACCAGTTCAAGGTGGTGAACGACAGCCTCGGGCACGCCGCCGGCGACGAGCTCCTCGCCGCCGTGGCCCCTCGCATCGAGCAGGCGCTCCGGCCGGGCGACACTGTCGCTCGCTTCGGCGGAGACGAGTTCGCCATTCTCGCCGAGGACATCGGGAACGAGCGCGGCGCGACCCGGGTCGCCGAGCGAATCGCCGAGATGCTCGCGAGGCCCTTCATCCTGCGCGAGCGCGAGCACTTCGTCAGCGCCAGCGTGGGGATCGCGATCGGGGAGGGGAGCGAGCCTCCGGAGTCGCTGATCCGGGACGCCGATTCCGCCCTCTACCGCGCCAAGGACCGCGGCCGTGGCGGCTACGAGATCTTCGACGAGGTCATGCGCTCCCGCGTGATCGAGCACATGCAGACCGAGAACGACCTGCAACGCGCGATCCAGCGGAATGAGCTCGAGCTGCACTACCAGCCGATGATCAAGCTCCGCGACGGCTCCATCGTCGCCATGGAGGCGCTGCTCCGCTGGAACCACCCCGAGCGCGGGCTGGTCGGCCCGCTCGCCTTCATCCCCGTCGCCGAGGAGTCGCGCCTGATCGTGCCGATCGGCCGCTGGGTGATCGAGCAGTCCTGCCGCCAGGCGGCGGCATGGCAGCAGCTGCATCCCGACTCGGCACCGGTCTCCGTTGCGGTCAACCTCTCCGCCCGCCAAATCGCGGATCCCGACCTCCTCTCCCACATCGAGGGCGCCATCCGCGCGAACAGGATCGATCCGTCGAGCCTCTGGCTCGAGCTGACCGAAACAACCCTCTTGGACGACACCGCCTTCGTCGAGCGCACCCTGGAATCCCTGAAGGGGCTCGGGGTCCGCATGGTGCTGGACGACTTCGGGGTGGGCTTCTCCTCTCTCGGCTATCTGAAGCGACTGCCCCTCTCGATGATCAAGCTCGACCGCTCCTTCGTGGAGAACCTCACGGAGGGGTCCCATGACGCCGCCATCGTCCGCGCCGTCAACGAGATGGCGAACACGATCGGCATCGGGGTGGTCGCCGAGGGCGTCGAGACCGACGAGCAGGTCCGAATGGCGAGCACGCTCGGCTGCGGTTTCGCCCAGGGCTTCCACTTCTCCGAGCCGGTGCCCGTGTCGCACATCGAGCGCCTGCTCGAGCAGCCGATGCCGTCCATCCGCTGATCCGGGAGACTCATCGGCGTGGGAAGCCCGGGAGTCTTGGATCGAACCCTGGCAAGGGTCCGTGCACGCAGTCTCGACGAACGCCTGCTCGCCGGCGCGCGTCCCGAGGAGAGCCGGCTGCTGATCGCCCGGAGTGCCGTTCTGCTCGAGCCCGAGAATCGGTCAAAGGTAGCCAGGGCGCTGATGGAGATGCTCGACGCGGCGGAGCACGCCAGGATGAACTACATGAGGGCGCAGCTTGTCCTGCGCGATTTCCAGTTGGTCAAGACTCGATCGCAGATCCGGGACCTAGCTGACATGGTCGGAGGAAATCAGCCCGTCAGTCCGCGAGGGGTGATCCTGGCCGACCGGCTGGTTCGCGACGGCAATTCGCCGATGTTCTGGCCGTCCGAGGGAAGCATCGAGGCCGCGGTGAACAAGGCACGCGCCGCGCTCGACCCGCACTAGTTCCCCTGCCCGTGCCGAGTACCATATCCCTACCTCAGTTGTCCGAGGGGGCGTATGTCGGCTACTCCAAGCGCAGACATTCCGCAGTTCGAGATCGACTCGGGGCCCGGCCCTGAGAACGTTTACGTGGTCCGGGTGACGGGCGAGGTGGACATGTCGCACGAGGAGGAGCTCCGGGGTGAGCTGCACACCGCACTCGCGACCGACTCGAAGGGCATCGTGGTCGACTTGACCGAGTGCGAGTTCATCGACTCCAGCGGGGTGCGCGCCCTGCTGCGCTCGCGCGAGGCCCAGAACTCGGAGGACGGATCCGAGCACCTGGCGGTTGCCGCGTCCAGCGAGCAGATCCTCCGGATCCTCTCGGTGATGGGTATCGACCGGGTGATCCCGATCCGCCCCACCGTCGAGGAAGCCGCAGCCGAGATCTCCGGCTGATCTAGCTGATGCACGACATCGCCGAGTTCCTGGGGGGGCGCGATCCCTTCAGCGGGCTCGACGAGGCGGCGCTCGAGGCGCTCGCCGCCAAGACGGAGGTGGAGTTCTTTCCGGCGGGCATGATGATCGTGCCGCAGGGGAAGTTGGCGCAGGGCCGCATCCGGGTGATCAGGCGCGGCTCGGTCGAGCTCGTCGATGGCGACGCCGTGGTCGACCTCCTCGGCGAGGGCGAGATGTTCGGGCATCCGTCGGTGCTCTCCGGTCTCCCGGCGAAGTATGGGGCACGAGCGCGAGAGGACATGCTCTGCTACTCGCTGCCCGCGGAAGAAGTGGTACCGCTGCTCGGCCGCCCGTCCAGCCTGCGCTTCCTGACTCGCTCTCTCCTCACCCGCGCTGGTCGCCCGCGTGGCGACCAGATCGTCCCGCCGAGCCCTGAGGTTGCCCAACAGCCCGCCGCCTCCCTGGTGCGCAGGCCGCCCGTGACCTGCGATCCGGCGACCAGCCTGAGGGAAGCGGCGCGGCTGATGAGCGCCGAGGAGGTGAGCTCGGTGCTGGTTGAGCTGGGAAACGGGGACTTCGGGATCGTCACCGACAGGGATCTGCGCTCGGGAGTAGTGGCCGGCCCCCTATCGCCCGACGATTCGGTGAGGGCCGCGATGAGCGCCCCCGTGATCGGAGTCGAGGCCGAACAGACGGGAGCTGACGTGATGCTGGCCATGCTCGACAACGACATCCGACACGTTCCCGTCTTCTCGGCGCGGGGCGAGGTTCTGGGCGTGATCGTCGGAATCGACCTGGTCGCGGCGGAGACCCGGTCGCCCTTCGTGCTGCGCCGGTCGATCGCCAGGGCCACGGGCAAGCGTGAGCTCTCAGAGGTGGCCGGCCGCCTCAACTCGACCGTAGTCGCGCTCCACCGAGCCGAGCTTGCCCCGGGGCACATCAGCGAGGTGATCTCGGCAGTCGCCGACGCGCTGATCCGGCGGATGATCGAGCTCGCAATCGAGTCGCAGGGTCCGCCGCCGGCGGAGTTCTCCTGGATGTCCCTCGGCAGCCACGGCCGTCGCGAGCCCGTCCCCTCCTCCGACGTCGATTCGGGCATGGCGTGGCGGGAAGCGCCTGATTCCGACCCTCTGTCCGAGCCGCAGCGCCGGCTCGCGTCGCCCAAGACTGCGGAGTACATGCGCGGAGTCGCGGCCGGCGTGGCCGACTGCATCCGCGTCGTCGGTTGGCGCCTCGACCCTCACGGGGTGACGGCGTCGGGAGCCTTCTCCGCGAGCTCGATCGAGGATTGGCAGCGGGCGATCGAGCAATGGCTCGCGCATCCGACCGACAACCGGGTGCTGATCGCCACCTCGATCCTGCTCGATGGCCGCGTCGTTCACGGGCCGAAGGGAAGCCTCGACGTCAAGCGGCTGCTCTTCGAGACTGGCTCGAGGCAGATCCTGGAAAGGTGGATGCTGCGTCTGGCCCTCGCCGCGAAGCCCCCGACGGGCTTCATGCACGACATCGTGGTCGAGGGCTCGGGGGAGCGGAAGGGGACCTTCGACATCAAGCATGGTGGGCTGCTGCCCGTCGTCGACCTGGCTCGCTACGCCGCGCTGCGGGCCGATGTCCGCGTCACCTCCACTGTCGAGCGGCTGCGGCTCTCGGTCGCCGAGGGGGTCCTCAACCTCACCGAGGCTCGGATCCTCGAGGAGGCCTATGAGCTCTTCACCGCACTCCGGCTCGAGCATCAGGTGGAGCAGCTCGAGCAGGGCCGGCAACCCGACGACCGCATCGATCCCAAGCAGCTCGACCCCCTCACCCGGCGTTATCTGCGCGACGCCTTCAGGGAGGTCGCGGCGGTCCAGCGATCCCTGACCGGCGACCTCTCGCCGCGCTAGTCGTGGCCGATCGCCACTCAGCAGCGGCGAACGCGTATCGAGACAGGCCGATGCCCGCGGCGAGTACGCCGTGGCGGGAGGCAACCTTCAGCGTCGTGGACCTCGAGCTGACGGGGCTCGACCCCGCCAGCGACGAGGTGATCTCCTTCGCCGCGGTCACGGTGGCGAATGGCAGGATTCGCCTGGACGACGCGCTGGATCTGGTCATCCGCCCGGAGCGAATGCCCGACGCCGACACGATTCGTATACACGGCCTTCGCGAGAGCGACCTCATTGACGCCCCGCCGCTTCGGGGGGTCATCGATGAGGTCCTCAGGTCGCTCACGGGCAGAGCGCTGGTCGCGCACGTGGCCGCGGTTGAGAGGGGCTTCCTGGAAACCGCACTGAAAACGGTCGCCGTTCCACTGCGGAATCCCGTCATCGACACCGCCGGCCTCGCCCTCGAGCTTCGTCGCCTGCGGCGGGAGCCGCCGCCTGCTGCCAGGGTGGGCACATCGTCGGGAATCGCGGGCTCCTCGCCGGGACTCTCGGACGTGGCGCGCTCGCTTGGCCTCCCGGTACATCGCCCGCACCACGCCCAGGGAGACGCCCTGACCGCCGCGCAGGCATTCATCGCGCTCGCAACCCATCTCGAGCAATTCGGGCCGCAAACGGTCGGCTCGCTCGTGCGTATTTCACGCCCGGAGAGGGGACGGATTTCGCCCGTCAGGCTGCTCCGCCGATTCGGCCTTGGCCGTCGCGACGCCTAGCCGATCCGTACAAGATCCCGACAACCTGGTCAATTGCGGAAATCGGGCTTGACGGATGTCCGCTTCCGCACATAGGGTCCACACCATTCCGGCACATTGGCCCTGCCGCAAGGAAGTGGAAGGGCCGCGACGGAGGGAGAAGAGCAGTGACTCCACCTGAGGGGATTTCCGACGTGGACCAGACCCGCGCGGACGAGCAGCGACTTGCGGAGCTCGGCTACAAGCAGGAGCTCTCGCGAGGCTGGAGCGCGTTCACCAACTTCGCGATCTCGTTCACCATCATCTCGGTCCTTGCGGGAACGTTCACGACGTTCTCGTTCGCCTGGCTGCACGGTGGCCCGACCATGGCGTCGATCGGCTGGCCCGTGATCTGCTTCTTCGTGATCATGGTCGGCTTCTCGATGGCGGAGCTGACCTCGAGGTATCCGACGGCGGGCGGCCCGTACTGGTGGGCGCATGACCTCGGAGGCAAGGGCTGGAGCTGGATGACCGGCTGGTTCAACATCGTCGGCCTGCTCGGGATCGTCGCCTCAGTCGCCTACGGCTGCGCCTTCTTCCTGTTCAACCTGCTGCAGCTGTACGGGCTGAGCATCTTCGGGGTGGACTTCGGAGACACCAGTCACATCCTGGGCGAGACCTTCCTGCTCTTCGTGATCATCCTGCTGCTCTACACGGTGGTGAACATCTTCGCCGACCGGGTGCTCGCGTTGATGAACAACATCTCGGTCGGCTGGCACCTGCTGGGAGTGGCGGTGATCATCGGGGTGCTGATCTTCGTGCCGGACCACCATCAGAGCACGAGCTTCGTCTTCGGTGCCCGCTTCAACGAGAGCGGCACGCTCGGCGGCGATACCGGCGGCCTGGGCTTCTGGTTCTTCGTCGCGCCGGTCGGCTTCCTGCTCGCGATGTACACGCAGACGGGCTACGACGCCTCCGCCCATACGGCGGAGGAGACCCACGGCGCCGCGATCAGCGCCGCCCAGGGCGTCTGGCGCTCGATCTTCTTCTCCGCGCTGATCGGCTGGCTCGTGCTGCTGGCGTTCCTCTACGCGGCCAACGATGTCACCGCCGTGAACGATTCGGGCGGCGCCGTCTTCGGCATCTTCAACTCGGCTCTCGACCCGTGGGCCGCCAAGCTGGTGGTGCTGATCGCGACGATCGGGCAGTTCTTCTGCGGAGCGGCCGGCCTGACCAGCGCTTCGCGGACCTGGTACGCGTTCTCGCGCGACCGGGCGATTCCGGGCTGGAACCTGTTCCGGCGAGTCAACCGGGACCGGGTGCCGTTCAACGCGGTGATCGCGGTCTCGTTCTTCTCGCTGCTGATCTCGATCCCCGCGCTGTTCGGGAAGAACGACATCCCGTTCGCGTTCTTCGCGCTGACCGGGATCTGCACCGTCGGCCTCTACCTGGCCTACATCATCCCGGTGTATCTGCGGCTGCGAAAGGGCGACGATTTCCAGCCCGGCCCGTGGAACCTGGGCAAGCGGTACAAGCTGGTCAACGTCCTGGCGATCCTCTTCGTGGTCGTCGTGGTCTACGCGCTCGATCTCCCGTACGACCCGACCGGTCTGCCGTGGAACGAGGCATTCGATGCCGCGAACGTGAACTACACGCCGTTCGCGATCATCCTGCCGCTGATTTTCGGCATCTGGTACCTGGTTTCGGCGAAGAACAAGTACCAGGGTCCGGTCAGCACACTGGAAGAAGACGTCGTCACCCGCGACTAAGAAAGGCAAGGCCGGCAGATGAACGATTCCGACCGAAGCATCGGCGAGAAGGACTTCGTCATGGGCGCGGGGATCCTCGGGTTCTGCGCCCTACTGGCGATCATCATCGAGATCATCACCTGACATAGGCAGCGCCGACAGCGCCGCCGCCAAACGATCAACCTGCGCGGCCGCCCACGCCCAACGGGATGTGGGCATGCGCCGCCCACTCGACCCGCGATTAGCGCGGGTCGAGTGCTGTTGTGGACTTGACGAACTCCTGCCAGCGACCGTGCTCGCTTGAGCGCCATGCCTCATCTTGCTGTGGATCCACTCGCCGGTCCGGCGGCAGCATCTCCGGCAGCTCCGTGAGTGAGCCGATTACCCCGGCCCCTACCCCGGCAAGCGCGGCGGCGCCGAGGACCGTTGCGTCTGCGCCGGCTGCCTCGACCGGCGCGCCGATCATGTCGGCCTGGAGTTGCAGGAGGAGCGGCTCGTTTGTTAGGCCCCCGTCGACCCGCAGCGTCTCGACGGGCGAGGTCTCCTTGATCGCCGCGACCACGTCGGCAACCCGCCAGGCGATTCCCTCGAGTGCCGCACGGGCGACGTTCTCGCGCGTCGTGCCGCCATAGATCCCGGAGATCACGGCGCGCGCGTTCGGGCGCCACCAGGGGGCGCCAATGCCGGCGAGGCCGGGGAGCACCCGGGCGCCGGCCGAGGTCTCCGCCTCACGGGCGAGCTGGCTGAGCTCGGGCGGGCTCTCCGCGATGCCGAGCTGGTTGCACATCCACTCGAGCATCGCGCCGGCTGCAAAGACACCGCCGTCGAGCGCGTATTCCAGCTTGCCGTCGATGCTCCAGGCCACGGTGGGCAGGAGCCCGCCGGCGGGCTCCGGGACACCCTCGCCGACATGGGCGAGGACGAAGACTCCGGTGCCGTAGGTCGCCTTGACCCGGCCGGGCTCGACGCAGGCCGCGCCCGCCAGGGCCGCCTGCTGGTCGACCACCTGACCGCGGAACGGCAGGTTCACCGGCCAGCTCTCGTGCTTAAGCGTTCCCAGCTCGCCTGCCGTGTCGCGCACCTCGGGCAGGACGTCCATCGGGATGCCGAAGATCTCGCAGAGGCGCTCGTCCCAGCCGGGCCTGTCTATCCGCTGAAGCTGGGTCCGGGACGCGGTCGCCGGCTCGGTTGCGAAGCCGGCCCCCAGCTGGTCGCAGAGGAAGGAGTCGACGGTTCCCATCCGCAGCCGGCCGTCCCCCTGTGCCTTCTTGACGTCGTCGTTGTTCTTCAGCAGCCAGGCCAGCTTGGCGGCCGAGAAGTACGGATCGAACGGCAGGCCGCTGAGCTCCTTGACCTCGTCCTCCTCCTCGGTGAGCTCATCGAGGATCTCCTGGGAGCGCTTGTCCTGCCAGACGACGATCGGGCTGAGCGGCTTCCCGGTCTCGGAGTCCCAGGCGAGCACCGACTCGCCCTGGTGGTCGAGGCCGCAGGCGACGACCTCTCCGTCCGCGCCATTGAGCAGCTCGGCCACGGACTCCGTGACGGCGGCGATCACCTCCTCGCCGTCCTGCTCGACCCAGCCCTCCTCCGGATGGCGGTTCATCTTGTCGCGGCGCGCTTCGGCGACCGGTTGGAGCCGCTGGTCGAAGAGCGCAGCCTTGACGCCGGTGGTTCCCTCGTCGATCCCGAGCAACATCCCGTCGCTCATGGGGAGACCCTATTTCACCGCGACGATCACGGGGCCTCCGGCTGGATCCACGCGTGAGGACCAGCCCGCGGGGATGTTCGCCGAGCGGCCCGGCACCAGGCGGCCCACCCGGCCGCCCCACAGCTCGCGGCCGCCCTGACGGACCTGCAACCGGGCTCGCCGTACGAACTCGGTGGAACGCAAGAGGAAGCGGTCCCGCGGCGGCGGGTGGCCGGTCGCCAGCAGAAGGTTCGGCGCGACCCAGGCCAGCGGAGCGCGCGCCGCCAGCCGCACGGTCGCCGGCCATTCGCCGGGACCGCGTAGGTATGCGGCCACGCTCGGGGCCACGTGGCGGCCGTCGAGGGCGCAGACGTCGGCAGTCTCAGCGGGGTGCAGCAGGTTCCCGGCCGCGAATACGCCCCGTTTGGTCGTGCGCAGCGCCGGGTCGACCAGCGGTCCGCGCGTTCCCGGGTCGAGCTCGCAACCGGCCATCACCGCAAGCTCGTGGTCCGGGACCCAGTCGGCCGTGAAGACGACCAGATCGCAGTCGACCGTACGGGTCCGGCCTGAGTCCAGCTCCGTCAGTTCAACCGACTCGACCCGCTCGGAGCCATGAATCGCGCTCACCTTGGTACGCGACCAGACCGGCGCCCGGTAGCGGACGGCCGCTCCGGCGCGGAACGCTCGCAGCGATTGATGCTTCGGGAGCTCCGTTACCAGCCCGGCGACCGAGGCCCCACCGTGCGCCAGGGTCGCGACCGCGGAGAAGCTGACGTGCTCGGCACCGACGATCACCGCGCGCCGCCCGACCTTCCGGCCTTGCAGGTGGACCAGCTGCTGAAGCGTGGCGGTGGTCATCACGCCGGCGGGACGCGAGCCGGGGACGAGGCGCGCGGAACGGGGTCGCTCACGGCAACCGGTGGCGAGCACGACGGCGGGCGGCTCGATCTCCCAGCGGCCGTGCGGCCCGGTCAGCTTCAGCAGGTGGTCCCCCTCCCACTCGGTGACCATCGTCTCGGCGAGGATCTCGACGGCGGCCGCCTCGGCGAGGTCGCGGTAGCGCTCCGCATATCGCGGGCCGGAAAGCACGGTGCGCAGGTCACGCAGTCCGAAGCCGGTGTGATCGGAGTGCCGCGGGATCCCTCCCGCCTCGCGCTCCCGCTCGATCACCGTCACCGGCGAGATGCCGACCTCGCGCAGCGCGATTGCGGCGGCCAGGCCCGAGGGCCCGCCGCCCACGATGACGGGTCCGTCATCGATCGCCATCGGCATCACCCCCCTCCAACGCCGACGCGACCTCAGCACCACAGAAGAAGCCTTGGCAGCGCCCCATCAGCGCGCGGGTTCGCCGGCGCAGCCCATCCGCGTCGACGGGCGGGATCGGGCTGCCCAGCGCGGCGTCGATCTCGGCGCGGGTGACCCGCTCGCAGAAGCAGACGATCCGCCCGCAGTCAGAATCGCTCGCTATCCGCTCGCCCTCCTGGAAGGGACGCGATCCGAACTCGCCGATGTTCGGCATGCGAATGCTCGTCTCAGCGGGCTCGGAGTCAAGATCGAGTCCGGCGTCGGCCAGCGCCTCCCGCACCCATTCCGCGATTGCCAGGGAGCCGGTGATACCGGTGGAGCGGATCCCACCGGCGCAGACGTAGCTCTGATCAGGATGCGCGGTGAGCTGGTAGTCGGAATGCTCCGTCGCGGCCCGCAGGCCAACATAGGTGGCCGTCACCTCATGGTCTTCCAGTCCCGGCAGGATCCTGGCCCCTGCCTCCATCAGCGACTCGAGGCCGGTCGCGGTCGTCGAGCGATCAGTCTTGTCCTCGACGTCATCCGCGGTCGGACCGAGCAGAAGGTTCCCGTAGACCGTCGGGGAGACGAGCACGCCCTTCGTCTTCTCGGTGGGGACCGGCAGCAGGACGTGGTTGACGAGGCCACGCGCGAGCTTGTCGAAGACGATCAGTTCCCCGCGCCTCGGCGTGACGCGGAAGTCCGAGTAACCGAGCATCCCATTGACCTCGTCGCTGCGCAGTCCGGCGGCGTTGACCAGACGCGCAGCCCGAACGGGGCCCCTCGCGGTGTCGATCTCATGCCCTCCCCCGCTCGGACGCACATCCTTGACGGCCGCGTTGAGGATGAGCTCGCAGCCGGCGCCGAGGGCCTCGGTCGCATAGGCCAACGTGGCCGTGAACGGGCAGACGAGGCCCTCGCCCGGAATCTCCAGGGCACCCTCCGCCCCGGAGCCGACGTTCGGCTCGCGGACGTACAGCTCCTCGAGTTCGACCGGCCGAGTGTCGCCGTGGCCATTCTCCAGTGCTTTCGCTCTGACGCCCGCCAGGGCCTCGTGCTGCTCGGGGGTCCAGGCGACCATCAGCGCGCCCAGCTTCGCGTTTGGGATGCCGACCCGACGGGCGTACTCGCTGAGCAGCTCGTAACCACGAGCGACGAGGCGCGATTCGATGCTCTCGGGCTTGGCGTCGAAACCCGTGTGGAGAATCGCCGTGTTCGCCTTGCTGGTCCCGGCGCCAACATCGGGGCCGGCCTCGATCAGGGCGCAATTGACGCCTCGCAGGCTCAGCTCGCGCGCGACTGCACAACCGACCGCGCCCGCGCCGACGATCGCGACGTCGAATGGTCCTTCGGGTGCCGGGCCTTTGCGATTCACGGTCGCTAAGTTCACCACGATGCCTCGCCCACTGATCGGTGTCTGCGCCGCGGTCGAGAACGCCAACTTCGGCGTCTGGCAGGATGAGCCAGCGGTTCTGCTGCCGCTCTCCTACGCACGAGCGATCCACGGCGCCGGCGGGATGATGGCGATGTTGCCGCCCGACCGCCGGGCGACCAACGACCCAGGCGAGCTCCTCGACCGGATCGACGCCCTCGTCCTCGGCGGCGGAGCCGACATCGACCCCGAGAGTCAGGGCGTCGAGGCCCACGCCGAGACCGTCGGGACCAACCCGGACCGGGATAACTTCGAGATCGCTCTGGCCCAAGGGGCGCTGGAGCGGGAAATTCCGCTGCTGGGCGTCTGCCGCGGCATGCAGATCCTCAACCTCGCCTGCGGCGGGACGCTCGACCAGCACCTGCCCGACAGGCTCGGCCATGATCGCCACCGCCCGGTGCCCGGCTCATGGGCCGAACACGATGTGCGCCTCGAGCCGGGATCCCTCGCCGCCCGGGCCGCGGGCACCGAGCAGCTCACGGTCAAGAGTCATCACCATCAGGGCGTGGACGAGATCCCGGTTTCGTTATCGGCAAGCGCCTGGGCCACCGACGACGAGAGCGTGGAGGCGATCGAGTCAGCCGACGGAGGTTTTGCGCTCGGCGTGCTGTGGCATCCGGAGGAGGACGTGGCGGACGCCGTAATCCCGGCGCTCGTCTCGCGAGCGGCGAATTGAATCCGGGATCTTCTTGCTGGGCCGCAGGATCAGGATCTCGCCCGGGGCGTTCTCGAGCATCCAGGCGACATCGTCGGCTGTGAAGCCGTCTCCGTTGGTCGCGCCCGCAGCAACGATTCGATCGAAGCGCTCGTGCTTCATCAACAGGCGTAGGGCATGCCGGACGCTCCTTCCGGGCTCGATCCGCGAGTCGACCGGGACGCCCTGGCTCGCCGCCCGCTGCTCCATCGCCTCGAGCAGCGGCAGAGCCGCTTCGGCCTGCCTCTTGAGTGGGGTGTCGAGGTGCACGCTCAAAGGGACAATGGCCAGGTATGCGGGGACCAGCGTGGCCCCCTCTGCCCGCGCGAGCCGAAGGGCGGCGTCGAACGCGGGGGTCGAGAGCGCCTGGCCGACGAAGGGAAAGAGGATGCGCGTAGGCGCCGGGGTGATCGAGGCCTCGGTCCGCCGGCGCTTCAGCTCGCGCACCAGCAGGTAGGCGGTGGAGACGACGAGCGCCGCGATCACGATGATCTCGATCGGGCTCATCCCTCCCCCTCCTCACCCCTGAGGGCCCTGTCGGCGACGACGCGAAGATCGACTCCGGGCAGCGCCTCGATCAGTCTGGTCGGGAGTGCCGGCCTGAACCGGTCCAGGCCGGTCCTCGGGCTGGGGGTGCCGATCAGCACGTAGGTGCTGCCCTTCTCCTCCGCGACCTCCTTGACGGTCTGGGCCACGTCGTCGCTCTCCTCGATCAGGACATGTGCCCCGAGCACTGCGGCCAGGCGGCCGATGGCGTCGAGCTGATCCTGCTCCTCCTTGCTCGGCCGATGGCCGGGACGCTTCACCCAGAGCAGGTCGAGCTCCGCCCCCAGTCGCTGGGCGGAGCGCCAGGCGCGGCGAATCAGCCGCTGCGCCCTCGGCGTCGGCTTGATCAGCGCGAGCAGCCGTTCGCCCACGGCCTGCGTCGCGGCGCTGTACGCCATCCGGTCCTCACGCTGGCCGACCGGCTCACGGACCATCCGCTTCGCCTCGACATCCTCGGCTACCTGGCGCAGCGCGACTTCGCGAAGGGCGGCGAGATTCTCGATCCGGAAGAAGTTGTTGAGCGCCGAGTCGATCCGCTCGGAGGGATAGATCTTGCCCTCGCGCAGCCGGGCCAGCAGCGTCTCCGGGGTCAGGTCCATCAGCACGACCTCGTCGGCCGACGCGAGCACCGCGTCGGGCAGCGTCTCCCGGACCCGGACACCGGTGAGCTCGCAGACACTGTCGTTGAGGCTCTCGAGATGCTGCACGTTGACCGTCGAATAGACGTCGATCCCGGAAGCGAGCACCTCCGCGACGTCCTCGTAGCGCTTCCCGTGCTCGAGGCCGGGCGCGTTGGTGTGCGCCAGCTCGTCGATCAGCGCCAGGTCGGGCGCTCGCTCGATGACTGCCGGCAGGTCCATCTCCTCCAGGTCCGTGTCGCGGTACGACACACGGCGGCGCGGAACGAATTCGAGGTTTTCCGCCTGCTCGACCGTCTCCATGCGTCCGTGAGGCTCCAGGTAGCCGATGACGACGTCCCGCCCGGATTCGGCCTCGGCGCGCCCCTCCTGCAGCATCCGGTAGGTCTTCCCAACCCCGGCGGCCATTCCCAGGAAGACCTTGAGGCGGCCCCGGTCGACCTCGGCGCTGCCGCGCTCGCGTCTCTCTTCGGTTGGCTCCGCCATCGTCACCAAGTTTCCTCCCGTCCCGCCAGGGCATCGAGGATGTCCTCCGCCTCGGCGCGCAGCTGGCCCGGTCTCACCGGCGCGTACAGCGGGCTCGTGGCGTCCGTGAGCAGCAACTGGACCCGAGCCACACCGCGGGGGTAGACCGGCTCGGGCGAGTCGAGCAGGGCCGCGACCCGAGCCAATGGGAGCTTGGCCCCCGCGAGCTCACCGCGATGCGGGCGGACCACCGCCGAGCGACCCCGTAGCCCGCCGGAGACCTCGATCAGCCTGCCGACGCAGTCGGCCAGGGAGCTGCGGTTGCGGGAGCTGGTGAGCCACGCTGTCCTCCGGGCGAGGAGCGGCGATGACGCGGGATCGGCCCCCTCCGCGAGCGCCCGGTCCAGCGAGATTCCATGCAGCCTGGACCGCAGATTCAGGAAGAGCCCGGGCGTCCGGGCGTGGGCGACGGCCGGCTCATGGCCGGCGACGAGCTGGATGCCGGCAAGCTGATCGGCCATCTCACGCCCCGAACAGGCCGTGGACGATCAGGTCGATCAGCTTGATCCCGATGAAGGGCGCGATCACGCCGCCCAGCCCGTAGATGAAGAGGTTGCGGCGCAGAAGCGCGCTGGCGCCGGCAGGCCGGTAGCGGATTCCGCGCAGAGCGAGCGGAATCAGCAGCGGAATCACCAGCGCGTTGAAGATGATCGCCGAGATGATCGCCGACTCCGGCGTACCCAGATCCATGATGTTGAGCTTGTTCAGGGGCCCGTCCGCGCCGGCGGACGTCGCATAGGTGGCGGCGAAGATCGCCGGCAGGATCGCGAAGTACTTCGCCACGTCGTTCGCGATCGAGAAGGTCGTCAGGGCGCCGCGGGTGATCAGCAGCTGCTTGCCGACCTCGACGATCTCGATGAGCTTGGTCGGGTTCGAGTCGAGGTCGACCATGTTCCCCGCCTCGCGCGCCGCCTGGGTTCCCGTATTCATGGTCACGCCGACGTCCGCCTGCGCCAGCGCCGGGGCGTCGTTCGTGCCGTCGCCGGTCATCGCGATCATCCGCCCGCCCGCCTGCTGCTCCTTGATCAGATCGAGCTTCTTCTCCGGCGTGGCTTCCGCCAGGTAGTCGTCGACGCCGGACTCATCGGCGATCTTGGCTGCCGTCAGCTTGTTGTCACCCGTGATCATCACGGTGCGGATGCCCATCGCTCGCAGCTGGTCGAAACGATGGCTCATTCCCTCCTTGACCACGTCCTTGAGGTAGATGACGCCGAGGACCTGGCTGTCCTGCGCGACCGCGAGGGGCGTGCCGCCCTCGCGGCCGATCCGGTCGAGCTCCTGCTGGAGCTCCGGCGGCGCCGTGCCGCCCTCGGCCTTGACGAAGTTGATGATCGCGTCGCCCGCGCCCTTGCGCAGGCGGCGGCCGTTGACGTCGATCCCGCTCATCCTGGTCTCGGCGGTGAAGGGGACGAACCTTGCCTCGTGGGAGGACATCTCGTGCTCGCGAATCCCGTACTTCTTGGCGAGCACGACGATCGAGCGGCCCTCCGGGGTTTCGTCGGCCAGCGAGGACATCTGCGCCGCCTCCGCCAGGTCGGCCTCGGCCACGCCCGGCATCGGGACGAACTCGGTCGCCTCGCGGTTGCCCAGCGTGATCGTGCCGGTCTTGTCGAGCAGCAGGACGTCGACGTCGCCCGATGCCTCCACCGCGCGGCCGGAGAGGGCCAGCACGTTGCGGCGCACCAGCCGGTCCATGCCGGCGATTCCGATCGCGGAGAGCAGCGCGCCGATGGTCGTCGGAATCAGCGCAACGAGGAGAGCGATCAGCGTGGCGACCGACGCGGCCGTGCTGGAGAACTCGGCCATCGGTCGCAGCACGACGACGACCGCCAGGAAGATGATGGTGAGTCCCGAGAGCAGGATGTTGAGCGCGACCTCGTTCGGCGTCTTGCGCCGCTCCGCGCCCTCCACCAGGGCGATCATGCGATCGAGGAAGCTCTTGCCGGGCTCCTGCGTGATCTCGACGACGATCCGGTCGGAGAGCACGCGGGTGCCGCCGGTGACCGCGCTGCGGTCGCCGCCCGCTTCACGGATCACGGGAGCGGACTCGCCGGTGATCGCGGATTCGTCGACCGAGGCGATGCCCTCGATCACTGTGCCGTCGCCCGGGATCGTCTCGCCGGCCACCACGACCACCATGTCACCCTTCTGCAGCTCGGAGGCGGTCACCTCGCGGCCGTCCTTCAGATGGGCAACCGTGTCGGTGCGCGCCGCGCGCAGCGCGTCGGCCTGTGCCTTCCCCCGGCCCTCGGCCAGGGCTTCGGCAAGGTTGGCGAAGACCACGGTCAGCCAGAGCCAGATCGCGACCGTGAAGGTGAACCAGGCAGGCTCGTCTCCGCCACCCAGGGGTGAGTTCCCAAAGGCCTGGTTGATCCACCCGATCGTCGTGATCACGGCACCGACCTCGACCACGAACATCACCGGGTTGTGGATCTGGTGGCGCGGATTGAGCTTCTTGACGCTCGCCCAGAGCGCGGGCAGGAAGAGCTCGCGGTCGAACATGGACGAACGGCGGCGGTCGTTGTCGGTCACTACTGGGACTCCTTATCGAGAGCGATGTTGAGCTCGAGCACGTTCACTCCGGGCTCGCCGAGGACGCCGAGAGCTCGTCCGTCGGTGTTGTCGTCGATCAGCTGGTTGACCCGGTCGAGCGGGATGCCGCGCACCTTCGAGATCCGGTGAGCCTGGATCCGGGCGTTCGCCTGGGAGATGTGCCGGTCGACGCCGGACGCCGAGGAGGTGATCGCGTCGACGGGAATGTCCCCGCGTGTCAGTCCCGGGTTGTAGGGGCGCTCCAGGGCAAGGTATGTGCGGATGTAGCCCTTGAACTCCTGCATCAGCTCCCGGTTGTTCGGCCCCAGGTTGTTGAAGAAGGCGGTGTCGCCGCTGTAGGTCGTGACCGACGGACGTGGCTGGAAGTACTTCGGGTCCGGCGTCTTGATCTGCTTCTTGCCGAACTTGCCGCGCTGCTCGGGCGGGATCGCGTGCCGGATCGTGAAGCTCTGGCCGATCAGCTTGGAGCCGACGACCTTGCCGTCGACCTTCACCTGGCTGCCGTCCGACCCGTTCGGGAAGAGCACCTGCGAGACCCCCGTTGCGATCAGCGGGTAGGCCACGCCGAACAGCAGCGTGAAGGCCACCGCGGCGATGATCGAGGCTGTCAGATCGCGTCTCATCTCAGTAGAGCTGGTTGGACAGGCCCTGCACAACGGGGCCGAGTAGGAGTGCGGGGAAGAAGGTGAGGGCCGCAACGATCACGATCACCGCGAGCAGCAGGATCACGAAGGTCGGGGTGTCGGTCCGGAAGGTCCCGGGACCGGCGGGCACGATTCGCTTGACCGAGAGGGAGCCCGCGACGGCCAGTGCCGACAGGAGTGGCACGTAGCGCGCCATAAGCATCGAGAGCCCGCCGAGGATGTCGGCGAAGCTGATCCCGTATGCCCCGGCGTTGCCGGGGGCGTTCGGCTGTACGAAGCCCGTGTAGCCCGCAAAGGCGGAGCCGTTGTTGTTCGCCTGCGAGGTGTAGGCGTAGAGCGTCTCCGAGAAGCCCTGCGGCCCGGGATTGAAGATCGAAGGCGCGCCGTACTTGCTCGAGATCGCGATCCCGGTTGCGATCAGGGCCACCATCGGGGTGAACAGCAGCCCGATCAGGACCAGCTTCATCTCCCGGGACTCGACCTTCTTGCCCAGGTATTCGGGCGTCCTGCCGACCATCAGGCCGGCTATGAAGACCGCCAGGAGAACCGTTAAGAGCATCCCGTACAGCCCCGAGCCGACCCCGCCGAAGATCACCTCCCCGGTCATCATGTTGGTGAGCGGGACGAGGCCGCCGATGCCGGTGAGGGAGTCGTGCGCCCCGTTGACGGAACCGTTGGAGGCGTCGGTCGTGAAGTTCGCCCACTCGGCGGTGGCCGTGATCCCGTTGCGCTGCTCCTTGCCCTCCAGGTTTCCGCCCGTCGTGCCATCCGCCACGGCGGTGTTCTCGCCGGCGACGTGCTGGGCGGGAGATCCGTTCTGCTCGGCGGCGTAGGCGACGCCGAACAGGCTGATGGCGAAGACCACCATCGTCGCGTACAGGGCCCAGCCCTGGCGGCGGTTGCCCACCATGCGGCCGAACTGCGCCGTGGCGGCAGCGGGGATCAGCAGGATGAAGATCATCTCGACGAAGCCCGAGAACTGCGTCGGGTTCTCGAACGGGAAGGAGCTGTTGAGGTTGAAGAACCCGCCTCCGTTGGTTCCCAGCTGCTTGATCGCGATCTGCGAGGCGGCGGGCCCCATCGCCAGCGTCTGGTCGAGGCCGCCGAGCCCGTGGATCGTCACGTAGCCGCCGAGCGACTGGACCACACCCTGCGAGACGAGAATCAGCGTCCCGATCGCGGCGAGCGGCAGGAGGATGTAGAGCAGCGTGCGGGTGACGTCGCGCCAGAAGTTGCCTAGCTCCTTGACGCCGCGGCTGGCGAAGCCGCGGATCACCGCGGCGAGGACGGCCATGCCGACGGCCGCCGAGACGAAGTTCTGGACGGCGAGGCCGGCCATCTGCGAGAAGTAGGTCATCGTCGTCTCGCCGCCGTAGTACTGCCAGTTCGTGTTCGTGATGAACGAGGAGGTGGTGTTGAAGGTCACGTCCCAGGGCGCCGAGTTGAACCCCTCCGGGTTGAAGGGGTGAATACCCTGGGTCCGCAGGATCGTGTACAGAACCAGCCAGAAGACGAGGCTGAAGACGATCGTCGTCTTCCCATACGCCTTCCAATCCTGCTCCGTGCGCGCCGAAGGGCCGAGCAGCCGGTAGATGAGGCGCTCGAGCCAGCCGAGCGGGCGCTCGAGCAGCAGGCGCTCGCCCTGGTAGACGCGCGCCATGTAGCCGCCCAGGACGGGCACGAGCGCCGTCAGCACGGCGAAGTAGATCGCCAGTTGCAGCCAGCCGTTGACGGTCACAGCTTCTCGCCCCGCAGCAGCGCGTAGAGGAGATAGATGAACAGGGCGATTGAGATGACGAGCATCGCGCCTTCGGCGAAGCTCATATGCGGTCCAGCCCGTCGATCAGGAAGTAGAGCGCCACGAACACCACCAAGGCGATCGCGATGGAGATCAGGTCCATGGGCTGGAGCATGGCCCTGGCGCCATCAAGGTCATATGGGGCTTACGCCCACCTGCATCAAGATTTCGTCAAGGCGCTCAGAAGAGATCGAAGCCATCGAGCGCCGGTCCGTGGTCGAGACCGTCCAGTGCCACCAGCGCCGCGGCTGACAGCTCCACTTCGCCCCCCATACCCCAGAGGGGCCCGGTTCCGTCGGTGATCAGAAGGTGTGCCTTGGCGACTCCCTGCGCTCTGACAGGTGCAGGCGCACTCAATCGCCGCACCAGCAGGTTGAACTCCGAACAGGGTTGCGGTGAGAGTTCTTTCAGCGAAAAGGCGAGGCGGCGGCGGGATTCAGGATCGAGCAGCTCAAGGGCCCGCTGCCTGCACATCGGGTCGAGATTCGGGTCTGCTCCACCGGCAAGCTTCAGATCCAGCTTGTGGCGGTGGAGCCAGGTTCGGACTCGGACCACACCGGTGGAGCGCTTGAGGTGCGACGATCGCATCTGCCCAGAGTGTCGGCGCCCGGGTGTCAGGAAGGCGCGAAGATCGGCCACCCGGACGCAAAGATTGTGTGAAGCCCCCGACTGGGCGGCCGATTCCCCCGGCTGCGGTCAGGCCGCGAAGCGGTAGCCCACGCCGGGGTCGGTGTGGATGTAGCGCGGCCCGTCGGACGGCTCGATCTTCCTCCGCAGGTTGGCGATGTGCGTCCGCAGCGTCTGTGTGTCCTCCTCCCACTCGGGCCCCCAGACATCCTTGAGCAGGGCGCGATGGGTCATCAGTCGTCCTCGATTGCGTGCCAGGGCGGTGAGCAGCCTGAACTCGATCGGAGTCAGGTGTATCTCCTCATCGCTGCGGAGCACGGTGTGAGCCGCGAGGTCGATCTGGAGCCCATCGACTGCGATCGCCGGTTCGTCCGGTTCTCCGCCGGCTCGGCGCAGCGCCGCGTTCAGCCTCGCGACCAGCTCCCGGGGACCGAACGGTTTCGTGACGTAGTCGTCGGCGCCCGCTTCGAGTGCGCGCACCTTCTGCTCCTCCTCCCCCACCGCAGAGAGGACCAGGATGGGCATCTCGCTCCAGGATCGGATGCTGCGGGTCACCTCCACCCCATCGCCGTCAGGTAGCAGCAGGTCGATGATCGCCGCATCCGGTGGCTTGACCGACGCGGCGTCAAGAGCCTCCGCGGCATCGGCTGTCTCCACCACCTCGAAGCCGGCGTCCTTGAGGATCACCCGCAGTGCCCGGCGGATCTGCATCTCGTCGTCGCAAACGAGGATCCGCTGGCTAGCGGCCACCAGGCCGCCCTCTCGTGAGCGAGGGGCGAAGTCCCGAGCGGTTATCAGGGGCGGCCGCTTGTGGCCGCGATCTGATGGCGAAGCCGTCCGACACCGGGCCGTCCAGCTCGAACTCGACGACGAAGGTCGTCCCCTGCCCCGGCAGCGATTCGACCGATACGCGGCCTCCGTTGGCTTCGACGAAGCCCTTGACGATGGCGAGCCCGAGCCCCGCCCCGCTGTGCGACGGATCGTCGGGCCCCTGGTAGAAGGCCTCGAAGATTCGCTCGAGGTCGCGATCGGGAATCCCCGGCCCGCGGTCAACCACCCGGATCACGAGCCGGCCCGAGACCTCTCGCGCACGGACTGAGACCCGCTCGCCGGCTGAGTACCTGGCGGCATTGGAGAGGAGATTGACGAAGACCCGCTCGAGCTGCGCGGCATCGGCCCTGATGAAGGGCAGGCTGTCATCGATCGAGAGTTGGAACTGGCCCGGTTCGAGGCCAAGATCGTCGACGGCCGCCTCGACGACCTCTTCGATCGAGACCCAGTCCCGGGATGGCTCCGCCGTGCCTGTGCGCAGCCGGGACAGGTCCAGCAGGTTGTCGACGAGGTTCGCCAGTCGATCCGAGTCGTCGATGATCGCCTCTCGAAGGTCCGCCCGATCCGCCTTCTCGATGGTCGGGGAGGTGAGTGCCTCGGCTGCGGCCCGGATCGCCGTGATCGGCGTGCGGAGGTCATGTGAGACCGTCCGCAACAGCGCCGTCTTGATCTCGTCGCTCCGGCGAAGCGCCTCCGTCTCGACCGTCCCCTTCAACAGGACCTCGCGGTCGATGGCCGCCGCGAGCAACGCCTCGAGGCCGGGCACCAGGCGCTCACGAAGCCGGTCCAGGGTGTCGGGATCGATGCCGGCCGGCAGTGCCAGCGTGCCCAACCGGCTTCCGTGGCGAGAGAGCGGGACGATGAGCTGGCCGGGCCGGTCGGCCGCCTCGCCGCGTTGCAGGGATGCCGAGGGCAGCCGCAGCGCGCTGGCGATGCGCTCCGCGGCGACTGGCAGGGCGGAGTCGAGGCTCGTCCCGCCGAGCAGGACCCGGGCCAGCTCCGCCATCAGGTCGGCCTCGCTGCGCCTGGCCTCCGCGTCCAGGGCCCTGGCTCTCGCGACTTCCGCCAGCGAGCTCGCGACGGTCGCCGTTGCAAGGAAGACCCCGAGGGCGACCCAGTTCTCGCCGTGAGCGATCGTCAAACGGCCGGTCGGGGGGATGTGAAAGAAGTTGAAGGCCAGAGCGCTGAGGAGTGCCGTGAACAGCCCCAGCCCGAGCCCCCAGAAGGTGGAAACGAGCAGCACGGCAAGCAGATAGACGACTCCGAGGGAGACCGCGGGGGCGACGCTCCGCAACGCGTAGACGGCGAGGGTGGTGAGCGCGACGGCCACGAACGCGACCAGAACGCCCAGGGCGCGGGATCGAGGCGGCTTGCGCAGCAGGAGCGGTGTGCTCAGCTCCATCTTGCCTTCAAGTATGGCCCGCCGACCACACGGCAGTGAGCCGCGCCTGCGCCCGGCGTATATTCGGGACGGCTGTCATGGCTCGACGGATCCCCAGGGACGAATCGCTGGCGCGTGTTCACGGCGTGGGCGCGCTGTTCTCCGCTGCCTACGGCAACGTGGGCTCGTCGATCTACTACGCACTGGGCGTCACGGCAGCGTTTGCGCTCGGCCTGACGCCGGTCGCCTTCGTCATCGCAGGGCTGATCTTCATGGCCACGGCAGCGACCTACGCCGAGGCGACCGTGATGTTCCCCGAGGCCGGTGGGTCGGCGAGCTTTGCGCGCCACGCCTTCAACGAGCTGGTCAGCTTCTTCGCGGGCTGGGGCCAAATGCTCAACTACATCATCACGGTCGCGATCTCGGCCTTCTTCGTCCCGCACTACCTGGCCGTGTTCTGGCCGTGGCTGGGCCACTCGCCGGGCGACATCATCGGTGGCGTCGCGGTGATCGTCTTCCTCGCCGCGCTCAATGTGAAGGGGACCCAGGAGTCGACCCGGCTCAACCTGATCCTCGCCATCGCCGACCTCTGTACCCAGGTCATCCTGGTCGTGATCGGACTGGTCCTGGTATTCAGCCCCAGCATCCTGGTCGACAACGTCCATCTCGGTGTCGCGCCGAGCTGGGGGGACTTCCTGCTCGGGATCGCGGTCGGGATGATCGCCTACACAGGGATCGAGACGATCTCGAACATGTCGGAGGAGGCCAAGGACGCCTCGAAGACGATCCCGAAGGGGGTCGGGCTGACCGTCCTGGCGGTGCTCGGCCTATATGCGCTGCTTCCCCTGATAGCGCTCTCGGCGATGCCGGTTCATCACGTGGGCGGCCATTACTCGACCGAGCTGGGGACGAAGTTCGCCGGCGACCCCGTCCTCGGCATCGTGGAAAACCTGGGACTGAGCGGGGGGCTGACCAACGTCCTGCGCTACTACGTCGGCGCCCTGGCGGCGGTGATCCTGCTGATCGCCACCAACGCCGGGCTGATCGGCGTCTCCCGGCTGACCTTCTCGATGGGTCACTACCGGCAGCTGCCGGAGCGACTCCGGCAGGTCCACCCCCGATACCGCACGCCCTACGTGGCGATCCTTGTCTTCTCAGGCATCGCGATCATCACCCTGATCCCGGGCGAGACGAAGCTGCTGGCGACGCTCTACTCCTTCGGCGCGATGCTCTCCTTCACGATCGCCCACATCTCGGTGATCCGGCTCAGACAGCGCTACCCCGACAAGGAGCGCGAGTGGAAACCACCCGGGAGCGTGCGACTCTTCGGCTTCGACGTCCCGCTGACCGCGGTCTTCGGCGGCTTCGGCACCTTTGCCGCCTGGATCGTGGTGATGGCGCTGAATCCGCGCACCCTGGTGATCGGGGCGATTTGGATGGCGATCGGGATCTCGATCTACCTGCTCTATCGCCGTTCACAGGGTCTCTCTCCCTCGCAGACCCACAAGGTGGTCCTGCCGGAACCCCTCGGCGTGGAGGAGGTCGAGTACAAGAGCGTTCTGGTGGCCTTCGAGAATGACGAGTCCTTCTCCGAGCAGACCATGGTCACCGCGGTCAAGCTGGCCTCCAAGAGACGCCGCGCGATCCACGTGATCTCCGTGGTCACCGTCCCCAGCCACCTGCCGCTCGACGCGCCCTTGGGCGAGCAGGAGGAGGCGGCCCGATCGAAGATCGAGCAGGCCAAGCTGATCGGCGGACTGCGGGTGAGCGGCCATGTCCACCGGGCCCGGCCCAACCAGGCTGGGCACTCGATCGCAGAGGAGGCCCGGGAGCTGAAGGCGACAGCCCTGGTCATGGGCTTGCGCTACCGCAACGGAGCGCCCCTGTACGGCAAGACCCTGCAGACCGTGCTCGCCGAGCGGCCCTGCCGAGTGATCGTGGTCGGTGAGCCGGAGCGAGCTCGCGAGGCCGCGGGCTTCGGCGCGGTCGGCGCGCCCGCCTAGCCTCTCTCGAACATACGACGGCGCTCGTAGTCCGTCACGACCTTGTCGAACAGGTCCTGCTCGAGCTTGCCGTAGTTCAGATAGTGCTTGTGCACGGCATCGCCGAACGCCTTCTTCGCGAAGTCCGACTTCTCCCACTCCGCAACCGCCTCGCGGAGCGACGACGGGAAGGCTTCGGCCTCGACCGCCTCATAGGCGTTGCCCTTCAGCTCGAGACCCGGATCGGTCTTGTTCTCGATGCCGTCGAGCCCGGACGCCAGCAGAGCGGCGAAAGCCAGGTAGGGATTGGCGTCCGCTCCGGGGATCCGGCACTCCACCCGCCGTGACTGGCCGTGGCCGACTACGCGGAAGCCGCAGGTTCGGTTGTCGCGGCCCCAGGAGACCGAGGTCGGTGCCCAGCTCTCGGCGGCGTAGCGCTTGTACGAGTTGATCGCCGGGGCGACGAAGAGGGCAAGCTCGCGAATGTGGTTCCGCATGCCGCCGATGAAGTGCATGAAGGTGTCGGTCTCCTCGCCGTTGTCATCGACGAAGACGCTCTTCCCATCCTTGTCGACCAGGCTCTGGTGGAGATGGCAGGAGCTGCCGATGTCGTCCTCCGACGGCTTCGCCATGAAGCTCGCCGAGATGTCGTTGAGGAACGCGATCTCCTTGACCCCGTTCTTGTAGATCGTGTGGCGGTCGGCGGAGGTGACCGCGTCGGCGTAGCGGAAGTTGACCTCGTGCTGGCCATACCAGGCCTCGCCCTTGGAGAACTCGACCGGAATCCCCGCGCCCATCATCCCCCTGCGGATCGGCCCTAGATAGGCCTCGTCCATGGTGGTGGCGAGGATGTGGTAATCGAGGATGTAGGGGATCGTCGGGGTGAGGTCCTTGTAGCCCTTCTCCCAGGCCTCGGCGTAGCTCTCCTTGTAGAGATAGAACTCGAGCTCCGATGCCGCATAGGGCGTGAAGCCCATCTCCAGGGCGCGCTCATAGACGGCGATCAGGATCTGCCGTGGCGAGGCCACGACGGGGCTGCCGTCCTCATTGACCACGTCGGCGAGCACCAGCGCGGTGCGGTCGAGCCACGGAATCACACGCAGGGTCGACATGTCCGGCTGGATCCCGAAGTCGCCGTAGCCAGCCTCCCAGTTCGCCATCTCGTAGCCGGGAAGCGGCTCCATGTCCATGTCGAGGGCGAGGAGGTAGTTGCAGCCCTCCACTCCATGGCCGGTCACCTCGTCGAGGAAGTACTCGATCTGGATGCGCTTGCCGAACAGCCGCCCCTGCATGTCGGTGAAGGCGGTGACGATCGTGTCGATCGTTCCGTCCTCGCCCGCCTTGCGGAGCTCGTCGAGAGAGAGCATGCCGCGAGTACCGCCGGGGCCGCCGGGTCTGGGGGAAGCTTCCTTGCCCTTGTCCCCTGACGCCACGGCCGGACCCTATATCGTCGCGGCGTGGCGAGCAAGGAAGCGATCCGCGTCATAGAGCCGGCCACGGAGCAGGTGATGGCCGAGCTTCCCCGCGCCGGAAAGGAGGAGACCGACGAAGCGGTCGAACGCGCCCGGTCGGCCTTCCCGGAATGGCGTGCGGTACCGCCCGCCGAGCGCTCCGCGCTGTTGCACCGGCTGGCCGACGCGATCGGCGGCCACCTCGAGGAGCTCGCCAAGATCGAGGCCCGCAACGCAGGCAAGCCGATCTCCGACGCCCGCGGCGAGATGGGGATGGTCGTCGAGACCTTCCGCTACTACGCCGGAGCGCCGGAGCGGCTGACCGGCAAGACGATCCCCGTCGCGGGCGGCGTGGACATGACCTTCCGCGAGCCGCTCGGGGTGGTCGGGCTGATCACTCCATGGAATTTCCCGCTCACGATCGCCTCCTGGAAGGTCGCCCCCGCGCTGGCAGCGGGGAACACGATCGTCCTGAAGCCGGCGGAGCTGACGCCGCTCACCGCGATCGAGCTCGAGAAGATCGCCGTGGAGGCGGGGTTGCCCGAGGGGGTCCTCAACGTCGTCGCCGGGCCGGGCTCGGTCTGCGGGCAGCGGCTCGTCGAGCACCCCGACGTCGCCAAGGTCGCCTTCACCGGCTCGACGGAGGTCGGTCGCGGGATCGCGGAGGGAGCTGCGTCGACGATCAAGCGGGTCACCCTGGAGCTCGGCGGGAAGAGCGCCAACGTGATCTTCGGCGACGCCGACCTCGAGGCCGCCGCCTCCTCCGCCCCGCTCGCGGTCTTCGGCAACGCCGGCCAGGACTGCTGCGCCCGCTCGCGCATCCTCGTCGAGCGCTCGGCGATGGACGAGTTCATGTCGGCGCTCGAGAGCGCCGTCACGTCCATGAAGGTCGGCGATCCGCTCGACGAATCCACGCAGATGGGACCGCTGATCTCCGCGGACCAGCTCGAGACCGTCTCCTCCTACGTCAACGGCGGTGCGCCCGTCGCGTTCCGCGGCTCCGCTCCGGACGGCCCCGGCTACTGGTTCCCTCCGACGGTCCTGGCGCCGGTCTCGAACGACGACCGGCCCGCGCGCGAGGAGATCTTCGGGCCGGTCGCATGCGTGATCCCCTTCGACGACGAGGCCGAGGCCATCCGGACCGCCAACGACACCATCTATGGCCTCTCGGGATCCGTCTGGACCCGCGACGGGGCGAAGGCCATGCGCGTCGCCCGCGCGATGGAGACCGGCGTGATCTCGATCAACTCGAACACCTCGGTCCGGGTCTCGACGCCCTTCGGCGGCTTCAAGCAGTCCGGCGTCGGGCGCGAGCTCGGCCCCGACGCGCTCGAGGCCTACAGCGAGGTCAAGAACGTCTACATGGCCATCGAGGGCTGATGGCCGGCCGACTCGACGGAAAGGTGTGCGTGATCACGGGCGCCGCGAGCGGGATCGGCGCCGAGACGGCACGGCTCTTCGCGGAGGAGGGCGCCCGCGTCGTGGGCGTTGACCTGGCGGAGGGGGCCGAGGGCGAGCTCGCCCTCCAGGCCGACGTCGCCGACGAGGACTCCGTCCGCGCGATGTACGCGAAGGCCGCGGAGCAGATGGGCCACATCGACGTCCTCTTCAACAACGCCGGGATCAGCCCGGACGACGACGTCTCGGTCCTGGACACCTCGCTCGAGGCCTGGCAGCGGGTCCAGGACGTCAACCTGAAGTCGGTCTTCCTCTGCTGCAAGCACGGCATCCCGCACCTGCTCGACTCCGGCGGCGGTTCGGTGATCAACACCGCGTCGTTCGTCGCCGTGATGGGCGCCGCGACCTCGCAGGTCTCCTACACGGCCTCGAAGGGCGGCGTGCTCTCCCTCTCCCGCGAGCTGGGCGTCGAGTTCGGCAAGCGCGGTGTCCGGGTGAACGCCCTCTGCCCCGGCCCCGTCAACACCCCGCTGCTACAGGAGCTCTTCGCCAAGGACCGCGAGAAGGCGGCCCGCCGGATGATCCACCTGCCGATGGGGCGCTTCGCCGAGGCCAGGGAGATCGCCCAGGGAGCGCTCTTCCTGGCAAGCGACGACAGCTCATACGTGACCGCCTCGACCTTCCTCGTCGACGGCGGGCTCTCGGGCGCCTACGTCACTCCCGAATAGCGTCGCCAGCCGACGTCAGAACGCCTGCTTGGCGGCGCGGGCGTGCAGCTGCTCCAGCTGGCGGCGTTGCTCCTCGGCGCGCTCGCGCAGCCGTTCGAGCGCGGCGACATCGAAACGGGAGTCTTGGCTCCGTGCTTCCAGCAGCGAGCGCCAGAGCTGGAGCTTTCCGCTCACCCCCAAGATCAATCCCTCGAGTTCCAGCACCCTGCTGAGTGGCGAGTAGCTGAAGAGCTTTCCGTTCGGCTTCAGCCGTGACAGGCGTTCCCCCAGGATGGCTCCCGCCTGACGCCATCGCCGCGTCCGGGCGCCGACGCTCTTCAGGATTCGCTCGAGCGCCGCTTGGTCTTCTTCGATCGCCGCCGCGATCTGGCTCATCTCGCGGCCGAACTCGTTGCCCTGATTCTCCTTGGCCATCCGCTTGGCCAGCGATACACCTCCTCCCGACCCGGCAAGGTGGTCGGCGAGGTAAATGTGGAGCAACCGCTCTCGTTCGGCGTCGATGCGAGCGGTTTGCCCCCCAGCACAGGAACCAAAACCAGCGGGCCGACGTTGCGGCCCGACTAGAAGAGCGAAACCGAGTCCGCGGAGACCTCGAAGCCGTGCGCCGTCAGGTTGTTCGTGCAGCGCACGCTGTTGCCGGGCGTGACCGGGACGGTGCACGCGTAGCGGCCGAGGGTCATGCTCGCCCCATCACCTCCAGGAACCGGCCGCAGAGCTCCCGGCCGAGCCGGTTCCAGTCGCCGATCTTCTCTCGCGTCTCGGTGCGCAGGGCGTCGGGGTCGAGACCGATCCGGACGGCGTCCTCGTCCGAGCGGTAGTCGTCGACCCAGGCCTCGGCGTCGCCAGCGCTCACCTCGGCGTGGAACTGGATCCCCCAGGCGGCCTCACCCACACGGTATGCCTGCGCGCAGACAGGGCTGCGGGCGAGGATCGGCGCGCCCGCCGGCGGCAGCGCCTCGTAGCTGTGCCATTGGAACGCGGTGAAGGTCGGCGCCAGCGGACCGATCAACGGATCCGCCTTCCCCTCGTCGGTGATCTCGACCTCGCACCAGCCGATCTCCGGCTCGCTCGCCCGACGCGCGGAGCCACCGGCCGCCTCAGCCAGGAGCTGATTGCCCAGGCAGACCGCCAGCACCGGCATCCGGTCGTCGATCATCGCCGTGAGGAAGTCCTTCTCGAAGCGGAGCCATGGATGGCGGTCCTCCTGATCGGCGTGCATGGCGCCGCCGAAGGTGAGGACGGCGTCGTACTCGGCGATCTCGAGCGGCGGCCCGGCTCCTCGCTGGGAGAGGACCCACTCGTCCAGCTCCACCCCGCGCTCGCGCATCTCGTCGGTGAACACGCCCGGCCCCGCGTCCTCCTGGTGCACGATGGCGAGCGCCCTCATCGGTGGACCCTCATCATCATTGAGATACTGGCGAATCCCGAGGAGGGCCGGCATGGACGCACCCCAAAGCGCGAGGCGAACCGTCGAGACCGGGGACGCGCCGGCTCCGATCGGCCCGTACTCACAGGCCGTGGTGGCGAACGGAGTCCTCTACTGCAGCGGCCAGGTGCCGCTCGACCCGGAGAGCGGCGAACTGGTGGACGGCGGGATCGCAGAGCAGGCGAGCAGATGCCTGAAGAGCCTGGAGGCCGTCTGCCGGGCCGCCGGCACCCGGCTGTCGAACGCGGCGCGCATCGGGATCTACCTGACCGACATGGCGGAGTTCCCAAAGGTCAACGACGTGTACGCGACCTTCTTCGAGCAGCCGTTCCCGGTCCGGACGACGGTCGGGGTCGCCGCGCTCCCGAAGGGTGCGATGGTGGAGATGGACGCCACCGTTCCGCTGGACATGGATCCCCGCTGAGGACGCTGCTGTGAGCGACGTCTCCCTCGAGGACGTCCAGCGCGCCCGCGAGGTGGTCGCCGATGTGGTGCGCCACACGCAGGTGATCGAATCGCGCTACCTGTCCCGGACGACGGGCGGCACCATCGCGCTCAAGGCCGAGAACCTCCAGCGCACCGGCTCGTTCAAGCTGCGCGGCGCCCTCAACAAGATCGCCGGCCTCGATGACGGGACCGAGGGCGTGGTCGCCGCCAGCGCCGGCAATCATGGCCAGTCTGTCGCCTACGCCGCCCGCGCTCGTGGCCTGGCAGCAACCATCTTCATGCCCGAGCGAGCGGCCCTGGCGAAGATCGCGGCCGCGCGCGAGTCGGGCGCGGAGATCGTGCTGCGCGGCGAGTCGATAGACGCCTGCGTCGAGGACGCCCGCGAGTACGCCGAGACCCACGACCTCGCCTTCATCCATCCATACGACGACCCCGCGGTGATCGCCGGACAGGGGACGATCGGACTCGAGCTGCTCGAGGAGGTGCCCGACCTCGCCAAGGTCCTGATCCCCGTCGGCGGCGGCGGGCTCTCCTCGGGGATCGCCGCCGCGATCAAGGCCGTGCGCGAGGACGTCGAGGTGGTCGGCATCCGATCGCAGTGCCCGCTCGCCGACGGGATCGCCGTGAAGCAGCCGGGCGAGCTCACCGGGCCGCTGCTCGACAGCCTGGTGGACCAGATCGTCGAGGTGGACGAGGACGCGATCGCCGACGCGATCATGCTGCTGCTCGAGCGGACCAAGCTGGTCGTCGAGGGGGCGGGAGCGGCCGGGGTGGCTGCGCTTCGGCGAGGTGCGGTCGCGCCCGCTGAATCCGGCACCACCGTCGTGATCCTCTCCGGCGGCAACGTCGACACCGGCGTCCTCGCCGACATCGCCCGCCATCACGAGACCGAGCGCGGCCGTCGCCTGCGTGTGTTCACCACGATCCCCGATGCGCCCGGCTCGCTTGCCGCCCTGCTCACCAAGCTCGCCGAGGGTGGTGCCAACCTGATCGACGTCGACCACGTCCGCGAGGGAGTCGGCCTGTCGGTGGGGCAGACCGGGATCGAGCTCGTGCTGGAGACGCGCGGGCCCGATCACGCCGAGCGGCTGCTGAAGCTGTTCTCCGAGGGCGGCTACCCGGCCAGGGTGCTCGACCGAGCCTCGTAGTCGCGCGGATCGAGGTGGCGGGTTCGGCGCCGGTATTCCAGCGTGAAGCCCGGCCAGTTGTTGGTGTTCCGGCCGTGCTCGTCGAGGTACCAGTTGTTGCAGCCGGTCTGCCAGACCGAGGTGGAGAGGCGGCTCTGCATCTCGCTGTCGAAGGCCCGCTGCACCTCCGGCCGCACCGAAAGCCATCCTCCGGTGCGCCGCAGCCTCTCGACGGCATCCGCGATGTAGCTCATCTGGCTCTCGAGCTGGAAGATGATCGAGCCGGACCCGAGGTTGGTATTGGGTCCGTACATGACGAACAGATTCGGAAAGCCCGCGACCGTCATGCCGAGGTATGCGTTCGCGCCCTCCCGCCAGACCTCGTTCAGATCGCGCCCGTCGCGGCCGCGGATCTCCATTGGGGCGAGGAAGCGCGTGCTCTCGAATCCGGTCGAGAGGACGACCACGTCGGCCGGCCGCTCGGTGCCGTCCTCGGCGACTACCCCGGTCTTCGTCAGCTCGCGAACGCCCTGGGTGACGAGCTCGACGTTCGGCTTCGCAAGGGTCGAGTAGTAATCGGGTGAGATCAGCACCCGCTTGCAGCCGAGCACGTGGTCGGGGGTCAGGGCACGCTTGAGCTCGGGGTCGGATACCTGATCGTCGAGATTGCGCTCGAACATCCCCACGCCGAGTCTGCCCACCGCCTTGAACTGATTGAAGGCCGCGATGAAGATCTCGAAGAACAGCCACTGGGTGAAGCGGGCGAGCAGCCGCGCCGGCGGGAACCAGCGGAAGAGCCGCCTCTCCCAGGGCATGTACGGGCGGTCCTTCTTCGGGATCACATACGGCGCGGAGCGTTGGTAGACGTCGAGCTGAGCAACCCGATCGGCGATCGCCGGAACGACCTGGATCGTGCTCGCGCCGGTTCCGATCACCGCCACCCGCTTGCCGTCGATGTCGACGCCGTGATCCCAGCGAGCGGTGTGGAAGATCGGGCCATTGAAGCGCTCCGCTCCCTCGATCCGCGTGAGGGCCGGGCGGCTGAGCTGCCCGCAGGCCGAGACGAGCGCGTCGGCCTCGACCGTCTCGCCCCCGGCGATCTCGATCCGCCAGGTCCCTGCGTCCTCGTCGAACTCAGCTCGCGAAACCTCGGTCCCCAGCCTCAGGTCGGGACGCAGGCCGTACTTGTTGACGCAGTGCTCGAGGTAATCGAGGATCTCCGGCTGCGGCGAGTAGCGGCGGCTCCAGTCGGGATTGGGCTCGAAGGAGAACGAGTAGAGATGTGAGGGAACGTCGCATGCTGCCCCTGGATAGGTGTTGTCGCGCCAGACCCCGCCGATGCCCTCGGCCTTCTCGAAGATGGTCAGGGAGTTGACCCCCGCCTTCTTCAGCGTGATCGCGAGCCCGATGCCGCCGAAGCCGGCGCCGATGATCGCGACCCTGGGCGAGCGGACCGGCCCGCCATTCCCCGAGCCGTTGCTCGAGGCGAAGCCGGCTCGCGCCGCCAGCGGCCTGCCCGCCCAGATGTCGTCCAGCGCCCCGCCGAGGTCGGCCATCGCCTCGTCCGCCTCCCGCAGCAGCCCGGCGGCGACCTGAAAGTCGTGCCACATCCCCTCGACGCGCCTCAGCCCCACGTCGACACCGGCCGCACGCGCGCGCTCGGCGAACAGCTCTGAATCGCTCAGGAGGATGTCGTGCGTCCCGACCTGGAGATAGGTCGGCGGCAGGCCGTGCAGGTCTGCCCCGACCGGGGAGAGAGCTGGATCGAGGGGATCGGCATCGCCGCGGTAGAGCTCGCCGCCGTGAACGGTCCACTCGCGGAAGAGCCCGACGTCCCGCCGGGCGTTGGCGTGCATCGAGGCGCCCGAGCAGGTCAGATCGAGCCAGCCGTTCAGGATGGCCAGGCCACCTGGGAGCGGCTCCCCCTCGTCTCGCAGCCGGAGCGCCAGCGCCACCGCCAGCCCGCCGCCGGCGGAATCCCCGGCGACCACGACCGATTTCGGCTCGACGCCGGAGGCGAGCAGCTCCCGGTACGCGCCGAGGGCGTCATCGAGCGCGGCCGGATGCTTCTGCTCCGGCCCCAGGCGATATTCGGGCAGGTGGACGGGAGCGTTGACCGCCAGGGCGATGTTCGCCGCGAGGGCGCGATGGGTCCCGCGAGAGCCGATCACGTAGGCGCCGCCGTGGAGATGGAGGACGGCGCGGGAGGTGTCGGCGCCCTCGGACTCGATCCGGTCGGACGGGCGCCCGCCCAGGGCTCCATGCTCGATCGATACTCCGCCGGGGACCCGAGCGACCTTTGCCGCGGCCTCGGTCCAGGCGCGCTGTGCGCGGATCGGGATCCAGGTCCGCTGAACGGAGCGCTGCAGCGCACGGGTCAGCAGCTTGCCCACGGGCCGTGGCAGATAGCGAGGCGCGTTCCTGCGCTCGGCTTGAGTCAAAGCAAGCGTATGAAAGCCGATTGGCGAACAGAGCATTTCTCCGGAGTGTTACTCTGTCAGTGATGGCTGCGACGGACACGAGGCGCCGGGTGCTCGACGCGGCGCTGGCCGGATTCCTCGAGGACGGCTACGCGCAGACGACGATCGCCGACATCCGCACTCGCAGCGAGGTCTCCAACGGCGCCCTCTTTCACCACTTCCCCACCAAGGAGGCGATCGCCGACGCGCTCTTCGTCGAGGCCATCGGCTCCTTCCACGAGGGTCTTTGGGACCTGATGGGACGCAAGCCGCGTTCCCTGCGCTCCGCCGTGCGCGGCGTGATCGCCCATCAGCTGCGCTGGATCGAGGAGCACCCCGACCTCGCCCGCTTCGTCTACATGCGCGGCCACCTCGACTGGGACTCGCAGGGCGGCTCCGAGGTCGAGGAGCTCAATCGCCGGGTCGCGACGGCGATCCGGGAGTGGATGGCGCCGCTGATCGAGCGGGGTGAGATCCGCCCGCGCTCGATGCTCGTGATCTCGGCGATCGTCACCGGCCCGGCGCACGCGATCGCGCAGCGATGGCTCGCCGGGCAGCTGGACCGCGCGCCCACGACCTTCGTCGACGAGCTGGCGGACGCGGCCTGGGCGGGCCTGCGCGGCAAGCCCGCGCCCGGCCGGGCCGCCGCGGCCGCGCCGCCCGATCGCGGGCGCCTCGCCCTGGAGTTGATCGCCGACGATGGAACCGTCCTTGCCCAAGGCCAGGCGACCGCCCGGCTCGTAAGAACCACCAACGACACCTGAAGCCCCGAGCGGAACGAAAGGACCGAGATGCCAAGCCACGAGACCATCGACCTGACCACCGAGGGCCCCGCCGCCCGCATCCTGCTGAACCGCCCCGACGCCCTGAACGCCTGGAACGAGCAGTTCGGAAACGACCTGCGCGACGCGGTGAACACGGTGGCGGGCGACGACGCCGTCAGGGCCGTCCTGGTCACCGGCGCCGGCCGCGGCTTCTCCTCCGGAGCCGACCTGAAGGAGCAGCGAGGCGGCGGCGAGGGCGGCCTCCCGGACCTGAGCGCCCGCCTGAAGGAGATCTACCACCCGATCATCGCCGAGCTGCGGGAGATGCCGAAGCCCGTGGTGAGTGCCGTCAACGGGCCCGCTGTCGGAATCGGCTGCTCCCTCGCGCTCGCCGCCGATCTGATCGTCGCGGCCGAGTCCGCCTACTTCCTGCTCGCCTTCGTCAACATCGGCCTCGTGCCGGATGGCGGGTCGACCGCCTTCATCCCGGCCCGGGTGGGCTATGCGCGCGCTGCGGAGATGGCGATGCTCGGCGAGCGCGTCCCCGCCGGAGCAGGCGCTCGACTGGGGGCTGATCAACCAGGTCGTCGCCGACGACGAGCTCGAGTCCGTCTCCGGCGCCCTGCTCGAGCGGCTTGCCAACGGCCCGACCCGCTCCTACGCGGGCTCGAAGCGCCTGCTCAACCGGCGCCTCTACGCCGATCTCGCCGGCCAGCTCGAGGCGGAGGCGGACGCCCAGCGCGACCAGGGCCAGAGCAAGGACTTCGTGGAGGGCGTGATCGCCTTCGTCGAGAAGCGGGAAGCGAACTTCACGGGCGCCTAGCTCGATTCTAAGCTGGAGGGCGATGCTCTTCCGGCAGATAGTTCACGAGGACCTGGGATGCGCCTCCTACCTGATCGGCGACAGCGACGCGGGCCTCGCGGCGGTCATCGATCCCCGCTGGGAGATCGACGTCTACCTCGAGCTCAGCCGGCTGCACGACCTGCGTATCGAGCACATCTTGGAGACGCACAACCACGCGGATCACGTCTCGGGACACGGCCGCCTGGCAAGCGCCACCGGGGCGACGATCCACATTCACGCCCTGGCCGAGGTGGAGTATCCGCATGAAGCATTCGAGGATGGGTGGCGGCTCGAGATCGGCGACATCGAGATCGAGGCCGTGCACACGCCGGGGCACCGGCCCGAGCACACGAGCTTTCTGCTCAGGGACAAGGCCCGAAGCGAGCGATCCCTGGGCGGTGCTGACCGGGGACTCGCTCTTCGTGGGCGATGTTGCAAGGCCGGATTTGGCCGTCGACGCGCGCGAGGGGGCGACGGGAATATTTCGCTCCCTACACGAACGGCTGATGCCCCTTCCCGACGACGTCGAGGTCTGGCCCGGTCATCTCGGCGGCTCGGCCTGCGGCAGCGCAGGGATCGACGAGAAATCGTCCTCGACCATCGGCTTCGAGCGCCACCACAACCGGGCCCTGAGCTTCGAGAAGGAGTCCGAGTTCGTCGAGGACGCAATTGGCACGCTCGCCGATCCACCCCCGAATGTCGAGCACATCGTCTCCCTCAATCGCGGGCCCCTGGTCGAGCGGCTGGCGACGCCGGTGCCGATGCCGCCGCGGGAGGTCGAGGCCGCTGTCGCGGGCGGGGCGATAGTCGTCGACGCGCGGACGAACGCCCAATTCGCCGAGGCGCACATCCCCGGCGCGATCAGCGCATCGGCCTACGAGACCGGCTTCGCGACCAAGGTCGCGAACGTCCTCGGGCCCGAGACGCGCGTGATCGTCGTCGCCGGCTCAGACGGCTACGAGCTCGACGCCGCCGAGCTGCTGGCGTGCGTGGGCATGAGCGTGATCGGCTATCTCGAGGGCGGGATGACAGCCTGGAGGGCGGAGGACCGAGGGGTGCAGACCATCGAGCTGATCGACTCCGATGACCTGGCGGAACGCCTCGATACGGAGGCGGTGCTGATCCTCGATGTCCGCGACGAGGACGAGTTCGCCGATGCCCACATACCGGCGTCGGTCCACATCCCGTATCCCGCCCTGTCCGAGCGTCTGGACGAGCTGCCACGGAACTCGACGATCGCCGCAATCTGCAGCGGCGGCAAGCGCAGCGGCCTCGCGGCCTCGATCCTCCAGCGCGAGGGGTTCGAGCGCGTCCTCCACGTCGCCGACGGCGGCGTGGGCACCTGGGAGCGCAGCGGGCGGCCGGTCGAGAGCAGCTAGCCCCGGCTACTACTTCTTCGTCTTCTTCTCAGCCTTGCCCTTGCCTTCGCTGATCCCGGTCAGGAAGGGGATCAGCCGCTTCAGGAAGACGTTCACCTTCGGCGCCGCGGCACTCGGGTCGTTGTGCGCGTAGGTCGCCGAGCGGTCGACCAGCTTCAAGTTCCGGCGAGGAATGCCGGCCTTCGCGGCCAGGGCCTGCGCCGCCAAGAGGACCCGCGAGCCGCCGAGCGCAGCGCCGAAGGCGTAGATCCGCAGGCTCTTGCGCAGCTTCGTCGCGTCGGTCGAGTGCACGTTCAGCACGGACTGGGCCGGGTTCGCGATGCCGTCACCGACGGCCCCGGAGTCGATCGTCAGCCGCATCGGGTGGTACCAGGCCGTGCCGTCCAGGTTCTGGAGACCCCAGCCCGAGAACATGCTGGCCCAGCGCTGGATCGGGGTGATCGCCCCGGCTCGATCCCAGCCGCGGGGATCTCCGCTCGCGGCCAGCTGTCCGGAGTGGACCTGTGCTGCGACCAGCGACGGCGGTGAGGTCTTGGCGTCGGTGTCGTAGCCGAAGCCGGCCTCGTTCGTCGGGTTGATGCCCGGTGGCGCCTTCAGGTTCGAGGGCAGCAGCGGCCACGTGGCGAAGATCGACGGCTCGTTCGGGACGGCCTTCGTCAGAGAGGAGCCGACCGTCCCGAAGAGTCCGGCGAAGGGCGCGGGGATGCCTCCGAACGACAGCCATGGCGATGAGGTCTGGAGATCCGACAGCGAGGTGTTGGCTTGGTCAACGGTCACCGGAGTCGGGCTGCTCGCGCCATCGATCAGGACGAGGCCCGAGAGGTCCCGTCCGCCCGGCCGGCCGTTGAAGTCCCAGGTCGCGTAGGCAGTGGCGATCGATCCGCCGAGCGAATGGCCTCCCATCGCCACGTTGCGGCCACCTCTGGCGGCGGCCCGGACCACGACGCGCAGGTCCTCGATCTCAGTGTTCATCCCCCACTCCCGCGCGAACGGCACCGCCGAGTCCTGCACCGGCTGGTAGGCGCCCGGCTGGCCGATCTGGCCGAGGTAGTAGTCGAAGAACGCGGATGGGCTGACCTTGCCCTGCTTGAAGAGGTTGAGCTCGGACTGGTCCTCGAGGAAGTTCTCACGGCGCTCGACGGCCCAGACCTGCCAGTCGGGCAGCAGCTTCGTGATCGTCTTGGCCACGGGCTCGAAGTAGGCGGCGCTGGCCGAGGTGCCGGGATTGAGGACGAGGACGTTGCGAGCCTTGGGGTTTCCGGTCTTCAGGACGCCGACCACGTTCAGGTTGGCCGGGGTGCCGGGCGAGGGGAAGCCCGCCATCGTCTTGAACTTGACGGGCACCTTCCCGCCCGCGGCCGGGGCGAATCCCGCCCACAGCGCAGCGGCCGCCACCGTGATCAGAGCAACCCGCCTGGGCATCCTGTCTCCTCTCATCGTTCCTCTCCTGTGGGCGCTAGTGATACACGCGAGCGGAAATGTATCGCTAAGCGTCCCCGCCCGGGAGGCTGGCAGTATCCGCGCAACTTCTCGGGAGCCGAGGGGTTCTGATCGATCCATGAAGCGAATCACCCTCCTCATCACCCTGACCGCCGTCGTCGCCGGCCTCCTCGTCTCCGTGCCGAGTGCGTTCGGCATCACGGCCGGGTTCAACATCGCGACGAAGCGGCTCGAGGGGGCCTACAAGATCGCCCTCTTCGAGCGGCGGTTCAATCCCGCGGGCTGCTACCCAGCCCCACCTCAGCTCGCCCACGCGATCCACGATTCCAGCCACCGCAAGGTCGGCGTCGCCCGGAACACCAAGTCGCTCGGCAACGTCAACCAGGTCTACGTCCTCAAGCAGGGCACCAACTGCGACCACCTCCGGATGGCGCTGCGGGCGGTCGGCGGCATCTATGTCCTGGACTCCAAGCAGGGAACGGTCCGCCTGCAGGGCCACAAGGGCGCCGCGACCCCCGGCCTCGCAAAGCCGCTCACCAACCTGACCCTCGCCACCAAGACCTTCCACGTCACCCAGCCGGACACCGCCCCTCGCCTCCAGACTCTCTGCCCCGGCGGCAGGTTCCCGGTCGGCGGCGGGATGTCGATCAGCCCACCGACGGGCTCCGACGGCGAGGGCATCTACCCGCATTCATATGAGCGCCTCGGCGCCCAGCGTGGCTGGCACATCAGCGTCGTCTTCCTGGACCCGAGCCCGGGGACCACGACGGCACGGGACGTCACCGTCCAGGCCATGTGCGGGTTCGGCGTGATCCCGGCGACCCCCACTCCCCACAACACCGTCTACCTGCGCCCCGGACAGACGAAGACCGTGACCGCGACATGTCCGAAGGGCCAGTCCCTGGTCTCGGGCGGCTTCCAGCGAACGGACTTCCGAAGCGATGGCGGCGACTACGTCACCGAGTCTCACGCCGTGGGCACCAACGCCTGGGTCGTGAGCGGCCATGCCTACGGCACCGGCTCCGGCGAGCTCACCGCGATCGCCTACTGCGCCCGGATGAAGAGGCCGATCCTCACCGAGGTCGCCTCCTCCCCCGCCCCGGTCGGCGCCGGTGGCTCCGCGACGACGACCACCCCGACCTGCCCCGCGGGCAAGCGCCTGGTCACCGGCGGCTTCAGCCTGAACGGATCGACCGACGCCCTGTTCGCCGCGGGCACGTTCAACCAGGACGGCACCTTCTCGGCGAACGCCTACGGCTTCTTCGGCGCGGCCCCCCAGCTGACCGCGTACGGCTACTGCCTCCCGGCGAAGTCCTAGCTAAGCCTCGCCGACACTTCTTCGCCGTGACCGAACCGGACGGCGGGGAGCACCCGGTCGGCCCAGCGCGGCAGATACCAGGCCCATGGGCCTAGCAACCGGAGGAGGACCGGCATCAGCAGCAGCCGGATCAGCATCGCGTCCAGCAGCACGGCGATTCCGAGGATCAGCCCCATCTCCTTCGGTGGCAGCGGCCCGGAGAGCGCGAAGGTGAAGAAGACGGCCACCATCACCGCACCCGCCGCGAAGATCACTCGCCCGGAATGCGCGAGGCCGCCGACCATCGCCTCCTTGGCGTCATGAGTGCGGTCCCAGTGCTCCCGCGCCGAGGAGAGCAGGAACACCGTGTAGTCCATCGAGATCGCGAAGATCATCGCGAAGAAGAACACGGGCCCCCAGGCGTCGAGGAACCCCTGGGGCTCGAAGCCGAGCAGGGAGTGAAGCGCCCCGTCCTGGAAGATCCACTTCGCCACGCCGAACGCCGCTCCGGTAGCGAGCAGGTTGGTTGCGACCCCTGCGGCGGCGATCAGCGGGGCCTGGAGCGCGAACAGCAGCAGAACGAAGCCGAGGGTGAGGACCACGCCGATCACCAGAGGGGTCTTGGCGGAGAGCGCCGCCTGAAGGTCGTGGTTCTCGGCCACCGCTCCACCGACCAGCGTCCCCGCCGGCAGATCGGCCCTTAGCCGGTCGATCGTCGCTCCGACAGCGGGATTGGAGGGATCCTGCTTGGGGATCGCCTGCACCAGCGCCAGGCCGCCGGATCGCTGCGCGGGCATGACCCGGGCGATGCCGGGGTCATGCTGGACGGCCGCGGCAAGGCTCGACGCCTCAGCGGCCGGCGTCACGAGCTGAAGCGGACCCGTCGCCCCCGGTCCGAGCGCGGCCTGGACCTGCTGGTAGCCGACGCGTGAGGAGTCACCGGAGGGCACCACCTTGATCGAAGGCATCGCGGTCTTGAGCTGGGTCACGGGCAGGGCGAGCAGGACCAGAACGCCGAGCGCCGGAACGCCGTAGCGGAAGGGATGGCGCCAGAGCCGCTCTCCCCAGGCGGCGAAACGAGGCGAGCGGTGCTCGCCGGAGTGCACCCAGGGCAGCGAGAGCTTGTCCACCCTGGGACCGAGCTTGGCGAGAACGGCGGGCAGCAGGGTGAGGGTGGCCGCCAGCACGAAGATCACGGCGAGCATGATCCCGAGGCTCATCGACCGGAAGGCGGGGCTCGGCACGAGCATCACCGCGCTCAGCGAGATCAGCACCGTGATGCCCGAGAAGAGCACCGCCTTACCGGCGGTGTCCATGCTCTGCGCGACCGCCTCCTCGGGTTGCAGCTTCGATCCGAAGAAGGCGCCGCGGAAGCGGTGGATCACGAAGAGCGCGTAGTCGATGCCCAGCGCCAGTGCGAACATCAGCGCGAAGTTCATCGCCCAGATCGAGACCGGCATGACCTTCGTGCTCAGGTAGAGCGAGCCGGCGGCTGCGACGAGGCCGACCATCGTGAGCATCAGCGGCAATCCGGCGGCGACGAGGGATCCGAAGGCGACCAGCATGATCGCCACGGTCACGGGCCAGGAGATCACCTCGGAGCGGAGCATCGCGCTCTTGTTGGCCGCGTTGAAGTCCGACCACATACCGGGGGCTCCGGTCAGGTTCACCTGGACGCCGTTCGCTCCCAGGGCGTGCAGGGGCCCCTTCAGATCCTCGGCGGCTCGCACCATCGCGTTGGAGTCGCGGGCCGCGCCCGCCTGCACGATCGCGGTGTGTCCATCCGGCGAGATCGAGGCACCGGGCTGCGGAGGAACGACGACACGCACCGCCCCGTCGGCACGCAGCCTGCGCTCGACGGCCGCCACCGTCATGTCGAAGCTCGGATCGCCGGCGACGGCCGTCGGCGAATGCACCACGACCATCAGGCCGTAGCTCGAGAGCCCGTTGAAGTTTCGATCGATCAACTGGCGGGCTTGCACCGACTGCGACCCGCTGGTCTCCCAGCCGGCCCCGGAGAGCGCCGTCTCGACCCTCGGGGCGAGGAACCCGAGTCCCAGCGCGACCACGGCCCAGCCGATCAGCACGACCCGGAAGTGGGTCGCCGTGTAGCGGCCGAGCCGGCCGATGGGGCCGACGTCGGTCACGACTCCCTCGGATAGATGACCGAGGGAAGCTTGCACGCGCGGCCGAGCACGAAGGAAGCGGGGCACGCGCCGACCAGCACGTAGAGCCACATGTTGATCCCGACGAAGGCCGTCAGGAGGAGGAACCACTGCGAAACGATCAGGGCCAGTGCGACGCTGATCAGGATCACGGTGCCGGCAAGCGCGAAGAGAACGCGTTCGAGCGGCCAGCGCGGCCGCGGGTCACCAGGGTCGGAGCCGTTCATGTCAACCGCCTCCTTCCAGAAGCGAGTCGAGTTCCTCGAGCTGGCGGCGAATACCGCCGCAGACCTCGTCGCAGAGCGAGAAGACAACCGGGTCGCTGATCGAGTAGTGGGAGAAGTTCCCCTCCTTGCGGCGGCTCACGATCCCGGCGCGAAGGAGAACTGCGAGATGCTGCGAGACGTTCTGCTGTGAGGCGCCGGTGGCCTCCTGGAGGTCGCGGACGCTCATCTCTTCGTCGCGCATCGCCTCGAGCAGCCTGATCCGCATCGGCTCCCCGAGCACGCGAAAGCGTTCGGCAACCCGCTCCACCAGGGGAGCGGGGAGGGGCCGCGGGATCTCGACCTTCGGGCTCATACGAAAGAGAGTAGCACAACTGAACAGTTGTGTGGTAGTGTGCTTGTCGATGACCATGACAGCCACGACCCACCGCGTCGGCAAGCTCAGGTATGAGGTCGATGTCAACGGGCGCCACACGATCGTCACCGACGAACCGCTCCGGCTCGGCGGCACTGACGAGGGCCCCGCGCCGCACGAGCTCCTCCCCGCCGCCCTTGCCTCCTGCATCGCGACCACGATGGCCATGTACGCGGAGCGGCACGACTGGAACATCGGCGACGCGATCGTGGACGTCGACTACGACTCCGGCTCCGAGCCGCGCCGATTCGAGATCGAGGTCCACCTTCCGGCCGAGCTCTCGGAGGAGCAGGTCAACAGGCTCGAGCGAATCGCCGAGTCCTGCCCCCTCCGTCGCGCACTCGAGGGCGGCTTCGAATTCGAGGAGCGCATCGTCTCCCCGCAGCTTGACCCCGTCGCCCAGACGGTCGAATCGATCGTCTAGGCGCTAGTAGCCGGCGGGGTGCCTGGCGACGAAGGAGGACGTGTCGTCCCGCATCACGGTGCTCCAGCGGGGGCCGTTGCCGCCGCCGGGACCGCCGGTGTCGAAGCGCAGCCCGGCGATGTAGGCCCAAGCGTGCCCGCTGTTCGCGAAGACGGTGATCCAGTTGCCGCCGCCGGACTCGCCCCAGACCTCGAGGCCGGTCGAGTCGAGCGGGCTGGAGAGGAAGCCGCCGCCGTGGAGGGCGAAGCTGACCGACCCCGAGCAGTCGTAACCGCTGGCGGTGAACGATCCGTGCCCCCCGCCCCAGATGTAGGGGAGGTCGTCGATCTGGTTGGCCGCCTCGATCACGGCGCGCACGGCGAGCGGCGCGTTCGAGGGCGGGATCGCGTCCCCGCTCGAGTCGAGGGTCGCGCGGCCGGCCGGCGCCGGGATGTTGGAAAGGTCCGTCTGGATCTGGTGCTCCTTGCGGAGCAGCGCGTTGAGGACGCCCTCCCGGGAGCTCCGGGCGGCAACCAGCTGTGACTGCTGTGCCTGGATCTGGGCGTGCTGGCTCGCGATCTGCCGCTCCTTGGCCGCGACCGCATCGCGGGCCGTCTGGATGCGGTCATGTGTCGCCTGAAGCTGGTTGACCAGCGCGGTGATCTGGTCGCGGAGGCCGCGGACGCGCGAGACGACCTCGTTGTCGTAGTTCTGGATGTGGTCGATGTACTCGGTGCGGGTGATCAGGTCCGACCAGCTGGCAGAGCGCATGACGACCGCGGTGACGTCGGGATCGTTCGACTTGTAGATGTCGACGAGGAGCTGCTCCAGCGCGGCGGTCGCGGCCCTGAGCTTTGCGCGGATCCTGGCGAGCTCCGCCTTCTCAGCGTTGAGCTGGGCCGTCGCCTTGTCGAGCTCCGCCTGCTTCTGGTCGAGCTGGGCCTGGGCCGCCGCCTGTGCCTGGCGGAGATGCGACTCCGCTCCGATCAGCTGGTCGACCCGCGCGTTCATGCCGTCGATCTGCGACTGCAGCGAGCCCGTGCTCGACTGGATCCGGCTGAGCTCGTCCTGCTTCTGGGCGATCTTCGAGGCCGGATCGCCGAAGGCGCTCTGCCCAACCACCGAACCGATCACGAGCAGGGCGAACACCATCAGCGCGACCACGGCGAAGCGGCCCCGGCGCGTGGTGCGCGGACGTTCGCCTCTGTGACGGCTGTGAGTCGGGATCGGCATCGGAAACCAGAGGCGACGAGTCGCCTCCCGGCAGGTGGCTCAGGCTAGAGCTTCGGCCCCGAATTGTCAGCAGTTGCTAACAGCCGTGCAAGATCGCTTGCGAATCGCGTACCGAGAACAGACGAGGCAGGAAATACAGGGGAGTCGCCGTGCCCGGCGCGGGGTATCTACGATCGACTGATGCCTGAAGAGTTCTGCGACGTCGGCCGCGGGGTGACCCTCTGCTACGAGACCTTCGGGGACCCGGCCGACACGCCGGTCCTCCTGATCATGGGCCTGGCGACGCAGATGATCGCCTGGCACGAGGACTTCTGCGAGCAGCTGGCCGAGCGCGGCTTCTACGTCGTCCGGTTCGACAACCGCGACATCGGCCGCTCCACCCACTTCGAGTTCCGCCCGCCCACTCTCGGCCAGATCTTGCGCCGCCGGGTCGGGCCCGAGCAGTACACGCTCTCTGACATGGCCGAGGACGCCGCGGTCCTGCTGCGCGAGCTTGGGATCGCCCCAGCCCATCTGGTGGGCGCGTCGATGGGAGGGATGATCGGCCAGATGCTCGCCGCCGAGCATCCGGAGGTCGTCCGCTCGCTCACCTCGATCATGTCCACGACCGGCAGCCGCTGGCACGGGCAGCCGGCCCTCGCGGTGTACCGCTACCTGCTCAGGCCCCCTCCCCGCGACCGCGACGGCTACATCCAGCGCTCGGCCGAGGTGTTCGGCCTGGTTGGGTCGACGGGCTTCGAGCGCGACGAGCAGTACGTGCGCGAGCGCGCCGCCCAAAGCTTCGATCGCGGCTTCGACGTGCGGGCAGGAGGCCGCCAGCTGGGCGCGATCGTCGCATCGGGTGACCGGACGAAGAAGCTCGGCCGGATCAAGGCCCCGACGCTCGTGATCCACGGGACGGTCGACAAGATGGTCAGGCCCTCGGGCGGCAGGGCGACCGCGAAGGCCATCTCGGGAGCGAGGCTGATGATGATCGAGGGCATGGGCCACGACCTCCCGCGCGGGGTCTGGCCTCAGATCGTCAACGCGGTCGCGGAACATGCGCGCGCCGCCGACGGCGCGAGAGACCGGAGCGGTGCGGTCGGCGCTCGGTGAGGGCGAGGGTCTCTGGTTCCTCGGGACGCTCGCGACGATCCGCGTCCCGGGCGAATCCGTCGGCGACCGTTTCGCCCTGATCGAGTTCCTCTTCCCCAAGCACGCCTCTCCCCCGCTCCACACCCATCCCCAGGACGAGAGCTATGTCGTGCTCGAGGGCCGGCTGACGATCGTGGCGGGCGAGGAGCGCTTCGAGCTCGAGGCAGGCGGATCTGCGGTCGTGCCGATGGGCGTCGCCCACACATTCAGGGTCGACTCGGAGAGCGCGCGCGTCCTCGTCCTGAGCACGCCCGCGGGCCTGGAGCGAATGGTCCGCGACGGATCCGTACCGGCCGAGGAGCGCACGCTGCCTCCGGCCGACGCTCCGCGGCCCTCGCCTGAGGCGATCGAGCGCGTCTTCGAGAAGCACGGCCAGGTGAACCTGGGTCCCCCGCTCGGTCCCGACGACTGAGCGGATCAGGCCGAGATCAGAGAGACATTGATCGTGCCGTCGGCGCCGGCGACCCACATCGACGAGCCGTGCCGCAGCAGGACCGCTTCCCCGGCGACGGCCGGGTCGCGGTACTCCACCTCAGCGTCGATCGAGTCCGGCTCCACGCCGCCGGCGAGCTCCTCCTCCAGCGGCACCCAGTAGTGCGAGTTGTTGATGTGGCCCGCCGGGTCCATCTCGGTGGCGCGGAAGTGCCAGGGCGAGCGCTCCGCGTCCGCGGGTGGGTCGGGATGGCGCAGGCGCACGTTGGCATCGCGTCCTTGGGCGCTTTCTTCGTAGACCGCGATGAAGTCCGGCGGAAAACGCATCGGCCTGCCGCGCTCGGGATCGAGGCAGACCCAGAGCGAGACCGTCTCGACCCGGGCGCTCTCGCCCCGGATGGAGGTGCGCCGCTCGGCCGAGAACCGACCGATGCCGCTGCAGAAGGTCCGGAGGGTGAGCTCCTCGCCGAACCGGGGGAACGCCTCGACCCGAATCCGGGTGCGTCGCACGATCCACGCCCCGCGCCCCTCGAAGCCCGAGTCGATCAGGTCCGCGTAAGCGACGTCCTGCAACCAGTCGGCGATGGCGTCCATGCGGCAGCGCGCGGCCGCGTTGGCGTCGGCGATTCCGGGCCGCATCTCCTGCTCATAGGCCCGACCCACCCCTGGGTCCGGGACGATCTCTGTGAGCTCCATCAAGCGGGTTGCGCTGACGCGCACCCTGGCATCACTTCAGCTCCTCGAGCGAGTCGCGCAGCCGGTCGAGCATGGACCAGAGATCCGGCATCTGGTCGCGGTCGGCGACGATCCCGAAGTCCATCTTCCCGCAGTAGCTCATCACCGTGATGTTCAGGCCCATGCCATCGGTGATCACGGACACGGGGTAATTGGCGACGAGGCGAGCCCCCGCGCAGTAGAGCGGGAACTGCGGGCCGGGGACGTTGGAGACGACGAGGTTCCAGGTCGGCCGGCCGCGGCCACTGGTGGAGAGCGCGAACGTCGCCCGCGCCGCCCGGGCAAAGACCGCCGGCGGGATGAAGTGGTTGGTGTCCTGAAGCAGCTCGGCGGGCAGGGCCCGATGCTGCTGCTTCATCGCGGCAAGCGCTCGGTGGGTCTTCTCGAGGCGGCGGACGGCATTGGGCTCGTTCGTGAAGAGCGGCGCGCTCATCAACATGATCCGGTTGCCGAAGGTCCCCATCTGCTCGTCGGTCCTGACCGAGACGGGCACTTGGACCACGAGCGGGTCCGGCGGGAGCTCGTCGTGCTCGAGCAGCCAGCTGCGGACCGCGCCCGCGCAGACGGAGACGACCACGTCGTTGACGGTGCACCCGTGCTTGTCCTTCACCGCCTTGACCTCGTCGAGCTCGAGGTGGCCGAAGGAGAAGCGCCGGTGCTGCGAGATCCGCCCGTTGAAGCAGGTCTTCGGCGCCTTGTAGCTGGTGTGCGCGAGGACGCCCGTCTCCCGGTTGCTGATCGGCCGGGTGAGCCGATCCGCCATCTTGGCGACCAGGCCCGTCCCGGGGATCCCCGCGAAGACGGGAGAGGCGTCGAGGTTCGGAAGCGCCCTCGGCAGCGATTTCAGCATTCGCAGGGGATACCGGGGGAGCCCCATCAGCCCGCGGGTCAGCATCTCCACCTCAGTCGGCTGGCGATCGCCGCCGTTGGAGTTCGGCTCCGGCAGTTCTCGCCCGTCGGGCGCGAGGTCGTAGAGGACGCCCATGATCTCGGCGCCGGAGAGACCGTCGACGACAGCGTGATGGATCTTCGTGAGGATCGCCTTGTGCCCGTTCTCGAGGCCGTGGATCAGGTAGAGCTCCCAGAGAGGCCTAGACCGGTCGAGTGGCCGCGAGACGATCCGGGCGACCTGCTCCGAGAGCTTCTCGTCGGCGCCGCCGGGCGGCAGGGCCAGCTCCCGGACGTGGAAGTCGAGATCGAAGTGCGGATCGTCGAGCCAGTACGGGTAGTCGAGCCCGAAGGGGACCTTCACCAGACGCCAGCGCAGCGGGGGAAGCATCGGCAGCCTCTCCTCCATCAGCCGGCAGACGTCCGCAAGGGTGAGATCCCCGCTCGGCGTCGTCGATGGGTCGAGGATCGCGAGGCCGGCGACGTGACCCGTCTGATGCGAGCTCTCGAGCGCGAGGAACTGGGCGTCGAGGCTGGTCAACTGACGCATGCCTCGATCATATGTGGGTAGCTTTCGCCCTGGCAATGGGGATCCGGGGGGCACCGATTGATGCGAGGGTGCGCGTAAGCGCAACCCGTGTGATGCTGGCGGCCGCTGTCGCCGTCGTCGCCCTGCTCGCGACCCCCGCTTTCGCGGGCGCCGCGACCTATCCGGTCAACTACGACTTCAGCCAGGGAATCCTCGCCCAGGCCGCGAATCCCGACTCGCCGCCGCCCGGCGCCAACGACTGGTCCTGCCGCCCGAGCGACGCGCACCCGCGGCCCATCGTCCTCGTCCACGGCCTGCTCGGCGAACCAGACCGACAACTGGCAGACGATCTCTCCTCTGCTCGCGAACCGCGGCTATTGCGTCTTCTCGCTCACCTACGGGACCAAGCCGAACGTCTCGTTCCCCGGCTACCAGCCCGGAGGCCTGACCACGATGGAGGAGAGCGCGCAGCAGCTCTCGGCATTCGTCGACCGCGTGCGCGCCGCTACGGGCGCGGGCCACGTCGACATCGTCGGGCACTCCGAGGGCAGCCTGATGCCCGACTACTACGTCAAGTTCCTCGGAGGCGACCGGGTGGTGCGCAACTACGTCGGCATCACCACGCTCTGGCACGGAACCAACCTCGCCGGCCTCGCGAGCATCGATCAGATCGGGCAGGCCTTCGGCATCTCGAGCGGGCTGGAGCAGGCCGCCTCCGGACCCTGCGCGTCGCGTCCCGAGTTCCTGGCCGGCTCGCCCTTCATTACGAAGCTGCGCGACGGCGGCGTCGCTGTCCCGGGCGTGACCTACACGAGCATCGTCACCCGCAACGACGAGCTGGTCGTGCCGCTACATGAGCGGCATCGAGATCGCGCCCAACATGACCAACCTCGTGGTGCAGAAGCAGTGTCCGCTGGATCAGGCCGAGCATGTCTCGATGGCTGCCGATCCGACGGTCGCGCAGGACGTCCTGAACGCGCTCGATCCGAAGCACCCGGCAGCGGTGCCGTGCACCGTGGTCCTGCCGCTGTTCGGCGCGCCTCTCTACACCGGTCCTCCCCGCTAGTCGCGCGGCGGGTTTGAGAAATGCTTGCGCGGGCAAGCATTTCTGTTGACTTCGACTTTCGGAGGAACGAAATGGATCTGGCACTGATCGCACTTCGCCTCGTCGCCCGGCATGGCACAGATGCCCGGCATGGGGCAGGTCCCGGGCATGGCACCCGCGCCCGCTCAGCCCCAGGCGGACCCGGTCGAGCAGCTCGAGAAGCTCGCCAAGCTGAAGGACTCCGGCGCGCTCACGCAGGCCGAGTTCGACGCCGAGAAGGCCAAGATCCTCGGAAGCTAGTGCCCGAAGATCAGCGGCAGCTGCAGCCCGATCGCGAGCGCGGTCAGGGCCAGCGCCGTGAAGCGCTGGTACGGCCTCACGGCGAGCGCCGCCAGCGGCAGGAACCAGATCAGGTACCAGGGCAGGAACCACGTGGTGGTGACCAGCACCGCGGCCGTCGCCCAACCCGCGTTCTCGAGCCAGTCGCCGCCCCTGTAGACCCGTACCAGCAGCAGCGCGATCGTCGGCAGCAGGACCAGCATCCCGATCCGGCCCAGCGTGTGGGTGGTGATGCCCAGGCCGAGCACGTCGTTGACGATCCCCGGGATGTCGTTCGGAGTCTCCAGGCGGGCGTCGTGCTGAAGCACGTGCAGGAGGCTGGAGATGTGCGTCCCGAACGCCACCAGCGTCGCGGCGCCCAGGACGACGGCCGCCAGCAGCCCCCAGAGGAGCGCCCGCGATGGCCGGCGCGAACCGAGTAGCGCGAAGGGCAACAGGACGACGGCCGAGCTCTTCACGGCCACCGCGACGACCAGCGCGGCCATCCCGGACTCCCGCCCGCCGAGCAGCATGTAGATCCCGCCGAGCGCGGCGACCAGCATGAGCAGGTCGTTGTGCCCGCCGCCCACGGCGTATGCGAGGAGAACCGGGTTGAGGCCGAAGAACAGCGCCGCAGGCAGGGCAGGGCGCCCCAGACGCGCCGCGCACAGCCAGACCAGCGCGACGCAGGCGAGGCTGGCAATGGCGGCGGAGAGCTTCAGCAGCCAGATCCCGGCCGTAAAGCTCACCCAGCCGAGCGGCAAGCTGGCGAGCGTGAACAGCGGCCCGTACGCGGTGGTGTTGAGCGGCCAGCCGACGTATATGTAGGAGGGATCGGTCGGCGCGGCGGAGAGAGGATGGACATACGGGTTCAGCCCGTGAACAGCATCGAGCCGCGCGTATCCGACGTAGTTGAAGATGTCGCTGGAGAGCAGCGGGGGCGCGATCAGGAAGATCAGGTGCAGTGCGACGATCGCCCCGATGCCGACCCGGAAGCGAACCGAGTCGGCGAACCAGAGCACGCCGAGGTAGCAGAGGCCGAGCAGGATGAAGAGGACCGCGAACTCGGTGCCGCTCAGCGACCAACCGAGGCCGTGCAGCGGACCGCGGATCGACGTCGGCAGCCCGTGGTGGATGTGCAGGGTCGGGCCGTAATGCTTGGCGGCGGCGCCTGCCGCCATCAGGAAGCCGGACAGGATCATCCCGCCGAGGAACGCGTTGGCGATCAGCGCCCGGTGCCCGGCCTCCACCCGCGGAACCGACGGCACACCCCTCGAGGCGGCGACAGCCGGCTCGATCGCCGAATCAGCGGTTCCGGGGAGCGACTCCATCGGCGCGCGAGATGGTAGAGCCGGCCCCTTAAGGGGAGCTTGGCCTCGGGTGATGCGGCACCCGGACCAGATAGGTCCCGTCCGGCGACGTGAACTCCGGGCGGAATCCCGCTGCCTCGAGTCGCTGGATCGCGGAGGGCAGATGCGCGATCACGGCGCCCGCGTGCGTCCTGCGCAGCGCTGCCGCCAGTTCCGGTTCAGACCCCGCCCGCAGGATCCCGTAGTTGTCGAGCAGCTCCTGTGGCGTGTACTGCTCGAGCCAGCCGTTCAGGACGACCGGCGTTTCGGGCGAGCGCCAGTTGATGTAGGAGCCCACTCCGGCGTAGGTGACGATCCGCCCGTGCTTGGGCGGATGCGCGATCGCAAAGTCTGCGACCGGGAACCCGAGTGTCGGGTCGTCGCGAGCCGGCCCGAGGACCACGGCCCAGACGAGGGCCGCAACGGCCGCGGCGGCCCCGAAGAGCGCGACCGGGCCGCGGATCGGCGTGGGGCCCCGGTTCGGTGCGGTCCAGGCGACCTGAAGGGCCAGGATCGGGCCGATGAAGACGATGTTGCGGATCGAGTAGCCGGCAAAGACCAGGAATCCGGCCGTCACCAGCAGCGTGGTGGCGCGGCGCGGCCGGGGTGAGCGCACCCACATCCATGCCGCGAAGCAGGCCGCCAGAGACAGGTACACGACCGCAAGCGGCGAGCTGAAGGCGGATTCCCACTCGGTGCTCGCGATCGAGATGGCCTGGTTCTGGAAGCTCAGCAGGTAGTCCCAGATCGCCGCTCCGAGCGGGGTCGCCACTGTGACCGTCGCCGCAGCAAGGATTCCGACGAGGCCGAGCACTGCGACCCGCGTGAGCGGCACGGCTCCCGGGATGCCGCGCCAGCGATCGATCGCGAGCCCGATCGTGGCGAGACCCAACAGGAGGAACCCGGCGATGAATCCGCCATGCAGGTTCGCCCAGAGCGCGAACAGGGCCAGCATCGCGAGCGGAGCCCACCAGGTATGGCGGGCGCTGGCCCTCCCTCCCCCACGCTCCCGCCAGAGCAGGTAGAGCAGCGTGACCAGCAGCGTGAAGATCAGCACGGTGAATCCCGCCGCCCGGGGATGGACCACCGCAAGGACTCCGGGAAAGTAGAAGGCGGCGACGGCGACCAGCATCCGCCACCCCTTCCGCCGGCAGAGCCACAGGAGCAGCGCCAGCGGCGCCGTGATCAGCACGGCGTAGAGCACGGTCAACCCGGTCGGTCCGAAGATCTCGGAGATGCGGAAGAAGGCGAGCTCCGAGAGCCACTGCTGGTTCAGCCAGGTGCCACCCTGAGAAAGCGTCGAGAAGGGATCGTGGCTCGCGAACCCGTGCTGGGCGATGAACCGGCCGCTCGTCAGCGACAGGTAGAAGTCACCGTTGTGGAAACGGTCGAGGCAGAGGGCAAGCGCACCGACGAGCGCGATCAGGGCCCCGATCAGGGCCCAGGTCGATCGCGAGGTCAGCCGCCCACCTGAATTGGTGGTTGCATCGGGACTGAGCACGGGGGCCGGTATTCGTAGCGGTTTGACCGGTCCAATGGGTCACCGCGGCGTGAAATCAGCCAATTTTGGTCAAAAACCCCGGATTTGCAGGTATTTCAGCATATGCTAATATGTACGTCCCCGCCGGGCCCAGGAAACCCGGCATTTGCAGCGTTTTCGCGCAGTTCTTCCAGCACAGGCAGCCTTCGCGAACGCAGCACTCGACCGCGGAGGTAACTCGTGTCCAAGACCGCCACAGCCAACCACAGTACGCGCGCTCGCGCCCCTCGAACCCGCCGCTGGACCTGCGTGGGCTGCGAGGTGACCGTCCGCTACGCCGCGGGCAGCCCCTCCACGCCCCGCCGGCCGGAGGGCTGGACCAAGTCGGGCGGCGAGTGGCTTTGCCTGCACTGCCAGCGTGAGAAGGCAGTCGAGAAGGCGACCATCGGCGCGAAGGGTGACGGCTGGGCCTCCCGGCGCCAGGCGCTGCTCGAGTTCGAGCTCAAGCGCAGCCCCGAGGAGCCCGACGGCGTGATCGCCAAGCGCGCGAACTGCTCCACGGGCCATGTGCGCAAGGTTCGCGAGGAACTCGAGGCCGACGGCAAGCTGCCGAAGGCCGCCAAGGCTGCATAACCGGCGCAGCCGGCCGCTTCATTCAATAGCCTCGTTTGAGTTCGTACCGATTGGGTACGGACGTTGCAATTGCACCTGCCGAATCGCGCTTGGTGGCGCGAACGGGGGAACCAACTGGAGCCTCGGCTCCGTGGGCGAATCGGATTGATCCGTAGCGCACTCTTTCGGCGCGAGCCCGTCAGCTAACCCCGTAGGCCCGAGAAAGAGAGGTTGGCATGAGCACGTTGATCGATCACCTTGCGACCGATCGCATCCGGGGCGGACGCCTTGTCCTCGCCTACTCGATCGGGGCGATCTTCGGGATCGCACTCGCCCTCGTGGCACTGCTGGCGACCGGGACCAGCATCTAGCTCAGCGCCCGAGCGCACCCATCCAGGCAAAGAGCGCCGCGTTGGCGGCATGCAGCTGCAGGCTGCCCTTCGGGGCGTTGGCGCGCGACGCCTTCTTGCCGTACCAGGTGCGCAGGTAGAGACCGTGCTTGTCGTGCGCGCGGTGGAGGGCGCTGCGCGCGTTTCGCTGGACGATCCCGTACCAGTCCCCGGTGTTGTCGAGCCGGGCGAACTCGAGCATCGAGCGCGTGTACCAGAAGTCGAACTGCGGCCCCATCCAGAAGCGGCGGTAGACCTGGAGCGTGGTTGCGGCGAGCTGCTCAGCCCGCTGGCAGTAGGACTTCTTGCCCGTCTCGTCGCAGATGATCCGGTGCGCGAGGATCATCGGCCCGTTCACGTAGGGCATCGGTGAAGGGGCGAACGGCGGGTAATTGTTGAACGCCGATTGCGCCTCCCCCGGTCCGGGGACCGGCGTGCCCGCGGCCTCGAGCTTGGCCGCCTCATCGGGGTTCGCGCTCAGGGCCTTTAGGTCGGCGGCTGCCGGCGTGACGGTCGAGCCGTCTACACCGCCGTTCTTGTAGGTCTTCGGCTTGCGGAGGCGCGCGTACAGGCCGGTCGAGGCGTCGGTCAGCCAGACGTCGGCCCAATCGATGAACTTGACGGCGTCATCGAGGTAGTGGCTGTTGTGTGTGATCGCGTAGAGCCTCGCCGAGAGCAGGGTCCCCCCGGCGAGTGACTCCCCCGCGTAGAAGCTGTGGTTGGTGTTCCACCAGATTCCGCCGGGGCGGCCCGGGGTCGAGTCCCAGCCCGACACGCTGATGAAGTTCTGTGCGATCTCGGCATCCGCCAGGTAGCGCCCGTTGCCGGTGGCGCGGTAGGCGTCCAGGAAGGCCAGGCCCCACCAGCCGTTGTCGTCGAACCACGTGGTCTTTCCGGGGTTGTGCTGGCCCTGCCTCGGTCCGAAGCCGGCCACGGGCCGAAGCGCCGGGTTCAGGTAGCGCTGCGCGCCCCAGGCGAAGCGGTTCAGCTGATGGCGGTGCTTGGCGGAGGGCTGGGCGAGCTGGAGCCCGTTCAGGGCCTCGAACAGGGGGACGATCCCCCACAGCGACGCGCTCTGGGAGCCGCCCAGCGTCGAGCTGTACCAGTGCCTGCCGCGATTCCACCACCGATGGGTCTGCTTGACGCCCTTGTTGGCCGCGCCGAGGTAACGGGACTGGCTGTGGCTCAATGCCTCGGCGGATGACATGCAGGCGACGCCCGCGACCACGAGGGCGATCAGCGAGATGAGCGCTGCAAGCGAGATTCTTCGGACGAACGACACTCCTACCGCCTGAACACGTTACGCCGGGAATTGACTCGGCGTGCGAGGTGCTGTGCGGCGCTCAGTCCAGGAAGGGCAGCACGTCGGCGGCCCCGGTCAGCTCGATCACGCGCTGGACCTGGCGAGAGCGGGCATTGGTGATGCAGAGCCGGCCCCCATTGCTCTTCGACCTGGCGTTCACGTGCATCAGCAGGCGAATTCCCGATGCATCGAGGAACTCGAGCTCGCCGAGGTCGAGAACGATCCTCGCGGCATCACCGTCCTCCGCGCGGCGCATCTCGCGGTCGACGCTCCCGACCACCGAGAGGTCCATCTCGCCGAGGAGGTGAACCCGCTCGTCCCCGCCGGCGCGCTCGCTGCGCATGGCGAAGCGCCTGGAATCCATCTCGCCTGTGCCCTCGTTCCCCTGTGGCATTCGGTCGCCCCTAATCGCGGCTATGTCGTATAGCGCCAAGGACGCCGCTCGGGAAACGGCCGAACATGCATAGCCCGGACTTTGCGGACTGATTCAGCGTGGGTGGGGCGGCGCCGAGTGTCGCTCGGCGGCGCCCTTCCCCCGCGGCATCGCCCGGGCTCACCCGGTGGTGTTGTGCACCACCGGGTAGTACCCGTTGGCGTGGCCGGTCGTCTTCGGGTGGTAGCTCTCTCCAACCGGGTTGGAGAGGCCGTTGATCCACTCCGTCGAGGAGCCGCCCCCGCCGTCGCAGACGGCGTGACCGATGAACGGCGGGATCACGTCGCGGAACTGGAAGTTCGCTCCCGCCCGCGTCGCCGCCGCGCTGATCACGTTCTTGATCATGTCGGCGGTCTGGTTGAGCCGCGTCTCCTCGCTCGAGCTGAACCAGGTGAACGCGTTGCAATCCTGGCCGTTGAAGAGGCGCGGATAGTCGAGCGCGATCACCTTCGCGTTTGGGGCCCTCGACTTGATCGCGTTGTTCACCTGGTCGAGCCGGCCAGGCAACTGGTTCTGGATGATCGACTGCGCATTGTCGATCGCGCCGTTGCAGTCGGATGACCAGGACGGCTGGGCACATTCCGTGATCACGCTGGAGAACCCGGCGTCGTTGCCGCCGATTGTGTAGCTCACCCAGTTGGTGTCGGAGGTGACGCTCGACACCTGGCTGGTGAGCAGGCTGCTGGTCGTGGCGCCGGAGCACGCGGCGTGCACGAAGGTCCACGTCGGATGCGCGTTGTGCTCCAGATACGGATACGCGTAGACCGACTTCTGGCAATTGCTGTCGTAGTAGGTACGCGTCCCTGTGCCGGACGAATACGAATCGCCCAGCGCCACGTACTTCGTCGCCCACGCCGGCGCCACGAAGACGAAGCAGGCCGCAACCACGCAGAGAACTGCGATAACGCGACTCTTCATATGACTCTCCTCCCGAGAGAGTTGCCCGGGTGCCGTCACCCGGAATTAGCGGCGCGACGCTAACACGAGCCGGGAGGAGATTTCTGAAATGGAACAAACTCGCGCCGGTACTTCACCGGACGCGTTGCATTCGGGTGCCGTCGCTCAGGAGGCCGGCACCGCGGCGGAGGAGCCCAGCGCGCGCCCCTTCGAATCGAGTGCGCGAACCGCGAACGTTGTCGCGGAGCTCTGCAGGTCGATGCGCGTCTCGAAGCTTCGCTTGTGGACCGTCGCAACCCGGGACAGCGATCCCGCACTCTGTCCGGCGAGCACCTGCCATTTCGCCACGCGCGTGGCGCCGTTCCAGCTCGCGTAGACCGAGACCGCCGACGGGCCCGTGCGCTGGGCGACCGCCGCGGGCCGGGTCTTCGGCGTGGCGCTCCAGGGGAATCGGTAGGACCGGTAGGTGCCGTCGTCGACGGGCAGGCTCGCGTCGAGCAGGAGCTTGCCGCGCGAGGAGAACTCCGAGAAGAACGGCTCGGAGCCGAAGCCGACGAAGACGTTCCCTCCCGGCAGCCGCTGCAGGCTGCCCTCGCTCTGGGCTGAGGTACTGGTCGAGCGGGCGAACTGGCGCACAAGGGTCGCCTTGTGGCGGCGATGGTTGAGCTGCAGGATCAGCCCGCGCGAGTACGGATTGAACACCGGCGGTCCGGCCCCGTCGTCGAACATGCTGATTCGCCCGTTGTTCAACATGTGAGCGTCGTGCTGGAGGTTGAACAGCGCGCCGGGGCCGAACCGGAAGTCGGTCCCCCTTCCGCCCAGCGTCCAGCGGATCCGGCCGCTCGCCCGATCCACGTTGTAGATCGCCGAGGTGTCCCGTGCGGAGATCAGGACGCGATCGTGGCTGAGCGGCTGGATCGCGTTGAAGTGGAAGGCGTCGTAGGAGGCGCTGTTCTGCGGCGTCGCCTGAGAGGTCTCGAGCGGGATCTGCCCATAGGCATGCCACTCCCAGACGACCAGTCCGGTCTTGACATCGACCTCCTGGACGATCGAGTCGAGCAGTGGCGAGAGGGTCCCTTCCGGGGTGCCGGGCAGGTGGGCCAGGATCGGCGAGTAGATCGTGAACAGCGCGTCGCCGTCGCGGGTGAGCTCGAACTCGTGGAGGTCCATCGGGTAGCCGTTGCCCGCATGCACGACCCGGATCGCGTTGTAGGAATGGTTCGCGATCACGCCGCCGCCGATCCCGAACGCGGCGGCCGTCACGGTGCCCTGCCACCAGGTCAGCACCTGGCGGCCATGGAACTGCTGCAGACGAAGGTTGGCGGCGACGTCTGGCGGGGGGATCTGCCTGAACCAAACCAGGTTCCCGGCACCGTCCACGATCATCGGACCACCCGGCCCGACGGGCTTGATCGTCACCGTGTTGATGCTCCCCGGATGGACGACCGGAGAGGGAAGCGGCGTCAGCATGACGTCCCCATTCCCCCTGGCCGGCTTCGAGCTCCTGTTCACGGTGATCGCCGGCGGGGTGAGCCCCGGTTCCGTGACGAAGTGATCGAGCTTGTCAGGCTGGGTCGCGGGAAGGTTGAGCACAGGCGACTTCGCGCCGAAGGTCGCAACGGTGAACGAGAAACGGACCGGCTTCCGTCCCCTGAAGCGGATCTCCACAGAGACCGACTCGCCCTCGGTCAGCTGCTGATCGAGCACGAAGCTGGCCCCTCGGTGGCGCGAGTAGGAGCGAAGCCGGCCCGAATGAGCTCCGGAGGCCTGTCCCGTCACGGCGACCGCGCGAATCTGCTGCCGCGGAACCCCCAGGATGCTGATCTGCGTTGCCGGCGAGGCGTCGGGCGTGTTCGGCTGCGGCGAGATGGTGAGCTTGCCGCCGGTGCCCGGCGGCGCGGCGAGGCCCGCCCCCGGACCGATCAGCGCGCCCGCCGCCACCAGCCCCAGCAGGACCGCGAGCAGCCTGGAACGCTGGACAGCCGCCCCTTGAAGGACCCTGACTCCCATCACGAGCGAAGCATCCGGTGAATCGCAGCCGATGCCATCCGTGGAACTCCGCAGATCGATCCGGAAACGCCAAATAGCGCGCCGGAGCGAATCAGGTGCCCGGTCCTCCTTCGGTTGGTGGCGCAGGGCGTGGATTGTCACCAAGCGAAAGGGCCGCGTCAGCGGCCCTTTCGTGAGCAGCGGGCTCGACCTGAATCAGCCGACGAGACGCTCAGTGATGGTTGGCGCCCTCATGCTTGGCGATGCATTGCTTGCGCTTCTTCTTGTTCTTGATCTGCCGGCACTTGTCGTCGGCGCGGGAGGTCGCCTTCGCCCGGACTCCATCGTTCGTCTGGGTGGCTGCGATTCCTGCGGGCGCCAGCGCTGAGCCGAGCACCGCCGCCGAGAGCAGGGCGGCCGCCAGCCGCGAGATGCGTTTGCTTTGGGTTGTGGTCTTCATGCGACGCATCCTCCTCGTCGTGGGTTAGGACTTGGACAAATAAGCGTTAGGCCTTCGAATAGACGAGAGGCCCGGAATTTCCGGGCCTCTCGCCGTTTTATCTGGTGCCTCGGGCGTGGCTACGCAACGTGACACGAGATGGGATCAGGTGAGTTTCGCTAGTGCGGTACCCCCGCTGGTACCACGGAATCCTCAGGTTCAGGACTCAAAACCAACCTAGTGCCCTGGGGACCGGGGGGTCCTACTCCTTGTCGTACTTGAACGAGATCCCGAGCCGGATACGAAATTCGGAGACCTTGCCGGCGTCGATCGTCACATCCTGGCGAACGACCTCGGCGATTCGCAGGTCCCGCACGGTCTCGCTGACCTTCTCAACCGCGTTCTTGGTCGCCTGCTCCCATGAATCCGAGCTGGCGCCGACCACTTCGGTGACTCGATAGACGCTGTCTGACATCTCTCCTCCTTGGTAGGGACCTGTGAGCCCATAGCCTCACACTTCGGCTGTCGGTCTGTCACCGCCGATAGATCGAAACCGGTGGGGGATCGAACCCGCGACTGCAGTCAGCGTCGCGCAGTCAGCGCCTGCAACACGACCTCGATCGGGGAGCGGTGCTTCGCTCGATTGTCGATCGCCTCACGCGTCTTCCGCATCTCGGCCGCAAACTCGCCGAGGTTCTCGGTGAACCGGCCGACGCTCTGGCCGGCGTCGGCCAGGTTCTTGCCGGTCTTGCCCACGCCGTTGCCGAGCCGCATCCCCAGGACCTTGCGCCCGGAGTCGCGCTTCGACTGCACAGCCATGCCACCCGCCACGCCCGCCAGAGCCGCCCCGGCCGCCAGTGCCGGTCCCTTCACCTTGCCTGCGACGGTCGAAATCGCCTTCCCACCACTCTGAGCTCCCTCGGCGACCGCGTTCTTGCCCTTCGACGCAAATTGCTTGACGGAATCTGCCGGCGCAGTCGCAGCAGAGCGCCGCGGTTGCCTGCGCGAGCGGGCATTGGTCCGCGGCTGCTCCGCGCGGCTCCCGACCTGCGGCTCTTCGCACCGCTGCTTCCATTGCGCTGGGGACGGTTTCGCGTCGAACTCGAGCCCCGAGAGGAGGTTGCCGATCGGCCCGAGCCGTTCGACCGTCCCGTCGCTCTGCGGCGAGCCTGCGAATTCCTTCTTGTGCTCGTCTGGGCCATTTCCGACCCCTCCTTTCGCATCCATGCGAATCGTTTGCTGCCCGCAGCAGTTACCCGCATTTGCGGCGATAAACCCTTGGGGGCCGCTCTGGCCCCGGCGCGCCGCCCGCCGGTCACCGGGCGGCCGTACGCAGGAAGTCTCATCCGGTCCGGCCCTCACCGCTAAATTGACCGCAGTGGAGGGATCTCACGTAGTGGCGCGATCTCTCAAGCCCGAGGCGGCGTGGGGCGCGGTCCAGCTCGGCTTCGCGGAGATTCTCGATCTGAGGACCGGGATCGAGCGTCGCCGCCACGGAGCCCCGCCTGGAGCAAGACCGGTCTCGCTCGCCAAGCACATCGCAAGTCCGGAGGGCCCCGGCGCCATCTACCTCTGCCAGCACGCCATCCGCTCGAAGGCGACCTTGCGCCATGGGGCGGCGGAAGTCGCGGGCGGCTTCGCCGCGTGGAAGCAGGCTGGCCTTCCAGTCGAGGAGGTCGATTAGCGGGGGCGACGGCTTATCCCAGGACCCAGAATTCCCTGAACGGCCTAGTCAGGTGCCACGTCGTGCTGGCGCCCTTTGGGATCGAGAAGAGGTCGCCCTCCTTGACCTCAATCGTCGGTCCTCCCTCGATCTCGATCATGGCGGCGCCCTCGAGAACCAGCGCCGTCTCACGCTCTTCGAGGGTCCATTTCACCACCTCATCGCCAGCCTCTGCGAATCGCGAAAGTCCGGCCCACACTCCTTCGTGGTGCAGCTCGTGCATCTCGCCGCCTACGTCAGGATCGGGCTCCCACCCCTCGTCTGTCGAGAGGCTGGAAACGAAGACGCCGGGTGCGATCTCCACCGGGCCGACCCTAGCCGAGGGTCGATTGCCGCGCAACGCCCATGTGATCAGAAGAGCTGTTCTCGCCGCCGAAGCCGAATCGGCGCCATCCTGGGCTAAGGAGCTATGTCCCCTTGTTGGCGTCCCAGGTACTCCGATTCGAGGACCAAGTCCTTGAGCAGTGATTGGTACTCGACATGGGTTTCGTGCTCAATCGTCCGCCAGGTCCGGCCTTCCTCAGTCTGCATGAACTCGCGGTAGTCGGGCGCTCCAGGCTGCTTGATGTTGTCGGCGACGACCACCGAGCCGGTGTGCAGCCAGCCCTGGTCCAGGATCCGGCGGAGGTCGGGGAGATAGGCAGACTTGTCGTGATCGATAAAGACGAAGTCCAGCGATTCGCTGGCGAAGCCGTGCTCAGACTCGAGCTTTGCAATCGTCTTGTTCCCATCGCCGAGCGTCCCGACGAGCACCGTCAGCTCCTCGCCGATGCCGGCGTGGTCCCAGACGCGGCGTGCGATCGCCGCGTTTTCGGCGTTGAACTCGATCGAAACGAGCCGCGCCCCTTTGGGCATCACCCGAGCGGAACGCAGGGCGCTGTAGCCGCAGTATGCCCCCAGCTCGAGCAGCTGGCGGGGCGGGGTCCGCCGGATCGCGGCGTCCAGGATCTCGCCCTTCTCGTCGCCGACATTGATCAAGAAGCTGCGGTGGTACGCGAAGTCATCGATCACCCGGATCACGTCGTCGAGGTCGCCCTGACGAGCCTCGGCCCCGACGTGCCGGGCAAGCGCCATCTCCCGCCCGTCGCCCACCTGCCACTCGGTCTCGAGGCGCCGCCTGCCCAACAGCATGCGCACCATCGACCAGCGCAGGAACGGAAGTCGCTTCCCACCAAGCTCTGATAGTGGCGACATCGCTATGCGAAGAACTCGCGGATGGCGTTGTGCGTCTCCTTCGGTGCCTCGAGCTGCGGCACGTGGCCGCATTCGAGCTCCAGGTGACGCGCCGCGGGAAGGGCCCGCTCGACGTGCTTCCTGAAGGCCAGCGGCACGAGCTGATCATGGCGTCCCCAGATGAACAGAGTCTGGGGCGATACCTGGGCGAGTCGAGTCCAGAAACCGCGTTCGCCGTGCGGCTCGTCGAGGTAGATGTTTCGGGCTGCCTCGTAGAAGGCAACCCGACCGCGCGGGGTGAGATAGGAGCGCAGGAACTCATCCACGCCCGCGGCCGACCAGCCGTCCTTGCCACCCGGGACCAGGTTGCGGACGATCGGCTCGGTGATCACGCGCGGCGCCGGCTGGATCAGGCCGAGCATGGGGAGCGGTGCCTGGAGCAGCCAGCGCCAGCGGCGACTTCGCAACCAGGCGAGCGCCGGGCAGAGCAGGGCCATCTTCCCGGTGCGCTCGGGTCGCAGCAGCCCCATCTCGATCGCCACGCGCCCGCCCATGCTGTTGCCGATCAGGTGGGCGCGCTCGATCTCCAGCTCATCGAGCAGAGCCTCGATTGCGCGAGCGAAGTAGGGAGCGTCATACGGAGCGCCGAGCGGCTTGTCGGAATCGCCGAACCCCGGCAGGTCCATCGCGATCACTCGATGGTGGTCGGCGAGCGCGGCGACGGTTGGGAGGAAGGAGGCCTTGGTGGCGCCGAGGCCGTGCACGCAGATCACGGGATCGCCCTCGCCCGCTGAGAGCGTCGAGATTTTGCCTAGCCGGGTGCGGACGGATTCGAAGCGAAGGCGGCGCTCGTCGGCTATGGCGCTGGTGGCGGCAAGGAAGCCGACGCCGAGGTGCAGGTTCTGCCGGACGCTCAGGCGGCCCTCGCGGAAGGCGACCATTCCACCGCGCACATCACGGGCGATCCCCTCCCAGGTTGCCGAGTCAGCGCTCAACAGGGCGTCGGGCTGGCGGTCGCTCGCTCGCTGCAATTCGATCGCGCCGTCATCGATCACCGCGTCCCACTCGCCCTCGCCATCGACAGCGAGGCGGATGCGCGTCGAGCCGCTGGGCACGTCGATCACTTCGGGGTCGAAGCGCTCGATCAGGGCCGTCAGCCCGGCGGGAGGGCGGCTCTCTGATGTCGGTCGCTCTTCGGCGTCGACAACTGCCATGCGCAGAGTATGGAGCTCCTATGGCCGGTTGCGACCCAGCAGGTCGTGGGCCCTGACCCATTCCTCGACGAGGATCGCCCATCCGAGCGAGAGCTCGCCACAGAGCACCGTCGCGGCGACGATCTCGGCCAGCTTGCGAACCTTCCCCTTCCCGTAGCAACCGAGCAGCTCCAGGCACTCACGCTGGGTAGCGAGCCCGGTGCCGCCGCCGTAGGTGCCGACGATCAGAGATGGAAGCGTGATCGAGGCGTAGTAGTCCCCGTTGGCAAGCGGCTCGCTGAAGCCGAGAGCCGCTGAGGACTCCGCGACATTGGCTGCGTCCTGTCCGGTGGCAATGAACAGAGCGGCGATTCCGTTGGCCGACTGGAGGCCGTTGTTGTTGACCCCCGACATGAAGCCGCCGAGCTGCGATACCTGGCGTGCCCTGAACAGCTTGGCTGTGGTCGCATGCATGTGGTCCTCGATCAGCGCGGCGGGAATCGTCGCTTCCGCCACAACGCGCTTGCCCCGAGTGCGCAGGATGTTGACCTGCGAGCTCTTCTTGTCGGTGGCGAAGTTCGACTCCAGATAGAAGTTCGTGATGCCCTCGAAGTTGGAGGTGATCCAGGCGCACGCCGCCGCGGTCGCCTTTCCCGTCAGGTTCTGGCCCGCGGCGTCGCCGGTCGTGTAGTCAAAGCGCGTAAACAGGATCCGGCTGGCGGAGTACTGCTCGATGCGGCGCAGCCGGCCGGTGCGCGTGGTGCTTTCCGCCGCCTGCCTGATCTCCGTGAAGTGTTCCGTCAGCCATTCTCCGAACGCTCGTGCCTCGCGGGCGCTCTCGAACACGAAGGCCGGGGCCCGCTGCATGGCGTCGTCCAAGACCGTGGTCGTCACGCCCCCGGCCTCGTGGAGCATCTTCATGCCTCGGTTGTAGCTCGCCACCAGGGTGCCCTCGCTCGTCGCCAGGGGAACGTAGAACTCGCCGCGGGCGTGCTCCCCGTTGACGAGAAGCGGGCCGGCGATGCCGATCGGCACCTGGGCCACCCCGGTGAAGTGTTCGATGTTCCCGGGCAGAATCGAGGGATCGAAGGAGTACCGGGAGATGTGCTCCAACGCAGTGCCGGTCTGCTCCTTCAGAAAAAGTAGGCGCGCCTGCGCGGCCTCGAGCGTGTAGTCGTTCTCGCGATCACGCGGAATCTTCTTGCGCGCCTTGGGAATTGTCATCGCGTCTGCTCCTTGCGGGTTGTTCCGTGTCAATGCCAGTTGATGCTCAGCGCGATCGAGTACTCGCCAGTTCCCGCAACTCCGTCAGCGAGTCGGCGATCCCGCGCGCGAGAATCTCGAGGTCGGGCACCGTGTCGCGGTCGGCATTGAGCCCGAACACCACCTCGCCGTCGTAGCTGACGACCGCGATGCCGACGGCGTGGTAGGAGAAGATGGGCACGAGCGGGAAGATGTGGTGCAGGGGGGCACCGAGCCCATAGAGCGTCGTCGGCGGGCCGGGCACGTTGGTGATCGTGACGTTGAAGAGGCGGGGCGTGTAGGAGAGCCTGGCCATCGCAGCGTGCAGGACGGGCGGCGCCAGTCCGGCGATCTCCACCAACGTTTCGGCGCCGGCGCCTTGCTTGCCTTTCTTCAGCGCCTCGGTCGCCTCCATCGTCTGCCGGTAGCGCTCGTGCGGGTCGGCCTCGGCAGCCGGCAATTCCACGAACAGGGAGCTGACGTGGTTGCCGAGCGCCAGCGCCTGGCTCGCCTCTCGCACGCTGACCGGCACCATGGCCCGCACTCCGCGCGGGTCCGGCTCCTCCCCCCGGGACTCGAGCAGGCGCCTGAGGCCGCCCACCGAGGCCGCGAGAACGACGTCGTTGACGGTGCCGCCCAGCGCGCGCTTGACCGCCTTCAGCTCCTCCAGCTGAGTCGAGACCTCGGCCACCCGGCGGTTGCGGCCGATCGGCACGTTGAGGCTCGTGCGCGGGGCCCCGTGGAGCTCGTCGCGCATGAAAAGCTCCGCCACGCCTCGCGAACGGGAAAGAAGGTCGCGCAGCTTCCCCGGGTGCAGCGCAAGATCAACGCCGGCGCGGACGCCGTGGGTGATCAGCGACAGGGGTCCATAGATGCCGTCCTCCCTGTCGGGGGGCGATTGGAACGCCTCCAGCAGCCCCTTCGACTTCGGGCCCGGCTGGGGCTCGGAATCGAGCATCAGCCCGACTACCGAGGCGCCACTCATTCCGTCCACCAGGCAGTGATGGACCTTGACGGCGATCGCCCAGCTGCCGTCCCCGAACCCGTCGAGCAACGTCATCTCCCACAGTGGGCGCGTGCGGTCGAGCCGCCGTGAGTAGAAGCCGGCGAGCCACTCGAGCAGCTCGGCCCGTCCGCCAGGCTGGGGCAGCGTGGCCGGTTGCACCTGAGCAGCGATCTCGAACTCCTCGTCCGCGATCCACGTCGGCCAGCTCAGCGTGCCGGTGTCCGGCGTGGACAGACGGCGGCGAAACCGTGGGAGCAGCGAGAGGCGCTCGTCGAGGAGCCGACGGATCTCGTCCACCGCCGGCGTGCCGCCCCCGGGCAGAGGGTCGAAGACCATCGTCCAGCCGATGTGCATGTGGGCGGACGAATCGCCCTCCTCCAGCTCGAGGAAGGCGGCATCGAGGGCGGTCAGATGATCAGTCACGCGGACCTCGGAATCGTGGTCTGCGGATGGTCGCACCTCTGACCCGATGCGCGCAGCTGCGCCGAGGGCTCAGCGGAAGCCCTGCAGCACCCGGGTCGCCGAGTCGTAGCCCTGCTGGATCAGCCGCGGCCACTGGGTCCGGTCCAGGAACAGGTCGTAGAACGAGACCCCTCGGATCTCCGCCTCGTCGATCGGCTCGATCAGCTTCAGCTTCTCCCCCAGCTCGTCCTTCGCCCGCCGCGCCAATTCGAGGTGGTAGCCCTGCTGCAGCTGTCGGCTCGCCTGCAGCAGGCCGCCGGTCCTATCCGGCCAGCCGCTTATGTCCCGGGGCTCGAAGCCCTTGGGCAGCATCAGGTTGACGCCGATCACGTGGTCGAAGCGGTCACCGGCTTCGATCGCCGGCTGTGCCGGCCAGTTCTCGATGATCCCCCCGTCCACGTAGAGATGGCCGCGTACGGAAACCGACTCGATGAACAACGGCAGCGCGATCGCCACTCGGACGAGGTGGCCGATGGTGACCTCGGGCGTGCGCCTCGACCCGAAGTACTCGACCCTGCCGAGGTCCATGTTGTAGACGATGGTCGTGATCGGAATCGGCGCCTCCCCGCACGGCATCCTGGTCAGCCGCGTGTCGAAGAGGCGTTCGATCGCTTCCCCCTTCGCCAACCCCGAGAAACCTCTGAGCGCCGAGAGGGCAAACCGCGGCAGTTTCAGCCACTGGATGTCCAGGTAGTCCTCCGGCCGCCAGGAGAGCGAGAAGTCCGCCATCTCGTCGGAGCTCATGCCCGCCGCCCACATCGAGCCCCAGATCGCTCCACCCGAGCACCCGATGATCTCGGCCGGCTCGACTCCCGCTTCCTCGAAGGCACGTTTGACCCCCGCGAGGGCCACGGCAGCCCCGCCGCCCCCGGAGGCCACCAAAGCGATCCGCCTGTCCTGCAGCTCCGGCACCGGTCGCGGGCCGAACGGCTGCAGGTGCGCCGAGGGGTCAATCGGCACGGGTCGGTCGACCAGGGGCAGGGGCAGCAGCGTTCGTCGCGCCCGCCGCAGGAACCCCAGGTCGGCGACGATCTCGCCCAGGTCGAGCCACTCGGTGAAGCGCTCGAACTGCGCCTTGACCTCATAGAGATCCAGCCGGTCGTCGAAGGCCATTGCCCGGCGAGCCTACCGCCCAGGGCTCGGGCCCACGGAAGGATGAAGGCGCTAGGTTCAGCGTGAGGACACAGCGACCAGGAGGGCCGCTCATGAAAGCTCCGGGGAGACGCAGAGCGTGACCGCCGACCAGCCCTATGGCACGCGCGAGGAGACGGTCGAGGCCTTCGCCTCTCACGTCGACCGCGGCAAGGCGAGGGCCCTCGAGGCGATCGGCGTCGACCTCGTGATCGGGGAGCGGGAGGGCGCCCGCTTCCGCGATGCCTACTCGGATCGGTGGTACTGGAACTGTCACTGCAACGGCGGCGTCTTCAATCTGGGCCACCGGCATCCGGCGGTGGTCGCCGCCGTGCGGGAGGGCCTGGATCACGTAGACGTCGGCAACCATCATCTCGTCAGCGGCTACCGAGCGCGGTTGGCGGAACAGCTCGCGGTGAGTACCGGCGGCCTGCTCAC
>CAVTOD010000007.1:0-528090 GCA_963736305.1 uncultured Solirubrobacterales bacterium | reverse complement strand
GCGAGTTGCAGGTCGACGTAGAGCTGCAGGTGGAGGGGGATGGCTGCGCGGCGATCGTGGGGCCCTCCGGGGCCGGCAAGTCCACCGTGCTTCGCATCATCGCAGGGCTGCGGCGCCCCGATCCCGGCCGGGTCGTGATGGGCGAAGAGGTTTGGCTCGACTCGGGTCGCGGGATTGATCTCCGCCCTGAGGAGCGCGCGTGCGGATTCATGTTCCAGGATTACGCCCTTTTCCCGCACCTGAGCGCCTGGCGGAACGTCGCCTTCGGAATGCCCGGACCGCGCCAGGATCGCCGGGGCGCGCCCTGGAGCAGCTCCGGCGCTTCGGCGTCGAGGAGCTGGCCGATGCTCGCCCCGCTTCCCTCTCGGGAGGCGAACGCCAGCGGGTTGCGCTGGCACGATCGCTGGCGCGAGACCCGAGCGTCTTGCTCCTCGACGAGCCCCTGGCCGCGCTCGACACCCGCACCCGCGCGCACGCTGGCCGCGAGCTCGTCCACGCGCTGCGAGGGACACGGGCGCTCGCGATCGTGGTTACCCATGACTTCTCGGAGGCGGCGATGCTGGCCGACAAGATCTTCGTCATGGACGAGGGACGCATCGTCCAGCGCGGGACCGCCGCGGAGCTGTCGGCGCGACCGGCGAGCGCCTTCGTCGCCGACTTCGCGGGCTCGGTGGTGCTCACCGGCACCGCACGGGCGGACGCGGACGGGTTGACGCAGGTCGAGCTCGATGGCGGAGGCGTCCTGCACAGCACCGACCTGATCCGCGGACCGGTCGCCGCCCTCGTCTTTCCGTGGGAGGTCAGCCTCGAGCCGGGTGGGGCCGCCCATGAGAGCTCGGCCCTAAACCGCCTCGCGGTCGAGGTCATCTCGGTGACGGAAATCGGGAACCGCGCCCGGGTTGGACTGTCCTCACCGCAACCGCTGGTGGCGGAGGTGACCGTCGAATCGATCCGCTCGCTGGCCCTGCGCCCGGGCGTCCGAGTCACCGCGACCTGGAAGGCCACAGCGACCCGGCTCGTCTCGCGCTAGCTAGCTGTAGCTCCTAAGAACGTTGTTCATCCGGGCCTCCTTGGAGGCTGGGGGTGCTGACCACCCAGACCCAAGGAGATCACCGGATGAACATCCACGCTAACGCCAAGACCTGCCCGAATTCCCGCGAGCTGCTCACAAGGCGGGTGATCGAGGAAGGTTGGAGCTATGCCCGGGCCGCAGACGGCGCCGGGGTGAGCAAGAGAACCGTCGCCAAGTGAGTGGGCCGCCGCCGGCGAGGCGAGTCGATGACAGACCGCTCCTCGGCGCCCAGGCGGGTGCCCTCGAGAACTCCGGCCGATCGCATCGAGGCGATCGAGCGCCTGCGCCGCCTGCGGATGACCGCGGCGGAGATCGCGGAGATCCTTGGCATGGCCCTCTCGACCGTCTCGCTTTGGCTTCGCCGGATCGGCCTCGGCAAGCGCTCGCGGCTTGAGCCGCCCGAGCCGCCCAACCGCTACGAGCGTTCCCGGCCCGGCGAGCTGATCCACGTCGACGTCAAGAAGCTCGGGCGCTTCGCGGTGGCCGGCAAGCGCGTCATTGGCGATCGCCACGCAAGCCGGGGCTACGGCTGGGAGTGCTGCCACGTCGCGATCGACGACGCCACCCGGCTCGCCTACGTCGAGGTCCTTCCCGACGAGAAGGGGCAGACCGCTGCGGGCTTCCTGCGCCGAGCGGTTGCCTGGTTCGCGGAACGCGGCGTCTCGGTCAAGCGGGTGATGACCGACAACGGCTCGCCTTACGTCTCGACGATCCACGCCGCCACCTGCCGGGAGCTCCGCCTGCGGCACCTTCGCACTCGTCCCTACCGACCCCAGACCAACGGCAAGGCCGAGCGCTTCATCCAGACGATGTTGCGTGAGTGGGCTTATGGGAGGTTGTTCAGCTCCTCCCAGGAGCGCAGAGAGACTCTGCCTTTCTGGCTCGACCACTACAACTACCGCAGACGACACGGCTCCCTCGGCCACCGGCCGCCCGGATCTCGGCTCGCTGAGCTCCAGGAACAACCTGGTTAGGAACTACAGCTAGCCGCCGATCTGGCTCATCGACCGCGGTGGCCGGCGGAAGCCGGGCTCGTTGATGTGGTGCTTGAGCTCCTTCTGCCAGACCGCGTCTCGGATCAGCACCTCGAGCTCGTCGTCACTGGCCCCCGAACGCAGGGGACCGCGCAGGTCGGTCTCGTGAATCGAGAACAGGCAGGTGCGGAGCTTCCCGTCGGAGGTGAGGCGGACGCGGTTGCAGTCTGCGCAGAACGGCTCCGAGACCGGGTTGATGAAACCGATCTCGCCGGATCCATCGGCGAACCGATAGACCCGGGCGGTCGCGTGCGGCTCACGCGGAACCTCCACGAGCTCGCCGGCGGTTTCGTCGATCGACCTGATCTCGGCTCCCGCCAGCACCGAGTCGGGCGTCCAGCTCTGATCCGCATCGAGCGGCATGAACTCGATGAAGCGCACCTGGTAGTCCGTTGACCGGGCGAGCTCGCAAAAGCGGAGCACCTCGTGCTCGGTGAAGTCACGCATCGCGATCGCGTTCACCTTGATCGGCCGAATCTCGGGAAACGCGGCGAGTGCCTCGAGCCCGCGCATCACCTGCGCCAGCGCGTCGCGGCGGGTGATCTTGAAGAAGGCATCCCGCGCCAGGGAGTCCACCGATACGTTGAACCTGTCCACCCCCGCCCGCACCAGCGCCTCGGCGTCACGCTCGAGCAGAAAGCCGTTCGTGGTGACCGAGATCTCGCGCAGGCCCTGGATGGGGCGCAGCATCGAAACCAGCTTTGGGAACTCTTTCCGGACCAGTGGCTCTCCGCCGGTCAACCTCAGCTCCGCGACCCCCATCGAGGCGAACAGGCTGACCAGCCGCTGGGTCTCCTCGAAGGTCAGGATCTCGGAGCGATCGAGCCAAGGAAGCCCGTCGGCGGGCATGCAGTACTGGCAGCGGAAGTTGCAGCGGTCGACCACCGAAAGGCGCAGATCGCCGATCAGCCGGCCGTGTCCGTCGACAAGGGGATCCCGCGGGGTCATTGGGGGTTCCGGTCCGAGGCCCTGCCGGCCTTGGACCTGCGCCCCGAGGACCGGCCCAAACGATTCCGAAGGGACACGCTCGCCACTCGGACGCCGAGGAAGCCGCAGGCGAGCACGCCCGGCAGGACCTCCTCGACCGGGATGCCGGCCACGTGGGCGACCAGCGGAATGCCGTCGAGGGGCATCCCGATCAACCCGCGGCCGCCACTTCACGGTCGGGAGCCGCATCGTGGATCCGGCCCTTGACGGTCTTCAGCCGGCCTCCCTCGCGTCCACGACGGACCGCCGTGATCTCGCCGAGGATCGAGATCGCGGTCTCCGGGGCAGAGAGGGCGCCGATGTCGAGCCCGATGGGGGCCGCAAGGCGTTCGAGTTCCTCGTCGGTGAGGCCCTCGGCGAGCAGGCGCTCGCGGCGCTTGGCCTGGGCGCGGCGGCTTCCCATGGCGCCGATGTACTGGGCCTCCGAGCGCAGGGCGATCTTGAGCACCGCGTCGTCGAGCTTGGGGTCGTGGGTGAGGACCGCGATCGAGGTTGCGCGATCGATCCCGCCGAGCTCGGGGATCGCCTTATCGGGCCAGGCCGCGATCACCCGCTCCGCCTCGGGGAAGCGGTCGGCGGTCGCGAAGCGCTTGCGCGGATCGACTACGAAGGCGCGCCACCCGGCCAGCTTGGCGGCGGCGGCCAGCTGGGCGGCGAAATCCACTGCCCCGAAGATCATCAACCGCGGCGGCGGGGCCACGACGTCCACGAACAGCGTGCTGCCCTCGTGCTCGTAAAGCTGGCTGCGCTCAGACCAGAGCGCGGCCTCGGCCGTCTCAGCCGCGACGGCGTCGAGGGCGGGATCGCCGAGCGAGCCCTCGCTGGTTCCGTCCTCAAGCACGAGAAGCTTCGCGCCGATGCTGCCGGGTCCCTCGAGCACCGTGGTCAGAGCGGCTCGCTCGCCCTTCAGGCCGAGTTTCTTGAAGCGCCCCTGCAGACCGTCGTCCTCATAGGCCTCCACCCAGATCGAGATCTCGCCGCCACAGGGCAGCCCGACGTCCCAGGCTTCCTCGTCGGCGATCCCGTAGTTGAGCAGCTGCGGCGCGTCCCCCTTCAGGATCCCCTCGGCCACCTGCACGACCTGTCCTTCGACGCAGCCTCCGGAGACCGCCCCCGCCATCCTGCCTGCTTCGTTGATCGCCATCTTGGTGCCAGGCGGCTGTGGAGCCGACTTCTTCGTGTCGACGACCGTGGCCAGCGCCACCGGATCGCCCTCGCTGACCCAGTCCTCGACGACCTCCATGACGTCCTTCATCTCGATCCCTCTTCCTCAGGCATCGGAGCCGACCAGCCAATCGAGGCCCCGCTCGGCTATCTGCTCCTGGTCATCACGATATTTCAGCACCGACCCCAGCGTACGCTCCGCGGCCGAGGAATCGAGACGCTCGACGCCGAGCAGCTCCAGCGCCGCCACCCAGTCGATCGTCTCGGCGATCCCGGGTGGCTTCTGAATGTCGCTGCCTCGCAGCCTTCGTACCGCCTCTGCGGCCTCGGTCGCCAGGTCCACGGCAGTCCCGGGCACGCGGCGGCGAACGATCTCGACCTCGCGATCCGGGCTCGGGTAGTCGATCCAGTGGTACAGGCAGCGGCGCTTGAGTGCGTCGTGCAGGTCCCGGGTCCGGTTGGAGGTCAGGATCACGGCGGGGGGCTGCGCGGCGGTGATCGTGCCGATCTCGGGGATCGTGACGCTGGACTCAGCGAGCAGCTCGAACAGGAACGCCTCGAAATCGTCGTCGGCGCGGTCCAGCTCGTCCACCAGCAGGACGGCGGGCAGCGGGCCGGGGTGCTCGATCGCCCTCAGCAGCGGCCGTGCGGTCAGGAACTCCCGGCTGAACAGGTCCTCCTCGCGCAGCTCGGTGCCGGCGGATTCGGTGGAGCGGATGCGCAGGAGCTGCCTCGGGTAATTCCACTCGTACAGCGCCTCCGACGCGTCGATCCCCTCGTAGCACTGGAGCCTGATCAGGGGCGTGTCCAGCGCCGCGGCAAGGGACTTGGCGGCCTCCGTCTTGCCGACCCCGGCCTCGCCCTCCAGCAGCAGCGGCTGCGGCAGACGCAGCGAGAGGAACAACGCGGTGGCGAGCCCAGTGTCGGCCAGGTAATCCGCCGCATCGAGGCGGCGCTCGAGGGCCTTGATGTCGGGCACGGCCTCACCGATCGCGGAATCGGCCATGGACTGGACCGGCGCGGTCACGCTGGCGCCATCCCGGCGGCGGCGAGCACGGCCTCGTAGTCCTCGCGGGTGTCGATGTCGCGCGGGATCGGTCCGGCGACCGGGACCTCGACCACCTCGTCCTCGTAGCGGTCCATCAGCTTCCAGACGGCTTTGTCACCATGCAGCTCGCCCAGTTCGCCGAACAGCTCTCGGCCGAATGCGAGCGGGTGCCCGCGCCCGTCGTCATACCGGCAGACGGTGAACTTTGCACCGTCGGTGCCCCCCAGCAACAGGCTGTCGACGGTCGCGGGGGTGACGCCCGGCTGGTCCCCGAGCATCAGCACGAGCACCTGCGCGCGCTCGTCGACGGCGCCGAGCGCGGCCGCGATCGACGACGAGCAGCCTTCTCCGAAGTCACGGTTGTCGACCGTCTCGGCCCCCGACAGGTCCACCCGGCGGCGCACCTCGTCGGAGCTGCCGCCCAGCGCGACGATCAGCTGGTCGAAGCCGCAGTGGCGGGCAGTCGAGAGCGTGTGGTCGAGCAGGGTTCCGCCCCCGTAGGGCAGCAGCTGCTTCGGCTCGCCGAGGCGGCGGGAGCCGCCCGCGGCGAGGACGAGGCCGGTGACGAACGGCGCCCGGTGGCCCTCAACCGACTGCGGCACCGTGCGCTCCCTCAGCGGCGAAGCTGTCGCGGCAGCCCTCGGAGCAGAAGTAGAAGCGCTCCCCGTCGCGCTCGAGCTGGATGCTCGCCGGGCTCAGGGCGACCTCCATGCCGCAGACCGGGTCCAGCGCGACCTCGACCGGAGCCGCGTGCTCGGGCTCCGCGCGGGAGTCGGCCGCGGAGGCGGCCTGAACTACCCCGCGCGCTCGGGCTCCCCTGGAAGCAGGCGCCGCGCGGCGGCGTCGGAGGGCCGCAGCGCGACGACCTCGGCGAGAATCGAGAGCGCGATCTCCTCTGGCGTCTCGGCCCCGATCTCGAGTCCCGCCGGAGTGTGCAGCTGGTCGCGCTGCCCCTCCGAGAGCTCAAGCGACTGCTTGACGGCGGTGCCGCGCTTCTCGCTGGCGACGAGGCCGACGTAGGGGACCTTGTCGCGGAGCGCCGCGGTGAGGATCCGCTCCTCGTCGTGCCCGTGTGAGGCGACGAGGACCGCGGCGTCGTCGGCGCGGGGCTCGGTCCCCTCGGCGGGGCCCTGCTCGACCGCGTAGCCGAGCCTGCGGCCCAGGTCCGCCAGGGCCTGGGCGATCGGGGTGGTGCCGACCACGCGGAGGGTGGCGGCGGGTAGCTGCGGCTTCAGGAATATCTCCAGGGCCCCGCCGCTGAGGCACGGGTTCCTGACGGTGACCGCGCCGTCCTCGACCGCTGGCTCGCCCTCGGCGCCGCTTGGGAGGATCCGCAGAAGCACCGGGTCACCGGACTGGAGCGAGCGCAGCGCGTAAAGACGCACCGAGGCCTCGGCGCAGGCGCCACCGACGAATCCGTCGATGGTTCCGTCGGCGCCGACCTTGGCGGAGTCGCCGGCCCGCACGCTCGTCGGGCTCTGCGCCCGCACGACCGTGGCCTCTACATAGGGGCTCAGACGCTCCATCAGCGTTGCTCCGTCGGCTCAGACACTCAAATCCCTCGGGTTTCAAGGGTACTCCCGGCCCTTCCCCGCCCACGGGCGCGGGCGACCGGCGCTCAGCCGGCAGGCTGCGCGGCCCCGAGCTTGTAGGTCGTCTGGGCGTCGAGCGAGCCGTCGAGTCCGTCCGGCATCTCGAAGGCGCCGAAGGCGCGCGCCGCAACCGCCTGGATCCTGACCCCCTCCGGGTCGGCCCCTTCGGCGGTCCAGTGGCCGTTGTCGTAGTTGAGGGAGTCGGGGGACACCCCGAGCATCGCCGCGGCCACGATCTGGGCCTTGTTGCGCAGCTTGCGGGCCGTCGCGGCGACGTTCGCCCCGAGCTCGTCGCTGGGCGCCGAGTTGAAGCTGTTGCCTTCGCCGAAGCGGTCGTCGTCCTCGTGGACGACCTTGACGTCCTCGGGCGGGATGCCCAGCTCCTCGGCCACGATCCCGGCGAGCTCCGCCTCGGTGCCCTGCGAGGCCTCGCTGAGGCTCAGGACCACCTTGCCGGTCGGGTGCATGCGGATGAATGCTGCGCGGTACACGGCGTCGTCAGCCATCGTTCGAGCCCTTCTGGAAGGCCGGCAGGTCGAGCCTGGCGGCGGTGTCGGGAGAAGCGTGGCCCTCGCCCCGCTTGAGTGCCCAGTAGACGCTGTGGGCGTTGTGGTCCGGATCGTCGCAGTAGCCCGGTACCGGCCCCCCGTGTTCGGGGGTGGGGCCGATCTCGACCTCGCAGCCGGGAAATGCGCATGTCCTCTGCTTCGGCTCGGTCATCCAGCCCTCCTCGGTGTCGATGATCTCACGAGGTCGTCCTCCCCCGCTTGGGGCTGTAGCCGCTCGGCATCGGCACCGGCCGCTGCGCCTCGGTGGGCTCGGCGCTCGGCCAGGAGGGCTCCTCGCCCTCGGCGGCTCGAGAGGGACGCCAGGCTGCGCGCTCGGCGGGGGAGTCTCCACCCACCATCGCCTCGGCCACCTCGTCCAGGGCGTCCAGGCAGTCGCCGCTGACCAGCGCGTCGCAGTGGGGCAAGGCGGCGGCCATGCCGCTGGCCGACGGCGTGAAGCCCGGGGCGCTGACGCGCGGGTTGACCCAGACGATGCGGTGGGCGAGCCTCGCCAGCCGCTCCATCTCGCGCCCGACGAGGGCCGGGTCGGCGCGCTCCCAGCCGTCGGAGAGGATCACGACGACGGCGCCGCGCGCCATGCCGCGGCGCCCGTAGCGGTCGTTGAAGGTCCGCAGCGCCTCTCCGATCCGGGTCCCGCTGGACCAGTCCGGGAGCGGCCTCGGCGGCGCGCTGGATCGCGAGCTCCGGGTTTCGCCCTCCGAGCGCGCGGGTCAGCCGGGTCAGGCGCGTGGCGAAGACGAAGGCCTCCGCCGGGGCGCCGCTGGCGACCGCGGAGGTCATCAGGTGCAGGTAGGCGCGCGGCGTAGGGCTCCATCGAGCCCGAGATGTCGCAGATCAGCACCAGCCGCCGTGGCCGCGTGCGCCGGCGGCGCCTGGCGAGCGTCATCGGGTCGCCGCCGGTCCGGAGGCTGCTGCGCAGGGTTCGCCGCAGGTCGAGCTGCTCGCCTCTGCGGGCGCGCCGCCTGCGGCGCGAGAGCCGCCGCGGCGCCGCCAGCTCCAGCTCGCTCATCATCCGCCGGATCCGCTCCAGCTCGTCGGGCTCGAGCTCCTCGAACCGCTTCTCGCCCAGGCGCTCCTCCTCGCTGGCCATCGCCAGCGGCACCTCGATCTCGCGCTCCTGGTCCTCGGTGCTGGGCTCCGAGGAGGTGCCGCGCATGCCGCCGGACCGCTCGTTCTCGCGCTCCCCGGGGACGGATCGAGCGCTGCGGGTCGGGTGGGCGCTCGCTGGACTGCGAGCCGCTCAACGTCGGCGTGTACGGGTCGCCGCGTTCCTCGTCGGGCTCCAGCGCGGGGTCGAAGACGGCCGCGAAGACGCGGTCGAACGTCGGCAGCTGCGCCTGGGAGGAGACGAAGACCGCTCGCGCCGTCCAGTAGAGGTCGCTGCGACGCTGCGGCGCGATCAGCGACAGCGAGCGCGCGAAACGGGCCGAGCGCTCGGGCGTGACCGGGACCCCCGCGGCGCGCAGCCGCTGGCCCAGCGCGGTCGCCAGGCCCGGGATGTCGATCCGGTCCAGCTCCAGCACGGCCCCTACTGAGGCGGCTCGGCCCTGCCCTGCATCGCGGCCCAGACCCGCGCCGGGCTCAGCGGCATGTCGACGTGGGCGACGCCGTGGGACTGATACAGCGCGTCGCAGACCGCGTTCACGATCGCCGGGGGCGAGCCGTTGGTGGCCGACTCGCCGACGCCCTTGGCGCCGATCGGGTGGTGCGGGCAGGGGGTGACGGTGGCGCCGAGCTCCCAGTCCGGGCACTCCAGCGCGGTCGGGATCAGGTAGTCCATCATCGAGCCGTTCAGGCAGTTGCCCTGGTCGTCGAACGTGATGACCTCCATCAGCGCGATGCCCGACTCCCTCGGCCAGGCCGCCCATGATCTGGCCGTCGACGATCATCGGGTTGATCCGCACGCCGCAGTCGTCGACCGCGATGAAGCGCCGGACCTTGACCTCGGCCGTGTCGGGATCGATGTCCACGACGCAGATGTAGGCGCCGCACGGGTAGGTCAGGTTGGGCGGGTCATAGACGGACTGGCCGTCGAGGCCGCCCTCGAGGCCCTCGGGCAGCGGCGCCTCGCCGTAGGCGGCCTCGGCGATCTGGTTGATCGTCGCGCCCTTCTCGGGGTCGCCCTTGACGTACCAGCGGCCCTTCTCCCAGACGAGGTCGTCGGGCGAGGTCTCGAGCATGCCGGCCGCGATCAGCCGCGCCTTGTCGCGCACCCGGCGCGCGGCGACGGCAGCGGCGGCGCCGGAGACCGGCGTCGAGCGGCTGCCGTAGGTGCCGAGCCCGTAGGGCGTGCGGTCGGTGTCGCCGTGGCGCACCTGGATCTCGTCGGGGGAGATGCCGAGCTCCTCGGCGACGATCTGGGCGAACGTCGTCTCGTGGGCCTGGCCCTGGGTCTGGCAGCTGATGCTGAGCACGGCCCTGCCGTCGGCGTGCACCCGCAGGTCGGCGCCGTCGGCCATTCCCTGGCCGAGGACGTCCATGTGCTTCTTCGGACCCGCGCCGACGACCTCGGTGAAGAAGCGAGACGCCGATCCCCATCAGCTCGCCCCTGGCCCGCGCTTCTCGGCCTGCTCCCTGCGCAGCTCGTCGTAGCCGGCGATCCTCATCGCCTCGCGCATCGTCTTCTCGTACTCGCCGGAGTCATAGGTCCAGCCGGTCTTGTTCTCGTAGGGGAACTGCTCGGGCTTGATGAAGCTGTTGATCCGCAACTCGGCCGGGTCGACGTCCATCTCCAGGGCCAGCTCGCCGACCAGCCGCTCGATCAGGAAGATCGCCTCGGTGACGCGGAACGAGCAGCGGTAGGCGACGCCGCCCGGCGCCTTGTTCGTGTAGACGGCCTTGACCGAGCAGTGCGCGGCCTCGAGGTCGTACGAGCCGGCGAAGACGTGGAAGAATCCGGCCGGGAACTTCGAGGGCTGCGCGGTGCTGTCGAAGGCGCCGTGGTCGGCGATCACGTCGACCTGGGCGCCGGTGATCTTCCCGTCCTTGGCGCAGATGCGGCCGCTCATCACGTAGTCGCGGGCGAACCCGGTCGACATCAGGTTCTCGGAGCGGTCCTCGACCCACTTGACTGGCTTGCCCGAGATGATCGAGCCGACGATCGTGCAGACGTACCCGGGGTAGACGGGGACCTTGTTGCCGAAGCCGCCCCCGATGTCGTTGGTCATGATCCGGATCATGTGCTCGGGCAGGCCGGCGACCTGCGCGTAGACGCGTCCGGTGCGAGGTTCGGGGCCTGGTTGCCGTTGTAGATGTCGAGCTGACCCGTCTCCGGGTTCATGTCGGCGATCATCCCGCAGGTCTCCAGGGGCGCCGGGTGGCAGCGCGGGTAGATCATGTCCCGCTCGACGACGATGTCCGCCTCGGCGAAGACGCGGTCGCATTCCTCCGCGTCGCCGGCCTCCCAGAGTCGGGCTCGCGAGGTTGTCCTTCTGATCGGGCTTGTCGTCGCGGATCAGCGGCGCGTCGGCGTCCAGCGCCTTGCGCGCGTTGACGAGCGCGGGCAGCGGCTCGTACTCCACGTCGATCAGCGGCAGCGCGTCGCGCGCGGAGTAGCGGTCCTCGGCGACGACGAAGGCGACCTCCTGGCCCTGGAAGCGGACCTTGTCGCCGGCAGCACGGCCTGGGAGTCGTAGGAGATCGTCGGCATCCAGGCGAGCCCGAGGGTCTCGAGGTCCTTGGCGGTGATGACCCGGAGGACCTTCGGGTGCTCGAGCGCCTTCGAGGTGTCGATCGAGAGGATCTTGGCGTGCGCGTAGGGGCTCCGGAGGATCGCGCCGTGGAGCATCCCCGGCAGGACGATGTCGTCGAGGTAGGTCCCCTGGCCGCGGATGAAGCGCGCGTCCTCCTTGCGCTTCATGTTGCCGTAGCCGAGCGGTGTCTCCTTCGCAGCGGTGGTCGCCATCGTCATCTCCTCGCTTCGGCGCCTTCGTGCTCGGCCGCCCAGCGGACGGCCCTCGACGATGTTGGAATAGCCGGTGCACCGGCAGATCGCTCCCGAGATCGCGGTCGCGGATCTCCTCCTCGGAGGGATCCGGGTTCTCGTCGAGCAGGGCCCGGGTGGTCATGATCATGCCCGGGGTGCAGAAGCCGCACTGGAGCCCGTGCTCCTCGTGGAAGCCCTGCTGGACCGGGTCGAGCTGGCCGTCCACCTCCATCGACTCGATGGTGCGGATCTCGTGACCCTCGCAGCTCGCGGCGAGGGTCGTGCATGACTTGACCGGGCGACCGTCCATCTGGACGACGCAGGCGCCGCAGTTGGAGGTGTCGCACCCCCAATGGGTTCCGGTGAGCCCGAGGGTGTCGCGCAGGAAGTGGACCAGCAGCAGGGCCGGCTCGATTTCCTCCGTGTAGTCCCTGCCGTTGACGTTGACGGTGACTTGCATCAGGCCTCCTGGTTCAGTGCGCGTTCGGCGGCGCGCCGCAGCGCCCGCTTCGTAAGTTCGCCCGCGAGGTGGCGCTTGTAGTCGACCGGACCGCGGCCGTCGGCGCTCGGGTTGCAGTCCTCCGAGGCGAGCCTGCCGGCCTCGGCGAAGAGCTCCTCCGATGGCTGTCTTGCCCTTCAGGGCATCCTCGGAGCGCGTCGCGTGGACCGTGGTCGGGCCGACCGCGCTGAGCGCCACCCCGGCGTCGGAGATCGTTCCCCCGTCGACCCAGATCGCTGCTGAGACCGCGACGATCGCCCAGTCGCCCGCGCGGCGCTCCACCTTCTCGTGGGCGCTGCCGGCCCCGGGCTTCACCGGGATCCGCACCTCGGTCAGGATCTCGGCGTCCTGGATCGCCGTCATGTACGGGCCGATGTGGAACTCGTCCATGCCGACCGTCCGCTCGCCGTCCTTGCCGGCGATCACGACCGTCGCCTTCAGCGCCGAGCAGACCGCCGAGAGGTCCTCGGCGGCGTCGGCCTGAGCGAGGGAGCCGCCGATCGTGCCGCGGTTGCGGACCACGGGGTCGGCGATCACGTTCTCGGCGTCGGCGAAGAGCGGATAGCGTTGGGCCAGCAGCTCGGACTCGAGGAGCTCGCGGTGGCGCGTCATCGCCCCGATCCGGATCTCGCCGTCCTGCTCGTTGATGTAGGAGAGGTCCTCGATCTCGTTGATGTCGATCAGGCGCTCGGGGTTGGCGAGGCGCAGCTTCATCATCGGCAGCAGGCTGTGGCCGCCCGCGAGGATGCGCGTCTCGGGGCCGTACTTCTCCAGCAGGGCGATCGCGTTCTTGACGCTGGTGGCGCGCTCGTACTCAATCGGTCCTGGGGTCTGCAACTTGCTTCAGCTCCTTCGTTCCTCGACTCCTGCCAAATCGGTTCCTCGAAGGCGCTCAGCCGGGCTCTCCCGAGCCGTCCTCGCCGTCTTCGCCCGAGACGACCTCCGGCGCGCCCGTGCCGATCGTCGGCGAGCGCGGCCGGTACCGCGGGCCCTCGGGCTCGTCGCTGGTCGGCCCGGAAGGGTTGTGGTACAGGTTGCGCGCCGCGGCGCTCGAGTAGCTCGGCGTCCCGGATCGCGGGCCCCGACATCGCCCCCGCGCCGATCGGGCTCTCGCCGCCGAGTCGGACCAGCTGGACCGCCCCGCGCGTGTAGACCTCGTCGATGTTCTTGACCTCGCCGCTGCGGCCCTGGCGCTCCAGCACCGAGGCCCCCGAGCCCGGGTAGACCGACTCGATCAGGCCGGCCGCATCGTCCTGGCCCGCCTTCTTGTCGAGCAGCCCCTCCAGCAGGTCGGTTCCGGCCGAGAGGTCCTTGTTGATCGCGACCACCACGCCGTTGACGGGCTCGCTCTTGCTGACGATCCCGCCGACGGCGCCGATTACAGCGTCCAGGCCGGCGGTGATCTTCCGCAGCTCGAGGATCACCGAGACGAGGTAGAAGACGAGCGCCAGGATCACGAGGACGACGCCGATGAGCAGGACGGCGACGGCGGGCTCCATCAGGCGTCCTCGAGGATCTTGTCTAGGGAACCGCCGTAGTCGGCGACGACGCCGACCACCGCGCTGACCTGCTCCTGGGTCGTATTCAGAAGCTCCACCGCGTCGAGGTCCGCCGAAGCCGCCTCGGCGACCGGGACCAGGGCGTCGACCGTGGGCGTCACGGCCTTGGCCGCGTTCAGGACCCCGCGCAGCAGGTAGACGACGACCGGGACCAGGACGACGATCAGCACGATGTCTCCGATCCAGACGAGCGTCACTTGCCGTTCTCCGTGTGCTTGGCGACGATCGCCGCCTTCTTGGCGACGCCGGGCATCAGAGCGATGATGCCGTCGAACTGGGCGTTGATCGCCTCGACGGCGGGGCGCAGCGGCTTCAGGTGCTCCTCCTCGACCATGGTCAGAGCGCCGCCCAGCGTCCCGAGACCCTTGGCGATGTCGAGCAGGCGGCGGCGGATCTCGATCAGCGCCAGCGCCAGCACGACGACGAGCACGACAGCCTCGGCGACGCTGAGGATGTAGAGGGTCGTGGTGCTCATTCGACCTCCTCGTCGTATCCCTGCGACAGGGCGTTCATGTATCCGTCCTGGACGACGCCCTCGCTGGCGATCTGGGACAGCACCGGGGCGGTCGCCTCGAGCTGGGGGATGTTCGCCGTGTTCTCGGCGACCTTCCCGGCTGAGTCAAGCAGGCCGCCGACGGCGTTCTGGATACGGCGGAGCAGGTGCAGCAGCATCAGGAGCATCCCGGCCACCACGAGCGCGACCACCAGGCCCACCGCCAGCGTCACGTACCAGAGCGTCCGCTCGGAGTGTGCGAGGGCGAGCATGACGGTCATCAGTGCCCCACCGCCGTCTTGCGGAGGGCCCGGGCGGCGTGCAGGATCCGCACTCCCGAGTCGTTGATGTTGGCCACGCCCGAGAGCTCGTCGGTCTGGGCCTTGATCGCGTCGACGGCGCCGACCGCGGTCTCGGCCTGCCCGGCGATGCGGTTCGCCAGCACGAGGATCGAGACGACGATGATCACCGCGACCACGACCACCACTGCACCGAGCCCGAGCCCGATGTACCACGAGGTGGTATCAGCAGCGATCAGCAATCCGTTATCTCTCCAGCTTCCGTAAAGCTCCCTCGAATCAGAATCTGATGGGAATCTTACATCTGACCTGAAGCCGGCTCACTCGCGGGCGCCTCAGAGCTCGGCGAGGTTCCCCGAGAACTCCTTGATCATGCCCTCGGTCACCGCCGAGATCACGCCCTCGCCCATCTGCGCCGCCTTGCCGGTCACGTTGATGACGGAGTGCAGCGACACCTCGGTTCCCTCGCCCTGCTCGCTCAGCTCCATCGTCACCTTGGCGTCCGCGTTGCCCTGGCCGCCGGCCTCCTTGGCCTGCGCCGTCATCAGGGCTCTGTGGGCCGCGTCGTCCTTCTCGACGATCTCGGCGGGGCCCGAGTAGTTCATCGACATCGACCCGAGCTTGATCTTCACCCCGGCCTTGACCGCATCGCTCTCCGGTCTTCTCCAGGATCTCCGCACCGGGCACAGCCGGGATCACGCGTTCGAGGTCGGTCATCGTGCTCCACACCTCGTCGATCGGCTTGTCCACGGTGAACGAATTGTTGAACTCCATGTGTCCTCTCTCCTCTCTGTCGGGGTCGAGCCGGTCTAGGTTATGGACATGCCGATCTTGCCAGGCAGACACAGGCTGGGCCCGGAGAACGCCACCCTCCGCATAGAGACCAGACGAGGCGGTGCCGCCGCCAAGGCCGGGCACGACCTGGAGATCGAGGTCGCCTCCTGGGAGGGATCCCTGTCCGTCGACCAGGATCTAGGGGAGATCAGCCTCGAGCTCAACGCTGACACCGGCTCCATGCACGTGACGAAGGGGACCGGCGGAGTCATGGCCCTGACCGAGGAGGACAAGGTCGAGATCATGAAGACCCTCGAATCGGAGGTGCTCGAGGCCGGAGAGGTGCAGTTCAAATCGACCCAGGTCAGGGCATCGGACGATGGACGGCACCTCGAGGTCAGTGGCGAGCTCAACATGAACGGTAGTCGTCATCCGCTCCAGTTCGAGCTCGACGTCGCCTCGGACGGCCAGGTGTCGGGGCAAGCCACCCTGCGGCAGTCCGACTGGGGCATCAAGCCCTATTCAGGACTGTTCGGAACTCTCAAGGTCACGGATGAGGTGCTGGTGGCCGGCGAGGCGACGCTCCCAGCCGGGTGAGCCACTGGCGCGATCGACCGACCAAAGCGTAAGCTCAGCCCCTTGAGCGAGTTCGTCTCAAGGGGCTTCACGCGCCGTCGCCGGGATCCCGAGGAGGTGGCCGAACGGCTTCCTCCCGGTCAGTACTCCGAGTCTGGCTTTCCCGTGCTCACTGCCGGGCCGACGCCCGACATCCCGACTGACGAGTGGAGCTTCCGGATCGACGGCATGGTCGGCCAGGAGCGCGAGTGGACATGGGACGAGTTCGGTCAGCTCCCCTTCGAGCAGATCCCGTGCGACATCCACTGCGTCACCAAGTGGTCGAAGCTGGGCACCAGCTTCGGAGGGGTCTCCCTCGACACACTCCTCGATGAGGCCGAGCCACTCGACGCATTCACGATGGCCTACTCCTATGGCGGCTACACCACGAACCTGGCGATCGAGGACCTCACCGAGGGAAAGGCGTGGGTGGTCACCGAGCACGAGGGCGAGCCTCTGCCTCGGGAGCATGGCGGTCCGGCGCGGCTCCTGGTTCCACGTCTCTACTTCTGGAAGAGCGCGAAGTGGGTGACCGGCCTGCGGGTCGTGGACCATGACGAGCCGGGCTTCTGGGAGAGCAACGGCTACCACAACCGCGGCGACCCCTGGAAGGAGCAGCGCTATTGGACCGACTGACGGCGGAGCCGCTCAGCCCCGTTGAACAGCGGGCGCCGGGGCGCTGGCAGATCGGGACGGTGGCCGCAATCAAGCGGGAGACGCCGCGGGTCAAGTCCTTAGTCATCGAGCTGCCGATGTGGGTGCCGCACCTTCCGGGCCAGCACTACGACGTCCGGCTGACCGCGCCCGACGGGTACAGAGCGCAGCGCTCTTATTCGATCGCCTCCTCTCCACTGGACGAGGGTCAGATCGAGCTGACCGTCGATCGACTGGACGACGGCGAGGTATCGCCCTACTTCCATGACGTGGTGGTCGAGGGCGACAAGGTCGAGGTCCGGGGGCCATTCGCCTCCTACTTCGTCTGGCGTGGGGAGAAGCCCGTGCTCCTGCTCGGCGGCGGGTCCGGGGTCGTCCCTCTGATGGCAATCCTGCGCCACCGTCGCCGAACGATGCCCGAGCTGCCCATGCGGCTCGTCTATTCGGTTCGAAATGCGGACGACGTGATCTACGAGGACGAGCTGGGAGAGGACGCGGTGCTGACCTTCACCGGCGAGCCACCCGATGGCTGGCGTGGGCATACAGGGCGCATTGACCGCGAGCTGGTGGCAGAGGCTGGCATCGATTCCGGCACCGCGTTCGTCTGCGGCTCGAACGGGTTCGTCGAAGCCGGCGCCGAGCTCTTGCTGGATGCCGGCTTTGAGCCGCATCAGGTTCGCACTGAGCGCTTCGGTCCGACAGGTTGACTCCACCACTCTTCCGATGGACCGGGCAGGACTCGCGCCTGCGACCGACGGATAAAGGATTCGCGTCGGCCCGCCCGTGGGTCCGACGGAACCCGCAGCGTTTCGGAACGGTTTGGTCCCCAGCCCAATCCGCCCCTCTCCACTGGCGACAGCGATCTCCTCGAACAAAGACCTTCCGCAGCACCCACCCGCTGATCGCACCAAACCGTGCGTCCAACTGTGCGTCCAACTCCCGACTTCGACCCGAACTCAGCGCACCTCACCGAACCCATGACCATGCCTATTCGGCCCCAGGCGTCGCCTCCTCGCCGTCATCATAATCCGCGTGTCGGGGGTTCGAGTCCCTCCTCCGGCATGAAGTCCCTGCAAAAGGCCACCTTTGAAACCGGCTCAACACGCGGTGCCTGTTCCGCGCCAGAATCCGCATGTTGAGATCGCCGCGATTCGTGCCTGGCGATCGGCCCGAGGACTACCACGAGCGGCGAGAGACCATTGCGCCCGAGGCTCGTCGCCGACAGGGAGCCGCTGGCGACCAATAGCGAGGCGGCGGGGCGCACTAGTGTGTGCGGAACCCGCATGCAGACTCCAATGCTCTTAGCGGTCGATGCCGACCCCGAAGCGCTGGGCCGCGTCGAGCGGGAGCTGCACGACCGCTACGGAAGCAGCTACCGGGTCGTCGGCACAGGCTCGCCGGACGAAGCGAACGCGCTCCTGACCGAGGTCGCGGATGCTGGGGAAGACGTCGCCCTGGTGCTCGCCGCGCAGTGGCTTCCGGAGATGACCGGCAGCGAGCTGCTCGAGCGCGTGCGCCGGCTCCACCCTCATGCCAAGCGCGGGCTGCTGGTCAGCTGGGGGGAGTGGGGAGAACGGCAAACCGCCGAGGCGATCTTCGAGTCGATGGCTCTGGGGCGGATCGACTACTACGTGCTGAGGCCTGCGGCCTCGCCGGACGAGCTGTTTCACCAGGCCATCTCCAGCTTCCTGCTCGAGTGGACCGAGGCTCGGCTGATCGCCCCGCATACGGTCCGCATCGTGGCCGACGCCTGGGCGGGGCGGGCCTACGAGCTGAGGGACGCCCTCCAGCGTTGCGCGGTCCCGCACGCCTTCCACCTGACTGACTCGAAGGAGGGCCGCGTCGCGCTTGGCAAGGCCGGCGCGGGGGCGAGGCTCCCACTGATGGTCCTTCCCGACGGTCGGGTCCTGAGCGACCCAACGAACACGGAGATCGCGGACGCCACCAGTGCAGCGCCCGAGCCTGAGCGGGATGACTTCGACGTCGTCATCGTCGGTACCGGCCCGGCCGGCCTCTCGGCGGCGGTGTACGGCGCCTCCGAGGGCCTGGAGACCCTGGCGGTGGACGAGGGAGGGGTCGGTGGACAGGCCAGCTCGAGCTCGCTGATCCGGAACTACCTGGGCTTCCCGCGTGGCGTAAGCGGCAGGCGGCTGGCTCAGCAGGCCTACGAGCAGGCCTGGGTCTTCGGCGGGTACTTCATTCACATGCACAGGGTCGACGGCCTCAGTCGGGTCGATGACAGGCTGCAGGTGACCCTCTCCGAGGGGCGGCGGATCAGCGCCCGGGCGGTGATCCTCGCCACCGGCGCCGCCTACCGCCGGTTGGGCGTCCCCGCGCTCGAGACCCTGAGCGGCGCGGGGGTCTTCTACGGTGGTCCTGCCTCGGAGGCTCCCGCGATGGCCGGGAAGGACGCCTACATCGTCGGCGGGGCCAACTCGGCCGGGCAGGCCGCGTTGCACCTGGCACGCTACGCCCGCCAGGTGACGCTCGTGGTCCGTGATCAGTCGCTCAGCGCCGGGATGTCGCATTATCTGGTGAAGGAGGTGGAGGCGGCACCGAATGTGGAGGTCCGCCTGGGCAGCGAGGTGGTCGATGGAGGAGGCGACGGGAGACTTCAGTACCTGGTGCTTCGCGAGGGCGCAACCGGAGCCAGCGAAAGAGTCGCCGCTGAAGGTCTCTTCGTGCTGATCGGGGCCCGCCCGCAGACCGATTGGCTGCCCGAGGAGATCGCGAAGGACCGGCAGGGCTTCCTGCTCACGGGCCCGGATCTCACGGACGACCACGGCTGGCCGCTTGAGCGCCGCCCGTTGCGGCTCGAGACGAGCATGCCCGGCGTGTTCGCGGTGGGCGATGTGCGGCATGGATCGGTCAAGCGCGTCGCCTCCGCGGTCGGAGAAGGGTCGATCGCGATCCAGCTCGTCCACAGCCTGTTCACAGCCGACCGCCTCCACGCCGGGCGCCCCGCCAAGGGCGCGGGGCCGGCCGTGAGCGACGGTGCACTCGCTTCCCGGACGGGGTCAGCCACCGGGAGCGGCCGCCAAGGGCGATGAATGACCCGCACGTGGATCCAGATCCCGTCGGCAACACCCGCCCCCTGTACCGGCGCTTGAGGGCGCGCTGGTAGCGGTCGAGGCCGCCGAAGCCGCCGGGCTCTAATGGTAGCCGTGGGGTTGCAAGGACCAGCAGCTCCCTTGCGCGAGAAGGAGCCGTGAAGGTTAGGCGCGCTCTCTTCTCAAAGGAGCTCACGCAGCTGGCCAGGGCTGAGTCCCGCATCGCGCAGGATTCCGGCGAGGGTTCCCTTCCTGACTTCCTTGTGGAGCGGCACTACCAGCGCGTGTCGGCGCCCTGGCTTCTTCAGTCGCACGTGACTGCCGCGCTGGCGGGCAACCGACCAGCCGTCTCGCTCGAGCGCGCCCGCACCAACCCTTTGCCCGAAACGACCGGCTGTCGAGGGCTCACGCCGGCAGGGCGAACTTCCGACGAATCACACCGGTGTCGAGCGACCCGCCGTCCTCGCGAACTCCCTCCACGTAGAGGGCAAGGGCCTCCTCGGCGTTCCTGCTGGCCTCGTCGATGTCCTCGCCCTGGGTGTGCAGGCCCGGAAGATCGGGGGCGTACACGTGATAGCCACCCTCCTCGAGAGGCTCAAAGACCAGCTCGATCTCTCGCGTTTCGCTCATCGCCATCGAAGGGTACGGAACGCAGTGGTCTCGATCCAGACCGTGCGTCCAACCGTGCGTCCAACTCCCGGCTTCGAACCGAACTGAGAGCACCTCAGCGGACCCAACGAGCGCCTAGCCAGCCTCAGATGACCCCTACTCGTCGTCATCATAATCCGCGTGTCGGGGGTTCGAGTCCCTCCTCCGGCATGAACTTCCTGCAAATCAAGACTTTCCGCAACGTGCGAACACGCGGATTCTGAATCCGCATCAAATCCCGTGTGTTGGAGACGAGGGAACCCGTGCGTCCCGGCGCACCCGCCAACACGCGGAATTCCCGATGCACCGACGCACCGTCGGGGCCAAGTGCAGCCCAGGGGCCCGACCAAGGCGTGTCGACGGCCCGGTTTCTTCAGGGGAGGGCGAACTTGCGGCGAATCACCCCGGTGTCGAGCGACCCGCCGTCCTCGCGAACCCCCTCTACTAGAGGGCTAAGACGTGGTATCCGCCCTCCTCGAGCGGCTCAAACACCAGCTCGATTTCTCGGGCTTGGCTCATCAGTATCCAAAGGTAGGGAACGGAGCGGCCTGGATCCAAACCGTGCGTTGAACTGTGTGCCCCTGCGCTCTCTCGCCGCAGCCGCTCGAAGCGGCGGCCGTTGCCCCGCAAGAGCACGGCGCAAGCCGTGCCACCATTCGGGCGCCTTCGGCTGCCGCGGGCACCACAAAGAACGAGATCGCGGCGCCAGATCGACCCGCCCGGCATACGCGTAGCCGATCATCCGGATGGCGTCTGTTCCGGGAGGCGATCAAGCACTACCACGAGCTCACCGGGTTCGCAAAGCGGGCGATCGAGCGCGCGAGGAGCGCCTGACGCAGGCGGCTGAGTCCTTGCGCCGGGCCGGGCGCACCGGATGTACGGTCAGCTCGCCGTGGTCTCGACGAACCCGCACGAGACGAGGCACAAGCACGCGATCCGCATCCTCGTCGTCCTCGCCTCGATCCTCGCCTTCCTGGCGGTCTTTACGAGCTGGGTCGACCGGCAGGCGCTGGACACCAACGAGTGGGTGAACACGAGCGGCAAGCTGCTCGAGGACAAGGCGATCTCGGATGCAGTCGCGACCTACGCCGTTGACCAGCTCTACGCGAACGTGGATGTAGCCCGCATCATCCACAAGCGGCTGCCTCCGGATCTGCAGCCGATCTCATCTCCAGTCGCGGCGGGGATTCGCCAATTCGCCCTCCAGGCGGCCGAGCAGGCGTTTCAAACACCGCAGGTGCTGCAACTCTGGAAGGACGCAAACCGCGTGGCGCGCGGAGCTCGTCTCGATCCTGAAGGGGACCAACCGGTTCGTCACGCTGCAGGGGAGCGGCAAGGTAGTGCTCGAGCTGCGGCCGCTCATCCTCCAGCTAGCAGGTCGGATTGGACTCGAGCACCAGGCGGCCGAGAACCTGCCCGCAAGCGTCGGTCAGCTCCAGGTCGCTGAGTCGAGGCAGCTCGGCACCGCGCGCACCGTCGTCGGGTTGGTCCAGGGATTCGCCTGGATCTTCACCTTCGGGTCGCTGGTGCTCTTCGGGATCGCCGCCTACCTCGCGAAGAGCCGCCGCTGGGTGGTCGTCCTCGGCTACGGGCTCGGCCTGATCGCCGCGGGTCTGGCCGCAATCGCCGTGCGCAGTGCCTTGGAGCCGCTTTTCGTCGACTCGCTTTCCAAGACGGAGGCGGCGAACGTCCCCGCGCAGCACGCATGGGACATCGGCACCTCACTGCTCCAGAGCATCGCCATCGAGGCCGTCATCTACGGGGTCCTCTTCGTGGTCGCGTCGTACCTGGCCTCGCCGACCCCGTCAGCCATCGGCGTTCGCCGCACGCTGGCTCCGACGCTGCGGGAGCGTTCGGGCATCGTCTGGTCGGTCTTCGCCGCCGTCGCCCTGATCGCCCTGATCGTCTGGCCTCCCTCGGGCACCCGCCAGCTCGTCCTCAGCCTGGTGCTGATCGCGCTCGCGGCGGCGAGCCTCTGGGAGCTACACAAGAGAACCGAGCGTGAGTTCCCGGACGCGAAGGGGAGCGACTGGATGCAGTCCATGCGCCAGCGGATGAGCCACGCCGGCACCGAGACGGCGCGGCGGATCGAAGCCGCGGTGCGGGACAAGACCTCGGACGAGGAGCATCTCGACGATGCTCGGCTGGCCCGGCTCGAACGCCTGGGGCAACTCAAGGAGAAGGGCGTGCTGACCCCGGCGGAGTTCCAGGAGGAGAAGAAGCGGATCCTCAGCGGCTAACGCGAGCGCGACGGCGCACGCGAGGGTGCCTGAGCCTGAGCTCCGAAGATCACCAAGAATGCATGACGCTCGCTCACCCGGTCATGCCTCACCCTCGTTTCGACAACGAAGGAGGTCGCAATGGCTCTGTCGGACGAGTTGGGCAAGCTTGTGGGCCGAGCGCAGGAGGCGGAAAAGCGCGCGGGTGCCGCAACAGAGATGGCCAAGTCGGATCTCGAGGCGAACCGCGATTTCGTCCGAGCGAGGGGCGAGGAGCAAGCCGAGGAACTGCGCGCGGTTGCCGAGAAGGGGCACGAGCAGATTTCGGATGCCTGGAAGGAGATGCAGATCAGCTGGAATCAGGCCACCGCGGCCCTCCGAGGAGACGTCGAGAGCAGGAAGGCGGAGCACGATCTGCACAAGGCGCAGCGACGAGCCGACAGGGCGGAGGACGATGCCCGGTTCGCGATCGATTTCGCCTACTCGGCGATCGCGGAGGCTGAGTACGCTGTGCTCGACGCTTCCCTCGCGAGCATGGAGGCCGACGAGCAATCGAAGGCAGCGGGCAAGGAGGAGGGCGCGCGCGACTGAGCAGATCGGGCGGCCCGCCACCGGGTCGCCCGCCATTCCCTCCAAGTCATCTGGAGCGGCCAATTGACACTCGGTTCTCGGCTAGTTGGAGAGCCGGTGCGCGAGCCTGGCCAGCACGGCTGCGCCGCCAGCAGCAGCCCCCGCGGGCCGACTTCACGGCGCCGGCGATGCCCCCGCGAAAGGAGCAGCGTTCCGAAGAGCTTTGGCCGGCTGGCCACCGCTCAGCTCAGGTCGGAATCCCGAAGATTGCCACCGCGCCCATCGCCAACCCCACGCCCGTGAAGAGGGCGACCCAGCCCCATCTCTCGGCCCGCCAGGCGAGCCGTCCGGCGATCAACGCCTGCGACAGGTAGTAGGCGGCGAATACCCGGGAGGCCAGCGCCACTGCCGAGCTGAGCGGGGCGAGCAACACGACAAGAATCGCCGGGACCAAGAACAGCGGGAAGGTCCACTGCCTGGGCAACCGATCGCCGAGCTGCCGGGCCAGCATCTCGGTCCGGGTCTCGGTGTCGTTCACGATCGCCGACAACTGGCTGCCGAGCGCCGCGGCCATGATCAGGAACGGCAGAAAGGCGCTGACCTGCTTGGAGACTTCGAAGATCGCCGTCACGTTGTTGGGACCCGTGACGCGGGCAAAGAGGATCAGCGAGAAGGCAACGAAGAGGACGTACACCGCCGAGGAGATGTATTGAGCGGAGCGCATCGTCTTGACGCGGCGCTCGGCGGAGAAGTAGGCGCCGATGTAACGGGAGGACTCGAACCCTTGGACGAGCACGAAGAGCCCGAGCAGCTTGCGGAACGCCTCATCGTTGTCGGGGGCGTTGAAGTGGGGCAAGTCGAAGTCGCCGCCAACCAGTCGCTGGAGGTTGTAGGCGGCGAATGCGACGAGGACCGCGACGATCGCCGACAGGTTGAAGGCCGTGCTCTTGTTGCCGAGGTCGTTGAGTGCCATCAGGCCCTTCGCGAAGCCGTAGATCGCGAGGATGCCGAGCAGCGCCGCAGCGGTAGCGGTGACGAGTCCGGGCGAGTAGAGGTCGCCCAACGGCAGCCACACCAGTGTCATCAGCAGCTGGGCGTAGTAGCCCACGTTCACCACCGAGGCGGCCAGCAGCGCCCAGAGCGCGATGGAGTTCCACCTGTGCAGGGGATCGGGCTTGCCGATCAGCGGCTCGTAGTTGCTGATGTTGTAGGAGATCGCGAAGCCGGTGAGGATCGCGAGCAGGCAGAGCCCGAGCATGGCCCAGGTGGCGTCGTAGCCGAACGAGAGGATGATGACCGGCGAGAAGACGATGAAGCCGACGTCCATGATCTCGGCGAGGGGCACAACCGTCGCCTTGTAGGTTCCGGACTCCTGGATCTTCGGCCGGTAGAGGACCCAGGCGAGTCCGGCCAGGGTGAGGAGCGCGACGATGCTGTTAAACAGCCCGGCGCTCATCTCTCAGCTAGGCGGCGACCGCCGGTCCGCGCTCGTCTGTCGCCGTGCCGCCTGACCAGCGCTCGGAGGGCATGTGGAGGGCAAGGCACACGTCCACGAGCGAGCTCAACGGATCGCTTCCTCGAGGCCCTCTGCCACGATGAGCCGCGCGGCCGCCTCCACCAGCGCGAGGTGAGAGAAGGCCTGCGGGAAGTTCCCCAGGTGCCTGCCGGTCTCGACGTCGAACTCTTCCGCATACAGCCCAAGTGGAGATGCGGCTTTCGTGAGGCGCTCCATCAGCTCCCTCGCCCGTTGCGTCTGGCCCACGATTGCCAGCGCCGATACCAGCCAGAAGGAGCAGATCACGAAGCTCCCCTCCTTGCCCGACAGTCCGTCGTCGGTCTGCTCGGTTCGGTATCGCTGCACGAATCCGTGCTCACTCAGCTCGTCTGCGACCGCGAGCACGGTGGCACGCAGCCTTGGATCGTCGCCCGGCAGGAACCCGAAGATCGCCGCCAGGAGCGTCGAAGCATCAAGCGCGTCGTCCTCATAGTGCTGGCGCAAGACCCCGCGCTTGTCGACCCCGTGCTCGAGGATGTCCGACTTGATCTCCGAGCCCGTCTGTGCCCAGCTCTCGGCGAGCGCCGCTTCTCCGCGTATGTTCGCGAGTTCGGCTGCGCGGTCGAGCGCGACCCAGCACATCAGCTTCGACGAGACGTAGTGCCGCGGCTTGCCGCGCGCCTCCCAGATCCCTTGGTCGGGTTGACGCCACACCGCTTTCGCGCACTCAGCCTGAGCCTGCACGAGCGGCCACAGGCGCCGCGGAATCCGCCGGCTGCGGAGGCTGTGCAGCAGGACCGAGTCGAGCGCGGCCCCGTAGACGTCGTTCTGCCGCTGGTCGAAGGCCCCGTTGCCGATGCGGACGGGGCGTGCGCCGGCGTAGCCGGATAGGTCCTCGCGCACCGATTCCGTCAGATCCCGGCGGCCGTCGATCCCGTACATGATCTGCAGGCCGCCATCGTCGTTGCGGTCGAGGTCGGCGATGAACTGCATGAACTCGTCCGCTTCCCAAGCGAGCAGCAGGTAGTGCAACGCCCGCAGAAGGAAGGTGGAGTCGCGGATCCAGGTGTAGCGGTAGTCCCAGTTCCGCTCCCCGGCGGGTGTCTCCGGCAGCGAGGTGGTGAGCGCCGCGATGGTCGCGCCGGTCGGCATGTAGGTGAGCCCCTTGATCGTCAGCGCCGACCGCTGGATCAGCGGGCCGAGCTCGTGGTCGGGGATCGCCGCGCGCGCGAGCCAGCCACGCCAGAACCTGGTCGTGGCCGCGAGCTGCTCGGCGGCCTCCTCGACGGTGCTCGGGACACGTGCTTCCTCGCTCCAGGCGAGCGCGCAGTAGACCGTCTCGCCGGAGCGCAGGACGTGTCGGGCCCGAGCCCGGCCCTCCTCGATGCCGAGGAGCATGTCGGTCTGCAGCTGAAGTGCCTGCTCGGCCCCGGTCGCATCGGCTCGATGCCGATCTTCGCTCAGCGTCCACTCGCCGGGAAGGCGGCCATAATCGAACCCGGGCTCGCAGACGAGGTCGATCTCGACCGTGCCGTCGATGCACTCGGCGGTCCGGACGAGCGCGTGGTCGGCATCCTCGTCGGACGGCGGCCGGGTGTGGGGTGTGACCGTGTCCTCCCCGCGGCGCGGTCCCATCGTCAGCGCGTCGCGAATGACGACCCAGCCCGTGGACGTCTTCCACGACGTTACGAGTGAGTTGGTCCCCGGCTCATAGATCCGGTCGCTGGGGACGTTGATCCCGAACGGAGCGAACCGGAAGCCGCCCGCGCCGCGGTCGAGCAGCGCGCCGAACACACTCGGCGCGTCGAAGCGCGGGACGCACAGCCAGTCGACCGTGCCGTCCGGGGCAACAAGTGCGCCCGTGTGGCAGTTGGAAAGGAAGCCGTAATCGGCGATCGGCGTGAACGGTGACGGCGCCGCCGCGCTTTGCGGCATCTCGGCGTCCTGCGGCATGGCGGCTTCCACGCTCATCCTGTCGCCTCCTCCATATCACCGAAGGGTCGCGACGATCGGGGTGACCGGTCGTCACTCATTTCGCGTGATTCGCTGAATCGCGTTCACGATCGCCGGCATCCTCGTAACCCGACGGCGAACACGCTCAATCCTCGTGAACAAGGACGACGGAGCACGAGGCGTGCTTCGCAACTGCGTTTGAGGTACTGCCCTCCAATCTAGCCCGAAGTCCGCTCAAGCCCCTGGAGCCGACGACGATGGCAGCCACATCTCGCGTGCGGGCCAGCTCGACAATCGCGTCGGCCACATTGCTCTCATCGGCCACGGCGAGCGCCTCGGCCTGAAGTCCGAGGGACTTCGCCAGCCCAGCCCCATCCTCTGCGACGCGATCGGCGTGAGCCTGAGACGCGTCGTCAACCTCTTGCGCGGCTGCAGAATCCACTGGTTCGGGCCCCCGGCCCGTCGGGTCCGCTGTCATCGCGCTGACCTCGTATGCAAGACCGGGCTCCCACACGGTCACCACCAGTGCTCGGCGGGAGCCGAAGAGCTCGGCGGCTTGGTGGACAGCCCGACGCGCCGTGTCGGAGCCGTCGTACCCGATGAGGATCGGCGCGGCGGTGTTCATCCGTGTGAGCAGCTCGACGTCAAGAATTTCAAGACCAGATGGCACACCATCGCCTCCACAGTATCTCGCCACGGAGTGGCGCTTTCCATGCGAAGCAGCACTCTGTCGCCGAGCACCCGTGGTGGGGAAGCGGTCTTCCGGGCAGAGCATCAGACCGCCGTGAAGCTTCTGTCCGGCCAATCCGCCCAAGGCGATCGGCGTGCCAAGCGAGAGCGCGAGAACCGTGGCAACCGGAAAATCGCCAGGAGAATGTATGACCGTGGCCCCGGCACCCAGCGAGCACCGGCGGATCACTCGCGGCGCGATCCTGAAGCGCTTGCTGGCGGTCGCTGTCGCCGGGCTGGCGCTCTACGGACTCGCGCCCAAGCTCGGTGAGGTGCTCGGCGGCTGGCCGCGCCTGCGCGACATCGAGCCCGGCTGGTTCGCGGTGATGGCCGTGACCGAGAGCGCGAGCCTCGTATGCATGTGCGCGGTGCAGCGGATCGCCACGGGGGAGCGTCGCTGGGGGCCATTCCTGCGCTCCTACCTGGTCGGTAACGCGGTCAGCGAGCTGGTGCCCGGGGGTGCCGCCACGTCGGCTGCGCTGCAGTTCGAGATGCTGTCGCAGGAGGGGGTCCCGGCCGACCGCGCGGCGTCGGGCATGACCGCCGCCTCGGCGATCGTGTTCGGCACGCTGCTGCTCATCAACGTTCTGGCGTTGCCGCTGGTGGTACTGGGCGTGGCCGTGCCCGCGAAGCTGCTGGCGGCGGCGTGGGTCTCGGCGGTGCTGCTGCTGGCCATCGTGCTGATCGGCTATTTCGCGTTCAGCGGCGACCGCTTCCTGACCGCCGTGGGACGAGGGGCGCAGTGGATCATCAACAAGCTGAGGCGGCGCTCCCAGCCCGTGCAGAATCTTCCCGAGCGACTGCTCGCCCAGCGCACCGCCGTCGCCGAGGCCGTGGGCGGTAACTGGTGGCAGGCGCTGCTCGCCGCAGCCGGCAAATGGCTGTTCGACTATCTCACGCTCGTCTTCGCCCTGGCCGCCGTGGGCGCACACCCCAACGGCGCGCTGGTGCTCGTCGCCTACGCGGCGACATCGCTTCTCGGGCAGCTCCCGCTCACGCCCGGCGGGCTCGGCGTGGTCGAGGCAGGCCTCACCGGCACACTCGCACTGATCGGCGTGAACGGCGGCGATGCCGTGCTGGCCACGCTCGCGTACCGGCTCTTCAACTACTGGCTCTACCTGCCGGCTGGCCTCGTCGCCCGGATCCTCTACAGGCGTTCTCTCCGCTCAGCGCAACCCGCTCCAAGCGGGTGATCCGGGAACGTTGGAGTAGCTGAATTTCGCCCCGCTACTAGAGAGAAAGGGCCGCAAATGCGGCCCTTTCGCGTTTCAGCGGATCAACCTCTTCGCCTCAGGTGCTTCCCCCGGCGGTCGCGTGATCGTGATGGAGCTTCCCCTTGAGGTCCGCGACCTTGGCCTGGACCTTCTCCTTGTGCTCCTCGCGCCGCTCATCGCGGAGCTTCTTGCGCGCCTCCACCTTCGCCGCGTGCTGCGCATCCTCTGCGGCGGCGATCTCGGCCTCGACCTCGTCGAGGGGGCGCCGGACGACGGTGCCGTCCAGCCGCTCGACTGCGACGTCGACAATCTCAGGGTTCTGCTCTGAGACCTGCGCCAGCAGCGTGAGCTGGCCGACCGTGACCGTTCGTGCCACGTCGGTCAGAACGGACTCGGTCTCGTCCGAGTCGGCCAGGTCGAACAGTGATCCGTACAGGAGTCCGGTGGCACCACCGAGCAAGATTCCCAGCGGACCGCCGATGACTCCGATGAGCAGGCCGATGACCCCGCCCGTGGCCGTCCCCTCCCAGCCAACGTCGCCGACCTCGTCCTTGATGTCGATGGTGCCGTCGTCCTTCCGCTCGACCACCGCGGCTCCTGAGAGCCCAACCTGCTCCTGGTCATCAAGCTCCTTGAGCTTGGTGAGGGCCTCGTAGGCGTTTTGGTTTTCGTCGAACGTTATGGCGAGAATGTTCTCCATGGCGCTTTCCTTTCGCGTTGGGTTGCGGACCGCCCGTTGTTGCTAGGCGCTCGCGTTCGCTTTCTTGCCGGCCTCCTCCGATTGCTCGTCCGCCTCCATCCTCGCGAGAGAGGCGTCGAGGACTGCGTACTCGGCCTCCCCGATCGCCGAGTAGGCGAAGTCGATCGCGAAGCGGGCGTCGTCCTCCGCCAAGTCGGCCCTCCGCTGCGCCTTGTGCAGGTCATGCTCTGCCTTTCGGCCCTCCACGTCCTCGCGGACCTTGGCGATGGCCTGGTTCCAGGCTTCCTGCACACCCTCCCACCGGTCCGAGATCCGGCCCTTGCCCTTCTCGGCCGTCTCGCGCAGCGCCTTGGCCTGCTCCTCACCCGCGCCACGGGCGTACTCGAGATCCGCCTCGAGATCCGCCTTGCCCTTCTCTCGGGCTGCTGCCACCCGCTCCTCCGCCTCCTGCGCGCGGGCCGCGAGCTTCGTCAAGTCATCCGATGCAGCCATCTGAAACCTCCTCTTGTTGTCGAGCGGAGGGTGAGGGATGGCCGGGTGAGGGAGCGTCATCCATTCTTGGTGATCTTCGGAGCTCCGTCTCAGGCCCGGATATGGCGAGGGATTCGACCGCGGCTCACCCCTATGAGGAGTCCCGCCGCACCGCTACCGGGAAGACTTGCGCGGCGCGGGGTTCGGGAGGGTCGGATCCGTCAGCGAGCGGACCTCCTTGGTCAGCTCCAGGATCTGCCTGGAGAGGTCGATCAGCTCGACGTTCTGCTTGTCCTCCACCTGGACCATCTTCCACTGCTCGTCGGCGATCACTTGGCGCCTGGCGTCGGCGCGGTTCTGGGAGATCATCACGAAGGTCGACAGGAAGATCGCTTCGAGCGAGACGATCATCGTCAGCAGGCCGAAGGGGTAGTCCTCCACCCCGAAGCCGATCCAGCAGCCGAACCAGATGATGTGGAGGTAGACGAACAGCATCGAGCCCGAGAAGGCCGTGATCTTGTCGGCGGCCCGGTTCTGCCTCGCGTCGGCGCGCTCCTTCTCGCGCTTGAGCAGGGCCGGATTGATCGGGGGCTCCAGCTTGGGGACGGGAATGAGGAAGCGGTGCAGCCGGCTGCCGAGTGTCTTGTGGCCGTTATGCGCCGGGTCGGCCACTGGATGTGCTGGATGATCGGTGGGCATCACGACTCCTTCCGGTCGAGGCTCAGAGCGTATTCGCGTGTGCCCATCCTCCTAGGGCACGCCGCAGGAGAGGACTACTTTGAACTCGGTCCCCCTGGCGCCGTCCCCGCCGCATCGCTTGTGTGCCCCACCGCACTGGCGACGAGCAGCAGGCCGCCGACTATGCCGACGAAGGGACCGGCGTTGAGCACGGTGGAGGCGCTTGCGCCCACGGCGCCGCCCGGGAGCGGGAGGCTCACCGCGCCGGTCGGTCCGAGATCGGGGAAATCGAAGCACTTCACCACGCAGTACGCCGTGATCCCGAGACCGAGCAGGCCGGCGACAGCCGCCGCAGCCCGGGCAGAGCTGGACGGAGCGAACAGGAGCAGGGCTGCTCCCAGCGCGGCGCCAATGACGAGCAGCACCGGCGCCAGGGTCGTGAGGTCCCACAGCGTGTACGACTTGCTCGAGCTGTAGGCCACCTGTCCGGCTTGGGTGCCGGCCGAGACATCGTGCGTGTACCAGGTGACGGCGGTGGCGACGAAGACGACGACGGCGCCGACGACGGCGAGGATGTGTGTAGTGCGAAGTGACATGGGAGCTCCTTAATCGTTGGGATCGGGTGGACGAAGAGATCCTTTCCTGCGCAATGAGCAAACGTGACACGCGGCAGACTCGTGGCGACCTGGGTGAGTCGTCGTCACGCAATCCCTGTGATTCCCTCGCCTCGGGTCGGCGCAAGATCACTCAAAGCGTGTGATGACGATTCACCCGCTCCGGCTCCAGAGTCCTCGTTCTCATTGACGAAAAATGCCGTGTCTCGCCTCGGTAATCGATAGGAGGAAACGATGTTCGCCACGCCTGCCTCGTTCGACAACTTCGGCAATCAGTTGACTCGTGATGCCGCCGAAAGCCTGTCCAGAAACTGGACGACTCTGCTCCTCAACGGTCTTGTGCTGATCGTCGCCGGTGTCCTCATCTGGAGCATCGACTGGAGCGTCAGGAGTCTTTCGACGTTCCTCGGGGCGCTGTTCATCTTCGAGGGCATCTGGATCATGCTGACCGCCGGAATCTCCGGCCGCGGCGCGAACTACGCCACCGGGCTGCTCTCGATTGCAGCGGGAATCGCCATCATCGCCTGGCCAGGGCCCAGCCTGACGGTGCTCGGGATCTTCCTCGGCTGCTGGCTGATCGTCATCGGCACGATCTCCATCTCGGGAGCGTTCGCGGCACGCCGGGTGCTGCCCGATTGGTGGATGCTGCTCCTCCTCGGCCTGGCGGAGGTGCCCCTCGGCGTCCTCGCTCTCGCTGCCCCCGGCGCGACGCTCGCTGCCCTGGTCACGGTCGCCGGGATCTGGGCCGTAGTGATCGGAGTCATGCGCGTCGTGCTCGCCTTCGAGGTCAGGCGTCTGCCCGAGGATCTGGACGAGGCCCAGGTGGCACGGAGTGGAGCCGGCGCCGCGGGGTGATTTGATCGGTCAGGCCGGCTGCCCAGTGGGCAACGTCGGCGGAGCGACCCCGTGGCTCGCGCTCAGCCAGCGACAACGTTGCGTCATCGCTTGTTCGCTGGTCGGCTCTGCTCAACCGCACCTCCCGCATTTCCCACCACGGAAACGCAACGCAACTAAAGGAGGAAGCAAATGGAAGCATCCAGATCAACCTCGGAGAGGAAGCCATCAGACTGGGCAATCTTCGCCGGCATCGTCCTGGTGGTCGTCGGCTCACTCGATGCACTGTGGGGACTGGCGGCGATCCTCGAGGATAAGAACGTGATCGTCGGCGGCAACGGGGTGATCATCGCCAATGCCACGACCTGGGGCTGGGTGTACCTGATCCTGGGTTCGCTCGTGGCTCTCACGGGACTGGGGCTGTTTGCCCGCAGCGACGCGGCGCGCTGGGCCGCGGTCTTCTTCGTCTCCCTGAACGCGATCGCGCAGATCGTCTGGTTCCCCGCCGCACCACTCTGGGCGTTCCTGATCATCATCCTCGACGTGATGATCATCTACGGGCTGACGGAGGGCTGGAACGAGGACTGGGACTAGGCCCGACAGCTTGCGAGGGGCGGTCCGCACTTCGATGCGGGCCGCCCCGGTGTACTGCTCCAACCCGCTAGAGCGAGTGCGGGCCGAAACGCATCGCGGCCACGAAGACAGCGAGGGCCGCGAGCGCGACGTTCAGCGGCAGCCTGTCGAACTCGCGCCGGCGGACGTGGGTGGCGGCGGCGCCGACCATAAGCAGAACCGCGCCGACAGCCGCGACCGCGGTCAACGTCGGCGCGATGTCGAGGGCGGCGGGCAGGATCAGACCGATCGCGGTGAGGATCTCGAGAACGCCGATGCTTTTCACCTGGCGGTCGTCGACGTCTTCGACCCAGCCCTGGCCCAGGCTGACCAGCTTCTCCCGCGGTTGTGTGAGTTTCAGTGCGCCGGCGAAAGCGAACACCGTCGCGAGCACGACCTGTGCGATCCAGATCGCCGTCTCCATCGCGCAGTCGCTACCGATCAGTCTCGACGGGGATGTAGCTGACCGCGGTGACCTTCTCGACGGTGATCGCAAGGATCACGCGATCGATCGACGCAAGTGCGTCGTCGGTCTGAGGCTCGGGAGCCTCGTCCATCCCGGCGATCCGCTGCATGATCCGCGCCGTCGAAGCGCCGATTTCCTCGGTCAGGATCTCGGCCGGACCGGAGAACGTCGCCGACGGATACGGCTGCTCGTCACCCCGAATGCAGATGGAAGCGAGACCGGTGCGCATCACGTCCTGCGCCTTGAGCCGTTTGGACTCGGTCGAGATCAGCAGGCGATTCCCGTCCCGGACGTAGTAGACGACCGACTGCCGGGGCCTGCCATCGGCGGCCACAGTGGCGAGCACGCCGACACGGTGCTCGTCCAGAAAGCTGCGCAGCGCGTCGGTCAGCCCGCCCACGCGAGCCCCTCCTCCGCCCCCTCGACGACGAAGCCTTCGGGCTCCTCGACCACGGTGTTCTCGAGCGTGCCGATGCCCTCGATCTCGATGCGAACGGTGTCGCCGACCTTCAGGAGACCCTCGGGGAACGGCTGGCGCACCGCTCCGATCCCGGCCGGGGTACCCGTCGCAATCACGTCGCCGGGCTCAAGGGTGAACGCCTGCGAGAGGTGCGCGACCTGCTGGAAGCAGTCGTAGATCATCTCCCCGGTGTTGCCGTCCTGGCGCAGCTCGTCGTTGACCCAGGTCTTGATCGAGAGCGCGTGCGGATCGCCGAGCTCGTCGGCCGTGACGATCCAGGGCCCGAGCGGGCCGTGTGTGTCGAACGATTTCCCGAGCGTCATCGTCGGTGTGCGGAGCTGCCAGTCGCGCACCGAGAGGTCGTTGGTGATCGTGTAGCCGGCGATCACCTCTGGGGCGTGCTCCTCGCTGACGTGCCGGCAGCGCTCGCCGATCACGATCGCGAGCTCGCCCTCGTAATCGAGCAGGTTTGAGACGCGGGGCATGTGCACGTCGTCCCCGGGTCCCACGACGCAGGTCGACTGCTTGTTGAAGAAGACCGGGAACTCCGGGGCCTCCATCCCGCTCTCGGCGATGTGGTCGGCGTAGTTCAGGCCGATGCCGAGGAACTTCCGCGGCTGCGCCGGAGCCAGCAAGCGGCAGTCCTCGAGCGCGTGGCGGTCACCGCGATAGGGGTCGACAACGAAATCGTCCTTGAGGACCCCGTTCTTCACCACGCCGTCGCTGAGACCGCGAACCTCGAACCGGCAGCGCTTCATGTGGGCTCCGGGATCTCGACCGGGGCCTGCTCGGGCGCGTAGCCGCCCGCCATCGCCCTCGCGTGAATCTCCTCGAACTCGACGCCGTCGGCGTGATCGGAGGCGACCTTGTCGGGATCGACGAACTGCCCGATCGGGTTCGCCTTGAACTCCTCCGAGGTCCTCATCCACTCGGTGGAGCGCGTCCAGCTGCCGAAGTTGTCGACCTGGAGCTCGACCTGGTTGCCGTCGGGGTCGGCGTAGTAGTAGGAGAACGTCATCCCGTGGTCGATGCAGAACTCCGGCTCGATCCCGCCCTCCTTCAGACGCAGGTAGCTCGCGTTGAGCTCCTCGAAGCCGCCGTACTCGAAGGCCGTGTGATGCAGGCCGGTGTGGGTCTCCTTCTCGGAATCCTCGCTGAAGCCGGGGAAGGCGAGCAGTGCGATCCTGTGGTTCGCCTCGTCGTTGCTCAGCCAGGCGCCGACGTCGTCCTGAAAGTTGACGTCGGCACCGACGAGGACCGCGTAGAAATCGATCATCTCCTGGAGACGGGTCGTCTTCAGGTTGAAGTGGTGGAACTTGGGATGGATCACTGCCGTCGAGTCGGCCATGTTCAGCGCTCCTTGATCAGGGGTCGAGTGGTGAGATGAAGCTGGGTCCGCAGATCGCTGAGCAGCGACGGCAGGTCGTTCGGCGTGGCGACGCTGCCGAAGACGCAGAAGTCGGGGCGAATCAGCGCGGCACGCGCGTCGTGACCTCGTAGCCACTCCGTGAGGCGACCGTCGATGTCACGGACGCCTCCGGGAGCCTCGGGCTCGAGGGAGGAAACGGTCACGTCGAGCGAGCGGAGCACCTCGTGGTCGGCGTCGTCGAGGTGGTCAACCGGATCCCCCCCGGCGGCGATCAGCGACCAGCCGTGACCGACGACATCGTCGAAGCGGCCCTCTCGCCCGTCCTTCGCCACCACCCCCTGGACGCTGAGCGTCCCTGCCAGTGGATCGGGCGTGTCACCGGAGGGGGTGTGGATCGCGCCCGTGCCAAGCGGCGGAAACTCGAGCGGCGGAGGTGCGTCCACCTGGCGCAGCGTCGCGTCGCGTTCGGCCGCGGCCTCCGCGTCGAGCTCGCAGAGGACCTTGCCGAGCTCGACCGCGAAGCCGATCACCCACTCGGTCTGCGGCTGTCGCTCTACCTCGACCGTGTCGAGCAGCTCCTCGGACGCGAGTCCACGCAGCACGAGGTCGAGCTTCCAGGCGAGATTCGCAGCGTCCCGCAGGCCGGAGCAGAGGCCCTGCCCCAGGAACGGCGGCGTCAGGTGGGCGGCGTCCCCGACGAGCAGGGCGTGACCCTTCCGCATCTCGTCGGCGAGCATCGAGCGGAACTCGTAGACCGCTGTGCGCGTGAGCGGCCCGTCCTCGGGCTTGAACCAGGGCTCGAGGAGCGACCAGACGCGTCCTGGATCGTCAAAGTCCTCGGGCTTCTCGCCGGGGAGCAGCATGAACTCCCAGCGGCGGTGCCGAGGCCCGCTCTGGACGTGCGTCGTCGGCCGCCAGGGATCGCACCACTGGCAGGCGATCGGCAAGTGGGCCAGAGCGGACATGTCGTTGGGCTCCGCATCCACCACCAGCCAGCGCTCCTGGAAGCCCAGGTCCCGGCGCCCGATCCCGGTCGCCTCCCGGACGAACGAGTTCGCCCCGTCGGCGCCGACGACCCAGCGCGCGCGCACGGTCTCAGTCTCCTCGGTCGGCGACAGCCGCCCGGGCACCTCCTCGACATGGCGGCGGACCGTGAGGGTTGCGCCGCCCTCGTCATCGCTGATGCGCTCGGCGGCCCAGCCGCGATGCACGGCGACGCCGTCGTCCGCACACCTCCCGTCGAGAGCCCTTTCGAGCTCGGGCTGGAAGAACAGGTAGTCCGGCTCCCAGCCCGACTTCGCCGGCATCTCCGGCGTCAGGGTGAGCAGCTCCTCGCCGTCCGCGCCGAACCAGCGGTACTCGCGCAGCGGGACCATCTGCTCGGCGAGGCGGTCGGCCAGGCCGCGGGCCTGCAGCAGACGCATGATCTCGTGGTCGATGTGGACGGCACGCGGCAGGCGATAGATCTCGTCGAAGCGCTCGAACGCGGCGACGCGGTGACCCGCTCGCCCGAGCATGCCGGCAACGGTCTGCCCGACGGGCCCATAGCCGACGACAGCGATGTCGACCTCTCGCTCCATCGTCTCAGGCGGCTGCGGCGACGGCGGCCGGCTTGGCGAGGACGCGAGCAAAGGTCTCGCGGAGCTCCTCGAGCGGCGCCTCCGACGCTTCGGGGTTGCGCCAGGCGACGAATCGGTCGGGGCGGACCAGGATCGCGCCCTTGGGGCCGATCCCGCGGCTCCGCGCCCACATGCAGCGCGGGTCGTACAGGTCACCGTCGATGTGGCCGATTCGCACGGCGTCCAGGGGGACACCGGTCGAGGCGAGCTCCTCGGCGGCTTTGCACCAGGGCGCACCTTCCTCGCCCGCGATCAGCAGGAAGTGACCCGGTTTCACCAGGTCCTTGATCGGCCGGCGGACGCCGTCCGCGTCGTCGATCCAGGCATGCGGCAGCGGCGAACCCGGCCGGGTCGAAGGCTCGTAGAGCCGAACCTCGTCGACGGAGGTCACCGGCGGCGTCCCGTCCGGTACGACCGCTGCGGACTCGTACGCATAGCCGAGCTCGACGTTCAGCTCGTTGAACTCCATCGACTGCATGCGGATTGCCCGCATGACCGCCGCGCGGTGGTCCTCGTCCGCCGGATCGCCGCTCCAGATGCGCCGGACGTTCGCCCAGTTCTGCTCGGGCGTGTGCTCGTGGGAGACACCCGCCGTCGCCACGATGGCGAACTGGTTCACGGCGTTCTCGAGCGACCGCTGGGCGTTTCGCTCGTCGGCCGAGCGGCGCTCGGGCCCGTAGGTCTCGAGCAGCTCGGGCGACGCATGACCGTCGAGCACGGCCCCGAGCTTCCAGCAGAGGTTGTGGACGTCGTGGATCGCGCTGGTCAGGCCCAGCCCCCCCGTCGGCGGGTGGCGGTGCGCCGCGTCGCCGACCAGGAAGACGCGACCGACGCTGAACTTCGAGGCCATCACGGCGTCCACCGACCAACGCGTGATCTTGTGAATCGTGATCGGCGTGTCGACCAGGCCGATCGCAGATCGAACGTCTGCCTCCACCTTCTCGTCGGACTGCGCGCGGGGGTCGTCCGCCGGGTAGTTCAGGTGGATCACCCACTCCTCCGAGTCGGGTCCCCAGCGCTCAGGCCCCATCGGGACCATGACGACCATCGTCCCCGTGTCGGGGCAGAGGATCCAGCGGATCAACACGTCCGGATCCTGGGCCCAGCGTGAGAAGTCAGCGCTCACGTGGAGCGTCGCGGTCTCCGTGACGACCCCGAGGCCCTCGTAGGTGACGCCGATCTGGCCGGCGACCCGGCGGCCGCCGTCGGCGCCGATCAGGTAGTCGCTGCGAACCGAGTAGGACTCGCCGGTCTCGTTGTCCCGGACCACGGCGGTCACGCCGTCGTCGTCCTGCGTCAGCTCGAGCAGCTCGTGGTTGAAGCGGATCCGCCCGGGCGAGAGCCGCTCCGCGCCCGCCTTCAGGATCGGTTCGAGCCGGATCTGCGGCAGGTTTAGCTGATGCCATGGGCTGGCCGCTCGCCAGAGCTCGTTCTCCCCGCCGGCGCCCCAGCTCTCGAGTTTCGCGATCCGCCGGCCGGCATCGGGGTCCGCGCCCACGAAGCCGGCGTAATAGGCCGTCGCGGCCATCTGGCTCGGCGGCGTACTCCGTTCCTCGATCTCGCCGGCGACCCCGCAGTCCTCGAGGATCTCCATTGCCCGCTGGTTGAGCACGTGGGCCTTCGGCAGATCGGAGGTGCCGGGACGCGCGCTGATCAGAAGGTGATCGACGCCATGTCGGGCGAGGAGCATGGAGGCGGTGAGCCCTGCGCCACCTCCTCCGACGATCAGGACGGGCACTTCCTCCTCGGGCATCTGGCTCTCTTCCGTGGGAGTTCCCATGAGATTGGAGCGGACGCTACAGAAAGTGTTTTGTAATGTCAACTTCAATTGTTATCCTCCGGGGCATGGCTGCCAACGTCGAGGAAGTGACCCCCAACCGGCGCGGAGTTCGCTCTCGAGAGGCGGTTCTCGACGCCGCCGAGCACCTGATGGCCGAGCAGGGATACGAGGCCGCGACCGTTGCGGCACTCGTCGACCAGGCCGGCGTCCCTCCCAGTTCGATCTACCACTACTTCGGCTCGAAGGAAGGTGTCCTGCTCGCGGTCATGGAGCGGGGCGCGGAGCGATTCTTCGAGGCGCTCCCGGACATCGATCGCCGCGTCGGCTCCCAGACGGACCACCTGCGGGCCCTGGTCGATACCGTCGCAGTGACCCTCGAGCGCCATCCGGACTTTCTCCGCATCCTCGTCGTGATGGCCGCGCAGCCGGCTGCGACCGGCGAGGACGAGGTCCATCGAGTCGTGAACCGGGTGCGTGAGATTGCCCTCGACCGGTTGCGGGTCCAGATGCAGCTCGTCTTCGGGCTCGATCCGAAGAGCACGGACGCCGACAATCTGGCGCGGTTCGCCCTCGCTGCGATCGACGGCGCCTTCGTCGCCTATCAGTCGCATCCCGAGCTCACTCTCGATGGGTTGCTCGAGCACCTGCCGCCGGCGCTGATCGCGGTCCGCCGGGATCTGTTGCGTCGCTAGCCTCGCTGCGCAACCGGGGCGGAATCTGCTCCAGGGCCTCGAGCTCGAAGCGGAGCAGCTCGACGAGGCGGGAGTCCGGCATGACCGATTCGAGCATCTCGAGCGCGGCCCGGTAGTGACGCAGCTTGGCTTCGATCTCGTGCGTCCGTGGGACGCCGGCGAGCAGGGCTCGCAGCTCTCTCACCTTGGAAACCTTGTCCGCGGCGAAGATCGCCGGCGCGTAGCCGCCGGCCCGGCGCACCCGCTCACGCAGGTCCTCTCGGCGCCGATCCTCATCGCCGATCGACGGGTCGTCGCTGAGGGTGTCGACCAGCTCGGCGACCGTCGGCCCGAAGCGTGCCTCGATCTCGCCGCGCTCGGCGTCGGTGTCCTCGAGAACGTCGTGCAGGATTCCGGCCGCGACCACCTGGTCGGGGTAATGCGATCGCTCGAGGATCGAGCCGACCTCGAGCGGATGGAACACGAAGTCGGCTCGGTCGGCCCATCTGGTCTGGCCGGCATGCCGCTTCACCGCGAACTCGAGGGCGGACTGGCTCAGCGGTAGGTCACGGGTGAAGGTCAGGTGAATCGCGTGGGACTCGCCTTGGGCCCGGGGCTGCGAGGCCGCCGAGTCGGCGGCCCCGCCCCGTGACGGCGTGATGGATGCGGTCGGGTGCATTGGCCGATCAGGCAGTTGCGCCCGCCTCCTTCGACAGCTCCTTCGCCTCCATCCGCGCAAGGGCTGCGTCGAGCGAGGCGTATTCGGCCTCGGCGATCGCCGAGTAGGCGAAGTCGATCGCGATCCCGGCGTCCTCCGCCGCCATGTCGGCCCGTCGCTCCGCCTTGTGCAGGTCGTGCTCGGCCTTGCGGTTCTCGACTTCCTCGCGCGCCTTCGAGATGGTCTCGTCCCAGGCGGCCTGCAGCTCGTGCCAGCGGTCCGATGCCCGTCCCTTGCTCTCGCTCACCAGCTCGCGGACCACGGCGTTCTGCTTCTCCACCGCGGTTCTGGTGAATTCGACGTCCTCCTCGAGGCCGTCCTTTGCCTTCTCCCGGGCCGCGGCGACGCGGTCCTCGGCTTCCTTCGCGCGAACCGAGAGCTTGCTCAAATCATCCGATGCAGCCATGTTCAACCTCCTTCGATTGCTTAAGACGGAGGCTGAAAGACGGCCGGGTGAGCGGTCGTCATCCAATCTTGGTGATCATCCAGAGAATGGCGCTGAAGACCGACATCAGAGACTGGCGGGACGAGCTGATCCGGCTCGACACCGCCGTGTACTCGGCGATCGCCGGGACATCGACACCCCGCCTCGACCGCATCCTTCGCGGCATCTCGCGCGCGGCCGATCACTCGAAGTTATGGCTGGCAAGCGCCGCTCTGCTCGCGTCCGCCGGTGGTCCGCGTGGCCGTCGCGCTGCGGCCGACGGCCTGGCGTCCGTCGCGGTCACCTCCGCCATCGTCAACGCGATCCTGAAGCCGCTGGCCCGTCGACGACGGCCGGAGCGCGTGAGATTCCGCGTGCCGACTCGGCGCCAAGTGAGGATGCCTGCGACGCACTCGTTCCCATCGGGGCATTCAGCGTCCGCTTTCGCCTTCGTGGCCGGAATCGCGACGGAGGCACCGGAGGTGGCGGCGCCGCTCAGCGCGGCCGCGGCGGTGGTCGCCTATTCCCGGGTGCACACCGGCGTGCACTACCCCGGGGACGTGATCGTCGGTTCCCTCGTCGGGGCTGCCATCGCCCCGATCGCGGTCACCGCCCTGCGTCGGCGTGTGACCGCGAGATCCGAACGCGAAGCGCCGCCGGCGTGACCGTGAAGCGCAGAGGTGGGTCGAGGTCGACCGCCTCGCCGTCGAGACCCGCGCGAACCGGTCCGTGGGCCTGAACCTCGAGCTCGGGCGCGGTCCAGACGGAGCCGGGGCCCTTTGGTCCCGCCCCTGGCGCGTCGATGACGATGATTCCAAGTCGGCCGCCATCGAGTGCCGGACGCGCGCCGCGCCTGGGTGTCCCAATCGCATAGGGATTATTCGAGACGATCACGACCGCGGGCTCGGTGTGCTCGCGTCCCCGGGCGTCCTTGACGCTCATGGACGCGCGTTCGGTCGTGGCCGTCCTCACCGCATTCGCCGTCTCGATCAGCGTGCGCAGCTTCGCGTCGCGGTATGCCTGCTGCTGGACCGCCTCGCCGTAGACGCCGAGACAGACGTTGTTGAGGAACATCCTCCCGTTCACCTCCCCGATGTCGACCCGGCGCTCGACGCCATCCGTGAACGCATCGAGCGACCCGACGAGGTCGCTGCGGCGAATCCCGAGGTCAGCGGCGAAATGGTTTCGGGTTCCGCCGGGGATGCAGATCATCGGCAGGTCCTCTCGTCGTGCAGCCTGCGCGATCACCGCGAGCGAGCCATCGCCGCCCGCGATGCCGAGCGCGTCCGCGCCGTCGGCGACTGCATCCGCGACGAGCGCCGACAGGTCCTGGCCAGAGCCCAGAACCACCGCCCGTATGCCGCGCTCCCGAGCGTGCTCGGCGATGCGCGCCCGCTCGGCGCTCCCGCCGCCCGACCGAGGATTCACAAACAGAACAGGCCGACGTGGCGCCGGAACCGGCTGCCAGCGACGACGCCTGGTCTGGGAGACCAATCGACTGAAGCGCCCGGATGTAGCCAACTCCAAACCTCCTCCGTTGCCTGACGCCTGGAGATTCGTTTCGGCGTGTGTGATCCGTCGTCACCCATTCTTGATTAATCGGGTCACATCGCCTTATCGTTGTCCGCGATGAGCCGTAATCGCGACTGCTAGGGGGCGGGGAGCGTGCCGGACCACCAGCAGTTCAGGGTCCAGGATGGACCGAGATCGAGTTCACGGCCCTCGCAGCGCCGCGGGGCGCGGGGTCGGTTGGTGCGCCGCGAGGGGCTGTTCGACCGCCTCTCGGCGATACCTCGGGGCGGCGTCGGCCTCGTTTGCGCCCCGGCCGGCAGCGGCAAGACCGTGCTGCTGCGCTCATGGACGGAGAAAACGCGGGATCGGGTGGCGTGGGTCTCAGTCGAGCCGGGGGAGCGCGACGCACAGCGCTTCTGGACCAGCGTGGTCGACGCACTCACTGCAGCAACGGGGCGCAGGCACCTGGTCGAGCCGATCGCGCCGAGTCCCAGCTTCCGCGGCTCTGCCTTGGTGGAGCGCTTGTTCACTGCGCTCGAGTCGCTCGAGGAGCCTGTCCTCCTTGTGATAGACGACCTGCACGAGCTGTCCTCGGACAAGGCGCTCGACTGTCTCAAGCAGCTTCTGGCGCGGGCACCAGAGAACCTCACGACGGTGCTCGCCACCCGGGAGGATGGGGAGATCGGCCTCCATCGCCTGCGGCTCGCGGGCGAGCTGAGCGAGATCCGGGCGGACAGCCTCCGCTTTTCGCTCGATGAGACCCGCGAGCTCCTCGAGGCGAGCGACATCGTGCTCTCCGACGAAGGCGTGGCCCTGCTCCACGAGCGCACCGAGGGGTGGGTGGCGGGGTTGCGGCTGGCCGCTCTCTCTCTCGCCGGACACCCGGACCCCGAGCGGTTCGTCGCGGAGTTCTCAGGCAGCGAGAGGACAGTCGCCGGCTACCTGATGGCGGAGGTCCTCGGGCGCCAACCGGCTGAAGTGCGAGAGCTTCTCCTGCGGACCTCGATCCTCGACCGGATCAGCGGCCCCCTCGCCGACTTCCTGACGGGCTCAACCGGCTCAGAGACAGTTCTCCAGCGCCTTGAGGAGGCGAACGCCTTCGTCACCTCGCTCGACGTCGCGCGCTCATGGTTCCGGTACCACCACCTGTTCGCTGACTTCCTGCGGCTCGAGCTCAGGCGCACGGATCCGGCGAGCGTGCCGCTCCTGCACCGGCAGGCCGCCGGCTGGTATGAGGAACATGGCTACCCGGTCGAGGCAGTGCGTCACGCGCAGGCCGCTGAGGATTGGCGAGATGCCGCCAGGATGCTGGCCGACTCCTACGTCGCCCTCGGTCTGGACGGCAGACTCGCAACGGTTCACGGGCTGCTGTCTGCATTTCCGCGCGAGGCCGCGACCGACGACCCCGAATTCGCCGTCGCGCTTGCCGGTGCCCAGATGTTCGACGGCGACCTGGACCACACGGCCGCCTACATCGACGTCGCTGAGCGGCTCGCCGATGCAGTGGACGAGGACCGCCGTTGGCGCTTCGACCTGGGCCTGGCAAGCACGAAGCTGTCGCTCGCGCGCCGCCGTGGCGATCTGGAGGCGACGGTCGACGCAATGCGCTCGCTGCAGGAGGTACTCGCTGCGCAGCCGCCTCACGAAGTGGACCGTGCGACCGACCACCGGGCGACCGCACTGATGAATCTCGGCATCGCCGAGCTCTGGGCCCTCCACCTTTCGGACGCGAGCGGCCACCTGGAAGAAGCCATTGCGCTGGCTCGCAGAATCGAGCGGCCATACATCGAGGTCGGCAGTCTCGCCCCCCTCGGAGTCGCCGAGGTCGTGGCTGGAAAGCCCGTCCACAGTGGGATCCGGCTAGCCGACCAGGCAATTGAGATCGCCGGGGACCACGGTTGGTCGGACGACCCGATCGTCGTTCCCGCCCTGGTCATCCAGGCATATGAATTCGTCTGGATGGGGGACTTCGAGGCCGCCGAGCGGCGTCTCGAAAGCGCGGACCGAGCTATCCCCGCCGAGGGGGAACCCGTGATCGAGCTGGTGGCCAGGTATTCCCGGGGGCTCTTGCGGTTCGGCCGAGGCCAGCTCAAGGAGGCTCTGGAGGCGCTTTCCGCGGCGGAGAGCGTTCGACAGCGCCTAAGCAAAGACATAGTCACCGTCGACCCGCGCGTACAGCTGATCGAGGTTCTGGTGCGGCTCGGCCAGACGGATGCCGCCGCCGCGGCTCAGGCCGAACTGAGCTCGGACGAGCGCAGTCGTGCGGAAATGCGCATCGCTGAGGCAGCAGTTTGTCTCGGGCGAGGCGATCCCGAGCACGCGCTCGCGGTACTTCATCCGACGATCGAGCGGTCCGCTCCCACCATCCATCCTCGAGTTCCACAGATGGACGCCCTGCTCTTCGCCGCCGCCGCCCAGGACGCCCTTGGCGATACCCGTGCGGTGGCGGAATCGCTGGAGCGCGCACTCGACATCGCTGAAGCGGACGGGTTCCTTCTGCCGTTCGCCATGGCGCCGGTGCGCCCCCTTCTCGAGCGCCACCCACGGCACAAGACCGGACACGCGACCCTGCTCTCGGACATCCTCGACCTGATCGCCGGTTCGGGCCTCCCGCGAGATGAGGCACCGCCACTGGGAGAGGAGCTCAGCGAGGCCGAGCTCCGCGTAGTCCGCTTTCTGCCGAGCAACCTGAAGGCGCCGGAGATCGCGGCCGAGCTGTTCGTCTCTCCCAACACGGTCCGCACCCACATGCGACACATCTATTCCAAGCTCGACGCGCACAGCCGAAAGGAAGCAGTCGACCGTGCGCGTGAGCTCGGATTGATCTCATCCGGGTCTCGCTTGCGCTGACTCCTACGAACCCGGCGTCGACGCGAGGGCACTGCGCGCCTCCGCGACGACATCGTCGTCCGCCTGGACTTCGTATCGATCGGCCGAGATGCTGGTCTCCGAGACGAAGTCGCGTTGACCGTCGCTGTTCACCGCATAGGCGATCAGGCCGATCGTGACCCCGAGGAGGCCGCCGGTGACCACGCCGCGGACCCTCGATTCCGGCTGCATGAGCGGACGTCACACGCTCTTGGTGATTCGCCTGCCTCGAATCACACGAATTGCGTGACGACGCCTCACCCGCGTCGACAGCACCCTCGATCGGGTCAAAGGCCGGCGAGAAAGGAGACGACGATGCCGACGCCCACCGGACCGAGAGCTCCGCTCATCGGCACTGCTGAGCTGCGCGATCACCTCGAGGATGCGCTCGATCACTGGTTCGCCGGGACGCGCGGTTGGCTTCCCGCGTTCGACTTGATTCGCCGTCCGAGCGAGCTCGTCCTGAGAGCGGACGTCCCGGGCGTGAAATTCGACGACGTCCGGATCGAGGTCGACGCGGCCACGCTGACGATCTCAGGGGAGAGGCCGGAACCTGATGAGGCAGAGGATGCGACGTACCTCCGTGAGGAACGGCGATGCGGGCCCTTCTCGCGCTCGCTTGCCCTTCCTGCCCGGATTGACGCTACGAAGATCGACACGAGGCTGGAGGACGGGGTTCTCGAGGTGACCCTTCCGCTTCCCCCTGGGTCGGATACGGAGCCGATCCAGATCAGGCCCAGTCAATGAGCGGCGTCAACCGGAGCCTGAACCGGCTCTCACGTCAGAAGGCCGCGGAGCGCCTGACGGACATCGCATATGCGCTCACCACAGGCGGACGCCTGAAGCTCGGAGACGAGGAGGAAGTCTCGATCCCGGCGGCCGACCACGTTGCCCTGAAGTTCGCGACCAGGTCGGAGGGCGGCCGCGTCGAGCTCGAGATCGAGCTCAGCTGGGAGGAATGACCGTGAGCGGGGCGACGCGGCAGGCGCGTCGCGAAGTCGAGGTCTCGATCTCGATTCGGACCATCTTCATCGTCGCTGCGATCGTGGCCATCGCCTTCGCGCTCGGTTCTATCGGCGACGTCCTGCTGCTGTTCTTCGTCTCGATGTTCAGCATCGCGGTCCTTTCGCCCGTGGTCTACGCAATGGAGCGGCGGCTGCCGTGGGGCCGGACGCTGTGCGCGACGGTGCTGGTGCTGGGGATAGCCATCCTCAGCCTCGTCTTCGTGGTTGTTCTGCTGCAGGCTGTCGTCGACGGACTCCGGAACTTCAGCGAGGCGCTGCCGGGGCTGGTTGACCAGGCGCGCCACAGCGACCTCGGCGGCATGATCAACGGCCCAAGCAATGCGCTTGACGTCCTGAAGGCGCACACCAGCGAGATAACGAGCGGGCTCGGCAGGGCGTCGGGCGGGCTGGCCCGCGTCGGGGTCTCCGCCTTCGGTGCCGTCACGCTCGTCTTCTCGGTCACCTTCCTGACGCTCTTCGGGCTGATCGATGAGCCTCGCGTGAGGAGCGGGATCGGCAGCCTGCTCTACCGCGACAGCCGGGAGCGCTACGAGCGGCTCACCGACCGGATCATCAAGACCACCTCGCGCTACATGCTCGGCAACCTCGCCATCTCGCTGATCTGCGCGACGGTCTACGGCATCACCGCCGTGATCCTCGGGCTTCCGCATGCGCTCGCCCTGGCGGTGATCGCCGGAATCCTCGACCTCATCCCCAGCATCGGAGCACTGCTGGCGGGGATCATCATCGGCATCGTCGCGCTCTCGGTCAGCCTCGGGGCGCTGATCGCCTTCGTGATCGTGATCGTCGTCTACCAGCAGATCGAGAACTACGTCCTGCAGCCGACGATCATCGGCAGGGCGGCGCGTGTCTCCGGCTTCACCGTGATCGTCAGCGTCCTGGTCTTCGGCTCGCTGTTCGGCGTGATCGGGGCGATCATCGGCGTGCCGACCGCGGCCGCGCTGCAGATCGTCGCGGAGGAGCTCACCGCCGGCAGAAGGGCTCGCGTTGCCGCTGCGGACGCGGGGGGCACCGGGTGAGCCGCAATGGCGGCCCTGATAGCGGTGCGGCGGGATCTCACATAGCGCCGTCCCCGAGATCTATGCCCGGGCACGGGCCCGTGAAAGTCCTGTCGCGTCCGCTAATTGCACGTGAGTCGACCGACCGGTTCCAGAGCGCAGTGATGCGTGTTTAGCACGGATTACAGGGGTCGCGCGCGTGCGGAAAATGGGTGGATGGAGAAGCGCGAGGTGTCGGCCAAGAGCGACGAGCATTGGATGGCGTTGGAGGGCGGCGCCGACGGCTCGCTAGGCGGTGGGTCGTACACGAGCCGGTTCGCCGGCATCGGCGCGTCGATTCCCGAGCGGCGGCTGAGCACCGACGAGCTGATGGCGAGCACGAAGCACGAAACCGACATCGAGCTCGAGCAACTGACGGGTATCCGCGAGCGCCATATCGTTGGCGAGGGCGAGGACTCCTACACGCTCGCCCTCGGTGCGGCGCGCGACGCGCTCGCGCACGCGGACTGTGCTGCGGAGGACCTCGACACGCTGATCGTGTCGAGCATCAGCCGCCACGTCGGAGGCCTGCGACTGCAACTGGAGCCGCCGGTGAGCGTTTCGCTGAAGGAGGCGCTCGGCGCCCAGCGCGCGATCAGCTTCGACATCTCCAACGCCTGCGCGGGGATGATGACCGGCGTCTTCATCCTCAACGACCTGATCCGACAGGGCCGGATCCGTCGCGGGATGGTCGTCAGCGGCGAGTACATCTCGGAGCTGGGGCGCAATGCCGCCCAGGAGGTCCGCACCGTGATGGATGACCAGCTCGCCTCGCTGACCCTCGGCGACGCCGGTGCCGCGGCGATCCTCGAACGCGCCCCAGAGGGCGCTCCCGGGATCGAGGTGGCCGGCTTCACGACGCTGTCCGAGCACAGCCGCCTGTGCGTGGCATTCCCGGCCACGATCGGCCCCGGGGTGACAATGCACACCAAAGCGCGGGAGATCCATCAGGCGGCGACCGAGGACGCGGTCCCGATGCTGCGCGAGGTGCTCGATCAGGCCGGGCTCGAGTTCGACGAGATCGACTATCTGATCCCCCACCAGACCTCCGCACGGGCGATCAAGAAGGCGATGGCCGAGTTCTCCGAACGTTTCGATTCAACGCCGAAGCACGTGGTGATCACCGTCGACGAGCTTGGGCAACACGGCATCGACGACGCATTTCGTCGCTCTCAGCAAGTACCTGAGGGAGGGCCGCTTTGCCGAGGACGACAGGGTCCTGCTTCTCTCCCTCGCATCGGGCCTCGAGGTGGGAATCGTGATCTTCAAGGTCGATCAGCTGGTCGGGCGCAATGGGCACGATCATTGAGGCGACCGCGACGGCGACCGCCGCACCGACCGCCGGGCGCGCTGAAGCTCGCCGACGCCGCGGCGCGCTCGTGCCTGGAGCGCGCCAACCGAAGCGCCGACGAGGTGGACCTGCTGATCAACGCCGGCATCTACGAGGACAAGAGCATCAGCGAGCCCGCGATCGCGTCCTTGATCCAGGAGGACATCGGCGCGAACCCGGAGCAGCAGAACGGCGTGGGTCAGGGCACGTTCTCGTTCGACGTCCGCAACGGGGCCTGTGGGCTCTTGACGGGCATTCACCTGGTTGACGGCATGCTCGCGTCGGGGACGGTCGAGCTCGGGATGCTGGTCGCGAGCGACATGGACCCGGACCCGGGCATCTCCGCAGGGTTCGTCTTTCCCGCGGTCGGTGGCGCGGTCCTGTTGAGGGCGGACGACTCCCGCGCTGGCTTCACTTCTTTTCGGTTCGACACGTTCCCCGAGTTCGCCGACCAGTTCCAGAGCCACATGGACTGGCAGGAAGACGCCCCCGGTCGGGAGACCGATGACGGTCGAAACGTCCTCACCGTCGAGATCGCCGAGTCCTACGCCACCCGGGCGGTCGAATGCGCGGAATCGACCGCCCGCCAACTCCTGGCGACCGACGGGGTCGACCTCAGCGAGCTCGACCTGCTCGTCGCCACGGCATCAGTCGCCGGCTTCGCCGACGGGCTGGCGAAGCGACTCGGCGTCCCCGCCGACCGGGTCGCGTCGCCCTCGGCCGACCTCGCCGGCGCGCACACCGCCGCTCCGGCCGTGGCGCTCGAGTCCGTGCGACTCGAAGGGGGGCGCACGGCGCTGTTCGTCTCCGCAGGCGCGGGAATTACGGTGGTGGCGGCGCTCTACCGGACATGATCCAAGAGTGAGCAGGCGCCGCGCTCAAGACCCGAACGCTGTCAGGCTGCAGGCGCTGCTCGCTCTCGACCGGACCAGCGAGCCCCGCATAGCGCCTGCCCACCCCCGCGACCTACGACCGCTGGCCAGGGCTGTGGCCGAGGTCACGGGCCGCGTCACCGGCGGCGGCCCGCCGAACATCTTCACGACGCTTGGCCAACACCCGCGCCTCTTCCGCGCCTGGCTACGCTATTCGGCGCGCCTGATGCCGTTCGGTCAGCTCCCGCGACGCGACACGGAGCTCGTGATTCTGCGGGTCGCGTGGCAGTGTCGCTCGGCGTACGAGTGGCGCCAGCACGTACCGATCGCGCTGCGCGTGGGGCTGACGCCGGACGAGGTCGCAAGGGTGGCCGACAGTTCTCCGGCAGGCGGCTTCACGGAGCGTCAGCTTGCGTTGCTGGCCGCAAGCGACGAGCTGCTCGCCCGGCGAGCTCTCTCGGACGCGACCTGGAGCGCGGTTCAGGCGAGTCTCAGCGACCGTGAGGCGATCGAACTATGCATGCTGATCGGGCACTACCAAGGCCTGGCCTCCGCGATCGGCGGACTCGGGATCCAGGTGGAGGAGGGCCCTGGGGGGCGGAGCTGATCCGGCCGCGGCTGGCCCACTGCTACCTGCGCGCCGCCGCCAGTTCGTGGAGCGTTTGACGGCCGTCGTAAGCGAGCCGCCACCCCAGCTGTTGTCGAGCGCGCGTGCAGTCCATCAGCATCGGGACGCGCAGCGCCTCGAGCCATCCTGCTTCGACCGCGAGCTGCGGGATGCGGCCGACTACGTTCGCGGTCACGTCAATCGCGCCCCTGGGAATCCGGAAGGTGTACCAGTCAAGCTCCTTGGCGACGTCGGACCATCGAACCTCGCCGGACCCCGCGAGGTTGTAGACCCCCGGCTGGCCCCGCCCCAGCACACCCGCCACCAAGGCCGCGGCGACATCGTCGTGGTGGACGAGCTGGAACGGCACGCCATGATCGGGCAGAACCGGCTTGACCGCGGGCAGCCGCCCGATCCATCGGAGTGCGGCGGCCGGAACCTTGTGCTGGAGGCGCAGATATGGAAGCTGGTCGAGCAGTGCCGGGGCCTCTGGCCCAGCGACGATGCAGGGCCGGAATACGTAGGCGTCGGTAGCCGCATCGGTGAGCGCCTTGTCCAGCACACGCTCGACCTCGGCCTTCTGGTGGGAGTACGCGTGTCGCTCGGTGCCGCGGGTCGGCATCTCCTCGGTGAGCGGCCCATCGTGGTCGTGGTAGCCATAGGCCGCGACCGACGAGGTGTAGACGAGCCTCGGAACGCCGGCGGCCACGGTTGCATCGAACACGTTGCGCGATCCCTCGATGTTGATGTCGTAGCTGCTTGCCGTCGCCTTCACCACGATGAAGGCGAGGTGTGCAACCACATCCGCGTCCGCAACCAGCCTGTCGACTGCGGCCCGGTCCAGAATGTCTCCCTGGCGGTACTCGGTCTTGCTCCAGCCCAGCTCGCGCGGATCAAACGGCCGCCGCGCCATCGCCAGCACGCGCCCGACCTCGGGCGCGAGTTCCAGGGCACGGACGAAGGGCTTTCCGATCTCGCCGGTCGGACCCGTGACAGCGACCGTGAGCCCGGGTCCCGGCGTGCTACCCGTGGATGATGCCGCTCCCATCGACGCTCAGCCTATTCGGGGACCGGTTGCAGCCCAGCCCCTCCCCCAGCCAACCGTGCGTCCAAGGGTGCGTCCAACTCCCGACTTTGGTCCGAACTGAGATGAGCTCAGCACGCCTGTCAGCCCCTTAGTCAGCCTCAGACGACCCCTCCTCGCCGTCATCATAATCCGCGTGTCGGGGGTTCGAGTCCCTCCTCCGGCATGAACACCCTGCAAAGCGGCTACTTCGGCTTGACTGGGATCTCAGCCCGTCAGCCTTCGACAGCCCGCGTCCCCCAACGGATCCCAAGCACGATGATCCGCCGCGTCACGATGATCGCCCCGACCAGCCCGAGCATTTCAAGGCTGTTGGCGCTGGCCAGCCTGATCAGACCGGCGGCGAGCAGGAACTCGAGCCCGAGCGTGATGTGATTCGCGAACGCCGAAGCGGCGTGGCGGCCGGCGAAGATCGACAGACATGCGCCGGTGATGATGATCGCAGCGGCAATCGCAAAAGGAACCGCGGCGACCGCCGCGGTCAGATCCGAAGGCAGGTGCCCGACGCTCATCCGGAGCCCGGTGTCGGCGCGGGCATGTCCCCAGGCATCGCAAGCATCCCTTTCTTCTCCATCTCAGCCGCCTTCTCGACCTCCTGAGCGAGGAAGTAGTTGAGGACAGTCCGAATGGCGGCGATTGCCGCCAGCTGCTCGATGTCGTTCCAGGTCGGAGAAACCGCCGTCTTCAAAATGTCGGCAGCGAGCTGGAACTCGAGCCCGAGGGCGAGGAAACGGCCGAGTAGCAGGCGCACATGCTCATAAGCGACCGGCCTGATGCGAAGCTCTGACATCAGGTAGACCATCGCCGCCACGACGACCCCAACCGCGATCACGGTGGCGCCGATCGCCTCGACGACCGGAATGAACTTGTCGACCGCGGTGCGGAGCCAGTCCTCTAGGGCGGTGCCCGTAACGATGGGCAGACAATAGGTTCGGCCCCCGATGGATCGGCGGCTGGATCAGGATTGCGCTAGATCAGATTCGGGTCACCGCGCAGCACGACAAGCTCGGCGCCATCGACGCGAACCTGGCATTCCTCGTCCTCCCGTTCGAACGGAGGCGTGCCGAAGCCGCCGGGGGTCGCCTGCAGCGCAATCTCATTGTTCGGTTTGCGCGCCGGCGCGACCAATTGCTCGGCGACGCGGTGAAGCGCCTCGCGAGTACTCGCGAACCCCTCAACCAGGGGCCCGAGTGGCTCAATTGAGCGCGCTGTCATTTGACTGCCTTTCCGTTCGAGCGAAGCACGTACCAGTAGCCGCCGAACTCGACCGCAGCCTGGCAGTTCACCTCACCGGGGGAGCGGTCGCCCTCGTAGTAATAGAGGGGGTGCCCTGCGTAGGTGGCCTGGAGCTTCCCATCGCCGCGCCGGGTCGTCCCGGCTAGTCCGGGCTTCGCACCCGCGACAGCCGCGGGCGCCGATTTGACGATGTACGGCGGCCAGGCCGTGGCGCAGTCACCCGAGCACCTGCTGCCCTGGCCACGATCTGACGTGAACAGATAGAGCGCGCGACCACGGCTATCGGCGAGGATGCGCCCGTAGTCGCTGCCGATCACCTTCAGCTTTGGGCCACGTTGCTTCGGTGCATCTGATGTGGCGGCCCCGTGCGTCGTCGCCGAGACCACCGGGTCGTCGTTGGCGCTTGAGCTCGAGGAGCCGCATCCGGCAAAGGCGGCCGCGACTATCGCAGCAAACGGAAGGAACCTGACGCGCATGGCGACCAGTACCGAGAGATATCTGTCTGTTACACAGGAGGCGATCGCCGTTCAGATGCGAGGCCGCGATCGAGTTCCTCACCTGACACCGAATTGGAAGGAACGTGACTTGAATGACCACGAATCAAAAGGAGTCCGACGGCGCGACACGGGTGGCCTACATCCTCGGCGTTCCCTTGGCAGAGAACGTTGTGCGCCAGTGGCCGCAGATGAACGAGATCGTCCGCACCAGCAAGCTCGTCGCCGACGTTGAGGGGAACTTCCCCGAGCTCACGCTGGAGGTAGGCAGACGTCTGCAGCTCGATGACGTTGTCGTGGTGGAGTGGACCTGCGACTACGGCGACGGACGGCTCTATCGGAACGTCACCATCGGCGAGCTGGATGACGGGAAGGCTGTGCGCGTCACTGACTACTGGGGAGAGCCGACCACGACGCCCGAGTGGCGCCAGGAGCTGACCGATCGACTCGACATGCCCGGCGACGGCATCTGGCCGGACGGGGAGCACCTCAGCCACTACTAGAGGTATTTCACGAGCCGATGGGCGAGCCGGCGAGCGGCGCCGCGGGGACTGCTCGCGCGGTCTTCAGGGAGTGGAAGCCGGCTCGCTGGGTGCGCGGTACTCGGGGTTCGGATGGTCGGGCATCGATAGATCCCAGTCGTAGGTGGAATTGCCGTAGGCCGGGACACCGCCCGCATCTTTGAGGATCCGCGCGAAGTGAAGGATGTTCCAGGTCATGAAGGTGGTGTTGCGGCTGGTCCAGGCGTTCTCCGGCCCGCCGCTCATCGGGTCGGCGTAGGAGTCTCCGGGACCGGCCTCGCCGTTCCAATAGGAGTCGGTCTGAGGAGGTACGGTGACGCCGATGTGCTGCAAGGCGTAGAGGACCTGCGCGGAGACGTGCTTCCCGCCGTCCTCGTTACCGGTGGTTACCGCGCCGCCGACCTTGCCGTAGTAAGACCACTGGCCGGCGTCGTTCACGTCCCCGGAGTAGGCGTAGAGGCGCTCGATGATCAACCGCGTGGGCGAGGCCTGGTCGCCAAGCCAGATCGGGCCCGCGATGATCAGGATGTCGGCTGGCTCGACCATCTCGCGATAGATCTTCGGAAAGTCGTCCTGCTCGTAGCCGTGCTCGGTCATGTCGGGCCACACGCCGGGCGGAATCACGTGGTCAACGGTGCGGACGAGGTCGACCTTGACCCCCACGCGGCTCATTATCGTCTGGGGGATTGACAGCAATGCCTCGGTGTGGCTCGCCTCAGGTGAGCGCTTGAGGGTCCCGTTGAAGATCACGGCCCGCAAGTCGTCGTACTTGGCGGGGGCCTCGTCCGCCTGCTTTTCGATGAAGCTCTGGATGTTCGATGGAATTTTCATGTGGAGAGGGTCCGGTGAGGGCGCCGAGTATTACAACCCGAGGCGCAGCATTGCCCGCCGGACTCCCTCGCCCTGGCAGCCCCGACGCTGGTCAGCTAGTGGACCTTCGTCGCTTCTTCTTCTGACGCGAGCGTGCACCCAACCGTGCACCCAACTCCGGACTTTCGGCCGAACTGAGGGGACCTTCTCGTGCCCGAGAGGGGTTCTCAGAACCCTCAGACCCCTGGCTGTCTCCGATCATAATCCGCGTGTCGGGGGTTCGAGTCCCTCCTCCGGCACTCCAGAACCCGCCACTAATACGTCCGAGTGAACGCTTGCGCGCTTGCCGGCGTTGCTGCGCGCTCCCCTTTGTCGCGGGGTATTACGGATGCCGGAGCAACTCGACCCAAATACGGTCCTAAGGCGGCATTCGTACGGAGGTATTGCAATCGGCCCACGCTTGCAGTGGGTAAACGGAACGGCACGCAGGGGCCCAATAGCTTTGCCGCGAGGCTGGCCTCTGACGTTCAGAACGGAGACGGAAATGAAGAAGCTCTCATCGAACCGCCCGTCGGTGTTGACGATCGCGGCCCTCGCGATCGCAATGATCGCGCTGATCGCCACATTCGGCGGTATCGCCATCGGCAAGAAGAAGAAGCACGCGAAGACTCACCCCCCCACGGTCACGACCACCACGGTCACATCCACCACCAACGACCCGGGCCAAATCACCGGCAACGGCAACTTCGACGTGCTCTCGGCCACCAAGCAGTGCGACCAGGGCACCGCGGTCAGCGGCGGAGCGTTCTGGGGCGGCACCGACGTCACTGGGAATGAGGGCACGCTGCAACTCATGGACATCAAGCGCGACGGGAACGGTTACACGGCCCGCGGCGCAACGGACCTGAATGGCTCGAACCTCACTGTGCAGGTGACCTGCCAGTCGATCAGGTAGCGAGGGGCATTCCGAACTGTGGAGCGGGAGCCATTCCGGCGCCCGTGCCGCGTTCGGGGCCTTCTCTCTCCTCAGTGACCCCGATTTCGCACCAGCTCGCGACTCCCGGGCGAACTGAGGTCGTCTTTCTGAACAGGGATGACGATTACTCCGACATCCCCGCGACGCTTCGGGGACGGCTTGCCAGCACGTGCATCAGTGGGGCGGGCCTATGCGATACCGAATCACTGAAAGTTGGGGGGGTCAACAAAGTGGTAACCAAGCCGACCGAAACCCAGCCGACTCAGGTGGAAGGCCTCGTCTTGGAAGACGCGATCTAGGACCGATCCTCGAACTGGACCCGACTCGGCCGGAACGGGGGCGCGCGATCATAATCCGCGTGTCGGGGGTTCGAGTCCCTCTCCGGCATGAAGTTCCTGCAAATAGTTGCTTTCCGGAACGCTCGGCAAGGCCGCTAACGGGACGCCCACGCTAAGTTCAGCGTCGTCACCATCACCAGCAACAGGGTGGCTCCGATGGCGATCTCCTCGGTGGTCGCGACACTGAGGACAGCGTCGGCGGCGAGGGCGACAACCAGGCCGCAGAGCCGAGCGCGGCCTCGGTCGGTTCTAACTCGGGCGTTCAGAGATTCGAGGCGGTGCCCTCAGGTGCTCGAGCATCGCCGAGCGGCGGGCGTACAGCTGCTCTGGGCTCAGATCGAGCACCGCGGCGATCTCCCCGGGATCGGTGCCGGCCGCGAGCATGCCGAGGATCGGCCGATCCTCAACCTCCAGCTCCTCGCCAACGGACGCCAGGACTTGGGTTGAGATCGAGAAGCGGAACTTCTCTCCTCTTGCGAGCCTGTCGATCAGGTAGCAGAGCTCCAGGCCGAGTGTGTTCTTGCCGAGGATGGCGTCCGCCCCGGCCACGAGGGCAGCAAGTCCAAGGCGCTCGTCTGCGTATGCCGAGAAGACGAGAACGCGAGGCGAGCTCTTCATCGTCACCAAGCTGCGCGTGAGCGACAGTCCGTCGCGACCGGACAGGTGATAGTCGACGATGGCAATGTCGGGAAGCAAGCGCGCGGCGGACTCCAGCGCCTCGTCATAGGAGCCGGCCGAGCCCACCACCTCGACTCCCGGCTCATCATCCAGCAGCATCTGAATCCCGAGGCGCACCGCCTGGTGATCGTCGACCACCAGAACGGTGGTCGCCTCGGCAGGACCGACGGAAGCCCCCTGAGAGTGGGTGTCGGTGAGTGTTCTCATCTGCGGACTCCGTGTCGCATCCATCGGAAAGAAGGCTCGCAGCCTGGGCGCGCACCTCCCATCGGGGAAACCATGCAGATCCGGGCCCTGCTGACCCTGATCTTGCCCGTAATCAGGGCTCGACCAGGCCCCGGCGGATGGCGTAGCGGGTAAGCGCCACCCGATCGCGGAACCCGAGCTTCTCCAGCACATTCGATCGGTGGCGCTCGACCGTCTTCTCGCTGATCACGAGGGTCTCGGCGATCTCACGGGTCGTGTAGCTCTCGGCGATCAGCTTGACTATTTCGAGCTCGCGCGGGGTCAGCGGATCCTCGTCCTCGATCGTGCCGTCGTTGGCCGCCTCGACGTACTCCTGGATCAGTGCTGCGACGCCCTTCGGGTAGATGAAGGGCTCTCCCCGCATCGCCGATCGACAGGCCTCGACCAGATCCCGGTCGGCGGCTGTCTTGAGGACATATCCGCAGGCGCCGGCCTTGAGGGCCTGGAAGAGGTACTGCTCGTTGTCGTGCATCGAGAGCATCAGCACCTTGAGATCGGGCTTTCGCTTCGAGAGCTCGGCCGCCGCCTGCAAGCCGGTGAGCCGCGGCATGGTCACGTCCAGCACCGCAAGATCGACATCTTCGGTCAGGGCGCATTGGACCGCATCGCTGCCGTCTCCTGCCTCCGCGACGACCTCCAGGTCCGGCTCAGCATTTAGGACCAGGCGGAGGCCGCGGCGGACCACGGGATGATCGTCCGCAAGCAGGATCTTCGTCTTGAGCGGAATCACGTCTGCCCCTCGAGCGGTAGGTCGAGGGCCACCTCCACCCCGCCCCCCGCACGCTCCGCGACATTGAGCTCGGCGCGAACCAGCAGAGCCCGCTCGCGCATTCCGCGTATGCCGCCGCCCGTTGCAGCCGCACCCCGCAGTCCTTGGCCGTCGTCGCGGACGCGCAGCTCGAGGTGGCTGCCGCTTCGGTCGAGCGAGAGCTCTGCCCGGTGCGCATCGGCATGCCGAACGACATTGGTGAGCGCCTCCTGCGCGACCCGGTAGACGACGAGCTCCTGCTCGTAGGAGAGCGCGGGCAGCCCTCGCTCGACCTGACGCGCGACCTCGATTCCGGCCCGCTCGCCGAGGCGGTCCGCGAGAACGAGCAGCGCGGCGGCGAGCCCGAGGTCATCCAGCGCCTCGGGCCTGAGCTCGAGCGCAATCCGACGAGCGTCGTCGAGGCTCCCGCGAACGCTCTCCTGAATCTCGCGGAGCTCGTTCTTGAGCGCGTCCGGTGCCTTCCGCTCGGCGCGAGCGAGATCTAGCAGAACCGCCGTCAGGCTCTGTCCGATCTCATCATGGAGCTCCTGGGCCACCCTGAGGCGCTCGCCCTCCTGCGCCGCGAGCGCTCGGCTCGTGCTCTCCTGGCGCTCAGCTTCCAGGCGGGCGAGCATCTCGTTGAACGAGCTTCCCAGCTCCATGACCTCCGCAGCCGAGCCCTCAGCTGGAACTCGCTGGCCCGGGCGCAGCAGGTCAACCCGGCGCATCACCTCCGTTAGCCGGGCGAGCGGGGCGAACGCGTGGCGCAGCAGAACCAAGTTGATCGCCAGCATCAGCCCGAGCGATGCGACCAGGATCGCGATTTCCTCCTCCGCGGCACCCGCACCCAGGACATGGGGAGGCAGGACGACCACGGTGAGGGCGACAGCCACTGCCAGCACCGCTGCGTTGAGAGCGAAGACGCGCCAGAGCAGCGGAACGTACCCACGCCGCCTGGCATTTCGCTGCGATTCGGGTGGCTCCGCGGTCACGATCTGAGGGTACGAGAGAAGACGCCGACAGCTTCGCGCCCCGCTGAGCCCCAAAACATGGGGGTTTCCACCCACCTTCCGCGACAAGGCACCGTCCGCGGCCGGTATTGCCCTCCCTGTCCACGACCAACCGAGGGATACGCACGGCCCGCAATGGGGGTTCCACCGCATTGTCACCGGGTCAGTTTGCCGACAACCTTCGGACATGAGCAAAGCGAGCAGAAGCCCAACTGCAAAAAAGAAGGCTTGCCCACCCGGATTCGCCGCCGGGGACCTCGCGGCGCTGGTGCGCCCAAGGTGGGGCACCGGCGCTCTACCGACGAGCGGGCTGACAAGGATCCGCAGCTGAACGCAGACCAATTTCGCATCTACGTCGCCTACATGGTCGGATTCTTCATTGTCGCAACAGTCCTCACGCTCGGCTCGCTGTTCGGCGTGATCGGGGCGATCATCGGCGTGCCGACCGCGGCCGCGCTGCAGATCGTCGCGGAGGAGCTCACCGCCGACAGAAGGGCTCGCGTTGCCGCTGCGGATGCGGGGGGCATCGGGTGAGCGGCACCGACGCGGGCTGGGAGAGTCTCTTCTGGACGCTGTTCAAGCGCAGTCAAGACCGGTCGCCGCCCGCGACTGGCGCAATCCCGCCGGCGTGAGATGGCAGGCATAGGCTGGCGCCCGTGCCTAATCAGCCTCAGGAGACCCCTCCTCGCCGCTCACAGCGCTGTTTGCTCCCACCCAGAATCGGAGCCGTGGCACGGCGGCCCGTGCCCGGAGCGGTCTACGGCGTGAAGAGGTCGGTGTGACACGGCAGGCCGCCACACACGTCCACGACCGTGCCGTTCGCGTCCAGGAAGTACGACTTCTGGGTCCGCGCCGCCACCGTCGCCCGCACGTCGCCGTGCGGGTCGTGGGGGCCCAGCGGTGGCGTGTTCGTCACCGGGGGCGGCTCGACGAGGCCCGGGCCGTCGTCCCAGATCACGATCGCGGAGCCGTCGAATGGGTAGCTCTGGATCGCCGGAATGCCATAGAAGAGATTGGCGTCCTGAGAGCGCGCCGGCAGGTCGAGTGCGGGCTCGTGCGCCTGGGCGCCGATCGTCCGCGCCTCGACCGCAGCGGCGTACTGGCTCACCTGGTGGTCGCCGTAGGCGACCTGCATCAGCACCTCATGCGCCGGCGTGTCGGGAAGCGGGTCGGACGTCATGTGCTCGGCGAACCCGTCGGCCTCGCCGCGGTCCCAGAGCTGCTGCAAGAGGTCGAGCACCAGCGGGTGGATCGACGAGTCGGTGTAGCCGCCGCCCGGCGCGATGCCGTACAGGAAGGTGGCGAACTGAGTGAAGTCGGTGCTGCGCTGCAGGAGAATCCCACCGTAGTCCATGCCGGTGACCCCGAGCACAGCGCGCGTGTAGTCGGGCGCGACGGCGGTCGTGATGCCGCCCATGATCCCGCCCTGGCTGTTGCCGTCGTAGTAGAGGTGGGAGGTGTCGAAAAGCGGACTTCCGTTCTCTTGGAATGCCGCGTTGGAGGCGAAGCCGCCCGGGTTTGCCATCAGCCGCCCCAGGACGAGGGTGTTGAGCACGCCCTGCTGGAGCCGGTCGACGACCGCCGGGAATCGGTTGATGTCCTGCAGTGCGCTGATGTCGAACAGCGTGTCCGCCGAGGCGAGGCCCCACCAGTCGGTCGCGCAGAACACGAAATCGTGTTCCGACGCCATGTCCTGGACGTTTCCTGCGTGGACCTCGGTGCGCGATCCGAGCAGCCCGTGGCCGTAGAGGGAGGCCCGCGCCGGCGAGCCCACGGCTGCGCGAGGGACGATGCAGTCGAACGACGCGGTGCCCAGGTTGCCCGGCTGCTGGGTGGGCAGCGCACCGGGGCTGGCCGAACCGTAGTTGAACCCGCCGCCGATCCCGCAGCCTGCGGTGGTCAGGTAGCAGGGGACGGAGAAGGTGCCAGTCACCTCGCGCAGGAGCTTTGGGTTCTGCGCCAGGGTGAAGTTCTGGACGTTCGTCACCTGGAAGGGTGGCGCCTGGCCCTGGACCTGGGTGTCGGCGAGGTTGGTGTCGCCGAGCTGGCCGAAGGCGTCGTCTCGGATGTGAAGGAGAGGAGAGGAGAGGCTTTGGCGACTGGCGACGGTGAAGTCCCAGGCCAAATAGAGGCTCTTGCGCTTGATCCCCGCCTTGTTGAGCGACTTGAATATCGAGTGGTAGCGATGGCGCTGGGCGCGCTCGGACTTCGGCAGTGGGGGGTGCTTGTCGCGCAACCGCTTGAACCAGCTCGGCGGACCGAGTGGCCGCCCGTTAGCGTCCTTCAGATGGCGCAGGGCCACGATGTAGCGGTGACCCTCGGTGAGGTTCCTGCCCGGGTGGATGAGGAGCGCGGTGTGCTGCGGATCACCGGCGTTGGAGTCCAACTCGGCCCAGATCAGCGTCCGCTGTCGTGTCGCGGCATCGATCACCACGATCGGCGCGTGCGGCGCGTAGGTCTGCGACAGGTCCGTCAGCCGGACCGGATCCGTCTGGTCGAAGGCCGCCTGGTTGTCGAGCCCGGGCACGCGGGCGATGATCGAGCTGCCGGGGCTGAATCCGTCGTTGCGGTCATAGGGAGCGACGCCGACCTGCACGCCGTTCGTGTTCGTCGGCATCGCTGCCTGCGGCAGGTTGACGCGCACCCCCGTTGCGCTTGTTGGATCGGGCCTGGTGAAGAGGTTGTTGGGGAACGGGAGCAGACAAGGCTCTGCAAAGGGCTTGCAGTCCGCGGCCGGGGTGGCGGCCACGGCGGCGGGCGCCGCCGCGAGGACCCCCAGCAACAGGAGGGCGACCATCGCAATGCCCGCTCGAGTTTGCCGAGCCCCCGGAAGCCGCTTCGCAAATCCCCTCATGGGCCACCTTCCTTGGCTTGCCCGCCCGGCAGCGAATCGCCTCCGGCCGAGCGCCTTCGGGGATGCCCATACCCTGCACCGGCATGGCGAAACACCTATTTGTACGATCAGCACGTGAGTCCTGATCCCGAATCTCCATCTCGGAGGATCGACGAAAGGATCAAGGAGCTGGGCGACTGGCGGGGCGAGACGCTCTCCCAAGTCCGCGAATTGATCAAGGCAGCCGACCCTGACGTCGTCGAAGAGTGGAAGTGGGTGAAAGCCACGAACCCCGGAACACCGGTGTGGTCTCACGACGGAATCATCTGCACCGGCGAGACCTACAAGGACAAGGTGAAGATGACCTTTGCCAAGGGGGCTGCACTCGAGGACCCGTCAGGCCTCTTCAACTCCAGCCTCGAGGGCAACACCAGGCGAGCCATCGACGTCCACGAGGGCGAGGAGATTGACGAGGAAGCGTTGAAGACCCTCATTTGCGAGGCCGCGACGCTGAACGAGTCCGGCGCCAAAGGCTGATCACCTCAGCAGCCAGGTCGCCGGCGTTGGGATCCGTGGAGTGAAGCCGCTCCCGAATCCAGAAGTGCCCGGCCGGGGTCGGCGTACTCGCCTTGCCGACCCCCGATCGCCGAGCGCCAGATCCTGTGGCCGGCGCGGTAGAGCGTGGCCCGCAGGTGCCGGCGATCCACGAGCAGTTGCGTCCGGATCAGTGCGCTGGGCCGAAGGCGGCAATCGGGCGTCGTCCGGGCGTCGGAGCGACAGAAGTCAGACAGGGAGCTTCCGGGCACCCTTCTTGCACCTCTTGCGCGCCTTCGCCGTCTTCTTCTTCTTGCATTTCTTGAGCGCCACGGCGCGCCGGCCGGTCGGGGCGGCGGCCGGCGGAGGGGCGGGGGCGATGACCAGGGTCTGGTTGGCGCTCCCCACGTTGCCGGCGGGATCGGCAACGGAGGCGGCGACCGCCCAGGTGCCGTTGCCCACATAGTTCGGAGTTGCGTTCCACGTGCCGTTGGCCTGCTGGAGCGTAGTCATCGTCTGGCCGGCGATCGAGACAGAGACGGTCGCGCCGGGCGCGGCATCGGAGGTTCCCATGATGGTCGGAGTGACATCGTTCGTCGCCGCATTCGCACCACCGGCAATCGCGATAAACGGCAAGACCGTGTCGACGGTCAGCTGCTGAGCGAAGCTCCCTGTGTTCCCAGCGCCGTCGGTTACCGAGGCGACGACCGGGTAGGCGCCGTTCGCCAGGATTGCCGAAGTCGCCGACCACGCACCATTGGAGGGGGTCGCGGTGAGGGTCTGACCGTTGACCGTTATCGTCACGACCCCCGGCGCCTCGACATCGGTGGTGCCGCTGATCGTCGGAGTCGTATCGGTCGTGAACGCTGTGGTCCCGCCGGCAATCGTGACCGCGGGCGGCGCGCTGTAGACCTGGTTGTTGTCGAGTGTGAGAGCGCCGTTGCGGGCAAGTGCTCGGCCATTGACCACGGTCCCATTGCCGAACGCAACCGCGTCGAGTGCCATCAGCGTTCCCGCGAAGCTGCCGCCGGCGCCGACACTGCCCGCGCCGTTGACCTGCCAGAACACCCGCGATGCCTGGGCGCCGTTGGTCAACACGACGCGGCTTGCAGCGGCGAAGGACATAGCGCCGTTGATCTGGAAGACGAAGACGGCGTTCGGGTTTCCCCCGCCGTCGAGGGTCACCGTGCCGGTGTTCGATGCGGCGCCCGCGATCGTGTAAAGCCCGGGGGGAATGGTCATGCCGATCAGGTCCGCGGGCGCGAGGGCGACGCCACCTGTCCGTCCAGCTACCTCGTTGTAGGCAGCGACGAGGTCGGCGTGAGCTTGGGCCGCGGCAGGGTTGTCGACGTTGAGCGTCCCGGTGTAGGTCCCTGGGGGGAAACCGGTCGGCTGGGCGTCGGCGTTGATACCGAGGTCACCTCGCAGTGTGGTGTGTGGAGCGCCGGGGGCGCTGACGGTGTTTCCGACGGAGGCGCCGCTCAGCACTGCGTAGGTTGACGCCGAACCCAAGTCCACCATGGTCGTGGGAGAGGCGGAGGCGGAGGGGACGGCAGGACCAAAGCCGGCGAGCAGTAGGCAGGCGCCGAGCGCTCCAAGAATTAGCTTTGCTGAGGTTGCCGGCCAGATCATTGCCCCGCCAGGGGCGTGGGACGAGCGTTTCATTTGGGTCCTCCTCGCACACATGGAATGTGCGCCTTTCTGTGCCTCTGTGAACCACCATCGGCGGGGCATGGGGGAGCACGACCGTAGTCCTCCGCTTTCCTGCACAGAAACCGGTACCCAGGCGTCGTTCAGGCGGTCAGCGAATCCACACAGGCGTGCCGACCGGCATCAGGTGCGCCAGGCGGCGAATCGCCGGATTCGGCACCCTGATGCAGCCGTGGGAGGGCCGGCCCGGGATCAGGTCGGGCTGGTCGGTCCCGTGGATGCCGATGACGCCGCCCCCCGGCCAGTCGCTGAGTCGCGAGTAAGCGCTCGTGCCGAAGGCCCAGGGCCCGTAGGGACCGTTGGGATCCGTGGAGTGAAGCCGCTCCCGAATCCAGAAGTGCCCGGCCGGCGTCGGCGTACTCGCCTTGCCGACCCCGATCGCCGAGCGCCAGATGCGGTGGCCGGCGCGGTAGAGCGTGGCCCGCAGGTGCCGGCGATCCACGAGCAGTTGCGTCCGGATCAGGTGCGCTGGGCCGAAGGCGCCTGCGTCCACCCATCCAATCCGTGGCGTCGGGCGCATCGGAACCCGAATTCGCATCCAAACCTGCCCGGTCGGGTCGGTCGGGTCGGTCGGGTCGGTCCAGCTATCCAGCAGCGTGTAGACGTTCGGCAGTCCCTCTTCGGTGGCCAGCGAAACGGAGGCGACCTTCAACGCGTTTGGCTTCGGCGCTTCCCGGATCGGCAGGGCCTGGGCCGCATACGCCCAGCGGGTGAAGGTCCGCTCGTTCGAGAGCTGCACGCTCCCGGGCAGATCGAGGGTGCCGGCGCGAGCCGGCGACGCCAACCCCAGTGCAAGGGCCAGCGCCGCCAGCAGCGCACCGGTCGCTAAGGCCGGTCTCAGCCCGTGAAGTGGATCGCCCGGGACTCGCAGCGCTGGAATCTCGCCTTCCTCGTCCTCGTGTTGCCCGCCTTGTCGGTGGTGACGACGCGGAGCTTGTGGACGCCCGGCGAGAGCCCCTTGGCCCCGATCGGCACCGAGAAGGACTTCTTCGAGCTGCGCTTGACCCGCTTGCCGTCGAGGAAGACGTCGGTGTGGCGAATGCCGCCCGCGTCGGAGACCCGCACCCTGAGCTTGAAGTTCGTCTCCGTGCATGCCTTCGGCACGTTGGTGATCGTCACCGTCGGCGGGGTGGTGTCGGGCGTGCCGGCCGCGGCGGGCGTGCAACGAGCCGCGGTGGCCGTGTTGGTGTCCAGGGTGACCGCCGCGTTTCGGGCCAGCAGGCGGCCGTTCACGGTCGCCGAGGTGTTGGCCGCGATACTGGTCAGTGCCAAGACGTTGCCGGCGAAATTGCTGAAGGTCCCGATCGTCGCCGAGCTGCCGACCTGCCAGAAGACGTTGCAGGCCTGGGCGCCGTTCACCAGGCTGACCTGGCTTGCCCCCGGACCGGCCGCCGTGACCAGGGTCGAGGCGGCCTTGAAGATGAAGACGGCGTTCGGATCGCCCTGCCCGTCCAGGGTGAGGGTCCCGGTGATTTCAAGGAAGCCCGGTCCCGGGGTCGCGGCATAGACGCCGGGCCCGAGGGTCATCCCGCCGAGCTGGCTGCCGGTGGTTGTCGTGGTGGCCTGGCCGGCGGCGTTGTCATAGGCGCTGATCAGGTCTGCCTGTGCCTGGGCGGCGGTGGTGTCGGCGGAGTGGATCGTCCCGTTAACCACCCCCGGACCGCCACCGGTACAGGGCGCCGGGAAGCCGGTGCAGGCGGTCCCCGGGCTGATCCCGAGGTCGCCGGTTAGGACCGTGGGGCCGGTGTTGGTGACCGTGGTTCCGGCGAGGACCGCGAAGTTCTCGGCCGCTCCGAGCGGCGGGGAGGTGGCGGCGCCCGCCGTGGGGGCGAGCACGAGGGACAAGAACACGATGAGAAGCGCCAAGCCAAGACCCGCAACCGAGGCGGATCGCGTCTTCGATTGAACCATCTGCGGGCTCATTTGAATCCTCCTTGGCCCGTGGCATAGACCCTTCGTCTACGCGCGTGTGCGCAACTTCGACATTCAGGACAAGGCTCCTGCGTCCCTGGCTTCAGCCGCGTAGTTCGAGCACCTCGTCGAGGTGCTCGAACAGCACGTCCACGATCTTCGGATCGAAGTGCGTCCCCCTGCCGTTCTGCACGATCGAAAGCGCCTCGTCGGCAGACATGGCGGGTCGGTAGGGCCGATCGCTGAGCAGTGCGTCGAAGACGTCTCCGACCGCGGCGATCCGTCCCTCGAGCGGGATCGCCTCCCCCGCGAGCCCGTGCGGGTACCCGCTCCCGTCCCAGTGCTCGTGATGGGTGAGGGCGATCGTGGCGGCCATCCGCAGCACCACGCTTTCGGAGTCGCCGAGCAGTTCGTGCCCGAAGGTCGTATGTCGCTCCATCTCGCGACGCTCCTCCGCTGTCAACGCACCCGGCTTGAGCAGGATCTCGTCGGCGATGCCGATCTTTCCGACGTCGTGCATGGGCGCCGCCACGAGCAGGAGGTCGACGCGTGCTTCGTCCAGCCCCATCTCCCGTGCCAGAAAGGCGCTGATGCGGGCCATTCGATTGACGTGCTTTCCCGTCTGCGTATCACGCAGCTCGACAGTCCTGGCGAGGCGCTCGACCGATTCCTGGCGCGATGCGCGCAGCTCCTCGATCGCCCGACGCTGCGTGGTGACGAGCTCGTCGCGGAGTCGCTCCGAGTGCTTGATGTCCGTGAGGTCCGCGGAGATTCCGCAGACGGCGTAGACCTGTCCCTGCTCGTCGAGCAGCGGGAACTTGCTGGTCAGGAAGTGCCTGGTTTCATCGCCGATCCTCAGCTCCTCCTCGGCTTCGTACACCTTGCCCTCTTCGAGCACCCGGAGGTCGCCGGCGAGGGCGAGGGCCGCTGACGCCGGCGGCATGATCTCGTCGGCGGTGTGCCCGATCAGGTCTTCGGGCGAGCGCCCCGTCGGCTCGTTCGCCGCACGGTTGATGGCGATGAAGCGGCGGTGACGGTCCTTGACGACGATCCTCAGGGGAGCGTTGTCGATCACGGTCTGGAGCTGCTGTAGCCATGGGCTCCCAGCTCGAAGGCCTGCTGGGCCAGGCGCAGGTCGTCCTCGGCGGTCACAAAGACGACCGAGGTATGCGGGTGCCCGGCGAGGATCTGCTAGGCGAGCTCCCAGCCCGATTCGCCGGAGGGATTGACGTCGCAGATCACGACGTCGAACTCCTCGTGCCCCAGCTTCCGCCGGGCTTCACCCACGCCCGACGCCTCGGCGTAGCGGTTCCCAGGGCCGAGGACGTCGATCACGAGCGACCGCGCGGCGGCATCGTCGTTCGTGATCAGGATTCTGGGGCGTTGGTCCGCCGGCTGGCTTTCGGTTTCGTCCACTACGGGCACAACGCCGCCCCCCTCTGCGCCTGCCGGGGTCAGCGTTGAGCCTCTTCGCAGAAACTGCAGTTGGGTCATCCCTCATCCATCGGTCAGAGACGGGCCAGACCTAAAGGCGCCTCAGGAAAATCGAGTAGGTCGAGCGCCGCTCGTAAAGGGCTCGGGTCGGCCCTCGGGCCCTAGCCCGGCTGCCGGAGCAAGCCTGACACCGCCGCCGCGAGCGTCTTGCCGGTCGCGGTCAGGCGGTACTCCGCATGTGGCGGATGGCCTGGGACGACGCGTCGTTCGACCACGCCGGCGTCCTCGAGCTGGTCGAGCCGGTCGGAGAGCGTCGTCGGTGAGATCCCCGGCAGCGACTGCCGGAACTCGTTGAAGCGGGCGGCGCCGCTGGAGCAGGCGTAGATCGTCCCCAGCGTCCAGCGGCGCTCCAGCAGGGCCGCGACGGTGCGGACCTCCGTGGGAACCGGCGAGCAGCTACGACACCGCGGCGACATCTGCTCCGCGCTCGGCCGGCTCCAGGGCGTGTTCCAGGACCTCGTCGATGCTCATCACCGGGTGGAAGGTCATCTGCTCGCGAACCTCCTCGGGAACCTCGTCGAGGTCGCCGCGGTTTCGCTCCGGCAGGATCACCTCGGTCAACCCGGCCGCATGGGCGGCGAGCACCTTCTGCTTGAGGCCGCCGATCGGCAGGACCCGTCCCTGCAGGGTGACCTCGCCGGTCATCCCCACCGTGTGCTTCACGGGCCGTCCGGAGAGCAGCGACGCGAGGGCGGTGGTCATCGCGGTGCCGGCGCTCGGGCCGTCCTTCGGGATCGCCCCGGCGGGGACGTGGACGTGGAACTCGCGGGCGAAGTCGGCGTTGTCGATGCCGAGCTCGTCGGCGTGGGAGCTGACGTAGGAGAGCGCGATCCGCGCTGACTCCTTCATCACGTCGCCCAGCTGACCGGTCAGCACCAGGCCCTTGTCGCCCTCCATCGCGGTCGCCTCGATGAAGAGAACGTCTCCGCCCGTCCCGGTGACCGCCAGGCCGGTGGCCACGCCCGGGATCGCCGTGCGCTCGACCGACTCCTGGAAGAACTTCTGCCTGCCGAGGGCGTCGACGACTGCGTCGGCGTCGATGTCGATCGGAGCCTCCGCCTCACCCGCCGCGATGCGGGTCGCCGCGCGGCGCAGCAGCTTGCCGAGCTCGCGCTCGAGCTGGCGCACGCCGGCCTCCCGCGTGTACTCGGTGATCACCTTGCGAAGAATCGCGTCGGAGGCCTCGACCTCGTCCGGGCGAAGCCCGTTGCGCTCCACCTGGCGCGGCCAAAGGTACCCGCGCGCGATGGCGAGCTTCTCCTCGGTCGTGTAGCCGTCGAAGCTGATCACCTCCATCCGGTCCAGGAGCGGCGCCGGAATCGTGTCGAGCATGTTGGCGGTGGCGAGGAAGACCACCTCCGAGAGATCGACCTCGACGTCGAGGTAGTGATCGCGGAAGGAGTGGTTCTGCGCCGGGTCGAGGACCTCGAGCAGTGCGGCGGAGGGATCCCCGCGCCAGTCCGCCCCGACCTTGTCGACCTCGTCGAGCAGGATCACTGGGTTCATCGTCTTCGCGTCGCGCAGCGCCCGGACGATCCGGCCCGGTAGCGCGCCGATGTAGGTGCGCCGGTGGCCTCGGATCTCGGCCTCGTCGTGGATCCCGCCCAGGGAGAGGCGGACGAACTCGCGCCCCAGCGAACGGGCGACGGACTCGCCGATCGAGGTCTTGCCGGTTCCCGGAGGGCCGACCAGGGTCAGGATCGCGCCGTTCGCGCGGCTTTCCTCCTCCACCCCGCGCTCCTGGCGGAGCTTGCGGACCGAGATGAACTCGGTGATCCGCCGCTTCACGTCCTCGAGGCCGGCGTGATCCTCATCGAGAACCTGGCGGGTGTGCTCGGGGTCGAGCTTCTCCTCGGAGCGCTTCGACCACGGCACGGCCAGCAGCCAGTCGAGGTAGCTGCGGATCATCGATGACTCGGGCGACTGCTCGCCCTGGCGCTCGAGGCGCCGGAGCTCGCGCTCGGCCTGCTCGGCGACCGCCTCGGGCATCCCCGATTCGGCGATCTTCTTCTCGTACTCGCCGATCAGGTCGGCCTCGTCCTCACCCAGCTCCTTGCGGATCGACTCCATCTGCTTGCGCAGGAAGTACTCCCGCTGCTGCTTCTGGGCGCCGGAGTCCACGTCGTCGCGAATCTTGCGGCGGACCTGAAGCTCGGCCAGCCGCTCGCGCTGCATCTCGACGGCGAGCGCGAGCCTCGACGTGACATCCAGCGCCTCGAGCAGCTCCTGCTTCTGCTCGCGCGTCAGATCCGGGCTGAACGCGGCGGTGTCCGCCAGCGCTCCCGGCTCCTCGATGGAGCGCAGGAAGGCTCCGATGCGCTCGTCCGCGCCACGCAGCTCGAGGATCTCCTCGACCACCGCGCGGTACTCGCGCGTGAGCTCGTGGCTTCGCTCGTCCTCGGGGTTGCCGTCATGGATCTCCTGCACCTCCACGCGGAGCTCGTCGCCGTCACCCGACTGCGCGGCACCGGCCAGCCCGCGGTGCAGGCCGACGACGGTCGCCGCCCATCCACCGTTCGGCAGCTGGGCACGCTCCACCACCTCGGCCACGACGCCGATCCGGCCGAACTCGCCGTTCTGGCGAGGCAGCAGGAAGATACGGTCCTCATCTCCGGTGTCGATCGGCATGGTCGCCGTGACGCCCGGGAAGACGATCGCTTCATCAAGTGGAATCAGAAGAAAGGTCATGGTACGGTCCAATTTCTGTAGTTAGTCCACTGGAGGATAGCGCCTCAAAGTCGGCGGCTTGCTGGCGCCGAGCGCCGGTCCACCAGCCCGCGTCAGCAGCCGTTCTTCGACTGCCAGAAGGCGACCTCGCCGCCGTCGGGCGTCGAGACCACGCTGCGCCATCCCTCCGGTCCCTCTCGCGAGCCGAGGAGCACCTCGCCACCGAGCTCGCGGGCCTGCTCGGTGGTGCGAGCCACGTCCGGGACATCCACGTAGGGCAGCCAGAGCGGGTGCTTCGCCTTGCACTCCACCACCCCGCCCCCCACGCCGTTGCCCATCCCCAGAGCGAGGTAGGAGCCGCCACCCTCGTGGATGCGCTCCGGCCGCCAGCCGAAGAGCCGCGTGTAGAACTCGACAGCACCCTGGAGATCTCCAGTGTGGAGCTCCAAATGGATCACCGGGTTGGCGGCCTTCGAATTCACCATCTGCCACTGAGACCGACAAACCGCTCGAAATTCATCGGTCCGGCGATGAGTTTCCGCGGTGGCGTCCGTCTACTCTCCAGAAGTGATGAGTTCGGCCTCCACTGAAAGCACCGTTGAGCAGCGAGAGCTGCTCGAAACCGCCCGCAAGGGCAGCGAGGACGCCTACGCGCGATTGATCGAGCCGCACCGCTCCGAGCTCCAGGCCCACTGCTACCGCATGCTCGGTTCGGTGCAGGACGCGGAGGACGCCCTCCAGGAGGCGCTGGTCCGCGCCTGGCGGAACCTCGAGAAGTTCGAGGGCCGCAGCTCCCTGCGCTCATGGCTTTACCGAATCGCCACCAACACGTCCCTGGACGCGATCGGCCGCCGACCGAAGCGCATCCTGCCGATCGACTACGGCCCCCCGGCGGACCCGCACGGGGGGGTCGGCGAGCCGCTCGTCGAGTCGGTCTGGATCGAGCCCTTCCCGGACGAGACGCTCGGCCTCGAGGATGGCTACGCCTCCCCCGACGCTCGCTACGAACAGCGCGAGTCCGTCGAGCTCGCCTTCGTCGCCGCCCTGCAGCTGCTGCCCGCCAACCAGCGAGCGGTCCTGATCCTGCGCGAGGTGCTCGGTTTCTCCGCGCAGGAGACGGCCGACATGCTCGACACCAGCGTCGCGTCGGTGAACAGCGCACTCCAGCGAGCCCGGGCGACGATCGAGAAGCGGCTCCCCGAGCAGAGCCAGCAGGAGACGCTGCGCGCGCTCGGCGACGAGAAGCTGCGCGAGATCGTCGAGCAGTACGCCGACGCCTGGGAGCGCAACGACGTCGACACGGTCGTCTCGATGCTCGCCGAGGACGCCGCGTTCACGATGCCGCCGATGGCGCGCTGGTTCCATGGCCACGAGGGGATCCGCGGGTTCCTCGAGCAGTGGTCGATGATCCCCGACTGGCGCTGGAAGTCGATCCCGGTGACTGCCAACGGGCAACCCGCACTCGCCTTCTACAGCTGGGACGAGGAGCAGCAGGCGCGCGTGCCATTCGCGGTCAACGTGCTCACCTTTGAGGGCGACAAGATCAAGGAAGTGGACGCCTTCATCCTGCGCGGCTCGCAGGACCCGGACCCCGAGGTCCAGGCCCGGACGCCGGAGCAGCCGGCCGACTACGAGAAGCTCGAGGCCGCCTACGCTCGGTTCGGGCTCCCCTCGCGGCTTGACTGAGCCCTTCATTCACAGTCGCTTGACTTCAACCGCGCTCGAACTTGTACAAGCAGCGATGAGTTTTGGGGACGGGGGAGGTCGTAATTGGAAACGACCAGTTCAGTGGCAGAGGAGGCCGAAGAGATGACGCAGGCACAGGGTGGAACAGCACAGGACAAGTCTCAGCCGATGAGCGACCGCTCCCGGTGGATCGCCCTCTACGTCCTCTGCGCGGGGATGCTGATGATCGTTCTCGACATCACCGTCGTGAACGTCGCGCTGCCCTCGATCAAGGACGATCTCGGCTTCAACCAGTCGAGCCTCGCCTGGGTCGTCAACGCCTACCTGATCACCTTCGGTGGGCTGCTCCTGCTCGCCGGGCGGCTCGGCGACCTGATCGGCCGCCGGACGATCTTCCTCACGGGCATGGCGGTCTTCGTCGCGGCGTCGGTGCTCTGCGGCGCCTCCCAGAGCGAGGCCATGCTGATCGGCGCACGCCTTCTCCAGGGAATCGGCGGCGCGATGACCTCCGCCGTCATCCTCGGAATGATCGTGACGATGTTCCCCGAGCCGGCGGAGCAGGCGAAGGCGGTCGGCGTCTACGCCTTCGTCGCGTCCGCCGGCGGCGCCGTCGGCCTCCTGCTCGGCGGCGTGATCACGCAGGTGATCAGCTGGCACTGGATCTTCTTCCTCAACGTCCCGATCGGCCTGGCCACCGCGCTGTTCGCGCGGCGCCTGCTCGAGAACGACAAGGGCATCGGCTTCGGCGAGGGTGCCGACCTGCTCGGCGCCGTGCTGATCACGGCCTCCCTGATGCTCGGCGTCTACACGATCGTCGAGCCGGCCGCCAAGGACGGCTGGGGCGCCTCGACGACGTTGCTTCTGGGCGCGGGCTCGTTGGTCCTCGGCGCGCTCTTCATCGCCCGGGAGGCGAGCGCCAAGACGCCCCTGATCCCGCTGCGGATCTTCAAGTCACGCAACGTCTCCGGGGCGAACCTGGTCCAGATCCTGACCGTGGCCGGGATGTTCGGGATGTTCTTCATGGGCTCGCTCTACCTGCAGCTCGTGCAGGGCTACGACGCCCTGCAGATCGGGCTGGCCTTCCTCCCGATCACGATCATCATGGGCACGCTGACGGGCCGCTACTCGGAGCCGCTGATCATGCGCTTCGGCGCGCGGACTCTGCTCTTCCCCGGCCTCGGCCTGGTGGCCGCCGGACTGGCCCTGTTCACGCGGGCGCCGGTAGACGCCAACTACTGGGTCGATGTGTTCCCCGTCCTGGTCCTGATGGGCACCGGCATCGGGATCTGCTTCCCGGCCCTGATGACGATCGCCATGTCGGGCGCGACCCGCGCCGACGCGGGACTGGCCTCCGGCCTGGTCAACACCTCCGCGCAGGTCGGCGGGGCGCTCGGCCTTGCGGTGCTCGCGACGCTGTCGACGTCGCGCAGCAACACCCTGGAAGACGCCGGTCACTCGACCGCCTCGGCCCTGACCAGCGGCTATCACCTGGCCTTCTGGATCGCCGCGGGCCTGGTTGTCGCGGCAATCGCTGTTGCCGCGGTCGTGGTTCAGCCCGAGGCGAAGGCGGCGGAGCAGTTTGCGGGCGACGAGATGCCCGGCGAGCTGCCGCAGGCCGACGAGGCCGCGTACTCAGAGGCTGCGTAGTTGGACGAGGCGGTCCAGCGCGGACTCGAGAACGATCGAACGATCGACATCACCACCATCGGCCGTCGCAGCGGCGAGCCCCGCCGGATCGAGATCTGGCGCTACCGCTATGGCGGCCGGACCTTTCTGAGCGGCTCGCCCGGCACGCGCGACTGGTACGCCAACCTGATCGCCCACCCGGGGGTCACCTACCACCTGAAGCGCAGTGTGCAGGCCGATCTCGGCGCCCTCGCCCGCCCGATCACCGATCAGGCGGAGCGCCGAGAGGTGATCGCCGGAATCCTCGAAGACCTCGGCCGAGGCTCGGGCAACCTCGAGGAGTGGGTCACGAGCAGCCCGCTTGCCGAGGTCGAGTTCCGCTGATCAGCCGCTGACGGCGAGCTCCGGCGCGAGGCGGGTGTCGACCGCGGCCCGGTTGCGTCCGCCGCGCTTCGCCGCGTAGAGGGCGGCGTCGGCGAGCTGCAGATGCGGCTGGAGCTCGATGGGAGAGGTCGCCGAGGTGACGCCGGCGCTCAAGGTGGCTCGCGGCAGGCCGGGCGCCTCGACGGCGAAGGCCGCACGGACCCGCTCCGCGTACTCGAGCGACCGGCGGACGTCCGAGTCGATCAGCAGCGCGACGAACTCCTCGCCGCCCATCCTCCCGACGAGGTCACCCTGGCGCCCCTGCTCGCGAAAGAGCTGGCCCAGGCGGACCAGCACCTTGTCGCCCGCGTCATGGCCGAACTCGTCGTTGACCGCCTTGAAGTGATCGATGTCGAATGACACGAACCCAAGCGGGACTCCGGTGCGTCGGGCTCTCGAGAGCTCCACCTTCGCTGCTTCGATGAACCCGCGGCGGTTGAGGAGGCCGGTCAGGCCGTCGACCCGAGCCTCGCCCGCCAGCCGGTCCACCAGCCGCTCATTGCGGGCCGCAAGCACGTTCACCACGCCACCGACGACGATCATCGAGACCATCACGTCGAGCCAGCGGTCGATGTAGCCGACGCCCGGCGGGAGAGAGATCAGGGTCAGGCCGTGGACGATCCCGATCCAAGCGACGATCATCACGGTGCCCCTGCGCCCGAAGAAGTAGGACTGCCAGAGCACCGGCCAGGCGTAGAGCGCGGCGCCGTCCCCGTGTCCGTTCGTGGTTGCGATCGCGATGCCGATCAGCGCCGCCCCGATCGGGCCGAGTGTGGCCAGCGCCCAGATGGGGAGCTTCTTTCCCCAAAGCAACAGAGCGATGACGACGGCGAGCGCGATGAAGCTCGGCGCCATCGAGAATTTGGAACCCTCGGGGAGCAGGCCTTCGACGATGCCCACGAACGTTGCGCCGCCGTACATCGCGGCGGCGCTGTAGGCCATCGCCCTCTTGCTCGAATCTGCTCGCGCACTAGGAAGCGGTTTCACGTGTCCGTCCATCCCCGTCGTTCTGAGGCATGGTCGACGCCGGAAAGGCAATTGTCATCAGTACAAGGCCCTCGCGGGAAGCAGGGGTTTCCCGCATCCGCCGCTCAGAAGCGCCTTGGGACCACGAGCGCGAGCTCCTCATCCATGTGTTCGCGACTACCCCGCCAGGCAGTCCGAAAACGCCTTCGTTACCGTCCCCGCGGTGATCACGGAGCCTGAAGCGGGAAGGCGGCGCCTGTTGGTGCTGGTCCTGGCGGCGGGGGCACTCGCCGCCGTCGCCGGCTGCGGCGAGAAGTCCGAGCCGGCGGTTCACCCACCGACCACCGCAGCCACCACGACCACCCCGCCGCCCACCACCACCACGGCTCCACCCACGACGACCAGGCCGGCTCCCACCCCCACCGCCCCGGTTCCGAAGACGACTCCTTAAGAAACGGGTTGCTCCTCGGCTTCGCCTGCGGAGCACCCTCGCATCTAGCGCGACTGCGCGCGGAAGAAGTCGGCAAGCGCCCGCGCCTGCTCGGCTGGATCGCTCGAAGTCGGAACGGACGCCGCGGGCGCCGGGCGCTGCTTGACGCCGTCGGCCTTGCTCGGTGAGCCGGAGCCGCCCGAGTCCGTCGCGACGAGCACACCCGCCGCGATGATCGCGAGGGTCGCCGCCACCGCGGCGACGCGAGCGATGCCCGACCGGCGATGCCGGGCGCGCTCCGTGGGGGCGGGCCAGCTCGTGGTTGCGGGACCGGCGGCGGGCACGCGCCGCGTCGGCGGTTCGTGGGAACGGACCCGGCGAATCACTCCGCCATCGCCCTCACCCTCCACAGTCGCGAGAGCTGCGCCGAGGGAGCGGGCGTCGGTGAACCGGTCCGCGGGGTCCTCACGGAGGCACCGCTCGACGATCTCGCGGAGCTCGGGCGGCCGGGACTGAGGCAGCACCTCGTCCGCGACAACGCCGCAGGCGTAGACATCCGCGGCCGGCGTGATCTTCTCGTCAGCGAGCTGCTCCGGCGCCATGTACCGCTCGGTCCCGATCACCTTGCCGGGCCTGGTCAGCCGGGTGGTCTCCTCGGCGACGCGGGCGATTCCGAAGTCGGTGATCTTGAGGCAGCCGTCGGACTCCCGCAGCAGTAGGTTCTGCGGCTTGATGTCGCGGTGAACGAGCTTCGTCGCGTGGGCGTGCCCGAGCCCCTCGCAGAGCTGGCAGAGCAGGCGCAGTGCCTCCCCCCTCGCGATCGACCTCCGCCGACCGTCGAGCCGGTCGCCGAGGGTGCCCCCATCGACCTGCTCCATGACGATGAACGGGCGGCCATCGTCCTCGCCGACGTCGAACACTTGGACGATATTGGGATGGTCGAGCTTGGCGGCGAGACGAGCCTCGCGGGAGAAGCGCCGGCGGATCTCGTCGTCGCCGGCGAAGTTGTCGGCCAGCAGCTTGATCGCGACCTCGCGGTCGAGCTTCAGGTCACGCGCGCTGTAGACGGTGGCCATGCCGCCATGGCCCAGCCGGTCCTTGAGCTCGTAGCGCTCGCCCCCCGAGGTGACGGTTCACCCTTCCTCGCCCTTCAGCTTCGCCTGGCCTGGAGGAACCAACCCGCCGTGCTTCGCGTGGCCCGGCGGTGTAAAGCCGTTGTTGCCGCCGTGATGGTCACCGCCGTGGTTTTCGGGCCGGTTGTACTTCTTCTTGGGCTCGGGCGGCGGTGGTGGCGGCGGGCAGTTGACCTGATAGACGAGGCGTCCGGCCACTGCGTCGGCGCCGGCGCGCATCGTCGCCGGCAGGTCCGCGTCTTCGAGGGCTGCCCTCAGATCATCGGCCGCGTGCGCGGCATGGCAGGTGTCTCCCGCGTCCAGATCGGTTGCAACGCGGTCGCTCAGCTTGGCGAGCTGCCCGGCGGTCTCGGCCGAGACGGGCGGCTGCTGCGCGACGGTCGAGTCGGCTCCGCCACCCGAGCCGCACGAGGCCAGGACAAGGGCGGCCACGGCGAGGACGATCGCCGGCCCAGCCGTTCTCAGTTTCCCGGTCCACATCAGTCCGAAATAGTCGTCAAACGGGTTGTTCCTCGGCTTCGCCTCGGAGCACCCTCGCAAATCAGCCATTACCCACCGGTCGTGGCTGGAAACCGCGGCAGCTCGTCACCGGAAGGCGGGGGTATCGCGCGAAGCCCGGATCCGTCTTGGAGCGCTCGCAGAGCGAGAACTCCGATCCGCGGGTGTTGCGAATCAGGCGCTGGTGCCGGCAGCGATCACAGAGACCAGCGGCGGAACGGCTCACCGCTCGGCTTCGGCCTCGCGCTGGTCTTCCGCTTCCCCCGCCTCCAGCACGACTTCCTCTGCCTTGTCGGCGGCCTCGACAGCCTCCTCAGCGGCGACCTCAGCCTCGATCGCTGCCTCCTCCATTCCGAAGATCGCGCGCTTCAGGCCCTCGGCGACGAACTCGCCGCCGCGCTGGGCGCGCTCGAGCGGCTCGGTGAGCTTGACGACTCGCCCGAGGAGCTCGTTCATCCGCTCGGCCTGCTCCAGCGCCTGGTCGGCCTGCCGGCGCATCGCCTCGAGCTGCTCGCGCGAGACCTCCATCAGGTCGTTCGCCTCTCGAATGCTTCGCTCCATCGTGCGCGGCAGATCGACCGCCGCGCGCGCCATCGAGATCGGCCAGGTGACTAGCTCTCGGAGCACTCGCCGGAGGGTACCGAGCGCTCGCCGAGGAGCTGAAGGATGCCCGTCGGCGGTCTTTACTTCACTTTGTATAGTCGGTGTATGCCCACGTTCCGGCGCCTACTCGGCTTCCTACGTCCGTATCGCCGCCAGCTGATCGGATCGCTGCTGCTCGCCTGGCTCGCGATGGGGATGACGGTCGTGATTCCGCTGCTCAGCGGCTCGGCCGTGAACGCCATCGAGTCCGAGCACCGCAGCCAGATCCTGCCTTTGGCAATGGCGCTGCTCGGCGCGGGCGTCCTCCGCCTGGCGCTCACCGTGGGGCGGCGCTTGATCGCAGGCAAGGTCTCATTGGCGGTCGAGTTCGACCTGCGCCAGGTCTTCTACGAGCACCTCCAGAAGCTCGAGCTCGCCTTCTTCGACAATCAGCAAACCGGCCAGCTGATGTCGAGGGCGACCGTCGACCTGCAGTCGATCCGCTTCTTCCTCGGCTACGGCTTGATCTGGGTGAGCCAGAGCGCGCTGACGATCCTCTTCGCGGGGGTGGCGATGTTCGTCCTCGACCCCGTGCTCGCCCTGATCGCCCTGGCGCCGGTGCCGTTCCTGGTGGCGACCGCGACGCGCTACAGCAGGCGGAACCGGCCCGCCGAACAGGAGGTTCAGCAACGCATCGGAGAGGTGACGGCAGGCGCGGAGGAAGGAATCTCCGGGATCCGGATCGTGAAGGCGTTCGCACGCGAGCGCCACATGCTCGATCGCTTCACGAACTCCGTGAACAGGGTCTTCCGGCAGAGCATGGTCTCGACGCGCCTCCAGGCCTTCTACACGCCGTTGATGGGGTTCCTCCCGAACCTCGGGCTCGCGGCCGTGCTCCTCGTCGGCGGTCTCCAGGTCATCCACGGCCACACCAGCGTCGGCCACCTGACCGCTTTCTACCTCTATGTGGTGATGCTCTCCGGCCCCGTGCGATGGCTCGGCATGTCGCTGAGCATGGCCCAGCGAGCCGTCGCATCCGGCAACCGCATGTTCGAGATCCTCGACCGGCAACCGTCCATGGAGAGCGCGCCCGGGGCGTCCGCGCTGCCGGAGGGGCGGGGCCAGGTCTCGCTGCAGCGGGTGACGCTCCGCTACGACGGCGCCGAGCCCGCGTTGACGGGCATCGATCTGGAGGTGGAGCCGGGCCGGACCGTCGCACTGGTCGGACCGACCGCCGCCGGCAAGACGAGCCTCGTCGGGCTGCTGGCGCGGCTATATGACCCGAGCGAGGGACGTGTGGTGATCGACGGCGCCGACATCAAGGACGTCGATCTGGCATCGCTTCGCTCCGAGATCGCATTCGTCGCCGACGACAGCTTCCTGTTCTCGGACACGGTCTCCGGCAACATCGCCTACGCCAAGCCCGAGGCCACCCAGCAGCGGATCGAGGCGGCGGCGAAGCAGGCTCAGGCTCACGACTTCATCACCCGGCTTCCGGACGGCTACGACACCGTGATCGGGGAGCGCGGCCTGACGCTGTCAGGCGGGCAGCGTCAGCGGGTTGCGATCGCTCGAGCGCTCCTCGCCGAGCCGCGCATCCTGATCCTCGACGACGCGACGTCCTCGGTGGACGCTCGGACCGAGGCCGAGATCAAGAAGGGACTGCGGGAGGCGATGGAGGGCCGCACGACCTTCATCGTCGCCCACCGCCTCTCGACCATCTCCCTCGCCGATGAGATCGTGGTGCTCGACCGCGGTCGAATCGTGGACCGCGGCACGCACGACGAGCTTCTCGAGCGGTGCCCGCTGTACGAAGAGATCGCGGAGAAAGGCCTCGAGGACTCCGTGTATCTGCAGCGGGACCTCGAGGAGCGCGAGGAGCTGGCGAAGCTGTGAACGAGACGAATGGCGGCCAGAACTTCTTTGCTCTCTTCCGGTCCCTGTGGAGGTTGATCCGAGGGGAGGACGACCGCTGGCGCAAGGTTCGCTGGCTGTTCTCGCTGCTGCGGCCCTACCGGCGCCAGGTGCTGATGATGCTCGGCGCGTTGATCCTCGCGACGGTCGCGACGCTCGCACCGCCATTCCTGGTCGGCAAGGCGGTCTCAGCGGCCCTCACCCACAACACGACCGAGCTCGAGCTGATCGTCGCGGCCTTCCTCGGCGCCGCATTGGTCGGATGGGGTACGTCGTATCTGCAGACCTACCTCGTCGGTTGGGTGGGCGAGCGGGCGCTGCAGGACCTGCGGATCCGGATCTTCACGCACCTCCAACAGATGTCGATCGGGTTCTTCACCCGCAACCGCCCGGGCGTCCTGATCTCGCGGATCACCAACGACGTGGACGCGCTTGACCAGCTGATCAGCAGCGGCGTGGTCACCCTCTTCTCCAGCACGCTCACCCTCGTGGGCGTCGTGGTGATCATGCTCGTCGCGGACGTCCAGCTGGCGCTGGTGGTGTTCCTGACCCTGCCACTGCTGGCGATCGCGAGCCTCGTCTTCCGGATCGTCGCGGCGAGCGCTTACCGGATCACGCGCGAGCGGATCGCGGAGGTGACCGCCTATCTCCAGGAGACCCTCAGCGGCGTGCGAGTCGTGCGCAGCTTCGCGCAGGAGCGCCGCCACGTGGAGCGGATGGCCGAGCTCAACGAGCTCAACCGCCAGGCGAACCTGAAGACCGTCTACCTGAACGCCTCGTACTTCCCGGCGGTCGAGCTGCTCTCGGCGATCGGCACCGCCGTGATCCTGCTCTACGGCGGCTATCAGGCGCTCGATCTCAGCGGACACGCCCGGGATGTGCAGATCGGGATCGTGGTCGCCTTCGTCGGCTACCTGTCGACCTTCTTCGACCCGATCCAGCAGCTCTCCAACCTCTACACGACCTACCAGCAGGGGATGGCGGCGCTGGACAAGATCTTCGACCTGCTCGACACCGAGCCCGACATGATTGACAGGCCGGACGCCCTCGACCCGGGGACTCTCCGCGGCGAGATCGAGATGGACGGCGTCTGGTTCTCGTACGGGCTGGACAAGACGGCGGGGCTGAAGCGCTCCAGCGGACTGATCGAGACGGGCCCTGACGAGGACGAGGACGACGCGGCCTGGGCGCTCGAGGATGTCTCGATCCACGTTTCCGCCGGCGAGACGCTGGCCCTCGTCGGCGAGACGGGTGCGGGTAAGTCGACCTTCGCGAAGCTGGTCTCGCGCTTCTACGACCCCCAGCGAGGCCGGGTGCTGGTCGATGGCCATGACCTGCGCGACCTGAGCTCTACCTGCCTGCGCAGCCAGCTCGGGATCGTGCCGCAGGAGGGGTTCCTGTTCTCCGGGACGGTGCGAGAGAACATCGCATTCGGGCGCCCCGAGGCGTCCGACGAGGAGATCGAGGCCGCCGCCGACGCGATCGGCGCCGGCGTCTTCATCCGCCGGATGTCGGACGGCTTCGATACCGAGGTCGGGGAGCGAGGCGTGTCCCTGTCGGCCGGGCAGCGGCAGCTGATCGCGTTCGCGAGGGCGCTGCTAGCGGAGCCGCGGATCCTGATCCTGGACGAGGCGACCTCGAACGTCGACGTGCGGACCGAGCGGGCGATCGAGTCCGGCCTGGAGCGGCTGCTGCAGGGACGGACTGCGATCGTGATCGCGCACCGGCTCTCGACCATTCGAGGCGCGGGCCGAATCGCGGTGCTGGAGAACGGCCGGATCGCGGAGAGTGGCACGCACGACGAGCTGATCGCGGCGGGCGGGCGCTACGCCGAGCTCTACGGGACCTGGGCGGATCTGGCCGCGGCCTAGCTGTCCTGCCCAGTGACGTCCTGAACACCTGAGGGCTTCGGCCCAAGCGGCTCCGCGGAGCCGCTTGGGCCGGCCGAAGAACCATCCGGGCCCATCCCGAGGCTTGGGGTCTTGCGAGATCTCAAGACAAAGGAGAACCCGGATGAAGATCCACACTAAGGCGAAGCTCGGACCCGCCGCGCGGCTGGAGCTCTGCGAGCTGATCGAGGCGGGAACGACGATCAGGGGCGCCGCCAGGGCCTTCCGCATCTCCCCGGCAACCGCCCACAAGTGGTGGCACCGCCACCGTGCCGGGGAGGGCCTTTGCGACCGCTCGAGCCGTCCTCACCGCTGCCCGCGAATGCTTCCCGGCGAAGAGCAGGAGCGGATCTGCGAGGTGCGGCGCAACACGGGCTGGGGGCCGCGTCTGATCGCCGGCGTGGTCGGTCGCCCTCATTCGACCGTTCACGCCACCTTGCGGCGTCACGGGTTCTCCAGGCCGCCGCGACCGGCGAGGGAGAAGGTCGTCCGCTATGAGTGGCCCTGCCCCGGAGACCTGCTGCATATGGACACCAAGCGCTACTCCCGCTTCTCCGAGCCCGGGCACGCGGTCACCGGCGATCGCTCGACTCGCAACCGGCAGGCCGGCTATGAGTGGGTGCACTCGATCGTCGACGACCACTCCCGCTTGGCCTTCTCAGAGCTCCACCGAGACGAGCGGGCGGAGACCGTGATCGAGTTCGTCAAGAGGGCCCTGGCCTTCTTCGAGCGAGAGGGGATGGTGGTTCGCCGGCTGATGACCGACAACCACTTCTCCTACACGAAGTCGACCCAGCTGGCGAAGCTGCTCCGAGACCGCAGGATCCGCCACCTGACCACCCAGCCCTACCGGCCGCAGACCAACGGCAAGGTCGAGCGCTTCCAGCAGACAATGGCGCGGGAGTGGGGCTATGGGCTCGCCTACGCCTCCTCGGAGGCGCGGTCGAAGGCCATGCCACACTGGCTTCGCTACTACAACGCGCGCAGACCCCATTCCGCGATCGGGGACCGGCCGCCGATCAGTCGCGTTCACGACCTATCCGGTCAGGACACCTAGCCCGGGCCGATGCCGCCGGACCCGCTGGATCCGCTGCTGCCCGACGAGCCGGACGTGCCGCTGCTGCCACTTGTCCCGGAGCTGCCGGAGGTACCGCCGGCGGTTCCGCTCGAGGGACTGCTCGGAGCGCTCGGCGTCACAGCGGCGCCGCTGCTCGAGCTGGAGCTGCTGCTCGAGCTGGATGAGGTGCTGGACGAGCTGATCGCTGCCCCGCACTGCTTGAAGCCGTAGGCGGAGCCGGCCGTCTCGGCCTGGGACTTGGCGCTGTCGAGCTCGGTCTCGAACTGGCTCGGGTCCTCGCCGCGCTGGACGGCCAGGCCGATCTTCTGTCCGGCCGAGACCTCGTCCGACATGGCCTTCAGGAATGCGTCGAGGTTGGTGTCGGCCGGCGGGTTGAGCTGCTTGATCGAGTCGATCACGCCCTGGCGAAGCTGGGCGATCTGGTCGGCCTCGCTCTCACCCTGCCCCGCCGATGCGAACTGCTCGATGGAAGCGTTCGCCTCCGCGCAGATCGAATCAGCCTGGGCAATGAAATCGGTCTTGCCGGTCGCCGCCTGGCTCGTCTCGGTCGGGACCACGATCGGGGTCTCCGGCGAGCTGTCCCCGCCACAGGCGGAGAACAGGGTCCCCGCGCCCACTGCCGCGACGAGGACGATCAGGTGCCGCAAGCGCCACATACGGCCGCGCAAGGTAGCAAGCTTCGGCCTGGGAGTTCTAACTGCGGGCCAGGGACTTGAACCCCGAATTTGCGCTCCAGAGGCGCACGTGTTGCCAATTACACCAGCCCGCAAGGCTCCAGAAAGCCTAGCTTGACGTGAGCTGAGCCAGATCGCTGTCCGGGTCGCCGAGCAGCGCCTTTGCCTCGTCTCCTGCTACGTCCACGCCCTCAGCCAGCAGCGTGCGCGCATGCGCCAGCTCCTCCGAGCGCTCCACCGTCAGAGCGCCCGCCACCTTCTCGTCCTTGAGGTAGAAGACCGAGAACTCGCCCGCGTCGCGATCGCCGCGCCAGACCACCTCGTCCCAGTCGGTCGCCGGGCCCACGTACTCGAGCCCGGCCCAGTCGGCCAGGTCGCTGAAGAAGTAAGGAACCACCTCATACGGCTTGGCCTCACCCAGCATCGAGGGGGCCGTGTGCTGACCCTGCTGCATCGCCACGTCCCAGTGCTCAACCCGCAGCCGCCTGCCGTGCACCCGGCTCTCGTACGAGCAGATGTCCCCGGCGGCGTAGATCCCCTCCACCGAGGTCTGCAGCGTCTCGTCGCAGACGACCCCGTTGTCGACCTCGAGCCCGGCGCGCTCCGCCAGCATCACATCCGGCTTCACCCCGGCGCCCACCACGACCACGTCGCCCTCGATCACCTTGCCGCTCTCGGTCACCACGCCCTTGACGTCGCCGTCCCCCTCGAAGGCCTCCAGCGTCTCGCCGCCGTGGATCTCCACCCCCTTCGACTCGAGCAGCTCGTGGAACCAGCGCCCCGCCTCCTCCCCGAAGGTCCGGGAAAGCGCCACCTCCTCCATCATCACGATCGCGCATTGCGTCCCCTTGGCGGTCAGGGATGCCGCCACCTCGCAGCCGATGTAGCTGCCGCCGATCAGCACCACGCGCTCGGCGCCCTCGGCCGCCTCGCGAATCCCGTCGGAGTTGCCGAACGCCCGCAGGTAGTGGATCCCCTCCTGCCCCGCGCCCTCGACGCGCAGGATGTTCACGTTCGCCCCGGTGGCGAGCAGCGCCTTCTCAAAGCCGACCTCCTCCCCACCATGCAGCTTGGCCGTCCGCGCCTCCGTGTCGAGCGACATCACGTTCGTCCCGGTGCGCAGCTCGACGCCGTTCTCCTCGTACCAGGACGCCGGGTTGACGTAGGCGTCCTCGCGCTTCGACTCGCCGCGCAGGTATTCCTTGGAGAGCGGCGGCCGCTCGTAGGGCGGCTCCGGCTCCCGGCCGACCAGCAGGATGTCGCCGTCCGCCCCGCGCTTGCGCAGCTCGGCGGCGCAGTGGGCCGCGGCGAACCCTCCGATCAGTAGGTACTCGACCTTTCTCATCTCAACGTTGGTGTCGCTCGGGCCCGATTTCTTACCCGGCGGCCGCACCGTCAGACCCGAAGAACACCTTCAGCTCCTCCTCCAGGCCGGGGTCGAGAACCGCCAGCACCTCGTCGCCCGCCTCCAGCACCGTCTCCGGCGTCGGCACGAAGCCGCCCTGCCCCTCGCGCAGGATCGAGATCAGCAGGCTGCCCTCGGGCATGCTGAGCTCTCCGACCCTCTTCCCGGCGACCCGGCTGTCTTCGGCGAGCAGCATCTCGATGATCTCCAGCCGCTCCTCCGGCAGGTCGAGGAGATGCACAAGGCCGTACTCGGGGACCTCGTGCTCCAGCAGCCTCAGGATCAGGTCCGTCGCCGATACGTAGGGCTTGATGCCGAGGAGCTCGAAGTGCGGCCGGTTTCGCGGGTTGTTGACGCGGGCGATGATCCGGTCGACCAGGTACTTCTCCTTCGCGACCTGGCAGATCAGCATGTTGTCCTCGTCGTCGCCGGTCACGGCGATCACCATGTCTGCGCGAGATATACCCGCTCGCTCCAGCACCCAGAGCTCGGAGGCGTCGCCGTACTGGATGTTGTGCTCGAGCTCCTGCTCGACCGTGGTGTAGCGGTTCCGGTTGTCCTCGATCACGGTCACCTCATTTCCCTTGTCGAGGAGCTCGCGAGCCAGGTTCCAGCCCACCTTGCCCGCCCCGGCGATGATGATGTATTTGCCCTCGCCCATCAGCCGGGACTGGTGCCGGAGGCGGCCGCCTCCAGGACTTCCTTCTCGAGCATCTCGATCGCGACACGGGTCGGGCAGATCGTGTTGACCCCCTGCTTCTCGTACCACTCCGCCCGCAGCGGATCGAGAATCCGCGCGATCACGGTGGGGACGTTGAACTGCCTCTTCGCGATCTGCGCGATCACGATGTTCGTGTTGTCCCCATCGGTCGAGGCGATGAAGGCATCGGCTCGCTCGATGCCGGCGGCGGTAAGGGCCTCCTCCTCCAGGGCCGTACCGACGGTGAACTGCCCGCCGGTGTCCTCCCAGGAGCGGTCAAGATTCACCTCGAGGCGCGCGTGCGCCTCGGGATCCTCGTCGAGGCACGACACCTCGTGCCCCTCGCGGAGCATGCTCCGCGCAACGGAGGACCCAACCCTCCCGCAGCCAACGATGAGAACGAACATTCGCTTCGGATCTTAGTCCTGTGTCCCGCGCGACCTATGCCTGGGACACGCGTGGGCGGTCCGGGGCAACTACTGAAAAGAGAGGGTAGTTCGACCCGTTGTGGCACCCGGGCCTAGCGTCGAAACTCCCCGTACTGCCAATGGCAGGCTGCAGGGGGCTATCGAGAAGCTGGCGGACCGAGGTCTGATGGCTCTGAACCACAATCACAATGGGGGCGGCGGGTCGCCGTTGCCCGACGTCGTGAGCGCCCTGGAGCGAGGGGAGATTGAGCCCTATTTCCAGCCGAAGGTGGACCTGCGCAGCGCGCGCGTGATCGGCGTAGAAGCGCTCGCTCGCTGGGACAACCCGAAGCTGGGACTCATTGCTGCCGCAGAGTTTCTGCCTCGCGTCGAGAGCGGAGGGAAGATGCGCCTCCTGACAGAGCGGATCATCGAGCCCTCGATTCGAGCCGCCGGCGACTGGTGGAGGTCCGGTCTGGGACTACAGCTTTCCGTGAACCTGTCGCCCGGCATCTTCTCCGAGCCCGGGTGGAGGCTCGACGATTTCGTGGCCCAGGCTCTGGCGCGGGCCGGCATTCCCGGCAAGGCCCTTCAGTTCGAGGTCACCGAGGACGCCCTCGTGACCGAAGCCGACGTCACAGCGAAGGCGCTCAGGCAGCTGAGCGCGCTCGGCGCAACAGTCTCGATCGACGATTTCGGGACCGGCCACTTCTCTTTCAGGCAGCTGATGAGCCTCCCGATTGAGGAGCTTAAGATCGATCGCTCCCTGATCCTCGGGGTCGAGAACGACGCGGATCGCACGATCGTCCGCTCGACAATCCACCTCGCCCACCAGATGGGCCTGCAGGTCGTCGCCGAGGGCGTGGAGACCGAGGAAGCCTGGCGCCAGCTACGCAGCATGGGATGCGAGCGCGCCCAGGGATTCCTGATCGCAAAGCCGCTCCCGGCGCGCGAGGTCCCGGCCTGGCTGGCGGCCTGGAACCAGAGGGCCCGTGAGCTCAGCTCCACCAAGCGCGTCCAGCGCCGCAGCAAGGCCGCGTCGAAGCGCATCAAGGCCCCCAAAGCTCCCGCCGAAGCCGCGGTGTAGCTACTCCTCGGGGGGCGCCGTCAGCAGTACCCGGCAGGGTGCCCGCTTCAGCACGTACTCGGTCACCTCGCCGATCTCCTCCGGGCGAGCACCGCCGATGCCCCCGAGCACGGCGCCGCCCCGGATCCGGGTCGGCGGCTCGCCGCCCATGACGATCACTTCCGCGCCCTTGTCGCGCGCCTCCTGGATGATCCCGGCCCCGATCGAGCGAGCCGGCACGAGGTTCGTCCTCACCTCGACGTTCTCGTACTCATCGCCCACCTCGCGGGCACGCTCCAGCGCCTTCTCGCCATCCTCGCGCACGCCCTGCGGCAGCGGCGCATCGAGCGGCACCGTCAGCGGGAGCTCCGCCACGTAGACGACGTCGAGCCGGGGCGGGCGCGCGCCCTTCTCAACCTCGGCGTCGGCCAGCCTGCCGGCCGTGCTCACGATGTCGTCGTCGAGCTGCGTCCCGAAGACCGGCACCAGGATCGTCGAGTACTCCACCTCCGCCGGCTGCTTCTTCAGCGACGCCTCCGGCACCTGGACCCGCCTGGTCAGCGGGGTCCCCTCCACGTAGCGGCGGTAGATCACGTAGAAGACGAGCCCGAACAGCATCCAGCCGCCACCGACGTACACAGCGGTCCGGTGCAGGAGGAAGACACTGATCCAGGCCAGGCCACTGACCAGCGCCCCCAGGATCGCGGGCAGCGGCAGCTGGTGCGACCCGATCCGGACGTTCCAAGGCACCCGGTACGGGCGCTCCAGATCCGGCTCGACCACGCGTAATCGCACGATCGAGATCTGGGCGATCGTCACCGCGAGCAGGGCGCCGAACGCGTAGACGCGCGCCAGGAAGCGGATGTCGCCGGGAATCGCCAGCGCTAGCGCCAGCAGTGCGGCGATGATGATCGCGATGTAGGGGGTCGAGTACTTCCGCTCGAGCTTGCCGGCCCAGCTCGGGATCTGGCGATTGGTCGCGAGCACGTAGACGTGCCGGGAGAGACCGAGCATCGAGGTGTTCGCTGCCCAGAAGAGAACGGGGACCGCCACCAGCATCACGGCCCATTTCATGAAGTCCGCCACCCACCCGGGGTCGTAATTGGCGACGACGCCGAGGACCGGCTCCTCGATGTACTGCCCGGCCAGGGCCGTCTCGGGGCCGTGCGGCCCCGCCACGACCGGCACCGCCATCAGCGCGACGGCGGCGATCCCGGCGTAGATCAGCGGGATCGCGATGGCCCCGACACCGAGCACGCGCTTCAGATCCCTGGGTTCGAACTCGAGGTCCGGCGCCAGGTCGCTCGCGGCCTCGATGCCGGCATAGGCGATCGTCGCAATCACGAGCGAGTAGACGATGTCCTTCACGCTCGGCGAGGTGAAGAGATGGAGTTGGTCGGTCAGGCGATCCGGGTGGAGAACGACGATCAACCCGACGACGATCACCAGGAGCTGCAGCCCGAGCTCTGCCAGGGCCAGGACCACGAGACGGACCTGCCTGTTTCGCCCGGTGACGTCGGCGATGTTGAGGATGGCGGCGAGGCCGATGACGACGATGGCCACCGCCAGCTCCACGTCCCCCCCGCCGAACCTGCCCGAGATCGGCGTCAGATAGTGCGACGTCGTGATCGCGGCCGCCGCGATCACGATCAGGTAATCGATCAGGATCGCCCAGCCGGCGATGAAGCTGATCAGCTCGTTGAACGCATGCCGGGCGAAGGTGGCGGATCCGCCCCGCTCCCGCAGCATCGCGCCGCCCTCCACATACGAGAGCGAGGTGAGCGCGAACATCACGCCCGCCAACAGGAAGATCAGCGGCGTCAGGCCCAGGCCGCGGTCGGCGACAACCCCGATCGAGAAGTAGATCGAGAAGCCGACCGCGGACGAGGCGGCCGCGTAGAGGAACGGGACGCCGAGCAGACGCTTGGCTCTCGCCCGCGCGCTCATCCCTTCGTCGACAGGTACAACCGGCCGGAGCCGAGTGCGATGAACAGCAACCCGAACAGGACGCCGACCGCGAGGGGCCCGCCACCGCGCGCCAGCGTGAGCACCAGCATTGCCAGTCCGAACCCGATGATCACCACGGAGAACGTCCGGACCGCCAGCTGGTAGCCCTCGTCGGGCGAGGGTCGCCGGTTCATGGGACGGAGCTTAGGCTCCTATGTGGATCGCCTTCGGTCGTGGCGCGCTAGAGAGCGATGATCGGGATGATCAGGATGGCGACGATGTTCGCGACCTTGATCATCGGGTTGATCGCCGGTCCGGCGGTGTCCTTGTAGGGATCCCCGACCGTGTCACCCGTGATCGCGGCCGCATGGGCATCGGAGCCCTTGCCGCCGTACTCCCCGTCCTCGATCAGCTTCTTGGCGTTGTCCCAGGCGCCGCCACCGGCGGTCATGGAGATCGCCGAGAAGATGCCGACCACGATCACGCCTATCAGCAGGCCGCCGAGGGCCTGGTAGGAGATCAGGCCGACGATCAGCGGCACGAGGATCGGGATCAGCGAGGGCAGGATCATCTCCCTCTGGGCGGCGGCCGTGACCAGGCTCACCGCGCCCCCGTACTCGGGCTTCTCCGTCCCCTGCATGATTCCCGGCTTCTCGCGGAACTGACGGCGAACCTCCTCCACCACCTGTCCTCCGGCGCGGCCGACGGCCTCGATCGCCAGCGACGAGAAGAGGTAGACCATGATCCCCCCGATCAGCAGCCCGATCAGCACGGGCGGGTCGGCGATCTCGAAGCTCAGAGCCTTGTTGCCGGCCTCCGCCTGCAGCTCGTGGGTGAACGCGTTGAAGAGGACGAGCGCGGCCAGCGCGGCCGATCCGATCGCGTATCCCTTCGTGACGGCCTTCGTCGTGTTGCCGACCGCGTCCAGGGGATCGGTGATGTCGCGCACGTCCTGCGGCAGGTCCGCCATCTCTGCGATGCCGCCGGCGTTGTCGGTGATCGGGCCGAAGGCATCCAGCGCAACGATCAGACCGGTGAGCGAGAGCTGCGCCATCACCGCGACTCCGATCCCGTAGATGCCGTCGCTACCACCGCCGGCGAGCTTCCAGGAGCCGAGGATGGCGAGAGCGATCACCAGGACAGGTAGAGCGGTCGACTGCAGACCCTGCGCCAGCCCCTGGATGATGTTCGTCGCGTGTCCGGTCTGCGACGCGCGGGAGATGGTCCGCACCGGCCGGAAGCGGGTGGACGTGTAGTAGTCGGTGAGGACGAAGAGCAGAGCGGTGACGCCGACGCCGATCAGGCCACAGAGCCAGAGATCGGTGGCGGTGGTGTTGCCGAGCGCGCCACCGCCGAGAGGGTCGTCCATCAGCCACTTGGTGATCGGATAGAAGGCCGCCGCCGAGAGGACGGCCGACACGGCCAGGCCCCGGTAGAGAGCGGCCTCGACGTTCCCCGTGGTGGTGCGCACCGACAGCGCGCCGATGATCGAGGCGATGATCGCGACGGCCCCGATCGCGAGCGGATAGATCGCAACCTCGCGCGTGAAGCCGGTGAAGGTGATGACGCCGAGCAGCATGACCGCGACGGCGGTGACCGCGTAGGTCTCGAAGAGGTCCGCGGCCATGCCCGCGCAGTCGCCGACGTTGTCGCCGACGTTGTCGGCGATCACGGCCGGGTTGCGGGGGTCGTCCTCCGGGATCCCCGCCTCGATCTTGCCGACCAGGTCGGCGCCGACGTCGGCGGCCTTGGTGAAGATCCCGCCTCCCAGTCGCGCGAAGACCGAGATCAGCGAGCCGCCGAACCCGAGGCCGACGAGCGCGTCCACGCAATCCTTGTCGCTCAGGTCGGTGAAGATCAGAAGGGCGCCGAAGTAGCCCGCGACGCCCAGCAGCGCGAGGCCAACCACCAGCAGACCGGTGACGGACCCGCCCTTGAAGGCGATGTCGAGCGCGGGCGGGATGCCGCCGCGCGCCGCCTCCGCGACGCGCGCATTGGCGCGAACCGACAGGTTCATGCCGATGAACCCGGCGGAGCCTGAGAGGACGCCGCCGACCACGAAGCCGATGGCCGTCTCCACGTTCTGAAGCGGGATCAGGACGATCGCGACCACCACGCCGACCCCGGCGATGATCATGTACTGGCGCTTCAGGTAGGCGCTGGCGCCCTCCTGAACCGCACCGGAAATCTCCTGCATGCGGTCATTTCCAGGCGACTTGGCAAGCAGTCGCTGGGTGACCAGCAGTCCGTACACAACCGCCGCGGCCGCGCAACCAAGCGCAACGACGACTCCGTAATCGGTAAAGAACTTAGTCAAGGATGGCTCCTGCGTAGGGTTCGTAAAAAGCGGCGCGGCAGTCTACTCATTACGGCGGGTACTCCGCTTCGCGTCCGCCCCACTCGCCTCAGGCGAGCCGCCACCCGTCCTGCCGGGCTATCCCGGCGTCCAGAGGCCGGAGTCCCCCTTCGGCCCCTCCGGCCCTGAGGGCTCGGCACCGCCGCCGCCCTCCTCCTCGCCGGATCCCGCGCCCTCGCCGGCATGCTTCGCGTACAGAACCTGGAGCTCCGAGATCGCCTGCCGAAGCTGCGGTTGAGCGTCCGGCTTCACCAGGTCAACCAGGGCCCGACCGGCATCGATTCCGACCTTCGCCTGCTCGAGGTCACGCTCGTCGTCCTTGGCGATTCGCCTGGCGGACAGGTTGAGGATGCTGACGACGCTCTGAAGGACGACGTCCTCGACCCGGACCTTCCGGATCTCCTCCTCGAGCTGGGCGCGCATCTCCTCCTCGGTCGGTTGCGCTTCCTGGCTTCGCCCTGAATCGGGTGGCTCCTCGGCTCCGCCTGCGGAGCCCCCTCTCATCTCACCTTCCACTGACGGCTCCCTCCGGTGCGTAGGTTTTCCTGGTCTCCTCCACGGAGCGCCGGTAGATCTCCTCGATCGGCGCTCCCTCGGCGAACCGCGCGTATGCCCGCTGCGCGCCGTTCTGCTCCGGCAGATCGACCTCGACTCCGAGAGTCTGCCGTGCTGGCTCGCTCCAGGCGAGCAGCCTCTCGAGCACAACCCGCGTCGGGACGACGCGCCGCTCGCGAAAGTCGATCATCTCGCCGTCCATGCCGTAGCGGATTGCCCGCCAGAGGTTCTCCTCAATCTCACGCTGGCGCATCGGTTGGGGTGCGTTGCCCTCGTCCAGGTCGATCGCGGCCTGGGCGACGCAGGCGGCAATCAGCGCCGCGAGGTTCAGCGACTCATCGCCGCTCGTCTGGGCGTCGCAGATCCGCACCTCGACCGTGCCGAAGGCGTGGTGCGGGCGAACGCTCCACCAGAGCTGGGTCGCCTCGACGATCGAGTCGGTTTCGTCCAGCAGGCGGACGAAGTCCGCGTAGGTCGCCCAGTCGCCGAAGGGCTCGTGAACGCCGCATCGCGGGAACGTCCTGGTGAAGATCTCCGTGCGCACGGAATGCAGGCCGGTGTCGCGGTGGTCCAGGAAAGGGGAGTTCGCGGATAGGGCGAGCAGGGCGGGGAGCAGCTCGCGCACCCGATCCGAGACGGCGACCGCCCGATCCGGTCCCTTGATCCCGACGTGCACGTGCAGGCTCCAGGTGTTGTTTCGCTGCGCGACCCAGCGCAGGTCGCCCTCCAGCCGCCGGTAATGCTCGGTCTGGATGATGTGCTGGTCGAGGTAGTTCGCCCAGGGGTGGGTTCCCATCGCGGCCAGAGCCAGGCCCATCTCGTCCGCGATCGCGAACAGGCGCTGGCGCCTGCCCCGCTGGCGATCGGCTGCGGCGGCGAACGTCTCGCCTCGGCCGGAGCGAATCTCGATCTCCGTGTCGATCAGCTCGCCCTTGACCGCGGGTGCGAGCAGCTCGTCTCGCAGACACCCCTCATGCATCTCTTCGAAGCGGTGCTCGAGGTCGAGGACGGCCGGATCGAGGATCGCGAACTCCTCCTCTATGCCGACCGTGAAGTCGGCGGAGGACTCGAAGGTCTCTTGGACGGCCTCGAGGTCCAGCCCATCGTGATTCGGCTCAGGATCGGTCGTCAGCGGCAAAGGCCCGGCCTAGGTCAAATAGAAGTAGAGGGCGTAGAGGAGGTCGACCGCTGGGCTCGACGTGTGAACGGTGACGTCCGGCGGCACCTGCAAGAGACGCTCGGAGTAGTTGAAGATGATCTTCACCCCCGCCTTGACCAGACGGTCGGCGACCTCCTGGGCGGCGTCTGAGGGGACGGCGAGGACCCCGACCACGACCTGCTCCCCCTCGACGACGGAATCGATGTCGTCGAAGGAGCGCACCTCGAGGCCGCCGACGCGCCGGCCGATCACGATCGGATCGACGTCGAACATCGCCACGATCCGGAAGCCGTGGTCGGCGAAGATGTCCGAGGAGGCGATCGCCTGCCCGAGGTGACCGGCGCCGAAGAGGGCGATGTTGTGCTGGCCGGCGGTGCGGAGGATCTTCCTGATCTCCCGGACCAGCGAGTCGACGTTGTAGCCGACCCCCCGCTTGCCGAACTTGCCGAAGCCGGAGAGGTCCCGCCGGATCTGCGTCGAGTTGATGTGGGTGTAGTCCGAGAGCTCCTGCGAGGAGATCGTGTCCTTGCCCATCTTCCGGGCCTGGGTCAGCACCTGGAGATAGCGGGAGAGCCTCGCGGCGACCCCCAGAGAGAGGCGATCCCCGTCCGTGAGCTCCGAGGCCTGCTCCTCAGCGGTCTCGGCCGCCACGTCCTCGATCATGCGGACAAGGTATCGATACGCACCCGCAGGGCGTCCACGTCGAGCCAGAGCTCGGAGACGACTTCGCCGTCCAGCTCGATCACCGGGATGCGCTCCAGGTAGCGGCGGAGCAGGGCGTCGTCGGACTCGATGTCAACCTCCGCGAGCTCGAAGGAGAGGCCGTCGGCGCGGAGCGACTCGAGACCTGCGCGAGCCTCGTCGCAGAGGTGGCAGTCAGGCCGCCCGTACAGCCTGACCAGTGGGGAAGGCATCGAACTCCAGATAGCCGGGGTAGGGAATGGCCTCGGTGAAGCGGGCGGCGGAGGCGATCATCGCGGCATTGTCGGTGCAGAGCGAGAGCGGCACCAGTTTCAGGTGCAGGTCTAGCTCGCGGCAGAGGGATTGTGTGCGGGCGCGGAGCTCGGCGTTCGCCGCGACGCCTCCGCCGATCGCGATCGCGGGCCATTCGCCGGAGCGCGCCGCGCGCTCCAGCTTCGCCGTCAGTTGGTGGACGATCGCCTGCTGAAAGGAGGCGGCGAGGTCCGCGCGCCTGCGCTCGCTCTCCTCCGGGCCGAGGTCGCGAACCCTGTAGACGAGCGAGGTCTTCAACCCGCTGAAGCTGAAGTCGAGACCGCGCTCGCTCATCGCGACGGGAAACTCGAACGCATCCGAGTCTCCGTCCTCGGCGGCGCGCTGGATCGCAGGCCCGCCGGGATAGCCGAGGCCGAGCAGCCGGGCTCCCTTGTCGAACGCCTCCCCGGCTGCATCGTCGACCGTCGAGCCCAGCGTCTCGAAGGAGCCGTGCTCGCGCACGCCGGCCAGCAGGGTGTGGCCGCCGCTCGCGATCAGGCACAGGAAGGGCGGCTCGAGTGGATCCGGCTCGAGGAAGTTGGCGGCGACATGGCCCTGCAGATGGTTGACCGGGATGAGCGGCTTGCGATGTGCGGCGGCCATCGCCTTCGCGGAGCTGAGCCCGACCAGCAGCGCGCCGATCAGGCCGGGGCCCTGCGTGACGGCGATGGACTTCACGTCGGCGAGCTCGGCTCCAGCCTCGTCCAGTGCGGCCGCCACCACCGCATTGACCAGCTCGAGGTGATGGCGCGAGGCGATCTCCGGGACGACGCCGCCGTAGCGCTCGTGGAACTTGGCCTGTGAGGAGACGACGTTGGAGAGGATCCGCGGCCCGTCGACGACGGCGGCACAGGTGTCGTCGCAAGAGGTCTCGAGAGCGAGGATCAAGCGATCGAGGCGCCCTTGGCTGCCTCGAGCCACATGATCAGGGCGTCCTCGCCGTTGTCGTGGTAGTAGCGACGTCGACGGCCGGCGGACCGGAAGCCGAAGCGGCGGTACATCTCAATCGCCGGCGAATTCGAGACGCGGACCTCGAGCGTGAACCGGGAGCCGTCCCCGGCCTCCTCGAAGAGGCGCTCGATCAGATCGGTCGCGATGCCACGCCGGCGGTGATCGGGATGGACCGCGACGTTCATCAGGTGCCAGACGTCCTCGTAGCGCGCGCACACCAGATAGCCGGCCAGGCCGTCGGCGTCCTCGGCCGCAAGGCAGATCCCGGATGGCTTGGACAGCTCCAGGACGAACATCGCAAGAGACCAGGGCGTCGGAAACGAACGGCGCTCGATCGAGATGACCGACGGCAGATCGCCGTATCCCAGGCGGCGCAGCCTCAGCTCGCCCCGCTCATCCCCCGGGGACTCCGCGATCTCGCTCAAGCCATCTCTTTGCATCGGGCGGTCTCAGGTACAGGGGTTGGATCTGGTCCGGTGACGCCTCGATTGCCGCCTCCCCCGCCACGCAAACGTGCCTTGCGGAAATTCGGTGGATCGGGTCCTCGGATGAGGCAACCGTGGCGCCTGCAGCCTCCAGCTCTGCGGCGAATCGTAGCGCCCCGTCTCCGGCGGCCAGAGGGGCTCTGTCGAGCCCCCGAACGCGATCGCCCAGCTCATCCGAATGAGCGACGAACGGCGGCCACAGCTCGGTGCCGGCGTCGTCGATCAATGCGGCGAACACCTCGCCGCGACGGGCGTCGATCGCGGGGAGCGCCAGCCTTCCCTCGGAGGACGCCTCGATGCCACGCGCGAGCGAGCTCAGCGACCCGACAGGGACTATCGGGATCTCCCTCGCCTGCGCCAGTCCGCGGGCGGTCGCGATCCCGATTCGCAGGCCGGTGAAGGAGCCGGGACCGATCCCGACCGCGATCCGGTCGATCTCCTCCCAGCCGCCGGCCGCCTCCACCCCGCGCTCGATCTCGGGCAGGAGGACCTGAGAGTGCCGGGGACGTCCATCGGGATCGGGATCCAGGCGAGCTTCGTGGACCACCTCGGCGCCTGCGGTGACCCCAACCACGGCGTCGGCGGTGGCCGTATCAATACCCAGGACGACCATCACTAGAGTGCTTGAGGAAGGGGATCGGCGTCCATCGACCTCGGGAGAAGGAGAGGCACCATGTCAGAGCAGTCCATCAGGTTTCCATCGTCTGACGGGTCGCGCTGGCGCGCGCCCTCGCGCAAAGCGGGAACGGCAGCGGCCGTACTCGCCGTCGTCGCCGTTGGTGCTGCCGGCTGCGGCAGCGACACCAACAGCAACGACGTCAACAAGGCGATCGACAGCGTGCAGTCGCAGGCGAGCAGCGTGCAGAGCCAGATCTCGACCGCCGTTACAAACGCACAGCAGCAGGCTCAGAGCGTCCAGAGCCAGGTGCAGAGCGTCCAGACACAGGTCCAGCAGAACCAGAACCAACAGCAGAACCAGAACCAGAACGGCGGCAGCGGCAAGTACGGCTACTAGTCACGGATCGGCCCCTAGGCCAGGCGAATCTGTCTCTGGTCGCCGCCGGCGTGGCGGATCTCGACGCGCCGTGTCACGCGCTCGAGCCACGGCTCCGCGGCACCCGGCCATTCGATGAAGGCGACCGCCTCGGGGGTCAGGTAGTCCTCGAGGAGGGCCGGGTCCTCCTGGCCCAGGTCGGCGAGCCGGTAGAGGTCGAGATGCGAGACGGGCAGTCGGCCGGCGTAGGTGTGCCCGATCGTGAAGGTGGGCGAGGTAACCGGCCCGCTCACCCCGAGCGCCCGGCAGGCGCCGCGGATCAGCGTCGTCTTGCCCGCGCCGAGATCTCCGCTGACCAGTACGACGTCACCGGGAGCGAGATCCGCGGCAAGCCGCTCTCCGACCGCCTCCGTCTCCGCCGCGCTGTCGGTCGTCTCGGTCAGTCGCCGAACAGGCCGATCTGGTCCGGCTCGGGCTCGCGCTCCGGGCCACCTGAAACGGGTGGCTCCTCGGCTTCGCCTGCGGAGCCCCCTCGCATTACGGGCTCCGGCACCGGCTGGGCCAGCAGGTCGGGGATCTGGCGGAAGTCCTCACGCAGCTGCTCGGCCACGCGCGGCGTCCGCAGCCCGGCGGCCGGGTGGAAGAGCGGCAGCAGGTAGACGAACCGCCCGCCGATCCGGTGCAGCTGAGGGACGCCCCGGACCTTGGTGATGCCCGTCTGATTGGCGGCGAGGAGCTTGGTGGAGAAGTTGCCGAGCGTCCCGATCACGCGCGGCTGGATCAGCTCGACCTGCTTCTCGAGATACGGCCGGCAGGAGTCGATCTCCTCGGGCTGCGGGTCCCGGTTCCCGGGAGGGCGGCACTTGAGGACGTTCGCGATGAAGACGTCCTCCCTCTCCATCCCAATGCCCTCAAGGAGCTGGGAGAGGAGGCCACCCGCCCGGCCGACGAACGGCAGGCCCTGGCGATCCTCCTCCGCGCCGGGCGCCTCTCCAACGAACATCAGGTCCGCATCGGCGTTTCCCGCGCCGAAGACGACCCGGTTGCGCGTCGCCGACAGCGGGCAGCGCTCGCAGATCGAGGCCTCGTTGTAGACCTCGACCAGCGCCTGGCGGCGGGACTCGGCATCGCTCACGAGCTTCCCCCGCTACGTCTGGCGGCGGCGCGCTTCTCCGCCGCGCGCTGCTTCGCGAACCGATCCTTGGCGCCCCCTCGATCCGTGCCGCGCCGCTCCTCCAGCCGGCGGCGCTCGTTCGGGGTCATCTGGCGCTGCAGCGGCGCATATGAGGTGGAAATCCGGCGCTCGACCTTTGCCGAGCCGCACTCGGGGCAGACGACGTCCGCAGCATCCAGGCCGACGTGTGACCCCACCAGCTCCTCGAAGGCGTGGCCGCACGACTCACACGCGAACTCGTAGATAGGCACCGGGTGGATGGTAGTTCGGCCATCTGACCCCCTGAGCCGCATCCGCGGCCGCAAAATGGGCCGATTCGCTCGATCTCAAGACTGGCTGGTTGGCCAGTGACCCTCTCTATACTTCGCCGCGGGCCGTGACTCCGATGAGCGCGGACCCGATCCAACTTCAAGCACCGCACCGACACCCTCGTCCACCCACACACAGCCGTCTGGTATCTCCAATGCGGGAACTGGAACGGGATTCCCTCCCATCCCCCCTGAGCGCCGCGCCGCTTGTCGTCGTTGGCGGCGGCCGCGTGGGCGGTTCGCTCAGCAAGGCGGCCGAGCTCGCCGGGATCGACGTGCGGCTCGTGAGCCGAGACGGTGCGGTGGATGGATCCGGCGCGGTCCTGCTGTGCGTCCCCGACGACGTGATCGCGGAGGCCTGCGAGCGGATCGCCGCCTCCGGCCCGGCGCTGGTCGGTCACGTCAGCGGCGCGAGCACCCTGGATGCGCTGGCGGCGGCCCGCGAGCGCGGCGCATCAACGTTCTCGGTGCACCCGCTCCAGACCTTCGCCGACGGCGACACCGCGGTCGCGGGCACCCCCGCCGCGATCGCCGGATCCGACGACGCGGCGCTCGCGTACGCCGGGTCCCTCGCCGAGGCGCTCGGGATGAGGCCCTTCGAGGTGCCGGAGGAGAGCCGTGCCGCCTACCACGCCGCTGCGGCGATGGCCTCGAATCTGCTGGTCGTGCTCGAGGAGTCAGCCGCCGAGCTCGTCGAGCGCCTCGGGATCGAGGACGCCCGCGAGCTCCTCGCCCCGCTTGTCCTCCGCACCGCCGCCAACTGGGCCGAGCGCGGGCCCGCCGCGTTGACCGGCCCGATCGCCCGGGGCGACCGCGCCACCGTCGAGCGTCACCGCACCGCCCTCGCCGAGAGCGCCCCGGAGCTGCTCCCCGTCTACGACGCCCTGGCCACGCGTGCGGAGGCCCTTGCGCGGGAATCAGTGGACGAGGTGCCCACGTGAAGATCGTCCGCACCAGGCCAGAGCTGCGCGAAGCGCTCGCCGAGCCACGCCGCCAGGCACGACGGATTGGCCTGGTCCCCACCATGGGCTACTTCCATGAGGGCCACCTTTCGCTGATGCATCAGGCCCGCGAGGACTGCGACGTCGTCGTCGTCAGCCTGTTCGTCAACCCGACCCAGTTCGGACCGGGCGAGGACCTCGAGGCCTATCCCCGGGACGAGAAGCGTGACGCCGAGCTCGCCGAGCGGGCGGGAGTCGATCTGCTCTGGATGCCGGACGACGACGAGGTGTATCCGGAGGGGTTCGCCACGTCCGTCGAGGTCGCCGGCGACCTGACAGGCGTCCTCGAGGGAGATCCCGAGCACCGCGGCCCCTCCCACTTCCGCGGCGTCACGACCGTCGTGGCCAAGCTCTTCAACTCGGTCCAGCCGGACGTCGCCTACTTCGGCCGCAAGGACGCCCAGCAGGCCCTGGTGATCGAGCGCATGGCCAGGGACCTGGACTTCCCCATCGAGATCTCCGTGCTGCCGACCGTCCGCGAGGAGGGCGGCCTGGCACTGAGCTCGCGGAACACCTATCTGACGCCGGACCAGCGTGAGCAGGCGACGGCGATCTCGCGCGCGCTGGCCGCCGCCCAGGAGGCCGCCCGCGGCGGAGAGACCTCAATCGAATCGCTGGTGGAGGTTGCGCGAAACGAGCTCCGCAGGGCCGGCATCGAGCCGGAGTACGTGGAGGCGCGCGCCGCGGAGGACCTCTCCCCGGTAGCCGAGCTGAACGGGAGACCCGTGCTGGTGGCGGTCGCGGCCCGGGTCGGCGAGGCCCGCCTCATCGACAACGTCTTGATCACTCCGAACAGGGAGGCCTGATGCAGCGTCAGATGCTGAAGTCGAAGATCCATCGCGCGACGATCACGGACTGTGACGTCGACTATGTCGGCAGCATCACCCTCGACCCGGCGCTGATGCGCCAGGCCGATCTGCTGGTCAACGAGCAGGCGCACGTCTGGGACATCGACAACGGCGCCCGCTTCGTCACCTACGCGCTCGAGGGGGAGCCGGGCTCGGGAACAGTCCAGGTGAACGGCGCCGCAGCGCGCCTGGTCCGGGCCGGGGACAAGGTGATCGTCGCCAGCTTCGGCGCATTCGACGAGCAGGATCTCGAGCGTTACTCCCCCGTCGTCGTGCACGTCGACGACGAGAACGAGGTGACCGCCGTCGACAGCGATCCGAGCGTGCTGCTCGGGGAAAGCAATCCCGACCAGGAGGCACTGCTGTGAGCACCCATCCGCCAGAAAAGCCGTCCCAGCAGGATCGCCAGGCCGTGACCCTGCCTCACATCGCGGAGATGAAGCGCTCCGGCGAGCCGATCGTGATGATCACGGCGTACGACTACCCGTCGGCCCAGATCGTCGACGAGGCCGGGGTTGACATCGTCCTGGTCGGCGACACGGCCGCGATGGTCGTCCTCGGATACGACGCCACCACTCCCGTCGGCATGGAGGAGATGCTGATGATGACGAGCGCCGTTCGGCGCGGCCTCGAGCGCCCGCTGCTGATCGGCGACCTGCCGTTCGGGTCCTACGAGAGCTCCAACGAGCAGGCGATCGAGAACGCGCAGCGCTTCGTCAAGGAGGCGGGCTGCGACGCGGTGAAGCTCGAGAGAGGCGGCACCTCCGTCGACCGAGCCCGCGCGATCGTCCGCTCCGGCATCCCGGTGATGGGCCACGTCGGACTCACTCCGCAGACCGCGACGGCGCTGGGCGGCTTCAAGGCCCAGGGCCGGACGGCCGAGGCCGCGGCGAAGCTCTGCGAGGAGGCTCTGGCGCTCCAGTCCGTCGGCTGTTTCGCGATCGTCTTCGAGGCGATCCCCTCGGCCGTCACCGAGGCCCTGATGCCGAAGCTCGAGATTCCCGTGATCGGAATCGGCGCCGGCCCATCAACCGACGGTCAGGTGCTCGTCCTGCACGACCTGCTCGGCGTCTACGAAGGGCACAAGCCGAAGTTCGTGAAGGCCTTCGCCGACGTGCGCGGAGAGTCGCTCAAGGGCGTTCGCACCTATGCCGAGGAGGTCCGCGCCAGGACCTTCCCGGACGAGGCGCAGCACACCTACTCGATCCCCCAGGAGGAGCTGGAGGAGTTCGCCCGCTACCTGGAACAGGAAGCGCTGGTGGGCACCGATACCCCCTGGGACTGGTAGGGCGACGCCCGGTTACGGGCGCGGCGCTGGGTCAGGAACCGTTGTTGAGGCGTTCGGAAACTCCCGTGCCGTCTGGCGGCGCAGGATCTCGACGCCCACCACGGCCAGCGCGGCGAGAATCAGGACCACGAGCACCTGGCCGAGGTTGTTGATCGTCGGAAGGAGTGTCAGCCAAAGCAGGAAGACGAAGGCCAGGACCGCATAGACGACCACCGGCTGCTCGCGCAGGTAGGGAGCCAGGAAGCGCCGCACGGCGACCTCATGCCGGCCGGGCCCCGCGAGGAGCCCCCCGCCGATGAATCCCAGCCCGATCACGAGCACGAACACCGCCCGATCGTGCAGGCCGGCGGAAATGATGTTCCAAACGGCGGTGACGGCCGGTTTGACCGCGTCGGAGCTCGCCACCGAGTCGACGACCGCGCCCCCGATCAGGCGCCTCGCCAACAGGACGAGCAGCGCGGCCCCCAGGATCCCGCCCCCGGCCCGCATCAGCGTCTCGCGTCGCCACCCCTTCGCCAGGTAGATCGCACCCAGGTACAGCAGGAGCGCCAGCAGCGGCAACACGAAGCCGAGGCTGCGCAGCGCCCTGACGAGGTCCTGGAGCCCGCTCAGCCCGCTGGATTTCATCACGACGACCTCGCCGGGGTGCTGAACCGCCTGACGGTTGAGCAGGGTGGTGACTCGCGTCTGGAGCGAGGCGAGCGTGGGTTGGAGCTTGAGGATGTTGGCCTGGCTGGGATCCTTGAGTACCGCGGCGGCTTGTCGCTGCACTGTGGCCACCCGCTTGTCGAGCTTCACCAGGCGGCCCTGGATGTCGGACAGCTTGCTCTGGAGCTGGGCGGGGGCCTTCGGCTGGATGCCGGCGATCTTCTGCTCGAGGCTCGCGATGGTCACATGGAGCTGGGCGGCATCCGTTTCGAGAGTCGTGAGGTTCTGTTGCGCCTGCGGGGTGAGCGTGCCGGCCTGTGCCTGGGAGAGAGTTGATCGCGTGGACTCGATCTTGCTCTGCATCGTCGTCAAGCGCTGCTTCAGCTCCGTCGAGTACTGCTGGATGAAGCCCTGGATCTGGGAGATCGTCGAGGGGTCAACTCCCAGGCGAGTGGCAAGGTCGGCGACGAAGCTCCCGTATTCGAAGGTGACGTCGCCGCCCTGCGTCGAAACGAATTTGCCCTTGTCCTCGATCAGGCTGACGAACCGCTGCTGGGCCCCGTTGATCGCGGTGGCGACGAGCTGCTGGACTCGAGGCGAGGCGAGCGCCGTCTCCGCCACGTTCGTGGCGAGCTGTCTGGTCGCCGCCGTGACCGGAGCGGCGAGCGGCTGAGCGGGCGGCGGCAGCTTCTGCTCGATTTGGGCCTGGACGTCGACGTTGGCGTAGAGCTGATCGACCGCGAAGATGCTGAGCTGCTGCTGGACGTCCTTGTTCTGGAGGATCTTTTCGGTGCTGTTGGAGAATTCGCCGCTGTTGAGGACCTGGGTCTGGATCCAGTTCGCGAGCATCGAAACGACCAGCACGATCGACGCGAGCACGACGAGAGCCCACACGAGCTTGCGGTGGCGATGCTTCGTCTCGGCAGGCTTGGCGGGGGCTTCGTTCACTGGCTCCGTCCCGGCATCGGTCGCGATTCTCTCAGGCGCCCCGGCGCCTGCATCGCCCGAAAGGGGTGATATCGCGTTCGTTACCGTGCGCGCCATGACAGTTCACAGCGGAGAGCTGACCTACGCGACGCGCGGCGACGCCGACGTCATCGACATCACGGGGGATATCAAGCAGGTCGTCGCCGATGGATCGGTGGCGGATGGGCTCGTCACCGCGTTCGTCCGGGGGTCGACGGCGGCGATCACGACGATGGAGTTCGAGCCCGGCGGTGTCGCCGACCTGCGGGACCTGCTCGACCGACTGATCCCAGTGGAGGGCGACTACGAGCACAACCGGCTGAACCACGACACCAACTCGCACGCGCATCAGCGCGCGTCGCTGATCGGTTCCTCCGAGCAGGTGCCCGTTACCGGCGGCCGCCTTGCTCTCGGCACCTGGCAGCAGCTGGTCCTGATCGACTTCGACGACCGGCCGCGGGACCGGACCGTGGTGGTGCAGGTCGTCGCCTGATGCGCTGCGCTCCTACGTCCTGACGCGCCGGCCCGACCTCGCCACCAGCCATCGCTGCGCCGCCAGCGTGGCGGTCCCCGAGAGCAGAAGCAAGGTGACGTTGACCGCCAGCACCGCGGCGGCGCCCCAGTTGACGCCAACCTCGCCGAGGCCGAGCGAGACCCCGAAGAGAGCCGATGCGGGGATGGTCGTGACTGAAATTGCGACTCCGACCGCAGCCGCGGCCCGGGTCTCGAAGGAGAGCATCGCGGCGACCCCCGCTGCGAGCGCCACGAGCACGGTCGAGTAGTCGACGTGAGCGAGACCGTGGAGCGAGCTGTCGTGGATCTGGAAGCTCGAGCTCAGGATGCCCACGGCCTGGAGAGACCAGGCGAGTGCTGCGGCGACCGCCCAGGTGAGGACGATGCCGAGTAACAGAGTGACGGTGGCGCGCCGGGCCAATCGGAGCCGCCCTGCGACCAATCCGACGCAGGCGGCGCAGATGGGCAGGATGTCGGGGCTGACCGCCATAGCGCCGACGACCAGGATCGGGTTGTCCGTGATCACTCCGAGCGCGCCGAGGACACCGGCCACCGACATCAGTGCCAGGTAGCGGCCGAGCGGGCGCGAGTGCGTCCTGGCCTCCCCCATCACCTCGATCCAGGCGAACTCCTCGCCCCCCGAGAGCCTTCCGTGTGGTGGGTTAGGCGCCACCACCTCTTGCCGCGTGAGCAGGTAATCGGCATCGGAGACCTCCCACTCGCGAATGAGCTGCATCACCCGGTCGGCCACAGACGGCATCACATCCGCCGCCAGCACCACGCCGGTCCCCGTCCGCTCGGGACTGAGCGCGACGATCCGGTGGACCCCGCCGGTCTCCTCGAGCGCCTCGGTGACGACGTCGGCGCGGTGGTCCTCGATTGCCAGGCGGAGCCTTAGCACGAGCCGATTCTAAGAAGCGTCCGGGACGGCCCCGCCGCGGTCAGGCCGTGGCGCCGGCGGCGGCACGAGCCGCCTCGATCGCGCCGCGGATGACCTCGGCCGATCGGTGCACGTCCTTCTCCGTGGTCGACCAGTTGCTGAGGGAGACGCGAATCGCGGGCGTGCCGCGCCATGTCGTGCCTGCGAGCCAGCAGGTGCCGTCCGCCTGCACGCGGGCGATCACTTCGGCGGTCAGCTCGCCCTCGTCGTGGTCCAGCGCGACCAGCACCTGGTTGAGGACCACCTCGTTGAGTATCCGGACGCCCTCCGTTTCGCTCAGCTCGTCGGCCATCAGCCGCGCCAGGCCGCAGCTGCGCTCGACCATCTCCGCGACCCCCGTCCGACCGAGCGACCGCAGCGCCGCCCAGATCACGAAGCCACGCGCTCGGCGCGAGGCCTCCGGAACGAAGTCAGTCCCGTCGCGCGCGTCGCCGCCGGCGACGAGGTAGGCGGCCGAAAGCTGCATCGCGGAGCGAACCGCGTCTGGGTCCCTGACGATGGCGAGGCCGCTGTCGTAAGGAACGTTCAGCCACTTGTGCGCGTCCGTCGCCCATGAATCGGCCCGGTCGACTCCCCCCACCCGCTCGCGGAGCGAGGAGGACGCCGAAGCCCAGAGCCCGAATGCGCCGTCGACGTGCATCCACGCGCCGTGGCGATCGCACAGATCGGCGATCTCATCGAGGGGATCGAAGGCGCCGGTGTTGACCTCGCCGGCCTGCGCGCAGACGATCGTGGGCCGCTCGACCGCGTCGAGCGCCTCGGCCAGGGCGCCCGTGACCATCCGGCCCTGATCGTCGGCCGCGACGCGGATCGCCGTCTCCGCTCCCAGGCCGAGGAAGCGCAGTGCAGCGAGGACGGTGACGTGGACCTGCTCGCCGACCAGAACGTTCAACCGGGGAGCCCCCTGCAGGCCCTCGGCCTCGACGTCCCATCCCGCCCGCTGCAGCTGTGCGCCGCGCGCGGCGGCAAGGCCCGTGAAGTTCGCCATCTGGGCACCGGTAGCGAAGCCGACGGCCGCGGACGCCGGCAGGCCCAGCAGGTCGAGGAGCCAGCTCGCCGCCACCTCCTCGGTGACGGCCGCCGCCGGCGAACAGACATTGAGCCCCGCCACCTGATCCCAGGCGGAGGTCATCCAGTCGGCGCCGACCGCCGCCGGGACCCCGCCGCCAATCACGAAGCCGAAGTAGCGCGGCCCGTTCGACGCGACGATGCCCGGCGCGGCCAATCGCGCCAGGTCCTCGAGCACCTCGACGCCGTCGGCGCCGCTCTCGGGCAACTCGCCGCCGAGGTCCTCGCGCAGCCGGCTCAGATCGGCGCTGGCGCGAACGTCTGCATCCGGCGCCGAGGAGAGGTACTCAGCCGCGAGCTCGTGGGCTCGATCCAGAACCGCGGAGTACGAATCCCACTCGAACAGCATCGGGCAATGCTAGTCCCCGCCTCGAAACTCGATCTCGCGGATCACCTTGGCGGGCGCCCCGGCCGCGATCACCCCCGCCGGGAGATTCTTTGTGACGACCGAGTTCGCCCCGATCACGCAGCGCTCGCCGATCTCCACCCCTCCGGTGACCACGCACCCCACGCCGAACCAGCAATTCGACCCGATCCTCACTGGACCCTGAGGCTCGAAACCCTGCCAAGTGACCGGCTTGGTGGGGTCGTCGTAGCGGTGGTCGGAGTCGCCGACGAAGCAGTTGTTGGCGAACATCACGTGGTCGCCGATCTCGATCAGCTCGAGCGCGGCGACCATCGTGTTGCGATTCAGGAAGCAGCCCTCGCCGATGCGGATCCGGGCGGCGCCGGAAAGCGTCAGCCAGCATCCCGGCTCGAGCAGCGTGCCCTCGCCGATCTCGAGATGACCCGAGTCGAGCGCCTCGAGCACCTCGCCTTCGACCGGATAGCGGATGAAGAACCCGCCCTCCGCGGCATGCCGATTGATCCGCCGGCGTCGCCCGCGCCGATGGTTGCGCTCGTACCAGCGCCGCTTGACCCTCCAGCTTCGCCATTGCCTCCAGGAAGCCACGTGCGGGAGCTTCGCAAAAGTCCCGGTTGCCGCCGGTTATGGTCCCCCCGTGAGCCCCGACTCGAAGCAGGCCGCCCGCGGCGGGATCGACCTCGGCGGAACGAAGATCCAGACCGTCGTCGTCGACGCCGAGAACAAGGTCCTCGGCCAGTCGCGGCGGCCCACTCCGGACACCGGCGGCCCTGAGGACGTGGCACGTGAGGTTGCGGCCGCGATGCGAGAGGCGGCGGCCCAGGCCTCGCTCGGCACCCGCGACCTGCAAGGCGTTGGAATGGGATCCCCCGGCGATGCGGATGAGAAGACCGGCGTGGTCTCGGACGCCCGCAATCTGCCCGGGTGGACCGGCGCGTTCCCCCTCGGCGAGCACCTGACCAAGGAGTTCGGGGTCCCCGTGAGGATCGGCAACGATGTCTCCGTCGCGGTGCAGGGTGAGTTCGAGCTCGGCGCCGGCAAACCGTTCAACACGGTCCTGGGCGTCTGGTGGGGAACCGGAGTGGGCGGCGGCCTGATCCTTGACGGAAAGCAATGGCTCGGTCGCGGGGCCGCGGGCGAGATCGGCCACATGGTGGTCAAGCGCGGCGGTGCCCGCTGCACCTGCGGGCGGAAGGGCTGCATGGAGGCCTACGCCGGACGCCTCGCGATGGAGATCAAGGCGCGCAAGGAGTACAAGGCCGGCGCCAAGACGGACCTCTTCAAGATCATGGAGGAGCACGGCCGCGACCGGCTCACCAGCGGAATCTGGGAGCGGGCGCTGCATCACGGCGACGACCTGGCCACCAGGCTGATCGATCGCGCGGTGAAGATGCTCGGCGTCGGCATTGCCTCGGCGGTGAATTTGCTCGATCCCGAGGCGGTGATCATCGGCGGCGGCCTCGGGGTTCGCTTCGGCGAGAAGTACGTCGGCCGGATCGCGACTCGAATGCACCCGCACCTGTTCGTCCCGGACCGGCCGCCGCACATGCACGTCGCGACCCTGGGCGACCTCGGCGGCGCGATCGGCGCCGCCCTGCTGGTCGACAACTAACACCTACGAAGGAGAGGAACAGATGGCGCAGGTCGAAGGAACCGGGACAGTCAGCGTCGACCCGAAAAAGTGGTGGGTGGTCGCCCTGCTCGGGGCGCTGTCGATCGTGGCGGGTGTGCTCGCGCTCGCCTACCCCGACATCACCCTGCTCGCCCTCGGCCTGATCGTCGGGATCAACCTCGTCCTGATCGGTGCCGTCTGGGTCGCCCTCGCGACCACGGAGGACCGCACGCCCGGCGGGCGCGTGCTCCGCATGTTCGTCGGCTTCCTGGCCACGCTGGCCGGCCTGGTCTGCCTAGTCCGTCCCGGCGCGGGCGTGCTCGCACTGCTGCTGGCCCTCTCCTTCTGGTTCATCATCACCGGGATGGCCGACCTCGCTCGGCCATGGATGAGGGCGAGCACCGGGTGATCGCCGGCGTGCTCGGAGTGATCGGCATCGCGGCGGGCGTGATCATCGTCGCCAACCCCGACATCGGGCTCACCACCCTGGCGCTGCTCGCGGGGATCGCCTTCATCGTGCGAGGCACCGTGGAGCTGATGGCCGGGCTCTACATGCGCCGCCTCGCCGGCTAGGCGCGCACAGCCAGCTCCGCGAGAAACGAAGCGGGGCCCAGCCTGGCGGCCAGGCCCCGCTCGACTCGCTCAGACTCCGGTTGCCCGCTCGTCCTCGCCGAACACGACGATTCCGTAGACGACCCACACGCAGAGGAAGAAGATCCCCAGCTCCCAGAACGGGTGGTGGTCGCCCATCGACAGCAGAGCGCCGATCGCTCCGAGGCTTCCGGCAACTATGCCGACGAAGCGACCCCAGGCGTTCCCCGCCATCAGCGAGAATCCCCCGGTCAGCTGGATCACCCCGAGGATGATCAGCACCCAGCCCATCGTGTGGAGATTCGATAGGACATACCGAGTGTCATCGACGTAGAAGTGAGCGTCGCTGACTGCGCCGATCCCGTAAATGATGTTGAGCGTTCCGACTATCAGCAGCAGGATCGCCGCGAAAACAACTCGACCCGCACCTCTCATGTGGGTCTCCTCTCCTTTTGTCGCCCGCCCCCGAAGGCGGACGTGTGCGGCGAAGCTACTCCTCGGAGCGGCCGGACCCGGGTGCGCGCGGGCTGGGCAGCGACGGCGCGCCGCCGATCAGGTCCTGGAGGCGCCGAACGCGCCGGTCGTGACGCACCTTGCGGGCCTCGGCCTTGACCAGCTTCCCGCTGCCGGGCTTGTAGCGCCGTTTGGCCCACCACGAACGCGGTCGCGCCAGCCGAATGGCCGCGATCCAGGCGACCGGCGGGATGAACATCCCGATCACGGCCGAGCTCAGCTTTCCCTTCAGCGCGACAACTGCGCAGATGCTGAGGTCCACGAAGACGGTGAACAGGATCGCGAATGTCGACCCGCCGTCCCCAGCATCGAGGGGCACGAAGCCGACGATGATGCCGCCGCCGATGATCGCCGCAAAGATGACGGCGTCGACCGAGCTCCTGCCCTCCTCCGCCCAGTAGACGTCCTCGAGGTAGAGCCAGAGCGCGAATTCATCGAGGGTGAGGCCCATGCCGATTCCGAAGAGGCCGGCGAGGATCTCGAACCAGGGACTCGGGGGGCTGAGGACGAAGCCCAGGAACCCGGCGATCATCATCGCCACGATTCCGAACGCCATGTGGTGGATGTGCACCCCGCCTGGCGTCACGTTCCCAGGCCACCAGGAGACCTCGGCTCTGATCATCCGGGTGCTGAATCGAATGAAGCCGAAGGAGAGCAGCATCATGCCGAGAAGAACGAGCCCAGCCCGCTGATCGGCCGTGTCGAGCGCAGCGTTGCTGTGAATCTCCAGACTGAGTGCAGCCAGCGTCACGCGGCGACGGCCGTCTTGCGCTTGCTCGTCCGGCGGACCTTCATCTCAGGCTCCACGAGCTCGGTGAGGAACTCGCCGGTGTAGGAGCCACGCGTCGCCGCGACCTGCTCCGGCGTCCCGATGGCGAGCACGTTGCCGCCCTCCTCCCCTCCCTCGGGGCCCAGGTCGATGATCCGATCGGCCGTCTTGATCACGTCGAGGTTGTGCTCGATCACGATCACCGTGTTGCCCTGCTCGACCAGCCGGTCGAGCACGTCCAGCAGCCGCTGGACGTCCGCGAAATGGAGGCCGGTGGTCGGCTCGTCGAGGATGTAGAGGGTGTCTCCCGTGGCGACCTTCGAGAGCTCGGTGGCGAGCTTCACCCGCTGCGCCTCGCCGCCGGAGAGCTGCGTGGCCGGCTGGCCCAGGCGGATGTAGTCGAGTCCGACGGCTTGGAGCGTGTTGAGCCGGCGAGCGATCTTCGGGATGTCCTTGAAGAACGCACAGGCGTCCGCGACCGACATCTCGAGCACGTCGGCTATCGACTTGCCCTTGAAGCGGACCTCGAGCGTCTCGCGGTTGTAGCGCTTGCCGTGGCACTGCTCGCACGGCACGTAGACGTCCGGCAGGAAGTGCATCTCGATCTTGATCTGGCCGTCGCCGCGGCAGACTTCGCACCGCCCGCCCTTCACGTTGAAGCTGAAGCGCCCGGGCTTGTATCCACGCGCCCGCGCCTCGCGAGTCTGCGCGTAGAGCTGGCGGATGTGGTCGAAGACGTTGGTGTAGGTCGCCGGGTTGGAGCGAGGCGTCCTCCCGATCGGCGACTGGTCGATGTTGATGATCTTGTCGATCTGGTCGATGCCGTCGATCCGGTCGTGGGTGCCGGGCCGGAGCTTCGCCTGATGCAGCCGGTTGGCGACGGCGGGATAGAGCGTCTCGTTGATCAGCGTGGACTTGCCCGAGCCGGAGACCCCGGTGACGCAGCAAAAGACGCCCAGCGGGACCGGCACGTCGATCTCCTTGAGGTTGTGCTGCCGGGCGCCCTTGACGAGCAGCTCGCCGCGCGGCTCGCGCCGCTTCTCCGGGATCTCGATCTGGCGCTGACCCGCGAGGTACTGCCCGGTGAGGGAGGCCGGATCGGCCTCGACCTGCTTCGGGGTGCCCTCTGAGATCACGTGACCGCCGTGCTCGCCGGCACCGGGCCCGAGGTCGACCAGGTGGTCGGCCGAGCGCATGGTGCCCTCGTCGTGCTCCACCACGATCACGGTGTTGCCCAGGTCGCGCAGCCGCTCGAGGGTCTCGATCAGCTTGGCGTTGTCGCGCTGATGCAGTCCGATCGATGGCTCATCCAGGATGTAGAGGACGCCGACCAGGCTGGAGCCGATCTGTGTCGCGAGCCGGATCCGTTGCGCCTCGCCGCCGGACAGCGTCCGCGCAGAGCGCGCCAGGTTCAGGTAGCCGACACCGACGTTGTCGAGGAACGCGAGGCGCTCGTTGATCTCACGGACCAGGAGACGGGCGATTGCCATCTCCGTTTCGGTCATCTGAAGCTCGTTGATCCACTGGAGCGCGGCCCGGGCCGAGAGCTCGGTGTAGTCGTGGATCGAGATCCCGCCGACCTTGACCGCGAGGCTCTCCGGCCGCAGCCGCGCGCCCTTGCAGTCGGGGCAGGGCTGCTCGGCCATGTAGCCCTCCACCCGCTCGCGGACGCCGTCCGAATCGGTCTCGTCGTAGCGGCGCTCGAGGTTGTTGACGATGCCCTCGAAGCGGACACTGTAGGAGCGCCGCCTGCCGAAGCGGTTCGTGTAGTTGACCTTGTGCCGCTCGCCGCCGGTCCCGTAGAGGAAGATCTCGCGGTCCTCGTCGGAGAGCTCCTGCCAGGGAGTGTCCGGGTCGATCCCGTAGTCCTCGGCGACAGCCTCGACGAGGCGCTTCCAGTAGCGCGAGTGACCGACCCGCCAGGGCTGCAGCGCCCCCTCGGAGAGCGAGAGCGTCGGGTCGGGCACGACGAGCTCCGGATCGACGACGCGCTGAAAGCCGAGACCGTGACAGCGCTCGCATGCGCCGTGCGGGGAGTTGAAGGAGAAGATCCGCGGCTCGAGCTCCGGGATCGAGGTGCCGCAATTCAGGCACGCGAACCGCTCGCTGAAGGTGAGCCGATCGGCGACACCCGGAGGCAGCTGCCCGGCGCCCTTCGCACCCTTGACGCCGCCCTCGCGGGAAGCCGAGCCGGCGTCATCGGCGTCCCCGGAGCTCCCCTCGGCGAGCACGTCGACCTCGACCACCCCGCCGGCGAGCGCGGCCGCGGCCTCGACCGACTCCGAGAGCCTGCGCCGCAGATCGTTCTTCATCACCAAGCGGTCGACCACGACCGAGATGTCGTGATTGAACTTCTTGTCGAGCTTGATCTCCTCACCGCCAGAACGGGTTGCTCCTGGCGGAGCACCCTCGAGTAACCGAACCTCGTTGTCGACCCGCACGCGGGTGTAGCCCTCGAGCCGGAATTGTTCGAAGAGCTTCTCGAACTCGCCCTTGCGCCCGCGGACGACCGGCGCCATCACCATGAAGCGCGTCCCCTCCTCCAGGGTCATGACGCGGTCGGTGATCTGCTCGACCGACTGCCCCTCGATCGGCTCCCCGCACTCCGGGCAGTGAGGCTTGCCGATCCGGGCCCAGAGGAGCCGCAGGTAGTCGTAGACCTCGGTCACGGTGCCGACCGTCGAACGCGGGTTGCGGGAGGTGGTCTTCTGGTCGATCGAGATCGCCGGCGAGAGGCCGTCGATCGAGTCGACGTCCGGCTTCTCCATCAGCCCCAGGAACTGGCGCGCGTACGCCGACAGGGACTCGACATACCGGCGCTGTCCCTCGGCGTAGATCGTGTCGAAGGCAAGGCTGGACTTGCCGGACCCGGAGAGGCCGGTCATGACGATCAGGGCGTTGCGCGGCAGCTCGAGGTTGATGTCCTTGAGGTTGTGCTCGCGTGCCCCGCGAATGACTATGCGCTCGGATGGAGCCATCTACGTCGATGATAGGAGCCGAACAGGCGTTCCCTGCTCGGGCACGCTCAGCTGGCGCCGGCCGAGCCAGGTCGCGCCCAGGGTGACGAGGCCCCCGGCCCCCGCGACCGCCATTCCCGCGCGCGGGCTGGCCTCGGTGACGGCCACGCCCGCCAGCGCATTGCCAACCGCCGCCCCGCCCACGATCGCCGTCAGCACCCAGCCGGTGGCTTCCGCGGCGGTCCCGACTGGCGCCAGCGAGTCGAGCAGCAGATAGATCAGGGAGATTGCGGGCGCCAGGGCGAGTCCGCTGAGGGCCATGAGCGGAAAGGCGACCGGCAGCGAGGGAATAGCGACCAGGGGTGCCAGAGACAGGGCGAAGACGATGGCGACGGCCGGGAGCCGCTCCCCGGGCGGGTTGCCCCAGCTCCTCGCGCCGTACCAAAGCCCCCCGGCCGTGCTCGCCAGCGCCTGGACGGCGATCAGGGTTCCGCCCAGCTCGGCCACTCCGTGCTCGGAGGCGAACGCCGTGATCGCCAGCTCCGCGGCACCCACCGCGATCCCCACGCCAAGCGCCGCGCCCATCAGGACCCAGACACTTGCCGAACGCAGCGGGCCGATCCGGCGGTGATTGGCGGGTGCGCCCCGCCACGTCCGCGACGCGCGTGACGACGCGAACACGGTGGAGCCCAACAGCGTCAGGGCGATGCAGACGGACAGCGACGCCGCCGGCGACGCTATGGCGATCACGGCCGCGGCGATCAGAGGGCCGGCGATGAACGCGACATCGATCGCGACCGCATCCAGCGCGAATGCCGCCTGCCTGAGGTCGCTCTCGGGAACGAGATCCGACCAGAGCGTCCGCATCGCGGTGCCCGTTGGGACGGTGCCAAGTCCAGCGAAGGCAGCGGCGACACACAGCACGGCAACGGGCGCTCCGCCATGGGCGAGCACGATCAGGGAGAGGAAGCCTGCCGCCGTGATCGCCGTAGTCATCAGGATCACCCCTGTCTGTCCGATCCGGTCCATCACCCGGCCCTGGACCGGCAGGGAGATCGCGGCGGCAATCGAATAGGCCGCCATCACGGCGCCCGCCGCCGCAAACGAGCCGGTGGAGCCGTGCACGAGCAGGACCGTGGAGAGCGGCTCGGCGGCGATCGAGAGGCGGCCGATCACAACGCCGGCAAGCGGCTGCCTGACACCGGGAGCGCCGAGTACGCGTCTGTATGCCTGGGGAAACATCCGAGCCAGGTTAAGCTCGGCCCTGATGAACGGGAGGCCGCCAGTCAGCGGGATCTCGGAGCTCGTCCTCGAGGTGGACGACCTCGAGGCCGCGCGGCGCTTCTACAGGGACGTGCTCGGCTTCGAGGAGACGCTCTATGGCGAGGGCGCCGAGGGGCGCTACTGGTATCTGGTCGGCGACACGGCGAGACTCGGCCTGTGGACCGAGCAGGTGGGCCTGGCCGGCGGGCGAGGAGGCCTGCACGTCCACTACGCCTTCCACGTGGATGACACCGAAATCGACTCGCTCAGGGCGCGGATCGAGGGGGCCGGCGCGGAGGTCGAGGGCCCGATCCAGCTGGGGCCCGGCCGCGCGATCTACGTCACGGATCCCGACGGCAACGTGGTCGAGTTCTGGTCGCAGGACATGGCCGCCTACACCGTGAACGCCCGCAGCCTGTCCTAGTCCCCTGACCATGAAGCTCGCTCACTCCTTGCTGCCGAGGAGTAGGGTGGCTCGAACCCGAGGAAGGAGTCGGTATGGCTGAGCTAGCTGGCAAGCGCTTCGATAATCCCGACGAGGTCCGCGAATTCCAGGATGGGATGGGGCGTGTCGAGCTCGTTGATCTGAACGGACACGCAGTCGGCCGGGGCACATTCGAGCCAGGCTGGCGCTGGTCGGACCACGTCAAGCCAATCGCGGGCACGGACTCGTGTCAGGTCGAGCACATCGGCTACATCCTCGAAGGCCGCATGGCGCTGAAAATGGACGATGGAACCGAGCGCGAGTTTGGGCCCGGCGACAGCTTCCACATGCCGCCCGGGCACGACGCTTGGATCGTTGGAGATGAAGCGTGTGTCATTCTTGACTTCGGTGGGCTGAAGGGCTACGCGCAGTCGAGTTGAGCCAAGCCCGGCTTTAGACCTCCGGAGCTCCGCGATCCTGGCGATCGCCAAGCGTGGAGTTACCAACGTGGAGTTGCCAACGTGAAGTTGCCGGACGGCAACGTGGTCGAGTTCTGGGGCCAGGATATGGCCGAGTACACGGGCGGCGCTCGCGCCGGCGGGGGTCGCGGGACCTTTTCCCGCGAATGAACGAAGCACCCCGAGGATTAACCAGGAAGCAGCTGCTGCTCGGCCTCGCCTTCGCCGCCGTCTCTCTGGGCGCCCTCTACATCGTCCTCCCGAATATCGCGGGGCTCGGAGACACCTGGAGGCGGCTGGATCGCGGTGAGCCCGGCTGGCTGACGGCCGGCCTGATCCTCGAGATCCTCTCCTTTTTCTGTTACGTGGCGCTCTTCCGAGGGGTCATCGGTCACGAGGCCGGAATCGGCTGGGCGCAGAGCTATCGCATCACCCTGGCCAGCCTGGCCGCGACAAGGCTGCTGGCCGCCGGTGGGATCGGCGGCATCGCGCTGACCGCCTGGGCGCTGCGCCGGGACGGGCTCTCCGCGTCCCTCGTGGCGCTCCGGATGGCGACCTTGCTGGTCCTCCTCTACACCGTCTACATGGGTGCGGTCGTGCTCACCGGCCTCGGCCTGCGGATCGGGATCCTCTCGGGTCCGAGCCCGATCGCCTTCACGCTGGTTCCAGCGGCGGTGGCCGGGCTGATCATCGTGGCCAGCCTGCTGATCGGCTACTTCGGCGGAGAGCTGCACGAGACGGCCGAGCGGCTGCGCCACCCCAGCCGGCGGGAGCGCTGGCGGGCGGCCCTTGCCACCGTGCCGAACACGCTTGCCGGAGGGGTCCGCGGCGCGATCGCGACGCTGCGGGACCGGCCGGCCAATGGAGCCTGGGCGGTGGGCTGGTGGGGATTCGACATCGCTGTGCTCTGGGCGTGCCTCCACGCCTTCGGCACTCCCCCGCCGGTCGGCGTGATCGTCGCGTCGTACTTCGTCGGGATGACCGCCAACCTGCTGCCGCTTCCGGGCGGCGTCGGCGGTGTCGAGGGCGGGATGATCGGCTCGCTGATCGCCTTCAACGTCCCCGGCGGCCTCGCGATCGTCGCGGTGCTCTCATACCGAGCCTTCTCGTTCTGGGTGCCGACGATTCCCGGGGCGATCGCGTACATCAGCATCCTCAGGCGCGATCCCGCGCCCGCGACGGCGTAGATCTAACGGCTAGACGCTCTCCGGCGACGGCCCGCCGACCTGGACCGCCGTCTCCATGATCGAGTCGATCCGCGCCAGGTCCTCCTCGGAGAGCTTCACCTCGGCAGCCTCGACGGCGGAGGCGATGTGCTCCGGGTTCCGGGTGCCGACGATCGCCACGTGGACGGCCGGGTTGGCCAGCACCCAGGCGAGCGCGAGCTGGCTGACATCGATCCCCCGCTCGGCGGCGAGGTCCTTGAGCTCGTCGACCGTCTGCAGGTTCCGCCTGAACTCCTCGCCCTGGAACACGGGGCTCCCTGCCCGCCAATCTCCCTCCGGGAACTCCTGGTCCTCGCGCATCGCGCCGGTCAGCAGGCCGTGGCCGAGAGGGCCGTAGGCGAGCACGCCGATCTCGTGCTCGCGGCAGTACGGCAGCACGTCCTCCTCGATCTCCCGGCGGAAGAGGTGGTACACGGGCTGCAGGGTCTCGACGGGCAGGATGCGAGAGAACTCATCCATATGGCCCGGATCGAAGTTGGAGACGCCAACGTGGCGGATCTTGCCCTCGTCGACGAGCTCCCGCAGCGTTTCGGCCGTCTCGGCGAACGGCGTGTCGGGGTCGGGCCAGTGCACCTGGTAGAGGTCGACGTGGTCGAGCCCGAGCGCGTCGAGGCTCCGGTCGACGCCTTCCCTCAACCACGCTGAAGAGGAATCGCGCCGCAGCTCGTCGCCGTCCATCCGCAGGCCGCCCTTGGTGGCGATCACGATGCCGTCGCGGGCCGAGCGCAGCTCGTCCTCGAGAGCGCACCCGAGCAGCTGCTCGGAGCGCCCCCAGCCGTATCCGTGGGCGGTGTCGAAGAAGTTGATTCCGAGCGCCCGCGCGCGGCGGATCGCCTCGATCGCGGCTCCCTCGTCGAACTCCCCCCAGTCGCCTCCGAGCTGCCAGGTGCCGAAGCAGATCGGCGTGACCTGCAGCTTGCTCCGGCCAAGACTCACGGTGTCCATCGACAGGTCCCCCTTCGCGAGTTATCGGCTGCGTCCTACCCCGCGCCGCCAGGAAGCTAACCGGCGGCGCGGCTGTTGGATTACGCGACGATCTTGGCCTTCGCCCGCTCGAACTCCTCGTCCGAGAGCTTGTGCTCGTCGTGGAGCTTCGCGAGCTTGGTGAGCTCGTCCGCCGCAGATCCACCGCCCGCGGTCTGCTTCACGTAGGCGTCGAGCTGATTCTGGGCCTCCTGCTGCTGCGCGAGAGCTCGCTCGCGCATGCCGGAGCCGCGCGCGATCAGGTAGATCAGCGTGCCCAGGAACGGCAGGAAGATCAGGAAGATGATCCAGGCGGCCTTGCCCCAGCCGGACATCTCGTGATCGCGGAACAGATCGCCGATGATGGTGAAGAGAACCATCAGCCATGCCGCGAAGACGAAGATCTCCAGGACTGTGAGCAGCCCCTGGCCAAACGTGTAATCAGCTAGAAGCATCAAGGGTCCCTCCTCGGGATTGAGTCGTGGCCGTTGCTGCACTGCTGAGTATCCCCCAGCGGAGGCGTGAAAGGATCGTCAGAACCTCGCTCATGCGAAAGTGGATCCCGATCATCATCCTGGCCTCGGGTCAGTTCGTCATGACGCTCGACACGAGCGTGATGAACGTCTCGATCTCCCAGATCACCGCCGACCTCAACACGTCGATCCAGGGAGTGCAGGCGGCGATCACTTTGTACGCGCTCGTGATGGCCGCCCTGATGCTGACCGGGGCCAAGCTCGGCGACATCTACGGGCGCAACCGGCTGTTCGCGATAGGGCTCGCGGTCTATGGCATCGGCTCGCTGACCACGGCCCTGAGCCCGAGCCTTCCGATCCTGCTGGTCGGCTGGTCCGGGATCGAGGGACTCGGGGCCATCATGGTCATCCCAGGAATCGCGGCGCTCACGGCCGCCAACTACGAGGGCAAGGACCGAGCGCTCGCCTACGCGCTGATCGGCGGCATCACGGCCGTCGCCGTCGCGGTCGGCCCGCTGATCGGCGGCTGGGTGACGACCAACGCCAGCTGGCGCTACGTGTTCGCGGGCGAGACGGTGGTCGTGATCGTGATCATCCTGCTCCGAGGGCAGATCGCTCAGGCGCCGAAGTTGGAACGGCCACCCAAGCTGGACTACGTGGGATCGGTGCTCTCAGTCGCCGGCCTCGGACTGGCCGTCTTCGGGATCCTGATGGGCAGCAAGTGGGGATTCGTGAGGCCGCTCGCAGCTCCGACGATCAACGGGACGGAGATCACTCCGCTCGGATTCTCGGTGGTGCCCTTCATGGTCCTGGCTGGGCTCGGAGTGCTGGCTGGGTTCGTCCACTGGGAGGAGCGCCGGCACAGGCTCGGGCTTGACCGCCTCCTTGACACCGGCCTGCTCAAGATCACGCAGCTTCGCGCCGGTCTCACCACGCTGATGGGCCAGCAGCTGGTGCTGATGGGGCTCTTCTTCGTCGTCCCGGTCTACCTGCAGGTCGTAATCGGACTGGATGCGTTCGAGACCGGCAAGCGGCTGCTTCCGCTCTCCCTGGCGATGCTGGTTGCTGCCCTGACGGGTCCCAAGGTCGCGGGTAGACGCTCGCCGAGAACGGTCGCGCAGGCGGGCCTGGTTCTGATCAGCGCTGGAGCCGTCGTGATGCTCGCCACGCTCGATGTGAAGCTGAACGACACCGGGTTCAAGATCGCGATGGTCCTGGTCGGGGCCGGCGGGGGACTCCTCGCCTCGCAGCTCGGCAACGTGATCATGTCCTCGACCGACCCCGCCAAGGCCAGCGAGACGGGGGGCCTGCAGGGGACGGCGCTCAACCTCGGAGCCTCGCTCGGCACCGCTTTGATCGGCGCGATCCTCATCCTCAACCTGATCAACGGCTTCAACGACAACATCGCCGACAACCCCCAGGTGCCCGCCCAGGCGCGCGAGACGATCGCCGCCAACACGGAGGAGGGCATCGACATCGTCCCGGTCGCGCAGGTCCAGCAACAGGTGCTCTCGAAGGGCCTTTCGCAGAGCCAGGCGGAGGCGGTGGCAGCCGACTACGGCGACGCCCAGCTCGATGCGCTGCGCATCTCCGTCGGGGCGGTCGCGGCCCTGGCGCTCCTCTCCCTCTGGTTCACGAGGAACCTGCCCTCCTCCGGCATCGCGCCCGTCGCCGAGCCCGAGGGCGCCGCGACCAGGGCACCCGCCTGACCGAGGTCTGGCCCGTCCGGCCCAGCGGCAGGAAAGCCGCACGGCGGCCCGAACGGACGGAAGTGGCTCGCAAAGCGGATCCAAGGTCCGGTGGGAGCGCCCTTGGCATGTCTCGCCAGCCGGGTGAGCGGTGGGGGCATTTCGCCGAACGGGTGGCGAACGCGTTCGGCCTCGTCCTCATCCTGGTCATCGCGACGTATGCCCTCGGGTCCCTGACCGAGTTCAAGGGCTGGACCGGCGCGCTGACGACGCTCGTCGCCGCGCTTGCCGGGGTCGTCGGGCTCGCCGGGGCGGGTGTCCGACCGGGCGTCGTTCGCGGAGCGGCATTGCTTGCCCTCGCCGCGGTCGTGCTCGCCGTTCTCGCCAGGTTGCTCGACGACCTTCACCTGCTCGGGGTGAGCTCGTTCGTGGTGGTCAGCATCCTGCTGATCGCGGCGGGAGCCATCCTCCGCGCGGTGCTCGCCGAATCCGAGGTTGGATTCCGAACGATCCTCGGCGCGATCAGCGTCTACACGATCCTGGGCCTTCTCTTCAGCTTCCTGTACGCAGCGATCGACAAGGTTCAGTCGACGCCGTTCTTCGGTTCCGGGGTGAACGTCAAGAGCGGTGACTTCCTCTTCTTCAGCTACACGACTCTGACGACGACGGGCTACGGGAACCTGGTGCCGGCGGGTCAGCCGGGAAAGATGTTCGCCGGGCTCGAGATGCTGATGGGCCAGATCTTCCTGGTCACGCTCGTGGCGGGTCTGGTCAGCCTCTGGCGGCCAGGACTGCTCGCTCGACACCGTAAAGAGTCCGGCTAGCTCGTAACTCGGCTGAGCACGTCCCGGAGGAGCTCCGAGCGGTCGCCTGGGCCGAACCTCTCGACGAGCTCGCCCTCGATCTCAGCGGCGTCCCCGCCCTCGACCGCCAGCTTCATGGCCACGAGTCGCTCCGCGGCGTCGTTACCGTTGGCCGCCGGAGGCGAAATTGGAGCCTCCGGGGCACCCGGGGTCTCGGGTGGCGGCTCCGGAGCGGGGTCGGGCTCCGGCTCAGGCTCGGTCTCTGGCTCGGGCTGCGTCTCTGCCGCGGGCAGAGCCTCGGTGGCGGCTGCGACCAGCGTGCCTCCGAGCTCGTCGAGCGCCCTCTTCGCGGCCTCGATCTGTCCCCGGGCATCGGCTTCGGCTCGCTCGCGGATCTGGGCGGATTCGGCCTGGGCGCGATCGCGAATGCTCGCCGCCTCGTCCTCCGCCCGGCGAATGATCTCGCCGGCCTTTGTCTCCGCCTCGGCGAGCACGCTGCGAACGGCGTCCGCCGCCTTGGCCGCAAGCTCGTCTGCGTGTCCCTCGGTCATCGCCTGCAAGGGTAATGGCGAACGCAAGAACGCCGCGCCGCCACAACCGCCCGTGGACACTCGACTCCACATCCTCCCGCTGGCCCTGATCATGGTGATGGGCCCGCAGATCCTCACCTCGATCTTCCTCGTGACGAGCCGCAAGCCCGTCATGAACTCGGCGGCCATGCTGGTTGGCGCGGCGCTGGGGGTCTGCACTTCGGTGGTGATTTGGTACGTGCTGGTTCGCGCGCTGCACATCAGCGCGCGCGGGGGCGGCGGGCCGACCACCGCCGACTACGTGGTGGCGGGCCTGCTCGTGCTGCTGGGCATCCACGTCTTTCGCGGACGGGGAACGGCGAAGGTCCCGAAGTGGATGAGCGCGCTGCAGGAGGCCGAGCCGAAACGCGCATTCAGCCTCGGCTTCCTGCTCATCCTGCTGATGCCGACCGACATCATCGCGGTGATCGCGACGGTCAACTACCTCCACGATCACCACATGACCGAGATCCATGGCTGGGCGCTGCTCGTTGCGACCGTCGGGCTCCTGGCGATCCCGATCACGGCATACCTCCTGCTCGGCCGTCGTGCTCGTGAGGCCATGCCGGGGATTCGCGAGTGGCTCACTGGAAATGCCTGGCTCGTCAACCTGATCGTGATCGTCTACTTCACCTACCAGACACTCCACTAGGCGCCGTCCTCCCCGGTACGGTGGCCTGCGAGTGAACGCGTCCGAGAAGGCTCAGGCGCCCGAGCGCGCGCCTGTCGTCCTCACCGCACTGATCCTCGTAGCCGCAGTCGCCAACCTGAACCTGGCGGTCGCCAACGTGGCGCTGCCGGACATCGGGAAGGCATTCGATGCCGGGCAGACGGGGCTCGACCTCGTCGCCGTGGGCTACTCGTTGGGGCTCGCCGCGTCGGTTCTCTACTTCGGCGCGCTCGGCGACCGCTACGGGCGCAAGATGATGCTCATCGCGGGCACCGGCCTGGCAATCCCGGCATCGCTGCTCGCCGCGTTCGCTCCTTCGCTCGGGGTGCTCTTCGTGGCACGGCTCGTGGGCGGACTGGCCGCCGGCATGGCCTTCCCCACGACGCTCGCCCTGATCACGGCGGGATCCACCCGGCGATCCTGAGCGACCGCGGGCTCGAGGCGGCGGTCGAGTCGCTCGCCCAGCGGGCTCCGCTACCGGTCGAGCTCGACGCCTCGGTCGAGGGCCGTCTTCCGGAACCCGTCGAGGCGGCCGCCTACTTCGTCGTCTCCGAGGCTCTCACCAATGTCGGCCGTCACGCCGGCGCCGAACGGGCCGAGGTGGGAATCAAACGCGACAACGGGAAGCTGGTCGTCGAGATCAAGGACGACGGGCGAGGCGGCGCGGATCCGGCAGGCTCCGGCCTGCGCGGCCTCGCGGACCGGGTCGCCGCGCTCGACGGCCGACTGCGGGTGGAGGATCCGGCGAGCGGCGGCACGATTGTCCATGCCGACATCCCCCTGAGCGGGGCCGCCTGATGCGAGTCGTCGTCGCCGAGGACTCGGTGCTGCTGCGCGAAGGCGTGGCGCGGCTGCTCCAGGACGCCGGTCACGACGTCGTGGGCCAGGCGGGCGACGCCGACGACCTGCTGAGGAAGGTGAGGGCCCACAAGCCCGACCTCGCCGTCGTCGACGTCCGCATGCCGCCCACCCAGACCGACGAGGGACTGCGGGCGGCCAAGGAGATCCGGGCCGAGCTGCCGGGCGTCGGCGTCCTCGTCCTCTCCGCCTACGTCGAGCCCTCCTACGCGCAGGAGCTGCTCGCCGAGAACGCCGAAGGCCTCGGCTACCTGCTCAAGGACCGGGTCTCGGACGTGACCGCGTTCGCCGACGCTGTCCAGCGGGTCGGCACGGGTGGGTCGGCGCTCGATCCCGAGGTCGTCTCGGTGCTTATGGGCCGGGCGCGCGATGACGGCCCCTTGGAGGAGCTGACCCCGCGCGAGCGGGAGGTCCTGGGCCTGATGGCGGAGGGACGCACGAATGCCGCGATCGCTGCGCACCTCGTCGTCACCGAGCGCGCCGTGGAGAAGCACGTCACCAGCATCTTCGGGAAGATCGGCCTCACCGCCAGCAGCGAGGATCACCGCCGCGTGCTGGCGGTATTGCGCTTTCTCGAGGCCTAGGCCTTCCGGGACTAGTCTTCGTGGCCGATCCACGGACGAACGCGATGACCGAGACGACCGAGACCGTGATCCTCGCGGGAGGCTGCTTCTGGCCCGCGCAGGAGTTGCTGCGCAGCCGCGACGGGGTCATCTCGACACGGGCCGGATACACCGGCGGAGAGAACGACAGCCCGACGGACGAGGACCATTCGGGTCACGCCGAGGCAGTCGAGGTCGTCTTCGATCCAGATCGCATCTCATACCGGGAGCTCGTCGAGTTCTTCCTGCAGATCCACCGGCCCGACCTCGGCGAGGCGCTCGTCGGCTCCGACTACCGCTCGGAGATCTTCTGCACGACCGGCGAGCAGCGCAAGGTCGCGGCGCGGACGATCGCGGACGCGGACGGCGCCGGGATCTGGCCCGGCAAGGTCGTGACCAAGATCAGCGATGCGGGTCCATTCTGGGAGGCACCGGCCGAAGATCAGAACTACCTCCAGCGCTATCCGAGCGGATCTCAATTCCCGCGCTCCGAGATCGCGGGCTGACCGGATGCCCGGCCGCGGAATCCAGCACCTCGACCTTGCCGTCAGCGACGTCAAGCGTTCGCTTGCCTTCTACCTGGACGTCCTGGGACCCCTGGGATTGAGGGAGTTAGAGCGCTACCCGACCTACCGGGGCACCGAGGAGGTCGTCTATCTGCACTTCGGAGAGGAATCGCTCGGGCTTCGCCCGGCCGACGGCGGCGCCCATCGCTACTACGACGTCGGGCTCGAGCACCTTGCGTTCGAGGTCGACACCAGCGAAGAGGTGGACGCGGCATATGAGCGGTGTCTACGGCGGGGCGATCGGATCCACTGCTCGCCCGAGGAGGACAGCGACATCCCGGGCTACTACGCATTCTTCGTCTTCGACCCCGATGGCTTCCGCATCGAGGTCTTCTGCTCCGGACCGGATTGGTCCGCGCGAATTCACGGGCAGATGTAGGCGGCTGCGATCCGGCTAGGCCCGGATCGCGTCCAGGTCCGCGCGGAGCTCCTTGAGCTCGTCGCGGATGCGAGCGGCCTCCTCGAAGCGGAGGTCGTCGGCGGCGGCCAGCATCTCCTCCTCGAGCTCGATCACGATCTTCTCGAGCTCCTCGGGAGTCTTGGTCGCGGTCTCCTCGCGGCGGCGACGGCGCCGCTTCGGCGCGTTCGACTCCATCGCCAGGAACTCGGCCATGTCGGAGATGCCCTTGACGACGGTCGCGGCGGTGATGCCGTGCTCCTCGTTGTAGGCGAGCTGGATCGCGCGGCGGCGGTCGGTCTCGCCGAGCGCCTTGCGCATCGCGTCGGTCTCCTTGTCCGCGTACATCAGCACCCGGCCCTCGACGTTCCGCGCTGCGCGGCCGATCGTCTGGATCAGGCTGGTCTCGCCGCGGAGGAAACCCTCCTTGTCGGCGTCGAGGATCGCGACCAGCGAGACCTCCGGGAGGTCGAGGCCCTCGCGCAGCAGGTTGACCCCGACGAGCACGTCGTACTCGCCGAGCCGCAGCTCGCGGATGATCTGGATCCGCTCCAGCGTGTCGATCTCGGAGTGGAGGTAGCGGACGCGGAAGCCGTGCTCGAGCAGGTACTCGGTCAGGTCCTCGGCCATCTTCTTCGTCAGGGTCGTGACCAGCACCCGCTCGTCCTTCTCGGCGCGGACCCGGACCTCGTTCATCAGGTCGTCGATCTGGTTCTTGGTCTCGCGGACCTCTACCTCGGGATCGACGATTCCGGTCGGGCGGACGATCTGCTCGACGATCCGCGTCGACTCGGCCCGCTCCCACGGCCCCGGCGTCGCGGAGACCAGCACCATCTGCTTGACGCGATCGAGGAACTCGTCGAACTTGAGGGGCCGGTTGTCGACGGCGCTCGGGAGGCGGAAGCCGAAGTCCACCAGGGTCGACTTCCGGGAGAAGTCGCCCTCGTACATTCCGCCGAGCTGCGGGATCGTCTGGTGGGACTCGTCGACGAAGAGGACGAAGTCGTCCGGGAAGTAATCGATCAGCGTGTAGGGCGGGCTGCCCGGCGGGCGGCCATCGAGGATCCGCGAGTAGTTCTCGATGCCCGGGCAGAAGCCCAGCTCGCGCATCATCTCCATGTCGTAGCGGGTCCGCTGCTGGAGGCGGTGCGCCTCCAGCTGCTTGCCGTGCTCCTCGAAGTGGGCGACCTGGTTGCGCATCTCGCGCTCGATCTCGTCGACCGCGCGCTCCATCGTCTCCTCCTTGACCACGTAGTGGCTCGCCGGCCAGACCGAGACGTGGTCGATCACGTCGAGGATCTCGCCGGTAAGCGGGTCGAAGTGCTGAATCGCCTCGATCTCGTCACCGAAGAGCTGGATCCGGTACGCCGACTCGGCGTACGCCGGGAAGATCTCGAGCACCTCACCGCGCGCGCGGAAGGCCCCGCGTGTCAGGTTCTGGTCGTTGCGGCGGTACTGCATCCCGACCAGCTTTCGGAAGACGTCCTGACGATCGATCCAGTCGCCCACCTTGAAGAGCTGCATCTGCTCTCGGTAGAGGTCCGGCGAGCCGATCCCGTAGATGCACGAGACCGAGGCGACGATGATCACGTCGTCGCGGGCGAAGAGCGATGCGGTGGCGGAGTGGCGGAGCCGGTCGATCTCGTCGTTGATCGAGGAGTCCTTCTCGATGTAGAGGTCCTGCGCCGGGACGTAGGCCTCGGGCTGGTAGTAGTCGTAGTAGCTGACGAAATACTCGACGGCGTTGTCCGGGAAGAACTCGCGGAACTCGTTGCAGAGCTGCGCCGCCAGGGTCTTGTTGTGCGCGATCACCAGAGCCGGGCGCTGGACGCGCTCGATGGTCGCCGCCATCGTGAACGTCTTACCGGTGCCGGTCGCGCCCAGCAGCGTCTGGACCCGCTCCTTCGAGTCGAGCCCCTCGGCGAGGCCCTCAATCGCCTTGGGTTGGTCAGCCGTCGGCGTGTAGGCGGGATTGAGCTTGAACTTCGGCATCGCGATGACGATAGCGAGCGCCCTACCCGCCCCGGCCGTGCCGGGAGCTCAGCGCCGGGGTCCTACTTGGCAGCCGCGATCCCTTCGGCGGTCGCGCCAAGCGCCCGTACGAGCATCTCGACGAGCTCATCGCGCTCCGGCGATCCCTGCTCGAGCCAGGTGAGCATCGCCGCCTCGACGTAGGACGTCCAGGCGCGCAGGCCGACGCGGACCGCCGGCTCCTCCGGATCAAGCCCCATCGCCTCGGCGAGCCGGGAGACTCGCCACCAGCGCGCGCGCTCGAGCGCCTCTCGGACCTCACTGAAGCCGGTCGCCCGGGTCATCAGCGAGCGGTAACCGGCCGGATGCTCGCTGATCGCATCGGCGAAATTGCGGAGCCCGGCGCGCAGGCGCTCGACCGGTGGGAGCTCCGGATCGGGTTCGACGCGCGATCGAAAGCCCTCGATCAGCGGCTCCAGGCAGGCGACGTAGACGCCCTTCTTGCTGCCGAAGTACTGGAAGACCAGGCCGTGGGAGACGCCGGCGGCCTCCGCGACCTCGTCGACGGAGACCTCGTCGAAGTCCCGGTCGCCGAAGACCTCGAGCGCGGCGGTGAGGAGCTGGGCGCGGCGCTCGCCGGCCCGCTCGGTTGTCAGGGGACGTGATGCGATGGGTCACCTTAGCCCGCGTTGACTCTCAGTCAACACTCAGTACTGGGTGCCCGGCCACGCGAGGCCGCTGGTAGTGTGCCTCCGGTCGTTGACTTCGAGTCAGGCTCGGGGTCGCCAGAGGAGGAAGAGTGGGAAGCTCGCGCAGGGAAGCGCGCACGCGCTCGAGGGGCGCCGCATCGACCTTTCGATTCGCCGCACTGCTCGCAGCGGTGGCAGGAATCGCGCTGCTCGCGCCCGCCGCCGCGTCGGCCACCCCACCGGTCGCCGGGTGCACCGCGGGAACGCCTGTCGGCACCCTGACGACCTACGAGTGCAACGTGCCCACGGGAACGATCGGCGGCTACGAGGTTCGGCAGTGGTACGACCTGGTTCCCACGCCGGCCGAGGATGGATGGATCACTCACATGGAGACGGACGTCATCGATGACGTCACCGGCGAGCAGGTCCCGATCTCCCGCCTGATGCTCCATCACATCGTCTTCACCAACATCAACCATCAGGACAGCACCTGCGGAGGCAAGGGTTACACCGGTTTCGATGGACGCAAGGACTTCGGCGCCACCTTCGCCCCGCAGCGCTTCTACGCCGCGGGCGAGGAGCGAGCGAAGATGTCGCTTCCACCCGGCTACGGCTACCAGACCAAGGGCGCAGACAATTGGGCGATCGTCGCGATGGTGATGAACCATCGCTCGAGCAGCGACCACGCCTTCATCCACTACGAGGTGACGATCGACAGCAGCCCGCTGACCCCCGTCACGCCCTACTGGTTCGACGTCCGCGATTGCCGCGCCGACCCGATCTACAACGTCCCGGGCGTCGCCCAGAAGGCCAAGAAGGCGAAGAAGGGCAAGAAGAGCCAGGCGTCGGTTGCGGCCAAGCACAAGAAGGGCCACGGCAAGAAGCACAAGAAAAAGAAGAGGGTGCTCGCCACCCCGACCACCGACGAGACCGAGGACTACACGTTCCCCGAGAGCGGCCACCTGATCGCTGGTGCCGGCCACGTGCACGGCGGCGCGATCAAGGAGACGCTGACGCAACCTGACTGCGGCAACCGCCAGGTGGCCGAATCCGACCCCACCTGGGGCCTCGCCGACCACCCTTTCTACAACGTCAGGCCGATTTTGCACGAGCCCGGCCCGATCAACATGAGCGCCTTCCGGAGCACCACCGGGCTACCGATTCACGCGGGTGAAACGCTCAGGCTCAACTCGATCTACGACGACTCCCAGCCACACGTCCGGGTGATGGGGATCCTCGTGGCCTACTTCGCCAAGGATGACGCCGTGACGCAGAACTGCGGCCCGATTCCGAACTGGGAGATCCTGAGCACCAACCAGCCCGGCCGCAGCGGCCCGATTCCCTTCACCATCCCGCTGACCGGTCTGGACGCGAACGGCCAGGCAACGCAGATCAATGCGCCACCCGGAGCTCTTCAGAACGCCGGGCGGAACACCGTAATCCCCGTCGGCGACCGCTTCTTCGGCGATCCGAACCTACGCGTAAAGCAGGGCTCCTACGTGACCTGGCAGTTCGCCAGCCAGGAGCTCCACAACGTGACGCTGGCCAACGGCCCGCTGGGAATCGGCTCCGACAACCTCGACGGCAACCGGACCTTCACCCAGAAGTTCGATCGCCCCGGGACCTACCGCCTCTTCTGCGCGCTACATCCGGTGCAGATGCAGGAGCGAGTCGTGGTCACGCCCAAAAACAAGAAGAAGCACAAGAAGAAGCATTGAGCTTCCGCGGCCAGGCTGATTCCTAGCCGGCGTTGATGAAGTCCAGGCTCGCCGAGACCCTCGAGTAGACCGTCGGCGCGGCCGGCAGACCGCAGAGAGCACCGCCGAAGGAGACCGTGCCGACCTCCACCGGCCCGGTTGCCGTGTCGGCGACCAGAGGACCGCCGCTGTCTCCCGAGCAGGCCGAGGTGTGGATCTTGAACCGGCCCGGGTTCTTCAGGCGAGCACCCAATGCGCAGATCATGCTCTCGGGCGCGAACAGGTCCTGCGTGTAGGCCTTCAGGCAGCGACTGTCGGAGCGCGACTGCTCGATAGTCGCCTTCAGGAAGCCCGAGAGGCGGGTGCCGAAGGGATTGGTTGCTCCGTAGCCCGCCACGCGGAGCTGGGCGCCGACCACGGTGGTGGCGGCGCTCTGCTCCGGCGTCGCCAGCGCGATTGGCGTGACGGCCGCCGGAGAGGCGAGATTGAGCACCGCGACGTCGTGCAAACCGGTCTGCTCGAAATCGGGATGGACCCGGCCCGAGACGACGCCGATCGTCTGCCCGACGGCGGCGTCGCGAAGGGTCGGACGGCCGACGATCACCTGGAGGTTGGCGACGTTGAAGCCGTCGAGGCAGTGTCCCGCGGTGAGCACCTTGGTCGGGGCGATGACGGAGCCGCTGCAGTGCATGTGGCCCTTACGGAAGATCGCAACGGCGAACGGCCACTGAGCCGGGTCGGCGCGCCCACCGCCGACGATCGATGCCCGGGCGTGAGGAGCGGCGGGCGCGGCGGTCGGGGCCACGCCCGCACCCAGGGCGGACGCGCAGGCAAGCGCGGCGATCAGACCTCTCTTACGGCGACTCAGCTCCATTGGCTCCTCTCTGAACCCTGCTCAGTCAAGTCCAAGCTCATGACGGTAGTGGCGGGCGTACTCGTCGCGCTTCTCCAGCACATTCTCCACGTAGTTGCGGGTCTCCGGGAAGGGGATGTCGTCCAGGCTCAGATTCGAGCCGCCCCAGGCCGCGACGTTGGTCTCCCCCGCGTTGTACGCGGCCAGCGCGGCGATCTCGTTGTCTCCGAATTTCTGGATCAGGTAGTGGAGGTAGAAGGTCCCGTAGCGGATGTTGATGTCGGGGTTGGAGAGGTCGTCGAAGTTGAACGTCTGGCCGCCGCTCAGGCTCTCGATCACCCTCGCGGTGCTGGGCGTGATCTGCATCAGGCCGCGGGCTCCCGCGTGGGAGGTCTGATCCCGGAAGCGCGACTCGTTGTAGATCACCGCCGCGATCAGGTCCGCGGGCACGTCCTTCTCGGCGGCCTGCTGACGGATGATGTCCTCGTGCTGGAGCGGCAGCGTGACCTCCTCCAGCGTGCGCTGGAAGCGGCCGCTGTTTGCGAGCAGTAACCCGCCGAGGGCCCCGACCACCAGCGTCCCGCCGATCACCTTCAGGCGGCGACGGCGCTGAGAGCGATTGCGCGTCCCTGCGCCGGTCGTCCGCCGCTTCTTCGAGCGGGCGCTGCTGCTCCGCGATCGGGAGCGGGCGGATCGCACGGACGCGCCGGGACTCACCCACCGCCCCCCGTGCTCAGTTGGCCGATCAGCTCATTCACCTCTTTCTCCAACTCCTCAAGCGAGCCATCGTTGCGGATGACGTGGTCGGCACGGCACTCCTTCTCGGCCTGATCGAGCTGCCGCTCCTCTCGCCCGGCCAGCCCGGCATGGTCGCGCTGACGCAGGCGGGCGTCGCGGATCCCGTCATCTGCCACGACCGCCACGGTCGCGTCGAACGCATCCTCCATCGCGGCTTCGAAGAGCAGTGGGACCTCGACCACCGCCACCTCGACCTCGGGCCCGAGCGCCTGGCGCCACTCGAGCACGTGCGTGCCCACGCGCGGATGCATCACGCTCTCAAGCCAGGCGAGCTCGTCGCGGTTCTCGAAGACGATCTCGCCCACCTTGTTGCGATCGATGGCGCCACCCGGCGCGACCCGATCGCCCCAGCGCTCGACCACGGCGGCCTTGACCTCGTCGTCGTCCAGAAGATCGTGGCTGACGCGGTCCGTGGACAGCGTGGCGGCCCCGACGCGCTCGAACGCAGCGAGGGTTTCCGACTTGCCTGCTCCGATGCCTCCGGTGAGGCCGACGAAGCGGGTCAATCCTGCGTGGGAGGTGGCTCCTCTGCCGGAGGCTCCTCCACGGGGGGCTCCTCGGCAGGTGGGTCCTCCGTGGGCGCCTCGTCCGGGACGATCTCCTCGGGCGGCGCCTCCGGTGCGACCTCAGCCGCGGGCTCGGCTGCCTCTGCGGCGGGCTCGGCTGCCTCCGCCTCAAGCGCCGGCTCGGCCGCCGCCTCAGGTGCGGGCGCTGCCTCGGCCTCAGGTGCGGGCGCTGCCTCGGCGTCCGGGGCCGGCGCCAGGTCCTCGGGGGGCTCGGCGTCCTCGATTACGACGTCGTCGCTCACCTCGCGGGTCGGCAGCTCCTGGCCCTCGACGCGCTTCACGCTCAGTGAGAGGCGGCGACGGGAGTCGTCCACCTCGAGGATCTTCACTTGGAGCTCGTCGCCGGGCCTCACGACCTCCGCGGGGCTCTCGACGTGGTGCTGCGCAAGCTCGGAGATGTGAACCAGGCCCTCGACCCCGGGAAGGATCTGAACGAACGCGCCGAAGGCGACGATCTTGGTCACTTTGCCGTCGACCGTGTCGCCCTCCTTGTACTCGTTGAGGACCTTCTGCCACGGATCCTCCTGGGTCTGCTTCAGGCCCAGCGAGATGCGCTGCCGGTCGCGGTCGATGTCCAGAACCTTCACCTTCACCGTGTCGCCGATGGAGACGACCTCGGAGGGATGGTTGACGTGGCTCCAGGAGAGCTCGGAGATGTGGATCAGGCCGTCGATGCCCTCGAGGTCGACGAAGGCACCGAAGTCGACGATGTTGGAGATCTTGCCCTCGACGACCTCGCCCGGCTCCAGCTTGCCAAGGATCTGCTCGCGGACCTCCTTGCGCTCCTCCTCGAGGACCGCGCGACGGGAGAGCACGACGTTGTTGCGGGATCGGTTGAGCTCGATCACCTTGCACTCGAGCTTCTGTCCCATGAACTCATCGAGGTTCTGGACGCGGCGGATGTCGACAAGGGAAGCGGGCAGGAAGCCGCGGACGCCGAGGTCGAGGATTAGGCCGCCCTTGACCACCTCGATCACTGTGCCCTCGACGGGCTCGCCGGACTCGGCGGCCTTCTCGATGCGGCGCCAGGCCTTCTCGAAGCGGGCGCGCTTCTTGGAGAGGATCAGCCGCCCCTCCTGGTCCTCCTTGGTGAGGACGAGGGCGTCGACGTCCTCGCCGAGCTCGACCTCCTCGGCCGGATCGACCGACTTGCGGATCGAAAGCTCGTTGGAGGGGATGACCCCCTCCGACTTGTAACCGATGTCCACCAGGACCTCGTCCTGGTCGATGCGCACGACCTTGCCGCTCACCACGTCGCCCTCATTGAAGGGATGAATCGTGGCGTCGTAGTTCGGGACGAGCTTGCCGTCGACCTCGATCATGAAGTCGTCGAGGGTGGCGGCGCCATTTCCGGTGCTCTCCGGCTGCTCGGTCGCGACCTCGGTCTGCTGCTCGGCTTCGGTGGTTGTGTCCGTCTCGGGCACGGCCGCACAGTGTACGCAGACGAATGCGGTCCGCATGGGCTCGCTGAACCGATGAGGAGGGGGGTTCGTTTACCTTTGCGAGAGATGCCGAAGCGCCAGACCAAGCGGGGCGATGAGCGGACGCCGCTGAGCGGAAGCTACGACGTGATCGTCTGCGGCGCGAGCTTCGCAGGGCTGACCGTGGCCCGCCAGCTCGCCGGGTCTGAGGCCAGCGTTCTGGTGCTGGACCGCTACGAGATCGGCGAGCGCCAGACCTCCGCCTGCGGCATCCCGACGGCCTGGCTGGAAGTGATGGGCCTGGAGGGCTCCGCCAGGCAGGAGTTTGGGGAGCTCGTCCTGCACACCCCGCGCGGCACCTCGCGCTACGAGCTGCCCTGGACCTTCTCCACCTTCGACTACCGCGAGCTCTGCCAGCTGCTCTGGGCGCAGTGCGACGCCCGGTTCGAGACCGCCAAGGTCAACGGGCGCACCGGGGAGACCGTTCACACCGACCGCGGGGACGTCTCCGCGCAGCTGATCGTCGATGCCCTCGGTTGGCGCCGGATTCTCGCCTCCAACGGCGGCTATCAGCCGCCCGACGCACCGCTCTCACGCGGGCTCGAGGTTCACCCCAATGGCGGCGGCGATGACCTCGAGGTCTGGATCGACCGCCGCTACGTGCCCGCCGGCTACGGCTGGAGCTTTCCCGCGCGGGGCGAGCAGCGCATCGGCGTCGGCTCGTTCGATCCCCGCTTCCACGTCAAGGACACCACCGTGCTGCTCGCGGAGGACCTGGAGCGTGATGCCGTCCGCTACCAGGGCAACTGGATCCCCCACAAGATCCGGCCGGGCACCGAGGACGGGATCTTCTTCGTCGGCGACTCCGCGGGCCACTGCATCCCGCTGACGGCCGAGGGAATCCGGACCGCGTTCTACTTCGGGATCAAGCTCGGTGACGAACTGCGGGCGGTCGTGGAGGGTGAGCAGGACCGAGGGACGGCGCTACGGAACTATGGCAAGTTCGTCGACGGCCACGAATGGAAGTTCCGCTGGATGCTCCGCGCCCAGAAGGCGCTGCCGAAGCTCCCGGCCAGCCTGCAGCGAGTGGTGATCCGCGCCTGCGGTCGCAAGCGGTTCGTCGATTGGGCCTTCGGCCACTACCTCCGGATCGCACCACCGGATTTCGTCCAGGGCAGCGGTTCACGGCTTCGCCATCAGATCGCGGCCACAAGCGGCCGCCCCCCTTCCACGCATGGAGGTGTGATTACCCGGTTCTCAGCTTCGTGCTGCTAGCGATCATCGATTGCCACAGGTTGCCCCCAGGAGGGGCTCGGCTTGGAATACCATCCCCACAATCGTGCTGCACTCGCCCGCCCAGCACATCCGGAGAATCGGCCGGGGTCGACCAGGATGGGAGGGCAAGAAGCCGCCTACGCAAGAGGCACATGCCTAGGCAACGGGCGTTCTCGGCACCCAACCAGGGGACGAAAGCGAACGGAGGACATCAGAGATGAAGCAATCCCACACCCGTAGAGTTCCGCTCCTGGCTGGGCTGATCACAGCGCTTGCGCTGGCGGCCTTTCCCGTGGCGGCCGAGGCCGGGACCCTGGCGTCCTCACCTACCATCTCGAACTACGCCGACCAACCGTTTTTCTTCGGCTCACAGTTCAACAACTTCGAGATCAGCAACCTTGGCAGCGACACGGCGGTGGGGAACGCGGATATCATTGGAGCCGATGCCGCGCGGTTCTCGTTCAGCGGCGACGCCTGCAGCGGATTCACCCTGACAAACTCCCAGATCTGTCACGTGGGGGTCAGCTTCAACCCCCCGAACGGCCCGGGCAGCTTCAGCGCACAGCTGAAGATTCCCAATGACGGCACGACAGATCCGCTGCTCATCGACCTGAAGGCCCAGGCTCTCGCCGGCGCCAACCTTGTGGCGACGCCAAACCGTGTCGGCTTCGGAACCACGACCCTGGGAACGACCCGCAGCCAACAGGTCACGATCACCAACGCCGGCGATTTCCCGGGTGGGGTCCAGCAGGCCTTCATTGTGGGTCCAGCGGAGTTCACTATCTCCAACGACCAGTGCTCGCAGCAACAGATGACTCCGGGTCAGAGCTGCACCCTGACGGCGCTGTTCACCCCCTTGTTCAAGCAGGAGCTAAATGGATCCGTCTTCGCCATCTCCGGCAATACGCCGGAACCGGTCCTCCCCATAAATCTCAGCGGCCAGGGCGTCGCCCCTGGCCCAGCGCCCGGCACTCGGATCAAGCGGAGGCCTAAGGGCAGAACCCGCAGCAACACGGCCAGTTTTCAATTCAGCTCGACCGAGGCCGGCGTGAGCTTCGAATGCAAGCTCGATAAGGAGTCATTTGCGCCCTGCACCTCGCCGGCGACCTACGTCGTTCACCGCGGCAGGCATTCGTTCCAGGTACGTGCCAGGGATCTAGCCGGCAACGTGGATGCCACTCCCGCCAAGTACACCTGGAGGGTCAAGAAGAAGTAGGCGCGCCCTTCTTCATAGAGACGAGGAGCGGCGCCGCTGAAATCACATCTCTATGCGTGGAAGGGGGCGGCCGCTACTACCTAGAACCCGCGGCGCTCTCTGAGGCTGTTGACGGAGCGCATCGCCGCGTTTCCGTGCTCGCCGGACTCGTGCCTGACGATCAGAGAGCGGACGGCGAACAGCACGGCCAGCACTCCGACCACGATCGTCGGCCAGATCACCTCGCCGGGAGTGATCCCGCCGAGCGCGGCGAAGAAGACGTACATGGCCACGGCGCCGAGACAAATGACCGAAAGCGGTCCAAGCATTCTGCTCAACATCGGTCACCTCCTGCGACCGTTGGAATGGATGGACCGAATTTAACCCTGGCGGCGGCGCCGGATCATCCGCGAAATGCCGTAATCAACGAACGATGAGATAGGTGCCCGCGAGGAGCAACCCGACCCCCGCGATGCGGCTGGCGGTGAGGGGCTCCTGGTCAAGGCCGAGAAAGCCGATCCGGTCGAGCACGACGGAGGTGGTCAGCTGGCCGGTGACTGTCGCCGCCGCGACCGCGCCCGCGCCGATCTGGCTGACCAGGACGAGCGCGGAGAAGACGTAGGCCGCGCCGAGCGCGCCGCCGAGCAGGTAATACCACTCGACGTGGACCGCGTCGCCGACGCCGCCCGCCTTGCCGCTGAGCACGACGATCGCGCCGAGAAGCACGGTGCCCACCGCGAAGGAGACGGTTGCCGCCGCAAAGCTGCCCGTTGACTTGCCGAGCCCGGCGTTGATCGGCGCCTGCATCGCGATGCAGCCCCCGACGACGGCCATGATCAGGACGGCGAAGCCCCTGTCCATGGGCGGATCCTCTCAGACGACCAGCAGGTCTACTTCGCCGCGAGCCAGTCCTTGCCGACGCCGACGTCCACCGCCAGCGGCGGGTCCAGCTTGAACGCGCCGCACATCTCCCGCTCGACCAGCGCCGAGGCGGCCTCCATCTCGGCCTCCGGACCCTCGAAGAGGAGCTCGTCGTGGATCTGAAGGACCAGGCGGGTCTCGAGGTCCGACTCGTCCAGCGCTCGCTGGCAGCCCACCATCGCGATCTTGATGATGTCCGCCGAGGTTCCCTGGATCGGCATGTTGACGGCGAGCCGCTCCCCCTGGCCGCGGACCTGGGGACGGCCCGAGCGGAGCTCGGGGATCGGGCGGCGGCGCCCGAGCAGCGTGCTGACGTAGCCCTCCTTCTTCGCGAACTCGATGGTCTCCTCGATGTAGCGCTGGACCGCCGGGAAGCGCTCGAAGTAGCGGTCGATGTAGGCACCGGCCTCCTCCTGCTCGATGTTGAGCCGATCCGCCAGGCCGTAGGCGGAGAGGCCGTAGGCGATCCCGTAGTTGACCATCTTGGCCTTGGAGCGATCGCCGGGGGTGACCTTCTTCGGGTCCGAGCCGAGGACCTCCGCGGCGGTGGCGGCGTGGATGTCCTCGCCCCGGGCGAAGATCTCGCGGAGCGCGTCCTCCTCGGCGATGTGGGCCAGGATCCGCAGCTCGATCTGGTTGTAGTCGGCCGAGAGCAGCCGCTGGCCGCGCGGCGCCACGAAGCAGGAGCGGATCGGCCGGCCCTCCTCGGTGCGGATCGGGATGTTCTGCAGGTTCGGGTTGGTGCTCGAGAGGCGGCCGGTCGCGGTCGCCGTTTGGTTGAACGTCGTGTGCAGGCGGCCGGTGTCCGCATCGATCAGCTCGGGGAGCGCGTCGAGATAGGTGCTCTTCAGCTTGGTGAGCTCACGCCACTGCTCGACCTTGGCGATGATCTCGTGCTCCTCGCGGATCTGGGAGAGGACGCGCGCGTCGGTCGAGAAGCCGGTCTTGCCGCGGCGCTTCTTGGTGAGACCGAGCTCGTCGAAGAGCACCTCGGCGAGCTGCTGCGGCGATCCGATCGTGAACGCGTGGCCGGCCAGCTCGAAGATCTCGGCCTGCAGGGTCTCGATGCGCTGCTCGAAACCCTCGCCGATGTCTGCGAGGCGCTTCTGGTCGAGCAGGACGCCGTTCTGCTCCATCGAGGCGAGCACCTCGATCAGAGGCATCTCGACGTCGTCCATCAGGGGCTCGATTCCCTGCTCCTTCATGCCCTTGCGCTGGAGCTGGGCGATCTCCCAGACGAGGCGGGCCTCGGCGGCCGGATCGGGCGCCGGCTCCTCCCCCAGCTCGAGCTGGTCGCCGTCGGCGCTCTCGCCCTCCTTCGGAGCGGCGGCGAGCCCCCGCTGGGCTGCGATGTCGATCAGGTCGTAGGTGCGGCGCGCCGGATCGAGCAGGTAGGCGCCGACCATCGTGTCGTGGCGGAGGTCGAGGTCGCCGATGCCGGCGGCCGCCAGGACGCCGTGACGGGCGCCTCCGCCGAGGCTCTTCAGGTCGTGGCCGATCAGGCGGCGCTTGCCGAGGGACTTGACCAGGGCGGCGAGGTCGGGGCACTGCCCCTCGACCAGGCTCTTGCCGTCGTATCCCGACCAGGTCTCGCCGACGATCGCCAGGGCGACGTCTCCCTTGGAGAGGTCGTCGATCGATCCAGCCTCCGCGGTGGCGTCGAGCTCCTCTTCGACCTTGCCCTCGGGGATGAAGTCCGCGCCGAGCTCCTCCTCGAGGCGCTGGAGGATCACGCGAAGCTCGAACTCCCGCGCGACCTCGCGCAGCCGGCTGCGGTCCATCTGCTTCGACATCAGGGCATCGAGATCGAGCTCGATGTCGATGTTCGTGATCGCGGTGGCGAGCTGCTTGGAGACCCGGGCGTCCTCCGCGTGATTGGTGAGGTTCTCCTTGCGCTTGGCGCCGGAGATCGCCTCGACGTTCGCGAGGACGCTCTCCAGGTCGCCGTACTCCTGCAGCAGCTGGGCCGCGGTCTTGTCGCCGATGCCCGGGACGCCGGGGATGTTGTCCGAGGTGTCGCCCTTCAGCCCGATCAGGTCGGTGACCAGCTCGGGCGGGACGCCGTAGCGCTCGACGACGCCGGCGCTGTCGTAGATCTTGGTGTCGGTGACGCCGCGTGAGGTGGTCATCACCCGCACCCCGTCCTCGACCAGCTGGTAGACGTCGCGATCGCCGGAGACCACCATCACGTCGAGACCCTGCTCGCGGGCGCGCTTGGTCAGCGAGGCGATCACGTCGTCGGCCTCATAGCCGTCGACCTTGATGTTGGTGAAGCCGAAGGCCTCGGCGAGCGGCATCAGGTGCGGCCACTGGTCGCGCAGCAGGTCCGGGCGGGGCTTGCGCTGGGACTTGTACGGCTCGTAGGTGAGCTCGCGGCCCGACCAGCCCGCGTCCCAGCAGACCACCACGGCGGCCGGGTCGCAGTCGATCAGCATCTTGGCGAACATCGAGGCCAGCCCGTAGATGGCGTTCGTCGGCCGCCCGTCGTGTGTCGCAATCGACTCGGGCAGCGCGAAGAAGGCCCGGTAGGCAAGCGAGTTGCCGTCGATCAGGAAGAGCTCGGGCGTCTTCTGCTTGGCCTTCGACCCCTTGGCGGGAGCCTTCTTCTGGGTCGTGGCGGGCACGGTTCCATCATAGGAGCGGCCCACGGCGTCTCCCCTCCGCTCGGCGGTCGGGTTCCCCGGTTTGTCCCGCATATCGCGGTCATGCGACGAGGGAGCCGTGGAGTAGCGATCGAATGGATGCCACGACCGTGGCCGGCTCATTCCGCACCTGCCGGTAGGTGAAGCGGAGAACGCGGAAGCCGAGGCCCTGCAGCTCCGCATCGCGGGCTCGATCGGATTCGAACGCAGCGCGGTTGCCGTGGTGCCGGAAGCCGTCGGTCTCAACGATGACGGACGCCCCGCGGAAGAGGAAATCCACCTCGTATGAACCGACGCGAGCGTTCACCTCCGGGCTGGGGAAGCGGTGGCGACGGCAGAGAGCGAGGAAGAGACGCTCGAGTTCGCTGCGGGTGAGGTCGGGCTCGGCGTCGAGATCCGCTTCGGCAATCAAGCGGAGATCCAGCGCACGACGAACGGCTTGCTGGTGAATGCGGCGCGGGACGACGCGACGTAGGTCCCGAAGCGTGCGGGCAGGACGGGTGACGGGCACGGCGGAGCGACGGGTCGTAACACCCGCAACGAGGGTGGAGGATCGGTGAATGGTGATGCCACGGCGGCGGGCCCGGCCGGCGTCGTCCGGAAGCGTGATGTCGACCGGTCCCTCGGCGGGTGAAAGAAAGCGCCAGATGGATGCCGCACTTCGGTGGCTCACCACAGCTCCGTCGCCGAGCGCAAGCGCCGCGGCAAGGCAGCGCCCTTCGAAAGTGACGCGAGGGTGGCCGACGGCATACACACCGCGATGAAGGCGGTGGAGCCGTCCGGCTCGGACGCGCAGCGAGATGGCATTGCGACCGAGCCCCGCGGCTTCCAGCTGCGCCAGCGACGCCACGCCGTGCTGGCGTACGGCAATTCGAGCGACCAACCGATCGCAATTGGCGAGTTTCTCCCCGATACGGGGAGTAAGTCGCCAACTGCGGGCCCTCGCCCCCTTCATTGCCCGTGTCGTCCCGCGGCTCTTCATTGCCGGTGTTCGCCGGTCCCGGCCCCTTCAACGCCGGTTTTTCGTGCACCGGGAGCGGAACTTCCGCCCCCTATGATCAGCGCCCGATGGCTGCCTCCGCTCAGTACAGCGTCACCGTTCGCGTCGAGCTCGACGCGCGCCAGGAGCCGCTCGGCAAGATCACGGCCCAGATCGCCGAGGCCGGCGGGGCGCTTCAGTCCGTCGACCTGATTCCCGGCGCCGGGCCCGAGGGCAAGCGGGTGCGCGAGTTCACGATCGACGCAAGCAGCGCGGAGCAGTGGGAGCAGATCCTGCGCTCGATCGGCTCGACGCGTGGCGCGCGCGTGCTCGGATTCACCGACCGCACCTTCGAGATGCACAAGAAGGGGAAGATCGAGCAGCACAACAAGTACCCGCTGAAGACGCGCGACGACCTCTCGATGGCCTACACGCCGGGGGTCGCCCGCGTCTGCGAGTACATCGCGGAGGACAAGACCAAGGCCTTCGACTTCACGATCAAGGCCAACACGGTCGCTGTGGTCTCCGACGGCTCCGCCGTGCTCGGCCTCGGCGACATCGGTCCCGAGGCCGCGATGCCCGTGATGGAGGGCAAGGCCATGCTCTTCAAGGAGTTCGCCGACGTCGACGCCTTCCCGATCTGCCTGGCGACGAACGACCCGCAGGAGATCATCCAGACGGTCAAGCTGCTGGCCCCCACCTTCGGCGGGATCAACCTCGAGGACATCTCCGCCCCCCGCTGCTTCGTGATCGAGGAGACCCTGAAGGAGGAGCTCGACATCCCCGTCTTCCACGACGATCAGCACGGCACCGCGGTGGTCGTCATGGCGGCGCTCTTCAACTCGCTGAAGATCGTCGGCAAGCCGATCGAGAGCCTCCGCGTTCTCGTCCTCGGCACCGGCGCGGCCGGCGTCGCCTGCACGAAGATGATGAAGGAGTCCGGGATCACCCAGATCATCGGCTGCGACCGGCAGGGCGCGATCTCCACCGACCGCGCCGACTACGGCGACGGCTCGATGTCGGGGATCAAGAAGTGGTTCGCCGAGAACACCAACGACGAGAAGCTCACCGGCGGGCCCAATGACGTGATCGAGGGCTGCGACATGTTCATCGGGCTCTCCGGGCCCGGCCTGATCGAACCGGATTCGCTGGCGAAGATGAACGACGACGCGATCGTCTTCGCGATGGCGAACCCCACACCCGAGGTGATGCCCGAGGAGGCCGATCAGCACGTCCGGATCATGGCCACGGGCCGCTCCGACTACCCGAACCAGATCAACAACGTCCTCTGCTTCCCGGGGATCTTCCGTGGCGCCCTCGACGCCGGCGCCCCCCGGATCACCGAGGAGATGAAGCTCGCCGCCGCTCGCGGAATCGCCGAGGTGGTCACCGAGGACGACCTCGCCGAGGACTACATCATCCCGTCGGTCTTCAACCGCGACGTCGCGCCGGCAGTGGCGCGGGCCGTCGTCGAGGAGGCGAAGGAGGCGGGTCTCGCCCGCTTCTCGGAGGAGACGGGCACCTACGAGATCGTCGGCGGCGTGGAGGGCTCGCCCGACGGCGTCGGCGGCTGAGGGATCGCCAGGAAGGACGCGACGCGCCCCCGCAATGGAGCAAGGCGGATCCAGAGAGACCCTCTACGAGCACGCCGGCGGCGATGCCGGCCTCCATCGTCTGGAGGAGGCCTTCTACCGGAAGGTTCTCGCCGATCCCGTGCTCCAACCTCTGTTCGGCGAGGGCCAGCCCCACCACGTCGAGCACCTGACCTGGTTCACGGCCGAGACCTTCGGTGGTCCCGACCGCTTCAGCCAACGGCTCGGCTTCGACCATCTCGTCGAGGTTCACCGCGGTCTTGAGATCACCGACGAGCGGCGGCAGCGGTTCGTCGGTCTCTACCTGGAGGCGGCGGGACGAGGCGGGGCTACCCGGCGACAAGGCCTTCCGGGACTCCCTTCGCTCCCACGTCGAGTTCGGGGCGCGTGTCGCCCAGCAGAATTCCCGAGCGAAGACCGACGCCGAGCTCTACCCGCTGGACCACGTCCCGCTCTGGGACTGAGAGCCCTCCTAGCCGGTCTTGGGGACCTCGGTCCGGTAACGGACCTCCATGAACATGCTCCCGGCGAACGTCTTCTCTCGCCTGGCGCCGTCGAGCGCCCACCCGGTCGCCTCGTAGAAGCCGCGGGAGGTATTCCACTCGGCAGTCCAGAGCGTTACCTGCTGGAACCTGCGCTCGCGAAGCTCCTCCATCGCGCCGTCGAGCAGGGCGCGACCGAGGCCCCTTCGCCACGATGCGGGCTCGGTGTAGAGGCGGTCGAGGAGGGCGACCCGTGCCGGGTCGGAGTCCGGGTCCGTGCTTCGGCAGAGCACGGCCAGCCCCGCGGCCTGGCCGCGGCGTTCCGCCACGAGCACCATCACATCGGGATCCGAGATCCAGCGCTCCCAATCCTCCGGCGGCGAGGTCACGCTCGTCAGGCCGACGGGAGAGAGGTGCCGCGCCCACGCCGCGCGACCCGACGACAGATAGATCTCGCCGAGGCGAGCTCCCTCTCCGGGCTTGGCGGGTCTGACTCGATCGGCCATCGCGCGGGAACCTAACGGCAGGCGCGAGCTAGCATCCTCCGCCTGATGCGAGTACTCATCACCGGAGCAAGCGGGCTGATCGGATCGGCCCTGGCGGACGCCCTGCTCGCCCGAGGCGACGAGGTCGTCGGGCTGACTCGCGATCCCGAGCGAGCCAGGCCGAAGAACCCCACGGTCCGCTGGCATGCCTGGCAGGCGAGCATCGAGCGCCCGCCGCCGGAAGCGCTCGAGGGCGTCGACGGCGTCGTCAACCTGATCGGCGAGGAGATCAACCAGCGGCTCACCGACCAGGCCAAGGTCCGCATCCGAGAGAGTCGCCTGGTCGGCACGCGCAATCTGCTGCAGGCGATCGATGCCGCGCCCACCAAGCCGAGCGTGTTCATCGGGCAATCCGCGATCGGCTACTACGGCGACCGCGGCGCCCAGATCCTCGACGAGGAGTCCGAGCCCGGCGAGGGCTTCACCGCCGAGATCCCCGTCGACTGGGAGGCAGCGGAGCGCGAGGCCGAGCACATCGTCCCGCGCGTCGTGATCGTCCGAACCGGTCTCGTGCTGACCAAGCACGGAGGCCTGCTCAAGCAGGTTCTCCTCCCCTTCAAGCTCGGAGTCGGCGGCCCGATCGCGGGCGGCGAACAGTTCATGTCCTGGATTCACATCGACGACGAGGTCGGGCTCCTGCTCTGGGCGCTCGACAACGACCGGGTCTCCGGCACGATCAATGCGACCGCACCCAACCCCGTCACCAATCGCGAGTTCTCCAAGGCCCTCGGCCGAGCCCTCCACCGCCCCGCGTTCATGCCGGTCCCGAAGTTCGCGGTCAGCGCGATACGCGGGGGCGAGCTGGCAGACGCCGTCGCCGGGGGCGCGAGAGTGCTGCCGCGGCGGGCGCTCGACGGCGGCTTTGAGTTCCGCCATCCGGAGATCGACGAGGCCTTGCGCAGCGTCCTGCGCTGACGCTCAGACCGTCCGACGCCGCTCGGGCTCGTCTCGCGGCTCGAGCTGGATCTCCTTCTCGGCACCAGGCAGGCCCTCCTCGAGCTGGAGGTTGCGCTCGCGCTCGGCGTTCAGCTCGTGGCCGAAGAGGATCGCCAGGTTCGTGATCCACATCCAGATCAGGATCACGACCACACCCGCAAGCGAGCCATAGACCTTGTTGTAGGAGCCGAACTGGGAGACGTAGATACCGAAGGCGGCGGAGGCAATCAACCAGACGACGAGCGCAACGAGTCCACCGGGCGTGATCCAGCTGAACCCTCGCTGCTTGACGTTCGGCGAGGCGTAGTAGATCAGGCCGATCATCATGACGAACAGCACCGCGATCAGCAGCCACTTCGCGTAGTTCCAAATCGAGACCGCGGTGTCGGAAATCCCGATGGGCTCGGCGACGTCCGAGACGATCGGGCCGGTCAGGACGACGCCAAGCGCCATCACGGCCAGCAGCAGCACGACGACGAGCGTCAGCAGCAGCTGCAGCGGGCGCAGCTTCCAGAACGGCCGCCCCTCGCGCGTCTCGTAGATCACATTGGAGGCCCGGATGAACGCACCCAGGTAGCCGGAGGCCGACCACAGCGCGATCAGGGTGCTCACGACCAGGGCGAGCCCGGCGGTGGACCGGCTCTCCGTCACCTGCTTGATCGGACCTTCGAAGGTCGTTGCGGCCGAGTCGGGACCGACCTTGGTGACGATGTCCCTGAGCGTGTTGGTCGTGGACTCCGGATCGCCCACCAGTCCGACGATCGAGACGAGCACGATCAGAGCCGGGAAGAGGGCGAGCAGGCCGAAGTAGGTGAGGGTCGCCGCCCAGTCGGTGAGGTTGTCCTCCTGGAACTCCATGGCCGCGCGTTTCAGCGTCGGCCACAGCCCGGTCTGCCGCTTGACCCCCTTGGGGGCGTAGTCGCCGCCGCGCCGCTCAGTCGGGTTGTCGTCGTCACCCGCGGCGCGATCCGTCGCGTCGCCCTCCCCCGCGACCATGTCGCGACCCTAAGCCTCTTCGGGCGACTCGTCGCCCGGCCAGGTACCGGTCATGCGCGCAAAGCCACGGCGGGCGCCATGGTCGAACAGGCCCTTGGCCAGCCGGAAGATCGCGCCCTCGATGGCGAGCGCGAGCGCGAGCTTCGGGAGGCTGATCTCGCGATGTTCGGGCTGTGGCGGCTCCTCCTCGTCAAACTTGCCCCAGATCGCGTCAAACGCCTTCTGGCCGAGGAAGCCGGCGATGAGCCCACCGACCACGCTGATTGGTACGAATGCTGCCTTCATGGCGGTGATTTGCCCCGCTCGCGGACGGTGGAAACACCGTCGATAGGGCAAGATGGTGTGGATGAAGCTCGAGGGCGTCCACCACATCACCGCGATCACGGGCGACGCCCAGAAGAACGTCGACTTCTACGCCGGGGTGCTGGGCCTCCGACTGGTGAAGAAGACGGTCAACCAGGACGACCCGACCGTCTACCACCTCTTCTTCGCCGACGAGAAGGGCGACGCCGGATCCGACCTGACCTTCTTCGAGTACCCCGGCGCCCCGGCCGGCCGTGCCGGCGACGGGATGATCCACACCGTCGCCTGGCGGGTGGCCTCCCCCAAGGCCCTCGACTTCTGGGCCGAACGGCTCGGTGCCAATGGCATAGACGCACATCGCGACGGCGCCCTCCTCCGCTTCGCTGATCCGGAGGGCCTCGGCCACGAGCTCCGCCTCAACGACGTCGGGGACGAGCCGCTGATCGCCGAGCATCCCGAGGTGCCGTCCGAGATGGCGCTGCAGGGCTTCGATGGCGCCCGCGCCTACTCCAGCAACCCGGAGGCCGGCAAGGCGCTGTTCGAGGAGGCCTTGGGCTTCCGGGCTCGCGACGACGGCTGGGAGATCAGGGGCGACACCCGAGGCGGCCTCTACGGCTTCGACCCGCCGCCGGCCGAGCGCGGCCTGCAGGGCGCGGGCAGCGTCCATCACATCGCCTGGGCCTCCCAGATGGACGATCACGAGGCGTGGCGCGATCGCGTCATCGCGGCCGGCGGCCGCCCGACTCCCGTGATCGACCGCTTCTACTTCCGCTCGATCTACTTCCGCGAGCCCAGCGGCGTCCTCTTCGAGATCGCGACGCTCGGGCCGGGCTTCGCCGTCGACGAGCCGCTCGAGTCCCTCGGCGAGAAGCTCTCCCTCCCACCCGACTACGAGCACCTCCGGGAACAGGTCGAGCCGGCTCTCCGGCCGATCGACAACCCGCGTGTCCACGCCTGAGTCGCCTGGCGACCGGCCGGGTCAGGTCGTCGAGCTCGTCCACCTGACGCGCGAGCCCGCGGGCGAGCCGGAGGGCGCCCTGATCCTGCTCCACGGGCGCGGTGTCGACGAGCGCGACCTCTACCCGATGCTTGATGACCTCGACCCCGAGCGGCGGCTGTTCGGGATGACCCCGGGCGCGCCGCTCACGAACGTCCCGCCCGGCGGGCGTCACTGGTACGTGATCGAGCGGGTGGGCCATCCCGACGAGGAGACCTTCGTCGACACGATGGAGAAGCTCTGCCGCTTTCTCGACGACGAGCTGCGCCACCGGGGCATTCCGTGGGACAAGACGGTGATCGGCGGGTTCAGCCAGGGGGCTGCAATCGCCTGCGCCGCGGCGCTGGGAATGGGCCGCCCGAAGGCGGCCGGTCTGCTGATGATGAGCGGCTTCTACCCGATGGTCCGCGGCTGGAAGGTCGACCCGCGGGCGAAGCGAGGCATGCACGCCTACGTCACGCACGGCTCCTACGACCCGGTCATCCCGGTGGGCTTCGGCCGCAAGGCACGCGACCTGCTCACCGACGGCGGCCTCTACGTCACCTACCGCGAGGCCCGGGTGCAGCACTCGATCGACCACGCGCTGATCGGTGAGATCCGCGAGTGGGTCGCCTCGGTGATCTCGGGGCAACCGGCCATCGAAGGGCCGCCCTCGGCGCGCTGATCAGGCCCGCCGGCGCCGCTCGCGCCACAGCTCCGCGTACATCGCCCAGTGCTCGTGGTCCCTCCAGCGGCCGCCGACCTTCAGGTAGCGCTCTGAGAACCCCTCCCGCACGAATCCGCACCGCCGCACCAGCGCGATCGACGGGCCGTTCGCAGGCTGGACGTTGGCCTCGATCCGGTGAAGTCGGAGCTCGGTGAATGCGCGCCTGAGCACGAGCTCCAGCCCCTCGGTCATGTACCCCTGCCCTTCAAACCCCCGGACGGCACCGAAACCGAGGAACGCGCTCTGCAGATCGCCACGGATGATGTGGCTGACGTTGAAGAAGCCGGCGATCGCTCCGTCCTGGAGCCGGCTGACGATCATCGGCTCGAAGGAGTCGTCCCGCCCCCGCCGCACCATTGCGGCGAACATCTCCTTCGTCGTCGGCGGATTCACCCAGGGGTGATGCAGCCTCCTGCTGGCGCGCGTCGCGGCGAGGTAGGCGTCGCGATCCCGGCTCGTCACCGAGCGCAGCTGGACTCGGGATGTGCCGACCCGCGGCACGGGTCAGTGCTGCGGACAGGGGGCGCCGAGCGGGGCTCGCGCCGAGCCTGCAATCTGGTACCGCTGGACCGCGCACTCGGTCGTGTCGCCTTCGGAGGTGATCGAGTAGCTGCCCAGCGCCGTGCCATCGCGCTGGGCGCCGAAGACGCCGTTGCGGACGTTGTCGCGGAAGGAGGAGGCGTCGGTCCCCGCCGCGGCGATCGACTGGAGGATGAGGCCCATCCCCTCATATCCGTAGGCGGCATAGGGACCAGGCATTCGATGGAACCGTTTCTCGAACTGTCCTGAGAACGCCTTGTCCGGGAGCCGGCTCGGGTCGAGCTCGCCGCTGACGGCCAGGGTCCGCGGCGTATCGCCGTAGATGCTGAGGCGCTCGTCCCCGGGGTGGTAGACGGCCTGCGTGCCGGCCCCCGCGGTCACGGCGACCTTGGAGGGAGGCTCTCCCGACCTGACATCGATTCCGTGCTCCGTGGCGGCGGACTTGAATTCGGAGGCGGACAGATCCTGAAATGCCGAGCCGTCCGACGTCACCGCTCCCTCGGTCGCGCCGAGCTCCGATGCCCAGCTTGCGGCCGCATCCACGACCGCGTCGTCGGCCGGAACCGTCCGCGCGAAGTTGGGTGAGCCCGAGGGCCGGTACCGGTCGGGAGAGTCCGGGTAGCCGGCCGCGGGAGCCGTGAGATCGACGCCGCCGGCGCCGGGTGAGACCTGCACGAGGCCGGCGTCGTTGGTGATCGGCATGGACGCCCGCGTCGGCTCCGAGTCGAGCTCGCCGATGTAGGCCGCAGCGGCTGAGTCCTGGACGGCCCGCCGCGCGTTGGCGCCGACGGCGACGGGATCCCAGGCCTTTCCCTTGGCGTCGTCGAGGAACGTCGCATGGACCTGGATCGAGCCGGCCTTGCCCTGGGCCTGCTCGAGGGCGAACCGCGCGCCGTCCGCGGCGTCCCGGCCGTCGGTTCCGCGCGGACCGGTCATCGGGAGGCTGACGTAGACCGAAACGGGGGCTTCGATCTTCGCGGCACCGGCGATCCCGCATCCGGCGACGATCAGGCTGAGCAGCAGCGCGGCGAGCGCCGGCCGGGCGATCAAGGCACTATCCGAAGAAGACCTCGGCCTCGCGGTAGAGCGACTCGGGAACCGTCTTCAGCTCAGCGGTCGCTTCCGAGAGGTCGACGAGCTCGATGTCGGTGCTTTGGAGCGCGGTCATCTTGCCCCACTGCCCGTTGTGGGCGGCGTCGATCGCATGCAGTCCGAACCGGGTGGCGAGGACACGGTCGAAGGCGGTCGGGGTGCCGCCGCGCTGCACGTGTCCGAGCACGGTGGCGCGCGCCTCGTGGCCGGTGCGCTGTTCGATCTCCCCCTCGAGCCAGTCGGCGATCCCGCCGAGCCGGACATGCCCGAAGGCGTCGGTCGGCGCCCCGTCGGCGGAAGGCATCCCGCCCTTCGGCATCGCGCCCTCGGCGACGACGACGATCGGCGAGTAGTGACTCTCGAAGCGCTGCACGATGTACTCGCAGACCCGGTCGAGATCGAACTCGAGCTCGGGGATCAGGATCACGTTGGCGCCGCCCGAGAGCCCGGCGTGGAACGCGATCCAGCCCGCGTGGCGGCCCATCACCTCGCAGATCAGCGTCCGCTTGTGGCTCTCGGCGGTCGTATGGAGACGATCGATCGCCGACATCGCGATGTTGACGGCGGTGTCGAAGCCGAAGGTGTAGTCGGTGGCGGAGAGGTCGTTGTCGATCGTCTTCGGAACGCCGACGACATGGACGCCCTCCTCGTGCAGCTTCGCCGCCGCACCGAGGGTGTCCTCTCCCCCGATTGCGATCAGGCCGTCGACTCCGTCGGACTTCAGGTTGTCGGCAAGGCGCTGGGGACCGCCCTCCTCATTGAAGGGGTTGGTCCGAGACGAGCCCAGGATCGTCCCGCCGCGCGGGAGGATGCCCCGGACCTCCGGGATGCCGAGCGGCGAGCCGAGGCCCTCGAGCGGACCCGCCCAGCCGTTGCGATAGCCGACGAAATCGTGCCCGTACTCGGACACCCCCTTGCGGACGATCGCGCGGATCACGGCGTTCAGTCCCGGGCAGTCGCCTCCGCCGGTGAGTACGCCGATCCGCACGCGACCAATCTACCTGGGCGGCACTCGTGGTCAGTGCTCGGCGACGTCGGAGCTCAACACCGGCTTGACGTCGACGATCGGCGTCCCGTCCAGCGCCTCCAGGTTGTTCACCTTGACGCGCGGGCCCTCGACCGCGAGCACCTCGACCCGGTGCAGGCCGATCGGATTGGGCCGGTGCGGAGAGCGGGTGGTGAATACGCCTGCCTCCGGCCGCGAGGTGTCCCCGCGCGGATGGGTCGTCAGCACGTCGCGGTCCGCCCGGTCGAACCAGGTGAGCAGGAGGAGCTGGTCGCCCACTTCGATGCCCCGCAGCGCATCGAGCACATCCGGCTCGAAGTCGATCCACGCATCCGGCGCACCCTCGTCGCCCTGCTTGGGCGCCGCGCCGGGGTCCGTCAGCGGCGACTCGACCCTGCCAATTGACCGGACGTCGTAGGCCAGCGCTACGGCCTGGTGATCCAGTCGATGATCGGCTGGGCGTACCGGAGGAAGGCGCCCGTGAAAACGCCGCCCAGGAAGAGGATCGCGTCGACCGGCCCCGGAAAGCCCAGCGCGTAGGCGATCACCATCACGCAAGCGCCCAGGACTGTGAAGAGGATTACCTGCACGGCCCGGAACCCTATCTGGCGAGGGCGGCGCGAGTTTCGCTCAACAGCTCCGCGACCGCCGCGAGCGCGCCATCGCGATCGGCCGCGTCGGCGACCTCGCGGACGAGCCTCGTCCCGATGATCACCCCGTCGGCGACCTTCCCGACGGTCGCCGCCTGCTCGGGCGTGGAGATCCCGAATCCGACCGCAACGGGAACGCTCGCCTCCTCCTTCGCGGCCTCGATCAGGTCGGCCAGCTCTGCCGGCAGGTCGGCCCGCTCACCCGTCACGCCGACGGTGGACACCAGGTACACGAAGCCGTGGGCCCCGGCGCAGATCTGCGCGCGGCGATCCGGCGGAGTGGTCGGCGCGACCAGGGGGATCAGGGTCAGGCCGTGAGACTCCAGCGCCGCCGCGATCGCAGCCTGCTCCTCCAGCGGAAGGTCGGGAACGATCACGCCGGCAGCCCCAGCCTCGGCTGCAACGGCTCCGAACTCCTCGACCCCCTTCGCCAGGATCATGTTCGAGTAACACATGAGCGCGACCGGGATCCGCCCCGCGACAGCGGAGCACGTCTCAAGGACGGTCTCGAGTGTCGCCCCCGCGGCGAGGGCGGCGGTATCCGCGGAGTGGATCGTCGGCCCATCGGCGAGCGGGTCGGAGAAGGGAACGCCGAGCTCGATCAGGTCGGCGCCGGCATCCACGTAGGCACCGGCCACGGCGGTCGCCGTCTCCTGGTCGGGGAAGCCGCCCATCAGGTAGGGCATCAGCGCCGCGCGTCCCTCGTTGCGCGCGGCGGCAAAGGCTGTCGAGATTGCGCCCGCCGCCCCCGGAAGCGAAGCTGAGGAGGCGGCGGTTGATGCTGGTTCAGGCATCGAGGGCGGCAAGCTTCGCCGTCACCTCGTCCATGTCCTTGTCGCCGCGGCCGCTGAGGGTGAGGACGTCGTAACCGTCCCCGCCGCCGTTCTCCAAGAGCCACGCGATCGCGTGGGAGGGCTCGAGCGCGGGAATGATTCCCTCCAGACGGGCCAGCTCACCGAAGGCCGAGAGGGCCTCGGCGTCGGTTGCTGACGCGTATGTGGCCCGCCCGGAGTCGCGCAGGTGGGCGTGCTCGGGACCCACCCCGGGGTAGTCGAGCCCGGCCGAAACCGAATGCGCCTCCAGGATCTGACCCTCGTTGTCCGCGAGCACCGACGAGAGAGCGCCATGGAGCACCCCGGTGGTCCCGGCGAGCAGCGAGGCGCCGTGGTGGCCGCTGTCGAGGCCCTCGCCGGCGGCCTCGACGCCGATCAGCTCCACCGGGTCGTCGAGGAAGGGATAGAAGCTTCCGATCGCGTTGGACCCGCCGCCGACGCATGCGATCACACGCCTCGGCAGTGCCCCTTCGGCCTGCAGGGCCTGCGCCCGGGCCTCATCGCCGATCACCCGCTGGAGGTCACGGACGAGGGCCGGATAGGGCGCGGGCCCGACGGCCGAGCCGATGACGTAGTGGGTCGTGTCGGCGGAGGCAACCCAGTCGCGGATCGCGGAGCTCACTGCCTCCTTGAGCGTCCGGGCTCCGGCCTCGACCGGGACGACCTCGGCCCCGAGCAGTCGCATTCGCTCGACGTTGGGTGCCTGTCGCCGGATGTCCTCGGTGCCCATGTACACCGCGCACTCGAGGCCGAAGAGCGCACACGCCGTAGCGGTGGCCACCCCGTGCTGTCCTGCCCCGGTCTCGGCGATCACGCGTGTCTTGCCCATCCGCCGCGCGAGCAGCGCCTGGCCGACCGCGTTGTTGATCTTGTGGGCGCCGGTGTGGGCGAGATCCTCGCGCTTCAGGTAGACGCGGCGGCCGACGCGCTCGGAGAGCCGCTCGGCGAGGTAGAGAGGCGTCGGACGCCCGACGAAGTCGCGGAGCAGCACCGAGAGCTCCTTCTGGAAGCCCTCGTCCTCGCGGGCCTCCGCCCAGGCGGCGCTGAGCTCGTCGAGGGCGGCGATCAGGGTCTCCGGGACGAACCGGCCTCCGTAGGGGCCGAATCGCTCCTCGACTGCGGCGCTCACGAGGTCGTCACCTTCGAGGGCAGCTCGACGCCCGCGGCGGCGAGGAAGGCCTCGACCCTGGCGTGGTCCTTCCGGCCCGGCTCGGCCTCGACCCCGCTGACGACGTCGACGGCGTATGGCTTCACGATCTTGATCGCCTCCGGGACGTTCTCGGGCGTCAGCCCTCCGGCCAGGACCATCGGGATCTTCGAGCGTCGCCTGACGACGAGATCCCAATCGAAGCTCTCGCCGGTGCCGCCATGGATTCCGTGCCAATAGGCGTCGAAGAGGTGGAAGTCCGTGCGAAAGGCCTCGGCCGCCTGCACGTCGGCGGCGCTCGTGACCCGCATCGCCTTCATCACCTTCGCTCCCGTCCGGCGACGCGCCTCCACGCAGAATGCGGGGCCCTCTTCGCCATGGAACTGGAGCAGCGTCAGGTTCTCGCGCTCGGCGGCGTCGATCACCTCCTCGAGAGTCGGGTTGACGAAGACTCCGGCAATCTCACATCGTCGCTTGAGCGCGGCGCCGATCTCCTCGGCGACGCCGGGCCGCACGTAGCGAGGGCTGTCGGGGTGGTGGATCAGCCCGATCGCCCAGGCACCGTGCCTCGCCGCGTGCTCCGCGTCGGCGAGGTTCGTCATGCCGCAGACCTTGACCTGGGTCATGCGACAAGGGTAGGCGGATTCACGATTTATCCATGCCAGCAGGCATTCCAGGAGTAGGCTGCCGGTCGATGACCGCGATCGAGGGAGCCTCCCGGCGACTGGCTCTCGGCGCCTTCTCCCGGGTGCGCGGCGGTTGCCTGGAGCTGATCGAGCCGGATGGCCGGACCCTTCGGTTCGGGGACGCGGCGGCGGATCTGGCGGCGACCATCAGGGTCAACTCAACCCGCTTCTACCGGGCGATCCTCGGCGGCAGCGCCGGCCTCGGCGAGGCCTATCGGGACGGCCTCTGGGATTGCGACGAGCTCGTCGCGCTGATCCGCATCGCCTGCCGAAACCTCGGATCCCTCGACGCCTGGCGCCGCCGCCTCCACCCCCTGCTCGCGCCGCTGGAGCACACGCTGTGGCGCGTGCCGCGGAACAGCAAGCGCGCCTCGCGCCGTCACATCTCGGCCCACTACGACCTCGGCAACGACCTCTTCGCCCTCTTCCTCGACGAGTCGATGATGTACTCGTCAGCGGTCTTCCCCGAGCCCGACGCGACGCTCGCCGAGGCCCAGGAGCACCGCCTCGAGCGGATCTGCACGGCGCTCGAGCTGGGGCCGGAGGACCACCTGCTCGAGATCGGCACCGGCTGGGGAGGAATGGCCGCCTTCGCCGCCAGTCGCTACGGCTGCCGCGTCACGAGCACGACGATCTCGCAGGAGCAGCGCGAGGGGGCACTGCGGCGGATCAGGGACGCGGGCGTCGAGGACCGCGTCACCGTCCTGCTCGAGGACTACCGCGATCTTCGCGGCCGCTACTCGAAGCTCGTCTCGCTGGAGATGATCGAGGCCGTCGGATGGCAGTACTTCGACGTCTTCTTCCGCCGTTGCTCCGAGCTGCTGGATCCCGACGGGCTCTTCTTCCTCCAGGCGATCGTGATCGACGACCGCCTTTACGAGACCGAGAAGACGGCGCGGAGCTTCGCCAACACGCTGATCTTCCCGAGTGGGTGCCTGCCCTCGGTCGAGGTGATCCAGCGCAACATCGCCGGCGAGACCGACATGAGCACGGTGTGGCTTGAGGAGATCGGCGCGCACTACGCGCGCACGCTCGAGATCTGGCGCGAGCGCTTCATCGCCAACTCCGACCTGGCCGGAGAGCTCGGGTACGACGAGCGGTTCCGGCGGCTCTGGACCTTCTGGCTGGCGATGAGCGAGGCCGGCTTCCGCGAGCGCCGGCTCCGCGACGTGCAGGTGCTGTTCGCGAAGCCTCAGCACTCGACTAGGGTCATCGAGGACCGATGGCCGAAGGCGACGGCAAGACAGTTCTAGTCACGGGTGGGTCGGGCTTTCTGGCCGGCTGGTGCATCATCGGGCTGCTCGAGCGCGGCTACCGCGTCCGTACCACGGTCCGCAACCCGTCACGCGAGCGCGACGTCCACGCCGCAGTGGAATCCCAGGTGGACCCCGGCGGCGGGCTGACGGTGCACCAGGCGGAGCTGATGAGCGACGAGCATTGGGACAACGCGATCGAGGGTTGCGACTACGTCCTCCACGTTGCGTCTCCCTTCCCGCCGAAGCAGCCCAAGGACCCGGACGAGCTGATCGTTCCGGCCCGCGAGGGAACCCTGCGCGTTCTCGGCAAAGCCCTGGACCACGGCGTGAAGCGCGTGGTGGTCACTTCCTCCGTCGCCGCGGTCCGGCTCGCCAAGGGCGCCGAGAAGAAGACGCTGACCGAGGAGGACTGGACGGATCCCGATGAGGAGGGCCTGACGCCCTACGTCCGCTCGAAGACGATCGCCGAGCAGGCCGCGTGGGATCTGGTCAAACAGCGCGGCGCCGAGGACCGGCTGGCCGTTGTGAACCCGGGAGCGATCATCGGTCCCGTGCTCAACGACGACCTCTCCTATTCGATCCAGGCGGTCGAGCGCCTTCTCAAGGGCATGCCGGGCGTGCCGCGGCTCGGCTTCAGCTTCGTCGACGTACGGGACGTCGCGAATCTCGAGATCCTGGCGATGACGACGCCCGAAGCCGGCGGCCGGCGCTTCATCGCGGTCACCAAGTTCCTCTGGATGTCCGAGGCAGGGGAGGTCCTCCGCGACCGGCTCGGCGATCGTGCCTCGAAGGTGCCCACTCGGACCATTCCCGACTTCGTCGTCCGGGGCATGGCCCTTTTCGACGGCGGCATCCGCTCGATCGTCGGCTCTCTCGGGAAGCGTTCCGAGCTCTCCTCGGAGAAGGCACAGAACACGCTCGGCTGGTCACCGCGGCCGATCGAGGACACGATCGCCGAGACGGGTGAGAGCCTGATCGAGCACGGCGTCGTCCCCGCCGGCTAGAGCGCTACCTACGGCAGAGAGCTCGAGTTCGAGTCCTGGACGTGCGTCGGGCGGTCTCCGAGCTTCACGGTGACGTCCTTCTGCTGGCTGCCGCTGAAGACCGTCAGGGTGATCTCGTCGCCCGGCTTGTGGTCGTTGACTGCCGAGACCACGTCGTCCATGCCGCTGATCGGCTTGCCGTCGACCTTGGTGATGATGTCGCCGCCCACCGGGAAGGTCTGGCCGGAGATGGTCGCCTGGCCGGTCGCGCCCTTGATGCCCGCGTCATCCGCCGGGCCGCCGTTGAGAACCCGCTCGATCAGGACGCCCTGGGTGACGGGGAGGTTGAGCGCATGGGCGATCTCCGGGGTGATGTCGCCACCGGAGATGCCGAGGTAGGCCTGGTGGACCTGGCCGCCGTTCTCGAGCTGCGAAACGACGTCGGCGGCGGTCTTGATCGGGACGGCGAAGCCGACGCCCTCGTTGCCGCCGCTCTGGCTCTCGATCTGGGAGTTGATCCCGATCACCTGTCCGGCGCCGTCGATCAGGGGGCCGCCGGAGTTGCCGGGGTTGATCGCGGCGTCGGTCTGGATCACGTCGCTGATCGAGAAGCCGTTGGGCGCCTGGATCTGGCGCTGGAGCGCGGAGACGATCCCGCTGGTCACGGTGCGGTCGAGGGCGAAGGGGTTGCCGATCGCCACTACGGGATCGCCGACCTCCACCTTCGACGAGTCGCCGAGCGGCAGCGGGTGGGTGCCCTCGGTGTTGTCGACCTTGAGAAGAGCGATGTCGCTGGAGGGATCGGACCCGACCACCTGCGCCTGCTGCTCCGAGCCGTTGCCCAGCTGGACCTCGACCTTCTGGGCGCCCTCGACCACGTGCGCATTGGTGAGGATGTGACCGTCGTTGTCGATCAGGAACCCGGATCCGGTGGCCTCGCTGCTCTGCTGCTGCGGGAAGCCGAACGCGGACTGGGTCTTCTGCACGATCGTCGAGCGGATGAAGGCGACGCCCTCACCGTCGCGCTGGTAGATGTCGTGGACCGTCAGCCCCTGGCTCGAATTGCTCGCGGGCCGCGCCAGCGCCGCCGGTGCGATCACGGGCGCCGAGCTGTTGTCGTCGCCCGTGTTCACGACACCTGTCTGGATCAGGACCAGGCCGAGCACCAGCACCACGAGGCCGCCGGCGACGGCGGACCCGAAGCTGGTCGCGAGAAATCTCTTCAGGGACTGCATGCGGGCCAGTGTGCAGCCGGCCGCTTAACCCACTCTAAGCAGCGCCTTCGCGTTCTCTAATTACTCAGGGAAGGAGATGCTCGCGGGTCGAGTCCTCGTCGGCGGTCAGCTCTCTGAGCTTTGCCCCCGGGTCATCGGCGCGCATCAGCGCCTCGCCGATCAGGACGGCGTCCACGCCGACCCGCTCGAGCTCCTCCAGCGTGGCCCGGTCCGAGATCCCGCTCTCGGAGACGACGGTCTTGCCGGCCGGCACGTCCGTGATCAACTCGTAGGTCGTCTGGACGTCCACGGTGAAGTCGTCGAGGTTCCTGTTGTTGATCCCGAGGATCTCCGCATCGACCGTCAGCGCCTTTTCGAGCTCCGCCTCGGTGTGCACCTCGATCACGGCATCAAGGTCGAGACCCTGTGCCTCATCGACAAGCCGCGCGAGCTCCTCCTGGTCGAGGGCGGCGACGATCAGGAGGATGGCGTCGGCTCCCGCGAGCGCGGCCTCGTAGAGCTGGTAGCGGTCGACGATGAAGTCCTTTTGCAGAACCGGGAGGGCGCACGCCTCGCGGGCCGCTCTCAGATCGCCGAGAGAGCCGCCGAAGTGATCGACGTCCGTCAATACGGAGATCGCCGCCGCTCCTCCCTCCTCGTAGGCCCGAGCGATCTCCGCCGGAGCGACGCCGTCGCGAATCGACCCGGCGCTCGGCGACCGGCGCTTGAACTCCGCGATCACCGACAGGCCGGGCCGTACCAGGGCCTCACCGAACGGACGCTGCTCCGGCCTCTCGGCCAGCCTCCCCTCGAGTTCCTCCAAGGGGACTTCGGCGCGGCGTCGCGCCGCACCTGCGCGTGCAGACCCGACCAGCTCTTCGATCATCCCCATCTCGTCCGGTGGACCTTAGCTCGCTGCGGACAGCTCGCGAGATCGCGCGACCAATCTGGCGAGAACGCTCGCCGCGGCGCCCGAGTCGATCGCCTCGGTGGCCTTCGCCACTCCACCGGCGAGGTCGCTCGCGCCGCCGGCCACATAGATCGCCGCCCCCGCGTTCAAAATCGAGACGTCGCGCGTCGGGCCCGTCTCGCCTTCGAGCACCGACCGGACCACCCCCGCGTTCTCGGCCGGCTCGCCGCCCGGAATCGCATCGAGGGGCGCGGTATTCAGGCCGAGGTCGTCCGGCTCGACGAACCACTCCTCGGTCCCTCCGTCGGCAACCTCGATCACCCTCGTCCGCGACGCGATGCTGAGCTCGTCGATCCCGTCGTCGGCCGAGACGACCAGCGCCCGCAGGCAGCCGAGCTGGAGGAGGGCGTCGGCGATGATCTCCTGGTAGCTGCGGTCCGAGACGCCCAGCAGATGCGCGTTCGCTCCGGCCGGGTTCGTGAGCGGGCCCAGGAAGTTGAAGATCGTGCGGACGGCAAGCTCCTTGCGAACCGGAATCACGTGGGCCATCGCCTTGTGGTGCTTCGGGGCGAACATGAACCCGAAGCCGACGTCGTCGATGCAGGTGGCCACCTCCGCCGGGGAAAGCTCGATGTCGACGCCCAGCGCCTCGAGCACGTCGGCTGAGCCCGAGCGGCTCGTCGCCGAGCGGTTGCCGTGCTTGGCGACGTTGCACCCCGCCCCCGCCGCGATCAGCGCCGCTGTGGTCGAGATGTTGAAGGTGGTCGGGCCGCCTCCGGTGCCGGCGGTGTCGAGCAAACCGGGCTTGTGGATCTCGACGTGGGCGGCCAGGGACCGCATCGTTCGCGCCAGGCCGACCAGCTCCGAGACGGTCTCGCCCTTGGCGCGCAGGGAGATCAGGAAGGCCGCGGTCTGCACCTCGCCGACCCGTCCCTCCATGATCTCGGCGAGCGCCGCGGAGGTGTGATCGGCCGTCAGGTGCGTGCCGGCGCAAATCTCGTCGATCGCGCGGGTGAGGATGTCGTTGGGCATGGTCGAGGCGCGGGGCTAGTCGCCCAGGAAGTTAGCCAGCAGCTTCTTGCCCTGCGGGGTGAGGACCGACTCGGGGTGGAACTGCACGCCCTCGGCGGGCAGCTCGCGGTGGCGGACGCCCATTACGACGTCGCCGTAGCTCGAGCTCAGCTCGAGCTCGTCCGGGAGCTCGGGATCGGCGATCAGCGAGTGATAGCGGCCGGCGACCAGCGGGTTCGAGAGGCCCTCATAGATCGAGCGGCCGTCGTGCTTCACCTCCGCGTCCTTGCCGTGGATCGGATCGCCGCGCACCACCTTGCCGCCGAACGCCTCCACCATCGACTGGTGGCCGAGACATACTCCGAGGACGGGCGTGCCCGCCTCGGCGAAGGTGCGAATTGCCTCAACCGAGATCCCGGCCTCCTTCGGTGTGCACGGACCCGGCGAGACGACGAGCCGGTCGGGCTTCAGGCGGACCAGCTCGTCCACGGTCGCTTTGTCGTTCCGCACCACTCCGATTTCCGCCCCCAGCTCCCCCAGGTACTGGACGAGGTTGTAGGTGAAGGAGTCGTAGTTGTCGATGACGAGCACCCCGGGCATCAGGGCCACTCCGGCTGCTCGGCCGCGAGCTCGACGGCGCGGAAGACCGCCTTCGCCTTGTTGACCGACTCGTTGTACTCGTAGGCGGGCTTGGCATCGGCCACCGTGCCGCCGCCCGCCTGCACGTGCACGAGGCCGTCCTTGACGACGACCGAGCGGATGTAGATCGCCGTGTCCAGGTCCCTCGTGTAGCTCAGATAGCCGACCGCGCCTCCGTACGGCCCCCGCTTCTGCGGCTCGAGCTCGTCGATGATCTGCATGGCTCGAACCTTCGGCGCGCCGGAGAGCGTGCCCGCCGGGAGGATGGAGCGCAGCGCGTCCATGGCGCTGACGTCTTCCCGCAGCTTGCCCGAGACCTGGCTGACGATGTGGAGGACGTGCGAGTAGGTCTCGACGACCATCAGCTCGTCGACCTTGACCGAGCCGTACGCGCAGACGCGACCAAGGTCGTTGCGTCCGAGGTCGACCAGCATCACGTGCTCGGCGCGCTCCTTCGCGTCCTGGAGCAGGCGCTCGGCCGCGAGGCGGTCCTCCTCCTCATCGGCGCCGCGCGGGTAGGTGCCGGCGATCGGCCTGGTCTCAACGCGGTCCCCGGTCACCTTCACCAGCGGCTCCGGTGAGGCCCCGGCGATCTCGAAGTCGCCGAAGTCGAGGAAGTACATGTAGGGCGAGGGATTGACGGTGCGGAGACCGCGGTAGATGGAGAACGCCTCGACCGGGCAGGGGGAGGTGAAGCGCTGCGACGGGACCACCTGGAACGCATCGCCGGCGTGGACGTACTCGATGATCCGGGACACCGTCTGCTCGAACTGCTCGCGGCTCATGTTGGATTGGAAGTCGATCGGTGGCCTCTCCGCAGCCGGCTCGACGGCGGGGACCGGCTCGCGCAGCCGCTCGCGCACCTCGCCGATCGTGTCCACGGCCCTGCTGTAGGCCTCCTCGATCCCGCCGTCCTCCACGAAGGCGTTGGCGATCAGCGTCACCTCGTGGCGCTGGTGGTCGAAGGCGACGAGAACGTCGGTGATCATCAGGGCCATGTCGGGGAGACCGACTGGGTCGGGGTTGGGCTCGGCGAGCGGCTCAACCGTGCGCACCAGGTCGTAGCCGAAGAATCCGACGGCGCCTCCGGCGAACGGCGGCAGCTCATCCGGTTCGGCGATCTCGTAGCGGCCGAGGTACTCGGCCGCCGCGGCGTACGGGTCCGGCGCTTCGGTGACGCGGTCCGGTGCGGCACCCGTGCCGGATTCCGCCGCGGTGTCCCCGCCCCATTCGGAGAGGCGGCCGTCCGACCAGCGCAGGATCGCCCGTGGGCGGAAGCCCAGGAAGGACCAGCGACCCAGCCGGCCCTGCTCCGCCGACTCGAGCAGGAACGCCGGCCCCTCGCCGCGCAGCTTCAGGAAGGCGCTCACCGGCGTCTCGCAATCGTCGATGAACCGGTAGCGGACGGGCACGACGTTGGCGCTCTGTGCCAGCTCCCGGGCGCGGTCGAGGTCCGGCTCGAGGCCGGGCATCATGCGAGGGCGCGCGACAGCGCGACCCGTCTTGTCGGGGGCCCCGACGGTGTTCATCGCGCCCGCCGGCGGCCGTTCAGGACGTGGAGGACCTCCGCCATCGAGATGCCGCGCGAGAGGAGCAGCACGGCCAGGTGGTAGACGACGTCTGCGCCCTCCTCGGCGACCCGCTCCTCGGACTCCGAGTTGACGGCCTTGACGACCTCGGCGGCCTCCTCGTAGACCTTCTCGCCCGCGAGCTTCGAGTCCTCGAGCAGCTCCACCGTGTAGCTGCCCTGCGGACGCTTGCGCTGTCGCGCCACGAGCGTCCGCTCCAGCGTGGCGAGGGCCTCATAGGGCAGCAGCGCAGGCTCGCCGGCCACACCGGGTGCCTCCACGCCGGGGTCGCCCGTCCCCTCGAGGTCCCGGTAGAAGCAGGAGCGCTCACCCGTGTGGCAGGCGGGCCCGACGGGGTCGACCAGCGCCACCAGAGCGTCGCCGTCGCAGTCGTAGCGAATCTGCCGAACCCGCTGGACGTTCCCGGAGGTCGCGCCCTTGTGCCAGATCTCGCGGCGGCTGCGGCTGTAGAGGTGGATCTCGCGCGTCTCCAGCGTGAGCAGCAGCGACTCCTCGTTCATGTAGGCGAGGGTGAGCACCTCGCCCGAGCGGGCGTCCTGCATCACGCACGGAACGAGCCCGCGCTCATCGAAGCGAATCTTCGCCGCGTCTCTGGCGGCCTGAACGACCATCGCGCGATTGTACGAACCCCCTGCTTGCGCCTTGAAGGCGCGGGTTCAGCGGCTATTCGATCCCGAGGCGGTCGAGCAGGCCCTCGTCCCGGCGCCAGCGCTTGCGCACCCGCACCTGCAGGTCCAGGAAGACGCGGGCTCCCAGCTCCTTCTCGAGCTCGCCGCGGGCAGCGGTTCCGATCTCCTTGATCTTGCGGCCGGCCGAGCCGATCAGGATTCCCTTCTGGGACTCGGTCTCCGCCCAGACGTGGGCATGAACCTCGACAACGCCGTCCTCGCGGTGGGTGACCTCGGAGACCTGGACCTCGACGGCGTGCGGCAGCTCGTCGCGAGTCCGGCGCAGGACCTGCTCGCGGATCAGCTCGGCGAGCAGGACCTCGCTGGGCAGGTCCGAGCGCTGCTCCGGCGGGAAGAGGAAGGGGCTCTCGGGCAGGAGCTCGACGAGCTTCGCGATCATCGGCTCCAGGCCGTGGCCCTTCCTGGCGCTGACCGGATAGATCTCGTCAACGCCGTGGATCTCGCCGACCTGCGAGAGCACGGCCGCCGTCTCGGCGTTGTTCAGCCGGTCGATCTTGTTGACGGCGCAGACGACCGGCGTGTCGATGCTCGACTGGAGCAGCGCCTTGGAGATGAAGCGATCGCCGGGCCCGACGCCCTGCTCGGCATTGATGACGAAGAGAACCGCATCGGAGTCGGCGATTTCCCTCTCCACCCTGCGCTGCATCCGCTCGGTGAGAGCGTCCCGCGGGCGCTGCACCCCCGGGAGATCGGTCATCACGAGCTGCCAATCCGCGGCGAGGTCGGTCGCCACTCCGCGGATCGCGCGGCGGGTCGTCTGCGGGCGCTCGGAGACGATCGCGACGTGGGCCCCGACGATCGCGTTGACGAGGGTCGACTTGCCGACGTTGGGACGGCCCGCGAGCCCGACGAAGCCGGCCCTGCTCACTGCAGCTCGGCCATTACCTTGGCCTGCAGCTCGAGCATCTCGCCGTTGTCGGTCTCGTGGTCGAAGCCGCAGAGGTGGAGCGCGCCGTGCACGGCGGCCTCGACCACGTTCGTCGCCTTCTCGGGGCAGATGAAGACGTCGCCGAGCTCCCTTGGTCCCTGGTCATGTTCCTGGTCGTCGATCGGAAAAGCGAGCACATCGGTTGCCTCGTCCACCCCACGCGCTGCGTAGTTGAGGGTGCGCATCCTCCCCTCCCCGACGATCTGCACCCCGATGTGGCCGTCGTCCACCCCGGCCGCGTGCAGGGCCGCCCCAACCGGTCGCCGCAAATCGCCTGGGACGTCCGAGAGGTCGATCTCAGCCGCCCTCGCCATCGCCCGGCGCGGAGCGGCTCTCGGCCTCGCCGTAGGCGGCGACGATCCGCTGGACCAGCTTGTGGCGGACGACGTCCTCGCCTCCGAAGCGGATGAAGCTGATGTCCTGGACCTCGTTCAGGATGTTGCCGACCTCCACGAGGCCGGACTTCGACCCACGCTCCAGGTCGATCTGGGTGATGTCGCCGGTGACGACGATCTTCGAGCCGAACCCGAGCCTCGTCAGGAACATCTTCATCTGCTCCGGGCTCGTGTTCTGGGCCTCATCGAGGATCACGAAGGAGTCGTTCAGGGTGCGGCCCCGCATGAAGGCCAGCGGCGCCACCTCGATCGTGCCGCGCTCGAAGTAGGCATTGACCTTCTCGGGATCGAGCATGTCGTAGAGAGCGTCGAAGAGCGGCCGCAGGTAAGGGTCGACCTTCGCCTGGATGTCGCCGGGGAGGAAGCCGAGGCGCTCGCCGGCCTCCACCGCGGGCCGGGTGAGGATCACCCGGCTGACGTCACCCCGCGAGAGAGCGGCGGCCGCCATCGCCACCGCCAGGAAGGTCTTGCCGGTGCCGGCGGGGCCGATCCCGAAGGTGATCGTGTGACGGCGGATCGAGTCGACGTACTGTTTCTGGTTGACAGTCTTCGGCGCGACCCGCGTGTTGCGGTGCTGCCAGACGACGTCCTCGAGGATCTCCGCCGGGCTCTCGTGCTTGTCGAGCGCGCCGGTGACGGCCTCGATCGTCCCCGGTGCGATCTCGTGGCCCTGCTCGATCAGGTCGACCAGCTCGCCGACCACCGTCTCGGCCGTCTGGACGCCGTTGGCGTCGCCGTCCAGGGTGAGGACGTTGCCGCGCAGGTAGAGGTCGACGTCGAGATGGCCCTCGAGGGCGCGAAGCACGGCGTCCTCGGAGCCGGCCAGCTCCGCGGCGACGGTGTTGTCGATCTCCAGCTGCCTACGCGCCAAGCTTCTCGCGCACCGCCTGGCTGACGCGCTTGCCGTCGGCTCGTCCGCCGACCTCCGGCATCAGCACCTTCATGACGTCCCCCATGTCCTTGGCCTCGCTGGCGCCCGATTCCTCGAGCGCGCCGGCCACCAGCTCGGAGAGCTCCTCGTCGGAGAGCTGCGCGGGCAGGTAGCCCTCGATCAGCTCCGCCTCCGCCTCCTCGACGTCGGCTCCCTCCGTCCGGCCGCCCTCGCGCAGGGCCTCCGCGGCGTCGAGACGGCGCTTACGCTCGCGCTGGAGCGCCGCGACCTCGTCGCCCTTGCCCTCCTTCTCCTCCGTCTGGAGGGCGTTGACGAGCATGCGCAGCTGGCCGACCCGCTCCTTCTCGCCGGCCTTCATCGCCGTCCTCACGTCCTCCTGGACCTGTTCGAGGATGCTCATCGCCTAAAGCGTAGTCGGCGGCGTGGCTGTCCCGTACGGCGTGTCCCGTTAAGGGCGTGCCCGTGAGGCGGTTCAGGACCAAGCTGAACGCCGACCGCCGACGAAGCCGGTAGTGGTACTACCGGCGAGGAGGTGGGTGGCGATCCAGCGCCGGTCCTGGGCCGCCTCAGGGGTGCGATCCTTGGCGGGACACGCCGTTCGTCTCGAGTCCCGCGGCGCGCAGGACCACGGTGAGCGACGCCTCCGGGCCGGGCCAGGCCTCGCGCACCATCGCCGTGCCGCCGGCGTGGACGACCAGCCGCAGCGCCAGCCCGAGCACGACGGCGTCGTCGAGCTGGCCGATGCCCGGCAGGAAGTCCGGGACGAGGTCGATCGGAAGCGCGAGATAGCCGAGCACCCCGAAGAGGGCCGCCCTGCGCGGCCATGAGATGCGCCGGTCGCGGGCGAGGCGCGAGACGAGCACGACGCAGTCGGGGATGAAGCCGGCAAGCGCACGGGCGTCCTCGCGGCGCCCGGCGGCGATCAGGGCCGCTACCGCGACGACGTAGAGCGCGACCGCGATCATCAGCAGGCCCCACGGGACGAACGGGATGTCTTCGGCCGCCACGGCCAGGCAGCTCACGGCAGATCGACGTGCTCGACGTCGCCGAGCGGCATCTGCAGGAAGCGCGTCCCGAGCTCGCGGAAGGCCTCGGCGTCGCCGGTGCAGAGGAACCGATAGGTCCCCTCCTCATTGCCGGGGTTCTCCAGCCCCGCCTCCTCGAGAGCACGCTGCGCCGTCGCGGCGATCGCGTGACCGGCGGTGACCAGCCTCACGTCCCGCCCGAGCACCCGCTGCAGCATCGGGGCGACCAGCGGGTAGTGGGTGCAGCCAAGGATGACCGTGTCGACCTCGGCTTTCTTCAACGGCTCGCAGTAGGAGCGCACCATCTCGACGACGCTCTGGGAGAACGGGAATCCGCGCTGGATCACGGCGGCCAGATCGGGGGCCTCCACCTCCGTGATGGTCAGGGCGCGATGCTGATGCGAGAGCGCGCGCAGGTACGAGCCGCTCCGGACGGTGGCCGGGGTGGCCAGCACTCCGACGTTCCCTGACTGCGTGAGCGCGCTGGCGATCTCCGCCTCGGGGTCGATCACCGCGACAACTTCGACCCCGGCCTCGCCGGCGATCTCTCTCGCCGCCTCCTGCCCGGCGGAAGCCGCTGAGTTGCAGGCGATCACCAGGAGCTTCGCCCCGCGTTCGATCAGGTACCGCGTGACCTGCTCGACATGGCCGCGCAGCTCCTCGGTCGTCTGCGCTCCGTATGGGAAGCGAGCGTCGTCGCCGAGGTAGACGTAGTCCTCCTCGGGCAGCGAGACCAGGCACTCGTGGAGGACCGTCAGGCCTCCGACGCCGGAGTCGAACATGGCGATCGGCAGGCCCGCGCTCGAATCGGCGGCTTCCATTCAGCCAGGGATGATGACTGGCGCTAGGGCTTGACGATCATGAAGAAGAGCGCGATCAGTACCAGCAGGTCGGTCACGTAGCCGACGCTCATGATCTGCCCGAGGACGGTGTCGAACTCGGCGCCGAGCCTGACCTCTCCGGTGCCGGCCGCATCTATGTCGCGGCTCACGATTCCCTCCAACTGACGTCCCTTCCTTGCGAAGAAGAGAGGGCCGACCAGGATCAGGACGATGATGATCGGCAGCCCCACGCTGACGAAGGTGTCGCCGTAGTCGAAGGGCCCATCGGCCACCAGGTAGATCCCGCTGATCAGGATGAGCAGCGCGCTCGGTCCGACCACGGCCCTGCCGACGGTGTCGATCGTCGTCAGCAGATACGGCATGCTGCGCGGCGCGGACCGCACGGCGTGTCGTAGGAAGATCGGGTAGCTGAAGGTCACGCCGAACCCGATGACCACCGCGGCGACGTGGATGAATATCGCCACGTCATAGAAACGGACCACCCCGAGCACGCGCGGAATATATCGGGGGCGTCGGCCGAGTCAGGCGCGCAGCAGCAACGCGGCCCATTCGCCGTTGCCGCGGCGCTCGCTCTCGGCCAATCCCACCGCGGAGAACGCCTCGGCGACCCTGTCGGCCTCCGTCTCCAGCATTCCCGAGCAGACGCAGGTTCGCGGGATCTCCGCTGCGCCCTCGAGATGGCGGGCACAGTCAACGAGCAGGTTTGCCGTCAGGTTGGCGACCACCGTGGGTGCCACCGACGGCAGGCTCTCCCGAACGTCCACCCTCTCGATAGCCAGCTCCACGCCATTCACGGCCGCGTTGGCCTGCGCGGCCTCCAATGAGGCGGGCTCGCGGTCGCACGCCGTCACCGGCGACCAGCCCAGCTTGGCCGCGGAGATCGCGAGCACGGCCGAGCCCGTCCCCCAATCCGCGATCGGCCCCGCTGCCTCGCCGGCCTGCTCCAGCTCGATCAGCAGCTCGAGTGACAGGCGCGTCGTCGGATGTCCCCCGGTACCGAAGGCCCGGCCCGGGTCCACGACGACGTCGATCAGGCCGTCCTTGGGATCCCACCACGATGGGCGCACCCCGATCCGGCCGCTGACCTCGATCGGGCGATGGAAGTCCGCCCAGCGATCCGCCCAGTCATCGGGAACCGAGGTGGTCGTGACGTCCACCAGCCCGCCGCCCGCGGCCGCCTGGATCTCGCCCATGTCGGGAACCTCTCCCGGCGGTCCGTAGATCGCGTACTCGACCCAGCCTGGGCCCCTCTCCTCCTCGAGCCCGTTCGGCGCGAGCTCGAGCAGGTTCGCCATCACCGCCTCCGCGTACTCCGGAGCGCAGCGGACCGCCAGTCGGATCATCTCCGGGGAGACGCCTGTTGCTGCCCGAGCGCCTCGGCCAGGCTCTCCGCGGCCTCTCGCTGCTCGTCATCCAGATCGGTCGGCACCACCAGCTCGAAGACGATGTGCTGGTCCCCGCGCCGCCCACCGCGAAGCGGCGGGAGGCCGCGGCCGCTGAGCGCCGTGGTCTCGCCGTGCTGGGTGCCGGCGGGCACCTCGACGGCGACCTCGCCCTCGAGGGTCGGCACGAAGACCTCGCCGCCGACGATCGCCGTCGTCACCGGCACCTCGACACGGGAGATCAGCTCGGTCCCCTGACGGGCGAACCGCTCATCCTGCTCGACCCGGATCTCCACGTACAGATCGCCCTGCCGCGCACCCGCCTCTCCAGCGTGCCCGGCTCCTGCGATCCGGACCCGCTGGCCGTCCTCGATCCCGGCCGGGATGTCAACCTCCCACGTGCGCTCCTCAGAGACCCGGCCCGCTCCGCCGCAGCGCTCGCAGGGCGTCTCGGGGATGCGGCCGTCGCCGCCGCAGCGATCGCACGGCATCGCCCGGACGATCTGGCCGAGGATGCTGCGACTGACCTCGCGGATCTGCCCACTCCCCTCGCACTTCGGGCAGGTCTCGATCGGCGTTCCCGGGCTCGGCCCCGTTGCCGCGGCAGCGCTCGCAGACGACGACCGCGTCGAATGAGATCTCGCGCGTCTGATCCTCCAGCACGTCATCCAAGCCGATCTCGACGACCGCGCCGATGTCCGCGCCGGCCGCCGGACCACCCCCGAACCCGCCGAAGGGATCGCCGCCGCCGAACAGCGACTCGAAGATGTCCTGGAGGTTGCCGAACCCGCCACCCGGCGTGAAGCCGCCGGAGCGCAGCCCGTCATGTCCGAAGCGGTCGTAGGTCTGGCGGCGCTCCGAGTCGGAGAGCACCTCGTAGGCCTCCGCCGCCTCCTTGAACTTCTCCTCGGCCTGGGGATCGTGCGCGTTGACGTCCGGGTGTAGCTCGCGTGCCAGCTTCCGGAACGCCTTCTTGATCTCGCTCTCGGGCGCGCCCCGCTCGACGCCCAGCACCTCGTAGTAGTCGCGCTTGGCCATCGAAGGGGCCTACTCGTCGTAGACCGTCTCGAAGAAGCGGGAGAGCTCGCCGGCGGCGCCCCTGACGTTGGCGATCGCGGTCGCGTAGTCCATCCGCAGCGGACCGATGATCCCGACCGAGCCGAGGTTGCGGTAGCCGAGGCCGTAGTTGGCGCCGACCACGCTCACCGAGCGCAGCTCCGGCGCCGGGTTCTCGCCCCCGATCCAGACGAACACCGAGCGGAAGTCGAGGGCGGTGCGCAGCGCGCGCAGCACGTTCACCCGGCGCTCCAAGGCCCGCATCAGGTCGTCGGCGTGTGGCAGGTCGGCCAGATGCTCCTCCGAGAGGAGACGGGCAGTGCCGTCGACGTAGAGCGTGTCCTCGGCGGACTCCTCGAGGTCGGTGAAGGCGCTCGAGATCTCGCCCAGGAAACCCATCTCGGTGGGCCCAGCTCCGGGTCGCGCAGGCGGTCGGCGACCATGCGCGCGCCGATCCCGAGTCCGGTGAGGCATTCGTTCAGGTAGCTCGCGGCCCATTCGACGAGCCCGGTGTCGACCTCCTCCTCGAAGGTGAAGACGCGCTTGGTGACGCCGCCGTTCGAGGCGATCACCATGACCATCACGACCTTCGGCTGCAGGCGCAGAACCTCGATCCGGTGGATCGTGGCGGTGTGGAGCGGCGGGGCCGTGACCAGGGCGACCAGATCGGTGATCTTGGAGAGGGTCGTGGTCGTCTCGCGAATCGCGACGTCCACCTCGCGTCTCATTCGCGAGATCCCGAGGTCGTTCGACGCCGGCTGCGGGAGGCGGTCCTGCTGCGAGAGCAGCCGCTCGACGTAGAAGCGGTAGCCGGTATCGGTCGGCACGCGCCCGGCGGAGGTGTGCGGATGGGTGAGAAAACCCTCGTCCTCCAGGCTGGCGAGCTCCGCGCGCACGGTTGAGGGGCTCCAGTCGATGTCGTCGCGATCGGCAAGCGCGTGCGACCCGACGGGCCGCCCGTCGTCGACGTAGCGCTCGACCAGCAATCTCAGGATCTGGCTCTGGCGTTCGCTCGGCACAGAGCTGATGATAGGAACGCGGCGCCCGCTAATCCGCGCTCAGCTCTGCCTGGGCGTTCCGGATCACCTGGTTGTCGCCCTGGGCGGCGACCGTGTCGATCACCAGGCGGCCGCCGCCTGCCTCCTTGACCGTCCCGCTGACGACCAGCTCCTGCTCCGGAAATCCCATCCCCCGGAACTGCACGGAGAGCCGCTTGAGCGCACGCGGGTCCCCGCCGGCCAGCTGGGCGCTGCCGCGCGCGACCTGGGCCATCATCCAGAGGCCGTGGAGGATGTTGCCCGGCAGGCCGACCGCCTTGGCGAACTCAGGGTCGATGTGGATCGGGTTGAAGTCCCCGGACGCGCCGGCGTAGCGGTGCGGGAGGTACTTGTCGGGCGTCACCTTGAGCTCCGGGATCGAGTCGCCCACCTTCAGGTCCTTCAGCTTGGCCATCACACCCCCCTGACGATGTTGGTCCAGGTGCCCTTCACGGTCTGCTTCCCATCCTGGTTGGTGGACACGCTCTCGAAGACGTAGAAGCCCTTGCCGTCCTTCTCGTAGATCTCCGTGCAGGTGACGGTCGTCTCGATCACGTCGCCGTCGCAGACCGGCTCGTCCCACTCGAACGCCTGTGAGCCGTGCAGCATGGCGGCGAGGTTGATGCCGACCTCCGGATCGAGGATCGCCGGGCCCATCGCCCGGGCGCTGTAGACGACGCAGAACATCGGCGGAGCAACCAGATCGCGAAAGCCGGCCGACTTCGCCGCCTCGTGGTCGCGATGGACGTCGCTCCCGGCCCCGATCGCGTCGGCGTACTCGCGGATCTTCTCGGCGCCCACCTCATAGGTGGCGGCGGGCCACTGCTTCCCGATGGCGTCGGTCTTCACGGGCATGGGCGACGCGCGATTCTAGGCACTGAGCCGAGATCCGCGCCGCATGGCCGGTCCGGGGCTAGGCTAGACATCGAACGTGTCTCGGTTCCTTACCACCAGGGACGCGGAGGGAGGAGTGCGCTTCCGCCCGTACGCGATCCCGCTGATCATCGCGGCGATCTGCGTGCCGATCGTGGCCGCGATGGCGACTGCCGGGACCTTCGGGGCGGGCCTGGGGATGGCCGTGGGGGCGCTCGCCGTCACGGCCCTGGTCGTGTTCGCCGCCCGCGCGAGGCCCGACCGGCGGCTCGAGGTGGTCTCTTCCCGGGATACCGGCCACCGCGTGCTCGTCGTGGCCACCGCGGAGGCGACCGCCGACTCGGCCCAGCGGATCGCGGATCTCGCCGGCTCGGCGGAAGACGTGCGGCTGGTCGTGCCCGTGCCCAGTCACCGCCTCGATCGCTGGCTCTCCGCCGAGGACAAGGCCCGGCGCGAGGCACAGGGTCTGCTGGCCAGGTCCGCCGGCGCTCTGGTCGCCGCTGGTCTGCCGGTGAGTGGCTCCGTCGGCGACTCCGACCCGGCCCAGGCGCTCGAGGATGAGCTTCACGACTTTCCCGCGGACGAGGTGATCCTGCTCACCGGCAACGGCAAGGACCCGCTCGCCAAGGTGGAGTCGCGGATCGGCCTGCCACTGCGCCGCGTGAAAGCCGGCCCTAGCTGACGCCCTCGCGCTCCCGCGCGATCTCGGCGGCCTCTTCCGGGGTGGGGACCATCGCCAGATAGCTGCAGAGCCCGTCGTCTCCCATCTCGAAGAGGAAGGCGAGCTCCATGCTCAGCATGATCCCGTCACGGCCGCGGCCCTCCTGATGGATCGCGGTGACGATGTGGCGATCCCCGACGGGAATCGTGTCGGTCACCTCCGCGGAGATCTCCTCCCACGCATCGGTCCAGGCCGTGATCCAGGAGATGAACCCGTCGTGCCCGCGGAATTCCCCGGCGTTGGCCATCTCCGGTGAGGCATACACCTCGATGTCCTTCGAGAGGACAGCCAGCATCCCGGCAACATCTCCGGCGTTGAAGGCCTCCATGCCCCGACGCGCCAGTGCGGCGCGCTCCTCGCTACTTGCCATCTCCGTCCATCTCCAGGACGGCGAGGAACGCCTCCTGCGGGACCTCGACAGCGCCCACCTGCTTCATCCGCTTCTTCCCCTTCTTCTGCTTCTCGAGCAGCTTCTTCTTCCGGCTGACGTCGCCGCCGTAGAGCTTCGCCGTGACATCCTTGCGCACCGCCTTCACCGTCTCGCGGGCGATCACGTTGGCGCCGATCGCGGCCTGCACCGGGACGTCGAACTGCTGCCGCGGGATCGTCTTGCGGAGGCGCTCGACCAGGTTGCGGCCCTGGTCGTAGGACGACTCCTTGTGGACGATCAGCGAGAGCGCATCCACCTTGTCGCCGGCGAGAAGGACATCGAGCTTCACCAGGTCGGATGGACGATTGCCGATCGGCTCGTAGTCGAGCGAGGCGTAGCCCTTGCTGCGCGACTTCAGCTGGTCGAAGAAGTCGAGAACGATCTCCGCCAGGGGCAGGTCGTACTGGACCTGGACCCGGGTCGGCGAGAGGTAGTGCAGCCCGACGTGCTCGCCCCGGCGCTTCTGGCAGAGCTCCATCACGGGCCCGACGAAGTCATTGGGAGCGATGATGGTGGCGCGGATGTAGGGCTCCAGGATCGACTCGATCGATGCGGGGTCGGGCATGTCCGTCGGACTGCGTACTTCGACCACCTCACCCGTGTTGATCAGCTTCACCTCGTAGCGCACGTTGGGCGTGGTCGCGAGCAGCTCCAGGTCGTATTCGCGCTCAAGCCGCTCGCGAACGATGTCCATGTGCAGGAGGCCAAGGAACCCACAGCGGAAGCCGAATCCGAGGGCATCTGAGGTCTCGGGCTCATAGGAGAGCGCGGCGTCGTTCAGGGCGAGGCGGTCGAGCGCGTCGCGGAGGTCCGAGTAGCGGTCGGTGTCGATCGGGAAGAGGCCGCAGAAGACCATCGGGCGAACCTCGCGATAGCCGGGCAGCGCCTCGGCCGCCGGCCGCTCCCGGCTCGTCAGCGTGTCGCCGACGCGGAGCTTGGTGACGTCCTTGATCCCGGTGATCACGTAGCCGACCTCGCCGGCCGCCATCCCCTTGGCGGGCGTCATCTTCGGGGTGAAGAACCCGATGTCGTCGATGTCGGCCTGAGTGCGAGCCTGCATCGCGGTGATCGGCTCGTCCTTGGAGAACCTCCCGTCGACCATCCGCACGAAGGCGACGACGCCGCGGTACTGGTCGAACTCGGAGTCGAAGATCAGCGCGCGCGGCGGCGCCTCGGGCTGACCGTCGGGAGCCGGGATCCGCTGCACGATCGACTCGAGGACGTCGGTGACGCCCTGCCCCGTCTTCGCCGAGATCCGAAGCGCCTCGCCCGGATCGCCGCCCAGCAGGTCGGCGACCTGCCCGGCCACCCCGTCCGGATCGGCGCCCGGCAGGTCGACCTTGTTCAGAACGGGGATCAGCTCGAGGCCCGCGTCGATCGCAGCATAGGCGTTGGCGACGGTCTGCGCCTCGACACCCTGAGCGGCGTCGACGACCAGGAGCGCTCCCTCGCACGCGGCGAGGCTGCGCGAGACCTCGTAGGAGAAGTCGACGTGCCCGGGGGTGTCGATCAGGTGCAGATGGTAGGTCTCGCCGTCCGCCGCCTTGTACGCGACGCGCACGGCCTGAGCCTTGATCGTGATGCCGCGCTCGCGCTCGAGGTCCATCGAGTCCAGCATCTGCGGGACGTGCGTGCGCGCATCGACCGCCCCGGTGAGCTCGAGGATGCGATCGGCGAGCGTCGACTTGCCGTGATCGATGTGGGCGATGATCGAGAAGTTCCGGATTCGGTCCATGGGCGGAGTGGAAGGGTAGGGCGCTCGCGATCTCGGAAGTAGAGTCCGCCCTCATGGAGTGGGAACGGAGCCCTGCTGGCCGCCGAGCGTGGGGCGAAGGTGACGGGCGTCGATCCGGCGGAGCGGCTCTTGGAGGTAGCGCGAGCACGGTTCACCGAACGGGGTCTGTCAGGCGAATTCATGCTCGGCGACGCCGCATCCATGCCCCTGGACGATGCGAGCGCCGATCTCGTGATCTCGATCTTCGGGGTGATCTTCGCCCCCGACGCCGATGCCGCTGCTGCCGAGCTGGCGCGAGTGCTCACGCCTGGCGGGCGAATCGTCCTTTCAGCATGGATCCCCGAGGGCACACTCTTTGCGGCGATCAAGGCCCAGCGTGAGGCGCTCGCCCAGGCCAGCGATCAGCCGGCTGGGCCGCCGCCATTCGCCTGGCATGAGGCGGATGCGCTTGGCGAGCTGTTCGGTGGGCACGGGTTCTCGGTCTCGATGGCGCAGGAGACGATTGCCTTCGAGGCACCCTCCGCCCGCGAGTTTGCGGAGTTCGAGTTCCAGAATCACCCCATGTGGATCAAGACAAGAGAGCAGCTCGGGGCCGAGCGCGCCGAGGAGCTCCGCGACCACGGGATGCTGATCTACGAGGAGGGCAACGAGGATCCGGATGCCTTCCGGATCACCAGCCGCTACGTGGTCGCCGAGATCATGCGGTAGCGGGCGAGGAGAGCCCGTAGCGGGCGACGATGCGGTCGTAGTTCAGCCGCATCAGCTCGATCACGTCGCGGACGTCGTCCTCGTCCTCGATCCGGCGCGCCGCCATCGCGTTCTTGCCCGGGAAGACCGGATGGTCGACCACGCGCCCCTGCTCTCGCAGCGCGGCGCCGACCTCCTTGCCGAAGCTGAAGTGCGCCGCGTGGTCGCCGTGGAGATGGCCGATCTCGTGGCGGTTGACCCGGAAGCTCCACTCGCCGCGCCTGCCGTACCCGGCGTCGACCCCCGGCCAGGAGGTGACCTCGTCGGTGATCGTCTCGCTCGCTGCTCGCTCGTCGCTCATCAGGCCTCCTCGGGAAGTCGGGGTGTGCCGCCAAGCTACAAGCTCAAGTGAGCTTGAAGTCAAGGCCGATCCGTGATTCCCTGTTCCGATGGGCGATCTGCTGACGATCAGCGAGGTGGCGAAGCGCAGCGGCGTTGCCGCCTCCGCGCTGCGCTTCTACGAGGACCGCGAGCTGATCTCCTCCGAGCGGGCGGGGTCGGGCCACCGCCGCTACCCCCGCTCGGTTCTCCGGCGAATTGCGTTCATCGTCTTCGCCCAGCGGGTCGGCCTGACTCTCGGCGAGATCGGCGAGGAGCTCTCCAAGCTTCCTCCCGACCGCGCGCCGACCCGCAGCGACTGGTCGCGGCTCTCGGCCGGCTGGACCTCGCGGATCGACGATCGCATCGCGGAGCTCGAGCGGCTGCGCGCGGGCCTCACCGAGTGCATCGGCTGCGGCTGCCTCTCGCTGGATCGCTGCAAGCTGGCCAATCCGAACGACCGCGCCGGCGGCTCGGGCCCGGGCCCGCGCTACTGGGTCGGCGACCCGCGTCCCGCCTAGCCCGGCTCCTCAGATGTGCCGGGCGAGGCGCATGATCTGCCTGGCCTCGGGAACGCGCAGCGCCATGACGGCGCCGAAGTACGTGACGAAGCCGGCGCGCGAGGGCCACCCCGAGCGAGATGATCTGGCCCATCGTGCCGCGTCCGAGAGCCTGATCCAGGCCGTCCCAGACCAGGTAGCTGACGCCCGCAAGGAGCGCGGACGCGACGAGAACCCGGGCGGCCGTCGCCATCAGGCGCGCCAGCTCCAGTCCGTCGAGCTGGCGGCGCAGGATCACCGTCTCGGCGACCACGCTCGAGACCGTTGCGATCACAGTCGCGGCGACGACGCCGCCAATCCCGAACGGTGAGTAGAGGGCAAAGGAGAAGATGATGTCGACGACGAGGTTGGAGCCTGCGACAGCAGTCGGGATCCAGGGGCGCTGAAGGCTGAAGAAGGTCCGGGTGAGCATCAGATAGAGGCCGTTGAAGGGCAGGGAGAACGCGAACCAGAAGAGCGCCTGCGCCACCAGGTGGGTCTGATGGGCGTCGAACTCGCCGCGCTGGTAGACGAGGCGGGTCATCGGCACCGAGAGGACGAGGATGGCCGCGGCCGCGGGGATCAGCAGCAGCAGGATCTGACGCATCCCGTTCGCCGTCGTCGAGCGCAGGTTGGCCCACTCCTGCCGCGCCGCGAACCGCGCCAGCGTCGGGAACGTCACCGTCGCAACCGCGACCGAGAAGATCCCCTGCGGCAGCATGTAGATGCGGAACGCCTTGTCGATCGCGGCCGGCGCCTCCGTCGACACAAGCGTGCCGACGATGCTGTTGAGGAGCAGGTCGAAGTTGATCAGCCCCAGGCTCAGCGTCACCGGCAACATGAGCAGGAGGACCTTCTTGACCTCCGGGATGTGCCAGTCGAAGTCCCTGGTCAGCCGGAACGGCGTGTTGCGCAGGTCCCAGGCCGGGATCGCAAGCTGGACCACCGTCCCCACGAGCACCCCGATCGCGTATGCGTAGATCCGGTCGTTGCCGTGGAACGCGGGTTCGAGCAGGACGAGTACGGCGACGATCACGACGTTCCAGAAGAAGGGCGAGATCGCGAAGGCGGCGAAGCGGTCGTAGCTGTTCAGGACCCCCACGACCATTCCGGTGGCGCCGAGCAGGATCAGGATCGGGAAGAGGATCTGCGAGAGCGTGACCGTCAGGTCGAGGATCTCGCCGCTGAAGCCGGGGGCAAAGATCGGCGTGATCACCGGCGCCAGCAGGATGAAGAGCGCCGTGATCGCCCCGAGCACCAGGGTGACGAGGTAGATCAGGGTCGAGGCGAGCCTGAATGCCTCCCGCTTGTTGCCGTTCTCCAGCTCTTCGGTGAAGACCGGTACGAAGGCCGCCTGGATCGCGGCATCGGCGAACAGCGAGCGCACCAGGTTCGGGACCTGGAAGGCGATCGTGAAGGCCGACATTGGCCCCGTGATGCCGAAGTAGCTGGCCGCGACGATCTCGCGGACCAGGCCGGCGACCCGCGAGAAGGCCGTTGCGATCGAGAAGAACGCCGTCGAGCGGCCGAGCCTCCCCTCCTTCTCGTCGAATTCCGGAGGGACGAACGGCGTCGACGGGGTCGGCGCCGGGATCGCCATGAAGGTCGAGGTGTCCATCGACACCGCCTCGTGGCGGCGCTCGATCCGCTCAGCCTCCCTCTGCTGCAACGCGGGGAACTCGCGCGTCGAGGGATCGAACGGATCGGGAGGAGCCGGAGGCTCGCCTCTGATGTCCTCGCCGTCGCCCCGCTCGGTCATTGCTCTATTCTCTTCGCCGCCCGCCCCGCGGGTCTTTTCATGGCCAATATCGCCTCACAAAAGAAGCGGAACGCGCGCACCGAGCGTGAGCGGATCGAGAACCTGCGCTTTCGGAGCTCCGTGAAGACTCACTTCAAGCGGCTCGAGGCCGCTGTTCAGTCGGGCGATGCCGACACGATCGCCTCGGAGTACAAGACGCTGATCTCCCGGATCGACAAGGCCGTCCAGAAGGGCGCCCTGCACCGGAACACCGGCGCGCGAAAGAAGTCCCGCGCCGCGAGCCTCGCCGCCACCCCCACGAAGTAGCCCGCATCACTGCAGCGCCCAGGAAAGGGGCTCAGTCTCGTCCGGGACCAGTCCGATGGCCCTGCGCAGCGACAGCGTGAACGCGACCCCCTCGGCGTAGTCGGAGCCGCCACGCGACCAGAGCTCGAGGTCGGCGAGCGCGCGGATCGACGAATCCAGGTCCTCCGCAGTCCTGTCCTTGACCTTGGCGACGAGCATCTTCGCCGCGTACGGGTGCATCGAGAGCCCCTTCGCGACCTCGCCGGGCGGCTTCCCAGCCTCGAGCTCCGTCGCCGCCCGCAGCGCCTGGCGCAGCCGCGGCGCGAGCGCATAGACGATGCGAGGCAGCGCCTCGCCCTGCGCGACGAGGACCTCGGCCACGCGCATCGTCTCTGTCTCGTCTCCGGCGACGACCGCGTCGGCCAGCGTCCAGATCGCCTCCTCGGAGGTGTCCGCCACCATCGCCTCGAGGTCCTGCATCTCGACCCTGCCCCCCTCTCCCGCCCAGAGCGCGAGGCGCTCGAGCTCGTTGCGGAGTCGCATCGGCCTCAGGCCGAGCCGCTCGACCAGAAGCCGCGCGGCGTTCGGCTCGAGATCGAAGCCGAGCTCCCGCGCGTCCGACACCAGCTGCTTGGGCAGCTCTCGCTCCCTGGGAACGTCGAAGGACAGCACCTCGCCCCCCGCCTTCTCGACCGCCTTCGCAACGCCCGCAGGTGCCTTGCCGTGGGCGACGAGGGCGAGCGTGGTCTCGGGTGGGATCTGGCCGAGCGCCTCGGTCGCGCGCTCGGCGTCGGCCTTGCCCCAGCCGTCGACCCCGTCGACGAGGAGGTAGCGGTGCGACGCGATCAGGGAGATCGCGGCAAGCGAGTTGATCAGCGCATCGACGTCCGGGGCGCGGCGGCCGTCCCCCGCGTCGAACAGCTCCAGCGCGCCGGGGCCGCCCTCCCGCTCCGCGCGCTCCCGCAGGCGGCTGCGCGTCCGGGCGATCTTCGCCTCGTCGGTTCCAACGATCAGATACGCGGGCTTCATCTCGGACACGCGCCGAGTCTAGGGCCGGGCGGCGACGCCGGGCGCCCTAGGCGGTGACGGCCGCGCTCGTCGCTTCCTTGCAGGTCTGTTTCTTCTTCATCGCCCGGATCTTGCGCTGCGCGACCTGGGCGTGGTAGGTACCGGAATAGGCCGGCGTGGACAGGGTGACCGCGTAGCGGCCACCCCCATCCGTGCGCTGCACGCGGAGCGGCGAGGTCTGTCCTGTGTTCGGGTCCGTGTAGAAGAGCGTGACCACGCGCGAGTCTCGGCACGCCTTCAGCTTCGAGGTGACGACGCCGTTGAATTGCGTGCTCGACGACTTCGCCAGCGTCACCTGGCTGGCCCAGGGCTTGCCCTCCTTCTTGTGCTTGTGCTTCGCGCCGGCGGTCGCACCGCCCAGTCCCACCGCCACCACGAGCACGGTCAAGAGGATCCCTGCGCGCCTCACCGGACCCATGGCGACAGGCTATCCCCCTCCGGGTGCACCGTCCACCCGGAACCGTTCGCGTCGATTTCGATCTCACCCTCGCGGTCCGTGCGCATCGTGGGGACGCTGTGGGAGCGAAGGTCGGCGAGTGTCCGATCGGTTGGATGGCCATAGGAGTTGCCGGCGCCGACCGAGATCACCGCCAGCTTCGGCACCGATCGATCGAGCAGCTCTCCGAGCCCCGCGTCCGCGGAGCCGTGATGGGCGACCTTGAGCACGTCGATCGGGCCCGGATCCATGGGCACCGACTCGGCCTCGGCGTCGCCGGTGAGCAGCATCGAGAAGTGCCGCCATTGCGCGACGAGCACCAGGCAGAGCAGATTCGGGTCCTCCCCGGTCTCGCCGAGCAGCTCCCTCGGAGGCCAGAGGGCGCTCAGGTGCAGGGAGCCGGAATCGAGCTCGCCGCCCTCGGCGAGCCGGTAGGGCTCCGCGCCGGCAGCGAGGGCAGCACCCCGAAGCCGAGGGTCTTCGCGCCCGTAGACGACGCGGTCGACGTGGGTGGAGCCGAGGAGCGCGCCGAGGTCCCCGGCGTGGTCGGACTGGTCGTGGCTGATCACGATCGCCGCGAGGGAGTGGATCCCGAGATCGCGGAGGCGATCCTCCACCCCGTCTCCGGGCGGCCCCGTGTCCACCAGGATCGGATCGCCGTCGGGCGGATCGAGCAGGATCGAGTCCCCTTGGCCGACGTCGAGAACGCGGACCGCCAGGTTGCTGGGCGGAGCCGCCGGACCTGAGCCGTGCCCGAGCGGCCAGGCGAGGATCAGGCCGCTGGCGAGCAGAAGGACTGCGGCGGGGACGGCGAGCGCGCGGCGCGGCAGTCTCACCGCCTTGGGCGTGGGACCCGTGCCGGGCGGCCGACGCCGGTGCCCCAGCCAGCGCAACAGCAACTCCATGAGCGCAATCAGGGCCGCGTACGCGGCGGCCACCGACCAGACCGAGGCGAGATGAACGGTGAGGAGCGCCCAATGGGGCGCGGCGAGCCAGTGGGCGACCTGTCCGATGTAGGCGAGGCAGAGCGAGTCCAGCCAGTTGAGCGGCTCCACGGGGAGGAACGGCAGCTGGCCCGCGATCCCGGCGAGCATGCCGAGCCACATGGCCGGCGCGACCGCGGGCGCCGCGAGCACGTTGGCGGGAAGGGCCGCGGGCGAGAGCTGGTCGAAGGCCTCCGCCATCAACGGGGCCGTAGCGACCGTCGCCGAAGCCGTGACCGCGACCGCCTCCGCCAGCGCGAACCGAGCCGATCCCCTCTCCGCCGAGCCTGAGAGCATCGACGCCAGGCGCCTGGCCCAGAGCATGATCCCGATCACGGCCGCGAAGCTGAGCTGCCACCCGACGTCGCCGTCGGCTCTGGGGTTGATCGACAGGGTGATCGCCGCCGCGAGCAGCACGGCGTACCACCGCGAGCGTGGCCTGTCCGCCAGCGCGGCGATCAGGCCCGCTGCCCCCATCACGCCGGCCCGTTGAATGGACGGCCCGGCCCCGGTGACCGGCACATAGATCGCGATCAGGCAGAGCGCCCCGATCAGCCGAGCCCGGAGCGGCAGCCCGAGCAGCGCCAGCAGGGGCCAGGCCAGGATGCAGAGCAGGATCACGTTCTCGCCGCTGACCGCGAGCAGGTGGGTCAGGTTCGAGCGCAGGAAGTCCTCGCGGGTCGCGTGGTCGATCCGGTCGTCCTCCCCGAGGACGAATCCACGGGCGAGGGCCGCCTGACGCTCGGGCATGCCCCGACCGAGCGCCTCCTCCGCCCGGTCTCGAATCCCGTCGATCCATCCTGCGAAGCCGCCGCGGCGCCCGGGCAGCTGGTCGATCCGGTCGGTCCGCAGGGTCATCGCGATTCCCAGCCGGCGCAGGTACGCGGCCCGCCAGGGCTCGGGCGACTCGAGGACTCCCTCGGCCCTCACCTCGGACCCGACCAGCAGGTCCCCGACCGGTTCGGGCGCCACCAGCAGCACTCGTCCTCCGGGGGAGTCGATCCGGACGTCCACCTCGTCACCGGTTCGCCGAGGCACCGCGGCGACGACGCCGTCCACCGAGGCGGGCTGGCCGGAACGGGCCCGCAGCGCCCCGGCGCCGATCGAGTGCAGCCGTGCGCCCCCGGCGAGCAACCCCGCGAGGCTCGCCACCAGCCCGACGACCACGAGCCAGATATGGGCGGCCGGCCGGCCGGCGCTCGGTCGCGCGGCGGCGAGTCCGATGAGGGCGATCGGCACCGCTCCGAAAGCTCGCACGGATGGGTCAGCAGCAGCCAGCGGGGCGAGGGCCAACCCCACGACCACCCCGGCCAGTGCCGCGAACCGCCATTCGCGCAACCAGCGCTCACAATCGGGCTCGGAGGCGGCCGCGGGTTTCACTCAGTGATCACGTGGTAGGCGGCACTGAACGCGAGCTTCGACCCCATTGGAGGAGCGATGACGACGAACCGCGAACAAACGAAGCGCGGTGCGACACAACGCGCCCAGGACGAAATGGCCACGCAGGGCCGGCTCGACCGCCGGCGCGCGGACATGCAGGCGGCCGAGGGCCATGCGGGCAGCATCCCGCGGGGCAACCAGGAAGCCGAGCAGGAGAACATCGGCAGCCGGCGGCAGGACTGGGACAGGTTGCTCGGCCACTGACAGGCGACCGCCGGGCGCTCAGGGCTGCAGTGCGGCCCTGAGCGTCTCCATGGTGGACGGCCCGATCCCGTCCACCTCGTCGAGCTGATTGATCGAGGAGAGCCCCCCGTGCTGGTCGCGGAACTCGACGATCTTCTGCGCCGTGACTGGGCCGATGCCCTCGATCCCGTCGAGCTGCTCGACCGTGGCGCTGCCGAGGCTGACCGGCCCGGTCTGGCCGCCCGAAGCTGAGCTCGCGGCGACCGTGCCGGGGCCCGGCACCACCACCTGCTGTCCGTCGCTGAGCCGGGCGGCCAGGTTGATGGCGTCCTGATTCGCGCCGCCCGCGAAGCCGCCCGCCCGCCGGACCGCATCGGTCACCCGCGACCCGGCGGGCAGCCGGTAGACGCCGGGGCGCCGCACGTCTCCGGCGACGTGCACGACCACGTCGCGTGTGCCCTCTCCTTCATGGGAGGAGTCGGCCGTGAAGCTCACCGCGGCGCCTGCGGTGGAACCGCCTCCGCTCGAGCGGATCCAGCGCGCGCCGATCACGAGGACGGCGATCGCGATCGCCGCGTAGACGAGGAGCTGGGTGCGGCTGAACTCGGGCACGCGCGAAGCCTTGCCCTGGGCCGCGCACGAGAGGCCGTCGCTTCGTTACGGATCGGCGACGGCTCGGTGGCGGCTCAGCGAACCTCGAACCCGGCCAGCCCCTCGGGCTCCTCCTCCTCGACCTCGACCGAGGTCACCTCTGCCCGGCTCGGGCCGCGGCGGCAGAAGTCGACCAGCTCCTCGACCGCTTCCGGCTCGCCCTCGAAGACCGCCTCCACCGACCCCTCCGGCGTATTGCGGACCCAGCCCGCGACGCCGGCCGATTCGGCACGCCGCCTGGCGGTGTCGCGGAAGAAGACCCCCTGCACCTGCCCGCTGACGATGACCCGCCTGCGGGTCAGGGCGCTATTCCTCGTCGTCGTACTCGCTGGCGACGCCGACGCCGGAGCGGCCGAAGACCTCCGAGGAGGTCACAGGGGGCGACTGCACCGAGACGCAGCAGAGATCCGAGGAGTTGCCGTTCGCGATCGAGTGGTCGGTCGCCGGCGGCACGAGCACGAGGTCGCCCTCGGCCACCTCCTGGGTGTCACCCGCGACCGTCATCGTGCCGCGGCCGCTCGCGATTATGTAGACCTGCTCGGCCTCCTCGTGCGAGTGGAGCTCCTGATCGATGCCCTCGGGCACCTCGAGCCAGGTCACCGACATGTTGCGGGAGCCCAGTTCCCCCGCGTCCATGAGGATCCGATTACGAAGCCTGTGCCACTCCTCGGTGGGAGCATCCGCGAGCCGCCTGACCAGCACGCGGCCTTTCTAGCAGATCATCGTTTTACGACAAAGTTGACCAGGCGGCCCGGCACGACGATCTCCTTGGCGATCGCCTTTCCATCGAGGTGCCGCTGGACGTTCTCGCCCGACCTTGCGAGCTCCAGCAGCTCGTCCTCGGCCGTGTCGGCGGCGACCTCGACCCGGTCGCGAAGCTTGCCGTTCACCTGCACGATCAGCATGTAGGTGTCGCGCTCGAGCAGCGCAGGGTCGGGCTCGGGCCAGGGCTGCTCCCAGACGCGCTCGCCCGCCAGCCACTCGTACACCTCCGAGCACAGATGGGGGGCGAACGGGAAGAGGAGGGAGACGGCGGTGGCGGTCGCGAAGCGCACGGCGGACCCGCCGGCCGTTGTGCGAGGGGGCTCCGCAGGCGAAGCCGAGGAGCCACCCGTTTCATTCAGGAGGCTGTCCTTGACCCGGTAGATCTCGTTGACCAGCTCCATCACCGCCGAGATCGCCGTGTTGAATTGAAAGCGCGGATCGATGTCGCGCGTGACCTTGTCGATCGCCCAGTGCGCCTTGGCCAGGACCTCGCGGGCGTCCCCGGAAGAGCCGTCCGTCGACCCGCCGACCTTCGTCCGCTCCGCGACCTCGCGCCCCAGCCTCCAGAGGCGCGCGAGGAAGCGGAAGATCCCCTCCGCTCCTTCGTCCGACCAGTCGCCGCCCTTGATCGGGGGGCCCATGAAGCAGATGTAGGTGCGGAGCGTGTCGGCGCCGAAGCGCTCCACGTACTCGGCCGGGCTGACCGTGTTGCCGCGTGACTTGGACATCTTCGCCCCGTCGCGGGTGATCATCCCCTGCGTGAAGAGGTTCGCGAAGGGCTCTCGCGCCTCCAGCAGCCCGATGTCGTGCAGCGCCTTCACGAAGAAGCGCGCGTACATCAGGTGCAGGATCGCGTGCTCGACGCCGCCGATGTACTGATCGACGGGCATCCAGTAGTCGGCGACCTCGCGCGCCCAGCACTGCTCGTCGTTTCGCGGATCGAGGTAGCGGAGGAAGTACCAGGAGGAGTCCACGAAGGTGTCCATCGTGTCCGTCTCGCGCCGGGCCTCGCCGCCGCATGAGGGGCATTCGGTCTTCAACCAGTCCTCGGCGGCCGCCAGCGGGCTCTTTCCCTTGGGGGCATACTCCTCGATGTCCGGGAGCAACACGGGCAGCTGGTCCTCGGGCACGGGAACCATGCCGCATTCGTCGCAGTAGAGGATCGGAATCGGCGCGCCCCAGTAGCGCTGCCGCGAGACCAGCCAGTCGCGCAGGCGGAAGTTGACCGAGGGCTCGCCCCGGCCCTCCGATGAGAGCCATTCGACGATCTCCTCGTAGGCCTCCCGATTTCCCTTGCCGTCGAAGCGGCCGGAGTTGACCATCTGGCCGTCCCCGCTGTAGGGAAGGCCGTCGTCGTCGCGCGACTGCTCGCGATCGGTCCCCTCGATCACCCGGCGGATCGGCAGGTCATAGGCCTTCGCGAACTCGTAATCGCGCTCGTCGTGCGCCGGCACGGCCATGATCGCGCCGGTCCCGTACTCCATCAACACGTAGTCGGCGACGAACATCGGGATGCGCTCGCCGTTCACCGGGTTGACCACCTCGCGGCCGAGCGGCACGCCGGTCTTCTGGCGCTCCTCGTCGGCGCGCTCCTCGGCCGACGCGCGGGCCGACTCGTTCACGTAGTCGCGTACCGCCTCTTCGTGCTCGGTGCCGGCGGCGAGGCGATCGATCAGAGGGTGCTCCGGGGCGACGACGAAGAAGGTCGCGCCGAAGAGCGTGTCCGGCCGCGTCGTGAAGACCGGGAAGTCGAGGTCGAGCTCCTCGCAGCGGAAGGTGACCTCAGCGCCCTCCGAGCGCCCGATCCAGTTTCGCTGCATGGTGACCACGTTCTCGGGCCACGACTCGAGCAGGTCGAAGTCGTCGAGCAGCTGCTGCGCGTACTCGGTGATCCGAAAGAACCACTGCTCCAGCTTGCGCTGCTCGACCAGCGTCCCGCAGCGCTCGCAGTGTCCGTCGATCACCTGCTCATTGGCGAGCACGGTCTGGTCCTTCGGGCACCACTGGACCGGCGCTTCGTGCCGGTGTGCCAGGCCGTGCTCGTACAGCTTCAGGAAGATCCATTGCGTCCAGCGGTAGTACCGCGGCTCGTGGGTGCCGAACTCCCGGGTCCAGTCGATCGAGATGCCCCACCGCTTGAACTGCTCGCGGAACGAGGCGATCGACTTCTCGGTCGCATCCCGCGGGTGCTCGCCGGTCTGGATGGCGTTGTTCTCGGCGGGCAGCCCGAAGGCGTCGTAGCCCATCGGGTGCAGCACGCTGAATCCGCGCCGGCGCCTGAAGTGGGCGATCGCGTCGCCCACCGAGTAGGTCTTCAGGTGGCCGACGTGCGGCTCGCCGGATGGATAGGGCAGCATCTCGAGCACGTAGCTCTTCGGCTTCGTCTCGTCGAACTCCGGAACGCCGGGGTTCGCCACCACCCAGGTGTTCTCGGCTTCCCAGACGAGCTGCCACTTGCGCTCGATCGTCTGAGGGTCGTAGCGCTCCGTGCTCTCGGGTATCTGCGGTTCGGCGGCCACGCGGCCAGTGTACGAATCGCCCCTCGATCGGCGGGCGCATCCCGGGCGTATATTCGGAGGCGGTGTTTGTGGCGCCCGCGTACGACGAAGCGGGACGAACGAGCAAGGAGGTATTCATGTCGAGGTTGATCAGGCTTGACAGGACCGGCCACACCGAGCTGGCGAGCTGGACCGCCGGGGACACGGAGGCCCAGGAGGCTGCTGTCGAGGCATTTCGCCGCGAGCTCGACGAGGGGATGCTTGCGAGCGCCACGCTGGCTGATGGATCGGCCGAGGTCGTGCGCGAGCTGCCGCTCGACGCCGAGCTGGTCGTGATGCGCAGGCCGATCGCCGGGGGCTAGGAATGGAGGCGGTGCTGGCCGAAGCCGCGGCGATGCCATGGCGGCGGCGCGCGAGTCAGAGGAGCCTGGTCCGGGAGGGCCGGATCTGGACGCTGTGGAGCGTCGGAATCGTCGTCACCTTCGGGCTGCCCGCCGCCCTGCTGATCTGGATCCAGCCGCTCGCCTTCCCGGTCTCGGCGATCTTCCTGGGACACGGGATCGCCGTGCTGCACCTGCAGGCGCGCCGGGGTGCCAAGGGCGTGAAGCCGATCGGCGGAGCCGAGAGCCCGGAGGACCGAACGGCTCTTGGCCTGCTCGGCGACCTCGTCGGGCACGAGTCTCGCGAACTGATCGCCGAATCCGGCCTGGCACTTCAGAAAGGGCGCCTTGGATGCTGGCTGGTGGGACAGGAGGGCGCGATCCTGGTGCGCCGGGGCGGCCATCGGGTGCACTGCTTCTGCGTGCGCGTCGGTGAGGCCGGTGACCTGCCGGCCGGCGATCGCGTCGCACACCTGCTGCTCGCGCTTCGGGAGGACGAGGAGGGGTTCGCGACGGTCGCCAACCGGAACTTCTCGGGCGCCACGTGGCGGCTCCGGCTGCAGCTGTCGGAATCCGCGCGCCCGGCATTGCGGCGAGCCAGGCAGCTCGCCCGAGCCCGGTTCCCTACGCCAGCCGGTGCAGGCGTGACTTCCTGACCTGCTCGAGCTTTCGCTTCAGCCGCTCGAACTGCGCCTGCTGCACGGCGTTCCGCTCGAACCCCGGATAGGCGAGGTTCGTGATCTCGAGAGGGTCGTTCTTCAGGTCGTACATCTCCCACTGCGGCGGCTTCTGGTGCTTGGTGTCGTGGTACTTGGCGAGCTTCCAGCGCCGCTCCCGGATGCTGATGATGTGGTTGGGCGGCCTCGGGTAGGGCCTGCTCTTCTGACCCGACTGGTAGTCGTCGTAGGTGAAGACGATGTAGTCCTGCGGTGACTTCGCCGTCTCCGGATTGAGGACCACCGAGGAGTAGTCGACGCCCTGCCAGTGGGCGCGCGAGCTCGGCGGTGCTCCCGCGAGGCTGGCCAGCGTCGGCAGGAAGTCCACGTGGGAGACCAGCGAGTCGTTTGTGACCGGGCGCGGGAAGAGCTTCGGGTTCGAGTAGACGAGGGGGACTCGGAGCGCCTCCTCGTAGAAGTTGAAGTTCTTCTGGCGGAGGCCGCCGTGGGCGAGACCCATCTCGCCGTGGTCCGCGGTCCGGACGATCAGCGTGTTGTCGTAGAGGCCGCTCCGCTGGAGCGTGTTCAGGACCTGGGTGAGGTAGTAGTCCGAGCTGCGCATCAGGTTGCCGTAGAAGTTCAGGTAAGCGCGCTTCTGCTTGTCGTTCTTCGGCTTGCCGGTCAGGTTGAAGATCCTCAGGAACTGCTCCTGCACGGTCGGCTTGGTCGAGAGGTCCTCGCCGTTGGTCGCCGGGATCTGGATGTCGCCCTTGATCCACGAGCTGTCGTAGCCGGACTGCTCGAAGGTGGTCCCCGGATAGAAGAGGACGTCGTGGGGGTTGACCAGCGAGAGCACCATGAAGAACGGCTGCTGCTTGACAGCGGCCGTCGAGAGGTACTGGAGGATCCCCTCGGACCCGTCGACCGGGTTCCCGACCGAGTCCATGTAGCGGCCGTCGTTGTTCGTGAACCCGCCGCCGGCCTCGGGAATGCTCTGGTCCGCGCCGGCGTCCGGCGGGTTCCAGCGGCTGAAGCCGTAGGCCTCGAGATCGGCAGGGCTGGCGTCCTTGCCGGGAGGAGGCTTCGAGCAGTGCCACTTGCCCTTGTAGACGACGTCGTATCCGGCCGCGGCCATCACGGTGGCGAGGTTGGGCAGGGTCCTGGGGAGGGGGAGCTCGACCTGCGGGTAGCCCTGGGAGGCGGGCATGTCCTCTTCCAGCGTGTACTTGACCCCGTGCTGGGCCGGGAAGTAGCCGCTCATCAGGGTGGAGCGCGCCGGCGAGCACATGCAGGCGTTGGTGAAGGCATTGTCGAAGCTGAGACCGTTGGCCCGCAGCCGCATCATCCCGGGGAGGTTCCGCTGCATCCACCGGGGCGGGAAGTGCTGGATCGCCCGCTCCTGGTCGGTGAGGACCAGGATCACGTTCATCCCGGCCATGGGATTGCCCTTCGCCTCGGTGGCGGCGAGCGCTCGGCCGAGACCGCTCTGTGCGAGGAGCGCCCCCGCCGCCGCTCCCGCGCCTGTCTGGAGCAGCTCCTTGCGGGTCAGGCCGTCACCGCGTCCGTGCGATTCGCTCATCCTCTCCTCCTGAAGACGTCGACTGCGTTGCTGGCGAATGAAGTCGAGTAGACGAAGCGGCCGTCCGGGCTGATCGCGATCGAGCTGATCCCGCGCAGCGCTCGAGCCGGTGCGCATCCCGGGCGCCTGCGGGCCGCGAGGCACCCGGGGCGGCCGGGCTTCTGAAGAACGCGGCCCGTGAAGCGATTGCGGGTGAGGACGTCGATGGCGCCGGTGGAGAAGGCGGCCACGTAGACGTTCGTGCCGTCCGGAGCGACCACGAGCCCCTCGGGCGCGCTCATCGCACGGCCGAATGAGCAGCCGACGGCGCGAAGGAAGACGAGGCAACCGGTTGTGCCCTGCTTCTGGGTGAGCGTTCCGTGGTTGAACGAGGTGACGCTGTTGCTGAACAAAGACGTCACATACGCCTGCTTGTCACCCGGGCTGAGCGCGACGGCGTTGGCACCGGCGAGTTGCACGCCGGTGATGCAGCCCGTGAGCGGAGCGTCGACTATGCAGCCGCTGCCGTCGGTCGCCTGGGCGAGCGTCCCGGTCGAGGGGTCCCTGGTGAGAATCGCGACGGCGTTGGAGAGAGCACTGCCCGTGTACACCTCCGAGCCATCCCCGCGGATCGCGAGGCCCTCTACGGCGCCCAGGGCGATCCCCGGCGCGCAGGCCGGATTCGACTCGGCGATGCAGCCGGCGGCGCCCGCGGGCTGTGTCAGGGCCCCCGAGGCGTCGCGCGTGAAGGTGGCCACGGCGTTGCCGAAGAACGCCCCCGCGTAGACATTGCGGCCGTCGTGACTGACGACGACGACGTCCGGGGCGACCAGGGCCTCGCCGGTCGTGCATCCGGGCAGCGGAAGCCCCGAGAGGCAGCCACCGGGCAGTTGGCGAAGGGCGCCGGTCTTGCGGTTTCGCTCGAAGGCGGTCACGGCGCTGCTGTCGCGGGCGGCGGCGTACACATTGCGGCCGTCGGCGCTGACGGCGACGGAGTTCGCCCCGTCGAGTCCGACGGCGCGAGCGCAACCGCCCCCTCCCCCGCTCGCGATGCAACCGCCGTCTCCGCGGGGCTGAGCGAGGACACCGGTGCTCTTGTCCCGGTCGAAGATCGCGATCGCGTTGCTGGTGGACGAGGCGATGTAGACGTTGTTTCCGTCTGGGCTCACCGCGATCGCCCGTGAGCCCATGAACGGGCCGGGGCCCTTCAGGCCCCGCGCGGTGGCGCAGCCGGCCAGGCGCGCCGAGGGAGCGCCGACGCAGCCGGCGGCACCTTTGAGCTGCTGGAGGGCTCCGCTCGCGGATGGTGACTTCGCATCCGCGGCTGCGGGCACGAGAACGAGTGCAGCGAGAACTGCGAGGACGGACGCCTTACGGATTCTTCGAAGCTAGTCCCGAGGGCGGACGGTTACAAGTTCCTCGCGGGAAATGCCAAATCAGCCGGCTCAGCTCTCCTGCGCCTGGATCTCGTTGATCTTGCCCTCGAGCTGCTCCATCACGGCGGGATCGCGGAGCGTCGTCACGTCTCCGAGCTCGCGTCCCTCGCCGATGTCGCGGAGCAGGCGGCGCATGATCTTGCCGGAGCGGGTCTTCGGCAGGTCGCCCGACCAGATGATGCGCTTGGGGCGCGCGATCTTCGAGATCCGGTGCGCGACGTGGTCGTTGATCTCCTTCTCGATCTCCTCGGAGCCGTCAAGGTCGCCCTCGAGCGTCACGAAGGCGCAGATCGCCTGGCCGGTGTCCTCATCCTGGATCCCGATCACCGCGGCCTCGGCGACCTTCGGGTAGGAGACGATCGCGGATTCGACCTCCGCGGTCGAGAGGCGGTGGCCTGAGACATTGACCACGTCGTCCACGCGGCCGAGGATCCAGAAGTAGCCGTCCTCGTCCTTGCGGGCGGCGTCGCCCACGAAGTAGGTCGTCTCGTCGAACTTGCCGTAGTAGGTGTCCTTGAACCGGTCCTCCTCCTTGTAGAGGCTGCGGAGCATTCCCGGCCATGGGCGCCTCAGGACGAGCAGACCCTGCTCGCCGTCGAGCTCGTTGCCCTCGTCGTCGACCACGGCGGCGTCGATGCCCGGCAGCGGCCTGGTGGCCGATCCAGGCTTGGCATCGGTGATGCCCGGAAGAGGGCTGATCAGGATGTTGCCCGTCTCGGTCTGCCACCAGGTGTCGACGACGGGGCAGCGCTCACCACCGATCACCTCGTAGTACCAGAGCCATGCCTTCGGGTTAATGGGCTCGCCGACGGTGCCGAGCAGGCGCAATGACGAGAGGTCGTGCTTCTGGGGGTACTCGACACCCCACTTCATGCAGGCCCGGATCGCGGTCGGCGCTGTGTAGAAGATCGAGACCTTGTAGCGCTCGATGATGTCCCACCAGACGTCCTTGTCCGGGTAGTCCGGGGGGCCCTCGTACATGACGCCGGTGGCACCGTTGGAGAGGGGCCCGTAGAGGATGTACGAGTGTCCGGTGACCCAGCCGACGTCGGCTCCGCACCAGAAGACGTCCGACTCCGGCTTCAGATCGAAGACGTAGCGGTGCGTGAAGGTGACTCCCAGGAGGTAGCCCGCGGTGGTGTGGAGGACGCCCTTGGGCTTCGCCGTCGAGCCTGAGGTGTAGAGGACGAAGAGCGGATGCTCGGCGTCGAGCTCCTCGGGAGGACAATCGGCGTCGGCCTTCTCCATCTCCTCGTCGAACCAGACGTCGCGGCCGTCCTTCATCTCGCACTCGGCGCCGGTCGCGCGAACGACGAAGATCGTCTCGATCGAGTCGAGGTCGCCGATGCCCTCCTCGTCGACGGCGGCCTTGATCGGGGCGGTCTTGCCCTTGCGGCGGGCGCCGTCCACCGTGATCAGGGCCTTCGCGTCGGAGAACTCCATGCGCTCGCGTACAGCCTCGGCGGAGAAGCCGCCGAACACGACGTTGTGCGGGGCACCGATGCGGGCGCAGGCGAGCATCGATACCAGGACTTCGGGGATCATCGGCAGATAGATGCCGACGATGTCTCCCTTGCCGATGCCTCGGGCCTTCAGGGCGTTGGCGAAGCGCTGGACGTCGGCCAGGAGTTCGGCGTAGGTGATGTCGCGTTCCTCGCCCTCCTCGCCGCGCCAGTGGTATGCGACGCGGTCGCCGTTGCCTGCCTCGACGTGGCGGTCGAGGCAGTTGTAGGAGACGTTGAGCGTGCCGTCGGCGAACCACTTGTAGAACGGCGCATTCGACTCGTCGAGGGTCTGCGTCGGCTTCTTGACCCAGTCGATGAGCTCTTCGGCCTGCCTGGACCAGAAGCCCTCGAGGTCTGCTGCCGCCTCCTCGTACATCGACTCGTCGGTGACCAGCGCCTGCTTGCGGAACTCGTCCGGCGGCGGGAACTTCTCGATGTCAAGCATCGAGTCGAGCTGCTTCTGCAGATCCGCGGTGCTCACCTTGGTCGCCATCTCTCCTCCTAAGTCTGGTCTCGTCTCAAAGTATCCCGATCCCCCTCAGCCGGCTCGGGTCGCGGCGCCGGTCGAGCCGGCGCCGCCCCCAAGCCGATTCTCGGTTTCTAGCGTCCTGCCGGGTCCATCTCCTCTCTCCGCCCGACCTGCAGCGGCATGACAGGGGCAATGGTTCGACCGAACGTCGAGTTGACAACGGCCGCAAACGACGCGTACCACGCCGCCGCTGCCGTGGCGAGCCCGAGATAGCCGCCCCACTTGATCACGTTCGTGTGGTCGCCGGAATTGCCGGCTCCCAACAGGATGAACGTGATCGCGAGCAGGAAGAACACCAGGGCGACGGCGCCGGTGGTCCGGAGAGAGGCGACGAACATGTAGGTGGTGAAGATCGCCCAGGCCCACAGGTAAAGGCCAACCGCAGCTCCGGCGTGTTCCGGAGGAATGCTGTCCACGAAGAACGTCACCAGCACCCAATACGAGATCCAAAAGGCGCCGAATGACGAGAACGCGACCGCACCGAAGGTGTTGCCGGTGCGGAATTCCCACATCCCAGCCAGTAGCTGGGCGATGCCTCCGTAGGCCAGCGCGAGCCCGAGAACAACTGGCTCACCGGCCTTGTTGACGAGATCCGCATTGAACATGCTCAGAACGAACGTGGTCATGGCGAATCCGGCGAGCCCGAGGGGCCCCGGATCGGCAGGAATCCACGATGCTCCTGATCTCGGCGCTCGAGGCGATCATGTTGGCCGTCTCGTCGCCCATCCAGGCGTAGTAGTCGGTGAGGTAGGCCTGGGCGTTCTTCTCCGCATCGGGGCCGAGAGAGAAGTATGCGAGGGCCATCTTTCGGGGCTGGCCGTCCCGGCCGGCCTGCTTCCAGGCCTCGTCGAGGGCAGCGGCGTCCTCGGCGAATTGGTCGGGGCCGGAGCCGCCCTGGACCCAGCCGTCGGCGAACTTGGCGGCGCGCTCGAAGGATGCCTTGACGTAGCCGCCGACGATCAGGGATGGACCGCCGCCCTGCGGGCGGGGGCCGACCTTCGACTCGAGCTCGCCCTCGCCATTCCAGATCCGGCGGATCTCCGCCAGGGCCGCGTCCAGCCAGGCGCCCCGCTCGGACATGTCGAGGCGGCTGATCTCGTAGTCGTCGTCACGGCCGCCGATGCCGATCCCGAGGACGGCCCGGCCGCCGCCGGCGAGGGCATCGAGGGTGAGGATCGACTTGGCGAGCTGCGCGGCGTTCTTGCGGAGGGGGCCCAGGAGGACGCTGGTGGCGAGGCGGATGCGATCGGTGACGGCCGCGACCGCCGCCAGGGCGAGGAGGGGCTCGTAGTTGGGATAGGCGATGCGGTCGATGGTGCCGAGGCTGGAAAAGCCGGCGTCCTCCGCGGCTTTCGCCCAGTTGGTGATTTGGTCACCGGTCGTTCCCGGTACGGCGTTCGGCAATCCGATAGCCAGCTCCGTCTCGCTCCTGTCGTCGACTAAGTTCGGTTCGTGGGCGATAGGGAACCTACCGAGTTGGTTGCATGGGCAAACAAGTTGCTGGAGGCAGAGCGGGTGGGGCGGCTTGGATTTCTTGACGATGAGGGCGCGCCGCGGGTGTTGCCGGTGACGTTCGCGCTCGCGGAGGGGCGGATCTGGACCGTGATCGACCAGAAGCCGAAGCGGGCCGGTGAGCCGGCGCGGGTGCGGTTCCTGCGGCGGGATCCGAGGGCGGCGCTGACGGTGGATCGCTACTCGGACGACTGGGAGGAGCTGGCGTGGGTGCAGGCGCTGGGGTCGGTGCGGGTGCTCGACGCGACGGAGGGTGGGGGCGGGCTGGAGGCCCTCAAGGCGAAGTACGAGCAGTACCGGCGGGAGGATCCGCCGGGTCCGTTGCTGGCGCTGGAGCCGGAGCGGTACCTGTGGTGGCGAGCTGCCGATCCGGAGGGCCAAGCCGCGCGTAGCGGCGGCCCCGGCGGGTGATCAGGACCTCGTCGCCGGCGGCGGCGCGCTCGATCCAGTAGCCGAAGTGGTTGCGGAAGAGGTGAGCGCCGACGGTGATTTCGCTGCTATCACCGTCGGGTTGAGGAGTGGAGCCAGCCGGGCTCGAACCGGCGACCTTCGCGGTGCCACCGCGACGCTCTCCCAACTGAGCTATGGCCCCAGGGAGCAAATAATTCTGAGCCCAGTTTATAGCGGCACGCTGATTGTTCCGGGGGGCACTCAGGCGCAGATGCAGAGCGTGCGTTCCGGCGACCAATTCCACCGGGAGCAAGTAGCACTGATCGAGATCTGCGCAATAGGCCGCGAGCGCATCAATCTCATCGACTAAATAGGTGCCACGCACGTATCCGCGCTTTCTTGTGCGACACCGAGTCGAGTTCACGTAGACGACATCAGACCCCTTGAGCGTCGCCCACTTGCATTGGACTCGGAGAATGCAATGACCCCCAGGTCGAACGCCAGGTCATAGCGGACGTGCTCCGCAACGGGTTTAAGGACCTCAATTCCAAGCTTCATCGCCTCGAGGGTGATCGCGACCTCCGCGATGTTGCCCTTGTCGTTCGAGGTGAGCACCTGCCGATACTCGCGCGGCAAATGCGCCGCGGGGCGCGCGAGGGTGACGGTTGTGTGACTAAGGCGAGGCTGAGCGCTACGCCGCGCGGTTCTGCTTCGCGTCGCCCTCGTCCACGTCGATCACGACTCCGTTGCTGCGCGTGTCGCGCACCACGAAGTCGAAGGGAGCGTTCTCCTCAAGCTCCCGGAGCAGGTCGATCGGGCTCTCGAGTCTCATCGAGACCCACGCACGGCCGCCCGAGAACCGCTTCACCTTGATCTCCGACGCGCCGGTGATGCCGGCGGCCGCGTCCTCGAAGCCCGTCAGCTGCGCGAAGTCGTCGAGCGGCCCCACCTCGATCTCCACCGCTCCGGCGTAGATGCCCGCCCTGGCCGACTCGGTCCCAACGGCCGGCCGATCCTCCTCGATCGCCTCGATCCCGAGCCGGACCTTCGCCACCTCGGCCAGCTCGGACACCCTCGCCCCCAATTCGTCCCTGAGCCCGGACAGCTCGGTCACCCGGTCCGCCATCTGCACGGCGTCCTCGAGCGCCTTCATCCGGATCCGAGTCGCCTGCCGCCGCGCCTGCCCATAGATCTCTTCGACTGATGAAAGGGCGCGCGACAGCGCGACCCGATTAGCTTCGGCGCTCGCGGCCATCGGCCGCCTCAGCGCATCCCGCAGTCGCTTCTCACGCTCGACGACCCGCTCGGCCAATCGCTGCGCCTCCCGCTCGAGACGGGCCAGCCGGGCGTCACGCGCTTCGATCGCGGCATCGACCTCCTCTGGGTCGTAGCCCCGCAAGGCGCGCCGGAAACGCTCCTTCGACACGAGCGAAAGGCTATGGACGCCGCCGGACGACTTTGCGAGCGGCTGGACGAACGCCCTACGCGGCGCCGCGCGCGCCGGCCAGATCCAGCTCCAGCTGCCCGGCCTCGCCCCACAGTACGTCCAGCCGGTAGCGCTCCCGCAGCTCGGGCGTGAAGACGTGCAGCACGGCATCCAGGTAATCCATCAGCACCCACTCAGCCTCCCGCTCCCCCTCGACCCGAGCCGGAAGCCATCCGTCCCGCTTCAGCTGGTGGTAGACCTCGTCGTGGATCGCCTTCGCCTGCCGCTCGTTGCGAGCCGTGCAGATCACCAGGTAGTCCGTGTACCCGACCAGCTCCCGCACGTCGAGCGCAACCAGGTCGGTCGCCTTCTTGTCGTCCGCGATCGCGGCCAGACGGCGCGCCAGCTCCTCCGAGGTCATCTCCACCCCGCGCGTCACCGGTACAGCTCCCTGTCGGTGATCACCCGCGCCACCGGATCCGGGACCAGATGTCGCAGCGGCCTTCCCTCCCGCGCTCGCTGCCTGATGTTGGTCGAGGACGCTCCGCAAAGTGGCATGTCGATTATCTCTGCCCGATCGGCGGCACCGAGACGCTCCAGCGCGGAGCGCACCGCCCCAAGCCCGACACCCGGCCGCGGCACCACCCCGAGCCTCGCCAGCTCCAGCACCCGCGCCGGCTCCTTCCAGCTCGCCAACCCCGCCGCCATGTCGGCGCCGAGCAGGAAGAACCGCTCGTCCTCCGGCCCCTCCTCGGCCAGCAGCTCCAGCGTCCGGTAGCTGTAGGAGGTCTCGTCGCGCCCGACCTCGAGCCCGGAGGCCTCCACACCCTCTTCGCCCTCGGTCGCCAGCACCGCCATCTCCAGCCTGACCTCCGCGCCGGGGTCGTCCTCGATCTCCTTGTGAGGGGCCTGCCTCGTCACCATCAGGAGAACCCGGTCCAACCGCAGCTGCCAGCGCGCCTCCTGGGCGAGCAGTAGATGTCCCACGTGGGGCGGGTTGAAGGCCCCGCCCAGGACCCCGATCCGAGCGACGTCTCTACTCCCTGATCTGTCCGCTGCCGTGGACGACGTACTTGGTGGTCGTCAACTCGCGCAACCCGATGGGCCCGCGCGCGTGCAGCTTCTGGGTCGAATTGCCGATCTCAGCGCCCATCCCGAACTCGTAGCCGTCGGTGAAGCGCGTCGACGCGTTGACATAGACCGCCGCGGAGTCCACCGCGTCCGTGAATTCGTCCCCAACCTCCTGCGAGCGAGTGACGATGGCGTCGGAATGACCCGTCCCATGGCGGTTGATGTGATCGATCGCCTCGCCGAGCGAGTCGACGACCCCAACCGCCATCTTCAGGCCGTGGTACTCCGTGTCCCAATCCACCTCGGTCGCCTCGCCAACCTCGACCGACACCGTGGACTCCCGGGTCCGCTCGTCGCCGACGAGCTCCACCCCGGCCTCGCTCAACTTGGTCAGCACGCCCGGCAGCAGCTCGGCCGCAACGTCCTTGTGCACGAGCAGCGTCTCGGCCGCATTGCAGACGCCGGGCCGCTGCACCTTCGCGTTGTACGCCAACCGCTCGGCCATCTCCAGATCCGCGTCCTGATGGACGTAGACGTGACAGTTGCCCGCGGCCGCGTACATCACCGGCACCTTCGCGACCTCCTTGAGCGCGTTCTTCAGCCCCTCACCTCCGCGCGGAATGATCAGGTCCACCAGGCCCTCGGCCGTGGCGAGCTCGGCAAGCTGCTCGTGCCCACCGCCCGAGAGCAGCACGACCGACCCGGCCGGCAGCTCGGCGGCGGCAAGCGCATCGGCCAGCAGCCCCGCCAGAAACGCATTGGAGCTCTCGGCACTGCTCGACCCCCGCAGCACCGCCGCGTTCCCGCTCTTCAGGCAGAGCGCCGCGGCATCGATCGTCACGTTCGGCCGCGCCTCGTAGACCACGGCCACCACACCGATCGGAACTCGCTTCTTCGCCACCTCGAGCCCGTTCTCGAGCGTCCACCCCTCGACAACCTCGCCGACCGGGTCGGGCAGCTCGGCGATCTCCCGAACCCCCTTCGCCATCTCTGCGATCCGGCCCTCTGTCAGCGTGAGCCGGTCGAGCAGCGCCTCGTTCAGGCCCTCCTCGCGCCCGGCGTCGACGTCCGCGGCATTGGCCTCGAGCAGCCCCGCGGCGCTCGCCTCGATCCGGTCCGCGAGATCTCTGAGGCAGGCGTCCTTCTCGTCCCGGCTGGCGCGCGCGAGCAGGTGCGAGGCATCCTTCGCCTCGCGAGCGCTCTGCTCGACGGTCTTGGCTGCGGTGGCCACGCAATAAGGGTAACTCCGGCGTCACACTGGGGCGGATGGCAGGGACCGTCGCTCGGGGATACGAGCCTCTCGCGGATGAGTTCGGGAGGCTGATGGCGCGCGGGCCGCGCGGCGGCGCCCTCGTCGTGCGCAGCGCCGGGCGCGTGCTCGCCGACCTGCGGATCGGCTGGGAGGACCGCGCCCGTACGCGCCCCTGGCGCCCCGAGACCCAGGCCCTCGGCTTCTCGGCGACCAAGGGCCTGGCGGCGATGGTGCTGCACAGGCTCGCGGACCGCGGCCTGATCGACTACGACCTGCCGGTGGCCTCGTACTGGCGCGAGTTCGCGGCCGCCGGCAAGGAGCGGATCACCGTACGGGAGCTCCTCAGCCACCGGGCCGGGCTCTATGACGTGCAGGCCGTCGCCAGGAACGCCGAGGAGCTGCTCGACCACGTGGGGATGGAGCGGCGGCTCGCCGCGGCCCCGCCGCAAGGGCCGCCCGGCCGCCCCGCCTATCACGCGATCACCTTCGGCTGGCTCGCCTCGGGCCTCGCCCGTGCGGTCACCGGAAAGGGGATGCGCGAACTGGTCCGCACGGAGCTGGCGGAGCCCCTGGGCACCACGGGGCTGGAGATCGGGACCGGTGGCCAGCGGCCCGGGCCGGCGGAGATGGTGGGCCGCTCCCTCCGCATCTACACGGCCTTCGGCGTCGCCGCGACACCGCTCCTCGGCTGGCTGCCGGTCACCAGGGCCGGCTTCCGGGCGCTGCACGCGCCCGGGTTCGAGGAGCTCTGCCGCGAACCGGAGCCGGCGGTATGGCGCACCGAAATGCCCGCGGTCAACGGTGCGCTCAGCGCCGACGGCCTGGCTCGTCTCTACGTCCCACTCGCGAGCCGTGGCCTCGGCCCCGATGGAAAGCGCTTCCTGTCCACGGAGACAGTCGACCGGGTGGGCAGGGTGCAGACACGGGGCGTCGACCGGGTGCTCGGAGTCCGGATGCGCTGGCGTCTCGGCTTCCACCACGCCTTCGCGCTCGGCAGCCCCGCGCCCCGCGCGCTGGGCCACTACGGCTTCGGCGGCAGTGGCGGCTGGGGGGATCCCGACACGGGCATCTCGTTCGGCTTCGTCAGCAGCCACATCGGCAACCTGACGACCGCGATCGGGGACCTCGGGATCCTCCGACTGACCGCGGTGGCGCGCGCCTGTGCGGCGCGCGCCCCCTGATCACTACGAGGCCGTCTGCGCCTTCTCGCGCTGCTCCTCGTGGACTCCCTCCGCGAACTCCTCGACGATCTTCGCGTTGAACGCCGGGATGTCGTCCGGCTTGCGGCTGGTCACCAGGCCCGAGTCGACCACGACCTCCTGGTCGACCCAGTTGCCGCCCGCGTTCCGGATGTCGGTCTGCACGCTCGGGTACGACGTCACCTCGCGGCCGTCGACCACGTCGGCCTCGACAAGCATCCAGGGCGCGTGGCAGATCGCGCCGACCGGCTTGCCCGCGGCGAAGAATTCGCGCAGGAACCGGACCGCGTCCTGGTCGGTCCGCAGGTTGTCCGGGTTCGCGACCCCGCCCGGCAGCACGACGCCGTCGTAGTCGTCGGCCTTCGCGTCGGAGGTCGTCTTGTCGACGTCCCAGGTCTCGGCCTTGTCGAGGTGCTCGAAGCCCTGGACCTGTCCCGCCTCGGTTGCGATCACATCCACCTCGGCGCCGGCCTCCTCGACCGCCTTCCGCGGCTCGAAGTACTCGACCTGCTCGACACCCTCATTGGCCATCAAGAAGGCAATCCGCTTGCCCTTCAACTCATCCGCCATTCGACTTCACTCCTTCTCATCGGGTTCCCCACGGAGTTACCCGCGAAGTCCAGGCGGCGAAACCGCAACTCGGGCGGGTGGCGTCAGGTCTGGATGCTCTTGACCTCGAGGAACTCCTCGAGGCCGAACCGCCCGAGCTCGCGCCCATGCCCCGACTGCTTGACGCCTCCGAAAGGCGCCAGCGGGTTGAACGTGGCCCCGTTGATCTGCACCTGACCGGTCCGCATCCGCCGCGCGAAGGCCTTCGCGCGCTCAGGGTCGGCCGACCAGACGCCGCCATCGAGCCCATAGATCGTGTTGTTGGCGATCTCGGCTGCCTCGTCCTCGGAGTCGTAGGGAATGATCGAGAGCACCGGGCCGAAGATCTCCTCCTGGGCGATCGTCATGTCCGGCTTCACCTCGGAGAAGACGGTCGGCTGGACGAAGTAGCCGCTATCGAGGCCCTCGGGCGGCTCCGCGCCACCGGCCACGAGCTTCGCGCCCTCCTCCTCGCCCTTCCTGATGTATTCGCGCACCCGCTCCCGCTGTGCCTCGGACACCAGCGGCCCCAGGCGCGTCCCGTCCTCGAAGGGATCGCCCGGCGTCGCCTTGCCGGCGGCCGCGGCAGCCACCTGCTCAGCCTCCTCCAGCTTCTCCCGGGGGACGAGCATCCGGGTGTGCGCGCTGCAGGTCTGACCGGAATTGAGGTAGCAGTTGGCCACCCCATGCCCGACGGCGGTTTTCAGGTCCGCGTCATCGAGGATCACGTTCGCCGACTTACCGCCCAGCTCCAGGGCGACCCGCTTCACGGTGCCGGCCGCGACCTCGCTGACGCGGCGGCCCGCCCGGGTCGAGCCGGTGAACGAGACCATGTCGACGCCGTCGTGGGCCGCGATCGCCTCTCCGACCACGGGCCCGTAGCCGGTGACGAGATTGAAGACACCGGCCGGCAGGTCGAGCGAGTCGATGATCTCGGCCAGGATGAACGAGCTGAGCGGCGTCACCTCGCTCGGCTTTACGATCACGGCGCAGCCGGCGGTGAGCGCCGGGGCCACCTTGGCGCAGATCTGATGGAGGGGGTAGTTCCACGGAGTGATGCAGCCGACCACGCCGATCGGCTCTCGCACGACCAGCGAGTTGCCGATCTGCTCCTCCCAGACGACCTCCGAAGCCACCTGGGCCTGGGAGCCGAAGTCCATCGCCGGCAGGCCGGCCTGGATCGTCCGCGCCAGCGCCAGCGGCATCCCGACCTCGGCCGCCACGAGCGCGGCAATCTCATCTCCGCGCTCCGCGAGCGCGGCACCGATCGCCGTGCAGGCATCGACGCGCTGCTCGACCGGGACCTCGCGCCAGGCCTCGAATCCGGCACGGGCCGCCTCGGCCGCCCGATCCACGTCCTCGGCGGTTCCCTCGGGAATCCTGCCGATGGCCTGCTCGGTCGTCGAATCGATCACGTCGATCGTCCCGGTTCCGGTGGGCTCGACCCACTGACCGCCGATGTAGAGGCGGTCGCGAACGATCTGATCAGTGGGATGGCCCGCCTTGGCGGGGGCCGCTGTCTCGGTAGCCAAAATTCTCGCTCCTTAGTTCGAAGTCTTTACGCGGGCTGGGCAGCCTCAGGCTGCTTTGCGCCGCTCACCGCGCCGGCCTCATCCGCAATCGCCTCAGCGGTCCGGTGCGCCAGCGACATGATCGAGATCATCGGGTTCGTGCCCGAGGAGGTCGGGAACGCGCTGCCGTCGCCGATCCAGACGCCCTTCGTGTCGTGCAGCTCGCCGAACGGTCCGGCCACGGACGTCTGGGGGTCCTGGCCCATCCGGCAGGTGCCCATCTGGTGAGCGCTGAAGAGCTTGTGCCCGCCGGCGCGGAACGGGATCCGCTTGACGCCGGCGATGAAGGCCTCGAGGTCGTCGCCGCGGCGCCAGGTCGGCGCTCCCTCGGCGAGCGGGCCGATCTGGTGCGCGCCCGCGGCCTCGTGGAGGCGGATCTGCACCTCGATGCCCTTCTTCAGGTTCTCGAGGTCGAGTGGATCGGTGACCGAGTACAGCGGGACGGCCTCGCCGTTCGCGTCGACGCCCACCGACCCGGAGCCGCGATCCCGGGTCAGCGAGATGAACGTCCCCGTGAAGCGGAACTCCTCCATCCGCTGCTTGTGGTCGAGGCCGGAGATCCACGGCGTCGCCGAGCCGATCAGCCCGGGCGCATACTGGGCCGTCTCGATCAGGAAGCCGTATCCCTCGCCGGTGTCGGCGAACTCGTTGCAGAGCCCGGCCTGCGGCGGCCCCCACCAGGCCTCCTGATCGGTGCCGTAGGCGCCGCCGACGACGCTCGATGGATGGAGGCGCAGGTTCTGACCCACGGCGGGACCCCCGATGCCGGAGCGAAGCAGCAGCGCCGGCGACTCCAGCGAGCCACAGGCGACAACCACTCGCGGGGCCTTGACCGTCACCTGGGCGCCGCGGCCGTCCGGCGTCTGCCAGACCGCCTCGACGCCGCTCGCCCGGCCGCCCTCGGTGAGCACGCGGGTCGCCCGCGTGAAGGTGAGGAACCTCGCGCCATGCTCCTGGGCGTCGGCCAGCCAGGTGCGATCCGCGCTGCGCTTGCTGCCCGACTGGTCGCCGAAGCCGAGATAGCCGGCCGTCTCCGGCGCATAGCTGTCCGGATCGGTGTTGCGGATGATCGTCTCGAAGCTCCACCCCAGCGCTTCGGCGCCCTCGCGCAGCCGCTGCTGGGTGCCGTTCAGATCGCTGCAGCGGTCGTTGGCGTTGACCCTCTCCCAGACGGCATCCAGGTGGCGATCGAACTCGGGGCCGTCGACCCCCTCCAGGCCGTGCTCATTCGCCCACTGCTCGCGGACCCAGGGGCGGGTGCGCAGGCAGTTGGTCCAGTTGATGGTGGTGCCGCCACCGAGGGTGGTGCCCGCGACCAGGCTGACGTTGCCGTCGGCGGTCGGATTGGGCCCGCCCCGCCAGAACATCTGCTGGTAGGCGGGGAGCTCGAGCTGGGTGAAGTCCGATTCGTTGTAGTAGCCCGCGGCCTCCAGCACGACGACATCAAGGCCGCGCGCAGCCAGGACGGCGGCCGTGACCGCGCCGCCCGAGCCGGAGCCCACGATGCAGACGTCGGCCTCCAGGGTCTCCCCGGAGCCCTGCGGCTCATGGATCTGCAAGGACTTCTCCACCTGCGGCGGAGCCGAGCCCGGTCCCGGATAGCGGAAGGTCTTCCAGTTCGGGTTCTGGCCCGTCTGCGGATCGGGCGCCCCGTAGTGGAGGAAGAGCGTCATCCCGATCAGCGCGGCGACGCCGGCGGCCGCCCGGGGGTCGGACAGCGCCGTGTTGCGGAGGATCTGCTCCTTCGACTCCTGCGACGGGGCGCGGGTGATCCCCTGGCCGCCGAGCGCGTCGATCAGCATGAGCAGCCCACCGCGCAGCTCGGGGTCCGGGATCTCGGAGATCAGCTGGGCCGCGCCGGCGTCGACACCGAGGTCGCTCGCCTTCCGGCCCCAGAGTCCGTCCGGGTCGCGGTCGCGCGGCAGCGACGGCACGACCGTGTCGCAGACCGCGGTCAGGATCGCCCGCTGCGAATCGCTGAGCACGCTCCCCGCTTCCTCTCCGGAACCCATCGACACGGGACTCTAGTACGCGGGACTGGCCGGCTGGCCAGTCCCCAGGCGCCTACGCGAGCCGCCACCTGCCGGAGCGCCCGCCGGTCGCGCAGGAGACCTCGCATTTCGCCTAGGTCAGCACGAAGTAGTCGCGGTGCACCGCCTCCTCGGAGGCGTGCGGCAGCACCTCGCGGACCTTGTCCGTCCGCATCCCCTTGATCCGGCGCAGCTCGGCGGCCGAGTAGTTGACGATTCCCTTGCCGATCGTCTGGCCGTCGCTGGTCACGTCCACCGCGTCACCAGCGTCGAACTCGCCTTCAACCTCGGTGATCCCGACCGGCAGCAGGCTGCGGCCGCTCTCGCGCAGGACGCGGGCAGCTCCGTCGTCGACGCGCAGCTTGCCGCGACTCGGCTTCGCGTAGCGCAGCCAGAGCTTGAAGCTCGAGGTGCGCTCCGGGTGCGGGCTGAAGCGGGTGCCGGTCGCCTCACCGCCGGCCGCCGCCAGCAGCGTGTCCTCGGCCGTCCCGTCGCAGATCACCGCGCCGATGCCGGAGGCTCCCGCCATCCCGGCCGCCGCGACCTTGCTGCGCATCCCGCCGAGGCCGAAGGGCGAGGTGTGCTCGCCGATCTCGTAGTCCCCGAGCTGGGCGTCGCTGCTGACCTTCGAGACGAGCTCGGCGTCCTCGTGGCGCCGCGGATCCTTCGTGTAGAGCCCGGTCTGGTCGGTGAGCAGGACCAGCAACCGCGCCTCGAGCATGATCGCCACCTGCGCCGCCAGGAAGTCGTTGTCGCCGAAGGTGATCTCATCGGTGGCGGTGGTGTCGTTCTCGTTCACCACCGGAACCACGCGCCAGGCGAGTAGCCGGCTGAGCGTCTGGCGGGCGTTCAGGTAGTGGGTCCGCAGCTGGAGGTCAGACGCGGTGAGCAGGACCTGCGCGGCGCGGACGTCGCCCCTGGCGAGCCGCTCCTCGTAGGCGCGGAAGAGGCTGCCCTGCCCCACCGCCGAGGCCGCCTGGAGCTCGTCGATCGCGGAGGGACGGGCCGGCAGCTCCATCACCCGCATCCCCCGGGCGATGGCACCGGAAGTGACCATGACGACGTTCTCGCCTTCGGAATGAAGCTCGGCGACCTGCGCGCAGACGGCATCGAGGACATCGGAGCGGAGCGCACCCTCCTCTCCGGCGACGATCGACGAGCCCAGTTTCGCGACCACGGTCATGGCGGCGCAAGTGTAAGTAGCGGCCGCGGAGCGGCTGCAGGCCCGGCGGCAGCCCTATCTCGGATCCAACTCGAACTCGAGGTCTCCCACGATCACCTCGTCGCCAGGCTCGAAGCCGGCGCGCTGTAGCGCAGCGATCACTCCGATCTCGCGCAGGCGTCCCTCCAGGTAGTCGAGCGCTTCGGGGTTCTCGAGGTCGTGGCGTGCCACCAGCAGCTCGATGCCCCGCCCCACCACCCGGAACCTGCCGTCGCCCTCCGGGACGATGTCGAAGCCCTCCTCCTCGCCCGGCCGGTAGACGCGATGCTCGGCGTCGAACTCGCCGTCGCTCGCGGCGACGGCCCCCGCTTCGTCGGGAAGCGAGGCGAAGATCGCCTGCGTGAGCTCGTCGAGCCCGGCGCCGGTCGCGGATGAGATGCCGAGCACCCCGGCCGCATGATCCCCGTGCCGCTCACGCCACTCGCCCACCACGTGCTGAGCCTCGTCATCGGGAATCAGGTCGACCTTGGAGAGGGCGATGATTTCCGGCAGCGCGTCCAGCCCGGCGCCGTATCCGGCCAGCTCGCCCCGAATCGTCGAGCAGTTCGTCTCCGGATCGCCCTCCGCGGGCGCGACCTCGACGAGATGCACCAGCAGCCGGCAACGCTCGAGGTGGGCGAGGAACTCGTGTCCCAGGCCCGCGCCCTCGGAGGCGCCCTCGATCAAACCGGGGATGTCGGCGAGGACGAGCTGGCGGTCCTCGAACTGGATCGTGCCTAGGTTCGGCTCGACGGTGGTGAACGGATACCCGGCGACCTTCGGATCGGCCCTCGTCAGCCGCGCGAGCAGGGAGGATTTGCCCGCGTTGGGCAGCCCGATCAGGCCGACATCCGCAAGCAGCTTCAGCCGCAGCTCGATGTCGCCGGACTCGCCCCCAAGACCGCGCTCCGCGAAGCGTGGCGCCTGACGGGTCGAGGTCGCGAAGCGCTTGTTGCCGTGACCGCCGGAGCCGCCGCGCGCGACGACCAGGCGCTGGCCGTCGGCCATCAACTCCGTCTCGGAGCCGTCGAGGCCGTGCACCACCGTTCCCGGCGGCACCGGAATGACACGGTCCTCCCCGCTCTCGCCATGCTGCCGGCTGCCCTTGCCGTGCATGCCACGGCCGGCGCGGAAGTGCCTGCTGCGCCCGAGCGAAGCGAGATCCCGCCGCTGCACGTCGCAGACGAGCACGACATCGCCGCCGCGGCCGCCGTCGCCACCATCGGGCCCGCCGCGCGGCACGTGCGCCTCGCGGCGGAAGCTGACCACGCCGTTGCCGCCGCGGCCGCCCTCGACGTAGATCTTGGCTCGGTCGAAGAGCATGCGGCGAAGTTAGTGCGGCGGCGGTTTTTGTGGCCGCCGATGATCGGATGCCGGCAAGCGCTACCCGGCGTCGGCCCCGCCGGCGACGGGGCGCGGACGTGACCGCGGAAGCCTGAGTCGGCGGCGCTTCGGCTCCCCGGCGGCCTCCTCCTCGGCCTTGCTGGCACAGAGGTCGAAATAGAGCAGCGTGCGGCCGATCGCCACGTAGGGGATCAGCAGCGCGAAGACGGCGGAGCCGATCACGTTGACGAGGATCGGCGAGAGGTTGGCGAAGATCAGGAAGAAGCCGAGGACAGGCCCCGCGATCAGACTGAGCAGCGCCAGGACACCGGCCACCCGCAGCGTCCGCCACCAGCGCCCGCGCACGAGGGCCGAGCTGCCGCGGAAGGCCTCGCGGATCGAGCGGTTCTCGAAGAGAATCTCCTGCTGGATGAACTGCCAGGCGATGTAGAAGTAGGCCGCGAAGGGGATGCCGATCACCGTGATGATCATCAGCGCGAGGAGGATCGTCGCCAGCAGCTGGCCCGCCACCACTCTCCAGAGGCGCGCGTACATGGCCCGGTAGGACGACCTGAGACCCAGCTCCTCCCCGGCGACGAGGAGGCGCATGAAGGCGACCACTGCTCCGGAGACGATGGCCGAGCCGATCGGATCGGCGATCCCCGCGATCGAGCCGTCGTACTTGAAGTCGAGGCCACCGGGGTGGATCCCCACCGTGAAGTTCTCGCTGCCCGTGATCTGCACGAAGAGATCCGAGAGGCCCTGGATTGCTCCAAGAATCAGAAAGCCGAGCAGGGCGAAGAGCAGCATCGTCCGCCAGTGACGGCCGTAGAGCTGGCGGGCCCCGCGAAGCAGCTGGCCCAGGGCCCATCGATGCCGCAGCTTGGAGAGGTCGACCGGACGCCAGCGGGTCAGGAACGGCGGGCCGACGATCAGGAGCAGAAGCGCCAGCGCCAACCCGATCGCGCCGAGTGTGGTCTTCGCCTCGAGGTTGATGAACTCCGAGGCCGCCGCGACCGCTCCGCAGAAGGCCGTCGCCGGAGCGGGGCCCAGGATCGTTCCTCCCGGAAGCCGGGGGCTGTCCTGCCGCACTCCGTCCATCCAGCTGAAGGGCTGGAGCCACTGCCGCTTGGTGGTCGGGCCCTGCGGCCCGATGTTGAACCCCTTCTCGCGCTGACCCCAATGGCCCAGGTAGCTGAGCCACTCGAATTTGCTGCCGGGAGCTGCGGCGGTGGGAACGATGATCGGCCGCGGATCCGAGCGAACCAGGGGGCTCGACGTGTTGTCGCACCCGACTCCCGACCCGTTCTGGCCGTTCTCGATGTAGATCGCGTCGTCATAGAAGGTGGCGTGCGATCCGGCGGCCGGATAGACGATCGGGTGGTTGCCGTCCTTCTGCACCTTGTTGTCGTCCCAGTCGGCCCGCTCGCCCCCCGCATGCTGGAACAGCGCGATCTCAGAGGGGCCCTGCGCGAGAGCCTCGGCGGGGGTGTCCGCGTCGAAGGCGATCTGCATGCCCTCCCAGTCGCCCTCGTGCAGGTCGTTGAACTGGTTGAAGTAGTAGAAGAAGAAGTACTGCACCACCAGGCCCGAATAGCCGGGCTCTTGGGCGATATGGGCGTAGGTGATCGCCGGCGCCTTGCCCGCGTTCCGAAGTGCCTGGAAGTCCTTCGCGTAGCTGCCCCGGACCGGGCACTTGACGCTGAGGGGGTCGCCCGGCAGGTCGAGGTAGTAGTCGTCGCCCAGGCCGGCGATGTCGGCCGCAGTGGGAGCCCTCTTGATGGGGACGTCCTTGCCGTTGACGTAGTGGATCAGCCGCACCTCGGGGTTCCCGAGCACGGTGTTCACCGTCGTCGCTGGGTTGAACTGCTCCTCGGTCGTCTCGCAGTTGCTGTCCTTGGTCTGCTCGCGGAACATCAGCTCCGGCGCGTAGGCAGAGACGAGCTGCTGCTGCTCCGGGGACGAAACGGCCTCGGCACTTGCCGTCAGGAGAAGCGAGGCGGACGCGGTGAGGACGAGGAGCGCCGCCAACCATCCGGGTCGGCGCGTCACGCGGTCAAGCTAACAGGGGCCGCAGGACCCAACTACAGGGTTTTCCCGCGACCTTTATGCCCGGACGCTATTGCCCGTCGATGACCGAGATCGTCCGGCCGCGGCGGCCGGTGCTGAACTGCACGACGCCGGGGCGGGTGGCGAAGATCGAGTGATCGCGGCCGAGGCCGACGCCGTCGCCCGGGCGGAAGCGGGTGCCGCGCTGGCGCACGATGATCTCGCCGCCGTTCACGGCCTGGCCGGCGAAGACCTTGACGCCGAGCATCTTCGGGTTGGAGTCGCGGCCGTTCCGGCTCGATCCGAGTCCCTTCTTATGAGCCATTTGCGGCTTCCTCCTTCTTGGCTGCGGGCTTCCGTTTTGATCCGGCGGCGGTTTTTGTGGCCGCCGATTTCATGCTGACGTCGGTGATCTCCAGGCGGGTGAGCTCGGAGCGATGCCCCGCGCGCTTGCGGTAGCCCTTCTTCGGCCGGTACTTGAAGACACGGATCTTGGGGCCACGCTCGTGGCCGGCGACCTTTGCCTCGACCTTGACCTTCTCGAGGTCCTTGCCCAGGACCATCTCCTTGTCGCGGAAGGCGACCGGGTGGAGGTCGACCTTGTCGCCCTCCTTGGCGCTCAGGCGATCGACGAGGAGGGTCGACCCCTTCTCGACGCGGTACTGCTTGCCGCCTGTCTCTATGACTGCGTAACTCGCCATGGTCCTTTGCTCTGCCGTGGTTGCCTAGTCGTTGCTGCCCGCGCGGGAGCGCTGTCTGCCGCCCCTGCTTCCGCGGCGTCCCCGCCCGCGGGAACCGCGAGATTCTAGCTTCTCGCCGCCATCCCCATTGGCACCCGCTTCGACGACGTTGCCCTCGCTGTCCAGCAGCACCGCGGTCGCGGCGGAGCGGCCGACACTCTCGATCCGCACCATCCGCTGCTCGCCTACGTGCGGGCCCGCGCCCGTGACGCTGACGATGTAGGAATCGACGCGAGCCACGGCGTCGTCGACGTTGTACATGTGCGGCTCCTCGATCGAGACCAGCACCTCCTCGCCCACCTGGAACGGCAGGGCGCGCTCCTCGATCTCCTCGCGCCCACCTGTCTCGACGACGTGGAAGGTGTCGAGCGGAAGGGCGTCGCCGCCCTCGAAGTGGAACCGCTTTCCGGTCTCCTCCTCGAGGTCGGTGAGTCCGGAATCCGGCGAGAGCAGCTCGGCGGCAACGCGCGGATTGACCCTGACCAGGTAGGCCTCCGGGTCGGGCTGCTCGTCGACGACCTCCTGGAGCTTCCGGACGATCGAGATCGCCACGGTCTCCTCGGAGCTGACGACTCCCTCGCCGTCACAGGTCGGGCAGCGCTTGGTGAGGATCTCCCGGACGCCGTCGGTGACGTTCTGACGGGTCATCTCGACCAGCCCGAGCGGGGAGACCTCGACCACGTAGGTCTTGGTCCGATCCTCGTCCAGGGCGGTACGGAGCGTCTTCAGCACCTGGTCGCGGTTTCGCGCTCGCGCCATGTCGATGAAGTCGATGACGATGATTCCGCCGATGTCGCGCATCCGGAGCTGGCGCACGACCTCCTCGGCGGCCTCGACGTTCACCTTGGTGATCGTGTCCTCGAGCCGGCCCTTGCCCTTGCCGGTGAAGCTGCCGGTGTTGATGTCGATCACGGTCAGCGCTTCCGCGTAGTCGATCATCAGGTAGCCGCCCGAGGGGAGGTCGACTCGACGGGAGAGAACCGAGTCGAACGCCTTCTCGACGTCCCACTTCTCGAGCACGTTCTGTTTGCCCTCATACAGCTCGACCCGCTCCGCGAGCTCGGGCGCCGTCCGCTGCAGGAACTTGGTGACGCGCTCGTGCTGCTTCGGGTCGTCGATGACCGCACCCTCGAACTCCTCGACGAGGACGTCGCGCACGACGCGGATCGAGAGGTCGGCCTCCTGGAAGACCATCTGGCCGACGTCGGATTTCTCCGCCCGCTCGCTGACCACCTCGTTGAGGCGATGCAGATATGCGATCTCGCGGGTGAAGTCCTCCTTCTTGGCGCCCTGAGCGGCGGTGCGGACGATCACCCCGCCCTTGCCGATGTCCACCTTGTCGATCAGCTTCCGAAGGCGGGTGCGCTCCCCGTCGGGAAGGCGCTTGGAGACGCCGATCCCGCCACCCTGCGGCATGTAGACCAGGTAGCGGCCGGCGATCGAGAGCTGCATCGAGAGCCTCGCGCCCTTGGTCTTCAGCGGGTCCTTGACGACCTGGACGATGATCTCCTGGCCGGGCTTGATCAGCTCGTCGATCCGGCGGCCGCGGCCGCGACCCCGCTTGGGGACGGCCTCGCCGCCCGGCAGGACGATCTCGTCGACGTGGAGGAACCCGTTGCGCTCCAACCCGATGTCGACGAATGCCGCCTCCATCCCTGGGAGGACGTTGTCGACCTTCCCCTTGTAGACATTGCCGACGATCGAGCGACGGCCGCGACGCTCGACGTAGAGCTCGGCGACCTTCCATTCATTTGTTGGGGCAGCCCTCTTGGGGCGCTTGCCCTCCTTGGGGCTGCCCTTCGCCTCGAGCACGGCGACGCGGGTCTCACCGCGATCGACGCTGACGAGGATGTTCTTCTTCATGTGGATCCTTTCTGCAAAGCCATCAAACGGGTCGCTCCTGACGGAGCCCCCTCGCACAGACAACCGCACGACGGATCGCCGTTGGCGGATCCGCGTGCGTGGGTGTTGGTGTGGGTGTGCTCTAGGTGGCTCAGCGCAACAGTGGGATAGGCGCCCTGCTGCGTGTGCTGGAGTTGAGCCGCGCTTGTGCGTGGATGCTCTGAAGGAACCCGATCGCCAGGAAAGTGGCGAGCACCGAGGATCCCCCGTAAGACATGAGGGGCAAGGTGATGCCGGTTACCGGCATGACGCCGAGGGTCATGCCCACGTTGACCAGGATCTGGAACATGAGCATGGCGGCGATGCCGCCGGCGATCAGGGTCCCGTACAAGTTCTTGGAGAGCGTCGGAATGCGCAGCATTCTCCAGATCAGCAGGGCGTACAGGGACAGTACGAATGCGGCTCCCAGGAAGCCGAAGCGCTCCCCGATCACGGCGAACACGAAGTCCGTGTGCCGCTCGGGAAGAAACAGGAGCTCGGTCTGAGTGGAGCTGTCTCCGCGTCCGGTCTTCTCGCCGGACCCGATGGCAGTCACGCTCTGATTGACCTGATAGCTCGCGTCGCTTGGGTCATTGCTGGGATGTAGAAATGCTGTCAACCGGTCCTGCTGATAGCCGTGAAGCGGGCTCGGCAGACCGGTGGCCGGGGCGATGACGAGGACGAAGCTGACGGCCAATGCCGCCACGCCACCGATGATCGCGAAGTGCGACCAAGGTATCCCGGCGAGGAAAAGAATGGTGAGTGTGACGACCACGAGCACGATTCCCGTGCCGAGGTCGGGTTGCAGGAAGACGAGTCCGGCCGGGGCGAGGCCGAGCGCCAGGATGCGGATGGTCTGGCGCGCGGGGGTGCCGCGGCGGGTGCGCTCGATCACGAACGCCGCGAGGGCGACGACGAGCAGCAGCTTGGCCAGCTCGGAGGGCTGAAAGCGGAAGTAGGGAAGCTCGATCCAGCGGCGCGAGCCGCGTGCGGCGGCGCCGAAGACGAGCACGAGGCAGATCGAGGCGACCATCATCGAATAGATGCCGACCCGGATCTCCCGGAAGCGCGAGTAGTCGATCTTGGCAACAGCGAACATGAGGGCGACGCCGATCAATGCGTAGATGCCCTGCCGCATGGCGAAGAAGAGCGGCTGTCCGGGCACGTCGTTGGGCGTCGCTACCGCGAGGGTAAAGCAACTGAACGCGATCAACGCGACGGCCGCGCCGAACAGGATGCCGTCGAAGTAGGCGATGCCGAGCCGCTCGCCGATGCGGGCGCGCTCCGGGCGTAGCGTGAGTGGTGCTGCCTCCATCGTTATCCGAGGGTAGAGATCGTGTGGGATCGTGCCGCGATCACTCGTGCGTACCGGTCCCGGCCGTGGTCGATGACGCCGGTGGGGTGATCGGAAGCTTGAAGTAGTGCTCGAGGATGCGCGCCGCGACCGGGGCCGCCGTGTCGGCGCCGAAGCCGCCTCGCTCAACCGTGACCGCCACCACGATTTGCGGGTCCTTGGCCGGCGCGAGGACGACGTACCACGACTGATCGGGCTGGTTCGGCCGCTGCGCCGTCCCCGTCTTGCCCGCGACGGCGAACGGGAAGTGCCCGAAGACCGGATACGACGTGCCGCCGGGCTCCATGGCGGCCCGGGTCAGCCCGGTCATGATCGTGTCGCGGGTCGTCGGAGAGATGTCGATGTCGCGGCGGGGCGCCGGGGTGATGTCCTCGATCACGCGCCCGGTGGCGCTCTCCACGTCGTCGCCCAGATGTGGCCGGAGGACCTTCCCGCCGTTGCCGAGGGCGGCGTAGGCGACGGCCATCTGCAGCGGATCCGCCTCCAGGTCGCCCTGCCCGACGGCCAGGTTGATGTTGTCGCCGACGCTCCAGGGGCGGTCGGTGAGGTGCTCGTGGTAGAGGCGGTTCCGCCAGGCGGGGTTCGGAATGAGGCCGTCGACCTCGGCGGGAAGGTCGATTCCGGTCCTCTCTCCCAGGCCGTACTGGCGTGCCCAGTCCTGGATCATCCCGCCGCCCTTCGAGGCCTTCGCCTTCATGCCCAGGCTGTAGAAGTAGATGTCGGAGGAAACCTTGAGCGCGTCGCTCATGTTGACCGGGCCGTTGATCGCATGGCCGGCGTTGTGGAGGGTCTGGTTCGCATCGATCTTGAGCGATCCCGTGTCGTTGAAGATCGTGTTCGGCGCGATCAGGTGGTTCTGGAGGGCCGCCGTCGCGGTGATCGGCTTGAACGCCGATCCCGTCGGATAGAGGCCCTGGATCGCCCGGTTTGCCAGCGGCGCGTCGGTCTTTTGGGAGGTGAGCGCGTGGTACTGGCTCTGCGTGATCGGGTGGGTGAAGATCGACGGGTCGAAGGTCGGCGCCGAGCCCATCGCCAGGACCTCGCCGTTCTGCGCGTTCATTGCGACGAACGCCCCCGGCAGGCCGAACGAGTCGAGCGCCCCCTCGGCGTAGCTCTGCAGGCTGGAGTCGATCGTCAGGCGGATGTCGTTGCCCGCCTCGGCGGGCTTGCTCCGCAGCTGCTCCGTCGGCCGGCCCAGGGCGTCAACCTGGACCCGGTCGGTTCCGGGCTTGCCCCGCAGGAAGCGGTCGTACTCGTACTCGATGCCCGACTGGCCGACGGTGTCGCCCTGATGAAGCCCCGCGTAGCGCGGCTCCTTGAGCTGCTCGGCGGTCACCTCGCCGACGTTGCCGAACAGATGGGCGCCGGCGGTCCCATCCTTGTACTCGCGGGTGAACACGCGCTCCACGCTCACCCCGGGGAAGCTCGACTGGTTCTCGCGCAGGTAGTAGACCTTGTCCACCCCGAGGCCCTTCTTCAGGATCACGGGGCCGCCCGGCGCCGCCCGCTCGGGACTCTTCAGGGCCTTGCGGATCTCCTGCATCGTCATCCCGGTGACCGTCGAGAGCTGGTGCAGCTCCCGCGAGCGGGTCCGGCCGGGATCGGGCAGGTCCTCCGGGCTCATCTCGACGGCGAGCTCGGTGCGGTTGGCGACCATGATCTTCCCGTTGCGGTCGAGGATGTCGCCGCGCGGGGCCTGAACGCGGATCTCGCGGATCCGGTTGTCGTTCGCCTGGCTGCGGTACTTGTCACCCGAGAGGATCTGGACGTACCAGAGGCGCAGGAAGAGCACCGAGAAGATCGCGATCGCGAGGCCGGTCAGGATCGAGATCCGCAGAGCCAGCGGAGAGGTCCGCCGCTCTGGCTCTGATCCGGGTGTGCGCAGATACATCACTGGCTAGGGCTCAATGGGCCGCGGCGCCGTCGATGGGCGCCGGGCCGCTCTTCGCTCGTCGACGAGCGCGGAGCGCACCACAAGTCTGACGAGAAGGAGGACGGGAATCGCGAGAGCGGCCCCGATCAAGCTCTTAATGACCGCGTCACGCAGTACCAAAGCGCTGACGTTCGCGTCGATGCCCGTGCCGATCTGGATCGCCGCGATCACGAGCGCGCCGAGCAACGTCAGCCCCCCGCCGAGGAGGGCGACCGCGCCGCGGGTGGGGCGACCGACCGTCTCGCGGTAGCGGCCCGCGACGTACCCCACGGAGAGCAGGGTGAGGGCGAATCCGCCAAGGGTCTGGAGGAGCAGGCAGTCGATCAGCAGGCCCACCGAGAAGCCCACCACGGCGCCGGTGAGGCTCCCGCCCAACACTCCCAGCGAGAACACCACCAGCAGGGCGACGTCGGGGCTCGAGCCGAACACGTCCATCTTCGAGAAGCAGACGACCTGCGCCACCGCGACGAACGCACCGAGGGCGACCAGCCTGGCGATGATTCCCGGAGTGAGGATCACTTCGAGCCGCCTCCGGAGTGAGTGCTCAGGACCTTCACGAAGTCCATGTCGCGCAGGTCCGCGAACGGCGAGAGGTGCACTCGCTGATAGGCCTGCTGCTCCTCGACGGTCGCGGTGGTGATCTTGCCGATCGGGATCCCGGGCGGGAAGATCGATCCCAGGTCTCCCGTCGAGAAACCGGCCGTGACGACCATCTGACCCTCGGCGATCTGCGCCCCTCGCTCCAGGAAGTCGAGCTGGAGATCGTTCGGGTTTCCGACGTTGGGCTCGACGACGCCGGTCGCGCCGCTCGGCTGCACCCGCGCCGTCACGGCGCTGTCGGCGTCGGTGATCAGCGTGACCTGGGCGGTGTTCGAGGTCGTCTGCGTGACCTTCCCGGCCAGCCCCTGGGCGGCGACGACCGGGTCGTCGATCCGGATGCCGTCGCCGGAGCCTCGGTCGATGGTCACCGTGGAGTACCAGACGGTCGGCGAGCGGCCGACCACGCGCGCCGTCACCGGCGTGGTGCCATCGGGGACGATGCCGCCGCTGGTCAGCTCGTTCAGCGCCGAGAGCTCCTTGACCTCCTGCTGCTGGGTCTGGCCCCGTGCCAGCTGGTTGCGGAGGCTCGCCACCTGATCCTGCAGGGCCGCCTTGTCGCCGCGGGCGTCGAAGGTCTCGTGGAACCAGTTGACCAGGTCGCGGACGGGCTTCAGCGCGCGATCGGTCACGCTGGAGATCGGGGAGAAGATCGTCGAGACCGCGTTCTCCGCCCCGTGCAGCGGGCCGCCCGAACTACCCTCGCGGTAGTACAGGCTGAGGAGAGTCAGCGAGGCGGCGACGAGCAGCAACAGCACCGCCCGTCGACGGCGCACCTGCTTGCGGTACATGTCTTCCTAGCTCTCAAGTTTCATTCCCCGCACAAGACGGGTGGCTCCTACGGAGCCCCCTCGCTTAACGCCCGAATGTAGCTGCTTGCTTCAACGAGACTGAAAGAGTTCCCCCTCGCCTCAATCCCGTGCCTGAGCGTGGATGCTCTGCAGGATTCCCAGCGCCAGGAACGTGCCCAGCACCGAGGAGCCGCCGTAGCTCATCAGGGGAAGCGTGATCCCGGTGACCGGCATCAGTCCGAGGTTCATCCCGATGTTGACGATCACCTGGAAGGCCAGCATCGCCAGGACTCCGCCCGCGATCATGGTGCCGTAGAAGCTCCTGGAGATCCGCATCACGCGGATCGCGCGCCAGAAGAGGACCGCGTAGAGGAAGACGACGAAGGCCGCGCCGAGGAAGCCGAAGCGCTCGCCGATCACCGCGTAGATGAAGTCGGTGTGGCGCTCGGGCAGGAAGAGCAGCTCCGTCTGGGTGGCGTCGTTGCCCCGCCCGACCTCCTCGCCGGAACCGACCGCGATCACCGCCTGGTTCACCTGGTAGCTCGCGTCGCTCGGGTCGTCGCTGGGATGGAGGAACGCGGTGAGCCGGTCCTGCTGGTAGCCGTGGAGGAACTCGACGCCTGCGGCCGAGCCCGCCGCGTATGCCCCGGCGCCGATCAGGAGAACGGCCGCGCCGAGCGCCGCGAAGTGCTGCCAGGGGATCCCTGCGACGAAGAGGATCGCGAGCACGATGGCGACGAGCACGATCCCCGTCCCGAGGTCCGGCTGCAGGAAGACGAGCGCCGCCGGGGCCAGGCCGAGCGCCAGCAGGCCGATGGTCTGGCGCAACCCGAACGGGCGACGCACCCGCTCGTAGACGAACGCCGCCAGTGAGACGCAGAGCAGCACCTTGGCCAGCTCCGAGGGCTCGAACTGGAAGAACGGGAGGTCGATCCACCGATTCGAGCCGCGCACCGCCGTCCCCACCAGGAACACGAAGGCGATCGAGCCGAACATCGCAGCGTAGATCGTCACCCGCAGGTCGCGGAGGCGCGTGTAGTCGATCCGGCTGAGCGCGATCATCAACGCGATCCCAAGCACGGCGTAGAGCGCCTGGCGCTCGACGAAGAACAGCGGCCGCCCGGCGATCTCGCCCCGGGTGGACGTCGCCAGGGTGAAGATGCTGAAAGCGATCAGACCGACCGCCGCGCCGAGCATGACGCCGTCCACGCCAGTCTGACTCAGCCGGTCGGCGAGGGAGCGGCGCGGCGCGATGGTGAGCGAGGGCTTGGCGGCTTCCATCACTCGACTCCTCCCGCCGAGGCGGCGGCGCTGCCGCTCTCGCCGCCGGCGTTGAGATGGAAGTAGCGCTCGAGGATGGCGCGGGCGATCGGAGCCGCGGACTCAACCCCGAAGCCGCCGCGCTCGACGGTGGCGGTCACCACGATCTGGGGATTGCGGTAGGGGGCGATCACGCCATACCAGGACTGGTCCTGCTGTCCCTCGCGCTGAGCCGTCCCGGTCTTCCCGGCGACTGGGAACGGGAAGCCGCCCATGACCGGATAGGAGGTGCCCCCCGGCTCCATGGCGGCGCGCTCCATGCCGCCGAGGATCACGCTCCGGGTCTCGTCCGAGATGCGCAGATGGCGTTGCGGCCGCGGCTGGATGCGGCGGATCGTTCGGCCGTGGACGTCGACGATACGGCCGCCCAGGTGCGGAGTGACCAGCGTGCCGCCATTGGCGAGCGCGGCGTAGGCCCGAGCCAGCTGCAGGGGCGTGACCTGGACGTCTCCCTGCCCGACGGCGAGGTTGACGTTGTCGCCCTGAGTCCAGGGCCGGTCGATGTAGGGGTTCTTGTGGCTGCGGTAGACGCGGTTGCGCCACGCCGGCGTCGGGATCAGGCCCGAGGTGGCGTCGGGGATGTCGATTCCCGGCTTCCGGCCCAGTCCGTACTTGAACGCCCAGTCCTGGATCTGACCGCCGTTCCCGCTCGCCGTGGCGTGCAGGCCGAGGTTGTAGAAGTACACGTCGGAGGAGACCTTCAGGGCGGTGCTCATGTCGACCGGCCCGTTGGCGGCACCGCCGGCGTTGTGGAGGGTGATTCCGCCGATGTCGAGCGAGCCGGTGTCGTCGAAGATCGTGCTCGGGGAGATCAGGTGGTCCTCGAGGGCGGCGGTTGCCGTGATCGGCTTGAACGCCGAGCCCGTCGGATAGCCGCCCTGATCGGCGCGGTCGACCAGGGGGTCGCCCGGGCTGGTGCCGAAGGCGTCGTACTCCGCCTTGGTGTGCGGCCGCGTGTAGAAGGAAGGGTCGTAGCTCGGATACGAGCCCATCGCGAGGATCGCACCCGTGTGGACGTTCATCGCCACGAACGCGCCTGGCAATCCCTTGTCCCGGAGCGCCGCCTCGCCGATCGCCTGCAGGTTTGAGTCCAGGGCCATGCGCAGGTTGTCTCCGGCTCGGGCCGGGCTGTTGCCGAGCTGGCCCCTGGGCCGGCCGAGGGCGTCCACCTGGATCCGCTCGCTACCCGCCGTGCCGCGTAGGAACTTGTCGTAGGTGTACTCGACTCCCGCCTGGCCGATGACGTCCCCCGGCTTTAGGTCCTGGTAGGCGGGACGGGTGAGCTGGTGCGGGGTGATCTGCCCAACTAGCCCGAGGACGTGGGCGGCGAGCGAACCGTCTTTGTACTGGCGAACGTAGGTGCGCTCGACGCTGACGCCGGGGAAACGATCCTGGTTCTCGAGGAGGTAGAAGAGCAGTCGCCGGTCGACGCCTTGGCGCAGGACGACCGGATAGCCGGCGTACTGCGGGGTCTCGCGCACCCTGCGGCGGATGGCGCCCTGTGAGAGGCCGAGCAGGTCGCCGAGGTGGCGGAGCTCGGCGTGCCGTTCGCCGGGATCACTCGGTAGATCCGAGGGGCGCATCTCGAGGCTCATCACCGTCCGGTTGTCGACGAGCACCTTGCCGTTGCGGTCGAGGATCTCTCCCCGGGGCGGGTGGACGCGGACATTGAGAACGCCGTGGTCCTGGGCGAGGGCCCGGTAGTGCCTGCCGTCCAGCACCTGCAGGGACCAGAGCCGCAGCAGGACCGTGGCGACCAGCGCGATCAACACGGCAGTCAGTACGGCGATCCGGACGTTCAGTCGATTGCTCAGCCGCGGCGGGATGTCCTCGGGACGATCTAGGAGGTACATGGCCGCGCTCTCCCCCTCAGCCCCGGCCTCTAGAACCGCCTCCGGACCCTCGAGTTCTTCAGCGCTCGCTTGATCGCCTCGAACTCCTCGAGGGCCTGCCCGGATCCGGTGGCTACACAAGTCAGTGGGGACTCGGCGAGGGTGGCCGGCACCTGGCACTCCTCCCCCATCCGGTCTGCGAACCCCTGCAGGAGGGCCCCGCCGCCCGCCAGGGTCATCCCCCGCTCCATCAGATCGCCGGCCAGCTCGGGCGGGGTGCGGTCGAGGGTGTCGCGGACCGCCGCGATGATCTGGGCGATCGGCTCGTCGAGGGCCTTGCGGACGTCCTCGGAGTTGAGCTTCACCGCCCGGGGAAGCCCAGATCCCAGATCACGTCCCCGGATCTCGATCTCTACCTCCTGGCTGAGCGGCGCCGCCGAGCCGGCCTCATGCTTGATGTCCTCGGCGGTCTGATGGCCGATCAGGAGCTGGTGCTCGCGCTTGCAGAAGTTGACGATCGCGTCGTCCATCTCGTCGCCGCCGACGCGGATCGACTGTGAGACGACGATGTCGCCCAGGGAGATCACCGCGACCTCGGTGGTGCCGCCGCCGATGTCGACGATCAGGCTGCCGGTCGGCTCACTGACGGGCAATCCGGAGCCGATCGCGGCGGCCATGGGCTCCTCGATCAGATAGGCCTCGCGGGCTCCGGCGCCGAGGCAAGCCTCCTCCACGGCCCTCTTCTCCACTCCGGTGACGCCGGAGGGCACGCACACGACCACGCGGGGATGGGTGAAGCGACTGTGGTTGGCGCGCTTGATGAAGTAGCGGAGCATGGACTCGGTGACCTCGAAGTCCGCGATCACGCCGTCCTTCAGCGGGCGCATGGCGTTGATGGTGGACGGTGTGCGCCCGAGCATCTGCTTGGCCTCCGCTCCGACGGCGTGGACCTCGCCGGTGCTGGTGTCGACCGCCACCACAGAGGGCTCCGAGAGGACGATGCCGCGGCCGCGGACGTAGACGAGCGTGTTGGCAGTCCCCAGGTCGACTGCCATGTCTCGCGCTGGTGATATCGAGGTCAGAAGGCTCATCGTCAGCAAATCGCGCAATCGCTCGCAGCCTAGCGGCTCGCGCTAAATGCCCAAAATGGGCGAAAAATCCGGGTCGCTAGGACGTCGTCAGCTCGGGTGCGAGCCGCAGTAGGAGCCGCACCGGAAGGCCGATCACATTGGAGACGTCGCCCTCGACTCCGTCGACGAGCGCCGAGCCGAGCCCCTGGACCGCGTAGCCGCCGGCCCGTCCGCGCCACTCTCCGCTGGAGAGGTAGCGGTCGATCAGCTCCTGGCCGAGCTCCCCGAAGGTGACGCGGGTGGACTCGACCCCGGTCCGGACGGTGAGCTCGCCGTCGACCCGGTCCGGGCCGATCAGGGCGAGGGCCCCGAGCACCTCGTGAGTGCGGCCCGAGAGCGTCTCGAGGCACCAGCGCGCCTCGCCCTCGAATGACGGCTGGCCGACGACCCTGCCGTCGACGACGACCTCGGTGTCGCCGGCGATCACGAGAGTTCCCTGGCGTCGCCGCGCGGCGACGGCACGTCCCTTGGCGAGCGCGTTGGCAAGGACGACCTCCCGCGGCTCCCCCTCGCTCGTCTCCTCAACCTCCGAGGCGATCGCCCGGAAGTCCACGCCCAGCTCTTTCAGCAGCGCCTTTCGCTGCGGCGATCCCGAAGCGAGGATTACAGCTCGGGGAACCAGATCCCGATCTCGCGCTCAGCCGATTCCGGCGAGTCCGAGCCGTGGACGAGATTGAAGGTGACCTCGGTTCCGAACTGGCCGCGAATCGATCCCGCATCGGCCTCGACGGGGTCGGTCGCACCGATCACCTGACGCGCGGCTTTCACGGCATTCGGCCCCTCGAGGACCATCGCGACCAGCTCGCCGCCGGTGATGAACTCCACGAGCTCGCCGAAGAACGGCTTGTCGGTGTGCTCCTCGTAGTGGACGTTCGCGATCTCGACGTCGGCCTGCATCAGCTTGAGGGCGACGAGGCGAAGCCCCTTCCGCTCGAAACGAGCGATGACCTCGCCGGTCAGGCGACGCTCGAAAGCATCGGGTTTGACGAGGATCAGTGTGCGTTCCGTTGCCACGGGCGCGGAAACGTACACGGAATCGGCCCATCACACCCCCCAAACCAGCAACGAAGGGGTGAAATCGGCGGCGGTGGCGACTTTCCTCCGGTATGCGGAGCGAAGTCGACATCCGGCGTCGTGATCTGGCCATTGCGCGGGTCGCGGCAAGCCAGCACGGCGTAATCACCGCGGCACAGCTCGCCGAATTCGGCCTGTCAAGCGGACGGATCTCGGAGCGCGCCAACGCCGGCCGCCTCCACCGCATTCACCGCGGAGTTTCGCGGTCGGTCAGCCACGACTGAGCCCAGAGGGCAGGTGGATGGCCGCCGTACTCACGTACGGCGACGGCGCCGTTCTTAGTCATCGCACTGCCGCTTTGCTCTGGAGGATCACCCGCCACGAAGCTGCACTGGTGGAGGTGACGGTGCCCGGGCATGGCGGCCGTGCCTCGCGCCGCGGGATCAAGCTCTACCGCTCGACGACGTTACGGCCGGACCAGTGCACCCTCCGGAGCGCGATCCCGGTGACGACACCTCAACGGACCTTGGCTGACCTCCGTCCTCTCCTTTCCCGGTCCCAGTTCGCGTCGGCCATGCGGGAAGCGGATTTCCGGCGTCTACCCATTGGCGATCAAGGGAGGGGTGATGGGACGCGGTCGGAGCTCGAGGAGAGGATGCTCGCACTCTGCCGGCGGCACCGCCTTCCCCAGCCGGATGTAAACGTTTCGATCGGTCGATCTGTCGTGGATTTCCTCTGGGCCGATTGGTCCCTGATCGTCGAGGTGGACGGCTGGGAGTCCCACCGAACCAGATCGGCCTTCGAGGAGGACCGAGCCCGGGACGCAAGGTTGACGCTGCTCGGCTATCGAGTTGTCCGCTTCACCTGGCGACGGATCACCGAGGGCCCGGCCGCGGTGGCACGGACAATCAGATCGCTACTCACCGTCGACGCATGAGGTGTCGAGTTCCCTCCGCTAACCGGAGGGAACTCGCCAACTAGCGCGACGAGCCGGAGGGGCGCTGCGGGGGGCGCGTTGCGCCCACGGGTGGGCGGTCCTGGCGGCGGGTGGGGCCATCGGCGGAGCGAGAGCTGCCGGCCGGACGCTGTCCGGGGGCGCGGCCCGCGCGGGAGGTGGTACGCCGAGCCTCGCGCTCGGGGCGCTGCTGCTTGCGGACCTGGGTCTCGCAGTAGGGGCAGATTCCCCAGCGAGGGTCGAGGGGCTTGTGGCACTTGCGACACGGGTTGCGCAGGCGTCGCTCGCAGTTCGGGCAGCGCAGGTAGGAGCGCTCGACCGGGTACTCGCAGTGCGGGCAGGATTGCTCGATCCGCTGCCGCAGCTCGAGCTCGGCGGCTCGCAGCTCGAGCTCGCGCTCCTCGCGGTCCTCGAGGAACTCAGGCGGGCGGAGGATCGTGTAGACGACCGTTCCCAGGAGCGGGAAGACGGAGGCGGCCGTCGCGCACGCGATCAGCACCGGATCCTCGATCCGCCGGCGGGCGTCGAGGTATGTCCACCAGATCAGCGCCAGATAGACGACGATCAGGAAGAGGATGAGGAGGTTGACGACCAGGCCAACCCCTCCGTCAAGTCCGAAGAGTCCTAGAGGCATGGGGAAATGGGAGCCGCGAGTGTACGTACTTCCTTACGGGGGCGTGTAACCCTGCCTGGGTTCGGTGATTTGCGGGTCTTTCCGGTTTAGAGGAAGAGCAGGCCGAACACGTAGCCGAAGGCGAAGAAGACCAGGATCACCACCGCGACGACGATGGCCACCAGTCCCATCATCGTCAGGAGCTCTGAGCGGGCCTCTCTATCCATATGCAGCTCAGAAGGTAGTGGCTGCCGGCCGCCAGCGCGAGCCCCCCACGCTCGCCGGCAAGCTCTCGTGCTCGCGCCCATGCCTGAAGGGGATCCGCAATCGCCTCCGCGCCCACGCCGGCCTTCTCGCAGAGCGCAGCCAGCTCGAGTGCGGGCCGAGCGCGGCCACCCGGGCGGCCCGAGCCCTCGATCGCGTCCGGCGGGATCTCGGTGCAGACGAAATGCGAGCAGGCGGGCGCGAGCCCGTCGATGATCCCGTTCGCGTCCTTTCCCTCGAGCACGGCCAGGCAGCAGACGACGTCGGCGCCGGCGACGAGCCCCGGAAGCGCCTCCGCTAGCGCTCTCGCGCCATCCGGGTTGTGGGCGGCATCAAAGATTTCGGGCGGGTCGCCGGGGACCAGCTGTGCGCGTCCCGGGATCGTGATCGCTTGAAGGTTCAACACCGCATCAGGGTCGAGACGGCCGAGCGCCTGCTCAGTCACCGACTCCGCAAGCGCCAGGTTTCGGTCCCGGTAGGTGACCGGATCGCCGCCCCCATCGACGGCGACACGGACGAGCCCTGCATGCCGACGCTCCACCTCCGTGGCGATCACCGGCTCGACAGCATCGGGCACCTCGCCCACGATCAGCGTCGTGTGGTCCCGCAGAACCGCCAGCTTCTCGGCGGCGATCTCCTCCAGGGTCTCCCCGAGCCACTCGGTGTGATCGAGGCCGACGGAGGTGAGCACCGTCAGCTTCGATGGGATGACGTTGGTGGCGTCGAGCCGGCCGCCGAGGCCCGCTTCGATAACCCCGTACTGAACGCGCTCTGCAGCGAACGCGACGAACGCCGCAGCGGTGAGCAGCTCGTACTGCGTGACCGGCCCCTCTTCCTCAGCCGAGCGGTCCGCGACCTCGGCCGCCTGCTCTGCCCGCTCCAAAGCCTCGACGAACGCCTCCTCTGCGATCGGCTCGCCGCGAATCATCACCCGCTCCCGCCACGAGCGGATGTGCGGCGAGAGGTAGGCGCCGGTCGAGACTCCGTGGCCTTCGAGCAGCGCGGCGGTCATCCGGGTGACGGAGGTCTTGCCGTTCGTCCCGACCACGTGGATCGAGGCGAAACGGTTCTGCGGCATGCCGAGCAGCATGCAGAGCCGCCGCATCCGCTCCAGTCCCAGCTTCCAGCCCAAGACCTCGCGCCGGCGCAGGATCTCGTCAAATCGCGCTATCCGCCCAGTTCCTCGAGCTCCGCCCGGTACGCGGCGAGCTTCTCCCGCTCGGCGTCGACCACGTCGGCCGGGGCCTTGGCGACGAATCCCTCGTTGCCGAGCTTGCCCTCCCCGCGCTTCACCTCAGCCCGAAGCTTCTCGCGGCGCTCCTCGATGCGCGCCCGCACGGCGTCGGGGTCGACGCCTTCCGTCTCGAGCAGCTCGACCCCGCCGACGCTCGCCATCGGCTCGCCGCCGTCATCGGAGAACTCGACCTTGGCGAGCCTCGAGACCAGCTCGTGCGGCCTGCCGTCGTCGTCGGCGCGTGCGGCAATGACCTGCTTGACGGGGACGTCCGCGAGCTGCCGCCAGCGCCGCAGTGCCCGGGTCAGGACGATCGCCTGGCCGATCTCCCTCTCTGCGTCCTCGTCGATCATCGCGTCGTCGAGAAGCGGGAAGGAGTGGACGACCAGAGCCTCGGAGGGAGGGCTCGGAAGATACGAGTAGATCTCCTCGGTGACGAACGGCATCAGCGGGTGGGCGAGCGCCAGTACCTGCTCGAGCACCCAGAGCAGCGTCGCCGACGCGTCCTCGTCACCGTCATAGAGGCGGGGCTTGACGATCTCCAGGTACCAGTCGCAGAGCTCGGACCAGAAGAAGTCGTAGAGGTCGAGAGCGGCATGGGCGAAGTCGTAGGCCTCGATCGACTCGGTCACCGAGCGGATCGCGCCCTGAAGGCGGGAGGCGATCCAGCGGTCCTCGACCCTCGCCGTCCCCGGACGCGGCTCCACGTCGTCCCGCGCCTCCATCAGCACGAGCCGGGACGCGTTCCACATCTTGTTGGCGAGGTCTCGGCCCTGCTGGACGCGGGCCTGCGAGAAGCGGACGTCCTGCGTCGAGGTCATCGCGAGCAGGCCGAAGCGGAGCGCGTCGGCGCCGTGCTGCTCGATCTCGTCGAGCGGGTCGATGCCGGTGCCGAGGCTCTTCGACATCCGCCGCCCGTCCGGCGCCTGGATCACGGAGTGGACATAGACGTCCGAGAATGGGACCCCGCCGGTGAACTCGAGCGAGGTCATGATCATCCGCGCGACCCAGAGGGCGATGATGTCGCGCGCCGTCACCAGGACGTCCGTGGGGAAGAAGGCGTTGAACTCCGGGGCGGTGGTGTCCGGCCAGCCAAGGGTGGCGTAGGGCCAGAGCGCAGAGCTGAACCAGGTGTCCAGGACGTCGGCCTCCTGCTCCCAGCCGTCCCCCCCGGGCGCCTCCTCCCCGACATACGTCTCGTCGCCGCGGTACCAGACCGGCAGCCGATGCCCCCACCACAGCTGGCGGGAGATGCACCAGGGTGGAATCCTCTCCATCGAGTCGAGGTACTGGCGCCGGGCGCCGTCGGGAATGATCCTGACCTTCCCTTCATTGACGACTTCGACGGCCCTCTGCGCCATCTCGTCCATGCGGCAGAACCACTGCAGGGAGATCAGGGGCTCGATCCGCTCACCGGAGCGATGCGAGAACGGCACGGTGTGCCTGTATGGCTCCTCGCCGCGGAGCAGGCCCTTCTCCCGCAGCTCTTCGACGACCGCCTTCTGCGCCTCCGCGGCGCTCATGCCCCGGAACCGCTCAGGCGCCTCGTCGGTGATAAGCCCGTCCTCGCCGATCACGCTGATCGCCGGAAGATCGTGCTTGCGGCCGATCTCGAAGTCGTTCGGATCGTGTCCCGGCGTGATCTTCAGGGCGCCGGTGCCGAACTCGGGATCGACGTGCTCATCGGCGATCACCGGAAGGCGGCGCTCCACCAGTGGCAGGATCGCGTGCTTGCCCACCACGTCCCGGTAGCGGTCGTCGTCCGGGCTCACCGCAACCGCGGTGTCGGCGAGCATCGTCTCCGGTCTGACGGTGGCGACGATCAGCTCGCCCCCGTCCTCGAGCGGGTAGGCGATCTCAAACAGCGTGTCGGTGACCTCGCGGTTCTCGATCTCGAGATCCGAGATCGCGGAACCCAGCCCCGGATCCCAGTTGACCATGTAGTTGTCGCGGTAGATCCAGCCCTTGGCGTAGAGCTCTGCGAAGACGCGGTAGACGGCCTTGACGTAGCCCTCGTCCAGGGTGAAGCGCTCTCGGTCGTAGTCGCAGGAGGCGCCCAGGCGCTTGTACTGCTCGACGATCGTGTTCCCGTAGCGATAGCGCCAGTCCCACGTCTTCTCGACGAACTTCTCGCGGCCGAGCTCGCGCCGGTCGCTTCCCTCCTTGGCGAGCTCCTTCTCGACCACCGACTGGGTGGCGATCCCGGCGTGATCGGTGCCAAGGATCCACATCGTGTTGCGGCCGCGCATCCGGTTGAGGCGGGCCAGGACGTCCTGGATCGTCCCGTTCAACGCGTGGCCCATGTGGAGCGCCCCGGTGACGTTCGGCGGAGGGATCGCAATCGAGAAGTTCTCCTCCGGCGAGCCCTCGGCGGCCGGGTGGAACCAGCCCCCCTCCAGCCAGCGCTCGAAGACGCGCTGCTCGACCGCGCCGGGGTCCCAGCGGGTGGTCGCCTCCAGGTCCTTGCGCCGTTCCTCGTCCACGCGGCGATGTTAGTTGCGGTCCGCGGCTCGGCTAGGAGTCGCTCGGATGGGTCTCGAGCGACTCGAGGACGCCGAGGATCTCGCCGACTCGGCAGACCAGCAGCCGCTCCTCGTCGATCTCGACCCAGACACCCGCCGACGACGGGAAGACCACGTGGTCGCCGGGCTGAACCGGCATGTCGACGCCAGCGGACTCCCACCAGTCGAGGCCGGGGCCCACCGCGAGCACGATCCCCTGCTGAGGCGGCGGCTCGTCGATCCCCTGGGGCACGACGAGGCCGGACCGGCGCATCCGGTCCTGATCGAGCTCCTTGAGGACCACCTGGTCGAACAGGGGCCGGAGCTGGTGCCGGACAGTCTCAACGGGCTCGCGGGACGATCGCGTGCTCATGCCCTCAGGATATCCGGCTGCCTTGGCGCGCTATTCGGAGATACCTGCGGCTTCGAGCGCCTCGGCCCGGTCGAAGTACTCGACCAGGCGGGTGGCCCTGCCGTCGCGCATCGAGATCACATGGGCGAGCTCCATCTCCATCGGAACCCCGCTCTCACCTCCGTGGCCGCTGAACCGGACCCAGAGGAAGACGGTGTCCCCGTTCTCGGCCGAGTCCAGCGGCTCCACCCGCAGGTCCGGGTAGGCGTCCAGCCAGCTGGCGAACTGTGCCCTGATCGCGTCGATGCCCCGGTGGACGGCTGAATCGGGGTCCTCGCGCGAGGCGTGATATTCGGCGTCCTCGTGCCAGAACCAGAGATCCGGCCGCTTCTCGCCGGCGTTGAACCTGGCGTACGCGTCGAGCACCAACTCGAGGTCCTGCTGGGACATCGCCGGAAGTATCGGCGATCTAGGCGGTCTGCTCGCCGAGCGCCGGGTCTTCGAGCACTTCCTCGTGCTCGCCTGCGGCGTCGGTGACCAGCATCGGGCGCTGGCCCTTCTCGATCGTCTCCTTGGTGACGACGCACTTCTGGACGTCGCCGCGGGAGGGCAGCTCGAACTGCACGTCGAGCAGCGTCTCCTCGAGGATCGAGCGCAGGCCACGGGCGCCGGTCTCGCGCTCCAGGGCCTTGTCGGCAATCGCGCCGAGCGAGTCGGGCGCGAAGACCAGCTCGATGTCGTCGAACTCGAAGAAGCGCTTGAACTGGCGGGCCAGCGCGTTGCGCGGCTCGGTCAGGATCGTGATCAGGTCGTCGCGGGTGAGCTGGTGGATCGCGGCGACGACCGGAAGACGGCCGATGAACTCGGGGATCAGGCCGTACTCCATGAGGTCCTCGGGCAGGACCTTCTCGAAGTCCTCGCCGGTGTCCTTGTCGGCGTTGGAGGTGACCTCGGCCCCGAAGCCGACTCCGTGGTTGCCGATCCGCCGTTCGATCACCTCGTCGAGCTGGCCGAAGGACCCGCCGCAGACGAAGAGCACGTTTGAGGTGTCGATCGTCAGGAACTCCTGGTGCGGGTGCTTGCGCCCGCCCTGCGGGGGGACCGAGGCGGTGGTGCCCTCCAGGATCTTCAGGAGCGCCTGCTGGACGCCCTCGCCGGAGACGTCGCGCGTGATCGACGGGTTATCGGCCTTGCGGGCGATCTTGTCGATCTCGTCGATGTAGATGATCCCGGTCTCGGCCTTCTTCACATCGAAGTCGGCGGCCTGGATCAGCTTCAAGAGGATGTTCTCGACGTCCTCGCCGACGTAGCCGGCCTCCGTGAGCGCCGTGGCGTCGGCGATCGCGAAGGGGACGTTGAGGATCTTCGCCAGGGTCTGGGCGAGCAGCGTCTTGCCGCAGCCGGTGGGACCGAGCAGCAGGATGTTCGACTTCTGCAGCTCGATCGGCTCCTCACCCTGGTCCTCGGAGGAGGCCATCTGGACCCGCTTGTAGTGGTTGTAGACCGCTACGGAGAGGGCGCGCTTGGCACCCTCCTGGCCGACCACGTACTCGTTCAGGACCTCCCAGATCTCCTTGGGCTTCGGGAGGTTCTCGAGCTCGAAGGTCGGGGGTGCGGTGAGCTCCTCATCGATGATCTCGTTACAGAGGTCGATGCACTCGTCGCAGATGTACACGCCGGGTCCGGCGATCAACTTCTTGACCTGACGCTGCGACTTCCCGCAGAAGCTGCAGAGGAGCTGCTCGTTGGATTCGGTGGGACGTGCCAGCGGAATACTCCCTCGGTCTCGCTTCGCCCGGCCGGCTCCTTCCTCGCTGAGAAAGCTTAGACGCCTGCCGACCTCGGCCTGACTGAACCTCGTTACGCCACGAGCGGCCGGTTTCCTCCCGTGACGGTCGAGTCGGTCGTCTAGGTGTCACTGGGGCCGTGCCTGTCTCGTCTCATGAGTAGATCGACCCAAAGGAGGCAATCATGAGGATCTTCGTCGCTGGAGCAACCGGAGCACTGGGCAGGCAGCTTCTGCCGAAGCTCGTCGAGCGCGGACACGAGGTGACCGGAATGACGAGGACTCCGTCGAAGGCGGCGGTCGTCGAGGAGCTCGGCGCCCGCGCGGCAATCGCGAATGCGCTCGACGCGGAACAGGTGGCATCGGCCGTGGCGCAGGCCGAGCCCGAGGTGATCGTCCACGAGCTGACGGCGATCTCGGACCTCGGAAACATGCGGAACGTCGACCGCGCCTTCGCGCAGACCAATCGCCTGCGCACGGAGGGCACAGACCATCTGCTCGCCGCTGGGAAGGCGATCGGTGTCAAACGATTTGTGGCGCAGAGCTTCGCCGCGTGGCTCTATGAGCGCGTGGGTGGCCCGGTGAAGACCGAGGAGGATCCGCTGGATCCGAATCCGATCCCCCCGATCCGCGAGACCTTCCGGGCGATCAGGTACGTCGAGGACGCCGTCACGGGCGCCGACTGGACAGTCGGCATCGCGCTTCGCTACGGAGGGTTCTACGGCCCTGGGACAAGCCTCTGGGCCGGCGGCGAGCATCTCGAGCCGATCCGGCAGCGCAAGTTCCCGGTCGTTGGCGATGGCGGAGGCATCTGGTCGTTCATCCACATCGAGGATGCGGCCGAGGCGACTTTCGCGGCGATCGAGGGTGGCGAAAGGGGCGTCTACAACGTCGTCGACGACAGCCCCGAGCCGATCCGCGATTGGCTGCCGGCGATGGCGGAGATGATCGGTGCGCCGCCGCCCCGGCGGGTTCCAAAGTGGCTCGGACGCCTCTTCGCGGGGAAGCCGAGTGTGATCATGATGACCGAGTTGCGCGGACAATCGAACGCCAAGGCGAAGAGGGAGCTCGGCTGGACTCCGAGGCACCCGAGCTGGCGCGAGGGGCTGGCAGAGCTGGCCGCGGGCGCCGACGGGCCGGCGGCTACGGCGGACCAGAGGGCGCGCACCGCATGAACGAATCCAACGAAGAGCTCCTCGAGGAGCTCCGTCCCCGGTCCTTCGCGATCGCCTACCGGATGCTCGGCAGCGTCGCGGAGGCCGAGGACGTGGTGCAGGAAGCTCTGCTTCGCGTCAACGCTGCCCTCGAGCAGGGCGAGCGGATCGAGTCCCCGCGGGCCTACGTAGCAACGATCACCACGCGGCTCGCAATCGACGAGCTGCGTTCGGCTCGCGCCCGCCGCGAGACCTACGTCGGCGAGTGGCTTCCCGAGCCGATCGTCGTCGACACGCGCGAGGACCCCGAGCGCCATGCCGAGATGGCCGATTCGCTCTCGCTGGCCTTCCTCGTCCTGCTCGAGAACCTCTCCCCGGAGCAGCGCGCGGCCTTGCTCCTGCACGACGTCTTCGACTACGACTACGGCGAGATCGCCGAGGTGATCGGCAAGAGCGAGGACAACGCCCGTCAGCTCGCGGTCAGGGCGCGTCGTCACGTGGACCAGGGCAAGCCTCGGTTCGAGGCTTCGAAGGAGAAGCGCGAGGAGCTCGCCGGGCGCTTCTTCGCCGCGGTGCAGGAAGGGAACATGGAGGGTCTCGAGGCGCTGCTCTCCGAGGATGTGGTCCTGAAGGGCGACGGCGGCGGGAAGGCGCCGGCGCTGGCACGATCACTGCACGGACGCAATCGGGTCACGCGCACGCTCGGGGCATGGATGCGGACTGGCCTGCGGTTGCCGGGTCTCACCATCCGGCCGGTGGAGGTCAACGGGCAGCCCGGCGCCCTCTTCCAGGACGCCGCCGGCGCCGTGATCGCCGCGATGGCACTCGACATCGCCGAGGGCCAGGTCCAGGGCATCAACTCCGTGGTGAATCCCGACAAGCTCCAGCATCTCGGCCAGGTGGCCGACGCCTGGGTCCTGCTCCGTGGCCTGAAGAAGACCTAGAGCCCGCGGTCGATGACGGCCTGGGTGACCTTGTCGTCGATCGAGCTGGCCGACCCATGGCTCGCCGAGACCGACCTAGCTGTAGCGGTCCCAGGCGCGCAGGTACGGCTTCGGGTCGATCGGGTGGCCGCCGACATGGATCTCGAAGTGGAGGTGGCAGCCGACGGTCCTGGCGTTTCCGGTCTTGCCGACGTGACCGACGATCTGGCCGACGTGGACGAGCTCCCCGCGCTGGAACGGAGACGGATGAACCATGTGGGCGTACCAGTACTTGCGCCTCTCCCCCAGGCCCCTGATCACCACATAGTTGCCATCCAGGCGGGCGTCGTAGGCTCGCTTGACGACGATCCCCGTCGTGGCGGCGGCGAGCGGCGTGCCGCAGCGGGCTGTGACGTCGAAGCCCTTGTGCACGCGGCCCCCGTTGCGGGCCGCGCCGAACTCGCCGACCGCGCCCCGGCTCCCGTGCGGCCCGCGCACCGGGAAGAAGTGGCGGTGGAGCTCGACGCTCCCGGCCTCCTTCTCGTTGCCGCCGGCGACCGCGACGATCACCCGATAGGTGCCGTCCCCCACAGGCCTGCCTCCGTTCGTCAAGCCGTCCCACTTGACGGACCGCTCGTCGCCCGCCTGGACGCCCGGAACCTCGATCCGCCGGACCTCGTCGCCCGAGCCGGCGATCTTGATCGTGACGTCGGCGGGCGCGGAGCCGCCGATCCGGAACTCGATGCGAACGCCGTCGACGGAATCCGTGAAGCCCCGGTCCGGAGAGACAGAGGCCCTCTGGATGACGGCGTCGTCCGCTGCCGTCACTGGTGCAGCGATCAGCGCTGCGGCAAAGATGAAGAGGAGTGGAGCGAGGCGCCTCAAGCGGCGCGCGAGTCTAGCTCGCTATCGATGCTCGATGACGCGGTCGACGATCTTGTACTCGACCGCCTCCTGCGCGCTCATGAAGTAGTCGCGCTCGGTGTCCTTCGCGACCTTCTCCAGCGGCTGCCCGGTGTGCTTGGAGATGATCTCGTCGAGCCGCTGGCGAACGTCGATGATCTCCTTGGCGTGGATCTCGATGTCCGTCGCCTGGCCCGAGAAGCCGCCCGAGACCTGGTGGATCAGGATCTTCGAGTTCGGCAGCGCCATCCGCTTGTCCGCGGCGCCACCGGCGAGCAGGAGGGCGCCCATGCTCATCGCCACGCCCACGCAGATCGTCGACACGTCCGGCTTGATGAACTGCATCGCGTCGTAGATCGCGAGACCGGCGTAGACCGAGCCGCCCGGGGAGTTGATGTAGATCGAGACGTCCTTGTCCGGGTCCTCGGACTCCAGATGGATCAGCTGAGCGACGATCAGGTTCGCGATGTCCTCGGTCACCGGAGTGCCGAGGAAGATGATCCGCTCGTTGAGCAGCCGCGAGTAGATGTCGAACGCCCGCTCGCCGCGGGACGTCTGCTCGACCACCATTGGAACCAGAGGACTCATGAGCGGGGCAGCATAGCGAGCGGCATCGGCGGGCCGGACCGAGGAGAATCGCCAAGTGGCATCTGACACCGAGATCCTCACCGTCGGGCACTCCAATCACGACGAGCAGGACTTCCTCGAGCTGCTGCGCGGCGCCGGCGTCGAGCTTGTGGCGGACGTGCGAGCCAACCCCCACTCCCGCTATCCGCACTTCAACCGCTCGGCGCTCGCCGGGACGATGAAGGCGGCCGGGATCGGCTACGCGCCTCTGGGCGCGGACCTCGGCGGCCACCGGGTGCCGGCCGCGGACTCGGTGAACCAGGGCTGGGAGGTCGAGGCCTTCCGCGGCTATGCGGACCACATGGCGAGCGAGCAGTTCGAGGCGGGCCTCGGGATGCTCGAGGACCTGGCCCGGGAGCGCCGCACCGCCGTGATGTGCGCCGAGGGCGACTGGACCCGCTGCCACCGCCGCCTGCTCTCGGACGCCCTGACGGTGCGCGGCTGGCGCGTCCTTCACCTCGGCCCGACCGGATCGCTGACGCCGCACGAGCTGACGGACTTCGCCGTCGTCGAGAACGGCGTGGTCACCTATCCGCCCCAGCAGATCTCGCTCGGGATCTAAGACTCTCCTGGTCTGGTGTTCCATGTGAACACCTAGGCAGGAGAGCCCGAGTTCTAGTCCGCCACCTCGAGGGTCTGCTTGGCGACGCCTACCCCGGTCTTCATCGCCTCGTCCGTGGCGGCCACCACCTCGTCATCGGTCAGTTACGAAACCCGGGACGAGGCGCTCGTGCAGTGCTCCGAGGTCCCGCACCGCGTCCCAGACCTTCTCGGGTGGCGCCTCGATCTGGATCTCCTTGCGGATCGATGCCACTTATGGCGCGGCTAGTCGGAGCCGGGCGTCCAGAGGGCGCCCTTCTCCTCCTCAGCTTCCTTCTCCGGCGTCCAGATCTCCTCGCGGGCCTTCGCCTGCTCCAGCGGGATCGGCTTCGCCTCCTCGGCGACCAGCTCGAGCGCGCGGCGCATCCGGAGGTCCTGCTTGAGGAGCTCCTCGCGGCCCGACTCCCGGATGTCCTTGAGGGCGTCAGCCGGCTCGGGGTGTCCGTGGTCCTCGTGGCCCGGCGGAACCTGCAGCGCCTCCAGCATGTCCTCCTCGGTGATCTCGACGCCCTCCGCCTTGGCGACCGCCTCCAGGACGGCCTCGCGTTTCAATGCCTGCTCGGCTTCGGGACGGGCCTGCTGGACCATCTCCTCACGGGTTTTCCCCTGCATCTGAAGGTAGGCGTCGGGCTCCATGCCCTGCTGCTGCAGCTGGCGCTCGACGCGGCGCCACATCTCGGCGGCCCTCGCATCGACGACCGGCTCCGGTAGCTCGACCTTCGCATTGGCGACTGCCGCGTCCAGGGCGGCCTCGCGGAAGCGCTCGGCGATCTGGCCGTCGAGGATGCCCTCGATCTGGCCGGAGATGTGATCGCGGAGCTCAGCGAGCGTGTCGAACTCGGAGGCCTCGGCGGCGAAGTCGTCGTCGAGCTCGGGAAGCTCCTTCTCGCGAACCTCCTTGACCGTGACGTCGAACTCGGCGGTCTTGCCGGCGACCTCCTCGGCGGGATAGTCGTCCGGGAACGGCACGGTCGTCTTGCGGTCATCGCCTGGCTTCGCACCGATCAGGGCCTGCTCCAGCTCCGGTAGGACGCGGCCCTCTCCCAGCTCGAGCAGATAGTCCTTGGCCGTACCGCCATCGAAGGGGTCGCCATCGATCTTGCCCTCGTAGTCGATCAGGACGGCGTCGCCCTCCTTCGCCTCACGGTCCACCGGGTTGAGGCTGGCGAAGCCCTCCTGCAGTCTCTTCAGCTCCCCTTCGACGGCGTCCGCCGGAACCTCCGGCTCGTCGCGACCGACCTCGAGGCCCTTGTACTCGCCGAGTTCGGCGCCCGGCCGCACGGCGACCTCGATCGAGAAGCGAAGCGGCTTGCCCTCGTCGGGCAGATCGGAGAGATCGAGCTTCGGGTCGCCCACCGGATTGATCCCGGACTCGAGCATCGCTCGCTCGTACCAGTCGCCGAGGGAGGCCTCGAGCGCCTGGGTGAGGACCGTCTCGCGGCCGAGACGCTGGACCACCATCTCGGGCGGGACCTTGCCCTTGCGGAATCCGGGCATCTTCATGTCCTCGCCGAGCTGGCGCGCGGTCTTCGTGATGCTGCCCTCGACGTCCTTGGGGTCGACGTCGACGTCGACGCGAACCCGCGAGTCGGGAAGCTCGTTTACGGTCGTCTCCATGGAGCAGACCTTAGACACCACGCGTCGCGAGCGACTCGGCGCCTGGCTGTACACCGGCGCACCCGGACGGCTCGCGTCCTTCTCGATCGATCTCGGTCTCTCGCTCGCCGCGCTCGGCCTCTACGGAGCCCGGCGGGCCTGGCAGCGCGTCAGCTCGATCCCTCGGTCTTAATGCGCTCCTCCAGCCGGCCGCCCTGCCCGGCGGCGGCCGCCCGGGCCGCTCGGGCGTCGGTGAGAGGGACCCCGCGCGAGTCGGCGAGGTCCATCAGCCGCTGGCGCTCGGTGTCCTGCTGCGCCCACTGGAGGAAGAGCCAGGCGAGCACGCCGAGCGTGACGAACCCGCCCTCGATCATCATCATCACTCCGGCGATGCTCTGGTCGGTGAGTGCGTCGATGTGCCAGCTCGCCTCGCCGGAGGCGTAGTGCGGATAGAAGACGCTGCTCGACCACATGAAGACATTGGCGAGCACCGTCCCGGTCAGCCTGACGCCGATCAGGTAGCCGATCTTCGCCGGGATGCTGAACCACTTCGGCTGGGGCAGCGGGCCGAACAGCGGCATCCACATCAGGACGCCGAAGCCGATGAAGCAAGTGTGCTGAAGGGCATGGATCCCGCCGTGGTCGCTCGCCGCCTGGTAGAGGACCGGGATGTGCCAGATGAAGAGATCAGCCGCCCAGAGGGGCAGGGCGACGAGCGGATGTGCCAGGTGGCGAAGCCAGCCGAGCCAGCTGTTTGCGAGCAGCGGTTGAAGCAGCGGGCCGGTCAGGCCCAGCACGATCAGCAGTGGGCCGAGGTCGCCCAACAGCAGGTGCTGGCCCATGTGGGCGAGTACGAGCTCGTCGTCCAGCCTGCCGAGCGGCGAGATGAATGCCACCGCAATCAGCCCGAGGCCGCCCGCGAAGCAGGCGACCCTCCAGCCGGGAACCGGGCGTTTCTCCCGGGAGAGGGTGATGAGGCGCAGCGAGTAGGCCGTGGCGACCAGGGTCAGCCCCGCGGCTTGGAGCGGCTCGAAGACCGGACCGCCGACGGCGTGCGCGAGGGGCGGCGTCACAAGACCCAGGTTAGAGCCAGTCGATCCTCCTGAAGAACGCCACGAGCGCCGCGACGCAGAGCGCCATCAGCAGGATCGCCAGCGGATATCCGAAGCGCCAGTGGAGCTCCGGCATGTGGTCGAAGTTCATGCCGTAGACGGAGGCGATGAAGGTCGGGACGGCGATGATCCCGGCGATCGACGAGATCCTCTTGATCACCTCGTTCTGGTTCACGCTGACCAGGGCGAGGTTCGCCTCGAGGACGCTGGTCAGCAATTCGCGCTGAGAGGAGACCTGCTCGTCGACGCGGCGGGCGTGGTCGGCGACGTCGCGGAAGAACCTCCGCAGTTCCTCCGGGACGCGCTCGAAGCCGCCCTGCTCCAGCGTCCCCAGAGGACTGAGCAGCGGCCAGACGGCCCGGTGGAACTCGATCACCTCGCGCTTCAGGTGGTAGATCCGCGCGGTGGGCGCAGGGATGTCGTCGTCGAAGACGTCCTTCTCTACCTCCTCGATGTCGTCCTCGATCGAATCGACGACCGGCAGGTAGTCGTCGACGACCTTGTCGATGATGGCCCACACCGCCGAGGCGGCACCAAGTCGCAGCAGGTCCGGCCGCGCCTCGAGCCGCTGGCGGGCGGAGGCGAGCTCGCTGCCCGGTCCGTGTCGCACCGTGATCACGTAGCTGGCGCCGGCGAAGATGTGGATCTCGCCGAAATGGACCTCCTCGCGGTCCTCGTGGTAGTGGCCGGTGCGCAGGACGATGAAGAAGGCCTCGTCGTAGTCCTCGATCTTGGGACGCTGGTGGGCCATCTGCGCGTCTTCGACCGCGAGCTCGTGGAGGTCGAAGAGCTTCGCCAGCCTCTCCATGTCACCGGGTTCGGGCTCGTGGATCCCGATCCAGACGAATTCGCCCTCGCCGGCGTCCCGCGCGCGATCGGCGGCCTGCTCCGGCGTGAGCGCGTCCTCCTGCTGGCGCGCGCCGTCCTTGTAGTGGGCGCAATCGATGATCATCGTGCGGCTCCGCGTTCCAGTTCCGCCCCGGGCGGCGCCCTCCTTCCCGTGGGCGAAGGCGGTCAGTCGAGATCATCGCCCGGCACCCACGCGACGTCCATGTCCACGCGAGCGCCGCGGAAAGGCACGCCCTCGGCCTCGAGCAGGTGGCGCTGCCGCTCGCCCTTAGCGAGGGAGCCATCCGACCTGACGATCCGCTGCCAGGGGACGCCGGGGTCGTCACAGGCGGACAGCACGTAGCCCGCGAAGCGCGGCGCCTCTGGACAGAGATCGCCGTAGGTGGTGACGAATCCGGGCGGGACGCGACGGATCCGATCGAGGACGAACCTCGCACGCGGGGAGCTCAGCTCAGACGCCAAGCCACCCAGATGCCGGCCAGCGTGGCGGGCAGCGCCGTCGCGACCCCGCGCAGGCCGGCGGTTCGCTCCTCCGCTCGGACCGCCATGGCGAAGGCGAGCGAATCGCCCGCGTCCGCCGTCGCGTTCCCGATCGTCGCCACTCGCAACCGGTCCCGGTCATCGATGACGGCGAGCGTGAGCCCACCCAGCACGAGATCCCTGATGCCGGCGATGCGCGCCACCGCGACGGTCCCGGCGTTCACCTCGGAGAAGCCGAGTGCTCGCAGCGCGGGTTCCGGGGCCACCAGCATTCCGAGCCCGATTGCGATCCTCCCCGCGGCGGAGACCAGCGAGAAGCCGCGGACATCCGCCTCGGTCGCCTCCGTCGCCATCAGCGCCGCTCGAGCGAAACCGCGAGTGCCGGGCTCGCCGCCAGGGTCTGGAAGACGATGCAGTAGCGCTCGGTCAGGCGCTGCAGCGTCGCCAACTCCTCATCGCTCGCGTCGCTCTCCAGCTCGAAGCGCAGGCGGATGTCCTTGAAGCCGACAGGGGCCTTCTTGTCGACCGCGAGGGTGCCGCGCCAGTCGAGGTCTCCCTCGGCGTGCACCGTGCCGCTCACCTCGAGCCCCATCGAGGTCGCGACCGATCGCATCGTCACGCCGGCGCAGGCGACCAGAGCCTGGAGCAACATGTCGCCGGAACAGGCGAGGGTGCCGTCGCCACCGGTCCCCGGATGGAGTCCGGCCTTGACGATTGCTCGGCCGGTCTGGACCGAGCAGGCGATCTCCTCGTCCAGATCGCCGTCCGCCTCTAGGGTGATCTGCGCCGCCCCGGAGTCCTCTGCGTAGCGGTCCTTGATCGGCCGCTGCACCTCTCGCAGCTGATCGCCGCTGATCCGATCGTTCATCGCTCCGAGACTAATGGGCCGGATGCACCGGGCTACTCGTACGCCAGCGCTTCGAGCACGTCGAGCCGGGCCGCGCGGCGCGCCGGGGCGATCGCCGCGACCACTCCCGCAAGGGCGGCGACGACCAGGATGATGACCAGCTGGCCGACCGGATAGCTGAGTACGAACCCCTGGTCCTTGAGCGGCACCGACATGAGCGCGGCGAAGATCAGCCCGAGCACCATCCCGAGCACGGCGCCGATCAGCGCCGTGATCACCGACTCGTAGCGGATCAGCCGCCGCACCTGGCGGCGCGACATGCCGACCGCCCGCAGCATGCCGAGCTCGCGGGTGCGCTCGTAGATGGAGAGCGCCAGCGTGTTGGCGATCCCGAACAGGCTGACGATGATCGCCAGTGACAGCAGCGCGTAGACGAGCCCGAGCAGCGGATTGATCTGGTCCTCCTGGTTCTGCTTGAGCTCCTGCTGGTTCATCACCTCGGCGGTCGGGAAATTCCGGCCGAGCAGCCCGTCGATGCGCTCCTGCACCACCGCCGCATTCGCGCCCGGCGCGAGCTTGATGAAGTCGAAGGTGTCCTGGGTCACCGCAAAGTCCCGCGCCATCACCGCCTGGTTCACGACCATGGCGCCGAGCAGATCGGCGTTGTCCTTGAACTCTCCGACGATCCGGAAGGTCGACCGCCTGCCGGTCTGTCCCAGCGCGTGGATCTCATCCCCGACCTCGAGATTGTTGTTGTCGGCGAAGTCCTTATCGACGATCGCCTCCGACCCGGCCAGGCTCCGGAAGGACTGCTCGGTGGTGTCGCCCTGGAAATCGATCTTCAGTACCTGAGATGCCGTGGCCGGGTCGAGCCCTGTGACCCGGGGCTTGGCCCCAAGGCCGTTGATCTTGATCTGACTCGACTGCAGCGTCGAGACAGTCCCCACTCCGGGCACGTTGCGGACGGCGGCCGCCGCCGCGGTCGGGATCGGGTCGAAGCCATTGGTGTTCTGGACCTCGAGCTCGCCCTGGAAGCTGTTGTCGATCGCGTCGGCGATCGAGGCCTTGAGCCCGGCGGCAAAGACCGTCACGAACGAGACCAGGGCCAGGCCGATCATCAGCGCCGCGGCGGTCGCGGCGGTTCGGGAGGGGTTCCGCTGCGAGTTCTCGCGGGCGAGCCTGCCAGTCAACCCGCGCAGCTTCTCGAGGGGCGCACCGATCGTCCCGGCCAGCGGCCGCACCAGTCGCGGGCTGTAGAGGGATACGCCGAACAACACCAGCGCGGCACCTCCACCCAGCATCAGCGCCGCATCCCCGGTCGCCTGATTTGCGAACAACCCGACCAGAACGAGGACGACCCCGCCCAGCATCAGCAGCCAGGCGATCGCCACGGTGACGAGCGAGCGGCTGCGGCTCGCGGTGAGGTCGATGTTCTGCATCGCGGCGATCGGCGGGACGCGCGTCGAGCGCAGAGCGGGGTTGAGCACCGCGACCAGGGTCACGGCGATGCCGATCACGACGGAGATGATCACCGTCCGGCCGGCGACCACCAGGGCGGTGGTCGGCAGGCCGATGCCGAGCGCGTTGAACAGCGACTCGATGCCCTTCGCGAACAGCAGCCCCCCGATCACGCCCAGGACCGCGCCGAACAGGCCGATCAGCGCCGCCTCGACGAAGACGGAGGCGAGGACCTGCCTGCGAGAGGCCCCGAGCGTCCGGAGCAGCCCGTACTCGCGAATTCGCTGGGAGACGGTGATCGAGAAGGTGTTGAAGATGACGAACGCCCCGACGATCAGGGCCACGGCCGCGAACACGCCGAGGAAGATCGGCAGGAAGCTGAGCGCGTCGTGGATCTCGTTGGAGGAGCGGTTGGCGTTCTGCTCAGCGGTCTCAACCCGCAGCGTCGGAGGGATCACGCGCTCGATCCGGGCCTTCAACTCGTCCGACGAGACGTCCGGGTTGATCCCCACCGAGATCTGGTTGAAGCGCCCGACGTTGCCGGTGATGAACTGCGCCTCGGGCAGAGTGAGCTGGGCGATGCTGGCGCCCCCGAAAGAGGTGCCGCCGAGCTCCGTCAGACCCACGAGGCGGTAGGTGCGAACGCGGCGCTCGCCGGCGATCCGGATCGGGTCGCCGACGGACAGGCCGGCGTTGTCGGCCGCGGCCTTGTCCAGCGAGGCCTCATGGGAGTTGGTCGGCCGGTGACCCTCGACGGTCTTCAGGGTCTCGATCTGCGACGGCAGCACGGCCGAGATGAACTTGGGAGCGAACTGCGTGCCGACCTCCTGGTCCCCGTTCAGGATTCCTCCGCCCGTGAAGATCGTGCCCGCGGCGAGCTTCACTCCGGGCACGGCGCGGATCTGCTTCAGGACACCGGCGGGGAAGCTCGTCGACGTGTTCGTCTGCTGGGTAACGGGCTGCTTGTTGGTGATCACCACCGAGGTGCCCTTCAGCGAATCGCTGAAGATGTCGTCGAAGGCCTTGTTGATCGTGTCCGTGATCACGTAGGTGCCTGCGATCAGCGACACCCCGACGAAGACGGCCACCATCGTGCCGAGCGCCCGCAGCTTGCGAGCCCAGAGGCTCTTGAGCGCGAAGCTAGCCAAGCTGCTTCATCAGCTCGATCACGTCATCGGCGGAGCCCGGCGCGGCGTCCGAGACGATCTCGCCGTCGCGGAGGGTGAGCAGGCGATCCGCGTAGACGGCGGCCTCGGGCGCGTGGGTGACCATCACCACCGTCTGATCGAAATCGTCGACCGCCTGGCGGAGCAGCTTCAGCACGTCCTCCGAGGCCTTGGAGTCGAGGTTCCCAGTCGGCTCATCGGCGAAGACGACGGCCGGGCGGGAGACCAGCGCGCGCGCCACCGCGACCCGCTGCTGCTGGCCGCCGGAGAGCTCCGATGGCAGGTGCGAGCGGCGATCCTCGAGCCCGACGGTCTTGAGCAGCTGCTCGAGCCACGCCTCGTCCGGGTCGCGCCCGGCGATCGACAGCGGCAGGACCAGGTTCTCTTCCGCCGTCAGGACGGGGAGCAGGTTGAAGAACTGGAAGATGAAGCCGAGCTTGTCGCGGCGGAGCTTCGTGAGGTCCGCGTCGTCGAGGTCCGTGATCTCGGTGCCGTCGATCAGCACCCGGCCACCGGTCGGGCGGTCCAGCCCGGCGAGCACGTGCAACAGCGTCGACTTCCCGGATCCCGATGGCCCCATGATCGCCGTGAAGCGGTCGCGCTCGAACTCGACGTCGACGTGCCGCAGCGCATCAACCGCGGCATCGCCCTCGCCATAGCGCCGGCTCACGTCGACCGCCTGCACGATGCGCCCGTTCGAATCCGTCATCCGTGACACCCCGCACTTGAGAAGGACCTCCCGGAAGCTAGCGATACTCCGAGGGGCATGTCAGTCGAGGGAACAGCCGAGGGCAGCGGGCCGATCCGCCTGGCGGCCGGCTCCGAATTCGCCGGCTTCGCGATCGAGCGCACACTCGGCCACGGCGGCATGGGGATCGTCTACCTCGCGACCGAGCTCGGGCTCGGCCGCCAGGTCGCGCTCAAGGTGATCCGATCGGAGCTCGCCGGCGACGAGAGCTTCCGCGCGCGGTTTCGCTCCGAGTCTCGAACGGCGGCGTCGGTCGAGCACCCGAACGTGGTCACTGTCTTCGGCGCCGGCGAGCGCGATGGCCTGCTCTACGTCGCCATGCGCTATGTGCCGGGACCCGATCTGGGCCGCCTGATCGCGGCGGACGGCGCCCTCTCCCCGGACGAGGCCGCGGCGCTGATCACACAGGTTGCCGATGGGCTGGACGCGGTCCACGCCGCGGGGCTGGTGCACCGGGACGTCAAGCCGCACAACGTGATCGTCGACGAGGAGGGAGACGCACACCTGACCGACTTCGGGCTCGCCAAGGCGATTGCCTCGACGACCGGCCTGACCACGACCGGGCAGGTGATAGGCACGGTCGACTACATGGCGCCGGAGCAGATCGAGGGGCGGCGGGTCGACGCCCGCACCGACGTCTACGCGCTCGGCTGCGTCCTCTTCCACGCGGTCACCGGACGGGTCCCGTTCTCCGAGCGCGAGAGCTCGGCCAAGATGTGGGCCCACGTCAACGAGGCACCGCCGTCGGCCGGAGAAAGCGGCGCGAGCGTGCTCGATCCGGTGATCCGCCGGGCGATGGCGAAGGACCCGGCCGACAGATTCCCATCCGCCGGCGACCTCGGCCGGGCGGCGGTCGCCGCCACCCGCGGTGAGCCGCTCACGGAGCCGGAACACGTGGTGGGCGCCGGAGAGGCCGCGCCGCTTCCGGAGACCGTTCGCCTCTCCCGGGACCCCTCACTGCCGCCGACCGACCCACTCCCGCGGCCCCGGCGGCGCGGACGCGTGCTCGCGTCCGTCCTCGCACTTCTCGCCCTCTCCGGCGTCGGCGTCGCCGCGGTGATCGAGGCTCCGAAGCTCTCGGACGCTGCCAGGAAGATCAGCTCGAGCGGTGGCTCCTCGACCGACGGCTCGCCGAGCGGAGTCACCGTCCCGTCGCTGGCCGGTCAGCCGCTGGATGTTGCCGAGCAGCGCCTCGACGACCTCGGGCTCCGCTCCAGCGAGGAGGGCGGCGGCCTGTTCGGCGTGATCGTGCCCTCCGACTGGATCGTCTGCGGGACGTCGCCTGGGGCGGACACCGTGGTCCGCCCCGGCTCGACCGTCCGCCTGTCGATCGATCGCCCGGGCGCCTGCTGATTCATTCCGTCGGGCGCCACGGATAGCGTCGGATCCTGCAGCGGCTGGCGCTGCGTGTTTCGTCTGAGAGGGGTTGTCGTGAAGCTGGTGATCGCCATCGTGCGGCCTGAGAAGGCCAACGACGTGCTGGAGGCGCTGTACCGCGCCGACGTCAAGGGCGTCTCGATGAGCCGCGTCCAGGGGCACGGCGGGGAGCTCGACCACGTCGAGACCTATCGCGGGACCACCGTGAAGATGGAGCTCGCCGAAAAGGTCCGCTTCGAGATCGCGGTCACCGACCCGTTCGTCGACGCGACGGTCACCGCGCTCGGCGAGGGAGCCCGAACCGGCGAGGTCGGTGACGGCAAGATCTTCGTCGTCCCGCTCGAGCGAGCGATCCGAATCCGCACTGGCGAGTCCGACAACGCGGCCGTCACCCCGGTGGACGGCGAATGAACCCGGCGCTCGCCGCGGCCCAGATCGACACCGGCGATACCGCCTGGATGCTGGTCGCGACCGCCCTCGTCCTGATGATGACGCCCGCTCTTGGGCTCTTCTACGCCGGGCTGGTCCGGTCGAAGAACACCCTCAACACCTTCATGATGTGCATCGCCGCCATCGCGATCGCAGCGGTCATGTGGGCATTGATCGGCTACTCGCTCGCCTTCGACGGGGATGGCGCGCTGATCGGCGGGCTCAACTACGCGGGCCTCCACGACGTCACCTTCCTGCCGCGGGAGGGCACCACGATCCCGCATCTCCTCTTCTGGGCCTTCCAGGCGACGTTCTGCATCATCACGGTCGCCCTCGTCTCGGGAGCGGTCGTGGAGCGGATGCGCTTCGGCGCGTTCATGGCCTTCGCGGCGCTCTGGTCGGTGCTCGTCTACTCCGTCCTCGCCCACTGGTCCTTCGGCGACGGCTGGCTGCACTCCCACGGGATGCTCGACTTCGCCGGCGGTGTCCCCGTCGAGATGGGTTCCGGATTCTCGGCGCTCGCCGCCGCGCTGGTCGTGGGTGCCCGCAAGGACTACGGGCGCCAGGCCCTGCTGCCTCACAACGCCGCGTACGTCCTGCTCGGCGCGGGCCTTCTGTGGTTCGGCTGGTTCGGCTTCAACGGCGGCAGCGGCTTTAACACCGGGAGCAACAGTGTCCTCGCCTTCACCAACACCCTGCTCGCCCCCGCCGCCACGCTGATCGTCTGGTTCGCACTCGACCTGGTCAGGGGGCGTCGCGTGACGGCGATCGGCGCGGCGACCGCGATCATCGTCGGCTGCGTCGGGATCACCCCTGCCGGCGGATACATCAGCCCGGGCTGGGCGATCGTCCTCGGCGGCCTCGCGGCGCTGCCGAGCTACGCGGTGATCGTGCTGCGGCCGCGGACCCGGGTCGACGAGACGCTCGACGTGCTCGCGGCCCACGGGATCGCGGGTTTCACGGGAATTCTCTTCATCGGGTTCTTCGCACAGCTCTCCTGGAACGGCACCTCCGACGGACTGCTCTACGGCGACGCCGGCCAGCTCGGCTGGCAGGCCCTGGCGGCGATCGCGGCGCCCGTCTACGCCTTCACGGCGACGTTCATCCTGCTCAAGGCGATCGGCCTGGTGATGCCCCTCCGGGCGACCGAGCAGGAGGAGGCGCTCGGCATGGACGTGATCCAGCACGGCGAGGACGCCTACGCCTCCGGCGAGGGCGCGATCCTGGTCACGCCGGAGGCCGGCGAGGAGCTGCCGGTGCCCGTCGCGCAGCCGTAGAGCGGTCGTGCGCCTCAGCTAGGCGCTGACCCTACGACCAGAACTCATCCCAGGCATAGAGGTCGTTGAAGTACTCTCGGCCGTCGACGACCTTGCCGTCCTTGAGCTCGAAGACGATGCAGTTGCCGACATCCAGGTGCTTGCCGTCTCGGTCCGCGGTGCTGCGCTGGAGACCGATCACGCGACCGTCATCGGCCGCGAACAATTCCTGGAGCTCGGCCTGGAAGGTGCCACCGGTCCGCTCACCGATCTGGCCGAAGTAGGCGAGGGTCGCGTCGCGGCCCTGATAGTCGTCGGCCATCGAGCTCCGCCCAGGCAGGTGCCACACGATGCTCTCGTCGAAGAGCTCGGTCAGGGTGTCGATGTCGGCCGCATTGAAGGCCTCGTAGGCGCGGCGCATGACCGCCACATTCTCATCTGCTTCCATGGTTCCTCCTACCCCCTATCGGTACAGCTGCCCCCCGTCGGAATCGCTGCGACCCTATCCCACCTCCGGCGATGCGCTCAACCCGGCGGCTTCGAGGGCCTCCTCCCTGTTTCGGAAGGCCTGCTCCCGCACCACCCGCTCGCCCTTGAACGTGAACACGAAGGCGAACTGATCGTCCGTGGCGATTCGGCTTGTGGAACCGGCTCCGACCGTCTGAGCGACCGCGACCACCTTGTCGCCGGCCTCGATCAGCTCCACGGGGACGACGTCGTACCCCGCCATCGTCTTCCGGTTTTCCACGTAGATCGTTCGAATCGCCTCGTTACCGTGGTGGGTCCCGAGGAGCAGCGTCTCGAACACGACCTCTGGGTCATAGAGCTCGACCATCGCATCCAGGTCGCCGCGGTTGTGCGCCTTGAAGCCCTCCTTGATCCTTTCGACGTTCTCACGTGACATCGGCCAAGCAGTATCGCCGCTCTGTGGAACCAAAATCACTGATTCGGGTGTCCAGGACCGGATAGGGTCGTCCATAGGGGGCATTCGCCCGAAGGAGAGAAAATTGATTCTGCTGACGACTCAGGTTGAGGATTTCGACCGCTTCTCCGAGATCTTCTCGACCAAGGGCGCCGAGAAGCGCAAGCAGCACGGATCCAAGGGTTCCACCGTCTATCGCGATCCCAATGAGAGCGACCGAGTCTGGGTGATCTTCGACTGGGACATGGATGGGTTCCAGAGCTTCGCCTCAGACCCAGAGACCCCGGCGATCATGCAAGAGGCGGGACACAAGGGCAAGCCGCAAGCGGCGGAATTCAGCGCGCAGTACGACGCCTAGGCCACGACCAGAACCGGGCCCCTTGACGCCGCGTGCTTCGAGGGGTCCGTAGCGTTTGGCTGGCTCCACTCATCAGCACTTCCCCGTTTTGACCCCTTGGAGCCGGGCCTTGACGAGCACGCCGTGACGGACGCGGCAGGCCGCATAGTGGTCGGCCCAGGCTTCGTCTGCGCACTGGCAGACCAAATGGCCGATCTCATGCCGGAAGGTGAACTTCCGCGTCGCGCGAGGGTAGCCCGGGTCTACGTAGACGTGGGGCGTATTTCCATCCCCGAAGGAGGAGCAGCCATAGCTCGGCCCAAGCTCCTGGTTCGGGCATGGCGCGAAAGAGAGAATGACCGCCCCCACGACGGTGGCGACAATCATGCGGTGCCAGGCTCCGAGTCGAGGCCTTGAGCGGCCCCCGAACCCGACGCTCCGCTTCGCGGGACGTCGAGCTGATCACGTCCATACTGCACTTCAACTTCCTGCGGCCACACGACCGCGTGAATCCGGGTTCCGCCGCCGCCCCCCAGCTGGAATCAGCCGAATCTCGACGTTCCGTCCGAACTTCTCGGTACGGCCCCTTGCGGGAACCCGTCCGATCGGACTAGGTCATTGTAGCTGCGCCGGGATGGTTGCGTATTCGCCAATACCCGCTGCCCGTCTCCGTAGTAGCAGGCAGCCCCTCTCCGTAGTAACTACGTCTAGTAACTACGCCACAGCGTCCAGCAGCGTCCAGTCTGCAAGCGGTCTCAGCCCGTGAAGTGGATCGCCCGGGACTCGCAGCGCTGGAATCTCGCCTTCCTCGTCCTCGTGTTGCCCGCCTTGTCGGTGGTGACGACGCGGAGCTTGTGGACGCCCGGCGAGAGCCCCTTGGCCCCGATCGGCACCGAGAAGGACTTCTTCGAGCTGCGCTTGACCCGCTTGCCGTCGAGGAAGACGTCGGTGTGGCGAATGCCGCCCGCGTCGGAGACCCGCACCCTGAGCTTGAAGTTCGTCTCCGTGCATGCCTTCGGCACGTTGGTGATCGTCACCGTCGGCGGGGTGGTGTCGGGCGTGCCGGCCGCGGCGGGCGTGCAACGAGCCGCGGTGGCCGTGTTGGTGTCCAGGGTGACCGCCGCGTTTCGGGCCAGCAGGCGGCCGTTCACGGTCGCCGAGGTATCCGCATCGATCGAGGTGAGCGCGAGGACGTTGCCGGCGAAATTGCTGAAGGTCCCGATCGTCGCCGAGCTGCCGACCTGCCAGAAGACGTTGCAGGCCTGGGCGCCGTTCACCAGGCTGACCTGGCTTGCCCCCGGACCGGCCGCCGTGACCAGGGTCGAGGCGGCCTTGAAGATGAAGACGGCGTTCGGATCGCCCTGCCCGTCCAGGGTGAGGGTCCCGGTGATTTCAAGGAAGCCCGGTCCCGGGGTCGCGGCATAGACGCCGGGCCCGAGGGTCATCCCGCCGAGCTGGCTGCCGGTGGTTGTCGTGGTGGCCTGGCCGGCGGCGTTGTCATAGGCGCTGATCAGGTCTGCCTGTGCCTGGGCGGCGGTGGTGTCGGCGGAGTGGATCGTCCCGTTAACGACCCCCGGACCGCCACCGGTACAGGGCGCCGGGAAGCCGGTGCAGGCGGTCCCCGGGCTGATCCCGAGGTCGCCGGTTAGGACCGTGGGGCCGGTGTTGGTGACCGTGGTTCCGGCGAGGACCGCGAAGTTCTCGGCCGCTCCGAGCGGCGGGGAGGTGGCGGCGCCCGCCGTTGGGGCGAGCACGAGGAACACAAGCATGGCCAGCAGGCTCAATGCGCAAACGCTGATCAAAGGGCGTCTGTCGTTCTGGCGAACCTGAGACTGACCCATAGGTTCGACTATCGAGAATTGCGGGGCTTTTCACAATCCCCCAGAGGGGTGAGCCGACCCAAATATCCCCCGGAGGAGCTAGCTCGCACAAAGTAGGGGCGGGACGAGCCGGCTAGATCTCCCAGCTGATCTGCCCGGTCACCAACGCAATCGCCACCCCATGGGCGCGTGTGTGGGCGCCGAGCTTGCCCATCGCGTTATGAACGTGCGACTTGACCGTCTCGGGAGACAGGAAGAGACGCTCGGCGATATCAGCGCTGTGGAGCCCGGATGCGACGAACGTCATGACCTCACGCTCGCGTTCGGTGAGCGGTAATCGACCACCGCTCTCCACCATGACCGGTGTCCACGCCGCTTCATGAGCCGGAGCGTCTCCGGCCTGGCCAAGGGAGGCCTCGTCGAGCGGGATGAAAACCGACAGGTGACGGGCGGGCAGCACATTGGCGGTCGCACTGAACTCCACCGGCACCGGTCCGCGGTTGGGCACGTACAGCTGGTACCAGCCCTCGGCTCCCCCGCTCGCCAAGAGCTCCTGCCATTGCTCCTCGAGCTCTTGACGCTCGCTCGGAGGCGTGAAGTCGTCCATCCGGTACCAGGGGACCTCCTCCCGCGCGATCCCCAGGAGGTCACAAGCGGCGTCATTTCCGGTCACCCAGCGTCGTTGATCGTCGGCGATCAGCATGGGATTCCGCGAATGCTCAAACGCCACCCGTAGGCGCAAGACCGCCTGCGCGCCGAACTTGCTGTCCGCAAAGGCCTGCGCGTTCGCGGGACCGGACGGATCGGGAGAACTCATTAGGGCCTCAGGTCCGGAATCCTCGAAAGTCCACTTCAACTTTTCATCTCCACACATCGGTTCAGGCCAGCACTTGAACTATCCCTCAAAATGCTGCATCCGTCTACATAAAGGCGTGCCACGGAGGGGACTCTTGGACGAGGTGAACAGTCTCCTTCAAGCTAGCTCTTTCGGGGGATATCGCACGACCTCACACGTCTGGGGGATTGTGTCCCCTGCCGGTAGCCCCGATCGTGGTTCTCAGGCATGCGAGATCGCACGTTCAGGCCGATGATCGGATCCCGGCTCAAGGTCATGGCCGCGATGATCGTGGTCGCGGCCGCAGCCGCCGGAGCGGCTTCCGCACCGTCCGCGAGTGTCCGAAAGGCGCAGGTCGTGCAGCCGAGACAGGAGCTCGCGATGCTGCTCACACCGCACAGGGTGGTCTCGTCGCCCAACCGTCGCTCGAAGGTGGGTGCCATTCACGCCTTGCGGCCGATCACCGGGGTCCGGACCGTCGTCCCGGTCGTCGGCCACGCCACAACCACAGACGGAGTCAACTGGCTGCGAGTCCTGGTACCCGGACGCCCCAACGGAAGGAAGGCCTGGATCACCGGGCGGGGGACCGTGCCGAGGAAGACGGGTTGGCACCTCGTGGTCAGGACTTCCGCTCGCCGGGTGCTCGCCTACTTTCACGGCGGTCTTGTGCGGTCCTTCGCGGCGATCGTCGGCAAGCCGTCGACGCCGACTCCGCATGGGCAGTTCTTCGTCGAAGAGAGGTTGCGCGTAGGCGCCGGCATGCCCGGCGGACCATTCGCCCTTGCGCTCAGCGCCCGATCCGACGTGCTGCACCGGTTCGAGGGCGGTCCGGGGCAGATCGCCCTACATGGCATCGCGAACCTGGGCGGCACGCTCGGGACCGCAGTCTCCCATGGCTGCGTGCGCCTCGGCAATCGAAGCATTCGCTGGTTGGCCAAACGCATCGCAGCGGGCGTCCCGGTGACCATCACAAGCTGACTCGTCCGCGGGCGGCCCCCTGATGACGTACGCGACCTCGACCGAGACGCTGAAGGCCGCGCGCGGACTGCCTACGTGGGCAGCCGGTTCGCCTTCTTCTTGCACTTCTTGCGCACCTTTGCGGACTTCTTCTTCTTGCACTTCTTCAAGGCTGTTGCGCGTCCGATGCCGGCCGGGTGAACACCACCGCGTACTGCTGTCCCGCAGCGACCGTGGCGGGGGAGGCGAAGTCGCCCGTGAGCGTGCCCACTCCGTCGGGGACGGACGCATCGGGAACCGTGGTCGCAGCCAGCACGGTGTTCGTGGGAGTTCCCAACCCATCAACGGCGTTGATGGAGAGGTTCCAGTCGCCCGCGCCTCCGATCTTGTCGATCTCGACCTGGGCCCTGGTGAGAGCGCCCGTGTTCTCCGCGGTGAAGGTCTGGGGGGCCCTGTTGGTTCCAGGCTGCCCAATGACGCCGTTGGGCGGCGCCGAGGCGCAGCTCGCGTCGGGGACCGCATGAGCCGAGGCGACGGACGGAGCTGCGAGCGCAGCGAGTCCAATCGCCAATGTCATGGCGCTGCGCCTCATCAGAGCGACCCCCTGCTCGGCCAACTCATGGTGTGGAAACACCCCCCGTGACAGCCGTCAAGATCCGCGGGTTGTTCGAACGGCGCTTCCATTTGATGGGGACCGAGATCCGCGTTCTGATCGGAGCTCGAATCGAAACCGGCCAGCCCGAGCCCGCTGTCATGGCGGAAGCCATTGAAGCCCAGTTGACCGAGTTCGATCGCGAGCTGTCCCGCTTCAGGCCCGAAAGCGAGCTCTCTCGACTCAACCGTGATCCCCGCGAGGTGGTTCCGGCCTCCCCCCTGCTTCGCGCCGCGGTGTCGGCCGGGCTGTGGGCCGCCGCGCGCACGGGCGGCTTGGTGGATCCGACCCTCCTGCCTCAGCTTGAGGCTTCGGGTTATGCGCAGTCACGCAGCGGCATCGCCTCGGCGCCGCTCGAGTCCGCTCTGGCCACCGCCCCGACTCGGCGCCCGGCCGGTCCCGCTCCCGATCCGGCATGGCGCCCCATCCGAGTGCTCGAGGACGAGGGCGCGGTCAGGCGGCCCCCGCCGGTGAAGTTGGACAGCGGCGGCATCGGCAAAGGTCTGGCCGCCGACCTGGTTGGCCGACGACTGGCGGGCTATGCGCGCTACGTCATCGATTGCGGCGGAGATGTACGGGTGGGCGGCAAGCTTCCCGATAGCGCGCCGATCGAGCTCCACATCCGCCATCCGCTGAGTGGCGCTGCCGCCGAGACGTTCGCGTTCGAGCGTGGTGCAATCGCGACATCCGGCCTGGACGCGCGTCTGTGGAAGCTCCCCGACGGCACACATGCGCACCATTTGATCGATCCGGCTACCGGCCGGCCCGCCTGGACCGGCCTGATCTGCGCGGCCGCGCGTGCGCCGACCGCACTCGAGGCAGACGTGCTCGCCAAGGCCGCACTGCTCAGCGGTCCCGACGGCGCCGCCGCGTTCCTCGGCGAGCACGGTGGTCTGGTCGTCCGGGACGACGGCAGCGTTCAGCGCATCGGCCCGCTGCACGATCCTCCGCGCATACGGATCGAGCCTCGCTGACCGTTCGCCGTGCCCGCACCCTTCCGCTCATGCGGGCAACTACCGAGCGCAGGTCCCGGGTGGCCACCGATGTGACGGGCCGGAACCGACCCTAGAGTCAGCGAATCTGACCGGACTCTCCGTCACTAACCAAAAGAGGTGAGTGAGAGATGACGTATGTACCGCAGATCGACGAGAACGCCTGTGCCGCCCATGGTGATTGCGTTGACCTCGCTCCGACTGTGTTCGCGCTGAACGAAACGGCGCATGTGGTCGGCGACGGTCCACAGGATCTGATCATGAAAGCGGCCGAGGCGTGCCCCTCGACGGCGATCTCGGTTATCGACGACCAGACCGGCGAGCAGGTCTATCCCTAGGCGCTCGTGTTCCCGCCCCGAACAATGATGATCACCGCCGCGGGATCCTTGGCACTCGCCCTCCTGGCCGGCTGCGGCGGCGACAGCCGGCGCGCGGAGAGCGAGGGCGGCCAGACCGTCGCCGTCACGCCAACCACGCAGACCACCCAAGTCTCCAGCCCGAAACCGGTGGCTGTTGCGAAGGTCACGGATCCAGCGCGGCGCGCGTACATCGCGCGGGTTGATCGCATCTGCGCCAAACTCGACCCGGAGCGCGGCTCGGCCCGCGAGCGCGTGGCGGGCTCGACGGACGTACAGGAGGCGAGCAAGGCTTACGACGACACCATCACCTCGGGAGAGGCGGAGCTTCGGCGAATACAGACCGTTCCGCCCCCTCCGGGCGAGAGCCAACTGCTTCGCGCCAATGTCTTTGACGTGATCAACCGGCAGCTCGCCCTGCGTGGCGAGATCCGCAACGCGCTTCCCTCGCTCGACATCGCACGACTTCAGGCACTTCAGGGCCAACTCGATGATTTGAGCCGGTCGGTAACGGCCTTCGCCCGCGGCTATGGCTTCAGGGTCTGCGGAGAGGACTAGTGCAGAGATGCCCGAGCCATCCATGACCCCGGAGCCCCCCACCGCGCGCCCGGCCGCGCCGACCAATGGGCAACCGGGGGCACCGGAGCCTCGGACGCCTCGTCCGCAACGGCGGCCGCTGCCGAGCCCCCTCGCGGTGATCACGGCGAGTCTGGGGATCTTCTTCATCGTGCTGACATTGCTGGCGATTCAGGTTCGCAATGGCCGAGACCCCGCGCTCGGACCCGGTCCGGCGGTGCAGTCCAGCAGTCAGCCCCTCGCCAAGGGCTCGAAGGCCCAACAGGCGACCCAAGTCGTCAGCCGCACCTCTCCTGTTCCGCCATGAGCGCGCACTCTTCCAGTCCACCGGTGGCCAGCTCCGAAGGCCCCAGCCTGAGCGTGCGGATCGCGGCCGTGTTAGTCGTACTCGCCCTCGCCGCCCTCGCCGCCTACACGGTGTTCAGCGGGCCGACCCGGGTTTCCGTGGGTGGCCCGCAGACTGCTGCCCCCAGCAATTCCGCCCCACCGGCGAGCCAGCAGGAGCCTGAGGGGGAGGGAGGCAGAGGTGACTGAGCCGGATCCAGCCAACTATCCGTGGTGGCTTGCGTCTCGCTCCGCCGGGATCGTTGCCTTTGTGTTGATTGCGAGCGCTGTAATCCTCGGGCTCGTCCTGGCCTCTCGCTTCTCATGGCCCCCCGGGATGAAGCGCAAGGTACTCAAGGTTCACCAGCAGATTGCCCTCGCTGGTCTGGCGGCAATCGGCGCGCATGGCGCGCTGCTTCTCGGCGACAGCTTTCTCAATCCGGGCGTTACCGGGATCACGATTCCCTTCACCCTGAGCTATCGGCCGGCGTGGACCGGGCTCGGCATCCTCGCCGGATACCTGGCGCTCTTACTGGGACCCACCTTCTACGTTCGACGCCGCATCGGAGCTCGTCGTTGGAGGCGCATCCATCAGGCCACCGTCGTCGTCTACGTTCTGGCCGTATTGCACTCACTCGGTTCAGGAACCGACGGGGCAAGCCTCTGGTTCACGATCATGGTCGCGTGCAGCGCTGTGCCGATCCTGGCGCTACTCATCCTTCGCTACGGGCGCCGAACCAGGACGCCGGCTCGCGCGCCGATCCGCCCGCGGCCGAGCATCGCCGCGGATCCAACTCCTGGCGCCTAGCCAGGCCGCGGAGCTCGGCGGCCAGAGCGATTCCTAGTGGGAGCCGGGCGCCCTCGGCGCGCCGGTGAACCTCTGGCCGAGGAGCGTCGTGATGTTGACCGCGCGGTAACCGCGGGACTTCAGCCCCTGGAGGATTCCGGGAAGAGCGGCGGCCGTCTGACCCCGGGTCTCGGAGTTGTCGTGCATGACCACGATGTCGCCGGGCCGAACGCCGTCGAGAACCCGTTGCGTGATCGCCCCGACGCCCGGGTGAAGGTAGTCCGATGAATCGACCCTCCACTTGGCGGTGGTCATACCGAGCTGCTTGGCACGCTCGACGAGGTCCGGAGTGAGCGCGCCGAATGGGGGTCTGAACAGGCAGGGCTCGAAACCCGTGGCATCCCGTATCGCGGTGTTGGTCATCTCCAGCTGACGGGTCGCTCCGGGGCCCTTGTTGGCGAGGTCCGCGGGGTGCGTGTAGGAGTGGTTCGCCAGCTCCATTCCGTCGCCGTTCATCGCTCTCAGCAGGTGCTCGTTGCCCTTGACCTGGTCGCCGACCAGGAAGAAGGTCGCCGTCGCGTGGTAGCGCAGCAGGATCTTGACCAGCTGCTCGGTGTCCGCAGTCGGCCCGTCATCGAAGCTGAGCGCAACCTCGTGCCGGCTGGGCGTTCCATGGCTGGCATAGACGAGGGCATGGGTGCAACCCGTCGGCCCCGGATGGATCGGGAGCGTGCTCTCTCTAATAGTGGAGGAGGCGCCTGAGCTCCCCCCGCCACCGTCGAAGAGACCGACTTGCAGGGCAATGCCTGCGGCTACGACGACGCCGATGGCGATATTGACGAGAGCAAAACCGGAGATCCTCACACGATTCTACTCGACCCGAAACGGGACGAACTTGAGGGGTGAGCGACCGGACTCGAACCGGCGACCACCTGGACCACAACCTGAGCGACCGCGGTCGGGTTAGGCTGAATTCGCTGCTCTGACGGACTATTGGGTCAGATGAGGTGCGCTCACTTTCGCTCACTTTCGCTCACTTTGGCACCTCGTGTGGCACCTTGGGATACGCCTGCTTCTCGGGGCATGAAACTGCCCCCGAAGGCCACGTCCGACTCCCGGCCTAGCGTCGGGTCACCGGAACAGGGGCCTTCTGGAGAACGCAGGCTGGACAGGCCGCCTTTGCGCGATGGGCCCAGAGCCCGGCTTTTCATTGGCCGCCCCTGCGACCGGCCCGGTTGTGCTTCGAGCACGAATCCGTCGCTGTCGTTCGTCCACCTGCTCTCCCCAACACAACACGAGGAGAGTGATGACGATGAGATCGATCGGACTCGACATCCACCGCGACTTCTGCGAGGTCGCGATCGCCGAGGACGGTGAGGTCCGCTCCACCGGCCGGCTGTCGATGGCCCCCGAGAAGCTGGAGCTCTTCGCCGGCAGCCTCGGTGCCGAGGACCAGGTTGCCCTGGAGGTCTCGGGCAACGCCTGGGAGGTGGCGCGGATCATCCGGCCCCACGTCGCCCGGGTGGTGGTCGCCTCCCCATCTGACACCGGGATCCGGGGGGCGAGGGCGAAGACCGACCGCCTCGACGCCCGGACGCTGGCGAAGCTGCTGGCCACGGGCACGCTCGACTCCGTCTGGGTGCCCGACGAGGCCACCCGCGCGATGCGCCGGCGCCTCGGCCGCCGCTCCCAGCTGGTCCGGGTGAGGACCAAGGCCAAGAACGAGATCCACGGGGCGCTGATGCGCAGGCTGATCGAGGCCCCGAAGGTCTCCGATCTGTTTGGCCTCAAGGGGCGCCGCTGGCTCGAGGCGGTGGAGCTGCCGATCTGCGAGCGCGAGACCGTCGACGGGTGCCTTCGCCAGATCGATTTCTGCGACTCCGAGATCGCCGGCCTTGAGCGGGTGATCGCCGCCGAGGCGCTTGGCGCGGCCGAGATCCGCCGGTTGATGACGGTGCCGGGCGTCAACGTGATCACCGCCGCCAGCTTCATGGCGGCGATCGGTGAGATCGGGCGCTTTCCCGACCGCCGCAAGCTCGTTGCCTACCTCGGGCTCGACCCGAAGGTGCGCCAGTCGGGCGCCAGCCCCACCGCCCGCGGGCGGATCTCCAAGCAGGGCTCCGCCTCGGCCCGCCACGCGCTGGTCGAGGCCTCGTGGTCGACGATCAGAAACCCGGGCCCGATCCGCGCCTTCTATCAGCGGATCCGCGCCCACCGTGGCCACCAGGTCGCGATCACCGCCGCCGCGCGCAAGCTGGCCTGCCTGTTCTGGTGCCTGCTCACCCGCGGTGAGGACTACGCCTACGCCCAGCCGAGCCTGACCGGCAAGAAGCTCCGCCGCCTGGAGCTGATGGCGGGCCACCCGAAGGGCAAGGGCGAGGTGAAGCGCGGCACCTGGTCGACCAACGCGGCGATGAGAGATGCCGAGCGCGCCCTGGCCGCCCAGGGCGAGGCGGCCTACAAGCGGATGGTCGCCGACTGGCAGCGCGGGCAGAAAGAGGGCGCCGGTGCGACACCGGGGCGCGCATCTGAAGCAGCGCGGCAGGACTCGGCCCCAGATCCTGCGCTTTAGCTCGTCGTCATCGACGCCCACCGAAACTCTCCCAAATTGGAGGTGGCAGCGCCAGCGAAAGACTTGACTTTCATCCGTCGCGCAATGGAGCAGCGAGTCGGCCGAATCCGGGGACTGCCCTCCTCGTCCTCAGCGGCGCTTCCGAGCTACTCCCGCAGCCCGGCGGCTTTGACTTAGCCCTCGGCGGACGTCCGCTCGCTTTCGAGCAATTGCAGGATGCGCTCGGTGTTCTCCCGGATCGCGCTGATGTTGCGGAACATCCACTTGGGGGGAGCGTCCTCCGGCATGCGCTCAATCAGCCGCCCGAAGTCGACTCCACCGCTCGCCGTCCAGCGTTTAGCAAGGACGGCCGCACCGGTGATTGCCGCGCTGGCGATTATCAGTTTCTTCACCCGTCACACTCCTTCGACAGCTGCCAGGACGCCGGCCATCGGCCTACGAGGGTAAATACTCCTCCTTGCCGAAGGCAGGCCCCTCACGACCGCGGAGGTCAGTCATGAACGTGCTCGTCGTCTATGCGCACCCCAGCCCGGGCTCCTTTACGCACGCGATCCTGGAGCAGGTCACCAAGGGCCTCGATGACAGCCCGCACAGCTACAAGGTCAACGACCTCTACGCGACCGGCTTCGATCCGGTCTTCCGCGCCGAGGATGCGGTGCAGTTCATGCACGAAGGGTTGCCCGAGGAGCTGCTCGAAGAGGCGAATCCGCGCGAGGCGGTGCTCGCGTCGGCCCGGGGTCCGATCCGCCGGTTCATGGCAAGGCGGTGGCTGCGCGGCAAGGACAATCGCGAGATCGCCCGCGCGCTCGCGGAGCACCTGCCCGAGGACGTGCGCGCCCAGCAGGCGCTTGTCGCTGAGGCCGATGGCCTGATCTTCGTTGCACCCGTCTTCTGGATGGGCTTCCCGGCGATCCTCAAGGGCTGGTTCGAGCGGGTATTCGCCTACGGCTTCGCATACACCCTCACCCGAGTGGGCTGGCAGGGAGACCTGGAGGGCCGTGTGCCAATGCTCTCGCAGGAGAAGGCCCTCATCATCACTCCGACCTTCTTCACAGAGAAGGAGTACGACAAGGGGTGGCGGGACGCGATGGACACCGTGATCAGCTCATGGGGCCTGAAGATGGCCGGGGTCAAGGAGGCGCACCACGCGTACCTTTACGCCGTCATCGCCGCCGATGACAAGAAGCGGCGCGAGTACCTCGAGGAGGCCTACCGGCTTGGAAGGGACTTCTAATCCCTATTGCGAGGCACCTGCAGCTTCTCCGTCCGCGCGGCTGCGAGCGTGCCCGCCCTTGAGCCGCGCAGGCTCGCTCGGGACGAAGAGCAGCAGCAACGATGCGAACTCAGCTGACGCCTCCCTCCCGCGTGAAAGCAGAGGAGCCGCGTGAGGCTAGTCGCGGCTTCGGATCAGCCAGGACGTGCCGCATGCGACGCAGCCGATCCAGGTGCCGTAGCGCGTGTACTCGATCAGCCGGAGCCGCATCGGCTCCCCATGCCGGCACCCGTCCGCGCTGGCTTGATCTCTACGGGGATGCGCCTGCGATGCGGTTGCTGTGCTTCGTCTGGGGGTCACGGTGTGAGGGTTGCGAGGGGATGCCAAGGGAACGGGAAGCTCCAAACAAAGGCCGGGCAAAGATCGGGCTCTCCCTCCCTACGTTCACCTGATCTTTCAAAATCCCTTCTCCGGCCTTTCAGGAACGGGTCGAGGATGGCTCGAACCAATCCCCGGCATCGGAGGCATCAGATGAACAGCGAGCAGACCGACCGAAATGACCACTATCTCGCCGCCCAGATGCGACTCGACGCGTTCCGCGCCTGGCGGAGACCGAGGCCGCCGTTGCGGATCAGCGTGGCCCGGGAACGAAGTCGCATCCGGCCGAGGAGAGGCGCAATCCCCCGCGGACATCTCCCCCGAGGCGCGCTTGCCGCCTAACAGGTGACAGCCGTCAACATGTGCCGGCCGTACCCCTCTCTCATGTTGTGATGAGACTTTGGCACCTTGGGCGGCATCTCGCTCCTTGCGACCCGGAGCGGAATGCCGAGATACAGGGACTTTCAGGGTGAGCGACCGGACTCGAACCGGCGACCACCTGGACCACAAGTCGCGCTCACTGGGCGGATCGAGGTCAGCTGAGGTTGGCTTAGTTCACCTGAGTTTCGCTCAGTTCGCTCAGTTTCGCTCCGTTTAGTACCCCCTGTAGTACCTCATTTGGAACTACGGAAATACCGGACACTGCGCGGCCCTGCCGTGCTCCGGCTTTCACGCGAGGCTGTCGCACAAACCCCCTGCATTTCCGTCCGTTTGGGCCCAGAAAATGGCCCATGCCACAGAACTTCAGAAGCTGCGACCGTGACCAACCGCTGCTGCTGCCGCCCGATCTAAGGGACTGGCTGGAGAGGACCACCTCGCCTGGTTTGTGATCGAGGCGGTGGACGAGCTCGACCTCGAGCCCTTCTACGCGTCCTATCGCCAAGACGGCCACGGCGCCGCCGCCCACGAGCCAAAGATGATGGTCGGCCTCTTCGCCTACGCCTACTGCGTCGGCGAGCGCTCATCAAGGGGGATCGAGCGCCGCTGCCGCGAGGACGTCGCCTTCCGGGTGATCTGCGCAAACCAGGTCCCCGACCACGCCACCGTCGCCCGCTTCCGGGTTCGCCACGAGGGCGCCCTCGCCGATCTCTTCGGCCAGGTGCTCGGCCTCTGCGCGAAGGCCGAGATCGTCGATCCCGCCGTGCTCGCGGTCGACGGCTCCAAGTTCGCCGCCGCGGCCTCTGATTCGGCGATCCGCACTTACGAGGAGATCGCGGCCGAGATCCTCGCCGAGGCCGGCCGCATCGACGCCGCCGAGGACGAGATCCACGGCGAAGCGCGCGGTGACGAGCTGCCCCACCACCTCGCGACCAGCCAGGGCAGGCGCGGCTGGCTGCGCGAGGCAAAGAAGCGCCTCGAAGCCGAGCGCGCCGCCAATCAGGAGTCGGTTCCAAACGAGCGCGCGAAACGCCTCGAGCTCTGCCGCGCGCGCCTTCTCGAGGATTGGCGCCACGAGCATGCCGCGAACCGTGCCTACGAGCACTACCAGGTCCACGGCCGCCGCAGCGACGGGCGTCGCCACGGCAGACCGCCGAACCCCTACACGCCGTCGGCCAAGCCCGAGGGCAAGATCAACACAACCGACCCCGACGCCCGGCGAATGAAGTTCGGCCGCAACTTCCTCCCCGCCTACAACGCCCAGGCGGTCACCACCAAAGACCAGCTGATCGTGGCCGCCGAGATCACCACCGAGGGTGGCGACTTCGAGCAGCTCGACCCGATGATCGCCGCCGCCGAGCGCGAGCTCAAGGGCGCGGAGGTGAAGGCGCCACCCGGCGTGATCCTGGCCGACGCCGGCTACTGGTCAAACGGCCACATCGACTCGCTGCGCGAGCGGGGCATGATCCCGATCGTCGCCCCCGACACCACCCGCGGGCGGCCGCGCAAGACCCGGCTCGGCGGGCCCTACGACTTCATGCGCCGGGTTCTCGACACCGAGAGCGGCGGGGCTCTCTACTCGAGGCGAATGCCGATGGTCGAGCCGGTCTTCGCTCAGATCAAGGCCAACCGCCGGATCGACCGGCTCAAACGAAGAGGCCGGGCCGCCGCCCGCTCGGAATGGCGCTTGATCGCCGCCACCCACAATCTCTTGAAGCTCTACCGCAGCGGTTTGGCCCCGGCGGGCGCATAACACCCTCCGATTCGCCCCTTTCGGCGGTTCCGCGGAACCGCCGCTTGCCGTTCCCGGCGCATTTGCGCGACAGCCTCACGCGAAGGGAGGCGCGGTGGATGACGTGCGGCCCGCTGCTCTTCCGCATGAATGGCTGGAGCGCCGACGCTCCGTCTAGCCGTTGAGCGCGATACTGCGGGGGCGATGTCGCAGGAGAATGTCGAGACCGTCCAACGGGCCGTCGCGGCGTGGAATGCCGATGATCTGGACGCCTGTTTGGCCGAGCTCGATCCCGACGTTGAGTGGCACCCCTCGATCGAGCCGGGCCTTGAGGGAACGGCGACTACCTACCGAGGTCATGACGGCGCGCGAAGGGCTTGGAGGGAGTACCGCGGCGAGGCGTGGGACCGCCTCACCAGTCGGCCTCAGGAGGTCCGCGACCTCGGCGAGTCGGTCCTGCTGCTCGGTCAGATGGACCTCACCGCCCGGACGACTGGCATCGAGATCAGCCAGGAACTCGGAGAGCTCTTTGAGTTTCGAGAGGGGAAGATCGTTCGCGTCCGCGACTTTCTGACTCATGCGGAAGCTCTCGAAGCCGCCGGGCTGGTGGGGTAGCCCGGCTGGCTCCCGCTCTGCGCGAATTGCGGAAGCGATCCCTGCGCCACGCGGGACGCCTGCCGGTCGTCCAAAGGGGTACTTCTGAACTACTCGGACAGCATCGCGGCTTCGAGGGCTTCTTCCCGCTCCTGATAGAGGCAGACGCGTGCAATGGCCCGGTCTCGGATCGTCCAAGTCCAGGTGGTCCGGGGGTCGATCGAGAACTCGAGGCGCCTTCAACGGCGACCTGCCGCGTAGTCCAGAAGCGACTGGTCGACGAGCCATTCCACTGGCGCCCGATCGTCCGTGTAGACGCTGCCACCCAACAATGGGAGAGCGATCCTGGCGGAGACCTGCGCCGCGAGCGGGCGCAACGGGGACGGCAGCCCCGCTTGGGCGCGGGAGATCCCAGAACGGCGGATTGGATTGCCGCTTCCCACGAGCCACGTGTTGACATCGTCCGCGGGGTCGCGGCGCACATACTGAAAGTCCGTTTGCATTGTCGCGGTGAGGACCTTCTCGAGCGAGTCCGAGCCCGGCGGATGGCCTACGTTCACGATCACGACGCCGCGGGGAGCGAGGTGCGAGCGGACCTCGGCGAAAAAGTCCCGGGTTGTCAGATAGAAAGGGATGTACGGCTGGCGGTAGGCGTCGACGATGATCGCCCCATAGCGCGGGCCGGGCTGGCGGATGAACACCCGTGCGTCCTCGGTGATCGTGTCCAGGTGCGGGCCCTGGAGGTCGAAGAACCGGCGCCCGATGCTGGTCAGCTCGCCGTCCAACTCGACCGCGTCCACGCGCGTGTCGAGGAAGAAGTGCCCGTAGGCGCGTGCGGTCGTTCCCGCGGCGTCGCCGAGGATGGCGATGCGCCTGGGGGGCGTCGGGGCCGCTGCAAACGGCAAGACCAGCGGATCGTCCCAGTAGCCGCCGGTGAGATAGGAGCCCGGGCGATACAGGGAATGAATCGCCTGGCCCTCGTTCAGCTCCAGCCACCTCTCGCCATCGGGACGCTCGACCACGCGCGCGTACTGGTAGGGCGTCTCGGTCTCGAACAGAACCCGCTCCCCCGGGGTTGACTTGATTACCCCGTTCGGCACGAAGAGCAGCCCGGCAACGCCCATGGGGACCACGACGAGGCGCCGGGGGAGCCCGACCAGTGCTACCGAGGTGAGCGCCAAAGCGAAGGCCAGAAAAGTGTGCTTTGTGCCGATCAGCGGGATCAGCAGGAGGGCGGCCAGGAACGTCCCGACCAGCGACCCGACCGTCGAGATCGCGTACAAACGCCCGCTGACCCGCCCCGATTCACCAACCGAGCCGACCGAGAGGCGAACGGCGAATGGCGCCGCCGCCCCCAGCAGCGCGACCGGAACGCAGGCCAGGCCAAGCACGCCGACCAGCGAGCCGATGAAGGCCCCCGCCGAGACCGAGTCAAGGGCCCTGGCCGCGGCGCCGAGGAACGGGCTGGCGAGGAAGGGGACGATCGCGAGCAGGACTCCCGCAGCCAAAACCAGCGCACAGAGTGCTGCGAGCGTCGGCCGACGATCCGCCAGGCGCCCGCCGGCCCAATAGCCGATCGACAGGGCAACGAGAACGGTGGCGATCGTGTTCGCCCAGACGAAAGTGGAGGCACCGAAGAACGGCGCGAGCAGGCGCGCCGCTCCGATCTCGGTTCCCAGGCTGGACGCGCCGACGACGAACACCACCACCGCGATCAGCAGCGGTCGCGTTGCTTGCCCGCGGTCCGGCGCTGGCGGGAGCGCTTCCTCGAGGGGCGCGCCCGGAGCGGACGGTGTCTGCGTCATCCCGATCCACCCTTCGGTCTCGCCCTTAGTCGTGTGATCGGCGTGCCCGGGACTCTCACCAGCACCTCCGTTTGATTGGCGGCCGGTTGGTCGTCAGCGGGCAGCACGTCCCTCGCATCGCTCGGAGCGTGGTCTGGGGCGTGGCGGTGTTCGTGATCCTCTTGTGACATCACCGGCGGCCTGAAAACAGCCATCGACGTCCATGTCGGACAGTCATGGTGGCGGAAACCCGGGAGTGAGACGGAGCTCGCTGCGGATCGCGGCCCTGGCGAAGCGGCGTCCGGCGAGCACCGCCACCACCTGCTCGCGCGGGCGTCGAGCCGGGAACGTCTCGGGTCACGCGTGGGATGCGGGCGTCCCACCACGAGCTCCCGCTTCGCGCGGAGGCAGTCGCACAAACCCAAAGTGAAGCCGTGAGAGCTTGTGTCAGGCCTCTTTCGAAATGGGATGACTTGCCCGCTCAGGGCGTGCCTACTCCCGGCCCTACTCGATCTCCCAGCCGCCTCAGAACCCGCTTCAGCGGTAGTAGGGCTACCTCTCGCCGGCGCCCTTTGTGCGACATCCTCCGCGTGAGGGTGTCGCGCAAATGCTGCTGAATCGGGGCCTGGCGGCTCCGGGGAGCCTCCAACGAGCTGGATCGGTGGCGTTCAGGCCGCCGCCGGGGCCAAACCGCTGCGGTAGAGCTTCAGGAGGTTGTGGGTGGCGGCGATCAGGCGCCACTCCGAGCGGGCGGCGGCCCGGCCTCTTCGTTTGAGTCGGTCGATCCGCCGGTTCGCCTTGATCTGGGCGAAGACCGGCTCGACCATCGGCATCCGCTTCGAGTAAAGGGCGCCACCTCGCTCGGTGGCGAGCACCCCTCGCATGAAGTCGTAGGGCCCGCCGAGCCGGTTCTTGCGCGGTCGGTTCCGGGTGGTGTCCGGGGCGACGATCGGGATCATGCCTCGTTCTCGCAGCGAGTCGATGTGGTCGTTCGACCAGTAGCCGGCGTCGGCCAGCACCACCTCGGGGCGCGCATCGACGCCGGCGTCCGCCAGCTCCCGCTCGGCGGCTGAAATCATGGGGTTGAGCTGCTCGAAGTCGCCGCCCTCGGTGGTGATCTCGGCGGCGACGATCAGCTGGCCCTCGGTGGTCACCGCCTGGGCGTTGTAGGCGGGGATGAAGTTGCGGCCGAACTTCATCCGCCGGGCGTCGGGGTCGGTCGTGTTGATCTTTCCCTCGGGTGTGGCCGGCGGCGCGTATGGCTTCGGCGGGGCGCCGAGGCGGCGACCGTTGCTCTTCACCCCGCGCGCCCGGTAGGCCTCGTAGGCGCGGTTTCCCTCATTTTCCGCGCGCCAGTCCTCGACCAGGCGGCGATGGCAGAGTTCAAGGCGCTGTTCGCGGTCGCGCGGGATGGGCTCCCCCTTCGCAGTGCGCTCGTCCTCGAGCTCCTTCTTTGCCTCCCTGAGCCAACGCTTCCTTCCGTGTCTGGTTCTGAGTTGCTCGGGCAGCTCGTCACCGCGGGCTTCCCCGTAGCGCTCGTCCTCAGCGGCGTCGATGCGCCCCGCCTCGGCGAGGATCTCCCTGGCGAGCTCCTCGTAGGTGCGGATCGCCGAATCGGAGGCCGCGGCGGCGAACTTCGAGCCGTCGACGGCGAGGAGCGCCGGATCGACGAGCCCGGCCTTCGCGCAGAGGCCCAGCACCCCGCCGAAGAGGTCGCCCAGGGCCTCTTGGTGGCGGACCCGGAAGCGGGCGACCGTCGCGTGGTCGGGGGCCTGGTTGGCGCAGATCACCCGGAAGGCGACGTCCTCGCGGCAGCGGCGCTCGATTCCGCGCGAGCTTCGCTCGCCGACGCAGTAGGCGTAGGCGAGCAGGCCGACCATCATCTTCGGCTCGTGGGCTGAGGCGCCGTGGCCGTCGGCGCGGTAGGCGGCGTAGAAGGGCTCGAGGTCAAGTTCCTCAACCGCCTCGATCACAAACCAGGCGAGGTGATCCTCGTCCAGCCAGTCGCGAAGGTCAGGCGAGAGCAGCAGCGCTTGGTCTCGGTCGCAGCTTCTGAAGTTCTGTGGCATAGGCCATTTTCTCGCTGCAAACGGACCGAAAAACCGGGGGTTTGTGCGACACCCTCGCGTGAATGCGGCAGCCGTCGTCGAGTACGAGCGTGGGCACCTTGTTGTTCGATCACCTTGACCCGGAGGCGGAATGGGACTGGCTGTTCAGCCCGGAACGACCTGTCAGCGGGGGTCAGTTGTTTGCCGCGATGGCCCACGTCAGGGCTGCGGCGAACGCGACCCAAAGCGCGTAGGGCACGAGCGCCCAAGTCGCCTGGCGGGACACCGGACGCATGAGGATGATGAGAGCGACGATCGTGGCGAGGAGCAACAGGATCTCGATGCCCGCGATCACCGGGCGGTGCGCGCGGAAGAAGAGGATCGTCCAGGCGAGATTGAGCGCGCCGTTGAGCGCGTACAGGCCCAGAACGGGCGTGCGCCGCGAGCCCGACAGGTCCCGCCACGCCAGGTACGCCGAGCGGGCCAACAGGGCATAGAGCACCGTCCACACGGGTCCGAAAGCTGCCCCCGGGGGCTGCCACGAGGGACGTTCCAGGTCGCGGTACCACGCTGAGTTGGTGTCGGTGGCGAGGCTGTTTTCGCGTGAAGCAACTGCTGGGTCAGAAGCCCTCATGCGCCGCCGCTGATCAGTGCACCGAACTCACCCAGTTGGGCCTCGATGCCTGAGCAGACCTGGTCGCAGAGCTCCAGCACGCTGGGATCGGCGATCCGATAAAGCGAACTGGTTCCCTGCTTTCGCCGGGCGACAAAGCCCTCGGCGTGAAGCGCGGCGAGGTGGCTTTGAAATGTTCTGCTGGGACCCACCCAGTGCGGCGGCCATTCTCACCGACCGAGGCCCGGGTGAGCGATGCGGCGTACTCGCACGCCAGCGAGGTCTTCCCCTCACCCGGCCAGCCAGCGAGGATAGTCAAGGCACCGAGGGGCACCCGATCCGCGACTGCATAGCGGACCCCTCAGCGGCCGGTTGGGCTTCTAAGTGGGGGAGATCCCTCCTGGTGACCCTGCCGTACAGGTGGGAGGAATCCTCCTAAGACTCAGACGTAAAGAGGGCGGCTGGACGACGCCAGCTTCTGTTTCAGACGCGCGATTCGAAAGTGCCGCTTTGCATGGAAAGGAGCGCTCTTCGATCTGGCGCTCCCTTTCGCGGAAAGGAGGCGCGGACCGGCGGGATCACAGAAGCGCCTGGCCCGCTGAGGCCGAACGCCTAGTCCTGGCTTTCTGAACCGGTCACGACGCGGTAGCTGATCGCGAGGGCGGCGATCAGAACAACGCCGACCACAATCAGTCCGGCCCAGTGGAGGAAAACGAACGCCAACGCGATGGCAAGGAGGGCAACAACTATGCCCAGAACGACGGGGATGCCGATCAGGTCCGAGTCGGGTGGAGGCCCCCACCGGGACTTGCGCTGATCCTGTTCGGGAGGCCGCTCCAACGCAAGCCCAGCCTACAGGCCGTGGCGCCTCCCCTTCGCGTGAATCCGGGAGCGCCCGACCCTAGGTCGTTCCCCGCGGAGTCGCTACCCCTTTGGACGAAAAGCGGTACTAACGCACAGCACCTAGTGGCCCGAGAGCTCCAACACCAGAGGCGGCAGCGCCAGCCCTGAGCGAATAGGGGCAAACGCCTGGAAGGCGGAGCAACTACTCCCTTGCATGGAAAGCAGCTGTTCCCGGATACTGCGTGGGCGATGTCGGAGGAGAACGTCGAGATCGTTCGGGGCGTGCGAGCACCGATCGCGGCCTCATGTTGGATGCCATGCGATTGATCAGTTGGAGCCGCCGCCACGTCCAATTTGTGATCCCGCTCGCGGGGTTGGTGGTGCTCGTCGCGGGCGGCGCCGCGGCGGCGATCGAAAGCGACACGATCGACGGCTTCTGGCAGGGAGCTTGGTGGGCGCTGTCTCTGATGACGACTGTTGGGTTCGTCGGATCAGAGCCGCTGACGACGGGTGGAAAGGTGATCTCAGCGGTGCTGATGGTCACCGGGTTCGCGCTGCTCGCCACGGTGACCGCGACGATTGCCTCAATCTTCGTCCGGGAGGAGCAACAGCCGGAAGAGCGCACGCTGCAGACCCTTGAGAACCGCGTGCTCGCTGAGGTTCGTGAGGTCAACGAGCGCTTGCGGCGGCTTGAAGAACGGCTTGATGAGCGGGGCGGTTAGGAGAGCACTCCACATCGGCGATAGGCGGTACCACTTCGCGGTGGAGCAGGCCAAAGCCGCCGGGCTGTCGGAGTACGCTCGCCGCATCCCCTAGAACGGAGGCAACAATGGCCACACCGGAACGTCGCGGCGGCGGCATTGGCGGTATCTCCCTCGGAGGCATCCTCGTCATCATCGGGATCGTGGTGGCGCTGTTCTGGAGCCTCGTGATCGGGCTGATCATCGTGCTGATCGGACTAATCGCCTTCGGAGGCTTCGCCCGGGGCAAGTGGTACTGAGACATCCTCGAAGCCGCCGGGCTGCGGGAGTAGAAGAGAAGCGCCGCTTTGGACGAGTAGCGCAGCTTTCAACCCACGATGGCCCAACGGGAAGCTATGGGGGGACCCCTTCTGGTACCCCCCGTAGTACCCGGGCGCTGCCAGGGCGTCCGCCATGAACAACGAAACCCCCGCGTGAGCAGGGGCTTCCTTGAGGGTGAGCGACCGGACTCGAACCGGCGACCACCTGGACCACAACTCCCGCTCAGGAGGCGACTCTAGGTCAGCTGAGGTTGGCTCAGTTCACCTGAGTTTCGCTCAGTTCGCTCAGTTCCGCTCCGTTTAGTACCCCCTGTAGTACCTCGGCGGAAGCGCTGCCTGATACAGCAGCCGCCGAGGCAAGAAGCATCTGCTGTTTGATGGCGAGGCCGTCTCGCAACGTTCACACCAGGAAGACATCAAGGTCCATTTCGACGCCTGGCGACCGCGGGTTCGGCAGGGCATGGAGACGGGAGATCGGGCCTCATGGGGCTTTCCTAGCGCGCGGCGTCTTGTGGGCCTCCACAGCGGCGCGAATCGCCGCTTCATTCGGCGCCTCGACGCCTTCAAGGTCGCAGACCCACTGGAATCCGAGGATCAACTCCCCGATGGCGTGGGGACGGCCCGACGCCAGGGTGCGCTCACGAGCTCCCACGTAGCGGTCCCATGGCTCGCGCTGCTGGTCGTTCAAAACCGCTGCTTTCGTCCAAAGCGGGTACCCGGGGAATCGCGATCGTGTGCCGTCCTCGCTCCTCGGATCCCTTGACGACTCTTAACGCGGCGCTATCCGGTGCTTTGGGCGGAGCCACATACCGTCGTCTCGAACAAAGGGCATCCAAGGTCACCAGGAAGGAGGCGATCAAGTTGTCAATTGGACTGATAGTCGTACTGAACGTGGGTCTGGCCGCGGGAATGCTCGTTCTTCTGGCGGGCGCAATGCGCCTCCCGTACCGCCTGCGGGCAGAGCCTCGCGGGCCCCAGCCTCCTCGAGGAGAGCATGCGAGCCGCCCCACGCGCGCCGAGCCCACGAACCGACGCAAGCGCGCGAGAACCGAGCCCGCTTACTCGCGTTCGTAAACAGGTTGCCAATCCCCCCGGGACGCCGGGGGTCGATTGGCGCACTGACCTCAGTGGGTCGCTGCTGCCTGGCGCGAGAGGCGAGCCCTACTTCGAAAGCGCTCCTTTCCATGCAAAGCGGATAGCCGCTTCTCGTCTCTATGAAGAAGGACCGTCTGTCAAGTAGCGATCGGTGGTTGGCTCAGGGCCCCCTCTCGGCTCGAGGGCTTGGAGCGGTGCTCATGTCTCTATCGCCTCCTCGTCGGGGAGGACCAGGTCATTGGATGTTCGCTCCCGGCGCAAGTCCAAAAGGGCGGTCAGGCCGCCAGACGAAAAGCGGCGCCTTTGGGAGCGAACGACTCGTTGCGGGTGAGCATGTGCCAGATCGCCACCGTCAGCTTCCGGGCGATCTCGACCTGGGCGACCTTGGCGCCGCGCTGGCGGCCCAGCCGGCGCTTGTTTCGCTGGTAGCGCTCGGCGTAGGCGGGGTGGCGCAGGGCGTGCATGGTCGCCTCGCCCAGCGCCCAGCGCAGGTAGCGCGGGCCCTGCTTGGTGAGCGGGCCGCGGCGGTCTCGCTCGCCCGACTGCACCACCCGCGGGCAAAGGCCCGTGTAGCCGGTGAGCTTGGTCGGGGTGGCGAAGCGGGAGATCTCGCCGATCTCGGCGGCGATCGTGAAGGCCAAGACCGAGCCGATCCCCGGAACGCTCAAGAGCCTCGGAACGTAGGGGTGCTCGGCGCCGCCGCCCGCAAGCCGGGCGTTGATCTCAGAGATCTGGGCCTCGAGGGCGTCGATCAGCTCGATGCTCGCCAGGACGTTGCCGCGCCAGGGCTCCGGCACCTGGAGCTTGGCGAGCAGCTCGCGGCCGGCAACCCCGAAGAGATCGCTCATCGGGCAGGGCCGCCCGAAGCTCATCAGGGTCGAGTGGATCCGGTGCTTCAGCTGGGAGCGGTGCTTCACCAGGTGGAGGCGAAAGCGGGCGAGCTCCCGTTCCTCTCTGACCCTCGGGTCGGGCAGCCAGATCGCCGGCACCAGGTCGCGCTGGGAGAGCAGCGCCAGCACCCGGGCGTCGATCCGGTCGGTCTTCGCGGCCAGGGGCGCCAGGCCCTTGACCTTGGCGGCGTCTGCGATCTCGACCGCCCAGCCGAGCGATTCGAGGGTGTCGTGGAGGAAGCGAGCGCCGGTCATCGACTCGATCACCCCGACCACTGGCTCGCCGTGGGCCTCGACCCGCCTTGCGAGGCCTCTCAGGCCGTCGTGGTCAGGCGGGCAGGCGAGCTCCTCGAGGAGCTCGCCCTGGTCGGAGAGCAGGCAGACGTCGATCCTCTTGCGAGATAGATCCAGCCCAGCGTGCAACATGTGTTGGGGCCTCCTTGGTGTCCGTTTTTCGGTTGCACGTCAAGCGTGGCAACCGGGGAGGTCCTTCTTCATGTCAGTCCAAAGCGGCTACTCCGACAACCCGGCGGCTTCGAGGGCTTCCTGGGGCTTGGAGAAGAATCGAAGGGATACTGCCATGCCGCCCCGGATCGTCCACAGCGCCCCATTGCGAATCTCGATCTCGGCCCGCCTTGAACCCTTCCCACCCGCGCCGCACTACCTCGACGTTCTCCTGCGACATCGCCTACTCCGACAGCCCGGCAGCTTCGAGGGCTTGGGCGCGGTCGAGGTAGTAGTCGGCTTCGACGATGAGGCCGTCTCGCAGGCGGTGCAGGACGGCGAAGGACTGCGTGTAGGGCGCGTTAGCGCCCTCCCCGACCATGCTCGTGCAGGCAATAAAACGGCCATCGCCCACATCGATCAATTCTTCGAGGCGCACCTCGATCGGCCCCACCAACTCGATCAGGCTTCGCATGCGCTCCAGCGCCGCCGCCCGTCCTCTGTAGACACCGGCGTCGGGCCATCCCGGGCCCTCGCGATACACAGCATCTTCGGCCCAGAACTGGTCGGTCACGGCGGCTGGACCAGACTCATTCCAGACCTCGTAGGCCCGCCGGATTCTCTCCGCGTCCGCCTCCGACATCGCCTACTCCGACAGCCCGGCGGCTTCGAGGGCCGCTTCACGCTCGGTGAAAGACTGCCGCTTTCGGACCTTGCCCTGCCGAAAGAAGTACACGGAGAACACGCGGATCTCAACCTCGACTCCGCTTCCACGACCGCGTCCGCGCTCCAACTCGGCAACCACGAGGACGTCCGCTTCATCGCGCACGACTTCATCGGGCGTTACCTCGAACTCCTCCCAGGCCGACCGTATGGCGTCCATCCACTTCGGAATCGCCTCCAGGCCTCGGTACACCCCTACAAGGCCCGGAAACGTGCCTGTCGTGCCCCACTCCACATCGGGCGTCGCAAGGTCCATGGCCACGGATGCGTCGCCCCGGTTGAAGGCCTCGTAGCCGCGTCTGAGGTTCGTGACCGTCTCCTCCGACATCGCCCACGCAGTATCCCGCGACGGACCGAAGGTGCTGCTTTCCATGGAGCGTGTCGCGCAAAGTCTGTGCGGGGCGAGGGCTGGGAACGGCTCCGCGGAGCCGCCGGCGAGTCGATCAAGTCGCTGCCCAGGCCCCCGCCGGGGCCAAACCGCTGCGGTAGAGCTTCAGGAGGTTGTGTGTGGCGGTGATCAGGCGCCATTCGGCCCTGCAGCTGGCTAAGCCGCGGCGCGAGAAGCGCCCGGCGCGCAGGTTGTTCTTGATCTGGGCGAAGACCGGCTCGATCATCTGCTGGCGGCGTCGGTAGAGATCTTTGGCCTCGGGGTGGGCCAGGCGTCTTCGCATCTGCTCATAGCGCCCGCCCCGCCTGATCTTGCTCGGCGCTCTGCGGGTGTCGGCGTCGGGCGGGACCAGGACCTTCATCCCCTTCGCCTTGAGCGTCGCGATCTGATCGCCGTTCCAGTAGCCGGCGTCCGCGAGGGCGGCGCTCGGCGGCTGCTCCATGCCGGCTTTCTGCAGCTCTGCCTCGGCGGCCTCGGCCATCGGCGCCAGCCGGTGGCGTTCGTTCCCGCCGGTGATCACGTCGGCGGCGACGATCACCTGCTCTTCGGTCGTGACCGCCTGGGCGGTGTAGCCCTGGATGAAGCCGTGCGCCGTCTTCACCGGCCGGGAGTCGGGGTCGGTGAGGTTGATCCGCTGCCGCTCCTTGGGCGGGATCGGCCGCGGCTTCTGCGGCGCGCCCTTCTGCTTGTAGCCGGTGCGAGCGGTGTGCTCGGCCTTAGCGCGCTCCCAGGCGGCCATCTCTTCAACCTTGGCGGCGTGCTCCTCGTCGAGGCGGCGCTTTGCCTCCTTCAGGCGAGCGCGCCGGGTGTTGGGGTCCGCGAGCTCGGGAGGCAGCTCGTCGCCGCGGGCATCGCCGAACTCGGCGTCCTCTGCCTCGTCGACGCGGGCCGCCTCGGCGAGGATCTCGGCGGCGAGCTGCTCATAGGTTCGGTTGGCGGAGTCGGCGGCGTTGGCGAGGATCCGGGTGCCGTCCAGGGCGATCGTGCCGACCGAGATCAGACCGGCCTTGGCGCAGAGCCCGAGGATCTGACCGAACAGATCGGCGAGCCGATCCGCGTGGCGGGCCCGGAAGCGGGCGATCGTCGAGTGATCGGGGACTTGGTTGGCGGTGATCACCCGGTAGGCGATGTCCTCTTGGCAGCGGCATTCGATCCGCCTCGCCGAGCGCTCGCCGGTGGCGTAGGCATAGAGGCAGAGCGCCACCATCATCGGTGGGTCGTGGGCGGCTCGGCCCCAGCCGTCGGCGCGGTAGGCCGAGTAGAAGGGCTCGAGGTCGAGCTCTTCGACCGCGTCCAAGACAAACCAGGCGAGGTGGTCTTCAGGCAACCACTCGCGCAGGTCGGTGGGCATCAAGAGCTGCTGGTCACGCTCGCATGGGAGGAAGTTCTGGCTCATTCATGGATGCTCGGCTCCCGCCCGGACGGAGGTTTGTGCGACAGCCTCCATGGAAAGCGGCGGTGCTAACCGCTGCCTGTAGTGCAACGTCCACGGGTGACACCTACGCTCTGGGCCGTGAATACCTCGCGCCCTCGCTTCGATCCCGCATTCGCGATTGCACTAGCTCTCGTCGCCTTGCTCGCGGTCAGCTTCGTCTATGAACGCAACGGCGGCGCCACGATCATGAGCGCGATGTGTCTTTGCGGGCTCCTCGCCGCAGGGATCGTCGGCGTGCCCGGGAGGGTGCTGCTACCGGTCGCCTTCGGGTTCATGGTTGTCCTCTTGATGATGTGGATCGATCCGTCCGCCACCTCGTGGAAGACGAGCGCGTTCGCGCACGCAGTTGGCGGCGGTCTCGTCGGGTGGACCCTCGTTGAGGCGCTGCGCCGTCGGATCCGCGACTGGCCCTCAGTGGCGCTGGCGGCGCTCACCGTGGTGATCGTCCTCACCCTCGTCTGGGAGCTCGGCGAGTACGTCGGCGATCGACTGTTCGACACGGCCCTGGAGCCGGGATGGCGCGACTCGGCGATAGACATCCTCTTCGGCACTGCCGGGGGCATAGTCGGGATCGCGTTCACCGGCCTCGCGGTGTCCGTGCGGCGCGCCAACTAGCGTGCAGGTCACAGCCGCTTTGGACGAGAAGGGGCTATCCGCTTTGCATGGAAAGGGGCACTTTTCATCAAGCGCTTGCTTTTCGCGCGTAGCGGAAGCGAGCCCGGGTGAAGACGGCGCTCCTGGATCTCGTCCAAACCGAGCGGGTGCGTTTCACTCTCGGAAGCGCTCGCGTTGCGCGAAGAGCGAGGGCGTGGGTGTGGCGCTGACGAGCCACAGGGTCGCCCTGCCCCGGGCGGGTTAGGCTGCCCCCGTGCCCGCGGTCACGCCCCTTCATCCCGGTCCGGCGAGATACGAGGGAGGCCTTGCCGAGGTCGGTCCGGGCGTCCACGCCTGGCTGCAGCCGAACGGACTGCTCGGTGAGAGCAACGCGAGCCTGGTGATCGGCGACCGCGCGTCGCTGCTGGTCGACACGCTGTGGGATCCGCGGCTGACACGCCGCATGCTCACCGCGATGGCTCCACTGATCCGTGACGCGCCAATCGAAACGCTCGTCAACACCCACTCCGACGGTGACCACTGGTGGGGAAACCAGGAGGTACGAGGAGCGGAGATCGTCGCCACCAAGGCGGCAACGGCGGTCATGGAGGATGAGTCCCCCGCCGAGCTGAAGCGCTTCGGGGCGCTAGCGGGCGCTCTGCGGCTCGCCGGCTCGCTGCCGCTCCCTTATCCGCGGCGCGGGGATGTCGGCGTGATCGCCGCCTACGCCCGCGAGGCGCTCGCGCCCTTCGAGTTCGACGAGATGCGGCTCGTGCCCCCGACCCGCATCTTCTCGGGAGAGCTCGAGCTCGAGGTCGGCGGCCGCGAACTGCGCCTGATCGAGGTCGGCCCGGCACACACCCCTGGTGACCTGATCGTCTGGGTTCCGGACGCGAACGTGGCGATCGCGGCCGACATCCTCTTCATCGGCGTCACCCCGATCATGTGGGCGGGGCCGCTCGAGGGCTGGGTGGCGGCACTCGAGCGCCTGCTCGAGCTCGGCGCCGAGCGGTTCGTCCCCGGCCACGGCCCGGTCTGCGGTCGCGAGGAGGTGCGGCAACTGATCGATTACTGGCGCTGGCTCGACCAGGCGGCGCGGCAACGTCTCACTTCCGGAATGTCGCCTCCCGAGACGGCGCGCGAGCTCGTCCTCGGCGACGAGATCGCCGAGCGGGGCTTCGCGGACTGGCTCGCTCCCGAGCGGGCGCTGGTCAGCGTGGGCACGATCGACGCCCACCGCCGCGGCGCCGCCAAACTACCCGGGCCGCGCGAGCTGATCGCCGCGTTCTTTCGCATGGCCCTGCTGGCGCGAGACCTGGAAGCGCAGGGTGGCGGCAACCGACGCCGGGAAGTGCAGTCGATCCAAACGGAGGAAGCATGAGCGCGTCGAACGCCGAGCTCCTGGCCCACGCCTTCGCCGGCTGGGGCAAGGACAACACCGCCAACATGCGTCGGAGGCTGAGGAACGGCGGGCGAGCCGCGGCGTTTCGATAGCCGCTTGGGACGAAAGCGGCGCTTTGCATGGCGGATTCAAACCTCCGCCGCACCACCCGAGAGAGTCAGCGACTTCGCTGACGAACGATGGAGGTGCGGAGATGCCAAAGGGCCACTACCTGACCGAGGCCATCAAGGACGAGATCTGGGAGCTGCGAGCGGAGGGCCTGAGCGATCGCGAGATCGGCCGCCGGCTCGGCCTCGCCCGGGGGACCGTGAGCGGCTACCTGGCAAGAGCGGGAGGGATCCGGCCGAGGCTCCGACGGCGCCCCGAGCGCTGCCTCAGTCTCGAGGAGCGCGAGGAGATCTCGCGCGGGATCGCCCGCGGGCACTCGGCCCGCGCCATCGCCCGAGCGCTCCGCCGCTCCCATACGACGATCGCCCGTGAGATCAACCGCTGCGGTGGGCGGCGCCGCTACCGCGCCCACACAGCGGACCGCGAGACCCGGCGCCGGGCCCGCCGGCCCCGGCCGACCAAGCTCGAGCTCTGCCCCGAGCTTCGCCGGGTGGTTGAAGAGCGCCTTCGCGAGGACCATTCCCCCGAGCAGATCGCGGGCTGGCTGCGGCTTGCCCACCCCGACAATGAGGCGATGCAGGTCTCCCACGAGACGATCTACCGCGCCCTCTACGTCCAGGCGCGCGGAGCACTAAAGCGCGAGCTTCACCGGCACCTGAGGCGAGGTCGGTCAAGGCGATATGCCCGCTCGCAATCGTCAAAGGGCCAGGGCCAGGGGAAGCTCACCGACATGGTGATGATCTCCGCCCGGCCGCCCGAGGTCGCAGACCGCGCCGTTCCCGGCCACTGGGAGGGCGATCTGCTGATGGGAAACCGCCAGAGCGCCGCGGCGATCGCGACCCTGGTCGAGCGCCAAACGCGCTACTGCCAGCTCGTCGCCCTGCCGGAGGGAACGGAGGCCGAGCGGGTCGCGGACGCGCTTGCCGCGAGCATCACCGCGCTGCCGGCCCAGCTTCGGCGCTCGCTCACCTGGGACCAGGGTTCGGAGATGTCTGAGCACCGCCGCTTCACCGTCGACACCGGGGTCGAGGTCTACTTCTGCGATCCCCGGAGTCCCTGGCAGCGGGGCTCGAACGAGAACACCAACGGCCTCCTTCGCCAGTACTTCCCAAGGCGAGAGAGCCTCGCCGGGGTCACCCAGGAGCGCCTCGACGAGGTCGCCGCGAAGCTCAACCGCCGGCCGCGAAAGACGCTCGGCTTCCAGACCCCGGCCGAGAAGCTCGCCGAGCTGATCGACGGCCTCGACCAGGGCGCCGAGCGCTGATCTCGCTTCGGCCTACGGCCTTCGCTCGACAGCGCTCGGAGGAGATGGAACGATGCGAGACGTCAGGGGTGGTGCGGTGACCGGTTGAGGTCGCAATGGAAAGCAGCGGTATTCAGCGCTGGTCCTGCTGATCGCGCAAAGGGCGGCGAACGTTCTCCTCAGGTATCGCTTCTGTCGTGGCTATCGCCCAAGGGTGGGTGTGCCTCGGAGAGAACGATTCGCGGCGCGCCCCTGTTGACGCCGCCGCGGGTCGAGGCCCAGGCTCAGCTCCCCCAGGCGATCGGCTCGACCAGCGGCGGCGCACTGCGGGTTACTGCGAGAGCGTGTCGTGGACCGCGTACTCGGTGATCTCGGGCGGGTTCGGCACCCCGACCTCGGCCGTGATCGGCCCGATCTTCTCCTCCGCGAACTTGTCGAAGGTCGCCCGATCGTCCCATATGTCGACGACCCGGATGCCATCGTCCGTCGCGGCGCACCAGTGGAATGTCGCGCCCGGCGGCGTCTTGCCCCCCAATTCCATCTTCTCGATCACTTGGTCGTACTGGTCGAGTGTCGCCCCCATGAAATCCATGATCAAAGCTACGGCCATGTTCGTGTCTCTCTTCCTGAGTCGAGATGCGGGATAGGAGGCCCGATCATCTTGTCTAACCCTCAGGCCTGGGAGCTGAGACTACCTCCGGACCGACAGAAGCGCGGGAACACCGATCGACGGTCGCGGCGCTGATCGAGTTGCTCGCCGTCCGCGTTCCCGCTTCTCGGGGCATGAAACTGCCCCCGAAGGCCACGTCCGACTCCCGGCCTAGCGTCGGGTCACCGGAACAGGGGCCTTCTGGAGAACGCAGGCTGGACAGGCCGTTTACTGCGCGATGGGCTTCGAGCCCGGCTTTTCACTGGCCGCCCCTGCGACCGGCCCGGTTGTGCCCAGAGCACGAATCCGTCGATGTCGTTGTCCGTCTGCTCTCCCCAATCCAAACACGAGGAGGAGTGCATGACGATGAGATCGATCGGTCTCGATATCCACCGCGACTTCTGCGAGGTCGCGATCGCCGAGGCGGGTGAGATCCGCTCTGCGGGACGGATCAAGATGGCCACCGAGGAGCTGGAGCTCTTCGCCCGGAGCCTGGGCAAAGACGACCAGGTCGCACTCGAGGTCTCGGGCAACGCCTGGGAGGTGGCGCGGATTATCCGCCCCCACGTCGCCCGGGTGGTGGTCGCCTCACCCACCGACACCGGGATCCGCGGAGCCCGGGCGAAGACCGACCGCCTCGATGCCCGGGCGCTGGCGAAGCTGCTGGCCGGGGGCTCCCTCGATTCGGTCTGGGTCCCCGACGAGCCCACCCGGACGATGCGCCGGCGGCTGGGGCGCCGCTCCCAGCTGGTCCGGGTCAAGACCAAGGCCAAGAACGAGATCCACGCTGCGCTGATGCGCAGGCTGATCGAGCGCCCCAAGGTCTCAGACCTGTTCGGGATCCAGGGCCGGCGCTGGCTCGAGACGGTCGAGTTGCCCGCCGATGAGCGGGAGACCGTCGAGGGCTGCCTTCGCCAGCTCGACTTCTGCGAGGCAGAGATCGCAGCGGCAGAGCGGGTGATCGCCGCCGAGGCGCTTCGCTCACCCGAGATCCGCCGCCTGATGACGGTGCCGGGAGTGAACGTGATCACCGCGGCCACCTTCATGGCGGCGATCGGTGAGATCGGCCGCTTCCCGTCTCGCCAGAAGCTGGTCGGCTACCTGGGGCTCGATCCGAAGGTGCGCCAGTCGGGGCAGAGTGCAGCGAGCCGGGGGCGGATCTCAAAGCAGGGCTCGGCCTCGGCGCGCCATGCCCTGGTCGAGGCATCGTGGAGCGCGGTCAGAAACCCGGGCCCGATCCGGGCCTTCTATGAGCGGATCCGCGCCCGCCGCGGCCACCAGGTCGCGATCACCGCCGCCTCGCGAAAGCTCGCCTGTTTGTTCTGGTGCATGCTCACCCGGGGCGAGGACTACGCCTACGGCCAGCCCACCCTCACCCGCAAGAAGCTGCGCCGACTGGAGCTCAGGGCCGGCGCTCCAAAGGGCGAGGTCGAGCGGGGGCTCTGGTCGACCAACGCGGCGATGCGCAGCGCCGAGCGTGAACTCGCCCGCCAGGCCGAGGTCGCCTACAAGCGCACGGTCGCCGACTGGCAGCGCGGGCAGAGAAAAAAGGGGCCGGTGCGACACCGGGGCGCGCATCTCAAGCAACGCGGCAGGGATCAGCCCCAGAACCTGCGCTTTAGCTGGTCGTCATAGCCGACGCCCATGGAGAACTCTCGCAAATTGGAGGTGCTCTGCGTGGCGGGGGGTTGATTTTCATCCGTCGCGCGAAGCGACACCGCCCTCCCCGTTACGCAGGAAGACGAGTTCGTTCGACTATCCGTGCGTCGTGGCGCGCAACATATCGGGGCTTCCGATTCGATCTAGGGGCGACGCATGGCGGGGCGGCGCAGCGTTCCGATGACGCGCGGATGACCGTCGATGACCGGCGCGTCGATCAACTCGAAGCCCTCGAAGTCCGCATGGCAGGCCATCGCGTCCAAACCTGCGGGGGTGAAGCCCCAGTACACGAAGTCATCGTGAGCGTAGACCTCGCCTGGCTCATAGGCGTGGATGGCAGCCGGGGCGTCGAGCGCCCGATCCGCTGAGCCGTAGGTCTCGAGAAGCACCCGGCCTTCTGCCGAGAGGCACCGTCGAAGCACCTTGAGCAGTCCCATCGGGTTGTCCACCCGGTGCAGGATCCCGAAGCAGAGGATGAAGTCGAACGTTTCCTCGAGCAGGTCGAGATCGAAGGCGTTAAGACGACGGTACTCGACTGTCGAGTGGAGCAACTCCCGGATCGCTGTGAACCCCTCGCCCCCCTCAAGCTCGACACCCCAGCGCGCCCGGACCCACGCCCTGTACTGCTCGTTGTCCACCGCGACGACTCGCCGCGCGCCACGGGCTTCGGCGAGGAACGCGTAGAAGCCGTCAAAGGTGCCAACGTCGAGCACGCTCATGCCGCTGAAGTCCTCGGGAAGGGCGGGGACCCGGTAGCGGTGGTTGCGGGCGACGCCGGGCGTATAGAGCTGGTCGGAGCGCTCGAGCGAGAAGGTGTGGAACCAGAGGGGGACGCGATCCAGGACGGCTCTGGCCGCGTCGGGATCGGCCTCGATCCGCAGCAGATCAGCCACCTCGCGCTCGGCGGCAGTCGGCTTCGGAGGAGCTTCCCTCCGCAATCTCACCACCCCCTTTGGTTCAGCAGAGTGCCGACTCGGGGTGCCCCTAGATACATCGACTGTCTCGAAGGGCCACCCGGGCTTCGCGTCCTTGTGATTACGAGCTGCGACAGCCAACACCAAGCGGCGCTGCTGAGAACGCGGCCGCTCCGACTCGAGGATCTCAGAGAGCTAGGGAGTCGTTTCGGTCATGCCACCGTCTCCCCCTCTCAGCACTGGATAGGGCCCGGCCCGAGCCGGAGGTGTTGAGGTGGCGGTGTGCTTCGAGCGCTAGGGCGACACGACGGTCGCCGTCGGCGTGATGGAACTCGCCGCGCCGTCGTGCTGCTCGTTGGGACAGCGTGCTGGGGGTCATAAGACATCGAACCTTTCGTGCCCTCTGTAGCGGGTCGCACGGAAGGAAGAGGGATGACCCAGCGAGCGAAGTTGCGGGCACCGAGGAAAATGATCTGACCGCAGCGCCAGCCCAACTAGCTTACTCCGGCTTCCTAAGTCGCCCCGAAGGCGTCCGGAACGAGAGGCGCGTTCGTCGGGAGGATTTCCCGGGCGCAGATTGCCGCTTTGCATGGAAAAGCGGCGGTTTTGCGCGAGATACTGGTCGGGCGATGTCGGAGGAGAACGTCGATCTGCTTAGAGAGGGCATCGAGCGGTGGAACCGCAAGGACATTCCGGGCATGCTTCGGTCGATGGACCCCGAAATTAGGTGGGAACACTGGTTGGCTGATCTCGAAGGGGACTTGACCGGCGTTGACGCGGCCCGAGCCTGGCACGAGGACCTCGCTCGGCACTTTGACCATTGGAGGGTCGACTGCGACGACTTCCGTGATTTGGGTGATCGGGTGCTGGCGCTGGGCACGCTCCGGGCCGTCGGGAAGGAAAGCGGGGTCGAGACCGAGGTGCCGTTCACGGTTGTGGCCACGTTTCGTAACGGGCTGCTCACCCATTTCATCGACTACGGCGACAGGGACAGAGCCCTCGAAGCCGCCGGGCTATCGGAGTAGGCGATCTCTGGACTGCTGACACTCCCAGTCTTGTTGGACTTGCCGCGTGCCCCAGCGCGGAGTAGGGTCGAAGAGGCCCAAGGCAGGCCGATCAAAGGAGTGATCAATGGCTGATGCCGCACTGTTCATCGGGTGGGGTCAGGTGGTGCGCGGACGCGAGAAGCGCGCCGTCCAGGTATTCAACGAGAGCGTCGAGTACTGGGGAGGGCTCCAGAGCGACGGCAAGATCGAGGACTTCGAGGTCGCCCTCCTAGGGCCCCACGGCGGCGACCTGCAGGGCTTCGCCCTGTTGCGCGGCAGCGAGGAGCAGGTCGGCGCGCTACGCGCCGACGAGGAGTTCCAGCGCCGGGTCCTGCGGGCCGACCAGATCATCGAGTCCCAAGGTGTCATCGACGCCCTGATCGGTGAGGGCATCGCCCGCGGCATGGCCCAGTACCAGGGCGAGATCGACGACCTGGACTAGGGCTACTGACACCCCCAGTCGTCGGGCGGTTTCCAGGGACGCGACCTGTTGCGATCACCCCCCTGGTCCAATCGGCGGATACTGACGACTGCCCAAGCGAGATACTGCGTGGGCGATGTCGGAGGAGAACGTGGAGATAGTGCGCGGTTCCTATGACGCGTACCTACGCGGCGACATGGAATCTGCTCTCGCAGCTTGCGACCCGGAGATCGAGATCTACGACCACGACATACCGGACTCCGGTGAGTACCGTGGGTTCGAAGGACTGGCTCGTTGGCAGGCCGATTGGGAGAGCAGTTGGGAGAGCTGGCGTTGGGATCCGGAGGAGTTCATTGAGGCCGGTGAGCGCGTCGTCGCGGTTCTCCGCGTTCACGCCAGGGGACGCCAGAGTGGCGTCGATGTGGAACGTGTCGACGCTGCGGTGTGGACGCTGCGAGACGGCAAATGCGTGCGCCTCGACTATTACGGCAGCAGAGAGCAGGCCCTCGAAGCCGCCGGGCTGCGGGAGTAGCGGCTAGGTATCGCTTTGGACGAGAAGCGCAGCTTTCAACCCCCTATGGCCCAACGGGAAGCTATGGGGGGACCCCTTCTAGTACCCCCCGTAGTACCCGAGCGCTGCCAGGGTGCCCACCATGAACAACGAAACCCCCGCGTTAGCAGGGGCTTCCTTGAGGGTGAGCGACCGGACTCGAACCGGCGACCACCTGGACCACAACCAGGAGCTCTACCAACTGAGCTACGCCCACCGCGTGGCTTTCAATCTAGCGTGAGCGGGGGTCGCCGGACGAGCCCCGGCGACCGGCTCAGCGGTGCGGTGGGAGCATCTGCTCGAAGAACGCGAGCGCGTCCGCCTCGCCGGCGGTGACGACCCCGACGTGGTCGATTCCCGGATAGGTCTTGTAGGTGACCTGATCCCCGAGCCCCACGAGCTGATCCTTCAGGGCGGACGTGAGGAAGGGGAAGACCGTGTTGTCGGACTCGCCCTGCGGAATCAGGATCGGCGCCGACGTGGTCACCGCCGGGTTCATCGCCGCGAGCACGGGGTTGAGCGCACTCAGGTCGGCGCCGGAGCGCTCGAGCTGGGACGGCGGAATGCCCCCCAGCTCATCGGGCTGCCCCAGCCGGGACAGGCACTGCTGCTGAAGCAGGGGATAGAACTGCAGCACCCGGTCGGAGAGCAACTGATTGACGTTGATCGCGCTCGACTGCGTCGAGGCGCCGTCGAGGATCAGGGTCGCCAGCGCGGTCAGGCTGCTCGGCGAGGTGAGGGCCGGGAGGAACGAGGCCTGCTCGAGGATGTGTGACGCCGGCGCGAAGGCGACCGTGCCGCGCAGCTTCAGGCCGGGGGCCCAGCTCTTGGCGAGGCCAGCGGCGAACAGCGCCGCGTGTCCGCCCTGGGAATGCCCGGCGATCAGGTAGCGCTTGGAGATGCTCTTGTCGAGCTGGCGAGCGGCTTGGACGATGTCGAGGACGCTGCGGCCCTCGGAGGTGCCGACGAGGTACGGATGCTTGCCCGGGGTCCCGAGGCCCTCGTAGTCGGTGCGCAGCACGGCGTAGCCGGCGCGCAGCCAGGCGTTCAGGTCGTCGTTGATGTAGGTCTCGCCGGTGCCGGCGGACGATCCCGCCACGTCCTGGGACGGCGCGCAGATGTCCGCGACGCCGGTCGTCCCATGGGCCCAGGTGATCACGGGCCATCCGCCCTTCGGCGGCTTGCCCTTCGGCACGCTCACGGACCCCGAGATTGCGTCCTTGGCGCCCTGCGCCGTCCGCGACGAGTAGAGGACGAGCTTCGTGTAGCGGGCGTCCTGGAGAGGAACGAGGCCGGAGGCGCCGCGGGCCCAGATCAGGGTCCCGTGCTGCTTGGGCAGGCCCTTCGGTGGCTTGTAGAACGCGAGGCCCTTCGGTCCCTTCGTGACCTTTGTCTTCCCCTTCGCCTTCGCGTCGGCGCGCTGCGCGCAGACGATGAACGCGAACAGGGCTGCCAGGCCGATGACGGCGATGGCAACAGTCCTCCGGGCACGAAGCGACGCAGCGTGGGCGTACAAGGCCTCTCCTCTCAGCGGGTTCCCTCCCTCTAAACCTCCGGCAATCTAACCCACGCCCCTAAAGGGAGTTGCGGAGAAATCGCGAAGGTCGGAGAAATCAAGAAGGTCGGGCAGCGCCCCCGGCAGGACTCGAACCTGCGACATCCGGCTTAGAAGGCCGGCGCTCTATCCAGCTGAGCTACGGGGGCAGGCAAGCGGAGCGTACCGCCGGCCCACAACGCCATACAGCGCTTGCCCAGGACCCGAAAATGGACCTTTGTCCTACTTACTTTCATGTAGGGCAAAATTAGGTAAGATACGTCCAGTCTTCGAATCGTACTCAGGGGTACGCGCGGGACACGGAACGGGACCGGCGCACGGAGCCACGGGAGGCTCCTTGGGTCGGTCCCCTCTCCCGCTGCCTTGAAACTGACTAGGGCCTGGGCGGCGTGGCGAACCAGTCGCAGCTGTTGACGTCGTACGTGAAGTCCGCGAAGCAGCCGAGGAGCTCCGCCTCCTGACTCGCTCCGCCCGTCCCGATGCTGGTGCCGCAGTTCTCGGGCAGGAACCCCGGGAGGGACTGGCCGGGCGACGGGTGCCATCGCTGGGAAAGTGTTGAGGCTCGCGCGATCTCCCCGCGCCGCGGGACTAGGCTGCGTGATCGAGATGCGTTCCGGAGAGGTCAGCTCGCTCGGCCAGGCGCGGCGGGAGTTCCTGCGCAAGGAGTCGCCGTGGGTGATCGGCGGCGGAGTTCTTGTCCTCCTGGCGATGCGAGCGGCGATCGGCGATCTCACCTGGCGTGACGCCGTGGCGGTCGCCGCGCTGGTGGCGATCTACCCGTTCGGCGAGTGGGCGATCCACGTATATCTGCTGCACGCGAAGCCGGTCAGGCTCCGCGGACGCGAGGTGGAGACGGTCGCCGCCCGCGCTCACCGGGCTCACCACGGTGACCCCAACGACCTCGACATGGTCCTTCTCTACTGGTGGCAGGCGGCGTTCCTGATGCTGGTCGCGGTTCCGCTCACCATCGGGCTCGTCTCGGTGATCGTCACGCTGCTCGCCGGGCCGGTCCCGATCGGCGCGCTGGTGAGCGGGGCGATCGCCGGCTACTGCATGGTCTTCCTCTATGAGTGGACCCACTTCCTGATCCACACGGCATACCGCCCGCGCACCCGCACCTACAAAGCGATCTGGCGAAACCACCGTCTGCATCACTTCAAGAACGAGCACTTCTGGCACGGGATCACGAACAACCTGAGCGACCGGGTCCTCGGCACCAACCCCGATCAGCGAGAGGTGCCGAAGTCGAAGACCGCGCGCACCCTCGACCCCACCGGATGAGCCTCGACGAGCGCTGGATCCGGTCCCTGCACGTCGAGGCGATGCGGCACGCAGACCTGCACGCGGAACAGGATCCCCACGTCCTCTTCCAGGCCTCGACGATCGGCGCGCTGCTGGACGGATCCTTCGAGGGCGACGTCAGCTTCAAGGAGCTCGCCGAGCACGGTGACCTCGGCCTGGGCACCCTCAATCACCTGGACGGCGAGATGATCGCCCTCGAGGGGCGCTTCTACCGTGCCGATGTCGAGGGAACGGTCACCGAGGTCCGGCTCGACGAGCGCACGCCGTTCGCCGTCGTCGTTCCCTTCCACCCCGCGACCGGCTTCGACCTCGAGGGCTCGCTGGACCACGATCGCCTGCTCGCCGAGATGGACCGGAGAATTCCGGCCGACACCGCCTCGTGCGCGGTTCGCATCGACGGCCGCTTCGAGTTCGTCAAGGCGCGATCGGTGCCGCGCCAGGAGCCGCCCTATCGGCCGCTGACGGACGTCGTGGGCGAACAGCAGGTCTTCGAGCTGACCGACGTCGACGGCACGATGCTCGGTTTCCGCTTCCCCGAATACGCCGAGGGGATCGAGGTCGCCGGCTGGCATCTCCACTTCATCTCCGAGGACCGCTCGCGCGGCGGCCACGTGCTCGACTGCCGCATCGAGACGGCGCACGTCCAGCTCGACCCATCCGGCGAGCTCCACGTCGAGCTGCCTCCGGGGATCGACCTCGCCGACCCGGACGCGGCCAGAAGCACCCATGCCGCCATCGACGCGGTCGAGCACGGTGGCTGACTCCCCGAAACGCGTGCTCGTCACCGGCGCCGCCGGCTTCATCGGGCGGGCGCTGGTCGAGCGGCTCCGCGCACTGGGGAGCGAAGTTCGCGGCGTGGATCTGATCGAGACCGGTGATGAGGGGCACCTCGGCGCCGATCTGACCGCGCCCGGCGATTGGCAGGCGCACGCCGATGACTGCGAGCTCGTCGTGCACACCGCCGCCGTGGTCGGGATGTACAGCTCCCGCGAGGGTTACTGGGAGACGAACGTGGCCGCGACGAGGCACGTGATGGATGCGGCGATCGCGGGTGGAGCCAAGCGGTTCGTTCATCTCTCCTCGATCGTCGTCCACGGCTTCGACTTCGAGGGCGAGGTCGACGAGCGGACCCCCGTGCGGCCCAACGGCGTGCACTACGTCGACACGAAGATCGCCAGCGAGCAGGTCGTGCTGGAGGCCCACGCCGAGGGAGAGATTCCCTGCACGATCGTCCGCCCCGGCGACGTCTACGGGCCGGGCTCCCGCCCCTGGACGACCGAGCCGGTCCGGCTGCTGAAGGCGAAGCAGCTCATCCTTCCCGACGGCGGCCGCGGCGTGCACAGCCCGGTCTACGTCGACGACCTCGTGGACGGGATCGTCCGCGCCGCCACCACCCCCGCGGCCGAAGGCCGCGTCTTCATCCTCACCGGCGCGGAGAAGCCGACGATCGGGGAGTTCTTCGCGCACTACTGCCGGATGCTCGGCATCGACGGCCCGCGGGCGGCGCCGACCAGGGTCGTGCGCGAGGTCGCCCGCGCGATGGACCTGGCCGCCAAGGTGCGCGGCCGCCGCAGCGAGGCGACCCCGGCCGCGATCGACTACTTCAACCGCCGCGGCAGCTATTCGATCGAGCGGGCCCGCGAGGTGCTCGGCTACGAGCCGGCCCACGACCTCGATGCCGGGATGCGAAAGACGGAGGAGTGGCTGCGCGCGGAGGGACTGCTCTAGCGAGCTACTTCTTCTTCTTGCACTTCTTCTTCTTGGCCGTCTCGGCCGAGCGGTGCTTCTTCTTCTTCTTGCACTTCTTCTTCTTGGGCGTGACCACAGCCGGCGGCGGACACGCGTGCTCGGTCGGCGTGGCGAGGTTGTTGCGGGGCGAGGGGGTCGCCAGCGAGAAGTCGGCGGAGCTGTTGTCGCTGTCGTCGATCGCCTCCATCAGGGTCGAGCAGCCGCGTGCCTCGGTGCGAGTCAGGGACTGGCTCGCGTTCAGCGCCGGTGCGGGGCTACCCACTGACGGGGCCGTCCCCGTTGAGTTACCCCAGCTCACGCAGTCGATCGGGATGTTCGGCGCGACTGACTCCATGTAACAGGCGTGCCCGCCGGTGAGTGGGAAGTTGTTGAGATTCGGCGGTGAGGTGGCCGCCGGAATGCCGAAGTCGGTGTTGGAGTTGTCGTCCCAGCCAAACAGGATCGTGCGCTGGCTCGTGGACGCGGCCAGGCTGTTGGGGGGGAACAGAAAGTTGATGCAGAGTGACGCGTTCGCGTTGCACATCCGTATCGCTGCGTTAGCAGGGATCGTCTGCCCATCGGCCAACATCTGCAGTTCCACGAAGTCGCCATGGGACGCGGACCCGTCGAGGTAGACCTCGCTGATCCGGATCTGGCTGTCGTCCGCCAGAGCGGTGGAGCTGAAGCCGACGACCGCAACGACCGCCAAGGCGCCTGCAAGCGCGAACCTCTTCCCTCCCCTACGCATCGCGAGATCCTAACGAGACCGCCAGCGAATCGGGGCGGCTGGATTCGAACCAGCGATCTCGGCTCCCCAAAAGCCGCGCGATAACCAGGCTTCGCTACGCCCCGGGCGCTGGCGAGTCTAGCCACTCGTCTCGCATCCGATCGATCCATCCCTGGACTCGGGCGCGGAGGCAAGTGTCGTGCGTCTTCACGCTCAGGACTCCGTACTTCGATCGCCAAGTCCTGTGAGCGAGCTGGCCGCTGTTCGACTTGCGTAGAAACTCGATGGACATGCCGGGTATTTGAAGTTCTCGCCCCCAGTAGGCAAGGAGCGACTTCGGCCTTTGGTCGGCGTGGTACTGGATTGAGAAGACCATCCGTCTGGTCGTGAATTGATCCAACCAGTAGACGGCGAGCCGCACTGCGGCTGCATCCGAATTGGCGACCGACACGGTGTTTCGGTTGCGCTTGTATCCCTCCCCGATGTATAGGCAGACGAAATCCCTGAACGTAGGCAACCGGGCCAACCGCGGGAATTCCCAGTGGCCGAGCTCATAGGCCTCGTCACGCAGTCTCTTGAACTTGGCCTGCATCGCCTTGTTCCCCAGCGAATGTCCGGGCCCTGTGCGAGCCACGCAGCGCGCTGGACGAGGCATGTCACCGACCCAGAAGTAGACCGTCGTCCGCGAAACGGCAAGTCGCTTGGCGATCTCGTCGATCGTCAAACCCTTCTCGCGCCTGAGCTGCCGCGCCTTCTCCCTCATATACGGCGGATAGGTCACGACTCGATTCGAATCGAGAACCCGTGACTGGTGACGCGCAGAATGTGACGAGGGTGTGCCTCCCCGTGGCTGGCTAGGGTTCCGCGCTCGTGGCCGAGGTGAGTCCAATTCATGCGCTCCACTACGACCTCGCAAAGGTCGGAGCGCTCGCCGACGTCGTTGCTCCTCCATACGACGTGATCGACGACGCGCAGCGGGCCGAGCTCTCCTCTCGCTCTCCATACAACGTTGTCGAGCTCGACCTGCCGCGCGACCCCGACGGCGGCGATCCCTACGAGCACGCCGCGAAGCTGCTCGGCGAGTGGACGGAGGCTGGCGCGCTGACAGGTGACGAGGAACCGCAGATCTGGGCGCTGGAGCAGGACTACGACGCGCCCGGCGGATCGCGCCTCACCCGCCGCGGCTTCCTGGCGCGGGTGAAGCTGGCGCCCTACGGTGAGGGGATCCGGCCGCATGAGCGCACCCAGCCCGGGCCGAAGGAGGACCGCCTGCGGCTGACGCGCGCCACCCGCCACAACCTCTCCCCGATCTTCGCCCTTCATCCTGGCAACGCATGGCAGCACCTCGAGCCGGCGCTCGACGGCGATCCGTGGGGCGAGGTCACCGATGGCGACGGCACCACCCATCGCGTCTGGCGAGTCGGCGACCCCGCCGTCCATGAGGCGATCGCCACCGAGCTCGAGCCCGCCGAGCTGCTGATCGCGGACGGCCACCATCGCTATGAGACTTCGCTCGCCTACCAGCGGGAGGTCGGTCCCGGCGGTCCCGCCGACTACGTCCTGATGGCCTTGGTCTCCCTGGAGGACCCCGGCCTGACGGTCTTCCCGACCCACCGGCTGATCTCCGGGCTGCCGGAGGACCCCGCCAAGCAGGAGGCGCTGGGTGCCGGTCTAAAGAAGCTCTTCGAGATCGAGCAGGTCCCGACCAATGAGGTCAACCCGGCCGGCAGCGACGGCGTCGGGGTCTTCGGCTACCACGACTCCCATTTCCAGCGCAGCTTCCGGCTGCGGCTTCGGGACAGGGGCCGGCTCGACGAGCTCCTGTCGGGCCGCTCCGAGGCCTACCGGACGCTGGACGCCGCGATCCTGGAGGAGCTCGTCCTCAAGGACATCCTCGGCATGAGCACCGACGACATCGCGGCCAAGCGCGGCATCGGATACACGCCGAACATCGGCGAGGCGCTGACGAAGCTCGACGCGGGCGACTACCAGGCCGCCTTCCTGCTCCGGCCGACGCCCGTCGACCAGGTCCGTGCCGTCGCCGCCGAAGGCGAGACGATGCCGCCGAAGTCCACCTACTTCTTCCCGAAGCTGCCCACCGGGATCGCGTTCAACCCTTTGAGCTGACCGCCTCGCCGAAGCCGATCCGGTTGCCCTCTGGGTCGACGATCTCGACCTTGCGCGTCCTCTCGTTGATCGTCTCGACCTCGCCCACCTCGATCCCCCGCTCCTCGAGCCCGGCCAGGCGTTCATCGAGATCGTCGACCATCACGGTGAGGAGCCCCCTGCCGGCACGCTCCCGGTCGACCACCACGTAGATCCAGCTGTCGTCGGTGAGCTTCCAGGATTCACCGTCAACCCGGCCTCCTTGGATATCGTCGTCTCATGGTCAAGATCTATACGAAGAAGGGCGACGACGGCACCACGTCCCTCTGGTACGGCGGGCGGGTGCCAAAGACCAACGCCCGAACCGAGGCGTACGGCTCGATCGACGAAGCCAACTCGGCGCTCGGGGTCGCCCGCGCCCTCTGCAAGGCCGAAAACCAGGCCGGCCTCCACTCGACCATCCTCTCGCTGCAGCAGGACCTCTTCGTCGCCGGAGCCGAGCTTGCCACCTCGCCCGAGGCCGCCGATCGCCTCCAGGACGGCATCAGCCGGATCACCGACGCGATGGTCGAGGCAATCGAGGTGGACATCGACCGGTACATGAACCAGGTCCACCTACCCCCGCACTTCGTCATTCCCGGCGGCACCGAGCTCTCCGCGGCACTGGACGTGGCCCGCTCCGCGATCCGCCGCGCCGAACGGCGCCTCGTCGAGCTTCGCGAGTCCGAGGAGCTCGCTTCGGACGCCGTTCTCCGCTACCTGAACCGCGCCTCCGACCTCGCCTTCGCGCTGGCCCGCTTCGCCGACGAGCCGAACCCCCAGATGTTCGAGGGCCGGGAGAAGAGCTGATGCCGAACACAGCAGTCGCCCGGCGCAGGAAGGGATACGAGCACGAGATCGAGATCCGCGAGCATCGCCTGATTGCCGACGAGCCCGAGGATCGCGGCGGCGGCGACCAGGGGCCCAAGCCCACCGAGCTGCTCGCCGCGTCTCTGGCGAGCTGCGCCGCAATCACGATCGAGATGTACGCAGACCGCAAGGAGTGGGACCTCGGCCAAGTCGAGGTCCAGGTCGAGTTCACCGAGACGACCAGCGACACGCCGGCCAAGTTCGAGGTCAAGATCAGAGTTCCGACGGACCTCGACGACGAGCAGCGCAAGCGGATTTTGGTGATCGCAGGCAAGTGCCCGGTGCACAAGGCCCTTGCCGCGGACGACGTCGAGATCAACGACTCGCTCGAGCCCATCGAGGCCTAACCCATGAACCTGGGGCTCAACGGCCGCGCCTGCGTGGTCACCGGCGCCAGCCGTGGCATCGGCCGCGCCACCGCGCGCATGCTCTGCGCCGAGGGCGCCGACGTGCTGCTCGTCGCCAACTCCGAGGACGCGCTTCTGGATGCCGCTGACGAGTGCGCCGCGGCCGGCCAGGAGGCCGGCGGACGAGCCGAGTCGCTGGTCGCGGACGTCACCGACGCCGAGGCGGCGGGCCTGATCAAGCGCGAGGCCGATGAGCGCCTGGGCCAGCTCGACGTCCTGGTCAACAACGCGGGCACGGCGCAATGGCGCGACCTCGACGACATCCCCGACGAGGACTGGTACGCGGCCTGGGAGCTGAACGTGATGGCGCCGATGAGGCTGATGCGCGCCGCCGCCCCGGCGATGCGCGAGCGCGGCTGGGGCAGGATCGTGAACGTCTCGAGCACCGCCGGCAAGCGCCCCTCCGCGGCGATGGCCGAGTACTCCGTCGCAAAGGCAGCCGAGCTCTCCCTCTCGCGGCTCTTCGCGGACCGCTACGCGCCCCACGGAGTGCTGGTCAACGCGATCTGTCCCGGCCCGGTCAAGTCCGGGCTCTGGATGGACGAGGGCGGGCTGCTCGACCAGTCGAAGGAGCTCGGCGGGCACTCGAGCCGCGAGGAAGCACTCGAGGCCGCCGGATCGAAGCGGCCGATCGGCCGGCTCGCCGAGCCGGACGAGATCGCCGGCGCGATCGTCTTCCTGTGCTCGGAGCAGGCCTCCTATACCTCCGGCGCGGCCTGGAGCGTCGATGGCGGAACCGTCCAAGTCATCATCTGATCTGAGCTCGTTGCTGTTGGATCCGGCCGACGCCGCCCAGCTCGACGCTCACGGCCGGACCGAGGCGGCGGTGCTGGTCCCTATGCACGGCTGGCCGGATAATCCGGGCCTGGTCTTCACCGAGCGCCGCTCTGACCTGAAGCGACACGCCGGCGAGATCTCCTTCCCCGGCGGCCGCCGGGACGAGGACGAGGAGCTGCTCGACGCCGCCCTGCGCGAGGCCGAGGAGGAGATCGGCCTGTCGCGCGATCGAGTCGAGGTCGTCGGGGCACTGCCCCCGATCGGCACCTTCGTCACCAACTACAAGGTCCACCCCTTCGTCGGGCTGATCCAGGAGGGGATGCGCTTCGAGCCGAACCCATCCGAGGTCGAGAGCGTGCTGGTCGCCTCGCTCGACGACCTCGAGGCGGCCTACGCGAAGCGGCGCCTGGTGCGGCGGGGCGTGCCGATCAAGACCGACACCTACCTGATCTCGGACATGCTGATCTGGGGGGCGACCGCCCGGATCCTCGGAGATCTCCTCCGGCATCTCGGGCGAGCGGTGCGATGAGTTTCGACTACAGGAGGCGTCTACAGAGGCATGACTAAGACAAAGGTTCTGATCACCACTTCACTGGACGGCTACGTCGCCGGGCCAAATCAAAGCGAGGACAACCCGATCGGCGAGGGTGGCATGGAGCTGCACGAGTGGATGTTCAAGCTCGAGTCCTGGCGCAAGACCCACGGCGAGGAGGGCGGCGAGACCAATCCCAGCTCCGAGATCGTCGCCGAGCTCGAGTTTGGATTCGGCGCCGTGATCATGGGCCGGAACATGTTCGGGCCAATCAGGGACGACTGGGGCGACGAATCATGGGAGGGCTGGTGGGGAGACGAGCCCCCGTACCGCTCGCCCGTCTACGTCCTCACCCATCACGAGCGCAAGCCGATCGAGAAAGAGGGCGGCACGACCTTCCACTTCGTCACCGACGGAATCGAGTCCGCCCTCGAGCAGGCGCGCGAAGCGGCCGGCGACAAGGACATCCAGATCGCCGGTGGAGCGCAGACGGTGCAGCAGTACCTGGCGGCCGGCCTGATCGACGAACTCACCATCAACGTGGTCCCGCTGATCCTCGGCGGAGGCGAGCGCCTCCTCGACAACATCGGCATCGACACAAGACTTGAACAGCTCCGCGCGGTCGAGGCACCCGGGGTAGCACACCTCAAGTACCGCGTCGTGAAGTGAGTCAGACGGCGACCGGCCGGCGGGCCGGTCGCCGTCGCTCACTGTTCAACCGCTACAGCTAGACGTCCTTTTCGATGGGGACATCCACGAGGTTGCCCCACTCGGTCCAGGAACCGTCGTAGTTCTTGACGTTGCCCTCTCCGAGGAGCTCGTGGAGCACGAACCAGGTGTGCGCGGAGCGCTCGCCGATCCGGCAATAGGCGATGATCGGGTTGCCATTCTCGACGACGCCCTTGCCTTCATAGAGCTCGCGGAGCTCGTCGGCTGACTTGAACGTCCCGTCCTCCTGGACGGCCTGCGCCCAGGGAATGGACGCCGCACCCGGGATGTGGCCGCCCCGCTGCGCGCCCTCCTGCTCGTATCCCGCCATCGCGATCAGCTCGCCGGAGTACTCCTGCGGGCTGCGCACGTCCACCAGCTTGGTCTCGGAGTCGAGTGCGGAGAGAACCTCGTCGCGCTTCGCCCGGATCGACTCGTCGCCCGCCTTCGCCTCGAAGGAGGCCTCGGGATAGGACGGCACATCGGTGCTGGTCGGGCGGTCCTCGGAGATCCACTTCTCACGCGGGCCGTTGATCAGCTTGACCTTGTCGTGGCCGTAGTAGCGGAAGTACCAGTACGTATAGGCGGCGAACCAGTTGTTCCGGTCGCCGTAGAGCAGGACCGTGTGGTCGTTCGAGATGCCGCGGCTCCCCATCAGCTTCCCGAAGTCCTCGGGCCCGAGGAAGTCCCGCTTCACCTGGTCCTGAAGATCCTTCTTCCAGTCGAAGCCGATGGCGCCGGGGATGTGCGCCTCGGCGTAGAGCGCCGGGTTCTCGTCGACCTCGACGATCCGGATGTCGTCGTCCTCGAGGTGATCGGCGACCCAATCGGTCTCGACCAGTACGTCGTTTGCGTAATCGGCCATCGCTGCCTCTCTTCTGATTGGCTCTTAACTAGGTAATCCTGATCAGACTTTATCCAATTGTCGCCGCGTCTCTCCCCCGGCGCCGCCGGACAAACTGTCGCCACTCGGCTCAGGCAGCGGTATCGTTGTTATTCGGTATGGCGGAGGAGCGGAGAACGCGCGACACGGCCCCGAGCGCCGCCAACATCGAGGATCTCGAGAAGTTCGAGCCCTCGGAGGAGGCCAAGCGTCATGAGCCCTCGGACGTCGACGCGATGGGACAGGACAAGCGCCGGCAGGTCGTGGGCCATTCATATGGCCCCTCGCGCCGCAGCCAGATCATGTTCTTCGTCGCGGTGGCGGCCGTCGCGGTCGTGATCGTCGGCGGCTGGCTCGTCCTCGTCGGGCTGTTCGACAAGCCACCGACCCACTTCCGCGACAGCGCTCCGTGGTCGACCACCCCGGCTAATGCGCAGCTCGCGGCCGAGCAGAGCGCGAAGCCGGTCTCGCCGCTCTCGCCCTGCGGCGAGCCGGGGAACGAGTATCCGGTGCCGGCGCAGAGCCCATGCGCCTCCCCCTCGAAGGCGAACGCCTTCCAGGGCAGCTCACCCGGCCAGTAGCCCCGCCACGACCTCGGCGTCGCTTTCCGCCCATCCGGGCTCATCGCGGCTCGAGGTGAGGAACGCAACCGGGATGCGCCAGGTCTCCCCCGCCCGCTCGACGATCCGGCGCCCGCCCTCGAGCATGTCACCCTTGACCGCTCCGCTCGCCTCGTAGGCGAATCCGCGCACCGGGGTGTCGACGAGCTTCTCCAGCAGGCGCTCGAGCCGCGGCCCGTGGATCGCCGAAACCGCCTCCGCCTGCCCCTCGGCCGAGCCGAGCAGCCAAACCACCACGGCGACGTCTCCGCAGAGATCCAGGATCCCTCCCGGGCGGTCCGGATCCGCCGCGGCCGACTCCAGCCCGGCCGCTTCGATGGCGTCGAGCCCCGCCGGCGTCCTGCTGGTTCCGCGGACCTGCCAGTCCATCCTGGCGAGCTCGGAGCCGAGCTCACGGCCGCGGCAACCGCAGCCGACGATCAGCGCCCGCGCCACAACTTCAGTCTTCGTCGTCCAGGCCGCCGCCCTCGGCGAACGGGCCCCGGCCCCTCGAACGCATCGCCTGATCCTCCTGGGCCTGCCTCTGCACGTCGGCCTCGGTGATCTCCTTCGCGCCCCGCTTTCGCCGCAGCGCGTTCTGGGCCTCGATCATCTGCCGCACATCGTCCACCTCGTTCTGGGCCTCGACCTCCGGGGAGCGCGTCGGCTTCCAATCGAGGACGTCGGCAGTTCTGTTCCCCTCGAACAGACGCGCGAGCGCGACCATGATCACGAAGAGCAGGACGAGAAGCCCGAGCGTGAGGGCTATGAGAACCATCTCCCGGTATTGAGGCTACAGTCATCCGCTGTGCCAGAGGCTCTGATCATCGATGCCTTGCGGACCCCGATGGGCGCCTACCGCGGCGGCCTCTCAGGGGTCCGTCCTGACGACCTCGCCGCCCACGTGATCGCGGCCGCCGCTGAGCGAGCCGGGCTCGACCCCGAGCGGATCGACGACGTCTACATGGGGGCGGCCAACCAGTCGGGCGAGGACAATCGCGACGTCGCCCGGATGGGCGCGCTGCTGGCCGGTCTACCCGTGGATGTTCCCGGCGTCACCGTCAACCGCCTCTGCGCCTCGGGCCTGGAGGCCGTGAACCAGGCCTCTCGCGCCCTGCGTCTCGGCGAGGGCAGCCTTTATCTCGCCGGCGGCGTCGAGTCGATGAGCCGCGCACCCTGGGTCCTGCCGAAACCCGAGGCCGGGCTTCCGCGGGGCGATCAGGAGCTCTACGACACCACGCTCGGTTGGCGGATGATCAACCCGAAGATGGCCGAGCGCTACTCGACCGAGTCGATGGGCGAGACCGGCGAGAATGTCGCGGATCGCTACGGGATCTCGCGCACCGAGCAGGATCGCTTCGCTCTGCAGAGCCACCAGCGTGCCATCGCCGCCCAGGAAGACGGCCGCTTCGACGACCAGATCGTCCCGATAGAGATCCCCCCGAAGAGCCGCCGCGAGGAGCCGACGACGATGAGCGTCGACGAGGGGCCGCGTGCCGACACCTCCCTCGAGAAGCTCGGGAAGCTGAAGCCCGCCTTTCGCGAGGGCGGCAGCGTCACCGCGGGGAACTCATCGACGCTCAACGACGGGGCCGCCTGTCTGGTGCTCGCCAACGAGGAGGCCGCCGGCGAGCTCGGACGGGAGCCACTCGCCCGCATCGTCTCGATCGGCGTCGCCGGCGTCGATCCGGCCTATATGGGCATCGGCCCGATGATCGCCATCCCGAAGGCTCTGGAGCGGGCCGGGCTGAAGCTCGCTGACATCGACCTGATCGAGCTCAACGAGGCCTTCGCCTCCCAGGTGCTGGCATGTGCCGAGGGCCTCGGCATCGAAGAGTCGCGCCTCAACGTCAACGGGGGCGCGATCGCGCTCGGACACCCCCTCGGCTGCTCGGGCGCCCGCCTGATGACGAACCTCGTCTGGGAGCTCCGGCGCCGCGGCGCCCGCTATGGAATCGTGACCCTCTGCGTCGGCGTCGGCCAGGGAGTGGCAACCGTCGTCGAAGCCCTGTAGGCGGTTCGCGGTTACTTCGTGAACTGAATCGACGAGAGGACGACCTGGGCCAGCTGAAGGTCGCCCTGGCATGAGGGGTCCCGGACGACGATCTCGGTGAGGTAGGCGAACTTGTCGCCCCTGCCGACGCTCAGCAGGACCCTGATCGGGTTTCCCTTCTGATCCGTGAGGCTGAGGGCGTCCGACGTTGTGGGGATCCCGCCGACCGGTGAGTCCGGGGCGGGATGGAGCTTCCTCCGTTACACGCATAGCAATTGGCTGAATCCACTACATCCCCTCGCCGCGTTCCCGGATTCCCGTACGGCGATGTGCTGCTAATACCTAGTTTTAGCGGACAGAAACTGCACGCAGCGACAGTGCCGTTGCGGCCGAACCTCCGCTAGCCTCGCTCCAGGCATGCCAGCACCCGAACTCACCAGCATCAATGGACAAATAATGGGTACGGCGGACGCCAAGATTTCCGCCGCGGACGACGGATTGCTGCGCGGCGACGGGGTCTTCGAGGTGATCCGGATCTATGCCGGCCGGCCATTCGCCCTCGACGAACACCTCGATCGCCTCGAGCGCTCCGCGGCCGCCATCGAGCTCCCGCTAGAGCGTGAGGCATTCGAGCGGGAGATCTCGGGCCTGCTCGCCGAGTTCGGCGAGCACGAGGCCCAGCTCAGGCTGGTTGCCACCCGCGGCGGGCGGCGCCTGGCCTTCACCGAGAACCTGCCTCCCTACGCATCGTGGGATCGCTCGCGCCTCGCCACGGTGACCTACTCCCCGACGACGATCCTGAACGGCGTCAAGTCGCTCTCCTACGCGGCCAACATGCAGGCCGCTCGCATCGCCAAGGCACGGGGCGCGGACGAGGCTCTCCTCGTGCGTCCCGACGGCATCGTCCTGGAGGCGCCGACCTCCACGATCTTCTGGGTCGGCGGCGATGGAACGCTTCGGACCCCGAGCCTCGACGTGGGGATTCTCGCCTCGATCACCCGAGACCGGCTGATCCGCGATCTGGAGGTCGAGGAGGGCGCCTTCGCGCTCGATGACCTGATGTCCGCAAGGGAGGCGTTTCTCGCATCGACCGTTCGCGAGGTGCAGGCCGTCGCCGCCATTGATGAGACAGAACTGCCAGAATGTCTCGGTGAGCACACCGTGGCGGCGGCAAGGGCATTCGCCTCGGTGCTCGAGCGGGAGCTCGCAGTTTCATCCTCAACCTGAGCCCGATCTGGACTTCCAGCTGACAGACGAGCAACGCCTGATCTCCGACAGCGCGCGTGAGTTCTGCGACAAGGAGATCGCCCCGCGGGTCCGCGACAACGACCGCGCCGGGCGGTTCGATCGCGAGCTCGCTTCGAAGCTCGGCGAGATCGGCTATCTCGGCGCCCCGGTCGCGGAGGAGTACGGCGGCCGCAGCCTCGACTACCTGAGCTACGCGCTGATCGTCGAGCAGGTGGGCCGGGTCGACTCCTCGGCGCGAACGGTCGTCAGCGTCCAGACCTCGCTGGTCGCCGGCTCGATCGAGCGCTGGGGAACCGAGGAGCAGAAACAGCGCTGGCTTCCCCGGCTCTGCTCGGGGGAGGCCCTGGGATGCTTCGCCCTCACCGAGCCCGAGGCCGGGTCAGACCCGGCCAGCATGCGCACCCGCGCCAGGAAGACCGACTCGGACTGGACGATCACCGGCAACAAGATGTGGATCTCGATGGGAAACGTCTCAGAGGTCGCCCTGGTCTTTGCTCAGACCGACCCGGAGAAGAAGCACAAAGGCCTCGCCGCGTTCCTGGTCCCCACCTCAACCGATGGTTACGGCTCCCAGGAGATTCACGGCAAGCTCGGCCTGCGCTCTTCGGACACGGCTGAGATCTCGCTCGACGAGGTCGAGGTCCCCGACGACGCGCTCCTGGGCGAGGTCGGCGACGGCTTCAAGATTGCGATGAGCTCCCTGGACAACGGGCGCTACAGCGTCGCGGCGGGGTGCGTTGGGATCTGCGACGGCTGCGTCGAGGCCTCCGTCGCCTACGCGAAGGAGCGCAAGCAGTTCGGCGTCCCGATCGCGAGCTTCCAGCTCGTCCAGGAGCTGATCGCCGACATGATCGTCAAACGAGACGCCGCCAGGCTGCTGGTCTACCGCGCCGGCGGGCTCAAGGACCGCGGAGTCCGGAACACCGTCGAGACCTCGATCGCGAAGTACTACGCGACGGAGGCCGCCGTCGAATGCGCGAACGCCGCCATCCAGGTGCATGGCGGCTCCGGGTACGTCGACGACTATCCCGTCGAGCGGTACCTCCGGGACGCCCGCGTCACCACCCTGTACGAGGGCACGTCCCAGATCCACAAGCTGATCATCGGGCGCGATGCGACCGGGATCAACGCGATGGTCCCGCCCACCGCCTCGGAATGACCGCGGAGAGGGTCGGTGTGGTGGGCGCCGGCACGATGGGCGCGGGAATCGCGCAGATCGCCGCGCTCGGCGGCTACCGCACCGTCATCTACGAGCTCGAAAGCCAGGCGCTCGAGCGGGGGCTCGAGCAGCTCCGTGCGGCCCTCCGGCGCGGGGCCGAGCGGGGACGCTGGAGCGAGCGGAATGCGACCGACGCATTGGGGCGGATCGAGACGGACACGATCATCGAGGTCCTGAAGGACTGCGATCTGGTGATCGAGGCAGCCCCGGAGGACCTCGATCTGAAGCGGAACCTGTTCGAGCGGCTCGCCTCGGTCTGCGGACCCGGCACCGTCCTGGCGACCAACACCTCGTCGCTGTCGGTGACGGCGATTGCGGCCGCGCTTCCGGAGCCGCAGCGGATCGTCGGCATGCACTTCTTCAACCCGCCGGCGCAGATGCAGCTCGTGGAGATCGTCGCCGGGGATGAGAGCGGGGACCCTGCCCTCCAGCTCGCCACCGAGATGGCCGCCGGAATGGGCCGGACCCCGATCCGCGCGCGGGACTCCGTCGGGTTCGTCGCCAACCGCTGCGTCCGGCCCTTCTTCCTCGAGTCGCTGCGAATGCTCGGCGAGGGGACGGCTCCGCATGACGAGATCGACCGCATCGTCCGGCTCGGCGCCGGTCTGCGGATGGGGCCCTTCGAGCTGATGGATTTGATCGGGATCGACGTCAACTTTGCGGTGGCGAAGTCCTTCTGGGAGCAGTCCTTCGGCGAGCCGCGCTGGCGCCCGTCCCCCGTCCATGAGCGGATGGTGGCCTCCGGGCGTTTGGGCCGGAAGACCGGTCGCGGCTTCTACGCCTACGAGAAGGACACCCCCCACCGCCCCCGCGACCCCGACGTTCCGGGCGAGCGTCCGATCTTCGACGAGGACCAGCTCCTGGAGGTCGCGGGCGAGAACGCTCCCGCCGTCCTGACGAGGCTCGGGGCGACGATCGCCAACGAGGCGTGCTTCGCGCTCGGCGAGCGGGTGGCCTCGGCCGATGACATCAACACGGCGATGCGGCTCGGCTACAACTGGCCGATCGGCCCGCTCGAGTGGGGCGAGCGGCTCGGATGGAGCCGGGCGATGGGCGTGCTCGAGGACCTGCGCGACCTGCAGGGAGAGGCCTACCGGCCGGCACCGGCCTTGCGCGAGCTCGCCTCCTGAGTCTCGGCCAGCGCCTCGAGGTCGAGGCCGAGCGCCGAAGCGCTGGTTCTAGGAAGCCTCTACGGCCTCGACGATGGCGCCCGTGTTCGTGCCCCAGTGCTCCTCGGGGTCGGGCGGCATGTCGCGCAGGTACCACTCGGCGTCCAGGGCGCCCTTGGTCCCGCTGCCGGCGGCGGTGACCGCCTGGCGATAGGTGTGGTCGACGAGGTCGCCGACCGCGAAGACGCCCGCCAGCTTGGTCCTGGTGGACGGCTCCTCGACGATCACGTAGCCCTCGTCGTCTGTGTCGACCTGGTCCTTGACCAGCTCGGAGCGCGGCCGGTGGCCGACCGCCACGAAGGCGCCTCCGACCTCGATCTCCTTCTGCTCGCCGGTCTCGGAGTGCTCGAGCCGGATCTTGGCGATCTTGCCGTCGTCGCCGGCGACGAACTCGAGTGGCTTGTACGGCGTGAGGAACTCGATGTTCTCCTTGCCGCGGGCGCGCTCCTGCATGATCTTCGAGGCGCGGAACTCGTCGCGCCGATGGATGATCTTCAGGTTCTTGGCGAATTTGGAGACGAAGATGGAGTCCTCCATCGCCGAATCGCCGCCACCGACCACCGCGACGTCTTCGCCCTTGAAGAAGGCGCCGTCGCAGACACCGCAGGTGGAGACCCCGCGGCCCCCGAGCTCGATCTCGCCGGGGATGCCGAGCCGCTTGGGCTCCGCCCCCATCGAGAGGATCACGGCCCTGGCGCGGTAGGTGTCCTTGCCGACCTTGACGGTGTGGATTTCGCCATCGGTGAGCTCGACCTCGGTGGCGTCATCGGTGATGAAACGCGTGCCGAAGCGCTCTGCCTGGGCGCGGAACTCATTCATCATCTCTGGGCCCATGACGCCCTCCGGGTAGCCCGGGTAGTTCTCGACGTCGGTGGTGTTCTGCAGCTGGCCGCCCCACTGGAATCCCTCGATGACGAGGGGCTTGAGTTCGGCGCGGGCGGCATAGAGCGCGGCCGTGTAGCCGGCGGGGCCGCCGCCGAGGATGATCAGGTTCTCGACCTTGCCGTTCTCTGTGCTGTTCTCGTCGCTCACGCTTCCTCCGATCCGGAGGCTACATGGGGCCTCGGTGGTGAGACCCTTACTTCACTTTTTATAGTAGCGCCAGTGGTCCGCCTGTTACGGGTCGCTCCTCGGCTTCGCCTGCGGAGCACCCTCGCATCACGAGCCCGCGGCGGCCGTCTCGGCTTCCCCGACACCGATCGGCTCGTGCTGCTCCCGACCCTCGCCCTCCCAGCGGTTGACGGTCTTTCGGAGCTGGAAGAAGGCGACGATCCCGGGCGGGATCGGCAGCCAGAAGGCGATCACGCGATAGGTGAGGACTGCGGCGAACACCTCTGCGCTGGGGACACCGAAGAGAACGAAGGCGCCGATCATCCCGGCGTCCACCGCGCCGACACCGGCGGGGGCGAAGGGGAAGAGGTTGGCGACCATCCCGAGGAAGAAGCCCTGGATCACCACCCCGAGCGGAACCGAGACGTGAAACGCATGGAAGCTCGCCCAAAGGATCGCGATGTTCGCTCCCCAGAAGCCGATCGCGCCGCCGAACGCCATCGCCCCCGAGCTCGGATCGCGCACGAAGGTGATCGCCGTGCGCGTCCCCTGCGCGAAGGTCGCGGGCGCCGTGGCGAGCCGCTTGGCGATCTTGCCGAAGCGACCGGAGGTATGGCGTTCGATCCGGCGCTCGAAGTCGTCGGGGAGAAGCGCCAGCAGGACCCCGATCACGATCGCCACCGCTGCGAGGGCCGCCGGGATGATCGTCCCGGAGAGGGGCGCCTCGCCGGAGAGGACCCCGGTCCGCAGGAGCACGCCGAAGACCACGATCGCGAGCAGGTAGACCGAGTAGAGGACGACCAGGAACGCGACCATGCGGCAGACCGACTGTCGCCTCTCCATCCCGGCCTTCCGGAGCGCCCAGTAGGTGAGCAGGATGCCGCCGGCGCCCCCCGCCGAGAAGAGGCGGGTGGCGGCGAGGCCCGCCATCGTGATCTGGTAGCTCTCGCCCCACTCGAGGTGGATCACCCGTTCGCCGACCACCCCGCGGAAGAGCGCCACGTAGGCGGCGAACATCGCGATGCAGAAGACCACGCCGAGCCCGATCCAGAGCGGATCCCCGTCCCCGATCTTCCCGAGCGCGTCCTGGAGGTCGAACAGCCGCGGGACCAGGACGTAGATCGCGACCAGCAACAGGACGACGGCGACGCCCGTCTGGATCAGCCTCTTTGGATCGGCGAAGAAGCTGGGCTCAGCCTCCGCAACAATCTCGCGGGCCGTCTCGTCGTGCTCCGAAGCGCTCTGTCGGCGCTCCTCCCTCACCCCAGGGATGTTGGCACGCGCGTCTAGCCGGTCGCGACGCGCTCCAGACGCTGCAAGGCCGCACTCACTGCCTTTGCCACCGGCTCGGCGTAGCGCTCGCCTCGCCGGACGGCGATCACCAGGGCGGCCCCCGCGAGGAGATCGACCACGTAGTGCTCGCCGAGGTAGACCAGCGCGAAGCCGAGCGCGCCCGCGTACGTCCATCCCGCGATCCCCTCGCGAACCCCCATCTCCGAGAGCAGCAGGGACGCCATCAGCGACGTCGCGAAGTGAAGCGAGGGCATTGCGGCCCAGGGATTGCCGCCGAGCACGTCATAGAGCACCGGCCACGCCTTGCCCCATTCCTCCTCGCCGACCTCGACCATGATCCGCCGGATCTTGGCGTCGGTGTATCCCTCCTCCGACGCCCACCAGGGCGGGGCCGTCGGGACCGCCGCGTAGAGGATGCAGCCCAGGTCGTAGACGCCGGACATCTGCCTTGCCGACCGCGCGAACTGCTCCTGGTCGTGAGCGAGGATCCAGGCGAGGGCCGCGTGCGGCTCGAAGAACCATGACCAGTGGACCCAGGAGAGGAAGCGGTCGACGACGTTCCCCTTGCCGAGCCCGGCCAGGGCCTTCTGGAGCCTGACGTTGGGCAGCTCTCCCGCGCCGATCGCGCGGTCGACCCGGATCGGGTACCCGACCCGCAGCCTGCTCTCGGCCCGGTCGGGGTCGTCATAGGGCAGCTCGTGGCCCATCACGAACATCCACATCTGCAGGGCGTACATCCCGGCGTCGCGCAGGCGGGTGCGCGGCTGGAGCACGGCGAGCGCCGGAGGTCCCGCGGCCATCGCCGCCGTGGTCACGGCGGGCGGAATGCCCCGCTTCTTGCGCATCAACGGCACGGCGAAAGCCGCCGCAAGGGCGGCCGCAGCGGCGCCCTTCACCAGCGGGCGCCAGGGCGATGATCGTCTCGGTGCACTGCCGTTGCTGGGCAAGGGGGCGCGAGTCTAAAGGGCGGCCACGCGCCATGCCGATACTCCTGTGTGACTTTGCCCGCCCTCGCCGCGGCTCCGCACAGCGGCTCCACGCCGACCATTGCGCTGCTCGAGGGCCTCCCCGACGCAATCCTCCTGCTCGACAAGGGCGGCGTGATCGCCTATGCGAATACGGCTGCCGAGCGGCTCTACGGGCAGCCCGCCTCAGAGCTCATGGGCAGGGTCTTCCCCACCCTGCTCGTCGAGCCCTTCTCCGACCAATACACCGAGGCCCTCGCCCGCTTCGGGGCCGGCGAGACAGCGCCGATTCTGGATCAGCGGCGGGAGGTCGTCAGCCGGATGCCCAATGGCTCGTCCACGCCGATCGAGCTGACCCTGAGCGTGGTCCGCGTCGGGCAGGCGCCGTCCGTGGCCGCAGTCGCGCACGACATCCGGGATCGGAAGCTGGCCGAGGCCCGGCTGCGGCTGATGGCCGACCAGGACGCGCTCACCGAGCTCGTCAACCGCATCGGCTTCGAGCGTGCGCTCACCGAGCACGTCGTTCACGCTGCTCGGTACGGCAGCGGCGGCTCGGTCATCGCGATCGGGATCGACAACTTCAAGTACGTCAACGAGTCGCTCGGCGTGGAGGCGGGCGATGAGCTGCTGGTGGGCCTCTCCGAGGCGATTCAGAACCGCCTTCGCAAGACTGATGTGCTGGCGCGCGTCGGGGGCGACGTCTTCGCAGTGCTCGTCCATGGCGTCGACATGCCCCAGGCGCTGGACCTGGCGGAGGAGCTGCTCGACGTCGGGCGGAGACAGCGCTTCGTCCTCAGGGGGGAGGCCATTCGAATCACGCTGAGCGCCGGCGTCACCTCTCTCGACGGACGCTCCGTGATGGGCTCGGAGCTGCTCGCCGAGGCCGAGGCGGCCATGCACGCGGCCAAGGAGGCCGGCCGCGACCGGGTCATCGGACACGATCCCGAGAGCCGCGCCGATGGCGACGAGAGGCGCGCCTGGTCCGAGCGCGTACGCCAGGCGACCGAGCGGGGGCTTTTCGTGCTGGTGAGCCAGCCGATTGTGAACCTGAAGAGCGGCGAAACCACCCAACACGAGGTCCTGGTGCGTATGCGCGACGAGGGCGGCGGCCTGGTCCAGCCCGCTGCCTTCCTCGCGACCGCCGAGCGCTTCGGGCTGATCGGGGGCATCGACCGCTGGGTCACACAGCAGGCCGTCCGGCTGATCGCCGCCCACAACAAGGAGGGACGCGAGCTGACCCTCGAGGTCAACCTCTCCGGCAAGACGATGGGCGACCCGAGATTCCCCGACATGGTGAGGCGCGAGCTCACCTCCAGCGGGATCGATCCCGCCAGCCTGATCTTCGAGGTCACCGAGACCGCCGCGGTCGCGGACATCGAGCAGGCCCGCCTCTTCGCCCAGAACCTCTCCCGAGTCGACTGCCGCTTCGCGCTCGATGACTTCGGCTCCGGGTACGCCTCCTTCTACTACCTCAAGCATCTGCCGATCAGCTACCTGAAGATCGACGGTGAGTTCGTCCGCCAGCTTCCCACCAGCCACACGGACCAGCTGATCGTCCGAGCGCTGGTCGAGGTCTGCGCGGGGCTCGACATCAAGACCATCGCCGAGTTCGTCACCGACCAGCAGACGATGGACATGGTCCGCGACCTGGGCGTCGACTTCGCCCAGGGCTATCACCTGGGCAAGCCCAAGCCCGTCTCGGCGCTCAGGGACGCGTAACCCGCTCGAGCGGGACCAGGAACGACTCGTAGGCGGCGCCTGTCGCCTCCTGCAGGCCGATCTCGCAGGTGCGGTTGCTGCACACGTAGGCGTCGTGCTCCGACCCGGTCAGCTCCGCGGCCTCTTCGGCGGTCGCCGATTCCGCCAACTCCGGGTGGAGCATGCCCCGGTCGCCGGCCATCCCGCAACAGGTGGCGCGGATCGGCTGGACCACCTGATCGGCCATCGCGGCGGCGATCTCGCGGAGCTGGCGCTCCAGGCCCATGTGGCGGGTGGAGCAGGTCGGGTGCACCGCCACCGAGCGGAGCTTCTCGCGGACCTCGAGGTTTGGAAGCAGCCTCTTCGCCCAGGCGACCGAGTCGAGGATCTCCAGATCGGGGTGGCGCTCGCGCGCCTCCTCGGCGACGCCGTGGGCGCAGGAGCTGGCATCGATGACGACGGGCAGCTCTCCCTCTCGGCTCCAGCGCCAGAGTGCCTCGGTGGTCCGATCGGCCATCAGCGCCGCCCCGTCGGTGTAGCCCTTCGACGCCCAGGGCACCGAGCAACAGTTCCCGGCCACGTCATCCGGGATCCACACAGGGAGGCCTGCCCGGGCGGAGACGGCCACCATCGCCTCGAGCAGGGGGAGCCCGGCTCCGTTAATGCGAGGGCGCGCCCTCGGGCGCGACCCGTTTGATGTTGGCGGCCCGAAGATCCTGTTGACGCAGGCGGGCATATAGACGGCAGCAGCGCCGTCGCGGGAGGTCTGCGGCAAGTTCGCCGGAGCGGGCGGTGGCATGTTGCGGGGCCACGACGGGATCAGCTCGTCGCTGAACAGCGACCGGGCGGCCGCCGCGCCGCCGCGCATCAGCGGGCCGGCAACCGTGCCGGCGCGAAGCCCAGCTCGCGCCGTGCGCTCCACCGATGACCAGCGTTCGGCGATCCGCGCGGCTCGCCGCTGCGCCTTGTCGGTGTGCTCCTCGGCCCGGAAGCCCTTGATCAGCTTCCCCGTGTCGATCCCGAGCGGACAGGCGATCTGACAGGTCCCGTCGGCGGCGCAGGTCTGGATGCCGTCGTACTCGTACTGCTCGAGCAGCGCGGTCTGCACCGGAGAGCCCTCCGGCTGGCGCGCCATCTCGCGGCGGATGACGATCCGCTGCCTGGGCGTCGTGGTCAGGTGGCGGCTTGGGCAAACCGGCTCGCAGAAGCCACACTCCACGCAGGTGGTCGCCACCTTCTCGATCTCCGGAGTCGTCTTCAGGTTCCGCAGGTGGACGTCGGGGTCGCGGTTGAGGACGACTCCGGGCGCCACCACCCCGTCGGGGTCCGCGAGCGCCTTCAGCCGCCACATCAACTCGGTCGCCTTCCCCCCCCACTCGCGCTCGACATAGGGCGACATGTTCAGCCCGGTCCCGTGCTCCGCCTTCAGGGACCCGTCGTACTTGTCGAGGATCAGCGCGACGAGCTTCTCCATGAAGGCGTCGTAGCGATCGAGGTCCTCCTTCTTCGAGAAGTCGGGCGTGAGCATGAAGTGGAGGTTTCCCGCCGAGGTGTGGCCCGCCACTCCCGAAAGGAAGCCGTGCTCTGCCAGCAGGGCCTGGATGTCCCGCGCCGACTCCGCGATTCGCGCGGGCGGCACGCAGACGTCCTCGATGATCAGGGAGGTGCCCGGTGGGCGGAAGCGCCCGATCAGGCCGTGCAGGCCCTCGCGGACCGTCCAGGCCACCTCGACCCGCTCCGGTTCGCGCGTGAAGTCCGGCGGCCGGATCATCTCGTGCTCGCGGAGGATCTCCTCGGCTCCGGCGACGAGCCTGTCGAGCTCGCCGTCTGACTCGGCCCCGAACTCGACGAGCAGTGCCGCCGAGGTCGGCGGCAGCTCCATCCAGTCGTGCGGCGCCCCGGCGATGTTCTGCGAGGCGACCATCAGAGCGGGCGCGACCATCAGCTCCACCGCCGTGGCACCCGACTCGACGAGGGCGGGGACGGGATCGGTCGCCGACTCGATCCCGTCGAAGTGCAGCCAGGAGACGGTGGTCTTCGAGGGGAGCGGAACGGTCTCCATCACGGCCTCGGCGATGAAGCCGAGCGTCCCCTCGGAACCGATCAGCAGTCGCCGGAAGATCTCGACCGGCTCGTCCGCGTCGAGGAAGGCGCAGAGCCGGTAGCCCGTCGTGTTCTTGATCTGGAACTTCTTGCGGATCCGCTCGGTGAGCTCCTGGTCCCCGCGGATCTCGTCTCGGATCTCGGCGAGCCCCTTCGCCAGCTCGGGCTCGGCCTGAGCGAATCTCTCGGCGGCGTCCGGCGCGGCCGTGTCGATGACCGTCCCGGACGCCAGCACGAAGGCCATCGAGCGGACCGTGCTGTAGGAGTCGGCGACCACCCCGCAGCGCATGCCGCCGGAGTTGTTGGCGAGCACGCCGCCGACGCAGGCGATGTCGGTGCTGGCGGGATCGGGGCCGAGCTTGCGGCCATGAGGAGCGAGTACGCGGTTCGCGTGACCGAGGACCGTGCCGGGCCGAAGCCGCGCCTGGGCGCCGCCATCCAGCACCTCCACCCCGCTCCAGTGCCGGCGGACGTCCACGAGGATGCCGTCGCTCTGCGATTGGCCGTTCAGGCTGGTCCCGCCGGCCCGGAAGGTGACCGGGACGCCCTTGCTCCGCCCGTAGGCGAGCACCTTCGCGACGTCGTTCGCGTCGCGCGCCATGACGATGGCCTGGGGCAGCAGCCGGTACGGGCTGGCGTCCGAGGCGTAGCGGACGAGATCGATCACGCGGGTGAGGACGCGGTCCGCGCCGAGCAGGTCGATCAGCTCGCCGCGCAGCGGCTCGGGCGTGCCCGAGGCGAGCTCATCCGGCGCCCGGTCCTTCGACGCCTCGCTCCCCTCCGGTGCAATCCGGGTCACATCCGGCGTCAGGAGATCCATCGGCTAGAAGAGTGCCATGCCCGGTGTGACCGGGACCTCGACCAGCTTGGGCTTGCCCGAACCGATCTCGCCTTCGAGCGCGGCGTGCAGCTCGTCGCGGCCGGAGACGCTCTGCGACGGAACGCCGTATGCCTCCGCCACCTTGGCGACGTCCAGCGCGGGCAGGTCGAGGCCGGGCGCTCCCTTGACCTCCTCGACGTCAGCGAACCACTTGAGGATCGAGTACTCCTCGTTGCGGAGCACCAGGAAGGTGACAGGGACGTCGTAGGCGGCGGCGGTCCAGAAGCCGGTGATCGCGTACTGGGCCGAGCCCTCCCCGAGCACGCAGACGACGGGCCGGTCGGGCTGGGCCAGCTGGACGCCGATTGCGGCGGCGAGGCCGAAGCCGAGGCCACCGCCCGCGCCGAAGTAGTAGCTCCCAGGGTTCGACAGCCGCAGCTGGTTGCGGAGCGCCAGCGTGCTCGACGGCGACTCGAGCACGATGATCCCGTCGTCGGGAAAGACCTGGGCGAGGGTGTTGTGGACCATCGTCGGCGTCATCGGATCGGACTCCTCGCCGGCGCTCGGCTCCGGCAGGGGAGTCGGCTCCGCGCGGTTCGCCTCGCCTACCTCGGCGAGCAGCGCTCGGAGCGCCAGGGCCGGATCGGCCAGGATCACATCCCCCATCGGCGCACGCGCGGCCTCATCCGGGTCGCTGGTGATTGCGACCAGCGAGGCGCCCTCGGGAAGGAGCGGCCCCGGGATGTAGGGGTAGTACGGGAAGACGGATGAGCCGACGACGAGGATCAGGTCACGGCCCTTGAGCGTCTCGGCAACGGGACCGATCGCGGGGGGAAGCACGCCCTGGAAGAGCGGGTGGCCCTCCGGGAAGCCGAGACGGCCACCGCCTGGCGCCGGGGAGGCGAACACGGGCAGCTTCTGGCGCTCGGCCAGGGCGACGGCATCGTCCCAGCCACCGCTGGCGTCGATGCCGGGACCCGCGACCAGGATCGGGTAGCTCGCCCCTTCGAGGCGCCTCGCGAGGGCCTTCATCGCGTCGGGGTCGGGGCCCGACCGCGGCTCGGAGGTGCGCTCCACGACGGCCCCGGAAGCATCCTCCGCCTCGACGTTCCAGTCGTCCATCGGCAGGGACACGAAGGCCGGCCCCCTGGGGGCGAGCGAGGCGGCGTGGATCGCGCGGGCCAGGGCGTGCGGGACATCCTCCGCGCGGGGCGGCTCGAAGCTCCACTTGACGAAAGGATGCACGACGCGGGTCGCGTCGCGGTTGGTCAGGTTCGCCTGCATCGTGATGTGGGCCCTCACCTGCTGGCCGGCCGTCACCACCAGCGGGGAGTGGTTCGCCTGGGCGTTGAAGATCCCCCCCATCCCGTTGCCGACCCCCGGCGCCGTGTGCAGGTTCACGTGGGCCGGCCCCCCGGACGCCTGCGCGTAGCCATCGGCCATCCCGACCGCGACGGCCTCCTGTAGGCCGAGCACGTAGCGGAAGTCGTCGGGGAACTCGGCGAGCATCGGCAGCTCGGTGGAGCCGGGATTGCCAAAGATCGTCGTCATCCCGTGCTTCCGGAAGAGCTCGAAGGTGACCTCGCGGACGCTGCTCACGGTCCGGACCCTATTAGGGACGGGCTCAGACCTGCGTGACGTGCCGAGGCGTCGAAGGTGGATTCGAACCGCGCCTGATCGCATCGGTCCCGAAGCGCCGGCGGATCTCGTCGATCGCGAGGTCCAGCGCAGGATCCACCCGCGGCTCGAGGGGCAGCTCGAGCTGTACCTCGTCGCTGAGGTTGGCGACGGTGATCCCGAGCAGGGTGATGCCCCGCCGCTCCATCAGCGGTCTCGTCGCGGCGAGCAGTGACCTCGCCGCCGCCAGGATCGCGCCGGTACCCGCCGTCGGATGCGGAAGCGTTCGCGAGCGGGTGATGCGAGAGAAGTCTCCGAGCCGCAGCCGAAGCGTCACGGTGCGGCCCGCTCGGTTCGCCGCCCTCGCGCGCCGCGTCACGCGGTCGACCAGTACGACCAGCAATGTGTCGAGATCCGATCCGGACTTCCGGCCACCGGCGAACGCCGATTGCGTGCCGATCGAGCGACGCCGCCGGCCGCGCCGGACTTGGCGCGGGTCGCGGTTGTGAGCGATCGCGTGGAGGTGCCGCGCGGCGTGCGCCCCGAGGAACAGTGCGAGCTCGCCCTGGTCGCGTTGCCCCAACTGCCCGATCGTGGAGATCCCATGGGCGCGGAGCTTCTCCGCGGTCACGGCGCCGACGCCCCAGAGAGCCTCAACCGGCAGCGGCCTCAGAAACTCCGCCTCCCGTTCCGTATCGACGACGAGCAGGCCGTCCGGCTTTGCCGCGCGGCTCGCCATCTTGGCGAGCACCTTCGTCCTGGCGATACCGACGGTGACGGCCAGCCCGATCCGCTCGCGCGCCTGACGCCGAAGTCGCTCGGCGATCTGGCGTGGAGTCCCGGAGATCCGCTCCAGCCCGCGCACATCGAGGAATGCCTCTTCCAGCGACATGCCCTCCACGAGCGGCGCGGTCTCGTCGAACAGATCGAATAGCGCCCGGCTCGCCTCCGAGTAGGCCGAGAAACGCGGCGAGACGACAGCGGCGTGCGGGCAGAGCTGGTGGGCACGCCGTCCACCCATCCCACCGTGGATCCCGTACGCGCGCGCCTCGTAGCTCGCAGCCATCACCACCCCGGCGCCGACGATCGTGGGCCGGCCGCGGAGGCTCGGATCATCCCGCTGCTCTACGGATGCGAAGAACGCATCAGCGTCAGCGTGGAGGATCGACGCAGCCGATGACACGAACGTATGTTCGCATAGCTACCAGCCCGTCGGCTTGCGCGGCTGGAACAGCCAGAGGTCGAAGAAGTTGGCCAGCGAGACGCCGGAGTCGGCCTCGGCCAGCGCGATGAACTGCCGGGTCGTCCCGTTGCCGTACTTGTGCTGTGCCACCCAATCGCGGAGCGTCGCGTAGAAGGGCGCGTCCCCGACCTTCTCGCGCAGGGCCTCGAGGGTCATCGCCCCCCGGTAGTAGACCGCGACGGCGAAGAGCTTCTTCGGCCCGGGAGCCCCCGGAGGCAGCTTCCAGAAATGACGGATGCCGATGAACTTGAAGCTCAGGTTGAAGTAGTTCCTGAAGGTCTCGCGCAGCTTCTTGTCGTCACCGCGGGCGGACCACATCCATTGCGACCAGGTGGCGAAGCCCTCGTTCAGCCAGACGTCCTGCCACTGCGCCACGGACACCGCGTCCCCGAACCACTGGTGCGCCGTCTCGTGGGCGACGACCGCCCCGAAGGGAGCACCGAGGTAGACCGGCCTGGTCTGCGTCTCGAGTGCCGTCTCGGACTTCCCCGGGATGACGATCGACCCGGCGCTCGAGAACGGATACGCGCCGAACCGGTCGCTGTAGAAGCTGATGACCTTGGGGAGCTTGCGCAGGCCGCTTCGCGATCGCCGGCCGAGACCTCGCGAGACCGCGGTCCAGGCCGGCAGGCCGTCGACGACCGAGGGCTTGATCGGGAAGTGGCCGATGGTCACGGTCGCGAGGTATGTCGCCATCGGCTGCGGCTCATGCCAGGCGAAGGTGGTGGACCCGGCGTGGCGCTGTGTCGAGTCGAGCAGCCCGTTCGCGATCGCGTGATACCGACGCGGCACGGTCACCGTGAACGAGTAGGTCGCTTTGTCGGAGGGATGGTCGTTGCAGGGGAACCAGCTCGGCGAGCCGTTCGGCTCGCTGAACGCGGCCGTCCCGTCGTGCGTTCGGATCCAGCCGATCCCGCCGATCGGCCGGGGGCGCCCGTGGTAGGCGACCACCACCGTGAAGCGGGCGCCCGAGGCGATCGGCGCCGATGGCGTCACGGTCATCTCCCCGCCGCGGCGGATGACCGCCGCCGGCGCCCCGTCGACGCTGAGCGATGAGACCCGGAGGCCTCGGAAGTCGAGGTTGAACGAGCTCAGCGCCTGGGTCGCAGTGGCGTTGATCGTCGCGACCGCCCTGACCTTGTCCGGCTTGGGCCGGACAGCAAGGCCCAGGTCGTAATGATCGACCTCGTAGCCGCCGTTGCCCATCAGCGGGAAGTAGGGGTCCCCGATCCCGGGGGCCCCCGGGCTCTGTGCCCCGGCGGGGGGCGCGAGCAGCAGCACCGCAACGGCGGCGAGGGCCGCGCTAACGAGAGGCGGCCTGATCAGCGAGCACCCGCGGCCGCCATCCGGCGCTTCAGCGCCTGGTAGGGGAAGCCGTAGATCTGCGAGGAGTGGTGGCCGTAGGAGAAGAAGTCGGCCGGGTCGTCGGCCTCGGGCGGGCAGAAGACCTCGGCCGCCTTCGGGAGCAGCTGCTCGAGGCGCCGCAACACCCGTGCAGCCGTCCCTTCCTCCGCCATCGACCGCGATTCTGGCAGAGCCGCTGCGTAATAGACTCACGCCGCCTTGCTAGCCCTCCTTGGCCCCCACACCGCGCACTCCCCCAACGCGGAGGACATGAACACCATGTACTGGGTGATGCTCGCCATCGGCCTGGTGCTGCTGGTGGCGATCAACCTCGCGCTGGTCACCATGATCATGCGATTCCGCTCCGCCCGCGGACGCCAGCCGCGGCGGCTGGTCGTGCGGCGGCCCGCGCAGTTCGCGACCGCCGGGGTGTTCGCCGCGATCGTCATCGTCGCCTTCGTGCTCGGCGTCCTCCTGACCCACGACACCAAGAAGGTCGAAGCCTCCGGGCCGGACGGCCTGCAGGCGGCCGCGCTGACGACCGCGCAGCGCACCCTCAACCTGCCGGTGACCGCGGCCTCCTCGGCGCCGCTGCAGATCAAGGCGTGCGGGCAGCAGTGGATCTGGCGCTACGAGTATCCGGACGGCACGTACTCGTACTACGAGCTCGTCGTCCCGGTGGACACCGCCGTGATCCTGCATCTCTGCTCGACGGACGTCGTCCATCGCTGGTGGGTGCCGGGCCTGAGCGGGAAGTTCGACGCGACGCCCGGAGAGAGCAACTCGACCTGGTTCAAGGCCGACGAGACGGGGAACTACGACGGCGCCAGCTACGCCTTCTCCGGCGCGAGCTACGCGGTGATGCGAACCCGCGTCCGCGTCGTCGACGTGCCGACCTACCAGGCCTGGCTGGAACAGCAGGCGGCCGGCATCAGCGAGGCCCAGCAGTTCGTGCAGAAGGCGAACGGGGAGAGCTGATGGCGAACGGACGAGATGCGAGGGTGCTCGGAGGCGAAAGCCGAGGAGCAACCCGTTTTATGAGGCCGCATCGCCCCGAGCTGGTCACCGACGGCCCGGCGCCCGCGCGCAACCGCTGGCTCGAGATGGTGATGAGCCCGGACCACAAGGACGTCGGCAGGCTCTACATCGGGGCGGCGCTGTCGTTTCTCGTGCTCGGCATCGTCTCCTTCCTGCTGATTCGGCTTCAGCTCGGGGTTCCCGAGAACAACCTGATCGAGCCCGTCACCTTCAACCGCCTGCTCTCGGTGGGCAGCGCGACGCTCGTCGTGCTCTTCGCCCTGCCGCTCGCCTTCGGCCTCTACACCTACGTTGTCCCGCTGCAGATCGGGTCTCGCTCGCTCGCCTTCCCCCGCCTCGCCTCCCTCTCGGTCTGGCTCTACGTGTTCGGGGGCGGCCTGCTCTACGCGAGCTTCGCCTATACGCCGCCGGAGAGCGGCTTCAACGCCTGGCCGCCGCTCTCGGACACGATCTTCATCGAGAACAACGGCGTGGACGTGTGGATCGTCGCGGTCGGCCTGACCGTCCTGGGCCTCGTCCTCCAGTCGATCAACCTCGCGGTGACGATCTCGAAGCTGCGGGCGCCGGGACTGGCCTGGCGCAGGCTTCCCGCGTTCACCTTCTCCGGAGCCGTCTCGAGCTGGACGATGATCGTCGCGGGCTCGGCGATGCTGGCGGCCCTGGTCATGCTCGAGATGGAGCGCCACTTCGGCGGCGTCTTCTTCGACCCCGGTGAGGGTGGAGCGCCCATCTACTACCAGCATCTGAGCTGGATCTTCTTCACGGGCTGCTACATCGTCTTCCTGCTGCCGGCCTTCGGCGCGATCTCGGAGATCCTGCCGGTCTTCTCCAGCAAGCCGGTGCTCTCGCGCAGCGCGCTGATGACCTCGATGGCCGCAATCATGCCGCTCGGCCTGCTCGCCTGGATGCAGAACATGATGAGCGCGTCGATCCCGATGGGATGGCTCTACGGGGCGATGTTGATGTCGCTGCTGCTCACGATCCCGATCGGCGCAATCTTCGTCAACTGGCTCGGGACGATCGCCGGCGGCGTCCTGCGGATGCGCGCCCCCATGGTATTCGCCCTGGCCGCCATCTCGACGCTGAGCTTCGGCCTCGTCGGAGAGCTGATTCAAAGCGTCATCCCGGTGAACTGGCTGCTCGCGGACACCACCGCCTCCACCGCCGCGACCGGCTACGTCCTGGTCGGAGGGCCGGTGCTCGGCGGGTTCGCCGCTCTCTACTACTGGTTCCCGAAGATGACCGGCATGACCATGAGCGAGGGGCTCGCGAAGCCCTCGGCCGCCCTGATCGTGCTGGGCGCCCAGCTCACGTTCATCCCGCTCTTCCTCGCGGGGCTCGCCGGCCAGCAGGTCGACATCTTCAAGTTCTTCAAGGCGAGCGACGCGATCAACGCCCAGCACCTCGACGCGCTCAACCTGATCGCGACCATCGGCGCGTTCGTGCTGGCGCTCGGAGTGATCCTGTCGATCATCAACGCGTATCTGGGAATCAAGGGCGGAACAGCCGCGGGCCACGACCCGTGGGGCGGCGAGACACTCGAGTGGTTCACTACCTCGCCCCCGCCGCCGCACAACTTCGACGTCGTTCCGGACGTCCGCAGCCACGAGCCGCTCCGCGATATCCGCGATGCCGTGAGCCGCCGCGACACCTCCAGTGCCGCCCCGGCGGAGACCAAAGAGCCGGTAGCCTGAGGCCATGGCCGGACCCGTTGCCGGGGGCGGCGGGGATGACCTCCGCCGGTTTCGTCGCCTGGCAGACCTCACCGCTGTTGTCACCTTCCTGCTGATCATCGTCGGCGGGATCGTCCGTGTGAGCGAGTCCGGGCTCGGCTGCGGCCCGGGCGGCAGCGGCACGAAGGGATGGCCGCTCTGCGGCGGGCAGGTGATCCCGCTGGTCGGCAACGAGAACCGCGTGATCGAGTTCTCGCACCGCTTCCTGGCCACCGTGGTGGTCATCCTCATCGGACTGCTCTGCTGGCGGGCCTACAAGGGTCTGCGGGACCGCAACGGCTGGGCTTTCCGTGGCTCCCTCCTCGCCGGCATCCTGGTGCTGGCCCAGGCGGGCCTGGGTGGCCTGACCGTCGAGCACAGCCTCGCCGAGGAGCTGGTCGCGGCCCACCTCGGCACCGCGATGCTCCTCCTCGCCCTGGTGCTCTGGCTCGGCGCCAAGGCGCGCTCGCAGGCCGAAGCCGATTCCGGCGTTGCCATGTCCTCTCCGGTCAGGGGCCTGAAGCCCTACGCGGCGGTGGCCGCGGTCCTGCTGCTCAGCGCGATCGTCGCCGGCGGCTATATGGCGGGAACCGAGGAGGAGGGCGTCAACGACGCCGGTCAGAACATCGCCGGCGCCCACCTCGCCTGCGGAAAGCAGTTCCCGGAATGCGGATCGGGCAAGTTCCTGCCGTTCGGGAACAACCGCCTGACCGACATCCACCTGACCCATCGGGCGCTGGTCTACCTCGCCACGATCGCGATCATCGTCCTGCTCTCCGTCGCCTTCGCGCGCGGGTCCCGCGACCGTCTGCTCGCGCTCGCCGCCCTGCTGCTCCTCTGCCAGCTCCTGCTCGGGGCCCTGAACGTCTGGCTTGGTGAGCACGGGCCGCTGATCGTGGCGCATCTGGCCACGGCGACCCTGCTCTGGGCGACAGTGATCTCGATCGCGTTCCGGCTCGCGTGGCTGCCCACTCCGGCCCCCTCTCGCGAGCGAGCCCCGCGCGCCGAGGCATCAGCGGCGGCCGCATGAGCATCCACCTGGGAACCGGATCCGAACGGGTGACCGAGCGCTCTCGCCGCCCCGGTGGCGACCAAGTCTCCCTCACGCCCGGCGATGCGCGGGCGCGAACGATGCGCACGGCAATCGGCGTGGCCAACGACTACGTCACGCTCACCAAGCCCAGGATCATCTCCCTGCTGCTGCTCACCTGCGTGGCGACGATGTTCGTCGCCGATCCCGGCGGGCCGGCGCTCTCCACGATCCTCTGGACGTGTCTGGGCGGCTACCTGGCCGCAGGCGGCGCCGGCGCCATCAACCAATACATCGAGCGCGAGCGGGACGCCCGCATGGCCCGCACGAGCAGCAGGCCCCTGGCCAGCGGACGGATCGAGCCGCGGCGCGGGTTGCTCTTCGGGACGACGCTCGGCGTCGTCGCGGTGGTTCAGCTCTGGATCACGGTCAACGCGCTGACGGCAGCGCTTGCCGCGACCGGGCTGCTCGGCTACGTCTTCGTCTACACGCTCTGGCTGAAGCCGCGCACTCCCCAGAACATCGTGCTCGGCGGGGCGGCCGGCGCGATGCCCCCGCTGGTCGGCTGGGCGGCGGCGACCGGTGGACTCACGCTGGACGCGCTCTGGCCGTTCGCGATCGTCTTCTTCTGGACGCCGCCGCACTTCTGGGCGCTTTCGTTGCTGATCTCCGATGACTACGCACGTACCGGCGTCCCGATGCTGCCGGTGGTCCGCGGTGAGACCACCACGCGCCATCAGATCGTCTTCTACGCGCTGCTGCTGGTCGCGATCACGATCGGGCCGGTGATCACCGGGCTGTTCGGGACGGCCTATCTGATCTCGGCGCTGGCCCTCGGGGCGGGCTTCGTCGGCCTGGCGCTCGTGCTGCTTGCACATCCCTCACGGCCGGCGGCCCGCCGCCTCTACCTGAGCTCGCTCGCCTATCTCGCCCTGCTCTTCGTGGCGATGGCCCTCGACCGCGCGTTATAGCGCGAGCCCGACGGTCCCGCCTTAGATAGGGTTCCCGCCGTGGATCGAGAGCGAGCCAGAGCCACAATCCGCGCGGGCATGGTCGCCGCGTCCCTCGCGCTGCTCGTCTTCGCCCTGGCCTTCTACGTCGCGATTCTCTACCTCCGATGAGCCAGCCTCCCAAGCCGACAGAGGTCATCTACCAGTCGGGGCCGAGCGTCCACCCGGCGCTGTTCGCCTTCGGCTTCGCCGCGCTGCTCGTGGGCCTGTTCGCCTGGTGGCCCTACGCGGTCATCGGAGGAGCGATCGCCCTTTTCTCGCTGATCGGCTGGCTGCGCGCCAACCGCGCCGAGATCGCCCGCATGCCGCGCCACCAGCGCACCGACACGGCCCCGATCCCGCTGTCGGTCTCTCCGCCGTCCGATCAGTAACCCGGCTTCGCCATAAAGCCGCGGCCACGAGCGGCCGCTACGGAGGAGACATGGACGAGGTCGCTCCGACCTGCGTCCAGCAGCGCACGATGTCCCGCATCGAGAGCACGCCGACCAGCTCGCCTCGCTCGACGATGACCAGGTGGCGGATCCCGCGCTGGACCATCTCCTCAGCGGCCCGCTCGAGACTCCAGGAAGGTTCCGCGGAGATCACGCTCTCGCTCATGTGATCGGCGACCTTCTCGGCGTCCGGGTCCTTGCCCGTGCCAACGGCGTTGAGGATGTCTCGCTCGGTGATGATCCGAGGGGCAGGAGACTCGTCGTCGAAGACCAGGGCCGCGCCGGTGCCCTTCTCGGTCATCTTGGTCGCGGTCTCCCTCAGGGTGTGGCCAGGCCCGACGGCCAGGACCACGCTCGACATGCCCTCGCGAACCTCCACTCCGCCTCCTCCGAAAGTTGCTCGTGCCGTTCGGCGCAAGCTTATCCCAGGCATGGGCCTCGGCGGGCGAGTCAGCCTCGACATATAGGATTCCCGCGCTCATGCAGCGCCTCAAGCACCATTCCCGTGGGATCTGGCTGATCGCCACCATCGCCGCCGCGACGGCCGTCGTGGGGCTGACCGGCTGCGACCTCGGCCCCAAGGCCAACCTCGACAAGGGCCAGCAGCTCTTCACTCAGAAGTGCGGCAGCTGCCACACCCTGACCGGGGCCGGGACGAACGGCGACGTCGGCCCGAACCTCGACTACGCCTTCAAGCAGGCACGGGCTAACGGCATGGACGCCGACACGATCCAGGGTGTGGTGGAGGCTCAGGTCGAGAACCCGCGGCCCGCCGCGGCCCAGCAGACCGACGTCTACATGCCCCCGAAGCTGGTGGAGGGCAACGATTTGAACGACGTCGCCGCCTATGTTGCGAGCGTCGCGGGCGTGCCCGGGATCAAGGCGCCGGTCTTCGCGCCGCCTCAGTTCTTCGCCACGAACTGCGGCGGCTGCCACACCCTCGCGCAGGCCGGGACCACCGGCACCACCGGTCCGAACCTGGATGAGGCGCTGAAGGGCATGAGCGTGGCGCAGATCTCCCAGTCGATCAGCGATCCGAACGCGGTGATCACCCCCGGCTACCAGCCGAACGTGATGCCACAGAACTTCGGCCAGACCCTCACCCCGCCGCAGCTCCAGCAGCTCGCCGCCTATCTGCAGCAGGCGACGGGTGGCGGCGGTGGTGGAAGTGGCGGGAGTGGGGGAGTGTGGGAGTGGTGGGAGTGGCGGGAGTGGTGGGAGTGGCGGGAGTGGTGGGAGTGGCGGGAGTGGCGGCAAGTAGCAGCGGGCGCTAACGCTCGGCGGGATCCGAGCCGTACCGGCGCCAGTCCTGAATCAGGCCCCAGGTCCGCCACAGGCCGACGGCCACGAGCACCGCGCCCACGATCGCCCCGGCGAGGGAGCCGATCAGCAGCGCCACCGCGATCACGATCGCGGCGCCGACCCCGAACATGATCAGCACGCGGAACATGTCCGCCTCGTTGCGGAGGGGATTGCGCGGCGCCTGCGTGCCCGACGGCTCGTTCACAGGCGCGATCTTCGCAGGAGTCATCGATATCTTGGTCAAAGACCGCGGGTTTTCCCGGATCAAGGTCCTACCCCAGCTGCCGATTGGGGAAGAATGAACCTTCGCAGGCTCGTCGTCGCGCTAGTCGCCTCCGCCCTCGCGCTCACCGCGCTTGGGCCCTCCCTCGCTCAGGCGAGCCCATCGTCCCCCGCAGCGGCCGCCAAGGCCAAGAAGCGGCACCGCGTCGGTGGCCGCGTCACCCTCGCCTGGCCGCATACCAACAGGGGGCGCCCCGCAGATCCGCTCGCACAGTGGCTTGCACGCCAGGCTGGCCCCACCTGCCCGAAGCACCGCAAGAAGAAGGCGCGAAAGAGCTGCCCCAAGCTGCGAGCCGGCAAGAAGGGCAGAAGCGCGAACGCCTCCGAGGCCGTCGCAGTCCCGAGCGTCGACCGGGGCCCGAGACGCTATGACGCCAACCCCGTCGCACGGATCGCGGCGGCGACGACGCTGGCGACCCCGCTTGCTCTCACCCGTTCCTATGTGATTCCGACCGCGGACCCGTCCTATAACCGGCTGCTCAACTGGTCATGGACCTACGATTCCGCGATCACGGCGTCCTCCTTCGTCGCAACGGGAAACCGGGCCCAGGCGAGGCAGCTCCTCGACCAGCTGGCCGCCCTGCAGTTCGCCGACGGCTCGATCGACATCGCCTTCGACGTCTCCACCGGCCAGGGCGCCGGCATGTTCCGGACGGGCACGATCGCCGCGATCGGCCTGGCGGCCAGCAAGTACGACAGCCGCTTCGGAGTCTCGACCTACCGGACCATGGCCAAGAAGGCGGGCGACTATCTCCTGACGCTGGTGGGCACCAACGGCCTGATCAGGGGCGGCCCCGGGCTCAACTGGTACTCGACGCAGCACAACATCCTTGCCTATGAGTTCCTCGGTCATCTCGCCCTCGAGCTCAACGCCGCAGGCGACTCTGCGGGCTACTTCAAGTACGGGAGCCCGGCGGGGACGATCGGCAGCGCGATCGAGGCCAACATGCTCCAGGGCACCGGCACGAGCACCCACTTCATCCAGGGCCTCGGCGACACCGCTCAGCCGCTCGACGTCCAGGCCCTGGGCGCGCTGTTCGAGAAGGCCAACTCGGACACCACCACGGCCGCCAATGTCCTGACCTACGCGAAGGCCAACTTCGTCGTCACCGGCCGCTCGATCGTGAAGTCGACGAACGCCGCGACCTACAACAACACCTACGCGGCGGCAGGCCCGTTCTCCGGCTACAAGCCCTACAGGGACACGGCAGGGCCCAACGTCCTCTGGTTCGACGGAACGCCGATGCTCCGAATGGTGACCTCCGTCCTCGGGCAGAGCACCTTCACACTGGACAGCTGGATCACCTCGTGGCGAGCAGTCGCGGGGACGTCGGTGGGGCCGCTGCAGAGCGACCAGACGGTGGCCAACGCGGCATTCGGCGTCGAGTACCACGTCTGGCCATCCGCCGCCTCCGCCGCCTGGGTGCTGCTCTCGCAGAGCGCGCCAACCTTCTTCACGGTCTACTAGTCCGGCGCGACGATTGCTTCGGCGTCGAATTTCGTCCGCTATGCGGACGGATCTTGACGCAGAACGTCAAGGCCGGCTCTCAGGCGGATCGCAGGCGCAGTTAGAGGATGTAGACGGTGGTGAAGACGACGATCCACATGACGTCGACGAAGTGCCAGTAGATCCCCGGCACCTCGACTCCGAGGTGGTCCTTCGCCTCCGGGCCGTAGTGGCCGCGCCAGGCGCGGACGTTGGCGATCCCGAGCAGGATCAGCCCGACCGTGACGTGGGCGCCGTGGAGGCCCGTGAGGCCGTAGAAGATCGAGCCGAAGGCGTCGTCGCGGGCGCTGAAGCCGATGTGGACGTACTCGTTGATCTGGATGAAGAGGAAGGTGAGGCCGAGCAGGAACGTCGTGGCCAGCCCCATCTGCAGGCCGCGTCGGTTGCCCCTGCGGATCGACTCGAGCGCCCAGTGCATCGTGAAGCTCGATGAGACCAGGATCGCGGTGTTCATCCCCGCGACCGCGACCGGCAGCTCGAACGGATCGGGCGGCCACGGGCCGTCGTTCGCGACGACCCGGAGGAAGAAGTACGAGGCGAAGAACGCCCCGAAGAGCATCACCTCGGAGACGATGAAGAGCAGGATCCCGAGGGTCTGGCGGTCTATCCGCGAGCTCTGATTGGCCTCGGGCGGATGAGCGTGGTGCTCCTCGCCATGGCCGACTGCGACTGAGGCGGACTCCATCAGGCTGCCTCCCCAGCGCCGATCGCTTCAGGCTCCCGGGTCGACACCGCGGGCTCCGTGCCGGACTCGACGTGCTCGACCGGCTTGTCGGTGATCCCCTGGACCTTCTCGATCAGGCCCTCCTCGAGCCACTTCGACTGCTCGCCCTTCAGGGTCGAGATCAGGATGTCGTCGATCCGGTAGTGCTCGATCGCGTTCTGGATCGCGTGGAACGGGTCGGGGCTCATCGGCTGGCCGGTCGCGTCGACCTCGTTGCGATACAGCTCGGCTAGCGTCGCCGCGAGCCGCGAGCAGACCTCCTCGCGGCTGATCGCACCGGAGCGCGGGCAGATGAACGTGTAGCGATGAGGCCTGTCCTTGGCGCGCTCCGCGAGGCGCTCGACCAGGTCCTTGCTGTTCACCGTCTGGGTCGCGACGACCAGCGTGTGGGTGACGTCCCAGCGAACCGCGTCGTCGTCGACGCGAACCGGAATGTGCTCGACCCGGCCGTAACGGCGCTTCGCCCACTCGACGAGGTCCTTCCGCATCAGGCCGTAGCGGGTCTCGTACAGGCAGGAGAGGAGGATGTAGTCCGGCTCCGTGGCGCGCACCGCGTCGTCCAGGGCAAGCTGCGAATCCGGATCCATCACCGCGCCCTCGGCCTCGATGCCGAACTCGCGGAGCACGGCCTGGGTCACGTCCACGCGGCTCTGCGCCGCGGCACGACGCTCCTCGGTGTCGACCAGCTGCCCGACGATCGGCAGGTTCTGTGGAGCGACCACCGCGAAGTAGTCCGCGCCGGCGTCCGAGAGCTCCCGGCAGGCCGTGAGCAGCTTGCGGCCGCCGGCGACCTCGTTCAGGAACGCCAGGACCCGCTTGACGCCCTCCCGCGTGGGGGGCGGGTCCGGATCGCCGAAGGTCGCGACCTCGCGCTTGGCGACGACCTCGGAGGCGTGCTCCTGCGGCGTGCCGACATCCGTGATCGCGGTCTCGCCCTGAGAGGGGTCGACGTCGGGGTGCTCGCGCTGGAGCTCCCCCGGCTTCGTCGTCTCCTCCATCAGGTGGGAGCCCCCACGCCGGCTCTCTCGGGCTGGCGGATCTCGGCCTCCTCGCCGGGCATGATCACGTGCCTCGCGCCGGGGACGCCGTACTCGTACGGCCCTCCGACGACGCGCGGGATCTCATCGAAGTTGAAGACCGGCGGCGGCGATGAGACCTGCCACTCGATGGTCTTGGCCCGCCATGGGTTCGGGCCCGCCTTCGGCCCGTAGCGCCAGCTGACGACCATGTTGTAGATGAAGATCAGCTGGGCGGCGCCGAGGATGAACGAGCAGATCGAGATGAAGAGGTTCCAGTCCCCGAAGGTCGCCGAGTAGTCGGCGACGCGGCGAGGCATGCCCTCCATCCCGATCCAGTGCATCGGGATGAACGTGCCGAGCATCCCGACCAGGGTCAGCCAGAAGTGGATGCGGCCGAGGCGCTCGTCGTACATCCGGCCGGTCATCTTCGGGAACCAGTGGTAGACGCCGGCGAAGATCGTGAACACCGAGCCGCCGAAGAGCACGAAGTGAAGGTGCGCGACGACGAAGTAGGTGTCGGAGACGTGGATGTCGATCGGGATCATCCCGAGCATCACGCCGGAGATCCCGCCGATCGTGAAGGTGGCGATGAAGCCGAGGGCGAACAGCATTGCCGTCGATTTGAGATGGATCACTCCCTCGAACAGCGTTCCGAGCCAGGAGAAGATCTTGATGCCGGTCGGGACGGCGATCAGCAGGGTGGTGATCATCATCGGGACGCGCAGCCAGCTGAACATCCCGGCGACGAACATGTGGTGCGCCCAGACCGAGTAGCTCAAGACCACGATCCCGATCAACGCCAGGGCCATCAGCCGGTAGCCGAAGATCGGCTTGCGCGAGTGGGTCGAGATGACCTCGCTGACGATCCCGAACCCCGGCAGCATCATGATGTAGACGGCCGGGTGGGAGTAGAACCAGAAGATGTGCTGGTAGCTGATCACGTCGCCGCCGAAGGCCGCCTGGAAGAAGTTCGTGTGCAGGATCCGGTCGAACAGGACCATGAACTGCACGCCCGCGATGAACGGCGTCGCGGCGACCACCAGCAGCGAGGTCGAGAGGTTCGCCCAGACGAGCAACGGCAGGCGCCAGAAGTTCATTCCGGGCGCGCGCATGGTCACGATCGTGACCAGGAAGTTCAGTGCGGTGGCGATCGATGACGCCCCCGCGAACTGGACCCCGAGGTTGAAGAACGACTGGCCCAGCGGCGCCCCGGTCGAGAGCGGCGCGTAGCCCGTCCAGCCGGCGTCGAAGGCTCCGCCCGGAGCCAGATAGCTCCCGAGGAAGAGAGCGCCCGCCACGGGCAGCATCCAGAAGCTCAGGGCGTTGAGTCGCGGGAACGCCATGTCCGGCGCCCCGATCATCAGCGGCAGGACGTAGTTGGCGATCCCCGCGAAGGCGGGGATCACGAAGACGAAGATCATCAGCGCCGCGTGGGTCGAGAAGAGGCTGTTGAAGGTGCTCGGGTCGACGATCTGCGTGCCCGGCTGCGCCAGCTCGGCGCGCATGATCATCGCGATCATCCCGCCGACGAGGAAGAAGAAGAACGTCGTGACGAGGTACTGGATCCCGATGACCTTGTGGTCGGTGTTGACCTTGAAGTAGTCGCGCCAGCTGTAGGCGCCGTGGTCGTCGTGCTCGCGCTCCGCCGGGAGCGTCGGGGCGCCGACCGCCCAGCGCAGCCAGTAGTCCGCGGTCCCGATCCCGATCAGGAAGCCGAGCGGCCCGGTGATCGCCGGGACGATCACCTGCGGGTATCCCGTCTGCTGGGTCTGGAACGCGGGCAGGCCGGAGACCTTCCGCAGAATCACCACGAGCGCGAACCCGAAGGCCGCGCCGATGATCGTGTAGGCCAGCGCTCTCCACCAGCCCGGGCGCTTGAACAGAGCTGCAGTCACTCCCGCCATCCTTCCACCCTCCGGATTATCTCAATCGTTCCTAAACTCATTGCGCCACCTGCCTCGGCGTCGTCTCGCCGGGCTTCTCTCCAGCCTTGATCGGCGGCTGGCTCGACGCCCATTTGTCGAAGGCGGCCTGCGAGTCCTCGACGACCACAGGAGCACGCATCGTCGCGTGGCCGATCCCGCAGAGCTCGGTGCAGACCAGGGTGAAGTCCCCGGTCTTGGTCGGGGTGATGTAGGCGCGGGTAGTGATCCCGGGGACGTTGTCCTTCTTGATCCGCCACTCCGGCACCCAGAAGGAGTGGATGACGTCCAGCGCGTGCATCCGGAACTCGATCTGCCGATTGACCGGGACGTGCAGCTCGCGGGACGTCGTGCCCTGCTCCGGATAGTTGAAGTGCCACTCGTACTGCTGGGAGTAGACGTCTACGACCATGCGGTTCGGGTCATGCGCCTCGATCTTGTCGAGAACGATCCAGGAGTAGACCGCGAGGGAAAGCACGATCACGGTCGGGATCGCGGTCCAGAGGATCTCGAGTTTGGTGTTGCCGTGAATCGGCGCGCCGTCGGACTCGTCGCCCGGCTTCGCGCGCCAGCGCCAGACCGAGTAGACCATCATGACCATCACGATTGAGAAGACGAACGAGGCAAGCACGATGATCACGTCCAGCAGCGTGTCGATCTTGCCCGCGGCGCTCGACGCCTGCTCACCGTCCCAATTGGGGATCAGCATGATCACCGACGTGACGACGGTGAGGACGATTACTGCCGCGATCAGCTTGGGAAGGGGAAGGCCCCGCACGGGCGGCATTCTATTCAGGACTCAGCCGGTAACCCTCGGCAGGTCCTCCAGCTGACCTTCCGAAGCTGCTAGGACCGTCCGCGCGACGCCCTCCCAGCTCCACAGCTCATCGACCCTCTTCGCCAGCGCGAGGCCTGCCTCGTGGCGGCGCTCCACGTCCAGGGCGAGCCATCCATCGAGCCGGCCGGCGAGCTCGGTGACGGCCTGAGGGCCCACGGGAAAGCTCAGCAGGTGGGCGAGATCGGGCGGGACCGCCTCGGCCAGGAGCTGCGCCACCTCGCGCATCCCCGAGTGGTCGGCTGCCACCGGGGGGACGCCGCAGGCCGCCGACTCCGCCGGAACCATCCCGAACGCCTCCGGCCAGGTGCTCGGCATCGCGAAGGTGGCCGCCGCAGGCATCACGTCGGCCACCTCGTCGTGGTCCAGCCGGCCGCCGATCAGCATGGACCCGGCTGCCTCGCGTGCCGCATCGGCATAGCCGTCGGGCGGATCCGCCAGGAACCCGGAGAGGATCGACAGTGCTTGATCCGGCGGCGGTGTTTGTGGCCGCCGTTCAGGTGGGCCCTCGAGACCGCGGCCCGCCGCCGCCACCTCGCGGGCGGCGTCGAGGTCGCCGTGCCCCAGGGCGTCGGTCAGCCTCCGCAGACCCTCCTCGAAGGCGCCGAAGCCGATGAACAGGAGCCGCGGAGCGCGGGCGCCCGCGGAGGTGCGCTCGCGGTGGACGAGCGGCCAGGCGGCGGCGAGCAGATCGACGCCCTTGCTGATCAGGAGCTTCCCCACGAACAGGACGCGGGTGTCGCCCTCCTTCCAGGCTCCCAGCGCGTCGGCGAGCGCGGGCCCGTCCCTGCGAAACGAGTCGTCCTCCTCCCCGGCCGCGGGTCGCTCCTCGGCGAGCTTTGCCGCCAGAGCCTCGAGGTCACGGAGCGCCTCTTTCTCTGGGTGAGGACGGAAGCGCTGGACGTCGACGCCGGGCGGCCCGAGCCGGGTGCGGTCCCGCAGCGTTGGATCGGGGACGGTCTCGAAGAGCGCTCTGGCCGTGTGCGATGAGCCGGCGAGGATCCCGGCCGCCGCATCCGTTCCCTCCCGCGCGTACGGCACGAACCGATCGGGGTGCGGGCGGACCGTGTAGGAGATGTCCGAGCCGTGGACCTTGATCGCGAAGCGCAGCCCGGCCCTGGCGAGGATGGCCGGGCCCATGATCAGGTGATTGGCGAGGGCGGCGTCCGGCTCGCCCGCCGTCGCGACGACGTCGCGAATCGCCGCGACGTTGGAGTCGAGATAGCGGTCGAGCTCGGCGCTGCTCAGGTCGGGGAACGTCTTCACCTCGAAGCCCTCGTAGCGGTCGGGGACGTAGACGGGTAGGAGCCCGCCGATCTCGGGCCGGTAGACGGTGACGGTGCCCGGGTGGCCGGCATCGCGAACCGACTCCACCTCGAGGCGCCCGCCTTCCCACCGGCCGACCGCATCCACCCAGTCGAGCTCCGCGGCGTGCCCGTCCTGGCAGAGCAGGTGGACATCGTGGCCCTGGCCGGCGAGCGCCTGGGCGAGGCTGGCGTTGTAGACGTTGGAGCCCGTCCCGCGCAGCAGGTAGCCGTGAAAGATCAGGACTCGCACCGGCCAACCGTATTGCGAGGGTGGGTCGTTGTTCATTGTTATCGTGCCGCCCGTGCAGAACCCCGAGCAGATCTACCGGCTGAGGGCGCCGGCGTCGGGCCGCGAGGCGCTCGCCAAGATCAGGCCCGACGGCGTCTACGTCGATCGGGAGACCGGCGAGGAGATGCGCGTGGCGGCGGCCGCCCTGCCGCTCGCTCCATCGGAGTCCGCGCTCGTCAGGGCCCCGGAGAACCTGCGCGCCTGCCGGCGCTGCAACCAGCTGATCGGACTGGACGTCAGCGACTGCCCTTACTGCGGACTGCGCCAGCCGGCCCTCGACGGATCGTGATCCGTCGTTACTTCGCCGTTCTCCCGCTGGTCGCGGCCATCGGGTTGATCGCCGCCGGATGCGGGAGCGACAGCTCCGGTGACACGACGGTCCACTCGGTCTCGATCCCGGCGATCACCTCGCCGGTCCCCACGTCGTCGGGGCTCCCGACCACCACGGCGCCGAGCACGACCGGCACCACGGGAAGCACCACGACCTTCAATCCGAAGCAGCCAGACTCCCAGACCAACGACGTCCCGCCGGCCAAGGGGAGCCCCCAGGCCGCGTTCGAGCAACAGTGCAAGCAGAACCCCGCGGCCTGCGGCTAGCGGCTCGGGCGCGCCGCTACTTCTTCGGCTTCGTCTTGGGCGGAGTCTGAGTCGGGTCGGCGACCACGGTCGCCGAATAGAGCAGTCGCGCGGTGTTGTAGACGCAGCCGTAGGAGCGCTCGGTTCCGAGAGCGTCCTGCGGCGTCCCGGCCAGGATGTCGGCCGTGTCGTTGCACTTGCCCTTCTTCCGGCTCGCCGCCCACTTCGTGTCCGCGCTCTGGTTGATCGCGAACGCGGGCGCCCAGGTGGGGACGGTCAATGCCACCACGTTGTTCGGCTTCACGCGCAGGGGAGTGTCCAGCGTGAACGTGGTGGTCTGGCCGAGGTACGCGGAGAGATCCTCGACCGGCGATTGCGCCTTGAGCTTGTAGATCGGATGCCCGGCCCGGATCTGTTTCATGATCGGCTTGAGCACCGAGACCCGCGCCTTGGGCGGACCGCCGAACGTCTTGCTGAAGAAGTCGTAGTCGCTCTGGTTGTTGTTGTTCGGGTTCGGCTTGGTGCTCGGCGCGCCTGTCTTGATCGACCAGGCGACGACCTGCCCCCGGACTGTGACGAGGAACGGGTTCTTCGCGCCCGTGATGTTCGTCTGGAAGCCCGTGGTCTTGCCCACGGCCTGGCAGTTGGTCGGGCAGGAAGGGACCGCCGGCGTCGCCGCGCCCAGCACGATCACGCGCGGCGCCGCCCCGGCGACTCCGGTGCCGATCACGGCCGCGAGCACGCCCGCGAAGACGGCAACGGCCGTAGCCACGGTCAGCCTGTGCAGGCGTGCCAATAGGTGAGCGTGCTGGCCCATGAGCTTCATTGAACACCCCTTTTCGAGGAGGGTTGCGGGGTTTCCTTGCAACCGGGCGCCGCGACGCACCGAGTAGGGTTCACGCGGATGGAGGGCGAATCCGCATTCCAGAGCTATTTGAACGGCGGTCTCGAGACCTTTGGGATCGTCGCGGACGACGATGAGCGGGCGGCGATGGCCGGCGTCTGGTCCCTCTATGAGCCGGGCATGGAGCTGCTGCGGGATGCCGACCTCACAGGCATCGAGCCCGAGCCGCACCCCGACATGTCGAAGCCTCCGGCGCGATGAGCGCCCTCGACGCCCTTTCGCTCCCACTACGCGAGCAGGCAGCGCAGATCGCAGCCGGCGAGCTGGACCCGGCCGAGCTGCTGGACGCCTGCCTCGCCAGGATCGAGGAGCGGAATCCCGACCTGAACGCCGTGATCGCGATTTTTCCCGACCGCTCCCGCGAGATGCTCGAGCAGGCTCCCGATGGCCCGCTGCGCGGCGTCCCTGTCCTGATCAAGGACGAGTGGCCGCTGCCCTGGCGCGCAGAAACCTTCGGCGCCGCCTCGGTGCCCGGCGTCACCCTCGAGCCGGGCGAGTCCGCGCCCTACCGCGTGCTCCGCGACGTCGGTGCGGTGATCGCGGGCGTCGGCAACATGCACGAGCTGGGCTCGAGCAGCACCGGCAACACATCGCTCTACGGAGCCGCCCACAACCCCTGGGACCTCGAGCGCTGCCCCGGCGGATCCTCCAGCGGGCCCGCGGCGGCGGTCGCCGGCGGACTCGTCTCGGGCGCGGTCGGAGCGGACGGGCTCGGGTCGATTCGCTACCCGGCCGCCTACTGCGGGCTCACCGGCCTGAAACCGACCTTCGGGCGCTCGGCGATGGAGGGCCATCACATCTCCAACACCGAGACGATCGTCTCGGGCCCGCTCTGCCGCGACGCCGCCGACTGCCGGCTGCTCGCGTCCGTCCTGTTCGGGGAGGAGATCACCGCGGGAGAGCCGAGCGGACTGAAGATCGGCGTGGTGAGGGATCCCTTCTGGAGCGACTCGGCTCCCGGCGTCCGCGAGGCCTGCGAGGCCGCGCTCGAGTCGCTGCGAGCCGAGGTCGACGGCACGGTCGTCGAGGTCGAGCTGCCGGACCTGGACATGATCCTCCCGGCCGCGCTGCTGGTCGCGCAGGCGGAGGAGGCGGCGCACCTGGTGCCCGCCGTCCTGAACGGGCTGAGCCCGGAGCTCGGCCTGGTCAACCGCGGCGTGCTGAAGCTGCGGGCGCTCCTGCCTCTGAGCCTGACGGCGCGGGCGTTCAAGGTCCGCGCCAAGGTGCGGCGAGACCTGGCGGCCCTCTTCGAGGACATCGACATGCTCGCCTGGCCGACGGTCCCCGCCGTCGCGCCGTCGCTCACCGAGCCGATGATCGAGCTGCCATCGGGCGTCGAGTCTGCAGATTCGGGCAACGCCCGCCAGGGCGTGCTCGCGAACCTCACCGGCGTCCCCGGCGTGAGCGTCCCGGTCGGCCTGGACGGCGGGATGCCCGCCGCGCTGCAGCTCCTCGGCACCTGGGGCTCCGACGCCCTTCTGCTCGACGCGGCAGAGGGGCTCGAGCGCGCCACCGACCGCGAGTTCGTGGAGCTACGGGCTTCGCCCTCCGCCGTGTGAATCAACGGGCCTGGCTTGCCTTCGCGGCGCTCTCGCTGATCTGGGGCGTCCCCTACCTCTTCATCAAGGTCGCCGTGGACGGCGGCGTCTCCCCCTTCTTCCTCGCCTGGGCCCGGATCGTCCTGGGCGCCTCGCTCCTCTTCGCGATCGTTCCGAGGCAGGGCCTCGAGATGCTGCGCCGCGGACCGCGCCGGTGGATTCTCGCCTACGCCACCGTCGAGATGGCACTCGCCGTTCCCGCTGATCGCCGCCGGCGAGCGCCACGTCGACTCCTCGGTCGCTGCGATCGTGATCGCCACGGTCCCGCTGCTGATCGCGCTGCTGGCCCTGCGCTTCGACCACACCGAGCGGCCGACGCGGACCCGCATGGTCGGAATGCTGATCGGCCTCGCCGGGGTGATCGCCCTCGTCGGGATCGACCTCAGCGCAAACCCGGGCGCGATCCTGGGAGCGGCCGCCGTGATGCTGGCCGCATTCGGCTACGCGGCGGGACCGATGATCATCAAGCGCCATCTGATCGACTTCGATCCACGCGCGACGATGGCCGCGAGCCTCACCGTGGCCGCGGTGCTCCTCACGCCGGCCGCGCTCCTCACCTTCCCGAAGTCAACACCCCCCGCCGACGCCCTGGCCTCGCTGGTGGTGCTCGGGATCGTCTGCACGGCGACCGCCTTCGTGATCCTGATGGTGCTGGTCAAGGAGGTCGGCGCGGGCCGCGCCTCCATCATCACCTACGTGAACCCGGTGGTGGCGGTGACGCTCGGCGTGATCGTCCTGGGCGAGAGCCCGGGTGCGGGAGCGATCGCCGGGCTGCTGCTGATCCTGGCGGGCTCGTGGGTGGCGACCGACGGCCGACTCCCGCCGGGCCCACGGGCCGTGGTGACGCGCCTGGGCGGGCGCCGCCGCGGGGCCCCGCCCCAGGCGTCGCTGCCGCTGCGGATCAGCGCGTAGCTGTGTGATCCACCTCCGGGGCCAGTCCCGGCCGCCGGTTATCGTCCCGTGACCGTGGCCGCCATCGAGACGCAGCAACTTGCTCGCGAGTTCGAGGGCGGCATCGTGGCGGTTGACGGCGTCGACCTCGAAGTGGCGGAGGGCGAGATCTATGGGTTCCTGGGCCCGAACGGCGCCGGCAAGACCACCACGGTCCGGATGCTGACCACGCTGCTGCTGCCGACCGGAGGCCGGGCGGTCGTGGCGGGGTTCGACGTCGCCAAGGACGCGGGTGCGGTGCGCCGCAAGATCGGAGTCGCCCTCCAGGAGGCGGCCCTCGACCCGCTGATGACCGGACGCGAGCTGCTCGAGCTCCAGGCGACGCTCCACGGCATCCCCAAGAAGGACGGCAAGGAGCGAGGTCAGTGGCTGCTCGACCGAGTCGGGCTCACCCTCGCCGCCGATCGGCGGGTCGGCACGTACTCCGGCGGCATGCGCCGGCGCCTCGACCTCGCCGCCGCTCTGGTCCATACCCCTGAGGTCCTCTTCCTGGACGAGCCCACGACTGGGCTCGACCCCGTCAGCCGCAAGGCGATCTGGGAGGAGGTCGGAAAGCTGAACGACGACGGAACGACGGTCTTCCTCACGACCCAGTACCTCGAGGAGGCCGACCAGCTCGCTGACCGCGTCGGGATCATCTCCGGCGGCCGGCTGGTCGCCGAGGGCACCCCGCAGGCGCTGAAGGCCGAGGTCGGCAAGCCGCACCTGGAGATCTGCCTGGTCGAGCAGGCCGGCAAGGAGGCGAGAGCCGAGGAGGTGCTCGACCGCTTCGGACGGCCGCTTCCGGCCCGTGACGGGACGCTGATGGTCGAGCTCGAGCACGGCACCGCGGAGGTCGGGCCGATCGTCGTCGCCCTCAACCACGCGGGGCTGGACGTGGAGTCCCTCGATCTGGTGCAGCCCACGCTCGACGACGTGTTCGTCAACAAGACGGGACAGCACCTCGAGGGCGCGTCGCAGGAGACGGGTGAGACGGAGGCGGTCGCAGAATGACCGACCGGCTCGCGACCAACGCCCGGGTGGTCGCGGCCCTCGGCAAGCGGTCCGTCGTCCAGACGCTGAGACGGCCGCAGCTCGCCGCGCCCCTGATCCTCTTCCCCACGGCGCTGCTCGCGATCCAGACCGCCGGCGCGGGGCGTGCAATCAACCTTCCGCAGTTCCCGCCCGTCGACAACTTCCTCTCGTTCATGCTCGCGGGCGCGATCGTCCAGTCGGTGATGATGACCGGCAACTCCGGTGCGATCGCGTTCGCGATCGACATCGAGATGGGCTTCACGGACCGCCTGTTCGCCGCCCCGATCTCCCGCTATGCCGTGGTGCTCGGCCGGCTCGCGGCGACGGCCGTGCTCGGGGGGATCATCGCCGTGTACTTCATCGTCCTCGGCCTGATCTTCGGAGCGTCGATCAACGAGGGGATCCCCGCCGCGCTCTGGATCACGGTCCTCGTCTCGGCCGCCGCGCTCGCGTTCGGCTCGATCGGGGCCGCGATCGCCCTGCGAACGAACAGCGCCAGCGTCGTCCAGGGGATCTTCCCCCTCGTCTTCGTGATCCTCTTTCTCTCGGACGCCTTCTTCCCGGCGAACCTGATGCTCGACCCGGCCGGCTGGATCGCCCAGTACAACCCGCTGAGCTTCGTCGTCAACGGGATCCGCGAGCCGATCATCGCGGGGTGGTCGCTAACCACGCAGCTGAAGGCCGTGGCCTCGGTGATCGGCGTCGGGATATTCGGCCTGACGCTCTGCCGGTTCGCGCTCATCGGCCGCGTGCGGAGGGGCGTATGAGGGGACCGTGGCGGGGCTGGTGGGCGACGGTCCGCGCGCTCGTGCGGCGGGCGCTCAACGAGATCTTCCGGGTGCCCGGCGCCGCGATTCCGGGGATCCTCGCCCCCGCGATCTTCTTCCTGGGACTGACGAGCGTCTTCGGGAGCCTCACCCTTCTCCCCGGCTTCGACACCCACAGCTACCAGAGCTTCCTGATCCCGGTGAGCATGCTGCAGGGCGCCGGCTTCACCGGAGCCGCCACCGGCGTCAACCTGGCGCGTGACATCGAGCAGGGCTGGTTCGACCGGCTCCTCGCCTCCCCGGCGCCCCGGCCGGTGCTGCTCGCCGGGCTCGTGCTCTCCGCCAGCCTCCGCTCGCTTCTCCCCGCGACCTTCCTGCTGATCGTCGGCTTCGTCGTGGGGGTCCACTGGCCGGGGCTCCTGGGCCTGCTGCTGGCCCTCTTCCTGGTGATGGGCATGGCGGTGGTGGCGGCAACCTGGGGCACGTCACTCGCCTTCAGGTTCCGCACGCAGTCGGCGGCGCCGCTGATGCAGATCGGAATGCTGCTCGCGGTGCTGACCACGACCGCCTACGCGCCGCAGAACCTGCTCACGGGATGGCTGCAGACGGTCGCCAAGTACAACCCCGTCACCCAGGTCGTCGACGCAGCGCGCCAGGGGTTCATCGGGGAGGTCACCTGGTCGGACACGTGGCCGGGGCTCGTGACGTTGGTCGGGCTCGCCGCGGTGCTCAGCTTCTTCGCCCTCAGGGGCATGCGGCGGATGACGATTGACTGAGCCGATACCGGTGCATGGCCAGGTCTTAGGAATCGTCGAGGAGACCCTGCGCGGGAACTGGATAGACGGCGAACGCGACGGGGTCCACTTCGGGTACTCGCGGCCGAGCCCGGGGCACTACCCGTGGCAGTGGTATTGGGACTCGTGCTTTCACGCGATCGTCTGGCGGCGCTTCGACCGGGCCCGAGCCGAGAGCGAGCTTCGCAGCCTGCTCAATGGCGGCTCGGAGGACGGCTTCATCGGCCACACGATCTTCTGGCACCGCCACGTCGACTGGCAGCGCCGCTGGACCTACAACGTCACGTCGCGGAAGGCGAGAAACACCTCGACGATCCAGCCGCCCCTGCTCGCCTGGGCGTGGCGAATCGCCGTCGGGGACCCTGCCTCCGAGCCGCGGATCGCCGCCCACCACCGCTGGCTGGAGGCAAATCGCGACCTCGACGGCGACGGCCTGATCTGGATCGTCCAGCCCGACGAGTCGGGGCTCGACTCCTCGCCCAAGTTCGACCCGGTCTGGGGGCTCCGCGCCCACGCCCGGACGCTGTTCCCCTTTCTGATCGCCAGGAACCGCCGCATGGACTGGAATGCGCGCCGCGTCGTCGACGTTGGCGGCCCTGTGCTCTGCGAGGTGATCGTCAACGTCCTCTGGTGTCTTGCCCGGCTCGCCATGGGAGAGGAATCGATCACCCCGCGGCTGATCGAGCGATTCTGGGACGAGCACCGTGGGCTCTTCCTGGACGTCGCGCGCGGCGATCTCGCGCACGAGGACAGGACAGACGCAGTGGCGAAGGGCGACCGGCGCCTGCGGACCTCGACCTGGTCCGCGCTCGCGCCGCTGGCCCTCCCGGACCTCCCGGAGGAGATCGGCCGGCGGCTCGTCGAGGAGCACCTCCTCGATCGGCGCAAGTACTGGCTCCCCTTCCCACCGACGTCGGTCTCCGCGGAGGAGCCGACATTCGAGCCGCGCAAGTGGAAGGGGCCGCTCCGGCGTCTCTACTGGCGCGGGCCCACCTGGATCAACTCGGCGTGGCTGATCTGGATTGGGCTCCTGCGACTCGGGTACGAGGCCGAGGCGATGGAGATGGCCACGCGACTCAGCGAGGCCGTGGCGGCGGAGGGCCTGCGCGAGTTCTACGAGCCCTATACGGGCGAGGGCCTAGGCGCCAAGGAATTCGGCTGGTCCTCGCTGATCGCTGAGCTGGCGAATCCGGATTCGACCGCATCCGGGTCCTATCTGAGCTAGGCGGCTGACGGCTGAGTCGAAAGCAGCACGCGCAGAGGACCGGAGCGGGGAGCTACTTCGCTGTCACTTGTACCGGTAGGTGATCCGGCCGCGGTCGAGGTCGTAGGGGGAGAGCTCGATCTTCACCCGGTCTCCCGGGAGGATCCGGATGTAGTGGCGGCGCATCTTGCCCGAGATGTGGCCGAGGACCTCGTGGTCGTTGTCCAACTTCACACGGAACATCGTGTTCGGCAACGCCTCGGTGATCTCGCCCTCCATCTCGATCTTCTCTTCCTTCGCCATATGCGACCGGGCAGGGTAGCGCCTGGGGCTATTTCCCCTCGAATGTCGCGTTGCCGGGCCCATCCTTCAGGAAGCTCGCCACGGCGTTCTTCAGGTCCTTCGAGGCGAACAGGTCCGCGAACACGCCCGGCGTGACCTCATCCGCCCGATTGACCCCACCGGCGCGGAAGCCGCGAATGATCGTCTTCGTCGCCCCGTGAGCGACCGTCGGTCCGTCCGCCAGCCTGCGGGCGAACTTCATCCCCTTCTCCAGCAGCTGATCGTCGGGGACCACCCGGTTGACGACGTTCCAGCGCTCGAGGGTCGCGGCGTCGTAGAGCCCGCCGCTCATCACGAACTCGGCCGCCCGCGCGGGGCCCGCACGCTCTGCCATCCGCTGCGTGCCGCCCGCGCCGGGCGTCAGCCCGACTACCGCCTCGACGAGGCCGAATCGGGCCGACTCGGTCGCCCAGATCATGTCGCAGCCCAGCGAGATCTCCAGGCCGGCCGTCAGGCACAGGCCGTGAACCAAGGCAATCGTGGGGATCGGCAGCTCTTCGAGCCTGCGGACGACGGGGATCAACGAGCCGAACGAGTCCGAGGCGCTGCCCTCCTCCTGCACCCGCTTGAAGCTGTTGACGTCGACGCCGCCGGTGAAGATGTCGCCGTCGGCGCGCCAGACGAGGGCCCGCGCGTCCGATTTCTCGACCTCGTCGATGCAGGAGACCAGCGCCCCCCAGGCGTCGTCGCCGAACAGGTTGAGCGGCGGGTTGGACAGCACCATCGACGCGACGTTGCCGTCGCGCTCCAGCCGGATCGGCGCAGCCGTCTTTGTCTCGGTCTCAGCCATTTTCTCCTCGCAGTCTTGACGCCACCTGGGCGATCTGGTCGGAATCCCCGGGCTCGGGGATCCATGGCAGCTTCAGCGGATCATCCTCGTAACGCGGCACCACGTGAATGTGGAAGTGGAAGGCCGTCTGCCAGGCGGCGGCCCCGCAGGCGTTGATCAGGTTGATCCCATCCGCCCCCAGCACTTCCTTCATCCGCTTCGCCAGCCGCTGCGCGGCCAGCACCGTCGCGCCGAGATCGTCGGCTCCGATCTCGAGCAGGTCCGCGGAGTGAGTCCTCGGCACGACTAGGGCGTGACCGGGCGTCGCCGGGTTGATGTCCATGAACGTGACGGTGCGTTCATCGGAGTCGATCGTCTCGCTCGGAATCGAGCCGGCGACGATTCCGCAGAACAGGCAGTCATCGGCCATGCGCGCGCCAGGCTATCCCGAAACATGAGTGGCCCGCCTGGGCGGGCCACTCATGGGCACTTGGATGCCGATTTGCGAGTTGTCTAGAGCGCTGCCGGGGCGATCGTCAGCGGCGCGCTGTCGCCGGTAATCGTCAGGCAGTTGAAGGCGCGACCCTTCTTCGTCTTCTTGCCCTTCTTCTTGCTGCCGACCTTCCGGGTGACCGGGTCAACCGTGACCCTGAGCGTCACGCTCGTCGTGGGCGGGTTGGTGTCGGTGGGCTTCGGCACGGTCGCGGTGTAGTCACCGTTGGAACGGGTGACCGCGGTCTCCGCGAGCGGCGTGACGTTTGCCCCGTTCACGTATGCGAAGTGCACCGTGCGATCCTTGCGGCAGCCGCTGTTCGACGCCACGTTCCCGCTGACCGTCGCGGTCGTCACGGTGGTGTCTCCGGTCGTGAACGTGCTCGGAGTGACTCCGACGCTCACGGTCCCGCCGACCTGCTTCGCGCTCTTTACGCCCAGCGCGCTTGGGACGGCGACGAGTCCTACCGCCATCGCGCAAACGGCGCATGCGCTGATCAGCTTCTTCATCTCGGACACTCTCTCTTTCCTGGCTATTTCGGGCACTCAGTCAAAGAGCGGCGTGGCTCCCCGCCGGGGTACGGGTGAGGCCTCTGCCCTCGAACAGCCGTCCAGGGCTAGCTGAGCTGCCTCGCGCGCTCGAGAGCCTGCGAGCGGCTGGTGATCTCGCCGGTGAACGCTTCGGCGCGGAGCTCCTCCAGGACCCTGCCCATTTCGGGGCCCGGTGAGAGGCCGAGCTCGTCGACGAGCTCGTCGCCTGTGATCGGTGGCCGCGGCGAGCCCTGCCGGTGCCAGGCGAGTGCGTCTCGCATCATCTCCCGGGCAAGGTCGAGGTGGGCGCCGACCATCTCCGGGCTCGCCAGCGGGCCCTCGCCGCGCGCCGCCAGGCGGTCGGCGACGGTGAGCAGGGTGACGTCGGGCGCCACCGGCTCGGTGGCGACCAGGTAGTCGTAGACCGCCCGCCGCGACAGCGGCCTCTGGTGGATCAGGAATCCGAGCCGCAGGTGATGAAGGGCGAGGCCCTGCAGGTGGGCACTCAGCGCCCGGCTGGTGCGCAGTCGGTGGCAGATCGAGGCGATGATCCGGGCGCCCACCTCATCGTGGCCGATGAAGGTCACGTATCCGGATCCCTCCGCCCGGGTCTCGGGCTTGCCGAGATCATGGAAGAGCGCGCCGAAGCGAAGGGCACTGCGGCGGCTGAGCTCGTCGGCGAGGGGCTCGGCCAGGAACTCCTCCACCTCCCCGGCGAGATCGCCGGCGAAACCGCGCAGGTCAGCCTCGATGCCGAGCCACTCCTCGAGCACCGCGAGCGTGTGACCGAGCACGTCGAGGTGGTGGTTCGGGTTCTGCACGACCCCCCGGAGGTTCTCGAGCTCGGGGAGGACCACGGGCAGGACGGCGAGCTCCTCCATCAGGCGGATGCCGGCGAGCGGGTCCCGCCCCGCGACGATCCCGCGGATCTCCGCGAACTGGCGCTCGCCGGCCGGATCGGCGGCGTGAGCGGCATGGCCGCGAGCCAGCTCGGCTGTCGTCGAGTCCACCGAGAGGCCGAGACCGGTGGCGAGACGGCAGGCGCGGAGGAGACGGAGCGGATCCTCCTCGAATGCGATCTCGGAGGCCGCCCGCAGGATCCGCGCATCGGCGTCCGCGATTCCGCCAGTCGGATCGATCGGGTCGCCCCCGACCAGGGGGACGGCGATCGCGTTGACCGTGAAGTCCCGGGCGCGCAGGTCGTCCTCGATCGCCTCGGCCCGCAGGCCCGCGACGTCCACGTGCCAGCCGCCGGTCGGAGCGACCGCCCGCCACGTCGCATGCTCCTCGGAGAGCGCGAAGGCAGAGCCTCCGGCCACGCGCGCAATCGCGCGAGCAGCCCCCTCCTCCTCTCCCCGCCCGATCGCCAGGTCCGCGTCGGCGACCGGCTCTCCGAGCACGGCGTCTCGAACCGCTCCGCCGACGATCCAGACCGGGCCCGGATGCTCTTCCAGGGCGGTGCGGGACGCGGCAATCGAGGGAGCGGCGCCCAGAGCGTTTTCGAGGGACGCCCTCACTCGGTCACCTCGCGCGGCACGCGCTGCGAGATCCCGCAGGTCACCTCGTAGTTGATCGTGCCGAGACTGGTGGCGACCTCCTCGGCCAGGATCCGCTCGGAGCCCTGTGCGCCGATCAGCACGGCCGGCGCGCCTGGCTCGACGTCGGTCTCCGGCCCGAGGTCGATGGTGATGTTGTCCATCGACACGGTCCCGACCAGCGGATACCGCCGCCCGGCGACGAGCACGTCGGCGTTGTTGGAGAGGCCCCGTCGGACCCCGTCGCCGTAGCCGATCGGCAGCACGCCGACCCAGGTCTCCTCCGGGGCGCGCCAGGTTCGGCCATATCCAGCGCTGGCCCCGCGCTCGAAGCGCTTCACGTCCGCGACATAGGAGTGCAGCTCGAGCGCCGGCTCCAGGCCATGCTCGGCCGGGTCCCTCCCGAACGGATCGAGCCCGTAGACCGCGATTCCGCAGCGGACCATGTCGAAGTGCGTCCCGGCGTCGCGCAGGGTGGCGGCGCTGTTTGCGGCATGGACGGTGCAGCCAGGGGCGAGCTCGTGCACCGCCTCCGCGACCGGTGCGAAGGCGGCGAGCTGCTCCGCCATGAAGTCATCGCCCTCCTCATCGGCCGTCGCGAAGTGCGTCCAGACCCCCGCCACGTCCAGGCGCTGGTCCTCGACGCAAGCGCGAGCGAGCTCGACGAGCCGCTCCGAGTCGCGCTCGCCGAGCCGGCCCATGCCGCTGTCGAGCTTGACGTGCACCCGGACCATGCGGCCGAGCTCCTCCGACATGGCGGAGCAGAGCTCCCGGTAGCCCTCGCGCCAGACCGCGACATCCGCCCGCGCGGTGAGCGCGGTGCGCAGCTCCTCGGGGGTGAGCGCGCCCATGACCAGGATCGGAACGTCAGGGAAATGCAGCCGGAGCTCCTCGGCCTCCCCGGCCGCCGCCACCGCGAGCCTGCTTGCTCCGCCGCGCAGCGCGGCGGCCGCGCAGACGGCGGCGCCATGGCCGTAGCCGTTGGCCTTGACCACGGCACAGAGCTCGACACCATCGCCGACCCGCTCCTTCAGAAGACGGCAGTTGCGCTCGACCGCACCGGCCTCGATCGTCGCCAGCGCTCGCCCTGTCGTCTCCGGGGAGCTCAGAGCGCCAGCCCCGCGGGGATCGACTCGATGACGTCGCCGGCGATCACGGAATCGTGGCCGACGCGGTCCCCGGCGGCTCGCCCCGCCCGCGAGTGCGCCACCACCGCGGCGCAGGTCGCGGCGAACGGGTCCATCCCGCGCGCGATCAGGGCGGCGATCATCCCTGAGAGGACGTCCCCTGTGCCGGCGGTTGCCAGCTGTGGACTCGAGACGGTGTTGACGGCGAGGCGATTGCCGTCGGTGACGATCGAGTCGTCGCCCTTCAGCAGGACGATGCCCCCGCTGCGGCTCGCCGCCTCGCGCGCGCTCTCCGCTCGCTTGGCCTCGATCTCCTTGGAGTCCCGGTCGAGCAGGCGGCCCATCTCGCCGGCATGCGGGGTGAGGACGAGGGGGTACTTGCGCGCGGCGAGGTTCTCGATTCGCGCGGCGTGGGCGTTGAGGCCGTCCGCGTCGATCACCAGTGGCGCCTCGATTCGCTCGGTGAGCTCCTGGATCAGGCGCTGGGTCCCCTGCTCGCGGCCCATGCCGGATCCGAGCACCACGCAGGCGGCGCGCTCCGCGGCACCGAGGATCTGCTCCGAGGCCGCCGGGCGCAGCCTGCCGTCGCGGCTCGCGCAGCCGAGTGACATGACCTCGGTCAGCTTGATCTCGAAGATGTGCTCCAGGTCCGCGGGGACGGCGACCGTCGCGTATCCCGCCCCGGTCCGGACCGACGCGAGGGCCGCAAGGCACACGGCGCCGGTGAGCCCGCGAGATCCACCGACGATCAGCACCTGCCCGGAACTGAACTTGGTGGACCCTGCGGCGCGGCTGGGCGCCAGCTCCAGCACCCGGGGGCCGATCAGACCGGCATTCGGCTCGACCGGTGCGCCATCCGGGATCCCGATGGGCGCGACCCGCAGCTCGCCGGTGTGCTCCTTGCCCGGCGCGATCCAGTGGCCGAGCTTCGGCGCGTGGAACGTCACGGTGACGTCGGCCGCGACGGCCGCGCCCTCCACCTCGCCCGTCGATGCGTTGACGCCAGAAGCGATGTCGGTCGCCACCACCGGGGCGTCCACCTGGTTCATCGCCTCGATCGCCGCTACGGCGGGCCCGCGCGGCGCTCCGGCGAACCCGGTGCCGAAAACCGCGTCGATCACCACACCCGCCCCCGCCATCGCGTCGGCAAGATCGCCTGGATCCACCTGGCGGGCCCCGTCGAACCGATCGACGTTCGCCTTGGAGTCATCGGAAAGCTCGTCGGCCGGTGACAGCAGCAGCGCATCGACCTCGAACCCGGTCTCACGCAGGGCGCGGGCGGCGACCAACCCGTCTCCCCCGTTGTTCCCCTTGCCGCAGACGATCGCCGCCCTGCTCGAGGTCGCGATCTCGTCGGCGGCCTCGGCGACCGCCCGGCCGGCGGTCTCCATCAGCTCGAGGGACGGGACGCCCTGCTGCTTGATCGCCCAAGCGTCCGTGGCGCGCATCTCCTCGGCATCCAGGCACGGATCGAGCCAGTCCTCCATCGGCGTGAGCCTACTCTGGGATAACCTCCGCGCAGGTCCATGGAGGGACGACCCAATCGCCTGGCCGTGCTGGCGCTCTGCGTTGCCGCGTACCTCGTCGTCTTGGCGTTGCCATCGGGGGCCGGTGCGGCGACCACCTGGCTCTGCAAGCCGGGGACGAACCCGAATCCATGTCTCGGCAGCCTGCAGACGACCGTCTTCGACTCGGCCGGGCAAAGCCACGTCGAGAACCCGAAGAACGCGAAGCGCCCGCCGATCGACTGCTTCTACGTCTACCCGACGGTGAGCGACGACAAGACGGAGAACTCCGATCTCTCGATCGACCCGGAGGAGATCTCGATCGCGCAGTACCAGGCGTCGAGGTTCTCCCAGCGCTGCCGCGTCTTCGCGCCCATGTACCGCCAGCTGACCCTGCAGGGGCTCGGCAGCACGCCACCTCCCGAGGCTCTCCTGACCGCCTACGGCGACGTGCGCGCGGCGTGGAAGGAGTACATGCGGCGCTACAACCACGGCCGCGGCGTCGTCCTGATCGGCCACTCGCAGGGCTCCGGGATGCTCGAGGAGCTGGTGCGGCAGAAGATCGACCCGTTCCCCTCGGCACGGCGCAACCTGCTCTCGGCGATCCTGCTCGGCGGGAACGTCACCGTTCAGCAGGGCCGAAACGTGGGCGGGGTGTTCAGGCACGTCCCGGGATGCCGGAGCCCGCGGCGGCTCGCCTGCGTGATCGCCTTCTCGACCTTCGACCAGACCCCGCCGGACGACGCGATCTTCGGCAAGGGCCCGGGGGTCCTCACGCAGGCGTTCGGGCAGGCCCAGCCCGCGAACACCGAGGTGCTCTGCACCAACCCGGCCGCGCTCCGCGGTGGAGTGGGCTCGCTGGAGACGCTCTCCCCGACCGCGCCGTTCAACGGGACGATCGGACTCGGCATCAGCATCCTCTACAACGGCAGCCCGCCCACGGCGGCGACCCCGTGGGTCGAGCCGCAGGACCACTACACCGGTCAGTGTGTGCAGAGCAACGGCGCGAACGTGCTGATGATCTCTCCGGTCGCCGGGGCCCGCGAGCTCAACCCAGTGCCCGACGCCAGCTGGGGCCTCCATCTGGCCGACATGAACATCGCACTGGGGAACCTGGTGAACGTCGTCGGTGCGGAGACCAAGGCCTTCCTGAAGCAGCGCGCGAAGCGCAGGTAGAACTAACCGGCGATTGCGACGGCCGCGGCGTTCTCGCGCGAATGGGTGAGCGAGACGGCGATGGGCGTCTCCGCCGCGAGCTCGGCCGCCCGGCCGTGGAGCCGGACCGTCGGAGGCTCTCCCGCCTCGATCTCGATCTCCTTCGGCGAAACACCCTTCCCGAGCGCCTTGATCACGGCCTCCTTGGCGGCGAACCGCGCCGCGAGGTGGCGGCCCGGCCTCGCGCGCCGGCGCGCATAGGCAAGCTCGTCCGCAGTGAAGAGGCGATCGGCGAGCCGCGGGCGGCGCTCCAGGGCACGCTCGACGCGCTCGATCTCGATCAGGTCGATGCCGACGGTGGTCGCCACGGCGCGCCGGGGCCTACTTGAGGCCCAGAACCGCCTTGAACTCGGCCTTGTCGCCGCTGCTGCCGGACCCCGTGACGAGATAGGTGAGAGCGTCGAGGTAGGGCTTGGCCTGGGTGTAGCCCGGATCCGACTTGGCTCCCGTCGATTCGGCCAGCGCGAATACGGAGGGCATGTCGAGGAAGAGGTCCGTGCCGAGTGAGGAGATCTGGTCGTGGGCAGCCGAGAAGGTCGGCGAGTCGGCCAGCGTCTGTGCCGGTGTCAGGCTCGCCTCGGCCGAGCCGGCGCCGTATCCGATCACCAGCTTGTCGCCCTGCTGCGCGAGCTCGACGGGCCGCGGCGCCACGCTCGGGTCGTTGATCTGGAACCCCGTCCCACCCCCCGACAGCTGCAGCGGCTTGACGCCACCGCTGCCGAGCTGGAGCAGGCTCTGCAGCTGGGTCAGAAGCCTCCCGGTCAGTTCGGTGTCCTTGGACTGGACGATCAGGGCACCCGTCAGCGTCCGCTGCGTCGTCCCCTGGACGTAGAGGACCGCGTCCCCAAGGGCGCCGGTGAGCTGCTCGAGCGAGGACCCGGTGGCCTGCTGGATCTGCGCCTGGGCCGCGTCGAAGTTCGGAATCTGATCCTTGAGCTGATCGATGCTCTTCTTGACGGAATCGCCGAGGTTGCCGAGCCCGAACGCGAGCCAGGATTGCCCGGGAACACCACCGATGAGCGAGCTCTCGGGCGTGTCGACGCCGTTGCTGCCGCCGGTCGCCTCGAGCTGAATCGTGTCCGCCGAGGCCGTCAGGGCTCCCGCGACCGGCTTGTCCAGGCTGTCGCCCGCGGTCTTCTCGAGCAGCGCCTTGCTCTGCGGGTCGAACTGGTCGGGCCCGAGCGCAGTGATGAAGTCATTGGGGACCGTGTAGAGGGTCCCCAGCCGGTCGTCCGGCAGATCGCCGATCGAGTCCTTGAAGTCGCTGCTGTCGCCCAGCGAGTCGCCCTTGTTCGCATCGACCGCCGCCTTGAAGCCGGTGAGGCCCCCCTCGACGAGGAAGTCGCCGACGGTGCCGAAGACCTGGCCCGGCTGGCTCTTGTCGACCTGGTAGGTCGCTCCGTTGTAGCTCTGGGGCGCCGGGTCCGTGGCCGTATCGCCGGAGGCCTTCTGGGCGAAGGCGAGCGAGGCGGCCGGGTTGGTGGTCTCGACGACCGCCACACCCTTGGAGTCGGTGCCGAGAGAGGTGAAGAACACGCCCGCCTTCTCGCCCAGCCACGGCGTGACGTCCTGCTGGAAGTCGATCGGGTGACCGTCGGCCTTGGACTGGTCCTCGAGGAGCGAGACGATCTTCGCTCCGGGATCGGGGGTGTCGAGGATCTTGCCGAGGGCCGCGTTGGCGTCCGACTGGGCCGAGCCAGTCGGCTTGACGGTGGCGTCCAGGTAGATCGGCGTGTTCGCCGGAACCGCCGCGGCAGGGCCGACGTCGGTGCTGCCACCTCCACCCCCGCCACCACAGCCGGCGAGGATCGCGGCCGGGATCGCGGCGCAGGCGAGCAGGGGCGTGAAGATGCGGCGGCGACTCACGAGGCGAGGATCCTAGATCACTCGACGGTGACCGTCTTCGCCAAATTTCGCGGCTGGTCCACGTTGAGCCCGTTCTCGCGCGCGATGTAGTAGGCGAGGAGCTGGAGGGGCACGATCGCGACGATCGGCTGGACGATCCAGTCGGTGCGCGGCACGAACAGGGTCTGGTCAGCCGCGTCCTCGACTCCCTCGGAGCCCTCGGTGGCCACCGCGATCACGTCGGCGCCGCGCGCGCGGACCTCCTCCATGTTGGAGAGCATCTTCTCGACCACCGGGCTGTCGGTCGCCACCGCAACCACCGGCGTCGACTCGTCGAGCAGCGCGATCGGCCCGTGCTTCATCTCCCCGGCCGCGTAGGCGTCGGCGGGGATGTAGGAGACCTCCTTCAGCTTCAGCGCCCCCTCGAGGCAGACGGCCAGGCCGATGTGGCGGCCGATGTACATGAAGAAGCGCTGCCCGTGATGCGTCCTGGCGATCGCCTTGACCGGCTCGTCGCAGGTGGTGATCGTCTCCTGGAGCTTGTGGGGGAGGGTCTTCAGCTCCGCGACCAGCTCGGCGAGCCGCTCGGGCTCCATCGTGCCCCGCAGCTCCGCGAGGCGCAGGCCCAGCAGGTACATGGCGGCCACCTGGCTGACGAAGGTCTTCGTCGCGGCGACGCTGATCTCGATGCCCGACCGCGTGTACAGCACCGCGTCGGCCTCGCGGGTCGCCTGGCTCCCCATCACGTTGCAGATCGTGAGCACCTTCGACCCGCTCTCGCGTGCCAGGCGCATCGCAGCGAGCGTGTCGGCGGTCTCCCCGGACTGGGTGATCCCGATGACGAGGTCGTTCGGCCGGTGCACCGGGTCGCGATAGCGGTATTCGGAGGCGATGTCCATCTCGATCGGGACGCGTGCCCACTTCTCGATCGCGTACCGGCCCACCAGGCCGGCGTGGTACGAGGTCCCGCAGGCGACGATCACGATCCGCTCGATTCCCCTCAGGAACTCGTCGTCGAGATCGACGTCCGAGAGATCGACGCCGTCGAGCGAGGGCAGCCGGTCGGTGATCGTCTCCGCGACGGCGTCCGGCTGCTCGTGGATCTCCTTGAGCATGAAGGTGTCGTAGCCCCCCTTCTCGGCCGCCTCCTCGTCCCAGCTCACCTCGATCGGTTCGCGGTCGTCGACCACGGTGCCGTCCGACTTGGTGACGGTGACGTCCCCCTCGTGGATCGTGACGATCTCGTCGTTCTTGATCCCAAGGGCGCGCCGGGTCTCCGCCAGGAAGGCCGGGATCGCCGAGGCGATGAAGTTCTCGTGTTCCCCGAGCCCGACGATCAGGGGGCATTCCTTCCGCGCCGCGACCAGCGTGTCCTCATGGTCGTTGTGCATCGCGACGAATGCGTAGTGACCGCGCAGATCGGCGAACGCCTTCCGGACAGCGTCAGTGAGGTCACCTTGGTAGTGGCGCTCGATCAGGTGGGCGACGATCTCGGCGTCCGTCTCGGATGTGAACTCGTGTCCCTCTCCGGTGAGCTCGCGCCGCAGCTCAGCGTGGTTCTCGACGATCCCGTTGAGGACGATGTGGATCCGCTCCTCGCAGTCGCCGTGCGGATGGGCGTTCTCCTCGGTGACCCGGCCGTGGGTCGCCCAGCGGGTGTGCCCGAGGCCGATGGTCGCGGGCTTGGCGGCGACGGCGACGGAACCGGCGTCGCCGTTCGAGGAATGCTCCTCGACGGCGGCGCGGAGGTTCGCCAGGTTGCCGACCGCGCGCACGCTGTCGATCTCACCGTCCGAGAGCACTGAAATGCCGGCGGAGTCGTAACCCCGGTACTCGAGCTTCTCCAGCCCGGCGATCAGCAGGTCCCGGCACGGTCGGTCACCTACGTATCCGACGATGCCGCACATGAGGGACGTAAGGGTAGTGGCAGACGGCCTCGCCACAAACGACCGCCACAAGCTTTGCAGCCGGATCTACGCGAGCTCGCGCCGGACCAGCTCGACGAGGCCGTCGCAGATCGCCTCGCACTCATGCTCGTCGGGCGCCTCCACCATCACCCTCACCAGCGGCTCCGTCCCGGAGGCGCGCACCAGGACGCGTCCGCGGCCCTCGAGCTTCTCGTTCTCGGACTCGACCGCCTTCCACACCTCGGTTGCCCCCTCGATCGCATCGCGGTCTGCCACGCGGACGTTCTCCAGCCGCTGGGGCAGTCGCTCGAAGGGCTCGACGTCCTCGAGGCGGCGCTTGCCGAGCGCTCGCAGTGTGAGCAGCGAGGCCGCGATCCCATCGCCGGTGGGAGTGAAATCGGTCCAGACGATGTGGCCGGACTGCTCGCCGCCGAGCCGCCAGTCGCGGTCGAGCAGCTGCTCGATCACATAGCGATCCCCGACCTGGGTCTGGACCACCTCGATTCCGTCCTTCTCCATCGTGGTCATGAACCCGAAGTTGGTCATCACCGTCACGGCCACCCCGCCCGAGAGCTCGCCGCGCTTCTCCAGATCCAGGGCGATCAGCGCCATCAGGTCGTCGCCGTCGTGCAGGCGGCCCTTGCCGTCGACGGCAAGAACGCGGTCGCCGTCCCCGTCGTACGCGAAGCCGATGTGGGCCCCGGACGAGCGGACCAATTCGATCAGCGCTTCGGGGTGCGTGGACCCGCAGTCCGCGTTGATGTTGCGGCCATCGGGCTCGACCGCGGTCAACACGAGGTCCGCGCCGAGCCCCTGGAAGATCACCGGGGCGGCCCGGTGGGTGGCGCCGTTGGCGCAGTCGAGGGCGATTCGCAGCCCTGTGAGGTCGAGCTGGAAGGCGGTCCGGAGCTCCCGGATGTAGTCGTCGAAGGCGCCTTCGAGCGTGCGCACGCCGCCGACTCGCTCTCCGGTGTCCTCGTCCATCAATCCCTCGATCTCGAGCTCCGCGTCGTCGTCGAGCTTGGTACCGCGGGCGTTGAAGAACTTGATCCCGTTGTCGGCGAAGGGGTTGTGGGAGGCGGAGACCACCGCGGCCAGGTCGAACGTCAGCCTGCGGGCGAGGACCGAAGCGGCCGGCGTCGGCAAGACTCCGCCGAGCATCGCATCCCCTCCCCCCGCCGCGATCCCGGCCGCGAGCGCCTCCTCGAGCATCGGGCCCGACTCACGCGTGTCGCGGACGATCAGGACCTGCGGGCGCTCGGCCTCGGCCTGAAGCGCCGCGGCGCGGCCGAGCCGCACTGCGAGATCGGGGGTGAGCAATTCGCCCACGGGGCCCCGGACCCCATCGGTCCCGAAGAATCTCCTCTCCGCCACGCGCGGCGGACGCTAGCGCTTCGAGAACTGAGGCTTCTTGCGGGCCTTCTTCAGGCCGGCCTTACGACGCTCCTTGACCCTCGAATCGCGGGTCAGCATGCCCCGGCGCTTGAGCTCCGGGCGAAGGGCGGGATCGACGTCGATCAGCGCCCGGGCGATGCCGTGACGGACCGCGGCGGCCTGCCCGGAGATGCCGCCCCCATGCACTCGGATGCGGACGTCGACGTTGCCCTCGTATCCGCTCTGGACGAGCGGCTGCTTGGCGACGGTCTGGAGATAGGAGCGCGGGAAGTACTCCTCGAGGCTCCGCTTGTTGATCTGGATGTTGCCGTCGCCGGGGCGCAGGATGACCCGGGCAACTGAGGACTTCCGCTTTCCGGTGGCGGAGTAGCTCGCGTCGCCGGAGAGCTTTGCGGGTTGCGCGGCCAGTGGCGCTGTCTCATCGACCTCGCCGATCAGCTCGCGCTCGCGCCGGGCGCGCTCCTCCTCCTCGGCCTCCTGGCGGGCGCGCTCCTCGGCGTCCAGCGGTCGGTCGGGCTCGAGCGCGATCGGATCGAGCTCGGCGCCGGGAACGACGTCCTCCTTCTTCTTCTTGCCCTCGGCCTGGGCGGGCTGCTCGGCGGGCGCCTCCTCGGCAGGCGCGGGCGCCTCGTCGGCTGGCGCGGCAGCTTCCTCGGCGGGGGTGTCGTCCTCGACAGCTGCGTCCTCGGCGAGGGCCTCCTCGGCGGGGGGTTGCTCCTCGGCTTGAGGCTGCTCCTGCTCCTCAGCCTGCGGCTGCTCCTCGGGAGGGGTCTGACCCTCGCCCTGAGGCGCGTCGGGCTGCTGCTGCTCTTCGTCGGCCATCAAGTCTGTATGTCTAGCTGCTTGGGCTGCTGGGCTGCGTGCGGGTGCTCCGGGCCGGCGTAGACCTTGAGCTTGCGAAGCTGCTGGCGGGCGAGCCGGTTGCGGGGAAGCATCCCCTTGACCGCCTTGCGGATGACCTCCTCGGGCCGCTGCTCGAGCAGCTCGCCGAGGGTCCGGGAGCGGATGCCGCCGGGGTATCCGCTGTGGCGCCAGTAGCGCTTGTCCTCGAGCTTGTTGCCCGTGACCCTGATCTTCTCGGCGTTCACGACGATGACGAAGTCGCCGACGTCGACGTGCGGCGTGTAGGTCGGCTTGCGCTTTCCTCGCAGGACGTCGGCGATCTGGGTCGCCAGGCGGCCGAGCGTCTTGCCCTCGGCATCGACGACGTGCCAGTCCCGCTCGCGGTCCTGGGCGTTCGCCTGGTAGGTCTTCATCGCTGTCGCAGTGGCCATAAAAAGAGCCGCGCACCTTCCGCGGCCGGCGGATGATAGCGCCGGTAGGCTAGCCAGCAGTGGAGGCTGGGCATCAAGCAGCTGCCGTTTCGTATCGGGGCGTGACCAAGAGATATGCGGGTCAGACCGAGCCCGCCATCAGCGAGCTTTCCCTCGAGGTGCTAGCCGGCGAGATCTGCGTCCTGGTCGGCCCGTCGGGGTGCGGCAAGACCACGGCGATGCGGATGGTCAACCGAACGGTGGAGATCACCGAGGGCGACATCCTGATCGGCGGCACATCCGTGCGGGACCGCGACCCGACCGAGCTGCGCCGTGAGATGGGCTATGTGATCCAGCAGACCGGCCTGTTCCCACACAAGACCATCGCGGACAACATCGCGACGGTCCCGAGCCTGCTGGGGTGGGATCGGGATCGCACCCAGAAGCGGGTCCGCGAGCTGTTCGACGTGATCGGCCTCGATCCCGGGCTCGGCGAGCGCTTCCCCAGCCAGCTCTCCGGCGGCCAGCAGCAGAGGATCGGCGTCGCCCGAGCGCTCGCCGCCGACCCACCGGTGATGCTGATGGACGAGCCCTTCGGCGCGATCGACCCGATCAATCGCGAGCGCCTCCAGAACGAGTTCCTCCGCCTTCAGGCCGAGATCCAGAAGACCGTCCTGTTCGTCACCCACGACATCGACGAGGCGATCAAGATGGGTGACCGGATCGCGATCTTCAAGCAGGGCGGCCATCTCGCCCAGTACGCGACTCCCGCCGAGCTCCTGATGGCTCCGGCAGACGGCTTCGTCGAGGACTTCGTCGGCGCCGACCGCGCGCTCAAGCGGCTCGCCCTGATGAGGGTGAGGGACATCAACCTCTGGGAGGCGCCGCTCGCCTTCGTCGGGCAGGCCACCGCAGAGGTGCGGGCCAAGCTGGAGGGAGCAGAGGTCCCGCACGCCCTCGTCGTCGACTCCGAGCGGCGGCCGATCGGCTGGCTCTCGGACGCCGACCTGAGAGGCGACACGGTTCCCCAGAGCCCGGACACCGGGCCCGAGCCGATCCTCGATGCCGACGACGTCATGCGAGACGCGCTCGCCGACCTGCTCCAGACCGAGACCCAGTACGCGCCGGTGACGGACGCGCAGGGCCGGATCGCCGGCGTCCTCTCTGTGGAGATCATCTCGGAGTTCCTGGTCTCTCCCGACGCCAAGGTGGAGGAGCACGCCGCGGTCGAGCGGCCGCGCGGCGTATGAGTCTCGCGCTCGCCAAGCTCGCCCCGCTGCTCGGCGCCATCGAGATCCACAACCGCACGGGCCCCAACGCGCCCTGCCAGGCACAGAACAAGGCGTTCTGCTTCGGATGGGCGGCCGACAACCTCGACCGCTATACGACCCCGTTCCTGAACCAGCTTCTGCTGGTGATGTTGTGCGTGGCCCTGGGCTTTGTGATCGCGTTCGGCCTGGCCCTGATCTCGCATCGCCGGCGCTGGCTGGTCTCGACCTTCACCGGGGCGACGGGCGTCCTCTACACGATCCCCTCGCTCGCCTTCATCTTCCTGCTCCTGCCGATCACCGGGCTGGGCTGGACCACAGCGATCCTGATCCTGACCGTCTACACGCTCCAGATCCTCTTCCGGAACATCCTGGCGGGGCTCGCCAACGTCCCTCCGGAGAGCAAGGATGCGGGCAGAGGGATGGGCATGACCGACCGCCAGCTCCTCTGGCGCGTCGAGTTGCCCCTGGCGCTGCCGGAGATCATCGCCGGCCTGCGGATCGCGACCGTCTCGACGGTGGCCATCTCCACCCTGATGGTGTTCGCCAATGTCGACACCCTCGGCGGGCCGCTCTACCAGCAGATCACGTTCAAGACGAACATCGTGATGGCCGGGGGTCTGTCCATCCTGATGGCGATCGCCTTCGACGCGTTGCTGCTCGGCGCGCAGCGCTTCCTCGCCCCGTGGCGCCGGCCCGCCCGGGGGGCGGTCGCTTGAGCCTCACCTTCGTCCATATCGGTCTGCTCAGCACCTTCGGCGACGCGTTCAACTTCATCTTCCATCAGCAAGAGGCGCGGACGGGCCAGACCATGGTCGGCGGTCCCGATCAGGTGCTCCACCTGACCGGCCAGCACCTGAAGATCACCTTCCTGGCGCTGGCGACCGCGACCGCGATTGCGTTGCCGGTCGGCGTGATCCTCGGGCACGTGCGCAAGGGAGAGACCTTCGCGATCGCCGTAGGCAATGCCGGGCGAGCCGTGCCGGAGCTGGCCCTGATCGCCTTCGTGGCGGCCTACATCGGGGTCGGGCTCGGCAACGTCACCTTCGCGTTCACGATCCTCGGCATTCCACCGATCCTCACCAACGCGTATGTCGGCATCAGCCAGGTCGACCGAAGCGCCGTCGACGCTGCTCGCGGCATGGGCATGAGCGAATTCGAAGTCATCCGGCGCGTCGAGCTTCCTCTGGCAGTGCCCACGATCATGGCCGGCGTACGGACGGCCGCGGTGAACATCATCGCCACCGTCGCGCTGGCGTCACTCGCCGGTCTGAGCACACTCGGCGACTTCATCCTGGGCCGCAACGTGTATGGCGACGCCGGTGTCGTTGCCGGCGCGATCGTGATCGCTTTTCTCACGCTGACGCTCGAGCTCAGCCTCGCCGGATTGCAGTGGGCGCTGACTCCGCGAGGGCTGAAGCTCGCGCGGGCCGGTGCGGCCGCATAGGATCACCCGGTCCATTCCAGGGGGTGACGACAGCCCCAGACAGAGGAGGATCACGTGCTGACCGGCCAATCGCGAACGAGGGCGGCCTTCGCGCTGATTGCGGCGCTGGTGCTCGCACTCGGAGTTGCCGCCTGTGGGGGCGGCAGCGACAACAACGACACCGGGACGAGCGGGGGGAACTCCGCCAACCTGATCAAGTCGAACCCCGACAACCAGGGGATCCAGCTCACGGTGGGCTCGAAGAACTTCACCGAGGAATACATCCTCGGGAACATCTACGCGCAAGCCCTCCAGGCGGCGGGCTATGACGTGAAGACGAACCTCAACCTGGGTTCCGAGACGATCGCCTACAAGGCACTCCAGGACGGAGAGATCAGCGGCTATCCCGAGTACACCTCGACGCTGCTCCAGTCCATCTTCGGCGCGAAGACCGTTCCCGCCGACGCCCAGGAGGCCTATTCCCAGGCGCAGCAGCAGCTCCAGCCGAAGGGCCAGACCGCGTTTAGTCCGACGCCGTTCGCGGATGCGAATGCGCTGGGCATGCTGAAGAGCAAGGCCGACGAGCTCGGAGTGACGAAGATCTCGGACCTCCAGGGCAAGTCGCAGGACCTGTCGCTCTACGGCTCACCGGAGTGCCGCGAGCGGGCCGACTGCCTGGTCGGGCTGCAGGACGTCTACGGCCTCCAATTCAAGTCGTTCAACCCGGTGGACATCGGGCTGCGGTACACGGTGCTCGACAAGGGCCAGGCCGACGCGTCGGTCGTGTTCACCTCGGACGCCCAGCTCTCGGCCAACCCCGACAAGTACGTCCTGCTCCAGGACGACAAGGGGATCTTCCCCTCGGGGAACGTCATCTGGGTCACCGACCAGTCCACGGTCCAGAAGGCCGGGCCGGACTATGCGGCGACGATCGAGAAGGTCCAGAAGGGCCTGACGCTGCCGGTGATGCAGGAGCTGAACGCGCGCGTCGACATCGACAAGCAGGACCCCGCCGCTGTGGCGACGCAGTACCTGAAGGAGGACGGCTACATCCAGTAGCTGCGAAAACCAGAGGATCGGGGCTAATCCCCCGGTCCTCTGGTTATACTGCCGCGCCAGCAAGGCCAAGTCTCTCCGGTTCGACCGGGGAGAACGGAGGACCCAAAGGGGTTCACACCCCAGGGGCGAATCGCAACCAACTGGTTCGTAGCGCCGCTCTCGGCGCGAGCCCGCCAGCTAACTCCGTAGGCCACAGAGAGTGTGCGAAGCGTGCTGACCGACAAGCAGGTTGCTCCCAAGCCCCGTAGGCGGGTGGCGTTGATCGCTGCCGCCGCGATGGCGTTGTCGCTGTTCGGCGCACAGACCGCCTTCGCCCAGAGCGGCGGCGTCGGCTCTCCCGGCACCACCACAACCACCCTGACGGACCCGACCGCGCCCACCGCGCCGGCGGGCTCGATGATCTTCCCGGTCGCCGGTGCGCACACCATCGGCGGCGGCTTCGGCGCGGCCCGCAGCGGCCACACCCACCAGGGCCAGGACATCATGGCCGCCTGCGGCACACCGCTCGTCGCGATCACCCGCGCGAAGGTCAAGTGGGTGAGCTTCCAGAGCCTCGCCGGCAACTACGTGGTGATCCGCAACAAGAAGCTCCATCAGGACTACATGTACGCGCACCTCGCGGCCCCCGCCTCCGTCGCCAAGGGCACCGTCGTGCAGCCCGGCCAGCAGATCGGGATCGTCGGCCAGACCGGCGATGCGACGGCGTGTCATCTCCACTTCGAGCTCTGGCTCGGCAAGTGGTATCGAGGCGGCCACCCGGTCGACCCGCTGCCCTACCTGCAGACCTACCAGGGCTTCTAGGCCTTCACCCGCTGCGGCGGGTGCTACAACCGGCGCCGCGATGTGTTCCAGCCTTGGCATGCGAGTTCGCCGATCCCTGGCCGTCCTGATCGCAAGCGCGGTCGCCGCTGCGGCGCTGGCGGTTCCCGCATCAGCGACGCAGCGCTACCGGTATCCCCTCAGGGGGACCCACAACTACGGCAACCTCGCCGTCACCGGGTTCGGCGTCAAGCGGGCCGACGGCTCCGCCCACCTCGGCCAGGACATCATCGCCGACTGCGGCACCCCGATCGTCGCCGCGCACGACGCGGTGGTGAAGTCGGCGGGCTACTCCGACGGCTACGGCAATTACGTCGTGCTGGGCGGTCAGGGCACCCGCTTCGACTTCGTCTACGGACACATGAAGGGGCGCGCCCGGGTGCGCGTCGGCCGCAAGGTCCATGTGGGGCAGCGCATCGGCTCCGTGGGCCAGACCGGATCGGACAGCGGCGTCTGCCACCTCCACTTCGAGCTCTGGAAGGGGCGCTGGTTCGCAGGCGGCAGCCGCACCGACCCTCTCCCCCATCTGCGCGCCTGGGACAGGTTCTCCGGCGGCAAGCTTCAGACCGAGCCGGCGCCCCCGCCGGGGCAGTACTCGGTGAGCAAGCGCCTCTACTACGACGCCGCCGAGTAGCCGGCCTCCGGGCCGCGGAAAAGAAGAGGGCGGCCGATGGCCGCCCTCTTCTTTCAGATGCCTCTCGATTCCCTGACTACTTCTTCTGCTTGCACTTCTGCGTCGAGGACGCCGTCAGCGTCTCGCCGCTGTAGAACGTCGTGGCCTCGCTGTTGGCCCACTTCTTCGTCTTGCAGCGGGCCATCACGTAGAAGGTCGCCTTCCCCTTCTTCTTGCCCGTCTTGCGCTTGTTGAACGTGGTGTCGAAATTGCTCAGGACAAGGCCCGGCGTGTTCGGGATGTTGCTGAACGTGAGCGTCCTTCCCGAGAGCGTGCCGATGATCGTGAGGCTGGTCGCCCCGGGACCGATGTCCGTCTGGATGTACATCGTGCTCGGACCGCCGCCGAAGATCGTCACCGTGCCGCCGATGGCGCCGCCGTTGACCTGGACGGACCCTGACCCGACGATGCTCCGCGGGCAGGCGGCCTGTGCCTGGGCATTGAACTTGCCCTGGATCTGGCTGAGCTGACAGGCAGGCACGTTCCCGTTGACGAACTTGATGTTCCGATCGACCGTGAAGACGGTCTGCCTCGGCGACTGCGAGGTCGCGAAGTTGTCGAACGTGGTGCCGATCACGTTGTGCAGCGAGACGGCGCCGAACTGCTTCTTGCTCTGCTTCGCCGGCGCGAGCGTCGCCTGCAGGGTCTGTGAGGTTGGAACGGCCGACGCGACGCTCGAGAAGCTCAACGCTCCGAGCACTGCGGCCACCGCGCCAATCAAGAACCTTCGTTTACGCATATCAATCCCTTCAGTGGTGGATTCACTCCCTTGAAACACCGGCGAGCGCCTGCGGATGCGGTTTCTTCAAGCAGGCACACCGTGCATCGAGTCCGCGGGTGCCGCTAGACGGCTACTCCCACTCGATGGTGCCGGGCGGCTTCGAGGTCAGGTCCAGGGTAACGCGGTTGACTCCACGGACCTCGTTGATGATGCGATTGGAGACGCGCTCCAGAAGGCCGTAGGGCAAACGAGCCCAGTCGGCGGTCATCGCGTCGTCGGAGGTGACGGCGCGGATCACGATCGGGTGCGCGTAGGAGCGCTCGTCGCCCTGGACGCCGACCGAGCGGACGACCGGGAGGACGCAGAAGGATTGCCAGAGCTCGCGGTAGAGGCCGGCGGCGCGGATCTCCTCCTGGAGGATCGCGTCGGCCTCGCGAACGATCTCGAGGCGCTCGCGGGTGACCTCGCCACCGACGACGCGGATCGCCAGGCCGGGGCCCGGGAAGGGCTGGCGCCAGACGAAGCGCTCGGGAAGGCCGAGCTCGGCGGCGACCGCGCGGACCTCGTCCTTGAACAGCATCCGCAGGGGCTCGACCATCTCCATCTCCATCTCCTCGGGCAGGCCGCCGACGTTGTGGTGCGATTTGATCGTCGCCGCGGCGCGGCCGTCGCCGCCCGACTCGATCACGTCGGAGTAGAGGGTGCCCTGGACGAGGAAGCGGGCGTCCTCGACCTTGCCGGCCTCCTCCTCGAAGACGCGGATGAACTCCTCGCCGATGATCTTCCGCTTGGTCTCGGGGTCGTCGACGCCGGCGAGGCGGTCGATGAAGCGGTCGGCGGCATCGACGTGGACGAGCTGAATGCCGTGCTCCTCGCGGAAGGCGCTGACGACCTGCTCGGCCTCGTCCTTGCGCATCATCCCGTGGTCGACGAAGACGCAGGTGAGCCGGTCGCCGATCGCCTGGTGGACGAGCAGCGCCGCGGTGGCCGAATCGACCCCGCCGGAGAGCCCGCAGATCGCGCGCGCGTCGCCGACCTGGGCGCGGATCGAGCTCACCTGCTCCTCGATCACGGAGGCCGGCGACCACTTCTCGCGGCAGCCCGCGACGTCGCGGAGGAAGCGAGTCAGGATCTCGGTGCCGTAGGGGGTGTGGACCACCTCGGGATGGAACTGGATGCCGTAGAGCCCGCGCTCGGTGTCCTCGACGGCGGCGACCGGCGACTCGGTGCTCGAGGCGAGGGCGGTGAAACCGGGCGGCGGCTCGAAGACGGTGTCGCGGTGGCTCATCCAGCACTGCTGCTCGGCGGGGAGGCCGTCGAGAAGGGTTCCGCCGCCGTCGCGGAGGGTGAGCTGGCTGCGGCCGAACTCACCGGCCGGCGCCTGCTCGACGCGGCCGCCGAGCTCGTGGACCATCAGCTGCATCCCGTAACAGATGCCGAGCACCGGGATCCCGAGGTCGAGCAGCTCCTTGCGCAGGGCGGGCGCCCCGTCCGCGTAGACCGATGCCGGCCCGCCGGAGAGCACCAGGCCGCGCGGCCCCCGCTCCTTGATCCGCTCGAGCGGGATGTCGTGCGGGAGCAGCTCGCTGAACACGCCGCACTCCCGGATGCGGCGAGCGATCAGCTGCGAGTACTGCCCGCCGAAGTCGAGGACCAGGACCTCCTCGGTCGCCTGGGACGGGGCGGCCTTGTCGACCTCGCGGAGCTCCGGCTCGGCGCCGGGGACGCTCCGCTCGGGGACGTGAACCCGAGCCGGGGTTTCCTCCGAAGCGGCGCTCGCCGCCTCAGTCATCGCTGACGGCGACTCCGACGGCGACGGTGGCGCGCCCGTTGGAGCCCATGCCGACCGACTGCTCGCGCTGGAGCTGCTTGCCCTCCGACATCAGGGCGGGCGCGACCATCACCTCGGCGCGGTGGAACTCGGGGATGTCGGCGTAGCCGGTGGTGGCCATCGACGTCCGCAGAGCGCCCATCAGGTTGAAGGTGCCGTCGTTCTCCTGGGCGGGGCCGAGCAGGATCTCCTCGAGCGTCCCGTCCTGGTGGGTGGACACGCGGGCGCCGCGCGGCAGGGACGGATGGAAGGTCGCCATGCCCCAGTGATACCCGCGGCCCGGCGCCTCCTTGGCGCGCGCCAGCGGCGAGCCGATCATCACCGCGTCGGCGCCCATCGCGATCGCCTTGGAGACGTCTCCACCGGTCCGCATGCCGCCGTCGGCGATCACGTTGCAGTAGTTCCCCGTCTCCATCATGTGCTGCCCGCGGGCGGCGGCCACGTCGGCGATCGCGGTCGCCTGCGGGACGCCGATCCCGAGCACGCCGCGCGTGGTGCAGGCGGCGCCGGGGCCGACGCCGACCAGGACGCCGACGGCGCCCGTCCGCATCAGGTGGAGGCCGGTGTTGTAGGAGGCGCAGCCGCCGACGACACAGGGCACGTCGAGGTCGGCGATGAACTGCTTCAAGTTGAGTGGCTCGGTATGAGTCGAGACGTGCTCGGCCGAGATCACCGTCCCCTGGATGACGAGGATGTCGAGCCCCGCCTCGAGGGCGGCCTCGTAGTAGTGCGTCACCTTCTGAGGGGTGAGGGACCCGCAGGCGACGGCGCCGGCGGCCTTGATCTCCTCGATCCGCTTCGCGATCAGCTCCGCCTTGACGGGCTCGGCGTAGACCTCCTGCATGATCCGCGTGGCGACCGGCTTGGGCGCCGCCGCGATCTCGTCGAGCTTCTCGTCCGCGTTCTCGTAGCGGGACCAGATGCCCTCCAGGTTGAGGACGCCAAGGCCGCCGAGGTTGCCGATCAGCCCGGCGGTCTTCGGGCTGACGACGCCGTCCATCGCCGAGGCGAGCAGCGGCAGCTCGAAGCGGTAGGGACCGAGGGTCCAGGTGATGTCGATGTCGTCGGGGTCGCGAGTCCTCCGTGAGGGGACGATCGCGATGTCATCGAAGCCGTATGCCCTGCGGCCCTTCTTGCCGCGGCCGATCTCTACTTCCATTGACCCACCCTACGTTCGTTCGCGGACGAAAAAACCCCGCGTTGCGGGGCCGGAAATGCGCTGCTAGCGGCGTTTCGGAGATCCTTCACCAACGTTCCGCCAAGGATAACAGCGGTAAACCCGGGCTCTGGACGGACGGCTCTTCACTTCACGGAAGCTGCGCCCAACAACCCCGCGAGGAGAAGGAGGGTGGCTTCACCCTCTACAGGAAAGCGGCGGTCAGACCGTCGCGGGCGCTTCCAGCTCGCGCGCCTCGACACCCGGCAGGAGGCGCTCGACCTCGACCGGGTCGATGCTGCCGGCGCCGAAGTGCTGCGTCGACTCGGCGCCGCAGGCGACCGCGAAGCGCAGGCACTCCTCCGGCGGGCGGCCGTCGTAGCGCGCGGCGACGAAGCCGGCGAGGAAGGCGTCTCCGGAGCCGACCGTGGCGACCGGTTCGAGCTCCGGCGCGATCACCTCATAGGCGTGGCGATGGTGGTCCGGATCGAGCAGCGAGGCCAGGCACCCCTCGGGCCGGGTGATCACGGCATCGGACGCCCCGAGCTCGACCAGGCTGCGCAGGCCGAGTAGCGCGTCCTCGCGGTCGTTGAACTCGTGGCCGACCGCGCCCTCGGCCTCCCGGACGTTCGGCGTGACGGCGGCGGGACCGGCCCGGAGCGAGGCGAGCAGCGGCTCGCCCTCGGTGTCGACGATGGTCTCGACGCCGAGGGTCTTGAGCTCCTCCACCACCCGGGCCGAGAACGCCGGCGGCACGGAGGGCGGCAGGCTGCCGGCGATCGCGCAGATCCGGGCGCCGCGGGCGAGATACAGCAGCTTCTCGAGGAAGCGCTCCAGCTCCTCGGCGCTGACGTCCGGGCCGCGCTCGTTGATCTCGGTCTGCTCCCCGGACGTCGGGTCGACGACCGCGAGGTTGGTCCTCGACTCGCCGGCGATCCAGGTGAAGTCGGTGAGGATCGACTCCTCGGCAAGTCGCTCCATCAGACGCGCGCCGGTGGGGCCGCCGGCCAGTCCCGTGGCGATCACCGGCCGGTCGAGAAGCTTGAGGGCCCGGGCGACGTTGACTCCCTTGCCCCCGGCGACCGTGCTGGCCTCGACGGCGCGGTGGCGATGTCCCTGCCGGAAGCTCGGGACCGCGACTGTGCGATCAATTGCGGCGTTCAAGGTGACGGTGAGGATCATCCGGCGCCTCCCTTCCGTTCTGCCCTCTCACGCCTCCTGCGCATTCTCTCCTCGTGCATCCTGCGCCTCTCCTCCGGGGTCCGCTGTCTTGGGACTTGCGGCGCTTTCCGCGGTCGGGCCTCGGCGGCTTTGGGTTCCTTCGCTCCGCGGCCTCGCCTCGTCAAGAGCAGCCCTACAAGTATCACGATCGCACCAAGCGCAAGCAGAACGAACGGATTCTGGGCAACGGATATCGCCTTGTCGAGGAGGGTCGCCGCTCCGACGCCGTGGGCCGCGACCAGCGGGCTGCCCGCTGCCGGCTTCCCATCGACGCTGACCGTGACGTGGCCCAGCACCTGGCCCTGATCGACGGCGCCGCTGATCTGGTCCGGCGCGGTGACCTGCGTGGTGACGTGCTGTCCCCGGCGCACGTTGATCGGCAGCGCGTGCTGGGCGACCAGCGAAAGGTGATCGCTTCGGTAGTCCAGCTTGGGGTCGGCGAGCTGCTGGCCCTGCTCGACGGGCTGCACCCGGTGGAAGAGGGAGAACCCGTACTGGAGGAGCTTCAGGGTGTCGGCGTCACGGGTGGGCTCGTCCGGCGTCCCCAGCACCGCCGAGATCAGGGTGGTCGAGTCCCTGGTCCCCGATCCGACGAGGACGAACCCGGCCCCGAGCGTATGGCCGGTCTTCACCCCGTTGATCCAGGGGACGGAGTTGAGCAGCGTGTCGCGGCTGGTCACGGTCCGAGGGTGATCGCCGCTGTGGAGCGTGGCGGCCGGCGTGTTGACGATCCGGGCGAAGAGCTTGTTGCGGAGCAGAACCGAGGCGAGCGTGACGAGGTCGTGAGCGCTCGAGTAGTTGTCCGGGTCATCCAGCCCGATCGGGTTGGCGTAGCTCGTATCCGTCAGCCCAAGCTGCTGGGCGGCCTGGTTCATCCGCTGGACGAAGGCGGGCACCGAGCCGGCCACTCCGACGGCGAGCGTCTCGGCGGCGTCGCTCGCGCTCGGCAGGAGCAGTCCGTAGAGCAGGTCCCGAACCCTCATCCGCTCCCCTGGCCGGAGACCCAGCTCGATCTCCGCCGAGGCGCTCGGGTGATACGAGGGCGCCGCGATCATCTGGCTCGGCTTCAGGTTCTTCAGCGCCAGGTAAGCCGTCATCAGCTTGGTGGTGCTGGCGATCGGCAGGCGCTTGTTCGGAGAGCTGCTCGCCAGCACGGAGTCGTCACGGGGATCGATCAGGACCCACGCCCTCGCGTCGAGTTTCGGCCCGCTGGAGGCCGCGACCGAGGCGGCGGGGCCGATCAGCAGGATTGCGAGGAGCAGCCCGATGGCCACGCGTACGCCGCCCCCGCCCCGCCTGACTCCGAATCCGAGCACCGTCAGCGCAACGCTATCCGCTGGCCCGCGAGCAGGGTCTGTGGATCGAGGTCCGGGTTGAGTGTCCGAAGCGTGGTCACGTCGACCCCGGTCTTCAACGAGATCGCCCCGAGGGTGTCGCCGGAATGGACGATCCAGACGCCCTTGCGCAGCGCCCTCCGCCCGGCCTTGCTGACGTGGGTCTTGTGCGTATCACCGTTGCCCCCATCGCCCCCCTGGTTTGAGGTCGCCACAACAAAGACCACCAGGATGAGGGCCGCGATCAGGGCCAGCACGGCGAACACGCGGACGAATTGATTCGGCTTGTAGTCCGGCATTCGAGGGGTCGCGATAGTACTGGCGACTGGCTTAAACGGCCGCCTCAAACACCGCGGCCGAATCAGTACCGCCTTCTAGACCAGGGTCCAGACGGCGTCGCGTAGCTGCTCCGCGGCCGCCGCCGGATCATCCGCCCCCGCGATGCTCCGCGCCGCCGCGACCAGGATGGACGCCGGGCGCCCCGGAGCCAGCGCCGGCCCGAGGTCCTCCGGCTTGCCTCCCTGGGCGCCGATCCCCGGGATCAGGAAGACGGAGTCGGGCATCAGCCCGCGGAGGCGGCGCATGTGCTGCGGCGCCGTGGCGCCGACGACGGCGCCGAGCCCGGACAGCCCAGAGTCACCGGCCAGCTCCGGAGCACTCTCCGCCACCAGCGCTGCCAGCTCCTCGTGCATCGGTCGCCCGCCGAGGGTCGCGTCCTGCAGGCGCGCCGCGCCGGGGTTCGAGGTCCGGACCAGGAAAAAGACTCCGGCACCGGCCTCCTTCGCGGCGGCGACCAGCACCTCGATCTCGTCCTCGCCGAGCAGCGGGTTGGCCGTGAACGCATCGGCGCCGAGACCGGGGACCGTGCCCCAGGGGGTCTCGGTCTCGCCGACCAGTGCCTGGCCGTACGCCTTCGCGGTCACCGGGACGTCGCCCCGCTTGCCGTCGGCGACGACGAGCAGTCCGGCGCGTTGCGCGGCGGCGCAGACGCCGCCGAGCGCCCGCCACCCAGGCGCACCGAGGCGCTCGAAGCAGGCGAGCTGCGGCTTCACCGCGACGCAGGCCGGGCCGGCGAGCTCGATCAGCCGCCGGCAGTGCTCGAAGACCGCCGAGGCGGCCCGGTCCGCCACGTCCGTGAGATCGGCGTCGGGCGCCGCCTCGGGCAAGAGCGCAGCCGGATCAGGGTCGAGCCCCAGGCACACCTGACTGCGGCGCTCGTCGACGAGCGCCGCGAGCCTGTCTGCGAAGGGCGCGGTTGCTATCCGCCCTTGACCTTCTTCTTCAATCCGGAGCCGGCGGAGAAGCGCGGCACCTTGCCGCCCGGGATGAAGATCCGCTCTCCGGTGCGGGGGTTCACACCCTGCCGCGGGCCGCGCTCGGCAACGGCGAACTTGCCGAAGCCGGTGAAGTTCACCTCGCCACCGCCCTGGAGGACGTTGGTGACGGCGTCCAGGACCGCATCGACAGCCTGACCCGCCTCCTTCTTGTTGCCGATCCTGCTGTCGCCTGCGAGCACGTCGAGGAACTCAGCCTTCGTCACGTCATCTCCTCCTGATGATTGGAGTTCGCGCCGAGCCTAACACCGGCTCCCGAAGCCAATAACTAAGCGCCTCCGATGGCCATCTCGCCGACGAGCAGCGGCGCGGTCTTCACCGAACCCCCGAAGGGCACCCAGCGAGTCTCGGAGCCGACGGCCTGGACCGCTGCCAGCGTTCCGAGGAGGTCCCCGGCGATCGTGAACTCGCGCAGCGGCTCGGTGAGCTCGCCTCCGCTGATCGTCCGCCCCGACGCACCGACCGAGTAGCGGCCGGTGACCGGGTTGACGCCCGAGTGGAGGCCCGCGACGTCCGTGATGTAGACGCCGGCGCCGGCGCGCTCCAGTAGCTGCTCGAGAGTCAGCTCGCCGGGCTCGAGCACGAGGTTCGAGGGGCTGACCGACGGCGGAGAGCGGTAGGACGCGCGAGCGGCGTTGCCCGTGGAGCGCGCCCCGCCGCGCCGGCCCGTGTAGCTGTCGTGCAGGTACGCGAGCAGCTTGCCCTCGGCGATCAGAGGCGTTCGCTCGCGCGGCGTGCCCTCGCCGTCGAACGGGGCGCTGGCGAGGCCGCCGGGATCGATCCCGTCGTCCGCGAGCACATAGGCCGTCGAGGCGAGCTCGTCGCCGAGGCGCTCGGCGAAGGGCGAGCGGCCGCGCTGCACCTCGTCGGCGCAGAGCGCGCCGCCGATGAATCCCGCGAAGCTCGCGGTGACGCGCTCCGAGAGCACCACGGGGCAGGTGCGGGACTCGGGCTTGGTCGCTCCAAGCATCGAACTGGCCTCGTCCCCCGCCTCGGCGCCGATCCGCTCGGCGTCGAGCGACCGCGGCGAGCGCCCGACGCCGAACCCGAGCCCGGTCTGGACCTCGGAGTCCTGCGTCGCCATCGCCTGAAGGAACGAGTAGGCGACCGAGGACCCGAAGCTGCCCGAGACGCCTCGCGAGGTGGCGATCGCGGAGTCACCGTCCTCGTCCACGTAGACGACCTCCTCCACCCCGGTGACCCGCTCGTCCCGGTCGAGTGCGATCCGCTCGATCTGCTTGGCCAGGTCGATCACCTCAGCGGTCTCGGTGCCGGCAACCGCGGGATCACGTAGGCCGTCGATCTCGGCCGGTGCGCCGGAACGCTCCGGCGCGGCGGAGCTCTCGTCCTCGTCGGCGACGCGCGCGGCGCCCACGGCGGCCTCGGCCACCTCGGCGATCCCGGACTCGGAGAGGTCCGTCCCGTACGCGTAGCCCGTCCGCGCTCCGATCCAGGCCCTGATCCCGATGCCGCGCCCGCTCGCCTCGGTGAGGCTCTCGACCTCTCCGGCGTGGACGCGGACCTCCCGGCCCCGCGAGCCCTCGCTCCACGCCTCCGCGTCGGTCGCGCCGGCGCTGGTCGCCGCCTCGACTGCTCGGCGCGCGGCGTCCTCCAGGTCTGCCGCGGCGACATCGGTCATACGGCGGTCCCCCCGACGGTCATCCCCTTGATCCGGACGTGCCCCTGGCCGGTGCCGACCGGAGCGGTCTGTCCCGCCTTGCCGCAGAAGCCCGTCTTCATCTCGAAGTCGTTCCCGACGGCGTCGATTCGAGCGAGGGCCTGGAGGCAATTGCCGATCAGCGTCGCGCCGCGGCACGGCTTGGTCACCTTGCCGCCCTCGATCAGATAGCCCTCGGAGACGCCGAAGACGAAGTCTCCGGTGGCGGGCTCGACCTGGCCGCCGCCGAAGGAGACCGCGTAGAAGCCCTGATCGACCTCGGAGATCAGCTCCTGCGGATCCGCGTCGCCCGGCTCGATGTAGGTGTTGGTCATTCGGGGAATCGGCAGGTCCCTGAAGCTCGCGCGCCGCCCGTTGCCGGTTGACTCGACCCCGTCGCGCCGGGCTCGTAGGCGGTCGTAGAGGTAGGAGGTGAGCTTGCCTCCCTCGATCACCGGTGTCTTGTGGCAGGGCGTGCCCTCGTCGTCGATCGCCCCGGTCCCCCACTCGCCCGGCATCCGCCCGTCGTCGTAAGCGGTGAGCAGCGGCCCCGCGACCTGATCGCCCATCTTGCCGGCGTAGACGCTGGCGCCCTTCTGCACGGCGTCGGCCTCGAGGCCGTGACCGGTCATCTCGTGGAAGAGGACACCGCCGAAGCCGCCGCCGACCACCACGGTCATCTCGCCGGCCGGAGCGGGATCGGCTCCCAACAGCTCGAGCGCCTTCCGCGCCGCCTGATCGGCGATCCGGGCCGGGTCTCCCTCCAGCAGCTCGAAGCCGCGGTGGGCGCCGAGCGTCTCGAAACCGGTCTCCACTGTGCCGTTCTTCCGAGCGACCACCTGCGCGCCGAGCCTGACCCGGGTGCGGTCGTCGCCTGCCTCGAGCCCCTCGGAGTTGAAGACAGCGACGCGGCGGCGGCCCTCGCTGTAGCTCGCCGATACCTGGGTCACCTCCGCGCCCGCCGACCGGGCGCGCTCGTCGAGCTCGCGCAGAACGTCGGCTTTGCGCTCGGCCGGCACCGACGCCGGGTCGACCCTGATCTCCTGGAGCTCAGGCGGCTCCGCGGCCTGCAGGGTCAGCGGCTCCGTGGCGTTCCCCTCCAGGGCCGACGCCAGTCCGTCCGCAGCGCGCATCAGGTCGTCCTCCGCGAGGCCGTCGACGTGGGCGAAGCGCGTCACCTCGCCGTCGATCACCCTGATCCCGGCGCCGCGCTCGCTGCCCGACTGCGGCCGCTCGACGCGGGAGTCGTCGATGGAGAGGCCGAAGCCCTCGCGCTCCTCGCAAAAGAGCTCGGCGAAGTCGCCGCCGCGCCCCAGCGCGCGCTCCAGGACGCGGGCCGCAAGTGTCCCGTCGATCAAACTCATTTCGTGCCCTTGGCCCGGCGCGGCGGACCAGCCACCTCGATCAGCCTCGATGCAGCGAGGAACAGGGCTCGGCCCTCCTCCGAGTCCGCCGCGAAGTCGGTGCTCTGACCACCCGCGTAATAGGTCCTGGCGAAGGGCTTGCGCAGGTGGCGCCGTCGTCGCAGGTAGGCGGCCGCCTCGTCGGCATAGCCGGAGACCCGCTCGAGCAGGAGGCGGTGCGGCTTCGGCGTCATGCGCGGCCGCCTTCGGCCACCAGCCGGCGGAGCGCGTTCCGCATGTCGAAGAGCATCAGGGAGGCAAGGGTGAAGCGCTCGGCCACTGCGACGGCGGCCAGGCCGCCTTCCCGGACGCAGAACGCCTCGCCGTCCCCGGTGGCGACGTGTGCGTGCGCGACCGGCTCTCCACCCGCGGCGTCCGCGGCGGCGAGCAGGTCGCGGCCCGTCTCGCCCCAGCGCTCGATGTTCCCGCTCGCCGCGAGCACCTCCCCGTCCCCGGAGAGAATCGCGCAGCCGCGCATCTCCGGCGAGATCTCCTGCAGATAGGCAACCGTCCCACCAGCATCGGTGACGGTCGGGACGGCGGCGGGCGGCATTAGGCCAAAATAGCGAGCGTGACTCTGCAGCAGGGCTCCTGGCTCACCGTCGTCGTCATCTGCGGGATCTCCGTGATCCTCCTGGCGATCGGCGGCTACACCGGCTACAGCATCGTGGTCGGGGCCGTTGGGCTGGCTGCCGCCGTCAACCTGACCTAGCCGGCCCTGTAAGCGCTCGGCGACTCCGCCGGGTCGCGGCGGGAGCTCTCCGGCTCGACGTGGATGAGGACCTCGGCATTGCCCAGGTCGGACTCGATCGCGTCGCGCAGCTCATGGGCGAGCTCGTGCGCCCGCTCCAGCGTGGTGCCCCGGCGAAACTGGACGTGCAGGTCGACATAGCTCCGGCGGCCGGTGGTCCGCGCGCGGAGCTTGTGGTACCCGACGATCTCCGGCGTTCCCGACCGCGCCCGGGCGATCGCCTCCTCGACGCGATCCATCTCCTCCGGCGGCGGCGCCTCGTCCACGAGGGCCGAGGCCGACTGCCGCAGGACCCGCACACCGGCGAACACGATCACCATGGCGACCGCGATCGCCACGGCCGAGTCGATCGCCTCGGCTCCGGTGATCTGAACCAGTACCAGGCCGATCAACACCCCGAGAGAGGTGAGGGCGTCGGTGCCGAGGTGCGAGGCGTCACCGGCGAGGGCCGGCGACTGATGGCGCTCGGCCTGCCTCCTCAGGAAGACCGAGACGCCGGCGTTTGCCAGCGCCGAGAGCCCGATCACCGCGATTCCCACGCCGAGGTTCTCAACCGACGCGCCGGTCGCGAGCCGGTGGACCGACTCGTAGACGATCAAGCCCGCGCCCGCGAGGATCAGCATCCCCTCGATCGAGGCGGCGAGGCTCTCGAGCTTCTCGTGCCCGTAGGGATGGTCGACGTCCGCCGGCTGATCGGCGCGCCGGACCGAGATGAAAGCGATCACCGACGCGATCAGGTCGATCATCGAATGGAGCGCCTCGCTCAGAATCGCGACCGAGCCGGTGATCGCGGCCGCCGCGAGCTTCAGCGCGATCAGCGTCGAGTTCGACGCGATCGAGACCGCCGCCGCCCTCGGCTTGGTGATCCGGCTGCCTGCCGCCGGCCGCGACGAGCTCACTGGCTCACCTCGACGCCGAGGTACGACGCCAGCTTCCTCGCCGCGCGGCCGCGGTGGCTGATCGCGTGCTTCTCCGCCGGCGCCAATTCCGCCATCGTCCGCCCGTCCTCCGGCCCGGTTTCCGCTGGGACGAAGGCCGGGTCGTAGCCGAACCCGCCGGTGCCCCGGGGCTCGGTCGCGAGCGTTCCCTCGCAGCGGCCCTCGAAGGCCGACTCGGAGCCGTCCTCTTCGACGAGCGCGATCGCGCAGACGTAGGCCACCCGCCTGTCATCCTGGGCGCCGACCTCCTCGAGCAGCTTCGCGAGGTTCTCCTCGTCGCTCGCGCTCTCCCCCGCGTAGCGCGCCGAGCGAACCCCGGGCCGGCCGCCCAGACCATAGGCCGCGACCCCGGAGTCGTCAGCGACCGCGACCCGGCCGGTCGCGGTGTGCGCGGCCCTCGCCTTCCCGAGCGCGTTCTCGGCGAAGGTCTCCCCGGTCTCGGGGGGCAGCTCCACTTCGTCCGGCAGCGGATCGATCTCGATGCCGGGCAGCGCCTCGCGCAGCTCGCGGAGCTTGTGATCGTTCCGGGTGGCTAGGACGAGCGCCGACATCGCCGGCTCCAGCCTGTCAGGCGGGGAGCGTTCCGAGTGCGGATTCCTGCGCTTCGCGCAGCCTGGCGATTCCCTCCTCGGCGAGGGCGAGCAGCTCGTCGAGGGAGGCGCGCGACAGCGGCGTGCGCTCCGCGGTCGCCTGGACCTCGACCAGGCCGCCATCTCCGGTCATCACCACGTTCGCGTCCACCTCGGCGGTCGAGTCCTCGCTGTAGTCGAGATCGCAGAGCGCCCGGCCGTCGACCATGCCGACGCTGACGGCGGCGATCGACTGGTTCAGCGGCATCGTCTCGATCGTCCCGGCGTCGAGGAGCTTCGAAAGCGCATCCTGGAGGGCGACAAAGCCACCGGTGATCGCAGCGCAGCGCGTGCCGCCATCGGCCTGGAGGACGTCGCAGTCCACATACACGGAGCGCTCTCCGAGGGCCATGAAGTCCACCACTCCGCGCAGAGAGCGACCGATCAGGCGCTGGATCTCAACGCCGCGGCCGTCCTGCTTGCCCCGGCTGATGTCGCGGGCCTTTCGGTCGCCGGTGGAGGCCGGGAGCATCGCGTACTCGCCGGTGACCCAGCCGCGACCCTTGCCCTCCATCCAGCGCGGCACGTTGTCGCTCATCGACGCGGTGCAGATCACCCGGGTCTCGCCCTGGGAAATCAGCGCGGATCCGTCCGCGGTCCGGACGAAGCCGCGCTCGATCGTCACCGGGCGCAGGTCGGCGGGGGCGCGGTCGTAGCTGCGACTGGCCGGCATCCGGGCCAGTCTGCCATCAAACGACCGCGCCCAAACGACCGCCGTCTATTTGAATGAAACCTGGCCCACCGCCTCGCGGATCTTGTCCACGATCGTCTGGGCCAGCTCCACGCCCTGCTTGCCCTGAAACCCTTTCATCGCGGCCACCATGCCGACCATCAGGAGCGCGACCAGCAGGATCAGGCCGACGTATTCGACCGTCCCCTGGCCGCTTCGGGCCGGGGACGCCTGGAGCCGCCGGCTCACCGCACAGAACGCGAGCTGGGCTCGGGCGACGAGTTCTCGCATGAAGAAAACCTCCTCGGGCTCGTTTCCCCTGAGACTCGTCCGCGGCGGCGAACGCAACCAGACCGGGATGTCGCCGGAGGCGAACGTCTTCGCGCCGAATCCGCGTTCCCGGACCTCTCGCGCCGAGCCCCTCTCCGGCGGGGACGTCCCGTAGAGTCCGGCCTCGATGTCCGAGCGCCAACACGAAGGCGCCGGCGACGGTGCGGAAGACCGCGGGGCCTCCCCGGAGCGCCGGCCGGCCATCCGCCCCATCATGGGCGCCGATGACCGGCCCGAGACCTCACCGTCCGACAGCCCGTCCACCGAGCCGCCGGCCAACGGCGAGCGCGATGACCGCATGAAGCAGGCGGTCGAGGCCGCCCGCCGCCAGGCCGAGGAGAGGGCGACGGCGGAGATCCTCGCGCTGGAGGATGACCTGGAGAAGGAGCGCGAGCGCGCCGCCAAGTCCCTCGACGAGGTCCAGCGCCGGCTCGACGAGGCAGAGGCCCGCGCGGCGGGAAGCGTCACGGTGACCGACGCCAGGGGCCGCGAGGACGCGGCCGACTGGCTGCGTGAGCAGCGCGGCGATGTCCGGCGCGAGCTCGAGGCCGAGCTGGAGCGGCGCATGCTGGCGCGCGAGAAGGAGCTGGTGGCCGAGCGCGACGAGGCCGCCGCGGCGCTGAGGGACGCGCTCGATCGGCTGGAGCGCGCCGAGAGCGCCGGACGAGATGACGAGCAGGCGCGCGCGGAGGCCGAGCGCAGGGTCCGCAGGGAGGCCGACGAACGCCTGCGAGAGCACACCGATCAGCTCAAGGCCCAGATCGAGGCCATGGAGAGCGAGACCGAGGCACGGATCGAGGAGGCCGTCGAGGCAGCCCGCCGAGAGGCCGAGCAGGCTCTCGCGGACCGGGCGGGGCCGGAGGAAACGCGCGCCGAAATGGAGCGCCGGATCAGGCGCGAGCTGGAGCAGGAGCTCGCCAAGCGGATCGCGGACATCAAGTCGGACGCCGACACCAGGGCCCGCGAGGAGATCGATGCCGCCCGCCGCGCCGCAGAGCTGCGCTTCGAGTCCGAGCCCAAGAACCGCGAGCAGTCCCTGCACCGCGAGCGCGAGGCCGCGACCGAGGCCGCCGAAGCGGCACAGCGTCGCCTCGACGAGATCGCCGAACAGATCGAGGCCGCCGGGAAGCGGGTGGAGGGCGCCGAGGAGAAGCTCGCCGAGGAGCAAACACGACTTCAGAGCGATGCCGAGGAGCGACTGGACGCCGAGTTGCGCCGTCTACAGGCGGAGTCCGACGCGAAGATCGCCGACGCGCTCGCCAAGGTGGAGTCCGACACCCAGGCCCGCGTGGAGGAGGACGCCAAGCGCCGGTTGGCGGAGCGGGAGGAGACGTCCCGCGCCGAGGCCGAGGAGCGCGTGCGTGTCACTCGCGAGACGGTCCGCGGGGAGACTGAGCGCCGGCTCACCGGGGAGATCCAGACTCTGCGCACTCAGCTCGAGGAGGAGCGCTCCTCACGCGACCAGGTGATCCAGAAAGCGGAGAACCGCGCCAAGCGCGCGGAGGCGAAGGTCGAGGACACCGAAAGCGCGCGCCTGGACGCCGAGGCCGGCGCCCGCAACGCAGCCGCCGAATGGGTCCGCGGCCAGATCCAGGGCAAACAGGACGAGATCGAGAGGGTCGAGCGCCAGACCGAGGGACGGATCAAGCGCGCGTTGGCTGAGGCGAAGCGAGAGGCCGAAGACGAGGCCGAGCGCTCATTCGCCGAGCGCGAGCAGGTCCTCGCGATGGAGCTCGAGGAGGCCGGCCGCGCGTTGAAGTCGGCCGAGCACCAGCTCCGTGAGGCCGAGGCTCGCGCCGAATCCGCGGAGGCCCAGCTCGGTGAGGTCTCCGACGAGGGCTTGAAGCGGGCGACGGAGGAGCGCGAGAGCCGCTTCCGCCAGCTGGAGGACCGGATCAAGTCCGTGATGGACCGGGCAAGCGGTGCCCAGGCCCACGCCGCGTCCGTCGGCATCGAGCTGCCCGAGACGGAGAAGCCGGAGCCCGAGCAGTCGGAGGAGACCGAGGAGCCCGAAGAGGAGGCCCAGGACCGCGAGGAGCAGGCGACCGACGAGCAGGACGCGGTGGAGCCGGTCAAGGGCCGGCGTCTCGGCTTTCTGGCCAGACGCCGTGCGAGGCGAGCCGAGAGGGACGCCGAGCGCGATGCGGAGGCTGAAACGAAGGGTGAGGAAGAGGCCAAGCGACAGGCCGCCGAGGAGGCTGAGGTGGAGAAGGCCGCCAAGGCGAACGAGGCGGCCGAGAAGAAGGCGGCGCGCGAGAAAAAGGCCGCCGCGAAGAAGGAGGCCCGAGCCAAGGCCGCCGAGGAGCGCAAGAAGAAGGCAGCGGAGGCCAAGAAGGACGCGCAGGCCAAGCGCGGAACGAAGGCCTCAGCCGGCAAGACGGACGCCGGCGAGAAGAGCGCCGAACGAACCACGAAGCCGAACAAGGACACGAAGGCCGCCACGGAGGCCGAGGCCGCCAAGTCCCGCCGCGGAGGTGGCCCGCTCAACATCAACAACGCGACCTTCGAGCAGCTGCGCGAGCTCGGCATGTCGGTGACCCAGGCCACCCGCGTGATCGCCTATCGCGAACGCCAGGACGGCTTCGGCTCCGTCGACGACCTCGAGACCGTCCCCGGGATCCCGAAGAATTTCCTGACAGACGTCAGGGACCAGCTCACCGCCTGAGCGCTCGCCTATTCCGGCGTCGCTAGCCCGGGCCAGAACCTCGCCAGGCGCTCCCGGTAAGACGCCGCCGGCCCGATCGGCGCCTCCCGCGGCGAGCCGTCACTCGAGACGCCGTCCAGGGTCGCGACCACCGAGCGCGCGAGCGCCGCGAGCGCATAGCCGCCCTCGAGGCAGATGAGCAGCGGCACCCCGAGCTCGCCCGCGAGCTCGCGCATGGTCGCCGACATGTCCCAGTAGGCGGCATCGTCGAGCTCGCAGTTGGCGAGCGGATCGTCGCGATGGGCGTCATAGCCTGCCGAGACGCAGAGCAGCCCGGGCTTCCACTCCCTGGCGATCGGCGCGACCACGTGCTGCACGAGCGAGAGGAACTCGTCCGACCCGCTACCGGGGGGGACCGGCAGGTTGGCGGTGTAGCCCTGCCCCACCCCGCTGCCGAAGTCGGTCGCGGCTCCGGTCCCCGGGTAGAGCGGGCTCTGGTGGATGCTCGCGTAGAGCACCTCCGAGGAGGGATAGAAGATGGCCTCGGTGCCGTTGCCGTGGTGGACGTCCCAATCGAGGATCAGGACGCGCTCGGCGTCGCACTCCGCGATCGCATGGGCGGCCGCCACCGCGACGTTGTTGAACAGGCAGAACCCCATCGCCCGGTCGCTCTCGGCGTGGTGGCCGGGGGGTCTCAGCCCACAGAAAGCGAAGCCGCCTTCGCTCATCAGCCGCTCGGCGGCGCGAACCGCTCCGCCGGCGGCGTGCAGGGCCGCCTCCCAGGAGCCCTCGCTCGTGACCGTGTCGAGATCGATCATCCCGCCGCCCTTCGCCGAGTACGCCTCGATCGTGTCCACATGGGCGGGGCCATGGACGCGGTGGAGCTGTTCTCGGGTCGCGGCTGGCGCCTCGACGAGCTCCATCCCGAGCCAGTCCCGTTCGGACATCGCCTCCTCGATCGCCGTCAGGCGCCGCGCGTTCTCCGGGTGGCCGCCGGTGTCATGCCGAAAGGAGCTCGGGTGTCGCAGATACAGCCCAGAGATCAGCGCACAGTACGGTTCGCGGCTCGATGACGCCGGACGACCGATTCGACGTCGTGGTGGTCGGTGGCGGCGCCGCCGGCCTCTACTCGGCGCTCACCGCCGCTGACGCGGGCTCGCGCGTCGCGATGGTGTCCCGGAAGCCGCTCAGCGAGAGCTCGAGCTTCTGGGCACAGGGCGGGCTCGCCGCGGCGATCGGCCCGGACGACTCGCCCGAGCAGCACGTCGAGGACACGCTGACGGCCGGCCGGGGGGCGTGCCGCCGCTCCGCAGCCGAGCTCCTGGCCGCCGAGGCACCGGGCGTGGTCTGGGAGCTGGAGCGGCGCGGCGTCAAGTTCGATCGTGACCCTGACGAGGCGCTCTCGCTGGCGCTGGAGGGCGGGCACTCCCGCAGGCGAGTGGTCCATGCGGGAGGCGCCGCGACCGGCCGCCGGATCACCGAGCGGCTCACGGAGCTGGTGGCAGAGAACGAGCGAATCGAGCTGATCGAGAAGACCTCGGCGGTCGCCCTCTGGAGTGACGGCCAGCGCTGCCATGGAGTGATCACCGATCTGGGCGAGATCCTGGCCCGCGCCACGATCTTCGCGACGGGGGGCGCGGCCGCGCTCTGGTCACGGACCACGAACCCCTGGGGTGCGATCGGTGCCGGGCCCGTGATGGCGCACGCCGCGGGGGCCGCGATCGCCGACCTGGAGCTCTGCCAGTTTCATCCGACGGCGCTCGCCGCGCCCGGGACCGAGCACGACGGCCTCCTGGTCACCGAGGCCGTGCGCGGCGAGGGCGCAACCCTGCTCGACACGAATGGCGAACGCTTTACGGACGAGCTCGCCCCGCGCGACCAGGTCACGTTGGCGGTCCTCGACCGGATGAAGGTCGATGGGACCGATCACGTCCTCCTCGACATGCGGCAGCTGAGCGAGACGCGGTTCCCGAGTGTGTTCGAGGCCCTCCGGAAAGCGGGCCACGATCCGGCGATGGAGCCGATCCCCGTCGCGCCTGCCTCGCACTACGTGATGGGCGGGATCGCGACCGATCTCGAGGGCCACTCATCTCTGCCCGGCCTGTTCGCCGTCGGGGAGTGCGCCTGCACAGGGCTGCACGGCGCCAACCGGCTCGCCTCCAACTCCCTGACCGAGTGCTTCGTACTCGGTGCGAGGGCGGCGGCCGCTGCGTCAGCAGCGGCCGTAGATCCGGCGGCGGGTTTTGTGGCCGCCGTTGATGCCGAAGCCGTCCCGCCTCCGCCCTCGTGGCGCTTCGATCCGCCGCCCGCCGAGACCAGGGAGGCGGTCTGGCGGCTCGCCGGACCGCTGCGGACCGCCGAGGAGCTCGAACGGCTGCTCTCGGACCCGTATCCGCTTGCCCGGCTGATTGCCCGCTTCGCGCTCGAGCGCGAGGAGTCGCGTGGTTCGCATCGCCGGCTCGAGTTCCCCCTGACGGACCCGAAGCTGGATGGGCAGCACATCGTCTGCAGCGGCGGCGAGCTCGCCTGGCAGGCGTGGGAGTAGCGCTCGCCTACTCAAAAACGTCGGTGCGAGACTACTCAAAAGTACTTAACCAGTACTTAATCCAAAATTGGGTAGACCGTGGTTCAATCACCACTGCCTGAACGATCCAACGGCAGGAGTAGCCCGCGGACGAGGCTTCAGGGGGGGTAAGGAGAGAGATCACGGATGTATCAATTCAGTCGTTCCATCTACAGGGACCTGGCTCCTCGCATCGACAAGTCAGGCGGGATCGAGCAGACGTTCACCGCCCGGCAGAAGTTGCTGGAAGCGTGCGAGAGCACCATTCAGCGGCTGGTCTCGGATCGCCGCTATTTCGCACGTCCGGCGAAGACGCTGTTCACCGAGGTTCGCGAGTACTTCGCTCTTGGCGAGCAGGTGCGCGTCTACATGGTCATCGAGCGACATGTCGGGCTGGTCGAGGAGTTCCTCGACGCACTGCCGGCCGACGTGACGCTGGACGGCCAGGAGAGAAATTGCCTGGCGAGCACTCGCAAGGGCACCCCCTGCCGGCGCGAGCCGCTGCCGGGGAGGGATTACTGCCCCTCGCACAAGCATCTCGAGGAGACCTTCGAGACGCGCGAAGTCGAAGCAGCAGCAGCTTAGGGGGTAGCGGTCACCAGGCCGCTCCACTTTGGAGCGAAGGGCGAAGCCCGAAGCGACTTGTGTGGGGCGGCCGCTTGTGACCGCGATCTGACGGCGAAGCCGTCCCGATCGCCCTCCGCTCCGTAGTACCCAGGTCCGTTGCCATCAGCCAAGGAGAGCCGATGAGGAAGATCTGGGAACACGTATTCAGCGCTTTGTACGACCCGCTTCTGTGGATCGCCGAGCGCGCCGGCATGTCGAAGCGAAGGGAGGACCTGCTCAGGCGGGCGAGCGGCCGGGTACTGGAGCTCGGGGCCGGGACCGGCCTCAACCTCGCGCACTACCCCACGGAGATCGACGGCCTGGTGCTCACGGAGCCGGCCCCGCCGATGGCTTCCAGGCTGGAGCGCCGAGTGAAGCGATCCGGACACGACTACGAGGTGGTGGCGGCGCCGGCGGAGCGACTCCCCTTCGAGGACGACAGCTTCGACACGGTCGTCTCGACCTTCGTCCTCTGCACCGTCGACGACCCTCGCCGGGCGATCGGCGAGATCGCCAGAGTGCTCCGGCCCGGCGGCCAGCTGCTGTTCCTCGAGCACGTTCGCGCGGACACGCCGGGGCTTGCCCGCTGGCAGGACCGGCTGCACCGCCCGTGGCACGCCTTCGCCGCGGGCTGCAATGCAAACCGGCCGACGGTGGATCTCCTGCGCGAGAGCCCCCTACGGGTGGAGACCGTCGAGCACGATCGCTGGTCCTGGATGCCGGTATTGGTCCATCCGCTGGCGACGGGTAGCGCCCAGGCGTAGAACCCGTTTCATGTAGCTACATATAGTCGGCGCATGCTGCTCGGCGTCGACGTGGGCGGGACCTTCACCGATGCCGCGCTGCTCGAGGGCGAGCGCCTGCACACCGCGAAGGTCCCGAGCACGCCCGAGGATCAGTCACGCGGGGTGATCGCCGCGGTCGACGAGGTGCTGGCGCGTGCGGATGCCGGGCCGGCCGACGTCGAGGGATTCACCCACGGAATGACGGTCGGGACCAACGCGCTGCTCGAGGAGCGCGGCGCCCGCACGGCGCTGGTCGCGACGCGCGGCTTCGCCGACCTACTCGACATCGGCCGCCAGAACCGGCCGAGCCTGTACCACCCGTGCCGCGCCCGGCCGCGGGCCCTCGTCGATCCCGAGGATCGCTTCGAGGCCGCCGAGCGCACCGGCACTTCCGGTGTGATCGAGCAGCTGTCCGATCAGGAGATCGAGCGGCTGGTCGGCGAGCTCCGCGGGGGCGAGATCGAGTCGATCGCGGTCTGCCTGCTCTTCTCCTTCCGCGACCCGGCTCACGAGAGCCGGATCGCCTCCGCCCTGCGCGAGGCACTTCCGGGCGTGCACGTCTCGGCCTCCCACGAGGTCCTGCCGGCCTTCCGCGAGTTCGAACGGTTCTCCACCACGGTCATCGACGCCTACCTCTCCCCCCTGCTCGGGCGCTACCTGACGAGCCTCGCGAGCGCCTGCCGCGAGCGCGATCTGCCCGATCCGGAGGTGATGCGCTCCTCCGGCGGGACGGCTGAGGCCACCGAGGCGGCGCGGTCAGGCGCCTGGAGCGTCCTCTCCGGCCCGGCCGGCGGCGCCGTCGGCGCGGCTTTGCTGGCGAAGGCGGCGGGCACCCCGGATGCGATCGGGTTCGACATGGGCGGCACGTCCTGCGACGTCTGCGTGGTCGACGCCGGCGAGGTGCGCCGCACCGACTCCCGTGAGATCGACGGCCGCCCTGTCCAGCTGCCGATGGTGGACGTGCATACGGTCGGCGCGGGGGGCGGGTCGATCGCCTGGCGCGACGCGGGCGGCGCGCTGCGCGTCGGGCCGCGGTCGGCCGGTGCCGAGCCCGGGCCCGCCAGCTACCGCCGCGGCGGCACCGAGCCCACCGTGACGGACGCCAACCTGCTGCTCGGCTATCTCTCGCCCGACTCGGAGCTGGCCGGAGGCGTCGCGCTGGATCCGGAGGCTGCGCGCCGGAGCGTCGCGGAGCTGGGCGAGGACCTCGGCCTCGGTGAGATCGAGGCGGCGGAGGGCATCGCGCGCGTGGCGAATCAGGAGATGGTTCGCGCGCTCCGAGTGGTCACCGTCGAGCGCGGGGTCGATCCCAGGGACTACGCGCTGCTCCCCTTCGGCGGGGCGGGGCCGATGCACGCCGCCGCGCTGGCCGCGGAGCTCGAGATCACCCGGATCGTCTGCCCGCGCGCCAGCGGCGTGCTCTCGGCGCTCGGGCTGATCGCCGCCGGGCGACGGCGGGACACCGCCCGGACAGTCCTGCTCTCCGGCGATCAGATCAACGCGGAGCGGATCGCGGCCGAGGTGGACGCGCTGATCGAGCCGCTGCTTCACGGCATGGAGGGCGCCGAGGTGGAGGTCGTCTACGAGCTTCGCTACCGCGGCCAGGCGTTCGAGCTGCCGGTCCCGGGGCCGCGGCGTCCTGATCCGGCTCAACTGGCCGAGGACTTCGCGCGGGAGCACGAGGCGCGCTACGGCTATCGCGATCCGGAGGGCAAACTCGAGCTGGTCACGATCCGCGTGGCCACCTTCGAAGCCGGGCCCGAGCCGCGCCCCCGGGCCGCCGGCGCCGGGAACCTGACCGAGGGAGAGCGCAAGGCTCGATTCGACGGGGAATGGGTGACGACCCGCGTGCTGCGGGGAGAGCCCGCAGCCGGGTTCGCCGCCGAGGGCCCGTGCGTGTTCGAGCTGCCGGAGGCGACGCTCGTACTGCCCCCCGGGTGGACCGCCGAGGTGGACGGCGCCGGCACCGTCAAGGCGGTGGATGCGAGGGTGCTCCGAGGCGGAGGCGAGGAGCACCCCGTCTTATGAAGCCCGGGCTCGATCCCGTCGCCCTCCAGGTGATGACCGGCGCGCTCCGCGCCGCCTGCGACGAGATGGGCGCGGTGCTGATCCGCTCGGCCCACTCGCCGAACATCACCGAGCGCCATGACTGCTCCACGGCCCTGTTCGACCCGGCCGGCGAGCTGGTCATGCAGGCGGAGCACATCCCTGTCCACCTGGGCTCGATGCCGGACGCCGTCGCCGCGATCGTCGGCGAGGAGCACCACGACGGCGACCTCTGGATTCTCAACGACCCCTACCGCGGCGGGACGCACCTGCCGGACATCACGCTGATCAGCCCCGTCTTTGGGGCCGATGTGCTCATTGGCTTCTCCGCCAGCCGCGCGCACCACGCGGACATCGGCGGCCCGACCCCGGGAGGGATGCCCGCGCTGTCGGTCACCCTCGACGAGGAGGGCGTCGTGATTCCGCCGACCCGCGCCGACGACGCGACCCTGCGCGAGCTCGCGGGCGAGATGCGAAACCCCAACCAGCGACTGGCGGACCTGCGCGCCCAGCGCGCGGCCAACCTGACGGGGATCGGGCGCCTGCGCCAGCTCGCCGAGCGGCATGGGACGGAGCTCCTGGCCACGGCGACCGCTGAGATCCTCGACTACGCCGAGCGGCGCACCCGCGCGGCCATCTCCGAGATGCCGGACGGCGAGAGCATCGCCGAGGACGTGCTCGAGGGCCGGGACCGCGACATCCCGCTGCGCGTCAAGGCGACCGTCCGCGGCGAGGAGCTCGAGCTCGACTTCGCCGGCAGCGCCGAGCAGATCGCCGGGAACCTCAACTGCCCGCTCTCGGTGACCAAGGCCGCCTGCTTCTACGCGGTGCGGGTCGTCTGCGATCCCGATGCGCCGCCCTCCGCCGGGGCGTGGCGCCCCGTCACGGTCAGCGCCCCGGAGGGGTCGCTGCTCAATGCCCGCGCGCCGGCCGCCGTGGTCGGCGGCAACGTCGAGACCTCGAGTCGCGTCGCGGACGTCGTCTTCGCGGCGCTGGCGCAGTTCGCGCCGGTCGGCGCCGACGGCCAGGGGACGATGAACAACCTCACTCTCTCCGGCGAGGACTGGACCTACTACGAGACGATCGGCGGCGGGCAGGGCGCCTGCCGCGACGCCGACGGCCCGAGCGCCGAGCACGTGGCGATGTCGAACACGCTGAACACGCCGATCGAGGCCCTCGAAACCGACTTCCCCCTCCTGGTCCGGGAGCTCTCGCTGCGCCGAGGGAGTGGCGGGGCCGGCCGCCATCACGGCGGAGACGGGATCGTCCGGGAGCTGGAGGCGACCGAGCCGATGCGGTTCACCTTGATCGGCGAGCGCCGCCGCAACGCTCCGCACGGCCGGGACGGGGGCGCGCCCGGCACGCCGGGGCGGGATCTCGTCAAAGGCAAACCGGTTCCGGCGAAGACCGAGGGGGAGCTGGCGGTGGGCGACCGGCTGCGAATCGAGACGCCGGGCGGCGGTGGGTACGGCTCCGAACGAAATTCTTAGCGCCTCCTTGCATTGTGCGAGGGGGCGCCGAAAGGCGCCACCCGTTTCGCGGAGTTTGCGCCGATTGGCCGGTCAGCCAGGTTGAAGACCGCATGGGAATGGGCTATCCGGTACTTACAACTAAGCCTCCAAGTTTGTGACAAAGCGGCACAAGGGTTGCCAAAGCCCAATTCGTCCTCTAGACTGCGCCGCTCCGAGGGGGTCTCGGTGCCCGAAACAAGCGCCCCGCCCCCGTATCCGAACAAGATTGACTATTCCCTAACTACTTATGCCGATTGCATTGAAAGAGTGGGCCGTGACCGTGCGAGCGCTGGCCGAGGGCGAGCAGCTCGTCGCCCTTCGCAAGGGCGGAATCCGCGAGGACGAGAAGCACTTCGAGGTAGAGCACGACCAGTTCTTCCTCTATCCGACCTTCGACCACCAGCGGAACGACCTGGTCCGCGAGTCCCACCACCCCGAGCTCCGTCGCGCCCTCGAGGAGGGTGTCTGGCCCGATGAGGAGCCGCCCCCGCGGGCGCTGCTCCAGGACGGCGGCATCCCCCAGCCCGACCGGGTGAGGATCCGCAGCTGGGCCGAGATCACCGACCACTTCACCACCGACGATCACCGCGTGGTCGAGGCGCTCACGCCCTTCCACATCTGGACTTCCGACTACGCCCAGAAGCGGCTCGCGTGGAAGCGGACCCATCCGCTGCACGTCCTGCTGCTGCGGGTGCACCGGATTCCGCGGCCGGTCACGGTGCGCGTCAAGGACGAGCACCACGGCTGCCGCTCCTGGGTCGAGATCGATCGCGACCTCCCCTTCGAGGGGACGCCGGTGATGGCCGATGAGGAGTTCGATCGGGCGGCCGGCGCGATCCGCGAGATCTGCCAGGGCGACCTGGTTCTGGCCTAACGGCCACCCCCTTGAACGCCTTTCGGTGAGGTAACCGGGCGGGTTAGTCAGCCCACCAGTCGCGCTGGCCCTCGACGTCTTCGCGCGGAGCCTCGCCGAGATTGGGCGCGCCGATGACGATGATCTCGAGGCCCTCCGGCCCGGCCTCGTAGCCTCGCCACGTACCGGGCGGGACGCGGACCGCGTCCCACTGCTTGAGCTCGACGATCTCGTCGTCGAGCTTCATCCGCCCGCTCCCGCCAACGACCACGTACACCTCCTCCTGCTCCTTGTGCGTGTGGCCGTAGGGAAAGCGATAGCCCGGCGGGACGCGCTGGTAGCTCAGGCCGGATTGCTCGAGTTCGAGCGCCTTGGTCGCCAAGCGGAACTCCAGGTCCGGCGCGCCGTCGAAGTTGGAACCGACGTCCTCTAGGTCCTCCTTGAGGTTCCTGTGCGTGAACGGCACGGCCGAATAATCTCACTCAGATGCGTTCAAGGGCGCCGGCCACCAGGCCGCTGCATTCAGGAGCGAAGGGCGAAGCGAGGCCGTGACCCTTGCCGCTTTGAGAGACGCACGTCGCGCCCTGTTGATCGGCATGGGCGGCGGCGGCGACGTCGTCGGCGCCCTGGGGGTGACAGACCTGCTGGACGGGCTCCGCACCGAGTTCGTGCTCGGCGGCGTCGCCTGGGAGCGCTCTCCGATCGACCCACGCCCCGGGCCTCGCTCGCTCGATGAGATCCGCGGCGGGCGTCCGTGCGGCTCCGCCGCCGTGCTGACCGAGGGCTCGACGACCACCATTGACGGCGTCGAGTTCTCCGAGTCGCGGATGGCGACCCATCTCGGCCGGCCGGTCCTGCTCCTGGACATCACCGGCGGCCCGCAGGCCGTGGCGACGGGTCTCGCCGAGGCGGCGGCCGAGCTCGACTGCGACGCCATCGTTCTCCTCGACGTCGGCGGCGACGTCCTCGCCCACGGGCATGAGGCGGGCCTGGCCAGTCCACTCTGCGACGCGATCGTCCTCGCCGCCGGGCTCTTCCTCGCCAAGTCGAACGAGGTGATCGCAGCCGTCTATGGACCCGGCTGCGACGGCGAGCTCACCCCCGACGAGGTGCTGCAGAGGATCACCGAGCTGCAATCGGCAGACGCTCTACTGGGCGCCTGGGGCCTGACGCCACGGGCAGGCGAGCTCGTCGAGTCGGCCGCCGAGGTCGTGCCGACGGAGGCGAGCCTGATGGCCGTCCGCTGTGCGCGCGGCGAGCGAGGCAAGGCCCCGATCCGCGGTGGAAGACGTCACGTGGAGATGACCCCGCTGGGGGCCCTCACCTTCTTCTTCGACCCGGTCGCCGCGGCCACCTCGGCCGTGCCCCTCGCCACTGCTGTATCGCCTGCCGGCAGCCTTGAGGAGGCTCACGATGCCCTCACCGCGATGGGCGTTAAAACGGAGCTGGAGCTCGAGCGCGCCCGAGCCCGCGAGTAGCCTCAACATCACCGTCGGCCACAACACCGCCGACGGATCATCCCCGGCCCGCCCATGACCTGGATCGAGACCGACTCGCTGAGCTTCACCGCGCGCCACGACGACGCCGATCTCGCTTGCGCGCATCGCGTGCTCGACTCGCTCGAGGACCTGCGGCTGCGGCTCGAGGATCGATTCTCCGAGGTCCCCGGCAACGTCACCGTCATCCTGCACGACAACCCGGCCTGGCTCTCCGCGGCGCACCCGCTTCTGCCCGCCGTCCGCTGGGCCGCGGCGCCCGCGGCGCGGCGCTATCTGGCGGGCTGGCCGATGGACGGCGAGATCCACACGCTCAACGACTCATGGATGGAGCGCCGCTCCGCCGGGGAGGACTCGCTGCGCGCGCTGCGCGGCACGGCCGAGCGGATGTACTGCCAGATCGTGATCGCGGCGAACAACACCGCTCTCCCGCCGATGTGGACGCCGCGGCGCTTCATCACCTACCTGCGCTGGGCCTGGCTGATCGAGGGCTCCGCACAGTACTTCACCGGGCAGACCTCCCTGTACCGGGCCGCCGTCATCACCCGGCTGCGCGAGGGCGAGCGCCCGGCCTTCCCGCCGACGCGGCGGGACGCCCTGATCCTCGGGGGCACCGTCTTCGACATGCTCGACCGGCACGCCGGGCCGGATGCCTGCGTGCGGATGGCCTCCCGCCTGCACCGCGAGGGGCCGCAGGGCAACCTCGAGCTGGCCTTCGAGGCGCGCATGCGGGACATCGAGCGCACCTGGCGCATTCACCTCGACGAAATCCTCTATCCGCAGGCGGACCGGCTCGACGCACCGTCGCTGACCGACGCCCTGGAGCGCCCCGATCTCGATCTGAGCCTGGGCACGCCGCCGGAGTTCAGCTTCGACCCGAATATCCGGCGCCGGCCGCGAACTTCGCCGCCGAGTAATCGCTCAGCCGAACGCGAGATAGAAGAGGTAGACGATCACGGCGGCAACTCCAACGGCCGCAATCAGGCCCAGCGCGAGCCGCGCTGGAGACCCGATCCCGGGCAGTGAGCCGGGCTCGGCCTCGGCCGTGAGCATGTCCGATCCGGCGAGCACCTCGCGCGCCGCCTCGTAGCCGGACTCCGAAACCAGCACGTCGCGGGGGCCGGCCGCGAGGAAGTCCGGCACGTCGAACCCGCGGGCCCGGCGAAGCATCGAGGGAATTCCCTGATCGAGCAGGATCGACTGGATCAGCTCCCCGTCGGCGAGGCTCCGGGCCCCCGTCACGCGGACGAGGTCGCCGCGGGCGTACTGGGGTCTCACCTTGCGCGCCCGCTCGTGCGCGTCGGTGACCGGCTCTTCCTCGCGCCCGCCGGCATAGACCAGCGGCATTCCGCAGTTGCGACAGAACCGCTCGCTGATCGGATGGGCGAGCGCGCAGCGCGGGCAGACGAGAGGGCCGGTATCCGGATGGTCGTTCAATCAACCGCGAGGTCGACCTCGGTGACCTCGCCATCCTCGATGCGAAACCCGCGCAGGTCCTTCTCACCCTTCGCCAGCGAGACGATCAGATAAAGCGCATCCGGATAGCTGGCCAGGTTGATGTCCGTCTGCGAGGGATAGGCCGGGCTCGCCGTATGCGAGTGATAGATCGCCGAGAGCTCCTCCTCCTTCTCGTCCATCTCGGTCATGATCCGGAACTGATCCTGCGGGTCGAGGTTGTAGCGCAGGGGGCTGGCCTCGGCATTGCGTGCCCGGTAGACGGTTCTGGCTACTCCGTCGGACCCGCCGATCAGCCCGCAGCACTCGTTCGGCGCATCGTCGCGGGCGTGCGCCAGAAGCTCCTCGTATACGTCCTTCGGGATCCGCACGGCGAGCCAGGCTAGCGTCAATTAGGTTCACGCCCATGCGGCCAATCCTTCCGCCCGGCGGTCGCGGCCGGAAGCTGCTCGGCCGATTGGGCCGGCCCCTGCCGGCCGGCCTGCGGCATCGGATCTCCGATGCGCTCGCCCGCTGGGACTACAGCCGGGAAGAGCATCGGATCGCCGAGCGCGTCGAGGCCGAGGAGACCGAATCGGCACCCGCCGAGGGCATTCCAGTTCCGCCCCCGCTGCTCCGGGTCCGCGTCACCGGGGCCCATGCCGAGCGGGACGTGTGGCTGGCGGAGGGGGCAACCGATGCGGCGCTGATCAGCGACATGCTGCGTCGCAACGGATCCCCCCTCGAGCAAATGGATGCGTTGCTCGACTTCGGCTGCGGCTGTGGGCGCGTCGCTCGACATTGGGCGGGGCTGAACCGGCCGGCGATTCACGGCACGGACGTCTCGCGCCGTGCCGTCCGGTGGTGCCGGCGCAACCTCGACTTCATGCAGACCGTGCGATGCGGTCCCGACCCGCCCCTCGAATACGGCGAGGCGGCCTTCGACTTCGTCTACACGCTCTCCGTGCTCACCCACCTGCCCGAGGAGTCGGGGCGTGGGTGGCTCCACGAGCTGTTGCGCATCCTCAAGCCGGGGGGGTTGCTGCTGTTCACCGTTCACGGCGAGCGGTTCATCCACACTCTCAGCGACGAAGACCAGGACCGGTTCCGGAACGGTAGGTTCGTGGCCGCGGAGCGTCCGGTCGTGCTCGCCGGCACCAACTCCTTCGCGAGCTTCCACCCTCCCGAGTACGTCAGGGGAGTTCTGCTGCCGGCCCTGGGCGCCGAGCTCGTCGAGGCCGTCTACGAGGACCCCGTCGGTGGGGGACTCACCCCAGTTCCGGTACAGGACAACTACCTGGTTCGCAGACCGGCTCCGAGCTAGTAGAAGACGACGCCCTCGCGGCGTGGCGGCTCCGAGAGATCGCCGGCCTCGTTCCCGATCAGGTCGGGATCCTCACGGCCCTTCTGCCAGAGGAGGTCGTCGAGCACAGGGGGTGAGATCTTCCCCTGCTCGGCGACCTGCTTGAAGGCCTCCCTGGTGGCCTCGCGGACCTCATCGACGTCGCCCTCGGGCACGAGCCCCGAGCGCAGCGCGAGGCGCATCAGGACGTTGTCGGCGGAGACCTCCCAGCTCTCCGGGTCGGAGACCTCGAGCCAGCCGCGCCGCTCCCAGATCTTGCAGACGAGGAAGGCCTTCTTCCGGAGCGGGTCGGCGAAGGCGTCGAACTCGCTGAGGCGCACGAGGGCCCCGCCCTGCCCGGCCAGCTTGCCGCCCGAAGCCTCGATCAGCTGCTCGGCCTGCCCGGCGTAGTTCTTCAGCATCCCCTTGGAGAGGTCGTCCCAGAGCTTGGCGCGCCGCTCGGGGTCATGCAGGTTGTCCTGGCCGGCGCGGAAGACGGCGGCGATCGCCTCGGCGGGCACGCCCATCAGAGAGCGAGCGGTGAGGGCGCCGGGAGCGCGCCGCTCGGCGCGCAGGCCGAGGGCCCAGAGCAGGTCGCTGCCCTCGTAGGGACCCTCCGCGTCCACCATGTGGGGCTCGGTGTAGCCGGTCTGATGGTCGATCGCGGAGAGAAAGAGCGCGGCGTCGGGGTGAGGGACGTGGTCGAAGCTCGGCGGCTCGAAATCCGCCGCGAGCTTCTTCACGCGCGCGACAACTCGCTTCAGTGCATCGGGATCGGCGGGCACGATTACACCAACGGCGGCCACAAGAACCGCCGCCGGATTGACGAGAGTCCGGTTACCACCAGACGGTGCTGTCGATGCCCTCGAGCTCCTCCAGCGGCTTCGTGTACACGCCGCTCGAGAGGTACTTCCAGCCGTCGTCCGGGACCAGGAAGACCACGTTGCCCTCGTCGAGCTCCCCGGCGATCCGGTGCGCGACGTAGGCGATGGCGCCCGCGGAGACGCCCGCGAACATCCCCTCCTCGTGCAGCAGCTTTCGGGTCCAGATGATTGCGTCCATGTTCGAGACCATGATCTTCCGGTCCAGCAGCGTGAGGTCGATGATCGGCGGGATGAAGCCGTCGTCGAGGGAGCGAAGGCCCTGCACGAGCTCGCCCTGCATCGGCTCCGCCGCGACGATCTTGGTCTCGGGATCGTGCTCCTTCAAGCGGCGCCCGTTGCCCATCAGGGTGCCGCCTGTGCCCAGCCCGCCGACGAAGGCTGCGACCTCGTCCAGCTCGTCGAGGATCTCCTTCGCGGTGCCCTCGTAGTGGGCACGCGGGTTGGCCTCGTTCCCATACTGGTAGGGCATGTAGTACGAGGGGTCGGCCTCGGCCATCTCGAGGGCGAGCTCGACGGCGCCGTTCGATCCCTTCGCGCCCTCCGAGTAGACGATCTCGGCGCCGTACATCAGCAGGAGCTGGGTGCGCTCCCCGGTGACGTTGTCGGGCATCACCACCTTGAGCGGGTAGCCCTTGCGACGGCAGATCATCGCCAGTGAGATGCCGGTGTTGCCGGAGGTCGGCTCGAAGATGGTGTGGCCGGGCTCGATCGCGCCACGGGACTCGGCCTCCTCGATCATGTACTTGGCGACGCGGTCCTTGACGGAACCGGTCGGGTTGCGACCCTCGAGCTTGGCCCAGAGGCGAACGCCCGGCTTGGGCGTCAGGCGCGGCAGCTCGACCAGCGGCGTGTTGCCGATCGCCTCGAGTACGTTCTCGAAGTGGCCGCCGCAGGGACGATTGAGGAGCGGCTCGGTGCTCATCTCGTCATCAGCATACTTCAGAAAGTGAAGTAGTTAGGCACAGTCTCTGGTTAACGACGCTTGGATAGGCTGCGCGATGTACCCGATGCCCCCTCAGGGGGAGGAGAAGACATGAGATCCCGACTTACCGCGCTGGTCGCAGTGGTCGCTTTCGCCGCCGTCACGGTGGCAGCGGGCTGCGGCAGCAGCAACAACGACAGCAGCAGCTCCGGCGGCGGGACACTGACCGCGGCTTCGTTCACTGTCCAGCAGGACCCGTCCGTCGCGAGCCAGGTGCCCGCCGACATCAAGTCGAGCGGAGAGCTGAGCGTGGCCGCCGACGCGACCTACGCCCCGGATGAGTTCATCGGCTCCGACGGCAAGACCGTGATCGGCATGGACGCGGATCTCGCGAAGGCGATCGCGCAGCTGATGGGCTTGAAGGCGACGGTGACGAACCAGCCGTTCGACAGCATCATCCCGGGCCTCGACGCCGGAAAGTACGACCTCGGCATGTCCTCGTTCACGGACACGAAGGACCGTGAGAAGACCGTCGACTTCGTCACCTACGCGACCGCGGGCGAGTCGTTCATCGTCAACGCCGACGGCGGTCCCACCATCAACTCGATCGACGACATCTGCGGCCTCAAGGTCGGCGCCGAGAAGGGCACCACCGAAGCCGATGACGCGACGGCGCAGAGCAAGAAGTGCACGGACGCCGGCAAGCCGGCGGTCTCGGTCAGCACCTTCCCCGACGAGAACGGCGTCAACCTGGCGCTCTCAAGCGGCCGAATCGACGCGGGATTCGCCGACACCCCGGTGGCTGACTACGCGGTCAAGCAGTCGGACGGCAAGTTCAAGCTCAGCCCGGCGCCCTCGATCGCGAATGCGCCATACGGAATCGCGATGGCCAAGGACAGCGGGCTGGCGCAGCCCGTCCTCGCCGCGGTCAAGAAGCTGATGGCCGACGGGACCTACAAGCAGATCCTGGACTACTGGGGACTCCAGAGCATCGCGATCAGCAACCCGACCATCAACGGAGCGATCGACTAGCCGGAAGGGAAGCCGGTGGCAGCTACCCCCGGCCTAGAGACAAAGGCAACAGGACCGGAACCGCCCGACGAGATCGAGGCGGTTCCGGTCCGCCATCTCGGCCGCTGGATCGCGGCGGGGATCGTCCTGCTCATCGTCGCGTCGGTGATCCGGTCCGCCGTCACCAACGATCGCATCGAATGGGGGGTCGTCGGCAGCTACCTGTTCGACAGCCGAGTCCTCGACGGGCTGCGCCTGACCATCGAGCTGACGGTGCTCGGCATGGCGATCGGGATCGTTCTCGGGGTGATCCTCGCGTTGATGCGCCTCTCCAGGAACCCGGTCCTGAGCACGGTGAGCTGGGTCTACATCTGGTTCTTCCGCGGTACGCCGCTGCTGGTGCAGATCCTGATCTTCTTCAACATCGCCGCGCTCTACCCGACGATCGGCCTTGGGATCCCCCTCGGGCCCTCGTTCATCCACATCAACGGCAACAACCTCGTCACGCCGTTCTTCGCGGGGATGCTCGCGCTCGGGCTGAACGAGGGCGCCTACATGTCGGAGATCGTCCGGGCCGGGATCATCTCGGTCGACGAGGGGCAGTTCGATGCGGCCAAGGCGGTCGGGATGACCCAGGGTCAGACCATGCGCCGGGTCGTCCTCCCCCAGGCGATGCGCGTGATCATCCCGCCGACCGGCAACGAGACGATCTCGATGTTGAAGAACAGCTCGCTGGTCTACGTGATCGCGGTGAAGGAGCTTCTCTACACGGTGACGCTGATCTACTCGGTGAACTACAAGGTGATCCCGCTGCTGATCGTCGCCTCCATCTGGTACCTCGCCGCGACCACGGTCATGTCGATCGGCCAGTACTACCTGGAGCGGCACTACGGGCGTGGCGGGCCAGGAGCGCAGTCTGCGACGCTGATCGAGCGGGTGTTCCGCGGCATCGCCGGCCGGCACGACGACGTCGCGACCCAGGATCAGGGACCACCTGTGATCCCGGAGCACAAGGCATGACCGCGCCGATGGTGAAAGCCGAGAGCGTGCGCAAGCGCTTTGGCCGGCTCGAGGTGCTCAAGGGCCTGTGGCTCGAGGTTGCCCCGAAGGAGGTCGTCTGCATGATCGGGCCGTCGGGCTCTGGCAAGTCCACCTTCCTGCGCTGCATTAATCACCTCGAGAACATCGACGGCGGGCGCCTCTGGGTAGACGGCGAGCTCGTCGGATATCGCCAGAAGAAGGGAAAGCTCTACGAGCTGCGGGAGTCGGAGGTCGCTCGGAAGCGGGCCGAGATCGGCATGGTCTTCCAGAGCTTCAACCTGTTTCCGCACATGACGGCGCTCGAGAACGTGATCGAGGGGCCCATCCGGGTCCAGGGCCGCCACAAGCGGGAGGTCATCAACGAGGGCCGCGAGCTCCTCCGCCGGGTCGGTCTCGAGGACAAGATCGACGAGTACCCCTCCCGCCTCTCGGGCGGCCAGCAGCAGCGAGTGGCGATCGCGCGCGCGCTGGCGATGAAGCCGAAGCTGATGCTCTTCGATGAGGTCACGAGCGCGCTCGACCCGGAGCTGGTCAAGGACGTCCTCGACGTGATGCGCGAGCTCGCGAAGGAGGGAATGACGATGCTCGTCGTCACCCATGAGATCGGCTTCGCCAGAGAGGTCGCCGATGAGGTGATCTTCATGGACGAGGGAGTGATCGTCGAGCAGGGACCGCCGAAGCAGGTCATCGACAAGCCCAAGGAGGAGCGCACCAAACGCTTCCTCGGCCAGGTGCTGGAGCATTGAAGGTGCGGCCCCGCCGCGTCGCCCGCGTGAAGTCGATCCTCGCCCTCGCCGCCTTCGCACTCACAACCGCCCTCGCCGGCTGCGGAGGGTCCAGCAAACCTCCGCCGGGGCAAGTACAGCACCTCGGCGCCGGAGAGGGAACCCTCCGCCTCGTCGCGCTACCGGGCTATGTCGAGGACGGGTCGAGCGATCCGTCGCTCAATTGGGTGACGCCCTTCGAGCGGCGTACGGGATGCGCAGTTTCCGCCACCGTCGCGTCGGCGCCGGACGACGTCGTCCGCCTCATGCGGACCGGTGGATACGACGGTGTCTCCGCCCGCGGAGACGTTTCGGGGCGCCTGATCGCGGACGGGCTGGTGTCCCCCGTCAACACCGACCTGATCTCGAGCTACTCGCAGCTCTTCCCGACCATCAAACACCTGCCGGACAACACCGTCGATGGGGTCACCTACGGGGTGCCGAACGGGCGCTTTGCGAATTTATTCATCTGGAAGCCGAGTCGCGTGCAGATGTCACGTGACGAGCCGGTCTCCTCGAATGCGATCTTCGACCCGTCGTTGACTTCGAGGTATCGGGGCGGCGTGACCATCTATCGAAGCCCCATGTACATCGCCGAGGCGGCGCTATACCTACGGAGCCACCGGCCGGACCTGGGAATCGATGACGTCTTCGAGCTCGATCGGCGGCAGTTCGATGCCGCCATCGATCTCCTCCACGAGCAGAATCAATCCGTTGGCTACACCTGGGCGACCTCAGCACAGAACGTTCATGGCTTTGCGGAGGGTCCGAGCGTCGTTGGACCGGCGTGGCAGGTGACGGTCAACGAACTCCTCAAAGACGGGACCAAGCTCCGAGCCGGCATCCCCGAGGAGAGGGTCACCGGCATATCCGACAGCTGGATGGTCAGCTCACAGGCTCACAATCCAAACTGCATGTACATGTGGATGAACTACATCGTGGGAGCGAAGGCGAACGCCGCGGTGGCCGAGCACACTGCACAGGCGCCCGCCAACGAGCATGCCTGCGATCTCACTCGGGACCCCGCCTGGTGCGACACCTACCGAGCAGCCGACGAAGAGCTCTTCGGCCATGTCACCTACTGGCAAACACCGTTGCGCGAGTGCGGAGACGACCGTGGCGCGACCTGCATGACCTACGACGACTGGGCAAAGGCGTTCGCCGGGGTGACGGGACCGTGATCGCCTTCGGCTGTCCGATCACGAATTCGACCGCCTTCACGCGCTACGCCGAACCGGGGATCCGCCGGGCCAGCGAGCCCGACTCGGAGACGCTCACCTATCTGAGCCCGGACTCGATCTTCCGTGCCTACAACCTCTTCTGCGATCAGGCCGCCGAGCTCGATGGCCTCGAGGCGCTGGTGCTGATCCATCAGGACGCCGAGATCGCCGATCCGGACTTCTGCTCGGAGGTCCGCGCCGCGCTGGCCCATCCCGAGGTCGCGATTGCCGGCTGCACCGGCGCCGTGGGCGTCCGCAGCATCGCCTACTGGGAGGGCGCGGTCACCTGGGCCAGCCACACGCATCGCTTCGAGGAACTCGGCGGGAGCGAACTGCCAGGGATTTCGTGGCCCGACGAGGTCCCTTCGTACACGCAGGCCGGCGAGGTGGACTCGATCGACGGCGTGCTGATCGTGATGTCGCCCTGGGCGATCCGGAATCTCCGCTTCGACGAATCGCTCGGCAACCTCCATGGATACGACCTGGATATCTGCCTCCAGGCGCGCGCTTCCGGGAAGAAGGTTGTCACCGCCGACCTTCGGGTGATCCATCACCATCCCCTTGAGCTGCTCAGCGACCCGGACGGATGGATCGCCGCGCACATGAAGGTCGCCGAGAAGTGGAGCGACCTCCTCGACCGTGACGCTTCGAAGGACTGGCGCCAACGGGCCCGGCGGGCGGAAGCCGAGCGGGCGGCTGCGCGAGTCCAGTTCCGCATGTCCCAGACCCACATCGCCAGACTGGCGGCCGACTTCGAGGCGCTTCAGCTGAGCAAGAGCTGGCAGCTCACCGCGCCGCTGCGCTCACTGGGGCGGCTGATCCGCCGGATCCGCCATCCGGGTAAGCCTCCGGGGCGAGAGCTCGGAGAGGGTCTGATCCGGACCGATGGGAGCGCCGCCGCTCCGGAGGAGCCCCGGCCCCCCACCGACCCCTAGTCGCCGAGCAACTGCCTCACCTGCTCGCGGGAGAAGACCGGATCTCCTCCCTGCCGAAGCTGCGAAAGTCGCTCCGCAAGCGTGAAGGCCCGCGAGTTGAGGAATGAGCGCAGCAACGCCTCCTGATGGGCGAGGCGAAACCGATCGACGATGCCTGCGACCCGGATCGACTCCAACCGCTCGAGCATCGGATTACGGTCGTACGGTTCGACGAGGGCGGCGATCGTCCCAGCCCAGGATGCATCCGAGCGCCACAGAACGCCAAGCCCGAAGAAGGTCGGGATCACCGCGAGGCGCAATCCCTCGCTCTCCCGAACGAACTCCTCGACAGCGGTCAGGACTCCGTTGTCTGAGCCACCCTCTCTCGCGGCTGCCCAGGGGAAGAGGAGGCCCGCCTTGGCAACCCCCGGCACGCCCGGGGCCAGCAGCGCGTCCTGCGCCAGAGGCTGGCGGTGCTCCTCCGGGATCCGCTCCGGCTCGTAGTAGGTGTCCCTACGCGCGTGCGGCCAGGCGACGTCGTGGAGCAGGACCAGCGGCATCCCTCGGTCGCCGGCGCTCTCGGCGATCAGCCGAAGCTCCCGCAGCACCGTGTAATGGTTGTGATCCCCGTCGATGATCAGCGCGTCGGCCGAGGGAATCTCCCTCAGCGCTTCAAGACTCGGCTTCCTGATGAGCTCCAGCTCAGGATGCCGCTCGGCGAGCGCGATCAGCTCCTGCGGTGGGGAGGGCTCGATCGCGGTCACCGCGACACCCCCTTCGGCACCCCACGCCAGCAGCTCGCGGGTGAACTCGCCGCGATACGCCCCGACCTCGATCACGGACTTCGGGGAGACGGCCTCGAGACATCCGAACAGGACTTCCGAGAACCCGGCGAGCAGTGACTCCGACGTCTCGGAAAAGACCTCTGAAACCTCGGCTTCCACCGCCTTAGTGTCCCCTACCACCCGAGTCTCAGGGAGTAAGCGCACCTATACTCCTCGACCAACGCTGGAACGGACTCCCGTGGCGTGACTGACTGAAGGGGACCCCCGGAGGGAGATCGACGCCGTACAGGCGCGAGCCCAACCGTCGGCACCGAGAGCAAATTGGCCGAGAAGAACACCGCGACCATCGAACAACAGGCGCCCGCGGCAACGTCCGTACCGCCCAAGCCGTTCGACTACACCACGATTCCGGCCGGCCACTACGACCGGGCATACCGCCGCGGGCGAGGGGTCCAGAGCAAGTGGCACTACCTCAAGTTCCGGCGAGTCGCTGACCAGGTGGCCGGCTACGAACGCGTGCTCGATGTCGGTTGCGGGCCGGGGACGTTCCTCGGCGCACTCGGGAGCGACCATGAGGGCGTCGGCGTCGACATCACCGCTCCCCAGATCGAATACGCGAACGAGGTCTACGCGGCCCCAAATCTGTCCTTCCACGCGTGCGCGCTCGAGGAGCTGCCGGAGCTCCCCCCGTTCGACGCCGTCACAGCGGTCGAGCTGATCGAGCATCTCCCGGATGAAATGGCCCGCACAACGCTTCGCGACGCCGTTCGGCGGCTACGACCCGGCGGCAAGCTCGTCCTGACGACTCCCGACTACGGCAGCGCCTGGCCTCTCGTGGAACGGGTCGTCGACCGCCTCGGTGACGTCGAGTACTACGTCCAGCACATCAACAAGTTCAGGCCGGAGACGCTGAGTGCCCTTCTCGCCGACCTCGGGCTCGTCGACATCCGAGTGAGGAAATACCTGTTCGCGGCGCCCTTTGCGGCCATCTTCGGCTGGCGGTTCGCGGACTTCGTCGCCCGGGTGGAAGCCGGGCGTCTGGAGAACCGGTTCGGACTGATCATGCTGGGCACGGCGACGAAACCCCGATAGCGATGGTCGAGACGGTGGTCCGGAGAGCCTCAGAACGGGCCGGCGTCCTCCGCACGGCGGCGATCGAGGCGATTACCGGCGGACCCGCCACAGTCCTTCCGATCGCGGTTGCGGCGCTCCTGTTCGCCGCCGGGGCGAGCGTGCTCATTCTCAGCGTCGTGCCGGCTGCCGGCCCGCAATCGTCGCTGAACGAGTGGGTTCGCGGAGTCGCCGCCGGGCTCTGTGCGATCAGCGGGGTCGGTTACCTGGCCCATCGGCTGCGCTCTCGCCAATCGGGGCGCGCAATCGGGGGGCCCCGCGAATCCGACCGCGCGCTGGTGACGCTCCTACTCTCGGTCGCCGTCCTTCTCGTGCTTCTCCTCCTCCCGGTCTATCTGCTCGCCGCCCGGACTCACCCCCCGGCCGAGCATTGGATCGGCTACGGGTTCTTCGACAAGCGCTGGGTCGTGTCGCTCTTCACGCTCGGGACGCTCGGCGTCCTCGTCGTGGTAACCGCCGTCTCGCAGCTCGTCAGGGCAGCGGACGCGGCCCCGGATAGCTGGGGCGGTTGGCTCAGGGGCGCCTTTGGTGTCCCGGCGGGTACCGCCCCCGTCACGGCGGCAACGCCGATCAGTTGGGCACGTAGGGTTGCGATGATCGGCGCCGGAGTCGCCGTGGCGGCGTACTTCTTCGCTCCGCCGTGGCACGTGGCATTGAGCGAGGTGAACCTGCATGAGGCGCCGATGATGGCCGGCGTTCAGGCGATCTCCAAGGGAGCGACCCCGTACATCGGCTCTTCCGCCGTCCAGTATGGACCGGGCTCGGAGCTTCTCCACTACCTGTATCTGCACCTCTTTGGGTTCAACGTCGTCAACTTCCGCCAGTCGACTGTCCTGCTCTATTGGCTCGCGGCGACGATCTTCTGCGTCGTCGTCTTCATCCGGCTGCCGTTCAAGCTGGCTCTGGTCACCTGCCTGGTCTCGGTGCTGGTCTTCCCCACCCTGCAGATGGTCTCGTTTCAGCCCAGCGGAGCGGTTGACGGCGCCGTCGACCGCCTTCCCGGGTCCCACGGCGGTTTTTGGGGGTGGCCGAACGCCATGCGCTACATCGGCGTGTTCTCGCTGGCGATGCTGTTCCCGGCGGTTGCGGCCCTGCCCACCCGAAGGCGGGCGCTGGCCGCAGGCATCGCGCTCGGGGTCCTCTGGGGATTCACCTGCTACATGTCGCAGGAGAACCTCGTGGGCGGAGTGGTCACGCTCGGCACGCTGGGGCTGCTGCTCGCCGCGAGCGCGACGGTCCCCGCCTCGACGGTCCTACGAAGGATCGGGCACGTCGCCATCGGATTCAGCGTCGTGGCCATCGCCGTGCTCGGCTATTACGCAGCCAACGGCGAGCTGCATCGGTTCCTGGAGCTCTACTACCTCATCCCTCCGGCCGTCGCAGCCGGCTACAGCGACACCGTCTACTACGGCGGATTTGGCGGCCAGTGGGGTCACGTCTACTTCCTCCTTCCCTTCTTTCTGGGAGCGCTCTGCCTTCTTTCGCTGATTCGGCTCCATCCACTCAGCATCGCGCGGGGCTGGTCGCGGGAGCGAGTGCTTCTGGTCTCGGCGCTTGTCGGCGCGTCCGTCACGCATGCGGGAGCCCTCCTGCGGGCCGATTCCGCCCATCTCGTCAATACGATGCTCGCGCTGCCCGTTGCGCTCGTTCTGGCGGTCGCGTATCTGCCGAGGCTGCTCGGGGTCAGCTCGGGCCGGCGCCGCATCTTGGGCGCAATCGCGCTCGCCGCAATCCCACTGGCCCTCCTTCCGCTCACTCAGATCGAGAACGTCGCTGGCCGGTTGCGCTGGCCCCTGATGCGCTTCTCCTACAAGAGCCCGGTGACCGCCTGGGAACGGGCCGATCCCCGATCGGTCGCCGCAACCCGACTCGGCCCAGTCCTTCGCAGGGACGGGCAATGGTGCTGCACCCACTACCACTTCCCGGTCTCCATGCGGGAGTTCGCGTCGATCCTCAACAGACTGCATCGGGTGATCGGCGACCGCCGCGTTTACGTTGCCAACTTCATCGATCCGATGTTCCCCGGTGCGGCGTACTTCCTGGCCGACCTCAATCCCGCCCCGATCTACTTCGAGCCACAGACGATGGCGATGAACGAACGCCTGCTCGGCGATTTCCTCGACTACTTCCGGCGGCACATCTCTGAGACCCAGGCGGTGGTGGCGGTGTATCCCAACCTGCCCGAGGTGAGAATGTTCGAGGCCGCCTATCCCAACTACCGCAGAACCGAGCTGCCGTATTCCTGGGGAGCCATCACGGTCCTCACGCGCTAGATGTCCTGCCCAGTGACGTCCTGAACACCTGAGGGCTTCGGCCCAAGCGGCTCCGCGGAGCCGCTTGGGCCGGCCGAAGAACCATCCGGGCCCATCCCGAGGCTTGGGGTCTTGCGAGATCTCAAGACAAAGGAGAACCCGGATGAAGATCCACACTAAGGCGAAGCTCGGACCCGCCGCGCGGCTGGAGCTCTGCGAGCTGATCGAGGCGGGAACGACGATCAGGGGCGCCGCCAGGGCCTTCCGCATCTCCCCGGCAACCGCCCACAAGTGGTGGCACCGCCACCGTGCCGGGGAGGGCCTTTGCGACCGCTCGAGCCGTCCTCACCGCTGCCCGCGAATGCTTCCCGGCGAAGAGCAGGAGCGGATCTGCGAGGTGCGGCGCAACACGGGCTGGGGGCCGCGTCTGATCGCCGGCGTGGTCGGTCGCCCTCATTCGACCGTTCACGCCACCTTGCGGCGTCACGGGTTCTCCAGGCCGCCGCGACCGGCGAGGGAGAAGGTCGTCCGCTATGAGTGGCCCTGCCCCGGAGACCTGCTGCATATGGACACCAAGCGCTACTCCCGCTTCTCCGAGCCCGGGCACGCGGTCACCGGCGATCGCTCGACTCGCAACCGGCAGGCCGGCTATGAGTGGGTGCACTCGATCGTCGACGACCACTCCCGCTTGGCCTTCTCAGAGCTCCACCGAGACGAGCGGGCGGAGACCGTGATCGAGTTCGTCAAGAGGGCCCTGGCCTTCTTCGAGCGAGAGGGGATGGTGGTTCGCCGGCTGATGACCGACAACCACTTCTCCTACACGAAGTCGACCCAGCTGGCGAAGCTGCTCCGAGACCGCAGGATCCGCCACCTGACCACCCAGCCCTACCGGCCGCAGACCAACGGCAAGGTCGAGCGCTTCCAGCAGACAATGGCGCGGGAGTGGGGCTATGGGCTCGCCTACGCCTCCTCGGAGGCGCGGTCGAAGGCCATGCCACACTGGCTTCGCTACTACAACGCGCGCAGACCCCATTCCGCGATCGGGGACCGGCCGCCGATCAGTCGCGTTCACGACCTATCCGGTCAGGACAGCTAGACCGCCGGGCGATGACGGGACAGATCACCGCCCCGAGCAGCTCCGCCACGAGCTGGACGATCCGCGCCAGGACGGCGATCGCGATCGCCGGAGCGGCCGGCATCACTGGAGAAAGGGCCAGAGCGATCCCGGCCTCCCGGGCCAACAGTCCCCCTGGCAGGGCCAAACCGACGAGGGACAGGGCAGTGCCGACGGAGAAGGCGCCGACCACGACAGCCAGGTCATTGACGCCTACGGGATAGATCGACTGGGCGAGCGCGTACAGGCTCAATCCCGCGAGAAGGTAGGTCAGGCCGAACAGACCGGCGAATGCCAGCACCCTGGAGGCGGGCAGAGACGAGGGCAAGGGATCGCGCCCGAGACGGACCAGCACCCTGTCCGCCACGGAGTGGAAGTAGCGCGGCTGCAGGAGGATCAGCGCGACGATCGGCAGCGCGACGACGAGGAATCGAGCTGGCGATCCGCTCAGGCTGGGGAGGTCGACGACGAAATAGGCGGCGATGACGAGTGCCGCGGTTGAGGAGAGGCCGATCTCGTAAACCATGCTCGCGAGCGTGACGCGGCCGGAGACTCCCTCGCGCTCGGCCATTGCGGCGCGCAGGACCGGAAGCAACACGCTGGTCGGCACGTAGCGCCCGAGGCCCGAGACGAACCAGATCGCCATGCTCCGGCGCGCATCGATGCGTGGACCGAGGGTGGCGAGAATGCGACGCCAGATCTCCGCGGCGAAGAGAAGACTGGCGGCAAAGCCGACCACCGCCAGCGCAAGAGCCGCGGGATGGAAGCGCCAGGCTACGTTGGGGAAATCGCCAACCGCAGCGACAACGGCGAGAGTGGCGCTCGCCACGACCGCGGTCGCAACCGCGGCATGCAGGCCACGGCGTACCCGCGGGTCGGCGGGACGCATCGATCCGGCACGAGCGGCGAGGTCCCCCAGCCGCTGGAGGCGGGTCGGCGTGGGTGAGCTCGACTCGAGGGTGGGCGTCACGCTGGCGCGAGAGTAACGGCCGATCCGCAAGGAGTCAGTGCGCCAACGCTCGATATCTACGCAGTCCTTGCGGGATTTGCGGGGGTTGGGGCGCTGCCATACTGCGGCGCCGTGAAGGTCACCACGTCTGAAGGCGTTCGCGCCGGGCTCGACATCCGCCCGCCCGAGCAAATCGCGGTCGGCCGCGGGACGGCCTTCCCGATTGCCGGCTACTGCTACCACACGAGCCGCCGCACACGCGGCCTGGAGATCGAGATCGGAAGCCGGCGTGAGCCGGTGGATCACCTGCGCCTGCCCAGGCACGACGTCTTCACCGAGAGTGCGAACGGAGCCGGCGCAAGCGGTCAGGCATTCCGCAGCGGCTTCGTTGGATTGTCCTCGGTTGCCGAGCTGGAGCGGGAGGAGGAGGCCCAGGTGAGCTTGGTCCTCACCTTCGAGGACGGAGGCCAGGCCAGGACGCCCGTCGGATCGGTGCAGCTCCGGCCGGACCTCGTCCCTCCGGTTCTGCCGCCTCCCTCCGCCGCCGACCGCTCGGGCCCCCTCGTCGCGATCTGCATGGCGGCCTTCAATCCGCCCGCCGATCTTCTTCACCGGCAGCTCGATTCGATCAGGCGACAGACGCACGGGAACTGGGTCTGCGTGATCAGCGATGACGCGTCCGACCCGGAGCACCTTGCGAACCTGGAGATGGAGATCGAGGGCGATCCGCGATTTGCGCTTTCCCGGAGCGAGGTGCGCCTCGGCTTCTACCGCAACTTCGAGCGAGCGCTCTCCATGGCGCCCAGCTCCGCCGACTACGTGACCCTCTGCGATCAGGATGACTCCTGGCATCTCGAAAAACTCGAGCGCTTGGCCGCTGCCATAGGAGATGCCCAGCTCGCCTATAGCGACGCTCGCGTGGTGGATCCCGGCGGCAAGCTGATCCATTCCTCGTACTGGACAGCCCGGCGCAACAACCACACCAACTTCGCATCGCTTCTGCTCGCCAACTCGGTGACGGGGTCGGCCTCGCTCTTCCGCCGTGACCTACTGGACGACGTCCTTCCCTTCCCGCTCAAGCTCGCGGACGCGTTTCACGATCACTGGCTCGCGATCGTTGCCATGGCGCGCGGCCGGATCGCATACGTGGACGAGCCGCTCTACGACTACGTCCAGCATGCCGGAGCCGTCATCGGCCACTCGACCGCGAACAAGCGGCCGCGGCCAATCCGCCAGCACCTGGTGGACCGCCTGCGCCGCCCGACCGGGGGCTCGCGAATCGTCTACTACTACAACTGGTACCAGCAGTTGCTCTTCGCTCAGGTTCTCGCCCTGCGTTGCTGGGGGCGAATGGACCCCGCCAAGCGTCGAACGGTCCGGCGCATTCTCAACGCCGACAGCGGGATCGTGGGGCTCTGCTGGCTGCTCGGCCGCCGCATCCGCCGCCTCTGGGGGCACGACGAGACCCTCGATCGCGAGCTGTTTTATGCCTACGCGCTGGTCCGGCGGCGAGCGGTCTCCCTCTGGACGCTCGGCAGGAGCAGGCCGGGGCGGCTGCTGCCGCGCGACGCCAGCGTCCCGGCCGCGTACGCGAACATGTCCGCGCCGGAGGATCCGCGGTGAACCCGGTCAAGCTCGGACCGTCCGGCCCGGGCTCGGTGGCGATCGAGGTCCGTGACGTCAAGAAGTCGTTCACCATCCCGCGGGAGCGCCCGACGACCGTCAAGGAGCGGGCGCTCCATCCAAGGAGCTGGCTTCGAGGCCACGCGACGCGCCTGGAGGCGCTTCGCGGCGTCTCCTTCGACGTGGCGAAGGGCGAGTTCTTCGGGGTGATCGGCCGGAATGGCGGCGGCAAGAGCACCCTGCTGAAGTTGATGGCCTCGATCTACCAGGCGGACAGCGGCACGATCCGCATCGCCGGCCGGCTCGCACCCTTCATCGAGCTCGGGGTCGGCTTCAATCCGGAGCTGAACGCGCGCGACAACGTGCTGCTGAACGGCGTGATGATGGGGCTGACCCGCTCGGAGGCTCGCTCCCGCTTCGATCGGGTGATCGACTACGCCGAGCTCTGGGACTACACCGATCTGAAGCTGAAGAACTACTCGTTTGGGATGCAGGTGCGACTCGGCTTCTCGATGATGCTCCAGGTCGACGCCGACATGCTGCTCGTCGACGAAGTGCTTGCCGTCGGCGACCTCTCCTTCCAGGAGAAGTGCATCGCCTCCCTGAAGGAGCTGAAGGACCGAGGCACCGCGATCGTCTTGGTCACTCACAAGATGGACGACGTCGAGAGCCACTGCGACCGCGCAATGTTGATCGAGGAGGGCGTCGCGGACATCGTCGGGGAGCCCGAGAAGGTCACGGAGCGGTTCGTCGAGGTGATCCTCCCGGCCAAGCACGCGGGAATGACCGGCGACGGTCCGGCTGGCGTCTCCGCAGCCTGGATTGCCGACCCGGCCGGGCGCCCGACCCAGGCCGTGCCCGACGAGCGCGGGTTCGCGTTCTGCGCCACCGTTTACGCGCGAGAGGCGATCGACTCCCTGGAGCTCAGGCTCGACCTGCTCAGTCATCCCGCGGCCACACGGATCTCGGGCCTCCAGGTCGGCGCCGATCAGATGCCGGCCCTTGCCGCTGGCGAGCATGCGACCGTACGCGTCGAGTTCGACGGCGGCCTCCTCGAACCCGCCGAGTACCGGCTCGCCTACCGGCTCACCAGGGCCGGCGCTCCCGAGCACGTCCTCGATCGTGGACCCGAGCCCCTCCGCCTGCGGATCACCGGGAAGGACCGCGGCGCCGGGGTGGTGCAGCTCGCCCACCGGGTACGGGTGGCGCGCAACGCGGCGGGCACACCGCGGTGAGCGCGCCCACCGACACGCTTGTGGCGGCGGGGACCCAAGCCGCGCCCGATCTTCGCCCGGTACCGGGGCCGTCTCCGGTTGCCGGTGGGTCGCGCCGCTTCTTCACCCTGCTCTGGGTGATGGCGGTGACGGAGTTCAAGCTCACATTCCACGGCACCGTCCTCGGTTACGCGTGGTCGCTGATCCGGCCGCTGCTGATGTTCGGCGTGCTGCTGGCGGTCTTCACGCAGGTCTTTCGGTTCGGCGACTCGGTCAAGGACTATCCCGCGCTGCTGCTGCTCAACGTCATGCTGTTCACGCTGTTCGCAGAGGCCACGCAGCGGTCCGTCACCTCGGTCGTCGCCCGGGAGCAGATCGTCCGCAAGGCCCAGTTTCCGCGTCTGGTCATTCCGCTCTCGATCGTGCTCACCGAGGTTCTCGATCTCGGGCTCAACCTGATCGCTGTCTTCATCTTCATCCTGGCCTATGGCGTCGACCCGATGTGGACCTGGCTGCTGATCCCGGTGGTCGTGCTCGCGCTGCTGGTGGTCACGGTCGCGGTCTCGATGATCGTCTCCGCCCTCTACCCGCGTTTTCGCGACGTTCTGCTGATCTGGACCGTCTTCTCGACCGTGCTCTTCTATGGCACCCCGGTCATCTACCCGATCGGCGTCGCGCCGGAGCGGTTCCGCCACATTGTCCAGCTCAATCCGCTGGCGCCGATCTTCGAGCAGGCGCAGAAGTGGGTGATCGACCCGAACGCTCCCGGCGCTCTCGGCGCGACGAAGGGATCCGAGTGGCTGCTGGTCGTCTCGTTCGCGATCTTCGTGGGGCTCTGCGCGGCCGCTTTCTGGATCTTCAAGCGCGAGGCACCGAGGATCGCCGAGGAGCTCTGAGGCCCTGATCCCCGAGGGAGCGACGCCGGCCCGGGGGGCGCTCGACGTCGTGATCGTCTCCTACCGCAGCCGGGAGCTGTTGCGGCGATGTCTCGACTCGCTGCGCTCGCATCCGCCCGGGGCGCCCATGAAGGTGGTGGTCGTCGACAACGACTCAGGCGACGGCACGACCAAGATGGTCGCGGGCGAGTACCCGGAGGTCGATCTGATCGCCTCGCCGACGAATCTCGGATTCGCCGCCGCGACCAATCTCGGCGCAAAGCGGGGGCATGCCCCCTACGTGCTTGCGCTCAATCCCGACACGGCGGTGACCGACGGAGCGCTGGACACGGTCCTCGCAGCGCTCGAGTCCGATCCGGACGCGGCGGTTGCGGGACCGCGCCTGGTCACGGCGGACGGCTCGCTCGACCATGCCGCTCGGCGATCGTTTCCAACCCCGCTCAGCGCCCTCGGGCATTTCACGGGCATTGGTCGCCGCCCCGGCGCCCGCGGAAAGCTCGCCGAATACAGGGCTCCCCACGTCGAATCCGGGCAGGTCGACGCCGTCAACGGCGCGTTCATGATGATGCGCCGCGCGGCATTCGATCGGGTCGGCGGATTCGACGAGGGATATTGGATGTACATGGAGGATCTCGACCTGTCCTATCGGCTCGCACTGGCCGGCTGGACGAGCCTGTACGTGCCCGCTGCAACGGTCCACCACGTCAAGGGCGGCACCGTCGCGGGCGAGCGCTCGCTCCGCCTCAACTGGGCGTTCCACAAGGGAATGCTGCGCTTCTACCGCCTGCATTACGCACCCGAGCGGTCCCTGGGGTTGAACCTCCTCGTCTACCTCGGGATCGGCGTCAAGCTCACGGCCGCGGTCGCTCAGGCATCCCTTCGGCGGATCCTCGCTCGCCTTCGCCACCGGCGGCCCAGTGCCGAGCCGACGGACGGCGGGTCAGGCAAGGTCCCCTCCGGCGGATAGGGCAGCGACCGGGGCGCGACCCGCAGCCCCCGGACCCTCCCACGGAAACCGCCTAGGTTCCGGTCGACCATCGCCTGGCCGGTGGAGATGACGAGCTCGCGTGCGAGGATGCCGGGCAGGCGTCTTGGGGTGATCACGCTCCACTTGCGCAGCAGATATCCGCGCCCGTACCCCATCAGGAAGTCCTTGCGCTCGGATCCGGAGCCGAGGGTCGCTGAGTGCTCGTGCACCCCACGGGCCAGGCTCGCGAGCCTGCACGCCGCTCCCGCCATCCGAAGGCGGAGAACGAGGTCGACGTCCTCGAGGTACGCGAACAGCCGCTCATCGAAGCCGCCCACCTCGAGGAAGGCGTCGCGGGTGAAGGCCGCAGCGGCGCCGGAGGGGCCAACGGGGTCCGGAACCGGACGATCCACGGTCTCCACGGGCTCACCGTTCAGGTAGTCGAACGCGAGGAGCGTCCGATCGATCTCGATCCCAGCAGTCTCGATCAGCTCGGGGGCCCCCGCGTCTCGCATCACACCCGCGGCCATCACCACTCCCGACTTCGGGTCGAGTACCTCTGTGATCCGCTCGACGTAGCCTTCATCGACCAGCGAGTCGTCGTTGAGCAGGACGAGCGCCTCGCCGCCAGCCTCCCTGGCCGCGCGGTTGACGGCACGCGAATAGCCGAGGTTCGTCTCGAGTCTCACAACCCTCGCACCCTCCAGCCGCCCGGCCGCACGATCGAGCTCGGGAGCACCTGTGCCGTTGTCCACAACGATCACCTCGAACGTCCCGCCGGCGCGAGTCAAGGACTCGAGCAGGCGTGCCGCCCGCTCGGGTCCCACGGTGGGGACGATCACCGTGGCGCTCAGAACGCTCCGGTGCCGCGGATCACGTTGACGGGCGTGAGCGCGAGGATTCGCAGGTCGCGGCCGATCGACAGGTTCTCGACGTAGTCGAGCTCCACCGCCAGACGCTCTTCGAAGCTGAGCTCACCGCGGCCATATACCTGCATCGGCCCGGTCAGGCCCGGCTTCAGGTCGAGGCGGAAGCGGTGCTCTGGGCCGTAGCGATCGACCAATTCGAGCTGCTCGGGACGGGGACCCACGAGACTCATGTCGCCCCGCAACAGGTTCCAGATCTGCGGGAGTTCGTCGAGGCTCAGGCGTCGCAGGACTCGCCCGACGCGGGTCACGCGTGGATCGACGCGGAACTTGAACATCGGCTCGGGGAGCTCGTCGATGATCTCCTCCAGGGAGCGATCCGCCCCCACATTCATAGTCCGAAACTTGAGCAAGCTGAAGGGGGCACCGTGTAGCCCCGCCCGGCGCTGCACGAAGAGAACCGGCCCGCGGTCCTCGAGCCAGATGGACAGCGCGATCAAGGGGAACAGCAGAGCGGACAGGATGGCAAGTGGAACCCCGACGATCACGTCCATGACGCGTTTCAGCATCAGGGTGGAGCGCGAGACGTCGGCGGTGAGGTACTCGAACACCGGCAGCTCTGCCAGCTGGGAGATCTGATGGGGAGTGGCGGGGCCGCGCAGGGGCGAGACCAGACTGAGCTTGGCCTCCCGGCGCCGGCAGACGTCGGCGATTCTCGCGATCTCGCGAGCATCGATCTGCTCATGGGCGAGGACGACGCGGTCGATTCCGCCTTCGTAGTGGCCCGGTTCGAGCGCCTCCATGTGCAAATCGCTGAAGAGGGCGAGCTTGCGTCTCATCGCGTGCGCGAGTCCGCCGCTACCGATGATCAGGACCCGCTCTCGGGGCGTGCTCGCTCGCCAGAGTGCCCGGGCCGCGACGCGCAGCGCAGAGTCGGTGACGATCACAATTCCGGCCACAGCCGCGACCTGGCCGAGGGTGAGCCGCCCAGCGGGCGTTAGCTCTCCGAGCATCCCCACCGTGACGGCTCCGATCACGCCCCAGCCGAGGATCGCCGGCGCCTCGTCCACGGTCAGATGGCGCATCGCGCGATGGTCGGCGTCGTAGAGACCGATCAGCTTTGCGAGCAGGATCCACGCCGGGAGTAGCGCCACTATCCAGATCGCCCTCTGTGCCGGCAACACCAATGCCAAAGCGAGCGCAACCGCGCAGATGTCCGCGAGCGCGAGCAGCCGCCTGCGTTGCGCGTCCCGCCACCAGCGCGGGGTCGGAACGGAAGCCGAAGCTGCGAAAGCGCGCTCGAGCGCATCCACGTCGATCGACTCCGATACTCGCGAGATCGCCGACTCCACTGCTCCGGTCGTCACTTCCTCGTCGCTCATCCCTGACTCGGTTGGGGGTTGAAGATCGGCAGGAGCGGACTCAGGCTCCGAGCGCGTTCGATGGCCGCCCGTGCGGCCGGCCGATCCCCTCTCCTCGTTTGGAGCCTAGCCTCAATCAAGGGTAGGCGCCAATCCTTCGAATCGCGCGCCTCCGCGCTGCGCAGGTAGGCGAGCGCCCCTCCGATATCCCCGCGTGCTTCGTCGAGGAGGGCGAGCTGCGTATAGGGCTCGGCCGACCAGGGCAGCACCACATGTGCATCCTTCGCCTTCTGGACTCCGTCGGCGAACTGTTGGTGCGCGGCGTCGGTCCGACTCTGCTTGAGCTGCAGCTCGCTGAGCACGACAAGGCCCCCTGCCACGATCGCGAGCCAGGCGGCTGCGACGGCCCCGGCGCCGAGCCAGTAGGAATCTCGAGTTCTCCCCCGTGATGGAGCCGAGGCTGTCAAGAGGCCTGCACCAATCACCGCGGGCCCAAACGCAGCGGGTATTTCCCAAATCCAGTCGATCGCAGCGCCGACAGCCCCGACGACCACCAGGGCGGCCAGGACGCCCGCATCTCCACCGAGACCGGCGGCGAATCGGCGGATCGTCCCCAGCACGACCGCGACGACGAATCCGGCGAACAGCAGGACGCCGCCTATTCCCAGCTCAGCCGCCTGCTGGAGGGGCAGGGAATGCGGATTGCGGACGAACAGCGGGGCGGTCGCATGTTGTGCCCACCAATCCTCATAGCCACCCGATCCGATACCGCCCGCCGGCGCATTTTCGAAGGCATCGACGGAAGCGCTCCAAAACTGCCAGCGGCCGTTCGAGCTCAGGCCGGCCGAGCTTACGGCGGCGACCCCGTTCGCAGAGGGCGGCGCCTTGAACTCACGGAACCGCTCAGCCGGATTTGCCGCCACGATCGCCGCCGCAATCGCAAGCCCCGCCACGATGCTCATGGCGAGCCCCGCCCGGCGGGAGACGCGGACATTGGGCCTGGCGCCGTCGATGGTCCACGCCACAGCGGCGACGAGCAGGACGACGAGAAGCACAAGACCCGACATTCGATCGCCATCCGTTCTCATCGCCGAGTCGGCGACTCCGCTGGTCAGGGCATGCATCCCGTGCCCAGCCAGGATCAAGACGCCCGCGCCGGCCGCTCCGATGACGATGCGGAACACCAAGCGGAGGCGATCTGCCGTTCCGCAAACCAACACCACGAGGCCGGCCCCCACCGCCAATGCTCCGCCTCTCGAGCTTGCCAACCAGATCCCCAGGCCGGCGATAGGAATCACCCCGACTGCAATCGACCTCAACGCGCGGGACGGGGCGGTCGTGGAGGCGTAGAGGCCGAGGACAGCGGCGATGGCCAACAGGGCGGCCGCGCCATTCCAATATCCGAGCGGATAGGAGAGCCGTCCCGCCGCGTTCGGGACATCGTTGTGACCGCCGTTGAGCAGTCCCGGCTGAAGGTAGGCGAGGACGGACAGCACCGAGACGATCCCGAGGCCCACCGCCAGGCCGCCGAGCCATTCGGAGCGCCCGAAGGAATTGGCAGTGCATGCGGCGAGCGTGAACAGGCCAAGGTAGAACGAGATGCGAACCGCCTCCTCGAAGGCTCTCCCCTGGTCGCTCGCCCAGGTGACGGAGGCCATCGCCAGGATCATCGTCCCCGCCAGACAGAGGCCGGCGATCGTCGCACTGGAGTTCACCCGTGACGCCGGCAGGAACCGGCCGGTGAGGCCGGCGGTCACCGCGGCCCAGATCACCACGGAGGCGGCGGCGTACCCCGTCGGCTCGAACAGGCCCTGAGCGAGCGCGGCGGCGACGATCGCGGCCGCAACGACTAGGCCCCCGACGTGTTCTTTGAGTTCGATGTTCAAGGTCTTGCTCGTTCGCTCCCCGTAATGACCCAGTATCTTCGTCCCATCATCCGACGAATGACCATCCCAATGCGGGCGGCATGCGGCCTGTGTGCAATCGCGATCACGCTCGCGCTCGCGGCGCCCGCGCTTGCGGCGCCTGCGGGCGACGAGTACCTGCCGAATGTGCCGAAGGCGGCGGGCAAGCAGGTGGTCGCGGGCCAAAATGGCGCCGGCGGGACGATCCTGGAGCCGACGGCCCGCGGATCGGGTAAAGCCGGCGACCCGGCGCTTCAGCCTGCGCGGTCGGCGTCCAGCCCTGCCGGCGACCCGGCGCTTCAGCCTGCGCGGTCGGCGTCCAGCCCTGCCGCCGACACCTCCACCAATGGCGCCGGAACGGGCGCGCTGCTCGACCCGATCGTGTTGCTCGTGATCGCGGGCGTGATCGCGGCAACGGCCGGGATGCTCCTGCGCCAGCGCCGTGTTGCCGAGGAGGCGTCCGGACCGGGAGCCGCGGATACTTCAACCGCTGAGACGAGCGATCGCCCGACTCCGGCCGGAGGGATCGTGAGCACTGGAGATCCCAGCGGCTCGCGGCCCGTGCCCGATCGCAAGGACGCGGAGTAGGCACCCCATCGTGCGGCGCCTGGTCATTGCGGCGGTAGTTGTTGTTGCCTGCCTGGGGTCAGCCACCCAGGCGCAGGCCGCCACGCCGCGCGAGTTCTATGGAGTGATCCCGGCGGTCGATCCGAGCTCGAGCGAGATCGCGCGGATGGGCGACGGCCGGGTGGGAACGATGCGAATCAACTTCGTCTGGGGAGCGGTACAGACGGGCCCCGCCGCCCCCCTCGATTGGAGCCACTACGACGCGATCATCGGCGCCGCAGCACAGGGTGGAATCAGGATCCTGCCGACTGTCTTCAGCTCGCCTTCCTGGGCAGCGAAGAAGACGAACCAACCGCCGTCCCCGGACCGGCTGGGAGATTTCCAGCAATTCGTGCGCGCCGCGGCCGAGCGCTACGGAAGCCACGGAGCCTTCTGGGCCCAGAACCCGGGTATCCCGAAGCTCCCGGTGGTCGACTGGCAGCTGTGGAACGAGGTCAATTCACCGAGCTTCTGGTATTCGAAGCCGAGCCCGAAGCAGTACGTAGCGCTGCTCAGGGTCTTCCACGACGGGATCAAGGGCGGGGACCCCGCCGCGAAGATCGTGCTCGCCGGGCTCTTCCGAACGCCGAACGTCAGGAACGGCGTCCCGCTCGATCGGTATCTCCCCGGCGTCTACAGGCGCAAGGCCAAGAGGTTCTTTGACGCCACGGCCGTGCATCCCTACGCGACCACGCCGGGCGATGCGCTGAACGCAGTCAAGGACGTTCGTCGGATCATGTCCCGCTTCAAGGACAAGCGATCCCCAATCTGGATCACCGAGATCGGCTGGGCCACCGGCGGCAACCCGCCGACGGCGCTCACGGTCACTCCCCAACGCCAGGCGGCATACCTGCGGAAGACATTCGGGCTGCTGGCGCGCAACCGGCATCGGTTCAAGGTCGCCGGCGTCATCTGGTACTCCTGGCGAGATCTCCCCGGGGGAGTGTGGTTCAACCACACGGGACTCTTCTCCCAGGCCTTCGACCCGAAGCCGGCCTGGAACGCCTTCGTCGGGTTGACCGGCGGCCGGCCCTAGTCGCAGCCGCCCGCCATGGCGGGCAGGATCACCACGGTGTCCGAGCCCGACGCGCCGGTCTCGAGCCCGTCCAGCACCCGGACGTCCTCGTCGTTGAGGTAGACGTTGACATAGCGGTTGAGCTCACCCTCGGGCGAGAAGAGCTGGTCCCTGGTCGAGGGATAGCGATCGGCGAGCGCCCTCAGGGCCTCTCCGACCGTGCCACCGTCGACGCTGACCTCGGCCTCGCCGTCGGTCTGCTGGCGCAGCACTGGTGGGACCTTGATCGTCGGCATGGGGACTCGGAAACCTACTGGTTGATCGGCTTCGCCATCGGTCGCGACCAGCTGCATCCGCAAGCACAAGTCGCGGCTGCAAGCAGCCGCTCAGAGGACAGCGGCCTTGTGGTCGCTAGCCGGCGCAGAAGAGCTCGTAGTCGGGGAACTTGCCCATCTCCGACTCCGGGATCTCCGGGGCATTCGGACCGCAGATCGGGCATTCGGGATCCCGGCGGACCTTGAGCTCGGTGAAGTGCGTGCCGAGCGAGTCGTAGAGCAGCAGGCGGCCGATCAGCGGCTCGCCGATGCCGACCACGAGCTTGATCACCTCGTTGGCCTGGAGCAGGCCCATGACGCCCGCCATCACGCCGAGCACGCCGGCGGCGCCGCAGCTCGGGGCGAGCTCGGCCGGGGGCGGCGTCGGATAGAGGCAGCGATAGCACGGGCCCTCGAACGGGACGAAGGTCGAGATCTGGCCGTCGAAGGCGAGGATCGACGCGGAGACCACCGGCTTGCGGAGCCGGACCGACGCGTCGTTCAGCAGGTACCGGGTCGGGAAGTTGTCCGCCCCGTCGACGATCACGTCGTAGTCCTCGATGATGTCGATGATGTTGGAGGCGTCGAGGCGCACGCGATGCTCGATCACGTTGACGTCCGGGTTCAGCGACTCGATCGTCTTGCGCGCCGACTCGGTCTTCGGCTGGCCGATGCGCTCGGTGTTGTGGATCACCTGGCGCTGCAGGTTCGACTCGTCGACCTCGTCGTCGTCGACCAGGCCGAGGGTGCCGATGCCGGCGGCGGCCAGGTAGAGGGCCGACGGAGCGCCGAGGCCGCCCGCGCCGATCAGGAGGACCTTCGCGTTCAGCATCTTCAGCTGGCCCTCGACGCCGACCTCGGGGAGAAGGGTGTGACGGGAGTACCGGTTGCGCTGCTCGGGAGTCATGCCCTCGGCCATCACGACGGGAAGGCCCTCGGCCTCCCACGCCTTGATCCCACCGCGCACGGAGGCGGCGTTGTCGTAGCCGAGCTCGCGGAGCTCGTCGGCCGCCCGCGCCGAGCGGTTGCCGGATGCGCAGTAGAGGATCACCCTCTGCGAGTGGTCGGGGACGACCTCCTCGATGCGGTCTGTGACGTCGGCGGGCCGAACCAGCTCCGCGCCGTCGATGTGAGCCTCGAAGTGCTCGTAGGGCTCGCGGGTGTCGATCAGGGCGACCCCGTCGCCCTTGAGCTCGTCTACGGCCTCCGCGGGATCGAGCTCCTCGATCCGCTCCTTGACCTGCTCGATCGTCTCGATGGTGGCCATCAGGTGGTGTCCTCCTCGCCTTCCAAGTGTGTCTCGGCCTCTTCGTCGCCGATCGCGATCTCTCCTTCGATCGGATACCCAAGCTCGCTCCAGAGCTTCGATCCGCCGATGATCGAGGCCACGTCCTTGAACTGGTGCTCGTTCTGCAGCGCGTCCGCAGTACGAGCGGAGCGGTTGCCCTGGCCGCAGACCAGGATCACGCGGTCGTCCGGGCTCGCACCCGCCTGCTCGATCGCCGCGGCGTATGCCGCCTCATGGGTGTCGCGGGCGCTGTCGCCGGAAGGCACGTTGATCGCGCCCCTCAGGTGGCCGGCCTCGTAGCGCTCAGGGTCGCGGACGTCGACCAGGACGGCCCCACCGTCGATCTGCTCCTTCGCGGTGGGCGGGAGCAGTTCCTCGATCCGGCTCTTCACCAGCTCGAGGGGCGGCGGCACGTACTTGCGCGGCATCTCCACGGAACTCATATTCCCAAATCCTGATCGGGTTTCATTGCTTAAAAAGTATAGCCGGGTCAGGCCGTCCGACGCCCCAGGACGACGACCTGGGAGACCTGTCTGAGACCACGCGTCGCCATGTCGAACGCGGTCCCGGCGGCGGCCAGCGGGCCGAACGCCCGGTGCCGGATCAACGGCTTGGGGAGCTCGTCCGCGCCGGCTCCCGAGCCCTTTGGGAGCAGCCCGCCGCTCATCCGGCGGTCGCGCGGCAGGCCGAGGAGGCTCTGCGCCCAGAAGCCACCGCCCTGGGTTCGCCTGAAGGTGACAGCCTCGAGCCCGGCCCGAGCAAGCGCCATCCGAAGACCGTCCTCACTGAAGATCGCCCAATGGCGCGGGCAGTGATAGCCCGCCCAGTTCCGATGCCTGAACAGGCGGCCGTCGAGTGCGCGAAAGTTCGGTGTCTGGAGCCAGATCAGGCCTCCGGGGTCGACGAGCTCGGCCGCCTTCGCCATCACTCCGATCGGGTCCGCGACATGCTCGATCAAATTCAGCATCAGCACGAGGTCGTAGCGCTCGTCGGTTTCGAAGTCCTCGACGGTCCCGGCGAACCCGTCGAGACCGCGCGAGCGGGCGACCTCGATGCTCCTCTCATCCGGGTCGACCACCATTGCCGTCGCTCCACCTCCCTCCCGCACGAACAGCGAGGAGACCTCGCCCACACCGCCACCGACGTCGAGGATGCGCGGGCGGTCGGTCTCGAGCATCCGGAGAGTGTTCCGGTAGTTGCGCACGTCGAGCCACTCCTTGACCCGCATCGCCATTCCGGGCTTCTCCGCCGCCCCGCCCGTTGCAAACGAGTAGTAAGTCGGCGGATAGATCTCGCTGAGCCGATCCGCGGGCAGCGGGTCGATCGAGATGCATTCGCAGTCCGCGCAGAGGTAGTAGGAGAACCGTTCCGCGGTCGTCCCGTACTCGGTGTCGGTCGCGGTCGCCCAGAGCTCATCCAGCGACGCGCCGCAGACGCGGCAGACGGGAGAAGGGGAGTCTCGGTTCAGAGCTCGAGGAGGCGCAGAAAGGTCTGCGCATAGCTGGTCTGTCGCTCGCGCACGAGAGGCGCGACCTCCGTCCGCAGCAGATAGGCCTCGACGTCCGCCAGGCGCGTGTAGGAGAGCTGCGGCTCCCAGTGGTGGATGGCGTGCCGGTTGAATCCTGCGCTACCAACGGTGTTCGCGATGGGCCCGCTGCCGAACAGGCGGTTCGTCGGCCCATGGTCGACCACGTGATAGTCGACACTGGCATCGGCGTCCTCGGAACGATGCTCGAGGACGGTACGGAGGCTCGCCATGAAGGGAAAGACAACCAGGAGGCCCCCGAGCCAGGCGATGCCGGCCACGGGAGATCCGAACACACAGAGGAGCGCGGCGATCGCGAGGTTCACGGTTGCGGAGAGCGCAAGCCAGGCGAGCCTTCCTCGCGGCGCGCCCTCCTCCCCCGTCGTCTCGCTGATGCGGCTCTCCGTCGTCTGGTGCTCCCGGAGGGTGCGCAGGAGCTTTAGGCCGGTGAGCCCTTCCACCAGATACCTGATCCGGAGCGCATCGAAATACGAGTTCTCGGAGTCCATCGTGGTCCCGAGAGCGCGGTGATGCTGCCAGTGGATCCGGCGGTACAGCGCGATGCTCGATCCGAAGAGCCAGCCCATCAGCGCGTTCGCCACCGCGTCGTTTCGCCGGCGTCCAGGCACGATGTTGTAGTGAGCGGCCTCATGGAAGAAGCAGTTGATGAACTGGATCGTGTAGCCGATTACGAGGCCGCCGGCGAGGACCGCGACCACTGCCAGAGGCCAGCTCGGATCCCACGCGATCAGGCCCGCCAGAACCCCGGCGAGCACCACGTAGGCGGCCCCGATCTCCAGCCAGACCCTTCCCCAGCGAGGCTCCAGCCCCCGGCGGAAGTCGCGATACGAGATGCCACGGTCATCCATGAGCGTCGCCTTCAGCGACTGCGGGATGTCGTTAGTCGCCGTGCCCTCAACGGCGGCCTGCGAATCCGGCTTCGCTGCCCGGACCCCGGGTTCTCTCGCGGCGGCGGTGCTCACTGGATTCGATGATACGCGCCGTTGGCTAACCCTCGAAAACGCCACCGCCCAGCTCCGGAGGCAGTGACTTCGGCCCATCGGCGGAATAGAGCTTGGCGAGCTGTTCCTCGCTCATCTCCAGCGTGTTCGCCGCCTCCGGCGGCGCCCCCACGATGAGCCAGAGGGAATCGGTATCCGTGTCGTTGAACAGCTGGCGGAAGTGCTCCGGCTCGACCAGCAGGGCATAGAGGGGCCCCAGGGTGAGCACCTCATCGTCGACCCGCGCCCTGCCCTCGCCCTCCAGCAACACGTAGAGCTCGTGCTGCTCGAAATGCCGGTGCTTCGTGCTCGCCTGCCCGGGCCGCAACCGCCATAGCCGAGCGCCCAGCGTCTCGGCTCCGAGTTGCTTGGCGAGATCCGTGTTCTCGACCTTCATCTGGTTCGAGGGACGCCAGAAGGCATCCCCCGAACTCAGCACGCGGTATGCCAACTACCCGATGGAGGGCCGCATCTGGCGGAGCCGGCGGACCCGCTCCTCGATCGGCGGATGCGTCGAGAAGAGGGAAGCCATGCCCTCGCCCTTGAAGGGCCTGACGATGTAGAGCGGCTCGGTCGCGTTGTTGACCTGCATCGGCATCGCCTGGGCGCCCGACTCCAGTCGCAGCAGGGCCGAGGCGAGCGATTCCGGGTTGCCGCAGATCTCGGCACCGGTGGCGTCGGCGGAGAACTCCCGCTGGCGCGAGATCGCCATCTGGATGATCCCGGCGGCGAGTGGCGCGAGCAGAACCATCGCGATCGCGGCGACCGCGCCCAGGGGCGAGTTGTCGTCCCCGCCGACCCAGAACAGCATGTACGCGATCCAGGTGATGGCCGAGCCGATCGCCGAGGCGACCGACACCAGCAGGATGTCGTGGTTGCGCACATGGCCGAGCTCGTGCGCGAGCACGCCGCGCAGCTCGTCCTCGGTGAGCAGCTTGCGGATCCCGGCCGTCACGGCGACCGCGGAGTGCTTCGGATTGCGGCCCGTGGCGAAGGCGTTCGGCTGCTCCTGCGGAATCACGTACAGCCTGGGCATCGGCAAGCCGGCACGCGTGGTCAGGTCGCGGACCATCTGGTAGAGCCGCGGGTCCTCTTCCTCGGAGACCGGCTTGGCCCGCGCCGACGCGAGCGCGATCCGGTCGCTGAACCAGTAGGCGCCGAGGTTGAACAGGAGGGCGATCACGAGGAAACCCGCCGCGCCCTTCGGGCCGCCGACGAGCGCGCCGATGACGACGAGCAGTCCGCCGAGGCCGGCCATCAGGAGGGTCGTCCTGAGCGCGGCGCCGAAGTTGGAACGCTTTGTGGTGGTCATCTGGAGGCGTCTCCTTTGGAGAGTTTCAAGTCCGCGATCGAGTATACGGAGGTGTCTCAACGGGCAATAAGCCTTGGTCACCTTTCGAGACCGTCACGATCTGGTACTTTCACAAACCGTGACCACCACCAAACGCCGCGCTGAGCGCCAGCAATTGAGCCCGGACCTCGGGGTGCTCGCCAGCCAACTGCTCTTCTCCTTGCAGGGTGAGCTGTTCGCCCGGCTGGCTCGCGACGGCTACGACGACCTGCATCCACGCCATGAGGCGGTGCTCGCCTACCTGGACGAGGACGGCATCCGCGCCACGGAGCTGGCGCGCCTGTCCGGTCGCCACAAACAGATCGTCGGCCGGATCGTGGACGAGCTCGAGGACCTCGGGTACGTCGAGCGGCGAGCCGACCCCAACGATCGCCGGGCGAAGCTGATCTTCCCAACGGAGAAAGGCCTCGAGCAGACCGTGCGGGGCGACGAGATCGTCGCCGACATCGAGGCCCGTCACGCCAAGGCGATCGGCGGCAGGAACTACGCCACCTTCCGGGACGTCCTGCGCGGAGTGGTCGCGCGCTCGCAGGGAAACGACCACCCGGCATAACCGACCATTCCGCTAGGATTTCCTGGCGATGCTGTTTTCAACCCGAGCTGAATACGGCGTTCGGCTGATGGTCGAGCTGGGCCGCCAGGAGGAAGGCGTTCCGGTCGCCCTCAGCGCCGTCGCCGAATCGGAGAGGCTCCCCCTCTCCTATCTCGAGCACCTCGTCGCCAAGCTGCGCAAGGCCGGGCTGGTCGAGAGCCAGCGCGGCGCGCACGGCGGCTACCAGCTCGGGCGCCCCGCCGATCAGATCGAGATGCTCGAGGTGGTCCAGGCGCTCGAGGGGGCGATCGCGCCCATGGAGTGCTTCGAGCCCGACGCCGAGGGCAAGGTCTCGTGCTCGCATGAGAGCGACGGCGACCGGGCATGCGCAACCAAGCTTCTCTGGACGCGGGTGCAGGGCGGCGTCACCAAGGCGCTCGCCGGCACGACGCTCGCCGAGCTGGTCGAGTTCTCGGACCACACGGCCGCATCCGCTCCCAAGGCCGCCGCACACGTCGCGGCGTAGGACAACTTCGAACGAAACAGGAGTCCCAATTGGCAGAGCTCGAGATCCGCAACCTGCACGTGACCGCCGAGGGCAAGCAGATCCTCAAGGGCGTCAGCCTCGACGTCGACAGCGGCAGCATTCACGCCCTGATGGGGCCGAACGGCTCCGGCAAGTCCACTCTGGCGAACGCGATCATGGGACACCCGAGCCTCGAGGTGACCGAGGGGACGATCACCTTCAAGGGCGAGGACATCACGGAGGCGGCCCCGGACGAGCGCTCCCGGATGGGCCTCTTCATGGCGTTTCAGTATCCGGTCGCGATCCCCGGGGTGACCGTCGCAAAGTACCTGCGGATGATCGTCAACTCCCACCGCGAGGCCGCCGGTGAGGAGCCGGTGAAGCTGAAGGACTTTCGCAAGGAGGCCGAGGAGGCGATGGCGCTCACGAACATCCCCAAGGACTTCTCGTCGCGATACCTCAACGAGGGCTTCTCGGGCGGCGAGAAGAAGCGCATGGAGATCCTCCAGCTCGCGATGCTCCAGCCCGCGATGGCGGTGCTCGACGAGACCGACTCCGGCCTCGACATCGACGCCCTGCAGGTGGTGGCCAAGGGCGTCAACAAGTTCGCCGGCCCCGGGATGGGCGTCCTGATCATCACCCACTACCAGCGCATCCTCCACCTGATCAAGCCGGACGCGGTGCACGTCCTCTACGACGGCCGCATCGTCAAGGAGGGCGGGCCCGAGCTCGTCACGCAGCTCGAGGAGAAGGGCTATGGCTGGATCAAGGACGAGGTGGAGGCCGGCGCCGCCGCGTAGGTATCCGACGATGGAGCCGACGGCGACAACCGCCCCCTCACTGCCTCGCTCCATCGAAGAGATCCGGAGCGAGTTCCCGATCCTCGCTCGCGAGATTCACGGCGAGCCGCTCGCCTACCTCGACAACGGGGCGACCTCCCAGAAGCCCCTCGCCGTGATCGACGCACTCGACCGCTACTACCGCGAGCACAACGCCAACGTCCATCGCGGCGTTCACACGCTCTCGGAGGAGGCCACCGCTCTGTACGAGGAGGCGCGCGTCAGCGTCGCCTCGCACCTGGGTGCCGACCGCCGCGAGGTGGTCTTCGTCCGCAACGCGACCGAGGCGCTCAACCTGGTCGCGTACTCCTGGGGGCGGGCGAACCTCTCGGCCGGGGACCGGATCGTGATCACCGAGATGGAGCACCACTCGAACGTCGTCCCCTGGTACCAGGTTGCCCAGGAGAAGGAAGCCCATCTCGATTGGGCGCCGATCGACGACGACGGCCGGCTCGACATGGACGCTTTCGCCGCGCTGCTCGAGCGGGGCCCGAAGCTGGTCTGCATCACTCACGTCTCGAACGTGCTGGGGACGATCAACCCGATCGCAGAGATCGCTCGGATGGCGCATGACGCCGGAGCGCTGCTGGTGGTCGACGGCGCGCAGGCGGCGCCCAAGCTCGAGCTCGACATGGCCGAGCTCGGCGCCGACTTCTACGCCGTCACGGCCCACAAGGTCTACGGGCCCACCGGCGTCGGCGCGCTCTTCGGCCGCCGCGAGCTGCTCGAGGAGATGCCTCCGTTCATCGGCGGCGGCTCGATGATCCAGAAGGTCACCAAGGAGCTGATCACCTGGGCGAGCCTGCCCGCAAAGTTCGAGGGCGGCACCCCGCCGATCGCGCAGGCCATCGGCTTCGGAGCCGCGATCCGCTGGCTCGAGGAGCTCGGGTTGCCCGCCGTGCACGCCGCCGAGGTCGAGCTCACCGGCTATGCCCTCGAGCGCCTCGCCGAGGTCCCCGGACTGACGGTGTTCGGCCCGCCACCCGGAGATGACCGCGGCGGGATCGTCTCGTTCGCCATGGACGGCGTCCACGCCCACGACATCTCCGAGATCCTCGACCGCCACGGCGTCGCGGTGAGAGCAGGCCACCACTGCGCCCAGGTCCTGATGCAGCGGCTCGGCGTTCCTGCCACGACGCGGGCCAGCTTCGCCGTCTACAACACCCGAGCCGAGGTCGACCGGCTGATCGACGCGCTGCTAGACGTCCGACGCGTCTTCGAGCTCTAGGTCGCTCGCTACGGTTGAAGACATGGACGAGCTCTACCGAGACCAGATCCTCGAGCACTACAAGCGGCCCCATCACTTCGGCCGCCTGGACGAGTTCGACCTCGAGTTCGAGGACAACAATCCCTTCTGCGGCGATGAGCAGCACGTCTTCCTGAAGCTCGACTCCGACGGCAAGGTCGCCGAGGTGGCCTTCGAGGGCGCGGGCTGCGCGATTTCGACCGCGGCCACCTCGCTTCTGACCGACGAGCTCGAGGGGCTGACGCGGCAGGAAATCCTCGCGCTGCCGAAGGACTTCGTGCTCGATCTGCTCGGCATCGACATCTCGGCGACGCGGATGAAGTGCGCGATGCTCGGCCTCAAGGTCGTCAAGGGCGCCAGCCTCGGCAAGCCGGCCGACTGGGAGGACGAGGGCGAGCAGGGCGACCCGGCCGAGGCCGGCGCTCTTTAGAGGCCCTTCGCGGGTGAGAGCGCGGACCTGCAGGTCACGCCGCTCGCCTTGGACTGCGTCACCTTCGCCTGAACCACGGTCGCTCCCTGGAGCTCGGAGCTGAAGACCCATTTGCCCCTGCCGTTGGTGCGGTTGTCGGCGTAGTCGATCGGCCCTCGCGCGGGAGCAACTTCGATCAGAAGGACCTTCCGGTTCGGGATGCAGGCCTGCTCCTCGCTGGTCACCCGGCCGTGGAAGGGAGGTCCGCCGGCGAGCTTGAGCGTCACCTTGCTGGAAGCCGACTTCCCGGCGACCGCCGGGCCAGCGAGCCCTGCACAGACAATCGCCGCCACAGGCGCCGCGAGTCTCACCGTCAACCTCATGCCAGGCCCCTTTCAGGTCTGCTCCCGCCAAGCGTAGTGCCGCATGGACTGAGATACTCACTTCCAAGGAGAGGGGAGATGTCGAAGGAGCTCGTACAGCTTGTGGAACAGGGTTACGACGCCTGGAACTCGGGCGATCGCAACTGGGTACTCGAGCACATGTCGCCCGAGGTGGAGTGGATCACGCCCGAGGAGGACCCCGACCCCGGCACCTACCGCGGCTACGAGGGCGTCGAGCGCTACTGGTCCCAGTGGAGAGCTGCCGTCGGCCAGCTCAACTTCAAGATCGAGGAGCTGATCGACATCGGCCAGTCGGTCGTGGTGGTCGCCCGCCGCCAGGGGCGCGGCGAGCACAGCGGCCTCGAGATCTCCGACCGGGTGATTCAGGTATTCGACTTCGAGGACGGGAGCTGCATCCGCGTGCGCGAGTACTACGATCGCAGCGTCGCGCTCAGCGCAGTCCGCGGCGATCGCACCAGTGCAAGCTCCTGAGCTGACAGCTCCCGAGCGCCGATTCGAGCTGGCGCTCCGGTTCTTCGCGGTCTTCTTCCTCGCTCAGGCCCTGCTCTATCCGGTGCTCGGCCTCTTCGCCTCCGCCGAGTTCCCGTTCGTCGCCAACTCCTTCGCCAAGGACGGCCTTTTCTGCATTCTCTGCTTCATCGCCTCCGGCGACGTGCGGCGGAACGGCTGGGCGGCGCAGCTCGTGGTCATCGGCCACGTGCTGATCGTCGCCGCGCTGCTCGGGATGCTGGCGTTCGGCAACCACGACAGCGTCGAGGGCACCTTCGGCGCGCCGCTCGGCACCAGCCTGAGCGCCACCCTGCAGCTGCTGATCTGGGCCGCGGCCGCCGCGTTCGTCGCGGTGGTGCTCGCCGTCCTCCAGCACTCGGCCGTCAAGGGGCGCTACGGACTCCAATACCTATGGCCCCATCAGCACAACACCGCGATGGCGATGGCCGAGGTGTTGGTGATCGGCCCGGACGAGGTGCTGACGCCGGAGCAGGTGGCGGCGGGGATCGACGACTACCTCTACTCGTTCAGCGCGCATGAGAAGTGGAAGTCCAAGCTCGCGCTGTCGGCCCTCACGGTCTATCCCCTCTTCCGGCTGCGGCCTCCCTTCCCGCTGATGTCGCCCGAGCGCAGGCTCGCCTTCATCGAGCGCTGCTTCATCGCGGACGTGGTGGAGCGCCGCCTCCCTGGCTCCCTGCGCAAGCTCGTCCAGACGCTCCTCTCAGCCGCCCAGCAGCTGGCGATCATCGGCTACTACGCCGACCCGCGCAGCGCTTCGTCCACCGGCTACGTGCCGTTCTCGAAGAGAAAGCGCTTCCCGAAGGCCATGAAGAAGGTCGGCGAGCTGGCGACGCTCGACGTCAACTCGCCCAATGAGGTCGACGCCGACCGAATCACCGCCGATGTGGCCATCGTCGGCAGTGGGGCGGCGGGCTCCGTGCTCGCATACCGCCTCGCGGAGCGTGGCCGGGAGGTTGTGATGCTGGAGGGGGGCAAGCACGTCGATCCCAGAGATTTCACCGAGGACGAGCGAGTGCAGTTCTCGAACCTTTTCGCGGACGGCGGCCTGCAGATGTCGACGGACAGCCGCTTCCAGGTGCTGCAGGGCAAGTGCGTGGGCGGAAGCACGGTGATCAACAACGCCGTTTGTTACGACCTCCCGCCTCGAACGCTCCAGCGCTGGAACGACCCCGACGGACTCGACGCCGGAATCGACGCGGAGCGCTTTGGCCAGTCGTTCGCCCGGCTGCGCGAGTGGCTGCCCGTCTACAGCCAGGAGGGCAGCAAGCGCCTGCAGAAGGGCGGCACCAAGATGGCGGAGGGCATCGAAGCGCTCGGCCTCGATGGGGCGGGCGGCGTAGTCGACGCCAACATCAAGGACTGCCTCGGGTCCGGCTACTGCAACATCGGCTGTGCGTACGGCAAGAAGCTCTCCGCGCTCGACAACATCCTGCCCCGAGCCCAGCGCGACTTCCCGGGAGAGGTGCGGATCTTCAGCGAATGCCTGGCCGACTCGATCCGGACGCGCGGCAAGCGCGCGACCGAGGTCCAGTGCACGCTCTCGGACGGCCGGTCGCTGCGGGTCACCGCCAAGACCGTGGTCGTCGCCGGCGGGGCGCTGGCCTCGAGCCTCCTGCTCCAGCGCAGCAACATCGGCGGACAGCGGGCGGGCAAGGGACTGTCCTTCAACGTCGGGGCACCGCTGACCGCCGACTTCGAGGAGAAGCTCGACTCCTTCGACGGCCTGCAGATCACCCACGGCTACCGGCCGACGGGCGAGGATCAGCTCATCCTCGAGTCCTGGTTCAACCCGGTCGGCACCCAGGCGCTGCTGATGCCCGGCTGGTTCTCCGACCACTTCCACAACATGCGCCGCTATGCCCACCTGAGCTGCATCGGCGTCGTCGTGGGCTCGCAGTCGAATGCCTCGATCCGCCCCGGCTTCCGCGGTAAGGGCATGAAGCTCGACTACGAGCCGAAGGAATCGGACCTGAAGCTGCTGCTGAAGGGGACGAAGCTGGCCGCCCGGATCCATTTCGCCAGCGGCGCGCTGCGGGTGATGCCGATGACGTTCAGATCCACCTCGTACAGCTCGCTCGAGCAGGTCGACGAGCTCGATGAAATCGTCCGGGACAACACCGACATCGGACTGCACACCTCGCATCCACAGGGCGGCAACGCCGTGAGCCGGGATCCCGCGAACGGCGTCGTCGACGAGCGCTTCCGCGTCCACGGCATGGAGAACGTCTACGTCTGCGACGCCAGCGTCTTCCCTTCATCGGTGACCGTGAACCCGCAGCTCACCGTTATGTCCATCGCGGACTACGCGGCGCGCGGCATCGAATAGGTTCTTCCGGTCGATATGGCAGTCGACCGCGTCAATCTGGTCAGGGAAGGCTTCGAGGCCTGGAACGCCGAGGACCCGCGTTGGGTGCTCGAGCACATGAGCCCGGAGGTCGAGTGGGTCGCCCCTGAGCGCGATCCCTTTCCGGGGACCTACAAGGGCCTCGAGAGGGTGCAGGAGTTCTGGACCCGCTGGCGCAACGCGGTCGGCCAGCTCACATCAGGCGCGGGCGCTGAGGCTGCCGCTACCAGCCGCCTCCGCCACCGCCGCCGCCGCCTCCTCCGCCACCGCCGCTGAACCCGCCGCCTCCGCCGCTGCTGGAGGACTCGGGGGCGACCTGGGAGGAGAAGCCGGAGCTGAAGGAGCCGGCGTTGAAGGTCGATCCGACATAGGCGCCGCTCAAGTAGCCGTAGGACCATGAGCCGTCGGAGCTCTCGAGGACCGGCTCGGGGATGCGACCGGACTTGATCATCCGGTCGGCGGTACCGAAGGCGACGCCGTAGATCAAAATTCGCTTCCAGAGCTTCAGAGTCGACGGCGGATCGTCGTCGAGCCGCGGGAAGTCGTCGGTCCAGCGCTGGAAGGACTCCCACTTCGCCGAGCGCTTGCGGTAGGCCAGGGCGAGTCGCTTCAGCCGACTGGCCGGCCAGAAGGCGACGATGGCAACGCCGACCGCCCCGATCGCGGCGGTCACGAACCAGTGCTGCTCGACGTCGTTCTGGATCAGGCAGATCGCGCCGACCAGCACTCCGCCGATCAGTGCCACCAGGATGCTGAGCGGGTTGAGGTTGCGGTCCCACTCGAGCTGACCCTCGTCCGCGGAGTTCAGGGAGCTCGTCATCTTCTCCCAGCGCGCTCGCCAGGTGGCGCTGTGCTCGGGGATCCGGTCCTTCATCTCGCTCATCGGGACGGACTGGTCCTTGACCAGCTCGTCGAAGAAGTCGAGGGTGTCCTGCTCGTAGGGCTCGAGCTTCGCGCTCGGCCGCTTGCCCGACTTCGCTATCGCCAGGTCGAGCTTCTCGTCCTTCGTCGTCACGTTCTTCGTGTCGTAGTAGCCCCGCTCCACCAGGTCCAGGAGAGTGGCCAGCACGGTGTTCTTCGAGTCCTCGCCCTCGTGCGCCAGCCCGTACGCCACGGCCGGGGTGGCGTCGTCCGGGGGCTCGGCCACGTACTTCGGGCTCGACGAGCGCTGCTCCCGGGTCAGGAACAGCATGAGAACGAGTGCCAAGAGGAGCGTCGCGGTGATCAGGGCGGCGAGCAGCTCGGCGTGATGGGCGACGAAGCGCTTGGTCTTGTTCTGTGGCGAGTTGAAGTCGTCGGTCAGGCCCTGTTCCTCCTTCAGGATCCCCGGCAGCCCGTTGCCGCTGTGCACCCCCGCGGCGCCGACGCCCTGTCCGGCGGTCCGGGGAACCGTCACCCGCAGCTCCACGAACTGATGGGACGGGATGTCGGACGCCTCGAGCGTCGCCTCTCCCCTGCCTCGGACGGTCTTCCCTTCGACGTCTCTCGGGTGGCCCCAGACGCGATAGAGCGGATTGCCCGGATCGAGGGCGGGGTTCTTGAAGTTCGCGGTGAGGTGGTCGAGGGTGAAGCCCCACTGGTCGCCCCAGACCTTCCAGTAGACGTCGATCACGTCGTCATAGGCGCGCACATGAGCGCGCGCATCGACGCGGTAGATCACCGTGAACGTCCGCTGCTCGTCGCTGGCGACCGGATGCCAGACGATGCGGACCCCGTTCTGGTCCGGGATACCCGTGACGCCGAACGTGCCTCTCGCGTCCACGCAGCCGTAGGTCGTGCACCCGCCCGGCCGGTAGGCCTGGTTCCCCTCCCGGATGCTGATGCTGTTCGGGTCGATCGTCTCGCCGCCGGTCAGCGGGATGTCCCGGTAGGTCGCGTTGTAGCTGCCGTCGTAGTCGACGGTGAGACGCTCGGCGACGACGAGGCCGGCGTCCTTGGCGAGCCGAAGGCTGACGTCGGCGTCGACCACCTTCAGGCTGCGGGCCTGCGCAGCAGCCGGCAGCGCCAGCGCCGCAGCCAGCACCGCGAGCACGAGCAGCAGACGCCGGCGCATCATCGTTCGGATCAGGACTTCGGGGCTTCGGCCGCGGCGGGCGGCCCCTCGTCCCCTGAGAAGCTCACTTCCGGCGTCGCCTCCGACTCCTTCGGCGCGTCGAAGAACTGGCGCGGCTCGAAGTGGAAGTTGTTGGCGAGTACCGACCCCGGGAACTCCTGGATCAGCGTGTTGTAGGTCTGGACCGTGTCGTTGTAGACGCGGCGGGTGATCTGGATCTGATCCTCGGTCTCCGAGAGCTGCTGCTGGAGCTGCTGGAAGTTCTCCGTGGCACGCAGCTGCGGGTACTGCTCCGCTACCACCATGAGCCGGCCGAGGGCCTGTGTCAGGAAGCCTTCGGCGGCTGCCTGAGCGCCGGGGGCCTGGGCCGCCTGTGCGCCGCCGCGCGCCTTGGTGACGTCCTCGAAGGTCTGCTTCTCGTGAGTGGCGTATCCCTTCACCGACTCGACCAGGTTGGGGATCAGGTCGTGCCGGCGCTGGAGCGCGGCCTCGATCTGGGCCCAGCTGTTGTCGACCGCGTTGCGCCGGGAGACCATCCGGTTGTAGGTGAACCAGACGGCAATCGCCAGCAGAACGAGGATCGCCACGATGATGATTACGAGAGCCAAGGCATGAGCACGGTACCGGACTGCCCAGCCAGCTAAAATCCGACCCTCACGGTAGGAATAAGTGACTGAAAGCACGAAACAACAGATCGACGTCTGCCCCGCGAGCGAGCTGCCGAGCGGAGAGATGAGGCTGGTCGACACGCCCGACGGCGTCAAGATCGGCGTCTTCAACTGCGACGGCACCCTGTATGCGATCGAGGACCGCTGCTCGCATGACGACGGCCCCCTCGCCGAGGGAACGTTCGACGCCGGCGCCTGTACCGTGGAGTGCCCACGCCACGGGTCCCTGTTCGACCTCACGTCCGGTCGTCCAAAGACCCTCCCCGCCTACCAACCGGTCACCACCTACCCCGTAACGATCGAGGACGACACAGTCAAGCTGGAGGTTTCCTAGATGGCCACCCCCGACACCACCGTCCCAACCGAGCGCCCCGCCGAGGAGCGCGAGCTCGCCGGCATCAACGCCGATTACAAGGAGAAGTTCGGCTTCCACGACTCCGAGAAGGGCTACGCCTACAAGGCGCCGAAGGGCCTCTCGCGTGAGGTCGTCGAGTCGATCTCCGAGTACAAAGACGAGCCACAGTGGATGCGGGACTTCCGGATCAAGGCCTATGAGCACTTCGAGAGCCGGCCGACTCCGCAGTGGGGCGGCAACCTCGACCAGATCGACTTCGACGACATCCACTACTTCGTCCGCGCGTCCGAGAAGAACAGCCGCGACTGGTCCGAGGTTCCGGAGGACATCAAGAACACCTTTGACCGCCTGGGCATCCCGGAGGCGGAGCGCAAGTTCCTCTCCGGCGTCGGCGCCCAGTACGAGTCAGAGGTCGTCTACCACCAGGTGAACGAGAAGCTCGAGGAGCAGGGCGTGATCTTCACCGACATGGACACCGCCCTCCGCGAGCACGAGGACCTGGTCCGCGAGTACTGGGCGACGATCATCCCGCCCAACGACAACAAGCTCGCCGCGCTCAACTCGGCGGTCTGGTCGGGCGGCTCGTTCGTGTATGTGCCGGCCGGCGTCTCCGTCGCGATGCCGCTGCAGGCCTACTTCCGGATCAACACCGAGAACATGGGCCAGTTCGAGCGGACGCTGATCATCGCCGAGGAGGGCTCCGACGTCCACTACATCGAGGGCTGCACCGCGCCGGTCTACTCGACCGACTCGCTGCACTCGGCGGTGGTGGAGATCGTCGCCAAGCCCAAGGCGCGAGTCCGCTACACGACCGTCCAGAACTGGTCGCAGAACGTCTACAACCTCGTCACCAAGCGGGCGGTCGCCCACGAGGACGCAACGATGGAGTGGGTCGACTGCAACCTCGGTTCCAAGCTGACCATGAAGTACCCGTCGATCTACCTGCTCGGCGAGCGCGCCCATGGCGAGATCCTCTCGATCGCCTTCGCGGGCGAGGGCCAGCATCAGGACGCCGGCGGCAAGATCATCCATGCCGCTCCGAAGACGACCTCGTCGATCTTCTCCAAGTCGATCTCCAAGGACAAGGGCCGCACCAGCTACCGCGGCCTGCTCGAGATCGCCAAGGGCGCCTCCCAGTCGAAGTCGAAGGTGGTCTGCGACGCGCTCCTGCTCGACGAGGAGTCGCGCTCTGACACCTACCCGACCATCCGGATCGGCGAGGACGACGTGGACGTCGGCCACGAGGCGACCGTCTCGAAGGTCGGCGAGGAGCAGCTCTTCTACCTCCAGTCCCGCGGCCTCGACGAGGAGGAGGCCTCCAAGATGATCGTCAACGGGTTCATCGAGCCGATCACCAAGGAGCTCCCGATGGAGTACGCGGTCGAGCTGAACCGTCTGATCGAGCTGCAGATGGAGGGTTCGATTGGCTAGTCGCCTTTCTCGGGACGCCGGCCGCGAAACGGCGAGCCCCGGGCGGCGGCAGGCAAGGACGCAGGGAGGCCGCGTACCGGGTGGTACGTGGCCGACCGAGGACGCCGCATGGCGCCGATCCGGGGCCGCCGTTTCCGGTCGGGCGTCGTGAGAAAGGCGACCAGCGGCGGCGCGGCACCGCCGCTGCCGACGCAGAAGACGCGCGGCTGGGAGTTCACGGACCTCTCCGGGCTCGACCTCGACGCTTATGCGCCGGCACCCGAGGGCGACCCCGAGGCCGCCCGGTCGCGGGCCGATGGCGTCCTGAACCCGCCCGAGGGCTCGGACCACCTGGTGGTGCAGGTCGACGGCAGCGTCCTCGAGGGCGGCTCGGTGGAGGTCGAGGGTGATGGAGGCCCGCACGAGCCTTTGGTCGCCTCGCTGGAAGCCTCCCTCGAGCGCTTCCCCCACCTGCGCGAGATGCTGGGCGCCCTGGCGCCCGCGGACGATCCTTTCGTCGCCCGCAACGACGGCGCCTGGCGGGGCGGCGCCCTGGTCTACGTGCCCCGGGGCAAGCGGCTCGAGGCGCCCGCGCTGATCACCGCCGTCCAGGACGCCGAGGCGTCCGCGTTTTCCTTCCGCACGTTGATCGTTCTTGAAGAGGGGGCGGAGGCCGAGGTCTGGGAGCAGTGGCTCTCCACGGACTCCAATCCGGATTCCCTCTTCAACACGGTCACCGAGATCTGGGTCGGGCCGGGCGCGAACCTCCGCTACGTCACCGCCCAGGGGCTGAGCGAGAAGGGCTGGGTCTTCGGCACCCAGCGTGCCGAGGTGGAGCGCGACGCGAACTTCGACTGGGTGGCGCTCGGCTTCGGCTCCGCTCGCGGCAAGGTCCGGATGGAGACGCGGCTCGCCGGCGCCGGGTCGAGCGCCCGCGTCACCGGCGCCTACGCCGGCAACGGCACCCAGCACCTCGACTTCGACACGACCCAGGAGCACGCGGCGCCGAATACAACCTCGGACCTCGCCTTCCGCGGTGTCCTCGAGGAGTCGGCGACCTCGGTCTGGCGGGGAATGATCCGCGTCGACCCCGGCGCGCAGCAGACGGACGCCTATCAGGAGAGCCGCAACCTGCTGCTCTCGAAGCAGGCCCACGCCGACGCGATCCCCGGCCTCGAGATCGAGGCCAACGACGTCCGCTGTACCCATGCGGCCGCCGTGGCCCAGATCGATGCCGAGCAACTTCATTACCTGCGGTCCCATGGACTCTCCGAGGGGGAGGCGAAGCGCCTGATCATCGAGGGCTTCCTCGAGGCCCTGGTCGAGCGCCTCGATGAGGGACCCGTGAGGGCCGCGGTCTCGGTCGCCCTGGAGCGACGACTCGGCGAGATCCTCGGCGAGCGCCAGGTCCAGCCCGCCTGACGATAATGAGAATCAATCTCAGGTAGTTGCTAGCCTGCACCCGTGGCTCACGGGTCTGCAGCTGACTGGGAAAGCGCTGCGCGGACGGCGTTGAAGGATGGCGGCCACCGAGCCGGCGGTGCGCGCGGGGCCGTGGTCTCGTTGCTCGGCCGTCAGAATTGCTGCCTCTCGGCGCAGGAGATCTCGCAAGAGCTGCACGAGTCGGGTAGGGACGTGGGCATCGCGAGCATCTACCGAGCCCTGGAGCTGCTCCACACCATCGGGCTGGTGCAGCGCGTTGAGTTCGGCGAGGGCGTCGCCCGCTACGAGCCGGTCGCTCCTGGCGGGGAGCATCACCACCACGCCGTCTGTGACAGCTGCGGGCGGGTCACGCCCTTCGAGGACGAGCGGCTGGAGAAGCAGCTCGAGCGGCTCGCGGGGAATCTGAAGCACTCGATGAGCGGTCACGACCTCGTCATCCACGGGGAGTGCTCGCGTTGCCGTTAGCCGCCGACCAGCTGATCGCCATCCCGCTCACGGCGATCGCGGTCCTCACCACCATGGCCGGCGGATTCCTCGCGTTGCGCATGTCCCATTCGCTCCCCACGGTGATCGCGCTCAGCGGCGGGATCGTGGTGGCGGTCGCGCTCTTCGACGTCCTGCCTGAGGCGATCAACCTCCTCCCGGAGGATTCGACGGCCATCGGGGCGCTGATGGGCGCGGGCTTCCTGACCTTCTTCATGTTCGAGCGATTGCTCGTCCTCCATCACCGGGATGACCCCGCCGACGCCCGGGCGCATGGCCAGGTGGGCACCTTCGGCGCTTTCGGCCTCTCGGCGCACAGCTTCATCGACGGCCTTGCGGTCGGCCTCGCCTTCGGAGCAAGCACCTCCACCGGCGTGCTCGTCCTGGTCGCCGTCCTTGCACATGACTTCGCCGACGGCCTCAACACCGTGAGCTTCGTCCTCAACCAATCGCAAGACCGCGCACAGGCGATCCGCTGGCTTGTCGCCGACGCGGTCGCACCTCTCATCGGCGTGACAGTCGGAGCACTCGTCCACGTCTCCGATGCCGCCCTCGGACACCTCCTCGCCTTCTATGCAGGGTTCTTCCTCTTCATGGGAGCGACCGACCTCCTTCCGGAGGCGCACGAGCACGCGTCGTGGGGCCGTGTCGGCCTGACGCTGCTCGGATTCGCGGCGATATTCGGAATCTCGCTGGCGACATAGCGGGGCAACCCGATGCGAACGGTGAAAAGTGCGTATATGCAGGGACTTCCCGGCGCTCAGCGAATGGGCGGCAGCCTCGTCGGCCGTCGCACCGTGAGCCTGCCGCGGGCCGCCAAGGCCGCGGCAAAGGCCCACCGGCCCTCCTGAAGCCTCTTTTTTGGCACGCACGCAGGCCCCGTCCGACGGCGTGGCCATGCTTTACGTCGCCTGTCGCCCTTACAACGAGAGAGGAATCCCATATGGCTATCGAGTTCTACGACGTCAAGCTCAGAGAGAAGGTCCAGATCCCGGAGTCCGAGGTCAAGAAGACGACCTATGAGCGTCAGGGCAAGGACGGCCAGACCCAGGTGCGCTACGCATTCCGGGCCGTGAACCAGGGGACCAAGCTGACCAAGTTCGCCAGCAAGGCAGACTGGGACGCGCTCGACGCCCCGATCGAGTAGCTCGAGCCGGTCAAGTTGGCTTCGTCGAGAGGGTTCTGATCGAGATCCCCGAGCTGCGGATTTCGGACACCTCTAGGGCCTTGACTCCTCGGGGCTCTCATTCTCGCGATCCTCGCGGCGCTGCGCTCGGAAGGCGTGGAGGGACGCTGCCAACACGACGATGACCGGGATGACATAGGGAATCCACAGATACCAGTGCCCAACATGGGCGAGCGGAGGGTCGATGCTCATGCCCGTTCGAGTATGTCAGCCTCCCCTCGTCGTGGAACGGGCACGCCCAGCAATTACTCGGCTTCGCCATCAGATCGCGGCCACTGGTGGCCGCTAGGCGTTTGCCTGAGAGAGAAGGAACAACCCGAAGCAGGTGAATCCCACCATCACCGCGAGCATGAAGTACTGCGAGCGGGAGGCGTGGCGCACGTTGTCGTAGACCGCGAGCGCGCGGTCGTGGGCCAGCGTGAGCGCGACGACGTGGCCGACCACGAGCGCCGCCACCTGGACGTACCAGACCGTGTTCGAGCTGACGATCCCGTAGTTGATGCCGCCACCGGCCGTCCCGAACAGATCGGAGCCGTGCCCGAGGGGGTCGGAGAGGATGTAGGTGAACTGGGCCTGCTCCTGGTAGAGGAACGCGCTGAAGTAGTGCGCCACCAGGTAGGCCAGCGCGATCGGGATCAGGGTGTGAGCGAACGAGCGACCCAATTCCTTGGCCGGAGGCGAGCCGCGAACGGTGTGCATACCGACGACCCCGAGCCAGTAGAGGCCGGAGACCGCGGCCAGCGTGATCAGCAGCCAGATGCTGTTCGAGATCCGGAATGAGTCGGGGAGGCTGAAGCCGAGGTCGCTGCAGCGCTCGAAGGTCCACCGGATCGAGCCCGACAGGACGCCCTCCTGGGCGCCGTCGAAGCTGGTCACCGCGATCGAGGTGAGCACGAGGGCTGCAGCGCCGGGAATGGCCGCCCACTGGGCGGCGCCGGTCAGGAACTTGCGGCGGCCGACCTGGCCGTCGCGGACCTCGAAGGGACCGAGCCGGGAGAACATCCCGAAGTAGGCGTTGAACGCCTCGCCGCGCCTGATCCATTCCTCCACCCCGAACAGCGCCATGCAGATGAAGGTGATGCCGGTGTAGACCAGCGTGGCGACGGCGACCTTGTGCGGGGTCGGCGATGCGCCTCCGCCGGCGATCAGCTCCAGCCAGATGAACAGCAGGACGCCGATCACCGCGGGCCAGCGGCCGAGCGCATCCGGGTAGGTGAACGGTGCGGGGGCGGATTGGCCCGCCACAAGACGGAACCCGCCCGAGATCGTCCGGCCGATCGCTCGCCACGGATTGAAGGCCCGGAAGACGTCCCCGAACAGCACGCTGACCAGGACCAGCCCCAGCCAGAACGTGTAGAAGACGAAGATGATCGCGAAGTTCTGGGTCGGGTCCTCGATGCCCCTGAAGCCGGCGTAGAGCACCAGCACGAACAGCCCGACCCCGATCAGGCCGCAGACGAGCTGGGTTCCCGCGTTGAGCACCACCCGCGAGAACCAGCGCGGCATTGGGCGCCAGTCCTCGTCCTGTAGCCGCGCCGTGGTCCAGGCGACGGACAGCAGCGCGAACGAGATGATCAGGACGAGCGAGGCCCCCCAGGCGAAGAGCCAGGCGGGGACGGGCAGGTCCTTGCGGCCGACCAGCGCGTGCGCCGAGGCGACGTCGGGGAAGAGAAGAGCCGCCACGGGACTCGCGAGCGCGAGCCCCGTGGCGAGCTTCAGTCTCGGGATCAATCTCATGGGTTGACCTGGAGCTCCGCGATCGGCGTCTCGGTCTTGTCGAGCTTGTGCAGCTCGATCTCGAAGACGCCGTCGAGATTGGCCCGGAAGGAGAACGCGACCGGGCTGTGCTCGGCGGGCTTCTCGATCTCGTAGCCGTGGACGTGGACCTCCTCCTCGGGCTTCGCCAGGTTCACGCGAAATTGGACCTGATCGCCCTTGTTGTAGGTCAGCGTCTTCTTCCCGCCGACCGGATTGCCGCTCGCATCCACGTTCAGGACCTGTACGCCCTTGCTTGTGTCGCTGCTCGAATTGCCGTTGTTGTTCTTGAGCACGACGAACACGATCACCGCAGCGACGATCACGGCGACCAGCAGGCCGAGCCGCACAGCATTCGATTGCATTCGGCGATACCTCCTTGGGTATGCGCACCGTCCCTCGCTGCCCAAACGAGAGCGAAACGCGCGCGAATTGGCACCTACTTAGGCAGGTGCCGGCGGAGGCGGACGCCGAGCGAGGCCGAAGGCCAGAGGGACACGGGCAAGCCGGATCGCGCGGACGGAAAGTGGCCTGCCGCTGACCGCGGGTGGGCGCGGTCGCACCCGGCGCTCCGCGTGCATCACGGCAATCGCACGCTCCACGCCCTCCAGTGCGCGCGCGAGCAGCGCCGCCAGGGTCCCGATGCCCAGGGCGAGCGGGAACGCGATCCACCCACCGCCGGCAAAGACGCCAGCGGGGCCGGCCGGGCTGCCGGTGGCGAGCAGTCCCTCGAAAAGCTCCTGCCCAACGAAGACGGCGAGCAGCGCGCCCGCGAAGATCGCGCTGCGGCGAGCCAGCGGGGGGCGGCTTGGTGACGCGCCCTCGGTTCCGCGTATCAACGTCGCCACGATCGCCGCCAGGACGAGCACGGAGACAGGCGGCAACAGGGCCGACATGTAGCGATGCCCCTCCTGAGCAAGCTCGGCGGAGGAGGACCCGCCGAAGGCGATCAGGTAGCGCAGCTGGTGCAGCGCGAACACGCCGACCGCCAAGATGCTCGCCAGCCGGATCCTATGGACGGTTCGCATTGCGGATTCCATCGATCAAGAACCCTACTTCCCCGGTTTCGGCTTCGAGACCTTGGGCGGCGGCGCCGCGGGCTGCGTCTGGGTCTGGGTCGTGGCCCCGCCGGAGAGCGACGGCTCGTCGATGGTGTTGCGCGATCCCAGGAACAGGAAGATCACGATCACCACCAGGCCGAGCAGGATGCCCAGCGCAATCCCGATCACGCGGTCGCCCATCCACCGGTAACGCCCGCGCATCAGAGTCCAGTGTTCAGCTGACTCCGTCGAGGAGCCGCCAGTTGGCCTCGAAGGCGGACTTGGCCGCCGCGACGAGCACGTCCTCGTCCTCCGGCGCCATCGTCTCCTCGATCAGCCGGCGGGACTCCTCGGTGTGGGCGTGGTCGGCCTTCTCGTGGACCTTGAAGTACTCGCTGCCGGGACCACCGTCGATCCCATAGAAGCGGCTCAGTCCCTCGCGCTTCACTCGGGCGATCTCCGGCTGGCCGCTCTCGATCGCGTACATCCGCGCGAGCTGCTCCAGGTAGCCCTCGGGCGCGGTCCACGCCGTCACGCATTCGGCCGTCTCGGGCGTGGGCTCGGCGCCGATCTCGCCGCCGGCGGCCTCGACGAAGTCGTCCCAGAGGCCGACGTGGGCCTCCTCCTCGATGGCGTGCGCCGTGATCTCATCGCGGTGGCCGTCGGGGGCGGTCTCGGCGGCCTGGCTGCAGAGGCGGGCGAGGGCTTCGGTCGCGTGGCGGTACTGCCCGGCATACCGAGCGAGCTCCTCGCGGCTCAGCTCGCCTGCCGACCAGCGCACGTAGAAGGGATGCTCGAGCACGTTGTGACGGGCCCGACTCTCTTCGATCCGTTCCCAAAGGACTTCACTCACAGAGATCACTCCTAACTCGTCGGGGACGCCGGGAGCATACCCTCCGCCACCTGCGGCCTCCCCGTCCCGACATTGCCATTCCGCCAATCCCGACCGGCCTTGACTGGGTGGGAGAGCCCGTCGAGTCGATCGACCGGCTGGCGGCTGCGCGCCCGGTGCTCGTCCACTTCTTCGACCTCGCGCAGCTCAACTCGGTCCGCACCCTTCCCTACCTGCGCGCCTGGCGCGAGCGCTACGAGGGCGAGGGTCTGGCCCTGATCGGCGTCCACTCCCCTCGCTTCCCGTTCACCCAGGACCAGGACGTAGTCGCGGCTGCCACGGAGCGACTGGGCATCGACTGGCCAGTCGCGGTCGACCGCGAGTTCGCCCTCTGGCGCCTCTACGAGCCACACGGCTGGCCGGCCCTCTTCCTCTGGGGACAGGGAGGCGCGCTGCGCTGGTACCACCTCGGCGAGGGGGACTATGCCGGCACCGAGCAGGTGATCCGGGAGGTGCTTCCGGACACGAACGGGGATCGCGACTGGCCCCCGCTGCTCGATCCGATCCGGCCCTCGGACCCCCCGGGAGTCGAGGTGATCGCCCCCACCCCCGAGCAGTTCCCGGGCGGATCGACGGAGGAGCCGTGGTCGGCGACCGAGGGCGAGGCTTCGCTGGAATTCCAATACGAGGCGGGCGGTGCGTACGCGGCCACGGACGGAGAGGGCCGGATCGCGGTCCGCATGGACGGGGAGGAGCACGACCCGATCGAAGTCACCCATGCCGGGCTGCAGGAGCTGACGGCGCACGAGCGGACCGAGCGCCATCGGCTCGAGCTGGAGCCTTCGCCCGGCCTCCTGATCTATTCGATTCAGTTCGCGGCCGCGGTGCCCTGAGCTCCGGCGAGCTCCTTGCGAATCTCACCGGGGAGCATGAAGCGGACGTCCTCGTCGACCGTCTTCAGCTCGGAGACGTCGTCGGCGCCGCGCTCGCGGAAGAAGGTGACCAGCTGCTCGACGAGCTCCTCGGGGGCGCTGGCGCCGGAGGTGATGCCGACCGTCTTCACCCCATCGAGCCAGGACTCCTCCACCTGGCCGCAGTTGTCGATCAGGTACGAGTCGGCGCCGTGCTCGCGGGCCACCTCGACCAGGCGGTTCGAATTCGATGAGTTCGTGGAGCCGATAACCAGAACCAGGTCGCACTCCTTGGCGAGCGCCCTGACGGACTGCTGGCGGTTGGTCGTGGCGTAACAGATGTCATCGGTCTTCGGCCCGCGCGCGTTCGGGAACTTCTCCTTGAGGCGCGCGATGATCGAGCTCGTCTCATCGACCGAGAGGGTGGTCTGGGTGATGTAGGCGATCCGGTCGGGGTCGTCGACCTCGAGGTCGTCGACGTCGGACTCGGTCTGCACCAGGACGGTCCTCTCCGGGGCCTCGCCTGTCGTCCCCTCGACCTCCTCGTGGCCCTCGTGGCCGATCAGGACGATCGTGTAGCCGTCCTGGGCGAACTTGCGCGCCTCGACATGGACCTTGGTGACCAAGGGGCAGGTCGCGTCGATCGTGCGGAGGCGGCGCTTCTCCGCATTCTCGTGGACGCTCGGCGCGACACCGTGTGCGGAGAAGACGACCATCTCGCCCTCCGGCACCTCGGTCTCCTCCTCGACGAAGATGGCGCCCCTCTTCTCCAGCTGGTGCACGACGTGCTTGTTGTGGACGATCTCCTTGCGCACGTAGATCGGCTCGCCGTACAGATCGAGCGCATGCTCGACCGTCTGCACGGCGCGATCGACGCCCGCGCAGTAGCCGCGCGGGGCTGCGAGCAGGACCTTGGAAGGGCCTGCCAAAGCGTTTTCGGAGGCAGAGGGCACGCCTGAGCAGGGTAGCGGCCGCGCCTCGGCGCCGAGAGGCTAGGCTTGCGCCGGATGGCACAGGGACACATGGAGAGGTTGAGCTCGATCGATGCCTCGTTCCTCACGAACGAGACCTCGAGCGCGCACATGCACGTGGGGGCGATCCTCCTCTTCGAGGGGCCGCCGCCCACCTACGACGACTTCCTGAACCACGTGCGCAGTCGCCTGCACCTGGTGCCGCGGTTCCGCCAGAAGCTCGCCTTTCCGCCGATCGAGACGGGCAGGCCGTTCTGGGTGGACGATCCGCACTTCCACCTTGCCTACCACGTCCGGCACTCCGCCCTCCCCGCGCCGGGATCCGAGGAGCAGCTGCGCAACATCGCCGGCCGCCTCTTCTCCCAGGCACTCGACCGCTCGAAGCCGCTCTGGGAGCTCTGGCTCGTCCAGGGCATGGAGCGCAACCGCTTCGCGATCGTGACCAAGACCCACCACGCCCTCGTGGACGGCGTCTCCGGGGTCGACATCGCGACCGTCCTCTTCGACGTCAAGCCGGTGCCCGAGCCGATCGAGCCCGACCGCGACTGGGTGCCGCAGCCCTCCCCCTCCTCCGCCGAGCTCGCGGCCCGCGGGGCTGCGGAGCTCAGCGAGACTCCGTTCAAGCTGGCGCGACGGGCGGTTCGCGCCGCGAGCAATCCGACGCGCACCACTCGGAAGGTCGTCGAGGCGGCCGAGGCCCTCGGCGAGGTGGCGTGGAACTTCACCAACCCGGCGCCGGACGTACCGCTCAACACCGAGATCGGATCCCATCGCCGGTTCGCCTGGACCCGCTCGGAGCTGGGCGACTTCAAGCGGATCAAGGACACATTCGGTGGAACCGTCAACGACGTCGTGCTCACCGTCGTCAGCGGCGCCCTGCGAAGCTGGCTGCGGAGCCGTGGCCTGAAGACGGAGGGGCTCGAGCTGCGAGCCCTCGTCCCGGTGTCGATCCGCGCGGAGGACGAGCGCGGCCAGCTCGGCAACCGGATCGCCGCGATGCGGGGGCCGCTGCCCGTCTACATCGATGACCCCGTGAAGCGGCTGGAGGCGGTCAAGCGCGCGATGGGCAGCCTGAAGGAGTCCAAGCAGGCGCTCGGAGCCGAGGTGATCTCCCGCTTCAACGACTTCGCGCCGCCGACGCTGCTCGCGCAGGCCTCGCGGATCAACTTCTCCACCAGGCTGTTCAACCTGATCGTCACCAACGTGCCCGGCCCGCAGATCCCGCTCTACGTGCTTGGGCGGGAGCTCCAGGACGTCTTTCCCGTCGCCTTCCTGCCCGAGAACCACGCGCTCGCGATCGCGATCATGTCCTACAACGGCGGCATCGACTTCGGGCTGCTCGGCGACTACGACGCCATGGAGGACATCGAGATGCTCGCCACCGGCTTGTCAGAGTCGCTGGGCGACCTGCTCGCGGCCGCCGAGGCCGCCGAGGCCCGCGCCCAGGCGGACCTCGCCGCCGGCGCCGACCTCCCCGGCTAGATTTTCTTGTCGGGCTGGACCGGAGCCGCCTCGCGGTTCCCGGCGCTGTCGACCGCGATCGAGTAGAGGCGGTAGCTCCCACGTCCCTTGGGCCGGAAGCGGAACTTCGCCTTGCTCGTCTTGCCGATCCGGTGGTACGCGCCCGCCCCTCACCGACGCGAAGACAAGAACCTTCTTGACGCCGGCGGTCGGCAGGTTGACGCAGCTGGTGCTTCCGGAGGTGTCGTGGCGCTTGATCTTCAGGGTCACGAACCCGTGATCTCGCCTGGCCCGTTTGATCCTGGAGCACCTGGCCCGGCAATGCGACCGATTTCGATCTCGGTGTCGGAGCGACCACGACCCCATGCGGCTGCCGCTGCTGACCCCCGACTGCGTCGGTGGCTGACCCGAACGCGGCGACCGAAACCCGGTTCGTCTGCTCTGCGAACGACGAGCGGGTCCCGTCGTACTTCGCCGAGGTGACGACGAGGCCGCGGTCGAAGCTGGCGGCCGGCCCGGTTCCATTGGGCTGCAGCCACTCCTCCGGATAGATGCAGTCGTGCGGGTCGGGCAGCGGGAAGGTGTCGCACGACCCGTCTGGATTCGGGTCGTTGTCGGCGGCGCCCACGAGAACCGAGCCCCTGGACTGCGCGTAGCTCAAGGCCGGGATGAGCCCGCTGTCGCACCCTCCGAGGCTCGTGCTGATCACGGCGCTGCTGCGATTCGCCGCGGCGGTGATCGCGGCGGCGACATTCGAGCACGCGCCGGGGAGGGCGAGCTTCGCGATGTAGAGGGAGCAGTCGAAGCCCATCGAGGCGGTCCCGAAGCCGTTGTCCGAATCGCCACACGCGAGCCCGGCGGTGTGCGTCCCGTGGCCAACCGTGTCGGTGGTGGGCGAGCTGGTCCCGAACGCCGCGGCTCCGGCGATCTGCCTCGCGATGTCGGGATGGCCACCGTCCACGCCGGAGTCGACCATCGCCACCTCCGCGCCGGTGCCCCGGGAGAGATCCCAGGCGCGTGGGGCACCCTCTCGGATCAGGTTCCACTGTGCGAGGTCCCCGCTCGGCGCATGAACGGGGAGGTCCGGAGTCGCAACCATCACGACCGCACGGCCCAGCGACCCGGACCCCGGCGTTGCGGGCTCGGCCTGGGCGGACGCGCCGGCGGCAGCGGCCATCGCCACCACCACGGCGGTCGGTGCGCCTGCCCGCCTCATGCCGCCCATGGAACAACTCTAGGTCTGGATCGATGCGCCGTTTCGCAGTCGATGCAGAAGCAACGGCGGAGCTGCCTACGTAACCTGAGTCTGCTCGCGCTGGCGGCGGGCCAACGCGTCGACCGTCACCGCCGCGAGCAGGACGCCGCCGGTGATCATGTACTTCACGTCCGAGTTCAGGCCGAGCAGATCCATCCCGTTCGAGATCGACCCGATCACCACGGCGCCGAGGAGGGCCGACCAGACCGAGCCACGGCCGCCGAACAGGCTGGTCCCTGCGATCACGGGCCCGGCGATCGCGAGCAGCAGGATGTCGCCCGAGCCGGAGGCCTGATTGACGGCGATCAGCCGCGAGGCCGCCAGGATCCCCCCGGCCGCAGCCATCGTCGAGCAGATCGTGAAGACCAGGATGCGGACGCGATTGATCGGGATGCCGGCACGCCGCGCGGCCTCGGCGCCTCCGCCGGTGGCGAAGATGTGGCGGCCGAACGGCGTGCGGGTCGTCAGCCAGGCGAAGAACCCGCAGAAGACGACCAGGATCAGGGCGGATAGGGGAATGCCGCGGTCCGAGCTCAGGATCGTGACGGCGACGAAGCTCGCGACTCCGACGATCACGGTCCGAATGACGATCCCGGCAAGCGGATTGATTTCCAGTCCCGCCTTCTGGCGCCGCCGGAGCTCCAGCAGCCCGGTCCCGAAGGTCGCCCCAGTCACGATCGCGGCGAGCGCGTAGCCGACGCCGGCGCCGTAGAACTTCCCGGCCAGGTCGGTGATCGTGCTCGGAGGCAGGTTGATCGTGCCGGTGTTGCCCAGCACGGCCAACAGCGCTCCCTGCCAGGCAAGCAGCCCGGCCAGCGTGACGACGAAGGACGGGATCCGGAAGAAGGTCACCATGAAGCCGTTGAAGAACCCGATGATGGCGCCCGTGAGGAGCCCGGCGAGGATGGCAAGTTCGGGGCTCCAGCCGTGCTTGACGTTGAGCACCGCCATCACGCCCGCCGCCAGCCCGCTCACCGCGCCCACGGAGAGATCGATCTCCCCGAGCAGCAGGACGAGGACGACCCCGATGGAGATCATGCCGATCGCCGCGATCTGCAGGGTCAGGTTGGTCAGGTTGATCGCAGAGAGGAACCGGTCGTTCTCGAACTGGAAGATCGCCCAGATCAGGGCGATCGTGAGGAAGACGCGCAGAGAGCCGAGCTCGCCTCGAGCCAGGCGCGCGATGACGCTGAGCCTTCCCTCCTGCTCTGCCCCGTCAGCGGTCTGCGTGGCGCTCTCCATCACTTGCCCTCCTTCGTGAAGTCGATCTCCGCCGAGGCGCCGGTAATCGCCGCCACGACCTCCTCCCTCGTCGTCTTCTTCACGTCGAACGTGGCCTCCCGCCTGCCGAGGCGCAGCACCACGATCCGGTCGGCGACCTGGAAGACGTTCTCGAGGTTGTGGCTGATGACCACCACGCCAAGTCCGCGCTCGCGGAGGCGCTTGATCAGGCTGAGGACCTGCGCAGTCTGCGCCACGCCGAGTGCAGCGGTGGGCTCGTCCAACAGCACAACCTTGGGCTCCCCGAGCAGGGAGCGGGCGATCGCAACCGACTGACGCTGCCCACCGGAGAGGCTCCCCACCTCGGTCCGCACGCTGCCGAGCGTCGTCACCGAGAGCTCGTCGAGCAGCTCGTTCGCATGCTGCTCCATCTCGGTCTCGTTGATCACGGGCAGCGGGATCCCCCCATTGCCCACCACCTCTTGACCGAGGTAGAGGTTGGCAACGACGTCGAGGTTGTCGCAGAGGGCGAGATCCTGGAAGACACTTGCTATCCCGAGCTGCACGGCCGAATTCGGATCGCTGATCTTCACCGGCCTGCCCTCGAAGTAGGCCTGTCCCGAATCGGGGGGCTGTACCCCGTCGATCGCCTTGATCAGGGTGGACTTCCCAGCCCCATTGTCGCCGACGAGGGCGACGACCTCGCCGCCATCGACCTCGAAGTCGACGTCGGAGAGGGCCTGGACGGGACCGAAGCTCTTGCTGAACCCCTCGACCGCGAGGAGATGATCGGGCTTGCCATTGCCGCTGCGCTTCTGCTCGCTCACCTTCTCATCTCCTCGCGACTCGGGGTTCATTTCTACTAGCTACCCGCGCCTACTGGATTCCGGCCGCCTGGCAGGCCGACTGGAACTCAGAGGTGCAGACGTCGCTGGCGGTCCAGTAACCGTTCGAACCGATCAGCGGCTGCCCGCCGTATGACGCGGTGGCGACGTTGTCCTTCGTCACCGCGATCGGGGTCAGCAGGTCCGACGGGACATCCGTCGCACCGTTGTTGGTCTTCGTGGTGATCATGTTCGCCGGGATCGGCTTGCCATTGGCGAGCGCGACCGCCATCTGAGCAGCGGCCGTGGCCTCCGGCTTGGTCGCCTTGTAGACCGTCATGTACTGGTCGCCGGTGAGGATCCGCTGAACGGCCTCGAGCTCGGCGTCCTGACCCGTAGACGGAATCGTCTTCGGATCGATGCCTGCTGCCTGCATCGCGGCGATCGCACCGCCGGCGGTGCCGTCGTTCATGGCGTACAGGCCCTTGAACCCGGTCTTGCCGAGCGCCGTGATCGCCTGATCCATCTCGGACTGGGCCTTGTCTGGGCTCCAATCCGGGGTGTCGTACTCCTTGGCGACCTGAACGTTCGCCGCATTCAGTGCGGAGTCCGCACCTTGACCGAACAGCTTCGCGTTGTTGTCGGTCGGCGAGCCGTTGATCTTCACGATCGGCCCGGTGGCGTTGCCGTCAGCGGCGAGCTTCTTGGCCAGGGTGCTGCCCTGGAGCTCGCCCACCTTGACGTTGTCGAACGAGACGTATCCGGCGACGTCCGGCGTGTCGAGGATCAGCCGGTCGTAGCTCACGACCGGGACGTTCTGCTGCTTGGCCAGGTTCACCATCGACGCCGCGGACGAGGAGTCCACCGGGTCGAGGACGACCACGTCGGCCCCGTCCGTGAGCGCCGACTCCATCTGGGACTGCTGCGTCGACGCGTCCTGGTTCGCATTGTTGTAGATGAGGTCGCAGTCCGGACACGCCGACTTCAAGGCGGCCTCGAACTCCGGATGATCGTGGGCCTCGTAACGAGTCGTCTTCGACTCCGGCAGCAGCAGGGCGACCTTCGGCCCTCCGCCACCTCCGCCGCCGCCACAGGCGGCGAGCCCGAGCCCGATCACGAGCGCCGCCACCGACAGCACAGCGCCGCGAGCCCAGCTCTTGGATCTAGTCACACGCACCACCTCCACTGGTAGTTCCTCTCTTGTTGATTGAGTTTCAAACGCTTCATGCGGCCACCGCCGCGGCCGGTCCCGCTCCGACGACGCCCTCCGTCGCGTGCAGCACCAGCGCGAGCGCCCCAAGTAGTTCGGCGCGTTCTCCCAGAACGCCTGCGACGACGGTGACCTCGTCCGCCGCGCTGGCGATCGCGTAGCGACGGATCGACTCGAGCACGGGCTCCGTGATCAGCTCGCCGGCCGCGCTCAGGTCGCCGCCGATGATCACGCAGTTGGGATTGACGAGGTTGCAAAGCCTGGCGACCGCGACGCCGATCTCCCGTCCGGCCTCGGCGATCAGGCGGCTTGCCGCGGGATCGCCGTCGGCGATCAGGTTCAGAAGGTCCTTGGTCGAGACCGTCTCTCCGCGGCTCACGCCCACCTGCTCGGCGATCGCGCGCGCCGACGCAACGGTCTCTAGGCATCCCCGGCTGCCGCAGCGGCAGATCGCGGTCCCGTTCTGCGCCGGAGTGTGGCCGATCTCCCCCGCGGTGCCTCCGGCCCCATGGTGGAGGCGGCCGGCAAAGAGCAGGCCCGCACCGACGCCGGAGGAGAGCTTGATGTAGACGACATCCGTATGGCCCCGGCCCGATCCCCAGACGAACTCCGCGAGGGCACCGAGGTTGGCGTCGTTCTCCACCCTGACCGGAAGCCCGAGCCGGTGCTCCATCTCCGCCCCGGCGTTGACACCGACCCAGCCCGGCAAGATCGACGAGGAGCCGACCGCGCCGGTCTCCCTGTTGATCGGCCCGGGCACGCCCATCCCGACGCCGACCACCCCGTTGCGACCGCCCTTTGCCTCGGTGAGAACCTGGTCGACGAGCTCGGCCGCCGCATCCAGGCCCTCCTCGGCGGAGTGATCCACGTCGAGCTCCCGCCCGGCCTCCGCCAGCACCTCGTGGGAGAGATCCGAAACCGCGACCCGAAGGTGGGTATGGCCGAAGTCGACGCCGACCGCGAGGCCGGCCGATGGATTGAGGGAGAGCAGGACGGGCGGCCGCCCCCCGCTCTCGCCGTGCGCCACCCCGGTCGCCTCGGCCTGCTCGGTGAGGAGGCCGGACTCGATCAGGTCGGCGACGATGCTCGACACCGTCGAGCGGGAGAGCCCTGTGAGCCGCGCGATCTCCGCACGGCTGGCGGTGCCTCGCCCGCGCAGCGCGTCGATGACGCGCCCGCGATTGAGCTCACGCAGTGACCGGAGCGATCCGGAGTCTGCCGATTCCACGGGCGCCGAACCCTTATCGAACACATTGGATTTGTCAAGTCTTCGGAGGAACCGATGGTCAGATTTGCGGGGAATGTTTGAAGTCACAACAAAGCCATGCCTGGGCAGGAACCTCGCCTAGGGTATGAGCGATGGCGCAATCAACTCGGGGCCTCCATTCGATTCTCTCGAGCCCCCGGATCTACGACCTCTTCCAGGCGGCCGTCGGCCAGCCCGATCGCCATGCGAGGTTCGTCAGCCACCTCCGGCCAGAACCGGGCATGAGGGTCCTCGACGTCGGATGCGGGCCCGGCGAGATGCTGCGGCTGATGCCGGAGACGGACTATCTCGGGTACGACCTCTCCCCTACCTACATCGATGCTGCACGCCAACGCTTCGGAGACCAGGGGGAGTTCCGTCGCGGCGATGTCACCGCGGCGGAGCTGAATGGCAGGCGGTTCGATGCGGTGATCGCACATGGCCTGATCCATCACCTCGACGACGGCGGCGCTCAGCGGCTGATGGACCTGGCCGCCGGCGTGCTGGAGTCCGAGGGCAGGCTGCTGACCGCCGACCCGACGCACGTTCCCGGCGCCTCCCGGGCGACGAGGTGGTTCATCGGGCTCGATCGCGGCGGAAACGTCCGATCGCCAGAGGAATACGCGGAGCTCGCTCGCCGCCGGTTCGAGTCGGTTGACGTGTCGGTCGACAACGAGAGGCTCCACCCTCCTCTGCTCCGCTGGCGGCACCCCATCGCCGTGATGGAGTGCCGGCGGCCTCGCTAGTCGCGGATCGACTCCTCGACCACCGAGAGAAAGGCGTCAACGGTGTCCTCCCAGGGCATTTCCTGGGCCCGAAGCCGCGCGGCCGCCCCGATCCTCTCGCGGCGCTCCGAATCCCGTGCCAGCGCGATCCACTCCTCCGCGAACTCGCTCTCGGACGAGACGAGCACGCCGGTCGCTCCCTGGGCGACAGAATCGCGGATGCCCGGCACATCGAACGCAAGGGCCGGGGTCCCGGCATGCGCGGCTTCACTGACCACCATTCCCCAGCCCTCGTGAAGCGCACTGTGCACGAGCAGCCAGGACGAGAGAAGTAGCCGCTGCTTCTCGGCCTCGGAGATCCGGCCGCGGATCTCCACGCCCTCGCCGCCGATCTGCTCCAGCTTCTGACGCTCGGGGCCGTCGCCGGCGATCACCAGGCGACCACCCACCTGGCCATGAACCGTCTGCCAAATCCGCAACAGGACGTCCAGGCGCTTGTAGGGAACGAGCCGTCCCAGGGCGAGGAAGAGAGGGTCGGGGGAGCGGAAGTCTTCCGTGGCTGGGATGGCGGGCGTACCCATCGGCATGAGCCGGATGCGGTTCGCCGGCACCCCGAGCGCGCCGACCCCGGAGGCGGTCGATTGGGACACGCAGAGAAACAGTGAGCGCCGATAAGCACGTGGCATTGCCCGCTCCTCGAGCGCGCGTCCGAGGGACGCGATGGGCCGCGGGAATCGCAGGCGCCACTGCTCCTTACTCAGGTGATGGACCAGGCAGACGACCGGGCGGCGCCGCCAGAGGGGTGAAAAGAACGGGATCCCGTTGTCGTTGTCGACGAGGACGTCCCAGTCTCGGAACCGGCGCGCATATGCGAATGGGGCACGCGCGTACTGCGCATAAGCCCCGCCGAGGGGCACCACCTCATATGGGCGGTAGGCGACCGGAGAGCCGCACAGGAGAGCCGCCTCGTGCCCCCGCTCCTGGCAGGCCCGCGCGAGCTGATCGACCAGGACCTCGGATCCCCCCGCCTGGGGATGGGCAAGATCGCGCCAGGAGATGAAAGCGATCCGGCGTCTGCGGGCTTGTGGAGAGCCGCCGGTCGGGGAGGTCACTGAGGAGGCTGCGCGTCCGCCGATTCAGCTGGAGATGACGGCGGCCCGCTCAGGGGCGCCTCCGTCCAGGTGTCGAGCGGCGCCTTGCGGTGATAGAGCAACCGCACCTTCAGTGAGTCGCGAAGTATCGCCAGCGCGTCACGCAGGACGCGGATGTGGCTGCCCCCGACCGCGTTCCAGTGCACCGGCACTTCGGCGATCCGGTAGTCGAGCTTCTGGGCCAGCAGGAGGATCTCGACATCGAACGCGAAACCCTCGATCCGCGAGATGGCAAACAGCGGCTTTGCCGCTTCGCTGCGAAAGGCCTTAAAGCCACATTGGGGGTCGGTCGCCGAAACGCCGGTCAGCCGTCCGACCTGTGAGCGGAAGGTGCGATGCAAAATGCTGCGAAGACGCGAATGCCCCGTCAGCACAGCCCCCGGCACCGCGCGCGAACCGACCGCCACCTCGGCATGTCGGAGAGCCTCGAGCGCGAGCGCGAGCGCTTTCAGATCCGTGGCGAGATCGGCGTCCATGAAGACGATCACCCCGCCCCGGGCGGCAGTGACCCCAAGGCGAACGGCGGCACCCTTGCCCGAATGCCAGGGAAGCCGCAGTAATTGACTGTGCGGGAAGGGCTTGAGCTGCGCCCAGGCGGTCTCGACAGTTCGATCGTCGCTCCCGTCGTCGACGATGATCATCTCGACGTTGTCACCGAGCTCTTCGGACGCGTGCTGGCGCAGCTTCTGCAGGCAACCGGCCAGCCGCTTCTCCTCGTTGTACGCCGGCACGATGATGCTGACGAAGGGCCGGACGGCGCCGTTGCCGGAGCGTTCGGCTCGGGCTCCCTCCCTGACCGGTGAGTCGATGGACGCCAAACCACCGCCCCGCAAGTGGAGACGCGAATTCACAATCGTGCGTGATGCTACCAGCGGCCATCAGACGCAATTGCGCCCTGCAAATAGGCTCTGCAGCATGCGGTTGCTCGGTCCCGCGGCCAACCTGGCGCAGTCACGCCTTCCCGATTCGCTCTTCTACCGGCTCGCAGCCACGGCCTACCGGCTTCGCTACGAGCGCGCCCTGCTCCGCCTTGTCGGGGATCTGATTCCCAGAGGGTCTACCGCGGTCGATGTTGGTGCCTGGTGGGGGCCATGGACCTACTGGCTTTCACGCCGCGCCGGCTCCGTCTGGTCCTTTGAGCCGAATCCGGAGTTGGCCTCCTTCCTGACGCGGGTGGTATCTCCAAATGTCCATGTCGAGCAAACCGCCCTGTCCGATCGCTCCGGGAGCGGGACCCTGTCGGTCCTCGACGGCGTGGGGAGGGACGCACTGGCAACCCTCTCGAGCGAGCGCGGCCAAAGCCAGGCACGCAAGGTCAAAGTTCCCCTGCGAAGGCTGGACGAGTACGAGCTGGACGACGTCCGGTTCCTGAAGATCGATGCCGAAGGCCATGAGCTTCACGTCCTCGAAGGTGCTGAGCAGACCATCGCCAATGGCGCGCCAACGATCCTGGTTGAGATCGATCGGGCCTTCCACGAGGACGGATCTCTCGAGAGACTGCTCGAATGGCTGCCGGGCCGGGGCTACAACGGACGGTTCGAGCGAGGGGGAACCTGGGTGCCACTTGCGACTTCGACGTCGACCGAGACCAGCCAATCGATCGCGATGCGGGAAGCACGGAATACGCGACCTCCTTCCTGTTCACCCGCGACTAGGGTCTGACTCGTGTCGGACGGCTCGGCCACTCGCCGCGACTGGGATGCCATTGCTACCGCCGACCCGTTTTGGGCGGTCCTCTCCGAGCCGGATCGGAAGCATGGGCGCTGGGATGAGGAGGAGTTCTTCGCCACCGGTCGCCGCGAGGTGAACGAGCGACTCGCGAAGGCTGCGGAGATCGGACTGCCTCGTGCGCACGGCCGAGCACTGGATTTCGGATGTGGGCTCGGGCGCACCGCGCGGGCGCTGGCGGAGCATGTCGATCGATGTGTGGGGCTCGACATCTCGGCGACGATGCTCAAACGAGCCCGGCAGCTGAACGCGCACACCGCGAACCTCGACCTCGTCTGTGCAGACGGCTCTGAGCCCCTCCCCTTCGACGATCAAGCCTTCGACATCGTCTACTCGAGCATCGTCCTCCAGCACCTGCCCAGCGCAGCCGCCGCCCGCGCCGCACTCGGCGAGCTCGCCCGAGTCACAGCCTCGGGAGGCCTGCTCTGCTTTCAGCTTCCGACCGGGATCGGACCTGGCCGCCTCCAGCCACGGCGAACGGCGTACCGGGCCCTGCGCGCGATCGGGGTGCGGGAGACCTGGCTCTACGATCGCCTCGGGCTGCATCCGATCCGGATGCTCGCCCTGCCGCAAGAGGCTGTCGCGTCGAGCCTTCTCGACGCAGGGGTGCGGATACGCAAGGTCGACGACGAGCGTGGGGCCAGATTTGGGTTGTCGAACGCCGTCTATTTCGCAACTCGGGACTAGGGCCGCCCCGCGTAGCTCAGCCCTTGCGCGTTTCGCCCGAGTGGGCCACTGTTGGCCAGCCCGCCGTCGGCTCCAAGGAGCTGGCCAGTGAACCCGGATCCGCATGGTCCTGCATTCGACGGTCGCGCACTCGCGATGCGAGGATCGCCAGGACTGCGGCGATCGTGTTTCCGATCGTCCAACCCCAGGCGGCACCCAGGGCTCCGTCCCTCGTGGTCAGAAGAATCGTCGGAATGAGCACGGCCACGGCGAGCGCCAGCGCCATTGCGATCGTCGATCCGGAGTGCTCGCGGATTCTCGCGGTCGTCAGCATGGTCATCGTCACCGCGAAGGGGATGGTCCCCGCCATCAGGATTGGAAGCAGCGTGGCGACAGGCCCGTAGTCGGGGCCATAGAGCCGGGCCAGCAGCGGCCCGATACCCAGTGACAGGATGGTCGCCACTGTCGTAACGGCCAGACCCGCTCCCATGGCCACGGAGGCCTGCCGTCGGTGATCCGCCCCGCCCCGGCCGCCTTCCACCAGCAGGGCCTGCCCGATCATCTGCACGCAGATATAGACCACCGTGAGGACACCCCAGGAGAGGTAGAACCGCGCGTTCTCAACGGCATCGACGTGGACCAGGACGATGAACGGAACCCCGAAGAACGGGGCCTGTAGCGCCAGCTGGCCGAGGTAGTTGACACCGGCGTATCGAGCCGCTCGATTCGTGCGCTTGGGCAACGGGCCCAGCCTGAATCCGTCGTCGCGCGCCAAGGGGACGAGAAAGGCGACCGCGGTGACTCCGAAGCCGCCGACCGCGACCGCGTAGATGTGGAACGCCCCTCCGTGCTGAGGAACCCACAGCAGGAACGGGAGACGAATCGTCGCGATCAATACCGCCCGCCAGAAGACAAGGGACCAACGCCGCAGCGCCATCAGGCGAATGTCGACCAGGAGCGAGATCGAAAGGCCGGCCACCAGCAGGAAGACAACCGGCCATGCGACCTCCGCGGGAAGGCTCGCGAGGCCTCGCCGAATCGACTCGGGGGCGACCGCGGCGAAGGCGCCCACGCCGATCAAGGACGCGGCGACGGTGAGCAGCACCGACCAAGTGAAAATGGTCGCCGAGTCCCTGTTCCGATCGGAGGCATAGCGGCTGATGGCAACCGGCAATCCGAGTGAGGTGAGGTAGCAAACGAAGGTGGTGGCGCTGAACAGCGCCGTCGCGCGGCCGACCTCGCCAGCGGACACATCCCGCGCGATCAGCAACCAGAAGACGAAGCTGCCGAACGAGACGACCAGCGTGGCTCCCAGCAGCCACGCTGACCCGCTGAGCATGTGCGGATGCTCGCGCCTGAGATCGCCGAGAATGGACGCCGCCTTACGCACCGGGACGATCACCAGCCGGCGTGGACCGCAGTCGCGGCGCCAGAACGAATCCGCAGCTCAGCAAGACCACACCGATCGCGAGCCAGGGCGCCACTCCCTCCCAGCGGTTATCGCCGAGCAACCAGAGCATCAGGGTGCCGAGCAGGGTCGAGGCTGCAAGTGCGGCGATGGTCGATTCAGGAACACCCCTCGCCGGCTCCGGTACGGCGGCGTCCACCCGGGACGGGGGGGCTTTGCTCCGACTTGCCATGGTGCCGACCAGTCCGGCGAGCAGCAGCACGGCCGCCATGGCCCCGAACAGATTGGCGGCTGGCCGCTCACGGGGGAAACCGTAGATCGCATCGACCGTCAGTGATCCCTCGAGCAAGGTCAGAGCGGCGGTGAGCAGCAGGGCCAGCCCGGCGGCAAGGAACATCACCCGAGCACGCTGTGGCCCGGCGACCCCGGCGGCCACTCCGACCAGTGCACCGATGACCCCGCCAACGACGAAGCCGAGGACGCCCAGTAGCAACGCAAACGCCGCTGGGCTGGTGGGCCGAATGGCTCTCCTCTTGTCGTTCACCTCGGGGTCCCTCGCCTTCGGGTGATCCGCCAGAGGCACCAGGCCGAGGCGGCGATGCTCAACGCCATCGCGAGCTCATAGATCCGCTGCGGGTCGAAGCTGAGTGTCACGGGACCGGCGGTCGGCGCCTCGACCCTCCAGGCGGCGAAGGTGTCCAGTGGGACGGGCGCGCGGCGCAGATTAGCGTCATCCGAAGTCCAGCTCGGATCGGCCGGCATCCCGCCCACGAGCAACGCGCCCTTCGGTGCGTGGACCTTCAGGGCCAGCCTCGTCTGCGAGTGACCGACGAGCTGAACCTTGCCGGCCGGTGTGCCCTCCACGGGCGGCCTCGCCGCCCCGACGGGCACCAGGCTTGCCGTGCGCACCGCGCCGGAGAGACCCGGCAGCGTCTCGATCCGATGCTCGCCAGGGCCGAGACGAACCGATGAGCAACCCCTGAGCGTCATGAGCCTGCCGCCGGTCACCGCACCGGGATCGCTCGGTAGCCGGACAGGAATCGGCTGTCCGTCGATCGCGACGAGCGGGGCACACGTCTCGGGGGCGGCGGAAGCGGTGATTCCTGACCAATCGCCACCGTTGATGCGGACCTCGACGACGCGCGGCGGCAATTCACCAAACGGACCGATCACAGGGGTGAGCCCTGCCAGTGACACTGAGAGGTGGTCAGTTCTCGTCGGGCGCACCTCGACGGTATGTCTCTCGAGGCAACCGAGTGGCGGAGATTCAGGCAGGCAATGCCCGCCGCCGGGCAGCACCAAGTGCGACGACGACCGCTTTTGGCCGCCGACGTCAATGTCGAACTTCGTGACCCTCGAGCGTGCCAAGCCACCGACCGGCCCGGATGCGGAAAGCACCTCCACCGTCCTGACGCTGGTGTCCGGGAAATGCAGGTCGAGCCTCTCTCCCTCGAGGGGGTTCGGCTCCCATCCAGTGGAGAGATCGTCGTCGACCGCCAGGTCCCCCCGCCCATCGGGGTCGCCTCCAAAGCGCGAGGTGCCTATAGCGCCCACCGTCCCGCCGAGCAGGGCGTCGATCGCGCTGTCGGCGGAGCGGGTGTCGATCCGCGCCGTCGCGCCCAGGCGATAGCGATGTGTCCCGAATGTTGCGATCTCGCGGCGCATCTCGGTCTCCTCGTCCCGAGGGCCGATGCCCGTCACCCGACGGAGCTCGTATCGGGGCGGCCGGTGGGCGAGCGCCGCGGCAAGGTTTGGATCGCTCCTGGCCCGGTCCGCTAGATCGGTGGGTGTCTTCACGAACTCGCGCAGGTCCAACGGCCCGCTCGGGGTGGTCACCCCGACCTCCGCGATTCCCACACCAGCGAGCCCAACCGGCCCTGGTCCGTCGACCTTCGCGATTCGCAGCTCGAGCTCTGTGACCCCGCTCGTATCCAGGCGAACACGGGCTCGGCGGGACAACGCCCCGTTGAAGCGCAGCATCTTCGTCGTCACGCTGCCGTCCTCGGAGTGGGCGATCGCCTCCACCTCCGCGATGTGCCACGGCCCATCGCTTTGGGGAAGGACCGAGACCGCGTCGATCGTGGTCGGTCTGCGAAGCCTCGCGGCGATCGACTCGCCATCGGGGCTGAGCGGGCCCCGCACCGTCCAGGCCGTGCGCTCGACACCGTCGAACGCACTTGCCGGCCGGTCTGAGTTGTCCTCAGAGAAGCTAAGCGGGAAGCCGAAGCGCGTCGCGGTGATCCAGTCCGCGTCGGCGAAGGTGACGTAGCTTTGGGTATCGCTGTTGCCGAAAAGATCGAAGGCCGGCCGGCGGTGGGGCTCGCCAGGTGCGAGCGTCGGCGAGATGGACGGCCGACCAATCGAGGCCAGGATCGAGCGCCTGCGGTTTCCGTCGGTCACCACCACCTGGCTGCCCGAGCCCACCATCTGCCTGAGATCTGAATCCTGTGCCGCGCCCGTGTAGGCGACGGGTGGGCCATTCAGCAGACCTGACGAAGCGAGGGCAGGCCACGAATCGCCCGCGCCCTCCACCAAGAGGGGCGAACCGTGCGCCAGTCTCGGCTCGGGCCCCGGCGCCCCTCGCACCTCATAGACCTGTACAGGCGGCAATGCCCGTTCGCCAAGGGAAATCGCGAAGAGATCGTTCCGGTTTGTTGTGTATTCCCCTCTGCGGCCGAAGGCCGCCGCGGGCCGCAGCCCTGGATCGGCACGAAGGGCGTCATACGTCGAGGGGCGTGGGACGTCCATTGCTCCCCAGTCGAGGTCGTTCTGGAGGACCACCCATTGCACCCCGAGGCGGCGCAGGATCGGTGCCAGCGACCCCGGTATGTAGCTCGGTGAGCTGACGTACTCGTCGATCGCCGAGACGAGGTCGGCGCTCTCGGGTGTCCCCTGCTGAAGGGCGCGGCTGGTCACCGGCGTCGCCGGAGACAGCGCGTCGAAGAGACTGTCGTGGACGTCCCCCCATCGGTAGCGGGCCTCCTCGGCGCCGGGGAGCACGAGCACACGTGAGGGTTGCCGTTGCGCCCCCAGATAGTCGAAGGTCCGATGCCAGTAGCCCGGAATCCTGCGATAGCCGGAGTCCGGATATAGACCGCGGGTCCAGAACGGGAAGGAGGCGATCACCACCCCGGCGGTGACCAGGACCGTCAGGCCAATGCCCAGGAGCAGCCTCGTGCGGTCATCCCTGGGTCGACGGCTTTCAGGGACGCCGCGTGCGATTGCGGCCACGGCGGCCGACAGGCCGATCCCCAGAAGAACTGCGATCCCCAGCATCAGGCCAGGCCCTGCTTTGTGGGTCGTCCTGAATCCGAGCGCCAAGTTCGAGTGGTCGAAGGCGAAGGAGAGCAGGCGGCCGAATGGCGACCGCCCCCCACCCGTATAGATCCCGACCATCAGGACCAGGCACAAGAAGGCAATGGACCCGAACAGCAGTCGATGGCGCCATCGACTGATCGCGAGCGTGATCAGCGCGACGAGCGGTGCAAGGAACGTGGCAGCTATCACTAGCGGATCCGTGAAGTAGGAGGTCGCCGCCTGCCTGAAGAGGTGCCCAGTGCCGCCCGGGTAGTAGGTGAGCCAGAAGCCGAGCCCGCGCCAGCTCTCAGACCAAGAGGAGCTTCTGGCGACGTCCGCCGGGAGCTCCGTCATCTGAAGTGCCGAGCTCGCCTGGGAGCCCGAGAGCGCGAGCACGACGATCGTCGCCGCAGTGGTGGGGACGCTCAGAAACATCGCTCGCCATACCCATCGCCAGAGCCGGCCGAGATATCGGCCTTCCACCAAGCCGAAGTACACGGCCGCCAGCGCGGCCGGAATGAGGGCGTACCCGAGCGCCGCCCCATTGACCGCGCCAGGGACGGTGATGGCAAGCGCAAAAGCAGCCGCCCATCGCCACGGATCGTCACCCCGTACTCCGCGCAGAGCGATCCAGGCAAACCATGGCGCGAGGCAGTAGTAGAGAAAGAGGGTCGACGGCAGCAGATACTGAGCGGTGAAGGGATTGAACGTGTAGACGAAGGCTGCCGCCGCATGCTCCAGACCGACCCTGGGCCGAAGCGCCCACATCAGCAGCAGCACCCCGATGGCCGCCAGGGAGTAATAGAGCGCGTGGGTGAGCCGCTCGATCACCCAAGGCGGCGCACCGAGCTTGTCGACCGCGGTCTCGAAGACGGAGGTCGCGGGCGTTACATAGAAGGGCGAGATGGGCGTGCCCAGGCTTCGTTCGTCGTCCCACGCGTACGCCTGGCGGGCGAGGTCCTGGCCGGGAGCGAGGACGTGCTCCAGGCGGGAGTCGGGCACGTACACACCCGAACGGCTGGTCAGGGTCGTGTACAGCGAAAGAGCGACAAAGATCGCCACCAAACCGAGAAGTGCGATTCGCGGCGAGACCCTGCGCACGATCGCACCTTGCTTGTGGGCCCGCCACGCCTCCATCACGGCCAGTCTCCCCCAAACGAGCGGGTGGTCGCCCTGCCCCTCGAGGGCGGCTATCGGCGGCCCAATCGAGCCTTGGCTCGCCGGAACGGAGCCGTCAGGCGCCAGCTGGCGCTCTGAACGAGCTCGGCGTGGCGCCGCTTGAGCTTCTCCCCCTCGACTCGCAGCAGCTCCAGCTGGAAGCGGTGGGCCTCCAGGTAGCGGGGGTCGTCCGGGTCCTCTCGCTCAAGCTGTTCAGGAGTGAGCTCGCCCTCCCGGGAGCGGAGCAGAGCCCAGCCCTGATTCGCGGCGTCACCGCCGGGCCGCAGCTCGACGATCTCGAAGGCACGCCCCCAGTGCTCTCGGAGCCACCAGTGCGAGTGCAGCACGTTGGGCCAGGGGGTCTCCGGATCGGCGAAGCCGAGGACGCTCATCCCGACGCGCTCCTCGTCCCAGGGCAGGCTCGTGAGCGTCTGCCCGTAGCTCGAATCGAGGAACGTTGCGATCAGCAGCCCGCTCGGCCTCAGGACCCGGCGGAGCTCCAGCAGCCAGTCGCTCCAGCCCTCCGCGATGTGCGTGAAGACGGACAGTGCGGTCACCAGGTCGAAGTAGTCGTCGGGGTAGTCGAGGGGAGGTTGCCGTCCGTTCAGCTTCGCCTCCGTGATCGGCGGGCAGAGCCTCTGTCGTACCCAATCGACCATCTCCCTGTCGGCGTCGGAGCCATGGATCTCGGCCACGCGCGCCTCGTCGAGGAATTGCCTCAGAAGCCGGCCGGAGCCGCAGCCGAAGTCGAGCGTTCGCTTTCCCTCCCAGGTCCAATCGGGCCCGAGCAGGTCAAGGACCCCTCCCTTGAGCGCACGGCCCGTGGACAGATAGGCGGCCTCCAGGTCCCTGCGCGGCTCCCGACCGACCCGCACCATCAGCTCCTTCGGTGGGAACGGTGGCTCGGTCAGTATCCGAGCGCGAACTTCGCGTCCTCGGACATCATCTCCGGGGACCAGGGTGGGTCGAAGACCATCTTTGGGTGGACCTTCTCGATCCCCTGAAGCTGGCCGACGAACTCGCGCATCTGCTCTGAGACCTGCGGTCCGATCGGGCACGCGGGGGTGGTCAGGGTGAAGGTGATGAAGGCCTCGGGGCCCTCGAGCTCGACGTCGTAGACGAGGCCGAGCGAGACGAAGTCGAGCCCGAGCTCGGGATCGATGACCTCCTCGAGCGCCTCGTAGACGTCCTCTTCGGATGTGGTGTCAGTCGCCATTGGCAGCTCCAAGGATAGGGGGCTGGACGCGCCGCCTGGGTAGCCTTCCGAGGTCGTGCTGCTGATAGTCCTGATCTTCATCCTCGTCCCGCTCGCGGAGCTCTACGTGATCATCCAGGTCGGCGGGGCGATCGGCCTGATCCCCACCCTCGTGCTGCTCCTCGCGGACGCCTTGGTGGGCTCGATGCTCCTCCGCCAGCAGGGAAGGGCCGCGTGGGTCCGCTTCAACCGGGCCCTCGCCGAGAACCGTCTCCCCCACAAGGAGGTCTTCGACGGGGTCCTGATCATCTTCGGCGGGGCGCTGTTGATCACGCCGGGGTTCATCACCGACATCTTCGGGCTGGTCCTGCTGATCCCACCGACCCGCGCGATCGTCCGCGGAATCGCCTCGCGCATCGTGCGCAGGCGGATGGCGATGGGGGCGACGATGTGGACCATGGGCCGAGCCCAGCGGCCCCCGCGGCAGCGCCCGGCGGCCGATGACTTCTACGACTGGGAGGACCCTGCCGCGCAGCCCCGTCCCGGACCCCGCCCGGACGACATCGAGGGCAGCGGACAGGAGATCCGAGACGAGGACGAGCTCCCGCCCGGCCGGGAGCCGTTCGGCGGATGAACGGGGGCGACTTCTATATCCGCGGCTCCGGCGACATCGCTGCAGGCAGGGGAAGCATCGCCTGGAACCTGCCTGGCTGTGGCGGTGGTGGTGGTGTGAAACTCGAGGGCGGGCAGGCCTCGACGGTCGCGGCTGACGCCATCGGCGACGAGCCGGATGAGCGGTGGAGCTTCTACACGCCGGTGGAGGGCGATCAACTGGATAGCAGTGCGATCTTCCGACACATCGTCGTCGAGACGGCGGAGGGCGTGATTGTCTGCACCGCCGGTGGACCCGAGGGCATCTCTGGCCATGGCGAGGAGCACTCGAACGGGACTCTTCGTAGCGGTGACGAGGAGGTGCAATTTGAAGAAACACTGATCTCCACGCAGTACGACGGCGACGGTCGGCCAACCCGCTTCGGCCTCGAGCTCTGGCCCGAGGACGTGGACCAGACGAACCGCGCCGCAGCTACCCGCGCCAGCGGTTCGCTGCTCGGAGGCGCGCGGAGCGGACACACCTGGGCTGGTCTCTTCCGCTGCCACACCAACGGATTCGAGGGGCACGGCTCCTACTTGCTCTGGCGCGCATGAGCGAGACCGACCGGATCACGACCGTGATCTCCGATTTCGGCGGCGTCCTCACCACGCCGCTCGTCCAGTCCTTTGCGGCCGTCCAGGACGAGACCGGGATCCCGTTCGAGGAGCTCGGCAAGGCGATGGGGCGAATCGAGGAGGAGGACGGGAAACACCCCCTGTACGAGCTCGAGATGGGGAAGCTCAGCGAGGTCGACTTCCTCGGAAAGCTCGGCGACGCCCTGGAGCCGGCGCTCGGTCACCGGCCGGAGCTGCACCGCTTCCGCGAGATCTACTTCGAGGCTCTCCATCCCAACCCGCCGATGATCGAACTGATGCGAGAGGCCAAGGACGGCGGCCACCGGATGGGGATGCTCACCAACAACGTCCGGGAGTGGGAGCCGCTCTGGCGCTCCATGCTGCCGGTCGACGAGATCTTCGAGGTCGTGGTCGACTCGGGGTTCGTCGGATGCCGCAAGCCGGAGCCGGAGATCTACGAGATCACCTTGGAGCGGCTTGGCGTCTCCGCGGATCAGTGCCTCTTCGTCGACGACGTCGACGTCAACTGCGAGGCGGCACGCGAGCTCGGCATGTCAGCGGTCCACTACAAGCACAACGACCAGGCGATCCCGGAGATCCGCGAGGTGCTCTCCCTCTAGTAGCGGCGCGGCTCAGTTATCGGAGCCGTACCGGTCCCACATGTAGAGCTCGGTCGCCTCTCGGCAGAGCTCCATCACGCGGGGCGGCGAGAGCCACTCGAGCACGAGGTCCAGGGCGCGCTCCTCGGAGATCCCCTCCTCGAAGGCCTCCTCGCCCCGGAAGCCGGCGGCGAGCTTGAGGGCCTCGCGGCGATTGTCGCCGAGCGAGTCGAAGGCACCCATGAGGAAGTCCCGGTTGGGCAGCGGCTGGCCGACCTCCATCGAGCCGTGCCAGGCGGCGAGCATCGAGATGTCATGCTCGTCCAGCTCGGAGATGGCCTTGGCGTAGTGCTCCTGGAGCTCCTCGTCGGGGATCTCATCGACCCAGGCGCGAACCGCCTCGCCGAGGAGTTGGCGGCGGGCCTCTCGGCCGACCGAGTCTGCGATCGCCCTGATCGCGTCAGCTGGGTCTACGAAGCAAAGTGTCATTTCGGTGGGGCCTCCCGTGCTTGGCTCTGGAGGTGTGATCTGCAGCCAAGTTAGAGTCGCCCCCGGCGGAAAAATCCGGGCCCGGGTTTCCGCGCGTTATGCGGGAAACCACGCGGTTTTCCGCGCCCCGGGCGGTCCTATGCTGGCTCGCAATGCCACTGAAGCTGATCGTCGGGCCGCCGAACTCCGGGCGCACGGGCGTCGTTCTCGACGCATTTCGCGAGGTCTTTACACAGGATCCGGTCCTGGTCGTCCCCACTGTCGACGACGTGGAGCGCTTCGAGGAGGAGCTGACGCGCGGCGGTCGCGCGGTGATCGGCGCCACGGTCGGGACCTTCGACCAGCTCTTCGCCCTCGTCGCGCGCGCCACCGGCGCCCCGGCCGGCCCCGCGATCAGCCGGACTCAGCGGCTCCGGCTCGCCAAGGAGGCCGCATCCCGGGCCGAGCTGCGGATCCTCGCTGCCTCCTCCCGCAGGCCGGGGTTCCCCGCCGCGCTCGAGGAGCTCGTCTCCGAGTTGCAGGCGGCCCTGATCGATCCGCCGGCGCTGCAGGAGCAGGCACAGGAGGCGGGGCCGTACGAGGTCGAGATCGCCTCGCTGTACGCGACCTACGTCGGGCTGCGGGGTGAACTCCGCCTGCATGACGCCCACTCCCTGGCCGCGGCGACGACGACGGCCCTGCGGACCGGCCCCGAGGCCTGGGGCGCGCGACCCGTCTTCCTCTATGGCTTCGACGACCTGACAGTCGAGCAGCTCGAGCTTGTTCGCGAGCTCGCCGCCCATACGCAGGTGACGGTCGCCCTGCCCTGGGAGGACCGGGCCTCGCTCACCGAGGCCCGCGGCGCCCTCTTCGCGCAGCTTCGCGACATCGATGGGGTCTCGATCGAGCGCCTCGAGGTTGAGGCGCGCTTCACGAGCAGCGAGACGCTCTTCGAGCTGGAGCGCCGCTTCGGACAACCGGACGGCGGCGACCCGATCGAAAACGACGGCGGGGTCAGCCTGCTCGCCTCGGCGGGAGAGCTCGCGGAGGTCGAGGCGGTGGGCGCCGGGGTGGCCCGGCTGCTCAGCGACGGGGCCCCGGCCCGCGAGATCGCCATCGTGCTGCGCGATCCGCGCGCGGCCGGGCCCCTCTACCAGCGAGTGCTTTCGCGATTCGGCATCCCGGTCGCCGTGCAGGCGGATCTCGCGGCGACCCGGACGACGACCGGGGCCGGGCTGATCGCCCTGCTTCAGGCGGCGGTCGGCCGTGGCCGGGCCTCGGACCTGCTCGCGTACCTGCGCACCCCGGGCGTCGCCGCGCCGTCGGCGGTCGACTGGTTCGAGCGCAGGCTGCTTCGCGGCCGGCTGCGCACGGCGGACGATGCCTGGGATGTCTGGCGTACCAAGAGCGACAACGAAGACCGCGGCCTGCCCGAGCTCGGGAAGCTCCGCGAGGCGGGATCCGGAGCGGCACTGCTGCGGGAGGCGGGCAAGCAGGCACGCTGGATCGCTGAGTCAGCGGTGCGCCGCCAGGGCGCCGTGGCCGGAGAGGAACGAGCGCTCGAGCTGCGCGCCGGGGCCGAGATAGAGACGGCCCTCACCGAGCTCGCCGAGCTCGGGCTCCCCCACTCCGCGCAGGACGTGATCGCCGCAGTCTCCGCCCTGGACGTTCCGATGTGGCGAGGGCCCACGGAGGGCCGGGTGCGCGTGATCAGCCCGTACCGGGCCCGTGCCCGCCGCGTCGCCCAGCTGTTCATCTGCTCGATGCAGGACGGAGACTTCCCGCGGCGGGACACCGGCGGGCCGCTGCTCTCGGACGAGGCGCGGCGGGCACTGGCGCTGCCGGAGAGAAAGAAGGCCGAGGTCGAGGACCGCTATCTGCTCTCCGTGTGCCTCTCCCGGCCCAAGCAGCGGCTCTGGCTCTCGTGGCGCAGCGCGGACGACGAGGGGGGAGCGACCTCGCGATCGCCATTCGTGGACGAGGTCCGGGCGATGCTTGCGCCGGAGCTCCCGGAAGGGCTGGAGGAGCGCGACGAGGCGATCGTCGCCGAAGCCGGCGGCAGGGCTCTCGCCGAATCGGTGTTCGACACCGCCTCGGCGCCGAGCGAGCGGGAGCTGGCGAGGGCGATCGCTGCGACCGGTCCGCGGGCCGACAACGGCCGGCTGCGGCCCGGCCCCCTGCAGCTCGAGCCGGTGCTCGAGCGGATGAGCGAGATCAAGCTGTTCGGCCCATCGACCCTCGAGGAGTACGCGGTCTGCCCGTACCGCTGGTTCATCGGCCACGAGCTGAAGCCGCAGTCGATCGGCCCGGAGGAGGAGCCGCTGACGAGCGGCCAGATCGCGCACAAGGTCCTCGAGGCGCTCTACGAGGACCCGCCCGGGGCCGAGCCTCGTCCGACGCCGGAGACCCTGGATGAGTGGAGCCAGCGGGCGAAGGATCTGGTCACCGAGAGGGGAACGAAGCGGCTGCCGCGTGAGCTCGCGGACACCGCCGCCGCCCTGCGCCGGGTCGAGGGCCTGGTTCTGGCGTTCCTGGCAGACGAAGCGGAAACGGCGACGGTGTTCAAACCCGCCCACACCGAGGCCGCGTTCGGCTTCGAGGATTCCGAGAAGGGCCCTCTTCGCCTGGCGGGCGGCGGCGTCCACGGCATGATCGACCGGATCGATCTCGGCCCCGCCAGGGAGGCGCTGGTTCAGGACTACAAATCGGGCGCCAAGGTCGATGGCGGGCCAGGGATGCTCGAGAAACGCGGCAGGCTCCAGCTTCAGCTCTACATGCTCGCCGCCCGCGAGCTCTGGGGACACGATCTGGCGGGCGGCCTCTACCGGCCACTCGGCGGGACGGGTGACCGCACCCCCAAGGGCCTCTTGCGAAAGGAGCTGGCGGCGGAGCTGTCCGGCCTCGACCCTCGGCCCAAGGACCACCTGGACGAGGAGGCCTTCCAGGAGGCGCTCGACGATGCCCGCGCAAAGGCCGAGGAGATCATCGCCGCGGTCCAGACCGGCAGGGTCGTCCGCGACCCGATCGGCGGCAGCTGCCCGGAGTACTGCAGCTTCCAGCCGATCTGCCGCCGGGAGCGCGGGCTCCCTGATGAGGAGCCCTGGTCCAAGGAGGACGACGAGGAATGAGCTCGCCCAGGACCGATCAGCAGAGCGCGGCGGTCGAGGGCCGCGGACGCGACGTTTTCCTGCGGGCCGGGGCGGGCACCGGCAAGACCACCGTGCTGGTCGACCGGTTCTGCGCAGCGGCGCTCGACCCCGAGGGCGGGGTCGAGCGGATCCTCGCCTTCACCTTCACCGAGCGCGCCGCGGACCAGCTTCGGCGTCGCATCCGCGAGGAGCTCTCGGCACGCATTCGCGGGGCGGAGGGCGAGCGCCTCGAGGAGCTCACCGACGCGCTGGACGCCACGGACCGCGCCTGGATCTCGACCATCCATGGCTTCTGCCGCCGGCTGCTGGCCTCGCATCCGGCCGCCGCCGGGATCGACCCGCGTTTCCGCGTCGTCGACGAGGCAGAGGCCGAGCGACTCGCGGCGCGCGCCTTCGACTCTGCCCTCGAGTCCCTGGTCGCCTCCGGCGAGCCGGAGGCGCTCGAGCTCGCCGCCGCCAACCGGCGCCGCACCCTGCTGGAGATGACGAGGAGCGCCTACGACGAGCTGCGCAGCCACGGCGATCCAAGACCCGAGCTGCCGCAGATGCCGCCGCCGGACACGGCGGCGGCCATCGGCTCCTTGATCGAGGCGGCCCGCGAGGCGCACGTCGAGTGCGAGGCGGCGAGCGGCAAGGCGCTCCCGAGCCGCGAGCGGATCGCGATGGCCGTGGAGCTGGATCCGGGCACCGCACCCGGCGAGCTGATCCTGGAGAGACTGCGCGGCCTGGAGATCAAGTCGAAGGCGGAGCCGTTCAAGGGCGAGGCGTGCAAGCGCTACACCGACGCGCTCAAGCGTGCCCAGGCCGCTGTCGCCGCCCACGTCCTGGGACCCGCCTACGAGCAGCTCCGAGAGCTGGTCGTCCAGTTCGGCGCCCGCTACGAGGAGCTCAAGGCCGAGCGCGCCGCGCTCGACTTCGAGGACCTCCAGCTGAAGACGGTCGAGCTGCTCAGCTCATCCGAGGCCCTGCGCGACCGCTACCGGGAGCAGTTCGACCATCTGATGGTCGACGAATTCCAGGACACCAACGGGCTCCAGCTGCGGCTGATCGAACAGCTGCGGGGTCCCGAGACCCGGCTCTTCCTCGTCGGAGACGAGTTCCAGTCGATATACGGCTTCCGGCACGCCGACGTCGAGGTCTACCGCCGCCAGCACCGCCGCTTCGCCGAGGGCGAGGAGCCCCACGGGGTGGCACTGCCGCTGACCGGCAACTTCAGGGCGGCCCCGCAACTTGTTGCGGCCACGAACGCGATCGGCCGGGCGATGCTCGACGGCTTCGAGCCGCTCACCGCGTTCGTCGATCAGCCCACCGTTGACGGGCCCGAGGTGGAGATACTCCTCACCGCCGACGACAAGAAGGGGTGGGAGGCCGAGGAGACGCGGCTGCCACGACTGCCCGACGATCCGAGCTCCGGATCTAAGGTCGCGGAGGCGAGGCGGCTGGCGGGCCGGTTGCGCGAGCTGGTGGACGCCGGTGAGGACCCGACCGAGATCGTCGTGCTGATGCGCGCCTTCACGCACGTCGCCGCTGTCGAGCGCGCGCTCGGCGACGCCGGGCTCGACCCCTATGTGGTCGGCGGCCGAGGGTTCTGGTCCCAGCAGCAGATCGATGACCTCCGGTGCCTGCTCACGGTGATCGCGAACCCGCTCGATGACGAGGCCCTGTTCGGGGCGCTTGCCTCCCCCGCCTGCGCGGTTCTTCCGGACACTCTCTGGCTGCTGCGCCGGGCGGCCACCGTCCGCGGCGAGGACGACCGCGAGCACTTCAACCACATCTGGCCACTGGTCAGGGACCTCGTCGAGACGGGGAGCGTGAGCCGTGGCGACGCCGAGGCCGCGGCGCTGATCCCTCCCGAGGAGCTGGAGCGCATCGCTGCCTTCGCCCGCGTGCTCGGCGAGCTGCGCGAGCGCTCTACCGAGGGCGGGCTGGAAGCGCTGGTCGAGCGAACCGCCACCGACTTCGACTACGACCTGGCAACCCTGCGGCGGTCCGACGGGACCGCCCGATGGGCGAACGTCCGCAAGCTGATGCGGCTGGCGCGCGAATTCGAGGCGAGCGAGGGACCGGACCTCGGGGGCTTCCTCGAGTACCTCGATTCGCGGGCGGCGAGCCGCGACCGCGAGGCCGAGGCGGCGACCCGTGCCGAGGGCCACGCCGGGGTCAGGGTGATGACCGTGCACGGGGCGAAGGGGCTCGAGTTCGGAGTCGTCGCGGTCGCTGACCTCGGTCGCAACCTGCAGCTCGGCTGGACACCACTTCGAGTTGACCCGGCGGCGGTGTTTGTGGCCGCCGGTGATGCCGAAGACGGCCCCGAGGGCAGCGAGCTTGCACGGGTGGGCGTCCAGCTCGGGCGCCTTGGTCGCCCCGCCGAGCGCCTGCACGACTACCAGGAGCTCACCGAGCTCGCCGCCGAGCGGGATGCCGAGGAGGAGGCGCGCCTTGCCTACGTCGCCGCGACGCGGGCCAAGCGGCGCCTGCTCCTCAGCGGGACGTTCAACCCCAACGCGCTGAAGCAACATGCCACGGGTTCCTCCTCGCTCCGCTCGGAGGACCCTCGCACCTACGCGCGTAAGCCGATCGCGCTGCAGCTGATCCGCTCGCTGCTCGACTGCGACGTCACCGAACGCGACGTCGAGCTGCCCGCTGCGGACGAAGACTCTCCGGCCGGGACCCTGCGCGTCAGCGTCAGCGAGCCCGGGCCCGGAGTCGGCGCATCGCTGCTCGTGCCGCGGAAGCCTGAGCCGATCGCGGAGCCCGCCGGGGAGGCCGACCCGCCGCTCGGCCGCCCGGAGGTCCCCCCAGCCTTGATCGGCGGACTCTCCTATTCGGCGCTCTCGGGCTTCGAGAACTGCGGCTATCGCTTCTACGTCGAGCGCGTGCTCGGCATCGGGGAGCCCGACGTCGCCTCGGCGGGCGACGCAGACGGTGACTCACCGAGCCCTGAGATACGGCGCAGGTTCGGCCCCGGGGTCGCGGTTCATGCCCTGCTCGAGTCGAGCGCGCGGAACCGCTGGCGCGAGCCGGATTCCGAGCGGGTCTCCATTGCCCTGCGCGAGCAGGGCCTAGAGGGCAGCGACGAGCAGACCGCCGCAGCCCTGGCGCTCACCCGGGCGTTCCTCGGATCGGGACTCCGGGATGAGATCGCCGACGGGAGGGTGAGCGCGGAGGTGCCGTTCGTGCTCTCGGTGGGCGGCACGCTCGTCCGCGGCTCGATCGATCTCCTCGTGGAGCGGTCAGACGGGTCGGTGCTGGTGGTCGACTACAAGACCGACCGGCTCAATGGCCGCGAGCCGGCGGCACTCGTCTCCCGCTACACGGTCCAGCGCGACCTCTATGCCCTGGCGGCCGCCGCACGCGGCACGCCCGTCGAGACCGCCTACGTCTTCCTCGAGCAACCCCGCGCGCCGGTGAGGGAGAGCTTCGAGGACGCGGATCTCGCGGCGGCGCGCGAGCGAGTCGAGGCGCTGCTGGAGAGGCTCGCCGCGGGGCGCTTCGACGTCACCCACCATCCACACCGGTCCCTGTGCCTCGATTGCCCGGCGCGCGAGCGGCTCTGCAGCCATGAGACGGCCGCGCAGATGCGCGAGGAACCGGAACCGTCGATCATGCCCGCCGGCGACGTGCAACCGGCCGAAGCGGATGACTCCCAGGCCCAACTCAGCCTGCTGGAGGGTGCATGAGCGAGCGGCGACTCGGCCTCTTCGGATACGGCTCCCTGGCGCTCCACGAGAGCGCCTCAATGACGCTGGGCCGCCCAGCCGGGGAGATGCGGCTCGCACGGCTGCACGACTGGAAGCGGCGGTTCTCCCAGCGCCGCGACAACCTGACCTGCGAGAAGACCTTCGAGTGCGCCGGTGGCTGGCGGCCGGAGTGGGTCCTCGGACTGAACGTCGAGCAGGGCGAGGACGATGCCGGCGCCGTCAACGGGGTCGTCCTCGAGCTCACGGAGGCCGAGCTCGACCGTCTCGACATCAGGGAGATCCGCTACGACCGCGTCGAGGTGACCGGATCGGTCCAGGGTGAGGACCTACCGGAGCGGATCGTCACCTACACGGCCAAGCCATTCCACTTTGCGCCGGAGCCGCCGGAGGACTCGATCATTCTCGCGACCTACGCCGCGGCAGTCGAGCGGGGATTCGACAGCCTCGGCCGCGATCAGCTCGATCACTACGTCGCCACGACCCCCCACCCGGTGGGCCGCCACGAGGCGACCCTGGTGATCGACAAGATCCCGGAGGGCAATCCGCGCGAGTGGTGAGCCGTCAGGCTCGGTGCCAGCGGCGAGCCCAGTCGCGGAGCTCGCCCATCACCGGCTCGAGGGAATGGCCCTTCGGGGTGAGCTCGTAGCTCACGCGCACGCGATTGCCGGGCTGCACCTCGCGCTGGACGAGGCCCGCCTTCTCGAGCTCCTTGAGGCGGCAGGAAAGCAGCCGGTCCGACATGCCGGGGACGGACTCCTTCAGCTCCGCGAAATGAAGGGGGCCGTCGGTGAGCGCGTAGAGGATCGCTCCGGCCCAACGGCGGCCGATCAACTCCACGGCACCGTGATAGTGCCGACACACTTGTTTTGGCTTGGCCTCCCCGCGGCCGGCGCCGGACTGCGTCTTCACTGCACGTCAAGCTTACCGATCGTAAGGGCCCGCTCCGGATAATCGGATGCCTTACGGGCACCCTCCGGACTACCCCGTGCACGGGCCGGTGCTGACCTCTCCCGCCGAGTCGGCCAGGGCGCGGGCGACGACGTCATTCGGCACGGCGTAGCCGCCGGGCTTCCCCTGGGTCGTGGCGGCGAACACCGTCCCCATCACCTTTCCGGCTCCGTCGACGAGCGGGCCACCCGAGTTGCCGCTGCGGACCTCACCGCGGAGTGCGGTGAGCTCGCGGTTGATGGGCCCGCGGCCATACGAATCCTCGGTGAGGACCGGCCCGGTGACCCCAACACGAGCCGGAGCGATCGTGAATGGCCCGTTCTCGGGATAGCCGAGGACGGCTCCGGACGTCCCGCTCCGCACGTCGGCCGAAAGCGGGAGGGGCCTTTCGCCAAGCCCGTCGACGCGGAGCAGGGAAAGGTCGTTCGAGGGGTCGTAGTGAACGGGGGTCGCATCCAGCGAGCTGCTTGAGCCCGCGGGCGTGACGGTGGTGTCGCTCTCGCCGGCAACCACGTGCGCGTTGGTGACCACCAGATCCGGCCCGGCGATCCAGCCGGAGCCCTCCACCCCCAATCCGCAGGCCGTTCCGAGCACGCGGACGACGCTGTTTCCGGCGGCCCGCACGTCGGGATCGTGCGCGAGCTTCGAGTCGGGCGGGGCGACGTCCGGGCTCGGGCCTTGGACGGTCACCCGCGGATCGATCCGGTGGAGGGCGTTGATCAGCGAGCTCGACGGCGGAAAGGCGTGGTTGAGCGCGCGGAGGATCGCCGAGCGCTGGACGGCCGTGCGCAGGTCCTTCGCGCCGGGAGCGTTGAGCGCCACGGCCCCGAAGAGCCAGGCTAGGCCCAGGGCGAGAGCGATCAGCAGGACCGCGCCGCCGGCGGACTCGGCGACGGCGATTCCGGGCCTCCGGCGGCCGGGGCCGAGCAGGCGGCTGCGCACGGTGAACGCGATTCCTTCGAGCGAGACGGCGAGGATCCCCCCGATCAGAAGCGCCCCGGCGAGCGCCGTTGCCGGTGCGTAGGGGGAATGAGATCCCTCGGGCAGGAGCGCCGGGCCGAGCCTGCCTCCGAGGAAGGCGCCGATCGCGAATCCGCCCAGGCTGAGGACGCCGACGATCAGCCCCTGCTGATACCCCCAGAAGCCCATCATCAGCGCGAAGACCAGAATCAGCCAGTCGAGGCCGGTCACGGTTAGCGGGGCTTCTCACAACGACTGACCGGAAATGGCGGGGACAGTCGCCGCCAGGCGGCGTCCTCGGTCGCCTCCATAGTCCCTGTTATGCAGGCTCCCTGCGTCCTTGCCTGGCTGCGTCTGTGCGTCGCCATTTGCCGGCCAACGTTATGAGAAACCCCGCGCCCGGAATACAAGCGCGCGAGCCACTACCTTTGCGACCGTGAATCCGCCCGTGGCACGGTCACGGACCCGAGATGGGGAGAAGGAGCGGCCGAAGCGGCCGAACAGGCCGCCGCGCGCGCAGCGCGGACCGCTCACAGAGCGCCAGCGGCGCCTGCGCCAGCGCGCGCTTCCGCTGGGCGTCGTGGCCCTGATCGCGTTCATCTTCGGCGTGATCAGCTCGGCCGGCAGCCCCGAGCAGGACATGGCCGAGCGGTTCGTCAACGATTGGGCGCACCAGGACTTCACCGCCATGCACGACGAGCTCTCGGACTCCGCGCAAGCCCACTACTCCGCGGGCGACCTCCGGAGCGCCTACGCCGACGCCCAGGAGGCCTCCACCGCCACCACGATCGACCCCGGAAGCGCGAATGGCCCGAAGAGCATCAACGGCACCGACGTGGTCGACGTCAACGTCGGCGTCGGCACCAGGCTGTTCGGCAAGGTCGACGGCATCCTGCGACTTCCCCTGGACGGCGGCAAGGTCGCCTGGAACCCGAGCCTGACCTTCCCCGGCCTCACGACGGACGAGCGGGTCGGCCGGCGCCTCACCGTCGGGCGGCGCGCGCCGATCCTGGCGAAGCACGGGACGCCACTCGCCACCGGCCCCACCGACAATCGCACCTCGCCGCTGGGAACCGACGCGATCGACGTGGCCGGCGAGACCGGCGCTCCCGACCCCGATCAGCAGGCGAAACTCGAGAAGGCCGGCTATCCCACCAACGAGAACACCGGCGTGAGCGGCCTCGAGCTCGCCTTCAACGCCCGCCTCTCGGGTCAGCCGAGCGGGCAGCTGCTCGCCGTGAAGGACGGGACCCCGCTGCCCGACGTCCCGGCCGGGACCAACGGCCGTGTGCTCGCCACCGCCCACGGCACACCCGGCCAGCCGGTGAGGACGACAATCGATCCGCGTCTCCAGTCGACGACCGTCAACGCGCTGGGCGGCCAGTCGGGCGGCGTGGTGGTCCTCAACGCGCGCAGCGGGAACATCCTGGCGCTCGCCGGGTCGGCGTACTCCTCTCCACAGCCGCCCGGATCGACCTTCAAGGTGATCACGACCACGGCGGCCCTCGAGGGACACGACGTGAAGCTGACCGACACGTTCCCGCATCTCACTGAGATCAACCCGGACCCGAACGCCGGCGCCCGCGTCGTCCATAACGCGCACGACGAGGTCTGCGGCGGGACCTTCGTGGAGGCGTTCGCGGACTCATGCAACAGCGTCTTCGCGCCGCTCGGCGTCAAGGTCGGGGCCGAACGGCTCGTGGACACGGCCGAGCGCTACGGCTTCAACCAGACGCCGAGCCTCTACAACGCCTCAGCGACGGCGGCCACGCAGCCGAACAAGATGACGATCCCGAGCGCCCGCGAGCTCAACGGAGAGCCCACCCACACCGATCTCTCGGTGACCGCGTTCGGACAGGGGAAGGTGCTCGCAACCCCGCTCGGCATGGCGTCGGTCGCGCAGACCGTCGCCAACGGCGGCACGCGGAGCCCGACCTCGATGGTCAAGGACCCGGCCATGAAGAGCGCCGCCAAGCCGGTCGAGGTGACCTCCAAGGGGAACGCGCGCGTCCTCACCGGTCTGATGCGAGCGGTCGTCACTCAGGGAACCGGCACGCAGGCGGCACTGCCCGGCGTTCAGGTCGCGGGGAAGACCGGCACGGCCGAGCTCGGCCCGAAGCCGGGACAGCCCCCGCCCCCGCCCGGTCAGGAAGACACGGCGAAGCAGATCGTCGACGGCTGGTTCATCGCCTTCGCCCCGGCGAACAACCCGAAGCTCGCGATCGGCGTGATGCTGATCGACGCTTCGGGGGACGGCGGCACGACGGCTGCTCCGATCGCGCGGGAGATCCTGGGGTCGGCGCTTTAGCGGCAGGACGGCTTCGCCATCAGACCGCGGCTGCGAGCGGCCGCCCCGCATAAGTCGCTCCGGGCTTCGCCCTTCGCTCCTGGATGCAGCGGCCTGGCAGCCGCTACGGCATTCCGAAGGCTACGCCGACCATCGCCATGCCCCCGCCGATCGCGGTGAGGACGCCGCCGGGACCCTCCAGGGCCAGGCCGAGCGGCACGCCGATCAGGGCGAGAGCGGTGCCTCCGGCGATCAGGGCCCACCAGTTGAGGCCGCCGGCTTCGGGCTCGGGGGCGGCCGGAGCGGTGAGGATGGTGCAGAGGATCATCAGGACGACTCCGACCACTCCCCCCGCGACTCCGAGCAGCTGGATGAGCGCCAATGCGGCCCCGAGGCCGCCGATCACCAGGATGGCCTGGAGCTGGGTCTTCCTCATGGCGACAGGGTCCCGCGTTCCGCGCCAGGCGGGCGGGCTACCTGCAAGGTCCGAGCGTCGGCGAGAGGGCCATCGTCGCCCGCCCTAGATGTCGAGCGTGATGTCGCCCGTTTCGCCCTGGAAGTCGATCTCGAGCTTCAGCGGCCGGTTCTCGCTGACGCCCTGGTCGACGAGGAAGAGGACGATCGATCCCTGCGTGGGCCCGTTGGCCGCGGCAGTGTCGGGCGCCGGAATCTTGGCGCCCGGGCCCAGCTCGGTGCCCAGCGGCGCGGCGAAGTCGGTGTCGCTCGGAATCGCCTGGTAGGCGACACCGGTCGTGTCGACGACGCTCAGGTCGCTTGTCGTAGGGAGCTTGACCGGGTTGTCGCCCGTGTTCTGGAGCTCCAGGAAGACACCGAGGTAGGACTTGCCCGCCGGAGTCGGCAGCGTCTGGCCGGCCAGGTACTCCTTGTCGTCGGCCTGGGAGGGATTGAGGAAGCGCGTCTCCTGGACGTTGACCTTGAGGTCCCCGAGCTGGATCGGGACCCCCTCGTCAGCCTCCTTGCCGAGATCGTTGCCGCAACCGGCCACGCCGAGGACGGCGAGGACGATCAACAGCACAAGTGCCAGGGCTCCCTTGTGGCCGGGGCGCATGAGGGCGCGCAGTCTATCCGCAGTCAGGAGGCTGCCGTGGGCAGGCGATCGCCACCGGCCACCTCGGTGCGCTGGGCACCGGCGCCGGATTCGATCAGCTGCTGCATGCGCCGGAGAGCCTTGCCCCAGCGGCGCTTCCACCATCCGGAGCGCCCGATCTCCCTGACCCGGTCGATCGCGCTCGGCGGAGACGTCCAGAAGGTCAGCGTCACGGTGGTGATGGGACCCTCCTCGAGCTCCCAGACGATCCGGATCGGGATGTGATCGAGGCGGCCACCGCGGCCGTGCTCGACGACGCGGAACGGCCGGTCGGCCTCGGCGATCACGGTCTCCATGTAGCGAACGCCCGCGGGGGCGTCTACCCGGAACCGTGCCGCCGCCCCACGACCACTTGCATCGATGCGTTCGAGCCGGTAGTCGCTGGCGAAGTGGTCGGTCCACGCCTCCCGGGTCCCCAGGTCGCAGATGAAGTCGAAGACCTGCTCGCGCGGGGCGTCGATCGAGATGGTGTGCGAAAGCGGCCCCACGGGCGCGCGATTCTAGTGGCGAGCCGGGAAGGTCAGCGTCCCTACGTCCGGTCCCCCTGGAAATGATGGACTTTCCGTACCACTCGCGAAAAATGACTAGCCAATCCGCAGTCCCCCGAGTAAGATCGCCGCACCCCCGATGAGTGTGATTGGACAGAGCCATGATGATGTCCACCACGCGGGCGAGCCCGCCGGTGGAGTCGGCTCCTTCGTCTGTCAGGGGTGTTCCTTTCCGGTCTCATTCGAGCCCGCCGAGTCAATTCCGACCTGCCCCAACTGCGGCGGCACGGATTTCCGGCGCTCGTCGATGTTCGAGCAGCCCACGCTCAAGAACATCGCCATCACCCGCCCCACCGCCAAGCCGGAGAATTGGCTCGATGGCGTGCGGGAGTCGATCTCGGAGCCCGGCAAGTACCTGGCGATGTTCGCCGACGGGCGCACCCGCGTGATCGAGCTCTCCGATGGCTGGTCGCGAATCGGGCGGAGCCGCTCGGCGGACATCCGGCTCGATGACCCAACCGTCTCGCGCCGGCACGCGGTCGTAGTCAAGACGCCTGAGGGCGAGTTGCGAGTGCTGGATGACCGCTCGATGAATGGCATCTGCGTGAACGCGGAGCCGGTGGACTGGAGCCCGCTAGCCGACGGCGACGAGCTGCAGATCGGCCGCTACACGCTCAGCGTCATCGAGAGCGCCGACGCCTAGTTGTAGTTACCCATGACGTTGTTCCAGTTCGGCGAGCCGAGCTGCGGGCGGCCTCTTTGCCAGGGAGCCGTGCTCTCTTCGGAAGTTGTAGTGGGAAAGCCAGCCCGGCAAGGCTCTCGTCCGCTCCGCTGAGCTTCCGTAAATCGCTCCATAGGCCCATTTATCGGTGAGGGTCTGGATGAAGCGCTCGGCCTTGCCGTTGGTCCGGGGCCGATAGGGCCGAGTGAACAGGTGACGCATCTTGAGCTCGGCGCAGGCGGCGGCGTGAGCGCCGGAGCGATAGCAGGCGCCGTTGTCGCTGATCACCGCCTCGAGCGTGATTCCCATCGAGCCGAACCATCTCGCGGCGCGGCGCAAGAAGCCCGCCGCAGTAGGGCCCCGCTCGTCGGGCAAGACCTCCGCGTAGGCCACTCGGGTCGCGTCATCGACGCAAACGTGGACGAACTCCCATCCCAGCGCTCCCACCCGCCGGCCCTGGCGGCTGACCTTCCGTTGGCTTCCTCGATGCCCAACCATCCGGTGGCCGGCCCCTTTGATCCGCCCGAGCTTCTTGACGTCGACGTGGATCAGCTCGCCCGGCCGGGCTCGCTCATAGCGGTTGGGCGGCTCGGGCGGCTCCAGGCGGCTCCGCTTGCCCAGGCCGATCCGCCGAAGCCAGCGCGAGACCGTCGAGATCGCCATGCCGAGGATCTCGGCGATCTCGGCGGCGGTCATCCGCAGCCTGCGCAGCTTCTCGATCGCCTCAATCGTCTGCCGCGGGGTTCGGCTCGGGACGCACTGGGGCGCCGATGAACGGTCGGTCATCGGCTCGCCGGCGCGGTAGCGGGCGACCCACTTGGCCGCGGTTCTGGCGCTGATCCCGGCGGCCTCGGCCGCTCGGTCGATGCTCCAGCTCTCCTCGACCACCCGCCTAGCGAGCAGCTCGCGGGAGTTCGGGCAGGTCTTGGCGTTAGCGTGGATGTTCATCCGGTGCTCTCCTTGGGTCTGGAGGTCTCGACACCCCCAGCCTCCAAGGAAGCCCGGATGAACAACGTGTTGAGGAACTACACCTAGTCGACGATCCGGCCGCGGTGTTGTGGCGGCCGCTCATGGCGAAGCGCTAGATCCCACTGCGCTGAGTGCGTCGGCCATCGCCGGGTCGATCGGCACCGAGTCCTGCATGGAGACTGCCGCGAGCACCTCATCGACGAATGACCTGGGCTGAACGACCAGCCGCAGCTGCAGCTGCCGGTTCTTCATCCGAGCCGCGGTGTCGAAGATCAGGCTGATTCCCGAGCTGTCGATGTAGTTCGTATTGGTCAGATCCAGAACGAGCGCACGCGTCTCGTTCGATACGGAATCGAGGATCTGCGTGGTGAGCGCGGCGACGTTGGAGGCATCGACCTCACCGGCCACGCGCGCCAACTCGACGCCACCCTCGGTCTCGAACGAGAGCCTGGCGAGCTCGCGCATCATCGCTCGTCCGCGATCCGGCGGTGCAGTTTCACCGTTGTCCCCTGGTCTCCGGTTTCGATCGCGACATCATCCATGAACTCCTTCATCACCGGGATCCCGCGACCGCGGTTCTCACTTCTGGGCTCCCTCCAGGCGCCGTGATCTCGCACGCTCACGGTCGCCTCCCCACGGGTCAGCTCCGCGCGCAGGCCAATGCTTGCGTCGCGCGGGCCATAGGCGTGCTCAACCGAGTTGGCGCAGGCCTCGGTCACGGCAATCGCGAAGGCGGCACAGTCGTCGTCGGTGCCGCCTTTGGCCGCCACCCAGCGCCGGATCAGGTGGCGAACGGTTGCCAGCTGCTCTGGCTGTGCGGGCACCTCGACCTCGAGCGTGTCGTGGAGGCCCACCGTCCGAATGGCCAGCACGGCGATGTCATCCGGGATGTCGATGCCCTCGGTGAGCCGCTCGATGACGGTTCGGCACATCAGCTCCGGTTCGTCGGGTGCGGCAGCGGCGGCCTCAATCAGAGCGGCCTCGCCGTCGGAGAGGGTGCGGCCCCGGCGTTCGATCAGCCCATCTGTGTAGAACAGCAGCGTCTCCGCGGGGCCCAAGACCACGCGCTGCTGGTCGTACTCGCCGACGGCGCCCGAGCCCAGCGGCGGCCCGCCCGCCTCCGTCAGATAGGTGGGCGTCCCGTCCGCTCGGAGCAGCAACGGATAGGGATGGCCGGCCCTGGCGAAGTCGACAACCCAGGTGTCCAGGTTGAGCGTCGCGTAGATCACCGTCGCCATCCGCGAATGCTCTTGATCGGCGAAGCGCGAGACCTTGGCGAGCAGCTCGGCGGGACGCTCGACCTCGAGCGCATATGCCCGCACGGTGCTGCGGAGCTGGCCCATGTAGGTGGCCGCCGCCATCCCATGGCCCGCCACGTCGCCGATCGTCAGGCCCAGCCGCCGATGATCGAGCTCGATCACGTCGTACCAGTCGCCACCGACCGCCGTCTCCTCCGCGGCGGGCAGATACCACGCAGCCATGCTCAGGCCGGGGAGCTGCGGCAGGCTATGCGGCAGCAGGCTCCGCTGGAGAGTCTGCGCGATCCGGCCCTGAATCGCCAGCCGAGAGCGCTCGATCGAAAGGGCGACGCGATCCGCCACCAGCTGTAGCAGCTGGATGTCGGAGTCAGAGAATTGGCGCTGCGTGAGCATCCCGACGTGCAGGACGCCGATGACGGTCCCCTCGACGATCAGCGGCACGCCGAGCAGCGACCGGACGCGCTTTTCGCGCATCAGGGGGTTGACGACCGTGACAGGGGAGTTGTCGAGATCCGGAATCGCCATCGGCTCGCGAGTCGCGGCGACCCTGCCGGCGAATCCCCGGCCGACGGGAAGCCGAAATCCCCGCTCGACCTCCTCCTCGAGGCCCTTGGCCGCCCGGGCCGCAAGCGTCCGCCCGTCATCCTCGACGAGCAGCACGGCGGCGGTATCGGCATGCAGGATGTCGGTGACCCGCTGGAGCAGCTCGGTGAGCAGGTCATCCAGGTCGAGAAAGGCAAGCGTCGCCTCCGTGACCTTCTGGACGTCCTCGAGCCGGGCGACGGCCTCCTCGGCCGTGGCGGGCTCGGTGGCGATCTCCTCCTGGTCAGTTGGATCTGGCGTCATCGGGCCCGGGGAAGGACCCTAGGTTCGCAGGTGTCGGGTCAGGAGGCAGAACCGATCGGGATCAGGCGGCGAGAGTGGGAATGCCGACCACGCCGCTGCGCCGGCCCACGAGCCTGGGCTCAACCGGTCCCGAGATCTCGACGCGGCCGTCGTCGTGGACGAGCATCCCACCGAACGCCGAGATCAGCTCGCGGCCGTGCTCGGGGCCGCTGAGCAGCGCGGCCTTGGAGAGGGTCTCGGCCTCGAGCGCACTCCGGCCGAGGGCCGTGACGCCGACCAGCCCCGTCCAGGCGGGCTGACCGGTGCTCGGGTCGAGTAGGTGATGGGCGAACGAGCCGTCCTCGCGGCGCCAGAGCCGAATGTCGAGTCCGGAGGTCGCAATCCCGCCTTCGGCAACATCGAAGATCGCCGCGGGCTCATCGTCGATCGGGTGGCGAGCGTGAACGGCGAACGGATCGAGCTTCGCGCCGAACCCGCCCACGCGAACATCTCCGCCACAGTCGACGACGAACCGCGAGTAGCTGCGCAGTCGCGCGGCGACGAGGTCGGCGGCAAGCCCCTTGCCGCTGCCACCGGTGTCGAAGATCAAGCCGGGAGGCCGTCGCACGGTCCCGGCGAGATCGTCGACCGCGATCGAGCGCCACTCGCCCTCAGCGCGCGGACTGGCCGCCCGTCTGGCCGGGGCGTGCGCGAGCGCTTCAGCGAGCGGCTCGGGCGTCACCCCGGCACGGGAATCTCGGTAACCGGCCGAAACGATTGCTCCGCCGAGCGTCGGATCGACCAGCCCGCCGCTTCGCTCAGCCGCCCAGAGCCCGGCATCTATGGCCTGGCACAGCAGCGGAGAGGCCGGCACCACCTCGCGCGGGTCCTCGTTGAGGGAGGTCAGCTCGCTGTCCTCCTTGAAGCGGGAGAGGGCGTGGTCGTAGAGCTCGATGAACCTCCGCTCGCGCTCGGCGGCCTCCGCGGCGGGCGGAGATCCTGGCAGTGGATCGCCGATCAGCAGGCGGACCTCGCAGCCCATCGAGTCGAAGGTGAGGTCGTAGTAGCTCATGAGGTCGAGCTCGTCACGGGGGCGGGGGCGCTCACCGAGGTCCCGGAGCTGGAGCTGACCTGGGAGGCCTGGGTCGGTCCGGCCTGCACGACCCGGGTGATGATGATCTTGCGGCGCGGCCGCACCTTCGCAGGGGCCGGCGCCGCGGCCGCCTTGAGGGCGGGGTCGCGACCCGACTGCAGCTGCAGAGCCAGGAACTCGAAGGTGACGGCGAAGCAGGCCAACGCAACCAGCAAGGTGGGCCACACCGCCAGCCTGCTCCGCCCACGGGCCGTCACGGGTAGACCACCTCGCCGGTCTCGGAGTCGACGACCTCGATGGCCAGTGCGGGACAGGCCTTCGCGGCCTTGAGGATCTTCTTGTCCGGGCCGGTGCCGATCACCTCGGCGACGTCACCCAGCTCGAAGACCTCGGGTGCGATGTCGACGCAGTCGCCGTGAGCGCTGCAGGCGCTGCGGTCGATCGTGGGGATGTAGCTCATCGTTGCTCCTTTCGATCTGTCTGTTGGTCGTAAGTCCGTTCGATCTCCTTGCGCAGGCGGGCGAAGTCCCGCGGCCTATCGACCACGAGAGCGCCGACGGGCTGCTCCTCACGCGTGTAGACGACCGTGAAGTCCCGGTCGCCGGGCTTTCCCTCGACCGTGGTGGCTTCAGCCCCCTCGGCGTGCCCGACGTACTGGATGCGGAGCCCGTACTGGTCGCTCCAGAAGCTCGGCAGCGGATGAGGATCCGGCTGATCGCCCGCGATCGCCCTCGCAACCGCCATCCCCTGGCGGGCGGCGGCGTCCCAATGCTCGGTGCGGCGGTGCTCGCCGTGCCGGTGGTCGAAGCTGCGTGCGACGTCGCCAGCCGCCCAGATGCCAGGCACCGACGTCCGGCCCGCCTGGTCGGTGAGCACGCCGTCGGTCTCGAGCCCGCTGCCCGCAAGCCACTCGGCGGCCGGTGCGACGCCGATGCCGACGACGACCGCGTCGCACTCCAGAGGCTCGCCCCTGTCGAGCACGAGCTCCTCGACCGCGCCGTTGCCGCGGGCGCCCTCGAGCTTCGTGCCGAGCCGGACGTCGACGCCCTCTTCGTCGTGCATCTTCATCAGCCAGAGGCCGACCTCCTCGCCGAGGATGCCCGTGAGAGGGGCGGGCAGCGCCTCGACGATCGTGACCTCGGCGCCGGCGGCGCGTGCGGTGGAGGCGACCTCCTGGCCGATGAAGCCCGCGCCGACGACCGCCAGGCGGGCGCCTTCGCGAAGCTCCTGGCGCAGCCGCCGGGCATCGGCGAGCGTGCGCAGGTAGTGGACGTTGGAGTAGCCCTCGAGCGGGGGCAGGCGTCGAGCAGCCGCACCGGTGGCCACGACGAGATTTTCGTAGAAGAGCTCGCTGCCGTCGTCGAGCTCGATCCGGCGGCGCTTCGCGTCCAGCCGTTTCGCCTCTCGCCCGGTGATCAGCTCGACCCGGTTGTCGCCGTACCAGGACGGCGGCCGGAAGGCGACCTCCTCGTCGGCCAGCTCGCCGGCCAGGTGGTCCTTCGAGAGCGGCGGGCGGTCATACGGCCGCTCGGGCTCGCCGCAGACCATCCGGATGCGGCCCTCGTAGTAGCCGCGCCGGCGCAGGGTCTCCGCGCAGCGCTGCGAGGCGAGTCCTCCGCCAACGATCACCACTCCTCGGTCCTTCATCTCGGTTCCTTTCGCGTTGTTGTGGCTCATGCGGACTCCTCGGCCATCGCCCCGGAAAGCGCCGGGTGGGGATGCGCCGGGCGGGGACGCGCCGGGCGACGTCGCTCTCGACGCCGCTCGGCCGCCGCCCGCTCGCGCTCGCGCCCCTTGCGGATTCCGTGCGCCACCCGGGCCGTGAACATGGCGCCGATGGCGGGGGCGGTGAGGGCGATCGGCCAGTAGAGCCAGGGGCTCGATGCGTCCGTCCCGGCACCCAGCGTGTGGATCACGCCGAGGACGTAGACGAAGATCGTCGCGCGGTGCGCCTTCCGCCAGAAGGCCGGCCCGATACGGCGGCGGACGTAGAAGCTCAGTCCGAGCAGGCCCGCCAGCCACCCTCCGACGATGCCAAGGCCCGTGAAGAACGTCTTGTAGGCCATGGTGAAGGGGACGACGATTCCTGAGAGGCCGGGGTTCAGCCACGGATCGCCGAGCAGTGTGAGCCCGTGCACCGCGATCGCGATCAGCCCCGCAAGGGCCGTCTGCTCGTGGATCGCGACCAGCGTGCGGTTGGCGCCGGGCTTCTTGGCGAACTTGCCCGCCATCGCCAGCCCGATGCCGACGGAGATCGTGACTAGGGCCAGCGCGACGATGCCGGACGCTCGGCTGGCGATCCACCAGCCGTGCTGGGCGAGTGTCTGATTGGCGTTCATGAGGTCGAGGTCACCACCGGGGCGGGTTGCGGCGAAGGAGCGACGGCGTGAGCGGCGGGCTTGGTCTTTCCACCGGTCGCTGACGCCAGCGTGGAGCCCGCCGGTGCCGTGGCCTGGAAGACGAGCAGCTGGAAGACGACGGCGAACAGCGCCAGGGCGCCGGTCACGGTCGGCCATGCGCGAGGCCGGCGCCTAGTCATCGCGCCGGCCTCCGACCGAGGTCGCGCCCGGGAAGGGCTGGGTGCTGACCGCGGGGGTTGCGACGGCTCCGCTCGTCCCGGTTGAGACGGGGCGCGTGGTGGATCCGCCGTGGTTCGTGGAGACGATCGCGGCGGGCGTTGCGTGCTGAGCCGCCGGGTTGTTGGCCCAGGCGACACCGCCGAGGCCACCAAGGGCCAGGACGACGGCGCCCGCCGCGATTCTCTTTCTGATTGCGCTCATCTGGTGTCTCCTTTGACTCCTCTGAGTTGCCGAACCAGTGTGCGGTTCGGCCCCCAAATGGCCTGAGAAGCCCGGGCAAAGAGACGGGAAAGCCGCGAATCAGTCGCCGCCCTCGCCGCCGCCCTCGTGCTCGCCACCGCCGCCCTCGCTCTCGCCACCGCCGCCGGAGCCGCTGCTGCCGGTGTGGACGGCGCCGCCGCCTCCACCGGAGCCACTGCTGCCGGTTGAAACCGGAGGGCTCGAGGAAGAGGAACCGCTCGATCCGCTCGAGACGGGCGTACTCGTGAGGCTGCGTGCCGCGGTCGCACCGGGATTGCTGCCGGCCGAGCGCTGGTGCTTCGGCTTCTTGTGCACCGTGCGCCTGATCACCTGGGTCGTTGGGACGGTGGGGGTGGCCGCCGCCGGATCGGCGGCACGGCGGTTGGCGCTCATCGCGTAGCCGCCGAGGCCCCCGAGCCCGAGGACGACCGCCAGCACGGCGATCTTGGTTCTCCAGTCGTTCATCAGCATCTGCTCCTTCACCTGAGGGTTGGAGCGCGAGTGTCGGGCGCGGCTGCTTACGGGCCGGAGAAATCCAGGTAAAGCGAGGGGAAAGAATCCGGGTCCCGGCCGGGAGCGGCGGGTGGCGGCGTTACATTTGGCCGGTGGCCGAGGCGCTGCCACCCAGGAAGATCCTCTTCGTCGAGGACGAGGCGGCGATCTTCGAGCCGTTCTCGAAGGCACTGCGACGGAATGGCTTCGAGCCGGTGGTTGCCCAGACCGCGTCGGAGGCGCTCGAGCTCGCCGGGAAGTTCAGCCCAGACCTGGTGCTCCTCGACCTGAACCTGCCCGACGGCGACGGGTCGGACGTCTGTCGCACGCTCCGCAAGAGCTCCGAGGTCCCGATCGTGATGCTGACGGCCCGCGGGACCGAGATGGACCGCGTGCTGGGCTTGGAGCTGGGGGCGGACGACTACGTCGTCAAGCCGTTCAGCTCTCGGGAGCTGATCTCCCGCATCCGCGCCGTGCTGCGGAGAGCGCGTGGCACAGCCTCGGCACCCGAAGCGGCGATCGAGGTCGGAGAGCTGCGACTCGACCCGGCGTCCAGGTCGGTCGAGCTCGCAGGTGAGCCGGTCGCGGTCACCCGGAAGGAGTTCGACCTGCTCGCCGAGCTCATGGCCCATCCCGGGCAGGTCGTCACCCGCGAGGACCTGATGTCGCGAGTCTGGGACGTCAACTGGTTCGGATCCACGAAGACCCTCGACGTCCACGTGCGCACGCTGCGCCAGAAGCTGGGCGACGACAGCGCCAACCCCCGTTTCGTCGAGACCGTGCGTGGGGTCGGCTTTCGGCTGATCGAACCGGAGTCCGATTCATAAGCCTCCGAACCCGACTCACGATCGCCGTCGCGTATCTGCTGCTCCTCGCGCTGATCGCCTTCGGCGTCCCGCTGGGCGTCAGCCTGGGCGACCGCGTCGACTCGGAGGTGAAGGCGCAGGCGAAGAACCAGGCGAATCTGGTCGCCGCCACCTCCCCGGAGCTGATCGAGGCTGGGCAGCCCCGCGCCCTCCAGCGCCTGGTCGCCAACTCGGCGGAGAGCGCGCGCGGCAGGGTCCTCGTCGTCGACGCGACCGGACGCGTGGTCGCCGACAGCGCGGGCCGCCGCGAGCTCGGCGCCAGCTACGCCTCCCGTCCCGAGATCGCTGCGGCCCTCCACGGCCGGACGGTGCAAGAGACGAGGCAGAGCCAGACGCTGAACGAACAGATCCTCGCCACCGCCGTGCCGGTCAGGCATGGAACCCGGATCGACGGCGTGGTGCGCGTCACCCAGAGCGTGGCCGCCGTTCATCGCGCCACCCGCAAGGCGATCGTCAGCCTGACCCTGCTCGGGGGTTTGGTCCTTGCGCTGGGCGTGATCGCCGGCGCCCTGATCGCGCGCGAGACCTCGCGTCCCATTCGCAGGCTCGAGGAAACCGCCCGGCAGGTCGAGGAGGGCGACCTGAGCACGGAGGCGCTGGTCGAGGGAAGCAGCGAGCAGCGATCCCTGGCTCGCTCCTTCAACCGGATGACGGCCCGCATCTCCCGGATGCTGCGCGGCCAGCAGGAGTTCGTCGCCGACGCGTCGCACCAGCTGCGGACGCCGCTGACCGGAATCCGGCTCGAGCTCGAGGAGGTTCGCGACACCCTCCCGGAGGGGGACGACCGAATCGCCGGAGTGGAGATGGGGATCCGGGAGGTCGACCGGCTGTCCCGGATCGTCGATGAGCTGCTGATCCTGAGCCGGGCGGGCGAGCGCGAGAGCCCCGTCGAGGAGTTCGACGTCGGGACGGCCACGCGGCGGATCGTGGACCGTTGGCGAAAAACCGCCGCGGAGGCCGAGGTCCGCCTCACTCTGAGCGAACCCGGCGATGCGGGCAGCTGCGTCTGCGCACGCGGGGACTTCGAGCGCGCGCTCGATGTCCTGATCGAGAACGCGATCCAGTACTCCCCGCGGGGCGCGGAGGTGGAGGTCGCCGCCACCCACGGACGCATCGAGGTGTTGGACCGCGGCCCGGGACTGAAGAGCAGTGAGGAGGAAGCGGTCTTCGAGCGCTTCCATCGCGGCAGCGCCGGCTCCGGGACCAAGGGAACCGGCCTGGGCCTCTCGATCGCCCGCGAGCTGGCGAACGAGTGGGGCGGCTCGGTCAGGGTGGAGAACCGGGAGGACGGCGGGGCCCGCGCGATCCTCGAGCTGCCACAGGTGCCAGCCCTGGCCGACGAGTCGGGGGGCGGCAGGTGAGCGCTTCCTCCCTGCGCTGGCCGCTTCTGGCGCTCCTCGGCCTGCTGGTCGCCGCAGCGATCGCGTTTCTGGCGACCCGGGCGGTCAATACCGACATCGGCATCTCCTCGGAGCCGCCGACGGCGGGCCAATCCCTCTCCCCCGCCCTCGGGAAGCCGGCCCCTCAGCGGCCACGACCCAGCACGACCTCGACCCCCTCGCGTACCGCGACGGTCACCGTGCCGAGCCCCAGCGCCCCCGGCGGGGACGGCGGCGAGTCAGGCGACGACTAGCGAGACTGGCGGCAGATCAGCACCGGGATCTCCGCGTGATGCGCCACGGCGGTCGCGACGCTGCCCATCGCGACGTAGCCGAGGCCACTGCGCCCGTGGGAACCCATCACGATGAGCGAAGCGCCCCTGCCCGCGGCGGCCTCGACGATCGCCTTCCAGACGGGCGCTCCCTCGGCGACCCCCGACTCGGCATCGAATCCGGCTGCCTTGGCCAGTTCCGCTCCCTCGGCGGCGGCCTTGGAGGCTTCCTCCTCGATCTGCTGGGTCAGGCTCGCGGGGACCTGCGAGACGGGAGCGCCCCAGAACGGGATCGCCTCCATCGGCTCCCATACGGCCAGGACGATGGCCTTGCGATCCGCCTTGAGCTGAGCGCCCGCCTGCTCGATGGCCTCTCGGGCGGGCTCGGATCCGTCGTACGCGATGAGAACGGGGCCATCGGCGGGCATTCCGGAAACCTACTCGGTCGAGATGCTCGGGTCAGCCTGGATCTTCTGCGGAATGATCATCAGGAAGTTCTGCTTGGCGTCGCGCGCAAGTCCCATGACCCGCTCCGCCTCGTCGGGCTGATCGGTTGACCGCAATTCGTCCGCGTAGTGCCCGATCAGGTCCTCGATGTCGAGCTGGCCCTCAGCGTCGAGCTCCTCGAGCGCCACCTTTGCGCCCTCGCCCAGGCGGCCCTGGATCGTCTCGCGGTCGAGGTTGAGCTCGTCATTGATCCGCACGTAGACGCGGCCCCCGGTCATGCCCGCACAGGCCCACGGGCCGATGTCGCCGAGGACCACGGCGCGGCCCGAGGTCATGTACTCGAAGGCGAAGCCCTTCGCGTTCGCGCGATCGACGATGCAGCCCTTCGAATCGTCGATCGGAGCCGCCGGCTCGCCGGCGAGGACCACGTCCGCGCCCGAGAGCCGGATGCAGAAGCGCGAGTCGGCGGAGCCCTGCACGAAGAGCCTGCCGCGCTGGGCACCGTAGGCGAAGGACTTGCCGACCGACCCGTTGACCCGCTTCCCGTCGGCGTTCTTGCCCTTGAGGATCGAGACCGTCCCACCGAGCATCGTCTTGCCGACGCCGTCCTGGGCGCCGCCCTCGACCCGGCAGGTCACGCCCCACTCGTTGAAGGCGCCGAAGCCCTGGCCGGCGACCGAGCCACCGTTGAAGACCAGCTCGGCGAGCTCGTCGTTCTCGGTGCCCTCAGCAGCGCCGTCATAGATCCGAGCGCGCGCGATCGCGCCGGAGAGCTCGGTGCCGAGGACCCGGTCGTTGGCGTCGGTGCGCCGCGGGAACTCGACGCTCACGCAGGATCCATCGAAGACCTTGTCCGCGACGGCGGCAATCTCGTGGGAGGCCTGCTTCGGCTCCATCCGGATCGGCTTGGCGCGGACCAGTCCGGCCTCGGCGCGCGCCTCGACCAGCGCCTCCTCCTCCACCGGCAGATCGAGCGGCTCCAGATCGAGGAACTCCTCGAGTGGGGTGATCAGCGGGGCCAGGTCGATCTTGTCGTGGTGTGAGATCTGCTCGAGCAGGTCGTAGCGGCCGACGAGGTCCTGCGCGCGGTCGTAGCCGAGAGACCCGACGACGGCCTTGACCTCCTCGCCCATGGCCTGGAAGAACCGGGCCGAGCTCTCGACCGCCGAGCCCACGGCCTGCGGCGTGAACTTCTTCAGGCCGTGCTCCTGGGCCTGCTCGACGGTCTCGATCTGAGTGGCGATGCCGACGTGGCAGGTGTCGAGCTGGCAGCCGCGGCAGATCGTGCAGCCGAGCGAGACCATCGCCAGCGTCCCGAAGGCCACCCGGTTCGCCCCCATGCAGTGGAGCTTCACGATGTCCTGGGCGTGGCGGTAGCCGCCGTCGGCCCAGATCTCGACCCGGTTGCGGATCCCGGCCTCCATCAGCGCGCGGTGGACGGCCCGCGTCCCGATGTCGGAGGGCAGGCCGACGTGCCGGAGGGCATGCTGGCGCGCCGCGCCCGTGCCGCCCTCGAAGCCGCTCAGCGTGATGATGTCGGCGCCCGCCTTCGCGATGCCGAGCCCAATCGTCCCGATGTTGGGGACGACAGGGACCTTCACCGAGACGCGCAGGTCGGGGTTGACCGTCTTCAGCTCGTCGATCAGCTCCGCCAGGTCCTCGATCGAGTAGAGGTCGTGGTTGTTGGAGGGGGAGATCAGGTCGGTGCCGGGCGTGGCGTTACGAGCCGCGGCGACCTTCTCCGAGACCTTCTTGCCGGGCAGGTGCCCGCCCTCGCCGGGCTTGGCGCCCTGGCCGATCTTGATCTCGGCGACGTATGAGGAGTTGAGCATCTCGGCCGAGACGCCGAAGCGGCCCGAGGCGACCTGCTGACCGCGCCACTTGCGGTAGCGGCCGTACATGTCCTGGATCTCGCCACCCTCCCCGTTGATGCAGAGGATGTTGATCGCCTTCGCCGCCTCCGCGTAGGCGCGGAAGGCGGGCTCGGACTGGGAGCCGAAGCTCATCGAGCTGATCACCACGGGGTAGTCGTGATGGCCGACCGAGGCGTCCACATCCGCTGGGTCGACGGGCTCGCGGTCGGGCTCCTTCTTCAGACCCATGATGTGGCGCATGGAGATCGGGCTCTGCGCCTCGAGGTCGTGGACCTTCTGCGAGAACTCCTCGAAGGTCGCGGAGCCGTTGGCCGCCGCGATCGCCGCCTTGTAGACCTTCGGGTAGAAGCGGAAGGTCTTCGCCGGCTTCGCGTCCTCGTCGCCGGTGAGGATCTGGTGGCGGGCGTCGGTGTCGGCATCGAGCTGAGCGAAGCCGGTGCCCCCCTGATCCGTTGCCGCGAAGGCCTCGGTGTGGAAGATCTCGGCGAGCTCGGGCTTGATCCCGATCGAGGAGAACTGGCGGGCGTAGCCGCGGACCTCGTGGATGCCGATCGTCGAGATCACCTTCTCGATGCCCTTGCGGAGAGCGGCACAGAGGTTGTTGACGTCGTTCTCGTAGTCGTCGACGCAGATCACCTCGACCATCACGTACGGGCAGACGCCGTTCGCGCCGAGGCCGAGGGCGATCATCACGTCGTGGACGTTGCGGATCGCCGCGGAGCGCAGGACGATCGAGCAGCGCCGTCGCAGGTTGACCTCCCCATCCCCGACCTGGAACTGCTTCAGCGCTTGGTCGACCGCCGAGGTGGCGAGGTGCGGGTCGATGTAGCGCCGCTCGCCGTCGTAGACGGTGCGGTCCGTGAGCACGAGGAGCTCGGCGCCCTCGGCGACCGCGCGGACCGCCTCCTGGCGAAGCCGCTCGATCGCGCCCTGGGTCGTCTCGGATTCCAGGAGCGCGATGTCGATCGCCTTGGCGCGATCGCCGAACTCGGCCCAGAGGTCCTCGAGCACGTAGGTGCCCTGCTCGCTGGCGATCCGCCGGTAGGAGCTGTGGGGCAACGGCGCGAGATCGTGGTGGCCGCCCAGGATCACCGGGAAGTCGGTCTCGACGGTCTTCGTGTCCTCGGAGGGATCGCCGAGGGAGGGCCGGCGGCCGTAGACGGCGCGGGTCGAGAAGTGCTCGATCTCGCGCTCGCGGTCGATCGCCGGATTGGTGACGACGGCGACCGTCTCCTTGAAGTAGTCGGCGAGGTTCTGCCGCTCGGGTGAGAGCGCGGCCAGTGGGCCGTCGTAGCCGAGGGAGCCGATCGGCTCTGCGCCATTGTCGGCCATCTGCTGGACGAGCTTCACGTCGTCGCGCTGCCAGCCGAACCCGGCGAGCACGCGGTCTGCGACCTGAACCGGATCCTCGGGACCGGCGTCCGTGTACCCCGGGATCTCGGGACCCTCGAGCGGGCCGCCGGTCCGGAGCGCGCGGTCATACGGGGCGACCTCCTCGATCCCGGTCCTCTCCATCCAGTGCTCGCGCACCTTCCGCAGCATCTCGGCGTGTGGATGGAGGGTCGAGCGCTTGCGATCGCGGTCGATCAGCACCAGGAACTTCTCGCCGGGCGCCATCGGCTTGGGCTCGGAGATCATCTGGGACACCGGCACGACGCCCGGCTCCGAGCTGAAGATGAAGTCATGAGGCGTCTCGAGCTGCCAGAGCGGCCGCAGTCCCATCGCGTCGGCCGAGAACACGCACTCGTCGCTGTGCCGCGCGATCAGCGCGACCGGGCCCTGCGCGAACGGCCCCATCGTCTGGCGCAGGTACATGTAGAAGGAGTGGAGCTCCTCGGGGAGGCCGGCGATCTCGGCGACGATCGGCGGGACGACCATCTCCATGGCCTCGGCGAGCGAGAGTCCGTGGCGCCGAACCAGCGTCTCGATCGTCCGGTTCAGGTCCTGCGAGTCGGAGTTCCCCTCGCCGATCGGCACGTCCAGCATGCGCGCCTCCTGGCGCAGCTGCTCGATCGTGTTGATCTCGCCGTTGTGGCCGAGCACGCCGAAGGGCTGGACGCGGGTGAACGAGGGCCAGGTGTTGGTCGAATAGCGGTTGTGGCCGAAGCAGCCGATCGTCTCGAAGCGCTCATCCGAGAGGTCGGGGTAGTAGCCGCCGAGGACCTTCGGGGCGCCCATCACCTTGTAGACGCAGGTCCGCCCGGAGAACGATGCGACGTGGACGCCGAGCTTCTCCTCGAGGGCGACCTTCAGGTTGAAGCAGGAGCGGTCCGTTTCGGCGGCCTCCGGCACCAGGCCGGCGAACTGCCAGAACTGCGGCTCCTCCTCACGGGCCGTCGGCCCGAGAGCGGCGGAGTCGACGGCCCCAACCCGCTCGGCGAGGATGCGGAAGCCCGCCTTGCCGAGGAGCTCGCGGGCGCCGTGGCGCACCTTCTCCAGGTCCTGGGAGCGCTCGACGAAGACGTGTGCCACCGCGAAGGCGTCGTCCAGCGCGAGGGACGGGTTGTGCCCCCCCTGACGGACCTCCTCGGCCCAGATCTTGGTCGGGATGTCGACCAGCAGGCCGCAGCCGTCTCCCTCGCCGTCGACGTTCCCGGCGCGATGGAGCATCTTCTGCAGCGACTCGAGCGCGAGCGTTACGGGCTCGTGGCTCGCGGTCGCGTCGCGGCGGACCGACGCGTAGATCGCGCATGCATCCTTGTCCTCCACGCTCAGGGGAGAGACGAGGGGGCGATAGGCGCGCTCAGGCGAGTAGCGCACACGCTCTGTGGACGAGCTCTTCAATTGGACCTCCGGTTCCGCGCCTTCTTCGAGCGGGCGCGCGACGGGGTTGGACCGACGGGAGCGCGGGATTATAGGCGTGCCGCTACCCGGACCCGCGCCGGTCGTGACGGAAGCGCCCAGCAGTTTCCCCGCAAATAGCGAAAGCCGCCGACCATCACTTACCGCCTGCTGCAGCGCTACTTTCAGCGTGGTGAACGGTTCTACATAGTGTTTAGCGAACGCTCACAAAGCTGATACAACTAAGCACACAGGGATATGGGGAAATAGCTAGGGATCACGGAGAAGGATGACGAAGCAGAACGAGGCGGACAGGGGACAGCAGGCAGCCGGCGAGGGGTCCAGTGCCGGCTCGGAGACCGAGCGTTTCCGGGCCATCGTCGACCCCAGGCACAACGAGGCAGTGACCGGCGAGTCCGGGGTTCCCGCCAATCAGCGGGATCACGAGCTCCGCCGGCAGATGCGCTCGCTCGAAGAGTTCTCCTAGCCGCCCGATCGTGGTGATCGGAAGGCGGCCCATCGCGCCGGGCCTGATCGCGCTCGCGATCACGTTGACCGTGCCGGCGATTGCAGCCGTGCCCGCCAGCGCCGCAACGACTCGCGCCCAGTACGTCGCCCAGGTCGATCAGATTTGCAGCCAGTCTCCGCGAAGCTCTGGACGTCTGGGTCCGAAGCTCAAGACTCTGTTTAGCCCCAACGCCCCATCCCCACTGCCGCCACCAGGCGCCGCAGAGCCAACGAAGAAGCAGATCCATCGGTCTCTGAATCGATTCATCAACCGGCTCACGCGCCTACTCGCGAGTTTCAATAGAGCGTTCGGAGCCACCACTGAGCAGCTTGCGCTCATTCCACCCGCGCCCGGCGACGAAGCCGCCGTCGCGCAGTGGATAGCCGGACTGCGGCAATACGCGATGTACACGGCGGACAGTCTGCGTGCGCTGCGCCAACACAAGCCTGGCGCGGCATTGTTTTTCCAGGGGCTGGCCATCGACGCCCTGAACTCCGGCGGCGCGGCGGTACAGGGCTTTGGCATAAGCGTCTGCACCACCTTCCTGCCTCCGCCGCCCAAACCGGCCTAGCCTTCTATTCCGACTCCGGCCGACGATAGATTCCCGCGTCGGTGGTCCTCGGAGTAGTCGGCGGCGACGCCTACAAGTGGCTCCTCGCCTTCCACATACTGCTCGCGGTGGTGTGGGTCGGGAGCGATGTCGCGATCCAGATCTTCGTGATCCGCGCCAAGCGTGCGGGTCCCGACCGGATCGCCTACTTCGCGAGGGCGCCTATGACCTCGGCCAGGGCTGGGTCACTTTTGGGTTCGTGGTCTGGCTGCTCTCGCTCATCGCGGGAGTCTTGCTGATCCTGGTCGTGCTCGATATGACCGTCAAGCCCGGGCTCTGACGCCCGGCGCTGCTAGCCCCAACCCATTCCCTGGTAGCCGCTGTCGACGGGCACGCCGATCAGCAGCACGCGGACGTTCGCGTCGGACTTGTTGAGGATGGTCCGGTTCACCTCGGGGGCGAAGCGGCAGAAGGTGCCGGCCGGGGCGTCGTGCTCCTCCCCGTCGGTGACGATCGTGCCTTGGCCGTCGAGGACGATGAAGACCTCCTCCTGTTCGTCGCCGGTGTGGTCGTGGGCGGGGATCTGCCCCCCGGCCTCGATGTCGACGACGTTGAAGCCGAAGGCCTCCGCGCCCAGCGACTTGCGGGCGAGGCGCCAGGTCGCTCCCCCGCTCCCCTCCATCTCCTCGAACTCGTCGATGCTCTTGATCGTGTAGCCCTCGGCCATCGCTCCTCCTCTTTTCCGGTCCCCTTGTCTCTCCCGGCGAGCGAACATATCCTCTTCGCGTGGGAGAGGACTCCCCTCAGAGTCTCGAGGACGCAATCGGGCGTTACAACGACGCCTGGAACGACCATGACCTCGACGCGATCATGGGCATGCACGCCGACGACATGGTCTTCGAGAACCACACGGCCGGGGAGTCGGCACAGGGCCCCGACGAGGTGCGCGAGCACATCGGCGCGATCTTCGAGAGCTGGCCGGACCTGCGCTTCGAGACGCGCAGGCTCTACGTCCGCGACGGCGTGGTCACACAGGAGTGGACCGCCAGCGCCACGCACTCGAACACGATGCGGCGAGGAGACCTCGTCGCCGAGCCCACGGGCAAGAAGATCGAGTGGCGCGGGGTCGACGTGATCCCGTACGAAGGTGGCCTGATCAAGCGCAAGGACGTCTACTCGGACTCCGTCTCGATCCTCCGCCAGGTCGGCCTGCTCGACTGACCCAAAGGTAGGGCGTAACCCTCCGGCGCTCCCCGTCGCTTAGGCAGGTGGGGAGCAAATAGCCATGGCCACGGAGGTAAGCACGACGTGAGGCTGAGAACGCGAAAGCTGGCGGTCTTTGTGACCTGCCTCGGAATCGCGGGTGCGTTTCCGGTTCTGAGCTCCGCCGACAAGGGCGGCGTTCCGAACGCACATTCCAAGCCGTGTCCCGTGAAGAAGCACCACCACAAGAAGCCGAAACCCAACAACAAGGGCAAGAAGTGCGGTTTCAACGAGGGCACCACCACGACTACTCCGTCGACGACGAGCACCACTTCCACCGAGACGGAGACCACGACTACCACCACAAGCACCACGCCGTAAATCGGGGATCCGGACGGGCGGCCCCGCGGCTTACCGGACGCTGCGGGGCCGTCCCGTCCGGTTGCTCTTTTTCGGTTTGCTCTAGCGCCTGAGGATCGCCCAGCCGGCGATCGCCGCGCCACAGGCGATCAGGATTCCCGCCGCGAGCAGCCCCGCCTCCCTACGGCCCGGCTCGCCGAGGATCGAGTCACGCGCCCGGGCCGACAGCACGGATCCGGCCGACGCAAACGACATCGTCGAGCCCGCGGACCCGGCCGATGCAACCGAGAACGCCGACCCGGCGGAGCCGACCGACCCGATCGAGGCGAACGAGCCGACGGACCCGATCGAGAGGACCGAGCCCTTCGACGCGATCGAGAGGAACGAGTCCTCCGACCAGAGCGAGAGACTGTCGTCGGCGCTCACAGCTCCGGGACGTCCGCGCCCATCGGCGAGAAGGGGACCCGCTGAACCTCGGCCCAATCGCCCACCCGCTCGTTCAGGGCCTTCATCACTTCACCGGTGCTCTGCCAGAAGGTCCAGACCAGCACGGTGGGGCCGGCACCCGAGATCGTGGCCCCGATCGCGCCCATCCGCGGGGCCTCCTCCACGATTTCCATCGAGCGCGGGTAGAGATGGGCGCGATGTGGCTGATGGATCCGGTCGGCGAGTCCGCGGCCGATCAGCGTCAGGTCCGAGCGCTGGATTCCGAGGACGAGCTCCGCGGCGGCCGAGATGTTGGCGACCGCATCCGCAATCGGCACCTGGTCTGGGACCGCCTTGCGGGCCTCCTCGGTGGGCATCTGCTCGTCCGGGATCACGACCACCGCCTCGACGCCCTGCGGTGGGTCGAGGCGGGTCGCGGTGAGCGTTCCTTCGTCGGTCGCGCAGACGACGAACCCTCCGTAGAGGGCCGCTGCCACGTTGTCCGGGTGGCCCTCGATCTCGGCCGCCCTGGTGAGCACGTCCTCGGGCTCCTGGGCGAGCTCGTAGAGATGGTCGGCGGCAAGCAGGCCCGCGACGATCGCCGCCGCGCTCGACCCGAGTCCCGCGGCCAGTGGGATCTGGCTCTTGATGCGAAAGGCGATCCCATCGGCCGGCCGCAGCGACTCGAAGGCGCGTACGCAGAGATTTGAGCGATCCAGCGGCACACCCAGCCCGCCGGCCTCGACCGAGAAGCTCCCGACCTCCTCGACCTCGAGCTCCAGGTGCATGGCGAGCGCTGCGGCCAGCACGTCGTAGCCCGGGCCGAGGTTGGCCGATGAGGCCGGCACCTTGACCAGCCTTCGCCGCGCGGTCATGGGGGCAGGCTATCCGGCGCGGCGGCGAGCTATGAGCCGAGGATCTTCGCCTTCTGCTGCTCGAACTCGGCGTCGGTCAGGGCGCTGGAGTCGCGGAGCTTGGCGAGCCGCTCCAGTTCCGCCAGGTGGTCGCCGCCGGCCGCAGCCGGTGGGGCCGGCGCGGGTGCGAAGCCACCGGAGCCCGGGACGGGCCTGACCTCTCCTGCGGCCGGGCCCGTGGGGGCGGAATCCCAGTCGATGGCGATCTTGGCCGGGTCGTTCGGGTCCACCTTCACCGGCAAGGTCACTCCCTGGCCCAGGCTCGCTGACGCCGGGACCATGAACGAGTTCGCCACCCGGTAGGCCTGGCGCCCGGGAACGCTGACCTCCAGATCGAGGTCGAGGTTGAACCACTGCGCGCCGCGAGCCGGAGTTCCCATGCCGGCGATGGTCGCCGTGCCGCCGATGCCCTCCGCGAGGATCCTGGCGCGGTCTCCCTGGTTGCCGGTGATGTCCGCGAGCTGGTCGTTCGCCTGGGAGAGCATGTCGCCCATCTGCGCCATCTGGCCCCCGAAGCCCGGCTTGTAGCCCGCCTCCTGCTGCTGCTGGCGCTGGAGCTGCTTAGCCTGCTTGGTCAGGCTGGACAGGTCCTTCATGGACTTGAAGAGGCCCATTCTCCCCTCGCTTCGATCGCGGATTTGAACTGGCGCGGCGACTCTACAGCGCTGCTGGCGGGCTGCCGCTCTGACCTAGCTCGCCTCGTGAGGACGTCCGTCCCGAGCGCATCGTCGTCGGCCTCCGCATCTCCTTCCACAGCGCAAGGCGCTGACGCGGTTCGTCGAGGCCTTCGCCTTCGGCGGCCGGGATTCCTAGTCCGCGGACACCCGTGTCCAGTCGAGCCGCTCGGGAAAGCGGGGCAGCCCGTCGTCCGGGATCGGCTCCCAGGGCGCGGCGTAGTCCACGAACTGGTGGGCGCTGGGCCGCACGCCGGGATCCCGGTCCAGCGCGCCCATCCTGACCGCGACGAGCTCCTCGTTCTCGGGATTCATCGTGAACAGCTGGCTTCCGCAACGCGAGCAGAAGCTCTTCTTCCAGCCGCCGTCTCCCGGCTCGTAGGTGCCGATCGCCTCTGCTCCCTTGGTGATCTCGAAGCTCTTCGGCTGGGTCAACCCGCTGACCGAGAACGCAGTGCCCGTGCGCCGCTGACAGCGCTTGCAATGACAGTAGGCGGCACCCAGCAGCGGCGCGGAGATCGAGAACCGGACGGTCCCGCACATGCACTCGCCGGTGAGCGATTCGGCTGGCTCGGGCACGGGTGGATCCATCTGGCCTGGAGGCTAGCCGCCCCCGGGCCTAGTCGAAGACGGCCTTCTCCACCGCCGCCAGCTCAGCCTTGCATCCCGTCACCGCCGGGGCCTTGCCGAGGGCCGTGTCGGGGTCCTTCAGCCCATGTCCCGTGAGCACGCAGACGACGGTCTCGGGCTGGTCCATCCCATCGGCGACGGGCAGCCCGTGAGCGAGCAGACCGGCGACGGAGGCCGCCGACGCCGGCTCGCAGAAGACGCCCTCGCTGGAGGCGATCCAGTGGTACGCGTCGAGGATCTGCTGGTCGCTCACCGCCGCGACGCGGCCCCGGGATGCCGTGAAGGCGTTCATCGCCTCCTCCCACCGCGCCGGGTTCCCGATCCGGATCGCCGAGGCCACGGTCTCGGGGTTCTCGATCGGGTGTCCCTCGACCAGCGGCGCCGCCCCCTCGGCCTGGAAGCCGTAGAGGATCGGCGACTCCCCGTATTCCTGAAAGCCCTTCCACCAGGAGGTGACGTTCCCTGCATTGCCCACCGGGATGGCGAGCGCGGCGGGAGCCTCGCCCAGCTCGTCGCAGGTCTCGAACGCGGCCGTCTTCTGGCCCTCGATCCGGTAGGGATTGACCGAGTTGACGAGCTCGACGGGATGCTTCTTGGCGATCTCCCGCACGATCTCCAGGGCCTGGTCGAAGTTGCCCTCCAGTGCGATCACCCGCGCGCCGTGCATCAGCGCCTGGGCCAGCTTGCCGATCGCGATCTTCCCCTCGGGAACGATCACCGCCCCCCGCATCCCTGCCCGCGCCGCGTAGGCCGCGCAGCTCGCGGCGGTGTTGCCAGTCGATGCGCAGATGATCGCCTCGGCGCCGGCGCCCTTCGCGCGTGAGACGGCGACCGTCATCCCGCGGTCCTTGAAGCTGCCCGTGGGGTTGGCGCCCTCGAACTTCAGATGGACGTCGGCCTCGACGCGCTCGGACAGGCGCGGGGAGTGGATCAGCGGCGTGGAGCCCTCGTTCAGCGTGACCACGGGATCCCCCTCCTCGAGGGGCAGGCGGTCGCGGTAGCGCTCGATCAGCGGAGTGGGCATCGGCGGCCTAGCCGAACTCTTCCTCGATCACCCGGATCGAGCGAGGAGCCGAGCGCAGGAACCTGAGCTTGGCGATCCGCCGCAGCGCCGCCGCGAACTTGCGCTCGCTGACCGGGTGCATGACCATGATCAGCTGCGCCTCACCCCCGAGGCCGCGCTGGACCACGCTCCGCACCGAGACTCCGTTGTCGCCCAGCACCTCAGCGACTCGGGCCAGCACACCCGGCTCGTCGTCGACCTCGAGGTGAAGATAGAACGCCATCTCGACGTCCCTGGCGACCTTGAGCTTCGCGTTCTCCTCGAAGAGCGGGGAACCGCCGGCGATCACGGAGACGACGTCGCCGAGGACCGCCGCCGCGGTCTCGGGTCCACCGGCGCCGGGGCCCGACATCGTGATCTCGGTGATCGCCGGGGACTCAACCATGACCGCGTTGAACGGCCCGGAGATCGGGGACAGGGGATGGCCCGGGTAGAGGAAGCACGGGAAGACGCGAACGCTGATCTCTCCGTCGCTGACCCGCTCGGCCACCCCGAGCAGCTTCAACGAGAGGCCGAGCTCCTTCGCGTAGGCGATGTCGTCCGGCTTGACCTGCTCGATTCCCTCGTAGGGGACGTCCTTCAGCTTCACACGAGCCCCGAAGGCGAGCCTGGCGAGGATCGCCATCTTGGCCGCGGCATCCGCGCCGCCGACGTCGTCGGTGGGGTCGGCCTCGGCGTAGCCCAGGTCCTGGGCCTGGCTCAGCGCCTCCTCGTAGGAGAGGCCGCTGCGCGTCATCTCGCTGAGGATGTAGTTGGTCGTGCCGTTGACGATCCCGGACACCTTCTCGATCGGGATCGCACCGAGGCTCTCCTGGACCACGCGGATCACGGGGATCGCTCCCGCGACGGCCGCCTCGAAGCGAAGCTGTGCGCCCCCCTCCCGCGCCGCGGCCACGAGATCCTCCCCATGCTGCGCCACCAGCTGCTTGTTGGCGGTGACGACGTGCTTCCCCTCGCGCAGCGCGCGGGTGACGTAGTCGAGCGCCGGATCGATGCCGCCGATCAGCTCGACGACGATGTCGCTGCGCGCCAGGATGCGGTCGAAGCTCCCGTCCTTGCGGCTGAGCACCCCGCTCACCTTCGGCCGGCGGCCGGAGACCTCCTCGACCATGTCGGCCCGGTCGTTGAGCAGCCTGCGGAAAGCACCGCCCACGGTCCCCTTGCCGAGGATCCCGACGTTCACGGTCTCCGCCATCACTCGTCCCTGGACAGCAGGTCGTCCCAGGTCTCGCGGCGGACGACGACCCGCGCCTCGCCATCGCGGCAGAAGATCACCGGCGGCCTCGGCACCCCGTTGTAGTTGTTGGCCATCGCGTGACCGTAGGCACCGGTGGCGGGGGTGACCAGCACGTCGCCGACGCGAGGCATTGCGAGCTCGGTGTCGCGGACGAGCACATCGCCCGATTCGCAGTGCATGCCGGCGATCGTGGCGAGCGTCTCCGGTGCATCGGCCGCGCGATCGGCGATCACCGCCTCGTAACGGGATCCGTAGAGCATCGGGCGCAGGTTGTCGGACATGCCTCCGTCCACCGCGACGTAGGTCCGGACCCCGGGGATCTCCTTCACGGTTCCGACCCGGTAGGCCGTCACGCCCGCGTTGCCGACCAGCGAGCGCCCCGGCTCGACCAGGATCCTCGGCGGCGGGTCGAACACGCGCTGCACGCCCCGGACCTTCACCTCCACGTAATCCTCGATGGACGGCGGCTCATCGGCGTCCAGGTAGGCGATGCCGAGGCCGCCACCGACGTTGAGCAGCTCGGGCTGCAGGTCGACCGATTCGCAGAAATCGGCGATCACCTCGATCGCCCTGACGTAGGGCTCGAGCTCGAAGATCTGCGAGCCGATGTGGGCGTGCAACCCGACCAGCTCGAGATTCTCCGATTCCCGGACTCGTTCGACCGCCCGCTCCGCCAAACGGTCCGCGAGGCCGAAGCCGAACTTGGAGTCGAGCTGGCCGGTCTGGACGTAGTCGTGGGTCGAAGGCCTGATCCCGGGCGTGACACGGATCAGCACCTTCTGGGGCCGTTCCAGGAGGCGGTCGGCGAGCTCGATCTCGTCGAACGAGTCGAGGATCAGGTGGCCGACGCCGGCCTCGAAGGCGTAGCGCAGCTCACGCTCGGTCTTGTTGTTGCCGTGCATATGGATCAGGCCCGGATCGAACCCGGCCGCGAGGGCCATGTGGAGCTCGCCGCCGGAGGCGACGTCCACCGAGAGCCCGGCGTCGCGGATCAGCCTGTAGGCGGCCGTGCAGGGGAGGGCCTTGCTCGCGTAGATCACCTCGAAGGCGTCGGTTCGCTGCGCGAAGGCCCGCATGTACTCCTCTGCGCGCCGGCGGATGTCGTCCTCGGCGTAGATGTAGGCCGGTGTGCCGAAGCGCTCGGCCAACTCCACCACGTCGCAGCCCGCGATCTCGAGGTGGCTGCGCTCGTTGACGCGCGACCCCGCCGGGTAGACCGGCGAGGCGGCGATCGGATCTGCGGCTTTCACGTTCATCGGAGAGGCAATTCTGACGGGAACGAGCAGAATGACCGCAATGGAGCGCTCGACGCCGCCGCCCCCGGACCGCGAGGGCGACCACAACGGCCTCGCCTACGCGCTCCGGCTACCGGCCGGCCCGCCGCCGTGGCCGGCAATCGTCGTCGTCCACGGCGCCGGATCCCGAAAGGAGAACCATGCCGACTTCGCGCGTCTGGCGACTGCGAGCGGCTGGGCCGCTCTCACCTTCGACCTGCCGGGCCACGGTGACTCCGAGCCGGAGATGTCTGGCGCGGCGGTCGACGCCGTCATCTCGATGGTCCACCTGCTGGAGGTGCAGGAGGGCGTCGACGAGCGGCGAGTCGCCGTCCGCGGATCGAGCCTGGGCGGGTTCCTCGCGCTCTGCGCTGCCGCGGCCGCGCCCGAGATCGCCGGGGTGATCGCGATCTGCCCCGCGAGCGAGGATCACCTCGCACGAGGGGTGCGACAGGGACGCTTCGAGATGCGCGTCACCGATCTGGTCGACCTGGAAGCCTGGCTCGTCGCCCAGGACGTCGGTAAGGCTGTCGAGCGGATCGCCGGCCGGCCCCTGATCCTGATGCACGCGGAAGGTGACGTCCAGGTTCCCAGCGATCACTCGGAGGAGCTCTACGAGAGGGCCGACGAGCCGCGCAAGCTCGTCATCGCGCCGGGCGGAGCTCACACGACCGTTCAGCACGATCCCGAGCTTCAGGGGGCCGCGCTGCGATGGCTCGAGCGCGAGCTACGACCCGAGCGACGTCAGTGACGGAACTGCGGGGACGCGTGCTCCCTGCCGGTGCTTGTCACGGCGACGGAGCTCGACGGCTCCGGCGGTCTCGCGATCGGTCCCTTGCCCGTCACGACGGGATCCGAGGCGCCGCCCGGGCTGCCGTCGTCCTTGCCCTTGGTCCCGTCGGAGATGCTCTGGTGGGGCGTCTCGGGTTGCACCGGGTGGACCGGGTTTACGGGGCTCTTGCTCGCGTTCTCGGGAGTGTTGGTGTCGGTTCCGCCCGAGCCGCCGGTGTCGCCAGACCCTTGGGTCGATGGGGGAGCCGGCGCGGGGCTCGGAGCCGGCGCGGGGCTCGGAGCCGGCGCGGGGCTCGGAAGATTTTGTCCACCGGACTTCGGGGGGGCGACCTTGCCGCCGCCCTGATCGTTGCCACCTCCGCCAGTGCCGTTGGCGTTGCCGTTGCCGCCGGACGTGGTTCCAGCGGAGGTCGACGCGACCAGTCCGGAGGCCGCGCTGACGGGGGCTGCGGCGCCTCCCGCGGACGAGCCGCCCGGCGTCGCTGTGCTCAGTTCGACTGGGCTGCTCACGGACACCTCATGCCCGGTCGGCCAGAGATTGAACGAAACGAGACCGACCAGGGTCACGAAGACGATTGCGGCACCGGCCAGCAGAGCTCCCGACGCGCCAACGCCGACGATGAAGCTCTCTGGGGTGTGATTCGTTGATGTCCTGGCCGCCGTGTGGGTCTCCCCCTCTCGCACGGCGCGCCAATCGCGCGCACTCACGTCTGTGTCATCGTCCCTGATTCGTGGGCTCTTGAAAACCCCATTACCGGGGGTAGCCATTTGTCCTATTTAGGACCCGCGCCGTCTACCGAAAAACAGATGGTACGCACCGGTTCCGAGGATCTACAGGTAACCGAGCGGGTCGGTTGTCTGGCCGTTGATCCGGACCTCGAAGTGCACATGCGGTCCGAAGCAGTAGCCGGTGCAGTCGCTCAGGCCGATGATCTGGCCCTGCGCGACCTGCTGGCCGACGGAGACGAGGAAACGCTCCTGGTGCCCGTAACAGGTGGAGAGCCCGCCCCCGTGATCGATGCACGTGTAGTTCCCGTAGCCGCCGGTCGGTCCGGCGATGGTGACGGTGCCGGACGCCGCGGCGCGGATCGACGTTCCGGTGGGCACGCCGATGTCGACGCCGGGATGGAACTCGTAACGGTTGCCGATGTTGCGGGGGCCATAGCCCGACGTGATCGGCCCGTTCACCGGCCAGATCAGTCCGTGACCTCCGGCGCGGATCGGACCGGCGGGCAGGGCTCCGGTCCCGGCCCCCAGCTGCTCGGCGATCTTCTGGGAGATGTCGTTGAGGTCTCCCTCCAGGTTGTCCTGTTGCTTGCGCACCTGCTCCAGCGTTGCGTGCTGCTTGCGGCGCGCGGTGGCGAGCTCCGTCGTCCTTTGCTTCAGCTTGGCGGTGGTCACCTCCAGCTCGTGCTTGCGAGCCGCGATCTGATCGCGGGCCGCCCGGACGGTGTTGACGGTGACCTGCATCTCGTTGCGGAGCTCCCTGACGCGCGCGACGATGTCGTTGTCCTGGTGCTGGAGCGTCTGGACGTATTGGGTGCGCGCCAGGAGGTCGTCGAAGCCGTGGGCTTGCAGCAGGACCGTGATCAGGTCGGGCTCGTTCGACTCGTAGATGGCGACCAGCCGCTGCTCCAGGATCTGGACCGCCTGGTGGAGCCGGTGCTTCAGTGAGTCGAGCCGGGCCTGGGCGCCCTCCAGCTCCGCCTGCTTCTGCTGAAGCTCGGCGGCGACCGCGGCCTCGCGATTGCGCAGCGCGGCCACCTGGCTGGTGAGCCTTTGCAGCGCCGCGGACTCGTGGCTGATCCGGCCGGTGAGTACACCGGCATGCGCACGCGTGTGCGAGAGCTTGTTCTGAGTTGAGTTGAGCTTCTGCTGGAGGCTCTGGCCCGAAGCGCTGCCACCCCACGATGCGAAGGCGCAGACAGCCACGGCACCGCTGAGCGCCAGCATCAGCCGCTTGGATCCCGTCATCTGAGGGACACAGGGTGAACGCCCGCGGGGGCGCTGCTGAAAAGCCGGTTGCAGCGGCCGCGGCCGATGGCCGCGGCCGTCTATTCGGCGGCGGTGTTTGTGGCCGCCGTTGATCGCGAAGCCGTCTACCCGATTGCTACCGGCTCGCGAGTCTCGACCGCCGACCCGTTGACCGCCTGTCCGGCGGCCTCCGCGGCCTGGGCGAAGCGCTCCTGGTAGGTGCGAGCCTGCATCCGCGAGATCACCAGGCGCTGCACCTGGGCCGTGCCCTCGAACAGCTGGTAGATCTTCGCGTCGCGGAACCACTTCTCCAGCGGGCAGTCGGTGGTCTGCGCGTAGGGGCCGACCAGGTCCATCAGGGTGGTCGTCGCCCACATCGTCACGTCGCCGGCCTTGAGCTTCGACATCGAGCCCTGGCCGCCGGTCATCGGGATCCCGTTGCGACCCATCCACGAGGCGCGCTGAACGAGCAGCCGAGCTGAGTCGATCTCCGTCGCCACGTCTGCGAGCACCTGCTGGATCCGCTGCTCCTCGAGGGCCGGCTTGCCGCCGTCGACCGTCTGATCGCTCAGGTGCTCGAGCGTCCACTCGTAGGCCGCCTGGGCGATCCCGATCGCCGACGCGCCGACGATCGGGCGGGTCATCTCGAAGGTCGCGAGGGCGTTCGAGGAGCCGCCCTTCTGGCCCGAGCGGGCGCGCTCGAGCTTCTTGTTGAGCTTGTCCATCCCGCCGAGCAGGTTCTCGACGGGGATCCGGCATTCCTCGAGGACGACCTCCGCGGTGTGCGAAGCGCGGATGCCGATCTTCGACTCCTTCTTGCCCTGGCGCAGCCCCGGCGTTCCCTTGCCGACGACGAACGACGCCTGGCCGCGATGGCCGAGCTCGGGGTCGACGGTCGCCACGACCACGTGGACGTCGGCGATCCCACCGTTCGTGATGAAGACCTTGTTCCCGTTCAGCACCCACTCGTCGCCGTCGAGCTTCGCCGTGGTCTTCAGGCTCTTCACGTCGGAGCCTGCCTGCGGCTCGGTCACGGCGTAGGCACCGAGGGCGATCTCATCATCCGTGCCGAAGCACTGCGGGACCCACTCGGCGATCTGCTCAGGCGTGCCCGAGGCGGCGATGCCGGCGGCCGCGAGACCGGAGCCCTGGATGGCGAGGGCGATTCCCGCGCAACCCCAGTGGAGCTCCTCGGCGGTGATCACGCCGAACTGCCCGCCCGGGTCGGCGCCCATCTGCTGCATGTGCTGGAGCCCCTGCAGGCCCCACTTCCGCGCCTCCTTGATCACTTCCCAGGGAGTGCTCTCCTCCTCGTCATGCCTGCGGGCGACGGGGCGGATCACCTCTCGAGAGAACTTGCGGACGTAGTCCCGGTGCTCTCTCTGTTCCTCGGTCGGCGCGAAATCCATTCAGGTGGTTCCTTTCGGGCGAGCGATTGACTGACTGGTCAGTCAACCAGTTTACCCGAAGTGGGACCTGCCACTTACCGCATTCCGGGAGCGGTGGGCCACGGCTGGGTTGTGGGTACCGTTCGCCGCCGTGCGCCTTCCCCGCCCGATTCAGAACGCGATCGACTGGCTGCGCTTCGACCTGCCGGCCAGGGTCGACCGCCGGACCCTGGTTGTCGGGGGCGGCGTCCTGCTCGTCGTGCTGATCGCGCTGCTCGCGGCGATCAACCCCTTCGGCGGAGGGGGCGGCGCCGGAACGCGGGAGGTGACGATCGCGGTCGCCACCGACAATGGCCGGCAGGCTCCGGTCGGGGTGCTCGGCTTTCCGCTGCTGGCCAGTCGCAACACGACCAGGATCAGCGGGCCCTCTCCCACCGACGATGCGGCCGCCGCGGCTCTCGCCACCCACCCACCGGCGCCGGAGGCGCCCAGGCTCGAGGCGGTGACACTGGTCCCCGACGACGGCTGGCAGGCCGGGATCGCCGCCTCGGTCCTCGCCGGTCCTCCCACCCGGTTTCCCGTGCTGATCAGTCAGCACGGCGCCGTCCCGGACGCCACCACGCAGGCACTCGCGCAGCTCAACCCACGCGGAGGCGGTGCGGCCGGCGACGTACAGGTCTACTCCGCCGGTGGGGCATCCGTTCCCTCCGGCGTGAAGTCGCAGGAGATCCCGGGAGACTCGCCGGCAGAGATCGCGAACTCGATCGATCAGCTCCGCCAGCGATTCACCAGGGAGGAGCCCGAGCACATCGTGCTGGTGAGCTCCGACCAGGCCGGGTACTCGATGCCGGCGGCGGCCTGGGCCGCCCGGTCGGGCGATCCGGTCCTCTTCACGGGCCGCAACCAGCTCCCCTCGGCAACCCTGGCGGCCCTCCGTCGCCACGCCGCCGCCACCGTGTACGTCCTCGGGCCGGAATCGGTGATCTCCAAGGACGTCGTGCAGCGGGTCGGCCGGGTCTCCGCGAGGGTCCAGCGGGTGGGCGGCACGGGCGTCGTCCCGAACGCGCTGCTCTTCGCCCGCTACTCGGACGGAGCGTTCGGCTGGAACCTCAACGATCCCGGACACGGCATGGAGCTGGCCAACGCGGACCGGCCGCTCGATGCGGCTGCCGCCGCCGCACTCGCCTCGAGCGGCAAGTGGGGGCCGCTCCTGATCACCGACACGACGGACGTCCTGCCCCCCGACCTGAGAAGCTTCCTGCTCGACATCAAGCCCGGATACGAGACCGATCCGACCCGGGCCGTGTACAACCACATCTGGATCATGGGAGACGCGACGGCCATCGGCGGACAGGTCCAGGCGGAGATCGACGAGCTGGCGGAGCTCGCGCCGATCGGCGCCGCCGCCGGAAACCAGGGAACCGCCAGCGGCGGCCTCGCGCAGCCGGGCGGTGCCGAGGGCGAACCGACCCCGACGACGCCACAGGCGGGGAAGAAGAAGTGAGCGAGGCGGAGCGACCCGACCGGCTGACCCGGCCCGTGACCGTCGGGGACATCCGCGCGCTCGCGGGCCCGTCCACCCCCCACTTCGCCCTTCAGGTGCGGAACCGGATCCAGAAGCTGATCGACGGCCTGCCGGAGGACGATCCCGTGCGCCGCGAGGGAGAGGTACAGATCGGCCGGCTCGAGGAGCTCTCGAAGCACAGCGGCGACCCGCGAGGCGGCACCGGGGTGGCTCACTGATGAAGGAGCTCGCCGACGGCGTCTGGCACATCAAGTGTCTGCCGGGACTGCCCTGGGCCGTCAACGCCTATCTCGCCGGCGACGTCCTGATCGACGCCGGATGCAGGCAGTCCACCGGGCGGATCCTGAAGCAGCTCGACGGGCACGGGGTGACCGCGCACGCCCTCACCCACGCGCACCCGGACCACCAGGGTGCGAGCCACGACGTCTGCGAGAAGCTCGGCATCCCCTTCTGGTGCCCGGAGCTCGACGTGCCCGCCGCCGAGGATCCCAAGCTGATCGACGAGCGCCAGCCGGACAAGTTCATGGCCCACTTCTTCTGGCGGATCTTCCACGGGCCCGGTCACAATGTCGACAAGACGATCAAGGGCGGCGATCAGGTGGGCGGCTTCGAGGTCATCGACGCTCCCGGGCACTCGGCCGGCCACGTCGTCTTCTGGCGCGAGTCCGACCGCGTCCTGATCATCGGCGACGTCCTGGCCAACATGGATCAGTACACCGGGATCCCCGGCCTCAACGAGCCGAAGCCGGCTCTCACCCCAGACCCGGCGCGGAACCGCGAGTCGGCACGCAAGCTCGCGGCCCTTGAGCCGGAGCTCGTCTGCTTCGGCCACGGCGCCCCGCTCCGCGATCCGCAGAAGCTCAAGGCGTTCGTCGAGGGGCTTTGATCTGAGGGCGCGCGCCAGCGCGACCCGTTTGATTCAGGCCGGGCCGAAGGCCTCGATGATCTTCTGCTGGTACTCGCCGATCTGCTCGGGCGGGATGAAGTAGGTGGCGGGCGTGAGGAACACGCCGTCGCCGCGCTCGGCCACCTCGGCCACCCGGGCGCGGACCTTGTCGAGCGGCCCAGCGGCCGTGAAGGCCTCGACCATCTCGTCGGGGATCTGCTCCGGTATGGCCGCCAGGTCGCCCTTGCGGAAGGCGTTGCCTGCCGCCTCGGCCGCATCGGCGAAGCCATGCATCTCCCAGAGCGGCTTGTAGGTGCGGACGGTCGAGTAGAAGGCGATCGTGCGGCGGCCGGCGTCGAGGGCGCGGGACTCGTCGTCGTCGATGATCGTGGTGATGGTGGGAATGAAGTCGAGGTCCGAGCGTTGCCGGCCCGAACGCTGTAGCCCGGTCTCGAAGTTCGGGATCACCACCTCGTCGAGCCAGCGCACCGGGCACATCGGGTGGCCGATCAGCCCGTCCGCGACGTCCCCAGCCATCCGGCACATGCCCTCGCGCATCGCGGCCGCGTAGATCGGCACCCGGTCGCGCACCGGCTTGTGCGGGCGGACCCAGCCCTTGATGTCGATGTCCTGGTATTCGCCCTCGTAGCGAATCGGCTCGCCGGTCGAGGCCTTCTCCATGATCAGGCGCGTCGCCTCGATCGTCTCGCGGAGATGCGGAGCCGGCTTGCCGTAGTCGACCGAGTGCCAGGTCTCGTTCAGTCGCTTCACTCCCGCTCCGAGGCCCAGCCGGAACCGCCCGCCCGACATCTCGTCGATGTCCAGAGCGCTGACGGCGAGAATGAAGGAGCTCCGCGTGAAAGCCCAGGCAATGCCCGTGCCCACGTTGACCTTCTCGGTCTTGGCCGCCAGCCAGGTCGCCTGCGTGACGGAGCTGCGGAAGAGCTCCGGCGTCCAGACGCAGTCGATGCCGGCGGCCTCGGCGGAGCTCGCCTGCTCGGCGAGCTCCGCCGGGGAATCCCCGATCGCGGCTATCGAGATGCGATCGAGCGCCGCCATGAGATCAGCCCGCGCACTCGGTCAGGCCGAGCGCGTTCGCCTGCTTGTTCGAATCGTCGAAGAGGTGGTCGTCCTGGATCTTCGACGGATCGGACTTGAGCTGGGCGATGTCCGCCCGGGTGACCGTGATCAGCTGCTGGACCTGTGCCTCCTCACCGGCGGGTGCGCCGAGGGCTTCGACGCCGTCGACCTGCTTCTCGATGTTCGGCACAAGGGTGTCGGTCACGAAGGACTCCAGCTGCGCCTGGTTGATGTTATTTCCGAGCTTCTTGCCGGCTGCGTCGGCCTCGGCGTTGCCCTGCTTGCAGATCTGGTTCGCCTTGGCCTGGAACTCGGCCTCGGAGATCGCCGCGGTGGAAGTCGAGCTGTCGCTGTTGCTGCTGCCGCAGCCAGCAGCGATGCCGCCCACGGCCAGCGCAATGACGACCGCCGCAAGTGCGTTGGGCTTCATTCTCCCATTCCTTTGTTCGGGGATTCCGCGGATCGGTAACCCCCCTGGCCGCGGCTTGCAGGCTGACGCTATCCGCTACGTCGGCGTGTTGTCGAGGGACCGCCACAGGTACAGGCAGGCGAGCGTCCGCCGCGGCCGCCACTCATCGGCGATCCGCTCGAGCTCCTCGGGGCCCGGCAGGTCGTCCATCCCGTATTCGATCTGGACCGCGCGCCGGATGCCGAGGTCGCCCAGAGAGACGACGTCCTCCCGGGCCAGGTGAAACATCAGGAACATCTCCGCCGTCCAGCGACCGACTCCCTTCACCTCGATCAGCTCCGCGATCACATCCTCGTCGGAGAGGTCCTTGATCCGATCGAAATCGAGGCGGCCGTCCTTGACGCGCGCGGCGAGATCGCGCAGAAACTCGACCTTCGCACCGGAGAGCCCGGCCTTGCGGAGAGTCGGGGTCCTCTTCCGCAGCAGGGCCTCCGGCGTGGGCGTCTCGCCGCCGAACTGAGAGAGGAGCTTCTCCCAGATGGAGCGCGCCGCCTTGGTGGAGAGCTGCTGGCCGACGATCGCCCTGGCGACGGCCTCAAAGGGATCGGGCCTACTGCCGCGACGATCGATCTCCGGATCGAGCGGCCCGCGCTCCTCCATCACGCGCTTAAGCACCTTGTCCGCGCGCATCAGCGCGCAATCGTCGGCGCTCCACTTAACGGCCACCAGCCGGCTCACTTTCGAAGCGGCGCGAAGGGCCGCGCCTGACGGTGGGCCGGCGCTCGTGGCCGCGATCTGATGGCGAAGCCGTCAGCCGCAACCGAGCATCCGAGCCCTAGACCCTCTGGATCAAGGTGCCGGTGCCGAGCCCGCCGCCGCAGCACATGGTCACCAGGCCGGTCTCCTTGTCGGAGCGCTCCAGCTCGTGGAGCAGGGTGGTGATCAGGCGCGCGCCGGTCGAGCCGAGCGGATGACCGATCGCGATCGCGCCGCCGTTCACGTTGACGCGATCCATGTCCGGCTCCAGCTCGCGCCGCCAGGCGGCGACGACCGAGGCGAAGGCCTCGTTGATCTCGACCAGGTCGATGTCGTCCATCTTCATCCCGTTGCGCTTCAGGATCAGCTGCGTGGCGGGGATGGGACCGGTCAGCATCATCACCGGGTCGACGCCGACGGTCGTCTGGTCGACGATCTTGGCCCGCGGCTTCAGGCCAAGCGCGTCGGCCTTCTCGCGCGCCATCAGCAGAACCGCGGCGGCGCCGTCGGAGACCTGGGAGGAGTTGCCGGCGGTGACCCTGCCGTCCTCCCTGAAGGCGGGCTTCAGCGAGGCGAGCTTCTCGGCGCTGTCGGGGCCCGGGGGGCGAATGCCCTGGTCGGTCACGTAGGTGTCGCCGTTGTTCTTCCAGGGGATGATCTCGCGCTCGAAGCGCCCCTCCTCGGTCGCCTGATGGGCGAGCTGGTGGGAGCGGAGGCCGATCTCATCCATCTCGGAGCGGGGGATCTCCCACTTGTCGGCGATCATCTCGGCCGAGATGCCCTGCGGGACGAGGTTGTAGCGCTCCATCAGGGCGGGCGAGAAGGCGAAGCCGTGCTCCTTCATGACGTCGGCGGAGTCGGCGAAGGAGATGTGGCCCATGTGCTCGACGCCGCCGCCGATCACGACGTCGTGGACGCCGGAGGCGACGAGAGCGGCGCCGAAGTTGACGGCCTGCTGGGCCGAGCCGCACTGGCGGTCGACGGTGGTGGCGGGCGTCTCGATCGGGAGCCCGGCCTCGAGCCAGGCGTTGCGCCCGATGTTGATGCCCTGCTCACCGAACTGCTGCACGCAGCCCGCGACGACATCCTCGACCTCGGAGCCATCGACGCCGGCGCGCTCGAGCAGGGAGGAGTAGGTCTTCGCGAGCAGGCTCGAGGCGTGAACGTCCTTGTAGTAGCCCTTCTCCTCGTGCCCGCGGCCAACCGGCAGCCGGGCGGCCTCGACGATCACTACCTCGCGTCCACTGAACTTTCCGTTCTCAGCCACCTCGGGCCTCCTCAGTCGGTTTCTTCAAGCAACTAAGCCTTGTAGACCAGAGCATACACCGACTGACTGGCGAGTCAGCCAGTCGAAGCCCGCCCCCGGCCGAGGTGAGGACGCCCGGCTGGGCGCCCTCATCACAGCTGTCCGCCGAACCTGGACCTAATTGACGGTGAGGGTCCCGTACATCCCCTGGGCGTAGTGCCCTGGAACGTTGCAGATCATCACGTAGTGGCCCGGCTGGAGGTTGAAATCGGTGCTCTTCGACTGCCCCGGCGCGACATCGGTGATCTCGCCCTTGTTCTCGACGCCCTTGGCCTCGAGACCGTCCTCGTCGACCTCGGCGCCCTTCTGGGGAAGCGAGGCCGCGTCCTGATCGGTTTTTAGGACCACCAGCTCATGCAGGATCTGACCGTCATTGGGGGCGGTGATCGTGAGCCTGCCCGCCTTGACCGTCGGGTCCGACGGCGTGAACGAGTAGTCCCCGAGCTTCACCGTGAGCTGGTTGGAGCTCGCAGCGGTCGTCGATTGAGAAGTGGCAGCAGCACTCGTGCCGACATCGGAGCCCTTGCTTGCGCCACAGCCCGCGAAAAGGAGCCCAGCGACCCCGGTCGCACCCGCGACCAGCAGCCATGTCCTGGATCTCATTTGCGTTCCTTTCCTCTCGGTAATGGTGAGCTCAGCTTCGATGAGAGACGGGGTCCCGGCCACGGTGCTGAGCACCGGGGCCGCCCAGTAGAAACCCGCACCTGTGCGCCTGAACCGACGGCGCGCGTGATACACACCCCGTGTGGCGACCTTTGAGACATATGAGCGTCCGGGTATCGCGGGGAGCGGGACGATCGCCTGCGGACTCGCGGCCTGCGCCAGCACGGCGTCCCAGGTGTTGCTGCTGGCGCGCTCCGACGCATCCGCCTGGAAGGCCGAGGAGCAGGCCACCTCGCTCTGCGCGAAGCTCGACCGCGCCGACGCGAACCGGATCAAGGTGACCACCCAGGCCGGCGACCTCGCCTCGTGCGACGTCGTGATCGAGGCCATCGTCGAGGAGGTTCAGCCGAAGAGCGAGCTGCTGAGGACGATCGGCGAGACGGCCGGCGGCGCGGACCTCGCGACCACCACGTCCTCCCTCTCGCTCGAGGAGATCGCCTCGGGCGGCGGGCACCCCAAGCGCACCTTCGGCCTCCACCCCTTCAACCCGGTGGTGCGCATGGACCTGGTGGAGCTCTGCATCCCGGAGGCGGCCAGCGACGAGATCGGTCCTCGTGCGCGCAACTGGTGTGAGTCGATCGGCAAGACCGTCGTCGAGGTCCCGAACGAGCCGGGCTTCGTCGTCAACCGGCTGCTCTTCCCCTACCTCTTCGACGCGGTCCGCCTGATGGAGCAGACCGGGATGAACGCGGAGGACGTGGACCGCTGCATGACACTCGGGGCCAACTACCCGATGGGGCCGCTGGCCCTGCTCGACCTCGTCGGCATCGATGTCGCAGTCGCAATCGGCGAGGCGCTCTACGCCGATAGCCAGGAGGAGCACCATCGGCCCCCGGGGCGCCTCATGTCGCTGACGGACCAGGGCAAGCTTGGGCGCAAGGCCGGAGCCGGCTTCTACGACTACTGACCGCTCAGGTTGATGACCAGCTGGGCGACCGTCTCGCCCACCTGATCGAGGACCGCCTGATCGAGCTTGTCCGGCGTGTCCTGGTCGGTGTCCGCGTAGCGGTAGGAGAAGTCGATCAGGTCGATCGATCGGACGCCCTGCTCCAGGAACGGGATGTCGTCGTCGAGCACGGGCTGCTGGGTCTCGTCGGGGAAGAGGTCGTCGGTGCCCACCTCGCCGGCCGCCTTGCGTAGCTCCGCCCAGAGCTCTGGGCTCGAGTTCGTCTCGCGCGGGATCCGGGCGCCGCGATTCGCGATGTAGTCGAGCAGGATCATGTCGCCGACCTGGCCGGGATGGGCGGCGACGTAGGCCCGGGAGCCGCGCAGCGCACAGAACTCGAAGTCCTTGTCGCTGCAGCCAGGCGGGTCCTCCTCGCCATCGAAGAGCACAAAGCGGATCTCCGGATGGTCCTTCGGCAGCTCATCGGGAAGGCGGCGGGCCAGCTCGATCAGCGCGGCAGTTCCCGCCGCGCTGTCGTTGGCGCCGACGAATCCCTTTGGGTGGTATTCGCTGTCGTAGTGGGCGCCGATCAGGATCGCCGGCGCGCGACCGGGCAGGACGCCGACGATGTTGCGCAGGCCCTGCTGGGGTTCCTTGCTGGCGAACGGCTCGAAGGTGCCGTTCGGCAGCATCGGCCGAAGCTCGTCGGCAAGGCGGCGAAGCTGCGGTGATCCCGCCGGCCTCTGTCCCACGGCGACCTGGCGATGGACCAGCGCCATTGCCCGCGCGCCGTCGAAGCGATTCGGCTGGTCGGAGTTGCCGGACCCGCCGCAGCCGGCCAGGATCGCCCCGGCCAGGGCGAGCGCCGCGAGGCTACGCGGCTTGCTTGCCCTTGCGCTTGACGCGCGACTTCGTACCGATCGGAGGGACCGCAGGCTCGTCATGGCGGCCGGAACGATCCCAGATCACGTCGGCCTCCGAGACTCCCTGCTTGCTCGCCTCCGCCTCCACCTCGCCCCAGGGCAACTGGGCCTCGGGGAGGTCGTCCCAACGGGCCAGGTCGAGCGCCTCCAGAGCGCCCTCCAATGCCGGCCCCCGGTGCTCTTCGGAGCGGAGCACCGCCCTGACCACCTCAAGCTGCTTATCGCTGAACCGGACGACCCACATCACGGCCTCCTCAGTGACCCTCTGGATTGCCCGGAAGCTAGAGCCGCAAACGGACGGAAGGCGAAAACTCCTGCAACCTGCGTGTTACGCAGATCGGGAGTGGATTCGAACCGCCTCGATGCGATTCTCGCGGACCGATTCCACGCGGATCTCGAAGCCGTCCGCGGTGATCAGATCGCCCCGCTTCGGCAGGCGCCCGAGCTCACCGAAGACGTAGCCGCCGACCGAGTTGTAGGCATCCGTATCGACCGGCAGCTCGATGCCGCGATCCGAGAGATCCCCGAGCGAGACGTGGCCCCGCACATACCAGTCGCCGTTGGCGAGCTGGCGCAGGGACCCGGCGAGCGGGTCGGTCTCGTCCTCGATCTCCCCCACCACCTCCTCGAGGATGTCCTCGACCGTGACGATGCCGACGGTGCGGCCGTACTCGTCGACGACGACGCCGATCGACGAGCGCTGGCGCTGGAGCTCGGTGAGCAGGTCGTCCAGCGGCTTGGTCTCCGGGACGATCAGGGCGTCTCGGACCGCGCCCTCGATCTTCGCCTCCGGCCCCTCGCTCATCAGCAGCCGGACGAGGCGCAGGGCGTGAACGATGCCGCGGACCCGGTCCGCGTTCCCGTCCTCGACGACCACGAGGCGGTTGTGCCCGGAGGACGTGCACATCCCGAGGGCGTCGGCGACGTTGGAGGAGTAGTCGACCGTGACGACGGCCGGGATCGGCGTCATTACCTCGCGGGCCTCCTGCTCGTGCAGGTGGAAGACGCCGCGAAGCATCACGGCCTCGCCCGGGTCGAGCCGGCCGCCGACCGCGGACTGCGAGATCAGCACCTTGAGGTCCTCGGTGGTCGGCTGCTCGCTGAGATCGCCGGGCCGCACCCCGACCAGGCGGGCAAGCGAGTTCGAGAGCCAGGTGAGCGCGACGGTGAATGGGGCGCTGGCTCGCCGGAACCACCGCAGCGGCGCGGCTAGGAAGCGGGCGCTCTCCTCCGGTCTCGAGATCGCGAACAGCTTCGGCGCCTGCTCCCCGACGGTCACATGGAGGGTCGTCACCAGCGTGTACGCGATCCCAACCGAGATCGCGACCGCGACGCCGTGCGAGAGGCCGCCGAACGCCGGCTCGATCAGCTTCGCGACCGCCGGCTCGCCGAGGAAGCCGATTCCAATCGACGCCATCGTGATTCCGAGCTGACAGGCCGAGAGGTACTCGTCGATGCGATCGAGCTGCTCCAGGACTCGGCTGGCGCCCAGCTCCCCCTCGGCGGCCATCTGCTCGATCCGCGATCTCCGGGACCGGACCAAGGCGAACTCCGCGGAGACGAACACGCCGTTGAGCGCGATCAACAGGAAGAGCAGGATCAGGAGGACGACGGTCATCGACGGCGCTCCGAATCAGGCTGCGCGCGGCTGGCCTTGCTTGCGCCCGCTCGGGCGCTCGTACTTCGAGGGAGGTCGTCGTCGGTCACAGGCGACGGGACAAGGCTACCGGACGCCGTGACGGTGTTTCGCGGGCAACGCCGCAAGCGGTGCCACAGGCCTCGCTAGGCCAGCTCCTCCACTTTCTTCGCCAGCACGAAGTCGTTCTCGGTGATGCCGCCCTCGGCGTGCGTCGAGATCGCCACCTCGACCTGGCTCCATGAGATCGCGATGTCGGGGTGGTGGCCCATCTCCTCGGCGGGCCCGACGATGGAGTCGACGAACTTGACCGAGCCGACGAAGTCCTCGCGATCGAAGCTCTTGACGATGTACTCGCCGCGCTGTCGCCAGCCGTCGAGGCCCTTGAGCCCCTCCTTGATCTCCTCGTCGTTCAGAAGTGCCATATTCGTGGGGTGCGAATCGCGAGCCTGGTCCCGTCCGCGACCGAGATGCTATTCGCCCTCGGCCTGGGCGGTCAAGTCGTCGCCGTCACACACGAGTGCGACTACCCGCCGGAGGCGTCGAGCAAGCGTCATCTGACGAGGAGCCTCGTGCGCGCATATTCGGCGGCCACAAACACCGCCGCCGGACCTACCGCCGGAGAGATCGATGCGGAGGTGAGGCACCTGACCGGTGAGGGCAAGCACCTCTACGCCCTCGACGAGGCGGCGCTGGCGGAGCTCGGCGTCGACCTGATCGTCACGCAGGCCCTCTGCGAGGTGTGCGCGGTCTCCTATGACGATGTCATTGCGGTGGCGGCCCGGCTCGACAGCCGGCCAAAGGTGATCTCGCTCGATCCGGACGACCTCGGCGAGGTCCTCGACGACATCGACCGGCTTGCCGAGGTCACGGGGGTCAGTGACCGAGCGGAGGAGCTTCGCTTCTCGCTGGAATCGAGGCTGGACGAGGTTCGCACCGCCGTGCAGGGCACCGACCGGCCGAGGGTCCTGCCGCTCGAGTGGCTCGACCCGCCCTTCACCGGCGGCCACTGGGTCCCGGAGATGATCGAGACCGCGGGCGGCGAACCGCTCCTCTGCGTCCGCGGCGGCAAATGCCCGACGGCGACCTGGGAGGAGATCGCCACCTCGAGGCCGGACGTCGTGGTCGCGATGCCGTGTGGATGGGACGCGCGCCAGGCACGCGCAGAGGTGGAGTCGCATTCGACTGAGATCACGGCCGCCGGCGCTGAGCGGATCTGGGCGGTCGACGGAGCCGCGTCCTTCTCCAGGCCGGGCCCGAGGCTCGTCGATGGCACCGAGCTCCTCGCCCACCTCCTGCACCCGGATAGGGTTGCTGCGCCCGAAAGCGTGCCGTTCGAACGGGTTGAGGAGAGAACATGGGCTTGAACTGGGCGGAGCACAGCATCGAGATCGATGCGCCCATCGACACCTGCTTCGCGGCGATCATCGACTACGAGACGTTCCCCTCCTGGCAGGGCGCCGTCGTCGACACCGAGGTGCTCGACTGGGACAAGGAGGGGCGCGGGAAGCGCGTCCGCCTCTTCATCGACGCCAAGGTCCGCAAGGTCGACTACACGCTCGACTACAGCTACGACGCGCCCCAGCGAATCGAATGGGACTTCGTCGAGGGCAACGGCATCAACGGCGCCGACGGCCACTACGTCTTCGAGGACCTCGGCGACGAGCGCACGCGGGCGACCTACAAGCTCGGGCTCGAGGTGGGCATCCCGCTGCCCGGGCCGGTCGCCCGGCGCGCACACAAGACGACGCTGAAGGGATCGGTCGAGGACCTGAAGAGGGAGGCCGAGCGGCGGGCAGCCTCAGCTCGCAGGGCGAGCAACGGCAGCAGCGCAAAGACCCGAGAGGACGCGCTGGCCGAGAAGGTCGGGATCAAGCGGCCCGCGCGGGAAGCTCCCACCCCGCCACCTGAGGACACCGAGGAGTGGGCACCGCCTCGCGGCTCCAGCTCGGTGGCCACCGTCCCGGCCCAGATGGTCGGCCGGGCAGCCGCCCTGGGCCGCCGGGCGGCCGAGGGGGGAGCCCGCACCGCACGCGACGTCACCGAGGAGGCCGCGAGCGCCGGCTTCGGCGTGGCGCGCAGGGCCATCGGCGTCGGCTTCGGAGTGGCCGGCGCGGTCAGCGGCCGGCTCCGCGGGCTAACCCGCGACCGCTAACGCCCCCGCGAACGTCGCCGCGATCATCAGCACGATCCCGGCGAGCTCGAGGGTGAAACCCGGGCGGCCGCTCATCCGGCGCTCCACGAAGATCACAAGCAGGGCGGCGACCGCGCCACCGATCAGCCCGCCGATGTGCCCGCCGATCGAGATCCCGGGGATCGAGAAGGTGAGCACGAGGTTGAGGACCACGAACAGCCCGAACTGCGAAGCCAGTTGCTCGACGCCGCGCCCCCGCGCGACCACTATCACGGCGGCCATCAGGCCGAAGATCGCGCCCGAGGCGCCGACCGTGACCGTGTTCGGATCGAGGATCAGCACGCCGAGAGAGCCCGCGAGCAGCGAGACGAAGTAGATGCCGAGGAAGCGCGGCGTGCCGATGCCGGGCTCGAGGATGCTGCCGGCGATATAGAGGACGTACATGTTCAGCAGGAGGTGGAGGAACCCGGCGTGCAGGAAACCGCCGCTGATCACTCGCCACCAATCGCCGTTCGCCACCTCCGGGCCGCGCAGACCGGCGTCGTGGATCACCGAGCCGCCGCCGCTGAACTGCCCGGCGCCGCCGCCGGCCAGCTCGACCAGGAAGACGATCACGTTGATCGCGATCAGGGCGAACGTCGCGGGCATCTTGGACGCGTCCGAGCCGAACGCGTTCTGGCCGGCCCGGACCTTGGTCGTCTGCCTGGCGCACTCGGGGCAGCGCATGCCGACCGAGGTCGAGGTCATGCACTCCGGGCAGATCGGCCGCCCGCAGTTGGAGCAGGAGACGCCGGTCTCCCGGTTCGGGTGGCGGTAGCACGTCTGGCGCTGGGTCTGGGTGGCTTCCACGCCGGGTGAGCCTAGATGAGAGAGCTACCCGGCTATGCCACAAGCGCCCGCCTCACCCACCGGGACCGGATCTACTCGACCGTGGCGCTGAGCAGGATCGGCGGGGTCGGAGTCGTCCGGCCCGGGTGAGGCTCCCTGGTCACCATCACCTTGGTGCCCGGGGCGAGATGGCCGTCGACCGCGGTCATCGCGCGGCCGGAGTCATCCGGGATGAAGTTGGACGAGGGCCTCAGGTTCGGCCCGTGGGCGACCCACACCTGGTAGACCTCCCGGCCGCTCAGCCTGTGGAGGCCGTGCAGGTCGAGCATCGACGAGGTGCTCCCGACCGCGAGGGTGCCGCCGATGCCCTGCTGGGCGACAACCGGCACCGTCTCGCCGCCTCCACCACCTCCATCGCCGTTCCCGGCCACCAGATATCCGCCGATTCCCGCGGCCGCAATCGCGAGTGCCGCCAGGCCCATCGCGGGCCGCAGCACAAATCCCCGCCAGCCTCGGCGATCCCGCCGCCTCGTTGCTTCGGTGCTCGTCTCGCCGACCTGCGCCTCGGCCCGCTTCGCCTCGGCGTCCTCGCGGACGATCGCGAGCACGCGCTCGCGCAGGTCCGGCGGCGGCTCGAGCTGCTCGACCGACTCACCGAGGACCGCGACCGCCGGAGCGAGCGCCTCGAGCTCCCTCGTGCAGCGCGCGCAGCCCGGCGCGTGCGCCTCCACGGCCGCAGCCTCGCGCGGGTCGAGCGCCCCGAGCGAGTAGGCGACCAGGTCGTCTCTGTCGGGGTGGTCCCCGATCACCAGCCCTCCGCCAGGGTCGCTCTGATCTTGTCCATGCCGAGCCGCATCCGGCCCTTCACGGTGCCGAGTGGCTCGTTCAGCATCTCAGCGATCTCCGAGTGGCTGAAGCCGCCGAAGTAGGAGAGCTGGATGACCCTGGATTGGTCGTCCGGGAGGTCCTTGATGGCGCCGCGAACCTCGCGCGCCGTCTCCCGGCGCAGTGCCTCCGTGTCGGTCATCTCCTCGGCGGGGCTTCTCTCGAGCAGCTCCTCGCCGCCCGCGGCGAGCTTCGGCGAGCGCCCGGACTCCTTGCGAAGCAGGTCGATCGCGCGGTTGCGGACGATGCCGAGAGTCCACGCCCTGACACTCCCGCGTGCGCGGTCGTATCTGGCGCCGCTCCGCCAGATCGAGATCAGCGCCTCCTGGGTCACGTCCTCCGCCGCGGTCCGGCTGCCGACGATCCGGTAGGCAAGCGAATACGCAGCCCCCGCGTGCCGGTCGTAGAAGACCTCGAAGGCGAGCGGGTCCTCGCGCGCGACCAGCGGCATCAGGTCCTCGTCCGCGAGCCTCAGCAGCTCCGCACGTGTCAACTGATCGCCTCCCGGTGATCTACTTGATCGGCGCCCACGAACATGGCTACGAGGAGTTCACCTAAACGGATCATGGCCGCAAGGAGGTCGCGATGGAGGCATCAAGTCCCGCAAGGCTCTACTGCCTGCTGGTCGGTGGAGTACTGGTCATCGCCGGGATCATCGGGTTCTTCTACGAGGCGAGCTTTGCGACGGGGGATTCGATCAGGACCGACGACGTGTTCGGAGTTCTCTCGGTAAATGGCTGGCACAACGTCGTCCACATCACGATCGGGGCACTGCTGCTCGTGGCGGCTGGATCCGCCGCCCGCGGCGCGGCGCTCTTCGTGGGCGTCCTCTACATCGTCCTCTGCGCGCTCGGCTTCATCGCCACCGGGGACGGCGGGATCACCTTCGTCGCCAAGGACGACGTGCTGATCAAGCTGGTTCCGGTCAACAACGAGGACAACGTGCTGCACCTGATCCTCGGCATCACCGGTGTGATCGCCTACTTCGCGTCGCGCCCGGTCGGCCGCACAGCGGCGGCGACCTAGTCGAGGCGGTGGCGGACCTGGTCTCGGACCTGATCGGCGATATCCGAGACCTGGTCCGTCAACTCCGAGAGGCGTGAGGGCCGGTTCCGGCGGCGCAGCTCCACCAGCACCAGTCCGCCCGCGGCGACGCCGCCGGCCGCGATCGCGGCGGCTGGGCGGACCCAGTTGCGGGGATCGCGCAGCGAACGCAGCTCGGAATCGGAGAGCTCCTCGGCCCAGGCCGAGAGCTCCTCGGCGGCCGCCTCCGTGACCGCGCTCAGTGTCTCCTCGACCCGCCCCGAGAACTTCTCCGGGGGCTCGATCGGCCGCAGGGCCGAGCGCAGCAGGTTCTCGACGTCGCCAGTCCTCTCAGCCGCCATTGACGCTCATCTCCTCCTCGAGCTGCTTGATCGCCCGGTGGATCAGCACCTTGGTCGCTCCGTCCGAGCGACCCAATGAGCGCGCGATCTCGCGGTTATCCATGCCGAGCGCGAAGCGCATGATCAGGGCGTCACGGCGGTCGTCGGGAAGCAGCTGCAGATGCTCCATCACGCTCTTCAGCTCCTCCCGCCCCTCGACGATCCGCTCGGTGCCGTGCAGAGTCGCAATCGGCTCTGACTCCTCGAGAACCCTCTGCGGTCGGCGGGCCCGGTCGCGGTGGTAGTTCGAGGCGAGGTTGTGCGCGATGCGGATGAGCCAGGGGCGCAGAGGGCGGCCGTTCGATTCGCGGCGGGCCCGCTCGAAGTGACGGTAGGCCTGGAGGAAGGCCTGCTCGGTGACGTCCTCGGCGTCGTGGTGGTTCCCGACCCGGTAGTACGAGTACGAATAGACGTCGCGCAGGTGATCGCGATAAAGCTGCTCGAAGGCGCGGTCGAGCTCGGCCTTCGACTCCTTCGGCTCACCGTTGTTAGCGGCGAGGTTCTCCTCATCCGGCACATTGCAAGCGTACTGAGGGTCATGCCGCTCTCCTCAACCGCTCCGCCTGTCTGACCCTGGCCATCCACTCCGCCGGAGAGATCTCGCCGGCGATCAGGCCGGCGAGCCCCTCGAGAGCGGATGAGCTCATGCCGGCGTTGCGCACCGCTGCGGCGATCAGCGGTACCGAGTCGAGCGCCTCAGACGCCTGGCCGATGATCTCGGGGATCTGCTCAGCCGGGATTCCCTCGCCCAGGAGCTCACCCGCCCGGCGGTTGCGGCTGCCCTCGGCGAGGATCGTCGCGGTCAGATCGCCTACGCCGGCGATGCCGGCGAAAGTCTCGTGCTCCGCGCCGCGGGCCCGGGCGTACGCGACGCACTCGCGCCAGACCTGGGCGGTGGCGATCCCGGCGGCGTTCATGCCGTGCCCCTGCGCGGCGGCACCGGCCAGGGCGGCGGCGTTCTTTGCGGCACCCGCGACCTCGACCCCGATCATGTCCTCGGAGCGCTCGCAGACCAGGCCGGCCTCGTCGAAGACGCTGCCGAGCTGATCGCGGAGGTCTGCGTCGCGGCTGCCCAGGACCAGCGCAGCGGTTCCGGACACCGTCTCCTTGGCGTGGGCGGGACCGCCGAGCGACGCAACGGCGCGCGCGCGGATGCGCTCCGAGACGTACTCCGAGGGCAGCGCCGCCATCGGCGCCACCAGGCCCTTGCTCAGCAGCAGCACGGAGGCGCGCTGGCCGACCCGGTCGCCGATCGCGCCGACGGCCTGGGGCAGGGCGACCGACGGGACGGCCAGGCAGACGAGGTCGATGCCCGCCAGCTCGATGTCCGCGGCCCGCTTGACGGTGAGGGAGTCTGGAAGCTGAACCCCCGGGAGGTAATGCTCGTTGGTCCGGGCCTCGCGCATCTCCTCCGCCCGCTCGGGCGTGCGGGTGCCGAGCTGCACCTCGAGCCCGCCGCGGGCGAGCAGGACGGCCACCGCCGTTCCCCAGCTGCCCGCGCCGATCACCGCGGCCTTGCGGAGCGGCGGGAGCCCGCCGAGCCATTCCCACTGCAGCTCGATCACGGGCCAGATCCGCGCCCCGACGGAGTTCGCGAGGGTCGGGGAGGGATCCTCGGTTCGCGGAAAGGTGAGCGCCCGGCCGAGCCGGACCTTCACCTTGCGGGGCCGGATCTTCCAGCCCCGCCTGACCTGCTCGGTGCCGTGGACGGCGACCGGCAGGACCGCTGCTCCCGTTTCGAGCGCGAGGCGGCCGAAGCCACGCTTCGGCCGGGCCAGCGAGCCGGTGCGATGCCGCGTGCCCTCGGGGAAGATGCAGACCGCCCCTTCCCTCTCCAGCACTTCGCGCGAGGTGACCAGCGTCTGCTCGTCGGACTGGCCCCTGCGCACCGGGTAGGCCCCGAGCCGGTTGAGGATCCACCCCTGCCAGCGCTTCTCGAAGAGCTCGACCTTGGCCACGTAGTGGAGGGGACGCCGCCAGGGAAGCGATGCGCCGATCACGAACGGGTCGAGGAAGCTGCGGTGGTTGGCCGCGACGATCAGCGGCCCCTTGACCTTGCCGTGCTCGCGCCCGATGCGCGAAAGCCGAAGGTAGGCGAGGAAGAACGGGACGAGAACGAGGCGCGCGAGGAAGTAGAGCGGGCGATTTACGCCGTGCTCCCGCGTGAAGCGGTGATAGGTGAGCAGCCTCTCCTCGTCCATGCCCAGACCGAAACCCCGGGAGACCGGCCAGTTACAGGCGGGTCATACCAGCCCGTATGCCTACCAGGCCGCGTCGATAATCACCGCGAGGTCCGAGCGGCTCACCTCGCCGGGTGTCATGTGCTCGAGCTCGGGGCGGGCCATCGCGATGTCGAGCACCTCATCGATCCGTCCTCGGTCGGCTCCCAGCTCGCCGAGGTGGCGGTCGCCGGCGAGCTCGGCGATCCGCGACTCGATCCCGCCCGCGTCCGTGCCGAGGGCGGCCGCGAGGGCCTGGATCTGCTCGGGCGCACGCTCGCGCATCGCCCCGATCGTGTGCGGCAGCAGAGCCGCGTAGGTCTCCGCGTGCGGCGTGCCGAGGACCCTGACGGTCGTTTGTCCGAGCACGTGGTGCAGGGCGATTCCGGCGCGGTCGACGGCGATCCCGCAGAGCATCGCGCCAAGGGCGAGCGCGGAGCGATTCCGCTTCGCTGGCGCCTGATCGAGCGCACGGCCGAGCATCTCGGCCCCGCGCAGCCCGGCTTCGCGGGAGGTCTCATCGGCGAGCGGCGTGTAGAGCGAATCGGCGCCATGCGCCAGGGCGTTCATCGCTGTCGCGCGCAGCTGGGGCTCGGGCGCGCTGGTCATCGCGTCGGCGTAGGCGATCACGAGGGCCGGCCTCACCCCCGCTGCGGCGTCGTGGCCTTCGGGCAGACGGTGGATCGCCGTCATCGGCGCGCCCGAGAGCGTCGTCGGAATCGCCGCCACCTCGCCGCCGCGGACGGCCGCGACCGCCTTCGCGGAGTCGATCACCCGGCCGCCGCCGAAGGCGACGAGGCGGTCGCTCCCCACGTCATCGACGATCGCCGCGGCGGCCGCCGGCACCCCGCCCTCGGCGACGAGGTGCGTGCGGGCGGCCGCCTCTCCCAGTCCCGCGGCGCCGGAGAGGGCGCGGGGCGTCGAGAGCAGCTCGAACTCGACCCAGCCCTCCTTCCCAAGCCTTTCGAGCGGGTCGGTGACGGGACCGCCGTAGAGGAGCAGCTTGCGCCGCTCGTCGGCGAACTCGACCCAGGTCCCCGCGCTGGGCGGCTTCAGATCGTCGAAGGACAAGAGCCCGGAGTGGGACTCGAACCCACAGCCGCGGCCTTACAAGGACCGTGCTCTACCAATTGAGCTATCCGGGCAGCCCGGACAGGGTATGCCCGAACCCAGCGGCTAAGAGTCCGAGCCGTCGTCGCTGCCGTCGTCGACGTAGTCCTCCGGATTGAGGATCTCGTCGGTGTCCTCGGCGACACACTCGGCCATCGCGTTGTCGAGCGTGTCCGTGGCGTCCTCGCCGTAGTTTTCGATGAACTGGCTGGTGCCGCTCTGGGCGAGCTCGTCCTGGCAGTCCGAGCCGGCGGTGTCGAGGGCGGCATTGACCGCCGGGCGGGTCCGCTTGGCGCAGGAGCGCATGGTGTGCTTCGCGCCGTAGCGCTTGCGGAACGCCCTCTTCCCGAGGGAGGCTCGTTCCTGGCTGCACTGCTGCGCGGTCAGGCTCGTGGCCTGATCGTCCTGCGAAGCCGCGGCGCCGGCCGGCAGTGCGAGCAGCGCGGCGGCGGCGATCCCTCCGATGGCATACCTGAGCCTCATCACTGCTCTATCGGATCGCGTCAACAGAAGCCGGATCCTCAATAACCGGGTTGGTGGACGGACGGTGGGGCATACTCCCGGCGTGGCCGATCTTCGCGAATCCCTCTCGGACCCCGGCGCCGCCGCGGCGCGCGGTCGCTGGCTGGCGCGCGGCGCCTGGCTGCTCGCCGCCGCCGAGGTCGTGCTGGCGGTCCGCAACCACGTCAATACGCGGCTGACCGAAAAGGATCGGCAGCGCATGGTCGAGATCGTCAAGGCCTCGAAGGGCCGCCCCTCGAACCTCTCCGATCGCCAGCGCAAGGAGCTCAAGTCGCTGCTCGCCAAGACCGAGCCACGCGAGCTGGTGAAGACCGTCGCCACGAGCGGCTTCGCCAGCCGGTTCACAAAGGGCCTGCGCCGCAAATAGAGCGGCCGCCCCTTGCGGGACGGCCGCTTGGCTGCCGTGCCGTACATGCGAGGGTGCTCCACAGGAGCAACCCGTTTGATGATGGAAGTCGTCAGACCTTCACCGCGCGGGAGTCGAGGTGGATGCCGACCTTGCGCTTGACGCGCTGCAGGGCGTTGTCGACCGTCTTCGTGTCGCAGTCGAGCTTCTCCCCGACCACCTCATACGAGTGACCGTCGAGGTAGAGCGCCAGCACGCGACTTTCGAGCTCCGAGAGGACGCTGGTCAGGCAGGCGACCAGGCTCTCGAGCTCCTCGCCCGCGATCACCTGATTTGCGGGGTCGCGGACAGACGGTCCGGGCAGGACCTCCTCGAGAGTGGTCTCCGAGTCGGCCCCGGCGGCAGCCGGTGTCTGGCTGAACGAGACGTACTGGTTGAGCGGGGTGTGCTTGTTGCGGGTCGCGGTCTTCACCGCGGTGATGATCTGCCGGGTGATGCAGAGCTCGGCGAAGCCGCGGAAACTCGACTCCCGCTCGGGGCGGTAGTCGCGGATCGCCTTGAACAGGCCCAGCATTCCCTCCTGCATCAGGTCGTCGGCGTCGCCGCCGAGCAGGAAGTAGGACGAGGACTTGACCCGCACGAAGCGCCTGTAGCGGCGCACCAGCTGGTCGTATGCGTCGGTCCGGCCGTGCTTGGCCAGCGCGACGAGGAACTCGTCGTCCGGGCCCGGTCCCTTGTTGCGGGCGCCATCGGGGATGGCGCGGGCGGGAACGACTGCGTGCTCTTCTGTGCTTGGGGTAGGTACAGCCACAGCAACCTCCTCTTGGGGGTGTTCTGTGGCGCTCCGTACCTCCCCTGGAGACGCCTTTCGGTCCGGGTGCTGTCCGTCAGGCTCGACCTGAGGTTCACCCTTTCGTCGCGGAGCAGCCTACTCGCGGATCCGGGAAAGTCAACCACGGTTCGGAGCCGATGCAATTCGGCTTGCAGGATCCGTGCCTGGGAGGGCTCCGATCGGGTCATCCGTCCGCGGCCACTGGTAATCGGTGTCCCGCTCGGCGTGCGATCGCGGGTCATTCGACCGCGCCACCCGGCGAACCCAAAGGAGGAGGAGTGATGGAAGCGAGCGGCAACCGGATCGAGCCCGGCCGAGTGATCGGCGAGGCCTTCAAGACCTACCAGAGCCAGGCCGGCGCCTTGCTGGGCGGGGCGGTGATCGTGATCGGCATCGCCGCGGTGGTGAACGGGCTGCTGGCCGTCTCAGGCAGCCTCGCCCTCGTACTCCTGGGAGCCTTGATCGCCTTCGCGGCCAGCTTCCTCTACACCGGCTACGTGGTGAAGCTGGTCCAGGACGTTCGCGACGGCCGGCGCGACAACACCGTCGGTGAGCTCTTCTCCGCCGCGGCGCCCTACATCGGCACGCTGATCCTCAATGGGATCCTGGCAGGGCTCGCGATCGCGATCGGCTTCGTGCTGATCATCGTGCCCGGGCTGATCCTGCTCACCATCTGGGCCGTGATCGCACCGTCGATCGTCGTGGAGGGTGAGGGTGTGTTCAGTGCCTTCGGCCGCAGCCGCGAGCTCGTCCGCGGCAACGGCTGGCCGGTGTTCGGCGCGATCGTGCTGGCCTTTCTGATCGTGTTCGCCGTCTCGCTGGTCGCCGGCCTGATCGGCGCCGCGCTTGGCGACGCCGGCCGGGTGATCCTGCAGGCCATCGCCAACGTCCTGACCGCGCCGGTGGCCGCCCTGGTCGCGAGCATCCTCTTCTTCGACCTTGGTGGCGGAGCTGGAGCGCCGACGGCGCCCGCCGCGCCCGAGGCGCCGGTCGGCTAGCGCAGGCGGTTCAGCTGCTCAGTCCGGGGTGCAGTCGCCCTGGGGCTCCCCGAGGCGCCCGAGCAACTCGGTCAGCGTCTTGATCTCCTCATCGCTGAGGACGGCGCCGAGCCTTCGCTCGATGTCCTCGACATGGCCGGGCGCGGCATCCCGGAGCTTGGCGAGGCCCTCGTCGGTAAGGATCGCGTAGCTCACCCGCGCATCCGACTTGCACTCGCCCTTCCCGACCAGCCCCTGGTCCTCCAGGCGATCGAGCAACCGCGTGATCCCCGAGGGGGAGAGTTGCAACTCGTTTGCCAGGTCGATGCGCCGCATGCCCTCCTCGCCCGCTCGCGATAGGAGGAGCAGACAGCCGTAGTCGTTGATCGTCAACCCGTGGCTTTCCACCAGCGCTGCGCTCAGCTCGCGGACGAGGGCCGCGTGGGCGCTCAGCAGCCTGCCGAACGCATCGGTCGACGGAAGTGTTTGAGTTTTCAACTGTTGTGTAGTCAAGTGTCTCTGCTAAACTGTTTGACAGGTCAACTAAGTCTACCTCACCCAAAGGAGTCCTTCAAATGGCAACGGCACAAGCAGAGTCAACCATCCCGAGCGGCACCTGGCAATCAGATCCCGTGCATTCGCATGTCGGATTTGCCGTCAAGCACGTCGTCGGGACTTTCCGGGGCAGCTTCGGCAAGTTCGAGGCAACCCTCAGCGCTTCCTCCGGCCAGCCGCAGCTCTCGGGCCGCGTTCCCGTCGAGAGCGTCCAGGTCAAGGAGGAGAACCTCCAAGCCCACCTGCTCTCCCCCGAGTTCTTCGATGCCGAGAAGACGCCGGAGATCTCGTTCCAGTCCACCGAGATCAAGGCCGATGACGACCAGGTGGTCGTCGATGGCGAGTTGACCGTCAGCGGTATCACCAAGCCGGTCGTGGCCCGCGGCGAGCTCAGCGGGCCGGCGCCAGGCCCGAGCGGCAACGACCACATCGGGCTCGACCTCGAGACGAAGGTCGACCGGCACGACTACGGCCTCGACTGGCAGATGGAGCTGCCGGGCGGCGGTAAGGCCCTCGGCGACGAGGTCACCCTCTCCGTCCACCTCGAGCTCATCAAGCACGGGTCGTAGCCATGCATCTGCTCGCGATCTCAGGAAGCCTGCGTCGCGACTCCCACAACACCGAGCTGCTGCGGACGGCGGCGGAGCTGATGCCGCCGTCCGTGGCGCTCGAGATCTTCGACGGGCTCAAGGCGGTCGAGCCCTACGACGAGGACGACGATCGGGGCGCGGGCCCGGAAGGCGCCCGCCGGCTGCGAGAGGCGATCGAGTCCGCCGACGCGATCCTGATCGCCACACCGGAATACAACTCCTCGATCCCCGGCCAGCTCAAGAACGCCCTGGACTGGGCGTCCCGGCCAAAGGGTGAGAACGCGCTCTGGGGCAAGCCCGCCGCCGTCGTAGGCGCGAGCACCGGCATGTTCGGCGCGGTCTGGTCGCAGGCCGAGGCACGCAAGGTCCTCGGCGCGAGCGGCGCCCGCGTGATCGACATGGATCTCCCGGTGGGTCATGCAGATGACGCCTTTACCGAGGACGGGCGGCTCTCCGAGCAGGAGCTGCGGGACCGCTACGCCGAGATCCTCGACGAGCTGGTCGCGCTGGCGGAGCAGGCCGCGGAGCCTGTACAGGTAGCCGCCTGATCCCGGCGCAGACCTCGCCGCTAGGGTTGCCGAGGATGGAAGCCAAGGGCGGCGCCGAGAGGCTGAACGAGGAGGATTTCGCCGCCTTTGCCGGGCGCGCCTCCGACGGGCCGGTCTACATGCTCAACCTCCTGGAGTTCGTTCCCGACGGTGGGGCGGAGCGCTACGCCGAGTACGGCACGGCGGTGGCTCCGATCCTCGATGGCGTCGGAGGCCGTCCGGTCTTCGCCGGTCAGCCCTCCGAGTCTCTGATCGGAGAAGGCTCCTGGGACCTGATGGTCCTGGTCGAGTACCCGACCCGGCAGGCGTTCCTCGACATGGTCTCCTCGCCGGCCTACCAGGAGATCGCGCACCTGCGAACCGAGGCGCTGCGCCGCTCGGAGCTGCGTGCGATGGACTCGCTGGACCCGAGCGGGTTCACCGGCGGCTAGCCGGCTCGCTGCCGACGCGCCTCGAAGAGGATCACCGCAGCCGCCACCGAGGCGTTCAGCGACCCGACCCTGCCCGCGAGCGGAATCGAGACCAGCTCGTCGCAGGTCTGGGCAACTCGCTTCCGCAGCCCCGAGCCCTCCGAGCCGAGCGCGAGCACGGCGCGACCCGCCCACTCGACCTCCGTATAGAGGCGCTCGGCGTCCGCGGTGGCGCCGTAGATCCAGGCCTCGCGCCGCTTCGCGTCCTCCAGCCAGTCGGCCAGATTCCGCACCCGGGCCACTGGCAGATGCTCCACCGCTCCAGCCGAGGCCTTGCACGCCGCCGCCGTCACCGAGGCGGCACGCCGCTCCGGGATCACCACGCCGGCGGCGCCGGCGACCTCGGCCGCCCGGCAGACCGCACCCAGGTTGTGCGGGTCCTGGACCTGATCGAGTGCCACGACCAGCGCGTCGTCCGCGTCGAGCAGGGAGGTGGGGTCGGCATAGGGGTAGGGGTCCACCTCGGCGACGATCCCCTGATGGTCCGGGGATCCGCAGAGGCGCTCGAGCTCCTCCGCCGCGGTGTCGGGCGCTCGCCAGATCCGGTGAACCCGGCGCCGGCCGCGCTCGGCCTCGGCCACCGGCCGGCGTCCGTAGATCCACTCGCGATCGGCCACCGCTAGCGGCGCCGGACGAGCCGGGCGCCGCCGGCCTCGTCGCGGACCTCCCAGCCCATCTCGGCCAGCTTGTCTCGGAGAGAGTCAGCGAGGCCGAAGTCCTTTGCGGCCCGCGCCTCCTGGCGCTGGGCGAGCAGCTCCTCCGCCTCGGGTGGCGGGGCCTCGTCCTGCGCCAGCAGCGAGTCGAGGCCGAGCAGCGGGAGAAGCTCCTCCAGGACTCCGCGGGCTCCAAGGAGCTCGCGTCTGTTTCCCTCGGCGACGATCTCGAAGAGGACCGCGAAGGCCTGCGGCGTGTTGAAGTCGTCGGCCAGCGCGTCGAGGAACGCCCGGCGCTTCTCGATCAGGAACTCATCCGGATCCCCTCCGGGCGCGTCGCGCAGGTAGTTGCGAATCCGGTCGACGCGAGCGGCGGCCTCGGTGAGCTGCTCGTCCGAGAACGCGAGCGGCTGGCGGTAGTGCCCTGAGGCGAGGTAGGCGACCACGGTCTGGCCGCCGTAGCGGTCGATCGCCTCGGAGAGCTGGAAGATGTTGCCGACCGACTTGGACATCTTCTCCTCGTCGATCTGGACCATCCCGTTGTGCATCCAGACGCGGGCGAGGGGCAGTCCGCGGGCCGCCTCGGTCTGCGCGATCTCGTTCTCGTGGTGGGGGAAGACCAGGTCGATGCCGCCGCCATGGATCGCGAAGTCCGGGCCGAGCTCCTTCTCCGACATCGCCGAGCATTCGATGTGCCAGCCGGGCCGGCCCTTGCCCCACGGCGAGTCCCACGCGGTGTCCTCGTCCTCCTTCTGGCCCTTCCAGAGGGCGAAGTCGAGCGCGTCCTCCTTGAGCGAGGCCGTCCCGGCCTCCTCCCCCTGATCCATCTCCGCCGTATCCCGGTTGGAGAGCTTGCCGTAGCCGTCGAAGCTGCGGACGCGGAAGTACACATCGCCGTTGGCCTGGTAGGCGTGGCCGCTCTCGATCAGGGCCTCGATCAGCGAGACGATCTCGTCGATCGTCTCCGTGGCGAGCGGCTCGGCATCGGGCCGGCCGATCCCGAGAGCGTCCGTGTCCGCGATGTAGGCGGCGGTCATCTCCTCCGCGTACTCCGCGGATGGCTTGCCGGCCTCGCGGGCCGCGTCATAGATCTTGTCGTTGATGTCCGTGACGTTGATGACGAGCTTGGCGTTCAACCCCTCGTGCTCGAGGAAGCGCTTGAGCAGCGTGAACAGGACGAACGGCCGCGCGTTCCCGATATGGATCCGCCCGTACACCGTCGGGCCGCACGCGTAGATGCCGACCTCGCCGGGATCCCGGGAGTCGAGCTCGCGGGTCTCGCCGCTGAGCGTGTCCTGGATGCGCATGCCCGCCACGCCGCGGATGCTATTCGGGCACGGGAAACACGCATATTCCGCAGGGAAGCGGACAAACACGCAAAACCGATGAGTGGGAACAACCGTTCGGGCCAGTAATCTGGGGCGGCCGTGACTCAGGCACCGCTTGAGCATCAGCGTCTGCGCGCTGTGGAGGATGCGTTTGCCTCCCTCCCCCAGCGCTACCTTGGAGCCGATCCCGGCTTCAGCGCCAGCTATCGCATAGAGCTGGACGACCTCGGGCTGAGCTGGGCCGTCGAGCTGGACGAGAACGGCTGCGAGGTCAGCGCCTCGCCGAAGAGCGACCCGGACGTCGTGATCGGGACCGACGCGGCGACCTGGCTCGAGCTCCGCGAAGGCCAGCTCTCGGGATTGGATGCGTTCCGCTCTCGGCGGCTCTGGGCGCGCGGCAACCTCGATCTCGCGGTCGCCTTCGAGGGATTCTTCAAGCTCCCCAACGGCAGGCCGCCCCTCGTCCGGATCCACGAGGTGCGAGCCGGCAAGGCCCGGATCTCGACCCTCACCGCCGGTGACGGCATCGAGACCGTGATCCTGATCCATGGGCTCGGCAGCAACAAGACGAGCTTCTTCGAGACCGTCTCCGCCCTGACCCCGGAGTACACGGTTCACGCCATCGACCTCCCGGGATTCGGATCGTCGTCGAAGCCGCTGCGGGCGCCCTACGACGCCCCCTGGTTCGCCCGCGCGGTGATCCGGTTCATGGACGCGGCGGGAATCGACCGCGCGCACCTGGTGGGCAACTCCCTCGGAGGGAGGGTGGCGATCGAGGTCGGGCTCCGGGAACCGGACCGGGTCCGCAGCCTCAGCCTGCTCTGCCCCTCGATGGCCTGGCGCCGTCGCCGTCACTTCGTCCCGGTCGTGAAGCTGCTTCGGCCCGAGCTCGCCGCGATCCCCCACACCTTCGGCGACGCCCTGGTGCGCCAGCAGTTCTGGAGCATGTTCTCCCGGCCCGAGCGGATTCACCCGTCCGCCGCCGACGTCGCCGTGGAGGAGTTCCTGCGCACCTACCGGTCGGTCAACGCACGCGTCGCGTTCCACGCCTCCGCCCGCCACATCTACCTGGAGGAGCCCAAGGGCCCGAAGGGCTTCTACACCCGCCTCAGGGACCTCGAGCCGCCTTCGCTGTTCGTCTGGGGAGACGAGGATCCCCTGGTCCCCCTGGCCTTTTCCCGATACGTCCGGGACGCCGTGCCGAGCGCGCAGCAGGTCGTTCTCGACCAGTGCGGCCACGTGCCGCAGGTCGAGCATCCGGTCGACGCCAACGCCCTCGTCCATGACTTCATCGGCCGCGCCCAGGCCTCGGCCGCGGAGCGAGCGGCGAAGCGCCTCAGCCGGGCCGCTCGCCGCCTGCAGGTCCGGATCAACGGCAACGGCTCGATGAACGGCAACCCCGCCAACGGCGAGAGCTCAGAGCTCAGCGTCGACGCGGCCTAGGCGGCTAGGAGAGCCACTCGGCGGCGGCCCCGGTCAGAGGGCCTAGAAGGTGCGGAGCCTGCGGCCACCGACGTAGCGCGTGCCCGCGGGTTCGCCCGCGGGCGCTTCCTCCGCAATCCGCCCGGGCTGCTCCGATTCGGCTGATGAATCCTCGGCCTCGTCGTGCACGGCGCCGGCGAGCGCCTCGCTCCGGGCACGATCGACCTTCTCCTGGACCTGTTGTTCTGCGCGGCGGCGGGCCGCCTCCACCCGCTCGTCGGCCTCCCGCTGAAGCTTCACGGCCTCCTGGCTGAGGGTCGCCTCGGCCTCGGCGCGGGCGCGCGCCTCCGCCTCCTTCGCCACTCGGTCGGCGAGCCTGCGGACGCGGTCCTCAGACTCGCGGCGGGCCTCCTCGGCCGCTTCGCGGACCTTCCGCTCCATCTCCCGCTTCAGCCGATCGGCCTCGGTCTTCTCGCCCTCACTCGCCGCCTCGGCGCGCTCCTCCGCCGCCATCGCTCTCTGCTCGGCCTCGTTGAGGCGCCGGCGCAGGTCGCTGAGCCGTCCGTCGGCCTCCTCAGCTCGCTCGAGCGCCTCCTTGGCGCCGGCCTCGGCGGTTTCTCGTGCATCCCTGATCGCGGCCTCGGCGTGCTCGCGAGCTTCCTCCTTCAAGCGCTCGATCGCCTCCTCGGCGCGACGGCGGACCGACTCTCGCTGCTCCTCCGCCTCGATGGCGCGCGCCTCCGCCCGCCTCACGGCCTCCTCGAGCTTCACGAGTTGGTCCTTTGTCTGCTGCTGCGCGGCGGTGGCGTGCGCCTGCAGCTCGGCCGTGCGCTGATCAGCCAGTTGGGCACGCTCCCGCGCGTCGGCCAGGGACCTCTCGAGAGCCGCCGAGCGGCGCTCTGCCTCGTGGGCCAGCTTCCCGGCCTTCTGAATCACCTCGCGTGCCTTGGCGGTCGTGCGGGCCTCGATCCGCTTGGCGTGCTCAATGGCCAACTGAGCCTGTGCCTGCGCGTCCTCGGCGGCAGCCTGAGCGAGAATCGCATCGTTTCGGGCCTGCGCCTCGCGGTCGCGGAGCTCGTGGATCAGATCCGACGCCTTCGAGCGGAAGCGGTCGGTCGCCGCGCGAGCCTGGTCGATCTCGGCTCGGATCTCATCGGCGGCGAGGGGGTGAGCAACGTCATCCTCCTTCTGGTCACCGATCGGCTCCAGGCTCTCAATGTCGGACAAGCTGTGCGGTCCCTCCGGTCGACTCAGTCGGCGGGCTGGTGTTCGGCCAACTCGCGCTTCAGGACCTTACCCGTCGCGTTGCGCGGAAGCTCGTCGACGAACACGATCTCCCGCGGCACCTTGTAGCGGGCCAGGTTGGCCTTCACGTGGTCTTTCAGCTCGTCCTCGCTGACGTCCGCCCCATCCTCCTTGACCACGAACGCGCGCAGCCGCTGTCCGAACTTCTCATCGTCGACGCCGATCGCCGCCGCCTCGGATACCGCCTCGTGATCGGAGAGCAGGTCTTCGACCTCGCGGGGGAAGACGTTCTCCCCGCCGGAGACGATCATCTCGTCGTCTCGGCCGTCGATGAAGAGGCGGCCTGAGTCGTCGAAGTGGCCGACGTCGCCGGAGGAGAGCAGGTCGCCGATGTGCTCCTTGTCGCCGCCACCCGTGTAGCCCTCGAACGCCATCTGGTTGCCGATGAAGATCCGGCCCGTCTCGCCGGGCGAGACGTCGTTGCCGTCCTCGTCGACGATCCTGATCACGGTGCCGCGCGGGGGCCTGCCGGCGGTGCCGGGAGCCGCGCGCATGTCCTCCGGCGTGGCCACCGTCGCCCATGCGACCTCGGTCGAGCCGTAGAGGTTGTAGAGGTTGTCCCCGAACTCGTCCATCCAGTTGGTGGCGAGCTCGCCGGGCAGGGCAGAGCCGCTGGCCGCGGTCACCTCGAGCGAGGAGAGGTCGTAGCGGCGCTTGGCCTCCTCGGGCAGAGAGATGATGCGCTGCATCATCACCGGGACGACCGCAAGGACCCGGGCGCGGTGCTCGGCCGTCGCCTGCAGGGTGTCCTCCGGGTCGAACTTCGGCCGCAGGACCATCGTGGCCGCGGTCGGGAGGCTGAGCATGAAGTGCAGGAAGCCCCACGAGTGGAACAGCGGCGCCGCGATCATCACCGTCTCGCCGTAGCGCCTGGGGATCTTCGAGAAGAGGGCCGCGAGCGCGCTCAGGCCCTCCGGCTGGCTTCGCTGCGCGCCCTTTGGCGTGCCGGTCGTCCCAGACGTGAGGATGATGTAGCGACCCTGCTCGGAGGGTGGGCGAAGGTCCTCTCCGTGAGAGTCCGAGATCAGCTGTTCGAGGGTGACCTCGTCAGTGCCCTCCTTCTCCTCCCAAGCGACGAAGCTGCGGAGGCCCTTGGTCGCCCCCGCGAGCAGCTCGGTGAACTCCTGGTCGTAGATCAGGGCCGCCGGCTTCTCGCGCTCCATGACATCGGCGAGCTGCGGCCCGGCGAACGCCGTGTTGAGGTAGAGGGCGACGGCACCGAGCTTTGCGCACGCCATCGTCGCCTCGATGAAGTAGCGGTGGTTCCGGCACATGATCGCGACGCCGTCTCCCTCCTCCACGCCCTCGCCCTGCAGGGCGCGGGCCAGCGCGTTCGAGCGGCGGTGAGTGCGCTCCCACGTGAGCGTGCCGGCCTCGTCGACTATCGCGAGGCGGTCCGGGGCGGTAATCGCGTTGGACGCGGAGCCGAGGGCCGGGGACGCCCCCCAGCGGACGTAGCGCTCCACGACTCGGCCCAGCTTGTCCGGGCGCATCGGGCGAACCAAGCCGACGTCCGCGAAGGTCTTCAGGTCGAAGGCGGCATCGCCAAACGCCGCCGGCAGCCGTGAGGCGATGCCAGCGAGCCCCTCTCTCAGCCGGTCCTGCGCCATCCCGCCCAAGCTTATTGGGGTCAGGCCCTCCGGAGCTCGTCGCCCGTGTCGACGAGCGCGACGGCCATGCAGGCGATTCCCTCTCCCCTGCCGATCGCGCCCATCCCCTCGTTGGTCGACGCCTTGACGCTCACCGGCGCCGAGAGGACCCCGGTCAGCAGCGAGGAGATCTCGGTCTTGTAGGGCGCGAGCTTCGGCTCCTCGCAGATCACGGTCACGTCGACGTTCGCGATCGCGCCCGACATCTGGCCGATCACGATCCGCAGCAGGTCGATCGAGTTCGCGTCCCGCCACTGCTCCTCGCTGTCTGGAAAGAGCTCTCCGATGTCGCCGAGGCCGCAGGCGCCGAGCACCGCGTCGATGATGGCGTGGGTGAGGACGTCGGCGTCCGAGTGCCCTGCGAGCCCGCGATCGTGCTCGATCTCGACGCCGCCGATCACCAGTCGCTCGCCCTCGGCGAGGCGGTGGCTGTCGTAGCCGATGCCGACGCGAAGCGGCATCAGGCGCCCGCCCCTGGACGGTCCGCGGGCTCCGTCGCCTCGATCCCCGACCTTCCGATCGGCTCCGATCGCCGGGTGCGCCGCTCGAAGAGGCAGATCGTCTCGACGCCGAGCCCGTCGAGGAACTCCATCGCCGCGTCGTAGCCGTAGCCGACATGCTCGGGAGCGTGGGCGTCGGAGGAGAGGGCGAACTCGGCCCCGGCCTCGACGCACATCTCCGCGAATGCGCGTGAGGGGTAGAGCTCGCCGGCCGGCTTGCGCAGGCCGGCGGTGGATACCTCCACGGCGATTCCCGACTCGGCGATCGCCTCCACCGCCGGCTCGTAGTAGAAGCGCGGGTCCCGGTCCGGGAGGGGCCTTCCCCTGCCCCAGACCTTGACCAGGTCCGGGTGGGCGAGGATGTCGAACAGCCCCGAGCGGGCAGCCTCGGCGAGCGTCTCGAAGTAGCGGCCCCAGACCCGGTCGGGATCGCCGTCCGCCTCCCAGACGTCGTAGCCCTCGTGATCCACGGCGTGAGGTCCGAGGAAGTGGACAGAGCCCACTACGTAGTCGAAGTCGCGCTCCCCGAGCAGGTTCGCCATCCGGTCCTCCGTACCGGAGATGAAGTCAGCCTCTATCCCGAGCCGCAGGGGCGTCGCCCGCACGAAGTCCGCGTAGTCGTCCAGGTCATCGACGGCCTGCTCCCGCCAGAAGGGGTGGTCCCAGACCTCCAGCGCCTGTGAGAAACGGTAGACGTGCTCGGAGACCCCAAGCTCGGCGATCCCGTGCTCCTCGGCGGCCGCGAGGTAGCGGTCCACGTTCTCCTCGGTGAAATGGTCGGCGGCCGTCGCCTCCAGGTCGTCCGGGCGCAGGTGCAGGTGGTAGTCCGTCAGCACGCGCCAAAGGTACCCACCTCTAGAGTCCGCCCGGTGCTCGCCAAGCTGGCCATCGTGCTCGCGGCCTTCGTCGTCGGGGTGGGGCTCGCCGAGCTCTTGGGCGCCAAGAACCTCGGCACCGCACTCGGGGTGGGGCAGCTCACCTTCGTGATCGGACTCGTCTACGTGCTGATGCGGCGCTAGGCCGGCCTCGGTCAGAACTCGATCACCGAGCCGAGGGTGACCGTCCGCTTGCGGGGCAGCCGGAAGTAATCGGCCGGCTCGGCGCTGATCCGCGCCGTGATCAGGAAGAGGCGCTTGCGCCAACGGCTCATCCCCGGCCGGTCGGTCGGCCGGAGCTCGACGCGGGAGAGGAAGAACGACGCGTGGCGGGCATCGACCGGACACTCCACGCCGGTCTTCGCGATCTGACTGATCAGCTTCGGCACGTCGTACTCCTCCGCGTATCCGTGCTTGGCGCGGACGAAGGTCAGGCGATCGTCCTGGTAGCCGAGATCGTCGATCTCGAGGCGGTCCTTGGGCCTCACCCTGGGGACGGGCATGGTCTCGAGCGAGAGGATGATCGCGTTCTCGGGGAGCGAATGGAGGTGGTCGACGCAGGCCCGCATCGAGAGCGGGGCGGTCTCCTTGCCGCGGTTCATGAACACCCCCGTCCCGGGCACCCGCGCCACCGACGGCTTCTTTTCGCGGATCTCCTTGACGAAGTCCCTGAGCGGGCCCTCCACCCGGAAGCGCTCGGCGGTGACCAGCTTGCGTCCGCGGTACCAGGTGACCATCACGAAGAAGAGCACGGCGCCGATCGCGAGCGTCAGCCAGGCGCCGTGGCCGATCTTGGTCAGATTGGACGCAAAGAAGGCGAGCTCGATCGTCAGGAAGAACCCGGCGCCCAGCAGCACCAGCCAGAGCGGGCGTCGCCAGCGGTGCCGGCTGATGACGAGGAACAGGACGGTGGTCACCAGGATGGTGCCGGTCACTGCGGTTCCGTAGGCGAAGGCGAGCTTGGCCGACGATTGGAAGCCGATAACCAGGGCGAGTACCGCGACGAGCAGCAGCCGGTTGATGATCGGGACATAGACCTGTCCGTAGGCACTGGTCGAGGTGTGAACCACCCTTAGGCGGGGCAGGTAGCCCAGCTGCGCTGCCTGGTGCGCGATGGAGAAGGCACCGGAGATCACCGCCTGTGAAGCGATCACGGTCGCCATCGTCGCCAGGATGACCAGCGGGATGAGGCCGGCGTGCGGCATCAGCTTGAAGAAAGGGGCACCGATCGCGCTCGGGTCGTGCAGGACAAGGCCACCCTGCCCGAGATAGCTGAGGATGCATGCGGGGAAGACGAGGAGCAGCCACGCCTTCGTGATCGCGGGACGCCCGAAGTGACCCATGTCGGCGTAGAGCGCCTCAACGCCGGTGAACGCCAGAACCACGGAGGTGAGGACGAAGAAGCCCGTAGATCCGTTGTGGAAGAGGAGGTCGAAGGCGTAGCTCGGCGAGAGCGCCTGGAGCACCGCGGGGTGCATCGTGATGCCACGGACCCCGAGCACCGCGATGGTCGCGAACCAGACGAGCATGATCGGGCCGAACACCCGGCCGACCGCCCCGCTGCCCAGCCTTTGGAGGAGGAACAGGCTGACGATGATCGTCACCGTGATCGGGATCACGAGGCTGTCCATCGAGGAGGAGATCGTCTTCGTGCCCTCGACCGCCGAGAGGACCGAGATCGCGGGGGTGATCATGCTGTCGCTGAAGAAGAGGGCCGCCCCGAAGACGCCGAGGCCCGCCAGCACGAACTTCGTCCTGCCCTGGACGCGGTCGCCGATCTGCCGGACCTGCGAGATCAGCGCCATGATCCCGCCCTCGCCGTCGTTGTCCGCACTCATGACGAAGCCGATGTACTTGACCGTGACGATGATCGTCACGGCCCAGAAGATCAGCGACGCCATGCCGTAGACGTGATCGGTGGTCGCCTGGATCGGGTGTGGGTCGCTCGGGCTGAAGGCTGTCTGGATCGTGTAGATCGGGCTCGTCCCGATGTCGCCGAAGACGACACCGAGCGCCGCGATGGTCAGCGCCGTTCCTCCGAGCGCGCGCTTTCTCTCCGCCCCGGCGCCCATCGGTCCTATGCGCGCTCGCGCAGCAGGAGCTCGGCGACGCGGAGGTCGAACGGCGTGGTCACCTTGATGTTGTCCGGCGACGTCGAGTGGATCACGACCCGCCCGCCCGCCCGCTCGATCAGCATCGCGTCATCGCTCGCCTCCGGCAGCGAGTTCGCGTCGGATAGGGCCTCGCGCAGCGCGCCCGCCCGGAAAACCTGCGGCGTCTGAACCGCCCAGAGGCCGGAGCGATCGAGGGTCCGTTCCACGCCTCCCGCATCGCCGACCTGCTTGATCGTGTCGGTGACCGGCGTGCCCGCGATCACGCCGGCGGCATCCTCCTCAGCGGCGAGCTCCTCGACCATCGCATCGATCAGGCCGGCCGTGACCAGCGGCCGGGCCGCGTCGTGAACGACGATGAGCTCCTCCGCGCAGAGCGCAAGCGCGTTGGCAACCGACTGGGAGCGGTGCTCCCCGCCGGCCACGGGGACGACGCCGTGCTCGCTCACCGCGTCATGGTGACCCGGTGGCGCCGCGACAACGATCTCGGCGATCGTGTCCGCGGCGCGGAAGGCGTCGAGCGACCACTCGAGCATCGGCCGCCCGGCGAGCTCCACGAAGGCCTTCGGGCCACCGGCTCCGAGTCTCTGCCCGGAGCCGGCGGCCGCGATCACGGCCGATGCGGAGGGACGCGCCTGGCTAGGCGGTCGCCTTTGCGGCGCCGAAGCGCTCCTCCAGCAGCTCGTCCAAGTAGGCCTCGGCGCCTTCCTCGTCCTTGTCGAGGGCGTACATGAACTCGGACGCGAGGATCTTCTTGGCGCGGGTGTACATCTGCTTCTCGCCGGTGGAAAGTCCCTTCTCCCACTCCCTGATCGCGAGGTTGCGAACCACTTCAGCGAGCTCATAGACGTCGCCCGTCTTGATCTTCTCGCGGTTGTGCTTGAAGCGGCGGTTCCAGTTCTTCGGCATCTCGGAGACGTCGTCGGTGAGGACTCCGATCACCTTCTTGACCTGCTCCTCGTCGATCACGCGCCTCAGTCCGGCGCGGCCGGCGTTCTCGCAGGGGACCATCACGGTCATGTTGTTGTGCAGGATGTTGATGGTCAGGTAGTCCCGCTTCTCGCCCATCATGTCCTTCGATTCCTTCTTCAGGACAACCCCTGCCCCATGGTGCGGGTAAACGACGTTGTCGCCGACCTCGAAATGAATATTGACTGGCGCTTCGAGTTCGATGTCGGCAACCGACGCGTCATCAATTACATCTGCTGTTGCCTCTGGAATGGGTCTCTCCTTTCGTAGAGACGGCCTGACGGGGCCGTCAACTCTGTAGGTACCGGTCGACTGGATCGACCTCTTGAAGTCTGCGCAGGCCCTCGCGGATGTCCTTCGCTCGCCCGGTGCCGACGCCCTCGACGGCCTCGAGGTCGTCGTCGCTCGCGGCGAGGACCTCCTCGAGCCCGCCGAACTCCTGGATGATCCGCTGCACCACCAGCTTCGGCAGGCGCGGGATCCGGCCGAGGACGCGGTAGCCGCGAGGCGACACCGGGAAGTCGAGCGTCGAGACCTTGCGGTCGTAGCCGAGCAGTTCGGCGAGGCGGCCGAAGTCCAAAAGGTCCTGATGTGGCATGCGCGCGATCGCACCGGTCGTCATCGTCAGGTTCTCCTCGGTGTCCTCGACCGAGTAGTCGCGGATCAGCGCCGCCTTGTCCGCCGCGACGCCGACCATGGTCTCCTCCAGCTGCATCTCGATCAGCCGGCCCTCGGTGCCGAGCTCGACGATGTAGCGCTCGACCTCGACCGCCATCCGCGTCACGAACTCCGCCCTCTGGAGCACGGAGAGCACGTCGTAGAGAACCGAGCCGCCCTCGAACTCGAGCCACGTCAGCCGCGTTGAGACCGCGTCGAGCCGGACCCGGTACTTGTCGAGCGTGGCGAGACCCTGGTTGGCCTTCGCCAGCACGGCTGGGATGTCCTGAAGGATGTACTTCATCCCGCCCAGGTAGAGCGAGACGACCTCGCGGCGCTCCGAGATCGCCACGACCAGCGCGTCGGTCTGCTTCGAGACGCGCTCCGCGGTGCGGTGCCGGGTGCCGGTCTCCGACGAGAGGATGGTCGGGTCGGGCATCAGCTGGACGTTGGCGCAGACGATCTTGGTCGCCTGCTCGTTCAGCACGATCGCGCCGTCCATCTTCGCCACCTGGTAGAGCAGCGCCGGTGTGTAGTCGATGTCGAGGCTGATCCCCCCGGAAAAGAGAAAGGAGACCTCTTCCGGGTCTCCAATGACGATCAATCCACCGGTCCGCGCGTGGACGATGTTGTCGATCCCCTCTCGGAGGGCTGTACCGGGGGCGACGATGTCGAGGGCCCGGAGAAGTCGCGGATCCTGTCGCGCCTCCAACTCCTGTAACTCGTCACCCGGAAGCGCAGACGGCATCGGAATGATGGAAGCAGAAAGCAAAGCAGCGTGCTTTGCGGGGAAATCCGTGTGGAGAGGTCGGGATGGTGGTTGTCAAGGGGCGTTTGTGGGCGGGCGTTATTTGGCGCGAGACCATGCGCTCCGGCGGCGGGTCCTGTCGCCGCAGGAGCGGCTACGCCGCGCGCCGGAGCGGCGCGCCTGCGCGTCGCCGCGACAGCGCAGCCGTAACGCTGTCCACTGCCGATAAGCCCGTTATTGGCTCGTCAGCCGGTGGGGGGCCCAGCACTTTCCCCAGCCCGAATTTCTGGGCCTCGGCGACTCGGCGGTCTGCGTGGGCTACGTATCTCACCTCGCCGGTCAGGCCGATCTCTCCGAAGCAGGCGAGAGGCTTGCCGTCGGTTTCCAGGGCCTGGCCCGAGTGGGCTGAGGCCACTGCCATCGCGATGGCCAGGTCTGCGCCCGGCTCGTCGATGCGAACTCCTCCGGCGACGTTCACGAAGACATCGGCGGTGCCGAGCGAGAGGCCCGCATGGCGAGTGAGGACGGCGAGGACGAGGGCCAGGCGGTTGCGGTCGACGCCGGTCGCCGTGCGCCTCGGGGGAACGATCTCCGTCGGAGCGACCAGGGCCTGGACCTCGACCAGCAGTGGCCGCGTTCCCTCCATCGCGCAGAGAACGACCGACCCCGGAGCGGGCCTCGCCTCGCCGACGAAGCGCGCCGAGGGGTCGAGCACCTCGACCAGCCCGCCCTGCTTCATCTCGAAGACGCCCACCTCGCTGGTCGCACCGAAGCGGTTCTTGAGAGCCCGCAGCGTGCGGAAGGTTCGCTCCCGCTCGCCCTCGAAGTGGAGCACGCAGTCGACGAGGTGCTCCAGCGCGCGCGGTCCGGCGAGCGATCCCTCCTTGGTGACGTGGCCGATCAGGATCAGCGTCACGTCGAGGCGCTTCGCCGTCTCGAGCAGGGCCGAGGTCGCAGCTCGGATCGCGCCGACGCTGCCGGGCGCCGCATCCGGGATCGCCAGCGTCTGGACCGAATCGATCACGCAGGCCGCGGGGCGCTCGGACTCGAGCGCGGCCAGCACCGACTCGAGGGAGGGCTCGGCGAGCATCGGCACCGACAGCGCGTCTTCGCCCAGCCGCTCTGCCCGCCGCCGGACCTGCGCGGCGGACTCCTCGCCCGAGACGTAGAGGACGTCGTTCCCGGCGCCGGCGATGTTGGCGAGCGCCATCCCCGCCAGCGTGCTCTTGCCGATTCCCGGAGCGCCGCCGAGCAGGACCAGCGACCCCGGCACCAGCCCGCCGCCGAGCACCCGGTCGAGTTCCGCGATCCCGGTGCCGAGTCGAGCCGAGCGCTCGGCCTTCACCTCGCGGAGCGGGATCGGATTGGGAGCGCTTCCGCGCTTGGCCCGGGTGCCGCGGCTCCCCCGGGCCGCCGGGGCGCTCTCCTGCTCGAGCGTGTTCCAGGCGCCGCACCCTGAGCACTGCCCGGTCCAGGTGAGGGCGGCGTGCCCGCACTCCGAACAGCGATATTGGGAGCGGTTGGCGGCCATCCACGCCAGGCTAGGGATGGGTGATGACGCCTCCCGCGCGGTTGGTCGCGATCCAGGTACTACTTCGTGTCGGCCTCGAGCATCTCTCCGAAGAGAGCGTCGAAGAGCGGGATGTAGTCATCCAGCGGCGCTTCCTCTGGATCGACCAGGTGCTGGACCGCCAGCCCGACGTCGAGCGCGATCATCGCCGTCGCGATCTGCTTCGGCGGCAACGGCGTCGGGCGTCCGATCTCCTCGAAGGTCTCCCTGACCTGCTCGGAGAGCATTCCGCGATTGCCGCTCCAGAAGGTTGCAGCGAGCTTGCGGAAGTCCTCGTCCCGGGCCGCCTGGGTGAGGCACTCGAGCCAGAGCCTGAAGAGCAGGTTTCCGTCCTCCGCCTTCTGCATGTCCCTGACCCGCTCGATCCCCCAGCGGAGCCGCTCCCGAGGCGTCCCCGGCTGCTCCTGAGCCTGCTCAGCCATCGCCGCGTACTGGCGGTAGACACGGTCCTGGAGCAGCTCGACGAAGAGCTCGTCCTTGCTCTTGAAGTTGGAGTAGAACGCGCCGCGCGTGAAGCCGGCCTCCGCCGCGATCTCCTCGACGCTCGACCCTCGCAGGCCCCAACGCAGGAAGACGCGCTCGGCGGCGTCGAGCAGCAGCCGGCGCGTCTCCGCCTGCTTCTCCTTGCGGCTCAGCCGCCGCGCCGGAGCGGCTGCCGGTGCGGCTGCCGGTGCGGCAGCCTCCATCAGAAAGCGGGCTGATTCGGCAGGGGCGAGCCTGCGAAGAAGAAGAACCAGACCTCGAAGGCGATGACGCCGAACACCGCGACGATCACGAAGAGCCGCTCGATCGGGTCGCTTTCGTCCTCGCTCGCGTGGCGGGGCTCGTCCCTGAAGCTGCGGTTCCATGACATCCGCCGCGCTCTCGCCCGCCGCTCGGCATCCGAGACCCAATGCCCTCGCAGCCGAGACCCGACCACCAGGGCCGCCCAGTAGCTGACGAGGATCCCGGTGGTGATCAGAAGAGCGAGGGAGGGGGTCAGGTCTCGCTTTGTGCCGGCGATCTGGGAGGCGATCCAGACCCAGGCGAGCGGGATCCCGAGCGCAGCGACCAGGGCGACGAGCAGCCCGGACATCCCCGTGAAGGCCCCGCGGGCAAGGGCGACGGGGCTGCGACGGGGGCTCTCGGAGGGCGCGGTCATCAGATACAGCAGTGTATCGGAATACGAATGCGTATATGAGCGATTTTCCCCCTGTGATGGGGCTCAAGGGTTGGATCGGAAGCGCCGATGGGCCCCGCATGGCCTCGATGGGAAGGTTGGCCGGAGCGTGGAAGCGCGACGGGCTGCCACCCCCAGTACGCGCACTCGCTCTGATCGCCTTTGCAGGAGGGCTGAGCGGGCTGTTCGCATCGGAGTTCCCCGCCAACCCCGATGCTCCCGTTGGGCTGCTCCGCCTGGTCGGCGTGCTTGCCCTCGCCGTCTCGGCGCTTCTCTGGTGGCGCGGCGAGAGGCTCCCGCGCTGGTTCCTCCACGCCACCGTGGTCGGCGGAACCGCGGTGATCTCGGTGCTGATCGCCCGATCTCCCACCGGCGTGGGAATGATCGTGGTCGCCTGCGACTACATGTGGATGGGCGTCTACGCCGCCTTCTTCTTCTCCCGCCGCGCCGCCCGGGCCCACACCGCGCTGATCGCCGTGGCGTTCGCGGCCGCGCTCCTCGCCAACTCGCATCACGTGCCGGCGGACGCCTGGATCTTCCTGACGGCCTCGCTCGTCGTCGCGACCGAGACGATCGGCCGGCAGAGCTCGCGGCTTCGCCACGAGGCGCATACCGATGCGCTCACCGGCCTGCTCAACCGCAGCGGCCTGGCGCTTGCGGCAAACCGTGCCTTCGCACTCGCCGACCGCACAGGCCTGCCTCTCACGATCGCGCTCATCGACCTCGACGACTTCAAGCAGGTGAACGACCGCGACGGGCACGCGGCCGGCGACAACCTGCTGGTCCAGATGACGCGTACCTGGAGCGAGGAGCTCCAGGCCGGCGACATCTTCGCCCGTCTCGGCGGCGACGAGTTCCTCGTGGTCCTGGTCGGCTCTGGCGACGAGGAGGCCACGCGCTTCTTCGAGCGGCTCCTCTTCATCTCGCCCGCCCCCTGGAGCGCCGGCGTGATCAAGCGGCGGCCCGCCGAGGACCTCAGCGCGTGTCTGGCAAGAGCCGACAACACGCTGTACGAGGCAAAGCGCGAGCGCAACGTGCAGCTCGAGGTGGTCCGCTCCTCGCCGAGCCATCAGCCTCGGCTCGAGCCGACACACTGAGCCCTCGCCCTACGCGGTTCCCTCGTGCGAGGTCGCTCACCTCACGTATTCGATGAAGCGGCCGAGGTCTTGGAAGCCGAGCGCCGTGTAGATCCCCTCCGCCATCTGGGTGCTCTGAAGGCTGGCGGTTGCGCAACCACGCTCGCGGGCCCGATACAGATGCATCGCCGCCAGTGCGGTGCCCAGGCCTCGTCGGCGGGCATGTGGGAGCGTCCCCAGGTTGTAGATACCCGCGTCGCCGCCATCGTCGTTGGCCATGGCGGCCGCTACGTTCTCGCCTGCGAGCCGTCCTACGAGGACGTGAAAATCATCGGCTTCGACTCCTGCCAGCAGCCCGTCGGGGACCTCGATGATCCGTAGGTACTCCTCCCAATCGGGCGGTCCCAGCTCGAGATCAGGGCGTGGCACTGCGATGTCGTCCAGAGACATGGCCATCCCGCGCGTCGAGGTGTCGACGCGGAATCCGCGCCGTGCCATCTCGGCGATGGCCACCTCCTCGGACTCGTGCACCCAGATCGCGTACCGGTCGACCGCCGCCTTCTCGTAGATCCGGACGATTGCTTCCGCCGCCTCGGCGACTCCACGCGGATCTAGGTCGCGCCTAAGCACCGAGTTGTTGTAGAAGCGCCTCTCCGGCCCGGCCGGAAACAGGGCGACCGCCGCCTCCGGGAGACGTTCAACCGAAGCTCGCTGCGTTCCCTCCGCAATGCGGGTCCACGAGCCGAGCAGGTTCGCCAGCATTCGGTCATACGGCGTCATGCCCGCTCAGTGCGCGTGCGGCGGCCGTTGTTACGGCAAAGGCCCGGGCTACCCCGGGCTGTTCGGGAACGGCGCCCCGGCGAAGAAGGCGAACCAGACCAGGAACGCGATCATCGAGACGATCGCGGTGGCGACGAACAGCCTCTCCACCGGATCGCTCTGGTGGTCGCCCGGCTTGTACGGCGTGTCGCGCATGCTGCGGTTCCACGGGTCGCGCGCCGGCCGTCCGTATTGCCGCTTCAGCAGCCGCGCCCTGATCCAGGAGGCGATCAGCAGCAACCCGTAGTAGGAGACGAGGATCCCGGTTCCGATGAAGGCGGCGACCGGGCCGTTGACGGCGCCGGTCTTGCCGTAGAACTTCGACGCGACGAAGATCCAGAAGAGGGGCACGCCGAAGCCGATCAGCAGGGCACCAACGAGCGTGAACGCGGTGGAGCCCGTGCCGACGAGAACTCTCCTGATCGCTGTCAGCACGGCAGTCATGTGGCGATCGATCCCGGCGCCGAAGCGCCTCGATTGAGGTTAGCGGGCGGGCTCTGCCGCCAGATACCGCAAATCCCGCTCGGGGTCGATCCCCCACTCGCCGGCGACCTCCGCCAATTCGGCGCTCACCGGCCAGCGGTCGGGCCGCTCGTCGCCGGTGTGATCCGGGGTCGCGCCCTTGAGGGCCATGCAGCCCGCGTTGTCGCCGATCGAGCGGATCTCGTCGACCTGCTCGGCACTCAGACGGAGCTCAGACGGTAGTGCGGCGAGCTCGCCGCGCTTCTCCTCGATCGGCCGAGCGTCCTCCCCGACCTCCTGGATCAGCGTCGGCACGACGCACTCGACCGCCTCGTGGGCCAGATTCCACTGGCAGGCGAGCTGCATCGTGGTGAGCCCGGCCTGCTCGGCGATCGGCCGCAGGCGATCGAGCTTCGCTCGGCCCTGCGCCACCCAGCCCTCCGGACGGAACGAGCGATGATCACCCTTGGGCAGCTCGGTCTCGGGTGTCACGTCGTCCCAGAAGATCCCCCCATAGTCGACCACCCTCGTGATCACCCGCACGTCATGACGAGCCGCCGCCTCGAGGCATAGCTCGCCCGGCCAGGGCTCGAACGGGTTGAGGATGATCATCGCCCAGTCGATCGCGTCGCCGAAGCGTTCGATGCAGCGAACGAGGTCGAGCGTGAAGCCGTTCGCCGGACCGGGGGCGACGCCGATCGAATCCGTGATCCCGGCCTGGCGGAGGGCCGCCATGCCCTCCCAGACCGCCTCGATCTCATATCCGGTGCGGTCGGGGTTGTGGAGCAGGAGGAGGTCGAAGCGGTCCCGCCCGAGCCGCTCCAGGCTCCGCTCCGCGGCCATCCTCAGGTAGCTCGCGTACTCACCGGGGCCGCGCAGCGACCGATCGGTGAATCGCGGGAACCCCTTCGGTCCGTCGCGCTCGCCCTCGTAGAAGTCGTGGCCGACCGCCCCGACTAGGCAGTAGTCGTCGCGTCCGATGCCCTCCAGTGCCCGGCCAAGCAAGGAGTCGGCCTCGCCGGCTCCGTAGACGTCGGCCGTCAGGATCGTGTCGATGCCGTCCCCGGGACGAAGGAGTGCCTCGAGCCGCTCCGGTTCGATCGCCTCGCCGAAGTGCAGGTAGCGCCCGCCGCTCCATGCTCCGATCGCCGCTCTGCCGGGAGTACGCACGGGCCACACCGTAGCGGCCGCCTGCGGCCGGGGAGGGCGACCGGGTAGGTTGAAACCGATGGCCGACGCGGCGACGACTTCCCTCGAGGGGGTGAGATGGGACCTCTCCCACCTGCTCGATGACGGCGAGCCGGGCGCGGACGGCGGCGAGGAAGCCGTCAACGCGCTGCTCGACCGTGCCGAGGAGGCGGCGGAGGGATTCGCCCGCGCTTACGAGGGTCACGTCGAAGAGCTGGACGGGCCCGGCCTGGTCGAGGCGATGAAGCGACTCGCCGAGATCATCGAGGTCGCCGGACGGGCGGCGAACTTCGCCCACCTGCGGTTCGCCGCCGATACGGAGGACCCCGCGACGGGGGCCCTGCTCCAGCACGTGAGCGAGCGGGGAGCCGCGATCCAGACCAAGCTTCTCTTCTTCGAGCTCGAGTGGGTCCAGGTCCCCGACGCCCGCGCGGAGGAGCTGCTCGAGACAGAGGGACTCGAGTTCTGCAGCCACCACCTGCGGATGGAGCGCCGCTATCGCCCACACCTGCTCTCGAAGCCGGAGGAGACGATCGCCACCGAGCTCTCGGTCACCGGGCGGGGAGCCTGGACCCGCCTGTTCGACGAGCTCACCTCGGCGATCCGGGTCGAGCTCCCGGATGAGGAGGAGGCGGTCTCGCTCGACGTCGCGCTGTCGCGGCTGTTCGACCCGGATCGCGAGGCGCGGCGGCGGACGGCGGAAGCGGTGACCGCGGCGCTCGAGCCCGGGCTCCGGACCCGCGCGTACGTCTTCAACACCCTGCTCCAGGACAAGTCGATCAAGGACCGGCTGCGCAGCTACCCGAACTGGCTGGCCTCGCGCAATCTCTCGAACGAGGCCTCGGACGAATCCGTCCAGGCCCTGATCGAGGCGGTCAAGGGACGCTACGGCCTTGCGCGCCGCTGGTACGAGACGAAGGCGAGGCTCCTCGGCCTCGATCGCCTCGCCGACTACGACCGGATGGCCGCTGTCTCGAGCGAGGACGAGGAGGTCCCGTGGGAGGACGGCCGGGCGCTGGTCATCGAGTCCTTCGCATCGCTCTCGGATCGGGCGTCAACGGTCGTCGAGCGCTTCTTCGACGAGCGCTGGATCGACGCACCCCCCACACCGGTCAAGCGAGGCGGCGCGTTCAGTGCGTCGACCGTCCCTTCGGTCCATCCCTACGTCCTCCTCAACTACACGGGGCGCCGCCGGGACGTGATGACTCTGGCGCACGAGCTCGGCCACGGCCTCCACCAGACGCTGGCGCGCGAGCAGGGTGTCTTCCACCAGGACACGCCGCTGACGGTGGCCGAGACCGCCTCGGTGTTCGCGGAGGAGGTGGTCTTCGGCAAGCTGCTGGAGCAGGCCGAGACCCCGGCCTCGCGGCTGAGCCTGCTCGCCGAAGCGGTCGAGGGCCAGATCGGGACGGTGTTCCGGCAGGTCGCGATGAACCAGTTCGAGGACCGGGTCCACACGGCTCGCCGCAATGACGGCGAGCTTCCAGTGGAGCGCTTCGGCGAGCTCTGGGCCGAGACCCAGGCTGAGCTCCTCGGCGACTCCGTCGAGATCACCGAGGGCTACCGCTCCTGGTGGTCCTACGTCCCCCACTTCATCGGCTCGCCGGGCTACGTCTACGCGTACGCGTTCGGGCAGTTGCTCGCCCTATCGGTGTACCGGCTCTACACCGAGCGCGGGGACGAGCTCGTCCCCGCCTACCTCGACATGCTCGCCGCCGGCGGCTCCCGCTCGCCGGAGGAGCTCGGCAAGATCGTGGGAGTGGACCTCACCGATCCTGGCTTCTGGGACTCGGGCCTCGAGCTGGTAGAGGGACAGCTGGATCAGGCAGTGAGCGCCGCTGACGAGGTGCTCGCCGCGCGGGAGGACTGAGTCAGGGGGGCGATCAGCCGATCAGGACTTGTCGCCGTCGCCCGAAGGTTCGGGCTCGCCGCCGTCGCCCGAGTCGTCGCCCGAGTCCTTCTTGGCGCCGACGCCCACCTTCTCCGGCTCGCTCTTCTTCTGCGCCGGGCGCTTGCGCGGCTTCACGATCTTCAGCTTCAGCGGGTGGTCCTGTTCGTCGCCCTTGGCGTCGCGCTCGACCTGGACCGTCGACCCGGGGGCCATCGAGCCGACCTTCAGCACCTCGTCGGCGAGCGGATCCTCGATATAGCGCTGGATGGCGCGGCGGAGCGGACGGGCGCCCATGGCGGGATCCCATCCCTTGTCTACGA
>CAVTOD010000006.1:0-122154 GCA_963736305.1 uncultured Solirubrobacterales bacterium | reverse complement strand
GATCGTCGACGCCGAGAACCGGCTCGCCCAGGTCGATGTCGCGGGCGTCAAGCGCAACGTCAATGTCGGCCTGCTCGACGAGGAAGGGGACTCGGCCGAGCCCGGCGATTGGGTACTGATTCACGTCGGCTTCGCGATCTCCAAGGTCGACGAGGACGAGGCGCTCGCAACGCGCCAGCTCCTGGAGGGGATGGGCGCCGACTACGAGCAGGAGCTCGAAGAGCTGAAGGCGAGCGTGATCGAGTGATCAGCCGGTACGCCACCTTCAGCCGCCGACGGTTGCGGCCGGGTTGCGGAGAGAGGATCCCGGGGCGATGAACGACCCCCCACATCCCCGGTGCGATCACATGACGGGATGCATCACTTGTGGGGATGAGGCCGTGGAGATGCGCGTGGTTCGGGTTGACGAGGAGCGCGAGTTGGCTCTGTGCTCGGTTGAAGACGGCCGGCGGAACTCCGTCGAGATCGCGCTGGTGGGCTCAGTCGCCGAGGGCGACGTACTTCTCGTGCACGCCGGCACGGCCATCGCCCGCATGGAGAGCGAGGTACCCGCGTGAGCATGAAGTTCGTCGACGAGTTCCGCGACGCCGAGCTTGGTCAGGCGCTGTCCCAGCAGATCCTCGAGGCGGTCGAGCCCGGCCGCCACTACAAGGTCATGGAGGTCTGCGGGGGCCACACCCATTCGATCTACAAGTACGGGCTTGACGATCTGCTCCCGGAGAACGTGGAGCTCGTCCACGGGCCGGGATGCCCGGTCTGCGTGATCCCGATGGGCCGCGTCGACGACGGAATCGCGATGGCGACCGAGAACGACGTGATCTTCACCTGCTTCGGCGACATGATGCGGGTCCCGGGCTCCGAGAAGACCTTCACCCAGGTTAAGGCCGAGGGCGCCGACATCCGGATGGTCTACTCGCCCCTCGACGCCCTGCGCCTTGCCAAGCAGAACCCCGACAGGGAGGTCGTCTTCTTCGCGATCGGCTTCGAAACGACGGCCCCCTCGACAGCCCTGACCCTGAAGCGGGCCAAGGCCGAGGGCGTGACCAACTTCTCGTGCATGTGCAACCACGTAACGATCGTGCCGCCGCTGCGGGCCCTGCTGGACTCGCCGGACCTGCGGCTCGATGGGTTCATCGGCCCTGGCCACGTCTCGACCGTCGTCGGCGCGCGGCCGCTCGAGTTCATCCCGGCCGACTACGGCAAGCCCGTCGTGGTCGCGGGATTCGAGCCGCTCGACATCCTTCAGTCGATCAAGATGATCCTCGCGCAGCTCTCCGATGGGCGCTGCGAGGTCGAGAACCAGTACCGCCGCGTGGTCCCGTACGACGGGAATCCCGCTGCCCTCAAGGTGATGGCGGAGGTCTTCGAGCTGCGGCCCCATTTCGAGTGGCGCGGCCTCGGCTTCATCTCGCAGAGCGCGCTGAAGTTGAGCGAGGCGTACGCCGACCTCGACGCCGAGCTGCGCTTCGGGGTGCCGGGCGTCCGCGTCGCCGACCCGAAGGCGTGCCAGTGCGGCGAGGTCCTGAAGGGCGTCATCAAGCCTTATGAGTGCAAGGTGTTCGGGACCGCATGCACCCCTGAGCACGCGATCGGGACCTGCATGGTCTCGCCGGAGGGTGCCTGCGCCGCCTATTACAACTACGGGCGCTTCGCTCGGGACAAGGAGATGGTCTGATCACCGACGCGGCCGTCAGCGAGCGGGAACGGAAGGTCCTCGAGATCATCGAGACCGCCCGGGCCAAGCGCCCGCGGTTCAAGGAGGAGACCGTGACGATGGCCCACGGGGCGGGGGGCAAGGCGACGCAGACGCTGATCGAGGGCCTCCTGGTGCCGGAACTGGCTGCCGAAGGCACGACCCTCGAGGAGATGGGGGATGCGGGCATCGTGACCATCGACGGGCTCGGCCTCGCAATGACCACGGACAGCTACGTGGTGCGCCCGATCCGTTTCCCGGGCGGCTCCATCGGGGAACTCGCCGTGAACGGCACCGCCAACGATCTCGCGGTGGCCGGCGCACGGCCCGCCGCGCTCAGCCTGTCGCTGATCCTCGAGGAGGGTCTGCCCGCCGAGGACCTGCGGGCGGAGATCGCGGCCATCGCCTCCGCGGCGGAGGCCGCCGACGTCGAGATCGTCACGGGCGATACCAAGGTGGTCGAGCGAGGCCACGCCGACGGTATGTACATCAGCACCGCGGGAATCGGCAAGCTCGATCCGAGAGCGAGTCTCTCTCCGAGGGCGCTTGAGCCCGGTGACCGCATCCTCGTCTCGGGGACCGTTGGCGACCACGGCTCCGCGATCATGCTCGCCAGGGACGAGTTCTCACTCGACGCGGAGATCACCTCGGATACTCGCGCCCTGTGGCCGGCGGTCGACTCGCTGTTGGAAGCCGCCGGCGCCTCGCTTCATTGCATGCGGGACGCAACGCGAGGTGGTGTGGCATCGGTGCTGAACGAGTTGGCGCGGGCGTCGGGCGTCGCGATCAGCGTGCGCGAGGGCGACGTGCCCGTCAATCCGGCGGTTGCCGGAGCGGCGGAGATGCTTGGGATCGATCCGATGTACGTGGCGAACGAGGGAAAGCTCGTCGCCTTCGTGGCATCCGATGGAGCCGAGGCCGCGCTGGCGGCCCTGCGCTCGGTGCCCGGCTGCGAGGACGCGGCGGAGATCGGAGAGGTGAAGACGGAGCCACCGGGGATGGTCCTGGTGGAGACGGCGTTTGGCGGCAAGCGGGTCATGGACCAGCTCGTAGGCGATCCGCTGCCGAGGATCTGCTGATGGGTTTCGACGACTAAGCAATAGGAGGAGCGATGGCCAACGGAGTCGAGTTCGTACCGGATCAGGCGAAGACGGAGGCGGTCGAGGCCCATGTCATCTGGATGACGACCGGACTGGGCTGTGATGGCGATTCGGTCGCCATGACCTCGGCGGTCGACCCGAGCCTCGAGGACATCGTCACCCAGGCGATCCCCGGGATGCCGAAGGTGATCGTCCACAACCCCGTGCTCGCCTTCGAGAACGGCGATGAGTTCATGCAGGCCTGGTACGACGCCGAGGCCGGCAAGCTCGACCCGTTCGTCCTGATCGTCGAGGGCTCGCTTCCCAACGAGGATCTGAGCGGTGAGGGCCATTGGGCCGCCATGGGAACGGACCCCTCCACGGGCCAGCCGATCACGACCAACGAGTGGGTCGACCGGCTTGCACCCAAGGCGGCGGCTGTGGTGGCGCTCGGAACATGTGCGACCTACGGCGGGATCCCGGCGATGAAGAACAACCCCACGGGCGCGATGGGAGTGGCCGATTACCTGGGCTGGGACTGGAAGTCGAGCGCCGGCCTGCCTGTGGTCAACATCCCGGGTTGCCCGGTGCAGCCGGACAACACGACGGAGTCCCTGCTCTATCTGGCGCTCCACCTAGCCGGCCGTGCGCCTGTGCCCGATCTGGACGAGGCGCACCGACCGACCTGGCTCTTCGGGCGGACGGTCCGGGAGTCGTGCAACCGAGCGGGCTTCGCCGAGCAGGGCGAGTTCGCCACCGAGTACGGATCCGACCATCGCTGCCTGGTGAAACTGGGCTGCAGGGGCCCGGTGGTGAAGTGCAACGTCCCGGTCCGCGGTTGGCAGAGCGGGGTGGGGGGTTGCCCCAACGTCGGCGGAATCTGCATGGCCTGCACGATGCCGGGGTTCCCTGACAAGTTCATGCCGTTCATGGACGAGGATCCGTATGGCGCTGCGGCTGCAGGGATTATGAGCTTCACCTATGGGCGGATCGTGCGATCGGTACGCCGGCGCAACGTGCGCAAGAAGTACGACGTCGAGCCCGACTGGCGCAAGCCCGGCGGGACCCTGTCCAGTGGCTACAAGTCCCGGTCCGCCGGCTACGCGCCTCCCGGCTCGTAGGGCGATCAACTTCGACAAGAGGAGAGAGAGAAGAAATGGCAACCACCGAAACTCCCAGCACATCGAAGCGGGTCGCCGTCAAGGAGATGTCCTGGGATCCGATCACGCGGATCGTCGGCAGCCTCGGGATTCACACGGAGATCGACTTCGACGCCAAGAAGGTGGAGAAGGCTTATTCGACCTCGATGATCTTCCGCGGCTTCGACATCTTCATGAAGGGCATCGACCCTCGTGACGCGCATTTCATCACCAGCCGTATCTGCGGCATCTGCGGTGACAACCACTGCACCACGTCGTGTCTCAACCAGAACATGGCCTACGGGGTGAAGCCGCCGGTCCTGGGAGACCTCGGCTACAACCTCGCCGAGACGGCCGACTACATGTTCGACCACGCGATCTTCAACGACTGCATGGCGAACGTGGACTTCTGCGAGCAGATGGTCAAGGAGACGAACCCTTCACTGCTGCAGAAGGCCGAGTCGACGGCGGCGCCCGGTTCCGACGTCCATGGCTACAAGACGATCGCGGACATCATGCGGGCGCTCAACCCGTTCACCGGCGACTTCTACCTGGAGACCCTCCAGGTGGCGCGCTACACGCGGGAGATGTACTGCCTGTTCGGCGGCCGGCACACCCACCCGTCGACGATCATGCCCGGCGGGGTCTCGGTGGACATCACCCATCAGACCTGCACGGACTACTACGTGCGGCTGATGCGTTACATCGACTACGTCAAGCGCGCCGTGCCGATGCACGACGACCTCTACGACTTCTTCCTTCAGGAGTTGCCGGGGTACGACATGGTCGGCTACCGCGACACCGACCTGGTCTGCTGGGGGTACTTCGACGACCCCGACTATGTCGACTACGACTACCGGAACATGACCGACTGGGGGCGGAAGCGCTACATCACCCCCGGGGTCGTGCTCAAGGGCGAGCTGATCACGACGGACCTCGTCGAGATCAACCTGATGATCCGGATCCTGCTCGGCAGCTCGTACTTCGACGACTGGACGAACGAGGAGACATTCGTCACGCAGGATCCGCTCGGCAACCCGGTCGACAAGCGCCACCCGTGGAACAAGGTCACCCTGCCGAAGCCGCAGAAGCGCGACTTCCAGGACAAGTACAGCTGGGTCGCCTCGCCTCGCATCTACGACGAGCGCAACGACGCCTACGTGGCCTGCGACACGGGCGGCGGTCCATTCGCGCGCTCGTGGGTCACCGCGAAGGCCGGCCTGGTCGACTTCGGCTACGCGAAGGCGACGGGCGAGAGCATCAAGATGGTGCTGCCGCGGACGGCCTCGAAGCCCGAGATGGAGCTCGAATGGAAAATTCCGGAGAAGTCCAACGCGATCGAGCGCGATCGCGCCCGGACCTACCACGAGGCCTACTCGGCGCTGATCGCTCTCCACAACCTGGAGAGGGCGCTCACCGAGGTCCGCGAGGGCCGGACGAAGTCCTGGAACGACTTCAAGGTCCCGAACGAGGCGATCTCGGTCGGGTTCTGCGAAGCGGCCCGCGGCGTGCTCTCCCACCACATGGTGATCCGCGACGGGAAGGTGGCGAACTACCAGCCCTACCCGCCGACGCCCTGGAACAGCAACCCGAGGGATACCTACGGGACCCCGGGCCCGTACGAGGATGCGGTGCAGAACACGCCGATCTTCGAGGAGAACGGCCCGGAGAACTTCAAGGGCGTGGACATCATGCGGGCGGTGCGGAGCTTCGATCCGTGCCTGCCGTGCGGAGTCCACATGTACAACGGCCGGGGCGGCCAGGTCCGAAAGGTGACCCACACGCCGACCGGCATGTCCTGAGCCGGCGGAGGAAGGTCAGCCTATGCCCGGTGACAGAGAAGGCGTGGTCAGCCCCGAGGCCCTGATCCAGAGGGTCGAGGAGCTGACCGCCCAGGTCGAGATGCTGCCCGACCCGGTCGCTCGGAGGATCTCCGAGGACCTAATAGCTGCGGTGATGGAGATGTACGGCCACGGCCTCACCCGGATCGTGGAGATCCTGGACGAAGCCGGCGAGGACGCTGCTCCGATCTCGGAGCGGCTTGCCGGCGACGGTGTGGTCGGCAGCCTCATGCTGATCCACGACCTCTATCCCGTTCCCATCCAGGACCGGGTGAACGAGGCACTCGACGATGTCCGGCCGTACATGGGGTCTCACGGTGGCAACGTCGAGCTGATCTCGCTGGCCGACGGTGTCGCCCGCATCCGCCTGGAGGGAAGTTGCGACGGCTGTCCAGCGTCCTCGTCGACGCTGGAGCTGGCCATCAAGACCGCACTCGACGAGGCCGCTCCCGACCTGCTCGGAATCGAGGTCGAGGGGCTGGAGCAGGATCTGCTCAACCCGGTGACCGGGACGCCACTGCCGATGGCGAACGGCAACGGAGACGCCGCCGTCCCGCCGCCGCCCGGTTCCTCGGGCTGGCATCCGCTCAACGGTGAGGTGGATGGGCTCGGCGAGGACGCACTCGCGAGGATCGATGTGGACGGCACCCCGATCGTCGTGGCGAGGGTCGAGGGCTCGCTGCTCGCCTACCTCGACTCCTGCCCGGGATGCGAGGGCTCCATCGCGGCCGCCGAGCTCGACCAGGGGATGCTCACCTGCCCCGGCTGCGGCCGCCAGTATTTCCTTCCGCGTGCCGGACGCTCCCTTGACGACGACAAGCTCCATCTCGGCCCGGTCCCCCTCCTCGCGTCGGAGGATCAGGGGGTGAGGGTGGCGCTGGCGGGATGAGCGGAAACGGGCGTGCCATCGACGGCAAGGTGGCGGCCCGGAGGCGGGCGAACGTGGTCACCGGCCTGCGTGGCCTCCGGCGAGGCCCCGCGGGGGCGACGCAGATCCCAACCCCGGCGCAGCCCGTCCCCGACGAGGCCTGCGATCTCTGCGGGGTCGAGGTCCCGCCGAAGCACGAGCACCTCCTACATCTCGGTGACCGGCGCATCCTCTGTGTGTGCGCCACCTGTTGGGCACAGCGATCGGGCGATCCCGAGCTGCGTCCGACCGGCAGCAGGGTCGTCTGGCTCGATGGCTTCACCCTCCCGGACGAGCTGTGGGCTCGTCTCGAGGTACCGATCGGGCTCGCGTTCTTCCTGTACAGCAGCTCCGTCGACGGAATGGTGGCGATGTACCCGAGCCCCGCCGGGGCGACCGAATCCGAGCTGCAGCTCGCCGCCTGGGAGGACCTGACCGCCCTGAACCCGGTCCTGAAGGGTCTCGAGCCCGATGCCGAGGCACTGGTCGTCAACCGCATCTCGGAACCCGATGAGTTCGTGATCGCACCGATCGACGAGTGCTACGGGCTGGTCGGGGCCGTCAAGGTGAACTGGGATGGAATCTCCGGCGGCGCTGCGATCGAGCGTGAGGTGCCGGCGTTCTTCGATCGCCTTCGCGCTCGATCGAGGGAGCTCGGATGAGCGAGGCGAACACGATCGGCAACGGGTCCGTGCCGCATCCACGGCCGCCCGAGGTCGAGGGCGACACGTCGGAGCGCGGGGCACCCGAGACCGGCCCGCTGCCCGGGCAGCCCGGCCTCTCGCTCGAGGTGAGCGCCGTCAGGGCTATCGAGCACGCCGCCGCGCCGACGCTCGCCTTCACCCTTGACGTGAGCGACGACTCGGACCGCGAGGTCTTCATGGCGGGCCTCTCCGTTCAGATCCAGATCCAGCCTGCCAAGCGGCGCTACGACGAGCAGACGAAGGAGAAGCTGACGGAGCTGTTCGGTGAGCCGCATCGCTGGTCGACCAGCGCCCAGCGCATGCTCTGGACGATCGAGAGCATCCTGATCCCGTCATTCAGGGGATCGACCGCGGTGGACATCCCGGTGCTCTGCAACTACGACGTCGAGCTGGCCGGCGCCAAGTACTTCCACTCCGTCACCGATGGCGAGGTTCCGCTCGCCTTTCACTTCAACGGCAGCATCTACTACTCGGGCGACGAGGGACGGCTCCAGGTCGTTCAGGTCCCTTGGGACAGCGCCGCGGACTTCTCGATGCCGATCGCCGTCTGGAAGGAGATGATCGACTCCTACTACCCGTATCGCGGGTGGGTCCCGGTTCACAGGGACACGCTCGACGCCCTCCAGCGACTGAAGGTCAGCCGGGGAGCGCCCACGCTGGATGCGGCGATCGCCGGCCTGCTCGAGGAGGACTCCGCGGATGGATGAGCGCTTCGAGGAGCTGGTCCGTTCGCTGCTCTACGAGGGCTATGCCCTGTACCCGTACACGCCCGGCGTCAAGAACGCGACCCCGACGCCCTTCGGAATCGTCTATCCGCCCGCGTACGCCGACTCCCAGCCCGCGGCGTTCTCGATGCTGCGGCTGGAGACCGTGTTGCGGGGTGGCCCCGACGCCAGCGTGGAGGCCGACGTCCTCTTCCTCCAGTCCTCCGGCGAGCGCCATGAGGCCGCCGATCGCGAGATCGACCTTGGCCCGGTCGCCCTCGGAGAGCTGGCGCGCGAGCGACTTCGCCGCGAGTTCAGCTTCGAGCTCGACGAGGGCGGCGCCCTCCGCGGCCGGGTCGCCATGCGCGCCGAGCCGATCTCGCCGGGTCTGACTCGCATCAGGGTCTGCGTGCACAACGAGACCGAGCTGGCCGGTGATCCCGGCGGGACCAGCCGCGGTGATGCTCTGCGCCGCAGCCTGATCTCGACCCATCCACTGGTCCAGGTGAGCGGGGGAAGCTTCGTCTCGCCGCTCGAGCGCGAGGGCCCGGAAGGGGAGGCGGTCGCCGGCAACCGGCCGCTCAACACCTATCCGGTGCTGGTCGGCGAGGGGGACGAGGCGATCCTCGGGGCCGCCATCGTGCTCCCGGATCACCCGGAGCTCGCGCCGGAGAGCCTCGGCAACCTGTTCGACAACACCGAGATCGAGGAGGCCCTCCTCCTTCATGTGCATGCGCTCAGCGAGGACGAGCGCGATCAGATCTCGGGCCAGGATCCGGCGGTCAGGGAGATGATCGACCGCGCTGCCTCCGCCACCGGCGACGACATCATGAACCTGCACGGCAGGCTGACCTTCAAGGAGCCCGACGCGGACGAGTCTGCCGGCTCGAACGGGCACCCCCCGACGCCGCCGGCCGACATCGACGAGATCAAGGGCGAGACGGAGACCTCGGCCAACGGCGCCGTCGTGCGCCTTGGAGACAAGATCGTCCTGCGGCCCGGGACCGATGGCGACGTCTACGACAAGATCCTCCACGGCCGCACGGCGACCGTCGAGAGGATCTACCGGGGCTACGACGATCGCGTCTACCTGGGCGTCACGGTCGACGACGACCCCGGGCAGGATCTATTGCGCGAGACCGGGCGATACCTCTTCTTCTTCGCCGACGAGGTCGAGCCGGTGAGAGCATGAATCGGATGCCCGAACACGAGCCGCGGATGCCGGACCTGGACACGCTGCAGGAGCCGGAGCTGCCCGAGATGGAGAAGCAGATCCTGGTGGCCGGCGTCGGCAACGCCTGGCTCGGGGACGATGGCTTCGGCGGTCACGTGGTCATTCGGCTGATGGAGAAGGGGGTGCCCCCCGGCGTCCACGTGCAGGACTTCGGCTCGGGAGGCCTCGACCTCGCCTACGAGGTGATGCGGGGCTACCACGCGATGGTGCTGGTCGACGTCAGCCAGCAGGGCGGTGAGCCGGGGGACGTCTACGTGATCGAGCCCGACCCGAGCGAGATCAAGCCGATCGAGGACGGCGAGGCGATCAGCCCGCACGGCATGGACCCGCAGACGGTACTGCGCTTCGTCAAGACGGTCCACGGCTGGCCGGGGAAGGTCGTGGTGGTCGGCTGCGAGCCCGCCGACGTCGAGACCCTTGCCTTGGAGCTGAGCGAGCCTGTCAGGGCCGCCGTTGACCGGGCGGCCGGCGTCGTGCTCGAGGAGCTCAACAAGCTGCAGTCGGACGCCGCCTACGAGCCAAGCTAGCGATGCACGAGCTCTCACTTGCGACCGGGATCGTCGAGACGGTGGAGAGGCACGCCGATGGCCGCCGGGTGATCTCCGTACAGATGCGGATCGGCGGCCTGCGGCAGGTCGTTCCCGAGTCCCTGGAGTTCTACTTCGGGATCTGCTCGCGGGACACGGTTTGCGAGGGAGCCACCCTCGAGCAGGAGCTGCTCCCCGCGCGTCTTCGATGCAACACCTGCGACCAGCGCTGGGATCTGGATCTGCCCGACTTCCGGTGTCCGTCATGCTCCGGGAGCGACGTCGAGGTGATCAGCGGCACGGAGTTCGAGGTGGATTCGATCGAGGTCAACGAGAACGAGGAGGCCGGATGCATCGCACCAAGGTGAAGGTCGCCGAGGACGCACTCGACGCCAATACGACGATCGCCGCGGCGAACCGGCATGACTTCGACCACGCCGGCGTGCGGGTGGTCAACCTGATGTCCGCTCCGGGCGCCGGCAAGACCACGCTGCTGGAGGCGACGCTGCCCGGGCTCGACGCCAGTGTCGGGGTCCTGGAGGGAGACGTTCAGGGATCGATGGACGCCGACCGGATCGCCCACCTGCATCTCCCGGTCGTCCAGCTCAATACCGAGGCCGGATTCGGAGGCGAGTGTCATCTCGATGCCAACATGGTCCGCTCGGCGCTCGGGGACCTCGACCTCGATCAGCTCGACCTGCTGGTAATCGAGAACGTCGGGAACCTCGTCTGCCCGGCGGAGTTCAGGGTGGGTGAGGATGCGCGGGCGATGATCTGCTCCGTGACCGAGGGCGAGGACAAGCCCCTCAAGTACCCGCTCATGTTCCGAGCGTGTGAGCTCGTGGTCGTCAACAAGATCGATCTGCTTCCGCACTTGGAGTACGACCTGGAGAAGCTGCGGCACAACCTCGATTCGGTCAACCCTACGGCTCAGGTGATCGAGGTCAGCGCGCGGACGGGGGAGGGGACCGAGGCGTTCGGTGAATGGCTCTCCGGCATCGCGGCGAGGGAGGCCGCCACGGTTTGACCGTCGCCGCGGCGGGACGACTCGACTCCCTGCTCGCGGAGCGGACTGAGGCGAATCGGAGCTTCTTCGAGGCCGAGGCGGAGCGGGTCGCCCTCTGCTGCCATCGCATGGCGGAGCGGTTCGCCCGCGGGGGCAGGCTGATCGCCCTGGGACTGTCGCCCGCCGCCCGATCGGACGTCCGCCACGTCGCCGTGGAGTTCGTGCACCCGGTGATCGTCGGCAAGCGCGCGCTGCCGGCCATCGGCCTCGCCCGGGAGGGCGGCCCGCTCACGGTTCAGTTCGACCTGATCGCCGAGGACGACGACATCGTGATCGCGTTCGGGACCGACGAGCCGGGATCCGCCGAGACGCTGGAGGCGCTGAAGGCCGCTAGGACGCGCGGCTGCCAGACGATCGCGTTCTCGCGCTGCGGGGCCGAATGGGAGTTCGAGCCGCCGAGCGAGGACCCGTTCGTGCGGCAGGAGCTGGCCGAGACCCTGTACCACGTCCTCTGGGAGCTGGTTCACGTCTTCTTCGAGCACCGTGGCCTGCTCGAGGGCCGGGAGGCGGGCCCAGTGCACGACACCGGCGGATCGAGCTTCCTCTATCCGTTCCTGTCCGAGGGTGAGACCGACCTGGATGGCGTGCTCGAGGACGTGCGCTCGAACGTGCTGATGAAATCGGAGGAGGTCGGGGCGCTCCGCGAGCGCACGCTGACCGAGGGGAGGGAGGGGCTCCTCGCGGCAGCGAGGACGCTCCGGGAGATCTTCGATGCGGGCGGGAAGGCGCTCGTCTTCGGCAATGGAGGGTCCGCCACTGACGCAATGGACCTCGTCGCGGACCTGCGGAGCGCGCCCCAGGGCTGGCCGGCTCGGGCGGCGCTGGACCTGACCGAGGACCCCTCGATCTTGACCGCGATCGCCAACGACATCGGGGTGGCGGCCATCTTCCTGCGACAGGTGATCGCCTACGGCCGCCCGGGGGACGTCGCGATCGCGATCTCGACGAGCGGCAATTCGGTCAACCTGATCGAGGCGCTCGGCGAGGCGCGGCGCCGCGAGCTCGCGACGGTGGCGCTCGTCGGCTACGACGGCGGCCGGGTCGCCTCGGAGGGGCTGGCGGACCACGTGATCGTCACCCCCTCGCAGCACATCCCGAGGATCCAGGAGGCGCAGGCCAGCGCCTACCACGCGATCCGTGAGCTGATCGAGCTGCCATGACCATCGGAGCGCGTCGCCGTACGCGGGTCCGGGTCGAGGGCACGGTGCAGGGTGTCGGCTTCAGGCCCTTCGTCTACCGCGTCGCGACGGAGCTCGGGCTGGGCGGCTGGGTCCTGAACGACGCGCGTGGTGTCCTGGTCGAGGTCGAGGGAGACCGGCCCGCGGTCGAGGCGTTCCTGGCCAGGCTCTCTTCCGACCCGCCGCCGCTCGCCGTGCTGGAGCGCGTCACCGAGGAGGCGGCGGAGCCTCTGGGAGAGGAGGGCTTCGGGATCGTCGAGAGCGACGCTGGAGGCGAGCCCCGAGCCGCAGTGTCTCCCGACATCGCCACATGTGAGGACTGCCTGGAGGAGATTCGGGACCCGGCCAACAGGCGGCATCGTTATCCGTTCACCAACTGCACGAACTGCGGCCCGAGGTTCACGATCGTCCGGGGCGTTCCCTACGACCGGCCGCTGACGACGATGGCGTCCTTCGAGATGTGCCCACGCTGTCGCGCCGAGTACGAGGACCCGCTCGACCGGCGGTTCCATGCGCAGCCGAATGCCTGCCCCGATTGCGGGCCCGCGCTGCGTCTGGCCGATCCCTCGGGCCGGACCGTGGCCGAGGGCAACGAGCCGGCATTGGAGGCCACCCTGACCGCCCTGGCTGAGGGGCGGATCGTCGCGGTCAAGGGTGTCGGCGGGTTTCATCTCGCCTGTCGCGCCGACGACGAGGGTGCCGTGGCGGAACTGCGCGGGCGAAAGCACCGGGAGGACAAGCCGTTCGCGCTGATGGCTCCCTCGCTGGAGGCCGCCCTGGATCTGGTGGAGCTCGACGATCACTCAGGCGCGCTGCTGACGAGCCGGGAGCGACCCATCGTCATCGCTCCGCGGGTGGAGGGTGGGCGTGTTGCCGAGTCGGTCGCGTTGTCGACGCGCGAGCTCGGAGTCATGCTGCCGTACTCGCCGCTCCACCACCTGATCCTGGGGGACTGCGGCGCGCCACTCGTGATGACCAGCGCCAACGTCTCCGATGAGCCGATCGCCTACCGGGACGAGGATGCGCTCGAGCGGCTTGGGTCGATCGCGGACCTCTTCCTCCTGCACGATCGCCCGATTCACACACGCACCGATGACTCGGTCGTCAGGGTCGCCGGCGACGGTGTCCTCTTCATGCGTCGCTCTCGCGGATATGTCCCCGCCGGCCTGCCGCTCGAAGTTCCGCATCCGATGCTGGCGTGTGGGGCCGAGCTCAAGTGCACCTTCGCTGTCGCAAAGGGGGATCGGGCCTGGGTCGGCCAACACATCGGAGACCTGAAGAACTACGAGACCCTGCGCTCCTACCAGGAGGGGATCGAGCAGTTCGAGCGGCTGTTTGCAGCCACGCCCGAGCGGGTGGCCCACGACCTGCATCCGGAGTACCTCTCGACGAAGTACGCGCTGGAGCGCGAGGGAGTGGAGACGATCGGCGTCCAGCACCATCACGCGCATCTCGCGTCCTGTCTGGCGGAGCACCGCGAGGAGGGCCCCGCGGTCGGAGCGATCTTCGATGGGACCGGTCTGGGCACCGACGGGGCGATCTGGGGCGGCGAGATCCTCGCCGGGGACGCCGCCGGCTTCGTGAGGCTGGGGCATCTCCGCACGGTCCCGATGCCGGGTGGAGAGCGAGCGATCCGCCAGCCGTGGCGCATGGCGTGCGCGTGGCTGCTCGAGACTCTGGGTTCAGAGCCGCCGATCCCGCCACGGATCGCCGGGGAGCTGGACGTCGGGGAATGGGAGACGGTGAGCGGCCTCGCGGCGAGCGGACTCGCATCGCCGCAGACCTCGAGCGCGGGGCGGCTCTTCGACGCCGTCGCGGCGATCTGCGGCATCCGGACAGAGGTCAACTACGAGGGACAGGCTGCGGTCGAGCTCGAGGCTGCGGCCGATCGGGGGGAGCGGGGCGCCTATCCGCTCCCGGGCGCCGCGGTCCTGGACGCGAGGGAGACGATTCGGGCCGTATTGGCCGACCTCGGCGCCGGGGTCCCGATCCCGACTGTCGCGGCTCGCTTCCACAACGGGATCGCCGCCGGGACCGCGGCGGCCTGCGCGGAGGCCGCCTCGACGGCAGGTGTGGGGCTCGTGGTGCTCTCCGGCGGCGTCTTTCAGAACCGCCTGCTTCTGGAGCGGACGACCGCCCTCCTCGAGCAGGGGGGCTTGCGAGTACTCGTCCCGCGCCTGCTCCCGCCCAACGACGGTGGCATCGCGCTCGGGCAACTGGCGATCGCCGCTGCGGGAGCCGCTAGGCGGTAGGGCTCCACCGCGAGGGTCGGCCCGGGCTTAGCCGCTGCCTCGCCGTCACACGTCCGCGGCGGTACTGGACCGGATGCGGGCCCATCGCCCACGGGTGCCATCCCAGAGTCCCGTATGCCTCCCGGAGCTCGGCCTTGAGCTCCCCGCGATGCTCGCCGCACGCGTAGCGGGCACGGCCGTAGATCCCGTTGCCGCTCCAGATCAGCCAATTCCCCGGCTCGATGTCGAGGTACTCGCCGAAGAGCAGCTCCTGAAGCTGGCCCTCGAGGCCCCGTTGCGTGGCCGGGTCCGGCTTGACGCCGCAGAACTCGCAGCGAAAGAGGACGCGGCACGGCATCTCAGGTGGTGGGTCCCCAGCCCTGGCGCCAGCCCGGCCCAAGCCGCTCACGTTGCGCCGCCTGCGTCTCGCCCTCGGCCCGCGCTCCGCAGATCTCGCACCTGGAGATCAACCGATCGGGCATCGCTTCACGGTAGCTCCGCTGTCAAGACGAGGCTGTATCCAATTGCGATCTACTCGCAATTGGGATCCACCTGTAATAGGGTTGCGTCCGAGCGAGGAGGAGTCCTTTGGGTCGACTCAGAGGCGTTTTGTCGCCCGGTGAGTGGCGCACAGTGGTCGCGATGGCGGCTGTGATCATCGGCCTCACCGTGGGCGGCTTCTTCGTCCTGTTCGTGCTCGTCGTCCCGCACGACTACCGCCTCGGATCCAGCGGCGTCTTCGGTCTGGGCGTCGGACTCACTGCCTACACGCTTGGGCTGCGCCACGCTTTCGACGCCGACCACATCGGGGCGATCGACAACACCACCAGGAAGCTGATGAGCGACGGCAAGCGCCCGCTGAGCGTCGGCTTCTTCTTTTCGCTGGGCCACTCCAGCGTCGTCTTCGCGTTGGCCATGCTGCTCACGCTCGGCATCCGGGGACTGAGTGGGCAGGTGACCGATGACGGATCGAGCCTCCACCAGCTGACCGGGGTGATCGGGCCCATGGTGTCGGGCTCCTTCCTGCTCCTGATCGGCCTCCTCAACCTCGCAATCCTGCTCAACATCCTGCGGATCTTCCGGCGCATGCGGGAAGGCGAGCTCGACGAGCACGGCCTCGAGGAGCAGCTGGATTCGCGCGGGCTGATGAACCGCGTCTACGGGCGCGCCACCAGATCCGTGACGAAGCCCTGGCAGATGTACCCGCTGGGTTGCCTGTTCGGGCTCGGTTTCGACACCGCCAGCGAGGTCGCTCTCCTGGTGATCGCCGGAGGGGCGGCCGCGAGCGGGCTGCCCTTCTACGCGATCGTCTGCCTGCCGGTGCTATTCGCCGCCGGCATGACGCTCTTCGACACGATCGACGGAGCCTTCATGAACTTCGCCTACGGCTGGGCCTTCTCTCAGCCGGTTCGGAAGATCTACTACAGCATCACGGTGACCGGGCTCTCCGTTGCGGTTGCTCTGCTGATCGGCACGATCGAGCTCGTCTCCGTGGGGGTGGAGAGGCTGAGCCTCTCCGGACAGCCGTGGCACTTCGTCTCCGCCCTCGACATGAACATGGTCGGTTACGCGATCGTGCTCCTATTCGCGATCACGTGGGCGCTCGCCCTCGGCGTCTGGCGCTTCGGCAACATCGAGGAGAAGTGGTCGCGACCGGTGTCCTCTGCCACGCAGATCGGAGATGGTTCGTGAGCTCGTCGCCGTTCAACGCTCCCGTTCCGGCGGAGGATCTGGACGAGGCCATGCGGGCCCTTCGTGAGAGCGGTCACCGTGTCACCGCGGCCCGGAGACTGGTGCTCGAGGCGCTCTTCGAAGCGGACGGCCCGATCTCCGCCGAGTACCTGGCCGGAGGGCTGGGCGGTGTCCGCATGCCGATGGACACGGCCTCCGTTCACCGCAATCTCGCGCAGCTCGAGGAGCTCGGCCTGGTGCGCCACGTCCATATCGGTCATGGCCCGGGCCTCTACGCGCTGGTGGGGGCCGAAGAGCGGGAGTACCTCGCCTGCGAGCGTTGCGGCCGGGTGACCAGCGTCGAGCCGCACAAGCTGGAGTCCATCCGGCGATCCATCCGCCGCCGCTTCGGCTATGAGGCGCGCTTCACCCACTTCCCGATCCTGGGACTGTGCGGGAGCTGCTCGCAGCAGGTTGGAGCCAAGCGACACTCCGCCACGACCACGCATGAGCGCTCCCACGAGCACAGTCACGGCGATCACGTGCATTCCCACCCGCATGTTCACGGCAAGGGGCCCGGCGGCGGGCACGAGCACACGCACTCGGACTAGCCCGGCGTTTGTCGGCCGGATGCCGCGGGAATCTGGCCAAGCTGATCGAGCGTGCTGAGGAACAGCGCGACCGCGTCGAGGACCTCGGCGCGCGCTACTTCTTCCGGCGCTTCTTGCTCTTCCCGCAACCTCTCCGCTTCTTGTGTTTCTTGGCGCTGGCGGCGCACTTCGTCCCTGACTGGGACGCGGTGCCGGACGCCGGCGGCGGCGGGGTGGGGGCGTCACCGGCGCCACCGAGCGATGCGGCGGCGTTGTCGAAGGGCTGGTAGCCGCGGCACGGCTCGCCGCGCAGGCCGGGACATGGGAGGCAGGCTGGTCGGCGCGCTCACGCCGGGCACCACCGGCAGCTCGAGGCGTGATGGCATCGAACCTCCGTAGCCGATTGCGACGTTCGCCTGGCCGGGCGGGTCTGCCTCACTGAAGGCCCAGATGGGCTGGTCGCCGTTCGGAGCGCTGATCCGGACCCTGATGCGGGAGCCGGCGCGGTACATGTGACCCTCGTAGTAGAGCGGGATCGTGACCGGCACGACCTGGTCCGAGGGCATCGGCGAGAAGTCCTCCTGCCGGAGGCTCTGGACGGGCTCGAGCTCGGTGCTCTTGGCATCGTCGAGCTTGCGAGCCTTGGCGCGGACCCAGCCGCCCTGCACGAACGTCTCCTTGCCGTCGGGCCGGACCTCGCTGATCGTCGCCTGGAGGTCCACGTTCGGCGAGGAGGAGCGCACCCAGAGGTCGACTCGCCCGGCGCCGATCGCCGCGGTGTCGTTGCTCAGGGCCGGGGTCACGTAGGAGACGGCGGTGCCGGCGGGGTCCTGGCTCCACTGGTAGTTCGGCAGCGCGGTCCACAGGCCACCCGCGCCGGAGGCGGTGTCGCCGGTGAAGTCGGTCGGCGGCCGCGCGTGGGCATCCCAGGTGAATTGGTCGGCCGCGGCGTCGCCGGGCGTCTGGTCGCCGAGCGCGCCGTTCGCAGCGAGGTACCAGGAGCGGCCCTCGGTGCCGGGAATCGGGAAGCTGTCGAACGAGCGCTCGAAGCCCGGATACGGCCAGCCGGGGTTGGAGTTCCCGGCGCCGTTGTCGAACAGGACTCGAATCTGCTTCTGGGCGTCGAATGCCGACTTGGCGAGGTCATAGGTCGGCTGCTGCTGGATCGGGTCTTGAGGCAGCGACGCGAGCGGTGGAGCGCCGCCCGGCCCGCTGATCCCGAAGATCGCCTGCATGACCACGGGCCAGCTGAGCTTGACCAGGGCCGATTTCAGGGCCGGCGGCTGCTGGTCCACGTAGAGCTCCAGGAAGTCGTATAAGCGGTTGTAGGTCTCCGGGTCCAGCGAGTCGGTGTGCACGCCGTTCGTGAACGTGAACCACTTCTTGTCGGTGCCCGTCATGTGCTCGGCGAGCGTGGGGCAGTGGCCGCCGGTCTGCTCGTCGGTCCACTGGCAGGCATGAACACCGGGACGTTGATCTTGTTGACGAAGGTGATCGGGGAGAGCGGGTCCGCCACCTCGGGGATGTAGTGGTCGTTGGCGCGGATCTTTCCGAGCAGGTCGGCCGCCTCGGGGTGGAGCGCCTGGTTCGCCGCGCAGGTCTGATCGCCGTTCTGGATCTGCTGCCAGGCGTAGGGCTGCCCGCTGTCCGGGCCGGCCGGCAGGGCCTCGTGCTGGCGCTCCTCGGCCCAGTTGACGGCGAAGCCGGTGTTGAGGATCCCGCCGGGATAGAGAGTCGTCTGCGTCTGGTCGACCACCGAGAGCGGAGCGATCGCGGCGAGGTCCGGTGGCTGGGTCCGCGCGGTGAAGAGCTGGCTGATGCCGTCGTAGGAGATGCCCATCATGCCGACCTTGCCGTGGGAGACCCAGGGTTGGTGGGCCACTGTCTCGACGACGTCGTAGCCGTCGAGGTTCTGCAGCGGCTCGAAGAAGTCGAATGCACCGCCGGAGCAGCCGGTGCCGCGCATGTTCACGTCGACGACGGTGAACCCCATGATGTTCGCGAGGGCGGCGATCCCGCTCACCGGCCCGTCCGGCTTCGCGTAGCCGTAGCCCGAGTACTCGACCAGGGTCGGGGACTTGACGCCCGGTGCCACCAGCGACGAGAGCTGGCTTGTCACCTCGGGCGGCAGGTCGAGCCCCTCGGCGTTAATGACGTCCGTCGGCGGATGCACCGAGTAGGCGAGCTTGGTCCCGTCTCGCATGGACATGTAGCCGTAGCCGTCCGAGGGGACCGACTGGTTGTAGATGTCGGTGGAGGGCGGGGCGGACTGGGTGGTCAGCACCGTCAGCGGCCCCGAGGTTTCGCTGGTCGCATCGAGGCGGACCCGGTACCCCTCGCTCGACGTGACGTTCCGGAACAGGATCCCGCCGAGGTTGTTGGCGGTCCTCGTCTCGACCACCTGGTCGCTCGAGTCGAGCAGCGAGGTCGGGGCGCCGGCGGGCAGGCCGGTCGCATAGACCTGCTCAACGCTGCCGTGCGCGTCGAACGAAGCCGCAGCCGCGCTGCTTGCGAACACGAGCGCAAGAGCGAGTGCAATCAGCGATGTACCTACTTTTAGGTGCATGCCGCCGGTCACTTAACCACACCTTGCGGGCGAAGGTCGCAGTTCCCCGGCGATCGGCGTAGGGTCGCGCGGATGGCGACGCGGATCGTTGTGCTGGGGGCGGGATTCGGCGGCCTGGAGCTGGCCACGATCATGTCGGACGAGCTCGGCAAAGACGCCGACGTGATCCTGATCGACAAGGGCGATGCCTTCGTCTTCGGGTTCTCGAAGCTTGATGTGATGTTCGGACGCGAGAGCCTCGAGGCGGTTCGCCATCCGTACCGCGACTTCGCCAAGCCCGGCGTGCGCTTTGCGCGGGAGACGGTCACGGCGATCGATCCGGAACGGCGAGGAGTGAGGACCGACGCCGGCGAGTACGAGGCCGACATTCTGGTGGTGGCGCTCGGCGCCGACTACGACCTCGAGGCCACCCCGGGGCTCGCAGAGGCGGGCAACGAGTTCTACTCCATCGCGGGCGCGGAGCGCCTGCGGGAGATCCTTTCGGACTTCTCAGAGGGGCGGGCCGTCGTCGGCGTCTGCGGGGCCCCGTTCAAGTGCCCGCCGGCGCCCAGCGAGGCCGCCCTGCTTCTCGATGACCAGCTCTCCGCCCGCGCAGTCCGCGAGCAGTGCGAGATCACTTTCCTTATGCCGCTGCCGAGCCCGGTGCCTCCGTCGCCGGCCACCTCCGAGGCTCTCCTCGAGGCCTTTGCCGAGCGGAACATCGAGTTCGTTCCGGGCGCGCGAATCGTCTCCCTGGACGAGGCCCGCAGCGTGGCGGTGCTCGAGGACGGGCGAGAGTTCGCCTTCGACCTCTTTCTGGGGGTCCCGAAGCACCGCGCACCCGACGTCGTCCTGGAATCCGGGATGGCTGAGGAGGGCTACATACCGGTGGAGTCGGGAACGCTGAGGACCCGCTTCCCGGGCGTGTACGCCGTGGGCGACGTCGCGACAGTGGGGGTCCCGAAGGCGGGTGTGTTCGCGGAGGGGGCCGCGCGCGTTGTCGCCGCCGAGATACTCGCGGAGATTCGCGGGGGAGAGGAAACGGCGGGCTATGACGGGCGCGGCTCGTGCTACGTCGAATTCGGCGGGGGCGAGGTCGGTCGCGTGGACGTGGACTTCCTCTCGAGCCCGAGACCGACCGGGGAATTCCAGGCACCCTCCGGCGCCCTCGTCGCGGAGAAGAGTGACTTTGGCTCGAGCAGACGCACCCGCTGGTTCGGCTCCTGACCAACGCTGCGACCGTCACACTCCCGCGGGCGACGCCGAGAATTGACTGACGCCGTGCCGAGGCATATGCTGTTGGCGTTCTGGCAATGTTGTTTTCGGTTTCCGCGAGCGCGGGTCGACCGGAAGGAGGAGAGGTTGCTGGCTGGAGGGTTTGGTGATTTCTGCACACCATGGGCAGGCCATGGGCTGTTCCCTCGAAGATCACCTAGCGGTTTAGACAGCCGCGGAAGCTCGGACCGAGGGCTGGAATGAGCTCGATGGCCGCCAGAGTCGTGGCGGTTGTCGCCGCCGTGCTGGTCGTCGCGGCCGGGATCACGCTCTACATCGACAAGCTGCTTCGCTCGCCGACCCCGGAGGCGGCGGCGCAGGCGGGCCCGGGCCAGGCCGACCTCGTGCTGGGCACGACCCCGGCCGTCGGGAAGCTTGGCGGTAATCCGAGCTGGGTCTCGTACCTCGTTCGGCAGAACGGCCAGTGGAAGCACACCACCGTGTTCAAGGTTCCCGCGAACTCCCTTGTCCACGTCACGATCTACAACTTCGACGGCCAGAGCGGCCTCCGGAACCCATTCCTCTCCCAGGTGCAAGGCACGGTGGGAGGGACGATGCAGGTGAACGGCAACACGAAGACCTCGATTTCGCCAGACGCCGCTTCCCACACGTTCACCGTGCCCGGTATGGGGATCGTCGTGCCGATTCTCGGCGTCGCCGATGACGCGCCTAATGGATGCGAGGAGATGCCCTGCTCGCTCTCACAGGCGCACGAGACGGTCACCTTCGTGATGAAGACCGGAAAGAAGGGCCGGTACCACTGGCAGTGCTTCGTGCCCTGCGCGGCCGGGTTCATCGACGGATTCGGCGGGCCGATGCAGACGATCGGGTACATGGACGGCTTCGTGCAAGTGGTCTGAGCGGCAGCGATGCCCGAACCTCCACACTTTCGCCGGATCCTGATCCTGTGGGCAGTGCTCAGCATCGTCGCCACGCCGTTCGTCATCTTCGTCTTCGCGCCGGGCCTGCCCCCGGGCAACGACAGCTCCCAGGGAGCCGGACAGGTGACCGACAACACGGTCCTCCTCGGCATAGTCACGCCGATCGCGGCGTTGCTGATCGTCTTCTTCGCCTACACCCTTTTCGTCTTCCGCCATCGCGAGTCCAATCCCGAAGACGAGGAGGGCCCGGCGATCTACGGCAACGCGGGCATCCAGAACACCTGGCTCGCGGTCACCACGGTGGTCGTTCTCTTCTTGGCGAGCTACGGGACGATCCGGCTGTTCGACAACGGATCGGGCGGCGGTCAGGGCTCCGATCCCGTCGCCAGGCAGAGTGGCAACAACATGCAGGTCCAGGTGATCGGCCAACAATGGGCGTTCACGTATCGCTGGCCGGCGTATGGTGGCGTGGAGACGCCCCATCTGGTCCTGCCGGTCAACCAGAAGGTCGAGATGCACGTCACATCGCTCGACGTCATCCATTCATTCTGGGCTCACGACCTCGGGATCAAGGCCGACGCCAACCCAGGGGTCGACAACATCGTCTATGTCCAGCCGAAGAAGACCGGGAACTTCGACATCCGCTGTGCCGAGCTCTGTGGGCTGTTCCACGGTCACATGTTCGACACCGGCCAGATCGTCAGCGACGCCGCCTTCCACAGCTGGATAACGGCTCAGCAGAGGGCGTTCGCGCCGTCGACCAGCCAGCTGCCGCCCTACAGGACCGGCTACGGCCCCCAACCAGGTAGGAGGGCGGGATGAGCTCAGAGCAGACGGCGGGCCCGAGGCTTCGCGGCCTACTCGGCTTCAACCTGCTCACGGGCGTGGTTCTGGGAGTCGTGGGCTTCTACGTCGGCTGGTGGCTTGGCCACCAGATCCACTACACCGGCATCGAATACTTCGCGGACACGAATCAGAACGACCTTGCCCTGGTCCTCGGCTATATCGGCTTCGTGGTCGGCTTCATCGGCGGGCTGGGGTACCTGGCGTACCCGCTCAGGCGAATGGTCGGCCTGGAGCCCTCCCACCACCAGAACGAGACGGGCGGCGTGGGCCGCTACTTCGGCCTCTGCACCGACCACAAGGTGATCGGGAAGCAGTACCTGGTCGGGATCGGGCTCTTCTTCTTCCTCGGCGGGCTGAACGCGATGATGATCAGGGCCGAGCTATTGCGACCGTCGCCGCAGCTCTTCGGCGCCGGCGGCTACCTGACGATCGTGAGCATTCACGGCGCCATGATGATGGGGATCATGACCTCGGGCGTCCTGGGCCCGTTCGCCAACTACTTCGTTCCGCTCCAGATCGGGGCGAAGCGGATGGCCTTCCCCCGGCTTGAGTCGCTGAGTTTCTGGCTGCTGATGGCGGCAGGGACGATCCTGGTCAGCACGGTCTTCTTCGGGGGGTTCCCAACCGGCTGGACCGGCTACGCGCCCCTGAACGACGAGGCGAACTTCGGATACGACTCCTACGTCTTCTTCTTCGCCCTGGTCGGGATCTCGATGACGCTGCTCGGGCTCAACCTGATCGCCACGATCGTCACCATGAGGGCGCCGGGGATGACCTGGGGGCGTCTGCCTATCTTCTCCTGGGGGGCCCTCAGCACATCGGCCCTGATGGTCCTCGCCGCACCGGTGCTGATCGCGGTGTTGCTGATGGTGGCCATGGACCGAACGGTGCAGACCTCGTTCTTCCTGACGAACTCCGGAGGTAGCCCGTACTTATTCGAGAATCTGTTCTGGTTCTTCGGGCACCCCGAGGTGTACGTCCTCGCCCTGCCCGGGTTCGGGATCCTGCTCGAGATCCTTCCGGTCTTCTCGCGGAAACCCCTCTGGGGCTACCGGCTGGCTGTCTCGGGGATGCTCGGCGTCGCGCTGCTCAGCTTCTTCGTCTGGCAGCACCACCTGTTCGTCAGCGGGATCAACTCGGCGCTGCGACCCTTCTACATGCTCTCCACCGAGATCATCTCGCTCCCGACCGGGTTCATCTTCCTCTGCGGCATGGCCACGCTGTGGAGGGCGCGGATCCGCTTCTCGGTGCCGATGCTCTTCTGCCTTGCGTGGTTCTTCAACTTCTTCATCGGCGGCATCTCAGGGGTCTTCCTCTCGGACACCCCGAGCGACGTCAGCACCCATGGCAGCTTCTTCGTGATGGCCCACTTCCACTACACGATCATGGGCGGCCTGGTCTTCACCTTCTTCGCCGCGATCTACTACTGGGTCCCGAAGATGTGGGGGGTGCAGTTCAACGAGCGCTTAGCCAAGATCCACTTCTGGTCGATGTTCCTGGCCTTCAATGCGACGTTCGCGCCGCTGTTCGCCCTCGGCCTGATGGGTATGCCGCGGCGGGTGTCTACCTACGCCTCGGACCTCCAGGGGCTGAACATCTGGGTCTCGGTCTGCGCCTTCATTCTCGGCGCCTCGATGCTGGTCTTCCTCTTCAACGTCGTCTACTCGCTGGTTTTCGTCCGCAAGCCGGCCGAGGAGAACCCATGGCGCTCGAAGTCCCTCGAGTGGCAGACGCCGACGCCCGTCCCCCTCCACAACTTCGATGAGATCCCCGTGATCGACCACGACCCCTATGACTACGGGACCCCGCCCCCGGCGGTGAAGCCGACCAAACGACCGGCCGAGGCACCCGGCTAAGCCATGGCCCGCTTCTTCAGTAGATCGAAGGACGAGGTTGAGCCGAGCGAGGAGGCGCCGGAGGTCTACGAGCGCAACCTCTGGATCGGAGCCCGTGTGATGGCCGGGACGACGATCATGTTCTTCGCCTCGTTCGTGTTCGCGTACTTCTACCTGCGCTCGCTCAACAACACGAACGCGTGGCACCCCGACGGGGTCGACGCGCCCCAGGCCTGGGGCGCAGTCATCGTCGCTCTCTTCGCCGCGAGCGCGGGGCTCTTCGCGATCGCGGCGCGGACCGCTGTCCGACACGGGAACTGGCTTGCCCCCGCCGGCCTCTCGCTGGCCCTGGGTCTGGCGGGCTGCGTCGTTCAGGTCTTCGAGTGGGCGCATCTGGACTTCGGACCGCAGAACGGCGGCTATGCAAGCGTCTTCATCGGCTGGACCGCCCTGTTCGTCGTCTTCGTCCTGATGGCGATGTTCTGGGTCGAGACAAAGTTCGCCGAGGGGCTTCGGAAGCGGGGGGACGCCGCAACCTTCGTGCCGGTCGGCATCGCCGATGCCGCGTTTTACTGGTCGGTGCTCGCCGCGATCGGTGTGATCAGCTGGGTCATCCTCTACCTCCTTTGAGCGGTGGCAGCTGCGACCCCTCTCGACTGGACCGGAGGCCCGGCGCTCGCGTGGGTCATTTCCGCGGTCTTGCTCTACTGGCTCGGCGGACGCAAGCTGACGGTGCCGCGATCCGACGCCTCGCGCCCATGGCGGACGGTGGCATTCGTCGGGGGCCTCGGCGCGATCGTGATTGCCCTCGATTCCCCGGTCGATGGGCTCGCCGAAAAGCTGCTCTGGGTTCACATGTTGCAGCACATTCTGCTGCTCCTGGTGGCGCCGCCGCTGCTCGCGCTCGCGCGGCCCTGGAACCGGATGTGGCACGGATTCCCGCTGGGCACGCGCCGGGTGCTCGCGCAGTGGGTCTCGACGGGTCGCTGGTCGGCGCCCCTACGAGCAACGGCCGGGATTCTGGCGAAGCCCCTGCCGTCGTGGTTGCTGTTCAACCTCGTGCTGCTCGGCTGGCATGTGCCCGCGGCCTACGACGCCGCCCTGAACTCGCCGGTGATTCACGCCTCGGAGCACTTCCTCTTCTTCGCAACCGGACTGCTGTTCTGGACTCGCGTGATCGACTCCCCGCCGTGGCGATCCCGCCTGAGCGAGACCGGCCGCGCCGTATACGTGGGCTCGTCGATGGTGGTGAGCTGGCTGCTGGCGATTGTGCTGGCGGATGCCGGCCATCCCCTGTACTCGCCCTACACCGACCTTGCGAGCCGTCCCGGCGGCCTCACCGCACTCGCGGATCAGCAGCTCGGCGCCGGGATGATGTGGGTGCTCGGCTCGATCCCGTTCACCATTGCAATCCTGTCCGTCGTCTACCGCTGGCTGGAGCCGAAGCGCTCCGGCCAGTCGACACCGGGGGCCCGCCCGCTCGCCGGCAACCCATGAGCTAGGAGGAGAGATGCAGGGCATCCCACAACCGTTGCTCGCCCTCTCGGTCGTTGGGCAGGGCATCCTCACCTGGGGGATCCCACTTGGGATCTTCCTACTCGTGCTGCTCTGGTACATGCTCATCTTGCGGCGACGCCACCCTGAGTGAGCTTCCCGCAGAGGGCGGTCATCGTGAGCGCGCTGGCCGCGGTCCTCGGCATCGGCATCGGTGTCGTCATCCATGCACTGAGTGGCGGAGGCGGCTCATCTACGACCGTATCCGCGGGCGAGCTGGTGGGCCAGGCGACCTGGGGGAGAGGAGCGAGGCCGGCGCCGAACTTCAGACTCCCTGACCAGAGCGGCCGGCCGATCTCCCTGGAGTCCCTCAGGGGCCGCGAAGTTCTGCTCACCTTCCTCGGCTCGCAATGTCTCGACTCCTGCCCAAAGGAGGCCCGGTCGCTGGCGACCGCTCTCAGGCTGCTGCCGGAGACGGGGAGGCCCGCCGTGGTCGTGGTCAGCCGCGACGCGCGGCGTGCCTCCCCGGAGCTCGTGCGTCGGGCCGCGCACAGGCTCGGCATCGACCTCGCACCGGGCTGGCACTGGCTCTTCGGCTCGCCCGGGGGCCTCGCGCCGGTCTGGCGGGCATACGGTGCGGTCGGGGCGGGAGGGGGCACTTCGCGCTCGATCGCCTACTTGATCGACCGTGCCGGGTATGAGCGGGCGGGCTTCCTCTATCCGTTCCCACCGAACTGGCTCCTCGACGACATCCACATCGTCAGGTCAGAGAGCTGACCTGCCCTCGGCGTCCGATTAGCCTCCGCAAAGCCTGAGGTTCATAATCGGGAAATCCGCCTGTCGCTGGTGACATCCGTTGCGATCGCCCTCCTGGCCGGAGCAACGGCCGTGGGGTGCGGTGGAGGTGGGGACTCGGGATCCAGCTCCCCCAAGCTCGAGGGGATCAGCGCGGTGCCGTCGAAGCCCGCCCCGGACACGGTTCTCCGTGATTCGCTGGGCCATCGCGTGGACCTCAGCCAGTACCGGGGCAAGGCCGTCCTCGTCACATTCATCTACACGCACTGCCCCGACGTGTGCCCCTTGATCGTGGGCAATCTGCACACCGCGCAGGCCGAGCTGGGGTCAAAGGCATCGGACCTGCAGGTCATCGCCGTTTCCGTCGACCCCACGGGAGATACGCCAGGCACTGTCAACTCCTTCCTGAAGCAGCACCAGATGACGGGCCGGATGGAGTATCTGATCGGATCCAGGCCCGAGCTCGAGAAGACCTGGAGCGCCTGGAAGATCGGCGCGCAGTCGGCATCGTCGCGGCGCAACCCCGACCTCGTCGAGCACTCAGCCCTCATCTACGGGATCGACGGCAGCGGCAGGATCAGGACGCTCTACCCCTCGAACTTCAAGCCCCAGCAGATCGTGCACGACGTCCCGATCCTGGCGTCGCAGTAGCGGAAGATGGCCCGAGTCCCTCGCTGGCTGAGAATCGTGTTTGTCGTGACGGCGGCCGTGGTGGTTCTGGTCGCCGCCGAGCTGATCAGCGGGACGTCCGATTCGGGCACGGGAAGAAAGGCGCCGCAGCTGCCCACCAGCGTGCTCGTTCCCCCGGCGGTGCAGGTGGCCTCCCTCCGCGGCAGGCCGGCGGCGATCAACTTCTGGGCTAGCTGGTGCGAGCCCTGTCGCCGCGAGGCACCGGATCTCGAGCGGCTCAGCCGGGAGCTGCACGGGAGCGCCTCGGTCATCGGCGTGGATTGGACGGACGGCCTCGATTCGGCTCGCGCGTTCATCCGCGAGCACAACATGACGTACCCCAACCTCCGTGACCAGGACGGTGTGGTCGGGCAGCGCTACGGTCTGTTCGGTCTGCCGACCACCTTCATCCTCGACTCGCACGGCACGATCAGCGCGGTTCTCCGGGGCCCGCAGACGGCCCAGAGCGTCCGCCAGGCACTGGAGGCCGCGGGCTAGACCGGCCGCTGCCTCTCTTAGGAAACTCACACGGAGTACTTAGTTTCGTCCTAGGTTGATCGGGCAACCTGCAAACCAACGCAAATCCGAAAGCGAGAGGAGGCGATCAAGTTGTCAATGGCACTCATACTGGTCTTGAACGTTGCGTTGGTAGTGGGCCTGCTGGCCCTGCTGGCGGCGACGATGATTCTCCCGCTTCGCCTGCGTAGCGAGCCCCGCGAGCTGCAGGCTCCTCGAACGCATTGGGCGAGCCGGCGCAGACGCGCCGAGCGCGCGGACCGGCGCAGAGGTCGCGTACGAGCCGAGCCCGTCTACTCGCGCTCGTAGCGCCCTGAGTCAGACCGCGACATCGACGGCCATCGCGGCGAACAGGATCGCGAGGTAGAGCAGCGAGAAGTGGAAGACGCGTATCGCGCGTGCGGCACTGGGCCTCCGGGTGAGGCCCAGTGCCAGAAGCACGAACGTGGCATCCAGCGCGAGCGCGACTGCCAGATAGCCGATGCCCTCGACGTGCCAGAGGAACGGGAGTACCGTCGCGGCGGTGAGCACGAGCGAATACCCGAGGATCCGGCGAGAGGTGGCGGCATCGCCCGAGACAACCGGCAGCATCGGTATTCGCGCTGCGGCGTACTCCCGCTTGATCAGCATCGCCAGCGCCCAGAAGTGCGGGGGCGTCCACAGGAAGATGATCAGGAAGAGGAAGAGCGCAGGCAGCGTCAGGTTGCCCGTGGCCGCGGCCCAGCCGACCAGCGGGGGAACTGCACCGGCGGCCCCGCCGATGACGATGTTCTGAACTGTCGACCGCTTCAGCCAGCTCGTGTAGACGAGCACGTAGAAGAGGTTCCCGACCAGGGCAAGGACAGCGGCGAGAACGTTGGTAAGGCTCGCGAGCAGGACGAAGGAGAACGCAGATAACGCGAGTCCGAACTCGAGCGCGCGCGGGGGTGTCAGCCGCCCCGCGACGATAGGGCGGCTCGCCGTCCGTTCTCCCATCAGCCCGTCGATGTCGCGATCGAGGTAGTGGTTGAGCGCGCTGGCTCCCGCGCAGGCAAGCGCTCCGCCCGCGAGTACGACGGCCAGCTGCCAGAGATCCGGCACTCCCTGCGCACCCACGAACATTCCCGCGGCCGCCGTGATCAGCAGCAGGACCATGATGCGCGGCTTGGTCAGGATCACGTAATCCCTCCAGGCACCCGCCGGCACATGCTCTCCTCGGAACGATGCTGCGGCGGTCAGCCAGACTGCAGCCAGTGTCAATGCTGCGAAGACGAGGTGAAGCGCGGAAGCCCAGCCCGCGTGCCCTGAGAGGTTCACCACGATGCCGAAGGCGCTCTCCGCGCCCAGCAGGGCGAGCGCGATGGATGAAATGACCAGCAGGCGACGGTGAGCGCCCGCGCCGGCCACCACGACGGCGACCAGAGGCGGCACGGCAAGAACTCCGAGGGCCCTGTGGGGCATCCCGAGACCGATGGCTCCGCTCATCACAACGAGCGTGGTCACCGCCGCCGCGGCAAGGGCAGCCAGCCTCAGCCATGCCCCAGGGGCAGCTTCGCCGGCGGGCGCCTCTCGCGCTCGAATCGCAACGAAGCTCTGCTCCCGACCCATGTCAGCCTCCTTTGACTGATCTTGAGCCTTGGACGGATGACGCCGACGTAGCAAGTATCTCCCCGGCTCAGCAGGTTGTCAATCGGCGTCGAGAGGATTCAGCCAGGCGTCACTGACGGCCGCCGCGACCCGCGCGATCGCGCGCGACTCGCCCGGATCTCGCCTAGGGGCGGTTCGATGGAGGTGAGTGGCGCGTGGGGATCGCCGGGGCGAGGATCGCCTCCGCCGCCGCCGCCGTTTCCGTCCTCCGTATCGGCTCCCGGGTCGACATCGAAGCGGCGCGAGCAGAGGACGAGGCCCATGAAAAGCGCGCTTCCAACCACCGAAAGGAAGAAGATGGCCAGCGCGCCCTCCAATGCGCCGCCTGAGAGGAAGACTGCGAAGCTGTTCATCCCGAACGAGGGTACTCCCAGATCTCGTGAGTCCGTTGGCTGATCAGCGTGCTGGACGCTGCAAGCGGGACCTGAGGGTGACGAGCGTGCTGACGGAGAGATTGGCGAGAGCCATCGCTCGAGCGACGGCCTCGACGGCGTCAAGCTCGCTGGGGCTCTGCCGGCTAGCCGCCTGTGCAGCCACATCGGGCGGAACAGGGCCGGAGAAGCGTGATTCGGCCCGCGCAGTCGCATAGAGGACCGCGGCACGACTGCGATCGTCGAGCGCCGCGAGGTCGTCCAGGTCGATCGCCGCCAGCTCGTCGGATGTGACGCCGGACCGAAAGGCCCAGCGCTCGTGCACGAAGCGGTCCGGCGCGGCCCAGTACTCCAAGTGTGCCTCTCAGCGCCTCTCCCGGGGAGGTGAACGTGCGCGGTTCGGGAGAAGGCGCGGCAGAAATTGCCATGTCCGTCACGTCGAAGCGCTGACCTCGGTGACCGGCAGCCCGGCTTCGGCCCTCAGTCGCTCCGCGAGGGTGCCCGCGGCCTCCCATCTCGTCTCGCGTCCGGGCAGGATCACGACCTCGTTCGGCGGGAACTCCCGTAGGCCATCGAGCACCGAGTCGATTGGCTCCGAGATGTCGGCCCGCCCACGTCCCTCCACTCCCGCATCCCTCAGCGTCCGGAGGGCGGCATCCACCCGGTGCCTGGCGAGGTCGAGCTCTCGGTCGACGTCATCAGTGAGGTCGCGCAATCGCGACGAGGCGACCACCGGGGCGACGATCAGGACCTCGGTGGGAATGCGCTCCTCGCGACGACAAACCTCGCGGCACAGGGCGGGGTCCTCGAGTCCCTGGTTGGCGACCACCAGCACCCGGTGCCGAGGGCCTTCGCTCTGACTCTCGAACTCCAGCGGGGCAGCAGGTTGCCCAACCTCCCTAATCGCGAAGAGGATCATCGGAATCCACAACGCCACGGCGACCACGACGCCCGCGACCGGTCCGCCGAACCGAAAGACTGCCAAGCTGGCCGCGAGCACCCCAAAGGTGTAAAGAGTGGCCGGAATCCCGACGAGGTCCGAATCGAGCCAGGCGGCCACGCGCCTCCTCCAGGGCGATGGTTCGGACTCGGGGTTGGTGCGGTCGGCTGGCGTGGTGATCTCCGTCGGGGAGCTCCTGTTTGCCGGTCATGATCGCATCCCCCCGCTGCATGAGGTTGCTTTCGCTTCCACGTGAAGCGGTGGCTGAGCAGCGGGCCGTCCAGCCTTCAATTCGTGATCAGCACCAACCAGTTCAGTAACAGATCAACTTGCACATCGCAGGCTCTGGCTCCGCCCGTCCGACAGAAGCGCTAGCCGCAGCTCCGCTTCTCGCGCCTAGGAGGCGCGGCGGCGCAGAGCCGCTCCGCTACCGCTGGTCGTCCAAGGCGGCGGTCGAGGCTCGTGACGTTCCGCCCACGTTTTCGCCCACTTTTGGGATTGACTGCTGGGCTTCGGGACGGGAGGCTCTGCAGCAAGGGAGTGGGGACGAGGCAAGGAGAAGCAGCGATGGAGCGTAGGAAACGCCTAATGCCGCGCGGTGCTCTGTTCGGTGCACTCGCTGTGACGGCTGCGCTAGCGCTCGCCCCCGGTGCGAGCGCCAAGACGGAAAAGCTGACGGGTAAGGCCACTACAGCGAAGAATCAAGGGGAACGGGGAGTGCATGTGGTCATCGCCCTTCGGCGCGGCCACAAGTCGGCCGGCAGACTCACGTTCCCGGGTTGCGCCGGAACCGGTTTCTCGGTCATCTGCGGCGGGACGCTCAACCTCACCGGCGCCGGCTCGGGACTGTCGGTGCTCTTCACCTGGGGCTGCCATCTCAAACACGGCGGAGGGGAGGCCTGCGCGAATTCAGCCACCAGCACAATCTCCGATTCCGCCGGAGCCAACCTCGGCTCCATCACGCTTAAGATCGGGCCGCCCGGGATCGGCGGGCCGCTGCAGAAGGGCAAGAGCTTCCAGGTGAAGGTCAAACCCGTGTGAGCCAAACGGATTCCCCAGGATGTGAGTCTCCCCGCCTGAGGACCAGACCGGCGGTTAAGAGGTGTGCTTTCCATGCTGAGTGGGCGCCGGCAGTACGCAATTGCTGGTGACTGCCTTGGCGTGAAAGCGGGAGCGGAAGCTGAGCTGGGGGCGGGGTGGCTAGCCTTTGGTTCGTGATTTCTACGAACCGGTTCAGCAACGGAACAACTTGCACATCACGGGCTCTAGCGCCACACGACCGATAGAAGCGTTAGCCGCAGCTGCGTCTCGCGCAGGGAGGAGCTACCGGCGACGCTTCCTCAGCTTCACCGTCGTCGACTGGGTGCTGGGATCGCCGCCGGTCGGGGTATAGGTGATCGCGATGTTGAGCTTGGCCTTGCCCGTCTTCTTCAGCTTCCGCTTCTTCTTCCCCGTGGCCTTGATCAGCAGTTGCGCCGAACCGGCGCTGACCGCATTGCTGAGCACAGCCGGGGCTCCGGCGGCGACTGAGGCACCCTGCCCCGACCCGGTTAGCTCGCCGGGGTTGGGGACGTTGACCGTAAGGGTGGCCGTGCCCTTCTTGTTGTTGCGCTGAAAACCGCCGAGGGCAAACGCGTTGACTGGCTGGAGCACGGCCGCGATGTTCAGGTGACGGGTTGTGCTGAAGGTGAAGTTCGCTATCTCCCCGTCGGCAGCGTCGCCGCCGCGGTCGAGGACCGAATCCCCGGGAGTTATCGGTGAGAGACACGTAGCGCTCCCTTCGGAGTGGAGCCCCAGGAGATCACCGGGCTTCACCTGGACGCTCGCGGGGAAGGTGTTGACAACACCTGGGGTCAGTGCGCGCGGCCCGTCATGGCCGACGACCGTGTAGAACGTCGGATCGGCGAACTTGCGAAAGATCTTCATCGTGATCGTCTGCCCGGCGCCGACGCCAGTGTTGGTGCTCCAGGAGGCAACGGTCCATGAAGTGATCCCGCCCGTCGCTGGCACTACGTAGCTGTTGCCCGAGGCCACGGATTGCTGCGCCCAGTCGTTGTTGTCGGCGCAAGTGGCGGGTGCTGGGACGAGCTGCCCGATCGTCTCCGCCGCCCCGGCCGGCGAGGCGCTCGCAGCAACCGACAGCGCCGTCAGGCAGGCAGCCGCTGCAAGTCGCTCCAGGAGCCGCCTCAGTGTCGTTCGCCGAGCGATGCCAGAGATCCTAAATGCATACCGGGCAAGGACTACTCGACTGATCAACGAATGCACCGGCGCTTCCCCCCTCGCGTGAAGGGGGTAGCCCAGCAGCGGGGCAGCTAGCCTTTCCTGCCCTTGATTAGTACGAACCAGTTCAGAAGCGGATCAAATGTGTGGCCTAGTCGACCGGGCGCTTGAGCAGGACGACCGGCCAGGCGACTAAGTCACCTCTCTTCAGAGTCACGCCGACGGCCTCCCAGCCCTCAGAGCCAAGCTGGTTGAGGCGGTTAGGCCTCAAGCCGTGCGATGTCTTCTTTAGCCCCGCAGACTCCCTCAGCGGAATCACCATGTACTCCCATTTATTCATCGCTTGGCCCTTTCACTTGGCGACCCGCCCTTCGTGCAGGTGAGAGTCTCCGCTCCCAAGTAGCGAGGGACATCCGCACGCGGGGCGGGGTGGTGGTCGGTAGTGAGCACGGACCGGATGGCCGCGGTCCTTAACGCGTACTCGCTACGCATCGCAGGTCGGCGCCCAGCACGGATGGCGGCTGGAGCCGGCCGACCTAGCGTGAGCGCGAAAGAAAGGACGCGCCGGTGGAAGCGACTAGGGAAGTTGTCGAGAGCACGCTGGATCACGGCGGTTGGGTCGCTTCGGGCTTCGAGGAAGTACGCGCCGAGTTCGACCGCAATTTCGCCGAGCGCGGCGAGATCGGCGCCGCCGTCGCTGCCTATTGGCGTGGCGAGAAGGTGGTCGACCTGTGGGGCGGCCGCCGCACCCCCAGCGGCCATGGATCGTGGAGCGAGGACACGATGGTCGTCGTCAATTCGACGACCAAGGGTCTGGCGGCGATGACGATCGCCGTCGCGAACTCGCGTGGCTGGATCGACTACGAGGCGCCGGTCGCTGAGTACTGGCCCGAGTTCGCCCAGAACGGAAAGGGCGCGATCACCGTCCGTCAGCTCCTCAGCCACGAGGCGGGGCTGGTGTGGATCGACGAGCCGCTGCACGCCGAGGACCTGAGGGACCTCGACCGAGTCTCGAATGTGCTGGCGCGGCAGAAGCCGGCTTGGGAGCCGGGAACACGACACGGCTACCACGCGATGACGATCGGCCTCTACCGAGACGTTCCATCCGGGCGCTTCCTTCGGTCCCAAAGGGATACGTGATGCGAATCCTGTGGCCGTGGTCGCTGCTGCGAAAGTCGATGCTCTTCGCTGACGTGGATCCGAATGACCGCCGGTGGCTCGAGGTCGAGGTCCCGGCGGGCAACGGCGTGGGGACCGCGCGTGCGATCGCCCGGGCCTATTCGGCGTTCGCGGAGGGTGGAGCGATGCTCGGTATCGCCCCCGCGACGCTCGCGAGCCTGACGGAGGTCATCGACGTCGAGCGTCAGAATGATCAGGTGATGGGCGTGCCGAACTGGATGTCGCTGGGCTTCCTCAGACCGGGACCGGGACCGGAGTGGGGCTCGAGCCGGCGCGCCTTCGGAACGCCGGGCGCGGGCGGCTCCTTCGGCTTCGCCGATCCCGACGCGCGGCTCGGCTTCGCCTACGTGATGAACAACATGGAGTACTAGAAGTTCGATGACCCGCGCGAGAAGGCCCTTCGAGATGCCGTCTACCGCGCCATCCGACGCATCTCAGCCTGAGCGCATCCGCCGGGGCGGATCGCTCGTACGCCGAAGATTCGGCACCCTGCGCTCCCGAGCGACCTCGCTTGGGATCTCCGAGGCGTACGTCGTCGTCGGGCTGATCCTCTTTGCTCTCGCGCTCGGCGGCGTGATCCACATCTTCGATTCCGGTGATGCAGGGGACAAGGTCTGGGCCGTGGCGATCGTGCTGACGCTGATCCCGCTGAGCTGGTCCGTGCTGCGAAGCGTGATGCGGGGGGACGTCGGGGTGGATGCGATCGCGCTGGTGGCGATGGCCGGGGCGCTGGTGCTAGGCGAGTACCTCGCCGGGGCGGTGATCGCCCTGATGCTGAGCGGAGGGAACGCCCTCGAGGCCGCAGCGGGACGGCGGGCGCGTCGCGAGCTGACGGCGCTCCTAGAGCGCGCCCCGCGCATCGCGCACCGCCGCCGAGGCGAAAAGCTCGAGGAGGTCCCTGTGGAGGAGATCGGCGTCGGGGACCGGATCCTGGTGCGGGCGGGCGAGGTCATTCCCGTTGATGGCGCGGTGCAGAGCGAGCACGCGGTGATCGACGAGTCGACCCTGACCGGGGAGCCATTGCCCCTCGAGCGCTCGCGAGGGACGACGGTCTCGAGCGGCACGCTCAACGCGGGCGACGCCTTCGACCTGCGGGCGACGAGAACGGCGTCCGAGAGCGCCTACGCGGGCATCGTCCGGCTGGTCCAGGAGGCAGAGCGCCAGCGGGCGCCCTTCGTCCGCATGGCGGACCGCTACGCGGCGATCCTGTTGCCGGTCACACTCGCGGTGGCCGGGGCGGCCTGGGCGCTGAGCGGAGACCCGGTACGCGCGCTCGCTGTGCTCGTCGTGGCGACGCCCTGTCCACTCATCCTGGCCGCGCCGGTGGCGCTGATCTCCGGCGTGTCGCGCGCCGCACGCCGCGGCGTGATCGCCAAGGGGGGCGGCACGATCGAGAAGCTGGGGCGGGCGCGCACGGTTCTCTTCGACAAGACCGGAACGCTCACCCACGGCCGTCCCGAGATCCAATGGGTGCGCAGCGCCGATGGGCTCAGCTCCGAGGACGTCCTGAGATTCGGAGCCTCGGTCGATCAGCTCTCGGCCCACGTCCTGGCGGAGGCCTTGGTGCACGGTGCCGAGGCCCGCGGTCTGGAGCTTGCCTTTCCCGAGGAGGTCGTGGAAGAGCCCGGCCAGGGGATTGAGGGGCAGGTGGCCGGCCATCGCGTCGCGGTCGGGAGTAGCGACTGGCTGCGCCGGCGCGGGTACTCGGGAGTGAAGAGCACGGCAGAGCTGTTCGATGACTCGGGCGAGCCCGGGCTGGCCCGCGTGCTGGTCGGGGTCGACGGCGAACTCGCGGGCGCGATCCTGATGGCGGACCGGCTGCGGGACGATGCGGGCGAGCTGACGGGGAGCCTGCGACGGGCCGGAATCGAGCATGTCGCGCTCGTGACGGGGGATCAGCGATCGGTCGGCGAGGCCGTGGGCAGGTCGGTCGGGGTGGATCGTGTCTTCGCCGACTGCTCGCCCGAGGAGAAGATCGACGTCGTGCGCAAGGCTCGCGAGCTGGCCAACGGCGGCGGCGTGGTGATGGTGGGCGACGGCGTCAATGACGCACCTGCGCTGGCGCTGGCGGACGTCGGTATCGCGATGGGAGGAGTCGGCGCGACAGTCTCGTCGGAGACCGCCGACGCGGTGATCGCCGTCGACCGCATCGATCGCGTGGCCGACGCCGTGCGCATAGGACGGCGCTCCCTGTCAATTGCACGCCAGAGTGTCCTTGCCGGACTCGGGCTCAGCTTCGTCGCGATGGGCTTCGCCGCCTTCGGCTACATCCCGCCTGTCGCGGGAGCACTGCTGCAGGAGGGAATCGACGTGGCGGTGATCCTGAACGCACTACGCGCTCTGCGGGACTGATCGTGCGAGAAATCCGGTTTGGTGGTCGCGCAGAGCGAAATTGCCCACTGCGCTTTGCGAGCATTGATTCGTGCCTGCGATTGAGACAGACCGGCTGACCAAGTTCTACGGCAGCCAGCGCGGCGTCGAGGACGTGACTATGGCGGTCGAGCAAGGCGAGGTCTTCGGCTTCCTCGGCCCGAATGGAGCGGGGAAGACGACGACGATCCGCACGCTGCTCGACCTGCTTCACCCGACACGGGGGAGTGCCCGGATCTTCGGCCTCGACAGTCGACGGCAGAGCGTCGCCATCCGCGCTCGGATCGGGAATCTGCCGGGGGACTTCGGGTACGGGAAGCTCGCAACCGGGCGTGAGGCGGTCTCGCTGCTGGCACGTCTTCGGGGAGTCGAGGACCTTGGCCGGGCTGAGTCGCTCGCGTTGCGATTTCGTGCCGACCTCGAGCGGCCGCTCGGGCAGCTCTCCCGGGGCAATCGTCAGAAGGTCGGCCTGATACTCGCTCTCTTCCACAGACCGGACCTGCTCATCCTTGATGAACCGACCAGCGGACTCGATCCGCTGATGCAGGAGGAGTTCCTCACCTTGGTGGGCGAGGAACGCGAGCGCGGATGTGCCGTCTTCCTCTCATCCCACGAGCTCGACGAGGTCGAGCGAGTCTGCGACCGCGTGGGGATCATCCGCGATGGAAAGCTGATTGCGGTCGAGCGGGTCGCCGATCTGCTCGCCCGGACCCCCCGCCGGGCCTCGGTCGAGTTCACCGAGCGGATCGACCCGGCCGAGCTGCGCACCTGTCCCGGTGTCACCGACCTCGAGTTCGCCGACGGCCGGGTCACCTTCCGATTCGTCGGCGACCCGGATCCCGTGATCAAGGCCATCGCCCGGCACACGGTCGCCGACCTCGAGTTTGCCCGTCCGACGCTGGAGGAGGTCTTCTTGACCTACTACCAGGACGGTGCCCCATGATCGCGCTGGTCGCCGCCCAGCTTCATGAGCGCCGCCGCTCCCTGCTCTCCTGGGGCCTGCCCATCGGCCTCTTCTCGGCGTTCATCGTCGGAATCTATCCCTCGGTCGAGGACGCGCTCGCCAAGGCGATCAGCAACTACCCGACTGCGCTCAAGGAAGCCTTCGGCATCGGCGAGCTGACCAGCGTCGAGCAGTACCTCCACGCGGAAATGCTGAGCCTGATCGTCCCGCTCGCGGTCGGATACCTCGCCGTCCGCTCCATCGCCAGCGCGCTCTCGGGCGCATCGGAGAGTGGACGACTGGATGTTCTGCTCTCGGCGCCGATTTCTCGCCGTGGCCTGGTTGCCGCCGGCTTCTGCGCGACGGCCGTCGAGCTGGGGGCCGTCCTGGCGGTCTCGCTGGTTCTGACCCTGCTCGGCAGCCTGATCACGAGCGCCGGACTCTCCTTCGGGCTCGCGCTCGCGGGCTTTGCCAACGTCTGGCCGCTGGCGCTGCTCTCCGCAGCCCTCGGGATCGTGGTGACTGGCTTCTCCCTGCGCACCAACGTCGTCACGGGCTCAGTCGCCGGAGTGTTGGTAGCGATGTACGTGATCGATCTGATGGGCCGGCTCGATCCAAGCATTGACGGAGTCCGCTACGTCTCCGTCTTCCGCTACTACGGCAACGCAGTCGACAACGGCATCGATCCGCTCTCATTCATCGGCGTCACGGCGGCCGCTGCTCTGCTCGCGTCAATCGGGACCGCACTTGTCGACCGACGCGACCTCGTTCGATAGCGCGACGCCGTGAGAGCAACCCGCAGCCGAGGCCCTCTCCTTCCTCTCCTACATCGTCGCTTTCCGCGGCGTGTTCGAGGGCGGGTCAATCCGGATCTCCTGGCGGGACAGCTACCGGATTCACGATGTTCCGGGAGGAGCCGGCTCCAAGACGTTAGGCCGAGTCGGCTGTGGCCGCTGCATAGACCTCGATGAAGCGGAGGTAGTTGTCGGCAATCTCCGAAGCCGCCTCTTCGCGAGAGACCGTGCCGTCGATCCAGCCTTGTAGCGGATCGCCCCAGATCGATCGACCGATTGCGAAGCCGACGTAGCCTTCGACCGGGGCACCCTGTCGAAGCCAATGATCGAGCTTGTCGTTGTCGGCGCCGCGGCCAAGCACCACGCAGACGACGCCGTCGCGTCCGCCCTCGCGGCATTGGGCAGCGATTCGCTCGCAGTCGGCGCGCTCGTCGACGCCCTCGATCTTCCAGATGTCGGATTCGATCCCTGCGTGCTGCAACTCACGGATCGTGCGGATCATCAGGCCGGGGCGCAGCTCAGCGTCGTAGCGATCGGAGTCACCGTCCACTGAGGCGAGCTGGTCCTCCTCCGCCGGCACCAGCAATTCGAAGAGGAGCTTGCGATCTTGCTCGTGAAGCCAGTCCGAGAGGCGTCGCAGACGTTCGACCTGGCGCAGGTTCATCTCCGGGTCGCCATCGGGGTTGTAGCGGACGAGCACCTTCGAGAAGTCGGGGTCGTAGCGCTCGATGTGGGCGCCGAAGTCGTCGCCGTACTCGAAGTCAAACTCTTTCTGGCCGCTCTTCTCCACCGGCATCGCCAGCTTGATGCCGCGGGCCTTGGCTTGCTGCGGCACCTCCGTCGGGCCCCCGAACTGCTCGTCCACGAGCGCTCCGGTTGCGGAAGGGTCTGCGCCGCGCGCGAGCGCGGCCTCGATGCCCTCGAAGATCAGATGCTTGCCGTCCGCGAACCGCTGGTTGTCCTCGGCCGTGGGATCGCCCTCAACCCCGAAACGCTTCGTGAACGATCCGCGGTGATCGAACGCAAGGATGAAGAGGCTGCCGCTGTAGCCCAGATCCATGAGCTCACGCAATCCGTTTCGTTCGGATCGGCACTACGGACCCGTGATTGTCGAGCATCCGCCGAGCTCGTACCGCGCGGTCGATCGCCGTGGCAGAAAGGATCCCGATTTCGCCATCGTGGCAGCGGACGATGGCACGCCGATGCCGCTGGAAGGCGGCGTTGGCTAACAGCTGGTCGACGGTGATGTCCTCGTCGACGAAGACGGAGGGGTCGCGGTCGGCGAGGTCGCCGACGCGGCTCCTCGCCAGGCGCTCGGAGGGGGCCGCTTCGACCTGATCGATGCTGAGCAGACCCACCGGCTCTCCACGGTCGACGACCGGAAAGGCGTGATAACCGAGCGCTGAAAACGAATCCCGCAGGGCATCCGCCACAGCGGTGTCCGCATCGAGCGTCGCCGCTGGCACGGCCATCACCCGCCGCAACCCGAGGCCCTTGAAGGTCGACTGCAGCGCGACGCTGCTCTCCTCGGCCTTCCCCGCCGCGATCAGGAACAGGCCGATCAAGCCGAGCCAGAGCAGTCCTGGCGCCCCCGCGAGAACGCCGAGGAATCCCAGCGCGAGCATGCCGTAGCCGAAGCCCCGCCCTACACGAGCGGCTCGAGCTGTTGCCTGCTGGAAGTTGCCCGTTCGCTGCCACATGACTGCCCGTAGCACCCGACCGCCGTCCAGTGGGAACGCGGGCATCATGTTGAAGACGAGGATTGCCGTGTTAATCAGGGCCTGGTAGCCGAGCAGAGCGATGACAGCATCCGGCGTCGAGGATGGCAGCGCGACGGCGGCTAGGCCGAAGACGACGGCGATCACGACCGTCACCCCCGGACCGGCCAGGGCGAAGCGAAGCTCCTCCTCCGGACGATGGGCCGCACCCTTCATCTTCGCGACGCCGCCGAGCAGCCAGAGCTCGATTCCTTCGATCTCAACGCCATTGCGGCGTGCTACTACGGCGTGGCCCAGCTCGTGCAGGAGGATGCTGGCGAAGAGGAGTAGCGCGCTCGCCAGGCCCAACCCGTAGGCGGCGGCGGGCGCGATCCCGGAGACCTGGTCCGGGTAATAAGTGCTTCCCAGGGACCAGGTGATCAGCGCAACGATCACCAGCCAAAGGGGATGAATGCTGATCGGAATGCCTGCGAGCCGCCCGATCTTGAGGTCACCGCCGAGCATGCCCCCAAGGTATTCCCGCGACGCGTGCGTGGCATCGGCCGCCTCCACGGATCGCCATCCGTGGTCACCACCTAGCCAGGCGGCGCCGGCAACGGTCATCGTGTCTGAGAAATGAGCGGCGGAACGCAACCCAAGCTCCAGGTTCCTCGACAGGAGGGTCTGACGACAAGCGAAGCCGAGAGCCGCTTGCGTCGAGACGGTCCAAATCGGGTGCCGGAAGCCCCGCCGCCCTCGCGTCTCGAGCTGCTGGGCCGGCAGCTGGCGAATCCGATGGTGGCTCTCCTCGGGCTCGCGGCCGTGGTTTCGGTCGCGATCGGGGAGTGGCTCGACGCCGGAATCATCGTCGCGATCGCGCTCGCCAACACGGCGCTTGGCTACTTCCAGGAGGGAAGGGCCGAGGGCGCGAGCCGGAGTCTCCGCAGGCTGATGGCCCCAATGGCCACCGTGCTGCGAGATGGCAGGAACAGACGCCTCAGCGCCGAGATGCTCGTCGCCGGCGATTTGGTGAGGCTGCGGGGCGGGGATCGCGTGCCCGCGGACCTCACGCTGGTCGGCGGAGACGGGATCGAGGTGGACGAGTCGGCCGTGACCGGTGAATCGCTTCCCGTCTCAAAGCCAGCGGGCTCGACCCTTTACGCGGGCGCAATCGTCACCCGCGGCGTTGGAGACGCCATTGTCACGGCAACCGGCAGTGGGACCGAGATCGGCCGCGCGGTGATGAGCGCCTTGCGCATCCCCAGAACGCCGACGCCGCTGCAACGCCGGCTCCAGCGCTTCGCTGGGTTTTTGTTGCGGGCGGCCGTGCTTCTCTGTCTGGCACTCGCCGGGTTGGCCTGGGCTCAGGGAGAGTCGCTTGCCGACAGCATCCTGATCGGAGTCTCGCTCGCGGTTGCCGCGGTCCCTGAGGGACTGCCCGCGGTGCTCACCATCGCGCTTGCGCTCGGGGTCCAACGGATGGCGGATCGGGGTGCGATCGCGAAGCGGCTTGAGGCGGTCGAGACCCTCGGGTCCGCGACTGTCATCTGCGCGGACAAGACGGGGACGATGACCGAGAACAAGATGACCCTGGCCCGCCTCTATCCCTGTGCGCTCGGGGCCGAGGTCGGGCTGCAGGACAGTGAGGGGGCCGAGGCGATCGACGAGCTGCTCACCGCGGGCCTGCTGGCGTCCGACGAGCTGGCACGAGCAGGGGATGGGCTTGCGGAGGCGTCCGTCGAACCGGTGGAGGCCGCGATCGCGACCGCGGCGGCTGGCCATGGGATCGACCCGGACAAGCTGCTCGGCGATCGAAACGTCGTCGGCATGCAGCCCTTCGACTCGGAGCGAAAGCGGATGAGCGTCACCGTCGAATCCGCCGATGGGCGCATCCTGTTCGCGAAGGGGGCACCGGAGAAGATGATCGAGCGACTCGTCGAGGAAGCCGATCGGTCGGCCCTCAGGGACCGGTGCGAGCGCTGGGCAGGGCAGGGAATGCGCGTGCTGATCGTCGCCAAGCGGGACCTATCTGAAGGTGACGATGAGGACACCGAGCTCACCCCGCTCGGCATCCTCGGAATCCACGACGCCGCGCGTGCTGGGGTTGCGCGCAGCGTCGAGGAAGCGTGCGAGGCCGGTGTCCGCACCGTGATGATCACCGGCGACCATCCGGGAACGGCGCTGGCGATTGCGCGCGAGACGGGCGTCGTGGAGGACGACAAGGCGAGCGTGATGACCGGAGCCGAGCTCGACATGCTCTCGGACGACGAACTCGCGGCGCGCAGCTTCGACGTTCGCGTCTACGCGCGCGTCGTTCCGCGGCACAAGGTCCGCATCGTTGACGCGCTGCGCCGCGACGGCGAGGTGGTGGCGATGACAGGCGATGGCGTCAACGACGTCCCCGCTCTGGAGGCAGCCGACATCGGTGTGGCAATGGGCGAGCGCGGCACCGATGCGGCCAGGGCGGCCGCCGACCTGGTCCTTACCGACGACGACTACTCGACCATCGTCGCGGCGATCCGGCGAGGACGCTCCATCTACGAGAACGTGCTCCGCTTCGTCCACTTCCTGCTCGCCGCCAACGCAGGGGAGGTGATGGTCTTCGCGCTCGCGATCGCTCTCGGGTTGGATGCACCTCTGACGGTCGTGCAGATCCTGGTCGTCAACCTCCTCACGGATGGCCTGCCAGCAGTGGCGCTGGCTGTCGACCCTCCCGAACGAGACGCGATGCAGAGGCCGCCCCGGCCGCCGACGCAGGGGATTCTGGATCCGATCCGGGGGCGGCTGATCGTCGGTGGCGTCGCCACCGGCCTCGCGGCTTTCGCCTCCTTCCTGATTGGGCAGTCCGACAGCCATGCGATCGGGCAGACGATGGCCTTCGTCACGCTCGTCTTCGCCCAACTTACACACGTCTTTGCTGTGCGAGGGACCGACTGGTTCTTCCGCGCCGGGCGCAACGTCTCGCTGGTCGCAGCGGTCCTGCTCTCGGCCGTCGTCCAGGCCGTGATCCTTGTCGTGCCGGGCGTCGCCAAGCGATTCGACGTGGTCGGGTTGTCACCCGTCCAGGTGGCCTGGGCGCTCGGCCTGGCGACTGTGCCCTTCCTCGCGGTCGAGCTGTTCAAAGCAATCATGCGACGGCGGGGCCCGCTCAATGCCTGACGAGCCACAGGTGAATCCGGAGGAGCGTCTGGACCTTCTGCTTCAGCACCTCGGGACGCGAAGGACCGGCTTGGGCAAGCGCCAGGCCGAGCACCGGCTCCAGCAGTTCGGGCCCAACGAGATCCGCCGGCGCGAGCGTCGCAGCCACGTCCGCGACCTCGGGCGTCAATTCACCCATCCACTGGCCCTACTCCTCTGGGCCGCCGCTGGCTTGGCCTGGATCGCCGGCATCATCGCGGTGGCGATTGCGATCGTCGTGGTGATCGTCGTCAACGCGATCTTCGCCTTCGTTCAGGAGCTTCAGGCCGAGCGGGCCGTGGAAGCGCTCGCCGCGTATCTCCCCTCCGACGCGCGAGTCATCCGCGACGGGGAGGAGCTCCGTATTCCGACGACCGCGCTCGTCCCGGGCGACGTGCTGGTGGTCGAGGAGGGAGAGCGGATCTCGGCCGACGCGCGCCTGCTGGAGGGCTCGCTCGAGATCGACATGTCGACGCTCACTGGGGAGTCCGCACCCGTCGATCGCGACGCCGAGTTCGCCGACACGGGCGTCCCGCGGCTCGAAGCCCGAGACCTTGTCTTCTCGGGGACGAGCTGCGTCGAGGGCGAGGCCCGCGCCCTGGTCTACGCGACCGGGATGCACACCGAGCTTGGCCGCATCGCCACCCTCTCCCAGCGCGTCACGACCGAGGTATCCCCGCTCGAGAACCAGGTGCGGAAGGTGGCCTGGCTGATCGCTCTGATCGCCGTTGGGGGCGCGGTCGCCTTCATCCCGGTCGCGACCTTGGTGGCCGGGCTCTCGGTATCGGACTCGATCGTCTTCGCCGTCGGTCTCCTGGTGGGGCTGGTGCCGGAGGGGCTACTGCCGGTGATCACCCTGGCCCTAGCGGTCGGCGCGAGAGATCTGGTGCGCCGCGGGGCGGTCGTGAAGCGGCTGAGCGCGGTCGAGACCCTTGGCTCAACGAATGTCATCTGCACTGACAAGACGGGGACCCTGACCGAGAACCGGATGAGCGCCACAGCGGTCTGGACGCCGTCGGGTTCGCTGAGCTTGGAGGAAGGAGACGAGGGGACCAACGGCGGCGGAAATTTCGCCCGGCTCCGAGAGCTCGCGACGGCGATGGTCGCCTGCAACAACGCCCATACCGACGAGGGGACGGGGAAGTTCGTCGGCGATCCAACCGAGGTGGCGATCATGGAGGCCGCCGAACACATTGGTGTCCACGTCGATGCCGCCGAGCGGGAGCGCGGCCGCCGCGCGGTCTTCCACTTCGACCCCTCGCTGCGGCTGATGTCGACGATCGACCAGCGCGCCGGAGGGCTCTGGGTCGACACCAAGGGAGCACCCGAAGCGGTGCTCCCCCATTGCGGTTCGATCGCCGTGGACGGCGGAGTGCGCCCACTCGACTCTAGGGAGCGAGACCGGGTTCAAGTGGCCGTTGACGAATACGCAGGTCAGGGACTACGCGTACTGGCGATTGCAAGGCGCGGTCCGCTCAGCAACGGCGCGCCCAAGAAGCGGGTGGAGGCCGAGACCGGGCTGACGTTTCTCGGGCTGGTGGCGATGTTCGATCCTCCGCGACCGGAGGTTGCGGCCGCCGTTGCGAGTTGCCACCAAGCCGGCCTCCGGGTGATCGTCGTCACCGGGGATCACGGCCTGACGGCGGCCGCGATTGCCAAGCGGGTGGGGATCGGGGCGGATGAACCGAAGGTGATCGTCGGCAGCGCGGTCGACGAGATGACGGACAGCGATCTGGATTCGCTTCTACGAGGAGGCGAAGAGCTGATCTTCGCCCGCAGCTCTCCCGAGACCAAGCTGCGGATCGCGGAGTCGCTGCGAGAGGAGGGACAAACCGTCGCGATGACCGGCGACGGAGTCAACGATGCACCGGCTCTGCGTCGCGCGGATATCGGGGTGGCGATGGGTCAGTCAGGGACCGACGTGGCCAGGGAGGCGTCGACGATGGTCCTCACCGACGACAACTTCTCGACGATCGTGGCGGCGGTGGAGGGCGGCCGCCGCGTCTACGACAACGTCCGGAAGTTCATCTTCTACATCTTCGCCCACGCCACGCCGGAGGTGACCCCGTTCATCGTCTTCGCTCTCGGAGGCGGAGCGATTCCGCTGCCGCTCACCGTCCTGCAGCTGCTGTCTTTCGACGTCGGCACCGAGACGCTGCCGGCGCTGGCTCTCGGGCGTGAGCCCGCAGAGCCCGGTCTGATGCAAAGACCGCCACGAAAGCGATCCGAGGGCGTGATTCGGCCGGCGATGCTGGTCCGGGCCTGGCTGTTTCTCGGGGTGATCTGTGCCGCTCTGCAGATGGCCGGTTTCTTCTACGTCCTCGTCGGGGCCGGATGGTCCCCCGGCGACCCGACGGGTGCGGGACATTCGCTGCACCACGCCTACCACCAAGCGACCACCATGACCTTCCTGGGAATGGTCATGGGTCAGATCGGAACCGCCTTCGCCGCTCGTACCGAACGCGCCTCGCTGCGCTCGATCGGCGTGTTTTCGAATCGCTTGCTGCTCTGGGGGATTCTCTTCGAACTGGTGCTCTCTGCGCTGATCATCTATGCGCCGCCGCTCCAGTCGGTGCTCGGCACCGCGGCGCTCGAGCCGCACATGCTGCTCTTCGTGGCGCCGTTCCCCTTCGTCGTCTGGGGCGCTGACGAGCTGCGGCGCTGGCTGCTTCGGCGCCGTCAGAGTGGAGAGGTGCCCGAGTGACGAACGACGAAAGTCTGTTGGTCGCGGTCGGAGCCGCCGTCGACGCGGGCGCCTCGCTGCTCCGCGAAGGCCGGTGGCACAGCGGATCGAGGGTCGCAAAAGGGGACCGCGACTATGCGACCGAGGTTGACATACGGATCGAAGAGACAATCCGGGCCGCACTGGAGATGGCGGCCCCCGGTATCGGTTTCCTCGGCGAGGAGGAGGGGGAACGGGTCGCCGAGAGCGGGGCACTCTGGGTCCTGGACCCCATCGACGGCACTGTCAACTTCGCCAACGGCAGCCCTCTGTGCGGCATCTCCCTCGCGCTGGTCGAAGACGGGACCCCGACTTTAGGCGTGATCGACCTGCCTTTGCTGGGGGAGCGCTACCTGGCGAGCGCCGGATCCGGCGCATCCCTCAATGGGCGACCGATTCACGTGATCGAGAAAGGCGGCCTGCACGAGGCGATCGTCGGCTTTGCCGACTTTGCGGTCGGACCGGCCGCGAAGGTGGAGAACCGCGTCCATCGGGAGCTGATGGATCGGCTCGTCCCGCGCTGTCTGCGGGTGCGAGTGCACGGCTCGGAGATCGTCGATCTCGCCTGGCTTGCTGCCGGCCGCCTGGATGTGAGCGTGATGCTCTCCAGCCTCCCCTGGGATGTGACCGCAGGGGTTCTGATCGCCCGTGAGGCGGGAGCAGAGGCCCTTGATGAGCGCGGGGCAGCGTGGTCCTACCGTTCAACAGTGACGATCTGCTCGACGCCGGGTATCGCCCCCGAGCTTCGATCGATCGTTCAGGACGCGGTCGAAGAAGCAGACCGGGCGGCTGAATCCGCCCCGCCCGCGTGAAGGGGATCGACCCGGACCTGCTCGCAGAGGCTTTCGACCTCACGTAGGCGCCCCGTTCCAAGCCCGTGACGGGCGACGTTCAGGGCTCCCGCCGCGATCCCCAGCTTGACGGCCGCCTCAACCGGCAGACCTGCACCGAGGCCCACGCCGATCCCGGCGAACAACGAGTCGCCCGCACCATGCTCATCGACGGGTTCGAAATGCGGGCCATCAACTTGGAGCTCCGACTCGCCGCTCAGCAGGATCGCCGGCTCGGCGGATCGGGAAACGAGGACGTTCGCGGCGCCCTTCTCACGGAGGCGGCGAGCGACCTGAACAGTGTCCTCCAGCTCGCGCTCAGCGAGCCGCCCCTCCAGCGCGAGGTCCTCGTCGCTCACCTTGAGGAAGTCAAGGCCGCCCCGGAGCGCCCCTGTCAGTGCTTCACCGCTCAGGTCGGCAGCGACAAGGCATCCGTTCGAGCCTAGATCGCGGCAGAGCCGCTCGAACACCGCGGCAGAGAGAATGCCCGGGTTCCGGGGGCCGGTGATCAGAACGACGTCCGAGTCCAACCCCGCCGCGAGCGTGACCCCATAGAGGTCATCGAGTTCATGCCTCGCCAGGGGCGGGCTGGAGGTCGCGGCCACGACCGTGCGCGTCCCGGTACGCCTGTCGTGGATGTAGGCGCCGTTCGATCGTTCGGTTTCAACCGAGAGGACGCTGATCCCGTCAACCGAGAGCAGTGATTTTAGGACGGTGCCAGTCTCGCCACCGAGCGGGACGCAGAGGGTGGCCTTTGCGCCGAGGCGGGCTGCCATGCGCGCGACCCAGAAGCCCTGTCCCCCGGCGTGCAGGTGAATCTCGGGCTCGTCGCCGGAACCGGCCTCAACGGTGATCGTCACCGCGGGGGAGGGCGCGAAGACGGCCACCGAGCATGGCGCGAGCGGAAGCTCGGGGAGGCCCTGGCCGTCAGACATGCCCGAAAGGCTACGCGCCACCAGAGCCGCAGATCTACGTGGTCAGCCCGGATAGGAGTCCCGGCCTCTCCACGGATTTGACGCGGCCCAAACGGTGATTGGGTTGATCGCACACGGATCTCAAGGAGGAGACCAGCATGGCGACGATCGAGAAGCCCACGACATACCCGGCTCCCGGCCACGAAGGAAGTCCGGTCGAGATCAAGAAGCGCTACGAGAACTTCATCGGAGGCCATTGGGTCCCCCCGACCACCGGCCAGTATCGGGACAACCCCGCGCCGGCTACCGGAGAGCCATTCACCCAGGTCGCCCATTCGGCCCCGGAGGACATCGAGCTGGCGTTGGACGCCGCCCACGCAGCCAAGGACGCCTGGGGAGAGGCGTCCACCACCGAGCGCTCGGCGGTCCTCAACAGGATGGCGAACGCGATGGAGGAGAACCTGGAGATGCTCGCCGTCGCCGAGAGCTGGGAGAACGGCAAGCCGGTGCGCGAGACGATCGCAGCCGACCTTCCCTTGGCGATCGACCACTTCCGCTACTTCGCCGGCGTCATCCGCGGCGAGGAGGGCGGTATCTCCGAGATCGACAAAGACACGATTGCCTACCACTTCCGCGAGCCGCTCGGTGTGGTCGGGCAGATCATCCCATTCAACTTCCCGCTGCTCATGGCGGCCTGGAAGATCGCCCCGGCGCTGGCCGCCGGCAACTGCGCGGTGGTGAAGCCGGCCAGCCCGACCCCCTGGTCGATCCTGAAGTTCTGCGAGGTAGTCGAGGACATCGTCCCCGGCGGCGTGCTCAACGTCGTCAACGGGCCGGGCGCCGAAACCGGCAAGGCGCTGGCCTCGAACAAGCGGATCGCCAAGATCGCCTTCACCGGCGAGACGGTGACCGGCCGCCTGATCATGCAGTACGCGGCCCAGAACATCATCCCGTCGACCACGGAGCTTGGGGGCAAGTCCCCGAACATCTTCTTCGAGGACGTGGTGGCGGCCGACGACGACTACCTGGACAAGGCGGTCGAGGGCCTCGTGCTCTACGCCTTCAACAAGGGTGAGGTCTGCACCTGTCCGTCGCGGGCCCTGGTCCACGAGTCGATCTACGACGAGTTCATGGAGCGGGTGATCAAGCGCATCGAGGCGATCAAGCAGGGCCATCCCCTGGATCCCTCCACGATGCTCGGTCCGCAGGTCTCCCAGGCCCAGCTCGACAAGATCGAGGGCTACGTCAAGGTCGGTATCGACGAGGGCGCTGAGGTCCTGACCGGCGGCCATCGACCCGACCTGAACGGCGAGCTCGCCGGCGGCTACTTCTTCGAGCCGACGGTGCTGAAGGGCACTAACGACATGCGCGTCTTCCAGGAGGAGATCTTCGGACCGGTTGTGTCCGTGACCACCTTCGAGGACGACCGCGAGGCGCTCGAGATCGCCAACGACACTCTCTATGGCCTCGGCGCCGGAGTGTGGACCCGCGACGTCTCACGCGCCTATCGGATGGGCCGCGGCATCAAGGCCGGCCGGGTGTGGACCAACTGCTACCACCAGTACCCGGCACACGCCGCCTTCGGCGGCTACAAAGTCTCGGGAGTCGGTCGAGAGAACCACAAGATGATGCTCGACCACTACTCGCAGACCAAGTGCATGTTGGTCAGCTACGACCCGAAGCCCCTCGGCTTCTTCTAGGCCGATGACGCCGTTTGCGATTCAGCGGGTCAGTGCGACTCCGGAGGCGCTTGACTTGATTGAGCGCCTCCGGAAGAAGCATGGCGATATCGCCTTCTTCCAATCCGGAGGATGCTGCGAGGGATCTGCCGCGATGTGCCTGACGAAGGGTGAGCTGCTGCCCAGTCCGAACGACACGAAGCTCGGCGAGATCGGTTGCTCGCCCTTCTACATCGACGACGAGCAGTACGAGCGCTGGGGGCGACCCGCGTTCCTCATCGATGTGGCGCCCGGGGCCGCAGGTGGTTTCTCCCTGGAGGGCCTCGAGGAGGTCCATTTCGTCACTCGAACACCTGATCCCTCGGAGGTGAAAGCGAAATGAACAAGGTCGTTGTCGGTTTCGACGCGAGCGAACAGTCCGATGATGGGTTGGTCCTCGGCGAGGCACTGGCCAAGGTCTACGGCGCCGAGCTCCATGTGGCGGTCGTCTTGCCGCGGACTCGGATTCCCTTCGAAGAGGCGGTCGCCGGCGGACAGGTCTCTGCCCAGCTGGAGGAGCGTCTATTTGAGTCCGCCGAACGCCGGCTGGGGGGAACCGAGTTCGTTCGCGTGAGTCTCGATGGTGATGTCGGCGGTCGATCAGCCGCCCGAGCCCTCTACGAGTACGCGGAGGACCAAGATGCCGATCTGATCGTGGTCGGATCTTCCCATCGCGGGAAGCTCGGGCGAATACTCCCTGGGAGCGTCGGCGAGAGTCTGCTGCGTGGTGCGCCGGGCGCGGTAGCAGTCGCGCCCCGCGGCTTCGCCAGCCGTGAGCACGCCGGCTTTCATCGAATCGGAATCGCATATGACGGATCCGAGGAGGCGGATCTCGCCTTAGACGAGGCCGAGCGACTCACACGGTCTGTGGGAGCCGACCTTCGGTTGATCACGGTTGTGCCAACGCAGACGCCATTCCTGATACAGATCGCCCTTGCGGGAGAGTTGCTGGAGGACGTCCGCGACGAGGTCCGTCGAGTGCAGGAGCGGGGGCTGTCTCAGCTGAGTGAGAAGACGGAGTCCGAGGCCGTATTCATGGAGGGCGACCCGGCGGCTGTCCTGGCTGAGCAGGCAATCGACCTCGACCTGCTGGTAATGGGATCTCGAAGCTACGGCCCCGTTCGAAGCGCCCTGCTCGGAGCAATCTCGTCCGCGGTGATGAGGAGCGCTTCCTGTCCAGTGTTGATCACGCCCAGAGGACTTGCGCACACCCCGGAGACCGAGCAAAGGAGGGCGAGTCATGGGTTTGCCGTGGAGCAATAGGAAAGAGAAAGACATGTTCAAGACAATCGTTCTGGCCTTGGACGGGTCAGATGGGGCGAAGCAGGCGATTCCTGTGGCGACCGAGCACGATGTTCGCGGCCGCCATCGCCGACGCAGTATCCCGTGCTCGCGCGAGGGCGGTAGCTGAGTCGCGCTGTGGCTAGCCTGTCCTGTCTTGATCAGTACGAACCAATTCAAGAACGGCACCCATATCGAGGTCGACGGCAGGGTCTTCCGGATCGTCGAGTTCCAGCACGTCAAGCCCGGCAAGGGCGGCGCCTTCGTGCGCTCGAAGCTGAAGCGAATCGACGACGGGGCCGTGATCGACAAGACCTTCAAGGCTGGCGAGAAGTTCCGGCCGGTCCGCACCGAGAACCGGAAGATGCAGTTCCTCTACGACTCGGGCGAGGCGGCTGTATTCATGGACAACCAGAGCTACGAGCAGGTCGAGATCCCGAAGGCGATCGTCGGCGATGCACTGAAGTGGGTTCCGCCGAACTCCGACGTCGAGCTGCTCTTCGTCGATGAGCGCCCCGCGGGCGCCCAGCCGCCGAGCGCCGTGGACCTTGCGATCACCCAGACGGATCCGGGCTTGAAGGGGGACACCGCCTCGGGCGGCGGCACGAAGCCCGCGACCCTCGAGACCGGTGTGATCGTCCAGGTACCCCTCTTCATCGAGGAGGGCGAGCGGGTGCGCGTCGATACCCGCAGCGGCGAGTACGTCTCGCGGGCGTAGGTAATGCGAGGGTGCGCGACAGCGCAACCCGTTTAATGCAGGTATGAAGAGGTCAGACCAGCGGCGAGACGCCGTCTTCGCGCTCTACCAGCACGAGGTCACCGGGCGCTCGCTCGACGAGCTGCTGGAGGACTCGAAGCCGTTCTCGCGCGAGCTCGCCGAGGCCGTCGAGGGTCACAAGATTGAGGTCGACGAGCTGATCTCGAAGCACTCGAAGGGCTGGGCGCTCTCCCGCATCGCCCCGCTCGAGCGGAGCATCCTGAGGACGGCGCTGTACGAGGCTCTCCATGAGGACGATGTGCCCGTCGAGGTCGCGATCGATGAGGCGGTCGAGCTCGCCAAGGAGTACTGCGGGGCGGACGCGCCCGGGTTCGTGAACGGGATCCTCGGCGCCGCCCTGGCGGAGCGAGGCGCCGTCGACTGATGGCCGCGGCGCTCGAGGATGTGGAGGGCCTCCTCCTCGACCTCAGCGGCGTGATCTACGTGCAGGACGAGGCCGTGCCGGGCGCCGCGGAGGCCCTCGAGCGCCTGCGCTCGGCCGGGATTCCCATCCGCCTCGTCACCAACACCACGATGCGCCCGCGCCGCTCGATCCTCGATCGGCTGGAGCGACTGGGAATCGAGGTCGACGAGGCAGAGCTGATCACGCCGGCCTCGCTCGCCGCCCGTCGCTGCGCCGAGGCGGGGTACGACTCGGTCTCGCTCGTCGTCCTCGACGAGCTCAGGGAGGACCTGGAGGGGCTCGAGCGGCGGGGGGATTCCGCCGACGCCGTGGTCGTGGGCGATCTCGGCGAGAGCTGGGACTACGACGTCCTCAACCGCACCTTCCGTGAGCTGATGGACGGCGCAGCCCTGATCGCGCTGCAGCGCAACCGCTACTGGGAGACCTCCGAGGGCCTCTCGCTGGACGCGGGCCCCTTCGTCGCCGCCCTTGAGTACGCGAGTGGGAGGGAGGCGCAGGTGATGGGCAAGCCGTCGCCCGCGTTCTTCGAGCTGGCGGTCGGCGAGCTCGGTGTCGCCCCAGAGCGCGTGGCAATGGTCGGGGACGACGTCGAAGCCGACGTCGGGGGAGCGATGGACGCCGGTCTCGCCGGGATCCTGGTCCGAACCGGCAAGTACCGCGAGGACCTGGTCGAGGAGTCGGGGATCGAGCCGAATGCGACGGTCGACTCGGTCGCTGACTTGCCTGCCCTGCTGGGCCGGTAGCTAGCATCGCGCCCCAATGGGTCTTGGAGCCGAATCGACTGGCGGCGGCGCGGCGGAGCTCGAGCGCATCACGGCGAGGCTGGAACAGCTCGCGACGCAGCTCGAGGGCGACGTGGACGACGAACACGCCGCCGAGCTCGTCCGCGAGGCCTCCGAGCTCGCCTCTCAGGCGGGCCGCGCGGTCGAGGGGGCTCTGCGCGGCCCCTCGGACTCGCCTGGAGACTGAGCCGCGAGATGGGCGAGTACCCCGAGGACCTTCGGGAGCTGGTCGACCGATACCTGACCCGCCTGAGCTTCTCGGAGACTCCGGCCACGGCTGGACTGGCGGAGGCGATGCGCTACTCGCTGCTCGCGGGCGGGAAGCGAATCCGGCCTGTCCTCGCCCTCGCCACGGCCCGCGCCATCGGGCTCGATCCGGAGCGCGTTCTGCCCGCGGCCGCCGCGATCGAGCTGATCCACACCTACTCGCTGATCCATGACGACCTGCCGGCGATGGACGACGACGAGCTCCGGCGCGGAATGCCCACCTCGCACGTGAAGTTCGGGGAGAACGTCGCGATTCTGGCCGGGGACGGCCTGTTCGCCGAGGCGATGCGGATCTTCACCCGGCTCCAGGAGGGGGAGCCCGACGCCGTCCTCACGGCGCTCGACGAGCTGGTCTCCGCCACCGGCGTCGGAGGCATGGTCGGCGGGCAATTCGTCGATGTCACCGAGTTCGAGGAGGGCGGGCTGGGAGCCGGGGATGCGGTCGACCCCGAGCTCCTGCGGGAGATGCATTCGCTCAAGACCGGACGGTTGATCGCCGCGAGCGTGGGCGTCGTATTGGCATTGGGTGAGACCCCGGAAGGTGAGACAATTCCATACCGCCGTTTCGCCGATGAGCTCGGAGTGCTGTTCCAGATCGTCGACGACATTCTCGACGTGACCGGTTCGGACGAAGAGCTCGGCAAGCCAAGTGGCAGCGACGAGAGGCACGGCAAGCTCACATATGTGAGCGCGTATGGCCTCGATAGGGCGCGCGAGCTAGCCTCTCAGTCACACCGCAAGGCGCGGGAAGCGCTCGCCGAGACGGACGCCAAGACAGACGATCTCACTCGGATAACCGACTTCATCCACACCAGGCACACCTGATGACCGAGGATTCAAACGACGCGAAGCCCCAGCAGCAGCTGCTCGACTCGATCGACTCTCCGGCGGATCTGACCGAGCTCTCCGACGAGCAGCTCCAGCAGGTCGCCCAGGAGGTCCGCGAGCTGATCATCGACGTGATCGGCGAGATCGGGGGCCACTTCGGAGCCAACCTCGGGACCTGCGAGCTCGCCGTTGCGCTGCACAGCCTGCTCGACTCGCCCACGGACAAGATCCTCTGGGACGTCGGGCACCAGGCCTACCCGCACAAGGTGCTGACCGGCCGCAGGGACGCGCTCGACACGATCCGCAAGTACGAGGGCCTCGCGCCCTTCTGCTCGGTCTTCGAGTCCGAGCACGACATCATGGGTGCGGGCCACGCCTCAACCTCGATCGGCTACGGGGTTGGCCTGAAGGAGGCGATGCTGAAGGGGATCGGCAAGGACGGCAAGGTCGTCGCGGTGATCGGCGACGGTGCGCTGACCGGGGGCGTCGCCTACGAGGCGCTCCACCACGCGGGCGGCCTGCAGACGCCGATGGTGATCGTCCTGAACGACAACGGGATGTCGATCTCGCCGAACGTCGGGGCCATCTCCCGCTACTTCCAGCGCGTCCGGCTCAATCCGCGCTTCTACCAGGCGCGCTCCACCACAGAGGAGCGCCTCACCCAGCTTCCGCTAGGCCTCGGCCGGCGCATCGAGCGCCTCGGCCCCGAGGTGAAGGCGGCGATCAAGGCCTACTGGGCCCCGGGGCTGTTCTTCGAGGAGCTCGACCTCGCCTACATGGGCGTGATCGACGGCCACGACGTGGCGTCGCTTCGCCGCGCGCTGGCCCAGGCGCTGGAGGCCGACCGCCCGGTGGTCGTCCACATCCATACCGTCAAGGGCAAGGGCTTCGAGCCGGCCGAGGAGGGCGGCCTCGAGGGGATGGAGAAGTGGCACGCCGCCAAGCCGGGCTCGATCGTCGATCGGATGCCCGCGCCCAAGGAGGAACCGAAGCCGGTTCCAGTGAGCGAGAGCGACTCTCCGGAGAAGATCGAGAAGCTCGAGCAGCCGCCGCCCAAGGCGCCTCCCCAGTACACCGCGGTCTTCGCCGACGCCCTGGTCGCCGAGGCGAAGGAGGACCCCCGCGTGATCGGGATCACCGCGGCGATGGCCGGCGGCACGGGTCTGAACAAGCTCTGCGACGAGCTTCCCGGGCAGTACTACGACGTCGGCATCGCCGAGCAGGACGCTGTCCTCTTCGCCTCGGGCCTCGCGATCCAGGGCGCCAAGCCGGTCTGCGCCATCTACTCGACCTTCCTGCAACGTGCGTTCGACCAGCTGGTCCATGACGTTTGCCTGCAGAAGCTGAACGTCGTCTTCGCGATGGACCGCGCCGGGCTGGTCGGCGACGACGGCCCGACCCACCACGGCGCCTTCGACATCTCCTACTTCCGCGAGCTGCCGAACGTCGTCGTGATGGCGCCCCGCGACGAGGCGATGCTCGTCCACATGCTGCGCACGGCACTGGCCTACGACGATGGTCCGATCGCCTTCCGCTACCCGCGCGGCGCCGCGGAGGGCGCGCCCATGCCCGATGCGCCGAAGGAGATCGAGATCGGCAAGGGTGAGTTGCTCCTGCCCGGCGAGCGCGTGGCGCTGCTCGGCTACGGCTACGGGGTCCAGGTCGGCCTCCGTGCCGCCGAGATCTTGCGCAGGAACGGGCTTGAGCCGACCGTCGCCGACGGGCGCTTCGCCAAGCCGCTCGACGGCGAGCTGATCGAGAAGCTTGCCGCCGAACACGACCTGCTGGTGACGATCGAGGAAAACGTCCTTCCCGGCGGCTTCGGCTCCGGGGTGCTCGAGCACGCCGAGGACGCCTTCGCCGATGGCTCCGAGCGCGCCCGCGTGCTGCGGGTCGGGCTGCCCGACCGGTACGTCGCCCACGGTAAGCCCGCCCTGCTGCGCGAGGAGGTCGGCTTCACCGGCGAGGCGGTCGCCGAGCGCGTCCTCACCGCCCTGGGCACACGCGAGACCGTTCTCGGCTAGCGCCCGCCCGGTACGGACGCCGCGACGATCAGGGGGATGCTCGAGCAGCACTTCGAGCACTTCGCCACCGATCCCGACCGCGCCCACGCGATGTACGCCGAGGACGCCGTTCTCGAGTTCCCGCAGTCCGGCGAGCGCTTCGAGGGCGTCGAGAACATGCGCGAATGGCGAAGCAACTACCCGGCGAACACCTCCTTCGAGTTCCGGGAGGTGAGGGGCCGAGACGACCTCTGGGTCGCCGAGATCTCGATCAGCTACGACGGCGGTCCGCCGAACTTCGGGGTCAGCATCCTCGAGTTCCGTGGGGAGAAGATCGCCCGTGAGTCGATCTACGTCGCCGAGGGCTTCGACGCCCCGGAATGGCGGGCTCGATACAGAGCCACGCCCTGATCCTCGCTTCTCGCGCAAGGGAGCCACGCCTCTGCGGAACCTGAACCACCGCTTTGCATTGAGACAGCACGAATGCGCTTGTAGCCTCCTCTCGTGACGGACGTGTACCCGGTGCATATCCCGGACCCGCTTTCCGAGGCCCAGGTCGATCGGCTCGTCGGCGTCGTCGAGCCCCTGGCACGGATCACCAGGCCGAAGGTCTACGGGCTCGAGCGATTGCCCGAGGGCGGCGCCCTGCTGGTCGGCAATCACACGCTCTACGGGTTCCTCGACCTCCCGTTCATGCTCGCCGAGCTATGGAAGCGTCGGCGGATCCGGGCACGCGGGCTCGGCGAGCACGCCCACTACGCGATCCCGGTCTGGCGGAACCTGCTCGAGCTCTGCGGAATGGTCCGTGGGACGCGCGAGAACGTCCGCGCGCTGATGCGGGAGCACGAGTACATCCTCGTCTTCCCAGGCGGCGCAGACGAGGTGTTCAAGCACCGCAATGAGAGGTACCGGCTGCTCTGGAAGGAGCGGATGGGCTTCGCCCGCCTGGCGATCGAGCACGGCTACCCGATCGTGCCGTTCGCCGCCGTCGGTGCCGAGGAGATGCTTGACATCGTCGCCGACAACCGCATCCCCGTGGTGGCCCAGGTCTCGAACCTGATGAAGCGGCTCGTGGGCATCCCGCTCCCGCCGATCGTCCGCGGCGTCGGACCGACGGCGCTTCCGCGACCGGAGCGCCTCTACTTCTGGTTCGGCGACCCGATCGACACGGCCCGCTTCAAGGCGCGATACGACGACGACAATGCCGTGCGCGCAGTGCGCGACGAGACCAAGCAGGCGATCGAGGGCGGGATCGAGTTCCTGCGCGCGGAGCGCGACGCCGATCCCAATCGCGGCCTCGCCGCACGCTTGCGCGGCAAGCCGGACCTGCCCCGCCTGCCGATCGGCGATGAAAACGCGGCGTTCGTCCGCAAGGCCTACGACGCCTGGAACACGGGCGGGCCGAGGTCAGCCGCAGCGTGGGCCTCCTCCCGCATCGAGCTCGAAGATCCTCCCGGATGGCCAGACATGGCGGTGTGGCGGGGGTCGCGACCGGCGGTCGCTCGATCGGCTCGAGGAGGAAGTCATCCCAGATGCCATCGATCTCCCCGAGGAAGCGCCTGTAGCGTCGTGTCCCTCGTAGACGTCGGGGTGACGACGCTCACTTGGGGGCCGCTGGGCCGGGATAGAGGAGATGCCGTAGGGTCGGCGATCAGGTCCTTGTCTCGATGGCGCTGCGGAGCAGCCCGAGCTCCGAGGGCGCACCGCTCGGCCATTTCCATCAGTTGGTGCGTGTCGAGTCGGGCGAGATCACGTCTATCCGAGTCTTTCTCAACGAAGAATCTGCGATGGCATCGCGCCTCGGATGGAAAGGACCCGCGGGCCAAGCGAGCCGGAAGCCGGGGCAGCTGACCGGATGTCCCCTCTTGCATGGAAGGGCGCGCTTTCCGCAGCGCACTCGCTTTCGCGTGAGGGTGTCGCACAAACCCGCCTGAATCCGTCCGTATGCAGGAAGAAACTGGGTCATGGCCCATAACTTCCTCAGCTCAGATCGAAACCAACCGCTGCTCCTGCCGCCCGACCTCCACGACTGGCTGGAGGAGGACCACCTCGCCTGGTTCGTGATCGAGGCGGTCGACGAGCTCGACCTCGAGCCCTTCTACGGCGCCTACCGCGCCGACGGACACGGCGCCTCGGCACACGAGCCGAAGATGATGGTGACGCTGCTCGCCTACGCCTACGCAGTCGGCGAGCGAAGCTCGCGCGGGATCGAGCGCCGCTGCCGCGAGGACGTTGCCTTCCGGGTGATCACCGCCAACCAGGCCCCCGACCACGCCACCATCGCCCGCTTCCGGGTCCGCCACCAAGACGCCCTGGCCGATCTCTTCGGCCAGGTGCTCGGACTCTGCGCCAAGGCGGGTCTGGTCAAGGTTGGGGTGCTTGCCGTCGACGGCTCGAAGTTCCGCGCCGCTGCCTCCGATGCCGCGATCCGCGCCTACGAGGAGATCGCCACCGAGGTCCTCGCCGAGGCCGCCGAGGCGGACGCCGCCGAGGATGAGATCCACGGCGATGCCCGCGGCGACGAGCTTCCGGAGCAGCTGACTACGCGACAGGGCAGGCGGGCCTGGCTGCGGGAGGCGAAGCGCCAGCTCGACGCCGAGCGGGCCGAGGAGGCGGAGGCGGTCCCGCGCGACCGCGCGGAGCGCCTCACGCTCTGCCACCGCCGCCTGGTCGAGGACTGGCAGGCGGAGCGCCGAGCGAACCGCTCCTACGAGGCATTCCGAGCGCACGGGCGAGCGAGCGACGGACGCCGCCTCGGCGCTCCGCCGAAGCCATACACGCCGGCCCCTAAGCCCGAGGGCAAGATCAACACCACCGACCCCGACGCCCACCGGATGAAGTTCGGCCGCAACTTCATCCCCGCCTACAACGCCCAGGCGGTGACCACGGAAGGGCAGGTGATCGTCGCCGCCGAGATCACCACCGAGGGCGGCGACTTCGAGCAGCTCGACCCGATGATCCGGGCCGCCGAGCGCGAACTCGACGCGGCCGGCGTTGGGGAGCGGCCCGAGGTGGTGCTGGCGGACGCCGGCTACTGGTCGAACGATCACATCGACGCTCTTCGCGAGCGAGGCATGACCCCAATCGTCGCCCCGGACACCACCCGGGGACGACCACGGAAGACGCGCCTTGGCGGACCCTACGACTTCATGCGCAGGGTGCTCGACACTGAGCCGGGCGGCGCCCTCTACTCGAAGCGGATGCCGATGGTCGAGCCGGTCTTCGCCCAGATCAAGGCGAACCGGCGGATCGACCGGCTCAAACGAAGAGGCCGGGCCGCCGCCCGCTCGGAATGGCGCCTGATTGCCGCCACCCACAACCTCCTGAAGCTCTACCGGAGCGGTTTGGCCCCGGCAGGGGCCTGAACGACACCGATCCAGCTCGCTGCCGGTTCCGCGGAGCCGCCGGCGCCTGCATCACCAGCATTTGCGCGACACCCTCGCGTGAAAGCAGGCGGACCCCAGGCCGATTGGGGAACCTCCCCTGCGGGTATAGCTCCGGGGTCGGCGAAGGCCCTTGCACAGCGCGCCGAATAGGGGGACAGGGCAGCGGACCGGACGGATCCGGTTTGCCTTACTAAACGATGCCCTGGAGGAGAGCGCCTACATGGCCTATTTGAATTGCCCGAACTGTGGTCTGACGATGTTCGACCGCAACCCCCTCACATCCCCGCGGCACTGCCCCCGCTGCGCACGGCGCCGAGGCGCCTCGATCGAGCTCGAGCGGGTGCCGAGGGCCAGAGGCGCCGCCGCATCGCTGCTCGGCGGGATACTGCGTCGCGATGCCGGAGAACCTCGAGATCGTCAGGGAGATGTACGAACGTCGTGAGAGCGGCGACATGTACGTCGGCGAGTTCGTCGATCCGGAGATCGAATTCGTCCGGATCGGCTCGGAGGCGCCGGACTTCGCCGGCAAGTGGCACGGCACGGAGGGGCTGAGGCAGGCCACCGCCGAGTACCTGAACGTCTGGGAGGACTACCAATTCGAGGTCGAGCGGATGATCGATCTCGGCGACCGCGTCCTGATCCTCGAGCGCCACTCCGCGCGCGGAAGGAGGAGCGGGGCCAACATCAACAAGGACGTCGGCACGCTGCTCACACTTCGAGACGGCCTGATCGTGCGCTGGGAGTACTACTGGGAGCGCGACGACGCCCTGGAGGCCGCCGGGATCAGCGAGTAGGCGAGCGGGGGAAGCCGGCGCAGGCGGTCGAACGCCGCCAGTGCACGCGGGGCCATCGCGATTGCGGCGATGTCGAAGAGGACGTAGACGCCGGCGATGCCGCTCGGGGGGTTGCCCGTTGGGAGGGGCGTGTCAGGGGCGGTCGCGGCCCAGTGCCAGGCGCCGATCGAGGTCCCGTAGATCTCCAGGAACCCGACCATCAGGAAGACTCCGGCGTAGAGCGTCGCGGCCCGGCCACGCAGCAGGACGTAGATCAGCAGCGCCCCTGTGATCGCACCGAGCGCATCGGTGCGGCCGAGCAGGACCAATCCCACCGCGCCCCAGGTGGCGACCAGAGCGATCACGGCCCAGAGGAAGGCACGCGGGTGGCGGCGGACCGGCTCGGAACGGCTGATGCCGAGGCCCGCCAGGAAGACCAGCCCATGACCCGGCGGGACGAACGCGGGCAGGTTCTCGAGCCGATAGGTGTACGCGCCGAGCACGACCGAACCGAGCACCTCGGCACAGCTTGCAACCACCACGACCATCAGGGCACGGGCGCGATCCTCGCGCTCGAGGGACGTACAGGACGCGATCAGGACCAGCCACGTCGCCGCGCCGAGGAGCAGCTGCTCGTCGGCGTTGGCGAAGTGATCGAGCGCCAGGAAGCCGGCGATCACGCAGGCGACCATCGCCGCAAAGGGCAGCGGCTCAGACAGCGGGTGATTTCGTTCCGTTCTCCCCATATCCGACCCCCCGGAACTGCGCAAACGCGCTGCGATTGGATCATCCGGCGGGGGTGCTGTCAAATGGGAGACTGCCGCCGTGATCGCGGAGGAATCCTCCGATGCCGCGACGAACTCCTTCATGCCGCCCGACGCACGACCGGCTCACCGATGAAGCCAATCGACCGAGGAACATGGCTGGCTCTGATCGCGATGGGGATCGCGGTCTTCGTGATCGCGAACGACTTCTCCGCGATCAATGTCGCGATCCCGCAGATCGAGCACGACTTCCACACGGACGTGTCGACGGCTCAGTGGGTCGTCAACGCCTACGCGCTCACCTTCGGCGTCCTGATCGTCACCGGCGGGCGGCTCGCGGATCTGTTCGGCCGCCGCCGCGCGTTCTTCGTCGGCGCCGGGATCTTCGCCGTGTTCTCGATCCTCGGCGGCGCGGCGCAGAGCGAGGCCTGGCTGATTGCGATGCGGGTGCTGATGGGCATCGGCGGCGCGCTGATGTGGCCGGCGATCCTCGGCATGACCTACGCGGCGCTGCCCGAGGAGCGCGCGGGACTGGCCGGCGGCTTCATCCTCGGTGCGGCCGGGATCGGGAACGCCGCTGGACCGCTGATCGGCGGAGCGCTCACGGACCTGCTCAGCTGGCGATGGATCTTCTTCCTCAACCTCCCTGTCTCGGCCTTCGCGATCTTCGTCACCTGGCGGCAGATCCATCAGCCGCGACCCGAGGTGGAGGACACCCGGATGGACTACGGAGGGATCGTCACCTTGTCCGTCGGGCTGGTCTCACTCCTGCTCGCCTTCGACCAGGTGATCGACTGGGGCTGGGGCGACCCGCGGATCATCGCCCTGCTCGCCGTCTGCGTCGGCCTGATCACGAGCTTCGTGTTCATCGAGCGCCGCGCCGGGGACCACGCGCTGGTTCCGCCGGATGTGATGAAGAACCGCGACTTCGCCTACACCTGCGGCGCGATCCTGATGATGTCGGCCGTCTTCTTCGCGGCGATGCTCTATCTGCCGCAATTGATGATCAACGTGCTCGGCTACTCGCCGGTCGAAGCCGGCGCCGGCATGTTGCCGATGATGGCGACCTTCGCGGCGGTGTCGTTCGTGGCGGGCAACCTCTACAACCGCTTCGGGGCCAAGCCACTGCTCATCGTGGGGTCGGGGTGCATCGCAATCGGCCCGGCGCTGATCGCCCTGTTGGTCGACAGCGAGACCTATGCGTCGATCGTGCCGGGGATGGCCATCCTGGGACTCGGGATTGGTCTCTTCTACCCGACCGCGACCACGGTTGGGGTGACCGCCGTGGCGGAGGCTCGCCGCAGCCTCGCCGGGGCGATCATCTACATGTTCCAGATCGCAGGCGGCTCGGTCGGGCTGGGGCTGACGACCACCGTCTTCATCGGAGCGAGCGATGGCGCCCAGAGCGGGAGCGGCTTCATCAACGGGATCGAAACGGCCTTCACGATGGACGCGGCGATCGCGGTCGGCGGTTTTCTGATCGCCACCTTCCTGATCGGCGGGCACATCAAGCTCCCCGCCGGCATGCACCGATTGCATGCGGGGCACTCGCCCCGCGGTCATGGCCCCTAGCCGGCGGCTAGTTGGAGCCCGAGTGACCGTCTGAGCCCGAGCCGCCGTCTGAGCCCGAGCCGCCGCCGCCATCACCGGAGCTGCTGGTCGTCGTAGGGGATCCGGGTCCGTCGTCGCCGGAGCCGCTCGAGACGCTGGTCCCGCTGGGTCCTGGACCGCCGGTGCCGGATACGCCGCCGTGGTTGTCACCGCCGCCATCCGACCCGTGCCCCGATGAGGTTGACGAACCGTCGTCCGAGGAGCTCGGCCCCGAGTTGGAGCTGTTGTCGTCGGGGGTCGTCACGGTCCCGCCGCCCTTGTCGCTGCTATTGCCATCGTCCCTGTGAGCGGACTTCGCCCCGGGGGCGGGCGCGGGGGAGGGCCCACTGGAGGCGAGCGACACCGGTTGCGCGGAGAGCCCGATGGAGTCGCCGGAGACCGCGTTGGCCGCCAGGGCGATCGCCCCGGCCGCGACGACTCCGACGATGCCGAGCAAGATGGTGAGCAATCTCTCTCTGCTGGTCATGAGGGAAACCGTAGAACCAACGGGTTAGGGATTGGCAAAGCCGGCCACGGGCAGGGTCACCTGGGCCCGGACCCTCGTCTCATCGACGCCCTCGAGCCTCACGTCACCGCCCCTGCGACGCGCCAGCGCCGCCACGATCGGCAGCCCGAGTCCGGTCCCGGAGCCGCCGCCGCCCCGATAGAAGCGCTCGAACGCCCGGCTTGCGACCTCGCTGTCCAGGGGGCCGGAGCTGCTCACCACCCCGATGCTCGCGAGCCCATCCTCGCGCCGGCATTCGATCGTCACCGGCGAGCCCTCGGGCGAGTACTTGATCGCGTTCTCCACGAGGTTGTCGAGGATCGCGGCCAGCTCGCTCGGCGCGGCCTGGACCAGCGCCTCTCCGTCGGTCTTGAGCCGGATCTCGTGGCGGCTCTCCCCGGCGGTGCCACGCCAGCGCTCGACGGCCGCTCGCGCGGCGTCCGCGAGCTCCGTGCGTTCGTCGGTCGCCGGCTGCTCGCTCGAGGCCAGCTCGAGCAGGTCGGCGACCAGGTGATTGAGGCGCTCCGTCTCGTGCTCGGCGGCCTCGAGCTCCCTGGTCACAGCAGGGTCGTCGGTCTTCACGCCGGCTGCCTCGAGGCGGAGGCGCAGTCCCGTCAGCGGGGTGCGGAGCTGATGGGAGGCATCGGCGACGAAAGCGCGCTGAGACTCGAGGACCGCCTCGAGCCGGTCGGCCATCTCGTTGAACTGCCGCGCGACCTCCCGCTGCTCACGGGAGCCGGATTCGCGGGCGCGGACCCCGGTCTCTCCGCTCGCACGCCGGCGGGCGGCCTCGCCGAGCGAGCGCAGCGGCCGCGCGATCGAGCCGGCGAGGATCCAGGCCACGCCGAGCCCGAGGATGAGGGCGAGGACGCCGATGCCGACCAGGGCGATGACGTCCTGGCGAACCTGGTCGTGCACGGCGTTCAGGCTCTGCTCGACCTCGATCGCCCCGACCGTGCGGCCATTGCGGACGATCGGGACAGCTGTCGAGAGGACGTCGCGGCCCTCGTGGTGGCGGCCCTGCGCGATCTCTCCGCCGAGTGCCTGCACAGCGATCGGGTCATCGGTCGGGACCGGCGGCGTCGTGACCCCGCCCGCGGAGCTCGCGATCTGCATGCCTCGCCCGTTGATCACGAACACGAGCCCGTTGAGGCTCACGGCCGCCTGGCGAGTCACCCGCGCGAGGGACGCCTTGTCGTGGAGCTGGTCGGCGGCCGACGCCGCCACCACCTGGGCCTGGGCCGCGGAGTCCGCCTCGACCTCGGCGTTCACCCGGTCACTCACGTTGGCGGCGAGCGGCACCTCGAGCGCCACGATCACCACCAGCAGCGTGTAGGCGAAGGCCGCCAGCAGGCGGGCGCGGAGGCTCATCCGGAGCTAGACCTCGTCGGGCCCGGAGAACCTGAACCCGACGCCGCGCACGGTGTGGATGAAGCGCGGCTCCTTCGGGTCGTCGTCGAGCTTCCGGCGGAGGCCGCTGACGTGGACGTCGAGGGTCTTCGTCGAGCCGAACCAGTTCATGTCCCAGACCTCCTCGATCAGCCCTTCGCGCGTGATCACCGAGCCGGCCCGCTCCATCAGCACCCGCAGCAACTCGAACTCCTTGCGGGACAGCTCCAGCTGCTCGCCACCGAGCTTCGCCTCATGCCTCGCCGGATCGAGACTGAGGTCGCCGATCTTCATCTGATCGGTCCCGCTCCCGCCTGACCCCGGCGTCGTGCGCCTGAGGACCGCGCGGACCCGCGCCATCACCTCACGCGCCGAGAACGGCTTGACGATGTAGTCGTCGGCGCCCAGCTCGAGCCCCGCGACCCGATCGGCTTCCGCGCCCCTGGCCGTGAGCATGATGATCGGGACCTCCGTCTGGCGGCGCAGCTCCCGGCAGACGTCCAGGCCGGAGCCGTCGGGCAGTCCGATGTCGAGCAGGACGAGGTCGGGCGCAGATCCCGTCGCCTTCTCGAGGGCCTCGGCCGCCGTTCCGGCGAGCGTTGGGACAAAGCCCTCGCGCTCGAGCGCTTCGGCGAGTGGCTCGGTGATCGCCCGCTCGTCTTCGACGAGCAGGATCGTGGGTCGCTGAGCGGGGACGTTCACAGCGGCACTGATGCTACGGACGTGGGCAGAGGGCGGATGGGGCCACGGGGGGATGAGGCCCCGTGGCCCCTCTCCGTCCCTCGACGGCCTCAGTCTCGGCCGGAGCCGCCGGACCCGGAATCATCCGAGCCGGAGTCGTCCGAGCCGGAGTGGCCGGAGCCTGAATGACTGGAATCCTCGGAGCCCGGTCCTGAGTTGTCCTCCATTGCGGTCTCGTCCCCGCGATCGCGGGCGTTGCCGGGGCCGGAGTTCGGCGAGCCGGGACCGCGATTGCCGTGGTGCTCGACCTCGCCGGGGTTGTCGTCGCCGGGATTGTCATCGCCGACATCCTCTGCCTGGTTGTCATCACCGGCAGCGTGGTGGTCCTCGACCTTGTTGCGGTCTCGGTTCTCCACGTGATTCGGGTTGTCCTCTGGAACCTGGGGCGCCGCGCAGCGCGGGTCGGCCGCATGCTCGGCCTCGTCGCAGGGTCCCTTCACGTCGGTCGCGGCCGGAGCCGCAGGCCCCGGGGTGCGATCGGCCGGTGCCGCGGCGACATAGGCGGCTCCGCCTACCAGCATCGTGGCCACCACGGCCAGCAGCGTCTTGGTCAAAGTGCGCATCGATTCCTCCTTGGCTGAACGTTGGAGGGCACACTCTGGACGGCCCAGGTCAGGCGCTGGTCAGCGTCTGGAACGGCCAGGCAAAGAGATGGTCAAGCCTTGGTTAGATGCCTGCCGAAGCGGGTGCTCCCCAATATAGAAACGGCCCTCCGAGGAGGGCCGTTTCTGGGGTACTACAGGGAGGAGAGAACTCGGACCACCGGTTCGGACCGGCCGCTCAGGCACGGATTCACCCGATTGAACTCGGCTGATTCCGGTCCCACTGGCGAACGACTGGCGAACGATTGGCGAACGAAGCTCAAGAGGGTCCGCACAATCGCCGCGCGTTGACGGCCGGAGACCCGCATAAACTCGGCCGATGGGCGCCGTGCCGGATCCGCTGCCGTCAATTGAGCCGGTCGCACGGGAACTCGGGATCGCCCGGAGTACCGCTTACCTCTGGGCGGAGGCCGGTCGGCTGCCCGTGGTGCGAAGGGCCGGGAGGCTGTACGTCCCGCGGGCGGCGCTCGATGCATTCCTGCGGGCGGAGGCGAAGGCGGCGCTCGCCAACTTGGACGATCAGGGATCAGGGGATGCCTGAAGCGCCACCCCATGAGTCGGTGATCGGTGCCGAGGCTCTGCGCTACGCGGCTCGTGGCTGGCCGGTGTTCCCGGTGAAGCTGGACAAGACGCCTCTCACCGCCCACGGACTCAAGGATGCGACCACCGACCCGGAGCGCATCTGGGGGTGGTGGGAGCGGTGGCCCGACGCCGGAGTGGCGATCCGCACCGGACGTGAGTCGGGTCTGTACGTTGCTCGACGTGGACGGCGACCAGGGCGCCGACACGCTTCACGAGCTCGAACATGAGCACGGCGAGTTTCCCGAGACTGTCCGGGTCGTCAGCGGGAGCGGTGGGGCCCACTACTACTGCGCGTATCCGGCGTCTGGCGTTCACGGGAACACGAACGGCAAGCTCGGACCCGTACCGGCGCCATTCCTGGATCAGCTGCCACGTCCGCCACAGGCCGATGACGATGAAGATCGCGCCGACGATCGCTCCCGCCAGCGAGCCGATCAGGAGAGCCACGGCGATCACGATCGCCGCAGCGGCGCCGAACATGATCAGCACGCGGAACATGTCGGCCTCGTTGCGAAGAGGGTTGCGCGGCGCCTGAGGGGGGTCATCGCTCATTGGGCCGATCTTCGCAGCCTCGACACGTTCGGCGAACTTTGCGGGTTAACACGGGCGAGTACCCCCAGGAACCGTCGATGAACAGGGTATGACTCTCCGGAGACTGGTCATCGCCATCCTTGCCTGCACGATCGCGGCATCGTTGACCGTCCCCGCACTCGCTGCAGCGGGCACCTCGGCACCCGCCTACGCCTCCAAAGCGAAGAAGCGCCATCGCGTCGGCGGGCGCGTTCGGCTCTCCTGGCCGCATTCAAAGGGCGCGCGTCCTGCTGATCCCCTCTCTCGATGGCTGGCCCGACAGTCCGGCCCCGTGTGCTCCAAGGCGCACAAGAAGTCGCGCAAACCATGCGCCAAGCTGCGCCGTCGCGGTCACAGGAAGGGCAGGAAGGCATCCGCGACGCTTGCGGTGCCCAGCGTGGACAGAGGACCGAAGCGCTCGGACCCATCGCCAATGGCCCGAATCGCAGGTGAGAAGAAGGGTGATGCCGGCACGAGCGACCCTCTCGCCCTGACCCGGTCCTACGAGATCCCCAAGGACGATCCCGCGTATGAGCGACTGCTGAACTGGACCTGGACTTACGACTCAGCGGCCACTGCCGCTTCGTTCGTCGCCACCGGCGATCAGAAGCAGGCAATCCAACTTCTCGACCAGCTGTCCGCCCTCCAGAACAAGGACGGATCGATCGACATCGCCTTTGACGTCTCAACCGGACGCGGCGCCGAGCTTTACCGCACAGGCACGATCGCCTGGGTCGGCCTCGCCGCCACCAAGTACGACACCGCCTTCGACCGCGCCACCTACCAGGCGACCGCCGAGCGAGCCGCCAACTACCTGCTCTCCCTGCAGGGCAAGAGCGGCCTGATCAGGGGAGGTCCCGAGCTCGCGTGGTATTCCACGCAGCACAACCTGCTCGCCTACGAATTGCTCAGTCATTTGGCACAGGAGCTCAAGGGCAACGGTGACCCGGACCGCTCGCTCCGCTATCAGGAGGCAGCCGACGGTATCTCCGAGGCGATCAAGGCGAACCTGATCCGGACCGACGAATCGGGCACGAGCTTCATTCAGGGGTTGGACGACGGCGTCGAGGCACTCGACGTGCAGGTCCTGGGAACGGTCTTCGAGGAGTCGATCGGCGACTACGAGACCGCCTCAGCCGTTCTGAGCTACGCAGAGAGCCAGTTCGCCGTCGCCGACCGGTCGATCACCGAGTCAGCCAACAAGGATTCATACAACGAGACCTACGCCGCTCCAGGGCCGTTCTCCGGTTTCCGACCCTACACAGCGAAGTCCTCCCCGGACGTCCTCTGGTTCGAGGGGACTCCGATGATCCGCCTGGCGGCCGCCAGCCTGCAGCAGAGCACGGATGAGCTGGACAGCTCCATCAAGTCCTGGCGCGAAGTCACAGGCGACTCGGTCGGCCCCCTCCAGGCGAATGAGGCACTGAGCAGCTCCACATACGGGGTCGAGTACCACGTCTGGCCCGCGGCCGCCCCCGCGGCCTGGGTCCTGCTCTCACAGCAGGCGCCGACCTTCTTCACCACGTACTAGCCGGAAACCAACCGAAAGCGCACGACGACGATCTTGGCGTCGTCACCAAGGGGACCGGCGATGCTCTTGGGGAGCCTGGGGTTCACGTCCTCGGCCCAAGAGCGCTCCCTTCAGGACTGCGTCCACCAACCGGTCCCGCTCGGGCCCAGCGAACGCGAAGCGGGCCGCCTCCACGACGAGCAGCTAGAGGATGTAGACGGTCGTGAAGACGACGCGCCCGAGAGCTCAATAGGGGTCGGGATGCGGGGGCGTCCCTCTTCGTCCTCGCCCACCCCATAGACGAGGACACCGCCAGCTGTACTCATCGGAGCGACATCGATCGCCAAGTCGAGGCTCTTGCCCTTACCGGGTAGCTCGGCCTTGGCGTCGAGTCCAGGGACTTCCTCGAGTCGCCCGTCCTTGGCAGCAGCTTGAACGTCATCGGCTGATTTCGGCTCCCACATTCGCGCTGCCGAACGATATGGGCGAATCGGTCCTGAGTTCCGCTGACTGGCGAACTGACTGGCGAACCGGATGTCGGCGTGCGACCGCGGTGGGCCCCCCGACCGGTTGGATCCCATTGATCAAGCCAAAAAAGAGACCCCGCCGAAGCGGGGTCTCTAGGGGTACTACAGGGAGGAGAGAACTCGCGCTTGCCCAGGGGAGGGGGTCCACAGGCACGAATTCGGCCGGTTAGACCCGGTTGGAACCGGTCTGACTCTGGCACCACTCTGGCACGGCTCTGGCACCAGCTCGAGGACAGAAGTGAGCAAGGCTTCGAGTCGAAAGTGGAGAGCCGGGCTGGGCGATAGGCTCGCCGCACCGAGCGAGAGGAGGAATCGTCATTCCAGTTGCCCACTTCACGGCGGCCGAGATGCCAGGCACACTTGCCGTGCTCGTCTTCGGCGTCGTGATCGGAGCCGCCGCGGCAAAGCGACGGACTGACTCGCTCACCCTCGCCGTTGTCGGCTTCTGCGGCCTCGCCGCCGTCGGCTCACTTCTGGATCACTTCAAGGGCGTATCAACGACGTGGAAGACGGCCGCGGATGTCGCCTTCCTTGTCGGCGGGCTGGTCCTGCTCGCCGTGCTTGTCTCGGCGGCCCGTGACTCAGCTCGGGAAGAAGCGGCCGGCACGAGAACCGGCCGAGCTGGCGTGTAGTCACGCGTAGCCCCTTGAACGAAGCAGCTAACCGCTCTGGATGGAAAGCGGTCACCCGCCGGATCCACCGCGCTTGCGCTTGGCCTCTTCCTCGCGGTCCTCGCGGCGTTGATTCCTGAATGCGTGGATAGACGCCGCCAGGACAATCAACACAGGGAGCGCGTATGGAACCCACAGGTACCAGTGCCCCAGGTGACCAAGGGGGAACAACTCCTACTCCGAGGCCAATATCGGGACATCGTGGACGATCATGCTCGGGCAGGAAGTCATGCGAATAGAACGTGGTGATCTTGCCGCTGGCGCTGATCCCGTAGATCAGCTCCGAGTGCTCGATCTTGTCGGGGCTCGCCCGCTCCGGTGAGGGCTTCGCGAGGATGTTCCAGGCGCGCCAGACCTTCTCGAGCCGAGGGCGTGAGCCGAGCAGATACTCCATCCGGCCGGTCATCCGGTGCTCCCGCAGGAAGGCCCGCACGGTCCTCGGCGTGTCGCCCCGCGGATCCACGGACACGGCGATGATCTGGAGCTTCTGGGCCTCGGGGCCCAGCTGGGATTGAGCCGTGTGGAGGTTGCCGACCATCAGCGGGCAGATGTCGGGGCAGTGGTCGTAGATGAAGGTGACCAGCACTGCCTTGCCCCGGAACTGGTTCAGGTTGACCGAGTGGCCGAGCGAGTCCCGGAGCGCCAAGGGCGGGTGCCGGCTTCGGTGGAATGTCAGCGACGCCGTAGTAGTTGGGCACCGAGCTCGTCGGCTCGCCTCCCTGGACTGAGGTCCTGCTGGAGCTTTCACCGCTCCCGCCGCAGCTCGCGACCAACAGCGCCAGCCCCAACATCGCCCCGAGCAGGGCCGAGGCTGGAAGCGGTTGGGCGCGGCTTGGCCGGGGGATCACTGGGACTCCAGAATCGGGACGTCATGGATGATTTGCGAGGGCTTGAAGTCCGCCGAGTAGATCGTCGTCAGCTTCCCGCTGGCTGAGATGCCGTAGACCAGCGCCGAGTGAGCGACCAGCCCCGGGCTGTTGACCTCCTCATTGGAGCCGACGTTCCATGCCTTCCAGGTCTGGCTGAGTTGATCCGGGGAGCCGATCAGGTACTGCATCTGGCCGGTTAGCTCGTGCTCTTTCAGGAACCGTGCGACCGCTGCCGGAGTGTCCCCGTGGGGATCGACCGAGACCGCGATCAGCTGGACCTGGCTGGCTCGGGGACCGAGCTGCTCCAGCGTCGTATGCAGGTTGGCGGCGATCAACGGGCACACATCCGGGCAGTGCACGTAGAGAAATGTCACCAGGACGACCTTTCCCCGGTACTGGCTCAGCGTGACCGGCTGACCGAGGTCGTTGCTCAGGCGTATGGGTGGCGCGAGCCTCAAAGGATGCGCCGCGAGCCCGGCGTATCGGGACGACTTTGAGCTGGTCGCGTTCCCGGGCAGGGCGGGTTTCGAGCTGTTCGTGAGGAACACCGTCGCCAGTCCCAGGATCGCGAGGATCGCGATCAACGGCAGGAAGAAAACCAGGGAAGGCTTGCGGGACTCGTCGCTATCGCTGCGTCTTGGTCTTGCTCGTTTCTTCCATTCGGGGTCTCAGCTCACGGATTGGATCGCTGACTCGATCTGATCAAGAGTAGGCACGGTGTTGAATGGCCTCTGGCCGCCTGGGCCCTGCACCACGATCGATGGCGTTCCCGTGAAGCCGAAGCCCTGGGCATCTGTTTCGTTCGCCTTGATCTGCGAATCCCATCGCGAGCTCTGCCGGTCGTTGTTCCACTTGGCGATGTCGGGGACCCCCGCCGCCCTGGCCACCGCCTCGAGGAAGGCGTCCGTGACGTAGCCGGTGTTCTCGACGCCCTGGTTCCGGTAGAAGAGCTCGACGAAATTCCAGTAGCGACCCTGGTCGCCGGCGGCCAGCGCCGCCTTCGCGGCGTCGACCGAATCAGTGCCCAGGATCGGAAACTGCCTGAACTGGTAGTCAGCGTCCCCTCGTCGCACCGGCCCCGAGATCAGCTGGGGAGCTATCTCATACGAGAACGCCCGGCACACCGGGCACTGCAGATCGCCGAACTCGACCACGGTCGCCTTCGCCCGCCGATCGCCGAGCACCGTGTCCGCTTGAGGGATGCCCTGGAGCTGGCTCTGGACCAGTCCGACGTCCTCGATGTGCGTGTCGCCGCCGGAACCGCCGCCGGCCTGGCTGACGATGACCAGGACCACCACCGCGCAGAGCGCGAGGAAGATGGAGGCGCTCCCGTACTGGACCAGGCGCCGTCTTCGCTCGGCGCTTTGCTCCTGAGCCTCCGCGGCGAGGCGCTGCCTCCTCAGCTGCTCTTTTCGCTGCTTGCGGCTCGACATCCGCTACTCGACCTCCTCGATTGCCTGGGCGGTTGCGTTCGCTTCCGTGCTCATGGCGCGATCCTCTGGCGAAGGTGGGCGGCCTGGCCGGCCTCGGCCGCCCGGCGGGCCCGGGCGTCGTCCAGCGAGATCCCCTCCCGCTCGGCCAGGTCGAGTAGCTCCTGGCGCTCGGTGTCGGACTGCGCCCAGCGCAGGATCACCCAGGCGAAGATGCCGACCGCGAGCAGGCTGCACCAGACCATCAGCACAGCCCTGACGTGCTCTGGTCGGCGACCGGCGCAACGCCCCGAGCCCGTTCCGCCGCCTCGTAAGCCGGATAGAAGGACGTCCCCGACCACATGAAGATGTTGGCCAGGGCGATCGCCGGCAGCCAGATGCAGGCCGCGTAGCCGACCCTGGCCAGGTTGCCGAACCAGGCGGGCTTCGGCAGCGGCCCAAAGAGCCCAAGCCAGAGCAGGATCCCGGTGCCCAGGAAGAGAGCGTGCTCGGCGACGTGGGCAAGGGAGAGGCCCCGGCCCGCCTGGTAGAGCGCCGGAACGTGCCAGAGGTAGAGGTTGACCGTGAACAGGGAGACGGCAATCACGGGATTGGCGAGCGGCGTGAGCCAACGGAGCGCCGGCGAGGAGAGAAGCGGCCGTAGCACCGGTCCAGTGAGCCCAACCGCGAGCAAGAGCGCCGCCACGTCGGCCAGCAGCAGATGCTGGACCATGTGAGCGGTCAGTAGGTCGTCGGCGAGCGTCTCGACCCCGGTTCCGGTGGCCACGAAGACGACGAGGAGCCCGCAGCCGAAGCAGAGCTGCCGAGAGGCGGGGACGGGACGCCCGGCGCGGGAAAGCGCTCGGCAGCGGCTCAGGTAGAGATAGGCCAACACCGAGGGGATGGCTATCTCGGAGATCAGCCAGATCTCCTTTGGCACCGTGATCGTGCCCATCATCCGCATCGCGAGCGGATCAGTGCTCATCTCTCGGCTCCGTCCGTCCGGCCATCGTCAGCGACGCGGACCCCAAGCCCTGCGTCGCGCCTCCCATGTCGCCCTCCTGGCCCGCGCCAGTCCGCGCCATACGGCGGCGACAAAGGCCAGGACGAGCGGAGCGACGAACAAAGGCGTCAGCCACCAACTCCAGATCTCCGCGAGGGGTGTGTGGATCATTTGTCAATCAGCTCAGTGGGAGGGCGGCATCCTGGCCGCCCTCCCATGGCCGTCGTCAGCTATTCGACCTCCGCGTTCGAAGGAGCGCTGCACCTCCGGCCAACAGGCCGAGAGCACCGATGACGAGGGCCGTGATGCCGAGGCCCTTGCTGGCGCCGTCGCTCGACGACGAGCCGCCGCTCGACGAGGAGGGCAGCTGATCGATCGGCGGCGGTCCGGCCTCGCTGCCGGCGACGTCCTGGATCACACCGTTGGCATCGGTGACGTCGATGGTCGGCGCCGGGGTGTCTGAGCTCTCGGGCCCGATCCAGCGCACTACCTTCCCGTTGTCGTAGTACTGGAGGACCTTGAACGTCAGGACGTGCCCGGCCTGATCCGGGATCGCGGTCGAGATCGCGAAGTTCTGGAAGCCGCCCGGCGGGATCTTGCCGGAGCCGCTGCCAGTCCAGGTGATCTGGCTTACCTCCTCGCTCACTGGTCCCGAGTCCGTCTGTACCGGAGTGGCCAGCTTGCGCGTCTGGATCTGGGCCGTCCAGCCCGAGATCGGCTCTGTCGCGATGTCTATGAACCCCGGTGGGACCTGAACGACCAGCTTGTTCGTGTTGGCGTTGTCCATCTCGTTGGGAACCCGCAGATCCAGCGTGGCGTTGGCGCCCGCCGGCAGCACGTTCGGGTGGAAACTGACGTGCGCCTGAGCGCTCGCCGCAAGCAGAGCGAATCCGGCCAGACCGGCGCTCGCTCCGAGAATCAACCTCTTTCGCATCGAAAGACTCCTTTGTCAGATGAAGGACGGATGCAGGCGCCGCCCGAACCGCATTCGCGACGCCGGTCGGCGGAGGCGGGGCGCGACCTGCCAGGGAGCGCGCGAGCAGGCGACCGCCGCGCGGGTTGATCCAGACCCATCCATTGCGGACCGGATTGGCACCAAGCGGCGTGTAGCGATGCCGCTGCGTCCGTCTCGTGGCCCAGCGGATCAGCAAGCGCTCTCCTGGCCTGTGGCCAAGGAGGAGGCTGAGGCCGAGCAACAGCGCCGGGACGAAGAAGAGCAGCGAGCTGATCAGATCGGCGCTCATCTGATCGGCACCGAGAAGTCGTTCGTGAACTCGTCGAAGGCCGAGACCCGCAGGGTCACTTCGATCTTCCAGGTCCCGGGAACGCTGAGCAGGGCGTCCGGAATCGTGTAGTGCCCGGGGCCCGAGAGCTGCGGGGTGAGTGGCAGCGTGATGTTCTTGTCCGTCTCGCTCGCCGTGACGTCGAGCTCCTTCGTCCCCGTGTATTGGGCGCCAGACTTCGCGTCGAACATGTAGATATGGATCTCGTTGGCACCGGATTGAGCCGGATCAACCACCATCTGGAAGGAGGTCGGGCCGAGCGTTGTGGTCGTGTAGTAAGGCCCAGACTGCAAGGCGATCGCCGGCGCGTATGAAGCGAGGGCGCCGGTGACCCCGAGCACCACGACGATCAGGGCGACCTCTGTGCGCAAGGCGCGCCTGAGCAGCAGGCCCGCCCGCCCTGGAGGCTCGCCGCCCGCGGCGACCTTCTTCAAGCCGCGGCACGGATCTGAAACGGTTGAAAGCCCCAACCCCGATCAGCAACAGCAACAGGCAGAACTTGACCAGCACCGCTCGCCCGTACGCGGTGTCAAGGAGGGCATGAGGATGGCGGACGAGGACGTATGCCTGCGTCAGCCCAGTGGCGAGGATCACCGACAACCGAGATCAACGCGATCTGCGAGAACCGGGAAAGCGCCGCTGCGAGCAGGCGGCTGCGTTCAGGCGGCTCAAGCTCGCGCGTGGCGCGCGAGGCGATGAACAACAGGGCCACCAGCCCTCCGAGCCAAACGCTGATCGCGCCGATGTGGAGGACGTTGGCCGGGAAGAGTGCGGCGACCGGCGATTGCGTGCTTCCGTGCCCGGAGAGCGCGGGCTCGAGGACCAGGAACACCAGCGGGATTGCAAGCGGCACTAGGCGGATCGATGCCGATGGGGAGCGGCTGCACCATGCCTGTAGCTCCGAGCTCGGCCGGGCGGAGCGCAAATGCCGGCCGGCTCGCTCGTCCCAGGGCAAACGGCAGGACCAGGCCGAATCCGACCCAGGCGATGAAGCAGACTCCCCAGATCGTGCCGAACTTGGTACCGAGCTCCTCGCGAATGATGCTGGTCTTGAGGGCCGAGAAGCCTGAGATTCCAGCCGCCTCCGCCGCCTCTAGCACCAGCCCCGTCGCCGCGCTCACCGCGCCGACGGCCGCCGCGATGTAGAGCACCCGCTTGAGCCGGTTGGAGAAAGCCTGCGCCGCCCGGACCCAACTCGCGTCCGTTCCTGCCGTCTGGCGGAGTGCGGGCAGCCAGACCAGCAGGAGAAAAACCAGCCCGCCGATCGCGATCGCGGTGGCACCGTACTGAAGGGCCCGCGCCGCGCCGAAGGCGATCTCGCTGGTGGGACCCGATCCCGAATTCCCAATGAGCTGGGCAACGGTCTGGCTGGGGGCAGTGCCGGCCTTTCCGATCGAGAAGACGAAGCCGCTGGAGACGATGTGCCCGTCTGCTGAGACGACGCGGTACGTCGCCGTGTAGCTCCCGTTCGGTAGCCCCGGCTTGAGGTGAACGCCGATCTGCGGCCCGTTTCCGTCGGGGTGGAACGCATCGTTCTCGTCGACCTCGTTCCCGTTCGAGTCGTAGACCTTGACCGCGCCGAAGTTCCCCTCGACGGGCTCGTCGAAGCCGAAGATCACCGCGTCCGGCTGGTGGGGCAACACCGCCCCGCGCTGGGGGGAGGTGGTCTCGAGGATCGCGTGTGCCGAGGCGGCGGCGGGAACCGCTGCGCCGACCGCCGAGAGGGCGAGCAGGGCGATGCAGCCGCGGGTGACGAGGCGCCTCACCAGGCCTCCTTGGCCTCCTTCGGAGGGGCACCACCCGTGCCGCCGGCACCCGAGGCGTCACCCCGCCTCCGGCGGCGCACCCAGATCACCATGATCAGCAGTCCAATCACAATTACTGCGCCGACGATCAGGAACGGGGTCTTCGAGGTGTTGGGCGGCCCAACCCAGAAGAGGGTGCCGTCCAGGCTCACCGGCTTGCCGTCGACGGAGAGCGGGATCGTGTAGTCGAAGATCTTCGTTCGCTGAGCCTTGTCCTTGACCTGCGGGGGCGTCGCCGGCGACATGTAGTGCATCCGGTGGTCGTGCCAGACAAAGGTGCCGCTCTCGTTGACGGTCTTCCACTGGGGCGGAGCCTTTGGGTTGGCCGACGAGGGCACCGACGTAGTCCCGTATCGGTCCTCGTTCAGGTAAGCGGCGGGCGAGCGCTGGTTCACCTGCACGGTGCCGTCAGGCAGGATGCGGGCGTACTGGTCGTGGTCGTAGCCATAGACCACGACCGTGTGGTGGCCTGGGTCAGAGAGCTGGTAATTGCTGTCCCAGTTGAGGACCTGAACGTTCACTCCGGAGATCTGCGGGCTGAAGCGTTGGAACACGGAGCGGAAGTCGGGATTGCCCGGATGGGCTCCCGCTATGGCTGGAAGGCTCGCCAGCGTTACGATCGCCAGCAGCAGCCCGCGCGCAAGGCGTGGCATGTTGGTTCCTTTCTCGGTGTGGATCGCGCCGGCGAGCCCGTCGGGCTGCGGCGCCTTTGATCAGCTCGAGAGAGGAAGTGGCGGAGCGCGGCCTGGCGCAGCTGCGGCCATCGGCTGAAGCGGCGCCAGGAGGAGGCTCGCCGGAGCGCGGCTTGCGAACGATGTGCGGCGGGCGAGCACCGGGGCCTTTGCCCTGAGGGCCACAACGAAACGGATCGCGACTCGCGCTCCGCGCAATGCAAGCGTGAGCAGCCCGCCGACGAAAAGTGCTGCGGGAATCGCCCACCAACCCCCGTCGCCGAAGACACCGATCAGGCCCGGCGGATGGCCGGAGGCCAGGAGCCCTTCGAGCAGCTCTTGCCCTGCGTAGAGAGCGATCAGTGCCGCGGCGGCGGTGAGCCAGACAACAACGAGTGGGCGCGCGGCGGAATGTTCCTCGGCCTCACCGAGCCGCCAGGCTCGCGCGAGCCGGCCGAGGAACGCTCCCAGCGCCGCCGCACAGATGAACACCACCCACGGGGTGACCGAGCTCAGGTAAGCGTGGCCCTGCTCGGAGAGCGCCCGATCTGCCCCTCCGCCGTAGGCCAGGACATAGCGCAGCTGATGGACCAACATCCCGGCCGCCGGCACCAGCGCGATCCCCCTCCAGAACTGCGAGAGCCGCCTCATGGGCGTGAACCTTGCGACGTCGTGCCGTCCCACATAGACGGAACAAGTCTAGTGAGCATCTCTGAACGCAGGAGCTGAGTGTTCTGGCTGCATTGTGGCGACGCGGTCTCAAAGGCTTTCTAGATAACGAGACTCAGTCTCATCACTTTGCTAGGCTTCCCCGCGGTGTTCGAGCCCTTCCAGCTTCCCTTCGTCCAGCGCGGGCTGATCGACATCCTGATCCTGGCCGTCGGCGCCGGCGTCCTCGGCACCTGGATCATCCTGCGCGGGCTCGCCTTCTTCTCCCACGCCGTCGGGACCGCGACCTTCCCCGGGCTGGTGCTCGCCGACGGCATCGGCTTCTCGCCGGCGCTCGGTGCGTTCGGGATGGCGATCGCCTTCACTGGCGCGCTTTGGGGCCTGGCCCGGCGCCGGGGCACGGCCTACGACAGCCTGACCGCGCTGGTGCTCGTCGGGTGCCTCGCCGCCGGCGTGATTCTCGCCAGCGACGTCTACCACTCGGGCTCGAACGTCGAGCAGCTGCTCTTCGGCAGCGTGCTGCTCGTCGATCAAACGGACATTCGGCTCGCAGCCGTCGCCACGGTTGCCGTCTTGATCTCGACCGCCCTGCTCGGGCGACGCTGGCTCGCCTCGGGCTTCGACGGGGCCGGCGACTCGATCCTCGCCGGCTCGACCCGCCGGTTCGACGGCGTCCTCCTAACGCTGATCGCGCTGACGACGACCGCAGCCATCACCGAGATCGGTGCCCTCCTGGTCGCCGCGGTATTCGTCGCCCCGGCGGCGACGGTGCGGCTCTTCGCCAACCGGATGCTCTCCTGGCAGATCGGATCCGCCCTGCTCGCGGCCGGGGAGGGCACGGTTGGGCTCTGGCTGTCGGTGAAGACGAACGCCCCGCCCGGTGCCGCGATCGCCACCTTGAGCGGCGCGGTCTTCGCCCTCGCGGCGATCGCGAGAGTGATCGACCCCGGCAGGCGGATGGTCGCCACGGCCGCCGCTGCCGCCGTTGCGGTCTTCGCCGTCACGGGCTGCGCCGCGTCCGGCTCCGACTCCGGCAAGCGCAGCGTCGTCGCGACGACAACGCAGATCGGCGACTTCGTCCGGCAAGTTGGCGGGAACAAGGTCGACGTCGCTCAAATCCTCGCGCCGAACACCGATCCCCACGACTACGAGCCCCGGCCTGACGACGTCACCCGCACAGCTGACGCGAAGCTCGTCTTCGAGAACGGCGACAACCTCGACGCCTGGATGTCGAAGGTGATCTCCGACAGCGGCAGTGACGCGACGGTTGTTGATCTCGGCGCCAGCGTGCCGGTGAAGCGGCCGGGCGAGTCGAGCGGGCCCGAGGCCTCGCAGTACGACCCCCACTGGTGGCACGACCCGCGCAACGCCGAAGCGGCGGTGGATGAGATCGCAGCCAAGCTCTCCCAGGCCGATCCGAAGGACCACGCCAGTTTCGAGGCTAACGCCCGCCGGTATGTCGACGAGCTCAAGCGGCTCGATGCGGGAATCGCGAGCTGCATGGACACCGTCCCGCCGACGCAGCGAAAGCTGGTCACCGATCACGACGCCTTCGGCTACTTCGCCGGCCGCTACGGCATCACGGTGGTGGGGGCAGTTATCCCGTCCCAGACGACCCAAGCCCAGCCCTCGGCAAAGGACCTCGGCGACCTGATCGCCCTGATCCGCAGGCAGGGCGTCAAGGCGATCTTCCCGGAGAGCTCGCTGAGCCCCAAGCTGGCCGAGCAGATCGCATCCGAGACCGGTGCGACCGCCAACCACACCCTCTACGGCGACACGCTCGGGCCGGAGGGCTCAAGCGGCGACACCTATCTCCACATGGAGCAGGCCAACGCGAACGCGATGGTCGAGGGCTTCAGCGGCGGCCAGCGGGGCTGTGAGGTGAGCGGAATTGGCTGAGCCGCTGCTGAGGACGATTGGGCTGAGCGCGGGGTATGGCAGGAGCCCGGCGATCGAGGACGTCACCTTCGAAGTGGAGCCCGGCAGCCGGATCGCGCTGCTCGGGCCAAACGGCGGCGGCAAGACGACGCTGCTCCGGGTGCTGCTCGGCGAGCTCACCCCGATGGCCGGCACGGTCGATCTGCGGGCACGCTGCGCCACCGTTCCCCAGACCGAGCGCTCGCGGCTCGACTTCCCGGTCTCGGCGCTCGACGTCGCCTTGATGGGCGCCCTACCCCGTCTACCCTGGTGGAGGCGGCCGACCCATGCTGACCGCGAGGCGGCTCGCGCAGCCCTTGAGCGCGTCGGGATCGGTGAGCGAGCCGCCGACACCTTCGGCGAGCTCTCCGGGGGCCAACGCCAGCGGGTGCTGATCGCCAGAGGCCTCGTTCAGGACGCGGGCCTTCTCCTGCTCGACGAGCCCTTCTCCGGCCTCGACGTGCCCTCGGCCAAGGGGCTCGAGGCGCTGATCGGCGAGCTTGCCAGCGAGGGGCGGGGGATCGTGATCGCGACCCACGACCTCGGCCAGGCCCGGCGTTGGGACCGGGTGCTTTGCCTCAACCACCGCCAGATCGCCTTCGGCGCCCCGGCCGACGTGCTCGACCGCGCGGTCCTGGAGGAAACCTACGCTGGCGCGATCGTTGAGATCCCCGGCAGCGACAAGCTCGGCGTCCTGCCGGCCCACCACCACTGATGATCGGCTGGCTGACAGACCCGCTCGGTCAGGAGTTCATGCGCCGGGCCCTGCTCGAGGTCGGGCTGATCTCCGTCGCGAGCGGCGCGCTCGGCTGCTGGGTCATCTTCTACGGCGTGTCCTACGCGGCGGAGTCGCTCGCTCATGCTCTCTTTCCCGGCCTGGTCCTGGCCGCCCTGGCCGGCGTTCCGCTGCTGGTCGGCGGCATCCCCGGGATTGCGATCGCTGCGATCGCGATTGCCCTCTTCGGGCGCACACCGGGGATCGGCCGCGATGCCGCCGTCTCCGTCGTCGTCACCGCATTCTTCGGGCTCGGCGCGCTGCTCGCCCTCTCACCTGCCTCGCCGCCTGGGATCCAGACCTTGCTCTTCGGCGACATCCTGGCGCCGTCCGACACCGACCTGATCCTCTCCGGCGTGCTGGCCGCCGCGGTCGTCGCCACCCTGCTGGTCCTCCATTGGCGGCTGCTCGCCGTCGCCTTTGATCGCTCCACCGCCGGTGTTCTCGGCGCCCGGCCGATCCTGGCCGACGTTGCGGTGCTCGTCCTACTCGCCGGCGCGGTCCTGGTCGCGGCCCAGGGCCTCGGCACCCTGCTCGCGGTCGCGGCCCTGGTCGGACCTGCGGCGACGGCCCGGCTGTTCACCCGTCGACTGGGAGCGATGATGGTTGCCTCGACCGCACTCGGCATCGTCGCCGGAATCGGAGGCCTCTACCTCTCCTACTACGCCGGTCTCGCCGCGGGCGCCTCGATCGCAGGGCTGATCGTCGTCGGCTATCTCGTCGTGCTCGCTGGCACCGCGATCGCACCGATGATTCGCCGGCCGATTCTTTGGCCGAGGGCGGAACGGGAGACCGCCTGATGAGCGCTTCCACCCGCGACTGGCCCGAGCGTGCGCAGCAGGCACTCGCTGAAGCCGGTCTCCGTAGCGGCGCGGCGCGGCGTCAAGTGGTCGAGCTGCTGGCCGGAGAGACCTGCGCGCTTACGGCCCTTGAGATCGATCGCCGCCTTCCCCGGATTGGCAGGGCGAGCGTCTATCGGGCGCTCGAGCAGCTCGAGGAGCTCGGCCTTGTCCAGCGGGTCGATCTTGGCCGGGACGCGGCGGGCTACGAGCGCCGCGAGCCCGGCGGGCACCATCACCACCACATCGTCTGTGAGCGGTGCGGGAGGGTGGTCGCCTTCGAGGACCAGCCGCTCGAGCGGGCCATCGCGGCGCTCGGCAAGAGATCTGACTTCAACGTCGCGAGCCACGAGGTGACCCTGCGCGGCAAGTGCGCGGACTGTGCCAAGGGCTGATCGCCACCGGCAGCCGCGCTTGCGGCGTATCCTCATGGCATGTGCGCGGCATGTGCGATGGCAGCTATGGCAGGAGCCAGCGGCGCCAGGTCCTGGCTACAAGCTCAGCATGCGACCTGGCTTACTGAGGCCCGGGTCAAGGCAGCGACAGCAGGGATCTTTGTCGCGGCCACGCTCGGTTCAACGGTGGCGCTGAAGGGATCGTCTCCGCCGGCGCATCAGGTCCCGCCGTCGGCTCCAGCGGCACACCTGCGTTAGCGGTAGCCGCCCGAACGCGGCAGCTGACTACAGTCGCCCCGGTTTCTATTCGGAGAAGGCGCGCTCAAGTCGCCTCCGCCCGGTCCTCCTCGCGCGACGAGGAGCAGCATGGCAACAACCACGCGAAATGGACGGGGCTTTGAATCAACGTCCATCTCCCCCGGCGGCGGAGCAGTGTCAGGAGCTGCTAGTCAGAGACCGTCGCGGTGAACTCCCCATAGCTGCCGTGGGGCTCCACCGTGCCCCGGACCCGGTCGATCGCATTCTCGGGCTCTGAGCGCGAACCGAGACGGCGTGCTGAGCGGTCAGGGGAATCCACCCGCCTTGCTCGCCGGCCTCCTTACGCGGGTAACCGCTGATCGGTGTGATGCCGGCGGCTGACAGGGCCCCGCGGGCGTTGCGGGAAAGCCGTCCGCCGCGGAACCCGACGGTATAGGCAGGCATATTTCCTTTCCCCATGCGACCGGAAGATACGCCGTGGGCGAAGAGCCGGTAATCGCCATAGGTGAGTCGGTTGGCCTCGGGAGCCATTCGCGATGAACCTGGCATCCGTTTGGCCGCTGATTTCCCTGGCCTAGGGTGTCGTGGATGCTCGCCTCGATCCCCAGCCCGCCGAGCAACGGTGTGCATCTCGGACCGATCCTCGTCCACGCCTACGGCCTTGCCTATGTGCTTGCCCTGGTGGCGAGCGTCGCGATCATCATTCGCCGCTGGGAGAGGGAAGGGGGCGATCGCGCCCTCGTTTACGAGGTCGCGCTCTGGGCCTTCCCGGCCGGGATCCTGGGAGGGCGCCTCTACTTCGATCTGACCAGCTCGGACCTGGTGCCGCCGCACTGGTGGGGGCCATTCGCGATCTGGGACGGCGGGCTGGGGATCTGGGGCGGCGTCGCGGCAGGCACGGCCACCGGCCTGCTGGTCCTGCGCCACCGTGGCGCCAACATCCCCCGATTCCTGGACGCCGCCGCGCCCGGGCTCTTGGTCGGGCAGGCGATCGGCCGGATCGGCAACTACTTCAACCAGGAGCTCTTCGGTGGCCCGACCGGCCTGCCCTGGGGCCTGCAGATCGATCCGGCACACCGCCCGCCGGGCTACGAGCAGTTCGCGACCTTCCAGCCGACCTTCCTCTACGAGCTGATCTGGAATCTTGGGCTCGCCGGGGTCCTGGTCTGGTTGGGTCACCATCGCCGCATCCGACCGCCGGCTCTCTTCGCCCTCTACGTGGCCGGTTACTCCTTCGCCCGGATCTGGGAGGAGCTCCTGCGGGTGGACCCCGCCCACTACGTATTCGGGCTGCGGCTCAACTTCTATGTCGCGGTCGTGCTCTTCCTCGGCGGACTCGCTTGGTTCGCGCAGATCCAGTACGGATTCTTCTCGCGTCGTCGGCGCTGGCGGGGCGGCGCTTTCCTGCTCGCCGGGGCGGCGCTGGCGTTTTCGGGCTGCGGGCATTCTGATCGAGCGAGCGCCGCCACCGCTCCGGCGAGCCGACGAGGATCAGACGGGGTTTCGATCAAGGCGGTGCATCTCGCCTCCCACGCATCGCCTGCAATCGGCCGCTCCTTCTTTGCGCGCAGAGATAGCAGCTGTGCAGCTAACGCTTCGGATGGTTGCGCAGACCCAGAGGCTGCAATATGCAAGCCATTTAGGTACTGAACAGAGAGCACGGATTCGTTCCTTGGAAGCAGCGCTGTTCACGAGCCGGCGACCCATCCGTAACCCATCCGAAACCCTTCCGAAGCACCCATCCGGCTACCGGATGGGTTTGCGCCCGCCGCGCCCCATTGCCATGCGGAATTCAGGGCTCGGCGCGCCCCGACTCCGCACCCTCTACGAGTGTTCGGAGTCGGTGCGCTTGACCCCTTTTGCGCTGGTCTGGACGCGGCGGGCGGGGGTCGTTGGTTGAGATCGCCGAGAATGAATGGACGGGTGAGGGGTGGAGTGTCGGAGGCGGAGTGGATCGGCCGGGACGGTTTGCGCTCGTTTGACCGCAGTCGAGATGTCCTTGGCCTAACCGGTTCCGGTCGGTCGTGCTTTGTTGGATCTGTAGATGGCCGCTAGGCAAACGGTCGCCAGGGCTGATTTGTTACCCGTAACTGTTGGGCTCCCTGGCTCGGCAGCCTGGGAAACGGCCAATCGAACGGCCAGCTCCGGGACTAGGGGTGTCCGCGAAGTGTCCGCGAAGTGTCCGCGGCGCGGACACTTCCGGGCCCGCGCCGCCCGATTGCCATGCGGAATTCGGGGGCCTGCGCGCCTCGACTCCGCTCCCTCTACGAGTGATCGGAGTCGAAGCGCTTGACCCGACAGACAGGAAAAAAAAGGGCGGCGCGGGGTGGTGTCGTTGGGGCACGGGTGTAGAGGTCAACGGAGGAGCATGTGGTGGATATCGGAGGTGAAGAGGGGAGCAGACGGTGGATATTGCGAGGCCGTCTAGAGAGCGAAGGGCAGAGTTCTTGCGGTTGAAATTGCGATTCGTCGTGTGTCGTCCGGTATCTCGGAACTAATGAGGAGCTACCAACGACCGCCGGGATGACTTGGGGATTCAGCCAATCCGACGTCCCCTGCGCAGCGCGTCGAAAGCCAACGGGACAGTTGGCGACCAACCGCGTCAATCCAGGTGATGGCTGCCACCGATCGGCTCACCCACAGGACCGGGACCCTGAAACACAACTCAGCCCGACCTGCGAGCCAGCCTAGCGGCGGCCAGGCGCGCTCCGTCAAGGGCCTTCGGCCGGACCCCCTGCGGGGGTTGACGGACGCGCCGCCGCCGCTATCGTCGCAGCCAGGTCGGGGGCCGGTATTGGACGGTGCGGGGCGGTGAGCAAGAAGCTCTCGACCAGTATTCCTCGTCTGGCCCTGACGCCTTCGGAGGCGGCCGCGGCGATCGGGGTGGGAGAGGACTTCTTCAGCGAGCACGTTCGTCCCGAGCTGCAGCTGATCCGGAGGGGGAGGAAGGTGCTGGTTCCGGTCGCCGAGCTGGAGCGGTGGATGACGGCGAACGCCGAGCTGTCGATCGGGGCGGGAGTAGGGAGCTCGACACCGTCCGTCCGCTGATTGGCTGCCGGTAGGGTCGTCAAGATGGGGAGCTGATGGCGCGGGCGACCGGGATCAGAAGGCGACACTCCAGAGGTTGCCGCTCACGCGAGGGAGGCCGATGCGACTGCAATGCGGGCTGGGAGGCGTGGGTGTACCTGGCGCGCGAGGGCAAGTCGATCAGCAAGACCTTCCAGCGCGAGGCAGAGGCGAAGTCATGGCGAGCAGACGCCTTGGCTGCGGCGCAACGCGGAGCGATCAGGGCGATCCGCAGGGACACCCGCACGCTCGCCGTCGCGCTGCGCGAGTTCGTCGAAGGGATGAAGGCTGGCACGGTGAGGCCGAAGAATCGGGGGCGGTACAAGCCGAACACCTGCCGCTCCTACGAGCGAGCGCTGGTCAACCACATCGAGCCGTCCGGCCTCGGCCGGCTGAAGGTGGCAGACGTGCGACGAGCGGACGTGCAATCGCTAGCCGACGAGCTGCTCGCGTCCGGGCTTGCTCCGGGGAGCGTGTGCAACGTGCTCAATCCAATCCAGGCCCTCTATCGGCGCCTGATCGACCGTGACCTGATCGCGCACAACCCTGCGACGCGGATCGACCTTCCGGCCCAGGGCCGCGCGCGGGCGAAGCGGATCGCTTCAGCGGCCGAGGCCGCGCGACTGATCGCGCCGCTTCGCGAGGAGGAGCAGCCGCTGTGGGCGGCGGCCTTCTACGCGGGGCTGCGCCGAGGGGAGCTGCAGGCGCTCCGGGTCTGCGACGTTGACTTGGGCGCCAGCCTGATCCACGTCGAGTTCGGCTGGGACCAGGAGGAGGGGGCGATCGAGCCGAAGTCCGAGGCGAGCCGGCGAACGATTCCCCTGCTCGCCGTTCTGCGAGACCACCTCGACGAGCACCTGCTTCGCACCGGCCGTACGGGGGAGGAGCTGGTGTTTGGCCGAACCGCGGTTGACGCGTTCGTGCCCTCGAGCCTCGACAACCACGCCCAGGAATGCTGGGCGGCGGCGGAGCTCGAGCCGATCACGCTGCACGAGGCGCGGCACACCTTCGCCTCGCTCTTGATCGACTCGGGTGCGAACGCGAAGGCGATACAGGAGTTCATGGGGCATTCGAAGATCCAGACGACCTTCGACATCTACGGGCATCTGCTGCCGGGTTCCCATGACGAGGTCCGCGCGCGAATGGATGCGTACTTGCTCGATGCGACGGCGGAGCCGGCCGAGCCACCAGTTGAGGCCCCGGAGGATGCAGCGTAAGTGTCTGACTCTGGCACCGACTCTGGCACGAGCGCCCGTAGAGCAGGTGTCGCCGCCGTCAGTTAGGCGTGAAGTACCTGCAAAAGCGCAAAAAAGAGAACCCCGCCGAAGCGGGGTTCTCTAGGGGTACTACAGGGAGGAGAGATATGTGTGTTGTCTGTGGGAGGTAGCCGGTACTCAGGCACCGAGCGGACGACTGAACCGCGTTGAAGCGGTCAGCGCCATGTGCGCGGAGCCGAACCCGACCAAAAAGACGGTTGCGACGTAATCGCCGGCGATCCCCGCTACGACCCCTGCCACGATGGTCGCGGCGGCCAGTGTGTAGTCGAATCCCGCGTGGGCGCTCAGCGGCAGGTTCCCCCGATTCGTATCGCCATAGACGGAGGTGGCGAGCCCGATCAGGAGAACTCCGAGAGCGATGCTCAGGGCCCCAGCGAGGGGCGTGAAGCCGAGCGCGAACGGCGCCACCATCAGAATGGGGGCGGCGGCCACCTCGAGAGCGGCGTGCACGTGAATCGGGATTGCCCTGAACAGAGTCATCGCACGAACCAGCGTACGAACGTATGTGCGCTTTGTGTGTGAGGGGGATCACACCCAGCCGTGCCATCGGACTCCCGCTCCGGTGATCTTCTCCTATGTACGGTTGGTCGCATGCCCCGCCGCCGCGCCGACACCCTGCTCGCCGAGCGCGGGCTTGCCGCTTCGCGAACCGCCGCCGCGGCCACCGTGCGCGCCGGCCGGGTGCGCCTGGGGAAGGACGGCGCGGCCGTCGAGAAGCCCAGCGAGCTCATCGACGAGAAGGCGGAGCTGCTCATCGAGGAGGGGGAGGAGTTCGTCTCGCGCGGAGGGATCAAGCTGAAGAACGCGCTGGCGGAGTTGCCGGTCGAGGTCGAGGGGAAGCGCTGCCTCGACGTGGGCGCGTCCACCGGCGGATTCACGGACTGCATGCTCCAGCGTGGGGCGGAGATGGTGATCGCGGTCGACGTCGGCTATGGCCAGCTCGACTACCGCCTGCGGCAGGATTCGCGCGTGCTGGTGATGGAGAGGCTCAACGCGCGCGCCCTCGGGGACTCCTATCTGCCCTTTCGGCCGAGCCTGATCACCGTGGACGTCTCCTTCATCTCCCTGGCGATGCTGATCGCGCCGATCGTCGCCACCGCGGCCGAGGAGTTCGACCTCCTCGGCCTGGTGAAGCCGCAGTTCGAGCTCGGCAAGGAGAAGGTGGGGAAGGGCGGGGTCGTCCGGGATGCCGGCGATCGCCGCGAGGCGATCCGCAAGGTCGCCGACGCCGCGCAGGAGGAGGGCCTGGCCGTTCGCGGCCTCGCGTCCTCTGGCCTGCCCGGCCCGAAGGGAAATCGCGAGACTTTCGTCTGGGCCTCGAGTAGCGGAAAATCCGTCGACCTCGACGCCGCTCTCGAGGAGGTCGAGCCATGACGCGGGCGATGCTGATCACCCATACGCATCCCGAGACCGCTTCGGAGGCGGTCACCAGGGTGGTGGAGGCGGCCCGTGCCGCGTCGGTGGAGCTGATCTGCACCTCCGACGAGCACGAGAAGCACGGCGAGGCCGCGGCCGGGATCATCCGAGTCGAGGACGGGGAGCGCCCGGATGTCTGCATCGTCCTTGGCGGGGACGGCAGCATTCTCTACGCGCTACGCCGCTTCGCCGAGACGGGGGTGCCGGTGTTCGGGATCAACTTCGGCACGGTCGGCTTCCTGGCGGCCGTAGAGCGGGAGGACCTCGAGGAGGGCCTGCGGCGAGCGTTCAGCGGGGACTTCGAGTCGATGGATCTGCCCGCGCTCAGCGTCGATCTCCCGGTGGAGAGGCCGGTGGCGCTCAACGACGTCAGCTTTGTGCGGCGGCCGCACGGCCGTGTCGCGGAGCTCTCCTATGCCATCGGGGAGCAGGAGGTTGGAAGCGTCCGCTGCGATGGCCTGGTGGCCGCGACGCCCGCCGGGTCGACGGGCTACAACCTCGCCAACGCCGGCCCGATCCTCGCGTGGGGTGTGAAGGGGTACGTGGTCAGCTTCATCGCGCCCCACACGCTCGCGGCCCGCGCCCTGGTGGTCGCCCCTGGTGACGCGCTTCAGGTCCGCAACGCGGCGGGACGCGAGCCGGTGGAGGTCTTACTGGATGGTGAGGGCGCCGGCGAGCTGGCCCCCGGGGACATGCTGGAGATCCGCTTCAAGGAGTCGGTCAGCTGCCTGGCCCAGGTGCAGGGCGCGAACTTCTACCAGCGCATCAGCGAGAAGTTCGGAAAGCTCGCTTAGTCAGGCGTTCCAAACTGATGATCAGGGTGTCGATTTAGCCAGCGCCGTTCGTCGTCAGGGTGAGATGGCCGCAAGTCACGAAAAGAGGAAGGTGGGTACCTGATGGAACGCAAGTGGTGGAGTCTGCTCGCTGTCTGCCTGGCGACGTTCATGCTGCTGCTCGACATCACCGTCGTCAACGTCGCGCTGCCCAAGATCCAGGAGGCCCTGCACACCGACCTCACCGGGCTGCAATGGGTCGTCGACGCCTACACCCTGCTGCTCTCGGCCTTCACGCTGACCATGGGCACGCTCGCCGACCGGTTTGGCCGGCGGAGGCTCTTCGTGATCGGCGTGGGTTTGTTCACATTGGCGTCGCTGCTCTGCGGGCTGGCGACCAGCGCAACCTTCCTCCATCTCGCGCGGGGCCTTCAGGGCATCGGCGGCGCCGCGATGTTCGCGACCTCCCTCGCGCTGATCGCGCAGGAGTTCCAGGGCCCCCAGCGTGGCACCGCGATCGCCGCGTGGGGCGCGACGATCGGCGGCGCGGTCGCAATCGGGCCGCTGGTCGGCGGGGCGCTCACCGACGGGTTCGGCTGGGAGTGGATCTTCTACGTCAACGTCCCGATCGGGATCGGCACGGTGATCCTCGCCGAGACCCAGGCCGGCGAGTCGCGCGATCCCAACGCGAAGCGCCTGGACTGGGCGGGCCTGATCACCTTCTCGCTCGGGCTCTTCGCGCTGATCTTCGGCCTGCTGCGCGGCAACGCCGAGGGCTGGGGCAGCGGCGTGATCGTCGGCTCGTTGGTCGCCGCGGTGGTCCTGCTCGCGGCGTTTGTGGTCTTCGAGTGGCGGCAGGACCATGCGATGTTCGACCTCAACCTGTTCCGCAAGCCCGCGTTCTCGGGCGTCTCCTACGGCACCTTCGCGATCGGCGCCGGGATGTTCGCGATGTTCCTCTACATCACGATCTACATGCAGAGCGTGATCGGGATGACGCCGCTCGAGGCCGGCGTCCGCTTCCTGCCGCTGACGCTGTTCGCGTTCATCGTGCCGCTCGCCACCCGCAACCTGGTGGCGAGGATCCCGGCGCGGGTGCCGCTGACAATCGGGCTGATGCTTGTCGGCGTCGGGTTGCTGCTGATGCGCGGCGCCCAGCCCGACTCGGAATGGACGACCCTGCTGGCCGGGTTCATGGTCAGCGGCTTCGGCATCGGACTCTCCAACCCGTCGATCGCCTCGACCGCGCTCGGGGTCGTGCCCGCGGTGCGGTCGGGCATGGCCTCGGGGATCAACAACACGATGCGGATCGCCGGCGTCGCGACCGGGATCGCCGCCCTCGGCGCGGTGTTCCAGAGCAAGATCGCCAACTCGCTCCACGCGCTGCTGCCACACGCGCCGAGCGGCTTTGCCGATGGGGTCGCCGCGAGCGGCACCCGGGCCGCCAGCCAGGCGCCGCCCCAGCTCCACGACCAGGCCGTCCACGCGGCGGGTGTCGCGTTCACCAACGCCTTCAACGACATCCTCCTGATCGGGGCGCTGATCCTGTTCAGCGGCGCGCTGGCCGCCCTCGTCCTGGTGCGCCAGAGGGACTTCGTCCCGCATGGCGCGCCGGAGAGGGCTGGCACGCCCAAAGAGGCGGAAGAACCGGCTGCCGCCTAATTGACGGGGAGTAATCCGTCGGCTGCTCCCGTTAGAACGAGGGGCCAGTGCTCCTCGAGCTTCGAATAGAGAATCTGCTCCTGATCGAGCGGGCCGAGCTGCGGCTCGGGCCGGGCCTGAACGCGATCACGGGCGAGACAGGCGCGGGCAAGACGATCCTCGCCCACTCCTTCGACCTCCTGATGGGCGGCAAGGCGCGGGCCCACATCGTGCGGCCCGGCGCGAGCGAGGCATACGTAGAGGGCGTCTTCGAGCTGCCGGACGGCCTGCTTGACGACCCGGAGCTCGCCGAGATCGCCGAACGGCTGCCGGAGGGCGCGACCGAGGTGGCGATCGGTCGCCGCGTCTCGGCGAGCGGGAGGACGAGCGCCTTCCTCGCCGGGCGCTCAGCCTCGGCCCCCGAGCTCCAGGCGCTCGGGTCGCGGCTGCTCTCCTTCTATGGGCAGCACGAGCACCGCAAGCTGACCCTTTCAGGCGCCCAGCTCGAGACCCTCGACGGCTTCGCCGGCGACGAGCACCTCGAACGCCGGCGTGCCTATCGCCAGACGCACGCGGAGGTCATCGCGATCGAGCGCGAGCTGGCGCGGATCCGCGAGCGGGAGGGTGCCCGGGAGCGCGACCTCGACATCCTCCGCTACGAGCTGGAGGAGATAGAGGCGGCCGATCTCGAGGCCGCCGAGGAGACGGAGCTCGCGGCCGAGCGCGAGCGGCTTCGCCACGCGGAGTCCCTCCGAGACGCGGCCTCCGCGGCGCTGGCGGCTGTCGCAGGGGACGAGGGCGGCGGCGCATCCGAAGCGCTCGGCTCGGCGGAGGCCGCACTGGGCGCGCAGCAGGGAGTGGACCCGCACCTCGACAGGCTCGCCGAGACCGCGATCGGGCTTCGGGTCGAGCTCCAGGAGCTCGCCGCAGACCTACGCGGCTACGCCGAGGGAATCGAGGCGGAGCCGGGCCGGTTGGAGCAGGTGGAGGAGCGGCTCGAGGTCCTCGACCGGCTGAAGCGCAAGCACGGAGGCTCGATCGAGACGGTCCTCGCGCATGCCGAGCACTGCCGCAACGAGATCGCGACGATCGAGGGGGCGGAGGAGACGACCGACCGGCTGGAAGCCGAACTGACGAAGGCACAGAGGAAGCGCACCGACCTCGCGGGCCGGCTCGGCGAGGTCCGCGCCAAGGCCGCCCGCAGGCTCCAGAAGAGCGTGGCCGCCGAGCTCGACCAGCTCGCGATGAGTGGCGCCAAGCTCGAGGTGACCCTCGAGCCGCATCCGGACGGCTTCGGAGCGCTGGGCCAGGAGCGGGTCACGTTCCAGGTCGCCACGAACCCCGGCATGCCGACCTCGCCTCTGCGCGACGCCGCCTCGGGCGGAGAGCTCTCCCGGGTGATGCTCGCCCTCGCGGGGCAGGGCGCGCGCGGCGGAGCCGCGACGTACGTCTTCGATGAGATCGACGCGGGCATCGGCGGCAACACAGCCAAGGCGGTGGGCGAACGGCTGCGGAAGCTGGGCTCCGAGCGGCAGGTCCTCTGCATCACGCATCTGCCCCAGGTCGCCTCGATGGCCGAGACGCACTTCCGGATCGAGAAGAGCGTCGACGCCGGCCAGGCGAAGGCGCGTGTGGAAAGGGTGGACGGCGAGGGCCTGGTGGCGGAGATCGTGCGCATGCTCGGCGGGAGCGACGGCGACGAGGCAGCCGACCAGCACGCCCGCCAACTTCTCCGCGCCGCCTGAGCGCGGCCTGGGTACATAGTCTCTGGCGATGGCGACAGCCACCGCCACCGCGCTGCGCGGGACCGCTCGCCTCAACCGGCGCACGAAGGAGCTGGTGAAGCGGCTCGGGCCAGGCGACGTCGCCGTGATCGATCACCACAACCTCGATCGCATCGCGGCGGAGGAGCTCGCCGCATGCGGGGTCCGCGCGACCCTCAACGCCTCGCCCTCGTCGGACGGCACCTATCCGAACATGGGGCCGCTCAGGCTGGTGCGGGCGGGCGTCCGCCTGATCGACGCGGGACCCGAGGTCTTCGAGCGGATCGGCGAGGGAGATCCTCTGGAGATCGAGGGCGGCATCGTCCGGTCCAGCGGGCGGGTGGTCGCAGAGGGCCGGGTGCTCGAGGCCGAAGAGCTGGCCCTGCAGCTCGAGGAGCAGCGCCGCCGGATCGACCGAGCCCTCCACGACTTCACGGAGAACACCATGAGCCACCTGCGGGAGGAGGGTGGGCTGCTGTTCGGCACGATCGACCTTCCCGAGACTCGGCGCTCGGCAGCGGGGCCGAGCTGATCGTGCACGCCTACCCCGGCGGCAAGGCGCCGGGCAGCGAGCGGCTGCGGCGGCTGGGCCTTGCCCACACCGTGGTCCCGTCGGCGGGGACGAGCCAGGATGTCGCGATGCTGCTCGCCTTCGAGAAGGGAGCGGCGCTGATCGTCAGCGTCGGGGCGCACTTCAACCTCGTCGAGTTCCTGGAGCGCCGGCGCGGCGGGATGTCGTCCACATTCCTCACTCGGCTGCGGTTCGGCGAGACCCTGGTCGACGCAAAGGGCGTCAGCCACCTCTACCCGGCGCGGTAGCTCGCCCGTGCCGCGCCGGACCAACTACCGCGGCAAAGCCGTTCTCTTCCCGCTCGGCGTCGTTCTGCTGATCGCCTCGGGGGCGGCTCTGGCGGCGGGCCCAAGCCGCTGGCTCGTCTTCTTGGCCGGCGTCGGCGTGCTCGGCTTGATCGACGACCTCGCGGCCGGCTCGCCGCGGGGCGTGCGGGGGCACGCCCGCGCGCTGGGCCGAGGCCAGCTCTCCACCGGCGCGATCAAGGCGATCGGCACGCTCGTGCTCGCCGCCTATGCGCTCGGCGATCGTGGGATGAGCGCGCCTCACTACGTCGCCGCCGTCGGCGTGCTCACCGTGGCGGCGCACCTCGGGAACCTGCTCGACACGCGCCCCGGGCGCTCGGAGAAGGCGCTCGCTCTGACGGCCGCCGCCGTCTGCCTCGCGTCCAGGAGCCCGGCTGCGCTCGAACCCGTCGCGGCGCTGCTCGGTCCGGTCGCCGTCTGCGCCTGGCTCACGCTTCGCGAGCGGGCCATGCTCGGCGACTCCGGAGCGAGCCTGATCGGCGGCATGATCGGAGTCCTGCTGGTGGGGGCTCTCTCCGTCCCCGTGCTGTGGTGCGCGCTCGCTCTGCTCAGCGCGATCTCGCTCTATGGGGAGTTTCGTTCGATCTCCTCGACCATCGATCGGGTTCCGCTCCTCGAGCGACTAGACTCGCTTGGCAGATCGAATTGAGCCAACCGACGCCCAGCGACACCCGATTTCTCTTCGTTACCGGCGGTGTCGTCTCGTCCCTCGGTAAGGGCATCGCCTCCGCCTCACTCGGCCGCCTCCTCGTCTCCCGCGGCTTCCGGGTACAGCTCCAGAAGCTCGATCCCTACATCAACGTCGATCCCGGGACGATGAGCCCGTTCCAGCACGGCGAGGTCTTCGTCACCGAGGACGGCGCCGAGGCCGATCTGGATCTCGGCCACTACGAGCGCTTCACCGACGAGAACACCTCGCGGGCCTCCAACTTCACCGCCGGGGGCGTCTACAACAGCGTGATCCGGCGCGAGCGCCGCGGCGACTACCTCGGCGCGACCGTCCAGGTGATCCCCCACATCACCGACGAGATCAAGAACAGGATCATGATCGTCGCCGAGTCACAGGCCGTCGACTTCGTGATCACGGAAATCGGCGGGACGGTCGGCGACATCGAGTCACTGCCGTTCCTCGAGGCGATTCGCCAGCTCTACACCGACATGGGCCCGAAGCGGTGCATGTTCGTCCACCTGACGCTGGTGCCATATGTCGGGCACGCCGGGGAGATGAAGACCAAGCCGACCCAGCATTCGGTCAACGAGCTACGCCGGATCGGGATCCAGCCGCATGCGCTGCTCTGCCGCTCCGAGGAGGGGCTCGACCGGGAGATCCGGCGGAAGATCGCGCTCTACGCCAGCCTTCCGGAGGACGCCGTGATCTCGGCGCGCGACGTGGACAACGTCTACAAGGTGCCGCTCGTCCTCCGGGCCGAGGGCATGGACGACCAGGTCCTCGACCATTTCGGGATGGAGGGGCCGACCCCAGACCTCGGCGAGTGGGAGGAGCTGATCAAGCGTGCCGACGCCTCGCGCGAGCGCAAGGTGAAGATCGCTCTGGTCGGTAAGTACGTCCAGCTCGAGGACGCCTACAAGTCGGTGATCGAGGCCTTGACCCACGGCGGCTGGGAGCACGGCGTCGAGGTCGAGACGGTGTTGGTCTCCGCCGAGGACATCGAGGACGCCTCGCTCGACGACGTCGACGGGATCCTGATCCCGGGTGGATTCGGGGAGCGCGGGATCGAGGGCAAGGTCGAGGCCGCCCGGATCGCGCGCGAGAGGGGCATTCCCTATCTTGGGATCTGCCTCGGCATGCAGATCGCGGTCGTCGAGTTCGCGCGCCACGTCTGTGGAATGGACGGTGCCAACTCGGCCGAGTTCGATCCCGAGACGCCGTTCCCGGTGGTCGACCTCCTCCCAGAGCAGAAGGAGGTCTCGGACCTCGGCGGGACGATGAGGCTGGGCGCCGACCCGGTGAAGCTCCACGAGGGGACCAAGGCCCGCGAGATCTTCGACGAGGCCGTGATCTACAAGCGCCACCGCCATCGCTATGAGGTCAACAACATGCTCCGCCGGCGTTTGGAGGACGAGGGGATGGTCGCGAGCGGGACCTCTCCGGACGATCGCCTGGTCGAGATCATCGAGCTGCCCGATCACCCGTTCTTCGTCGCATCGCAGTTCCACCCGGAGTTCAACTCCCGTCCGACCCGCCCGGAGCCCCTCTTCCGCGACTTCGTCGGCGCAGCGGCCAAGAGGGCGGCGGAGCGGCCGGCCGAGGTAGAGCCCGCCGCCGAGGCGGAGGCCATCGCGGAAGACTCCGAGGACGTCAGCATTCGCCGCTCGGGCTAGACGACTGATTCCCAATCCCCGCACGCCCGGATGCTCCGCCCGGCGCGGCGCATCTCTGCGTCCTCGGGCTCGCCTTTGGCACCACCAAAGGCTTCGCCCTGCGTCCTTGAGCTGCTTGGCCGGGCGAATCCCCGGTCGCACGCTGATTAGCAATCAATCGTCTAGGCGGTCGCGAGCACCACAATCGCGACCAGGAAGATCCCGGTCGCGACTGACAGTGCCCCGATCTTGATCCGCCAGCGGGAGCTGATCCCGGCGACTCCGAAGAGGAACAGCGAGGTGGCGAGGATCACCTCCGCAAGCGTGAAGCGCGACGCCCTCTCCTGGTGGTCCTCGGCGGCCTCGACCTCGTGCGATGACCTCAGCTCGAGCGACCGGCCCTGGGGACTCCTGATTCCGAGGACCGTGGCCTGGAGCAGTTGATGGGTGGCCTGATGGAAGTCCAGGGCGATCGCGATGATCACCTCCAGGCGGCCCTCCCAGGCGCTGGATGGGGCTCCGGAGGGCAGCGGGACTTGGTGCTCCACATGAGCGGGTCGCCGGGCCATGCCGGCCTTCTATCAACGCGGCGTCGCCGGAGCGCTCCGCGTCATAGCCTGTCGTGACGTGACCGCAGACGATCAGCGCATGCTCGACCGCTTCGCTCGTCTCTGCGAGATCGCGAGCTCCACCGGACAGGAGCGCGAGGTTGCCGACGCCGTGTTGGACGAGCTGCGGTCCCTCGGCGTCGACGTCACCGAGGATGCTTCCGCGGTGCCGGCCCGAGCCGCGGCAGGGAACCTGATCGCCCGCGTTCCCGGCCGGGGCCCGGGCTGGGTGTCCTTCTTCGCCCACCTCGACACGGTTCCCCACGACGAGCCGATCAAGGTCCTCCGCGAGAACGGACGGTTCGGCACCCGCGGGGACACGATTCTCGGCGCAGACAACAAGGCGGCGGTGACTGTGCTGATGGAGCTCGCGGCGCGCCATGCCTCGGATCCGGCGCCGATCGGTCTCGAGGTCGTATTCACGGTTGCGGAGGAGGACGGCCTGCGCGGGGCCAAGGAGCTCGACATCTCGGCTCTGCGCGCCCCCTTCGGCTATGTGCTCGACCACGCCACGCCGATCGGCGAGGTGATCGTCGCCGCTCCCACCTATAAGCGGCTGATCGCGGAGTTCACCGGACAGGAGGCCCACGCGGGCATCAACCCGGAGGACGGGCACAGTGCGATCGCTGCCGCCGCTGCGGCGGTCGCCGGGATGAGGCTCGGGCGCGTTGACGAGGAGACGACTGCGAACGTCGGCATGATCGAGGGTGGCACCGCCTCGAACGTGGTCGCGGGCCACTGCCGGATCCTCGGCGAGGCGCGCAGCGTCGACGGGGAACGGGCGGCGGCGACGATCGGAGAGATGGTTGATGCCTGCACGTGGGCGGCGGGGGAGCACATCTGCGACGTCGATGCTCAGGTGACCGAGATGTTCCGCGGCTATCGGCTCGACCCGAAGTCCGAGGCGGTGGGGATCGCCTCGGAGGCGCTGAGGCGCCGGGGGCACGAGCCGAAGCTCGTCGCGACCGGCGGCGGCAGCGACGCGAACGCGCTGATCGCCTCTGGCTACGAGGCGGTGCTGCTCGCCAACGGGACCGAGGCGAATCACACGCCCGAGGAATCGGTTACGGAAGGCGCGATCGTGGAGATGCTGGAGGTCTGTGATGCGGCGATCGAAGAGGCCTCCAAGGTGGCCATGACGACGGGCGAGGGGTAGCGGGTGTTGAAGCTGAGACGGGGGGTGGTGACACAGGCCGATCCGCTCAGGATCCGGATCGGCGACGAGGAGCGAGACGCCTGGGCGGACGAGACTCTGGTCGGCGACGTGCTGGAGGGCGATGAGGTGATCGTGAACACCGAGGCTCGCGACCACGGACTGGGATCGGGAGGCTTCGACGTGGTCCACGCCAACCTGACCCGCGGGCTGGAGGCCTCCGGCGAAGAGGAGGCGACGGCGCTGAAGCTCAACTACACGTCGCTCCAGCATCCAGTCGCGCCCGTCGAGACGCTCGCGGAACCGCCCATCGAGGGTCTCGAGGAACTGAATGGGGACGGGCCGGTCACGAGGCGCATCCCGGTCCTGGTGCTCTCACTCCACGGCCAGCTCGCGCCGGCGGCCTGGGCGGCGAGCCGACGCGCCGCCGAATTGAAGGTCGGATATGTGCAGACGTGGGGCGGCGCTCTTCCTGGCTCGCTCTCGAAGGACGTCGCCGAGCTCCGGGAAGCGGGCCTGCTCTGCGATCACGTCACCGCCGGCGCGCCGTTCGGCGGGGAGCGGGAGGCGCTGACCGTGATCGGCGCGCTGCGGGCCGCTGCCGGGCCCCTCGGCTGGGACTCGGTGATCGCCGGACCTGGCCCGGGGGTAGCCGGGTCGGGTTCGCACCTCGGGCACGGCGGGATGGCGGCCCTCGACACCGCGCACGCCTCGCTGATCCTCGGGCTCGAGACGCTGCTGGCGCCCCGGATGTCGAGCGCCGACCCGCGGCCTCGCCATCGTGGCCTGAGCCACCACACCGCCACCATCCTCAGGATGCTGCTCGGCAACGTCCGGGTGCCGGTCCCGGCCCGCCAGCCGTCGCCGTGGCCGCGGGTCGGCGGCGGCGACGGCTCGCTCGACGAGCTCCAGCAGGCCTGCGGAGACCGGCACGAGCTCTGGCCCCGCGAGGCACCGGTCGACGAGTACGCCGAAAGCGGCCTGCCCACGACGCACATGGGCCGCAGGCTCGACGACGAGCGCCTGTTCTTCGCGACGGCGCTCGCCTCGGGGGACGCGCTCGCCGCGGCGACGCTGGCGGAGCTCGCGGCGTGAGCGACGAGCGCCTGAAGAAGGTGGGCGGCAAGCTCGTGCACCGCGGGCCGATCGCCTCGGTCCGGATGGAGACCTTCCAGTACGCGGACGGCAGCCGCTCGACCAGGCAGGTCGTCGTCCATCCCGGCGCGGTCTGCGTGATCCCGCACGATGGCCGCTCCCTCTTCATGGTCGAGCAGCCGCGCGAGGCGGTGGAGGAGCCGGCGCTGCTGGAGCTGCCCGCGGGCAAGCTCGACGTCGAGGGCGAGACGCCGCTGGAGTGCGCCCAGCGCGAGCTGGGCGAGGAGATCGGCAAGGCGGCCGGCGACTGGCGCGAGCTGAAGCGCTTCTATACGAGCCCCGGGTTCGCGAGCGAGCGCGTCTGGCTGTTCCTGGCGAGCGAGCTCTACGACGTGGACGGCGAGCCGACGCCCGAGGAGCGGATTGAGCTGGTGGAGATCCCGCTCAGTGACCTCGATGGCGCGATCGAGCGCTGCGAGGACGCTAAGTCCCTGATCGGGCTGCTGCTGCTCAAGGAACTGCTCTAGAGATCAGCCCTCCAGGCAGGGACCGGCCGCCCGCCGCGGAAGTACTCCGCATGGGCACAATCGCGCCTGAACGCCCCAAAACCGAGGCGCAACCGTCCGAGCGCTACGAGACCCTCGTCCTCGATTTCCTTGCCCACCTCGAGTTCGAGCGCGGGCTCTCGCGGAACACGCTCGCCGCGTATCGCACGGACCTGCTCCAGTTCGGCCGTTTCCTCGCCGAGCGCGACCGGGACGCGACGAGCGCCGAGGCGGCGGACCTTTCCGACTTCCTGGCCGATGTGGCACAGGGCGACGGCAACGGTCGCGCCCCCTGCTCGAACGCCACCGTCAACCGCAAGGCCGCCTGCCTGCGCTCCTTCTACCGGCATCTGCGACGCGAGGATGAGGTCGAGGACGACCCGGCGGCCCGGCTTGACACTCCGCGGCGCGGCAAGAAGCTTCCGGCGGTCCTGAGCTACGCGGAGGTTCAGCGGCTGCTCGCCCAGCCGCGCGGGGACGACGCGCCGACGCTCCGCGACCGCGCTCTCCTCGAGCTGATGTACGCGTCGGGACTGCGGGCGTCCGAGACGATCTCCCTGGAGATCTCCGACGTCGACCTGGAGCACGGCATCGTCCGGGCTCGCGGCAAGGGCTCGAAGGAGCGCCTCGTTCCCGTGGGCGGCAAGGCGCTCGCGGCGGTCCGGGTCTACCTGCGCTCGGGCAGGCCGGAGATGATCCGCTCGAACGACGAGCGCAAGCTGTTCGTCAACTTCCGCGGCGGCCCGCTGACGCGGCAGGGGCTCTACAAGATCGTCCTGCGGCACGCCCAGACGGCTGGTCTCGGCGACCGGATGAGCCCGCACACGCTGCGGCACTCCTTCGCGACCCACCTCCTCTCGGGTGGCTGCGATCTGCGCTCCGTTCAGGAGATGCTCGGTCACGCCGACCTCTCCACGACGCAGCTCTACACCCATCTCTCGGGCGAGGAGCTGAAGGCGGCCTACTTCAAGGCACATCCCAGGGCGCACGCGAGGCCTCCCGAATAGCCTTATTGCATGCCCGAGCTGCCCGAGGTGGAGACGGTTCGTCGCCAGCTCGAGCCGGAGCTGGTCGGAAGGCGGATCACCTCGGCATCGGTTCTCGACGAACGGCTGACGCGGCCGGAGTCCCCCGGGTCGCTCGAGCGCGCCGTCTCCGGCCGGGAGGTCAAGTCCGTGACCCGACGCGGGAAGTACCTGCTGATCGGAGTGGATGGCGGCCGCACGCTCGCCATCCACCTGCGGATGACGGGGAACCTGCTGCTGCGCGACTCCGAGCATGGTGAGACCGCGGACCTGATGAAGACCGAGCGGCTCGGCGGTCCGCGGCTGTACGAGTCCGCCCCCGAGCCGCGCCATGTCCGGGCCCGCTTCGAGCTCGACGACGGCCGCTCGCTTGTGTTCACGGACATGCGACGCTTCGGGCAGGCGATCGTCCTCGACGCCGGCGACCAGCTCGCCGAGTTCTTCGCCTCGCGGCTGGGCGTGGAGCCGCTCTCCGGAGAGCTCACCCCCGAGCGGCTGCTCGAGCTGGCCAAGGACCGCAAGGCGCCGCTGAAGTCCTTTCTGCTGACCCAGCACCGGGTCGCGGGCATCGGGAACATCTACGCGGACGAGGCCCTGTGGCGGGCGAGGCTCCATCCCCTCTCTCCGGCGGGATCGATGAAGCTCGAGCACGCCGCCCGTCTGGTCGAAGGAATCGTCGAGGCGCTCGAGGCGGGCCTCAGCCTCGGCGGCGCGAGCATCGACGACTACCGGGACGCTCGCGGCGAGCGCGGCTCGATGCAGGAGGAGTTCCTGGTCCACACGCGCGAGGGGGAGGAGTGCCGCCGGGGCGACGGAGTGATCCAGCGGATCGTCGTCACCGGTCGCTCGACCTACTACTGCCCGGCCTGCCAGGAGCGGCTGCGGCGCCGGCCGCGGCGACGAGCGAAACGGCCCGCGCCGAAGGCGAAGAGCGGATGACCGAGCTCGTGCCCCTCCCTGAGGGTTTCGCCGTCGGGCACTGGTCCGATCCGGTGGGCGGGACCGGATGCACGGTTGTGATCCCACCACCCGAGACTCGTGGCGGGGTCTGTGTCCACGGCGGCGGGCCGGGGACTCGCGAGACCGACACCCTGCGTCCGTTGGCGAACGCCAACGAGGCGAACGCGATTCTGATCACCGGCGGCAGCGCCTTCGGGCTGGCCGCGGCCGACGGCGTCGTCCGCTGGCTCGAGGATCACGACCGCGGATATTTCACCCCGTACGGACGGGTGCCGCTGGTCCCTGCGGCGGTGATCTATGACCTGCCCTCCGGCGAGGGGAACGTGCGGCCGGGGCCGGATCAGGGCTACGCGGCGTGCGAGGCCGCCGCCGACGGGGTGCCCGAGCGCGGGGCTGTCGGCGCGGGAACGGGCGCAACCGTCGGCAAGCTGCTCGGGCGCGAGCGCGCCGGGCAGGGTGGCGTGGGCTATGCGGCACTCGTCACCGGCACGGGTCACACAGTGGCCGCGATCGCAACGGTGAACGCGGTGGGCGACGTGATCGACGCAGACGGCTCGGTGCTAGCCGGGCCGCGCGGCGAGGAGGACGAGCCCGTCCGCGGCGCCGAGCTGATCGCAGCGATGGAGCAGCCGCCGGAGATCCGGGTGCCGGAGGGAAACTCGACGCCTGTCTGCATCTGCACCGACGCCGCGCTCGACAAGCGGCAGTGCTCGATCGTCGCGCGGGCCGCGACCGCCGGAATGGGCCGCGCCATCGACCCGGTCTTCACGCCGGTCGACGGCGACGTGGTCTTCTGTCTGGCCTCGGGTCGCGGGGAGCCGGACCAGTTCGCGCCCCTCCAGATCGGGGCGGCCGCTGCGACGGTGACGGCGGCGGCGATCCGGGACGCGGTTCGCGAGGCGTCCTGAAGGGGCGATACTGCGCCCGTGTCAGCGAACCTCGAGCTGGTCAAGTCGATCTTTGTCGGCTGGGAGCGCGGTGATTGGAGCTCAGCCGACTGGGCCGATCCCATGATCCACTTCGAGATGGTCGGCGGCCTGGTGGAGGGAAGCTGGGACGGGCGGTCGGAGATGGCGCGTGCGTGGGGGGAAATGCTCAGCGCGTGGGAGGACCTGAGGACGGACGCCGATGAGTTTCGGGAACTCGATGACGGCCGCGTTCTCGTTCTTCTGCGAAATCAGGGCCGCGGCAGGGAGAGTGGAATCGAGATCGGCGAGATCTCCGCGAAGGCGGCAAACCTCTTCACGATCCGCGACGGAAAGGTGACGCACCTGATCCTCTATTGGGACCGGCACCGGGCACTCGCCGATGTCGGCCTCGTCGACGAGTCGGGAGGTTCCTGACTCCGTCCGAGCATCGCGGCACCTTTCACTGACCATGCCCGGGAACTTCAAGACCGAGGCGGTCGTGCTGCGCAGCATTCGCTACGGCGAGGCCGATCGCATCGTCCACCTCTACTCGTCGACCCGCGGACGGATCGGGGCGATCGCGAAGGGATCGAGGCGGCCGAAGTCCCGATTCGGGGGGCGACTCGAGCCGTTCTTCCGGCTGAATCTCGTCCTCTATGAGGGGCGGGGGGATCTGTTCACGGTGACCGGGGCCTCGACGGTCGACGGCTACGGAGCCCTGCGTTCGAACGGGGCGGCGCTCGGGTCGGCAGGACGTGCGTGTGACGCGGTGCTGCGGCTGCTTGACCAGGGCGATCCGAACCAGGCGGCCTACAACCTGCTCTGCAGCTACCTCGCGTTGCTCGATGCCGACCCCGAGTCGGGCAGCGCCCCGGGCGCTGCGCTCGCCTTCCGGCTCAAGCTCGCGCTGGCGGCGGGGTTCTCACCGGAGCTCGCGAGCTGCGCCAGCTGCGGGGAGGCCGAGCACCTGGCGGCGTTCTCCGGCTCCGCCGGAGGAGTGGTCTGCGCGAGCTGCGAGGGAGGAGGCTTTCCGTTCAGCGAAGAGGCGCACCGGTTCATGGTGGATGCGCTGGCGCGGCCGCTCTCGGAGGCTCCGGCCGCGCAACGGCGGATCACCGCGCAGGCGGACCGGGCGATCACCGAGACGCTCGAGCACCACGCGCACGTGCATCTGCGCGCGGCCGCCTAGGAATTCGGGCGGTAGATCCGTTCGGTGACGCGGAGCTTGATCGGCTTCGGCGAGACCGTCGAGCGCATCACCCAGGGGAAGAGCCGGCCGGGGATCAGGGACCGCTTGCCGCGGTCATACGCGCGGAGCGAGTCCTTGACGCAGCGCTCGGCGCTGATCATCCCGGGCATGGTCCGCGTGTTCTCGTCGTATCCGGCGACCTCCTGCCATTCCGTCTTGACCTGGTCCCGGATTGACGACGAGTGCCTTGACGCCGGTGTCGCGCAGCTCCATCGAGAGGGCCTCCATGAATGAGATCGCAAAGGCCTTGCTCGCGGCATAGGTGGTCTCGTAGGGGAGCGGCTGCATGCCAGCCGTGCTCGCCACGGTGATCACACCGCCTTTGCCGCGCTCGACCATCCCGGGCAGGAATGCGTGGGTGAGGGTGACGACCGCCTCGCTGTTCAGGCGGACCATCTCGGACTCCCGTTTGGCTGAGAGATCGGTGAAGTGACCGCGCAGGCCGAAGCCGGCGTTGTTGACCAGGAGATCGATTTGCAGGCCTCGCCTGCCGACCTTGGCCGGGAGTTTGTCCGCTTCCGTGGCGAGATCGCAGGCGATCGGGATGGCCTTCGTGGGCAACTCCTCCGCCAGTTCCTTCAGCCGGTCCTCTCGGCGGGCGACCAGGATGAGGTCGGAGCCGCGGGCGGCGAGCTGTCGCGCGAACTCCTCGCCGATGCCGGAGGACGCCCCTGTGATCAGTGCCGTTTCTGCCAAGGGGAGGCACCTAATCACATACGGCTGGGGATTCGTGGACGGCACGCGCCGCCTCGGGTGCGAACATCGGCGCGTGACCACGGAAACGGCAAGCCTCGAGTCGCGGGTTCGATCGTGGGAGTCCCAATACCTCTGGGACCTGGCGACGCCGTCCTATCCCGCCCGGCGCGCCGAGCCGGAGGCCGACAGCCCGGTGCGGACGCCGTTCCAGCGCGACCGCGACCGGATCGTGCACTCGAAGGCGTTCCGGCGCCTGAAGCACAAGACCCAGGTCTTCGTGGCGCCTGAGGGCGATCACTACCGGACCCGGTTGACTCACACGCTCGAGGCCTGCTTCATCTCGCGGACGGTGGCCCGGGCGCTCGGCCTGAACGAGGATCTGACGGAGGCGATCGGGCTGGGGCACGACCTCGGGCATCCGCCCTTCGGCCACATCGGCGAGGAAGTTCTCGACGAGGCGCTGCGCGAGCACGGGATGCGCTTTCGCCACAACGTGCATTCGCTGCGGGTGGTGGAGGAGCTGGCTCGGGACGGCCGTGGCCTCAATCTGACCGAGCAGGTCCGGGACGGAATCCTCAACCACACCGGGCCGGAGAAGCCGGCCACGCTTGAGGGGCGGGTTGTGCGGATCGTGGACCGCGTCGCGTACATCAACCACGACATCGATGACGCGCTGCGCGCGGGGATCATCTCCGAGAGCGATCTGCCCGCCGAGCAGATCGAGCGGCTGGGGGAGACCGGGGCGCGCCGGATCGACCTGCTGGTTCAGGACATGGTCGAGCGGTCGCGGGCGGAGGGGGACATCGCGCAGAGCGAGGATGTCGGAGGGGCGATGCTGCGGCTGCGGAAGTTCATGTTCGAGCGGGTCTATCTCGGCGAGGAGGCTCGCGCCGAGCAAGAGCACGCGAGGCTGGCGCTGCGCACCCTCTTCGATCACTACCTGGCGAACATCGACGAGGTGCCGGCGACCGACCCCGGCGCCGATCCTGTGCAGCGGGTGACGGACTACATCGCCGGAATGACCGACCGTTTTTGCCTCGGCACCTACGAGGCGCTGGTTGCGCGGAAGTAGATTGGGACGATGGCGAGGTTCACGCGCGACAGCGTCGATCGGGTCAAGGAGGCCTCGGACATCGTCGAGATCGTCTCGGCGCACACCGACCTCCAGCAACGCGGCCAGGACTACTGGGGCAATTGCCCGTTCCACGACGAGCGGACGCCCTCGTTCAAGGTCAATCCCAGGGACAAGCTCTACTACTGCTTCGGCTGCGAGGCGAGCGGAGACGTGTTCCGGTTCGTCGAGGAGAAGGAGGGGCTGGATTTCGCCGCATCGGTGGAGTCGCTCTCGGAGCGCTACGGCGTTGAGCTCGAGCGGGAGAACGAGGACCCAAGAGCTGAGGAGAGGCGGCGGAGGAAGGCGCGGTTGTGGCAGCTGCTCGAGCGGACGGCGAAGTTCTACGAGCGGTACCTGTGGGAGTCGCAGAAGGCGGGGAAGGCCCGGGGGTATCTGGAGGAGCGAGGGCTGGGGGAGGACGTGCTGCGGCGCTTCGGCGTGGGGATGGCGCCGAGCGTCTGGGACCAGGTGCTCACCGGGAGCCAGCGGGCCGGCTTCAAGCTCGATGAGCTGCTCGCCGCGGGGCTGATCCAGAAGGGGCGCCAGGGCGGGCACTACGACCGCTTCCGGAGCCGGATCACGTTCCCGATCCGCGACCAGCGCGGCCGGGTGCTCGGGTTCGGGGCGCGGGCCCTGAGCCCGGACTCGAAGCCGAAGTACCTCAACTCGCCCGAGGGCGAGCTTTACCGGAAGAGCCACACGCTCTATGGGATCGACCGGGCGCGGGGGCCGATCGCGAAGGCGCGGCGGGCGATCGTGGTGGAGGGCTACACCGATGTGCTGGCGCTTCACCAGGCGGGGATCGAGGAGGCGGTCGCGATCATGGGGACTGCGATCACGCCGGAACAGATCACGATGCTCGCCGGGCTGACCGAGTCCGTGGTGCTGGCGCTCGACGCCGACCGGGCCGGGGCGGACGCGATGATCCGGGCGCAGAAGGTCGCGGGAGGAAAGAGCCTGGAGCTGCGGGTGGCGGCGATGCCGGACGGGGAGGACCCGGCGGACATGCTCAAGGGGGGGTCGGCGGATCGCTTCATGAAGCTGGTGGAGGACGCGATCGACCTGCCCAGCTTTCGGGTCGATGTAGCCCTCGGTCGAGGGGATCTCGGGACGGTCACAGGGCGGGAGCGGGTGCTGGAGGAGGTCGGCCCGGTCCTGAAGGCGATGGGGGAGACGGCACTTGGATTCGACGAGCTGGTGCGAAAGGTGGCGGACCGGCTCGACACCGATGCGAGTCTGGTTCTGGCCCGCGTTCGGTCGGCGCCGGAGGCGAGTGCCGCTCCGAGCGGGGACGGCAATGGCGCGAAGCCGCCGAAACCGGTCGCCGTGTCGCTCACCCCTCGCGAGACGCGCGAGCGGGCGCTGCTCGCGATGTGCATCGCGCAGCCGGAGACGGGGAAGCGGTTCATCGACGAGCTGACCGAGGACCATCTCTCGCCGTCCGGGCGCCCGGCGCTGGAGTGGCTGCGGGCTCATCTGGCGGACCCGATGGCCGGGCTGCCGAGGGAGGACGCGGCGCTCACCTCGCTGATCACCGAGCTTGTGATGCGGGCGGAGGGCGAGCCGGCGTCGGAGGGAGCGATGCAGCTCAACTTCGACCTGCTCGAACAGCAGCGGCTGGAGGACGGGATCGCGGCCGCGCAGAAGGCGGGCGACTACGAGGTCAGCACCCGCCTCTCCGGAGAGCGAGCCCAGCTCACCGAGCGCATCGCGCACGCGGGCGTCGCCTCCTAGCGGGTTTCACACATCCGGCACACTTCCACGCGCCCTCCGTCACATTTCCCCTGCATTTCGCCACTTGTTCCGACCGTATCCATCCGGTCGCGATCGGAAAATGCCTGCAAATGGAGAAGGACGAGCTAGAGAGTTGTCTGGCGGAGGGGTTGTCGCTCGAGCAGATCGGGAACCGGGTGGGGCGCAGCCCATCGACGATCAGCTACCACCTGAAGAAGCACGGCCTGAAGCCGGTCAACCAAGGGAGGCATGCGAATCGAGGGGCGATCCCCGAGTTGAAATTGCGAACCCTTGCCGCTAAAGGCACGACGATACGCGCGATGGCTCGCCAGCTAGACCGGAGTCCTTCGACGGTGCGCCACTGGCTGGTGAAGTATGGAATCGACGTCTATAACGTCAAGGGGAACCGTGAGAAGGCGCTAGCGGTGCGGGCCCGCGGAGAGACCGTGATCGTTCTGCGCTGTCGCCACCACGGCGAGACCTACTTCTATGTGGGGCCAGACGGCGCGTACAAGTGCAAGCAATGTCGGAAGCTCCGCGTAGCCGACTGGCGTCGTGGCGCGAAGGAGAGACTCGTCCGAGAAGCCGGAGGCCGCTGCCGTCTTTGCGGCTACGACAGGTGTCTTGGGGCGCTGCATTTCCACCACCTCGACCCCAAGACGAAGTCCTTTGGGCTCGCCATGAGAGGCCACACGAAGTCGTACGAGAAGTTGCGCGGGGAGGCCCGAAAGTGCTTGCTCGTCTGCGCCAACTGTCACGCCGAGGTTGAGCGTGGCGTCTCGACGGTTCGGGAGGCGCTGATGCGCGACCCCTGGGGGGATGGCGATACCCTGAGGCAGCGGGCGGCTTAGAAGGTCACCCGCTTGGTTAACCCGGTAATTGTGATCCGGGGTGGCCGACAGGTAAGGCAGCGCCCTGTTAAGGCGTCCAATGTGGGTTCGAATCCCACCCCCGGAGTAAGAGAATGAGCTACGAACGAGCCGGCGAGAGCCGGCTCGTCGCGTTCCGGGCCGCTTCCTCCACAAGCTCGGCGGCTGCCGCCGCTCCGTCGTTGGCGCTCGACCACGCAGCGACCGACTGTGCTGCCAATTGAAAGCTCTGCTCGCGCAGCAGCCGCCGCGTCGCCAGCCGGATCGCCCTGCCCGATATCAGCCGCCTTGGGACGGACAGACCCGTCCCGGACCAAGCGACCCGCGCCGCGTTCTCTCCCATGTCCCCGACCGAGGGGCAGATCAAGAGCGACTTGCCGACCGCCAGCGCCCTGACCACCGTCCCATGCCCGCCGTGGCAGATCACCACGTCGGCCGCCGGCATGGCCTGCGAGTAGAGAACCCAATCGACGAGCGTCGCATTGCCCGGCACCGCTATCGGCCGCTCGGGGCGGTGGCGGTTGGTCGTCGCCAATACCCGCACAGGCTCATCCGCCAGCCCATCCAGAGCAGCTCGGAGCAGCTCGCACTCGGGGTCCTGCGAAGTGCTCGGCGCGACCAGCACCAGCGGCTCCTCGCCCTCCGGCATCTCGATCTCCTCGCCCGCCAATTCGAAGAGCAGCGGCCCGGTCACCCGCACGTGCGCCGGCCACTGCCGCGGATACTCGAGCTGCGGAAAGGTCGCCACGATCGCCAGCAGCTCGCTGATCCCACCGTGAAACCGCTCCACCGGCGCGAGCCCCAACCGCGCCCTGGTCTCATTGAGCTCGTCCCGGCCCCGCCGCAGCCCCATCTCCAGCAGCGGCCCCGTCGCCCGCCAGCCCAGCCGCCCGATCGCGGTCCGTGGTGGCCGCATCCCGAGCGAGTAGAGCGGCATCCCCGGCTGTTGCACCGGATAGACGTGCGGAATCAGAGTCGCGTGCGGCACCCCCGCGACCTCCGCCGCAAGCGTCGGCGCGAGCGTGAGGATGTCGCTCACCACCAGATCCGGCTCGAATTCCTCCATCAATCTCGCCAGCGCCCGAGCGGCGGCCGCGGCCGTCTGCCCGTCGGGCGTGTCGGGTCCCGGCGGCGGATACACCGTGTACTCCTGCGCGCCGGTGAAGGCCAGCCCCTCCGCCTCGACGTCCTCGCGCCACCGCTCCCACGTCTCGACCAGCACCTCATGACCGCGCCGCCGCAACTCTCGCGCGAGCGCGATCGCCGGAAACGCATGGCCCGGATCGCCGAACGCGGCGACGAGCAGTCTCAGCGGTCTGTCTGGGCGGCTCATTGCGCTGACCCTACGGTGTAGGCGCTATTCCTTGCCGACGATGGCCAAGCGACGCAACAACGCCGAGCGCCTCCGCAACTCCGTCAGCGCAATGCCGAACGGCACGAAGCAGGCGATGCTCGACGGCATCCGCTCGAACCGCGTGATCGTCGGCGCGTATGTCGACACGCGCGGCGGCGTCTGCCCGATGCTGGCGGCGCACCGGAACGGCGGCCGCACCAACTTCGGCACCTTCGCCCGCGCCTGGGACGCCTTCACCGGCGCCAACCAGCGCAAGCCCCGCCGCGCATCCCGCCGCGAGGTCCGTACCCTTGAGGGCTACCTCGAGATGGCCCTGCTGCGCGAGGGAGTCAGCGGCGAGATTTTCCCGGAGCGCCCGCTGGCCGAGGAGGTCCGCGCGGTCCAGGCGACGCGCCGCCGCCTGGCCGCGGCCGAGGCGCATGAGGCATCAAACCAGTCTGTCGAGGACGTCCTCAGCACCGCGTACGCCGAGTACGCCCACGAAGAGAACCACCTGCCCGAGCCCGCCACACCCGACTCCGCTGAGGCCTGGTCCGCTGAGCTCGACCGGGCCGAGGCGCAGCTCGAGCGAGTCGGCTCCTAGCGCCCGCGGCTAACTTCCGCCCGTGACCCGGGCGTCCGCCAGCCAGCCATCCGTCTCCGTGGTCGTCCCCGTGCGCGACGGCGAATCGACGATCGGCGAGTGCATCGACGCGATCCTCGCCACCGACTACCCCGAGGACCGCCGCGAGATCCTCGTCGTGGACAACGGATCCACCGACGGCACCGCCGCGCAGATCCGCTCGAGGCCCGTCCGCTACCTCCACGAGCCCAAGCCGGGCGTCTCCAACGCCCGGAATCGGGGCATCGCCGAGAGCACAGGTGGGATCCTCGCGTTCGTCGACGCCGATTGCCTGGTCGAGCCGCAATGGCTGACCGAGCTCGTCCGCCCCTTCGCGGACCCCGAGGTCGGCGCGGTCGCCGGCGACCTTCAGCACGTCCCTGCCACCACGGCAGCCGAGCGCCAGGCCGCCCGCCTCCTCGGCAACTGGCAGCGCTTCGCTTTCAACTCCAACCCGGCCTATCCGATCACCGCCAACGCCGCCTACCGCCACGACGTGATCGAGCGCATCGGCCCCTTCGACCCGCACATGACCCGAGCCCAGGACGTCGAGCTCGGCCTCCGCTTCCGGGAGCGAAGCAACCTCCGCCTCGCCTACGCCGAGAGAGCGACCGCCCGCCACCGCAACCGCTCCACCCAGATCGGCTTCTTCCGACAGCAGCTCGGGTGGGCCTACGGCGCCGGCCTCGTCGGCGCCAAGTTCGAAGCGATGGGCGGCGACCCGGTCAAGCCGCCGCGCGTCCGCGAGATCGCGCGCACCGCCCGCGGCCTCGGCATCGTCCTTTGGGCGCGCGCCCGGCGGCGCGGCCAATCCGAATGGGTCGAGGACGCCTGGTACGACCTGCTCCGGCAGGTGGCGTGGTGGGCCGGAGCCCGCGTCGGGCTGCGAAAGGGCGCCCGCATCTACCGGTCCGGAATGCCCCTGGACGGCGGGAGCTCAGCCTAGGTCGGGCGTATCCATCGTGTCCCCGGGCCGCAGGAACATGATCTCGGGGACCAGGCAATTGGCCGAGGTCCGCAGCAGGAAACGCACGGCCTCCGCGATGTCCTCCGGCCGGATCATCGCCTCGGCGTCCACCTGGCCCTTGACGAACTCGGTCATCGGCGTATCGACGAACGCGGGAGCGAACGCCGTCACCTGAATCCCCTGCCCGGCATTCTCCTTCTGGGCCGCCTGCGAGAAGCCGATCACGGCCGCCTTGGTCGCCGAATACACCGAAAGCCACGGTTGCCCGGCCTTGCCGGAGATCGAGGCCGTGTTGACGATCAGCGCCTTGCCGTGCTCGCCGCCGGCCTCTCGCAGCAGGGGGAGGCATTCCCGGGTCATCATGATCACCGCCCGGAGGTTGACCGCCAACTGCATGTCGATGAACTTGGTGCTCAGCGCGTCCATCGCCTCGCCGATCCCGACCCCGGCGTTGTTGATCAGCACATCCAGCCGCCCGTACCGCTCCCTGTGCGCGGCCACGAGCGCCTGCAGGTTCTCCTCGTCGGCCATGTTGGCGGGAACGCTCTGCACGTCCAGCCCGCCGGAGCGCAGGTCCTCGGCCGCCGCCTCGAGCTTGTCCGGACGCCGCGCCGAGACGGTGATCCCGTAGCCGTCCTCGCCGAGCGCTCGGGCGATCGCCAGCCCGATGCCGCTCGAACCACCGGTGATCAGGGCCGCCTTCTCCGCCAATCTGTCCTCCTTAACGCTGCGTATAGCCGGGGGCGCCACCCTATCGGTGCCCCAACTACGATGCCGCCCGTGCCCCGCAAGCCCCTCGCCATTGCCGCCGCGCTGCTCGTTCTCGCACTGATCGCCGGCTGCGGCGGATCCGACAACGGCACGGGCACCCGCAGCAAGCCGGCGCCGGCCGCCTCCGAGTTCCCCTCGGCAAACGGCAAGACCCTTCGCGAGGTCCTCCTGGGATCGAACGCGAGCCAGGGCCCGGTGGTCTCGCCGGCCGCCGCGGCCTTCCATCTCGGCACGAACCGCTTCCCCTTCGGCGTCTTCACCGCCGGCCACGATCCGATCACCGACGCGCAGGTCGCGATCTACGCCGCACCCGGCCGGGGCGTGAACGGCCCGGCCATCGGTCCCTTCCCGGCCCGGATCGAGGACCTCACCACCAAGCCGTCGTTCCGGGCGAAGACCACGGCTGACGACCCGAGCGCGGCGCAGGTGGCCTACGTGACGGACATCCCTCTGAACAAGCCAGGCCCGTGGGCATTTGGCGCCCTGATCAAGAGCGGCGGCTCCTACCAATACAGCCTGCTGCCCTCGCCGAATCCCGTCGGCGACTATCCGATGCCCCAGGTCGGCCAGCGGCCGCCGACGATCCACACCCTGACCGCCGGCGAGGTCTCCGACATCTCCCAGATCGACACCCGGGTCCCGCCTGACGACATGCACAGCGACGACTTCGCGAAGGTCGTCGGCAAGAAGCCCGCGGTGCTGCTCTTCGCGACCCCGGCCCTGTGCCAGAGCCGGGTCTGCGGCCCCGTCACCGACATCGCCGAGCAGGTGAAGCAGGAGTTCGGCGACAGGGTTGCGTTCATCCATCAGGAGATCTACAACAACAACAACATCAACGACGGACCCCGCCCCCAGATGCGCGCCTTCCACTTGAGCACCGAGCCTTGGGCATTCGTGTTCGACCGCAGCGGCAAGGTCAGCTCCGTCCTCCAGGGTCCCTTCAGCGTGCAGGAGCTGGAGGCCGCCGTCCAGAAGGTGGCCGGCTAGATGGAGGATCCGCAGCTGCTCGCGATGCTGGCGGCCGAAGCCGGCCGCCGGACACCGACGATCATCGCCGGGCTCGAGGCACTCGCCGCGACCGACGAGAAGGACTCGGCGCGCATCGAGGAGCTACGTGTCGAGGCGCACGGCCTGAAGGGCGCGGCGCTCGTCGTCGGCCAGAACAGGCTGGCGGACCTGGCGAGGGGGATGGAGCAGTTCCTCGCCGGCTGTGTCGACACGGGCCGGATCAAGCCGGGCGCCGCCGCGGCGCTCGTTGCCGGCGCCAGCGCGTTCAATGAGGGAGCTCAGGCCGCTGCGGAGGGCGTCCCCGAGCCCTCATCGGTCGGCGAGTCGCTCGCCACCCTCGCCGACTGAGGTCAATCGGCGTGGTGGAGGGCGAACGAGATCGCCCCGAGCACCATCGAGCCCATCACCAGCCACGCCGGGATCAGCCAGCTGCCGATCTCCGCGACACGCATCGCCGGCCTCCTGTACGCGGGAAGGATCAGGGCGAGCATGCAAGCCACGAAGACGACCGCCGCGCTGACGATCACCGGCGCCGCCACCAGCGTCCGCGCCGTCGCATCGATCTTGCCGTCGAGATCTCGCCCGAGATGCGAGTTGAGCAGCGCGACGAGCACGACGATCACCAGCGAGCTGAACAGCGAGCCAATCAGCGGCCACGTGAAGCTCGTCTCACCGGGCTCCTCCGTCTGCGGCGCCATGAAAACGAATCTACCCCGGTCGGTACGCTCGCTGCCCGAGGGCCGGTAGCTCAGCTGGTCAGAGCAGCGGACTCATAATCCGAAGAACGCAGGTTCGAGTCCTGCCCGGCCCATGAAAGCCCCGCAAAGCGGGGCTTTCTTTTGCTCGAGCCGTCTCCCAGAAACAGTCTCCCCGGGAATCCGCTGGTCGGAAGTCGCGCCTGTGTGGGGCTCCGATGCATGGGCAAGAAGGGCGCTGCTGCTTATCGCGCGAAGCGAGCCTGCGGAATTGCGATCATCTCTCGTGTTACCCGTGACCGCGCCTCGCCCAGCACCCCGCACATTTGCCTCGCCGGCTGAGGCGATTCGCGACTTGATCGGCGTCGCGCGCCGGGCTTGGCCGCTGTCGTCGGTTTACCTTCGCCGCACCCTCGATCCACAGCTGCGTGAGCGGGTCATGGTCGCCGTCAGCCGCGTCAACTCCTGTCGCGGTTGCACCTTCGTGCACGAGCGCTTGGCGAGCCGCGCAGGGGTCTCGCCTGACGATCTCGAGGCGATCGGACTCGGAGACCTGGGGGATCTCGACGATCGCAGCCGTGCTGCGGTCGTCTACGCCACTGCGCTGGCCGAGACGCGCTTTCGTGGGCCGATCCCCGCTGATCTGAGCGCCGCCGTCGCCGATCAGCTGACGCCCGATGAGTTGGTCGCCGTCGGTGCCGTAGCCCGGGGGATGGCCTTCGCCAACCTGTCCTCGAACACCGCCGAAGAGCTGATCGACCGCATCCGTTCCAACGGGACAGCCCAAAACGAGGCTCGCTGAGGCTCGTACGGCGACTCGCTCGGCTGGGCGGGGTGGGTCGTTGGAGGAGCAGGTTCTCGCGCAGAGGTCCTTGCTGTCCCTCTGCGCGAGCAGGGGCACTGACGGCGGTCAGTGCCGAGTTTCGCGCAAGGGAGGAGCGTTCGGCTCAGGTGGAGCGCTCGCGCTCGGCACGGAAGCGAGTGCGTTGGTCTTGGTTCGGCCGTTGACCAGCGACTGGCGGCCCGGATAGACTCGAACCTCGTCCAGTACGACGACCAGGGAGAAGGGGATGCGGAGGAGCCAGCGAACGCCGCACGCGGCATTGGCCAAGATGGTGCGGCCTACGGTTCCAGCGATCGTCGCAGTTGCATGCGCAGCCTGTGCACTGGCGCCGGCCACGGCGCTGGCCGGGACTCTCGATCAGCAGCAAACGAACGCGAGCGCCGGCTATGTCGGGATCGGATCGGGCCAAAGCGGGGCCCAAACGTTCACGGCCGGTCTCAGCGGCGGCGTCGATCGGGTCGATCTCGTTCTCCAAAAGGTCGGTGACCCCACGGTCCCCTTGATCGTCGAGATTCGAAATGCCTCGGGCGGCGTTCCGGGCACCACTGTCCTGGCCTCCGAAAGCGTTCGGGCCGCCGGTATCGGCGCGTTTCCCGTGTTCGTGCCGATCAAGTTCCTCTCGCCCGCAGCCGTGGTGGCGGGGACTCAGTACTCCATCGTCCTTTGGAGCACGGACGCCCCCAACTCGTACGGATGGAGTAACAGCTCGGGCGAGACCTACGCGGGTGGGGGCCCGTTCTTCGTGCCTGCTTCGCCACCCTCCACCGCCTGGACTCCCGTCGGAGGAGACCTTGCGTTCAAGACGTACGTGGACTCGCGTCAGCTACCAACCGGCCAGCGCGCCGCCGCCCTCAAGAAGTGCAAGAAGCTCAAGAAGAAGCCGAAGAAGCTCAAGAAGTGCAAGAAGAGAGCAAAGCGCCTGCCTGTGTAACGAGGTGACGCCTCCTACCGCGTGCCGACGGCAGTGAGCCAGAGTCTTGAGCGACCCTCGCTCACTTCTGTTCTTCGCGCAGAGGAGGAGCGGAGGAGCACTGGGGTTGACACCGATTTATGCGAGTGCGAGACTGCCGCGCGAGAATCCGCCAGGATCTGGCGGTTTCGCTGGGCAGACGGGGGTCGTACAGACTTTGGAGGAGCTATATGCGGCGGCGTTTCAGTTCGCTTGCCAGTAAGGACACTCAGCCTTCGAGCCGCCCCACGATGAAGAGCGCTCGGATTGCAACGTTTGTTCTGCCGATGGTCGCGACCGCGGCGATCGTCGGCTGCGGTGGAAGTGGCAGCACGAATCCAACCACGCTCTCGCTGAAGATCAGCGAACAGGGCAAGGCGGCGACCTTCCAAGCGCCGAAGTCGGCCAAGGGCGGCTTGGTCAAGGTCGAGCTGGCGAATCAGGGCAAGGCGCCGCACGGCGTGCAGTTCATCCAATACACCGGCGGTCACACAATGGCCGACGTCCTCAAGCAGCTGGGCAGCAACAGCAACGTGATCCCCCCGTGGGCGAAATTGGAGGGCGGGGTCGGCAGCGTCGCCCCCGGGCAGACCGGGACGGCCACCGTGAATCTCCCGCAGGGAAACTACGTGCTGGTGGACGCTGCGGCGCTCGGTGGCCCTGGCCCCAGTAGCGGGCCACCCGCGACGGCCGGCCTGACCCTGAGCGGTGGATCCAGCGGCGACCTGCCCGATACGAGCGCGCAGATCACCGCGAACACTGCCGGCAAGGACAAGTACAAGTGGGATATCTCGGGCCTGAAGACCGGCAGCAACCAAATCACTTTCAACAGCAAGGGCAACGACGCCGTGCATACGATCATCGCGGTGCCGGTGAAGGGCAAGGCGCCGCCCCTGAGCCAGATCCAAAAGGCATTGGCGAGTAATGGCCCGCCACCTCCCTACGTCGACACGAGCGGGACCCAGAGCTCGGCAATACTCGACGGCGGTCTCTCGCAGACAACCACCCTGGACCTGAAGACACCCGGGCAGTACATCTTCTTCTGCCCGCTCCACGACCGCGATGGCAAGGGCAAGTCGCACGACCAAGAGGGCCTGCTGACGCTCCAGACGGTGAAGTAGGACGAGGGTGGATTGGGGAAGCTGCGGCCTCTCCGACGGCTGCTGTATTCGCGTGAGGGTGTCGCACAAACCCCCTGCAAATCGGTCCGGGGCGCCGCCGAAAATGGCCCATGCCCCAGAACTTCATCGCCTCAGACCGAGACCAGCCCCTACTGCTGCCCCCCGACCTGCGTGACTGGCTTGACGAGGACCACCTCGCCTGGTTCGTAATCGAGTCGGTCTCAGAGCTCGACCTCGATCCCTTCTACGCGACCTACCGCGCCGACGGCCACGGCGCCGCCGCCCACGAGCCGAAGATGATGGTCACCCTGCTCACCTACGCCTACTGCGTCGGCGAGCGCTCATCGCGCGGCATCGAGCGCCGCTGCCGCGAGGACGTCGCCTTTCGGGTGATCGCCGCCAACCAGATCCCCGACCACGCGACCGTGGCCCGCTTCCGGGCCCGCCACCAAGAGGCCCTCGCCGGCCTCTTCAGCCAGGTGCTCGGCCTCTGCGCCAAGGGCGGTCTGGTCGAGGTCGGGGTGCTCGCCGTCGACGGCTCCAAGTTCAAGGCCGCGGCCTCCGACGCGGCGATCCGCACTTACGAAGAGATCGCGAGGGAGGTTCTGGCCGAGGCGGCCGAGGCAGACGCCGCCGAGGACGAGCGCTACGGCGACGAACGGGGCGATGAACTGCCCGAGCGCCTCGCCCGCCGCGAGGGAAGGCAGGCCTGGATCCGCGACGCAAAGAAGGAGCTCGACGCCGAGCGGGCTGGAAAGGAAGAGCCCGTTCCGAAGGACCGCGCCGAGCGCCTCGATCTCTGCCGCCGCCGCCTGGTCGAGGACTGGCAGGCCGAGAACCGGGGAAACCGCGCCTACGAGGCCTACCGCGCGCGGGGGGTGGACAGCAACGGGCGCCGACTCGGCGCTCCGCCGAAGCCGTACACGCCGCCCGCGCGCCCCGACGGCAAGATCAACACCACCGACCCCGACGCCCGGCGGATGAAGTTCGGCCGCAACTTCATCCCCGCCTACAACGCCCAGGCAGTGACCACCTCAGGGCAGGTGATCGTCGCCGCCGAGGTCGTCACCGAGGGCGGCGACTTCGAGCAGCTAGAGCCGATGATCTCCTCAGCCGAGCGCGAGCTCGATGGCGCCGGCGTTGCCGAGCGCCCCGGGGTCATCCTCGCCGACGCCGGCTACTGGTCTAACGGCCACATCGACTCGCTTCGAGAGCGCGGCATGATCCCGATCGTCGCCCCCGACACGACCCGCGGCCGGCCGCGCAAGACCCGGCTCGGCGGCCCCTACGAGTTCATGCGCCGGGTGCTCGACACCGAGCGCGGCGGCGCCCTCTATTCGAAGCGGATGCCGATGGTCGAGCCGGTCTTCGCCCAGATCAAGGCGAACCGCCGCATCGACCGCTTGAAACGAAGGGGACTGGCGGCCGCCCGCTCGGAATGGCGCCTCATCGCCGCCACCCACAACCTGCTGAAGCTCTACCGCAGCCAACTCGCCCCGGCCTGAGGCCGGGGCCTCGCTTCACGACGGTTCCGCGGCATCGTCGCTGCCCGCTCTCGCGGCCTTTGCGCGACACCCTCGCGTGAAAGGAGGCGTGCGGGGCGGAGCTGGATGGGCCTCCGGCGCGACCCACTATGGAGCGAAACGTCTCCCGAAATATCTCCCGAACTGCCGAAACCTCAGATGAGCTTATGTGGCCTTCCAGGCACGAAATGCGACCTCAAGCGGACCGGGGTGCGACGCCTGGCACGTAACTCATAATCCGTAGGTCGGTGGTTCGAGTCCACGCCCGGCCCATGAAAGCCCCGCAAAGCGGGGCTTTCTGTTGCTCGAGCCTCTCCTCAGACATCGTCTCCCGAAGAATCCGCTGGTCGGAAGTCGTGCCTGAGTGATGCTCCGACGCATGGGCACCGAAGGGCGCTTCTGCTTATCGCGCATAGGAGGCGTGAGCGGATCAGATTGCGTCGCCCCTTCTACGCCCGCGCGAGACAGAGCGAGAGCTATCGCTTCTTGAGCTTAAGCTTCTTCGTCTGCGTGCTGGAGTCGCCGCCAGTCGGGGTGTAGGTGATCTTGGGCTTGAGCTTGACCTTGCCGTTCTCGTTCAGCTGCTTTCGCTTCTTCCCTTGGCCCTGATCTTCAGCTTCACCTCGCCGGCCGCGCCGACCGTCTTGCTGATCACGGCTCCCTCGGCGGAAGCAGCCTTGACGCCCTTGCCCGAGACGGTCAGCTCGCCGGGGTTGGGGACCTCGACGGTCAGGGTCGCCGTGCCCTTGCGCCGTAGGAGCCCCTCTCCGCCTCCATGAAAAATCGGGCGACGCGTTTGTTGGCCGCCCCCGCGCTCGGCCGGGGGTCGCCGCCCTCGGCCTCTGAGGCTGACCGGGCCGCGGCGAGACGCGGCGTGGAAGCTAGGCTGCGGGCGTGAAGGTCGCCTACATCTTCTCCACCTCAGGGCACACGGCGAGCTACAAGCTCGGCAAGATGATCCTGCCGCAGCTCGAGCAAGGAAACCACGGGGTGGAGGTCGTCGGGATGTTCTTCTTCGACGACAACACCTACGTGCTGCGCGCGGGCGATCCGCTCGGCGAGCGCCTCGCCGAGGTCGCCGAGGAGCAGGGGATCATGCTGATGCTCTGCGACCGGTGCGCGATCGAGCGCTCGCTCGCGGAGGGTGAGCCGGGCGACTGCCGTCCCAGCGGCACGGTCGCGGGAGTGCGGGTCGGCTGCTTTCCGGACCTCTACGGGGCGCTGTCGGGAAACCCGCCGGACCAGGTGATCACGCTGTAGCTGCGAAGCGCAAGGCGCTCTCAGGGCTCGGTCGAGCCCGCTAGGCGACCGGCTCGCTGCCGGCCACCGAGGCGAGCTGGATGTCGGTGGGCTCGGCGCAGCAGAACCATGCCTCGGTGAGCCGCGGGCGCGGCTCGATGTCGCCAAGGTCGGCGGGGTCGGCTGAATGTCCCGCGGCATCGGCCACCGCCCGATACAGGGTCCGAAATGTCGACACGCTGTCGACCTTCGCCGCGATATCGGTCTCGACGATTTCGGCGAGCTCGGCATGGAGGCGATCCAGCTGCGGATCCCCAGCTTGCCAGTCATACGTGAGGCGGTCGCGATCGTAGTCCTGCAGGTGCGGTGTGATCTCGGGGCGATCAAGCAGCAGCGAGCCCTTGGGGACGAGCAGACGGATCGTGTACTGGATCGGATCCACGTTCCCCACCATCGCGTTGGCAATCACGAAGTCGAGGATCTCGAGGATGTCCTGCGGTGTCGCCCAGGGCGTGAACGGCAACCAGGACGGGCGGATCTCGATCCCATGCTCGCGCAGCAAGGCCACCGCCTGGGCGGCCTCGTCGGCGGTGTGACCCTTGTCGAGATAGGTGAGGATCTCGGCGTTGAGCGACTCGAACGCCGAGATCACGAAGAGGCACCCATATTCGCTGAGCTCGGGCCAGACCTGCCGATGCTCGAGGATGTGCTCGACCTTGGTCGTGCAGTCGAAGGTGACCTCGGGAAAGTTGCGGTGAAGCTCGCGCGCCACTTGCAGGGAATGCTTGACGCCGTTTAGGAAGTCCGGGTCGCCGAAGGTGATATGGCGCGCCCCCGCCACCACCAACTGGGCGATATCCGCCATCACCACGGAGCTCCCGACGATCCGGATCCGGCCGTCGTAGGCGACGGGCACCGGGCAGTGCCGGCACTTGTGCACGCAGCCGTGGCTGGCCTCGACGTATCCCGCGAGCTGCTCCTCGCCATCGCGCTCCAACCGCGCATAGCGCTTGAGGGGCGGCAGCTGCCCTCGGCTCGGGGTGTGAAACTCGTGGCGCCCCAGGTCAATCGAGCTGGTTGCCGGTCGCAGCGCCGGCGAGTCGCCGAGCGCCTCAACCCACTCCACCAGCTCCGGCTCGTACTCGCCGGCGATCAGCCGGTCGACCAGTCCACCGATCGTCGGGTCGTCACTGACCGCGGCGTAGAGACCGTAGAAACAGATCGGCAACCGCGGCCGGATCGCTCGAATTTGCTCGCCGGCGCCAATCGCCAGTCGCATCGCGGTGTGCATCGGAACGGAGACGCCGACGGCCTCGGCCCAGTCGATCTTGTCCCGATCAAGCTGCTCGACGGAGAGATCGATGCACCGAACCCGATGCCCGGCGGCCTCCAGGGCGGCCGCCGGCGAGGCCAGGTGCAACGGCTGATGACCAAGCTCGTAGGTGGAGATCAGCAGCACCCGCACAGCGCCAGGATAGCCTTCGCTTCGCTTCACTCCGACGGCTCGCCGATCACGATCTCGAGCTGGCCGTGGGCGGTGCGCAGTGCCCGCTCGACCTGCTCGGGCGTCTTGGCCCGGGCGAAGAGGAAGCCGAGATAGCGGTCGGCCTCGGGCAGCGCCCGCACCGCCTTGCCGGGCGCGATCGAGATCTCGAGCCCGGTCACGCCGGGCACCGCCCGTGCCTCGGCCTGCCCGCGCACCTCCTTCAGCACGCCCGCCTTCGGGATCGGGAGCATCATCACCCCGGAGGCGGCGGCCTCGCGGCCCAGGTCGTCGAGCGGCAGCCCGAGGGCGTGGCGCAGGATGAGCTCCTCGAGGCTCACGCCCATCCCGAAGCGCAGCGAGCGCGAGCACAGCCCGCCGATCGAGCGGGCGGCGAGCTCGAGCATCCACACGCTATCCCCGTCGATCCGCAGCTCGGCGTGTATCGGCCCCTCGACCAGGCCGAGCGCGGCGGCCGCCTCGGCCGTGTACAGGCTGACAGCCTCGAGGGTCTCGGCGGGCAGGCGCGACGGGGTCACGTAGATGGTCTCCTCGAAGTAAGGGCCCTCGAGGGGATCCGGCTTGTCGAACACCGCCAGGATCTCGAGGGCGCCGCCTCGCAAGAGGCCCTCGACGGCCACCTCCACGCCCGGGACGTAGCGCTCGACCAGCAGCGGCGCGTGCGGGTCCTCGCCGGCCTCGGCGAGGATCGCCCTGACTCGCTCGGCTGCTGCGTCGGCCGCCGGCGGATCGTCGGCCCGGATCACGCCGCGGCTAGCCGACAACGAAACCGCCTTGACCACGCAGGGGAGGCCGACCTCGCCGGCGAGCTGCGCCACGTCCGCGTCGGGCCCGGCGACCCGGTAGTCGGGCTGGCGCAGGCCGGCGGCCGCGAAGGCTCCACGCATCGCGGTCTTGTCCCTGGTCGCCGCGACCGCCTCGGGCGGGTTGTGCGCGAGCCCCAAGCGCGCGGCGGCCAGCGCGGCCACGAGCACCCCCTGCTCGTCGGTGCCGACCACCGCGTCGAGCGGCTTATCCTGCGCCCGGGTGACGATGGCATCGGCGGCGGCCTCGGGCCGCCTCAGGTCCACGACCAGCGCCCGGTCTCCCATCGTCCCCGACATCGCCTGCCGGCGCTCGGAGGCGACCACCACCTCGGCGTCCAGCGCCCGCGACGCGGCGAGGAAATCGCTCGCGCGGTAGGTGGCTGTGGGCAGCACCAGGAGGACGCGGGGCATGGGCGTATCGTAGGTAGCGGCGGGCCGGCGCCACCGGCGAGCGACCAGCCATACGGGATATGAGATGAGCGCCGAAGACACAGCCGAGCCGACGCTCGCGATTACCGAGCAGGCGATCGAGAAGGTCAGGGGGTTCCGCGCGCAGTCCGAGGACCCCGAGAGCCAGGCGCTGTGGGTGGAGGTGAGCGGCGTCTCGGACGGCGAGTACGTCTACAAGATCTCCCTCAACGCAGTGCATGTTGCCCGCCAGGACGACGTGGTGCAGCGCCACGGCGACCTGGCGATCGTGGTGCCGGAGTCGAGCGTCGAGAAGCTGCGAGGCGCCACCATCGACTGGTCGCAACGCCTCGAGCAGAGCGGGCTCACCGTCGTGAACCCGAACAAGCCGCCGGCTCCGGCGGAGCTGCCGATGATGAGCCCGCCGATGGCGCCACCCGCGAGCCCGCCCATCGACGCTCCTCCGCCCGCCGACCTCAGCGGCGACGTCGCCCAGCGGGTCATCCAAGTGATCGACCAGCAGATCAACCCGGCCATCGCCGCGCACGGGGGGCATGCGGAGCTGGTCGCGGTCGAGGAGGACACCGCCTACCTGCGCCTGGGCGGCGGCTGCCAGGGCTGCGGGATGGCCACCGTCACCCTCGGCCAGGGGATCGAGGTCGCGATCACCGAGGCGGTTCCGGAGATCGCCCGCGTGGTCGACGTCACCGACCACGCGGTCGGCACCAACCCCTACTTCGAGCCCGCCAAGAAGTAGGGCGCCTGCGGCTTACCCCCGTGTCGTCCGGGCGAGCTCTGGGCGTCAGCGGCTGCGGGACTGGAGCACTCGGCGCCTCGGCTTCACCCGTTTGCCCCGCCAACCGTCCAACCGAGAACGTGGCAGCGATGGCGCCAACGTTCTCCGCCCGGTCCCACGCGTAGGGAGCAGAGCGCCGGCCCGGTGCGCTTCACGAAGTGGCGCTGGTCCCGGGCGCGCCTCCCTTCGCGTGAGGCTGTCGCGCAAATGCTGCTGAATCGGGGCCGGCGGCTCCGGGGAGCCTCCAACGAGCTGGATCGGTGGCGTTCAGGCCGCCGCCGGGGCCAAACCGCTGCGGTAGAGCTTCAGGAGGTTGTGGGTGGCGGCGATCAGGCGCCACTCCGAGCGGGCGGCGGCCCGGCCTCTTCGTTTGAGTCGGTCGATCCGCCGGTTGGCCTTGATCTGAGCGAAGACCGGCTCGACCATCGGCATCCGCTTCGAGTAGAGAGCCCCACCGCTCTCGGTGGCGAGCACCCGGCGCATGAAGTCGTAGGGCCCGCCGAGCCGGTTCTTGCGCGGCCGGCCGCGGGTGGTGTCGGGGGCGACGATCGGGATCATGCCTCGCTCTCGCAGCGAGTCGATGTGGCCGTTCGACCAGTAGCCGGCGTCGGCCAGCATCACCCCGGGCCGCGCCTTCACCCCCGCGCTGTTGAGCTCGCGCTCTGCGGCGCCGATCATCGGCTCGAGCTGCTCGAAGTCGCCACCCTGGGTGGTGATCTCGGCGGCGACGATGAGCTGGCCCTTGGTGGTCACCGCCTGGGCGTTGTAGGCGGGGATGAAGTTGCGGCCGAACTTCATTCGCCGGGCGTCGGGGTCGGTTGTGTTGATCTTTCCCTCGGGTGTGGCCGACGGCGTGTATGGCTTCGGCGGGCCGCCGAGGCGACGACCGTTGCTCTTCACCCCGCGCGCCCGGTAGGCCTCGTAGGCGCGGTTTCCCTCATTTTCCGCGCGCCAGTCCTCGACCAGGCGGCGATGGCAGAGTTCAAGGCGCTGTTCGCGGTCGCGCGGGATGGGCTCCCCCTTCGCAGTGCGCTCGTCCTCGAGCTCCTTCTTTGCCTCCCTGAGCGAACGCTTCCTTCCGTGTCTGGTTCTGAGTTGCTTGGGCAGCTCGTCCCCGCGGGCTTCCCCGTAGCGCTCGTCCTCAGCGGCGTCGATGCGCCCCGCCTCGGCGAGGATCTCCCTGGCGAGCTCCTCGTAGGTGCGGATCGCCGAATCGGAGGCCGCGGCGGCGAACTTCGAGCCGTCGACGGCGAGGAGCGCCGGATCGACGAGCCCGGCCTTCGCGCAGAGGCCCAGCACCCCGCCGAAGAGGTCGCCCAGGGCCTCTTCGTGGCGGACCCGGAAGCGGGCGACCGTCGCGTGGTCGGGGGCCTGGTTGGCGCAGATCACCCGGAAGGCGACGTCCTCGCGCAGCGGCGCTCGATTCCGCGCGAGCTTCGCTCGCCGACGCAGTAGGCGTAGGCGAGCAGGCCGACCATCATCTTCGGCTCGTGGGCTGAGGCGCCGTGGCCGTCGGCGCGGTAGGCGGCGTAGAAGGGCTCGAGGTCAAGTTCCTCAACCGCCTCGATCACAAACCAGGCGAGGTGATCCTCGTCCAGCCAGTCGCGAGGTCAGGCGAGAGCAGCAGCGCTTGGTCTCGGTCGCAGCTTCTGAAGTTCTGTGGCATAGGCCATTTTCTCGCTGCAAACGGACCGAAAAACCGGGGGTTTGTG
>CAVTOD010000005.1:0-1209608 GCA_963736305.1 uncultured Solirubrobacterales bacterium | reverse complement strand
CTCGGGCGTGACGTCGTCCCAGAAGATGCCGCCGTAGTCGACGACGCGGGTGATCACCCGGATGTTGTTCTGGGCGGCCGCATCGAGGCAGAGCTCCCCGGCCAGGGCTCGAAGGGTTGAGGATGATCATCGCCCAGTCGATCTCCTCGCCGAAGCGCTCGAAGCAGCGGACCAGGTCGAGGGTGAAGCCGTTGGCCGGCCCGGGGCCACGCCGATCGCGTCGGCCAGCCCGGCCTCGCGCAGCGCCGCATCCCGTCCCAGACCGCCTCGCTCTCGTATCCGGTGCGATCGGGGTCGTGTAGCAGGAGGAGGTCGAAGCGATCCTGCCCGAGGCGCTCCAGGCTGCGCTCGGCGGCCATCCGCAGGTAGCCCGCGTACCCGCCGCGGCCGCGCAGCGACGGGTCGGTGAAGCGCGGGAACCCCTTTGGCCCGTCTCGCTCACCCTCGTAGAAGTCGTGGCCGACCGCGCCGACGAGGCAGTAGTCGTTGCGGGCGACGCCGTCGAGGGCGCGGCCGAGCAGCGAGTCGGCCTCGCCCGCGCCGTAGGCGTCGGCGGTCAGGACGGTGTCGATGCCCTCGCCCGGCCGAAGCAGCGCCTCGAGCCGCTCGGGCTCGATCGCCTCGCCGAAGCGGAGGAAACGTCCGCCGCTCCAGGTTCCTATCGCCTTGTTACTTGGAGGCTTCGTCGCCTGAGGATTCGGGATCGCCGCCGTCGCCCGAGTCGTCGCCGTCGTCGCCCTTCTTGGCGCCGACGCCGACCTTCTCGGGCTCGGACTTCTTCGCCGGCTTCTTGCGCGGCTTGACGATCTTCAGCTTGAGCGGGTGGTCCTGCTCGTCGCCCTTGGCGTCGCGCTCGACCTGGACGGTCGAGCCCGGGGTCATCTGAGCCGGCCTTCAGCACCTCGTCGGCGAGCGGGTCCTCGATGTAGCGCTGGATCGCCCGGCGGAGCGGACGGGCGCCCATCGCCGGATCCCAGCCCTTGTCGACGAGCAGCTCCTTGGCGTCCTTCGAGAGGTCGAGCTGGAGCTCGTGCTCGGCGACCTGCGTCCGGACCCGGTCGATCATCAGGTCGACGATCTCCAGGATCTCGTCCTTGGCCAGCTTGTGGAAGACGATCACCTCGTCGATCCGGTTCAGGAACTCCGGCCGGAAGACCTTCTTCAGGTCGCCCATGATCCGCGACTTCATGTCCTCGTAGGTGACGCCGGTCTCGTCGGAGATCGCGAAGCCGAGCGGCGTGTTGCGGGCGATGTCCTGCGCCCCGATGTTCGAGGTCATGATCACGATCGCGTTGCGGAAGTCCACCGTCCGCCCCTGGGCGTCGGTGAGCCTGCCGTCCTCGAGGATCTGCAGGAGGATGTTGAAGACGTCGGGGTGGGCCTTCTCGATCTCGTCGAGCAGCAGCACCGAGTAGGGCTTGCGCCGCACGGCCTCGGTGAGCTGGCCGCCCTCGTCGTAGCCGATGTAGCCGGGGGGCGAGCCGACCAGGCGCGAGACGGCGTGCTTCTCCATGTACTCGGACATGTCGATGCGGACCATCGCCTCCTCGTCGCCGAAGAGGAACTCGGCGAGCGTGCGGGCGAGCTCGGTCTTGCCGACGCCGGAGGGGCCGAGGAAGATGAACGAGCCGGCCGGGCGCTTCGGGTCCTTGATGCCGGCGCGCGAGCGGCGGATCGCCTTGGAGACGGCGGTGATCGCCGGCTCCTGGCCGATGACGCGCTTGTGCAGCTCGTCCTCCATGCGGACGAGCTTCTTCGACTCGGCCTCGGTGAGCTTGAAGACGGGGATGCCGGTCCACATCGCGACGATGTCGGCGATCTCCTCCTCGCCGACCTCCGGGCGCTCGCCGCCCTCGCCGGAGGTCCACTCGTGCTCGAGCTCCTTCTTCTTGTTGGTCAGGCGGCGCTCCTGGTCGCGCAGGTTGGCGGCCTTCTCGAACTCCTGGGCGTCGATCGCGGCCTCCTTCTCGCGCCGCGTCGTCTCGATCTCCTCCTCGAGATCGCGGTACACGGGCGGCTGCGTCATCGACTTGATGCGCATGCGGGAGGCGGCCTCGTCGACCAGGTCGATGGCCTTGTCGGGCAGGAAGCGGTCGGAGATGTAGCGGTCGGCGAGCTCGGCGGCGGCCTCGAGGGCCTCGTCGGTGATCTTCACCCGGTGGTGCTGCTCGTAGCGCTCGCGCAGGCCCTCGAGGATCTTCACGGTCTCCTCGGTGGAGGGCTGCTCGACCTTGATCTGCTGGAAGCGGCGCTCGAGCGCGGAGTCGCGCTCCAGGTACTTGCGGTACTCGTCGAGCGTGGTGGCGCCGATGGTCTGCAGCTCGCCGCGGGCGAGGGCCGGCTTCAGGATCGAGGCCGCGTCGATCGCGCCCTCGGCGGCGCCGGCGCCGACGAGGTTGTGGAGCTCGTCGATGAAGAGGATGATGTCGCCGCGCTGGGTGATCTCCTTCATCACCTTCTTGAGGCGCTCCTCGAACTCGCCGCGGTACTTGGAGCCGGCGACCAGGGCGGCCAGGTCGAGCGTGTAGATCTGCTTGTTCTTGAGCAGCTCGGGCACCTCGCCGTTGGTGATCCGGGCGGCGAGGCCCTCGACGACGGCGGTCTTGCCGACGCCCGGCTCGCCCAGCAGCACCGGGTTGTTCTTGGTGCGGCGGGAGAGGATCTGCATGATCCGCTCGATCTCGATCTCGCGGCCGATCACCGGGTCGAGCTTGCCCTCGGCGGCCAGCTTGGTCAGGTTGCGGCCGAACTGGTCGAGCAGCTTCGAGGACTTCTTGCCCTCGCCGCCGCCCGCGCCGGCGCCCTGGCGGCGGCCGCCGGGGCCGGAGAGCATCCGGATGACCTCGTTGCGAATCTTCTCGGAGTCGGCGTCGAAGTCGAGCAGGATGCGCGCGGCGACGCCCTCGTTCTCGCGGACCAGGCCGAGCAGGATGTGCTCGGTGCCGATGTAGTTGTGGCCCAGCGAGCAGCTCCTTCGCGTCCTTCGAGAGGTCGAGCTGAAGCTCGTGCTCGGCGACCTGTGTCCGGACCCGGTCGATCATCAGGTCGACGATCTCCAGGATCTCGTCCTTGGCCAGCTTGTGGAAGACGATCACCTCGTCGATCCGGTTCAGGAACTCCGGCCGGAAGACCTTCTTCAGGTCGCCCATGATCCGGGACTTCATGTCCTCGTAGGTGACGCCGGTCTCGTCGGAGATGGCGAACCCGAGCGGAGTGTTGCGGGCGATGTCCTGCGCCCCGATGTTCGAGGTCATGATCACGATCGCGTTGCGGAAATCGACCGTCCGCCCCTGGGCGTCGGTGAGCCTGCCGTCCTCGAGGATCTGCAGGAGGATGTTGAAGACGTCGGGGTGGGCCTTCTCGATCTCGTCGAGCAGCAGCACCGAGTACGGCTTGCGCCGCACGGCCTCGGTGAGCTGGCCGCCCTCGTCGTAGCCGATGTAGCCGGGGGGCGAGCCGACCAGGCGCGAGACGGCGTGCTTCTCCATGTACTCGGACATGTCGATGCGGACCATCGCCTCCTCGTCGCCGAAGAGGAACTCGGCGAGCGTGCGGGCGAGCTCGGTCTTGCCGACGCCTGAGGGGCCCAGGAAGATGAACGAGCCCGCGGGGCGCTTCGGGTCCTTGATCCCGGCGCGCGAGCGGCGGATCGCCTTCGAGACGGCGGTGATCGCCGGCTGCTGGCCGATGACGCGCTTGTGCAGCTCGTCCTCCATGCGGACGAGCTTCTTCGACTCCGCCTCGGTGAGCTTGAAGACCGGAATGCCGGTCCACATCGCGACGATGTCGGCGATCTCCTCCTCGCCGACCTCGGGGCGCTCGCCACCCTCACCGGAAGTCCACTCGTGCTCGAGCTCCTTCTTCTTGTTGGTGAGGCGGCGCTCCTGGTCGCGCAGGTTGGCGGCCTTCTCGAACTCCTGGGCGTCGATCGCAGCCTCCTTGTCGCGCCGCGTGGTCTCGATCTCCTCCTCGAGGTCGCGGTACACGGGCGGCTGCGTCATCGACTTGATGCGCATGCGCGAGGCGGCCTCGTCGACGAGGTCGATGGCCTTGTCCGGCAGGAAGCGGTCTGAGATGTAGCGGTCGGCGAGCTCGGCGGCGGCCTCGAGGGCCTCGTCGGTGATCTTCACCCGGTGGTGCTGCTCGTAGCGCTCGCGCAGGCCCTCGAGGATCTTCACGGTCTCCTCGGTGGAGGGCTGCTCGACCTTGATCTGCTGGAAGCGCCGCTCGAGCGCCGAGTCGCGCTCCAGGTACTTGCGGTACTCGTCGAGCGTGGTGGCACCGATCGTCTGCAGCTCGCCACGGGCAAGGGCAGGCTTCAGGATCGAGGCCGCGTCGATCGCGCCCTCGGCGGCGCCTGCGCCGACCAGGTTGTGGAGCTCGTCGATGAAGAGAATGATGTCGCCGCGCTGGGTGATCTCCTTCATCACCTTCTTGAGGCGCTCCTCGAACTCACCGCGGTACTTCGAGCCGGCGACCAGCGCGGCCAGATCAAGTGTGTAGATCTGCTTGTTCTTGAGCAGCTCGGGCACCTCGCCGTTGGTGATCCGGGCGGCGAGGCCCTCGACGACGGCCGTCTTGCCGACGCCCGGCTCGCCAAGCAGCACCGGGTTGTTCTTGGTGCGGCGGGAGAGGATCTGCATGATCCGCTCGATCTCGATCTCGCGGCCGATCACCGGGTCGAGCTTGCCCTCTGCGGCCAGCTTGGTCAGGTTGCGGCCGAACTGGTCGAGCAGCTTCGAGGACTTCTTGCCCTCGCCGCCACCCGCTCCGGTGCCCTGGCGCCGTCCGCCGGGGCCGGAGAGCATCCGGATGACCTCGTTGCGGATCTTCTCGGAGTCGGCGTCGAAGTCGAGCAGGATGCGCGCCGCGACGCCCTCGTTCTCGCGGACGAGGCCGAGCAGGATGTGCTCGGTGCCGATGTAGTTGTGGCCCAGGGAGAGGGCCTCGCGCAGCGCCAGTTCCAGCACCTTCTTGGCGCGCGGCGTGAAGGGGATCTGTCCGGCGGTGACCTCCTCGCCGGAGCCGACGATGCGAACCACCTGCGAGCGGACGCGCTCGACCGTGATGTCGAGTGACTCGAGCACCCTCGCCGCCAGGCCTTCCTCCTCGCGGAGCAGGCCGAGCAGGATGTGCTCAGTGCCGATGTAGTTGTGCTTGAGAGTCCGCGCCTCCTCCTGGGCGAGGACGACTACCTGGCGCGCTCTCTCTGTGAATCGTTCGAACATTCAGTCGGTCTCTCTCTGGTCTATCAATCGCTTCGGTTGGCTCTAGTTGCGGTCGGGTGGTTGCCTCTGAGTTAAGTACTACGAAGATTCAGGGAACGCAGACTCCCCGGGGGCCCAATCCGTATCGGCTCCTGGCTGCCGATTCCTTGATCTGACCTCCGGTTCTGTCGGGGACGGCGAAGCCAAAGTATAGCCAGGGGGGTACCCCGGCCAGGCAGGTACCAGGCGTGGGATCCGAACTCCCTGCAAGGTGCGGGCTGTTCCTGGTCATCGGTCAAGCATCCGTGCTGGGACTGGGCACAACCACCGCCCAACGCCGCAGACCGAGACCGTAGAGATCCGCATTCCCGCATTCCCGCATCCGGCGCCCCGCGCCGCAATTCGGATCGGTACCTTGCCGCCCGTGGGAGCACTCGGCCAGTTGCGAGCGGCAAACGGCGATCAAGGGGTCTTCGAGAGGGCGCGCTCCAATCCGCTTCTCCTGGTCGGCATCGTGGCGGGTGCCCTGTTGCTGCTCGCCTGGATCGGCTGGGCGATCTACGTGACCAGCTCGAATGGCGCCACGGCGGGGCTGGGAGTGGTGATCGCCTGGCCCGCGATGCTCGCTGCGCTCGCCTTGATCTCCCTGCCCTTCATTGGCGGGTATCTGCTCGTCAAGCGACTGACGCCCGCCGATGCAAAGGCAACCGCCGCTGCCGACGCGCGCACCTCCGATGAGGAGAACGAAGGCTCCGACGACGAGCCCGACGACTCCGCCGAGGAGGAAGACGAGGGCGCCGCGGACTCAGAGGGAGACGAGGACTCGGACGAGGATGAGGACGCCGAGCAGGGCGAGGAATCTGACGACGAGGACGAAGAGGAGTCCGAGCCGGAGGAGAAGGCCTCGTCGAAGAAGGGCTAGTCCGGGGAGGCCTGCAAGAGCCGGCGCAGAGCTTCGGCCACCTTCGCGGGACCTTCCGTGAGCTGAAGCCAGGTGAAGCGCACCACCAGATAGCCGCGCAGCTTGAGATCCAGGTCGCGGACCCTGTCGCGCTCGAACGCCGAGCGGGAGCCATGCGCTCGGTAGCCATCAACTTCGACGATCAGCCGCGGCATCGGCCAGAGGAAATCGACTGTGTGGGGACCGACCCGGACGTTGACCCGGGGCTGGGGAAGGCGGTGGCGCCGGCAGAGGGCCAGGAAGCGCGCCTCCAGCTCGCTTCGAGTGTGGTCGGGGTGGAAGCTGTTGGTCGATGGGAAGACCGAGGAACTCGGCCTGTCGAAGAGCCGCGGCGAACTGCGGCTGGGGAAGGGTGCGGCGGAGGTCACGGAGGGTTCGGGAGGGTTTCGTCACCGGGATGTTTTGGTGACGGGTGATCTGATCGTCGGTGAGGGTCCGCGAGCGGTGCAGCACGATCCCCGGTCGGCGACGACGGCCTGCCACACCTCCGACCAGTACGTGGGACGGGGCTGGGGAAGGGTGTGTCTTCGAGCGGAAGATTCCCCACAGAAGGCCGGCGCTCACGTGGCTAAGCACGGCCCCTGGGCCACACGCCAGCACGGCCGCCATCCAACGTCCCTCTCGGCTCAGGCCGCAATGGCCGACTGCATAGACACCCCGATGAAGACGGTGAAGACGTCCTGCCGCAACTCTTGCTCGGCGCGCGTGGTCGCCGATCCCAGCGCGGTCAAGCTGCTCGGCTGACACCACTCCGTGCTGCCGCTCGGCGACCGCCGCGATGACAGCGTCCGGTCGGCTCTTGGCGCCTTTTCGCCCCACGCTGGGCGATAAAGCGCCAACCCCACCGATCTCGCCCCCTTCCTTGCCGGTTTCGGCGGCCGGCTAGTTCCGCATCGCCGGGAAGAGGACGACCTCGCGCAGGCTCTTCGCCCCGGTCAGGATCATCACCAGCCGGTCGATGCCCAGGCCGACCCCGCCCGTCGGGGGCATGCCCTGCTCGAGCGACTCGATGAAGGTCTGGTCATACGGCTGTGTCTCCTCGTCACCGCGGGCCGTCTCCTCGGCCTGCGCCTCGAAGCGGCGGCGCTGCTCGTCCGGGTCGTTCAGCTCCGTGAACGAGTTGGAGATCTCGATGCCGCCGACGAAGGCCTCCCACCGCTCGACCAGTCCCTCGGTGCTGCGGTGGCGCTTGGCAAAGGGCGAGAGCTCGACGGGGTAGTCGACGATGAAGGTCGGCTGGATCAGCTTCGGCTCGACCTCCTTGGAGAGCAGGCCGTCCACCAGCTTTCCCCAGCCCTCCTCGGGATCGGGCTTCGCCCCCATCGCCTTCGCGAGCTCCTCCCGCGAGGGATGCTGCATCACGTCGATGCCCGTCTCCTCCTTGATCGCGTCCTGCAGGGTGACGCGGCGCCAGGGCGGCGAGAGGTCGATGGCCTCCCCCTCTCGCTCAACCTTCGTCGTTCCGAGAACCTCCTGGGCGACGGCCGACACGAGGCCCTCGAGCTCGGTGGCGGTGTCGTTGTAATCCGCGTAGGCCTCGTACCACTCGAGCATCGTGAACTCGGGGTTGTGCTTGTGCGAGATCCCCTCGTTGCGGAAGTCCTTGCCGAGCTCGTAGACCTTCTCGATGCCACCGACCACGAGGCGCTTCAGGTAGAGCTCGGTGGCGATCCGGAGATAGAGGTCGCGGTCGAGTGCGTTGTGATGGGTGGTGAAGGGCCTGGCGAGCGCCCCTCCATATAGGGGCTGGAGCACGGGTGTCTCGACCTCCACAAAGCCGCGGGCGTCGAACCAGCGCCTCACCTCGGCGATCGTCCGCGCCCTTCTCAGGAAGAGCTCCCGGGTCTCCTCGTTGGCCATCAGGTCGAGCTCGCGCCGGCGATAGCGGGTCTCGACGTCCTCGAGGCCGTGGAACTTCTCCGGCGGCGGGCGCAGGCTCTTCGAGAGGAGCTCCCAAGCCTCGGCGCGGATCGAGAGCTCACCCCGCTTCGAGGCGAAGACGGTGCCCTCGATGCCGATGATGTCGCCGATGTCGAGCGAGAGCAGCCCCTCGTACGCCTCGGCGAGCTCGTCCACGCGTGCCTGCACCTGGATCTGCCCCGTGCCGTCCTTCAGGTCCAGGAACGCTGCCTTGCCGTGGCCGCGCCGCGCGGTCAGCCGGCCGGCGATCCGATAGCGCTCGCTGGTCTCCTCGCCGGCGTCGAGGTCCTGGTGCGACTCGCGGACGGCGGCGATCTCGGTTCGGTCGGGGAAAGTGTGCGGGAACGGCTCGATGCCCTCCACACGGAGGCGCTCGAGCTTGGCCCGCCGATCGGCAAGCAGCTCGGACTCCGGGCGCTCGGACTCCTCGTTCACAACGCGGAGCCTATTCCGCGCTAACTGGCTTCGATCTTGGTGACCTTGAACTTCTTCTTCGGGCCGCGGGGCGTCTCCACCGTCACGACCTCATTCCTCTTGCTGCCGACGAGGGCCTTGCCGATCGGTGACTCGTTGGAGAGCTTGTGCTCGATCGGATTTGCCTCGGCGGAGCCGACGATCTGGAACTTCTGCGACTTGCCGGACTTCTGGTCCTTGACGTGAACCACCGCACCGACGCCGACCGTCTCGGTGTCGAGATGCTTGTTGTCGATCACGGCAGCCCGCCGCAGCCTGTCCTGGAGCGCCGCGATCCGCTGCTCGAGCATCGCCTGCTCGTTCTTGGCGTCGTCGTACTCGGAGTTCTCTGTGATGTCCCCGAACTCCCGCGCCTGCTTGATGCGGTCTGCAACCTCGCGGCGCTTGTCGGTCTCCAGGAACTCCAGCTCCTCCTTGAGCTTGGTGAGCCCCTCTGGGGTGATCAGTGTCTCGCGCGCCAACTCTCCTCGATTCTGATTCTTAGTGGGTTTACTCGCCGAACAAATCCCCTGCTATACGGCGAAAAATGAGCCCGCACCGACGCGATCGAGATCACGAGGGTCCGGGCGAAGCGCGACAGTATAGCGCCGGTCTTTCGGGTGGTCGAGGTCGTCGCTCAGAAGTCCAAAGCGGCTTGCAGCGCGCCGGCAACACGTTGCGGATCCTCGATCTGCGGGTAGTGGCCGAGGTCCTCGAAGCGGGCGACCGGCGCACTCGGCCGCAGCGCGATCACGGCGTCCAGAACGGCCTCCGTCGCAACGGGGTCGAGCATCCCCCAGGCCACCGACAGGGGCTTCTCCCAGTCGCGAAGCGCCCCATGCCAGCGATCGGCGTGCTTGAAGCGCTCCTCCATGTAGGCGATCGTCTTGTGGTTGAGCGTCCGGCCGCCGCCGGCGCGGATCAGCTCCCACTGGTCCTCTGCCTCATCGTCGGTGAGCGGGTGATCTGGCGAGAAGATCGAGCCGAACTGCTGGCGGAAGAACCGCTCACTGGAGAGGCGGGAGAAGAGCGGGCCGACCGAGCTGCGGAGGAGGCGCTGCCCGAGCGTCGGGCTCGCCGCGTCCTGGATCATCGACCCGTTCAGCAGCAGACCTCCCTTCAAATCCATCTCGAGGGAACCATCGATGTCCCGGGCCATCAGCTCGGTGGCGACGGAGGTCCCCATGTCGTGCGCGAGGAAGAAGACGGGACGCTTCTTCTCCTGCCGCCGAACGAGCTCCTCCACCATGTCGGCCTGCCAATGCAGGGTGTAGGCGTGGTCCCTCGGCTTCTCGGAGAGCCCGAAGCCGAGGAAGTCAGGGGCCAGCACGGCGTGCTCGGTCTCCCGCTCGAGCAGCAGCCTCCAGTCATACGAGCTGGAGGGAAATCCATGAAGCAGGACCAACAGCGGACCATCACCACCGCGTTCGAATACATGGATGCGGCGGTCGCGGAACTCCTCGTCCCTGCCTCGCTCGCTCCACGCGACTACACGCGAATTCAGGGCCGGTCCTACTTCTTCTTCTTGGGGTTCAGCTTGTAGACGTAGGAGAAGTTGAGCGAGAAGGCATTGAGCGTCTCGAGGTCACTCGACGACGTGTCGGTGGCGGCCAGCACCCAGTTTCCCCGGGCCGGAGCTCCGACGAGCGCCGCCAGCGGGCCTTCCGGCCTGACTGTGCCAGAAAGCGGGGTGTCGCCCACCGTCGGGAAGTTGAACGCTGAAACCGTCGCGCCGTCGGCAAAGGTGACCAGCGCCCCCGCACAGCTCGCTGGGCCGGTGCCGTAGCCGTCCGCCTCGCCGCCGCGTGCGTTCGAAAGGGTGACCACCTGTCCGCCGGGGGAGATGAGCTGGAGGAGCAGGTCGCCGGCGAACGTGCCCGACGTCCTTACGCCAACGGCGCTGAGCGCGGTGACCGTGCCGTCCTGCCGCTTTCCTTTGAACTTCGGGACGCTCACCGGCAGGACCGCGGTGACGCCGGGAGACTCCGCCGTGGCCCTCCTATCCGGGAGCTGGATGGCGGTGCTCAGGCACTGGCTGAACGTCGATGCCTTGGTCTTCGCGGCGGCCGAGGATGCGCCCACAAGGGATCCCATGCAGGCGACCGCCGTCAGGCCCGACACAGCCAGCCGAAGTGATCGCTTGGCGAACATCCTGCTGCCTTTCGACGCTAGGCGATCGCCGTGGCGGTTGCAACTCGCTCAACCACCGTTGGAGTGGTGAGGCCGACGACGAGCTCGCGCGCCTGATCGAGGTCGCTCTCCTGGAATGCCGCAGCGGTGGCCTTGTCGGCGTCGAGCCGCTCGAGGTACCAGGGATAGAACTTGCGCAGATAGCGGGCCGCCCGCTCCCGGCCGAGGTGCTCCTCGGCGCGATCCATCACCCAGAGCATCTCCGCGACCACCTCATCGCGATCCGGCGGGGTCGCCCGGGTACCGGTCAGCTCCTCGAAGATCCAGGGGTTCCCGAGCGAGCCGCGAGCGATCATCACGGCGTCCGCTCCCGAGGCCTCATAGGCGCGCCGCGCCGCGTCTGGGCTGTCGAGGCCACCGGAGATGATCACCGGGACGTCGATGCGATCGACGAGCTCTCGCGCCAACTCGTAATCGGGCTGTCCCTTGTGCTGCGTCGCCGCCGCGCGCGGGTGGAAGCCGATGGCCGCGACCCCCGCCTCGTCGGCGAGGCGCAGGGCGAGGTCGAACCCCTCGCGGCCACCGCGGGCGAGCCCCGAGCGGACCTTGACGGTCACGGGGATCCCGCCGCCTTCGCGAGCCGCGGTGGCGAGGCGAACGGCGAGGTCGGGATCGGCCAGGAGCGCCGCCCCGGCGCCCGTCTTGCAGACCTTCTTGACCGGACACCCCATGTTGATGTCGATCAGGTCGGCACCCGCCTCGGCCACGATCGCCGCCGCCGACCGCATCACGTCGGGGTCCTGTCCGAACAGCTGGACCGACACTGGGTGCTCGTCCGGGTGCAGCCGCAGCAGCTCGCGCAGGGTGCGCTCGTTGCGGTAGTGGAGCCCGAAGCTCGAGACCATCTCGGATACGGCCAGGCCGGCGCCGTGGCGGCGCGCCTGGAGCCGCACGAACCAGTTCCCGATCCCCGCCAGGGGAGCGAGCAGGACGCGATTGGCGATCTCGACGTCGCCGATGCGGAACGGGCTTGTCAGCGGTGGCTGCATCTCGCAAAGGGTAGGTGGGACGGCTTCGCCACAAGGCCGCGGCCACGAGCGGCCGCCCCACACAAGTCGAGCGGCCTGGTGGCCGCTAGGTGTTGCGTTCCCAGATCAACCTGAGGCCCGTCAGTGTGAGCAGCGGGTCGACCTCGTCGATCGTCTCGCACTGGGGGGCGATCACGCCGGCGAGGCCGCCAGTGGCGATGAAGGTCGCCTTCTCCCCCAGCGCATCGGATAGCCGCCGGTCGATGCCGTCGACCAGCCCCGCGAATCCGTAGGCGAAGCCGGACTGGATGGCGGCGGTGGTGTTCTTCCCGATCGGTCCCTCCGGGGCGGAGAGGTCGATCCGGGGAAGCTTCGCCGTCCGGGAGGTGAGGGCCTCCATCGAGATCTCGACCCCCGGGCCGATCACGCCGCCCAGGTACTCGCCGGCGCCCGAGACGACGTCGAAGTTGGTGGAGGTCCCGAAGTCGACCGCGACGCAGGCGCCGCCGACCTTCGCGTGCGCGGCGACGGCGTTGACCAGCCGGTCGGCGCCGAGCTCGTGGGGGTTGTCCACGAGGATCGGCATTCCGGTCTTCAGGCTGGGGCCGACGAGCAGGCACGGCTTGCCCATGTGAAGCTCGGTCAGGGTCTCGTACTCCGGGCCGAGCTGGGGCACGACGGTGGAGACGATCGCCCCGTCCAGCGAGCCGAAGTCGAGCCCGTCGAGCGCGAGCAGGTGCGAGATCGTGGCGGCGAGCTCATCCGCCGTCGCGCTCGGGATCGTGCCGAGGCGCCAGTCGCGCCTCAGCTCCTCCCCGTCGAAGGCGCCGATGTGGGTCTGCGTGTTGCCGACGTCGACCGCGAGCAGCATGCGCGGGATTATCACGACACCAATAGGATGAGCCGCAATGGGGGAGGCAAAGCTCTACGTGATTCCCGGCTCGCATCCATCGCGGAGCGCGATGCTGATGCTCGATCGGAAGGGGATTCCGTTCAAGCGGGTCGACCTGATGCCAGTGATCTCGAAGGGCGTGCTGCGCGCGATGCGGTTTCCGCGGAATACCGTGCCCGCCCTGAAGCTCAACGGCACTCGCGTCCAGGGCTCTCGGGAGATCGCGCGCGAGCTCGACCGGATTCAGCCCGATCCACCGCTCCTCCCCGCCGATCCGGACGCCCGCGCCAAGGTGGAGCAGGCCGAGACCTGGGGCGACAGCTTCCAGCAGATCCCGCGCCAGTTCAGCTGGTGGGCGTTCAAGCGCGATCGAGCGCCGATGGCGAGCTACTCGGAGGGCGCCCGCCTCGGCGTGCCGGTCGGTCTCGCAGTCAAGACCGGTGGTCCGCTCGTCGCCGCCGCCGCGCGGCTCAACGAGGCGACCGACGAGAATGTGCGGGCCGGCCTCGCCACGTTGCCGGCGGATCTCGACAGGATCGACGGCTGGATCTCGGATGGGGTCATGGGTGGCAGCGAGCCGAATGCCGCCGATTATCAGATCGCCCCCAGCGTCAGGCTGGCCATGACCTTCGACGACCTGCGCCCCGCGATCGAGAAGCGCCCGGCCGGAGAGCTGGCCATGCGCATCGTTCCGGAATTTCCCGGCCGCACGCCCCCGGTCTTCCCGCCGGAGTGGCTCCAGGGCCTGACGGCCTGATTCGCCTCTAGGCGGGCGGCCCGCCGACGCGGTTGACGCGTTGCCCGGGGCCGAGCGACTCGAGCGCCTGCCCAAGGACCGTGTCATCGGGCAGGCGCAGGTCGGGGTCGAGCTCCAGGAGCGGGGCGAGCACGAACCGCCGCGAGGTCACCTCGGGGTGGGGCAACGTGAGCCGCTCCGAGCTCATCTCGATGTCGCCGAGGAGGAGCAGGTCGATGTCGATCGGCCGGGGGCCGTGGCGAGGGCCGCCGGATTCGCGGCCCTGCTCGGCCTCGATCGCCTTGCAGACCTCCAGCAGCTCCTCGGGCCGCAGCGCGGTCCGGATGCGAGCGGCGCCGTTCAGGAAGTCGGGCTGGTCGAGGATCTTCCCCACCGGCTCTGTCTCATAGAGAGACGAGGCCGCCTCGACCGCGATGCCGTGTGCGCGCAGCTTCTCGATCGCTCCGCGCAGCTGCGCCTCGCGGTCCCCGACGTTGGAGCCCAGGCCCAGATAACCGACCCGCTCCGCGGCCCCCTCGCTCAGACGCCCTCCTCGTCGTCCGACTCGCGATCGAGCGATCGCTCGAGGGTCACCTCGACCCCGGCCTCCTGGACGACGTATGGCAGCGGCGGCTCCGGCTTGGCCGCGCGGACGCGAACCGACTCGCACTCGAAGCGCTCCATCAGCCGGCCGGCAACCACCTGGCAGAGCCGCTCGAGGGTCCGGTAGCTCTTGTCCGTCGCCGCGAGGGCGACGATGTCGCAGACCTCGGAGTAATCCACGGTGTCCTCGACGCGGTCGGTGAGCACTGCGTCGCAATCGGGCACGTCGAAGGTGAGATCGAAGTCGAGCCGCTGCCCCACTTCCTGCTCCGCGTCCGTGACGCCGTGGTGCGTGTATATGGAGAGGCCGCGAATCTCGACCTCGACCGACGGATGCGCGTCTTGCTCGTGCTCGTCCATTGCCCCAACGTACCCCACCGGCCCGCGCTGCTCCGCTGCGGGCGGGGACTGATAGGACTAGGACGGTGGACCCCCCCACGGAGACGACGCTGCTCGCCCAGGGGGAGTCCTCTACCCAGGTCTCCCACCACTTCGCCGAGCTCGCCGAATGCCGGATGCACTACGTCACCCGTGGAGAGGGCAAGCCGATCCTCTTCCTGCACGGCTTCCCGCAGTTCTGGTTCCTGTGGCGCCGGCAGCTCGCGGACCTGGGGGAGGACCACGCCGTCTACGCCCCGGACATGCGCGGCTACAACCTCTCCTGCCGGCCCGAGGACGTCGAGGCCTACCGGATGCGCCACCTGCTCGCCGACGTGCGCGAGCTGGTCGAGCAACTCGGGATCGCCCCGCTGACCCTGGTCGGCCACGACTGGGGCGGCATCGTCTCCTGGGCCTTCGCGATGAAATATCCGGAGCTGCTCGAACGTTTGGTCGTCGTCGACGGCGCCCCGCCGTTCACCTGGAGCCGCGACCTCCGCGAGAGCCCCAAGCAGCGCCACGCCGTCAACTACATGCTCGAGTTCTCGAGGCCCTCGCCCGGACCGGAGGACATGCTCACGGCGAACGACTTCTCCCTCATGGATGACCTGCTGCAGCGCATCGGTGGCCAGGGAGCGCAGCTCTCGGACGCCGACCGCGCCGTCTACCACGAGGCCTGGGGCCAGCCGGGTGCGCTGCGCGGTGGGCTCAACTACTACCGCGCGGCGCGCATGGGAGAACAGGTCGCCGCCGCCGGGGTGCCGGAGGAATACGAGAGCAAGATCACTTCGCAGACCGTCAGGGTTCCGACCCTCGTGATCTGGGGTGAGAACGATGCCGCGCTGCTCCCGTCATTGACCCGGGGCTTGAGCGAATGGGTCCCCGAGCTGCGCGTTGAGATCGTCCCCGGGGCGGGGCACTGGGTGCCCTACGAGCGGCCGGAGAAGGTCAACTCGCTGATCCGGGAGTTCGTCGCCTAGCGAACCGCCGCACGATCCGGATCCAGGATCGCCTCGGCAATGCTGAGCGCCTGCCGCATCGGCTCGACGTCATGGACGCGGAGCATCCGGGCGCCGTTGGCGTAGGCGACCACGTTCGAGGCGATCGTGCCGCCGAGCCGCCGATCGACCTCGGCGCCGGTGAGCTTGCCGATGAAGCTCTTTCGCGATGAGCCGAAGGCAAGCGGCCTCCCGAGGTCCGCCAGCTCGCCGAGCCTGCGATGGAGCTCGAGATTGTGCTCCACCGTCTTCCCGAAACCGATGCCGGGGTCGACCCAGATCCGCTGCTCGTCGATGCCCTCAGACACCGCGAATTCGATCCGCTCGGCGAGAAATGACTTGACGTCGTCGACGACGTCGTCATAGACGGGGTTCTCCTGCATGGTCCGCGGGTCCCCGAGCATGTGCATCAGCACGATCTCGCAACCGCGGTCCGCACAGAGACCGGCGAGGTCCGGCTCGGCCCGGAGCGCGGTGACGTCATTGACCATCGCGGCCCCGGCATCGAGCGTGGCCTGTGCCACCGCGACCTTGGATGTGTCTATGGAGACGCGCAAGCCGTCGCGGGAGAGGGCCTCGACGACGGGCCGGGTGCGCCTGAGCTCCTCCTCGGCATCGACCGCCGCCGCGCCCGGCCGCGTGGACTCCCCGCCGATGTCGAGGATGTCGGCGCCCCCCCCAGCGAGCTCGCGCCCATGGGGGATGGCGCAGTCGGCGTCGAGAAACTCGCCGCCGTCCGAGAACGAGTCGGGCGTCACGTTGACGATCCCCATGATCAGAGCCGGCTCCAAGTCGTCCTCCTACTGGGCCCTGATCAACTGGCCGTCGGGAGCCAGCTCGACGAAGTGATGCGTCTGTCCGTCGCGAAAGCTCTGGCACTGATTGGCGGGCTGGTCGTCGACGGCCTGCCGCGGATCGTGGGCAATGTCAACGGCCCAATCCGAGATGCCGGGCAGGCTCTCCGAAAGGCAGGGCCCGCTGCTGAGATCGCGCTTGCCCTGACCGACGTAGAGGAACTTGGCAGCGGCGATTGCCTTGTCCTTGTCCGCCTGGCTCCCGCCAGACCCACCGCCACACCCGGCAACGAAGAGGGTGACCACGCCAGCTATCGCGACAAGACGCATTGCCGAAGTATCCCGGCCGCCTCTTCCGCGAGCGGCCGGTGTAGAGGCTACGAGTCGTTCGAGCGCATCTCGGCGGCGCCGCCACCAGCAAGACCCGGACGCGGCCGGGGCCGGGGCCGCGCACCCTCGCGGGCGGTGCCCTTCTCCTCGACGGGCGGAGCCTCGGGCGGCTTGGCCTCCTCCTCCTTGGGGAAGACCTCCTCCTCTGGCTTGCCCTCGAGGAGGGCGATGAACTCATCCGCCTCGATGGTCTCGCGGTCGAGCAGGATCCTCGAGAGCGTGTCGAGCTGCTCGCGATGCTCGGAGAGGATGTCCTTCGAAGTCTGGTGGGCGTCCTCGACGATCCGGCGGACCTCGTCGTCGATCTCGCGCGCGACCTCGTCGGAGTAGTCGGGCTCCGCCGAGAACTCGCGGCCGAGGAACGGCAGCGAGCGGTCGTGGCCGAAAACCCGCGGCCCGAGTCGCTCGGACATGCCGAAGCGCATCACCATCTGCTTGGCGGTCTCGGTCACCTTCTCGAGGTCGTTCGACGCGCCGGTCGTGATCTCGCCGAAGACGATCTCCTCGGCGGCTCGGCCGCCGAGCGTCATCGCCATCGTGTCGTTCAGCTCGGCGCGCGTGGTGAGGAACTTGTCCTCCGTCGGCAGGGAGATCGTGTAGCCCAATGCCTGCCCGCGGCTGATGATCGAGACCTTGTGGACCGGGTCGGAGTTCGGCAGCAGGTGTCCGACGATCGCGTGTCCGAGCTCGTGGTAGGCGGTGACGAGCCGCTCCTTCTCGGACATCACCCGGCTCTTCTTCTCGGGGCCGGCGATCACGCGCATGATCCCCTCCTCGAGCTCGGTCATCGTGATCTCGCGCTTGCTCGAACGAGCCGTGAGCAAGGCGGCCTCGTTGATCAGGTTGGCGAGATCGGCTCCGGTGAATCCGGGCGTCTGGCCCGCCAGGGCATCGAGGTCGATGTTCTGGGCGAGAGGCTTGCCGCGGGTATGGACCTCGAGGATGTGCTTGCGGCCCTTGCGGTCGGGGCGGTCGACGACAACCTGGCGGTCGAAGCGGCCCGGCCGCAGGAGCGCCGGGTCGAGGATGTCGGGCCGGTTGGTGGCGGCGATCAGGATGATGTTGTCCTTCATCTCGAAGCCGTCCATCTCGACGAGCAGCTGATTCAGCGTCTGCTCGCGCTCGTCGTGGCCGCCGCCCATGCCGGCGCCGCGATGGCGGCCGACGGCGTCGATCTCGTCCATGAAGATGATGCAGGGGGAGTTCTGCTTGGCCTGCTCGAAGAGGTCGCGGACGCGCGAGGCGCCGACGCCGACGAACATCTCGACGAAGTCCGACCCGGAGATCGAGAAGAACGGGACCCCGGCCTCACCGGCAACGGCTCGGGCGAGCAGCGTCTTGCCGGTCCCGGGCGGGCCGTAGAGCAGCACGCCCTTCGGGATCCGGGCGCCGAGGGCCTGGAACTTCTTCGGGTTCTCGAGGAACTCCTTGATCTCGTGGAGCTCCTGGACAGCTTCGTCCACCCCGGCGACGTCCCGGAAGGTGATCTTGGGAGCGTCGACCGACATACGCTTGGCGCGCGACTTTCCGAAGCTCATCACCCTCGAGCCGCCACCCTGCATCTGGTTCATCAGGAAGATCCAGAAGGCGAAGAAGAGCAGGAAGGGCAGGATGTACGTGAGCAGCGAGAGCAGGCTCGAGCCGCCCTTGCCCTTGATCTCCGTCTTCACGTTGTGCTGCTGGAGGCTGTTGAGCAGCTGGGCCTGGGCGGAGTCGGAATCCGGGTAGGCCTCGTCGTAGCTCGTCCCGTCCGTCTGCTTGACGTTCAGCGAGTTGTCCTTCGTGTTCCAGGTGACGGACTCGATCTGGTCGTTGTTCACCCGCTCCACGAAAGTCGTGTAGTCGGGGGTCTCGTGACTCGACCCGGGGCTGATCAGGCGCTGGGCGAAAAACGCCAGCACGACGACGATCAGAATCGGAAAGGCAGCGCTGCGGAAAAAACGTCTCAAAGTGGAAGTTCCTCTGCCCGGGGTTTAGCCGAATATGCGGACCCGGATCTATTTGGCGAGGGTACCAGCGTAGCTCTAGCGCCCCTGCGGGTTTTCCCGCAGGGCTGCCACATAGGAGAGGTTTCTGTAGCGCTGACGGTGGTCGAGGCCGTACCCGATCGCGAACTCGTTGGGGATCTCGAAGCCGACGTAGCGGACCGGCAGATCCACCCGCCGCCGCTCCGGCTTGGTGAGCAGCGCGCAGACCTCGATGGACCGCGGCCCGCGGGCCTGAAGGTTGCGGAGCAGGTAATGGAGGGTGAGACCCGAGTCGATGATGTCCTCAACGATCAGGACGTCGCGGTCAGCGATCGGCGCGTCGAGGTCCTTGAGGATCCGGACGACGCCCGACGAGTCGGTCGACGAGCCATAGCTCGACACCGCCATGAAATCGAGCTCGCAGTCGATCTCCATGTTGCGCATCAGATCAGCCAGGAACGGAACCGCACCCTTCAGGATCGCGACGAGCAGCGGCGCGCGACCCTCGTAGTCGCGGCTCACCTCAGCGGCGAGCTCCGCGACCCGGCGCTGCAGGTCCTCCTCGGAGACGAGCACCTCGCCGATTGCGTCGTCGGTTCCCACCAGCCGGAGTTTATGGACCGGCCTGGGATGCCCTGAGGACGGCCGACTCCGAAGCGCCGGGCTTTGCGGCGAACTCCTCCGAGACCGCCACCCCCGCGATCCAGGCGACCCGCCCGTTCGCGGTGATCACGGGCAGGGCGTGCCGCAGCGACCTCGGCACCTTGCGATCGGTGAACAGGTCCTGGAGGGATTTGGTGCCGTCGAGGCCCAGGGGCCGCATCCGGTCCCCGTCGCGCCAGGCCCTCACGGTGACCGATCGCCCGATCGCCTTGGGGTCGAGCACGGCGCGGTCCGCGCCCTCGGCCGGCGGCACACCCCGCTCCAGCTCGGCCCTCACCTCCCAGGTGCCGAAGCGGCACACACCCGGCACCGTCAGCTCCTCCTCCGCCAAATGGAGCGACGGCCCCGACGTGAAGCGGACATGGCCCTGCTCCGCGTGCGCGTCCACGCCATCGCCCAACTCGATCACCCCGCCCTCGGGCTGGTTCACCAACCTCCAGATCTCATCGGCGCGCGACCTTCCGAGGGGTACCGGTCCGCCCGCGGCGCGCTCGGCCATCAGGCGGAGGACCAGGCGGCGGATCGCGCCGTCCATCTGGGCAAGGGCATCGCGGCCGATCGCCCCAGCGGCGTCGGCCCCGGATTCGGAGATGGTCTGGGCCGCCAGCCGGTCGAGCACCTCGCCCTCCTCGGCGAGCTCGGCATGAGTCTCGGCGATCGTCGACTCGGCCTCCGGGCCGATCTCGCGCAACACCGGGAGCACCTCGTTGCGGATCCGGTTCCGCGCGAACAGGGGCTGCTCGTTCGTCGGATCGTCGGCGAACGGGAGGCCCGCCTGCTGGACGAGGCGACGCGCCCCCTCTCTGTCGAGCGAGAGAATCGGGCGGACGACATGCCCGCGCCGCGCCCGCAGGCCGAGCAGCGCGCGACGCCCCGGCGAGGTCGCGAGCCGGTAGAGAACCGTCTCGGCAAGGTCCGTCCTGGTGTGGCCTGTCGCGATCCAGTCGAGGCCCCTGGCCAGCCGGGTTCGCTCGGCCGCCGCGTACCGCGCTCGCCGCGCCTCGGCCTGGACGTTCCCGCTGCCCAACCCGGGGCGCTCCACCTCGACTTCGATTCCAAGCGTGGCGCAGAGCTCCTCACAGGTCCGCTGGTCGTCGTCGGACTCAGGCCGGAGGCCATGGTTGAGATGGAGTCCGACCACTTGATCGGCACCGAGCGCCTCGACGATGCCCGCCGCGGCGGCCGCCGAGTCCGCGCCACCCGACACGAGGACAACGCCACTGGTGCCCTGGGGGATCAGGCCGCTCTCCCGTACGACCCGGGCGAGGACCGTAAGCGCCGTTACGTCCGCCATGCCCCCGATTCTAAGAACCGCTATACAGCCCGCCTCCTCGATGCGAAGGGGACCCCTCATATTCCTTGCCCTGACGGCTCTCGCGGCGATCGGACCGGTCGCCGCCGCGGATGCCTGCGTCGGCGAGGCGAAGTCGCCGGCCAAGCTCAGCGAGCAGCTCGCGAGGCAGGCCGTCCTCTGCCTGATCAACGCGCGCCGTGCGCACTCGGGGCTCGGGGCTCTGCAGGAAAACGCGAATCTGAACAGCTCGGCCGAGGGCCATGCGGTCGCCATGGCCAAGCACAACTCCTACTCCCACGGGAATGCCGCGCGCAGGATTCGCCACAGCGGGTACCTGGCCGGCGCGACGGTCTGGACGGTCGGGGAGAACCTCGGCTGGGGGCCGGGCCGGCGGGGTACCCCGAAAAGGCTGGTTGCGTCCTGGATGAAGAGCCCGGAGCACCGCAGGGTTCTGCTCGGCGGCTTCCGCGATATCGGCATCGGCATGACCAAGGGCGCCCCGTTCGCCCACTTCGGGCACAACGCGGCCACCTACACCGCGGATCTGGGCACGCGCAACTAGCGCCTACTCAGTTTTCCCAACGGCGAAAGGTCCAGGCGCCAGGCACCCGGGCTAAAGGACGCGCGGCTAATGATCGGCTGCCCGCGTTCAGTCATTCGCTGAGCACTCGATGCACACCATGTGTCGAGACAAAGAAAAATCCTCAGCCTCATCGCCGTCGCGGCGACCTGGACCCTCGTGGCCAGCGGGTCGGCCTCGGCGGCCGACTGCGGCCCGGTCAACACCGAAATCACCGGTCTCGGCGAGGCCCAGATGGAGACCTCGATCACCTGCCTGATCAACGACGAGCGCACCTCCTACGGCCTGCAGCCCGTCACCACGAACAGTGACCTCGATCAGGCCGCGATGAGCCACTCGAACGAGATGATCGACGAGAGCTACTTCGAGCACACCTCCCCCGCCGGGCTCACCTTCATGGACCGGATCGAGTCGACCGGATACATGCAGGGCGCCCGGACCTGGACCGTCGGCGAGAACCTCGTCTGGGGCACCGGCCCGCTGAGCACGCCGCAGGCGCTGGTCACGGCCTGGATGAACAGCCCGCCGCACCGCGAGAACCTCCTCCGCCCGACCTTCCGTGAGCTCGGAGTCGCGGCGCTGGCCGGCACGCCGGTGAGCAAGAGCGACCTGACCGGGGTCACCGTCTCGAGCGAGTACGGCTACCGGACCGTCGCCCACAATGGGTCAAAGAGCAAGGCCAAGGCCCATAAGGCCCGGAAGGCCCGGAAGGCTCACATGCTCCACAAGCACCGTCACTAGTCCTCCATCGCAGGGCGGGCTATATAGAGAGAGATCGCGTCGGGGAACCCCTTCAGGACCACCTCGCCGATCGGGTCGAAGCGAAGGAAGTCCGAATTGCTGATCGCCTTGACCAGGTCCTCGGTGACCAGGACCTCGCCGCCCAGCGCCCTCGTCACCACTCGGTGCGCGAGGTTGACGTCGCCGCCGAAGTAGTCCCCGTCCCTGAACACCGCCGCGCCGTGGTGGATGCCGACCCGCGGCTGAGGCCGCTCCTGGAAGAGGGCCAGGAACCCGACGGCCCACTCCGTGAGCGTCGACGGCTCCGGGGAGACCACCATCACCTCGTCGCCGATCGTCTTCACGATCGTCGCCTCGTTCGGCAGAGTCGCCTCGACCGTGTCGACGAAACGCTCGATCATGTCGAGCGCCTCCTCGTCCCCCTCCTCCTCGGTGAACCGGGTGAACCCGGTGAGGTCCACGAAGCAGAACGTCATCGAGACTCGGGCGAGGCCGCGGCCGGCCCCGCCGATGTCGGCCTCCATGTGCCCCACCACGTCCTGCTCGATGTAGAAGCGCAGGTAGCGGTTATGCATGTACTCCATCAGCGGGCCGGTCACGGGAAGCAGGTCGGCCGCGAGCTCGCCCATCTCCTCGGCGATCTCGAGCGGCGGCACCTCCTCCTGGATCAACGGCTCGTGGATGTAGAGGTGGAAGAGCCGCACCTCCGCATCGGCCACCTTGCGGATCGACTGGGCGTAGACCCGGACGAGCTGGAGGAACGCGACGAGGGGGAAGCCGGAGGAGAGGACGTTGGCGCAGTGGCGCATCGCGCCGAGGTCCTGCTCGTTCAGCATCCCCTCCGCTCCCATCGGAGTGCCGAGCAGGGTCATCAGCCGATCGATCAACTCCGGCTCGAGCCCGGTCCGCTCGGCGGCCTGCTCCCTCGTGTAGTGGCCTTCCGGAACCGGGAAGAGGTCCTCTGTGTAGCCGAAGGCGAGCCGGCCGCCGCGAGCGGCCTCTCGGATCGCCTCGATGGAGTAGCCCCTCTCCCTCATCCGCGCGATCACCCGGGCCTGGGCCGCGGACGCGGGCGTCCAGCGGCCGTCCTGGACCGGGACGAGACCGTCATCGGCCCATCGCTTCAGGGTCGAGCCCGAGACGCCGGCGATCTTGCTCGCCTCCGCGAGAGTGATCGTGTTGGTCTGGTCGCCGCCGTCGGCCGGACTCATCCGGGCCCTCCATCCAGAGAGAGCAGCGACGCCTTCGAAAGTGGCGACGGGGCCCGAGGACCCCGTCGCGCGCGGGCTTTGGGCCCGCTTCGTCGGCCAGCGGCGCTTGCACGCCTCGCGTAGTCCTGTCGCCGATCCCAGTCGCCGGGGGACCTGCAGACCGCGGACCCGCTTCCGGCCCGAGCATTTTCGATCGAGTCGAGCTTACGCCGATGGCGGGGCAAGTCAATGGCGCCGGACATGCGCACTGGCTCACTCGCCCGTCTAGTCAATGGTGAGGTGTGGGTACTTCTCCGAGACGAGCTGGCGATACCGGGAGAAGAGCGGCTTGGCGGCGGGAAAGAAGCGCAGCGCGGCGCCCGCATCCTCGACTTTGGTGCGGAGGCGGCCGCGGGCGATGGCGATCGCCGGGTTCTCCCGGCCCTGGAAGACGCGATTGGCGACCGCCGACTCCATACTGAGCCGCAACTTCGGGTGCGTGCGGCTTCGCTGGGAGAAGTTCCACCTCAGGCAGTGGCGCCCGCCCTCGTCGCGTGACACGTTGACGACGAGCTTCAGATCCGGGAACTCGATGCGAAGCGGCGCGGCGGCGGCGCGCAGGCGCGGGCCCTCGTCCGGATCGCGGTCGATCTCCCCGAGCACCGTGTCGAGGATGTCCTTGAGCTCCTTCTTCGTCAGTTCCTCGGCAGGCATCTGACCCTCAACCTGAGGTCAATCCTTTCGCCGGCCGCGAACGGATGATTCGATCTTGCCGAGCTGCTCGCGGACCTCTCGGCCCCGTTTGGCGACCTCGTCGACCAACTCGACCGCGCGGTCCCGGGTGCTCGCCGCAGGGCCGGCCGTCGCCTCGAAGGTGCGCTCGATCGCGGACCGCAGCGCCTCGGACGGCTTCTCGGGAACCGGGAGCTTCATTGACCCAACATACCCCTGCAGGGCCCCCATATGCTCGCGCCGTGCCGCACCACCTCAGACCGAGCACCCCCTACGCACCGGATGCCCTGCTTCCCGGCGACCCCGGCCGGGCGCTCGCGCTCGCCCAGCAGCTGCTCACCGAGCCCAAGATGAGCAACCACGCTCGAGGGCTGTGGGGATATACGGGGGAGACCCCTGAGGGACGCTCCCTCAGCATCCAGTCAACGGGCATGGGCGGCCCGAGCGCCGCGATCGTTCTGCAGGAGCTCGCCGAGCTCGGGGTGCGACGAGCCGTCCGGGTGGGGACCTGCGGCGCCCTCGACCCGGAGCTCGAGCACGGGCAGCTCGTGGTGGCAAGCGAGGCGCTGGCGGAGGACGGGGCCAGTCGTGCCCTCGGCGCGGGCGAGTCGGTGGAACCCGATCCCGAGCTCACGGCCAGGCTGGCGGCGGAGCTGCCGGCTGGGGGCTCACCGTCGCGAATCGTGACGACGGATCTCTTCTACGACGGTGACCTGGAGAAGGGCGTCTCGCCCAAGGCGCGAGCGGACGCGTGGCGGAGGCGCGGCGCTGTCGCGGTCGAGATGGAGGCCGCGACGCTGTTCGCGCTCGGCCGGCGGCTCGGGGTGGCCACGGGATGCGTGTTGATCGTCTCGGACACCTTCGACGATCAGGGTCGGCGCCGAATCGACGATGAGGGCCTGGCGCAGGGGGCGGAGCGGATGGGCGCCCTGGCCGCCGAAGCCCTCAACCCGGGCTAGAGGGTCCGTCGGATCGCGAGGAGTCTCGCTCCCGCCGGAGCTCGGCCACTTCACGGGTGAGCCGATCGAGCGTGTCCTCGACCGTCTCGAGGCGCTCGGAGACCACCCGCAGGCGTCGCGCCAGGCGGTCGACGTCGTTCCCGGTGGGCAGGTTGAGGTTCCGGATCGCGCTCGCGCCCGCCTGAGAGGCCCGCTCCCGCGCCCCGAAGGCGACCTGCAGCGCCTGGTTCATCCACGGGTTGTCGACCAGGAGCTGGGCGAGATCACCCAGGGCTCCCTCGCCTCGCGATGAAATCCGATCCCGTATGCCTTCGCCGCCGCTCTCGTCCATATCGTTCACGCACGGTACCGCGACGGATGGGGTCGAGCGGGGTTCTTGAGACGTGTTTTTGACGTTAGAGACGACGGTTCCCCGTTGCAAAGCCCTGAGCGAGTCAGTAGCGTCCGCCGTGCCTGAGGGTGCGGGGAGGTCGCGACCGGCAGACCCACAGGTCTACACGGGCAGGAACGGCTAGCCAAATGACCAAAAAGCTTCTCCTAATCATCGCCCTCGGCGCGACCCTGGCGATTATCGCTGCGGGAACGGCGATCTCGGGGACGGTGAGCGTCGGCAACGCCCAGGTCAACGTCCCGGGCACCGAGGTCCTTCCGCAGTGCTCCAACCTCTCCGACGACGACGGCGACGGTCTCGCCGACCTCGCCGATCCCGGCTGCAGCGGGCCGCTGGATACCTCTGAGTACAACGCCCCGACCACCACCGGCGGTTCGGGCGGCAGCGGCGGATCGACCGGCTCGAGCTCGACCAGCAGCACCACGACGACCAACGGCGGCGGCAGCGGCGGCGCCCCGTCCGGCGGAAGCAAGAGCACCGGCGGCGGCAAGGCCGGAAAGAAGACCACCGGGGGCAAGACCTCCGGCCTGTTCGGCAAGCAGGCCAAGAAGGGACAGGGCGCCAAGCAGATCGCCAAGGGCGAGACGACGAAGATCGAGCAGCCCACCCTCCGCAACCCGGACGGCTCTCCGTCGAGCACCAACCCCGGTCTGACGGTGGCGCAGTTCGGCCCCGCCCCGATCGGCGTCCCCAACTTCGTCATCGACTCCTTCGAGATCCCGCCCTTCCTCCTCCCCATCTACCAGTCCTGCGGCACGGAGTACGGGATCCCCTGGCAGGTGCTCGCCTCGATCAACAAGATCGAGACCGCGTTCGGCACCAACCTGAACGTCTCCTCCGCGGGCGCCGAGGGATGGATGCAGTTCATCCCCTCGACCTGGGCCGCCTACGGGGTCGACGCCAACGACGACGGCAAGAAGGACCCGTACAACCCGGTCGACGCGATCTGCGCCGCGGCTCGCTATCTGCGCGCGGCGGGCGGCGACAAGGACATCCGCCAGGCGATCTTCTCCTACAACCACGCTGACTGGTACGTCGACGAGGTTCTGCTCGGGGCGAACCAGTACGGCAAGCTGCCCGACGCGCTGGTCGGCTCACTCACGGGGCTCACGGAGGGCGCGCACTTCCCGGTCGCCGCGAACGCGCGGTACGCCGACGACATCAACGACGCCGCCGCGCTGGCACGCTCCACCACTCAGCGCAAGGGCGCCGGCAACGCCGCCGACGTGGTCAGCTCGGACGCCAACCGCCGAAGCATCAACGTCTACTCGAGCCTTAACGCTCCCGTCGTCGCGGTCAATGACGGCGTGATCAAGAAGATGGGTGACAACGCCAAGCTCGGCAAGTACATCGTGCTCCAGGACGCCTACGGCAACGACTACACCTACGCGCACCTCGGTTCGATCGAGCAGACGCACCCGGTGCCGCGCCAGCAGGGGCTCTCCTCCAAGGACTTCAAGCTGCAGACGCCGAACGACTCGTCTCCGAACACCCCCGCCACCGCCGGCGACAACTCGAGCAAGGGCTCCGCGAAGGCCGCCAAGCCGGCGAGCTCCAAGCCCGCCCCGGCAAACTCCGAGAACGCGCGTCAGCGGCTCTTCGCGCTGCCGCATCGCTCCGGCAACGCCGGTCAGTCAGGCGTGACCGGCCAGCTCGACCAGCTGCTCGGCCGGAGCGTCCCCGGCTACGAGACCTTCAAGTCCGCGCTCTCGGAGAGCGTCCAGTTCAACTCCAACACCATGCAGCTGAAGCCGCTCAAGGTCGGCTCCAAGGTGACGGGCGGAACGGTGATCGCGCACGTCGGCCAGCCCGACGCTCAGCCGCCGCACCTCAACTTCGCGATCCGGCCCGCCGGCCGCGGCGCCCCGACCATCGATCCGAAGCCGATCCTCGACGGCTGGAAGCTGCTCGAGACGACCGCGATCTATCGCGCCGCCGACAAGAACCCCTTCTCGAACAACCCGACCGTCGGCCAGGTCCTGCTGATGTCGAAGTCGGCGCTCGAGCAGAGGGTCCTGAACGACCCGGCGCTGTCGATCTACTCCTGCGGTCGCAACGACATCCAGACACACCAGATCGACCGCCGCGTCCTCGCCGTCATGGAGTACCTGGTCGCCAAGGGCTACCGCCTCACGATCACCTCGCTGAAGTGCGGCCACTCCTACCTGACCTCCTCGGGCAACGTCTCGGCCCACTCCTATGGCTCGGCGGTCGACATCGCCGCAGTCAACGGGATCCCGATCACCGGGCACCAGGGGCCGGGGACGATCACCGAGGCCGTGATCAAGGATCTGCTGCTTCTCCAGGGCACCATGCGGCCCGCTCAGATCATCTCGCTGATGGATCTCGGCCCACCGACCTTCATCCTCCCCGACCACTACAACCACATCCACGTCGGGTACACGTTCACGACCTCGGGCAGCTCGATCAAGCAGCTCGGCCAGATCCTCAAGCCCGAGCAGTGGCAACGACTGATCCAGCGCCTCGGCGAGATCCAGAACCCGAAGGTCCCGTCGAAGCCTTCCGCGGCCGCGTTGCCCGCCAAGGGCAATGGCAACCCCGGCGACTAGCGGCCACACCACCGATCGGGTTGCGCTGACGCGCACCCTCTGATCACGGCCAAGCCCGCGATAACCCGAGCCACCTTCGTTCAGCTCGAGCTGGCCGGAAAGCTCGGCCTGCCGGAGGGCCGGTACCTCGTTCGCGACGGGGACGCCGAGCGCGTTCTGATCGTGCAGGACCTGGCGGCGCCCCGGCCGAAGCGACGAGCGGGACGCCGGTCGAAGCCGATCGAGCCTGGCGATCCAGGCGAGACACCGGTGACGCGCGTGACGGTCACCGGGGAGGCCCTCGCCGACCCCGAGCAGGGATCCGCCTGGCTCAAGGAGATGATGGGCAGCGGCGGCCATGGCGCCGAGGCGGTGCGAGCGGCGACGCGGATCGTCAACCGGGCGTTGAGCGCTCTGCGCGCGGCGGCGCGGGACCCGCTGATCCAGGACATCGGTGCGACCAGGGCGCTCGCCGTCCGGCTCGGCCACGGCACCGGCCACGAGCTGGCCGACGGTCGCTGGACCGAGGCGAGGGAGCTGGGTCGACCTCGACGGGGCCGGCTCGACGACGTCGACCCACAATCGCGGGTGGCGGCTGTGCTCGCCGGCCGGGACGAGGTCCACCCCGCCGAGACGCTGATGCTCCGGGCCCGGCTCGACGCGCAGCAGGGACGACGGGTCGAGGCGATCTACGGACTGCGCGCCGCCAGGGCCGCACTACAGGAGCAGCCCGGCTCGAGGCAGAAGGAGCTCACCACCGAGCTGGCGGCGATCGAGGAGAAGCTGGGCGATACTCCGGAGTCGTGAAGGCGGCTGCCATCCAGCTTCGGGCCCGCGTCGCGGACGTCGACGCCAACCTCGAGGCTGTGGAGCGCCTGGCCGACCGGGCCGGAGCCGAGGGTGCCGAGTGCATCGTCCTGCCCGAGTTCTTCACGACCGGTATCGGCTTCGTCCCCGAGCTCGCCGATGCGGCGCTGGCACCCGACGGCGAGGCGACCGATCTGCTGCTCTCGCTGTCCCGTCGACATGGGGCGATGGTCGGCGGCTCGTTCCTCTGCCGCGACCCTGACGGGGAGGTGCGGAACGCCTTCTTCCTGACGACGGCCGACGGCAAGATCGCCGGCCGGCACGACAAGGACCTTCCCACGATGTGGGAGAACGCCTTTTACGTCGGGGGATCGGATGACGGCGTCATCAAGACGGACGCGGCGACGGTCGGGGCGGCCGTCTGCTGGGAGCTGATGCGGACCAAGACCGTGAAGCGACTGCGGGGCCGGATCGACCTGGCCCTGACCGGGTCGGGCTGGTGGAGCATGTCGGAGAACTGGCCGCCTAGATCGCTGTTCGAACGGCTCGAGACGGCCAACCACCGCACAGCCGTGGATGCGGCTGCCACCTTCGCGCTCTACGTCGGCGCGCCCGTGGTGCACGCCGCTCATGCAGGAGAGCTGAGTTGCGCGATGCCATGGTTCCCCGTCCCGTATCGCGGCCGCTTCGAGGGCGGCACGCTGATCACCGACGAGCGCGGCCGGATCCTCGACGCCCTCGACCGCACCGACGGCGAGGGATTCGCGATCGCTGATGTCCAGCCGGGGCGTCACGAGCCTCTGCGGCAGCCACCCGATCGGTTCTGGCTACACCGCCGGGGAGCCGTCGCGGCGGTGGCGTGGAACTACCAGCGCCTCCACGGCCGCCCCTGGTATCGGCGGCACGTCAGGGGCCGGCCCGCGCGGCCGACGCGCGAGCGAACCCCCGCGTATTAGAGGGCGGCGAGGACGGCCTCGAGATCGGCCACGACGTCGCCGTCCATGCGAACGACGGCATCGGCGTCGAACGGCGTCGGGCCGATCGTGATGACGGCGATGCCCCCGCCACTCGTGCGTGTCACCGACGGCAACCCGGCGACCGGAAATACCTCGAGGGAGGAGCCGACGCAGAGCATCAGGTCGGCGCGCTCGGCGAGCGCCTCGGCCTCGGCCATCGCCTCGGCCGGAAGGAGCTCGCCGAAGAGGACGACGTCGGGCTTCACCGGCCCGCCGCACTCCGAACAGACGGCGGCGCCGTCCTCACCGAAGAGAGCCTCCATGGCCCCGGTTTCGAATTCGGCGCCACAGCTCTGGCAGCTGGAGGTGCGGATAGAGCCGTGGACCTCGATCACGCGCTCCGAGCCGGCCTTCGTGTGAAGGGTGTCGATGTTCTGGGTGATCACGGCCTCGAGCAGCCCGCGGCGCTCGAGCTCCGCCAGGACCCCGTGAGCTCGGTTCGGCTCCTTGTCGCCGAGCATCTCCATCCGCTGCCTGTAGAAGCCCCAGAAGCGGGCAGGATCGCGGCGGAAGGCATCGATGTGCGCGACCTCCATCGGGTCGACCTTCTCCCAGATCCCCTCCCCCGGAGTCCGGAAATCGGGAATCCCACTGGGCACGGAGATACCGGCTCCCGTCAGGGCAACGGTGCAACGCGACTCGCGGATCAGCCCGGCGAGCCGCTCGGCTTCGGCGGTTGCTACCTGCCCTGCCACTTCGCGCTGCGCTTCTGCAGGAAGGCGGAGATCCCCTCCTTGCCGTCCTCGGAGAGAAAGGCGGTCGCGAACCCCTGCTTCTCGGCCTCGATTCCCTCGTCCAGATCGCCCTTGTAGGAGACCTGCTTGATCTGCTCGACGGCCACCGGCGCCTGCCCGGCCAGCTTCTTGGCCCAGGCCAGCGCCGTGTCGAACAGCTCCTCGTCGGGGACCAGATCGTCCGCGAGACCGTGGAAGCGGGCCTCGGGCCCGAGAACCGCGTCGCCGGTGAGATTCATCTCCAGAGCCTTCGACTGACCCACCAGGCGGGGGAGGCGCTGGGTGCCGCCGAAGCCGGGGATGATCCCCAGGTTGATCTCGGGCTGGCCGAAGATGGCGGACTCGGCCGCGATCCGGAAGTCACACGCCATCGACAGCTCGCAGCCACCGCCGTAGGCGATCGCGTTGACCGCGGCAACGGTGGAGACGCGGTTCTGGCCGAGCTCACGGAGCAGGGCGTGCCCCGTGTTGATCAGGTCCGCCCCACCGGCCTCGTCCATGCTCGTGAATGCCTTGATGTCCGCGCCGGCGGAGAAGACGACGGGCAGGGAGGAATAGATGACCATCGCCTTCAGATCGTCGTCGGCCTTGACCTCCTCCCAGACCTTCCCGAGGTCCTGGATCACCTGGGGCGAGATGGCGTTCATCGGCGGATTGGCGAGCCAAGCGATCGCGACGTCGCCGCGCCTCTCCAGCTTGACCGTGCCCTCGGCGTCGGTCTGCGGGTAGGAGTAGAAACCCTGGCCCGACTTCAGGCCCAGGCGGCCCTGGGCCACGAGGCGCTTGAGCGTCCGCGGCGGAGCGAAGCGCTCACCGTGGCTCTCCTCGTATTTCTCGAGCTTCTCGAGGATCGTGTCGAGGCCCTCGAGGTCCGCCTTCCAGAACGGCGGGAAGACCCCGCGGCGCGGGTCGAGCCCGGCGCCGGCCATCATCCCGAGGTCGATCTCGCGGACCGTGCAGACGCCCTCCTCGAGCACCATGCACGCCTCGACGAACGACTTCAGCATGAGCAGGTCGGCCAGCTCCTCGGCGTTCGGGTCGGCGTCGCCCTCGATGTTGGGCTCGCCTTCCTTGTAGAAGCCCTCGCCGCCGGACTTGGCGCCGAGCTTGCCGTCGGCGACCAGCTTCTGCATCCCCTTGTGAACGTAGAAGCGATCGCCGTAGGACTCGTTCAGGTACTCGGCGACGTGGAGCACCGTGTCGAGGCCGAGCATGTCGATCAGGAAGAAGGGCCCCATCGGGGTGACGTTCGCCCCCGCGATCCCCTCGTCGATCTTCTTGATCGAGAGGCCCTTCTCCTCCTGCTCACGCCAGACCTCGCCGACGCCGGAGTTCAGGATCCGGTTGACGACGAAGCCGGGGACCTCCCTGCAGGTGATCGGCTGCTTGCGGATCGCCTGGGCGAAGTTGAAGGCCGTGGTGATGGTCTCCCGTGAGGTGTCCTCGCCGGAGATGATCTCGACCAGCGGCATCACCGAGGCCGGGAAGAAGAAGTGGAAGCCGACGACCTTGCGGGGCCGGAGGGTCTCGCGGCCCATCTCGGTGATCGAGAGTGAGGAGGTGTTCGAGGCGAGGATCGCGTGGCCGGGCGTCGCCTCGTCGAGCTCGCGGTAGACGGACTTCTTGATCTCCATCCGCTCCGGGACGGCCTCGATCACGAAGTCGACGTCGCCGAACTCGTCGTAGGAGGTGGTGCCCGTGATCAGGCCCATGACCTCATCGAGGCGAGCGTCCGCCTGCTCCTGGGTCAGCTTCTCCTTCGAGACGAGCTTGTCCAGTTGAGACTTGGTCACCTCGCGCGACTTCTCGAGCGCGTGATCCACGAACTTCTGCTCGACGTCCTTCACCACCACGGGGATGTCGGCGCTGGCGATTACCTGGGCGATCTCGCCGCCCATCGTGCCGCCGCCCAGCACGGCGGCCTTGAAGACGAACATTTGAGAGGTTCCTCCGAACGGTCGGTTGGCCGGGGGAGGGTATTAGGCTCGGCGAGATGCCGCCCCGCCAACCCGATTCGTCCGACACCGCCATTCGCCGCGCCACACCCGGCGACGCCGAAGCGGTCGCGCGCCTGCTCCATGACTTCCAGGGCGAGTTCGACGAGCCATCTCCGGGAATCGAGGCCCTCGAGGAGCGCTACGCCGATTTGATCCGTAACCGCGATATGACCGTCCTGCTCGCGGGTGACGGCCCGACCGGCTTCGCGCAGATCCGCTATCGGCCCTGGGTCTACTCCGCCGGTCCGCAGGCGCACTCCTACCTGGAAGAGCTGTACGTCGTTCCCTCCCTGCGCGGCCAGGGAATCGGCAGGGCCCTGATGGAGGCCGCGATGGACACTGCCCGCAATGAGGGCGCCACGCACATGGAGCTCGGGACGAGCGAGGCCGATACCGCCGCACGCGCGCTATACGAGAGCGTCGGATTCACGAACCGCGAGGGCAGTCCAGACGGGCCGGTGATGCTCTTCTACGAGCGAGAGCTGTAGCCCGGCTCTAGCCGTAGACCGCGCTCTTGATCAGGCCGACGGACTCGATCACCGAGTCGAGGAAAGGCTCAACCTCAGCTCGAAGTCGCTTGTACTCGCGCCTGCCCGCCGGGGTGATCGAGTAGTAGCGGCGCGTACGGCGATCGGGCAGCTCCCAGCGTCCCTCGACCAGACCTTCACCCTCCATCTCCCTGAGCAGGGGATACATGGTGTTGGGGTTGACCGAGATCGTGCCCTTGGTGATCTCTTCGATCGACTCGATCAGCCGGTTGCCGTAGGTCGGCTCCCGTGCCACCAGGTGGAGGACCAGTAGGGGGAAGACATCGCGGCGACGGATATCCCCGCCGAACGCGTCGGATGGACGCCCGCGCCGGCGGCCCTCTCGCTCCTGCACTCCCTCGGCGCCGGCCCGAGCCGCCTGGGCCACCGCCTCGGAGATCGGCTTCGCCTCTCGATCCGCCACCGTCTTCGAGTCTACGGATCTACTTACTCGTAACCCCGTCCTGCTGGCGCCCGAAACGAAACTACTCGATGTCCTGCTGCCTTCCTCCTGGCATCAGGAATTGGGCCAGGACGAACCCGAGGGCGAGCATCCCCGCCCCGACGTAGAAAGCCGTCTCCATCGCGCTGGCGAAGTCCTTGGGGGCCGCCGGGCCGTTGACGACGGTGTCGCTCGCGATGATCGTCCCCATCACAGCCATCCCGATCGCCGAGCCGAAGTTCCGGAAGGTCTGCGTGATTCCCGAGCCCTGACCTCGGATCGCATCCGGCAGCCGGTTCAGGGCATCTGCGTTGAGAGGCGACAGGACGAAGCCGAACCCGGCACCGGTTAGCAGCATGCCCCAGAGCGTCCCCGAGCGCGTGAGGCTGTCGAGCTCCTGCGCCCAGACGATCATGCCGATCGTCCCGAGCAGGAATCCGACGGTCACGGGCATCTTCGGACCGCGGCTGTCCATCCAGGCGCCGCCGATCCGGGAGGCCACAAAGAACGGATAGAACATCGTCAGGATCGAGAAGCCCGCCTCCGTGGGCGGCTGGTGGCATGCCACCTGGAAGTAGACGCTGCCGAAGAAGAAGACCGCGAGCCAGGGACCGAAGATCAGGAAGGTGAGGATGTTGTCCACCGCGAACGGGCGATTGGCCGCCATCGCACGGACGTCGATCAGGGGGTCCTCCGTCCCGCGCTCGACCTGTACGAACGCAATCAGGGTCAGGACTCCCAACCCGATCGACCCGATCGTCCGGACATCGCCCCAGCCCCACGCCGTCGACTGCTGGATCCCGAGCACGGTCAGCCCCATGCCGGCGACGATCAGGGCCGCCCCGCGCAGATCGATGCGCGCGGGGCGCTTCACGTCGGCCAACTTGACGAAATAGAGCTCGGTGAGCGCAAGGATGGCGACCGGGACGTTGATCCAGAAGATCGCCCGCCAGGTCCAGAACTCGGTCAGGTAGGCACCGGCAATCGGTCCGACCGCGGTGAACAAACCGGCGACGATGAAGAAGACGGCGAGACCCTTGCCGCGTTCAGCGGGCGGGAAGGCGTCCAGGACGAGGACGGTCGCCGATGGGATCAACAGCCCACCGCCGAGGCCCTGGAGCACCCGGAAGACGATCAGCCAGGGCTCCGCGATACCGGTGTCCGGCACGAGGCCGCACATCAGCGAGCTGGCGGCGAACAGCAGGATGCCGATGGTGACGATCCTGCGGTGCCCGAAGACGTCTCCCAGCCGCCCGCCGAGCGCCACGAAGGCCGCGGTCGAGAGGGCATAGGCGGTGACCAGCCACTGCTCCCCCGTTTCGGTCAGCCCGACGTCCCGCTGGATCGTCGTCGCCGAGATGCTGACGATGGTGAAGTCGATCATCACCATCGCCATGGCCGGGACGAGCGGCCAGAGGACGCGGTAGCGCTGGTACCCCTGTGCCGAGGCCTCCATGAGCGCCGGTCACCCTAGAACAGCCCGCGGATGGCGTCCACGGCCGCGCGGCCCAGCAGGAAGACGATCAGGACCCCGGCTGCGCCGACCACGAAGCCGATCGTTCCGAGGATGGGGTCCTCGAGCAGGACGCCGAGACTGATCAGCACGACTCCGATCGACGGAATCGTGTCGAGGCCCGTGAAGGGGGGAGCGAAAAATGCGGTGACCACGAGCACCAGAGTCATCGCCCCGTAGACGATGCCGGTGAGGCGATGGGAGAGCAGGAACCCCAGTCGCGCGTGAGAGTGGCGCTCGATCCAGCGGATGCGCGGCAGCAGGGTAGTGGCGAAGCGCTCCCGTGTCGGCATCCCGATCTCCCGCGCCCTCCACCGCTCAGGAAGCCAGACCTTTCGCATTCCCGCGATCAGCTCAAGAGCGAGCAGCATCGCGATCACCTCGAAGACGTGCGTGACGCCGCCCGTGGGGAGGGGCAGGGCCGGCACCGCGAGCAGGAGGACGAAGAGAACCGCGAAGCTCTTCTCCTCGAAGACGTCGATCAGGCTGCCGATGGTCTTCGGCTGATCGCTGCGGAGCCACCGCTCCAGCTGGTCGCTGAGCCTCAATTCTTCGGGCATCGCCTGATTCTGCCTGGAACGACGAACGCCCCGGAGTCACGGGGCGTTCGTGGAGTGGTGCTATGGCTTCGCCATCAAACGGGTTGCGCTGACGCGCACCCTCACATCTAGACAGTCGCGGGGGCCTGCTCCTGCTGGCTATCGGATGACTCGCGCTCGGCCTTCTCACGAAGCGCCTTCGCCTCCGGCGTCTCCTCGTCTGCCTGGCGGCCCATCAGGAGCTCCTTGGCGATCACCAGGCGCTGGATCTGCGAAGTGCCCTCATAGAGCTGCATGATCTTTGCGTCGCGCATCAGCTTCTCGACCGGGTACTCCTTGATGAAGCCGTACCCGCCGTACACCTGCACGGCGTCGGTCGTGACCTCCATCGCAGAGTCCGCAGCGAATCGCTTCGCGTGCGAGGCGGCGAGGGTGTTGCGCTTGCCCTGGTCGAGCAGGACGCCCGACTGCCAGACGAGCAGGCGGGACGCCTCGACCTTGGTCGCCATGTCGGCGATCATGAAGGCGACCGCCTGGTGCATGGCGATCGGGACGCCGAACTGGACGCGCTCCTTGGAGTAGTCCATGGCGAACTCGAGCGCGGCGCGGGCGATGCCGACGGCCATCGCGGCGACGCCCGGACGCGTGCGGTCCAGGGTCATCATCGCGAGCTTGAAGCCGTGGTTCTCCTCGCCGAGCAGGTTGCCCTCGGGGATCTCGGTCTCGTTGAACGTGATCGTCGCGGTGTTGGAGGCGCGCTGACCGAGCTTGTCCTCCTTCTTGTCGACCGTGACCGTGTCGTCCTTGGGGACGACGAACGCCGAGATGCCGCGGTGGCCGGCGTCCTTGTCGGTCTTCGCGTAGACCGTGAACCAGTCGGCGTAGCCACCGTTCGTGATGAAGCACTTCGACCCGTTGATGACCCACTTGTCGCCCTTCTTCGTGGCGGTTGTCTTCATGCCGGAGACGTCGGAGCCGGCGTCGGGCTCGGTCAGGCAGAAGGAGGCGAGCTTGGGCGCCTCGGTCAGCATGCCCAGGTACTCCTTCTTGACCTCCTCGGAGCCGCCGAGTGCGACGGGCGTCGCGGCGAGGCCGTTGGCCATCAAAGAGGTACCGATGCCCGAGCAACCCCAGCCCATCTCCTCCTCGATCAGACAGCCTGAGAGGAAGTCGAGGCCGGGACCGCCGTATGCCTCGGCGATGTGGGTGTTCATCAACCCGATCTCCCAGGCCTTGTCGACGATGTCCTGGGGCCAGGTGCCTTCCTTGTCGTAATCCCACGCGACCTTGCGAATGTCCTTTTCGGCGAAGCTGTGCGCGAGCTCGCGAAGGTCCTTCTGCTCGTCGGTGAGGGTGAGGTCAACCACGGATAGCTGCTCCTTAGGTATGAAGTCTTCTGAGGACTGATTGACTGGTCAGTCAGCCAGCCTTTGAAAAGGGTACCCCATCGCCTGGCGCGTATGCGCAGGTAGGCACGGATCGTGACCCCGTGGCGAGCACCGAGGCGGCGCGGAAAGCGTCTTTCTAGCGTGACGCGATATGACACAGGCAAACGGCGCGCGCATCGACGTGATGCGGGCGGTGCACTGCGAATGAGCGGGCCGCTCATCGAGCTCGATCGGGTCTCCCGCCGCTACCGGATCGGGGAGGTCACGGTGACCGCGCTCGAGGATGTCACGCTGAGCGTCAACCCGGGCGAGTTCACGGTCGTCCTCGGCCCGTCCGGGAGCGGCAAGACCACCCTGCTGAACATGATCGGGGCGCTGGATTCCCCCACCGAGGGCACCGTCAGGATCGCAGGACAGGACATCACCGACGCATCGCGAGCCGAGTTGTTCCGGTTTCGCCGCCACACGGTGAGCTTCATCTTCCAGTCGTTCAACCTGTTTCCCGCGCTGACGGCGCTCGAGAACGCCGAGTTCGGCGCCGACATCAGCGGGCGCGGGAAGCCCCGGGAGGCGGCACGCGAGACGCTGGAGCGGGTAGGTCTCGGCGACCGCGTCGAGCACTTCCCGCACGAACTCTCAGGCGGCGAGCAGCAGCGGGTCGCGATCGCGCGGGCTCTCGCAACCGGCAACCCGGTGCTGCTGGCCGACGAGCCAACGGGTGAGCTCGACTTCCGCACCGGGGTCCAGATCCTGGATCTGCTCCACGAGCAGACCCACCGGGAGGAGACCGCCATTCTGGTCGTCACTCACAACCGGGAGATCGCGCGCGTCGCCCACCGGGTCATCGAGCTGAGCAGCGGCCGGGTGGTGTCGGACGCCCCCAACCCGGGCGGGCCGGCCAACATCTCCGACCTGCACTGGTAGCCGATGCGCCGGGGCCCCTTCTGGCTGCGCTGGTCATGGCGGGACCTGAAGGGGAGGTGGGTGTTGGTGGTCGCCATCGCGCTGGTGCTCGCGATCGGCACCGGGATCTACTCGGGCCTCGGCAGCCTCGAGAACTGGCGCAAAGCCTCCAACGACGCCAGCTTTGCGGCGCTCAACGCACACGATCTGAAGATCACCATGACCGAGGGCTCCCGCGCGCCGGCGGGAACGCTGAGGAAGGTCGTCGAGTCGCTGCCCGCCGCGAACCAGGTCTCGGCGGTCAGCGAGCGCCTGATCCTGCCCACCCAGCTCGAGATCGTGCGGCCGGGACAGGGTCCTCTGGTGACGGGCGGTCAACTCGTCGGGTCCGAGCTCGGCCCCCACGGCCCGCCCGTGGACGGGGTATCCGCCGAGAGTGGGCGGGGTCTGCGGAGCGGCGACTCGGGGCAGCCCACCGCGGTGCTCGACGCGAGCTTCGGCAGCCTCCATGACCTGCCGCCGACGGGGACCCTCCAGGTGGCGGGTGGCAGGACGCTGCGATACGTCGGGCAGGGCCGCTCCCCCGAGTACTTCCTGATCACCCGGCCCGCGGGCGGTGACTTCGGCGGCGCGGAGGCCAGCTTCGCCGTCCTCTTCACCTCGCTGCAGACGGCCCAGCAAATCGCCCCAGGACCCCCATCCGTCAACGACGCCGTACTCACCCTGCGCGCCGGCGCCGACCCGGGGCTGGTGCGGAGCCAGCTCGAGGCGGCCCTGGCGCGCAGCGTGCCGGGGGCCGAGGTGACAACGCTGGCCGACGAGCCCGCTCACCGGATCCTCTACAAGGACGCGGAGGGCGACCAGCAGATGTTCGAGATCTTCGCCTACCTGATCCTTGCCGGTGCCGCCTTCGCCGCGTTCAACCTGGCAAGCCGGATCGTCGAAGCGCAGCGTCGCGAGATCGGCGTCGGCATGGCTCTCGGCGTGCCCCCCAGGGAGCTCGCAATCCGCCCGCTGCTGCTGGGCGTTGAGATCGCGTTGGCCGGGACGGTGTTCGGTCTGGCGCTGGGCCTGCTCGCCGGGGAGGTCTTCCGAAACGCGCTCGAGGATCTCCTGCCGCTGCCTGTGATGCGGACCCCATTCGAGCTCCACGTCTTCCTCCGGGGTGCTCTGGTGGGGATGCTGCTTCCGCTGGTGGCCACGGCGATACCTGTATGGCGCGGCGTCCGGGTGCCGCCGATTGATGCGATCCGCGTCGGATTCCGCTCCGCAGGATCCAGCGGCCTCGCCAGGCTCGGGAAGCGGCTTCACGTCCCGGGGACCGCCCTGGTGCAGATGCCGGTCCGGAACGTGCTGCGCGCGCCGCGGCGGACCCTGCTGACCGCGCTCGGGATCGGCGCCATCGTGGCGGTCGTGGTCGCCTTCTCCGGGGTGGTGGACTCGTTCGTCGGGACCATCAATGCCAGCGAGCGGGAGGTGGCCGGCGCGACGCCGTCGCGGATCACGGTCTCGCTCGACGGCTACCACCCCGACAACTCGGCGCTGGTGCGATCCGTCGAGCGCGCGCCGGGAGTGCGCGCAACCGAGGGGCGGCTGCAGGTTCCCGCGAAGCTCGCCTCGGGCGGGGAGGAGTTCGATGCGCTGATCGGTCTGCAGAGCAGCCGCAACCGGCTCTGGCAGCCGACTGTGAGCTCCGGAAAGGGGCTCCAGCCCGGCGAGGACGGAATCCTGATCTCCCAGGAGGCCGCTCGCGATCTGGATGTCTCGGTGGGGGACCGGATCACGGTGACCTATCCGCGACGGATCGGGCAGCAGGCGCTCACGCAGGTCCAGGCGACGCTTCCCGTCGTCGGGCTTCACCCCGACCCGTTTCGCAGCTTCGCCTACATGGACGCGAGCCAGGCGCGTCGCATGGGACTCGCCGGGCAGGTGAGCCAAGTCGATGTCGCACCGGCGCCCGGCGCCTCCGAGGAGGACCTGAAGCGGAGACTGTTCGCAATTCCCAGGGTCGCCGGAGTGGAGCGCGCGACCGCCAGCGCCGAGTTCGTCCGGAAGCGCATGGACGACTTCCTTGGGATCATCCGCGTCACCGAGCTGTTCGCCCTGCTGCTTGCTCTGCTGATCGCCTTCAACTCGACCAGCATCAGCGCCGACGAGCGCAGCCGGGAAAACGCAACGATGATGGCATTCGGAGTCCGCGCGCGAGGAGCGGTGGGGATCTCGATGGTGGAGGGGGCGATCATCGGGTTGCTGGGCACCCTGGTGGGAATCGCGCTCGGGGTGGGGATCCTCAACTACGTCCTCAACGTGACCTTGCCCGAGACGCTTCCCGACCTGGGAGTGCCGGCCTCGATCGGGATAGGGACCGTCGCCAAGGCCGTCGCGATGGGCGTCGTGGCAGTGGGGCTTGCGCCCCTGCTCACCGCCCGGCGAGTTCGGCGGATGGACGTGCCCTCCACACTGCGTGTGGTCGAATGAGACCGGCCGGATCCTTCTAACCTCCGGCGCATGCTCCTGGCCACGTTCCAGGTCGGCATCGTCCTGATCGTCGTGGTGCTGATCGCGCTGCCCCTCGGCGCCATCGTCTTCGCGCGAGGCGCGGGCGGCGCCTTCAGGGAGATCGGCAAGGGCCCGTTCGCGATCGAGCAGGACTTCCCGCAGAGCTCGGGCGGCGCCGTTCACACCGTCTCCGCAGAGGTCCGCGAGGAGGAGATCCGCCAGATGATCCAGGCGCGATCCGACCGCGGGGTGGCCAAGGGACGCAAGGCACTGAACGTCGATGCGGAAGTCGAGAAGCTGCTGGCGACGGAATCGGGCGGGCCGGGACTGGCCGGCGACGCGGGGCTCCGAGAGGAGATTCGCCAGCTCGTCGTCGCCCGGAACGAGCGCCGCCAGCGCCAGGGGAAGAAGCCGCTCGACATCGAAAAGGAGATCAATCGCCAGCTCAGAGAGCTCGAGAACCTCGGTCAGTAGAGCTCGTCAATAAGATCCCGCCCATGGAGGCAAGCGACGCAGAGAAGCGGGTCATGGAGCTGGAGGAGATCCCCGATGTCCCCGGCACCTACTTCAACCCGCAGACCGAGGTGGTGGTCGTCGTCGACGATTCGGCGTCGATCGACCAGGAGGTCTTCAACATGGAGCCCTTCGAGGGCGCGAACTGGGTCCGCATCTCCGACGAGGTGCCGGTCGACGAGGAGCAGCGAGACAGGCTGCTCGAGGAGTTCCAGACCCGCTACCACCCGGGATCGGGTGGCTCCGTCTCGGAGACCGCATTGGAGCAAGGCGACGAGGAGCTCGACGAGGACGAGGAGGGCCAGGACCCCGGGCGCGAAGACCCGGTGATCGAGGAGCAATGATCGAGCAGGGGGATCAGGCGCCCGACTTCACGCTTCCCGACCAGGACGGGAAGCCCCTAACGCTTAGCGAGCTGCGCGGGCAGCCGGTCGTTCTCTACTTCTATCCGAAAGCAGATACGCCGGGGTGCACGACCCAGGCCTGTGGGATCCGCGATCACCGCGCGGATTACGAGAGCGCCGGCGCCAGGGTGCTCGGCGTCTCACCGGACCCGGTTTCGGCGGTTGGGAAGTTCGCCGAGAAGTACACGCTCGACTTCGAGCTGCTCGCCGACGAGAACCACGAGGTCGCGGACCTCTATGGCGTCTGGGGAGAGAAGAAGATGTACGGCAAGACCTACATGGGGGTGGCGCGGGTGACCTTCGTGATCGACGCCGACGGGAAGATCGCCAGGGTCTTCCCGAAGGTTTCGCCGAAGACTCACGACGAGGTCGTGCTCGATGCGCTCCGCGAGCTTGACTTCAAGCCCGCATGAGGCGGTAGCTTCGCGCAGGTGAACGCTTCATCGCCCTTCACGAACGAACGCTACGACGAGGAGGCATACGCGGAAGCGGACGGTGTCGAGCTCAGCCGCGTCCACATCTCACGGACCTTCACCGGGGACCTCGAGGGCGAGAGCACGGCGGAGCTGATGATCGCCAAGTCGGAGGGTGGCGGTGGCTACCTCGGCCACGACCGGATCACCGGCACGCTCGCCGGCCGCTCGGGTGCCTTCGTCTTCCAGCACACCGGGATCATGGGCCCGGAGGGCGTCACCAACACCGGCACGATCGTCCCGGGGACGGGTACCGGCGAGCTCGAGGGCATCACCGGCGAGGGCACGATGCTCGCCGACGAGGAGGGAAGCCACACCTTCACCCTCGCCTACGCGCTGCCCGAGTCCGGCTAGACGAGGACCACCAAGATGAAGGTGACATAGAGGCCGATCCAGGCGAGCCCGGGCAGCAGCTCGAAGCGGTCGCGAAGGCGCAGCGCCCAGTAGGCGATCACCCCGCCGGCCAGCCCGAGACCGACGGAGACCGCGGCGTTTCCCGCCAGGTCCCAGTCCGTGAACAGCAACCCGATGCCGACGGGAATCGTCGACTGGAACACCATGGCACCAGTGATGTTCCCGAGCGCGAGGGAATCTTTCCCCTCGCGGACCCAGAAGAAGCTGTTCACCTTCTCCGGGAGCTCCGTCGCGAGCGGCGCCAGGATCAGCGAGAGGACGATCGCCTCGACCCCGAGGTCGCCGGCGACGTTGAGCAGCTCCTCCACAAAGAGGTGGGCGCCACCCACCATTGCCGCCAGCCCGATCAGGAACTGGGTCACGGCGGTCGCCATGGTGGGCTTGGCCGGCCGGCCGCCGGATCCGCGCGCCATGATCAGCGGATTGAGCGTCTCCGCCAGCTGCGCCTCACCGCCCTGGGCGAGGGTGAGCCACGCGTAGGCCGGATACGCGGCGATGAATGCCAGCCCGGCTGGGATCCGGACCTCGGTCGGAGCGCCGAGACCCAGCGTCAGGGCAAGCGCGAAGAACACCAGGAAGAAGACGAGATCGCGATCGAGCGTGCGGACGTCGGCCTCCAGGTAGACCCCCTGCGGACGCCGTCTTCTGTAGACGTAGGCGGTCAGGCCGACCAGTCCCATCGCGAGGGTGGCGAGCAGGAATGGAGCGCCGACGATCGCGCCGATCGCGACATCCTGATTCTTCGTCCCCTCGATCAGCGCGACAATTGCGATCAGCGTCTCCGGCATCGCCGTCCCGACGGCCGCGAGCAGGCTTCCCACCGCCCCCTCGCCCAGGTCCAGGCGATGGCCGATCCACTCGACGGCGTTCGTGAAGAGCAGTGCCCCTGCCAGGATCACTGCGAAGCTCGCGACGAGGAGCGCGAAATTCATCGGCCTGAGCTAGGCGTAGGCAAAGGTGAGCCCGATCACCGCGTAGACGAGCAGCAGCTGCAGGCCCTCATACCAGGTGGACTCCCCCTCCTGCGTGACCTGGTTGGCGATGATCGCGGCGACCGCCAGAGCCGCCATCTCCAGGCCGTTGAAGACCAGCGGCATCGGCGCCGGGCCGAGGAAGAAGGAACAGAGGACCAGGACCGGCGCCACGAAGAGCGCGACCTGGGCGCTCGAGCCGATCGCGATGTTGACCGCCAGGCTCATCTTGTTCTTGTAGGCGACGAGGACCGCCACCCAGTGCTCCGCGGCGTTGCCGACGATGGCCACCACGATGGCGCCGATGAAGAACTCCGAGAGGCCGATCGCCTGGGAGGTCTCCTCGATCGAGCCGACCAGGATCTCCGAGAGGACGCCGACCAGCGCGCCGGAGATCGCCAGGGCGAGCACCGAGCGCCTCGTGCTCCAGTTCCCTCGATCCTCGATCGTCGATTCATCCTCGTGGGGATTGAAAAGGGCAGCGTGAGTCTTCAACGAGAAGAGCAGGCCGGCGGCGTAGGAGAAGATCAGCACGATCGCGACCGCCAGTGAGAGGTGCTCCAGCGTGCTTCCGTAGTTGACGATCGCGTCGCCTGGATGCGGCAGGCCATCGCCCTCGACGAGGGCGAAGACGCCCGGCATGATCAGCGCGGCGACCGCCAGCAGAAGCATCGTCGACTGCACGCTTGCCGCCGTCTGCCCGAACTTCTGGACTCGTCGCGTGCGCCCCCCGCTGAGGCCGCCCACCAGCATCGCCGCGCCCATGACCAGCAGGATGTTGCCGAGGATCGATCCCACCAGCGACGCCTTGACGACCTCGTGCAACCCCTTCTCGAGGGCGAAGAGGGCGATGATCAGCTCGGGGGCGTTGCCGAAGGTGACGTTGAGCAGTCCGCCGATGACGTTGCCGGAGCGCTCGGCGAGCTCCTCGGTCGCTCGGCCCATCATCGCCGCGGGCGGGATCAGGGCGACGGCGGAGACGAAGAAGATGACGGTCGCGGGGGCTCCGGCCAGGTCGACGATCACCGCCGCGGGGATCAGCGGCGAGAGCAGATATGGCCAGCCGTCGGGGCCGAATAGCCGTCCCTTGTTCGCGAATAGACTCAAACTGTGAGCGAGCCTAACGAGAGACGTGCCCAGGTCCGCATCGTCGGTGGCGGCGTGGCGGGCGTCGAGGCGCTGCTGGCCCTCCGCGACCTGGCCGGCGACCGCGCCCAGCTCAGTCTGATCGCTCCGGAGCCCGACTTCGTCTACAAGCCGCTGCTGGTGGAGGAGCCCTTCGGCCTCGGCCCGCCCGAGCAGTACGCCCTCCAGCCGCTCGCCGAGGAGAGCGGAGCCGAGATCGTGCAGCGAGCCGTGTCCGCGGTTGATCCCGCTGGGCACCGCCTGAAGCTCGACGACGGCTCCTCGCTCGACTACGACTATCTCGTCGTCTGCGTCGGCGGCAGGTTCGTCCCCGCCTTACCGAGCGCGATCACGTTCCCCAACCCCACTGAGCCCCTCAGCATCGACCCGGTACTGGACAGGGCGGTGAGCGGGGCCGGGCGGATCGCCTTCGTCGTCCCCCCCAGCATCACCTGGTCGCTGCCGCTCTACGAGCTCGCCCTGATGACCGAGCGCCGGGCGCGTGAGCGCGGAGACGAGATCGCGATCACGCTGATCACCCCGGAGGCGAGTCCGCTCGCGGCCTTCGGAGCGGCGGCGAGCTCCGCCGTCGGCGAGCTGCTCGCCGGGCGCGGAATAGAGGTGGTCTTGGGCGAACGAGCCCACGAGGAGGACGGCTCGCTCGTCCTCACGCCCGGCGACCGCAGGGTCGAGGCGGACGTCGTGATCGCCCTACCGGCGATGGAGGGGCCCGCCATCGAGGGGCTGCCGGCCGACGACGAGGGCTTCATCCCCGTCGACCAGCATTCGCGCGTCCGCGGTGCCGACGACGTGTACGCCGCGGGTGATGGGACCAACTTCCCCCTGAAGCAGGGTGGCCTCGCGACCCAGCAGGCCGACGCCGCGGCCGAGGACATCGCTCACCGCCTCGGCGCGGCGGCAGTGCCCGAGCCGTTCCGGCCCGTGCTGCGCGGGCAACTGCTGACGGGCGACGCCTCGCTCCACATGCGCGCCGACGTCGCCGGAGGCGGCGGAGAGGGCACCGCGAGCCTGGACCGGCTCTGGTGGCCTCCGCACAAGATCAGCGGCCGCTACCTGGCGCCGATGCTCTACCACAGCGAGCTGCATGAGCAGGGGCGCCCCCCGGGTGAGACGCTCGACGTCGAGGTGTCGCTGCCGGAGGAGTGGCACATCGAGCCGATGACGCTCGATCCACACGCACCGCCGAACGTCGACTAGCTGGGCTGCACCACCAGCACGTCGCAGCTCGCGCCGTGCAGGATGTCGGTGCTGACGCTTCCCAGTACCGCGCGCGCGACCGTGCCACGGTTCCGCGATCCCGTCACGATCAGGTCGGCCTCGATGTCCTCGGCGACGGTGAGGATCGCCTTCGCCGCCGGGCCGCCGACGACCCATGGGCTTGCCTCGAGCGAGGGGTCGAGCGCCTCGACCGCCGCCCGCAGCTCCTTGCGCGCCTCCTCGGCCTTGTCGGGAGGAGACTGGCGGGGCGAGCCCGGCACCACCGACGGCATCTGCTCGGAGGTCGCCTCGACGACCGTCAGGGCGGCGCCGTCGCGGGCGGCGATCTCGACGGCCGTCGCCAGGGCCGCTCTGCCGCCCTCACTGCCGTCATAGGCCACCACGACGTTGCGGTACATCGTCCCGACCCGGCCTACTTGGTGAGCAGGTCGGCGCATTTCTGCAGCTCGGCCGACCCCGACGCCTGCGAGAGGCACTGCTCGTAGGCCTGGACGCCCGAGGCGCTCGGGGCGGTCGTCGAGCCGCCGGATTCGGGCAGGGCGCCGCTGGTCCCCAGGCCGCCGCGGAGCGCGTTGCCCAGCTGCCCCGGGTTGACCCCAAGCGACCGGAACAGGTTGCCAAGCGGCTGGGCGTTCGCCGGCGCGGTGAACGTCTCCGGTTGATTGACGTCGGCGAAGTTGAGCTGGATGTCGAGGGTGAGCGAATCGGGCGCCCCCGGAGTGCCGGGCGGCGGCTTCAGGTCGACGTGGATCTGGAACCTCCGCAGCAGCTTGTCGTCCACGCCGGAATAGACGTCGATGTCGCCGGATTGGACGACGTCATTGAGCTGATTCAGCTGCTGGGTGTCGACGTTCCCGACGGCGTTCCCCGCCCTCTGGGCGATCGCCTTGAGGTCCTCGACCAGCTTGGAGACGTCGGCCGAGCCGGAGATGTGGATGGTGTTCGTCCCCTCGACGTCGGCAGTGCCGTCGTTCTTCAGGTCGGTGAGCCAGTTCGCGGGGCTGATGTTCAGCGACTGCAGCAGGTTGGCCGACTTGTCGTTGTTCTGGCCCTGCAGCTGGACGTAGGTCGTCGTGAACTCGTCGTAGAGCTGCTGGGGCACCGCGTAGTCGGTCCCCTGGAAGTTCACGAAGGCCTGATCTCCGGTGGAGATCAACCCGCCCGTGCCCGAGAAGCTCTGGGAACCACCCTCGCCCTTGACCGAGGCGTCGATGTCGAACTTGGGGAACTGGTCGGATCCCTGGCCGGCGAACTTGCCGCCGAGCTTGGCCTCGAAGCTGCCCGGGTTGTCGCCTCCCGAGGTCTCGATCCGGAAGTCGAGATCGAAGGTCCCGCTCCGGATGCTGGTCGGATTGCTGAAGGTCTGGTGGAGGACCTGCTGGGGATCCTCGCCGTTGCCGCCTCCGCCACAGGCCGCGACGAGCAGCGCGCTGATGAGCGCGAGCGCAAGAACGGATAGGCAGCGGGTCCGATTCAAGGTCTCTTCCTCTCCGGCGATTCCTCTCCGGCGGCGCCGCAGGGTACCGCAAGCCGTTTAGCGGCAGATTGAGGTGGCTCGTCCTATCCTGGGTTCGATGGAGGGGAGGAGAACGTGTCCCGAATGCGCCGCGGACAATCCCGAGCGGGCCCGGTTCTGCATGTCCTGCGGAGCGGCGCTTTCGCCGCGGTGCCCGGAGTGCGGAGCGGAGAACCCCGACGGCGCGAAATTCTGCATCGAGTGCGGCACGGGCCTCTCCCCCACCGCTGCGCCGCCCGCGACCAAGCCGACTCAGGCGAGCGCCGAGTCGCCCCCTGAAGAGCGCCGCCAGGCGACCATCCTGTTCGCCGATCTCTCTGGATACACGGCGGCGGCCGAGCGCATGGACCCTGAGGCCGTGAAGGCCCTCGTCGGTCGCACCCTCCGGGTGCTCGGCGAGGAGATCGAGCGCTTCGGGGGATCGATCGACAAGTTCATCGGCGACAACGTGATGGGCGTCTTCGGTGCGCCGGTCGCCCACGAGGACGATCCGGAGCGTGCCGTTCGCGCCGGCCTTGCCATGCAGGACGCCATGGAGGACGCGAACCGCCAGAGCCGGGATAAGTACGGGGTCGGGTTCTCGCTGCGAGTCGGGATCAACTCGGGCGAGGTCATGGCGGGTGCGGTCGGCGACCGCTACACCGTGATGGGCGACGCCGTCAACGTCGCGGCGCGACTGCAGGGCGCCGGGCGGCCTGAGAGCGTCACGGTCGGCGAATCGACCTACCGGGTCACGCGCGAGGCGATCTCCTACGAGCGCCTCGAGCCACTGAGGCTGAAGGGCAAGGAGGAGCCGGTGCCCGCATGGGAGGCAACCGGCGTCCTCGCGGAGCCACGACGTGGCGCGGGCCGCGCGGAAACACCGCTGATCGGCCGCGAGGAGGAGGCGGGCCTGCTCATGTCACTCGTCGACCGGGTCGAGCGCGAGGGCCGCCCGCACCTGGTCACCGTCATCGGCCAGGCGGGAGTCGGAAAGTCGAGGCTGCTTCGCGAGCTGATGACGAACCTCTCCGAGTCCGACGATCCGCCCATCATCCGGCGGGGCCAATGCCCGCCCTACGGGGCCGGGATCGCGTACTGGGCGCTCGCCGAGGTGCTGAACGACGAGTTCGAGATCCGCGACACCGACGCGCCCGACGCCGCCTGGGAAAAGCTTCGCTCCGGCGTGACCGAGCTTATGAGGGAGCTCGGAGACGAGGCTGCCGGCGAGCGCAACGCCGCCCTGCTCGCCATCCCCCTCGGCCTCGAGCCGCCGGAGGTAGATGCGAGGGTGCCGAGTTCAGGGGCAACCCGGGTTGACGTGGCCGAGCCCGACCCGCAGCGGATGCGCGAGGCGCTCTTCTCGGCGGCTCGCGCCGCCGTCGAGGCGATCGCCCGGCGCCGGACGCTGGTTCTCGCGATCGACGACATCCACTGGGCCGATGAGGGGATGCTCGACCTGATCGACCATCTGACCCGCTGGGTCCGCGCCCCGCTGCTGCTGGTCTGCCTGACCCGGGACGAGCTGCTCGAGCGGCGACCCGGCTGGGGAGGCGGGCGTCGCAACGCGACCACCATCTCGCTCGAGCCGCTCACCGAGACCGAGACCCGCGAGCTGGTCGCGGCGCTCATGCCGAGCAGCGAGAACGGAACGGGCGACGTGGTCCCCCAGGTCGCCGAGCGCTCAGGGGGCAACCCGCTCTTCGCCGAGGAGATGGTCAACCGCCTCCTCGAGGAGGAGTCGGCGGAGGCCCAGGCCCTGCCGAGCACGGTGCAGTCCCTGCTCGCGGCACGCCTCGATTCGCTCGACCGCCTGGAGCGCCGCCTGCTCCAGTCCGCATCGGTGATCGGCCAGACCTTCTGGGAGGGAGCGCTGGCGCCCACCGCCGTCGAGGAGGGCCTCGACCTGGGCAGGACACTTGCGACCCTGGAGGAGAAGGACCTTCTGGCCCCCAGCCGGGGCAGCCGACTCGCCGGCGAGCGGGAATACGCCTTCAAGCACGTCCTGATCCGGGACGTCGCCTATTCGATGCTGCCGAAGTCGGTGCGCTGCCGCAAGCACGTCGAGGTCGCGGAGTTCATCCGCGAGCGCGCCGGAGAGCGAAGCGACGGAGTGATCGGCCTGATCGCGGAGCATTTCGCGCGCGCCGCCGCGCTGGGGTCCGAGTCGGGTCTTGACCGCGAGGCGCTCGTCGAGCTGCAGACCCAGGCGCTTGAATCCCTGGAGGCCGCCGGCGACGCCGCGGCCGCCCTCTATTCCAACGCGGAGGCCTTCGACCGCTACACCGCCGCGCTGGAGATCTCGGAGTCGCTCGAGCCGGGCACGCTCGCCCGGATCGGCGAGAAGCAGGGCGACGTCGCCCTCCGGATGGGACGAGTCGACTCCGCGGTCGGTGTCTGGGAGCGCTGCCTGGACTACCACCGCGCCCAGGAGGACCTCGCCCGCGTGGCCGACCTCCACCGCAAGATCGGAGCGGCCCTCTGGCACAAGGGGGAGCGTCGCGCGTCCATCGACAACTACCAGCGCGGAATCGACCTACTCAAGGACGGGCCTCCCTGCATCGAGCTCGTCCGGCTCTACGAGGAAGCCGCCTCGCTCTATATGCACACCGGCGACAACATGCTCGCGATCTACGCGTCGGAGAAGGCGCTCCGGCTCGCCGAGCGCCTGGACGAGGCGCGCGCGGCAAGCCGGGCACACGGCATCTTCGGCCGGGTCTTCGGCCGAATCGGGGATTCCGAGAAGGCGCGGGAGAACCTGGAGCGCTCGGTCGCGCTCGCGCGCGAGTCCGACCGCGCCGAGGCGGTGCGCGCCCTGCTCACGCTGGGTTACCACCTGGAGGTCTCCGAGGCCGACTACGACGGCGCCGCCACCGCGTACCGTGAGGCGCTCGAGATCGCGCAGGAGGTCGGCGATCTGCCCTCCCAGGTGGAGTTGCACGCCTCGCTGGGCGAGCTCGCGGTCGACGCGGCGGACTGGGACGAGGTCGAGCGCGCGGCGGAGGCCAGCGGGCGCCTGGCCGAGCGCGAGGGCCTCTACGGCAAGCTCTGCTTCCCGGACCTGATGCGCGGCGTGCTCAGCTGGCGAGCCGGTGAGTGGGACGAGGCGGCGAAGTCGTTCCGCCGCGCCCACGAGCTGGGCGAGCAGGTGGGGCGGTCCGAGGTGGCCTTCAACGCCCTCTTCTGGCTCGCAATCACGTTGCGGGAGAAGGGCGACCTCTCGGCAGCCGAAACCGAGCTCACCCGGGCTCTCGACATCTGCGAGCGGGCCGGATTGATCGCGCAGTCGGTCGAGGCGATCTCCGCTCGCGCGGTGATCCTGGCACTGGCGGGGCGCAGCGACCAGGCGCGGGCCGCCGCCGAGGAGGCCGACAGGCTCGCCGGCCGCCTCCACTACCCGGTCGGCGAGGCGGCCACCGCAGAGGCCGCGGCGGCGTGCGCCGAGGATCCCGAGGCCGCCGCCGAGAAGATCGACGAGGCTCGCGGGCGCTGGCAGGAGCTCGGCCGTCCACTCGACGCCACCCGATGCCTGGTGGTCCAGGGCCGTCTGCTGCTGGAAGCTGATCCGGAGGGGGCCGCGAGCCTGCTGGAGGACGCCGCCTCGGAGTACGAGGAGCTGGGCGCCCCGGCCCTCGCGACGCGCGTCCGCGATACCGTCAACGCCTAACCGGCTCCATACAATCGCGCGATGCCCACGGACGGCCCGAAGACATGGATCCTCACCGGATCGCTCGAGAACTTCCGGATCAATGTCGAGCGCGGGTTCGACGTGATCGGCTTCAAGGAGCGGCGCCGCAACCAGGCGGAGGAGTTCGAGCCGGGCGACGAGGTCTTCTTCTACGTGACCGGTGTCCAGGCGTTCGGCGGGCTCGCTCGGGTGAAGTCGGAGATGTTCGAGGACCGCACCCCGATCTGGCCTCCGAAAAGCAAGAAAACGCAGGAGTCCTACCCATGGCGTGTCGAGGCCGAGCCGGTCCTGATCCTCCCCGAGGAGGAGTTCGTTCCGGCCGAGGAGCTTGCGACCGAGCTCGAACACGTTCGCAAGTGGCCCCCGGACCACTGGCATCTTGCCTTCCAGGGCCAGCTACGGACGATCGGCGAATCCGACGCCGCGCTCCTCCGCGAGCGCCTGTCATCTACGACCGCGAGCGCGTGAGCGACGAGGACACCGGGCTCGTCTACGAGCGCCACTTCACGCGGGCGGAGGCGAACGCATTGCTGCCCCAGCTCACCGCGATGCTCAGCCAGCTCCGCGAGGCGAAGGACGAGCTCACCGACACCGAGGCCCACGAGGCGCTCGGCGAGGCGGCGCCGAGCAACGGCGGCGGCGAGGAAGGCAAACAGGTCGGCGTCGCGTTCCTGGAGGTCAGGCGGATTCTCGGGACGATCGAGGAGTCCGGGATCGTGCTTCGCGACATCGACCAAGGCCTTGTCGACTTCCCCGCCGTGATCGAAGGCCGCGAGGTCTACCTGTGCTGGGAGTTCGGCGAGGAGGACGTCTCCTTCTGGCACGACATGGACGCTGGCTACGGTGGCCGCGAGCCGCTCGACTAGGGGCTGGCGGTCCCTGCCGCGCAACCTGCTCCGCGACCTTCGTGGCCTGGGGGGAAACGAGCGGATTGCGGTGATCGGGGCTGCGGTGATGGTCGGGAGCCTGCTGCTCCCGTGGTACCAGTCCCCCATCTCCAACGACCTCGTCCTCACCGGGATCGGCGGGTTCAGCTGGGCCGAGGGCGCGCTCCTGCTGATCGCGGCGGCGACCACGTTCCTCGCGCTCCAGGGCGGCGGAGGCTACGTGCCGCCCCGCCCGCTGCGTGAGTGGGCCCTCTTCGTGGCCGCGGGAGTCTGGGCCGCGGCGATCGTCGTCTACCGGATGCTCGACCGCCCGCCGTTCACCCTCGGCGGCCGGGACGAGCCCTACGATCTGCACTACGCGATCTTCGTCGCCCTGGCGGGCGCCCTGATCATCGTCGCGGCCGGATTGAGGATGAGACCGAGGGAGCGGGCGAAGCGCCCGCAGGCACCGGACTAGACGCTGCTTCCGCGGGAGGGAGCGTCAGTTTGCGATCGGCGCGGGCGGCTCCAGGCCGTGGCGGCGCATGCCGGCCTCGATCTCATCGATCACCGTCTCGATCACCGCGACCCGCGCGTAGCGCTTCGACTCCGCCGGGATCAGGTGCCAGGTCGCGTGAGGCTCGATGCTAGTCCGGGCGACCATGTCCTCCACCGCCTGCTTGTACTCGGAGCGCTTCTCGCGATTTCGCCAGTCCTCGTCGGTGAGCTTCCAGGCCTTCAGCGGGTCCTTCTCACGGCGCTTGAAGCGATGGAGTTGCTCATCGCCTGAGATGTGCATCCAGAACTTGATCAGGATCGTTCCCTCGTCGGCGAGCGTCCGCTCGAAGCCGTTGATCTCGTCGTAGGCGCGCAGCCACTGCTCGCGTGTGGCGAAGCCCTCCACCCTCTCCACCAGCACCCGGCCGTACCAGGAGCGATCGAGGATCGCCATTCCTCCCCAGCCCGGCAGCGAGGGCCAGAAGCGCCAGAGGAAGTGGTGGCGCTTCTCGTCGTGGGTCGGCGTGGCGAACTGGACCACCCGGACATGGCGGGGGTCGAGCGGCGTCACCAGTCGCTTGATCGCGCCACCCTTACCCGAGGCATCCTCGCCCTCGAAGATCACGCAGACCGGTGGACCGATTCCGCCCTTGCCGATCAGGCCACCGAGCGTGAGACGGAGCTGTGAGAGGCGCGCCCAGGCGCTCTCGAGCCGGTCCGCCTCCTCCTCGCGCGAGAGCTTCTGCGTCAGATCGAGGTCGTCGAGCGCGCCCACTAGAAACCCGTCGGAGCCCGTCCGTTGTGCGTGGCGATCGCGAGCTGCAGCAGGCCGATCGCGGCCAGGATCACCACGATGCCGAAGGCGATGATCCAATTGCTCTTCGCGCCCGAGCCATACCAGCCCACCAGGAATCCGATGGCGAGCAAGACGGCGTAGGGGCCGAGCGAGTCGGGCAGGGCGATGGCGAGCATGGCGGGCTATCTATCATCCCCCAGATGCCGGACTCCGAGCCCCAGTCGGTCGCCGAGGTACGCGAAGGACTTGGCGAGGTCGGGTACCTGGCCGACGAATCCGCGGCGCTTGTCTCGTTTCTCGCCCAGCGGCTCGGCAAGCCGGTGCTGGTCGAGGGTCCCGCCGGCGTCGGCAAGACGGAGCTCGCCAAGGCGCTCTCCCGCTCCACCGGCCGCAGGCTGATCAGGCTGCAGTGCTACGAGGGGCTGGACGAGGCCAAGGCTCTTTACGAGTGGAACTACCGCAAGCAGCTGCTGCGGATCCAGGCCGAAAGCTCGGGCGAGGCCGAGGCGGCCGGCGAGGGTTCGTGGGCGCGCACTCGCGGCGACATCTTCAGCGAGGACTTTCTCTTCACCCGCCCCCTGCTCGAGGCGATCAGCGCCGAAGACGCGGTGGTCCTGCTGATCGACGAGATCGACAAGACCGACCAGGAGTTCGAGGCGATGCTCCTCGAGGTCCTCTCCGACTTCCAGATCTCGATCCCCGAGCTCGGAGTGATCGAGGCGACCACCCGGCCGATCGTGGTCCTCACCTCGAACAACTCCCGCGAGCTGACGGAGGCGCTGAAGCGCCGCTGCCTCTACCTCTGGCTCGACTACCCCTCGGTCGACCGGGAGCTCGAGATCGTCAGGCTGCATGCGCCCGAGCTCGACGAGAGCCTGGCGCGGCGCCTGGTCGAGATCGTCCACATGGTCCGCGCGCTGGACCTGAAGAAGCCCCCCTCGATCGCGGAGTCGATCGACTGGGCACGGACCCTGCTGCTGATCGGCTCCGACGACATCGACCGCGAGACCTTCGAGCAGTCCATGAGCATCCTCGTGAAGCACCGCTCCGACATCGATCTGGTCGCCGAGCGCGTCTCGGTGAAGCTCGAGGGCGACGGTGTGACCGGCGGCCTCACCCCGCCGACCTCGTCCGGGAGCTAGCCGATGAGCACGACCGCGGGCAGCCTGCTCGCCTTCTTCGAGGATCTCCGCTCGGAGGGCGTCGCCGTCGGCACGTCCGAGATCCTCGACGCCTTCGCCGCGCTCGACGAGGTGAGCTGGACCGATCAGCGCGACTTCCGGGAGTCCCTCGCGGCGACGATCGCCAAGTCGCAGGAGGACCGCCGCATCTTCGAGCTGCTCTTCGACCGCCACTTCTTCCGAGCCGCGGAGACCGAGGCGCTCGACCGGGGAATCGAGGACGAGCGCTTCGAGGGCTCCGGCGACCGGATCGACCTCGATGAGCTGCGCGAGGCGATCCGCCGCGCGATCTTCGAGGGCAACGACGGCGAGATGCGCGACCTGGCGCGCCTCGCGATGACGGCGTTCGGCCGGCAGGGCGAGCGCTCCGGGGTGATCGGGGTGGACGTCCAGCGAATTCGCAGGGCGCTCGACCTCCAGGCGGGGGGCCGGCGAAACGACGACGATCAGCCTGCGCTCGACCCCGACAACATCCGCCAGTTCGAGCGCTACCTGCGCCGCGAGCTGGAGCGGGCGACCATCGAGCGGACCGGCAAGCTGCCGCCCTCCAGGCCGCTCGCGGAGCTCGACCGGACGCTGCCCAGCAGCCCCGCCCAGGACCTGACCGCCGTCCACCGTGCGGTCGCCCAGCTGAAGAGGCGAATCGCGACGCTCGGCCACGAGCAGCGCGGGCGCGCCCGCGGGCGTCACGTCGACGTTCGCCGCACGATGAGGGCCTCGCTCGAGACCGGCGGCGTCCCGTTGAACCTCCGCTACCGGCCAAAACGCCCCCGGCGCCCGGAGATCTACGTGCTCTGCGACGTCTCGACGTCGGTGAGCAGCGCGAGCGTGTTCTTCCTCTCGGTGCTGCACGCGCTGCACGACTCGTTCCGCAAGCTCCGCAGCTTCGTCTTCATCGAGCGGATCAGCGAGGTGACCGACATCTTCGAGCACGAGCGGGACTTCCGGAAGATCTCGGAGCGGGTCTCATCAGAGGGCGGGGTCGCCGACGTCTCGGGCTACACCGACTACGGCCGGGTGTGGCTCGAGTTCGGCGAGGAGATCGCCGAAGACCTGGGGCCCCGGTCGACCGTGATCGTCCTGGGCGACGCACGCACCAACGGCCGGGAGCCGCATGCCGCCACCTTCGGCGCGATCGCCGAGCACGCCGGACGCACCTTCTGGCTCAATCCAGAGCCGAAGCTCTACTGGAACTACGGAGACTCGGTGATGGCGGCCTACGAGCCCTACTGCGACGGCGCCTTCGAGTGCTGGACCACAAAGCACCTCGAGAACTTCGTCAACGTGATCGCCGGTAGCGCTTCGCGAGTCGACTCCTGAACTTCTTCGGCTTCTCGGCGTAGATCCGCTCCCCCAGTGAGATGGCGGCGAACTGCAGCTCGCCGCGCCGCTGGTCGATCTCCTGGAGCAGGTGCCGCTGGTCGGCCGGGCTCGCGAACGCGTCGCGGCGCCGCTTTACCTGCTCGCGGAGCAGGGCCAGGTCGTGGTCGTCGCCGAGATGGTCGGAGAGATCGTGTGCGTGGTCGGCGAGCGCCCCGATCATCGGCCGGTCGGCCTCGCGGATCAGGCGCAGCTGATACCAGAGGTCCTTGACCCGCTTCCGCAGCTCGTGCAGGTTGCTGACGCTGGCCTCCTCCTCGACCGCGCGCAGGCGCTTGCGTCCCCGCCGGTAGGTGCGGTGGAGGCCGGGAGCGAGCAGCTCCCAATCGTCGCCCTCGAGGGACAGCCCGTCGATCCGAGACCGTCCCGCGGCCAGCTCTGCCGCCGCTCCCGCCATGGTGCGCTCGAGCATGCCGTTGTCCTGTGCCGCCCGGTTCTCCTCGTCGAGCTGGCCGCGCAGCGCGCCGAACCGGTCCCGGGCGGTCGGGCCGAAGCGCTCGCCGAGCTCGTCCAGGGCTTCGACCAGGATCTCGGCATCGCGGTGGCTGCTCAGCTGCCTGGCGGCCTCGCGGTAGTGGTCGTTCTCCCGGCGCCAGACGTCGTCGCCGAGGGCGTCGCGGACCAGCCGGAGAGCGGAGCGGACCTTCTTCATGTCCTTGCGCGCCTCGTGGATCGCATCCGCCGGCTCGGTCCCCGCCTCGCCGCGCAGCTGTGTGATCGCGTCGTCCACCTGGGCGGCGATCACGCGCTTGATCCCCGGACCGACCGGCTCGCCCTCGAGGAGGCGGTAGGCGCTCGAGCCGGCCGCCTCGCCGTCGGAGTCGCGCAGCTTCTTGATCCCGAATCCGGCGGCCGCTGCGGCCGCGGTCCCGGCTGCGGCCGGAGCAGCGGTCTTGTCACGCGTGGACGCCATAGACAGTTACTGCCACATAAGGGTGCGGAATTAACGCCCCGCGATGTAAAAACGCCGTGATCCGAGCAACCCGACTAGTCAGTGCGACAAGAATCGACCCGACGGGGCGCCGACGGTCGCGAGGGTCTCATTCAGGTAGCGATGATCGCCCGTGACCTCCTCGCCGAGCCACTCGGGCGGATTGAAGGCCTTCGCCTCCTCCTCGGAGGAGAACTCGACCTCCGCGACCGTCAGGCCCTCCAGCTCGCCGCCATAGACGTCCACCTCGATCTTCAGGTCGCCCTGCGGGATCACGTGCCGGCGCTTGTGGAGCCGCCGGCCCTCGGTGAGTTGCCAGAGCTCGTCGAAGCTTTCACGGTCGAGCTCGATCTCCGCCTCCTGGCGCGAGAGCCCGGAGCCCCGCTTCGCCGTCAGCAGGAGCCGGTCCCCCTTGCGGCGGACCCTCACCTCATCATCCGCCCCGACCGCCAGGTAGCCCTGGTCGATCTGATCCGCATCGGTCCCAGCGAGATCGGGCGGATCCGCCACCAGGAATTTGCGCTCGACCTCCACCGCCGCAACCTACCGCGAGTAGACTCGGTGATACCCAACAGGGGGGCTCGCGGGATGTGCGGGCTGAGATAGCGGAAACCATCCCTCCGCTGACCCTTTGAACCTGTGCGGTAATGCGCGCGGAGGGAGCATGCAGACAAGACTTCGCGAAGGCACTCCGGACGCGGCCGTCGACGGCCGAACCGGGCCAGGAAGAGCCAATCAGCCGGATGCGATCGGGGGGGCATCGGTGCGCCTCACCGGGCTGGCTCATTCCTTCGGCGAGCTGCGAGTGATCGAGCGACTCGATGTCGAGGCCGAGCCCGGCGAGGTGGTCGGGATCGTCGGGCCGTCGGGCTGCGGGAAGACGACCCTGCTCGAGCTTGTCGCGGGGCTTCGGGCCCCGGATGAGGGTACCGTCTCGGTGGCTGGGCAGACGGATCCCGCCGCGCGCCTCGAGAGCTGCGCCTACATGCCGCAGCGCGACCTGCTCCTTCCCTGGTTATCCGCGCTCGACAACGCGGCGCTCGCCCTGAGGGTCGCAGGAGTCTCCCGTGCCGATGCCCGCAAGCGGGCCGGCGCTCACTTCGAGCGGCTCGGCCTGGCGGGCTTCGAGAGCACGCGGCCCGATCAGCTCTCCGGTGGAATGCGCCAGCGGGTCGCCTTCCTCCGCACGCTGATGGCGGGGCGCCCGGTGCTGCTCCTCGACGAACCCTTCGCTTCGCTGGACGCGATCACGCGGGCGGAGATGCAGAGCTGGCTCGCCGGTGTCCTCGGCCCCGACCGACACACGGTTCTCCTCGTCACCCACGACGTCGAGGAGGCCCTCTATCTCGCCGACCGCGTCCTGGTGCTCGGCTCGCGGCCGACCAGCGTCGCTGACCGGATCGACATCGAGGGTCCTCGCGCGCCCGACCGCGCCGCGGCCGTGACCGCGCCGGTGTTCGCGGAGCTCAAGGAGCGCGCGCTCCGCAGCCTGATGGAGGCGGCGCGATGAGCCGCGCGCGCATCTATCTGGCCCCTGCGGCCGTGATCCTGATCCTCCTCGGCGCCTGGGAGCTCGCGGCGCGCTGGGACATGATCTCCAACGCCCTCAACATCGAGGATTTCCTCGTCCCGGCTCCGAGTGACATCGCGACCTCGCTGTGGCGCGACCGGTCCCTCCTCGCCGACGATTCCTGGGTCACCCTGCGTGAGGTCCTGCTCGGCTTCCTGTGCGCACTTGCGGCCGGCTTCCTCTTCGCTGTGATCCTCCACCTCTCCGACACCCTGCGGCGGGCCTTCTATCCGCTCCTGGTCGCCTCGCAGACGATTCCGCCGGTGGCGATCGCCCCGATCCTGATCGTCTGGTTCGGCTTCGGGCTCGGGCCGAAGGTCCTGCTGATCGCCCTGGTCTGCTTCTTCCCCGTCACCGTCAACACCCTCGACGGCCTCCAGTCCGTCGATCCCCAGCTGATCACGATGATGCGGACCCTTGGCGCGAGCCGCGGTCAGATCCTCACCCGCGTAGAGCTTCCCTCCGCCCTGCCGTTCTTCTTCAGCGGCACGAAGATCGCGATCGCCGTGGCGGTGATCGGCGCCGTCTTCGCCGAGTGGGCCGGAGCCGGCTCGGGTCTCGGACATCAGATCCTGATCGCCTCGAGCAACCTGCTGACCGCCCGGATGTTCGCCGCGATCACGCTCCTCTCGGTGATGGCGATCCTCCTCTTCGCGCTCGTCTCTCTGATCGAGCGAAGGGTGATCACCTGGGACAACCGCGGGGTGACGCGCACATGAGCCGGATCGTCCGGATCGCCGTGGTCGTCGCGATGGGCGCGGTGGCGCTGGCCCTCTCCGCATGCGGGGGCGGGAACGAGCCCTCGACCGGCTCCCCGTCCAATCCCCAGCCGTTCACGCTCGATCTCGACTGGTATGTCAATCCCGACCACGCAGGGATCTACAGCGCGCTCGACCGAGGGTTCTTCAAGCAGGCGGGCCTCGACGTCCAGCCGCAGGTCCCGTCGGACCCCTCGGCGCCGATCAAGGAGGTCGCCGCCGGGCGATCCGACCTTGCCGTGTCATACGAGCCCGAGGTCCTGCTGGCACAGGACAAGGGTCTGGATGTCCAGGCGGTCGGCGCCATCGTCAACCGGCCGCTCACCTCGCTGATCTCCCTGCCGAAGGCCGGAATCGCGAGCGCCGCCGGCCTGCGGGGAAAGACCGTGGGGACGGCCGGCATCCCGTACCAGAGCGATTATTTCGAGACCGTCCTGCAGAGAGCGGGCCTGCCGGCATCCGCAGCGAACGAGGTCAACGTCGGGCTCAACCTCTTGCCAACCCTGATCGCCGGCCGCGTCGACGCAATCCTGGGCGGGTTCCGGAACGTCGAGGGCGTTGATCTCCAGCAGCGGGGCCTCGACCCGCGCATCGTCCCCGTGGACCAGCTCGGCGTGCCGACATATGACGAGCTCGTCCTGGTCGCCAGGCGCTCGACCGTCGATCAGCACCCCGAGGCGATCCGCAGCTTCATCTCTGCGCTCGCGCAGGGCACCTCATACGCGACCGCGCATCCCCAGGAGGCTGCCAATGCCGTCCTCATGGCGGGGAAGGGCCTCGACCCCATGCAGACGCGCGCGGAGGTCGATGCGACTCTGCCCCTGCTCGCCGGATCGCCCGGCCGCCCCTACGGGTTCATGGATCCGCATGAGTGGCGGGAGTACGCCGACTGGATGGCCGACCACGACCTGATCTCGTCCGCCCCGAGGACGAGCGACATCCTCACCAACGAGCTGCTGCCTTAGCGCGCCGTCGACTTGGCGAGGGCGGGCAGCACCTTGCTGCCGTAGACCTCGACAGCCCCGTGTGGGTCGGCACCGGAGCAGTTCATCAGCATCGTCGTGGTGGCCCCGAGCTGCTCGACCTCGCGGATGCGGTCAGCGTGCACCTCGGGGTCGGAGGAGATGATCAGAGACTCCTTGAGGTCGTCATCCGAGACCTGCTTCTCGCCGTTCTCGAACATGTCCGTCGGGCGGTGCCAGTCGTCGGTGTAGTGCTCGTCCGGCTGAGCGCCCTTCCAGACGCGGGCGCCCTCCAGTGCAGCGTCGTCGTCCTCCGCCCACGAGAACTGCGCCTGCAGCACGATCTCGCCTGGCTCCTTGCCGGCGTCCTCGCAGGCGCCCTTGTAGGCGTCGATCACCTCGGGGGCGGACTCCGGGTCGCCCAGCGTCCACAGCCCATCGGCCCAACGGGCGGCGACGCCAGCCGCCCTTGGGCCGAATGCGGAGACGTAGATCGGCGGCCGTCGGTTCGGGCGGGTATGAAGGATCGCCTCGTCGGTCTCGAAGTGACGCCCGTCGTAAGTCAGGCGCTCTCCATCGAAGAGACGGCGGATGATCTCCAGCCCCTCCTCCATTCGCTCGACCTGCTCCGACACAGGTGGCCAGATCGCGGCGAGCGGGGACTCGTTCAGTGACTCGCCCGAACCGATGCCGATGAACGGGCGACCGGGGAACATCCGCTCGAGGGTCGCCCATGCCTGCGCGATCAGCACGGGGTGGTAACGAGGTCCGGGCGGCGTCACAGCGGTACCGATTGCGAGGCCGTCCGTGGCCTGTCCCGCGGCTCCCAGCCATACCCATGCGTGCCCGGACTCGCCGGGCTCCCACCAGGGCTGGAGGTGGTCGCTGCATGCGACGCCGTCAAATCCGGCGCGCTCCGCCCCGACCGCCTGCTTGAGCAGGTCCTCGGGAGGAAACTGCTCGTGAGCCGCTCCGTAGAAGTAGCGCATGCTCTCCGGGTACCCGCAGGTGCGCCGCGCCTAACAGGGCGATCGTGTCCGTGGACTCCCCGCTTGCTTCAGGCCGCGAGCCGAGCGGGCGGTCCGGCGCCCATGGCCTTGTGCCAGCCGGCCAGCGCATAGGCGCCCGCCAGGCCGCGGAAGGGGGCGTACGGGGCGAAGTACTGCTCGACCTCCGGAACCGTGGCCCGGCGGCCCAGTCCGGCGAGATGGCCGACCAACTTCACGTAGGCCAGGTCACCGGCAGGCAGCGAGTCCGGGTCGCCGCGGCCGTGGAGCCCGAGGCACTGCATCGTCCACGGCCCGATCTCTGGGATCGCGAGCAATCGGCGGTCGGCATTCGGGTCTGAGAGGTCGGCCCGCCCCCGCGCCACCTCCCGCGCGCAGTGCACCATCGCCACCGAGCGGCCCTGGCTCAGATCCATCGAGGCGAGCTCGGCGGGAGCCCGGCCGGCGATCACGGCGGCCGAGGGGACGTCGCGGAGCGGCCATGGATCCCGGCGTCGTTTCGGCGCCGTGTGGTCGGCAGGCAGGTGTCTCGGCGCCCAGCGGCGGACGATGCGGCGCTGGATCTCAGCGGCCCTTGATGCCTGGATCAGCTGCGCGGTGATCGCCCAGCAGAGCGCTTCCCAGGGCCACGGCCGGCGCCTCGGCCGCACCCAGGGCGTGTGATGGATCGCCGGGCCGAGTAGAGGGTCGCGCTTGAAGGTCTGGAAGAACTCCTCCATGTCGTCCTCGACCGCGAGTGCGAAGCGCATCCGCTCGATTGCGATGCCGAGCTCGGACTCTCCCGCCGGTGGGACCTCGTCGGGTGGCGGAGCGTCCGCGACAGAGATCGGATGATCGACCGAGGCCGGCTCGACCGACTCGGCCCGGATTTGAACATAGCCCTCCCGAGTTCGCCACCAGCGCGCCCTCACCGGACGGTCGCCGACGTGGAGCAGGCGCTCGGCCACCTTCTCCCGGGAGCGCACGACGCCGTCGCCACCGCTGCCGCGCGGCAGCCGGTACGGCCACCGCGGCAGGACGCGCTCCTCGAGGACCACCAGATCTAGCGGCCGAGGACGTGGACGTCGACCAGGAAGCTGCGGCTGGCGACGACCTTCTCGCGACGGCGGAACAGCCCTCGCCGGGGAGGGCGCCTCGGCGAGCGCGCAGCGCGGGCAACGGCGATGACCGCGACGCCGGCGGCCGCACCGCCGGCGGCGGCTACCGCAAGGGGGCCGACCTCGCGTCCCCAGATCTCGATCGTCCGGCTCTCGGAACGGACCGGCAGCGGCCGGACCGGCTCCGCCTCGATCACCTCGTCGGTGGCCTGAAGCTCCTCACTCATCGGCATTCATCCTAAAGGCGGGTCAAGACCCTCCAAATGGGTTTTCTCCGAAGTAGCGGCGGGAACCCACAGTTAATGCCGGATCCCGAGTTGACCAGCACCGCTTTCGCCGACGGCGCGCCCATTCCCGCCAAGTACAGCGGCGATGGAAAGAACGTCTCGCCCCCCCTCGCATGGACCTTCCTGCCCGAGGGCACGCGTTCCCTCGCATTGATCGTGCACGACCCCGATGCGCCGTCCGGCGATTTCACGCACTGGGTCGCGTGGAACATCGATCCCGAGCCCGGTGGCCTCGACGAGGGAGCCGCCGCTCCCGCCGAGGGCGCCAACGGCCGCGGCGAGCCCGGATACATGGGCCCCGCCCCGCCGCCCGGCCACGGAGCGCACCGGTACTTCCACGAGCTCCACGCGCTCGACTCGGCGCTGGACCTGGAGCCGGGAGCCTCGAGGGAGCAGTTGGAGGCTGCGCTGGACGGGCACGTGCTCGGCAAGGCCCAGCTGATGGGCACGTTCGAGCGCCGGTAGACGGCTTCGCCGTCAGATCGCGCCCGCACAAGCGGCCGCTTAGAGCGACTTCTCGTAGAGCCGGTAGCGCTTGACGATCGTGCCGCCCATGCCCTCCATGGCGCGGTTCATCGGCTCGTTCACCTCGAGGATCCAGCCCTCCTCGCCGCCGCTCACGCCGACCTCGGCCGCCGTCTCGATGTGACGCACGTAGAAGCGCGCCGCGATCCCGGTGTGCTGGTACTCGGGCTTCACCCCCAGGGCGAAGACGCGCACCCGATCGATCTTGCCCTTGCCGAGCAGGAAGCGCAGCCACCCGAAGGGCAGGAGCCGGCCATTCATCTTCTTCGTCACCTGGTTGATGTCCGGCAGCGTCAGCGCGGCGCCGAGAACCTCGCCGTCGCGCTCGGCCATGAAGGCCCAGCGCGGATCCAGGATCTGCTTCAGGTTCTTCGCCTGGAAGGCGACCTCCTCGTCGGTGATCGGCACGAAGCCCCAGTTCTTCTCCCAGGCTGAGTTGTAGACCTCCATGAAGCGGCCGATCTCGGTCTCGAGGTCCCGCTTGTTCATGTTGCGGACGGTGATCCCGTGTTCGGACTCGACCTTGTCCGCGACGGCATGGATCGCATCGGCGAACGCATCTCCCTCCTTCAGCTCACCCATCTCCAGGTTCCACATGAGGAGGTCCATCGTCTTGCCGTAGCCGAGCGCCTCGAGCCGCTCCCGGTAGTAGGGCGGATGCCACGGCTCGAGGATGTAGGGATGCCTCTCATAGCCCTCGATCAGCAGACCGCATTCGTCGTTCGTGGTGAAGTCCATCGGGCCGACCAGCCGGTCCCGTCCCCGCTCGCGGACCCAGCTCTCGGCGGTCCCCAGCAGCGCCTCGAAGATGGCCGGGTCGTCCTCGGCCTCGATGAAGCCGAACTGCCCGTCGCTGCCTCCCTGGAACTGGTCCCAGCGGCGGTCCACCTGGGCGGTGATTCGACCGACCGTCTCTCCGCCTCGCCATGCCAGGAAATATTCGGCGTCGGCGTGCTCGAAGTAGGGGTTCTTGTCCTTGTCGAGGAACTCCCGCCGTTCGTAGAGCAGCGGCGGTACCCAGGGCGTGCCCTGGTGGAGCCGAAACGGGAGCTTGATGAATTTCTTCAGCTCGCCTCGGCCCTGCACGGGCCGTACGTCTATGGGACCGCCTGGCACGGCTGCGCAAGCTACACGTGCGAGACTTCCCGGGCATGTCCGACTCCACGCTTGATGCAAGGGCGCGCGACAGCGCGACCCGTTTAGTGTCGGATGTCTTCGAGAAGGCCCGGACCCACGACCGGGTGGAGCAGCTCGAAGCCGCCAAGCAGGGCGATCTCCTCCCCTATTTCCGCATCCTCGAGTCCCAGGCGGGACCGGTTGTCGAGATGGAGGGCCGAGAGACGATCATGCTCGGCTCCAACAACTACCTGGGGCTGACCACCGACGAGCGGGTCAAGCAGGCGGCCCGCGACGCCCTCGAGACCTACGGGACCGGCGTCACCGGCTCGCGGCTGCTGAACGGCACCACGCCCCTGCACGTCGAGCTGGAGCGCGAGCTCGCCGAGTGGATGGGCACGGAGGACACGATCGTCTTCACGACCGGCTACCAGTCGAACCTGGGCGCGATCAGCGCGATCCTGGAGCCGGGCGACACGGTGATCTGCGACTCGGGCGACCATGCCTCGATCCTCGATGGCTGCAAGCTCTCCGGCGCCCGCCTCCGGCCTTTCCGCCACAACCGGATGGACAAGCTCGAGACGATGCTCGAGCGGGCCGCCGCCGAAGGAAGCGGCACCCTGGTCGTGGTCGACGGCGTCTTCTCGATGGAGGGCGACGTCTGCGACCTCCCACCGATCGTCGAGCTCTGCCGTCGCTTCGGTGCCCGCCTGATGGTCGACGAGGCCCATGGCGTCGGCGTCCTCGGCAAGCGGGGGGCGGGCGCCTGCGAGCTCTTCGGCCTCGAGGACGACGTGGATCTGCGGATGGGCACCTTCTCCAAGAGCCTTGCCTCGTGCGGAGGCTTCATCGCCGGCTCCGAGGAGGTGATCGAGTACCTGCGGATCTCCTCCCGCTCGTTCATCTTCAGCGCCTCTGCCGTTCCCGCCGCCGTCGGCGCGGCCCTCGGCGCGCTCCGGGTCATCCGCTCCGAGGGAGCCGAGCTGATGGCCCGCCTGCTCGACAACGCGGCCTACCTGCGCCAGGGCTTCCGCGACATGGGCCTGAAGGTCGTCGAGCCGGGCACGCTCCCGGATGGCACCGAGGCGACCACCCCGGTCGTGCCGGTGATCGTCGGAGAGGACTGGCAGGCCGTCCTGCTCTGGAAGGCTCTCTTCGAGGCGGGCGTCTACACGAACGTCGCCCTCCACCCCGCCGTCCCCCCGGGCGGCGCGCTGCTCCGGACGAGCCTGATGGCGACCCATGAGCGCGACCATCTCGATCGCGCCCTGGAGATCTTCGCGGCCGTCAAGGGCCGCTTTCCAGAACTACCTGCCGGCTGACTCGGAGTTTCGATCGTTCATCTCCCGGGTATTGAGTACTGTTTAGCCCACCGTCATGGACGTAGAAACGACTCCTCGACAAAACATCTGCTCTTAGCGAACGGGATGTTCGTTCGGGTGTTGACCGTCGGCGCGCGATGCCTGTAGGTTTCGCCTCGCCGAGCGCTTCCGGGGCAGGGAGCGGACGGGAACAGATTGAGGAGAGGACCGTCCACTTCCCCCGGCTCTATGAGCGACTGGGGGCCGCCGGCCGCAACCAAGCCCGCCAACAATTCCTGACCTAAGCAGGAGGGAGACCTGATGTCTGCTGCCTCGACGATTGCCCCTGCACGCCCCATCCCCCCCATCGCCCCTCGCCGTCTTGAGCCGACGGTCGTCGAACCCCAGACTGAGAACGAGACCAGACAGCGAGGTAGCGCCCAGTGCATGGAGGCTCTCGCTCGAGCCAACCAGGTGCGCCTCGCTCGCGCCGCGCTGAAAAGGGACGTCTCAGCCGGCCGGCGTTCGATCACCGAGGTGATCGTCGACTCCCCGTGGGAGGCCGAGAGCATGAGCCTCAGCGAGCTCCTCTGCAGCCAGCGTCGCTGGGGCCGGGCCCGCTCCCGGAAGCTGCTGGCGTCGGCCGCTCTCGGAGAGGGCAAGAAGGTCGGCACGCTGACCGAGCGCCAGCGGAGGATTCTGGTCACCGCCATCGAGGAAAAGCTGGGCGGGCGGCTGAACTAGCCGCCCGCGATGTCCGGCGGGCGATTCATCCCCTGAGGCGATAGAGGGCGCCGCCGGAGCGGCGGCGGAAAGCCGAGGCGAGGAGCCAGGCGGTGCCCCCGGACGCCAGCAGCCCGGCGGCGAGACAGATGGCCGGGCTGAGCTTCGTCGCCACGAACAGAACGCCGAACAGCGGCACTCCGACTCCGGCCGACAGCAGCAGCGTGTGGGAGCGGTACGCCGCGAAGTGCTCGCGAATCGCGAGCTCCAGGGCGGCCAGTGACGCAAGGCCGAGGCCGACCGCGATCATCACGAACCCCTGGGGCGGTGGCACGAAGAACCCGACCAGCAGCAGGACCACGCCGATGAAGATGACGATCTCGGTCAGTGGGAACGAGCCCCACGGAGCGGCCGGCCGCTCATGGCCGGCTCGATGGCGGGCGGCGCGAGCCCGCTGAGCATCGTCAACCGCCACCGCAGAGGGCCGGCTTTGAACGGGCGGGGATCCGGCAGTCTGCCGGCGGCGGCGCTTGCGCCGCTGTCGCTTCTTCGGCATCTAGGGCACTAGATCAGGGGGCCGAGGCCCCTCGGCTAACGGGCAACCGGAGGAGAGCTTGACCCGCCACCAGCCAAGCAGGAAGCCGAGCAGGCCCCAGCGCGGCTTGGCGTGCCAGTTCTTGCAGCCGGGCTCGCCGATGTCTTCGTTGTAGACGCGGACCCACTTGTGCGAAGCGGGGTCGGCGATCATCTCCTCGATCAGCTCCCGGTTCGCCTCCTCGAGGACCGCGTAGTCGTGGAGGTCCGCCTTCACCTCCTGGATGCGAGCGGCGAGGCCGTCTCGCACCTTCTCCAGCTCGTCCACGGAGAGCAGACGCGGCCCGCCCATTCCCTGGACGGAGAAGTCGATGTTCTTGCGGGGGAAGGCCGAGCCGAACAGCCTGGCGAGCGCGAGCTCCATCGCGGCGATCTGCCGGCGCAGGTCCGCCCGGGCGTCCCGCTCGTCGTGCTCGTAGAGGAAGGTGTCGAGGCCCTCCGGTGGCGCCGGAGGAACCAGGTCCTGCTGTGGCGCGATCTGCACCTCGGACACGTCAGGGCGTTCGAGCAGCTCCTCCATCAGTCCTCCTTGGAACAGGAGTCTACGCCCGCAGGGTGCTCCCCGCCACCCATAGTGCCTCCTCAAGCGCGATGTCGGGCACGCCCCTGACGCCGATCGCGGCGACCAGAACCCGGCCGGTGCCACGCTTGACGCCGCGCCCCTCGGCCGTCCGGTCAAAGAGGATCCCCAGTGCCCGCTTCTCGTCCGCGACGACGATCGTGCCTTCCGGTAGAGGCGAGACGCGACCCTCGAATGCCTCCCGCTCGGCGGAGAGGCGCAGGCCGAGCCTTCCCTCGACCTTGTCGGCGTCGAAGGCGCGCAGCGCGACGCCGACCTCGACCATGGCGATGGTGAGCGCGTCGTCGACCCGGTTTCGGCTCTTGAAGCGGCCGTCGTGCATCCGCTCGAAGATCAGCTGCTCGATCGGAGTCCGCGTCGTGTCCGGGTCGAGCCCGATGTGCCGGAAGAAGACGCGGTAGGCCCAGGGGATCGGCTTCTGGCGCAGCTGGATCGCCTGCGCCCCGGCGATCCGGTCGCTGAGGAAGCGCAGCTGCTCCTTGAGCGCCTCGGGGCTGCGGCCGGTTCTGGCCTCGAGGACCGTCGAGACGATCGAGAGTCCAGGGAACTCCTCCGCGAGGGTGGGGTCGATCCAGCCCGGCTCCGGGGCGGCCTCCCATTCCTCCGGCAGCTCGACCATCAGCGCACCGTAGCCGCCCGCCTCTTCGATGCCGCGATCAGGGCGTCGACCTTGGAGAAGAACTGCTGGTCCCCGAGCCGCCCGATGGAGGTGGCCTGGAAGATCCCGCCCGGATAGGCGTAGACGAAGGTCGGGCAGCCGCCGACGCGATAGAGGTTCGAGAGGGCGCCGTCGCGGTCGAGCCCGACCGGGTGAGTCCAGTGATGCTCGGTGATCAGCTTGCGGACCTCCGAATCGTCGTCGCGCACGTCGACCGCCAGGAAGTTGACCTGGCCGGAGTACCTGCGGTAGGCGCGCTCGAAGACATCCTCCTGGCTCTCGCAGTCGCCGCCCCGCGTGAACCAGAACGAGAGCACCAGCGGCTTGTCGAAGAAGTCGCAGACGCGGAGCGCCCCGGGCACCTCGACGCCGCACGCCGGAGCCCGCCGGCTCCCGGAGGGACATGGGATCCGCGCCGAGTCGCAATCGTCCTGGGCGATGTTGGCGTCACCGCTCGCCCCGGTCCGCGCGTTCGGGACCGCGAACTGCGCGAGCGGCATGTCGCCCTCGCTGCTCGCCCCGAGGACTCCCTTGTTCTTCGTCGAGATCGTGTTGATCCCGGCGACCGCGATCAGCGCGATGAACGCCATCCCGACGATCAGCGAATAGACGGTCGCGCGGCGCGGGCGCTCGCTCGGCTCCTTCCCGGAGCCCCCATCTCGTCCAGCGCCGTTCTCCACGCTTCCAATGGTCCCTTACGGGACGGATTGGCTCGGAGCGACTGGCGGGGTGGCCGCGCGCGTGGGCAATCGGAATCCTTCCTCCGCCCAGACCACCGCCGCCGGCAGCACCAGCATCACGCCGGCGAGGGCGACAAGCAGGTCCACCACGGTCACCAGCCCGAAGTCGCGCAGGACGGGCGCCACCGAGATCAGCCCGATGTCGTCGAGCAGCGGTAGCCCCGCGATCGCGAGGACGGCGAAGCCGGCGATCGCGGTGACACCGGAGGCCAGCACGGCTGCGCCGGTGCGCAGGTAGGTACGCCGCAGCGCCTCCCCGACCGATTGACCCGCCCGCCGCTCGCCGGCGTAGCGGGCGGAGAGGATCACGGAGAACTCCGTCGCGATTGCGATCACCAGCGCGCCGAGCGTCGCGGACATCGGGTTCAGGGAGATGCCCAGGGCGGCCACGACGAGCCCGGACCAGCCGGTGGCCATCAGGACCGGGATCAGAGGGACGACGGCGCGCCGGATCGACCGGTAGATCAGCGTCAGGACGATTCCGACGGCGAGCAATCCGACGAGCGGCAGCCACCAGCGGCTGTTGGATAGATCCGTGTTCGCCTCGGCAGCCAGCACCGGAAGCCCGGCGAGCCGCACGGTGGTCCCGGGCGGTGGCGACGGTCCATCGGGCGGGTTGATCTGGGATCGGATGTCGTCGATCAGGTCCTGCTGGTCCGAGAGTGGCTGCACCCTGATGCCGAAGGCGACGTCGGCGGTGTCGCCGATCGGCGTGGCGCCAGCCGACGGGTTGCACTCGCCGCGGTGGCTGATCACGATCTGGGAGATGAAGCAGGGCAGCGCCTGGACCAGGGCGTGCACGTCCCCCACTCCCTGGCCCGCCGTGCCCGAGGAGCTCGTCGAGGAAGCGGTCGCTCCCCCGAAGAAGTCGGTGAGCGAGAGGGCGGGGCAGATCTGGGCATCGGCGCAACTCGGGTGGGACCCCGAGAAGCCATGGCGGGCGAGCACGCGCTGCTGGAAGCCCTCGGCCCAGGAGATCACCGCCGGGCTCGTGGGGTCCTGTGCCTTGATCGTCACGTTGACGTCGCCGGAGATCCCGGTTTCCTTCTCGAGGTCATTCAGGTCCTGCAGCGCGGCCAGATGAGGCGGCGCGAGGTCGCGGATGTCGGTCTCGACCTTGGTGCCGGCGCTCGCCACCCATCCGCACGCGGCGAGCAGCAGGCCCGCGGCGAGCACGCGCCTCGGGCTCGCGATCGCCATCGCGATCGCCGCCACCCCGATGGACTGCAGGCGGGCGGCGACGCCCTGCAGGCGCTGGGGGCGTTCCGGCCCGGACTCCGGCAATGCCTCGTGCGGCCGACGCCATCCCGACAGCCCGAGGGCGGCGAGCCCGCCGGTGAGCGCGACGAGGAAGGCCAGCGCCACTCCAACGACGAGCAGGAGCCCGAAGGAGCGCACGAGCGGGCTCGGAGAGAGCGCGAAGGCCGCAAAGCCGGCGATCGTCGCCACGCAGGCCGCGCCGATCACCGGCCCGCCGCCGCCGGCCGCGATCGCGACGCCGCGGCCGGGTGGCGCGCCCTCCGCTCTCGCCTCGTTGAAGCGCGCCTGGAACTGGATCGCGTAGTCGACCGCGAGCCCGACGAGCACCGGAAGCATCGCGATCGCTCCGACCGTCAGCGAGCCGCCGAACAGCGCCACCAGGCCCATCGTCATCGCCCCGGCCGCCACCGCGACCGCGAGGGGGAGCAGGCGGAGCGGCCGCGGCAGGATCAGCAGCAGCGTCAGGGCCATCACCAGGCCGGCGACTCCGAGCAGCAGCAGGGTCTGGCTGCGAAGCTCGCGGGCGCCGGCGTCGACCACCACAGGCGCTCCGGTGACGACGTAGCTGCCGTCGGTGAGCTTGAAGCGCGGGTCCGAGACCGCCTGGCGGAAGAGGCCGATGGCCTCGTGGCGCTCCGCGTCGGTCATGTCGGGGCGCAGCCGGACGATGATCTGCGCCGCGTTCTTGTTCGGGAAGAGGTAGCCGAAGCGCTCCTTCGGGGTGCCCGCGGGCTTCGATTGGTCGAAGACCACCCGGCCGACGAAGTTCGGGTCATCCAGGCGCGGGATCGAGGTGATCCCGTACTTGAGAGCCACCTGGACGAGCTGGCTCTGGAACTGGTTGAGCACCTGCTGCGCGGCCGCGTTCGCGGCCTGCTGCTGCTCCGCGGCCGAGGCTCCCCGGTCGGCAGCCGCCTTCGCGGCGCGCTGGCCCGCGGCCCGCGCCGCCTGGCCGGCGCCGCCGATCTGGCCTTGGAGCGCCTGCTGAATCCCGGCGACGCTCAGGTAGAGGAAGGTCCCGGGCCCGAACACGGACCGGCTCGGATGAAGCTTCGCGATCTGGTCGCAGACCGGCGGCAACGGCTGCTTCTGTCGGTGCGGCAGAGAGGCGGCCAGCTGGGTGCCGCCGGCAAAGCACTCCTCGAGCTCGAAGAGCGGCTCGAGATCCTTTGTGAGGACGAGCTTGCGGAGGTCCTCCTTCGCCAGCACGATCACGGGCTCGTCGCCGAACTTCTCGTGGAAGTCCTGGGTCGCCTGGTAGGTGGACGACCCCTTGCTGACCAGCGTGTCGGTGCCGGCGTTGGTCTCGAGCCGGGTGGCTGCGAAGATCCCGGCGCCGGTGAGGGCCACGATCGGCGCGATCAGGAGCCACGGCCAGCGCACGGCCGCGGCCGCGACCCGCTCGAAGAATCTCCCCGCGTTCACCAAGCGCAGGTTACGCAGCGACTATGAACAAGGCGCTAATTACGCGGCGCGAAGCTGCCGCCAGCCCTCGCTGGCGACCGTTACCCACGTCCGGCCGTCAGGGCCTCGCCGCTCGAGCACCAGACCGCGGTTGATCGAACGCTTCAGCGCCCGCCGGCGGTCGGCGTGGCTCAACTTCGGCAATGAAGGGAACACCTCCGCAGTCAGGCAATAGCCATCTCCCGCCCGGTCGACGACCGCTGTGAGCACGTCGTCGTCGGTGATGCGCTTCGGAAGCATGCGCTTCACGGTAGCCAGGCGGACGGCGGTCATGGCCACCGAAAACCGGCAATTGCGTGCGTGAGCGAGACGTGAAGCCGAGGACGCAGAGATGCGCCGTCCTGGGCGTCGCTAGTCCATCGCCAGGGGGCCCTTGACGTCCGCGTTCAGGAACTGGCGGATAAACTCGTTGTTCGAGTTGAAGAGCTCATCCGCTGGGCCGCTCTCGACGATCCGACCTTTCCAAAGCACCGCAAGGAATTCTGCGATCCGGCGGGCGGTGCCGAGGTCGTGGCTGATCACCAGGTAGCAGCCGCCGTTCTCCTCGTGGATCTCACGGATCAGCTCGCAGAGCAGCGCCGTGCGGACCGGGTCGAGGCCCGAATCGGGCTCGTCGAACATGACGATGGCCGGGTCGAGCACGAGCGCCCGGGCGAAGCCGGCGCGCTTGCGCATCCCACCCGAGAGCTCGTTCGGCATGTTGTACATCGCCTCGGCGAGGCCGACCTCGCGGAGGCGGCGGTTGACGATCTCCTCGATCTCCTCCTCGCCCTTGTCGGTGTGCTGCCGAAGCGGGAAGGCGGTGTTGTCGTAGACGTTCATCGAGCCGAACAGCGCGCCGTCCTGGAAGAGCAGCCCGAACTTCTTGCGGACCTCGAAGAGCTCGTCGTCGGTCATGTTCGGAATCGACTCGCCGTGGACGAGAACGTCACCCGCGTCCGGGTAGAGCAGCCCAACGATGTGCTTGATCAGGACAGACTTGCCGGTGCCCGAGGGCCCGAGAACCATCGAGATCATGTTGTCCGGGATCCCGAGGTTGCAGCCGTTCAGGATTCGTGTGCGGCCGAACTGCTTGACCAGGTCGATGATCTCGACCGCGTCCTCGCCGCCGTGGTCCTTCTTCTGGCCCGTGTGCCACTTGTAGGGATCCGGGTCGTCGGCGTCGACGCCGGGAATCGTGTAGTCGCGGCCGGAGAAGTCCTCCTCGCCGTATCCCTGCGCCTCGAGCGGATCGCCCTGGTCAACCGCCTCGGCCTCGGCGTTCGCCTCCGCCTCGGGTGCTTTGTCCCGCGCGGGCGCCCGGCGCTGGGTGGTATCGCGCTTCGTCGTCGAGCGGCTGCTCGTGCTCTCGGTCTCGCTACGCGAAGTGCTCTTCTTCCTCTCAGCCACCTGTCACGCCTCCTTGATCAAAGTTCACTGCTCATCCGCCGATCGGCGCCCTCGGGTTTGCCCCCCAGAAGACCAGGGTTCCCATCATCCCGATGATGTGCACGAGCACGATGTTGAGCACCATCGACTTCGCGGTCGCGGTGCCGACTCCCACCGGTCCTCCGGATGCCGTGTAGCCGTAGTAGCAGCCGACGAGAACGATGGCGGTCGCCATCACCATGCCCTTGATGAGGCTGAATAAGAGGTCGGGCGGGTTCTGAAACATCCAGAAGATCAGGAAGTACCCGCCGGATGAGACGTCGCCGATCTGCTCGACGACGGCCAGCCAGCTGGCGAAGTAGCCGATCCCGACCGCGGCCAGGTACATGAAGGGGAAGGCGATCCAGGCGGCGAGCAGGCGGGTGGCCGCCAGGAAGGTGACCGGCGGGACACCCATCACCTCGAGGGCGTCGATCTCGTCGGAGATCCGCATCGCGCCGAGCTCGGCGACGATGCCGGTGCCCACCTTGGCGGAGAGCATGTAGCCGAACCCGTAAGGGATCACCTCGCGCAGGTCGCACCAGGCGGCGAACACGCCGGCATAGGCGGGGGCGCCGACGGATCGGTTGAAGTAGGCGCCCTCGATGCCACACTGGAGCCCGAGAATGAAGACGAGGCCCCAGATCACGATCGTGGAGCCGAGGATCAGGATGCCGGTCTGGCGCAGGGCCTCACCGAAGAACTCGAAGACCCGGCCGGTGTAGACCAGGCCGGCGACGCGCGCGCAGAATCCGAAGATCTCGCCGATCGAGTTGAGCCAGCCCCGCGGGACCGCCAGCCAGCCCGCGTTCACTTGATCACCTGGAGCTCCGGATGGGTCGCGAGAAGCGTCTGAGTGAAGACGTAGTTGAACGCGAAGACACCCATGAAGGCGATGACCACGCCCTCGTTGACGGCGCGACCCACCCCCTCGGCACCTCCGGACGCAGTCATCCCCTTGTAGGAGCAGACGATCGCGATGATCGCCCCGAACATCGTGCACTTCAGAACCGAGCCCCAGAGATCGGTGACCGAGGCGTTGTTGAAGAGCGTCGCGAAGAACCCGCCGAAGGGCTCGTTGTAGAGCAGCTCCGCGCCGAGACCGCCGACGATGCCGAAGATCAGCGCGTAGATGTCCATCAAGCCAGTGATCAGCATCAGGGCGAGGAAGCGGGGCACGACGAGGTTCTTGATCGGGTCGACGCCGAGGACCTGAAGCGCGTCGAGCTCCTCGCGGATCTTCCGGGAGCCGAGGTCGGCGGTGATCGCCGTGCCTGCCACGCCGGCGACGACGACCGCCGTCACGGTGGGCGCGAACTCGCGGATCGAGGCGAGGACGAAGAATCCGCCGAGGCGGTCGAGGGCCCCGAACAGAGAGAGGAAGTTGGCGGCCTGCAGGCCCGGTGCCCCGAACCCGAAGGCGAGCGTCGAGATCATCATCGGGAACCAGCAGAGCTGGAGCGCGAAGAGGAACTGCCCGATGAACTCGCCGCCGTAGGGGTATGGAGGACGGATCGCCGAAACGACCGTCTTCGCGGTCAGGATCATCATGTCCCCGACCTGCTCGAATAGAGACTTGGCCGGGAGGAATGCCCTGTCGGCTACGGATCTGACCATTTGCTCTCCTCCGGAGCCTTCCCCCATTGTGGGGCCCGGCCCCGCACGCCCACTTCACGGCGAACACCAACCTCATCGCCGAATAAGCGCACCGGGAAGATTATGTGATGGGGCCGCCGTCCGCCACCCACAACCGTCGTACGTAACTTCCGCCCAAGAAATCCCCGCAACTCAAGGAGCAGAGCCGGATTGGCGGGGTAGGGTGCGTGGTATGTTGCCCGCGCCTTTGGAGGAGAGCGCCTCGACAGCCCGTTCCCTAAAGGCCCGCCGACGACTGGGGATTTGGTTTCTCGGAGTGCTCCTGGCAGCGGGAATCGCATCCTGCGGCGGCACTCGGCAGGATGCAAACGAGCCCGAGGGCAACTTCCCCGTCTCGATCGTCAGCGCCGACTTCCCGAGCAAGCAGCAGCTCGCTCAGAACACGAACCTGACGCTGGCCGTCGCGAACTCCGGCGACAAGACGATCCCGGACCTGGCGATCACGATCTTCACGAGCTCGAACGCGAGCACGAGCGACTCGGGCACCACGAGCACCGGAACGGGCAGCGCTCCGGCAGGGGCGTCGGGAGGCGCGAACAACCTTCCGGACGTGCAGGGCTCCTTCTCGGTCCGCTCGGAGCAGGAGGGCCTGGCGATTCCGTTCCGGCCGGTCTGGATCCTGGAGGTGGGCTTCCCCAAGCTCGAGGGCCAGACCGCGTCCGCCGGAGCGGAGGCGGCGCAGACCGACACCTTCGCGTTCGGAGCACTGGCCGCGCATCAGACCAAGCGCATCGTCTGGAACGTGACTCCGGTTCAGGCGGGGACCTACACGGTTCATTACCGGGTCGCCGCCGGCCTGGAGGGCAAGGCGAAGGCCGTCACCGCCGACGGCTCAGTCCCGGAGGGCGAGTTCGTCGTCCGGATCTCGAGCGCGCCGCCACAGACGCGGGTTGACGACTCGGGCAAGGTCGTGCCGATCAAGCCGGGCGACATCATCGGCCAGGCCGGCACCCAGCAGCAGAAGTCCGAGCTCGGCGGCTCGAGCGGGACCTCAACGACTCCCTAGCCCGCCTAGAGTCTGCGGGGATGACCCGCGGGGGCGCCTTCCTCTTCGCCGTAGCCGTCTTGACCGCCGTCGCGGCCGGGTGCGGCGGGACAGGCGGCTCCTCGTCCGGCTCTCAATCGGGAACGGTCGCCGCCCCGTCCGGCAAGAAGGTGGCACTGCAGAAGGTCGGCGACTTCGACCAGCCCACCTACGTCGCCCAGCCCCCGGGCAGCAACGATCTCTACGTCGTCGAGCAGGGTGGGACCGTCCGCATCGTCCGGGATGGCGAGATCGTCTCGCAGCCTGCGCTCGACATCACCGACCAGGTGACCAACAACGACGAGCAGGGACTCCTCTCGATCGTTTTCCCGCCCGACTTCCAGTCCTCGCACCTGGTCTACGCCTACTTCACCGGGACCGACCAGGACCAGCACGTCGTGCGCTACACGGTCGGCTCAGACGGCTCCTTCGACGAGGGCAGCGCCCGGGAGATCCTCAAGATGACCGACTTCGCCGAGAACCACAACGGCGGCCAGCTCCAGTTCGGGCCGGACGGCGATCTCTACATCGGGACAGGCGACGGGGGCCAGGAGGACGACCCGCGCCGAACCGGACAGGATCTCGGCTCGGTGCTCGGCAAGCTGCTCCGGATCAGGCCCGCCAGCGGCGCCGGCGGGCCCGCGTACACGATCCCACCTGACAATCCGTTCGTTCACCGCCAGGGCGCGCGTCCCGAGATCTACTCATACGGGCTGCGCAACCCGTGGCGCTTCAGCTTCGACCCGAAGGCGGGGGCGCTGGTGATCGGCGACGTCGGGCAGGACACCCTGGAGGAGGTCGACTACACGGTGAAGGGAGGGGCCCGGGGCGCGAACTTCGGCTGGTCGGCCTTCGAGGGCACCGACCGCTTCAACACCGACCAGACCGCACCGAACGCGGTCCCGCCGATCTTCGAATACCGCCACAGCGACGGAAACTGCTCGATCACGGGTGGGTACGTCGTTCGCGACCGCACCCTCCCGGCGCTCTACGGTCGCTACGTCTACGGCGACTACTGCACCGGAGATCTGCGCAGCCTCGTGCCGGTCATTCCCGAGGCCCATGACGATCGCGCGCTTGGCCTGAACGTCTCCTCGCTCTCGTCGTTCGGCGAGGACAACGCTCACCACCTCTACGCCACCTCGCTCATGGGCCCCGTCTATCGCCTCGTTCCAGGTGCGTAGCCGACGAGCGCATCGAGCGGGGGCACGACGTGTTCCTTCAAGGGTGAAGATGACCCGCCTCCCGCACCTGGTGGCGCTGGCCCTCTGCCTGCTCGCTGCGACCGCGGTGGCCGCGGTGCCGAGCGCCGACGCGAAGCCGCGTGTGAAGCTGAAGCGGATCGGGCGGTTCCAGAGCCCGACGTACGTCAGCTCGGCGCCCGGCGTGAGCGGAATCTTCGTGGTCGAGAAGGAAGGCCGCATTCAACTCGTCCAGGGCAAGCACCGCAGCGTCTTCCTGGACATCGCCCCCCTCGTCAGCACCGAGAGTGAGCGCGGCCTGCTGTCGGTGGCCTTCCCCCCGGACTACGCGTCGTCGCGATTGCTCTACGTCTACTTCACGAATCCCTCGGGCGACATCGAAATCGCCGAGCTGCACGCCGATCCGAACGGACTGCATGCCTCCGCGAGCACGCTGCGCCAGCTGCTGGTGGTCCCTCACCACAGCGAGTCCAACCACAACGGTGGCCAGCTTCAGCTCGGCCCCGACGGCTTTCTGTACGCAGGGACGGGCGACGGCGGCAGCGAGGGGGATCCGAACGACAACGCCCAGAACCCCAGCTCGATGCTGGGCAAGCTCCTCCGAATCGACCCGGCATCCTCGGCGACGACGATCTATGCGAGTGGACTGCGCAACCCGTACCGCTTCTCCTTCGATCTGACCAGCGACCCGGCGCACCCGAGAATCGCGATCGGCGACGTCGGCCAGGACCGCTTCGAGGAGATCGACTACCTGACGCTGGCGGCCGCCGCCGGCGCCAACTTCGGCTGGAACGACTTCGAGGGCTTCGCCCCGTTCTCGGGAGCGCATCCACCCACGCCGGGCGGCACGGTGAAGCCGATCAAGGTGTACAGCAGCTCCGGGAACGCCTGCGCGATCGTTGGCGGCTACGTGGTTCGCGACCGCAGGCTGCGCCGCGCCCTGCTGCACAGATACGTCTATGGCGACTTCTGCACGGGCAAGATCCGGTCTCTGATCGCGGGGCTCGGCGGCGCCCGCAAGGACAAGGGCACCGGGCTGCGCGTACCCGACCTGAGCTCCTTCGGCGAGGGCGCCGGTGGTGCGCTGTACGCTGCATCTCTCGACGGGCCCGTCTACCGGATCGTCCGCCGGCACTGACTGAGCCGGCCCTGGCGAGGGGCCCTAATAACCTGCGCTCGCCCGCTGAGGAGCGCGCATGCCGTCAGTCAACCGCCGCCGGATCGAAACAGTCATCGCTGCGCTTGTCGCGATCGCGGCGGCGATCGTCGGGCTGACCAACCGCGAGCAGACCACGGTGGGCGCCAAGTTCGTCGCGCTCGAGCGAATCGCCCGGCTCAAGAACCCCGTCTACCTGACGCAGCCCCCGGCCACCGATTCCCAGCTCTACGTCGTCCAAAAGGGCGGCGCCGTCAGGGTGATCGCCAACGACCACCTGCTGCGCCGGCCCTTCCTCGACATTCGCCCGCTCGTCAAGGCGCGCGGGATACGGAGCGAGCCGGGAATGGCCTCCATCGCGTTTCCGCCCGACTACGCCCGCACGGGGGATTTCTACGTCTCATACACCGACCACAGGGATGAGCTGGTCGTAGCCCGATACCGGCGGAGCGCCTCTGATCCGCTGGTCTCGGACCCCGCCTCCGGGGTGACGATCCTGCGGGTTCGCGAACCGACAGCCGCCCACCACGGCGGGACGCTCGTGTTCGGGCCGAACGGGCACCTCTTCGTCGGAACCGGGGATGGCGGCCCGGCAGGGGATCCCCACACGGCGGCGCAGGATCGCAATTCGCTCTTCGGCAAGATCCTCCGGATCGACCCAGCCTCGTCGGGGTACACGATCCCGGCGGACAACCCGTTCGTCGGCCGGCCCGGCCGCGATGAGATCTGGGCCTACGGGCTGCGAAATCCCAGGGCGATCTCCTTCGACCGGACGCTTGGGACGATCGCGATCGGCGACGTCGGCAACGAGCGCTACGAGGAGATCGACCTGGTGCCGATCTCGAAGTCGCGTGGGGCGAACTTCGGCTGGTCTGCCTACGAGGCGTTCGCACCGTTCAGAGGAGGCCTCCCCAGGCGCGACACCGTCCTACCGGCGATCGCCTATCGCCACGGGCCGGGATGCGCGGTCGCGGGCGGCTACATCGTTCGCGACTCGCGCCTCGCCCGCATCCGCGGACGGGAGATCTTCGGCGACTACGTCTTCGGCGACTACTGCACGGGCCGGGTCTACGGCTTCCGGCCGCGGGCGGGGCGCCGCGCGGGCAAGCAGAGGAGCTTCCGCTTCGACGCGCGCTACCTGACCTCCATCGGCGAGGACAACGCCAGGCGCATCTACCTGATCACCGAACGTGGGTCGACTCACAAGGGGAAGCCGAGCCTGGGGTCCGTCTACCGGCTCGTCCCCCATCGCAAGGAGGTTCCGGGCTAGAGCTAGACGCCGGCGAAGGCGACGACCTGGTTGTCCGCCGGGGCGAACAGCCGCCCGCCGCCGGCGGCAGGGGTCGGGAAGTGGGTGACCGAGCCGAGGTCGACGCTCGCCACCGGGCTCCCGGTGTCGGCGGCGTAGCCGTGAAGGGCTGCGCCGTCGTCGATCGTCCAGACCACGCCACCGGCGACGATCGGCGGACCGGCGGACGCCCCCGCGTGCCAGGCGGTGCTGAACGAATTGCCGTTCACACGGAGCGCGTAGAGGCCGCCGGTGCAGGGGACGTAGACCAGGGGCGCCTGGTAGGCCAGCCCTCCGAAGGCCCCGCCGCAGACGTCCTGGCTGAAGAGCTGGCCTCCCGTCCCGCCGAGGTGGCTCGTGGAGATGATCAGCCCGAGCCCCTCCTTGCCGATGACGAACATCCGGTTCCCTCCCAGAAGGGTCGGCCCGACGGAGCCGAGGTCAGTGTCGCCCTGGTTGAGCTCCGCGGAGTTGGAGGCCCGGTAGAAGTCGGTCTGCTTGAGCTTCGGGGAGAGCCGGATCACGCTGTTGCCGTAATCGAATCCCGAGGTGGCGTCGCCGTTGCCCGTCGCTACGAACAGGCTTCCGGAGTCGTCAATCGCCGCTCCGGAGGGAGCCCAGATTGCGCCCTCGCGATGGACGCCCACGGTGAAGGTCCGCTTCTTCGCCTTGCCATGCGCCTTCACCGAGACGACCCGGCCGTGGTAGTCCCCGCAATCTCCTGCCAGTCCTCCGAACGGGACGTACACGCGCCCGTTCGCCACCGACAGGGCAGAGCGCTGCTGGTGGACGCGTGGGTCGGAGCCCGGCGCATCGATGTTCCGCTTCAGCCTGACCTTGCCGCCGCGCAGCCGGAGGCCGAAGAGGACGTGGCGGTAGCCGCTCAGGAACGCCGTCACGTAGAGCGTGTCGCCGGAGATCGCCGGCGTCCCCGTGATCCCCGTGATCGGCTCGATGTTGCCGCAGGGAAGTGTCGATCCCTGGACCGGCGTGCCGAGGTGCCGCTTCCAGGCAACGTGCCCGTTGCCCGCGTTGAGCGCGTAGACGGTGTTGTTCTCGGTCGCGACGTAGACGCGGCTGCCGAGCGCGAGCGGCTCGGCATACACCTGACCGTCGAACTGGTGCGTCCAGGTGCGGTGAAAGCCCGAGACCCCGGGAGACGTCGCATCGACTCCGGTCCGGGCCAGGTTGGCGTGGTAGGTGGGCCAGTTGGCCGCCAGTCCGCGCTTCTTGGCTACGCTGGCCTGAGGCGGCATCTTGGGCGTTACGGTCGCGCTGGACGATGCCGGCTTGGCGCCGGAGCCGCAGCCGATCGCCGCGATCAGCGCCGCCGTCGTCACCACACCCGCCACCGCCCGCGTCCGCATCATCCGAATTCAGTCTAGATACGGGCCAATCCCGCCAACGGGATTGCCTATCGCGGCAGCGCCGGCGCGAGGATGCGATACGCCTTGATCCCGAGACCGAGCCGCTCGCGGTCCTCGGAGATCTGCGGATCGAGCCCGGTGAGCTCCTTCACCCGCTCGAGCCTGTAGGCGACCGTGTGGCGGTGGGCGAAGATCGCCCGCGCAGTCGCGTTCATGTTGCAGTCGCTCGCCAGGTACTCCTCGAGCGTGCCGAGGAGATCCGAGCGGTACTGGTCGTCGTAGCGGACCAGTGGCTCGACCGTGTCGCGGTAGAAGCTCCGAACCTCGTCGGGATCCGAGATCAGGGCCCTGAAGAGCAGCCGGTAGACACCGCTCGCCGCGATTCCCTCGTCGAGCGCCTCCGCGATCTCGGGCTCGCGCGTGACCACGTCGAGGACCAGCTCCGCTTCCTTGATCGCGCGGTGGAGCTCTCCCGGGTCCGGATAGAAGGAGGAGACGGCGGCCCTACCGTGCTTGCGGAGACGGTTGGCGATCCGGCCCGCGCCCTGGAGGGTCTTCTCGGGCGCGTCGTCGCCGCCGCGGGCCGGAAGGATCGCGTAGAGGCGCCCGTCCGCCAGCTTGGCGAGCGATCCCTCGTACTCGGCCTCGACGAGGGCCGTCGCGTGGCTCGGGCTCGCGGACTCGATCTCGGCAACCAGCGCGATCGCTCCGCGCGCCAGGTCGCAGCCGAGCCGAGCCGCCTTGCTGGTGGTCTCGGCCGTCTCGATCTCCCGGGAGCGAAGCTCCTCGATCAGCCCGCCGCGCATCTTCCGCTCGGCCTCCTCGCGGGCATCGGCCACAGCGACCTCGGCAAGGGCCGCCAGCGCGGCCGCCCTCAGCACCTCGTCGCGATCGACCAGCACCGGCGCCCTGCCGTCGCCGGACTCCGGCTCGAGCAGCAAAACCACCCCAACCATCCGGCCGCCGGCCTCGATGGAGCGCTCCAGCGCGATCGGATCGGGTGTCGGCGCCGCGGTCTCGGCGACGCGGGCCCTCGCGTACTCGGCGAGGCCATTGAGCTCGCCACCTCCGGGCGCCCTCGCCGCGAGGCCACGCGGCGGCAGGACGATCGCGACCGGGCCGCCGGCTTCGGCAGCCGCGAGCTCGGCCACGCCCTGCAGCCCCTCGCCGTCGAGGACGGCCTCGATCATGCGGGTGCTGAGCTCGCGCATCGTCATTCGTCCTGGGCCGCGCCCGCGGCGATCTCCTCCTCGGAATGGGCCTGAAGAACGACCTCTCCCTCCTCGCCGGTGCGGATGCGGATCGCCTCCTCCACCGGCAGGACGAAGATCTTGCCGTCCCCGATCTCCCCCGAGCGGGCGTGCCTGATGATGGTCTCGACGACGGACCCGGTGTCATCGTCGTCGACGACGACCTCGAGCTTCAGCTTCGGGCGGACCGAGACGGTCAGGGACGAGCCCCGGTAGGCCTCGACCAGCCCGTTCTGGCGACCCGATCCCTTCACCTCCGAGATGGAGAGCGACGGGAAGCCCTTGTCGAGCAGTTCGGAACGAATCGGCTCGAACGCCTCATGGCGGATGAACGCTTCGATCTTCTTCACGAATCACTCCCCCCGGGAGACGGCGACAGCTGTCATGAGGCACGGTAGGCCTGCCCAGGCAGGCGGTCTTTGGCCGCCTGTCGAAAATCGCACTCGAGCGTTGCTCCAAGCGGTCGAGAGTGCAGGATGCTCCTGGCTGGCTGGCCAGTCCCGCGCTAGAGTCCGCCAACCGCCGGTCTACGAGGGGAGCGAGCATGGCCATCGATACCGCCAGCGAGAATGCCGCGCAGAGCTCGCGGGAGAGCTTTGAGGTCACCGACCCCGCCGACGGCTCGGTGATCGCCGGCGTCCCGCTCGACCGGGCGGCCGATGTCGCGGAGACCGTCGCGCGGGTCCGCGCCAACCAGCCCGCCTGGGAGGCGCTCGGGATCAAGGGCAGGGCGCAGTGGATGTACAAGCTGCGGGACTGGATCCTCGACCACCAGGACGAGATCGCCGACACCATGCAGCGCGAGACCGGCAAGGTCCGCGGGGAAGCCGCCGGCGAGTCCGTCTACCTGGCGGACCTCATCAACTTCTACGGCAAGAAGGGCCACAGGTTCATCGGGGACGAGAAGGTCCCGGCCCACTCGCCACTGATGAAGATCAAGAAGCTGAAGGTGCAGTACCGGCCGTTTCCCGTCGTCGGCGTGATCAGCCCCTGGAACTTCCCGCTGATCCTCTCGCTCGGCGATGCGATCCCGGCGTTGATCGCCGGCTGCGCGGTCATCGTCAAGCCGTCAGAGATCACGCCGCTCGGCATCACCGAGATCGTCGAGGCCTGGAAGAGCGAGGTCGGCGGCCCGGATGTCTTCGACGTCGTCAACGGCATGGGCGAGACCGGCTCGGCCTTGGTCGACGAGGTGGACTACGTCCAGTTCACCGGCTCCGACCGGACCGCGAAGAAGGTCCTCGCCCGGGCGGCGGAGACGCTCACTCCGGTGAGCGCCGAGCTCGGCGGCAAGGATCCGATGATCGTTCTTGCGAGCGCCAACGTCGAGAGGGCCGCCAACGCGGCCACCTGGGGCGCCTTCGCCAACGCCGGCCAGGTCTGCATCTCGGTTGAGCGCCTCTATGTCGAGGAGCCGGTCTACGACGAGTTCGTCCAGCGCTTCACCCAGGAGGTCAAGAACCTCAACCAGGGCATGGACGGTCGCGAGCACGGCAAGGACATCGGCGCGATGACCTTCGCGCCGCAGACCAAGATCGTCGAGGACCACGTCGAGGACGCGCGCGCCGCGGGCGCCAACGTCGTCACCGGCGGCCGGCGAGGCGAGGGCCCGGGCGACTGGTATCCGCCCACCGTGCTCACCGACGTCGACCACTCCATGAAGGTGATGCGCGACGAGACCTTCGGGCCGGTCGTGGGGATCATGAAGGTCAGCGATGCGGACGAGGCGGTGCGCCTCGCCAACGACACCCGCTACGGCCTTGCCGCATCAGTCTTCGGCAGAAAGCGGGAGGCAGAGGCCGTCGCGCGCCGGCTCGAGGTCGGCACCGCGAACGTCAACGACGTGCTCGTGGGCTTCCTGGCCTCCGACGTGCCGATGGGAGGCTGGAAGGACTCCGGCATCGGCTTCCGGCATGGCGAGTACGGGATCAAGAAGTTCGTGCGCCCCGAGTCGCTCGTAATCAGCCGCTTCGGCCAGACGCGCGAGCCCCTCTACTTCCCGTACACGGCCAAGCGCCGCGACCAGCTGCGCAAGGTCAGCGACTTCTTCGCAGCCCGCGACTGGCGCCGCCGCCTTGGTCGCCGCCGCGGCTAGTTCGCCGCGGCCAGCTCGCCGTCGAGGCGCCGCGCCTCCTGCTCGAACCACTCCGAGACCAGGCGCAGCCAGGCGACCTCCGACCTGGTCCTGATCCGGACGTAGTCGGCGTGGCGATCGCCGGCAACCCGGATGGCGTCGGCGACGCTGAGCTCGCGATCGCTCGCCCCGTCGTCGCCGAGCAGCATCCAGTCGGCTCGGCCGCCGGGACCCTCGTCCTCGAGGGCAAGTCTGGTCCCATCGCTCATCAGCAGCGCCTTGGGCTCGCGGCCCCCTACCTGCATTCCCTGTGCTCCATTGGCTTCCATGTGTTCCCCTTTTCGTCGGTTGCTCGAGGAACAAGTATGCGAGCGTCCACTAACACCGCGCTAAAGAGTCGTTAACAGATTCCGATACCCCGCCGTGCTTGGGGAGGCCCGCTAGGAGGCGGGGACGAGCTCTTCGCGCAGCTGCTTCGCCGCCTGGACCATGTTGCGGAGGCTCTCCTCGGTCTCCGGCCAGCCGCGGGTCTTCAGGCCGCAGTCGGGGGTGACCCAGAGCTGCTCCGGCCTCAGGACCCGGGCGGCCTCGTGGAGCAGCTCGGCCATCTCCTCCACCGTCGGCACGCGGGGAGAGTGGATGTCGTAGACGCCGGGACCGATGTCATGGGTGAAGCCAGAGCGATCCCAGTGGTGCAGCAGCTCCATGCGGGAGCGGGCCGCCTCGATCAGGGTGACGTCGGCATCCATCTCCTGGATGTGCCCCAGGATGTCGCCGAAGTCCGAGTAACACATGTGGGTGTGGACCTGGGTCTCGTCGGCGACGCCTGAGGTCGCCACGCGGAAGGAGTGGATCGCCCAGCGCAGGTACTCGTCCCAGCGATCGCGGCGGAGCGGCAGGCCCTCGCGGATCGCCGGCTCGTCGACGTGGATGATCGGGATGCCCGCCTCCTCCAGGTCGGCGACCTCGTCACGAATCGCCAGCGCCAGCTGCTCACACGTCTCCGATCGCGGCTGGTCGTCGCGGACGAAGGACCACTCGAGCATCGTGACCGGCCCGGTCAGCATGCCCTTCAGCGCCTTCTCGGTCTTCGACTGGGCGTAGGTGATCCACTCGACCGTCATCGGGACCGGGCGGCTGACGTCGCCGAAGATGATCGGCGGGCGGACGTAGCGCGAGCCATATGACTGCACCCAGGCGTTCTCGGTGAAGATGAAACCGAGCATCTGCTCGCCGAAGTACTGGACCATGTCGTTGCGCTCCGGCTCGCCGTGAACCAGGACGTCGAGACCGATCTCCTCCTGGAAGCCGACGACCCGGTCGATCTCGGCGCGCATCCGATTCTCGTACTCCGCCAGCTGGATCTCTCCCGCGCGGAGCTGGCGCCGTGCCGTGCGGATCTCGTCGGTCTGCGGGAACGAGCCGATCGTGGTCGCGGGGAAGGTGGGCAGGCCCAGCTTCTGCCGTTGGAGCTGCTTGCGCTCGGCGAACGGCGTGTCGCGGCGGGCGTCCGCCTCGGTCAGGGCCTCGACGCGGGAGCGCACCTCCGGCGTGCGGGTGCGGTGCGATTCGCGGCGGGAGTCGTGCGCGCGGTCGTTGGCGTCGAGCTCGTCGGCGATCGCGCCGCGGCCGTCGGCGAGGCCCTTGGCAAGGGTCGCCACCTCATCCACCTTCTGCACGGCGAAGGCCATCCAGGAGCGCGTCTCCTCGTCGAGGTCGGCGTCTCCATCGGCGGGCTCCGCCTCGAGGTCGATCGGGGTGTGGAGCAGCGAGCAGCTGGTCGAGACCACGAGCTGGGCGGTGCGGTCGCGGAGGCCCTCGAGCGCGTCGAGGGAATGCTCGAGGTGATTGATCCAGACGTTGCGGCCGTCGACGATTCCGGCGAAGAGCCACTGGTCGTCGAGCCCCCCCTGGTCGGCGACGAACTGGGCGTTATGCCGTCCACCGTGCTCGTGGGCCGCTGGATCGAGCTCGTCACCGTGGACGACACCCGTGAAGTCGAGCCCGACACCCTCGATCGGGAGGTCGCGCAGGACTCCGTAGGCATCGCCGACGTGGTCGAAGTAGGTCTTCACCACGATCCGCGGGCGCTCGTGGACCTTGCAGATCTCCTCGTAGGCGAGGCGGAGGGCATCAAGCTCCTTCTCGGAGCGGTCCTCCACGAAGCAGGGCTCATCGAGCTGCACCCAGGTCGCCCCTTGTTCGGCGAGCTTCTCGATCACCTCGCCGTAGACCTCGACCAGCGGCTCGAGCAGGTCGAGCGGATCGAAGCTCTCGGAAACCCCGTCCGCGGGCTTCGAGAGCAGCAGGAAGCTGACAGGGCCGATCAGCACGGGGACCGTGTCGATCCCGAGCTCCTCCATCGCCTCGGCGTGCTCGTCGAAGGGCTTGGAGCTCGACAGCGAGAACTTCGTGTCCGGGCCGAGCTCCGGGACGAGGTAGTGGTAGTTCGTGTCGAACCACTTCGTCATCTCCATCGCGGTGACGTCGACGTCATCGGTCTGGCAGCCTCGGGCCATCGCGAAGTAGGTGTCAAAGTCGACCTGCCCGCCGCCCCAGCCGTAGCGCTCGGGGACGGCGCCGACGAGGGCGATCGTGTCGAGCACCTGGTCGTAGTAGGAGAAGTCGTTGGAGGGGATCAGGTCGATCCCCGCGTCCTGCATCAGCTTCCAGTTCTCCAACCTGATTTGGCGTGCGGTGGAGGCAAGGTCATCGGCCGAGGTCTGCCCGCGCCAGTAGCCCTCGGTCGCGAACTTGAGCTCGCGGTTGCGGCCGATGCGGGGGAAGCCGGAGACGTTGGAGAGCGCCATGGATCGAACCCTACCCAGCTACCCTGCTCGGCCATGCCTGAGCGCGACTACCTGGGGGCGATCCGCGAGCGTGTCGTCGTCTTCGACGGGGGCATGGGCGCGACCCTCGAGCAATTCGACCTCACATCCGAGGACTACGGCGGCCTCGAGGGCAAGTGCCACGAGGCGCTGGTCCTGAACCGGCCCGACGTGATCGAGGGGGTCCACACCTCGATGCTCGAGGCGGGCGCCGAGGTGCTCGAGACCGACACGTTCCAGGCCAGCCGGATCAAGCTCGGCGAGTGGGGCCTGGACGACCACACGCTGGAGATCAACCGCGGGGCGGCCGAGATCGCGCGCAGTGCGGCCGGCGACGAGCGCTTCGTGGCCGGCTCGATCGGCCCCACCGGCTTCCTGCCCGCGAGCGATGACCCGACCCTCGGCGGGATCAGCTTCCGCGAGCTGGTCGAGGTCTTCGCCGAGCAGGCCACCGGTCTGATCCAGGGCGGCGCCGACCTGATCATCATCGAGACGGCGCAGGACATGCTGGAGGTCAAGGCGGCGATCTTCGGGGCGCGCGAGGCCTTCAAGGAGACGGGCCGGACGCTGCCGATCCAGACCAGCGTCTCCCTCTTGCCTCAAGGAGGGAGAATGCTGCTCGGCACCGACATCGCCGCGGTCGTGACCACGCTCGCAGCGCTCGACGTCCAGGTGATCGGGCTGAACTGCTCGACCGGGCCCGAGGACATGCGCGACGCGATCCGCTACCTCGGCGAAAGCTCGCCGCTGCCTGTCCACTGCATCCCCAACGCCGGTCTGCCCCTCCAGGGGCCCGACGGCGAGACCATCTTCCCCGAGGAGCCGGCTCCACTCGCCTCGACGCTCGGCGAGTTCGTGGAGCGCTACGGCGTCGGCATCGTCGGCGGCTGCTGCGGCACCACCCCCGACCACATCCGCGCGATCCGCGAGCGCGTCGAAGGCCGCACCCCCGGCGAGCGGCCGGCCCCCGGGCCGACCCAGGTCTCCTCGATGATGACCGCGACCCAGCTCGTCCAGGAGCCACGGCCCACCCTGGTCGGCGAGCGGGTCAACTCGCAGGGCAGCCGCAGGGCGAAGGAGCTGCTGCTGGCCGACGACTACGACGGCATCGTCCAGGTCGCCGAGGACCAGGTGTCCGGAGGGGCCCACGTGCTCGACCTCTGCGTGGCGCTGACCGAACGCCAGGACGAGGACGAGCAGATGCGGCAGGTCGCCAAGCGGGTATCGCTGACGCAGCCCGCCCCGATCCAGATCGACTCGACCGAGCCAGAGGTGATCGAGGCGGCGCTCGAGCAGACCCCCGGCAGGCCGGTGGTCAACTCGATCAACCTCGAGGCCGGCCGCGACAAGCTCGACCGGGTCGTCCCGCTGGCGAAGGCGCATGGGGCGGCCCTGATCGCGCTGACGATCGACGAAGAGGGGATGGCGAAGACGGCCGTGCGCAAGGTCGAGATCGCGAAGCGCATCCGCGGCCTCTGCTGCGAGGAGCACGGGCTCGATCCCGAGGCGCTGATCTTCGACGCGCTCACCTTCACGCTCACCACCGGCGACGAGGAGTGGCGCCCCTCCGCCGTCGAGACGATCGAGGGCATTCGGCGGATCAAGGCCGAGATTCCACAAGTGAAGACCTCTCTGGGAGTCTCGAACGTCTCCTTCGGCGTCTCGCCGCCCGCCCGCGCCGCGCTCAACTCGGTCTTCCTGCACCACTGCGTGGAGGCCGGTCTCGACCTGGCGATGGTCAACCCGAACCACATCACCCCGTATACGGAGATCCCCGAGGACGAGCGCGAGCTCACCGATGACCTGGTCTTCAATCGCCGAGAGGACGCGCTCGAGCGCTTCATCGCGCACTTCGAGGAGAAGGGCGAGGACGCCCTGGAGGCGGCAGGCGACCCGACCGAGGGCATGGAGCCCGAGGAGGCCCTCCACTGGCAGATCCTGCACCGCAAGAAGGACGGGGTCGAGGACTGGATCGACAGCGCGGTGGAGAAGATCGGCGCAGTCCCCACCCTCAACACCGTCCTGCTGCCCGCGATGAAGGAGGTGGGCGACAAGTTCGGCGCCGGCGAGCTGATCCTCCCGTTCGTCCTGCAGTCGGCCGAGGTGATGAAGCGGGCGGTCGCGCAGCTGGAGAACTACCTCGAGCGGATCGAGGGCCACACCAAGGGCAAGGTCGTGATCGCGACCGTGTTCGGCGACGTCCACGACATCGGCAAGTCGCTGGTCAACACGATCCTCACCAACAACGGCTACACGGTGATCGACCTCGGCAAGCAGGTTCCGGTCGACGTGATCATCAAGTCCGCGATCGAGGAGAACGCCGACGCCATCGGCCTCTCGGCACTGCTCGTCTCGACCTCGAAGCAGATGCCGGCCTGCGTCCAGGAGCTCCACTCGAAGAAGCTCGAGTTTCCGGTGCTGATCGGCGGCGCGGCCATCAATCGCGACTTCGGCCGGCGGATCCTCTACCCGGGCGGCAGGGACTCCGATGACATCTACGAGCCCGGCGTCTTCTATTGCAAGGACGCCTTCGTCGGCCTCGACACGATGGACGAGCTGGTCGACGCCGAGAGGCGCGCCCGGCTGGTCGAGAAGGTCCGCAGGGAGGCTGAGGACCTGCGCGCGAAGGGCGAGAAGGTCGACACCGGCCCGCCGACCACGGACGACAGCGTTCGCTCGGCGGCTCGCACCGACCTCGCGATCCCGGAGCCGCCGTTCTGGGGCGTCCGCGAGATCGAGGTCGATCTCGACGACGTCTTTCCCCACCTCGATCGCCACGTGCTCTTCAAACTCCACTGGGGCGGACGCGGCAAGAAGGGCGAGGAGTGGCGCCAGATCGTCGAGGGGCACAACGGCGAGGAGGGCTTCGCCCCGAAGCTCGAGCGCATGTGGCGCGAGCAGGACTACCTGCGTCCCCGCGCTCGCCTCGGCTACTTCCCGGTGGCCGCGGACGGGAACGAGCTTGTGGTCTTCGATCCCGAGGATCACGAGCGTGAGATCGAGCGCCTGGTCTTCCCGCGGCAGCCGCGCCACGACCGCATCTGCCTGGCCGACTTCTTCCGGCCGCTCGACTCGGGAGACCGTGACGTCGTCGCCCTGCAAGGGGTCACCGTCGGGCCGGAGGTGACCGAGCGGATCGAGCGGCTCGAGCGCGACGGCGAGTTCGCCGAGCAGCTCTTCACCCATGGCCTCGGCGTACAGGCGGCGGAGGGACTCGCCGAGTGGCTCCATTCCGAGGTCCGCAGCGAGCTCGAGATCGAGCAGGATCAGGGCCGGCGCTATTCCTGGGGCTACCCCGCCTGCCCCGACCAATCCGAGCACGAGAAGGTCTGGCGCCTTCTCGACCTGGGCGAGATCGGCATGACCCTCTCGGACGGCCACGCCGTGATGCCCGAGCAGTCGACGGTCGCGATCGTCGCTCACCATCCTCAGGCCGTCTACTTCGGGATGAAGTCGGGGTTCATCCCAAAGGAGAAGGCCCCGGACGAGGTGATCGCCGGCACCGAGCGCGGCGGCGAGCTGCCGCCCGACGAGGACCCCGGCGACGGCACGGTCGAAGCCGAGGCAGCCAAGCCGGCCTCCGAGCCGATCAGGCCCTAGATCAGGTATGACAATATGACCTATTGATCCCGCCGGGTGGCGGCGGGCCGGAGACTTCGAGCTGGAGGAGAGAGACGATGGCGGTCGCGGTGGAGCAGAAGCAGGATCTGTTGATCGGCGGGGAGTGGGTTGGGGCCAAGTCCGGCAGGGAGACCGAGCAGACGAATCCGTACTCCGGCGACGTGGTGGGTCAGGCCGCGGCGGCCGGCACCGACGATGTCGACGCCGCCGTCAAGGCTGCGCAGGATGCGTTCGAGGCCTGGGGATTCGGGCCGCCGGCCGCGCGTCGCGAGATCCTCACCAAGGCGGCCGACCTGCTCCAGGAGCGCGCTGAGGAGATCGCCGCGATCGTCACCGAGGAGACCGGCGGCACCTTCGGCTGGGGGATGTTCAACTGCCAGCTCGCCAGCGGGATGATGCGCGAAGCGGGCGCCCAGGCCTATGCGGTCACCGGCCAGGTGATCCCGTCCGACATTCCCGGCGCCATGGCGCTCGCGCGCCGCCAGCCGGCGGGGGTCGTGGTCGGAATCGCGCCGTGGAACGCGCCGGTGATCCTCGGAACGCGGGCCATCGCCACCCCGCTCGGCTACGGCAACACCGTGATCCTGAAGGGCTCCGAGCTCTGTCCCCGGACGCACGCCCAGATCGTCCGCTGCGTTCAGGACGCCGGAGCGCCCGAGGGGGTCATCAACTACCTCACCAACGACCCCGGCGACGCCGCCGACGTGGTCGAGGCGCTGATCGCCCATCCCGGAACCCGGCGGATCAACTTCACCGGCTCCACCAAGGTCGGGAAGATCATCGCCGAGAAGTGCGGCGCGAACCTGAAGAAGTGCCTGCTCGAGCTGGGCGGGAAGGCGCCGATGATCGTGATGGCCGACGCCGATCTCGAGGAGGCGGTGAACGCGGCCAACTTCGGGGCGTTCATGCACTCCGGCCAGATCTGCATGGCGACCGAGCGGATCATCGTCGACAGCAAGGTGGCCGGCGAGTTCACGGACGGCCTGGTGGCGAAGGCGAGCGCGATGACGGTCGGCGATCCGACCAACCCCGAGACGATGATCGGCCCGCTGATCAACAAGGCGTCGGTCGACCACGTCAGTGAGCTGGTCGAGGACGCGAAGGCGAAGGGCGCGGAGATCAAGACCGGCGGCGAGGCCGACGGTCCCTGCTTCCCCCCACCGTGCTGACCAAGGTGACCCCCGAGATGCGGGTGTACTCGGAGGAGTCGTTCGGGCCGATCGTCCCGATCCTCGAGTACTCGGATGTGAACGAGGCGATCGCGACCGCGAACGACACCAACTACGGCCTCGCGGGCGCCGTGTTCAGCCGCGACATCCCCACTGCGCTCGATGTCGCGCAGCGCATCGAGAGCGGGATCTGCCACGTCAACAACTCGACGGTGCACGACGAGCCGCAGATGCCGTTCGGCGGAGTGAAGGAGAGCGGCTGGGGCAGGTTCGGCGGGTCTGCGGCCCTCGAGGAGTTCACCGACATCCACTGGACCATGGTCCAGACGCAGCCCCGCCAGTACCCCATCTAGTCCGGATGAAGGCCGCTCGCAGACTGATCGAGCTGGCCCAGAGCGAGCGCGTCGATCGCGTCTTCGGCAACCCGGGCACCACGGAGCTGCCCCTCATGGATGAGCTCGCCCGGGTGCCGGAGTTCCACTATTTCCTCGGGCTGCACGAGGGCACGGCCGTCTCGATGGCCGACGGGTACGCGCGCGCGACCGGTCGGCCGTCGTTCCTCAACCTGCACATCGCGGCCGGCCTGGCCCACGGCCTGGCGAACATGCTGAACGCGCGGCGGGCCCGCACGCCGATGGTGGTCACCGTCGGACAGCAGGACCGCCGCCATCTGATCCACGACCCGATGTTGGGCGGAGACCTGCTTGCTCTCGCCCAGGGAGCATTCAAGGACGCGGTCGAGGTCAACCAGGTCGCCGATCTGCCGACGCTGATGCGGCGCGCCTTCCTCCTCGCCCAGACGCCGCCGACCGGGCCGGTGATGGTCTCCATCCCCGTCGACGTGCTCGAGGAGGAGTGGGACGACGCGCTGCCGGGCCGCAGCGATGTGCGCGAGCTGGGCGTTGCCGAGGGAGTCGAGGACCTTGCCGATGCCCTGCTCGGTGCCGGCGCACCGGCGATCGTGGCGGGCGACGGCGTCGGCCGAGCCGACGCCGTCAGGGACCTGGTCGCGCTGGCCGAGTCGCTGGGCGCGACCGTCTTCGGTGAGCCGATGTACGACTGCGTGGACTTCCCGGCCACCCACTCGCTCTCGGCCGGGATGCTGCCGCCGATCGACGCGCTGATCCAGGAGAAGCTCGCCAAGCACGACGTCGTCTTCCTGGTCGGAAGCCACGCCTTCTCGGCCCACTACTTCACCGAAGCGACTCCGATCCCCGACCGGACCCGGATCCTCCAGCTCGACTCCGACCGGACCGAGCTCGGGCGCAACTACCCGGCGGAGATCGCGCTCCAGGGCGGCATCGGCCCGACGATCAGGGCCCTGACGCGGTTGACGGCCGGGCACTGCTCCGAAGCCGAGGCCCGGATCGCGGCGGCGAGGAGCGAGCACGGCGACCGCTCGCGCCCGAGCGAACCTCCCCCATCGAGCGGAGAGCGGATGGACGCGACCGCGGCAGCCGAGGCGCTGGTCGCGGGCCTGCCCAAGGACACGATCATGCTCGAGGAGGCGATCACCACCGGCCTCGAGGTCCGCCGCGTCTTCGCGGCCGATCGCCCCGGCAGCTACCACCACTCCGTCGGCGGCGCCCTGGGCTGGGCGCTCGGGGCCGGGATCGGCGTGAAGATGGCCGAGCCGGACCGCCCGGTCGTCTCCGTCGTCGGCGACGGGACGGCGATGTACACGATCCAGGGACTGTGGTCCGCGGCCCACTACGACGTCCCGCTCGTCCTCGTGGTGATGAACAACCGCGAGTACGCGGCCTGCAAGCGCGGCATCGCCCGCGTCGTCGCCGACGGCAGCGATAGCTACGTGGGCATGGACCTCACCGATCCGGAGATCGACTTCACCGGCCTCGCCCGCTCGCTCGGCGTCGAGGCTCGCTCGGCCGGCGGCACCGAGGAGCTGTCGGCGGCGGTCTCCGAGGCGCTCGCCTCAGGCCGGCCGACGCTGATCGACGCCGCGGTCGCGGGCACCCGAGACGCGCCCTCGAGCAAGCCCGCGGAGCACTACGCCGCGGACCGCTAGCTTCTGGGGCAACTAGAGTCGGGGCCAATGGAGTCAGCGACACTCCGCCGTGTACCCCCTCTGTCGAGCGCGGTGCAGTTCGGCCTCATCTTCGGCCTGCTGCTTCTCGCCGCCATTGCCTGGGCAACGACAGGAGACCGGATGGCCGGCATGGACGCCGGCCCGGGCACGGATCTCGGCGGTCTCGGCTTCTGGCTCACGGCTTGGGTGGTGATGATGGCCGCGATGATGTTTCCGTCGATCGCGCCGATGGTGGTCATGTACGCGCGCATCGAAGAGGGAAAGCGGCGGAAGGACCAGCCGACCCAGGCCGGCGCCACCGCGATCTTCGTCGGCGGCTACCTGCTCATCTGGGCGGTGGCGGGCCTCATCGCCTACGCGATCTTCGAGATCGGGCGGTCGCTCGACCTTGGCTTCCTGGCCTGGGACAGCGGCGGCCCCTACGTGGCCGGCGGGGTCATCATCGCGGCTGCGATCTACCAGCTCACCCCGCTCAAGGACGTCTGCTTGCGGCACTGCCGGAACCCGATGACGTTCGTGCTCATGCATTGGCGCCCAGGCCGGATCGGCGCGCTGCGGATGGGCATGGAGCACGGGGGCTGGTGCGTCGGCTGCTGCTGGGGCCTGATGGCGGCGCTCTTCGCCCTCGGCGTGATGAGCATCGGCTGGATGGTGATGATCGCCGCCCTGATCGCGCTCGAGAAGCTGTTGCCCTGGAAGGCGGTCGCCAATCGCTCCGTCGCCATCCTCTTGGTCGTGCTCGGGCTCGCAGTGGCCTTCGTTCCCGACAAGGTGCCGGGACTCACCCTGCCGGACTCACCCGCGGCGGCGCAAGCGATGGATTCGATGGGCATGCACGGCTCCTCACGCGGCGAATCAACGAGCGATCAGACGATGCCATCCCATGGCGGGATGAACGGGGACGAGAAGGGGATGCCCGCGCCCTAGCGTTCAGGCGGCCCAAGCGAACTCGGACGCCGAGATCCCGGTCTTCCCCTCGTACTCGATGCCGAAGGCGCTGATCTTCGAGCGCTTCGCTTCAGCGGCGTTGAACTCCGACGAGGCCGGATGGAACACGCCGACGAGACGCACCGGCTCCCCGGTCTCGACGCCGAAGGGAACGATGTCCTCGATCTCAAAGTCGATCGCGTCACCGATCTTGACGCTGTGGCGCAGCCCTTCCTCGACCACCTCGAATGACGCCCGCTCGGCGCCGAGGACCTCGCCAATGAGGGGAGTGATCGCCTCCATCGGACCCCCTTTCTGGCCCCCGAAGACGGCGGTGAGCTTCTCCATCTGCTCGTCGTTTGCCTGGTCGTCGATGAAGAGGCCGATGCGCCAATTGCCCTCGGTCATGACCTTCGGGGTGTCCGCGATCGCCGCGACGCTGAGGCCGCTGACATCCGTGCCCTCGATCTCACCCTCTTTGATGTTGAAGACGAGGGTGACCCGGCAGTAATCGTAGGTCGCGCCGTGGTCGAAAGACATGTTGCACGGGCACATGAGGTCACATGAGCACGTCTCGAAGTAGCTCCCTTTCAAGCTCCAGGACACACCGGTCTCCTTCCGTGCTGTTGGCGACCCGATTCTCCCTTGCCGATGCGACCGCGTCAACCGCTCCGTTTCAAAGACCTTGGCGGGCGCTAACGCAGCGAGGTCCAGACGCTCTTCTTCTCGGTGTAGAGCTCGATCGCGTCCTTGCCCATCTCGCGGCCCCAGCCGCTCTGGTTGAAGCCTCCCCAGGGGGCGACGGCGTCGACCGGGTTCGGCATGTTGATCCAGATCGTGCCGGCCCTGATTCCCGCCGCGAGGCGGTGGGCTCGGGCCACGTCGCGCGTCCAGACCGAGGCGCCGAGGCCATAGTCGGTGTCGTTCGCCCGGGCGATCAGCTCGTCCTCGGACTCGTAGGGCATGATCGAGATCACCGGCCCGAAGATCTCCTCGCGGGCGATCTTCATCTCGTCCCTGACGCCATTGAAGACCGTCGGCTTGTAGAAGAAGCCGTTCTCCAGGCCGTCGCCAGCCCGCTCGCCGCCGGTGACCAGGTCGGCTCCCTCCTTCTGCCCCGACTCGACGTAGCCGTGGACCCGGTTCAGGTGCTCCTCTGAGATCACGGGGCCGAGCTCGGTCGTCTCATCGGTCCCGGGACCCATCTTCATCCCCTCGGAGGCGGCCGCCGCCTTCTCGGCGAATTCATCGGCGCGCTTGGCGTCGACGAAGAACCGCGTGTAGGCGACGCAGACCTGCCCAGCGTTGAGGAAGGCGCCCTGGAGGTTGCCCCCGACTGCGGCGTCCAGGTCGGCGTCCTCGAGGATCACCGTCGGCGCCTTGCCGCCCAGCTCGAGGCTGACCCGCTTCAGGTTGCCCGCCGAGGCGCGGACGATGTCGCGACCGACCTCCGTCGAGCCGGTGAAGGAGATCTTGTCGACGCCGGTGTGGTTGGAGAGCGCCTGGCCGGCGGCGGGGCCGCCGGTGACGACGTTGAGCACGCCGTCCGGGATTCCCGCCTCCTGAATGAGCTCGGCGAGCCGGAGGGTGGTGAGCGAGGCCTCCTCCGCGGGCTTCACCACCGCGGTGTTGCCGCAGGCGAGCGCCGGGGCGATCTTCCAGCTGGCGATGTTGGTCGGGAAGTTCCAGGGGATGATCAGCGCGCAGACGCCGATCGGCTCGCGCAGCGTGTAGTGGAAGACGCCGGGGATCGAGACCGGCGGAGTCTCGCCCTCGATCTTGGTCACCCAGCCCGCGTAGTAGCGGAAGTGCTCGGCGACGCCGGGAATCACGACCTTCGAGACGCCGATCGGCTTCCCCTGATCGCGGGTCTCGAGCTCGACCAGCTCGGCCATGTTCTCGTCGATCAGCTCGCCGACTCGCCAGAGCAGCTGAGCCCGCGCGGCGGCGGGCAGTCCCCTCCACTCATCCGACTCGAACGCGGCGCGCGCGGCGTCGACCGCCGCGTCCACGTCCTTCTCCGTCCCCTCGGGGACCGTGGCGTGTGGTTCCCCGGTCGCCGGATCGAGGCTCTCGAACGTCTTGCCGTCCGAGGATCCCTGCCAGGAGCCGCCGATCAACATCGTCTTCTCCTCCATCTCAAGTCCCTTCTCTAGTTAGGTCAGCTTCGCCGCCATGCCGCGGGCGATCTTGTGGGCCGCGGCCTCGATCGTGATCATCGGGTTCACACCCAGCGCGGTCGGAAGGACGGCGCCGTCGACGACGAACAGGTTCTTCGCGTCCCACGCTTCCCCGGTCGGGTCGCACACCGAGGTCTCGCGATTCCCGCTCATGTGCGCGGTCCCCATCAGGTGGAACGACCCAAGCGTCACCTGGGCGGGGCCCCAGCCGTAGTCGTCGGCGGCCTTCAGCATCTGCTCCCGCCCGCCGTTGCCCGGGTCGTAGGAGACCCAGCCCGCGTGCGAGGTGTAGATCCGGCGCGCGCCGCCCGCCTCCAGGATCTGGGTGATCCCATCGAGGCCCTTGCGCATGATCTCCCGGTCGAAGTCCGAGAGGTTCCAGATCGGCGCAGGCAGGCCGTCGGGCCCGACCACGACCTCCCCGGCGTCTCGAGCGCGCTGGAGGATCCCGTAGCCGCCGGTGTAGCGGAGGCTCTGCATCAGCTCGGCGCTCTGGCCGGCGCCGCGCCACGGAGCAAAAACCGCGAGGTCGGAGGGGTGAGCGGAGGCGTGCATGTACTTGACGCCATATCCCTCTCCCATGTCCAGGAACTCGTCGCAGAAGGTGGATCCGAAGACGCCGCTCCACGGCAGGACCTCCTCCTCGAACATCGCCCAGACCAGCAGGACCGGGTGGATCATCAGGTTCTTCCCGACGTTCGGGTTGTCGAGCCCGGAGCGGGCGAGCAGGGCGGGCGTGTTGATCGCCCCGGCCGCGGCCGCGACGGCGCGGGCGCGGACCGTCAGCTTGTGCCCGTCGGCGGTGGTCGCCTCGACGCCCTTTGCCTCGCCGCCCTCGATCAGCACCTTCTCGACGGGCGCGTTGACGACGATCCGCGCGCCCTCGTCGTAGGCGTCCTGGAGCCAGGTCTTGAACGTGGACTGCTTGGCGCCGAGCGGGCAGCCGTAGTGGCACTGGCCGCAGATCTCCTCGTCGCAGCCGACCGCGTTCCGCTGCATCACCTGGGAGTCCCAGCCGAGCTTCGACAGGCCCTCGCGGAAGCGGACATCGCGGAGCGAGGGCATGCTGTTCTCCGAGTTGACGTGGATCCGATCCCAGACGGCATCGAGGCTGTCGTCGAACTCCTTCCCGGCCCAGTCGTCCAGCCCGAAGCGGTTCGTCCAGTCCTTGCGGACATGGTCGGGCGGCCGGAAGCACCACGTGTAGTTGACGGTGGTGCCGCCGCCGAGGCAGTAGCCGGCGAGCAGGCCGATGCTCTGGTCGGGGGTCGGGATCCCCCCGCCGCCCAGGTACATCCGCACGTAGCCGTCGAGCTCCGCCCCGTCGAAGTCCTCCTCGCTGAAGTAGTCGCCCGCCTCGACGACGACCACGTCGAGCCCCGCCTTGGCGAGCACCCCGGCCGCCGTGCCGCCGCCCGCGCCCGAGCCGACGATGACGACGTCGCAGTCGAGCTCGGTGTCCTCGGTGATCGCGAGCGGCTTGATCGTCTTCGGCGGGACGTCCTCGAGCTTCCCGTGGGGACCGGGGTAGCCGATCGCCTCGTCAACGGGGTTGGGACCGTCGCCCTGCCAGGGCATCGAGTAGTACATGACCATCGTCAGCTTGCGCAGGGCCTGGAAGGCGGCCCGCTGCATGACGTCGTCGGAGTCGCACCAGGAGAGCAGGAACTTCTCGCGGTCCTCCTTGGACCCGGAGGCGAAGCCGGAGTCCCAGCCCTCGATCAGGCCGGCGAACCCGTCCCGGACGTCAGCGCTCGGGTTGGCGCCCATCGCACCGAGGATCACATCGGGCACGTGTAGTCCGGTGGCCGACGGAAGGCCGTTCTCCCCCGGAACGAAGGTGTCACAGATCGCGTCGAGGCTGGCGCGGCCGCCTTCGCTGAGCGTGATCGTCACTGCCGCACCTTCGTCTTTCTCCTCAAGCAATCGCCGTCCAGCGGTACGCGCCTATTAGTCAAATTATCAGACCGATTGAGGCCGGCTACAGCTGCTCGCCTGGAGGTGAGGTGGGCCGGGCAGGCTCACGTGACCCGACGGCTTCGAGAGCTTCATGCGTTTCTTGGTAGAGGCAGATGCGAAGGATCAGACCGCTCCGAACCTCGAAGACGAAAGTGCTCCGAGCGATGGTTTCGATGCCATCGCGACCTCGGATATGGGCGGTGTTGGGAACGACCACCGAGTTACCGGCCTCGATGAAGCGGTCCGACTCGATTTCGACCTTCTCGAACATCTCGAAGAAGGTCCGGTAGAAGCCCAGGACCTCTTCCACCCCTGTGTACACACCCGCCTCCAGGCCCCGAGATGCGGACCAATCCACTTCCACATCGGGGTCGGTGATCGCCCGCATCGCCTCGAAGTCGCGCCGGTTGTAGGCGGCGATCGAGCGCTGCACGATCTGGACGTTTGCATCCGACATGGCCGGAGTACTTACCCCGCTCCGTCGCCCTCGACGAGTTCCCGGAGGCCGTACACGTCGTACGAGAGCTCCCCGGACTCGAACCTGGCTCGCTTCGCGTTCTCGTTCTGCTGCCGCTCGCGCGATGCCTCGACGACCTCTTCGAGTCGGGCCCTGGCGACGACGACGGCCCCGTCGGCATCGAGGATCACGGCGTCGCCGGAGTTGATCGTCGCTCCACCGAGCTCCACCGGCACGTCGAGCTCGCCCATTTCGCTTCGGTCGGCGCCGTGGACCCGGATCCAGCGGGCCCAGACAGGCAGGCCGAGTTCGCGGAGGTCCTCTGTGTCGCGGACGGCGGCGTCGACCAGGATCGCGGCGGCTCCCTTGACCTTCGCCTGCGTCGCGAGGAGCTCGCCGAGCAGGGCTCGAGGCTGCGGCTCGGGCATGGTCAGCACCAGGACGTCGCCGGCCTCGAGCCGGTCCATCGCCGCGTGCACCATCAGGATGTCGTCCTGGCCACAGCGGACCGTCCGGGCGGGGCCGGCGGCGCGCGAGCCGGGGATCACCTGGTGGAGATCCAGGTCGACGAGGCCCTCGCGCCCCGACGCCTCGAAGACCGTCGCCGTGCCGAGCCGCGCGAGCTCGTCGTAGGGCTCGCTCACAGCTCGCGGACCGCGTTGGGGACGACGCGCATGAAAGCCTCGGCCTGGCGGATCTCGGAGTCGCCGGAAACCCGGCGGGCGTGGTTGCCACGTTGCTCGGCACGCTGGGCGTAGTAGGTCTGCAGGTACTGCTGCGATTTCATCTCGGCCATCGCCTGCTTCTTCTTCTCGAAGACCGGCGTGATGTCGAGGAACACGCTCGGCGTGAAGTTGCAGAGCTCCGGCTGGTGGGGTTCGAACAGGAAGAACGCGGGGGGCTTGATCGTCGGGAAGGCGCTCGCCACCCCGGCGCCGGCGGCAAGAGCGCGAGCCCGCTCGACGGCGTGGAAGGCTGCAGGGTGGTCGGGGTTGAAGGGGTCGCGGTCGGTATGCGTGATCAGGACATCGGGGACGATCTCGCGGATCGCGTCGACCAGCCGGGTGAGGCGGTCACCGACGACCTCCAGCGGGTAGTCGCCCAGGTCGAGGCAGGTGAAGTCAGCCCCGAGGGCCCTGGCCGCCGCCTCGGCCTCGGCGTGGCGCACCTTCTTCACGTTCTCGATCGTCTGGTCCTCCTCCTTCCAGAGCTCGCCGGACTCACCCTTCTCGCCGTAGGAGAGGGCGATCACGCTGGCACTGCCGTCGCCCTCGGCGGCGAGGGCGAGTGCGCCGCCGGCGCGCCAGACGAAGTCCGCGGCGTGGGCGCCGACTGCGAGAACGTTCCTGCTCACGAGGCCTCCACCCCGGCCAGCAGCCGAGTGTTGTCGACCGCCATGGTGCGCACCTCGTCCTCGCTGAATCCGGCGCCGAGCAGCTTCTCAGCCATCAAGGGGAGACCGTCCTCGACCGGCGGGTTCTTGACCTGGCCGAGATCGCTCGAGAGCACCGTCCGATCGGCGCCGACCGCGCGGGTCCCCTCGAGCCACTGCTCCCAGCTGCACTTGCCCGTGTAGGGCGTGGTGAAGCAGCGCTCGATCATCGCTCCCTTGCGAGCCAGCTCGACCTGGTCCTCGATCGAGATCGCCTGCCCCGGATAGTCGGGGTGGGTGAGGACCACGTTCTCGACCCCCTCGGCGAGCGCGGCGTCGACGACGATGAGCGCATCGCGGGCCGAGATGTGTCCGGTGCTAAGCACCATCCCGTGCTCGGCGGCGAGCGCCAGCACGTCGCGGGTCTCGGGGAGCACCTTGCCATCGGCGTCGAGAACCGCCACCGGCTCGGCCCCTATGCCCTTGTCCCGGAGCTCGAACTCGAGCTTCGACCAGACGGGCAGCTTCGTCTCGGGTCCCGCCGCGGCCAGGTGGGCCCGCTCGTTCTCGGAGTCGACGGTCGGCAACCAGACCTTCCGCGCCCCCTCCCGCGCCGCGATCTCGACGGCCACGGGGTTGACGCCGCCAACCGCCCGATTCAGCACGATCGCTCCGAGCACCTGGACTCCCGGCACGGCCTCGCGCACCACAGCCGCCCGCTCAGCGGTCGAGTTGTAGTGGGACTTCAGGCAGAAGCCGGCCAGCCCGAGCTCGGCGAAACGGTGCGCCAGGCCGATGTCGTCGATGCGGCGCTCGACCACGTCGGGAGAGATGTGGACGTGCAGGTCGAAGGCGCCGCGGACCAGATCCCGCGCGGCGTCCGAGGGAGCCTCGGTGGCCTGGCCCGTCGCGCTCACGCCTTCGCCGGCTCCTCGATCACCGGCGTGCCGTAGGTGTGGAAGCTCTCGACCGTCTTCACGCCCCAGGCCTGGCCCTTGGCCCGCTCGGCCTCATTCCAGACCGTCGCCTCGGGATCGGGGTCGAAGACGAAGTAGCCGCCCGTCGTCACCTCGACCCGGTTGCCGCCGGGCTCGAAGCCGTAGAGGAAGAACCCCTGCGCGACCGCGTGCTTGGAGGGCGCCGCCTCGATGTGGATGTCGTTGTCGAGGAAGAGATCGGCGGCTCGCAGAACCTCCTCGCGGGTGTCGACCCAGAAGGCGAGGTGATGAAGCCGGCCGCGCGCGCCGAAGGCGTCGCGGACGTAGATCAGCTCGTGGGCGGCGATCGAGAGGCTCATCCAGGCGCCGGACTCGCTGCCGTCGTCGAGCTCGATCCGCTCATACAGCCGGTAGCCGAGGACCTGCTCGGCGAAGTCGCGGTTCGCGCGCACGTCCTCGGCCAGCAGGTTGACGTGGTCGAGGCGCTTGATCGCCGCACCGCGGCCGGTGTAGCGCTGGGGCTGGTTCTTGAGCGAGGGCCGGAGATGCTCGGGCGGCGAGTAGCGCTCGGCCTCGTAGAAGATCTCCATCGGGTGGCCGTCGGGATCGGTGAACCGGTAGGCGGGGCCGTGACCGACGTCGCCGTCGGTCCAGCCGACGCCGCGGCCGGCGGCCTCGATCGCCGCCACCCGGCCATCCAGCGCCTCGGCGCTCCAGGCGCGCAGCGCCATGTGTCCCAGGCCCGCCTGCTCGGACTCGGTCAGCTTCAGCGAGTAGCGCAGGTAGTCGCCCCAGCCGCGCAGGTAGACCGACTGGCCCTCACGCGCCTCCTCCTCCATCCCGAGGACCTGCGTGAAGAACTCCAGCGAGCGCTGGGGCTCCGGCGTGAGCAGCTCGGCGTGGCCGATGTGGGCGAGATCGCCGACCGGCTTGGTCATCGCGGCACCCTCGCCTCGGACGACTTCGCCAGCGATCGCAGCCACGCCTCGCTGGCGGACGCGATCCGCGGCTCCACCCCGACGCTCTCGAGCATCTCAACCGCCGCGGCCATCTCGTCGACACGGCGCGCGGCATGCAGCCGGCTGCCCTCGATCAGGCGGCGGAGGAGCGCGCCGTCCGCGTCCTCGAGCGTGCGCTCCAGGTCGGCGTGGAGCCATTCCTCGATGCCGAGCTCGCCGGCCGCCGCAAGCGCCTCTCCGATCGCGGCCGCCAGGCCCTTCGCGAAGACGCTGCGGGCGAGCTTGCGGGCGGCGGCCTCCCCCGCCTCGGGGCCGATGACGGTGACCGGCATGCCCAGTGGCCCGAGCAGGGCCGCGAAGCGCTCCGCGCCGGGGCCAGATACCAGAGCCGGGGTCGAGAGGCCATTCCCCGGGACCGGCCCGACCAGGGCGACGTCTGCGAAGAGCGCGCCGGTCGGGGCAATCACTTCGGCGAGCTCGCGCTTGAGCGCCGGCGCCGCGGTGTTGAGATCAGCGAAGACCAGACCGTCCCGGAGAGACGAAGCAGCGGCGTCCGCCGCGTCCCGGGCGACGGCAGACGAGTTGGCGCTCAGCACCAGATCGGCTCCGGCGGCAGCGGCCGCCGTGTCGCCGGCACCCTCGACTCCCGGGGGAGGTGTCGCGACAGGGTCCCAGCCGCGGACCGAGGCGCCGGCGGAGACCAGGTCGGTCGCGATCGCCGAGCCGGCCTCGCCAAGGCCGATCATCCCGACGGCCACGGGCGCGCTCATTCGCTCTCTTCCTCGAGCACGCGGCTGGCGATCGCGAACGCGCTGTTCGCGGCCGGAACGCCGCAGTAGATCGCGGACTGGAGCAAAACCTCCTTGATCTCGTCGTCGCTGAGGCCGTTCCGGCGAGCGGCACGCACGTGCATCGGGAGCTCCTCGAAGTGCCCGCGCGCGATCAGCGCGGTCAGGGTGATGGCGCTGCGAGTGCGGCGGTCGAGGCCCGGTCGCGTCCAGATCTCGCCCCAGGCGTAGCGCGTGATCAGGTCCTGGAAGTCCTTGGTGAACTCGGTGGTCCGCTCAACCGCGCCGTCGACATGCTCGTCGCCGAGCACTTCCCGGCGGACCTCCATGCCGCGGTCGTGCTGCTCGTCGGTCATCTCGGGGCCCCCGCGCCGAGCAGCTGCTCCAGCTCGCGGGTCACCGCGTCGGCCTGCTCCACGGCGGCCAGGTGGCGCGCCTCCGGCAGGATCACGAGCCGGGATCCCTCGATCTCCTCGGCCATGGCGGCGGCGCGTTCCGGAGTGCCCACCGGATCGTCCTCGCCCGCGATCACCAGCGTCGGCGCCGTGATCGCGTCGAGCTGGCCGCGCATGTCGAACTCCGCGAGGGCCTCGCAACAGCCGGCATAGCCCTCCGGATCCGTCTCGAGGAAGTTCGATCGGATGCGCTCCACGACCTCGGGCCTGTTCTCCGGGAAGGCGGGGGTGAACCAGCGCTCGATGGTCGCGTCGACGACGGACTCCATGCCCTCGACGCGAACCTGGGCGGCGCGCTCGACCCACATCTCGGCGGGCGGCAGCTGCATCGCGGTGCAGCAGATCACCAGGCGCTCGATGCGCTCGGGCGCGTTGACCCCGAGCCACATTCCGGTCATCCCCCCGATCGAGAGCCCGCAGAAGAAGACGCGCTCCAGCCCGAGCCGGTCGAGCAGCGCGATCACATCACCGGCGAGCTCCTCCACCGTGTAGGGCCCCGGGGTGGCCGGTGTTCCGCCGTGGCCACGGGCCCCGTAGCGCAGCACGCGGAAGCGATCGGAGAGCGCCGCCGCCTGGGCATCCCACATCAGGCCGGTGACGCCGAGCGAGTTGGAGAAGGCGATCACCGGCGCGTCATCGGGACCTTCCAGCGTGTGGGCGACCTCGACGCTCACGAGCGTCCCTCAAGGTACCCCCGGTGGCGGGCCATGGCGCGGTCGATGAAGGCATCGGCGGATCCGAGGTAGGCGGCCGGGTCCAGCGCCCGGTCGATCTCCTCGTCCGAGAGCTCGCCGCGGACCCCCTCGTCGGCGGCAAGCACGTCCCGGAAGGAGGATGCGGAGTCGAGCGCGCGGGCGGCGGCGGCATCGACGAGCTCCCTCGCGCGCGGCTGGCCGACTCGGCCGGCCAGCGTGGTGACGACGCTCTCCGCCATCAGCGCGCCGCCGGTTGCCTCCAGGTTCTCGCGCATGCGATCGGGCATCACCTCGAGCCCGTCGAGCGCCTCGCCCAGCGCGGACGCGGCCCCGCCCGTCAGTGCGAGAGTCTCGCTGAGCGGCGCCCACTCCGATTGCCAGGCGCCCGCGGCGCGCTCGTGCTCATGCGGCATCGCCTCGAGCAGGACGCCGGCCGCGCCGCGGACGCGTCGCGCGCAGGCGATCGTGAGCACCGAGCCGACCGGGTTCCGCTTGTGGGGGAGCGTCGACGAGCCGCCCCGCCCCCCGGCGGATGCCTCGGCAACCTCGCCGACCTCGGTCTGCGAGAGCAGGACGAGATCCAGCGCGACCTTCTCGAGGACGCCGGCGGCGAGGGCCAGCGAGGCGCCCAGGTCGGCGACCCGCAACCGCGCCGTGTGCCAGGGGATCGCGGGCTGCAGGTCGAGCCGGGCCGCCATCAGCTCCGCCACTCGCTGTCCGTCGGGACCGAGCGAGGCGAGCGTCCCGGCCGCGCCTCCCAGCTGAGCGGCGAGCGAGACCGAGTCGAGCCGCTCAGCGGCGGCGACGACTGAGTCGAGCCAGCCCCCCGCCTTCAGGCCGAAGGTGATCGGCAGCGCCTGCTGGAGCAGGGTCCGGCCGGCCATCAGCATGCCGCGATGCTCCCCGGCGAGCTCCGCGCAGGCCGCCGCGACACCCTCTAGGTCCGTGCGGATCAGGGGCAACGCCCGACTTGCGACCAGCATTGCGGCCGTGTCCATCACGTCCTGGCTGGTGGCGCCGTGGTGCACGAAGCCGGCCGCCTCGCCGCCCACCTTCTCCCGCAAAGCGTCGACCAGCGGCACCACGGGATTGCCGGAGGAGCGGCCATCGCGCGCGATCTCCTCCGGGTCCAGGCCGCCGCCGTCGCAGGCCGCGGCGATCGCGTCGGCCGCGTCCTTCGGGATCAGCCCGGTCTCGGCCTCCGCGGCGGCCAGCGCGGACTCCGCGTCGAGCATCGCCTGAAGCCAGGCCCCCTCGGAGGTCGCCTCCCGGATCGGCTCCGGGACGAAAAGGCCGCTGAAGAGCCCTCCGGGAGACACCTAGATGATCGAGTCCGAATCCGCGTGCACCCGGCGGCGCGCCTGGCCGAGCAGCTCAAGGAACTCGCGCTGCGCGCTCGCTCGCGAAGCCCTTGGTGGTGCCAAGGGCGAGCCCGAGGACGCAGAGATGCGAAGCGCCAGGCGCGTCATCCGGGTGTGTGGGGATTTGGAGTCGGTCATCTAGATGACGAAGAAGGTGGTCTCGCCGTCGCCCTGCAGGCGGATGTCGAAGCGGAGGGCGCCGTCGTCCTGGCTCGCGACCAGCGTCTGCCGCTCGGCCTCGTCCTCGATCAGAGAGAGGACCGGGTCGGCGGCGTTCGCCTCGGCCTCGTCGGGGAAGTAGATCCTGGTCACCAGCCTGTTGAGGAGCCCCCGGGCGAACACCGAGACGTCGATGTGGGGCGCCTGGACGCCGCCGTCGGGGCCCGGCACGGGGCCGGGCTTGACGGTGAGGAACTCGTAGCGGCCCTCGTGGTCGGTGGCGCAGCGGCCGAATCCGGTGAAGCCCTCCTCGAGAGGGAGTTCCTCGCGGGTGTCCTCCGGATGCGCATAGCGGCCCGCCGCGTTCGCCTGCCAGATCTCCACCAAGGAGTCATCGACGGCTTCGCCCTCCCCGTCGGTGACGGTGCCGAGCAGTCGGATTGCCCCGGGATGGTTGGGTTGGACCAGCTTGTCCTCGCCCTCGTAGGGCAGCTCGATGTGCAGAAACGGGCCGATCGTCTGGGAGGGGGTGAGCGCCGGCATCTCAGTCCTCCATCGGGGTCGCTTCGCGCCCGCGGAGCACGATGTCGTATCGGTAGCCCAGGGCCCACTCCTCGACCGTCCGGTCGTGGTCGTAGGCGCAGATCATCCGGTCCCGGGCCTTCTCGTCGCGCACCGAGTTGAAGATCGGGTCCTGGAAGAAGAGCGAATCGCCCGGGAAGAACATCTGGGTGATCAGGCGCGTGGCGAACGCGGGGCCGAAGAGCGAGAAGTGGATGTGTCGCGAGCGCCAGGCGTTCGGGTTGTTCTGCCACGGGTACGCCCCGGGCTTGATCGTGACGAACTCGTAGCGGCCGTCGTCGTCGGTCATGCATCGCCCGCCCCCGCTGAAGTTCGGGTCGAGGGCGGCCGGATGCTGATCGCCCTGATGGCGATAGCGCCCCCCGGCGTTCGCCTGCCAGATCTCGATCAGCGAATTGCGAACCGGCTTGCCGTCGCCGTCGAGCAGGCGCCCGTGGACGATGATCCGCTCGCCGACAGGCTCGCCGTCGTGCTGCCGGGTGAGATCGTGGTCGAGCTCTCCGATCCGCTCGTGGCCGTAGACGGGCCCGGTCACCTCCGAGAGGGTGTGCGGCATCGGCACCAGCGGCCGCTTCGGCGCCCGCGTCCGGGTCGAGACGTAGTCGGGATAGAGATAAGGCGGGTTGATCTCGAGGTCGTCCCGGCGGTAGCCGAGCACCCCTCCGTTCCTGGTCAGCTCCGATGCCACCGTGCTCTCCTCCTTGATCGTCGCCTGGTCGTCCTTCCCACTCACGCGCTCCCCTCCAGCGTCTTACGCAGATCCCGGAGCTCCCGCAGCTCCTCGTCCGAGGGTGGCTCGGTCTCCTCGAGCTCCTCGGAGACTCGCAGCGGCCAGCCGGTCTGCTCTCGGGCCTGCTGGGCCGTGACGCCTGGATGGACCTGCGTCAACGTCAGCTCGCGGCTCTCGGGGTCTGGGCGGAGCACGCCGAGGTCGGTGATCACGACCGTGGGACCGCGCCCCGGCATTCCGAGGCGGTCGCGATCACCCGGCGCGGCTCCGTAGCCGACCGACGAGCGGAAGTCCAGGCGATCGACGAAGCTCCGCCGCGACTGGCGGAGCATCACGATCACCTCCTTCGCCATCGCGGCGATCTCAGGCGCACCGCCGCCACCGGGCAGGCGAACCTTGGGCCGGTCGTAGTCGCCGATCACCGTGCTGTTCAGGTTGCCGAGCCGGTCGATCTGCGCCGCCCCGAGGAAGCCGACGTCGATCCGCCCGCCCTGGAGCCAGTAGGCGAAGATCTCCGGCACCGGGACGACCGCATCCGCCGTCGATGCGAGCTCGCCGTCGCCGATCGAGAGCGGCAGCGTCGTGGGCTTCGAGCCGATCGTGCCCGACTCGTAGACCAGGACCGTGCGCGGGGCGTGGGTCAGCCTCGCCAGGTTCGCCGCGGTGCTCGGCAGGCCGATGCCGACGAAGCAGACGGTCTCGTCCGTCAGGGCGCGGGACGCGACGATGGTCATCATCTCGTCGGCCGAGACGGCCGTCTGGGGCTTGGTCGTCATGCGACGCCGGCCGCCTTCATCACGTGCTCCTCCATCCACGCCTGGAAGGTCTCCCGGTCGCGGCTGATCTCGTCCCAGCGCTGATAGAAGCCGTTGTCGCGGTCGTAGTAGTCGTGCGCGTAGGAGGGATGGGCCCCGCGCGGTGCCTCGGCGACCGCCCCGACCGCCCACGTCGGCAAGACGATCGCACCGGGCCTAGGCTCGAGCTCCTCGACGATCTCCTCCACCGTGACCAGCGAGCGGGTCGAGGCGAGCACGATCTCCTTCTGGACGCCGACGATGCCCCAGATCTGGACGTTGCCCTGGCGGTCGGCGCGCTGCGCGTGGACGATGCCGACGTCGGGCCGGAGAGCGCGCACCGCGGTCAGAGCCTCGCCGGTGAACGGGCACTTGATCTCGGCGATCGTGCCGTGGGTGTGCTCCATCAGCTCCGTGCCGACGTAGCCGCGGAGCGTTCCGAAGGGGAGGTTCGAGGCCCCGGCGGCGTAGCGCGCCGCCATCCCGGCGTGGCTGTGCTCCTCGAGCTCGAGCGGCGCCGGCCAATCGTGCTCGACGGCGTCGCGCAAGCGCCGCAGGGAGCCGACGCCCGGGTTGCCTCCCCAGGAGAAGATCAGCCTGCGGGCACAGCCAGCGCCGATCATCTGGTCATAGATCAGATCCGGGGTCATCCGGATCAGGGTCAGGTCGCGCCGTCGCTGCCGGATGATCTCGTGGCCGGCGGCGAACGGGATCAGGTGGGTGAAGCCCTCGAGCGCCACGGTGTCGCCGTCGTGGACGAACTCGGCGATCGCCTCGTCCAGAGCGAGGAGCTCAGCCACCCGTCGCCCCCGCGGCGGCCGCGGGTGGGGCCTCCGGCTCGTCCTGGACCATGCCGAGGACATCGCGCAGGTAGAGCAGGTGGTCCTTCATCGCGCGCTCGGCGCGCGCGGGGTCGCCCTTCTCGACCGCCGACACCAGCGCCTCGTGCTGCTCGACGAGCGCGGAGTGGACGACGGCCGGCTTCAGCACCTCGATCAGGGAGGGCTGCAGCACCTCGAAGATCCAGTTGGTGAGGGCCTGGATCATCCGGTTGCCGGCAGCGGCGGCGATCGTCTGGTGGATCTCGGCGTCGGTGGCGGAGACGATCTCGACGTCGTCGGGAGCGGCGGCCGCCGCGTCCACGGCCAAGCGCAGCCGGGTGAGCGTCTCCTCGTCGGGCTGGTAGGCGGCGAGGCCGGCGAGCGGGACCTCGAGCAACAGCCTGGCGTCGAGCAGCTCGTGCAGGCTGACCGCCTCGGTCTCGAGCATCATCGCGATCGCGTCGCTGAGGCTCCGCCCCATTCCCTGCTCTGCGGTGTGCGCCACGAAGATGCCGCCACCGGGGCCCTTCGTCGCGCGGATCAGGTTGCCGCTGGAGAGGAGCTTGAGCGCCTCGCGCAGGGTCGGGCGGCTGACCCCGAACTCGGCCGCGAGGTCCTCCTCGCGGCCGAGGAAGTCACCCGGCCCGAGCCCCTCCTCCTGGACGTAGTGCTGGATCTGCACCGCGACCTGCTCCGAGGCGCCGCGGATCTGGCGGGCCTGCGGCCGCGCCCGCGCGCCGGGCTTGGCCCGCTGGGCGCTCACGAGGCGACCCATCTCGAGGTGCGCTCATCCACGACGCGGCGCGCCTTCCCGGTCTCCCGGGGCAGGATGCCGGGGGCGATCGGGACCACCCGGACGCGCAGCCCGAGCTGCTGGCGCATCGTCTCCTGGAGCCGGCGCGCATCGGTGCCCTCGGTCAACTCGACCTCGAGCTTGACCTCGTCCATGCCGCTGCGCTCGGTGTAGAAGGTGATCCGGAACTCGCTGGAGGTCGAGACCTGCCGAACCGCCTCCTCGATCGCCGAGGGGTACACGTTCATGCCGCGGACGACGACCATGTCATCCGTCCGCCCGACGATCCCGCCAGGAAGCCAGCGGCCCTCGTGCCCGGCCGGGCAGCGCTCGTCGGTCGCGATCACGGAGTCGCCCGTCCGGTAGCGAAGCGCCGGGAAGCCGGTGAGCCGAAGCGGCGTGATCACGAGCTCCCCCTTCTCTCCCTGAGCCGTCGGGCTCATGTCCTCGTCGAGGATCTCGCAGACGAACTCGTTCTCGTCGATGTGCAGGCCATGGCCCTCGGGACAGGGATCGCCGAAGGGGCCCGCCTCGGTGAGGCCGGCGTGGTCGATGACGACGGCGCCGAGACCCTCCTCGATCCGGGAGCGGACGCCCGGCAGCGAGCCGCCCGGCTCGCCGGTGCAGAGCACGCGGTCGATCCTCTCGAAGGCGGACTCCAGCCGCTGCTCGACCGCCACCTCCAGCAGATGAAGCGCGTAAGTCGGGGTGCACCACAGTGTCGTCGCCTGGACCTCCGCGATGGTCTGCAGCCGCTGCACCGAGCCCATCCCGCCCAGCGAGATGCCCATCGCGCCGAGGTCCTCGAGCCCCCCCTTCGCGGCCCAGAACTGGACGTGCGGCCCGAACGAGAAGGCGAGCGCGACCCGGTCGCTCGACTGGATCCCGGCGATCCGCATGGTGTTGGCGAAGCGCTCCCGCCACCACTCCCAGTCCTCGGCCGTCTCCAGGACCCTGAGGGGATGCGCGGTCGTCCCGCTGGTCTGGAACACCTGCGTGTAGTGATCCAGCGGGTAGGTCAGATTCGTGCCGAAGGGCGGGTGGCGCTCCTGGTCGGCCACGAGGTCGCGCTTCGTCAGCGGCCGCAGCTCCGTGAGGCTCGGCTGTGCGCCCAACTCGAGGGCCTCGGCCCGGCCGCGCTGAAAGGGATTGCGGTCGAGAACCAGATCGAGCAGCTCGCCGACTCGCTCGTCGTTGGCCCCGGCCGCTGGCTGCACGCTCACCGCCTGGCCTTCGGCCGTCAAGTCGCCCTCCTCCTCGTCACGCACATCGCCATTTTGCGCCTCCCGGCGCACACTATCGGATAAGTCAGAGTATTTGTCAGGTACACGTCAGGCGCCTGTGATGACCACCTTGACCACGTCCGCTGGATTCTCCATCGCGTAGGCGACCGCCTCGGGCGCCTGCTCGAGAGAGAAGCGGCGGCTGATCAGGGGCTCGAGCAGGCCTTCATTGGACTCCACGAAGCGGACCGCCTCGGCGAACTCCGCGGGCCCACAGCAGCTCACGCCGAGCAGGTCGATCTCCTTCTCGGTGAAGGCGCCGATGCGCAGCGGGACCTCCTCGCCCGACATCCCGACCACCACGACCCGGCCGGCCGAGGCGACCATGTCCACGGCGGCGCGAATCGGATCGGGGGCACCCGTCGCGTCGATCACCAGCGGAGGGCCCTCGCCCCCGGCCCACTCGCGACAGGCCTCGACCACCTGGTCGCGATCCTCCCAGAGCAGGCCCTCCGCACCGGTCGCGGTGGCGAGCTCCAGGCGGCTGCCGATCCGGTCGACCAGCAGCGTCGATGCCCCGCGCTCGCGCGCGAGCAGGTGCACGGCCTGCCCGATCGGGCCCGCGCCGAGCACTACGACCCTCTCGCCCTCGCCCACTCCGGAGCGATTGATGGTGCGGACCGCGATCGAGAAGGGCTCGGCGAGCGCCGCGACCTCCGGCTTTGCATCGATCGGGAAGATCTGGGACTCCGGGACGAGCAGCTTCTCCTGGAGGCCGCCGTCGGTGTGGATCCCGACCAGGCTGAAGTTGTCGCAGACGTTGCCGCGGCCGACGCTGCACGCGTAGCAGCTGCCGCAGTTGCTGATCGGGAGGATCGCGACCCGGTCGCCGACCGCCGCCCGGCCCTCTGTCTCGGGACCGATCTGCTCGACGATCCCGGTCACCTCGTGGCCCTGGATCCGCGGGAAGGGCGAACCCTCGAAGATCTGCAGCTCGCCGGCGAGGAAGTGGAAGTCTGAGCCGCAGATGCCGATCGCATCCGGGTGGACGATCACCTCGCCCGGCCCCGGCGCCGGCGGCTCGGGGATGTCGATCACCTTCATGTCCCCAACCCCCTGAGTCACCGCAGCGAGCACGGCAACAACCTAAAGGATTTGGTCAATTGGCTCAAACGGTCACCAGCAAGCGGTGAGCTCCTCACGCAGTGCCTCGTGCTTTCGCAGCACCACGTCCACTGCCGATTTCGACATGGCCTGCGTAGGCGCAGGGTCGGCGTACATCAATACGGCGTACCTCATGCTCAGCTAGCCCAGGCTGATCTCGTCACGGAAGGACGAGGGCATCGCCCCGCCGTCGATCAGGACCACGGCGCCGGTGATGAAGCTCGCCGCGGGCGACCCCAGCATCAAGACAAGTCCCTTGAGCTCGTCGGTCTCGGCCATCCGGCCGATCGGGATCAGCTCGGACCAGATTCCCTCGATCCGCTCGTCCGGAAGCTCGCCGCTGCCGATGCGGGTGCGGAACGGACCGGGCGCGATCGCGTTGACGTTGACGCCGTGCGGGGCGAGCTCGACGGCCGCCTGGCGGACCACGTGGATCACGGCCGCCTTGGTCGCCGCGTACGAGTAGCCGACGAGCGGCTCGACCTTGAGCCCGGCGTTCGAGGCGGTGACGACGATCTTGCCCGAGCCCTGGCTCTTCATCACCTCGGCCGCAGCTCCCATCGTGAAGACGACCCCGTTCAGGTTGACGCCGACCACCCGCTCCCACGTCCCCGGCTCGATCGCCCCGATCCCGCCCTTCGGGTCGGTGATTCCAGGCTCCAGCGAGATCCCGGCGTTGGCGTAGAGGACATCGATGCCGTCCTGCTCCGCCACGACGTCGTCGATCAGCGCCTGCACCTGCTCGCGATCGGACACGTCCACCTGGAAGGAGCGCACCTGTCCGCCGGCGTCGGCAAGGCGCGCCGTCTCGGCCTCGAGGCGCTTCGGATCCAGGTCGGCGAGCGTCACCCAGGCGCCGGCGTCCGCCATCACCTCGGCCATCGCCAGGCCAAGCCCGCTGGCCGCACCCGTGACCACGACGCGCGCGTCGCGAACGTCGAAGAGCTCCTCAACCGCAGTCATCGCCAGACCCGGCCCAGACCGACGTAGTTCTCGGCCAGCGTCGCCGCCGCGGCCCGCGACGAGCAGACGTACTCGAGCTGCGCCCGCCTCAGGCCCCGCATGAAGCCGTCGTCGTCGGGAAAGCGGTGCAGCATCCAGGTCATCCACCAGCTGAAGTGCTGGACTCGCCAGACCCGGCGCAGGCAGGCATTGGAGTAGGCCTGGAGCTTCGAGTCGTCGCCGCCCTTCAGGTAGGCGGCCAGGGCCTCGCCGAGCACCTGCACGTCGGCCACCGCCAGGTTCAGGCCCTTGGCGCCGGTGGCCGGGACGATGTGGACGGCGTCGCCGGCGAGGTAGAGGCGCCCGTACTGCATCGGCTGCGCGACGAAGCTGCGCAGCGGCGCGATCGCCTTCTCGATCAGCGGCCCCTCCTTCAGGGTCCAGCCGTCGTCCCGGGCCAGCCGGAGGTGGAGCTCCTCCCAGATCCGCTCGTCGGGCCAGTCATCGAGCGAGTCCTCCGGATCGCACTGGACGTAGAGCCGGCTGAGCTCGGGGGAGCGCAGGCTGTGCAGCGCGAAGCCCCGCTCGTGCGGCGCGTAGATCAGCTCCTCCGTCGAGGGCGCGACCTCGGCCAGGATCCCGAGCCAGGCGAAGGGATAGACGAGCTCGTTGTAGCTCAGGACGCCCTCCGGAACCGACGGGCGGCTGATGCCGTGGAATCCGTCGCACCCCGCGATCGCGTCGCAGCGCAGCTCCTTCTGCTCGCCCTCGTGCGTGAACCTGATGCTCGGCTCGTCGGTGTCGATCCCGCCCAGGCTGACGTCGTCGACCTCGAAGAGCAGTGGCCCGCCCGAGTCGAGCCGCGCCGCGATCAGGTCCTTCACCACCTCCTGCTGGCCGTAGACGGTGATCGCGCGTCCCTCGGCGAGCTCCTCGAAGCCGATCCGATGGCCCTGGCCGTCGAAGCGCAGCTCGATCCCGTGGTGGACGAGCCCCTCGCGGTGGAGGCGGTCGGCCAGCCCGAGCTCGGTGAGCAGGTCGACCGTGCCCTGCTCCAGGACACCGGCCCGGACGCGCTTCTCGACGTACTCTCGGCTGCGGTCCTCGAGGACGACCGACTCGATTCCCTCCAGCGCCAGGAGGTGGGACAACACCAGGCCCGCCGGGCCCGCACCCACGATCCCCACCTGGGTCCGCGAGCTCCTCTCACCTTCCATGCCCTCTCCTCACCGTGTCGCTGGCGTGGCGAACCCTAGATCCCCTGTCAACTCGCCCCCCGCGCTCCGACCTCCGCCGGCGAGCCGGCCGACTGCTCGAAGCGCCGCGTCAGGGCGATCGTCGCGGCGGCCGCCAGGGCGAGCCCCGCGCAGAGCGACCAGGCGGCGGCGAAGTGCTCGTGCTCGGCGAGCAGCCCGACCAGCAGTGGCCCGCCCGCCGCACCGGCAAAGAGGCCCGACATCATCACTCCGACGGCCCAGGCCGGTGCCTCGGGACGCCGGGAGACGACCGCCAAGGTCAGGGTCCCGGGCCATGACCAGCCGATGCTGCCCACCAGCAGGGCCGCCAAGACGATCACGACCGGCTCGCCGGCGATCAGCAGCAGGTATCCCACCACGCTGCCCGCGAGCGTCAGCGCCGCGAGGCGGAGAGGGTCGGCCGCGGAGCGGTCCGCGATCACCCCCAGGCCCACGCGGCTGATCGTCGCGGTAAGGCTGACCGCGCCGAGCAGCAGACCCGCGGCGCCCTCGCCGATGCCCTGGTCGATCGAGTAGGTGACCAGGAACGCGATGAAGCCGACCCCCGCCGCGCTCGCCAGCGCGGCCGCGACCGCCAGGGCGCGGATCGAGGTCAGGTGGTGCGGCGCCGCGGCGGGCTGGGCGTGGAGCCTCGGCGGCTCGCCGGGCTCGGGCGCCGGCGCGAGCGCGACGGCGACGAGCGCCAGCACCCCGGCGACGACGTATCCCCACCTCCATCCGAAGGGAATCGCGACGGCGGGCAGGGCGACGCCGGCGAGCAGCGCGCCGATCGAGGCTCCGGACTGCTGCGCGCCGAAGGCGAAGCCGTGCCGGCCGGTGTCGACGGTGCGCCGCAGCAGCGCGCTGACCGCCGGGCCGCCGATCGCGTTGCCGAGCCCAGCGACGAGCAGGATCGCGATCAGGGCGGCCGCGGAGTGCGCGAAGGCCGCGATCGCGAGGCACGCGACGGAGGTGAGCGCCGCCCCGAGGAGCATCCCTCGCCGCGCGCCGATCCGCTCCACCAGGTGGCCCGACGGGGTCGAGCTCAGGGTGCAGGTCAGGTAGAAGATCGCCACCGCCAGCCCGAGAACCGAGTCCCCGAACGAGAAGTCGTGACGGATCCTTGGGGCGAGGCTTGCGGTGAGGAAGCCCGGCAGCACGCCGGCGACGATCAGGGCCGTCCCCGGGACGACGGATCGGCCGGGTCCCGAGCTACGCGCTCGCGGCTGCATGCAGGTGCTGGAGCGCATCCGCCCCTACATAAGCCAGCCCGAGCGGCGACCCCGCCTCCGTCAGCGCCCCCCAGAGAGCGCCGGCCTCCTCCGCCGCCGCCACCAGCAGCCACTGCTTCTCGTACTGGTGCAGCACCAGAGTCGGCACGCCGCCGACCGACTCGACGCGCATGGCGCCGGGAGAGCAGGGCGCGGCGCCCGTGCGCGTCAGGACCTCGCGCGCGTGGGGGCCCGTCAGGCAGACGGCGACCCGCTCCGCGGTCACGTCATCGATGCGGGTACCGGCAAGGGCCCCCTCCTCGAGGTCGGTGCGCACCCGTGCCGCCCTGCTGGGCGGGGCGAGGACGAGGAGCTGCTCGGTCGAGATCACGCACCACCAGGCGTCGGCGGCCTCAATCGCGCGCCCCGGCCGCACCTCCCTGCCGGACGGGTACATGCCCGCGATCGCCGGCGCCGAGCCGCGAACGTCGAACTTGGCGATGCTGGATACATCGGCGAGCCCGGCGGTCGCGCGGCTGACCGCGATCTCGGCGGCCAGCGAGCCGAAGTCGGCCGCCACCACCCAGCCCTCGCGCTCGGTCATGTGGGCCCCGGAGCGTTTCAGCACATCGTCGAGGGGACTGTGCAACGAGCCCATCTCAGCTCCAGACCTCATGAGCGACCTTGCCGAGCAGCTCCAGCTTCGCTCGCTGATCGTCGAAGGTGACGAGGTTGCCCGGCAGCGTGGACGCGAAGCCGCACTGCGGACTCAGCGCGAGGCGCTCGAGCGGGATGAACTCAGACGCCTCCTCGATCCGCTGCTTGAGCTGGTCGCCGTCCTCGAGCTCGGGCTCCTTGGTCGTGATCAGGCCGAGCACGACGGTCTTGCCTTCCGGGACGAACCGGAGCGGCTCGAACGTTCCGGCCCTCGGCGAGTCGTACTCCGCGAAGATCCGGTCGCAGGCCAGATCGCTGAAGAGCTGCTCCGCGATCGCCTCATAGCCGCCTTCCACCGACCACATCGAGCGGTGGTTGCCCCGGCAGAGGTGCACGGCCCAGGTGACGTCGGGGAACGCCTTGATCAGCTGGTTGTCCCGCTCGATCATCTGGCCGAGCCAGGTCTCGGTGTCGAGCCCGAGATTGCGCAGGTTCTCCTGCCCCTCCTCGCTGACCAGGTGGGTGTAGCGCGGGGAGTCGAGCTGGAAGTAGTCGCAACCGGCCTCCACGCACTCGCCGACGATCTGCTTCATCAGCTCGATCACCTCGTCCATGTAGGCCTCGCGGTCTGGGTAGACCTTGTCCGAGTAACCGGGGACCCAGAGGACGCTGGCGTAGGTCATCCCCGCCAGGGTCGCCTTCGCCGGGCGGTCGGTGTTCGCGCTCACGAACTCGTATTCCTCGAGCGGCAGGTTGTGGCGGATGCCGAGCTTCTCGGTGACCGCGGGGAGCTTCGGGGGCGGGCCGTCGGGCTTGTCGCCCGCGCCGTGGAACATCACCGGAGCGGGGACCTCCGGGTTGTAGCCCGACAGGCTGTCGGTCAGGGGGTCAAACCAGAACCGGCGCCGGACCTCGCCGTCGGTGAGCACCTCGATGCCGGCCTCCTCCTGAAGGGCGAGGTTGTCCTTGCCCTCCTTCTCCTGGAGGACTTCGAGCTCGGCCTTGTCGATCTCGCCTCGCTCGTCGCGCTCCATCGCGTCCTTGAGCTCGTCATGACGCAGCAGGCTTCCGACGACCTCGCAGTGGTATCCGTTGCTCGACATCTGCGCTCTCCTCTCTCAGCTGGTTGCGCGGTCCGCCAGGTTGATCAGCGACGCGCCCGGGATCCGCTCCAGCACGTCACGGTTTTCCAGCACGATCTCCAGGTTCCGCAGGGCCACGCGCGCGTGCTCGCGGGCGAGCGCCTCGGCGCGAGCCGCCTCGCGCCGATCGATCGCCTCGATCAGGCCGCGGTGATGGTCCTGCGCGATCACGAGGATCTCGCGGGACTCCGGAAGCTCTGCCTGCCCCTGCACCAGGGCGCTCGGAGACGCGAACGGGAGGGCGACGATCCCCTCCAGCGCCCGCTCCAGCACCGGGCTCGCGGCCGCCTCGAGCAGCAGCGCGTGGAAGGCGCGGTTGCGCTCCACGTACTGCCAGAAGGAGTCGACGTCCGACCGGTGGACGAGCGGGTTCATCTCGGCGCTGAGCTGGCGCATCCGGTCGAGCTGCTCGGAGGTGGCGCCGCGCTCTGCGGCGAACCGCGCCGCGGTTCCTTCGAGGACGCCGCGGAGCTCGATCGCGTCGTGGATCTCGTCCATGGTGAACTCGCGGACCGCGTAGCCCCCGCCCTCGAGGTTCTCCAGGAGGCCCTCGTGCTCGAGCGTCGAGAGAGCCAGCCGCAGCGGCGTGCGCGAGACACCGAGCCGCTCCACCAGCGGCAGCTCGGACATCCTCGTGCCGGGTGGGAACTCGCCGCTGAGCAGCAGCTCTCGCAGGCTGAGCAGTGCCCGCACGCCCTGCGAGGCGCCCTCCACAGTGACGTCAACCCCGTCGTTGTATGCAGGATCGCGGTTCATGGCCCGCTCATTGCGAAAGCTCTCGCCTCAAACAACCTCCGCTCCTCTCCTGTTGCATACAGACCCGCAGTCCGGCAAGATACACCCCGCTGAGCCCGGAGCGAGAGAGGCCAACGGAGGAGGAGCGATGGAGGTTGCAACGCAGTCAGGCTCAAGGACGGGACACCTGATCACCGAGGACGTCCTCGACGGCAAGATCTTCAGCGGTGGCTGGCGGGAGACCAGCGAGCGGCTCGAGGTGCACAACCCCGCCACCGACGAGCACCTGGCGTCGGTCGGAAGCGCAGGCCGGGACGACGTCCTGCGGGCCTCGCGACTCGCGGCGGAAGCGCAGCCGGCCTGGGCCGCGACCCCGGGCCCCGAGCGAGCGGCGATCCTGAATGCGGCCGCCGACGCGCTCGAGAGCGCGCGGGAAGAGTGCGAGTGGTGGCTGATCCACGAGGGCGGCGGAGTCGCCCAGAAGGCCGCCTTCGAGGTCGGCGAGGCCGAGAAGGAGCTGCGGGCCGCCGGCGCCTTGACCTCAGGGCCGATCGGTGAGGTGCTGCCCAACGAGCAGGGCCGGCTCAGCATGGCGAAGCGGCTGCCAGTCGGGGTGGTCGGCGTGATCGCGCCATGGAACTTCCCGATGATCCTTTCGATGCGCTCCGTCGCGCCGGCGCTCGCGCTCGGCAACACGGTCCTGCTCAAGTGCGACCCGCACACCCCCGTCTCGGGAGGGTTGGCATTCGCCCGGGCCTTCGAGGAGGCCGGGATGCCGGAGGACGTCTTCCAGGTGCTCCCCGGCGGAGTCGAGCCGGGCGAAGCGATCTGCGAGGCGCCCGAGGTGCGGATGGTCTCCTTCACCGGATCGACCCGCGCGGGTCGCGCGGTCGGGGCGCTCGCCGGCGGGAACCTGAAGCGGGTGGCGCTGGAGCTCGGAGGAAAGAGCTCCTTCATCGTCCTCGACGACGCCGACATCGAGAAGGCCACGTCCTGTGGCGCCTTCGGGACCTTCTTCCACCAGGGCCAGATCTGCATGGCCTCGGGACGGCATCTGGTCCACGAGTCGATTGCGGACGAGTACATCTCCAAGCTCGCCGAGCGCGGCGCCCGGCTCCCGGTCGGGAACCCCGGCACGGAGGAGGTGGCGCTCGGGCCGATCATCAACCGCCGCCAGATCGACCGCGTCCAGGAGATCGTGGACGAGGCCGTCGGCGCCGGGGCTGATCTGAAGACCGGCGGCAAGGGCGACCCGCCCTACTTCCCGCCGACGGTGCTAGCCGACGTCACCACCGACATGCGCGCCTGGAATGAGGAGATCTTCGGTCCGGTCGCGCCGGTGATGACCTTCTCGGACGAGGACGAGGCGGTCGCGCTCGCCAACGACACCGAGTACGGGCTCTCCGGCGCCGTCTTCACGAACTCGCACGAGCGAGGGCGCGAGGTCGCCGACCGGCTCGACACCGGCCTGGTGCACATCATGGACTCGACCGTCTATGACGACCCGATCGCCCCCTTCGGCGGCCGGGGCGCCTCGGGCAACGGGGGCCGCTTCGGCGGTCACTTCAGCGTCGAGGAGTTCACCGAGGTGCGCTGGATCACCGAGCAGCCGGAGCCTGCGAGCTACCCGTTCTAGGGTTCTGGCCACCACAGAGTCCCCCTACATAAGGAGAGTCGTGCAGTTCAACCTCGATGCGCTCGGGCGCTGGACCCCTGGCAGGGCAATGTCGGTGAGCAAGGAGGCCCTCGCGGCCTACGCGCAGGCCACCGAGGAGAGGAGCGCGATCGCCCTCGAAGGGAGGATCGCCACTCCCGTGTTCGCGATCGTCCCGGTCTGGGACGCCCTCCAGGAGGCGGCGAGGTCCGTCGCGCCGGAGGAGGCTCGGCCGCGCGTCGTCCATGGCGACCAGGACATCCAGATCTCGACGCCGATCCAGTCCGGGATGACACTCCGCTCGCGCGCGGCGGCCGTCGGCGTCCACGTCAAGGAGTCCGGCACCACCGTCGTGCTGAAGACCGAGACCCGGGACGGGGATGACCGGGTGCTCAACGAGCAGTACGTGACGGAGTTCTACCGCGGCATCTCCGGCGGAGAGGGGGCCGGCGAGGTGGCGCCCGATCACCGGATGCCGGCCGAGCTCACGGAGGCTGAGCTCGCCGCTGAGATCACCTATCCGCTCGCCGAGGGCATCACCGAGCGCTACGCCGAGGCCTCCGGCGACCACAACGCCTTTCACCTCGACGAGGAGGTGGCGCGGGCGGCGGGGCTGCCCGGGATCATCGTCCACGGCCTCTGCCTGATGGCCTTCGCCGGCCGGGCGGTGCTCGCGGCGCGGGAGATCGAGGACCCGGCCGCGATCCGGCGGCTGGCGGTGCGCTTCTCGCGGCCGATGACGCCGGGGGAAGCGCTGACGACGCGGGTCCTCCAGCCGGAGAACGGCGCCGTCCGGTTCGACGCGACCAACGGCGCCGACGAGGTGGTTCTCAAGGACGGCCTGGCCGAGATCTCCGAGGCGCCATCGTCGTGATCGACCTCGACGCGGTCAGTGCGATCGACGTCCACACCCATGTCGAGGTCTCGCGGGACGGCCACGACCCGATTCCGCCGAGGCTCCGCGAGGCCTCGCAGAAGTACTTCCGCGACGGCGGAGGGACGCCGACGATCGACGACGTCGGCACCTACTACCGCGAACGCGGGATGGCGGCGGTGGTCTTCACGGTGGACTGGGAATCGCAGTCCGGCCGGCCGCCGGTGCCCAACGAGGAGGTGCTCGAGGGGGCCGCGGAGTACGCCGACGTCCTGATTCCGTTCGCGAGCGTCGACCCCGCCCGGCCGGACGCGGTCGAGCGCGCCCGCAGGCTGATCGCGGAGCACGACGTCCGCGGCTTCAAGTTCCACCCGAACCTGCAGGCGTTCTTCCCCAACGACCGGGCCGCCTACCCCCTCTACGAGGTGATCGCCGAGGCGGGCCTCCCCGCCCTCTTTCACACCGGCCACAGCGGAATCGGCTCGGGCCTTCCCGGTGGGGGCGGGATCCGGCTCAAGTACTCCAACCCGATCCACGTCGACGACGTGGCGGCCGACTTCCCCGAGCTGCAGATCGTCCTCGCCCATCCTTCGTTTCCGTGGCAGGACGAGGCGATCTCGATCGCGATGCACAAGCCGGAGGTCTACATCGACCTCTCCGGCTGGTCGCCCAAGTACTTCCCGCCCCAGCTGGTCCGCTACGCGAACACGCTGCTCAAGAGGCAGGTCCTGTTCGGGTCGGACTACCCGATGATCACGCCCGAGCGCTGGCTTGCGGACTTCGAGCGGCTCGAGATCGACGACGCGGTGAGGCCCCTGATTCTCAAGGAAAACGCCTCCCGATTGCTCGGATTGGGCTCAAATTAGGGGAATACGAACAAACCAAACGAAATGACTTTCTTGGTATAGGATCACGCCAGGGCCGCCGGAACCGACCGATGGCCGGTAATAGAGGAGGAGAGATCGGTGAAGAGGTACTTCGGCTCGACGAGAGGGCGATCCGTCACCACGTTGGTCGTGGTCGCGGCAGGCCTGTCATTGGTCGTTGCCGCATGCGGCGGCAGCGGTAGCAAAAGCAGCAACAGCGGATCAGTCGTAGACAATCCAAAGTGCGGCAACGGCAACGGTCAGAAGCCAACCGGTAGTCCGATCAAGATCGGGGCGATCGCCACCAAGCAGCCCGGTACGGACTTCACCGATGGCGAGAACGCTGCCAAGGCGTACTTCGACTGCGTGAACGCCAACGGTGGCGTCAACGGTCATCCGATTCAGTACATCGCGGAGACCGAGCAGACCGACCCGGCGCAGAATGCGGCGCTGGCGAAGAAGCTGGTCGAGACCGACGGTGTCGTCGGCATGGCCGGCGGCTTCAGCCTGATCGAGTGTGACGTCAACCACAGCTACTACGAGCAGAAGGGCATTGCGGTCCTGAACGCCGGTATCGCTCCGTCGTGCTGGTCGACGCCGAACAGCGCTCCCGTCAACATGGGCCCGCGCTACAGCTCGGACGGCGCCGTCCAGGCGGTCATCCGTCAGGACGTCGACAAGATCGCGTTCGACCAGTCGAACGTCCCGGGCACCGGCTACATCGCGGCAGGCCCGAAGATCGTGGCCGACGCGGCCGGTGTGCCGATCAGCGAGTCGACCGACAACGTCCCGATTCAGGACGCGAACTCGGTCGCGGTGAGGTTGACCCAGGAGGCCGGTCCCAACGGGGCCGTCGTCCTCAACTTCACGCCGCCCGAGGCGCTGAAGATCCTCCAGGCCGCCCAGCAGCAGGGCCTCGAGGACAGCGTCAAGGCGTGGGGCTGCTCGACGCCGTGCAACACCGACTTCCTGGCGCAGGCGCTGGGGACGAAGTGGGACGGCAAGCTGCTCGTCAACGCCGAGCTCAACGTGACCGATTTCGACGGTCCCGACTCAGAGCTCTATCGCTCAGTCATGAAGAAGTACGGCCAAGCGGTGACCGGCGGTCTGGGCAGCTTCAGCCAGATGGGTTACCTGATGGGCGAGTTCATGACCAACGCCCTGGAGACGGTCAATGGTGACTACACGCTGCAGAGCGTGAACGAGGCCGTGTTCAACCTGAAGGACCAGAAGACCGACATCCTGTGCCGGCCCTGGTACTTCGGGAAGAACGCACCGCTGCACATTCCGAACAATGTCGACTGGACCACCACGCCTGACAACGGCAAGATGGTCATCAAGGAGGATTGCTTCGACATCAGTGCGGACGAACCGGATATCGCGAAGGTCCGACAGATCGAGCAGTCGGACCCGAGCCTGACCGGCGGAGCAGGTTGATAAGGGGGCTGTGAGTCAATAGATGCCCAGCTGGGCCGACTTCCAGCCCTTCATCGTCACCGGCCTGGCCCTCGGCGGGGTGTACGCCCTGTCGGGGGCCGGGATGGTGGTTCTCTATCGGACCACGGGAGTCTTGAACCTGGCTTTCGGAGCGGTCGGGGCGATGGGCGCCCTGATCTCGTGGGACCTGATCAACAACTCCCTCTGGCCTGAGTGGCCCGCCTACGGAATCGCGGTTCTCTTCTGTGCCGTGGTGACGCTGGCCTACGGCGTCGTCCTTGGGCCGGCCCTCGCCAAGCGCGACGCGCTGGTGAAGGCGACCGCGACGCTGGGGCTGGCCTTGATCCTGCTCGGCACCATGTCGTGGATCTGGAGCGACAAGGCTCGCTCGCAGGTGCTGCCGACCTCTACTCATGCCTTCGATATAGGCACGGTGGGCGTCACCTGGACGCAAGTGGTCTCCTTCGTCCTGGGAGTGTTCGTCGTCTTCGGGACGGCGGCATTCCTCAAATACACGAAGCTCGGAACTGCGATGCGTGGGCTCGCGAACGATCGCGAGATCACCGCCACGCTGGGCGTTCCGGTGAGATGGGTCGAAGCGCAGGCCTGGCTCGTTTCCGGATTGCTCTCCGGGATCTCCGGCCTGCTGCTCTCGGACCTGGTCGGCCTCGACGCGGTCAGCCTGACCTTCCTGGTGATCTCATCGCTGGCGGCCGCGCTGATCGCGCAGCTGCGGTCGCTGGTCATCACATTCTTCGCTGCGCTCGGCGTCGGGCTGGTCAGCGCCCTGGCGACGCCGATCACCTCGATCGCCGAGTACCGCAACATGGCGCCGTTCGTGCTCGCCACCGTCGCGTTGCTGATCATTTCCCGTAAGCGTGAGATCTCGTTCACCGGAACCGGGCTTGGCAATGGGCGAGGCTGAGATCCCCGCCACCGGCTTCTTCGATCGGGCCCTGGGGCCGGTCAATCGCCTCGAGAGGGGCGAGCGGATCAGGATGGCGGTGATCGCCGTCCTGCTCGCATTCGTGTTCCTGCTCCTGCCCTCGATGCTTAGCGCCTATTGGATCGACGTATCCACCAGCGTCGTCATCTACACGATCGTCGCCCTCGGTCTCGGGCTGTTGATGGGTCGCGTCGGCCTCGTTTCCCTGGGCCAGGTGGCCGTCCTCGCGCTCGGCGCCTGGGTGGGAGCACGGCTGCTCTTCGCCACCGGGCTCCCCTTCCCGGTCGTGACCATCATGACCGGGCTGATCACGATGGTCCTGGGCTCCTTGATCGGCCTGCCCGCCCTGCGCGTCAGCGGCCTCTACCTGGCGCTGATCACGCTGATGCTCGCCGGCGCGATCACCGTCGTGATCTCCGCGACGGACTTCCCGAATGGAGGCGGGGGCTTCCTCGGCCATACGGATGCGACGACTGGTGCCCAGGAGATTCGGCGCCCGAGCATCGCCACGGGCGACCACGCCTTCTTCCGGTACTGCGTGATCTGGGCGGCGCTGATGTTCCTGCTTGCGCTCTGGCACGTCCGCGGCAAGCCAGGGCGCGCCTGGGCGACGATTCGGCAGTCGGAGCCGGCCGCACTCGCCGCGGGGATCAACATCAGCCTCTACAAGATGTGGGCCTTCGCGCTCGCCTCCTTCATGACCGGAGTCGCGGGTGCCCTGCTGGCCGGGAGCTCGGGAACGCTCTACAACCTCACGTTCCCGACCCAGGACTCGATCGTGCTGCTCGCGGTCGTCCTGATGGGCGGCATCTACAGCCTGTGGGGCGCCGTGGTGGCGGGCATCCTGATCAAGCTGCTGCCGGCCCTGCTCAACAACTGGGGGCTGCCCCCGGACCTGCTCACCATCCTCTTCGGCATCGGGGTGATCCAGGTGCTGACCACGGCCCCCGCCGGCCTGGTCGATCAGTTCCCCAAGGACATGGCGAAGCTCGGGCGCTGGATCTGGCGAGCGGTGGGGAGCCCGGGAGCGCGGGCAGCCGGCGGCACGGCGGGGTCGGAGTGATCAAGGTCGAGAACCTCGAGGTGCGATTCGGCGGGGTCAAGCCGATCGACCAGATGACGGTGACCTTCCCTGGCGGGACCTGCGGCCTGATCGGTCCCAACGGCGCGGGTAAGACCACCTTCTTCAACGTCCTCAGCGGCTTCGTGAAGCCATCGGGCGGAACGGTCACGGCGTTCGACGAGAACCTGCTGGCGATGACCGACTTCCGTCGCGCACGCTGGGGTCTGCGGCGCACCTTCCAGACCGAGCAGGCGATCGAGGAGCTCTCGCTCTACGACAACGTCGCCATGGTCGAGGAGCACTCAAGCAACAACGGCGGCACGTCCCGCCGCGATGACGTGCTCGGGTCCCTCGAGTTCGTCGGGCTCGGCGACCGGGATCCCAACGCGAAGGTGGGGACCCTCGGCGCGCGTGAGCGGCGCCTAATCGAAATCGCTCGCGCCGTGGTCGGCAAGCCCCGCGCCGTGCTCCTGGACGAGCCGGCCGCCGGCCTTCCCGACGAGGAGACCGAGCACATGGGCGGCGTGATCCGCAGGATCCCCGAGGAGATCGGAGCCCTTGTGATCCTGGTCGATCACGACATGAACCTCGTCTCCTCCTGCTGCGAGCTCACCGCCGTGCTCGACTTCGGAAAGCTGATCGCGTCCGGACCGACCGACGAGGTCCTGCGCGACGAGCACGTGATCCGCGCCTACCTCGGGGCGGAGGAGATTTGAGCCCGACCGCCCAGAAGCAAACTGCTGAAAAGCCCGCCGCCGGCAAGAAGGGCGACGTGCTCACCCTCGAGAAGCTGACCGTCGCGCGCGGCGGCCGGCCCGTGGTCCGCGACGTCTCGCTGCGCATCGATCCCGGCGAAGTGACCGCGCTGCTGGGCCCCAACGGCGCCGGCAAGTCGAGCCTCGTCCTCGCCGTCAGCGGGGTCCTGCGCCCCGAGTCCGGCTCGGTGAGGCTGAACGGCACCGACCTGAGCGGGATCCGGCCCGAGAAGATCCGGGCAGCCGGGGTCGCCGTGGTGCCGGAGGGCCGTCGGCTGCTCTCGGACCTCACCGTCGAGGACAACCTGCGGGTGGCGACCTACTCGCTTCCCCGGGGCGGCGCCGAGGAGGGCCTGAAGTACGCGCTCGAGATGTTCCCCGAGCTCCAGCCCCGGCTCAACACCAAGTCGCGATCGCTCTCCGGCGGCGAGCAGCAGATGCTCGTGCTTGCGCAGGCGCTCGTTTCGAAGCCCAAGTTCGTGCTCATCGACGAGCTCTCGCTGGGCCTCGCGCCGGTCGTCGTCAAGCGGCTGATCCCCACGATCGAGAAGCTGGCGAAGGAGGGCATCGGCGTGCTGCTGATCGAGCAGTTCGCCACGATCGCGCTGGGAATGGCGAACGAGGCCTACGTGATGGGCCACGGGAAGATCGAGTTCTCGGGCACCGCGAGCGAGCTGAAGAGGAAGCCCGAGCTGCTCCAGTCGGCCTACCTGAGCAGCGCCAGCACCACCAACGGAGATGAGGGGAAGAAATGACCGAGACCTGGGATGCGGAGCGCCGGACGCGCGCCCTCGAGCGAATGCTGACCATCCGCCACTTCGAGGAGGCCGTGGACAAGCTCTTCCACGACGACCACGCCTTCATGACCCACTTCCACCTCTACATCGGCCAGGAGTCGACCGGGGTGGGCCTGATGGAGGCGCTCGGCCCGGACGACAAGCTCGCCACGCATCACCGCAACCACGGGCACATCCTCGCCCGGGGATCCGACCCGAAGGAGGCCCTCGCGGAGATCCTCGGGCGCGAGACCGGCCTCAACAAGGGCGCCGGCGGCACGCTGCACATGAGCGATCCGGACCTTGGCTTCATCTCGACCTCCTCGATCGTCGGCGGCAGCATCTCGCTCGCCAACGGCGCCGGGTTCGCCCTCAAGCAGGAGGGTGGAGACGCGATCGCGGTGGGGCTGTTCGGCGACGGAGCGCTCGAGGAGGGAATCGCCTACGAGTCGCTCAACCTGGCGGCCCTCTACGAGCTGCCGGTGCTCTTCGTCTGCGAGAACAACAGCGCGGGCGCGCTCGGCTCGGCCGGCGGCGGCTTCCCGACCTCGGTCTCCGCCGTCAAGGACCTGACCACGATCCCGAAGACTTTCGGGATCCCGGTCGAGACCGTCGACGGCCGGGACCTGGAGGCCGTCAACGAGCTCGCGGCGAAGGCCGTCGAGCACTGCCGAGCTCGCAAGGGCCCGTACTTCCTTCATGCGGTCACCGAGCGCTGGGCCGGCAGCCAGCCGCTCTGGCCCGAGCTGACCACCGGCGAACTCGACATCTCGATGGCCTGGGATGACTCGAAGATCTCCGGCGACCACGAGGACTGGTACCGCGACCACGATCCGGTCCTGATCTACGCCCGGAAGCTGCTCGCGGCCGAAGAGGTGAGCCAGGACCAGCTCGCCGAGATGGACGAGCGGGAGACGAAGCGGATCGCGGAGGCGCGCGATTTCGCCCTGGAGAGCGCCCGCCCCACTCCCGAGTCCGCCCTCGAACACGTCTTCGTCTAAGGAGGATCCGATGCCGACCAAGAACTACGCCGACGCGATGCTCGATGTGCTGAGCAGGTTCATGGACGAGGACCCGAACTTCGTGGTGATGGGCAACGAGGTCCTCGGGATCGGCCCGGAGGGCATGCAGTTCGAGCCCTTCCAGAAGCGCTATGGGGATCGGATCCTCTTCCCGCCCTGCTCCGAGGCGGCCTACACGGCGATGGCCGCAGGGGCGGCGATGTGCGGGCACCGGATGTTCGCCCACCTCGGGCTGGCCTCATTCACCTATCCGGCGATCTCCTCGATCGCCAACGAGATCTCGACGGCTCGCACGTCATCGGGCGGAACGATCGGCGTCCCGGTCACGCTGCACATCAGCCACGGGCTCCTGCACGGTGGCGGCGCGCAGCACTCGGAGAGTCCCTTCGGCATGTACTGGAACCTGCCCGGCATCGAGATCGCCGCACCATCGGGGGCCAAGGAGGTCAAGGGGCTCCTGACGACCGCAATCAAGTCGGACAACCCGACGATCGTGCTCACCCATGCTTTCGGATACGGGGCCGAGGACGACGTCCCCGACGGCGACTTCGAGATCCCCTTCGGACAGGCAGACGTCAAGCGCGAGGGCGACGCGGTGACGATCGTCGCCTGCTCGATGATGACCTCGGTGGCGCTCGGCGCGGCCGACGAGCTGGCCGGCGAGGGCATCAACGCCGAGGTGGTCGACCTCCGCACCCTTGTCCCCCTCGACGAGCAGACGATCCTCGACTCGGTCGCAAAGACCGGCAGGCTGATCGTCGCCGACGAGGGCCGAATGCACTGCGGCGTCGCCTCCGAGATCTCGGCCATGGTCAGCGAGAAGGCGCTCGACTCGCTGAAGGCGCCGGTCGCCCGCGTGGCGCGGATGGACGCGCCGGTCGCGGCAAACCAGGTGCAGGAGGGCTACATCGCCCCGGACGCCGAGAAGCTCGTCTCGGCGGCGAGGCAGATCGTCGGCGAAGTGCCCGCAGCGGCGGCGTAGTCCGCGAGGCGGCGGTGTCCAGATGCCGCTGAGAAAGCTCGAGCACGTCCTCGTGTTGACCGGGGACATCGACGGGACGCGCGACTTCTACCGGGACGCGCTCGGCCTGGAGGTGGGCGACCGCCCGCCGCTGGAGTTCCCTGGCTACTGGCTCTACGCCTCCGGGGTCCCGTGCGTGCACGTCGCGGATCGTGAGGCCTACACGGCGCATTCCGCGACGACCGGCATCCCGGCATCACCGCCCGCTGAGGGCACCGGCGCCCTCGACCATCTGGCCTTCTCGGGCGACGACCATGACGAGGCCGTGGCGCGACTGGAGCGCCTGGGGGTCAAGGCGAAGCGGAACACGGTGCCGGAGATCGGGATGCGCCAGCTGTTCTTCGAAGACCCGAACGGGGTCAAGATCGAAATCAACGTGATGCCCGTTGAGGGCACCGGCAAGGAGGAGTGAGCATGGCCACTGACAACGGCGTCGAGCTGGTGGGCGCGTACTGGACGACGGCGGGCCCAACCCAGCCGCACGAGGGCCAGGAATGGAGCAACTTCGACTTCGGCGAGCGCTGCGCCGAGGCGGCCAAGACCGGGATGAAGGGGATCGGCATCTGGCACGCCGACCTCGTCCACCAAAAAGAGAGCCGGGCCCTCGAAGAGATCAAGCAGCTGCTCGACGACAACGGGCTGAAGTACCTGGAGCTGGAGTTCATCTGGGGGTTCTTCGAGGACGAGGGCACCGAGGGCCGCAGGGAGTCGGACGAGCTGCGAGACCTGCTGCTGGAGGCGGCCGGGACGCTCGGCGCACACCACGTCAAGGTCGGGAACATCCCCGGCGTCCCCTGCGAGCTTCCCAAGCTCACCGAGCGCTACGCCGAGCTTTGCGCCCACGCCGCTGATCTGACCGACGCGGTGATCGCATACGAGTTCATGCCCTTCGACGTGAACGTCGACAACCTGGACGCCGCGCTGGAGGTGGTCGAGGGGGCCGGCGCCAAGAACGGCGGGCTGGTGATCGACACCTGGCACATGTCGAAGCTCGGGATCGCGCCGGAGGACCTGAAGCGGATCCCGCTCGAAAACCTGACCTGGGTGGAGCTCAGCGACGGAAAGCACGAGTGGATGGAGGACCGGATCGAGGAGACGACCCGGTTCCGGAAGCTGCCCGGCGAGGGCGAGTTCGACATCCGCGGGTACATCAAGGCGGCCCAGGAGATGGGCTACGACGACGCCTGGGGAATCGAGGTCCTCTCGGACGATTTGCGCGCCGAGCCGATCGACCAGATGTACCGGCACGCGTTCGAGGCGACGATGTCCCAGTTCCAGCCGGTCGCCGCGTAGGTGTCCCCGATCGCCAAGGCGAAGACCAAGACGACGCTCGAGGGAGAGGTCGCCCTCGAGCTGCTGCGGACGATGTGGCGGATCCGGATCTTCGAGTCCCGGGTCGGCCAGCTGAAGCGCGCCGACGAGGTCCACGGGCTGATCCACCTGAGCGAGGGCCAGGAGGGCGTGGCCGCCGGGGTATGCGGCCAGCTCCGCGACGACGACGCGGTGTACTCCGGGCACCGCGCGCATGGACACGCGATCGCGCGCGGGGCACCGCTCGATCGGGTGATGGCCGAGCTGATGGGCCGCGAGGACGGCCTCTGCAAGGGGCTCGGCGGGTCGATGCACCTCGTGGACACCGAGCACGGACTGATGGGGGCCACCGGCGTCGTCGGCGGCAACATCCCGATCGCGCTGGGCAGCGCCCTGGCCGCCCAGCTGGACGGCGGTGACCAGGTCGCAGTCGTCCTCTTCGGCGACGGCGCGGTGCAGGCCGGCCACTTCAACGAGACCATCAACCTCGCGACCCTCTGGGGCCTGCCGCTGATCCTCGTCTGCGAGAACAACGGCTTCGCGGAGTTCACCCCTCGCTCGGCGCACACGAAGGTCGAGCGGGTCAGCGACGTCGTCGCACCCTATGGGCTTCCCCGCGAGACCATCGACGGCAACGATCTCGCCGCGGTCTGGGAGACCTTCGGGGGCTTCCTGGCCGCGGCTCGCAAGGGCGAGGGCCCGATGCTGCTCGAGTGCCTCACCCACCGCCTCCGCGGCCACTACGAGGGGGACCCCGGCCAGTACCGCGAGGCGATGGCCGACGAGGAGTGGCAGCAGAAGGACCCGATCCTCCGCCTCCAGCGGACCGCCGCCGAGGCGGGATGGTTCGACGAGGAGGCGGCGGCCGAGGTGGAGGCCGAGGCGAGGCAGGCCGTGGAGTCCGCCATCGAGTTCGCTCGCGCCAGCTCCTTTCCCTCACCCGAGGTCGCGACCGCACTCGTCTACGCCGATCCCGAGGCCGGCTGATGGGACAGACCACGTTCGTCAAGGCGGTCAACGCGACACTCGCCGAGGCGATGCGCGACGACGGCGACGTGATCGTGATCGGAGAGGACGTCGCCGAGGGAGGGCCGTACACGGTGACCGCCGGCCTGGCCGAGGAGTTTGGTACCGCGCGCGTCCTGAACACGCCGATCAGCGAGGCGGCGATCTGCGGCGTGGCGATCGGCGCCGCCCAGTCCGGCAAGCGGCCCGTGCTGGAGATCATGTTCATCGACTTCCTGACCCTGGCCCTGGATCAGCTGGTGAACGCGGCGGCGAAGGCTCACTTCATGTCCGGGGGGCAGCTGAGCGTGCCGATGGTGCTGCGCACCCAGGGAGGCGCCGGCAGCCGCGGCGCCGCCCAGCACTCCCAGAGCCTGGAGGCCTGGCTCACGCACATCCCGGGCCTGAAGGTCCTGATGCCCAGCAACGCCGCGGACGCCGCCGGCCTGCTGCGGAGCGCGATCGCCGATCCCAACCCGGTCGTCTTCGTCGAGCACAAGAACCTCTACTTCCGCAAGGAGGAGGTGCCGGACGATCCCCAGCCCGTGCCGATCGGCAGCGCCCGGGTCGTCCGCAAGGGCTCCGACGTCACGATCGTCGCCCTGTCCCGGATGGTCGGCGAGTCGCTGGCCGCGGCCGAGCGCCTCGCGGCCGACGGGATCGGGGCTGAGGTGATCGACCCGCGGACGCTGGTCCCCTTCGACCTCGAAACGGTGCTGGAGTCCGTGCGGCGCACGAACCGGCTGGTCGTCGCCCACGAGGCGGTCCAGCACGGCGGGTTCGGAGCCGAGATCGCGGCCGAGGTCCAGGAGGCCGCCTTCGACTTCCTGGATGCCCCGATCGAGCGGGTGGGCGCCCCCTTCGAGCCGGTGCCCCTCAGCCCCGCGCTCGAGGACGCCTACCTGCCTGGTGCCGACGAGGTCTACGCGGCCGCGCGGCGCGTGCTCGGCATCGCCTGAACGCGCCGCTTGAGGCAGGTAGATCTGGCGGCGCAGGTGTCTTTGTGCAGCCGAACCCCTGGTCGCCGGGTAGAAAGGACCGGATGCGATCAGCACTGACAGTGATCAAGCGGACGCTGGTGTCGTTTTACGACGACCAGATGACCCAGCACGCAGCGGCGCTCACCTACTACTCATTGATGTCCCTCTTTCCCGCCACCCTGCTCGGCCTCTCATTGCTGGGACTCCTGGGTGAGTACCCGAGCACCTACAACGCGATCATCAACTACCTGCGCGAGGTAGTGCCCCACTCGGCCCTCGTGCCGCTGGACAGCTCCTTGCGCCAAGCCCTCCAGCACAAAGGATCGGCGGTGACGGCCTTCGCGGTCAGCATCGTGCTCACTCTCTATGGCACCACCGGCGTGCTCGAGGCTGCTCGCCGCGCTCTCAACGTGGTCTTCGAGCTGGAGGGTGGCGGCCGCAGCTTCCTGCGGCGCAAGTCAACCGACATCATCTTCACCTTCGTGCTCATGGGCCTGGTGCTGGCGAGTCTCATCATGCTCTTCATCGGCGGCCGATTCGCTGGGGACCTCTTCGGCTTCATCGGCCTTGGTCCCACCGCCGCGTCGATCTGGAGCGTCGCTCGCTGGCCGGGGGCCCTGGCCGTCACCATGCTGATATTCGCGCTGATCTACTACGTCACGCCCGACGTGAAGCAGCGGGCGTTTCGCTGGGTCACGCCTGGGGCGTTCGTGGGCGTGCTCATCTGGCTGGCAGCCTCGGTCGGGTTCTCGGTCTACATCTCGCATGTGGCCAACGTGGGCGCTCTCTACGGGGCTTTCGCGGGCGCGATCGTGCTGGTGGCGTGGCTGTGGCTCACCAACGTGGCCCTCCTGTTCGGCGCCGAGCTCGATGCGGAGATCGAACGTCACAAGGAACTCGGCGAGGGTGTCCCCGAGAGTGAGACGCTCAACCTGCCAACACGGGCGAGGTAGCCAGAAACCTTCAGGGTCGGCCTGGTTCACTCCGAATTTGTTCCTGTCGTGGAATAGCAGCCGGATCTATCTCTAGGTATCTGTCAAATAGCTTGTTTTATTGCCCGCCTGTCTATAGGGTGCGTGGCCGTGGCGGAGAGGAGCTGGCTGATCCTGGACGAAGGCCGTGCCTCGGCCCTGGCGGCGCTCTGCGAGACGATCGTGCCCGGGTCCGCGCGGGTCGAGCCGGCCGTCTACATCGACGCGAAGCTCGCGATGCTCGACGAGGGGACCCGGGAGATGACGCTGGGTGCAATCGACGCGCTCGCCGACGTCGCTGACGGAGGTCCCGAGGCACTCGGCGAGCGGGCCGCCACGCCGGAGTTCATGATGCTGAGGGCGCTCGCGTGCGAGGCCTTCTACAGCGACTTCGTCGCCCCCGGCGCCGAGGGCCCGAGCGCCTGGGAGGAGATCGACTTCCGCTTCCCGCTGGCAAGCCAGATCCACCACGACTGGTCCTTCATGGGGATCCCCGGATGAGCGAGCGCGTCGACGTCGTCGTGGTCGGCTCGGGCGCAGGCGGCGGCGTGATCGCCGGCGAGCTCGCCCAGCGCGGCCGCAGCGTCGTCCTGCTCGAGGCCGGTCCCCACCTGACCGCCGCCGACTTCGTCCGCTGGGAGGCAAAGGCCGCGTACGACTTCTGGTGGCCGCTGCGGATGGCGATGGTCGACGGCGGCGCCGGAGGAACCGTGCCGGTGTTCGGTGGGCGGTGCGTGGGCGGCACCACGACGATGAACACCAAGGTCTCCTTCCGCGCCCACGACTTCGAGTTCGCCAAGTGGCACGACGCGAGCGGGTTGCTCGGCGACGGGGGCAGGCCATTCGGGGTCGAGGACCTCGGGCCTCACTACCAGCGGGTAGAGAAGGTCCTGGGGGTCCGCGAGCGCGCGGATTGGCCCGATTGCGTCCGCACGCTCGACGCCGCCTTCCGGGAGCTGGGCTCCGAGCTGGAGCCGGTCGACTCCTACACGGACGTCAACTGCATGAAGTGCGGGTCCTGCCTGCAGGGTTGTCCCACCAACGCGGGCAAGAACACGATGAACACCTACATCCACGCAGCCACCGCGGTCGGCAAGTTGGACCTGAGGGCGGACTCACCCGTCGAGCGGGTCATCTTGGCCGACCGTGGGGGCGGCCTGGAGGCGACCGGAGTCGAATACACCGACGCCGACGGTCAGAACCAGGCGATCGAGGCAGGGGCCGTCGTGGTCGCGGCGGGGGCGCTCAACACCCCGCAGATCCTGATCCGCTCGGGGCTGCCGGAGGCGACCGGCAACTCGCCGAGCAGCGATTGGATCGGCCGCAACCTCGGCCTCCACCCCGCCGCCTTCGTCTTCGGGCGCTTCGACGAGGTCCAGGACGCCCACCGCGTCTACCCGATCACCTCCCACTGCATGGACTTCATGCGCGACGAGGACGGCGGCTTCGTGCTCGAGGCTTCGACCGTTCAGGACCCGATCGGCTTTGCGACCAGCATCGCCGACGAGGACGGGCCGATGTGGGGCGATCGCCTCACGGAGGCGGTGCGCCAGTACCGCCACTGGAACGGCATCCTCGTGCTCGCGAACGACGAGAACAACGGCCGCGTCGTGGTCGGCGAGGACGGCGCCGAGAGCTTCGAGGCCCACTTCGACCAGGTGGAGCTCGAGCGGATGGAGAGGGGCCTCGAGTTCGGGCGCCGGGTGATGCGGGCGGCCGGCGCCAAGCAGGTCGCCTGGACCGGCCCGGCCAGCACCCACGTCCAGGGGACCTGCCGGATGGGCTCGGATCCGGCTCGCTCCGTTGTCGATGCCAACTGCGAGTCGCACGACGTGAAGAGGCTTTTCGTCGGAGACGCCTCTCTCTTCCCGAAGACCCTCTCGGTCAACCCCTCGCTGACGATCATGGCCCTCGCCGACCGGCTCGCGCAGCACCTCGACGAGGACCCGAACCAGTACCTGACCGCACGAGCGGCGGAGGTGGCGGCGTGAAGGCCGCGGTGCTCCACGACTACAACCAGCCGCTCGAGCTGGAGGACCGGCCCGAGCCGGAGATCACCCGCCCCAACCAGGTCCGTGTGAAGATCGAGGCTGCGGGCGTCTGCTCGACCGACCTGCACGCGATCGAAGGGCTGATGGGCGCCGCCGGAATGGACGTCCCCCGGGTGCTCGGCCACGAGAACGGCGGACGGGTGGACGCGATCGGCGACCTCGTCACCTCGGTCAAGGTCGGCGACCCGGTGCTGATCTACCCGCCGCACAGCTGCGGCGTCTGCGTCAACTGCCGGCGCGGCCGCGACATGCACTGCGAGCACCACCAGTTCACGGGCCTGACGGTGGACGGAGGCTTCACCGAGTACCTGGTGGTCGGCGAGCGCGAGATCGTTCCGCTGCCGGCCGGCGTCGATCCGATCGTGGTCGCCCCCCACTCCGACGCCGGGATCACCGCCTACCACGCGGTCAAGAGGGTCGCCCACCTGATGCTGCCCGGAAGTACCACCGTGGTGCTTGGGGCGGGCGGCGTCGGCCACATCGGTCTTCAGCTCGCCCGTGAGCTCGGCTCTGGCACCGTGATCGTGGTCGACCCCCACCCCGACCGGCGCAAGCTCGCCGAGGAGCTGGGCGCCGACTGGACCGTGGACAGCGAGGGCGTCGAGGACGCCATCTGGGAGCTGAGCCAGGGCCGCGGCGCCGACCTCGTCCTCGACTTCGTCGGGACCGACCAGACCCACTCCGTCGGCCTCGGGATGCTCGGGCTCCAGGGCACCTACTCGATGATCGGCTTCGGCGGCACGATCACGATCCCCTCGGTCGCGCTGGTCGGCCAGGAGCAGTGCCTGGTGGCCAACCTCGTCGGCAGCTGGACAGACCTCTGGGAGATAGTGCAGCTGCACGCCGCCGGCCGGATCACGCTGAAGACGGAGACGCATCCGCTGTCAGAGGTGAACGAGGTGCTAGGCCGGCTGCGCGAGGGTGAGATCACCGGCCGCGCGGTGCTGCTGCCGCACTCGAACGGCTCAGCCTAGGAGGCCAAAGCGGAATGCGGGTCGTGGAGGTGACGAAGCTCGGTGGGCCCGAGGTCCTGAAGCTCGCCGAGCGCGATGATCCGACTCCCGGGTCCGGTCAGGTCGTCGTCCGGGTGAGGGCCGCGAACGTGAACCCGACTGATCTCGGGGCGCGCGCCGGCGCCGGGCGTGCGGTGCCTGACCCCCCCTTCGTGCTCGGCTGGGATCTGGCGGGCGTGGTCGCCGCCGTCGGCGAAGGGGTCGAGGACTTCGAGGAGGGCAACCGCGTCGTCGGGATGATCCAGTGGTACGACCAGAAGGGCTCGGTCGGCGCCTACGCGGAGTCGGTGGCCGTGGACGCCGGGTGGATCGTGCCGCTGCCGGATGAGCTGGACTACGAGACGGCGGCCACCATCCCGCTGAACGCGGTCACCGCCCATGAGGGACTCGAGCTGCTGGATCCGCCCGACGGGTGCGACCTGCTGGTCACCGGCGCAAGCGGCGGGGTCGGGAGCTTCGTCGTGCAGCTCGCGGCCCGGGCGGGCCACCGCGTGATCGCCCAGGCCGGCCGCGGCGACGAGGACTGGCCGCGCGAGCTGGGCGCCTCGGAGGTGCTCGCTCGGGACGCGGACCTCGCCGCGATCGATCCCGTGCCCGCGGTCTTCGACGCCGTGCCGCTGGGTGAGCCCGCGCTGGTCGCGGTCGAGGACGGTGGCGCCGTGGTCGCAACGCGGCGCCAGCCGGAGTCCGACTCCGGGCGGGTGCGGCAGGAGTCTTTTCTGATCCACCCCGATCGCAAGGCGCTGCGATCGCTGGTACGCGACGTGGCGGCGGGCGAGCTTCGCACTCGGATCGATCGCACGCTGCCCCTGGCTGAGGCCGCCGAGGCGCACCGCCTGGTCGAGGCGGGTGGCTTGCACGGCAAGGTCGTACTGACCCCATGAGCTGAGGAGGAGAGATGGCGCGGTTCGTATTGGTGCACGGAGCGTTCGCGGGAGGATGGATCTGGGGCCCGCTGGCCGAGAGGCTCGAGGCCGCCGGCCACGAGGTCGAGGCGCCGGATCTGCCCGGGATGGGAGACGACACCACCCCGGTCGAGGAGGTGACGCTCGCGGCGTACGCCGGCCGCGTCTGCGAGATCCTCGACGCGAGCTCGGAGCCCTCGATCGTGGTCGCCAACAGCATGGGCGGCGTGGTCGTCTCCCAGGCGGCCGCCATGCGGCCGGACAAGGTGAGTCGCCTCGTCTATTCAGCGGCCTTTCTACCCGGCGACGGGCAGAGCCTGGTCGAGTTGACCGAATTGCCCGAGGGCGAGGGCGACCTGGTCCAGGCAACGGTGCAGGTCTCCGGCGAACCGCCGGTCGGCGTGCTGCCGGAGTCGACGATCCGCGAGGGGAACCTCGGATGCACGGACGAGGTCATCGAGTGGGCGATCGAGAAGACCGGGCCGCAACCCGTCGTCCCGTTCACCGAGCCGGTCGCCCTGGGGGAGGCGTTCGCGGAGATCCCCAAGACCTACGTGATCTGCACCAGGGACCGCTTCATCCCTCCGCCCCTCCAGCGCCGGATGGCCAAGGAGGCAAACGTCACCGACGTCGTCGAGCTCGACACCGACCATCACCCGCAGCTCTCCAGAACGGACGAGCTCGCGGCGGCCCTCGACCAGCGGGCGCGTGAGGGGGTGGCCGCATGAGCGCCGGCACCGTCCGCCCGGCTTCGGAGGTGTTCGCCGAGCCTCGGCCGATCGAGGCGCTCGGCGACCTGTTCGCCAACATCTGGCAGGTGTGTTACGTCACCCCGGATCTCGACCGCGGGATGCAGGAGCTTCGGGACGTCTTCGGGATCGAGAACGCCACCGAGGTCCCGGTCGAGGGAGCCAACTTCATGAAGGGCGGCGAGGAGGTTCCATGGGAGCCCCGGGTGGCGATGGGCGCCCGCGGTGGCCTGATCGTCGAGCTGATCGAGCCGGTGGCCGGGGAGGTCGAGTTCTACCGCCGGTTCCTGCCGCGGGGCGCGGGGGTGCTCGGCCTCCACCATCTCGCGATGCTGGTTCCCCTCGGCGATGGGCCGTGGAACGACGTCGAGGAGCTGCTGGGCGAGCACGACCTCGAGTTCGAGTACACGATCCTGATCCCCGACCGCGCCCGCCTCGCCTATGTCGACACGACCGCGATGCTCGGGCACTATGTCGAGCTCTGCCAGCTCCAGCCCGCGGACACCGAGTTCTTCAGCGGCCTGATCGCCGAGAGCGCCTAGGCGGGAGCGCGCTCCGCGGCGTATGCGACGAACGCGTCCAGAGCCGTGGGATCGGCGAGCGCGTCTCGGCTCGCCACCTTCTCCGGGGGCTCCCCCAGCAGGATCCGCTTCACAGGCAGCTCGAGCTTCTTCATGGTCAGCGTCTTCGGGATCGTGGGCACGGCCTCGATCGTGTCCGGCACGTGGCGGGGCGAAAGCGTTCCCCGCAGCTCCGACGCGATCCGCTTGCGAAGCTCGTCGTCCAGCTCCAAGCCGTCGGCCAGGGTGACGAAGAGGATCAGCTCGCCGGACCCGCCCTCGGGGTCCTCGATGTGGACGACCAGGCTCTCGAGGATCTCGTCGATTCCCTCCACCACGGAGTAGACCTCACCCGTGCCAAGGCGCACGCCGCCGCGGTTGAGCGTGGCGTCCGAGCGACCCGTGATCACGCAGCTGCCCCGCTTGGTGAACATGATCCAGTCGCCGTGGCGCCAGACGCCGGGGAAGTGCTCGAAGTAGGCGGCGTGGTAGCGGGAGCCGTCCTCGTCTCCCCAGAAGCCGACCGGCATGGAGGGCATCGGCTGGCGGATCACCAGCTCGCCCAGCTCTCCGACCACCGGCTGGGCGTTTTCGTCGTAGGCGGCGACGTCGACCGCCAGGCAACAACCGGCGATCTCGCCCCGGTAGACGGGCTGCATCGGACTGCCCTGCACCATCCCGGTGCAGACGTCGGTCCCGCCGCTGCCGACGTTCAAGAGGACCTCAGGCCCGAGCTGCTCGTAGATCCAGTCGAAGCCTTCCGGGGGAAGCGGAGATCCTGCCGCGCAGAACTGCCGAATGCTGGAGAGATCGAGGCCGCGGAGGTCCACGCCGCCCTTGCGGCAGGCCATCAGGAAGGCCGGCACTCCGCCCATCAGGGTCGGACGAAGCTCCTCGGCAAGGTTCCACTGAGCCGAGAGGTCCGGGTACATCGGGTTGCCGTCGAGCATCACGATCGAGGCCCGTAGCAGGAGCGTGTTGACCAGCGCCATCCACATCATCCAGGCGGTGGTCGTGAACCACATGAGGCGGTCCCCGGGCTGGAGGTCCCAGCTCAGCCCCTCGTTCTTGAACGCCTCGATCAGGATGCCGCCGTGACGGTGGACGATCGCCTTCGGCAGACCGGTCGTCCCCGACGAGAAGAGGACGCAGAGCGGATGGTCGAACGAGACGGGATCGAACTCGAGCGGCCCGGGCTCGGCCATCAGCTCCTCCCACTCGCTCGCGTCGGGCAGCTGATCGGTGTCGCCTCCGATGTAGGGAACGTGGACCACCTGCTCGAGCGAAGGCAGGGCCGCGCGCACCTCGGCCACCTCGTCCCGCCGGTCGATCGGCTTCTCGCCGTAGCGGTAGCCGGCGATCGCCAGCAGCAGCTTCGGCTCGAGCTGGCCGAAGCGATCGATCACGCTGCGCGGTCCGAACTCCGGCGCGCAGGTCGCCCAGATCGCGCCGAGGCTGGCCGTGGCCAGGAAGGCGACCAGGGTCTCCGGGATGTTCGGCAGGTAGGCAACTACCCGGTCGCCGGGGCCGATCCCGAGGCGCTGCAGGCCCGCCCGCGCCCTGCCCACCTGCTCGCGGAGTTCGCCGAAGGTGAGATCGAAGTCGTCGCGGGTCTGGGAGCGGGCGAGGACGGCGACCTTGTCCGTGTCCTCGTCGGTCCCGACCATGTGCTCGGCGTAGTTGAGGCGTGAGCCCGTGAACCATTCGGCGCCGGGCATCTCGCGAGAGCCGAGCACCCGCTCGTAAGGCGTGTGGGCACGAATCTCGAAGAAGTCCCAGACCGATCCCCAGAAGCCCTCCAGGTCGTCGACCGACCAGCGCCAGAGCTCGTCGTAGCCGGCGTGATCGATCCCTCGGGTCTCCCGTAGCCACTCGAGATAGCGCCCGAGCTGCGTCGTCTCGCGGACGTCATCAGGCGGCGTCCACAGAACGGATCCGATCTCCTCCACCTTCGTCACGCTCGGACTGAGATATTGTCAGGTTTTCTGACACTTAGTCCAGAGACGACCGAGTGGAGCGATTCCGGGCGTGAGGAGTTCCTGCGCGCCCACGTCGACGAGATCTATGAGGAGCTCACCGACGGCTTCTCGAAGGCGCTCCGCGATCAGGAGCTGCTCGCCGCGGCCGCCGAGCGCTACCCCGGGCTGGTCCCGAGCCGGGATCAGATGGCCGAGGAATCCGAGCGGCGACTCGCCGACAAGCAGGGACTGGAGGTCGCGCAGGGCCTCTTCCTCTCGCACGTGCTCGCCTCCCCGCGCGCCGGTGCCCACCTCGTCTGGGCGATGCTGCAGCCGACGCGCGAGGCGCTGGAGCGGATCGACGACTTCCGCGCCAAGGGCGTGGCGGACCTCGGCACCGCCCACGTTCGCCGCAAGGGGCGCGTCGGCCATCTGGAGATCCGCAACCCGCGCCACCTGAACGCCGAGGACGACACGACGATCGAGCCGACCGAGGTGGCCGTCGACCTGATCCTGCTCGACCCCGAGATCGAGATCGGCGTGATGCGCGGCGGGGTGGTCGATCACCCGCGCTACGCCGGGGCGCGGATCTTCGGCGCGGGCCTCAACCTGACCAGGCTCTACCTCGGCCAGCTGCCCTTCGCCTTCTTCATCACCCGCGACCTCGGTTACGTCAACAAGATCTACCGCGGGCTGAGCGGCCCGGAGTTCCGCCCCGGTGCGCCGGAGGAGACCACCGAGAAGCTCTGGGTCGCGGCCGTCGAGACCTACGCGATCGGCGGCGCCTGCCAGCTGCTTCACGTCATGGACCACGTCATCGCCGCCCGCGGCAGCCGGCTCTTTCTGCCAGCGCGCAAGGAGGGGATCATCCCCGGCGCCTCGCCGCTGCGCATGCCGCGCTCGGTCGGCGATCGCCTGGCGCGCCAGGCGATCCTCTCCGGGCGCGAGTTCGAGGCCGGGGTCCCGCCCGCGGAGCTGCTCTGCGACGAGGTCGTCGAGACGGATGCGATGGACGACGCGCTCCAGGAGCGGACCGAGGCGCTGACCAGCTCAGGGCTGATCAACGCGGCCGCCAACCGCCGGGCGCTCCGGGTCGGCGAGGAGCCGCTCGACGTCTTCCGTCAGTACATGGCGACCTTCTCCAGGGAGCAGGCTTACTGCCATCTGAGCCCGGCGCTCGTCCGGAACCTCGAGGAGCATTGGAATGCGCGTCAGCGAAAGCTCTGAGCCCGCGGTCTGGAACCCGGTCGAGACTGGCCCTCGCGAACGACTCCGCGAGCTCCAGCTCGAGCGGCTTCGCGCCACGGTCGAGCGGGTGATCCGCGGGCAGCCTCCGATCGCCTCCCGGCTCACGGAGGCGGGCATCGGCGACGCAAGGGAGATCGCCTCGCTCGATGACCTCGCCCGGCTGCCGTTCACCCGCAAATCCGACCTCCGGGATCACTACCCCTATGACCTGCTGGCGGTGCCGCGCGACCAGGTCGTCCGCGTGCACGCCTCCAGCGGCTCGCACGGCAAACCCACGGTCGTCGGGTATACGCGTGCCGACCTCGACGAATGGGCCGAGGTGATGGCCCGCTGCATGACCGCGGCCGGGGTCCGTCCCGGGATGACCGTCCACAACGCGAACGGTTACGGCCTCTTCACCGGCGGTCTCGGCTTCCACCAGGGCGGCGAGCAGATCGGCGCCACCGTGATCCCGGTCTCGGGCGGATTCACCGCCCGCCAGGCGATGCTGCTGCGGGACCTGGGAGGGCAGGCGCTCTGCGCGACGCCGTCCTACGCGCTGGTGATCGCACAGGCGATCCGGGAGGCGGACATCGATCCGGCCGAACTGCCCCTCGAGCTCGGGCTCTTCGGCGGGGAGCCCTGGACGGAGGAGATGCGCGAGGAGCTCGACCGCGAGCTCGCCATCGACGCGATCAACTTCTACGGGCTCTCGGAGATGTGCGGACCGGGCGTCGCCTCGGAGTGCCGTGTCGCGCGCGACGGGCTGCACGTCCAGGAGGACCACTTCCTGGTGGAGGTCGTCGATCCGGAGAGCGGCGAGCGACTGCCCGAGGGCGACGACGGCGAGCTCGTCTTCACCACCCTCACCAAGGAGGCCCAGCCGCTGCTCCGGTACCGGACCGGCGACATCGGGTCGCTCACCAGCGAGCCCTGCACCTGCGGTCGCACGCTGGCGCGCATCGCCGCGCTCCGGGGGCGCCTCGACGACATGCTGATCATCCGTGGCGTCAACCTCTTCCCCTCGACGATCGAGACGCTGCTGCTCGGCGTCGAGGAGGTCGGGCCCCACTACCGCCTGATCGTCGAGCGCCCCGCTGAGATGGATGAGGTGAGCGTCGAGTGCGAGCCGGCCGACGCCGCGATCGACCGCGCCGCCCTCACCGAGCGCCTCGAGCTGCTGCTCCGAGACCACACCGGCATCCGGATCCCGGTGTCGGTCCTAGACCCCGGGGCGGTCCCGCGCAGCGAGAACAAGGCGGTCCGGGTCGTGGACCGGCGCGTCGCGCCCTGACCGATCGCGGAACAGCTCGCTGATCAGGAGCGCGCCGAGGACGATGAAGATCGCGATCCGGTTCCGGGAGTCCTCGCTCGCCTCCGGTCGGCTCAATTCGAGGCGGCCGTCGCCGGGACGGGCGCCTCGGGCACCTCGAGCTCGGACTGCAGCGCGATCCCCAGGCCGAGCAACTCCCAGTCGGCACGCGGTGCCCCGATCAGGGAGACGCCGACCGGCAGGCCGCTGCGCGATCCGAGCCCGGCCGGGAGCGCGACCGCGGGAAAGCCCGTGTAGTTCCAGTAGTGCGTGAACGTGATCAACGCCGCATCGCTGCCCGCGTGCTCATACCCATCGCCCCGCTTCCAGGCGACGACCGGCACGGTGGGCTCGATCAGGGCGTCGACCCGGTGCTCGGCCAGCCAGTCGGACCAGACGGCGCCAGCCTCCCGGCGGCGGATCTGGGCCGCGGCGAGGTCGATCGCAGAGGTGCCCTTGGCCTCGCCCTGCTCCACCCACTCCCTGAGCGCCGGTCGATAGCGCTCGCGGCGGTCCGCGAAGCGGCGGTGCCACGCCGCCAGCTCGGCATGAAGGATGTCGAGGTAGTCGAGGCCGACGTCGAGCTCGACCGCCGGGGCCGCGACGTCGGCGAGCTCGGCGCCGAGCGCCCGGCAGCGCTCCAGCACGAGGTCGAAGCTCTCGGCGACGTCGGCGTCGATCTCGGCCGATTCCACCCGCGGTGAGACCGCCAGCCTGACGCCATCGAGGCTCGCCGGACCCGCCTGCCCCTCGAGCGCCGTGATCGGCGCGAGCAGTGCCGCGCAGTCCTCCAGCGTTCGCGCCATCGGCCCGGCGCAGTCGAAGCTCGGTGCCAGCGGCACCACCCCGCGGAGCGAGGTCGTCCCGTGGGTCGGCTTGATCGTCGAGGTGCCGCAGAGCGCCGACGGAATCCGCAGTGACCCGGCGGTGTCGCTGCCGGTGGCGGCCGGCGTCATGTGCGCAGCCAGAGCCGCCGCCGAGCCGCCGCTGGAACCGCCCGCCGTCCGGTCCAAGGCCCAGGGATTGCCGACCTGATCGGTCGTCCCGCCGACCGCGAACTCGTGGGTATGGGTGTGGCCCAGCAGGACCATCCCGGCTGCCTTGAGCGCCGCCCAGACGTCGCTGTCGCGGTCCGGCACTTCCTCCATGACCCGGCTCGACGCGGTGAGCGGCTTGCCGGCGACCGCGTAGAGATCCTTGAGCGCGAGGGGCACCCCGCGGAGCGGCGTGCGCTGATCGCCGTGCTGCTCGTCGGCCCGCTTGGCGGCCTCGACCGCCTCGTCCGCGTAGACCCGGACCCAGGCGTTGATCGAGGCCGAGTCGCCGTCATGGCTGTGTGTCCCGTCGCGCTCGTCGATCCGCCGCAGGCAGGCCTCCACCAGCTCGACCGAGGAGATCGACCCGGCGGCCAGCAGCGAGACCGCCTCGGTGACCCCGAGATCGGCGGGATCGGTCGCGCTCACAGCCAGGGCAACATCTCCTCGACGCCGTCGATCACGGCATCGGGCCGCCGCTCGTCGGGCACGCCGTTCAGGTCGAGCTTGCCGCTCATCCCGCTCCGGACCAGGATCGTCCGCGAGCCCCCAAGGTGGCCCAGGGCGATGTCCATGTCGATGTCGTCGCCGATCACCGCGTGCTGATCGGACGGCGCTCCCAGGCGCTCGGTGGTCGCTTCCACCGCGACATGCGACGGCTTGCCGACCACGATCGGCTCGACCTCGGTCACCTTGGCGATCGCCGCCGTCGTCATCGCCCCGCGGCTGAAGATCAGGCCCTTCGACCCCCAGTAGCCCGGTCCGTAGTTCGCGGTGAGCAGCGGCGCGCCCTTCATCACGGCCCGCGCGGCCGTCTCCAGGTCGTCCATGTCGACCTGCGGGACGTGGGCGACGAAGACCGCCTCCGCCTCGTCGGTGTCGGTGAGCGGCACGCCCTCGCGCTCCATCCGCCGCTTGATCTCATCGGAGCCGAAGACCATCGTCGCGCGGCCGGGCAGATGCTGGCGCAGATACGAGGTCGCGCTGACCACCGGGGTGAGCAGCTCGTCGTCCTGCACCGGGAGCCCGTCCTCGCGCAGGCCGGCGGCGAAGGTCTCCGGGTCCAGGTGGCTGCCGTTGGTGAAGAGGACGAGCGGCCGGCCGGAGGCGCGGATCGCCTCGATCACCTCGACCGCGCCTGGCAGCGGCTCCGAGCGGAAGTCCGCGCCCCGGTGGACGAGGGATCCGTCGACGTCGAAGACGAATCCCCTGACGTCGTCCAGCTTCATCGGTGCGCGGCGACCTCCGCGACCATGGCGTCGACCTGCTCGGCCGACATGGTCAGGCGCAGCAGCAGTTCCTCGTCCGAGATCCCCTCGCCGAAGCGCTCGCGCGCTCCCTCCAGGGTGAGCGGCTCGAGCTTGCCAAGCTTCTCGGCGCGCGGGCGCGACAGGACCTTGTCCGCGATCTCCGGGTCGACCGGTGCCGCGGGCTCGAAGAAATGGCCGTGGAAGTAGCGGACCATCTCGTCGGACACCTTGCTCCAGCGCTCCCCGTAGATCACGTTCATCACCGCCTGGCTGGCGACGAACTGCGAGACAGGGGTGACCATGATCGGGTAGCCCATCTCGGCGCGGACGCGCGTCACCTCCTCGAGGGTGGCGTCGAAGAGCTCGGGCTTGCCGATCTCCTGGAGTTGGCGCTTGGTCGTCGTCACCATTCCGCCGGGCATCTGGTGGTGGTAGTAGGCGGCGTCGTACTCCCGCGGGGCGCCGAGCGGCAGGTCCTTCTCGGCGGCGAGCTCGCGAAAGTGGCCGGACACCTCGGCCAGGGCATCGGTGTCCAGGTCGTGCGAGTAGCCCTCGGCCTCCAGGTTGCGCAGCGTGGTCTCGCAGGAGGGGTTGGAGGTGCCGTTGGCGAGCGGGGCCACGGCGGTGTGGAGGGTGCGGGTCCCCGCCTTCAATCCCTCCATGTATGCGAGCGGGCCGAGGCTGATCGTGCAATGGCTGTGCAACTCGACGGGCCGGGGCGCAACGGCATCGATGAAGCCTGGGATCAGCTCCCGCACGGCGTCGGTGGTGAGGAGCCCGCCGGGGTCCTTGAGGTAGAGGCGGTCGATGTGCTCCGAGGCCGCAACCGCGTGGGCGCGCTCCAAGTAGTACTCGTGGGTGTGGACGGGGCTGATCGAGTAGGTGAGGCCGACGACGATCTCCTCCACCCCGGCCTCACGCGCCATCCTGGCCAGCCGGATCAGGGCATCGGGGTCGTTCGACGGCTCGGCGATCTGGAAGCGGCGGATCCCGTTGCGCGCGACGCACCGGAAGACGAGGCCGATCACGTCCTCCCCGGCGGGGACCCACGAGATGAACCGCATCCCCGTGGTGATGAAGTTGAGCGGGGTCTCGGGCATCGCCTCGCTCACCTGCCGGATCCGCTCCCACGGGTCCTCGTGGTGGAAGCGCACCGAGACCGACATGTGCGTGCTGGAGGTGAAGTCGAGAGCCCGGAAGCCGACCCGGTCCATCGCCGGCGCGATCTCGAGCACGTCCGGGGTGGTCAGCCCGGTGGCGCTCCAGAGGCTCTGGTTGCCGTCGCGGGTCGTCGTGTCGACGATCTCGACGCGATCGCTCATGAGCGCTTCGGGGTCACGCCGAAGGTTCCCATCACCAGGTCCATCGCGGACTTCCCCTGCGCCGCCCCCTCGGGCTTGCCGAGCTTCACGGTCACGGGTCGCGACTGGAGCATGAAGAGCTCGCCAAACCCATCCGCCCCCTCGGGATCGCGCGCGATCCCCCACTCGATGTCCTGGTGGCCCCCGAAGTGGTCCTCAACCCGGCGGCCGACCTCGACCAGGACGCCGAGCCGCTCGTCGCCGAGACAGGCGACGTCGCGTCGCTCCTCCGGAACCTCGGCCCGCGCGGCACCGCTCCCAGAAGGGTCCGGCACGTACTCGATCTCCTTCGGGCCGACCGAGCGGGAGAGGACCTCGCGCGTCACCTTGCTGATCCGGTACTCGTCCGGGGTCACCTCCCCGCCGACCACGGCGAGACCGAGTCCCCAGCTCGCGTTGACCGCGACGGTGCTCGGGTCGCCGCTGACCGGGTTGCAGGTGAACATCACCCCCGATACCGCGGCGTCGACCATCAGTTGGATGGTGACTCCCATCGCCGGCGCCGCGTGCTCGGCTGCCATCTCGGCTCGGTAGCTGACCGCCTCGGGGCTGTAGAGGCTCGCCCAGCAGTCGCGCACCGCCGTGCAGACCTGATCGGCGTCGCGCACCCAGAGATAGGTCTCCTGCTGGCCCGCGAAGGTCGCCTCCTCCGAGTCCTCGCCGATCGCGCTGGAGCGCACCGCGACGGCCGGCCGGGGATCGCCGCTCTCTTCGGCGAGCGCCTCGTAGCGCTCTGCGATCTCGGCGCGCAGTGCGTCCGGCATCTCGGTTGCCCGGATCGCCTCCGAGCACTCCTCCGCACCACGGCCCTCGAGCTCGACGCCCTCGACGGCGCTCAGATAGGCGTCGGCCGAAAGAGCGAATCCCGGCGGCACCGGGACGCCCGCCCCGATCAGCTCGCCGAGGCTGGCGCTCTTGGCGCCGAAATGATCCGCGTCAGCGCGGCGAAGCTCAGCCAAGGCGGTGATCTGCGGCATGCTCATCTCCTTCCCATCTCCAGTCCAAATGATTATCGCTCAGAGCATTAGGCGGCCGCCGTTGACGAGCATCGTCTGGCCGGTGACGAACGCGCTCTCGTCGGACACGAGGAAGGTCAGCGCGCCGAGCAGGTCATCCGGCCGGCCGACACGACCTAATGGAGTGAGGCTCGCGTCATATGTCGCGCCCCCAGTGAGCCCCTTCGTGCCGCCGGTGGGGATGAATCCGGGGGCGATGGCGTTCACCCTGATCCCCGCCGGTCCCAGTTCCTTCCCGAGCGCCCGAGTCAAGCCAACGACCGCGGCCTTCGAGGCGACGTAGTGCACGACACCCGAGGAGCCTGAGAAGGCCACCTCCGAGGAGAGGTTCACGATCGAGCCTCCGCCGCCCTCGCGCATCATGGGAACGATCGCCTTGGCGCAGAGCCACGGGCCCTTGGCGTTCACGCGTAACACGCGATCCCACTCCTCGTCCGGGATCTCCTCGAACGGGCGCCGTGTCAGCCCTTCGATCAGCCCCGCGTTGTTGACCAGGGCATCTACCCCACCGAACGCCTTCCTCGTCGTCTCAGCGAGTGCCGCCGTCTGCTCGGGCGAGCCCACGTCGGCCGTCGCCGGCAGAACCGCGTCCCCCTGCTCGCCCGCCAGCTCGCAGGTCTCCGCGAGCTCCGGCTCGCGCACGTCGCTGGCCAACACCCGCGCCCCGAGGCCGGCGAGATGGATGACGAATGCGCGACCGAGGCCCCCTGCGGCACCGGTGACCACAACACGCTTTCCCGCCAGCCGATCGCTCATGCAACCGCGAGCTCCGTGTCCAGGGAGTGGTCGCGGGCGATCTCGCGGAAGCAGTTCAGCGAGGACCCGCGGCCGATTCCGGGCCCGGAGTGGAGATTCGCCGAGCAATCGTAGAGGTTGTCGATCGGAAGCCGGTATCCGGTCAGCTCGGGGATCGGTCGGAAGCGGCCGACCTGAGAGGCGATCGTGCTCCCGGTCGAGTAGCCGCCCTCGAGCATGTCCGGTCGCCGGCGCTCGATGTCGTCGGGGCCGTAGACGCGAGAGGCGATCACGTTGTCGGGGGTCATGTTGGGCGCGTATCGCGACCACTCACGGAGCAGGTTGTCCATATATCGCGCCTTGACCTCGGGCCAGTGGCCGTCGAACAGCCGCCTCGGGGCCGCGAACTCCTCCACCCCGACGATGTGGCTGCCGGCCGGAGCGCGGGTCTCGTCCCAGAGGCTGTCCACGGAGCAGAGCACGTAAGGACGGCGGGCGAAGCCGTTCAGCGAGATCTCGGCCTGGTAGCGATGCGAGAGCTCGTCGAGATCCTTCGGGCCCCAGTACAGGCGCGGCTGAGCCCCGACTCCGGGGTTGGCGGCCTCCGCGGCGTAGGCGGGCGGCTCCTCGATCGCCAGGTTGGCCCAGAGCAGCTGCCCGCGGTCGTAGTGGATGTTGCGGATCCGGCGAAGCATCCCCCCGTCGACAGGTTGATCGCGGAGGAGGCGCAGGAAGGTCTGCGGCAGTCCGAGGTTGCTGACGACCAGATCGGCCGCGATGCGCGATCCGTCGGCGAGATTCACTCCGACGGCGCGGCCGTTCTCGACCTCGATTCGATCGACGTCGCAGGAGGTCACGTACTCGACGCCGAGCTTCCCGCCCGCCGAGACGAGGGCGTCGGTGATCGCCTGGCTTCCCCCGACCGCGATCGCCGCCGGCTCGAACGAGAGGGTGAGCGGGATGCAGTGGATCAGGCCCTGAAGCCCCGGAACGTCGCCCGGAAAGCAGCCCGTGGAGGTCGTCGCCGCCCGCATGAACAGGATCTGGAGCTCGGGGCTCTCGAAGAAGTCGCGGGCCAGCTGCCCGAGCGTCATGAACTGGTGGACGGGCTCGATGCGCGTCCCGTCCACGCCGATCAGCTCCTCGAGCGGATCCGGCGTCCCCCAGGGCGGCGGAACGCTGAAGCGGTGACGGCGGAACGCCCCCTTCCAATGCTCCTCGTAGGCGCCCAGGAGCTCCAGGTAGGTCTCGGCATCCCGCTGGGAGAAGCGCGCGATCTGCTCCCACGTCTTGCGGACGTTCTCCTCGGAGCGCTCCTGCCGTCCCGAGACAGGGTCAACCACACGCGAGGCGGAGTAGCCGATGAAGGACGAGCCGTCGTCGAAGATCATCCCCTCGTTCTGCTCGGGAAAGATGTAGCGCAGCCCTTCCTCGTGCAGCTCGAAGTCCCGATAGGCGGGGTGCCCGTAGAAGCGGGTCCAGTGGCTGCAGTGGTTCATCAGGAACCCGGGCGCCGGGCCCTCGCTGGAGCAGGCCCCGCCTCCAAGATGCGGGCTCCGCTCCAGGACCAGCACCGACATCCCCGCCCGCGCCAGGTAGCAGGCGATGATGGTCCCGTGGTGGCCGCCGCCCACGACCACCGCGTCGTAGCGGGAGTCGGACATCTAATCCAGGATCGTCACGGTCCCGGCGTCGCCGTCCACGCGGAGGCGGTCGCCGGTCTTGATCCGTGAAGTCGCGTTGCCGGTGCCCACCACCGCCGGCAGGCCGTACTCGCGGGAGACGATCGCCGCGTGGGACATGATCCCGCCGATGTCGGAGACCGCGGCGGCGATCTTGCCGAACACGGGCGTCCAGCTGGGCGATGTCACCGGGGCCACCAGGATCTCGCCCTCCTCGAGCTGGCTGAGCCCGTCCACCTGGGTGATCAACCGCGCCGTGCCCTCGACGGTGCCCGACGATCCCGCGAACCCGGTCAGGGTGGCGTCATCGACTTGCCCTGGATCCGCCCACTCCTGGACCCGCTCGGTTGTGATCCCCCAGAGCATGATCGTCATCGGCTCGGTGATCGCCTCGGGTACCACCCCCAGTGCCGGTGGCGGCGACCATCCGCGGGCCGCCTCCATGATCTCCTTGCGCCGGGCAACGATCGGCGGCCAGTAGCCGGGACCCCGCCCCTCGGAGCCCGCCGCCCAGGCAAGGCGCAGGTCCACCAGCGCGTCGAGCACCTCGTGGCGCTGCAGGTAGAAGACGTCCTCGGCGTCCTCGACGAAGTGGTTGCGAGCCAGCAGCTCGCCGAACTCGCGGACCTTGTTCCAGAAGATCGTGTGGTACCAGTGCTCGACGTAGAAGTTGTGGCTCTCCACGTATGGGAAGACCGTCCGGGCGAGACCGAGGTTCTGGTCGAAGGCAGCGCGTGCATCCTCGTCGGCGATCAGGTCCCGGTACCCGCCGGTGACCCGGTCGCGCTCGGCGGTGACCTCCTTCAGCGGGCGGGCGACGTCCTCACCCGCCTCGATCCGGCTCGTGTAGCTCGCCAGGGCCGCGATCGGAACGGCCGGGTCATCGATCCATGAGCGGTGGTGGTGGTAGAAGCCGTTGCCGTTCGAGTAGTTGAACCACGGCTCCTTCACCGAGTCCCAGTCGGCCAGCCAGGCATCCCCCGCCTCGGTGCCCGCGAGACCTTCCCTCAGCCCCTCTTCGGTCGTCGCGGACTTGACGGTCTCCGTGAGCCCTGCCTCGACCGCGCTCGCCGCGAGCCGCTTCAACTCGTTGTCGGGCCGGAACAGGATCACGTCGATGCCCGAGACCATCTTCGCGACCGCCTGATCGCTGATGTCGGGGAAGCTCTGCTTGCAGAGCTCGTAGAAGGAGAGGTACGCCGCGTAGCCGAGATTGAGGAACTCGAAGTGGTACTGCCAGATCAGGTCGATGCTCTCGAGCAGCCGGTTGTAGGCGACGAGCAGGGTGTGGCTCGAGCCGAACCCGCGGCCCTCCGTCACCACGGCCTCGTCCTCGATCTCCGGCAGGTCGGGGACCTCGAGCGCGTCGATCTCGCGGATCGTGGCTTCGACCTTCTCGCGCCAGCGCTCATACAGCTCGTCCCAGTTCTCGAAGTAGAAGCCGGCCCGCTTCTGGAAGAGCTCCGCGCGGCGGCCGATCTCGGCCTCGTCGGTCACCGGATTGGCGCTCATGTAGACCCAGCCGTAGAGGACCCGGTGGTCGATGCCCAGCGCGGGCGGCACCGCGAAGATCCGGGAGTTCGCCTGGCCGAGGCACAGGTAGGGCGAGTCGGCTGTGACGAAGTCGAAGGGGTACATCGGCTCTGGGAAGTGCATCCCGTCCCGGAACCAGCCCCGCGACTCCTCCGAGGAGCGTCGCTCCTCGCTGAAGAGCGCGTAGTAGGGGTACATCGACTCCCAGCCCTCGCACCCTTCGGGCGCCGGGACATCGAACGGACTGAGAAATCCACCGGCCTCGGACTTCGTCGCGGTCATCTCCACAGTTCTCTTCCTCTCTCTCCGATGTCGGGGCGCCGTTGCGGCGTCTGGAGCGACGCGCGCCACCTTAGGTCGGATGGGGGTGACCAATCAATGCCCAATCACAACGCCTGTGAGAGTTCCCGCCTATCATCGCCCGATGGAGCTGCGTCAGCTTCGGTCGTTCGTCGCGGTGGCGGAGGAACTGCACTTTCGCCGCGCCGCCGACCGGCTCCACCTGGCCCAGCCGAGCGTCAGCCAGCAGATCCGGACGCTCGAGGCTGAGCTCGGAGTCCGGCTCTTCGACCGCAATCGGCGCGGCGCGGCGCTCACCGCCGCCGGCGAGGCGCTGCTCCCCGAGGCCCGCGAGCTCCTCGCCGGCGCCGACGAGGCGGCGGCCGTAACGCGCGCCACCGGAATGGGACAGCGAGGCCGGCTCCGCCTCAGCCTGACCCGTTCGCTGACCGGCGGAATCGCCGGCGCGATCGTCGACGAGTACCGCGCCCTCTACCCCGAGGTCGAGGTCGAGCTGAGCGTCGGCAACACGATGTTGCACGTCGAGCAGCTGCTCACCGGCGACATCGACGTGGGCTTCGTGCGGCCGCCGCTCGAGACCCCCGGCCTGGAGGAGCTCTCCCTGGGTCGCGAGCCGATGGTCTGCGTCCTGCCCAAGGGCCATTCGCTGGCCAAGCGCAAGCGGGTTCGCCCGGAGGAGCTGCGGGAGGAGCCGCTCGTCTGGTGGCCCGAGAGCCACGGCCCGGGGGCATGGCGCGAGGTGCGGCGGGAGGTCTACGGCGATCCGCCCTGGGCTCCGATCGCCCGCACGGAGCCGGAGGAGGAGCGGATCGTCCACGCGGTGGCGGAGGGTGCCGGGATCTCTTTCATCATGCTCGAGCGCTCGCGAAGCCTGCGGATCCCCGGAGCGGTCTATCGCAGGTTCGCCGCGCCCGAGCCCAGCATGGGGATCGCGATCGCGTGGAGGCGGGGCGACACCCTGCCGACCCTTCAGCGGCTTCGCGAGGTCGCCGAGCGCGCGCGTGCCGACTCGGTCAATCGAGGATCTCGACCATCCCGGTCGAACCGTCGACCTTGATCCGCTGACCGGTCTCGATCCGCGAGGTCGCGGTCCCGGTGCCGACCACCGCCGGCAGGCCGTACTCGCGGGAGACGATCGCGGCGTGGGACATGATCCCGCCGATGTCGGTGACCGTCGCGGTGATCTTCGAGAAGATCGGGGCCCAGGCGGGCGAGGTGATCGTGCAGACGAGGATCTCCCCCGGTTGTACGTCGTCGAGCTGCTCGGCCGATCGGACCACCCGGGCGGTGCCCTCGACCTCGCCGGCGGACGCGGCGTAGCCGGGCAGCTGCCGGCCGTCTCCGTCCTGCGACCCGGCCCAGGCCTGGAGTCGCTCCTTGGTGACGCCCCAGAGCATCACGACCATCGGGTCGTTCACGTCCTCCGGCATTGCGCCGAGGGCGGGCGGCGGGTTCCAGTCCTCGAGCTTCGCGAGCAGCTCCTTGCGGCGGGCGACGATCGGCGGCCAGCGGTCAGGGCCGAGCGGCTGCCCGCCGGTCGCCCAGGTCAGCGCCAGCTCCTCGAGGACCTCCAGGACCTCGCGGCGATCGAGCTGGAAGATGTCCTCCGCCTCCTCCAGGAACTTGTGCTCCGCGAGCACGGCGCCGAACTCCCGCACCTTGTTGAAGAAGCGGGACTGGAACCAGTAGTCGCAGTAGAACTTGTGCTCCTCGACGTATGGGAAGACCTTGCGCGAGAGACCGAGGAGCTCCTCGAAGGTCGGGCGTGCCTCCTCGCTGAGCAGGGCCGCGTACTCGGATGCGATCCGGTCGCGCTCTGCGATCACCTCCTCGGTCGGGCGGTCGATCTGCTTGCCTGCCTGAAGCGCCGCGATGTGCCCGGTCAGCGACGAGTACGGGATTCGCGGATCGTCGTTCCAGCTGCCGTAGTAGTGGTAGAGCCCGTCGCCGGTCCCCATGTTGAACCAGGGGTCCTTGATCGCCTCGAGCTCCTCGAGCCACTTCTTGCCGGCGTCGCTCTGCCCGAGCTCTGCGTTGATCTCGTCCGGCGAGCGGCCCTCGACGAATGCGGACGCGACGTCGGTCTCGATCGCCAGTCGCGCCAGCCGCCGCAGCTCCTCGTCGGCGCGGAAGAGGTCGACGTCAACTCCCGCGACCATCTGCGAGATGTGCTGGTCGGGAATGTCGGGCAGCGCCTCGCGGCAGAAGTCGGCGAAGGTCAGATAGGCGCCGTAGCCGAGCAGCAGGAACTCGAAGTGGTGCTGCCACATCAGCTCCAGGCAGTGGAGCGCCTGCCGGTAAGAATTTAGAAGCTCGACATTGCTGAGATTGCGATCCGTGAAGAGGACCTCGTCGGGCTCGTACTGGAGCAGCGACGGGACCTCGATCGCCTCGACCTCGCGGTTGAGCGACTCCATCTTCTCCCGCCACTTGACGTAGAGCTCGTCCCAGTTCTCGAAGTAGTAGCCGGCGCGCTTCTGGAAAAACTCGGCGCGCTCGGCGATCAGGTCCGGGTCGGTGACCGGGTTCGGGGAGATGTACACGTAGCCGTTGACGACGCGGTAGTCCACGCCCATCGCCGGGGGGACGGCGAAGGCCCGGTTCTGCCAGCCGGCGAACGTGAAGTAGGGGACGTCGACCTCGCACATGTCGAAGGCCGGCATCGGGAGCGGGAAGTGCATCGAGTTCCAGAACCAGAGCCGGTTCTCATCCGCTTCCTTGCGGCGCTCGTCGAACAGCGCCCAGTAGGGGTACATCTCCTCCCAGCCCTCGCAGCCGGCGGGGGTCTCGATCGAAAACGGGCTGGGAAACGCGCCCACCTCGGACGTCGCAGTCGCCATCTGTCTCTCCTCTTTCCTGGTCCGTCGCGCCGTGCGCGAGAAAGTCAAGTCTATTGGTTTGTTTCCGGGTCGCCCCTGAAGCCCGTATCGATCGTGATCGCTCCCCCGACGGCCCGCGACACGCAGGTGATGATCGTCTTGCCCTCCTCCTTCTGGTCGTCCGAGAGGAAGACGTCCCGGTGGTCGAGCTCGCCCTCGACCTCGATCACCTCCGCGGCGCAGAGGCCGCACTCGCCCCGCAGGCAGTCCCACATCATGTCCACCCCCTCGTCCTTGAGCGCATCGAGCAGGGTTCGGGTGCGCTTCACCGTCACCTCGCGGCCCGCATCCCGGATGCGGCAGAGGAACTCCTCCGGGGCGAACGCCCCGCCGGAGGCGAAGGTCTCGAACTGAAGGCGATCGGGCCGGCGGTCCCGCTCGCTCCACGCATGCCGGGCCGCATCGCGAAGGCGAAGAGGCCCGCAGAGATAGAGCTCGCCGTCCGGGTGGAGGCGCTCGATCTCGCCGCCGAGGTCGATGCGGTCGCCCTCCGCCGAGACGAACAGCTCGAGGCGATCGCCCAGGAGCTCCGAGAGCTCGTCGAGGAAGGGCATCTGCTCGCGGGTGTGAGCGGCGTAGAGCAGCCGGAAGGGTCTCCCGTGGCGCTCGAGCGCATGGGCCATGCCGACCATCGGCGTGATCCCGATCCCGCCGGCGATCAGCAGGTACTCCTCCCGGCCGAACTGCAGCTCGAAGTTGCTGGCCGGTTCCGAGACCTGCACCGCCAGGCCCGGCTCGAGCGCGCGCACCCAGACCGAGCCGCCGCGGCTGTCGGGGAGCTCCTTGACCGCGATCCGGTAGGCGCCGTCGACCGGGCGCTCGCCTATCAGGGAGTACGAGCGGAGGTCCGGCAGGCCGTCAATCTCGACGGCGATGTCGAGATGGCTTCCTGTCGGGTAGGGCCGCACTCCGGCGGACGGCTCGATCTCGATCATGCGCACATCGCTGGCGACATCGCGCACCGATCTGATCGCCGCGTCGCTCCAGTGGCGGCCAGGCGCTGGGGCGAGCTCGGGCGTCACAGTCGTAGCCACCTGCCCCCTCCCAAGTCACTTGACTCCGAGGCGCTCGGCATCGGCCTCCGTCGCCTCGACCCTGGTTGAGGTGCCCTCCTCGCTCCGCGCCTCCTCCGCGGACGCCCGGTAGCGCTCGTCCCCGGCCTCCTCGGCGATCACCTTGTCGATCAGGCGCCGGGCCCACATCGCCCCGCCGTCGATGTTCAGGTTGTAGAACTGCTTGTCGGGGTGGTCGTCGACGCCCCGTTGCTGCGCGGCCAGCACCACCTCGTCCTCGCCGAAGACACCCGACACCCCCTCGCGAATCAGCGTCGTGATCCGCTGGTCGTCCAGGTTGTAGTTGCGGACGAAGGCCCAGAAGTAGTGGCAGGTCCGCTCGGTCTCGGGAGTCATCGTGTTGAGCACGTAGCCGTTGACGCCCTCCGAGCGATCGCCCTCGGGAGCGCCGGTCCCGGTGGGGGCGACTCCGACGTCGATCGCGATCGTGCTCGGCGCCTGGAAGTGGATGATCTGCCAGCGATCGACCTTGCCGGCCGGCCTGCCCTGCTTCCACTCCAGCTGCATCTTCCAGAACGGCGGCGGATCCACGTTCTCCATCCAGCGGGTCACGGTGGCGGAGTTCCGGCCGTGCGTGACCTCGAACGGCACCTCGGCGATCGAGCGCTGGCCGATGCTCGCGCCGTGCACGAAGGTCTCGTGGGTGAGATCCATCAGGTTGTCGACGATCAGCTTGTAGCCGCACTCGAGGTGGATCAGCTTCCCGTCGCCGGCCCACTCCGAATCGTCGTTCCAGTGCAGGTCGGGGATCAGACCTGGATCGGCGAGGGCGGGATCGCCGGTCCACACCCAGACGAAGCGGTGCCGCTCGGCGACCGGGTAGCGGCGCACCCGCGCGGCGGGGTTGATCGTCTTCTGGGAGGGCATGAAGACGCAACGGCCCTCCGGGTTGTAGACGAGGCCGTGGTAGGCACAGGCGACGTTGTCGCCCTCGATCTTGCCCTCGGAGAGCGGCATCAGCCGGTGCCAGCAGGCATTCTCCAGAGCGACGGGCTCACCGTCCTCGCGGCGGTACATGACGAGGCTGTGGTCGCCGATCCGGCGGCCGAGCAACTCGCGCTTCAACTCGACGTCGTAGGCCGCCGCGTACCAGCAGTTGCGCGGCCAGTCCGAGAGCTTGAAGGTCTCCGGGACCTCGCGGATATCGCCGTCCGGGCTGCCGTTGGTCTGGCTCATCTCTTCCTCCTCACCTCTTGGCATCCGCGGCCTCCGCGGATGCTCTACGCACGAACTGTATACAGAACCTACCCGTTGATGGTCTGTTTCAGGCAAGATCCGGGCACTATTTGGGCCAAGGACTGGATTGCTGTATACAGGCATGTGTAGTCTCCCGGGCGGAAGGAGAGATCGCTTGACCCGAGCTCGAGGTGCGGAGTTGCTGGCCTCGGCGACGCGCTCCCGGACGGAGCCCGCGCCGGATGGAGCCGGTACGGCGGGACACCGCTCCCCGGCCTACCGCCGCATGGAGGGGCTTCTCTCGGCACAGGAGTGCGTGATCCTCGACGGCGGCATCGCCACCGAGCTGGAGGAGCTCGAGATTCCCGGCTACGAGCTTCGCGATGACGCGATGTGGGGGATCTATGCGCTGCTCAACGCACCCGAGGCCGTCAAGCAGGTCCACCGCGGCTACGCCGAGGTCGGCTGCGACGTGATCTCGACCGACACCTGGGGGATCCAGAGCGCGATGAACGGCGAGGGCGCCCTCTCCGGGATGGCCGCCGGGGATTGGATGGAGCTCGCCCGCCGCGGGATCAGGCTCGCCCGCCAGGCCGTGGCCGACGTCGGCCGTCAGGGGGAGGTCGCCGTGGCCTTCAGCCTTCATGGCGACGTCGCCGACGAGCATGGGCTGGAGCGACTGGAGCTGCTCGCCCGCGTCTTCGAGGAGGAGCCGCCCGACCTGGTTCTGCTCGAGACGATGTCGTTGGTCCAGGACGTCACCTTCCGCGGCGTCGAGGCGCTGATCGCCAGCGGCTTCCCGGTCTGGCTGAGCTTCAGGCGCTGCCGTCACGGTCTCTGCGGGGTGTTCGGCCAGCACTGGGGAGGCCCTGAGGGCGACCTCTTCGGGAGGGCGGCTCGCCGCTTCGAGGAGATGGGCGCCGGAGCGCTGATGATCAACTGCATCCCGCCCGATCACGTCGCGGGGATGCTGCCCTGGCTGCGGGACTTCACCGACCTTCCGCTCGGCGTCTATCCCAACCTCGGCTACTACACCGAGGCCGGCTGGGCCTTCGACCGGGAGATCGCCGGCCCCGAGTACGCCGAGCTCGCCGCGGAGTGGCGAGAGGAGGGGGCGCAGCTGATCGGCGGCTGCTGCGGCGTCCGCCCGGAGCACATCGCCGCCGCCAAGGCGCGGCTCGCGGGCACGCGACCCGGCCCCCGGTCCACCTCGTTCGAGCGCTACGGCGGCGACCTGGCGGAGCGCCCCGCCGAGCCGGCGGCCGCCCCGCTCCAGGACTGGCGCGACTCGCGCGAGCGCTCCCTCTACCCCCTGCCGATGCCCGAGCTGCTGGTCGAGCCCGGCGTGTTCGTCCCGACCCAGGGCAGCTTCCTGATCTGGAAGCACCTCTTCATGAACGGGGTCGGGGAGGGCAAACGGTGCCTCGACGTCGGCTGCGGCACCGGCCTGCTGACCGCGCAGCTTGCCCTGAACGGCGCCGAGTCGGTCCACGCGATCGATATCGACAAACGGGCGGTGGCGAACACGCTCAGCAACGCCTTCCGCAATGGGGTCGCCGATCGCGTCTCAGGCGAGCAGGTGGACCTCTACCCGTGGGACCCGCAGCAACGCTACGACGTGGTCGTCGCCAGCCTCTACCAGATGCCCAATGACCCGGTGGACCAGCTCGGCAGCCACCGGCCGCTGGACTACTGGGGCCGCAGCCTCTTCGACCACCTGCTCACGCTGCTGCCAATGCTGCTCGATCCCGAGGGTCGCGCCTACGTGATGCAGCTCTCGATCCTGAGCGAGCGAGAGACGCTCCGCCAGCTCCAGCAAGACGGGCTGCGCTCACAGGTGGTCGATTTCGCCTTTCTCGAGCTCGGACCGGCGCTGGCCGCCTACGCCGAGCAGATCGGCCGGGTCGAGGACCAGTCCGATGCCTACCACCTGCGATTTGGCGAGGAGGAGACGATGGTCGCCTATCTGCTGGAGATCTCCGCCGATCACGGCTTCGTGCCGCGCGAGCGGCGGAGGGTCGCATGACCGCGCACTACATGATGGAGCTGCCTGTCCCGCCGGCCTACGAGCGGATCGACAGGATCCTCGACGGCGGCGTCACGGTCGTCCTCGACGGCGGCGTCGCCACGGAGCTGCAGCGGGTTCGCGAGCAGGACCGCGATGCCTCGAGCCAGCCCTGGGGAACGTGGGCCCTGTTCGAGGGACCGATGGAGGTCCTCGAGGTGCACCGACGCTACGTCGCCGCGGGCGCCGACGTGATCTCGACCAACACCTGGTCCGTCCTCGAGGCCGCCGACCAGTCGCCCAACGCACCCTCAGGCCCCGGCCGCGAGCCGCTCTGGGCATACGCCGCCCGACTGGGGATCAGGCTCGCGCGCCAGGCCGTGGACGAGGCGGGCCGCGGCGGCGAGTGCGCCGTCGCCTTCTGCGCCAACTCGGCGTTGCTCGACCGCAAGGCGCAGGGGCGGCTCGAGCTCCTCTCCTGGGCCTGGCAGGCGGAACCGCCGGATATGGTCATCCTCGAGACGCTCGAGGCAGTTCCGGATGAGCTCGCCCTCGAGACGATCGAGCTGGTCGCCGACACCGGCCTCCCGGTCTGGGTCAGCTTCCGCCGCGGCCACGGCGCGATGGCGCACGCCGACGGCGAACCGGTGCCCGACCCTGATCCCGAGGCATTTGCCCACGCCCTGGCGCGGCTCGAGGGCCTCGGGGTGCGGGCGATCCTCACCAACTGCGTGCCCGCCGATGGCATCCGCGAGACCGTTGAGTCGCTTCGGTCAGCGACCAGCCTGCCGGTCGGCTGCTATCCGAACCTGGGCCACGGTGCGGGGGCGGAGTGGGAGTTCGATCCGGCCGTGGGCCCGGACGAGTACGCGGACATGGCGCGCTCCTGGCTCGATGCCGGAGCGCGCGTGATCGGCGGCTGCTGCGGGGTCACGCCCGAGCACGTGGTGGCCCTGCGGAGTACCGCGAGCGGCGTCCCGCCATCCGAGCCTCTCGAGCTGGGGAGCTGACCCGTGTCGTTCCTCGTCACCTGCCCCCACTGTGGACAGCGCGAGGCGACTGAGTTCGTCTACGGCGGCGAGGTGATGGACCGACCGACCGGCCGCCCGCCGACCCGCCGCGAGCTCAGCTCCTACCTGTACTTCAGAGGGAACACCGCGGGGCCGCAGCGCGAGTGGTGGTTTCACTCCTCGGGCTGCGGGCGGTGGCTGATCGCAAACCGGGACACTCGCCGGGGTGCCGTGACCGCCACCGAACCGGCCGGCGGTGCGGGGGCGTCGTGAGCGGGCGCCGGCTGCCCGAGCGCCCCAGTGAGCTGATTCGCCGCGGCAGGGAGGTCGGCTTCAGCTTCGACGGAGGCGCGCGCCGCGGGCTCGAGGGCGACACGATCGCCTCAGCCCTGGCCGCCCACGGCCAGCGGGTCTTCTCTCGCTCGTTCAAGTACCACCGCCCGCGCGGCCTGCTCTGCTGCTCGGGGCAGTGCCCAAACTGCCTGGTGGAGGTCAACGGCTCGCCCGGCGTGCGGGCCTGCACCGAGCCGCTGCGCGAGGGGATGGATGTCCGACATATGAACGCATGGCCGAGCCTTTCCTTCGACGCGATGCGCGCCGTCGACCGGATCGGCTCGCGCCTCACTCCGCCGGGCTTCTACTACAAGACGTTCATGCGGCCGCGCCGGCTCTGGCCGCTGTATGAGCGGGGGCTGCGCCGCGTTGCGGGTCTCGGCAAGTTGCCGGTGGAACCCGGCGAGCGCGAGACCCGGGCCGATCACCGCACCCGGCACGCCGACGTGCTGGTCGTGGGCGGAGGACGGTCGGGTCTGAACGCTGCGATCTCGGCCGCCGAGGAGGGAGCGGACGTCGTGCTCGCGGACGAGGGACCGGTTCTCGGTGGCCGGATGCTCTGGGAGGGCGGGCAGGCCGACGCCGCCGCGCTTGCGAGCCGCGTCGCCGAACTCGGGGTCGAGGTCCTCTCTCCCGCCTCGGCGCTCGGCTGGTTCGACGGCCTGGTCCCGGTCTGGCACGGCGATCTTCTGCACCGCGTGCGCGCCACCTCGCTGGTCGTCGCGACGGGGACGATCCCGCAGCCGCTGCCCTTCCGCGGCAACGACCTCCCTGGGGTGATGCTCTGCGACGGGGCGCTCCGTCTCACCAATTTGCACGCCGTCCCTCCGGGCCGCCGGGCGGTCGTCTGCACGATCGACCAGGAGGGAATCGATGCCGCCCTCGCGCTCGCCGCGGCCGGAGTCGAGGTCGCCGCCGTGGTCGACAGCCGGCCGGAGGGCAGTGCCGCAGCGGCGGCCGAGGAGCTCGCCTCCTCCGGCATCGAGTTGATCGCCGGCGGCACGATCTCGGAGGTTCACGGCCGCAACGGGGTCAGCGCCGTGAGCATCGTTTCTTCAGAGCCCAGGGGGGCTACAACCCCGACCGCGAGGCGGGTCGAGTGCGATCTCGTCGCTGTGTCGGGGGGCCGGGCGCCCGCCTCATCGCTGCTGATGCAGGCGGGCGCCCGAGCCGCATACGACGAGCCGACCGGCACGTTCGTCCCGACGGACCTTCCCGAGGGCGTCCGCGCGGTCGGTTCGGTCGCCGGAGAGGACGCGGCGCCGGCGGGACCCGTCCCGGAGGTACGCGACGGCCGCTGCTTCGTCTGCCTCTGCGAGGACGTCACCGAAAAGGACGTGGGGGCCGCGGTCGAGGAGGGCTTCGACTCCATCGAGCTCGCCAAGCGGTATCTGACGGCGACGATGGGGCCGTGTCAGGGCCGCATGTGCCAGCTGCCCTCGGCGCGCTCCATCGCGCGCGAAATCGGAGTCGAGACGAGCCAGGTCGGAACGACCACCGCCCGCCCACCCATCTCCGCCGTCCCGCTCGGCGTCGTCGCCGGCCGCCAGCACGAGCCCGGCAGCCTGCCGGCCCTCGACGCGGACCATCGCGCTCGAGGCGCATCGATGGACTGGGCGGGAATCTGGCGTCGCGCCTACGACTACGGCGACGCCGGCGCGGAGGCCCTGCACGTCCATCGCGAGGCGGGGCTGATCGACGTCTCCCCCCTCGGCAAGTTCCTGGTCCAGGGTCCGGACGCGGCCGCCTTCCTCGACCGCGTCTACCCCAACCGCCTCTCCACCCTCGAGCCGATGCGCATCCGCTACGGCGTCCTGGTCACCGAGGCCGGCCGGATCATGGACGACGGGACCGTCTGCCGGCTGGACGACGAGACCTTCTACGTCACGACGACCACGGGCGGGTCGGCGGCGGTCCTGCAGTGGCTGCGCTGGTGGCTCGCCGAGTGGCGCCTCGAGGTGCGGATCACGGACCTCACCGGCACGATCGGCGCGATGAACCTGGCCGGGCCACGCTCGCGCGAGGCTCTCGCGCCGCTCACCGAGATCGACGTCGGCCCGGACGAGTTCCCGTACCTGCATGCCCGCACGGACAGCGTGGCAGGGGTGGAATGCCTGGTCCTCCGGCTCGGCTTCGTGGGGGAGCTCGGCTACGAGATGCACACCGCGTCGGTCCACGCCAGGCACCTCTGGAGCGCCATCCTCGACTCTGGCGGCCCGGTCGAGGTGAGGCCGGCCGGGCTGGAGGCGCAGCGGGTGCTGCGGCTCGAGAAGCAGCACCTGATCCCGAGCCAGGACACCGATTCCGAGTCCACGCCATTCGGTGCCGGCCTGCCCTGGATCGTGAAGCTCGACAAGGAACACGACTTCCTCGGGCGCTGGTCACTCGAGATGGCCGCCGATGCTCCGGGAACCGAGCGGCTGGTCGGCTTCACCGCTCCGCGCGAGGTGGCCGTGGCCGAGGGTGCGGCCGTTGTCATCGACGGCGCCCCTGCCGGCCGGGTGACCAGCTGCCGAGTGAGCGAGGTGCTCGGCAAGGCCGTCGGCATGGCCTGGATCCCGCCGAAGCTGGCAGAGGACGGCGCCGAGTTCGGGATCTCGTCGAACGGCGCGGTGGTTCGCGCGACAGTGACCACAGCGCCGTTCTACGACCCCGACGGGGAGCGACAGCGCGCATGAGTCTGGGGTTCCTCTCCCCAAGGGGGGGTGACGGCGGCGTGGCCGCCGTCACCCCCCTGGAACCGTGGCTCCGCGAGGCGGGCGGGCGATTCGAGGAGCACGACGGGTGGCTGGTGGCGGCCTCGTTGCGCTCGGCGGCCGATGAGCTCGAGACGATCCGGCTGGCCGCGGGCATCGCCGATCGCTCGACGATGGGGAAGCTCGAGCTGCAGGGAACCCCGGAGGCGGTCGGCAGCCTGCTGACGAGCGTCGTTCCCGGCGGCCCGCCCAGGCCCGGTGAGACGGTGGAGCTCGACGGTGCGCTGCTGTGGCTCTCCTCTCCCGACCGCGCCCTGGCGATCTGCCCTCCGGCCGAGACGACCGCGCTCGCGGAGCTGCTTGACAGCGTCTGCGGAGTCTCCCCTCACTGCGGGGTCGTCGACCTGACGGCCGGTCTCGCGGCGATCGAGCTGCGCGGACCGCGGGCCCGCAACCTCCTGGAGCGCGTGACGGCGATCGACGTGAGGGACTCCGCCCTCGGCGTCGGCGGCGTGCGCGCCGGGGCTGTCGCCGAGGTCGCGGCGACCCTGATCCGAATCGGGCAGGACGCATTCCTGATCCTCGTCGGCGCGCAGGAGGCCCCCGACGCCTGGGAGATCGTGATCGACGCGGGGGCCCCGCTCGGCGCGCACCCGGTGGGGGCCGACGCCCTCGCCCGGCTCGAGCGGCGCGCGGAGGAGCCCGCCCATGCGTGAGATCTTCCGGCCGGGAAGAATGTGGCGCACGGGCCGCCCGCCGCGCGACCGGTACGACGTGGTCATCATCGGCGGCGGCTCGCACGGGCTGGCCACCGCCTACTACCTGACCCAGCGCGGGGTCACCGACGTCTGCGTGCTCGAGCAGGGATACATCGGGTCCGGTGCGGCGGGGCGCAACACGGCGATCCTGCGCTCGAACTACCGGACGGCCGAGGGCGCACGCTTCTACGAGCACAGCCTGCGTCTCTATGAGCGGCTGTCCGTCGAGCTCGACTACAACCTGATGTTCTCCCAGCGCGGTCACCTGACCCTCGCCCACAACGACCGCAGCGAGGCGATCCTGACCGAGCGGGCCGGCGTCAACCGGCTCCTGGGAATCGACAGCAGGATGATCGGCCTCGACGAGATCCGGGAGCTCGCGCCGCCGATGCGGCTCTCGACTGACGCCCTGCACCCGGTCCGCTCGGCGCTCTACCACCCGCCCGGAGGGACGATCCGACACGACGCCGTCGTCTGGGGGCTCGCCCGGGGGGCCGACCGCGGTGGCGCGGAGATCCATCCCTACACCGAGGTCACCGGCATCGAGCGATCCAATGGCAGGGTGACGGGGGTCGAGACCTCACAGGGCCCGATTGCCGCGGGCACGGTGGTGAGCTGCGCGGCCGGATGGTCCACCCAGGTCGCGCGCCTCGCGGACGTGCCCCTGCCGATCACCACCCACATCCTGCAGGCCTTCGTCACAGAGCCGCTGAAGCCCCTGCTCGATGTCGTGATCGTCTCGGCCGACCTCCACGTCTACATCTCCCAGACCGACCGCGGCGAGTTCCTGGTCGGCGCCGAGATCGAGCCCTGGACCACCTATCGCCAGCGGGGCACCCTCAACTTCCTCGAGGAGGCCTCCCGCCACACCCTCGAGCTCTTCCCCCAGCTGGAGCGGGCGCGGATGCTGCGGAGCTGGGCGGGGCTCTGCGACGTCAGCCCGGACTACAGCCCGATTCTCGGCTCCACCGAGATCGACGGCTTCCTGATCAGCGCCGGCTGGGGCACCTACGGTTTCAAGGCGGCGCCGATCGTCGGCTCTACTCTCGCCGAGTTGATCGACACCGGCGAGACCCCCGAGCTGATCGCGCCCTTCTCGCTGGATCGCTTCTACCGGGATGAGCTGGTCTCCGAGCTGGCGGCCGCCGCCACGAGCCACTGATGGCGATGGAGGGCGGTGGGAGGACCGCTCGTCTGCTGATCTCCTGCGCCGATCGCCCCGGGATCGTCGCGGCGGTCTCGAGCTTCCTCTTCCGTCACGGCGCCAACATCGTCTCCTCGGACCAGCACTCGACAGACCCCGAGACCGGCCGCTTCTTCATGCGGATGGAGTTTGCGACGGCCGACATGGATCTGCAGGGCGAGGACCTCGAGGCCGCCTTCCGACTGGACGTCGCGGACAGCTTCGACATGAGCTGGCGCATGTCGCATCCGGAGGAACGCAAGCGGATGGCGATCCTGGTTTCCCGATACGAGCACTGTGTGCTCGACCTGCTTTGGCGCTGGCGGCGCGGATCGTTGGACGCCGATCTGGTTCTGGTCGTCTCCAACCATCCCGATCTCGCCGATGACGTGCGCTCCTTCGGCGTGCCCTTCGAACATGTCCCTGTGCCACAGGACGACAAGGCGCAGGCGGAGGAGAGACTGCTCGCGCTGCTGGCCGACAAGGTCGACCTCGTGGTGCTCGCCCGCTACATGCAGATCCTCTCTGGTGACTTCCTCGATCGCATCGGCGCCCCGCTGATCAACATCCACCACTCGTTCCTGCCGGCGTTCGCCGGCCCGGACCCGCACCGGGAGGCCTACGAGAAGGGCGTCAAGATCATCGGGGCCACGGGTCACTACGTGATCGAGGAGCTCGACGCGGGTCCGATCATCGAGCAGGACGTCGCCCGTGTCTCCCACCGTGAGTCCGTCGCCGACCTGACGCGGCTCGGGGAGGACATCGAGCGCTCCGTCCTGGCCCGGGCGGTGACGATGCATCTAGAGGACCGCACGCTGGTCTACGAGAACAAGACCATCGTCTTCTGAGGCGCGGGTTGCTGCCTAACTGTTCACGGTGACGCGGCCCTCGTTGCCCCGCTCGCGCGCGGGCGGGCGTTCCGAGAGGCGGACCGGGGCCGCGGACATCGCCCGGAGGCGCATATCCGACCAGGTGACTCCCTCGCGCACCAGGGCCGGAACCCCGAGCGCGACGGCGGTGGCGATCTCGACGGCCTGCAGGATCACGCCGTAGGCCAACGCATCGGCCGCCGGAACGCCGAAACCCTTGGTGAGCACGCTGATGATCGCGAGCTGGAAGATGCCGATGTTGGAGGGCGTCGCCGGCACGACCGCGGTGACGTTCACGGCGAACAGGCAGGCGGCCGCCGCGCCGATCGCGACCTGGTGGTCGAGGCCGAGGGCGGCGAACAGCGCCCAGCACGAGGCCAGCTGCAGGAACCAGGCAAAGAGCTGCGCGCCGGCGGCGAACGAGCCCTTGCGCGGGTCGCGGAAGACGGTCAGGCCCTTGCGCGCCTGCTGTACGGCCCCGCGAACGGCCTTGATGCCGCGGGCGATCCGGCCCTGGCCGTTGACCTTGACCAGCGACGGCGCCATCAGCACCGCAAGCAGGACCAGCAGCGGAGCGGTCGAGACGAGGAATAGCTTCTGGGTGCTCGCCTGGAAGAGGTCGGTCGTGGAGACGATGATCCCGCCGAGCAGGACCAACGCGAAGATGTTCAGCGCGGTCTGCGAGACGAGGGTGCCGATCAGGACCGGGAAGGTCTCGCGCATGCGGCCGATGTGGCGGGAGAGGACCATGGCCCTGGCGGGCTCGCCGAGGCGCGCCGGCAGGGTCGCCGACATCAGCACGCCGATCATCGTCGCCGAGGTCACGTCGCGGCGACGGACGTCGTAGCGGGGCAGCGCGGCGCGCGTGATCGCGATCCAAGAGGCGGCGCGGGCGAACATCGCCGCCACCATCAGGGCGCACGCGATCAACACCCACTTGAGGTCAGAGTCGATGATGTTGGTGGCGACCTGGTCGACGCCGATCCGGCGCGCCGCCAGCGCGGTGAGTCCGAGGCCGAGAACGCCCGCGACCGCGACACCCGCCTTGCGGGCGACCCGCCGGCCGCGGCCCGGCGCGTGGGTGGGGGCCGGCTCAAGTGAGGGCAGGCGCTGAGCGGGCCGTTTCGGGCCGCCGTCGAGCCGGATGAGTCCGGTGCGCCGGGCGAACTCCTCGGGCGGCCAGATCGGCGCCGGCGCGGGCTCGATCGCCCGCTCGTAGACCTCGGTCACCTCGTCGGCGATTCGCGGCCAGGCGTAGCGCTCGGCGCTGCGACGGCCGGCCTCTCCCATCGCGGTGATCCGCTCGGGCTCGTGCGCGAGCAGCTGGAGCTCCTCGGCAAGCGCCTGCGGGTCGGCGGGCGGCACGAGGATGCCATCGACGCCGTTGGTGACCACGTCGCTGTAGCCGGCGATCGCGGACGCGACCACGCCGGTCCCCGCGGCCATCGCCTCAATCAGGACCATGCCGAAGCTCTCGCCGGCGAGCGAGGGCGCGCACAGCAGGTCTGCCTCGCCGAGCTGCCGCCAGAGAACCGAGTCCGAGACCTTCCCGAGCACGTCGATGTGGTTCATCACGTCGGGATCGCCGACGCGGCGGGAGATCTCCTCAGGGTCGGCACCGACGACGGTCAGGCGGGAGGGGACGTGCTCGACGAGCGCCTGGAACGCGGCCAGCAGCACCGGCAGGCCCTTGCGCTCCTCGGCGCGACCGACGAAAAGCAGCCGCAGCTCATCGCTCGCGGGATTGGGACCCTGGGGGGCAGCCTCGATGTCGACGCCGTTCGGGACGATCGTGTACTCCCCGCCGAACCAGCGGCGTGCGGTCCACGCGGCGGCATCGGATACCGCGATGCGGGCGGAAAGCTGGTTCATGCGGCGCCGGGCGCCGAGCAGCGTCGCGACATGGTTGGGGAAGGCCTTGCTCGAGTAGGCATGGAAGGTGCCGACGACCGGGGCGCCGCGGAAGGTCATCGCGTCCCAGCCGACGAGCGGCGCCAGCGGCTCGTGCACGTGGACGACGTCGTAGTTCTCGGCGCGCAGCTCGCGACGCAAGGAGATCGGGCCCTCCGGGAAGGACGAGAGGTTGGAGACGGCGCCGTTGGCTCCATAGCCGACCGTCCGCCCCAGCGGGACGAGGTAGTCCGGAGCCTCCCGCAGTTCGGGATGGGAGCGGTGCAGGCGTCTGCTGATGCCGTCTGGCGGGTCCCACGGGGCCAGCACGCGAACGTGTTCTCCCCGGGCGATGAACTGCTCCGCCAGCGCTTCAACGTGCCTGTTTACGCCTCCCTGATAAGTCCAGGAATAGGGCGACACAAGCGCAATGCGCATCCAACCAGGGTACCGGTCGTGCTGGCTGACTATGGATCCGTGCCTGTCTGTGCCCACGCGAAGGCGAGAGCGGCGCCCAGGGCGAGCGACCCGAGCACGAGGAATGTCGCGCCGGAGTCGTTGACCAGCACGCCCACCGCGACAGCGACGCAGGCGCCGATCACGCCTGCGCGGGCTGCGGGGAACGGCTCGAGCCAGGCGTCAATGCGCCGCCATTTGGCAATACCGGCCGCGATGCTCAATACGACGATCCAGAAGAGCGGATTCCCCGCCGCCTGGGCGAAATCGTGGGCCGAGAGCTGGAGGCGACGTTGAGCGAGGTCCGCAATGCCATTGGCACCGCCCGCGTCGAGCACCGAGCGGGTCAGGTGCGAGTTGCCGCCCGAGACCAGGTCGATCAGCGCGAGCGCCGTCACGGCGGCGAGCGGGGCGCCGATCAGTGCGGCCGCCAGCCGCCGGCGGGAGCGGCCGCGAGCCCAGATGAGGGCGATCGCGGCGACAGCCGCCCCGACCGGCAGCACAATCGCCGCGCCGACATCAGCCCCGAAACGCCCCGCGGCGAAGATCAGCCCTGCCAGCACGCCGACGCCCAGGAACGCCCCGACCGCGGATCGCCGTCCGGCCCTTGACGCGGTGAGCGCCGCCGCGACCGCCACTGGCACCATCACGACGATCAGCGCCTCGAGCTCGTTGCCGATCCCATAGAAGCGAGCGCCGAAGACCGGGTTCGGGCCAAGCAGCGAGAGCTTCGTCAGACCTGACCCCGCGATGACGTCGATCGCGTACGCGACCACGGTGATCGCGCACGCGACCACCAGGGCCCACCACCCTTGGACCCACACCAGAGTCAGCGCAGCGAGCGCGGCTGCGCCGAGACCAACCAGCAGCCCCTCGGCGGTTCCGCTTGGCTCGATCGCCGCCCCGGCGAGCAGCATCAGCGGCATGTAGGCGAACGCCAGCGCCAGCCAGGCGAACCCGGCTCGTCGGTACCGCGCGCTCAGCAACCCGACGGCGCCGGCGACAACGATCCACGCGAGGAGAGCCCCGATCACGACCGGGGCGCGACGGTCAGGGATGGCCTCCATTCGCTCGGCCAATCGCCGGACAGCCGCGGGGTCGATCTTCCCCTCGGTTCGGATCGGTTCCCCATCCATCTGATCTGGGATCGCCAAACCGAACCTCCGCAGGATCGTCGGCGCGATGTCGGTGCCAAAGCAATGAGCAGATCATCTGGTCGCATGGCGTCGACCAGCTGAGGGAGGGTGATGGTGGATGCCCCCAGCACCGTGAAGCCCGCGCATCGGTGCTTGCCGGCCAGGCAGGGGCCAGTTGATAGCCGTCCAATCAACCCGTGCCTGTTGACGCTCACGGGGAATCTGCCCCCTACACGGGGACACCGGAGCGTTCCAGGACCGAGGCAAGGAGGCCGGGCACGATCTCGGCGGGAGCACTCTCCGCCCGCGATCTGACCTCTGCCCAGCCTTGGATCACCCGGCTTGAGCCTTCGGTGTCGAGCGACGGAAGCGGTCGGTCGTAGACCACGTCGCTCACCCGGTTTCCCTGGGTGATGTCGAGCGAGGTCTGATCAATCGGAATCTTTCCAATCCCCGCGCTCCAGGCTCCGACTGAAGTGACGCCCGCGCGTTGGAGAGCGGCCGGCCTTGTCCCGTCTCCCACGAATGCGACGGTGACGCTCGGCTTCGCTGCCACTGGCGCGGCCCACTCGCACGCGAGCACCCCGGCCGCAAGCACGGCCACCACTAACCTTCGTCTCGTGGCCGGCCGCACGTTCGTCAAGTTCACCTTCTTCAAGCTCGACCCCGCCTGGCGCAGGCGATCTGCCGAGGAGCGGGCGACCGACAAGGCCGAGTTCCTTGCCGCCTGTGAGGACTTCGCCGAGGACCGATCGCTGCGAGCGTATTCGACGGTCGGCACGCGCGGCGACACCGATCTGATGCTGCTCAGCCAGAGCCCGAAGCTCGAGGACATCCACACCCTTCACGTCGTCCTCGGCCAGAGCGGCCTCGCCCGCTGGGCGGCCACCCCCTACTCCTACCTGGCGTTGACGAAGCCCTCGCCGTACTCGGACTCCGAGTCCCGTCAGGAGATCTGCGTCTCCGACCGCAAGTACCTCTTCGTCTATCCGCTCGACAAGAAGCGCGAGTGGTACGGCCTGCCGCTCGAGGAGCGGCAGCGGATCATGGCCAATCACATCGAGGTCGGCCGCCGCCATCCCGAGATCTCGATCAACACCGCCTACTCCTTCGGCCTCGACGACCAGGAGTTCGTCGTCTCCTTCGAGGGCGACGAGCCGGGCGAGTTCCTCGACCTGGTCCAGGAGCTCCGCCCGACCGAATCGAGTGCCTACACCCTCCGGGACACACCGATCTTCACCTGCGTCTCGATGTCGCTCGGTCGCGCTCTCGACGCGCTCGACGGCACCGCCGCAACGGCGGTCACACCGGCGTAAGTCACTACCCTTTCCGGCTCGCTGTGATCGGTACCGAGGACAAGCCCCTGCGCGTCGCCATCGTCGGGTCCGGCCCGGCCGGCTTCTACACGGCCGAGCACGTGCTCAAGCACGAGGGGACGCACGCCGAGGTCGACATGTTCGACCGGCTCTGCACGCCGTATGGGCTGGTCCGCTTCGGCGTGGCGCCCGACCATCCCAAGATCAAGTCGGTGATCCGCGTATACGAGAAGACCGCGGCGCGGCCCGAGTTCCGCTTCTTCGGCAACGTCGAGGTCGGTAGGGACGTCACGGTCGATGAGCTTCGCGAGCGCTACCACGCGGTCGTCTTCGCCTACGGAACGGCGACCGACCGCCAGCTCGGCATCCCAGGCGAGGAGCTCGCGGGCAGCCATCCGGCCACCGAGTTCGTCAATTGGTACAACGCCCACCCCGACTTCGCCGACCGGGAGTTCGACCTCTCCTGCGAGCGCGTCGTGGTGATCGGCAACGGGAACGTCGCGGCGGATGTCGCCCGGATGCTCGCCCTCACCCGCGAGGAGATCGAGGAGACCGACACCGCCGACCACGCGATCGAGGCGTTCGCCGGCGCCGGCGTCAAGGAGATTCTGGTGCTCGGGCGCCGCGGACCGGCGCAGGCCGCCTTCACGAATCCCGAGGTCCGCGAGCTCGGCGAGATGGTCGACGCCGACATCGACATCGACGCCGGCGAGATGGAGCTGGACGAGCTGAGCCGCGAGTGGCTCGACTCCGACGACGCCGACCCGACCAACCGCCGGAACGTAGAGATCTTCACCGACTTCTCCGGCCGCGAGCCCGAGGGCAAGAACAAGAAGATCACGCTGCGCTTTCTCCGCTCCCCCGTCGAGATCCAGGGCGACGGCAAGGTCGAACGGATCGTGGTCGGCCGCAACGAACTCCAGCGCGACGACTCCGGACGGATCCGCGCGGTCGACACCGGCGACCGCGAGACCATCGACTGCGGCCTGGTGCTCCGCTCGATCGGCTACAAGGGCGTGCCCGTGGACGGCGTCCCGTTCGACGAGCGCGCTTGGACGATCGCCAACGAGGGTGGCCGGGTCAAGGACGACGGCTCGCAGGTTCCCGGGCTCTACGCCGTCGGCTGGATCAAGCGGGGCCCCTCCGGCGTGATCGGGACCAACAAGAAGGACGCCCAGGAGACCGTCGACAACCTCTTCGCCGACGTCGAGGCCGGAGCGGTCCCCGAGGCCGAGCTGGCCGCCGACCGCGGCGCCATCGAGGCACTCCTCAATGAGCGCAAGCCCGACCACGTCACCTTCGAGGGCTGGCAGGCGATCGACGCCGCCGAGGTCGCGGCCGGCAAGCCGCACGGCCGCCCGCGCGTCAAGTTCTGCCGCACAGAAGAGATGGTCGAGGCCTCGAAGGCCGCGAAGACCGCCGCCTGAGCATGGCGATCTCGACCGACGAGGTGCGGCTGATGATCGAAGCCTCGCTGCCCGGCTCCAGGGTCGAGGTCGTCGACGAGACCGGCACGCAGGACCACCTGCGCGCGACGGTGACGGCCCCGCAGTTCGAGGGCCTCTCGCGGATCGAGCAGCACAAGCTCGTCAAGAAGGCCGTTCAGACACGCTTCGACGACGGCTCGATCCACGCGCTCTCGGTGAAGACCTCCGTTCCCGAGTAGCGGCCCGCCGGTAGGCTGGGCCCCAGCCTCGAAAGGAGACCCCAGATGCTCGGCAAGCCCTCGAAGAGAGCGCAGAAGAAGCTCGAGGAGAACGGCACAAAGGCCCAAGCCATCGTCCTCGAGATCGCCGACAAGGGCATCGCGGTCACGAGCGGCCAGGAGACGATCGTCTCGAACACCGAGGTCGCGCGAAAGGTCCGGCTCAAGGTCACGCCCGACAATGAGCCGGAGTTCGAGGTCAGCCAGCGCCTGGCCGAGCTGGGATTGATCGAGCAGGGCCAGACGCCCAACATCCCGGCCGACGGGGAGGAAGACCTCTCCTAGCAGCGGTAGGCATCTGCGTATGATGAGTCGCGATGACTGAACCCACTCTCAAGGACAAGGTCGAGGAGCTGATCCGGGAGAACAAGGTCCTTCTCTTCATGAAGGGCAACCCGGAGGCGCCTCAGTGCGGCTTCTCCCTGCGGGTCGTCAACGTGCTCGAGACCTACGGTGTCGAGTACGGAGCGGTCGACGTCCTCCCGGCGCTTCAGCCTCTGCGCGAGGTGACCGCCGAGATCTCCGACTGGCAGACCTTCCCCCAGCTTTACGTCAACGGCGAGCTGGTCGGCGGCTGCGACATCATCGAGGAGATGGACGAGTCCGGCGAGCTCGCCGGGTTACTCGGCGTCGAGCAGCCGGAGCGCCCGGCGATGTCGGCCAAGCAGGAGCTCCAGGCAGACCCGCAGCAGAGCCCACCGATCCAGATCCAGCGCTAGAGCACCGGCCGAATCGGGCTAGACCGCGGCGGCCTTCTCGGCCGTGTCTTCCTTCACCTGGAAGGAAGAGCCGCAGCCACACGCTGCTTCGACGTTCGGGTTGTTGACCGCGAAGCCGGCGCCCTGCAGACCATCGACCCAGTCAACCTCGGAGCCGAAGACGAACTGCATGCTCGTCTTGTCGACGACGACCGCGACTCCATCCGTTTCAAAGCGATGATCGCCCTCCTTGGGCGCGTCGAAGGCGAGCGCGTACTGGAAGCCAGAGCAGCCGCCGCCGCGAACCGCGACGCGCAGAGCCTGCTCGGCTCCGTTCTCCTGCTCGCCGAGCAACTCCTTGATCTTCCCCGCCGCCTTGTCGGTCAGCGTGATCGGCTGTGTTTCCTCACTCATCGAGACGCATTGTAGAGCCCCCTGCCGCCGACCTCGACCCCTGCAACCTCGCTCAGCACCTGATCGAGGCGCGTCGCAATGGACGGCCAGGCGAAGCGCGCGCGTGCCGCCCGGAGCGCGGCGTCACCCCGGCGGCGCCGCTCGTCGCCGTTGTTGACCGCCTCCACCAGCGCGGAGCTCAATGCGTCGCGATCGTCGTACTCGAACAGCCATCCGGTCTCGCCGTCCTCGAGGATCCCGGCCGGGCCCAGGATGCTCGCCGCGATCCCGGGACGGCCGCAGGCCATCCCCTCCACGAGCGTCTGTCCGAACTGCTCGCGGTCGGAGGGAAGGATTACGGCGTCGGCTGCGCTGATGAACGCGGGCAGCGCTTCCTGCGGCTGCCAGCCGCCGATGAACACGTCCCACAGCCCGAGGCGGCTGATCGTGTTCGCCGGGTGCTCTCCCTCCCACTCCCCCGGATGGCCTCCGACGATCACCAGGGACGCCGGGACCTGGAATCTCTCCCGGGCCGCCGCGAACGCCTCGATCAGGAAGGGGAGCCGCTTGACCTTCGTGAAGCGGCCGACGTACAGAAGAATCACTCCGTCGGCGAGAGGCTCGATGTCGCGATCGCGGTAGGCGAGAACGCGCCCGCTCGGCAACAGCGCCGTCGGATGCTCGACCAGATGCCGCCTCCAGTGGGTCCGGCGATCGACCTCCAGCGGGTGAAAGACGTCCGGGTCGAAGCCGTTCGGCAATGGGATCAGCTTCTCCCTCTCCACGTCGAGCAGCTGGTCCGCTCGATCAAGCCCTGCCGGGGACACGAGCAGCCGCGCGCAGGAGGCGGCCCATTCGCGGAGCCGCTCACCCCACTTCGTCGCGAATGACCATTCGGCGGGCGCACCGCCCTCGATCTGCTCGAGCATCAGCAGCTCCGTCCCGTGCAGGTGCCCGACGACAGGGACCCCCGGCGCGATCCGCGCCGCCGCCTCGTTCAGCGGCGTCAGATGGTGGAGGTAGAGGACATCCGCGTCGGCTGCGCCGGCCAGCTCCAGTTGCTGCGCCCAGGCATCGACCTGGCGCTCGAATTCACCGTCGTCGAGAAGGGCGAAGACGGGATCTGGCGCCGCGGGCCGCTGCTCGAAGGACGGGTGCATCGGGACGACTCCGGGAGATGGCAGCAGCGGATCCTTCTCTCTCAAAGCCGGCGCGAAGTCCACTGCTCGTAGGTCGATGCCCGCATAGAAGGCCTCTGCGTCCGCGTCGTCACCTCGATCGCTGCGAGACCCCGATACGAGCCGCGCCGACCAGCCCCGTCCGCCGAGCTCCCTCATCAGGGCGCGAGCCACGTGGGCCGACCCGCCCCTCGGCGAGAACATGATTCCGCTCACCAGCGAACGATTTGACTCCTGACCTGTGCCGCTGAGCCGCTCTCCCATGCGGCCCTTTGTACAGCAGTGTCGCCGGCTGCCTAGGCCGCCACCAGTTGCCCGAAGACGAGCGCGGTGGCGATTGGGCGGCCGCCCGGAATCAGGACGCCGTGTTCCTCGCGTGGGGAGTTCCGAAGCATTCCATCGAAGACCAGCGAGGTGGAGCCTCCGCCATCGAGATTGATTGCCGTCCGCGATCCGAGCGAGACCATCGCCTCCGCGAGCTCCGGGAGCGTCAGCCCGGCCTCGTCGGCGGCGCGACCGTCGCCGGCGACGGCAAGCAGCTCACTGTTTGTGATCCCCAGCGCGGCACGCGGATAGCGCCCGGCCGTGATGTCCGAGTCGAACTGGTGGGCGGCAGCGGAGAAGCCCTCCGGGTCGGGAACGCCGGTGACGACGTTCACGCCGTTCCGCACGAGCAGCGGCCCGGCTTCGACCAGGTCTCCCGCCGGAGCGATGCCGAGCTCGGGACGCGGCGCGATCTCCACCGCACCGTCCTTGAGCGCGACGCAGGTCCGGCGGCCGCCCCACGGCGAGTCGAACGGCTCGTGGTCGCGGGCCGTCCCGCCGAGCCGCAGCTCCCCGAGCGGCCTCCCCTCGGGCCGCAGGAAGAAGCCCGCGACGAGCGCATGCCGGGCGCCCGAGTGCACGCACCACTCCACCAGCCGACGAGGCTGCGGGAAGCTCACGAGCGTGGCGCCGGATCCGTCCATCGGAAAGCGCGCGACGTGGAGCGTCGTCGCCCGGCCGTCGCGGAGGTTGACTCGCACGCGATCCAGGCGAGCAGCACCGGTCGGCAAAGCCCTGCGGGTTGTCTGGGTGGCGGATGCCATTGCTGGCGCCAGGCGGGGGGACAGGGCGAAGTACACCCCAGACCCCGGATGGCTGCGTGAAGCAGCCGTGAACGGGCTATATCGCCTGTTCGCCGTATTTCCAATCGAGGTACTGCAGGATCCGACGGGAGTCGCTCACCACCTCGTCGGCGTCGACCAGGACTGGGACGTAAGGCTTCGTCGTGAGCTCGACGATCTCCGGGCGGCGAGAGCGGCGGCGTGGGACCCGCTCGGTCCGATGGTCGAGGCCCAGCTTCTTCAGACGGCGGGCGACAGCGCCGCACGGGCAGAGGAAGTTCGTCGGCGTCCCGCAGCGGTAGAGGACTCGGCGCGGCTCGCTCATCAGGTGAAGGGAACCAGGCGAAGGGCCACGCCAGTTGAGCGGAGGGCGAGATCGGTGAGGCGGTGCCCCTCGGCTCGCTTGCCGAGCTCCTCGAGTTGCCACCGGACGGTGTCCTCGAGGGTCTCCTCGTGGGGGCGCGGCTCCCAGCCGAGCGCCTCGCGGGCCTTGTCGTTTCGGTAGGTGAACCACTGGGTGCCCGAGCGGACCTCGTCCGCGGAGGTGGGCATCCGCAGGCCCACGAGCTCCATCGCCTCCACCCCGGCCAGCGCCAGTCGGCCCTGCATGCGGAGCGGAGGTGGCGGGACGCCGGCGATCCGGCTGAGGTCGGCGAAGAGGCGCTGCTGGGTGAAGTTGCGCCCTGCGAGCAGGTAGCGCTCGCCGTCCTCGCCGCGCTCATCGGCCAGTACGTGGCCCCTGGCGACGTCTCGGACGTCGACGATGTTGATCGCCCCGTCGAGGTAGCCGGGGATGCGGCGCAGGAGCAGCCGCCGAACGAGCGCGTTCGAAGTGCCGCTCGGATTGGGGTCGTCGGGACCGAGGACGAAGGACGGGTTCACGATCACCACCGGAAGGCCCTTCGCCGCCGCCCGCATTGAGACCAGCTCGGCCTCGTGCTTGGAGTTGATGTAGGCGATGCCGAGCCTGCCCACCGTGAAGGGCTGATCCTCGTCGATCGTCTCCCCCTTGCGGGCCGCGCCAACCGCACTGGAGCTCGAGGTGAGCACCGCCTTGACGATGCCCGCGCGAAGGGCCTCCTCCATCACGTTGCGGGTGCCCTCGACGTTCACCTCGAAGACGCGGTCGCGAGCGCGGCTCCGCATCGAGGTCGTGCCGGCGACATGGAACACGCGCTCGACTCCCTTCATCGCCTTTCGCACCGCCTTGCGGTCCGTGACGTCGCCCACGGCGCGCTCGAACTCGACGCCCTCGAGGGGCTTCGTGTTGCTTTCGCGGCGGACCAGCAGCCTCAGATCGTCGCCACGGCGAGCGAGCTCCCGGACGACGTGGAGGCCGACAAAGCCCGTCCCGCCGGTGACGAGCGTCTTCGACATAGGGCGCGCATGGTAGAACGCTCCAATGCCCTCGACTGCCGTCGTCGCCGACACGACCTCATATCTGCCGCGCGACCTCATCGAGAAGCACGACATCAAGCAGGTCAGCCTCTACGTCGGCCTCGAAGGGGAGCAGGAGCGCGAGATCGACATCCCGGACCTGCACGCCTTCTACGAGCGCCTGCGCGTCTCGGACCAGACGGTGACCACTTCCCAGCCCTCGGTCGGCGACTTCATCTCCGTCTACGAGCCGCTACTCGCCGAGGGCAAGGAGATCGTCTCGATCCATCTCTCCTCCGGGATCTCCGGCACCTGCGAGTCCGCGATGCAGGCCCGCGAGCGCCTCACTGCCGATGGCAAGGGCGGCGAGCGAATCGTGGTCTGCGATTCCCGGACCGGTTGCGGGGGGATGGGGCTGATGGTCCTGGCGGCGGCGAACGCCGCCGAGGACGGTGCGAACGCGGCGGAGGCCATGGAGCGCGCGGAGGCGGCTCGCGACGAGCTGAAGATGTGGTTCGCCGTCGACACGCTCGACTACCTCCGACGGGGCGGCAGGATCGGGGCGGCGCGCGCCTGGATCGGCACGACCCTGAAGATCAAGCCGATCCTGACGCTGGAGGAGGAGATCACGCCGATCGAGCGGGTTCGCACCCGCAGCAGGGCCTTCGAGCGGATGGTCGACTATGGCCGCCAGCGCCACGAGGCGGGGGCCGACGCGTGGGTCGTCCAGCACGTCCAGGACCCGGAGAACGCACAGCGTCTGGTCGACGCCTGCAGGCCGATGTTCGGCCTGGATCCGATCTTCACCTCCGAGGTAGGGCCTGTGATCGGGGCGCACGTCGGCCCCGGGCTGCTCGGGATCGGTGGCGTCTCCAGGGCCGTTCTCGCCGGCTCGCGCTGACGCGAGCGCTCGCTGCTAGCGGCGCCGGCGGCGGAGCGCGATGGCGCCGCCGACCAGGAAGCCGACGACGGCTGCGCCGACGGCCAGCTCCGTGCGGTGCTCGCGAATCTGGCGCTTCACGTCCGTCACCTGCATCCAGCGGTGCCGAAGCGCCTCGACGGAGCGCCCGAACTCCTGGCGCTGCTGGACGATGTCCCGCCGGATCTGCTCAGCGGAGCGCGTCCCGGGGGGCGGAGGCGTCCAGCGCCCGTTGCCCCGGGTTGGAAGTGCTTGGCCGGTAGGCGTGCTCATGGTGCCTCCTCCTGTCCGTTCGATCCGTCGAAAGCCGCCTTGATCTCCTTGGCCTCCTCGATCGCCATATCCGGTGTCGGAGGCGCTGACTTCTTGAAGGAGCGCCACGCGAAGAGGCCCGCGCCGGCGCCGATCAGCAGGAACAGCGCCGCCTCGACGAAGAATCCGGCCCACGGGTTGTCGAAGACGAGATCGTTGAGCAGCCAGGCGACGCCGTGCATCGCGAGAGCCAGGGCGAGTAGGGCGAAGATCCCCGCGGCCAGCCCCGCGGCCGAACCGCGCAGCAGGCTGTTGAACTTCTCCGTGACCTCGGCCTTGGCGAGTTCGATCTCCTCGCGGATCAGGACCGACGCCTGATCGGAGACCTCGAAGACCAGCTCCCCCACAGTCATGTCCTCGACCGGCGTCTTGGGATCCGGCGAGGCCGGGGGGGTCTGGGTCGACTGCGTTCCCTCGCCGTCGGTCACTCGGGGGGCTCCTCGTTGAAGACGCGCCGCCAGATGACCTCGGAGAGCCGATGGGCAGCGACGGTCGCGAGCGCGCCGGTGGCCGCCAGCAGCCCCGCCCAGATCAGTCGTCTCAAGATTTCGCTGTCCATTACCTGGTCTTCTCTCCTGGCATTCGGAGCTACCCGGGCTCTTGTGAGGAGTAAACCAAGTCGGAGCTCTGCCCGTTGCCCTGCGGATCGCTGCGCTCGGCGTAAATCGCCCAGCGCTCGAAGAAGGCCCGGTAGACCGCATGGGTCCAGCGCGGATCGGCTGCCTCGAGCAGCCCGTGGGACCCGGCGCGGAGGATCCAGACGCGCACGAGGTCGTTGCCGTTGGCCGCCTGCTGCAGCATCCGGGCGTGGTCGACCTTGATGATGTGGTCGTCCTCGGGGTGGAGGATGAGGAGCGGGACCTTGGAGCCGGGGACGTGGTCGATGCCACGCGCGTGAGTCCAGATCTCCTCCGCGTCGACCTCGTAATACGGCGCCGAGACGACCTCCATCGCCCGCAGCATGTCCTCGGCCTCCGGCGGCCAGCGCCCGGAGCGGATCCGCGAGATCAGCGCGGCCTCGAAGGCGCGGTGGATCGGATAGCGGGGGTGGCCCCTCGGAACCGGCTCGGAGAGCCGCTCCCAGGCCAGCTTCGGGATCGCCGGCGGCGAGACGGCGAGGATCCCGCCGTCGAGTGCGGTCGCCGTGTCCTCCTGGTCACAGGCGTTCAGCACCGAGCTGCCGCCCAGGGATATGCCGAGCGTGCCGACGCTGGTGCCGCCGAGCTCCTTCATGTATCGGGCCAGGGCGAGGATGTCGAGGCCCTCCTTCCAGCCGCCGGTCGACGGCGCCGGGCTGGTCAGCTCGGTCATGCCGAAGCTGCGCAGGTCGAGGGCGGCGACGTTGAAGCCCCACTCGTAGAAGGCCCGGACCGCGATCTGCCGGACGTAGTCGAAGCGGCTCGAGGTGAAGAGGCCGTGGACGACGATCAGCGAGGGGCGGGCCGCCTCCTGGAGGGCGATGGATGCCGCGATTCGCTCGCCATCCGCGCCCTCGACGATGTGGTCCTTGAACTGGCCGGGATAGCGGTAGCCGATCACGGCGCCCTCCCGGTGCTGCGCGACGACGAAGTTGGAGATGTCGGCGAAGCCCCTACGGAGCTCGGCCAGGTCCGAGTGGCGCAGGTGCTCGGGGATCGACTGGAGGTCGCCCATCAGCGCGTCCATGGTCCGCTCGCGCTCCAGCGGCACCGGGAGCGGCCGCTTCCCGCGCTGCTCGAGCCTCATCAGGAAGTCGCGCACCCGGCCACCGATCAGCTGGCCGAAGAGCCAGAGCGGCAAGAGCACCACGCCGAGCAGGACGTTGGCGAGCTTGGCCGTCCCGTGCAGGACACGGTCCTGGCGCTCGGTCCTTGCCAGTCCTTCCCACATATGGGGGCCTAACCGGCGACCGCGTCGCCGACGGGCCTGGGCTCCAGGCCGTCGCAGATGGTCTCGACGACGAGCCGCTTGGCGCGCTCGTAGTCCTCGTCGGCGGACGGGATCGACTCGAAGATCCACCCGGTGAGGAGCTGCTCGATCGCGCCGTAGAAGACCATCGCGGCGAAGCTGGGATCCACGTCGTCGCGGAACTCGCCGGCCTCCTGAGCGTCGGCGACGATCTCCGCGACCAGGTCGTAGGCCTGGCTGATCTCGGGGAGGTGCGTGCGGCCGAAGGAATTCGCCGCTCGCGTGACCTCCACGATGATCACCTTCATCAGCTCGGGCTCGTGCCGGTAGGACTCGATGATGAAGTTCGCGACGCCGGCGAGCTTGTCGCGCGGCGAGGCGTCGCTGCTCCGGACCTCCTGGCTCGCCTCCAGCAGCAGGGCCCAGCGCTCGGAGAAGAGCTCGTTCAGCATCTGGTCCTTCGAGTCGAAGTAGTGGTAGACGAGGCCGTAGGCGACGCCCGCCTCGGCCGCGACATCCGAGACCCGCGCGCTGTGGAAGCCCTGCCGGGCGAAGACCACGATGGCGGCATCGAGGATGGCGCGACGCTTGTCGGGAGCCGGGGACTGCGGCATCACGGCGCTCCCGCGGGGCTGGCGGGCTCGGCAACCGATACCTGCACGCTCGTGTCGTCCGCGTTCTCCTCCGGCCAGCGGTAGGCGTCCGGACGGCGGTGGCTGAGGCTGGGGAGGCTCTTTCGCATCTCGTTCTGGATGGTGAAGTCGAGGTCGGCGGAGACGAAGCACTCTGTGTCGGCGGCCTGGGCCATGACCACGCCCCAGGGATCGACGATCATCGAGCGGCCGTAGCTGCGGTACTGGGGCGAAGCGAACCCGATCTGGCCCGCGGCGATCAGGAAGGCCTGGTTCTCGATCGCCCTGGCGCGAATCAGGACCTCCCAGTGGTCCCGCCCGGTGCGCTCGGTGAACGCGGAGGGCACGGTGATTACGCGGGCGCCGCGCAGGGCGAGGATCCGGTAGAGCTCCGGGAAGCGGAGGTCGTAACAGATGGTCAGGCCGACCATGGCGCCGCCGGCCTCGCCCACGGCGATCTGATCCCCGGCCTGCTCGATCGCCGACTCGCGATATTCGACGTCCCCGACCTCGACGTCGAACATGTGGATCTTGCGGTAGACCGCGCGCCGTTCCCCGTCCGGGCCGAACATCACGGAGGTGTTGGCGAGCTTCTCCTGGTTCTCGACGATCTCAGGGATGCTTCCGGCCACCAGGTGGATGCCGAGCTCGCGTGACCAGCCGGCGGCCGCGGTCAGCGCGGGTCCGTCGAGCGGCTCCGCGCACGATCGGATCGCCTCCGGCGAGCCGAGAACCGTCCACTTCTCCGGCAGCACGATGAGCTCCGCGCCCTCGGCGGCGGCCCCTCGAACGAGGCGCTCTGCAACCTCGAGGTTGCGGTCGTATTCGTCAGTGGAGTTGAGCTGTACGGCGGCGGCGCGCATATCTCTCCTGGCGAAACCCGGCGATTTCGTGCTCACCGGGTTCGGCTGACTGACCAGTCAATCTAGCGGCCACTTCACCCGGATGCGTCCCGTTGTGTGCGCTCACGCACGTTTCGATCGGCGGATCGGCGGAAACGGCAGAACAGATGCTTCGAAAGCTCCTGCCCCGAACGCGGACGGCATTCGAGTCGCGCACGCAGGTCTGGCGGGAGGTGGGCCTGGGATCCGAGATCGACCCGGCCACGGCGCGCCGCTCGAAGGGTGGCGCCCTGATCCTCCTAGCATTGATCGCGGGCGTCCTCGTCTGCTTCACCGAGCGCAAGACGTTCTTCCCCGGCTACGGCCTCGAGGTTCGGGTCGCGACCGTGATTCTGCTCGTGATCCTGGGCTGGGGACTGGCGCGCCTGCTCGCGCGAGGCTTCGCCCCGGCGCTCTACCGGCGACTCGAGCCGGGCGCGGCGGGGACGATCGGCTTCCTCGTCCGGCTGCTGACGATCCTGGTGATGACGGTCGTCGCCCTGCGAATCGCGGGCCTGCAGGGCGGCACCCTCGCGGTCGGCGGCGGGTTCACCGCGGTCGTCGTCGGCCTCGCCGCCCAGCAGGTGCTCGGCAATCGGGGTCCTGATCCAGACCGCCGTGACGCCGCTCCGCGAGCCCGAGCGGGCCGAGTTCCGCGCCCGCTTCGGCGCCGACATGAGTCCGCAAGAGGTGCAGCAGCTGATCGAAGGGTCCATCGACATCCCGCTGCGCTACCCGCCGCACATCGCCGTCGAGGAGCTCGACCGTGATGACGTCGTCGTCCACATCGTGACCACGCCGCTGAACCCCCGGGACGGCGGCGAGCTCGCGGGCGAGGTACTCGCCGGCCTGCGCGGTGTCGACGGGAACGGAGGCGCCGAGCCCGCATAGGATGGGCGGATGCGGGCTCTCGTCACCGGGGCGACCGGGAAGGTGGGACACGCGATCGCCTCGGCCCTGCTCGATAGGGGCGATCAGGTCCGTGCGCTCGTCCGCGATCCCAAGCGCGCCGCGAGCGTTCTCCCGGCGGGGATCGAGCCGCTGCGCGGTGACGTCACGGGCGTCGAGAGCCTCGGTGCTGCGGTCGAGGGCTGCGAGGTCGTCTTCAACTCGATGGGCATGCCGGAGCAGTGGGTGAGGGACGAGGCGATCTTCGACCAGGTGAACGCGATCGGCAGCCAGCAGGTGGCCGTAGCCGCCAAGCGGGGCGGGGTTCGCCGCTTCGTCCATACCTCCACTCACGACGTCTTCCATGCGGAGACCGGGGAGCGCTTCGACGAGACGATGCTCGCCGACTACCCGAAGGGCACGGCCTACGAGCGCTCCAAGCAGCACGCCGAGGAGCTCGTGCTCGCCGAACGCGACGGCATGGAGGTTGTGATCCTCAACCCCTCCGGGGTCTATGGCCCGACCCCGTCGCCGACGCCGTCGTTCGAGAACGGCCTCTTCGAGCCGGTGATCCGCAAGCGCCTGCCGGCCGTGCCGCCGGGCGGCACGGGGTATGCGTTCGTGGAGGGCGTGGCGGCCGGCCATCTGCTCGCGGCGGACAAGGGGACGGACGGCGAGCGCTACATCCTCGCCGATGGCTACGCGAGCTTCCGCGACCTCGCGGAGACGGCGAAGCGCGTCGCCGGACGTGGCCGCGTCCCTCCGACGATGCCGGTCCCGGTCGCGAAGACGATCGCCTCCGTCGGCGCCGGCGTCTCGCGCGTCATCGGCCGCCCGCCGCTGCTGCCCAAGGGGCAGCTCACCTACTTCCTCTGGCAGGCCCGACCGGACTCATCGAAGGCCCAGCGCGAGCTGGGATGGAAAACCACACCCCTCGATGAAGGCGTCCGGACGACCCTCAACGCGATGGGGCTCCTAGCGGAAGCGCCCTAGGCCGGGCACGAAGCGCCCCACCCGCGCCGCGTATCGCTCGTATTCACTGCCATGTGTCCGCACGAGGTACGGCTCCTCCACGGCGCGCACCTGAAATTCAAGTCCGACCGCGATCACCACGACGGAGGCGAGGGCGAGGCACGTCGGCACCATCAGCGCGAACCCGGTCCAGCCGACGACCATGGCCGAGTAAATCGGGTTGCGGCAGATAGAAAACCATCCGCCCGTGACCAGATCCGTTCCCTGGTCGTCGCTGACGCCGATCCGCCACGAGGCGCCCATCCCGAGCTGGGCCCCGAAGACGGCGAGGCCGCCCGTCGCCGCGAGGACGATGCCGACCGCGTGGAGGCCGTCGACATCGAGTGCGTCGATCGGATTGAGGTCGATCCTGGAGGACGAGGTTCAGCGACACCACCGCCATCGCCATTCCGCCGACGAAGAGGATGCCGCTCAGCCACTCGAGTGGACCGGCTCCCTTGCGCAGCCCGATCAGTCCGGTGCTGCCGGTGCGTCGCAGCTGGACCGCCACCCGCACGAAGAAGGTGAGGACAGCGAACACCACCAGCATCGCAGCGGCGAGGCGGGCCACGGCCGGCTACTTGCTGCGCTCGGCCTCGTTGCCGTTCGAGTCCGGATCGGCGCCTCGGCGGCGCTCCAGCTCGGCGACCAGCGCCTTGGTGTGCATCGCGGCGAGCAGGTCGTTGAGCGGCTGGTTGCCCGCCTCGATCAGCGCCATCGCCTCGTCGGGATCCATCTCGCCCGCGAGGCGCTCCATCAGCACGTCTACCTCCTGCTTGACCAGCACGCCCATCGCGTCCTTGTAGCGCAGGGTGTCGTAGACGGTGAAGCCAATCCGCTCCTCGTAGCCACCGGCTCGGAACCGGCTGATCGCCTCGACGATCCGCAGGTCGCTGGGCGAGTAGCCGTCATCGTCCGGGCTGAGGACCTCGAGCTCGGCGAGGCGGTCGAGCACGTCCTGGGGAACGTCGTAGCGGCGGCGGACCTCGGCGGCGCTGACCCGCTCGCTCTCCCCCGCCAGCGCGTGCTCGAGCAGCTTGTCCCCGAGCTCGATCAGAGCCTTGGCGCGGTCGGGGTCCTCCTCGAGCAGGTCCTTGATCACCCGGAGCGGCATGTAGCGCTCCTCCTGGAGCTGCTTGATCATCTTGATCCGGTCGACGAACTCGGCCGGGTAGTAGGCCATGTTCCGAGAGGTCTTGACCGGCTCCGGTAGCAGACCCTCGCGCAGGTAGTGCTTGATCGTCGCGGCGGAGACGCCCGAGGCGCGCGCGAGCTCGCCCATCCGGAGCATCTCCTCGTTCTTGGCCTTTGCGGCGCTCATGCGAGAAAGGTCTCCTCGCGCTGACCCGCATCCGGGCCCTTGGCGGCGCCGGATTCCTCCAGCGCCTGGATCTCCTCGTCCGAGTAGCCGCCGCTCTCCCTCAGGACCTCCGCGGTGTGCTCGCCGAGCGCCGGGGCGGGCCGCTCGATGCTCGCGGGGGTCCGGGAGAGCTTGATCGGGAAGCCGAGCTGCTTGACCTCGCCCATCTCCGGCTGCTCGTAGCTCACCACCATCTCGCGTTCGCGGACGAGCTCGGACTCGAGAGCCTCGCCGAGGTCCAGAATCGGCTCGATCATCGCGTCGTGCTCGTCGTTGAAGGCCTTCCACTCGGCGCGGGTGCGCGCCTTGAAGACCTCGGCGACAGCCCGGTACGCCTCGGAGCCGGGCTTTTCAAACTGATGCTCGATCAGGTCCTCGCGACCGACCGCCATGCAGAACCGCCCCCAGAACTTCGGCTCGAGCGCGCCGCAGGTGACCCAGCCGTCGGCGGCCTCGTAGGGCCGGTAACAGATGATTCCGCCGGAGAGCATGATGTCGCCGCGCTCGGGGACCTCGCCTGAGCCGAAGTAGCGACCCGCCTCCATGGCGAGCCAGGAGAGCGATCCGTCGGTCATCGAGATGTCGACCATCTGGCCCTTGCCGCTGCGCCGCGCTTCCTGGAGCGCGGCCAGGATGCCCACCGCCGCCATCAGGCCGCCGCCGCCGAGATCGGCGATCTGCGCGCCGGACTGGATCGGCGGGCCGCCGGCCTCGCCGGTCAGCCCGAGGATCCCGTTCAGGCCCAGGTAGTTCATGTCGTGCCCCGCCCGGTCGCGGTACGGGCCGTCCTGGCCGTAGCCGGTGATCGGGCAGTAGACCAGCGCCGGGTTGGCCTGCCGGAGGACGTCGTAGCCGACGCCGAGCTTGTCGAGGACGCCCGGCCGGAAGCTCTCGACGAGGACATCGGCCGACTCGACCAGCTTGAGCAGAGCTTGCTGTCCCTGTTCCTGCTTCAGGTCGAGGCGGATCGAGCGCTTGTTTCGGTTCAGCGCCAGATAGATCGCAGAGCGGGTGCCGAGCGGGGTGTGCTCCTCGGAGCCGTAGTACGGCGGCGCCCAGCGCACATAGTCGCCCTGGCCGGTGTCCTCGACCTTGATCACGTCGGCGCCCAGGTCCGCGAGCAGGAGGGTGCAGAAGCCGCCCGGGAGGAGCCTCGTCAGATCGAGGATCTTGACGTCGGAGAGCGGGCGCTCGCTCACGCCTTCGCCTCCTCGCGCTTCGGCACGCCGAGCAGCTCGCGCGCCTCGGCGACTGTCGCCGCTCGGCGCCCGACGTCCTCCGCCATCTGCCGCGCCTTCGCGATCAGCTCGCCGTTCGACTTCGCCATCTCGCCGTTCGGCAGATAGAGGTTGTCCTCGAGGCCCGCCCTGACGTTCCCGCCGAGGTTGAGCGCGGCCGCGAGCAGCTTCCACTGATCGCGCGAGACCCCGATCACCTGCCAGTTGTTCGGCCCCTCCGCGCCTCCGGGAATCTGCTCCGACATGAAGGCGACGTTCCGCGCGTTCGGCCGGATCCCGCCGTTGACGCCCATCACGAGCGAGATCTGAAGCGGCGGCTCGAGCAGACCCATGTCGAGGTACGGATCGAGGTTCGCGACGTGCCCGGCGTCGAAGCACTCGTGCTCGGGCTGGATGCCGAGCTCGTTCATCTCGGTGATGAACTCGGTGATCGTGTCGAAGCTGTTTTCGAAGACCGCCTTGAAGACGAAGTCCTTCCGGCGCCGGGAGTACTTGGCGTAGTTCATCGAGCTCATGTTGAGAGCGGCGACGTCGGGCCGCAGCGCGCGCAGGTAGGCGATCCGCTTGTCCATCGGGACGCCGATCGCCCCGGTCGAGTAGTTGATGATCACGTCGTCTACCTCGGCCCTGATTGCCTCGGTGATCGCCTGGAAGTCCTCGATCTCGTAGGAGGGCGTGCCGTCCGGTGTGCGGGCGTGGATGTGGATCTGCGAGGCGCCCTCGTCCACGGCGCGCCGCGCCTCCGCCGCGTACTCCTCCGGCGTGTACGGGATCGCCGGGCACTGATCGCGATTGGCGATTGCCCCGGAGATCGAGTTGCTGATGATCACGGGATCCTCGAAGCGGCTCATGAGCCCTCCTTCAGGCGCGGGGCGGCCGCGCGGATGGCGTCGAGCAGCTCCGCCAGCTCGGGGCTCTTGAACTCCTCCTCGGTGAAGATTCCTGCGGCCAGCGTCACCTGCTTCGTCGAGTGGAAGCTGACCGAGGCGTCGCTGAACCGACCCCCCTCGTCGAGCTTGATCTCATCCATGAAGGCGACATGGACGCGCTGCGATGGGTCCTTGCCAAAGCCGAAGGTCTCGACCACCTGGCCGTCGAACGTGATCACTCCGTGCTCCACGACGATCTGCTTCAGCTCGCTCATACCGGCATCACCCCGTGCTTCTTCCAGGGCCGGTCGACCCGCTTGCCGGCCGCCATCCGCAGGCCTCGGATGATCGTCGGGCGCGTCTCGCGCGGGTCGATGATGTCGTCGATCATCGCGTTGCCCGCCGCGATGTAGGGGTCGATCTGAGCGCGGACCGCCTCCAGCATCTTCTCCCGGGTCGCCTCTGGGTCATCGGATGACTCGATCGCCGAGCGGCCGATGATGTTGACCGCGCCCTCCGCGCCCATCACGGAGATCTCGGCGGAGGGCCAGGCGACGATCAGGTCGGGCTCATACGCCTTGCCGTTCATCACGTAGTAGCCGGCGCCGTAGGCCTTGCGCACGACGACGGTCACCTTCGGCACCGTCGCGCGCGAGACGGCGTAGAGCATCTTCGCCCCGTGGCGAATGATCCCGGCGTGCTCGACCTTCGAGCCGACCATGAACCCGGGGACGTCCTGCAGGAAGACGAGCGGGATGTTGAAGGCGTCGCAGAGGTTGATGAAGCGGGCCGCCTTGTCCGCGGAGTCGTTCTCGAGGATGCCGCCGAGCTGCTTGGGCTGGTTGGCGACGATCCCGACCGGCTGCCCGCCGAAGCGGGCCAGGCAGGTGATGATCGTCTTCGCGAACTTGGGCTTGATGTCGAAGAGCTCGCCGTCGTCCGTGATCTCCCGGATCACCTCGTACATGTCGTAGGGGTGCCGCGGCGACTCCGGGACGATGTCGAGCAGCTTCTCCGACATCCGGTCGTCGGGATCGCTTGACTCCTGGAGCGGCGGGCGCTCCTCGCAGTTCGCCGGGAAGTAGGAGAGGTAGTCCTTGACGACCTGGATGCACTCGGCGTCGTCCTTCACCTCGAGGTCGCCGACGCCCGACTTCCGGCAGTGGACCTTGGCGCCGCCGAGCTCCTCCATCGAGATGTCCTCGCCGGTGACGGCCTTTGTCAGGTGCGGCCCGGCGAGGGCCATCGCCCCCTGGCCGACCACCATCGGCACGAAGTCGGAGAGCGCCGGGATGTACGCGGTGCCGGCCGCGCATGGCCCGAGCATCGCCGCGACCATCGGGATCACTCCCGACATCACGACCTCCTCCTGGAAGAGGTGGCCGGATCCGGCGAACAGCGACCCGGCCGCCTCCTGAATCCGGGCGCCCGCGGAGTCGAGCAGCCAGATGAACGGCATTCGCTTGCTCAGCGCCATCTCGCGCAGGCGAGCCACCTTGAGCTCGCCCGTCATCCCCATCGAGCCGGCCATCACTGTGAAGTCGTAGGCGGCGATGCAGCAGCGACGGCCGTCGACGTCGCCCCAACCCGTGATCACGCCGTCGGCAGGCGCCTCCTTCCCCTCCATGTTCCGCTGGGAGAAGTGCGGGCGCCCGTGGATGCCCATCTCCACGAACGTGCCTGGGTCGCAGAGCAGATCGAGCCGCTCGCGCGCGGTGAGCTTGCCGCGCTCGTGCTGAACGGCGATCTTCTCCTCCCCACCGCCGAGCTTGGCCTGAGCACGGCGGCGGTGGACGTCCTCGGTGAGCGCCTTCATCCCGGTCTGCTCGCCGGCCTCGACCTTGTCCGGCGCCTCCGGGGCCTCGCCGGTGTGCTCCGACGTGCCCTTCGTCTCGTCCTGCGCAGCCATCAGTGGCCCTTCCATTCGGGGTTGCGCTTCTCGAAGAAGGCCGCGACGCCCTCCTTGATGTCCTCCGTCGAGAACGTGAGCGAGAGCTGTGAGCGGAGGAACTCGAGGGCGTCGTCGATCGCCATGTCCTGCTGGCGGTACATCGCGTCGTGGCCGAGGCGCATCAGCACCGGGCTCTTCGAGGCAAGCTTCTGCGCCCACTCGGCGACCGCCGCGTCGAACTGATCCTCGGGGACGACCTTGTTGGCGAGCCCGTACTCGACCGCCTGCTCCGCGGAGATCTGCTCGCCGAGCAGCATCATCTCGTTGACCTTCTTCCGCGGGACATTGCGGTAGATGATCGACATGATCATGTAGGGGAACGCGCCGACGTTGATCTCGGGAGTGCCGAAGCGCGCGCCCTCCTTGGCGATCAGCAGATCGCAGGAGAGCGCCAGCCCCATCCCGCCGGCAAGCACGTGGCCGTTCGCGGCGCAGAGCGAGGGCTTGCCGAGACGTGGCATCAGCCGAAAGAACTCGAGGAAGCGGTCGGATGCGAAGTGCTTGTCAACCAGCGGCGCGTCCGCGGCGAAGCCGCCGAGGTCCGCGCCCGCGCAGAAGACCTTGTCCCCCGCGCCGGTGAGCACCACGGCCCGTACCCCATCGTCGTCGCGGGCCTTCTTCATCGCCTCGACCAGGGCGGCGAGCAGCTCGCCGTTCAGCGCGTTGCGCTGATCGGGACGGTTGAGCGTCACCGTCGCGATCCCGTCCCTCACGTCGTAGAGGAGCTCGTCGGCCATCGGCCAGCCACCCTAGTGGAAAGTGCCACAAATGGAAAGTGCTACGTCCTACTGCCCACGTTTTTGCAATTCTGGTGCCCAACGCTCCGCATTAGTGGGTGTTTCTGAATGACTTAAACCATCTGTCCAAAATTTGGACACATATCCGGCCCACGCAGTACGCTCACCCCGCATGGAGGCCAAGACGGCCACCCGGGCCCCTACAAACGTCCAGACGCCGGAGACCCGGGCGGCACCCGCCGGTCCCGCGCACCTGCCTCCCGGTCCGCGCCAGCCCGTACTCGCCCAGACGATGCGCTACGTCAGGGACCCGTTCACCTTCCTGGAGCGCTGCCAGGAGCGCTACGCGGTCGACGGCGCCGTGACCATCAACATCCTGGGCTTCGGACAAACCGTTTGGGTGACCAACCCGGAGCTCATTCACGAGGTCTTCGCCCGCGACGACGAGATGCCGCTCAGCCCGGCCGGCAATCTCGTCAAGCCGATCTTCGGGACGAAGTCCGTCACCGGACTTGACGGGCATGCCCATCTGCAGCGCCGCAAGCTCCTGCTCCCCCGCTTCCACGGCGAGCGAATGGGAGCTTTCGAGGCCGGCTTCCGCGCCGCTTCCGAGCGCCTCATCGAGCGCTGGGAGTCCGGCGGGGAGTTCGAGCTTCACCCGGAGATGTACCGGCTGACCATGGACTACCTCTTCGAGACCCTTATCGGGGCGACGGATCGTGAGTACGTGGACGAGCTGACCACCGCCTCCGAGGGGCTGATGGCGATGATGAGCCTCTGCGCGGTCGGCGATTGGGTCCGTCACGACCTCGGACCGCTCTCGCCGTGGTTCTACTTCCTTCGCCGCCGCCGGCGCCTCGACAAGCTCCTCTATGGCGAGATCGCGGCGCATCGCAAGGCCGTGGCGGATGGAACGGCCGGCGACGACGTCCTGACGATGCTGGTCGAGGCCGAGACGGAAGACGGCTCGCGGCTCACGGACGAGGAGATTCGAGATGACCTGGTCGCGCTGATAGTCGCGGGCAGTGAGACCACTGCTACGGCTCTGGCCTGGGCCTTCGACCTGATCCTCCACCGGCCGGGCGTGAGGCAGCGGATCGTCGCGGAAGCCGCGGTCGGTGAGTCGGAGTACACCGATGCCGCCATCAAGGAGGCTCTGCGCCTCCGGCCTCCGGTCATTGCCGCTGGGCGCGTGACCGCCAAGACCGTCGATCTGGGTCCCTGGCGAATCCCAGAGGGCATCCGCATCTGGACCCCCATGAGCCTCATACAGCGGGACCCCGATGCTTACGAGCATCCGAACGAGTTCCGGCCCGAGCGCTTCATCGAGGGCAAGCCGCCGGCCTACATGTGGATTCCGTTCGGCGGTGGAGTACGGCGGTGCCTCGGAGCGCCGTTCGCCTTGCTCGAGATGCGGGTCGTCCTGCAGAGCGTGCTCTCGCGCCTGAAGTTGATTCCCCTGAGTAAAACCGTTGAGCGCACCCGCGCAGAGGGAGCGATCATCGTGCCGGCCGGAGGGGTGCGCGTCCGTGTCGAGGGGGCAGCCGTTGCTGAGCGCCACGAGCGCCATCCGCTCGATGGGCTGTTGGCGGGAAGCGCCGATGAACCCACGGCGCGAGACCGTCAGCGGGCCTAGTTCCCTGAGCATGCCGCGGCTGCGCCCGATCCGCGGCATATAGTGAGCAAGTGAGGGTCCTCGGGGGCTTCTCCTACCTGCATCGGCGTCCGATCGTTGCAATCACGCTGGTCGCGACGATCGGGGCCGCATTCCTCGGCTCGTCCGTCTTCGATCGGGCGCAGCCCTTCGGGTTCAGTGATCCGAACTCTGAGAGCTCCCGCGCTTACGACCTGATCGAAAACGCAACCGGGGCGCGCGCCGTGCCTGCGGTGGTCCTCCTGGTGACCCCAGGAGGGTCGGTCAGGAGCGCCGAGAGCAGGGCGGTCGTTAAGAGAGCCGCGAGGACGCTGGCGGGAGTCAAGGGGATCGTTCGCGTAGTCACACCCGCCCAGGATCGGGCCCTCGTCTCGGATCGTGGCACCCAGGCTCTGGTGGAGGGCCTTGTCAGTCGATCTGTGGACAACCTGTCAAAGGTCGGTGAGCGGACCGACGCCGCCTTCGCCGGGGACGGAGCTGTCGAGGTCGGCGGCACCGCGGTTGCGTCGGTGCAGCTGAACAACAACACCGAGGACGATCTCCGCCGAATAGAGCTGTACGCCGCACCGATCATCCTGCTGATCTCGCTACTCGTCTTCAGGAGCCTCGTGGCGGCTGTGCTGCCTCTCATCGTGGGTGGACTGTCGATCGCATTCACCCTTGCGGCGCTTCGTCTGCTCTCCGAGGTGATGACGGTCGACATCTTCGCCCTGAACGTGGTCACCGTGCTGGGTCTGGGTCTGGCGATCGACTACAGCCTGTTCATGGTGTCCAGATACCGCGACGAGCTGGCGCGATCCGGACCTGGCCTGAGGACGATGTGCAACACGGTCGGGCCCATAGGGAGGATGGTTTCCTTCAGCGCCGGGACGGTTGCCGCCGCGGTCGCCTCCCTGTGCATCTTCCCCCAGCCGTTCCTCTACTCCACCGGGGTCGGCTGCGCGATCGTGGCGCTTCTATCCGCGTTGGTGGTGATCTTGGTGTTGCCCGCGATCCTGGGTCTGCTCGGAACCCGGATCAACGCTCTGAGCATCGCTGATCCCACGCCCGTCCAGGGCTCGTCCCTCTGGCGACGGGTCGCCTCCGTCGTTCAGGCTCGGCCCGGCGTTGTCGCAGTCCTGGTCACGGCCGTGTTGCTGGTCGCGGCGCTGCCTCTGCAGCGGCTCCAGCTCAGCCGAGCGGACGCTCGGGTTCTTCCATCCGACAACAGCGCCCGCCTGGTGGACACGGCCGTGCGGTCGAACTTCCGAGACGACCCGGCGGACTCGATCATCCTGGTTCAAGAAGGTCGATCGACGTTCCGGCGATGGAGGATCAAGACCGTGCCACCGGTGACGCGGGTCGGTCATCCGCGACGCCTCCCTGGCGGCGTCAAGGTGGTCGAGGTCCACACAAACGTGGACCCGAACTCCGACCGTGCCACCGAGGTCGTCAAGTCGATTCGTAAGAGCGGTCTCGGAGCGTCGACTCTGGTCGGAGGCGCGAGCGCCGAACTCGTCGATCAGCGGGCGAGTCTTCGAGCTCACCTGCCCTTGGCTGTTGCGATCGTGGTGGCAAGCACCCTGATTGCGATCCTGCTCATGACCGGCTCCGCCGTCCTGGCGGTGGCCACCCTGCTCGTCAACATGCTGACCATCGGCGCTGCCTTGGGGGTCCTGGTACTGGTGTTCCAGGACAATAGATTCGAGTCGCTTCTTGTCTACAGCGGGGTGGGGGCAATCGATATCTCGATCCCCATCCTCCTTTTCGCAGTCATCTTCGGGCTGTCCACCGACTACGGCGTCTTTCTCCTCAGCCGAGTCGCGGAGTTACGCCGAACCGAGTCGGACCCTCAAGCAATTGCCCTCGGACTGGAGCGCTCCGGCAGGATCATCACTGCCGCCGCAGTTCTGTTCGCAGTCGCGATGGGTTCATTCGTCTTCTCCCAGATGGTCTTCATCAAAGAAGTCGCTGTCGGAACTGCCCTGGCGGTGCTGGTCGACGCGATGCTCGTCAGAGCGTTTCTGATGCCGGCCTTGATGCACCTGTGCGGCGGGCTGACGTGGTGGTCGCCAGGCCCCCTGACTCGCCTGTCTCGGATCAGGCCTTGAGGACGGCCTGGTCGCGCTTCAACGCGCGCAGCAGGGCGTCAACTACCCGCTCGTCGAATTGGGTCCCGGCACACTTGCGAAGCTCCTGACGGGCGGCCTTCTCGCCAACCGAGCGTCGGTAGACGCGATTGCTCGTCATCGCCTCGTAGGCGTCACCGACCGCAAGAATCGCGGCTTCCAGGGGGATCTCGTCTGAGGTCAGGCCCTTCGGATATCCGGTTCCATCCGGTCGCTCATGGTGGGCGAGAAGCCACTCGCGAACGTCATCCAGCTCGTCGCTCGCGAGAATCCTGGCGCCCAACTCCGGATGGCGACGCATTTGATCCATCTCCTCGGGCGTGAGCTTTCCTGGCTTGCCCAGAATCGAATCCGGCACGCCGATCTTCCCAATGTCATGCAGGATGCCGGCGAGACGGACCCGCTGGACCCGGCCTTCATCGAGGCCGAGCTCCCGCGCCATCATCTCGCAGAGCAGCCCGACCGTCTGGCTGTGCTTCGCGGTGTAGGAATCGCGCTGATCGAGAGCCTCTGCCAGGCTGAGGACCGTCGCCAGTTGCGCCTGGCTCTCGACACTTCTCTTACCGGCGACGGCTCCCACCGTGCTGGTTACCTCCGGGCTGTAGATGACGGCTCTGTCACGACCCAGTGCCTTCGCTGCTTGCAGTGCGCGATCCGCGACCGCGACCAGCTCAGCCGGCTCCGACGCATGTTCTGGGAATTCCGCGACGCCCGCCGATGCGCTGATCCCCTGGGGAGAACCGAGCATCGATCCACGCATCCGGGAAAGGATCTTCTCCGCAAGCAGGAACGCACCATTGCCATCGATCTGCGGCAGCACTACCGCGAACTCCTGACCTCCGGAGCGTGCGACGATATCGATCAACCTGGTCGAGTCCTTGAGCATGACCGCCAGCTCCTGCAGGATCTTGTCTCCGCCGCTGATGCCAAGTCGCTCGTTGAGAGACTTGAAGTGGTCGATGTCGATCAGCAGCAAGCTGACGGGTTGCTCATCGAATCGCGACCGCTCGACCTCTCTCTCGAGGGCCAGCTGCAGGCCCGTGCGATTCGGCAGCGCCGTCAGCGGGTCGGTTCTCGAGGCCTCGACCAGGCGGGTCATCAGCCGCTCGACTCGCTGGCGGAGGTAGGTGAGGAGCAGCCCGGCGGTGGCGAGCGTCCCGGCTACGATCGAGAAGAAAGCGACGTTGGTATGCGCCACATCGGGCGCCGGCGCCGGCGTTATCGCGATGGCGACCCCGTAGCAAAGACCCGCGAACGCAAGGTATCCAGCGGCCTCCCAACGTGAGACCGGGTAGTAGAAGACGTAGAACCCGATCCAAAGGTAGAAAATCGCGAAGCCGCTCGAGCTGTCCCCGCTGAAGTACACGGCGAAGGTGGTCATTACAGCGGCGAGCAGATTGCCGATCTTCAGCCAGTTGAACGAGATTCGCTCGCCCAGCATGAGCACGACCATCCCGTAGAGGAGCGCGCTGATCTGCACGCTCAGCAGGCCGGTGACGTTGTAGTAGTCGGGGTGCGGAAGGAGGGTGGCAATCGCCCCGTTCACAGCAGCGCCCAAAGCGAGCAGGCCCTGCACCTGCGCGAGCGGTCCGGCGGCCGCTCTGCCCGAGATCAGCTCGCGCGACTCGCTGGGCTCTCCGTCGCCTCTAGGCAGCGAAAGCATCTCGAGCCCCCCCGCCCCGTGGGCCGGATTTCTCCCCGTTCTGCGGCTCATTGCGGGGATGATCGGCGGAAATAGCGTGAAGACTTGAGCCTGGACGCAAATATGGCGAATCGGTCACGGCCGGTATGGACCCATGTTCTAGTAACCCCCTTGCGGACGACGTTCGCGTTGTGGCCCGAAAAGCCTGCTACTGCAAGCTTGAGATTTCTTCGACGGTCGCCCGGGCTTCGTGTGCGGGCGCGAACGTGAAGCGTCTGCGGGCCACGGGCTCGTCGGCAGGATCGAGCGCTCGGAGAGTGGCGGCGGCAAGGACCGCCCGGATTACGACCTTCATCTCGAGCTGAGCGAAGCTTGCGCCCAGGCACCGTCTGACCCCTCCGCCGAACGGGATCCACGGTTCGCTCTCACCGTCGAGGAATCTCTCGGGTCTGAACTCAGTGGGATCCGGATGAAGGTCGGGGTCGCGGTGGAGCAGATAGATCGCGACCATCAGAACCGAGCCGCTCGGGATCACGTAGTCGTTGAGCGCGACCTCCTCCCGCACCTTCCGAGCGAGCACCGGAACGACCGGGCGGAGTCGAAGAACTTCCTTGACGACGGCATCCAGATAGTCATCGCTCCCCTGGGCGAGGTCGTGCTGCAGCCGGCTCATGACCTCAGGCGACCTCAGCAAACGCTCGAAAGTCCAAGCGAGCGCGCTCGTCGTCGTCTCATAACCGGCCATGATCATCGTGAGCAACTCGTCGCGAATCTGCAGGTTGGACAGCGGCGTTCCACTCTCATCCGACGCCGCGCAGAGCAGTGAGAGGCAGTCGTCGACGCCTTCGATCGGCGAAGCCTGTCTTTCGACGATCGCATCGAGGAACAACCCGTCCAATTCGTCGAGCAACTGCTGCAGTCTGGCGTAGGGCGTGATCCCGCCCAATTCGTGGCGGAAATAGGGCAGCAGAGTGAACGGTGACGCGCACCGTCTCATCATCTCCGGCACCAGAACGCGGAACTGCTCGAGCCGATCCTCTGGTCCGGGACCCATCGCGAGTCTCAAGATCGCCTCGAGGGAAATGGCCTCCATCTCCCGCTGCAACTTGACGGTCTCGCCGGTGCGCCAGGAGGCCAGCCGCTCGCGCGTCGCTGCCTCGACGGTCTCAGCGAAGGCGGGACCGTGGCTTGCCCCGAAAGTCGGCAGCAGGATTCGGCGGTGTTGCATGTGCTCGTCCCCATCCAGGACGAGCAGGGAGGCGGGCCCGACGACGGGTTTCAGGATCCCGTTGGCGTCCCCTGCCCGGAAAACGCCCGGGTCTCCCCTCATCACCTGACGCGCGGCCGTGGGCTCGGCGACGACCACCGTATTGCGGCCTGGACCGAGCCGCAGCGAGAAGATGTCGCCGTAGCGGCGTCGGCAGCTCTCCATGAACGAGGTGGGCCGATACATCCACTCGAGCGTCTGGACGAGTCCCGGCGCTCGCGGACCGGGAGGAAGGTTCGGCGCAGGGGTGGAGATCAGCCCCCTTTCGGCTGCCCCAACCGACCCTAGTGCTGATTCAGTGGCGCGTGACACCGCACACTCAGCGTAGAGAGCGCAATCCACCTGCACATCAGCAGAACTCCGCATCTTGATCCTGCAAGGAAACCTGCTCTTGTAGTAGGAAGTAGGAAGTCCTACTATTCACTTTTGCGGACGCGCCGATTGCGCCCCGCTCCACCCCTGACCAGAAGGAGAACGAGCAGTGGCCACCGCGACCTCCAGCGTGATCAAGCCCGACTTCGGCGCCAACCGCAGGCATTTCATCTTCACGGACGAGCACGAGGAGCTGCGCGAGTCGATGCGCTCGTGGGTGCTCAAGGAGCTCACCCCCCACCGGTTCGAGTACGAGGAGAACCTCTGGCCGGACTCCGTCCTCCATCGCGCCGGCGAGCTCGGCTACATCGGGCTCTGCTACCCGGAGGAGTACGGCGGCCAGGGCGGCGACTACTACTACTCGCTGGTCCGCGCTGACGCGATGAGCTACTCGGGTTGCGGCGGGCTCAACATGGGGATGGCGGTCCACACCGACATGGCCACCCCGCCGATCCACCTGCTCGGCACCGAGGACCAGAAGCAGCGCTATCTGGTCCCCTCCATCAAGGGAGAGCTGATCAGCTCGCTCGGGATCACCGAGCCGGGCGCCGGCTCCGATGTCGCCGGGATCCGCACCACCGCCAAGCGCGACGGCGACGAGTACGTGATCAACGGCTCCAAGACCTTCATCACCAACGGCCTGCGCGCCAACTACATCGTCCTGGTGACCAAGACCGATCCGGACGCCGGCCACGACGGGATCACCCTCTTCATCGTCGACATCCGCGACTCCGAAGGCAAGGAGGTCGAGGGCTTCAGCGTCTCCCGCAAGCTGGAGAAGATGGGGATGCACGCCTCGGACACCGGCGAGCTCTCCTTCCAGGACGTCCGCGTCCCCGCCGAGAACCTGCTGGGCCAGGAGGGCAAGGGCTTCTACCACATCAGCTGGGAGCTCCAGGGCGAGCGGCTGGTCGCCGCGATCGGCTGCGTTTCGGGCGCCGAGCGCGTCTTCGAGCGCACCCTCGAGTACGCCAAGGAGCGCGAGGCCTTCGGCCGCCCGATCGGCCGCTTCCAGGCGATCCGCCACAAGTTCGCCGAGATGTCGGTGAAGATCGAGGCCGCCAAGCAGATGGTCTACGCGACGGCCTGGCGCTTCGCCAACGGCGAGTACCCCGTCCGCGAGATCACCCAGGCGAAGCTCTACGCCTCACGGATCATCGAAGAGGTCGCGGACGACTGCATCCAGGTCCACGGCGGCTACGGCTATATGAAGGAGTACGAGGTCGAGCGCGCCTACCGGGACTCCCGCCTCAACCGAATCGGTGCCGGCACCGACGAGGTGATGCTCGAGGTGATCGGTCGCAGCTACGGGCTCTAGGGCTTGATCGGCCCCGGGCTCGAGCTCTCGTATCCGTAGGGGCTCAGGTCCATGACCGCCCGGACCTCGATCGCCCCGGTCCCCATCGGCACCTTCTTCGCCCAGCCGATCGCCTTCTCGAGACTCCCGCATTCGAGCAAGCAGAAGCCGCCCAGCTGCTCCTTCGTCTCGGCGAAGGGGCCGTCGGTGATCGTCTGCTCACCGCTCTCGTCTATGCGGATCGTCTTGGCGCCCTTCGGGGGCTCCAGCGGCTCGTTGGCGATCAACGCACCCGCCTCGATCGCCTCCTTGTCGAAGGCGTTCCAGGCATCCATCGCCTGCTTCATCTCCTCCTCGGTGGCGTCATACATGCGGTCCTGATCCCGCACGAACGTCAGCAGGTACTTCATGGTCTCCTCCTCGATCTCGAGCGGCACCTGTCGCCGCAATCACCCTAACGACGAACCGCATGCCGCCAGATCGACAGCCGAGGACGGGGCGAGAATGATTGGAGGATGGATCAGCAGGACGCCGCCGTGGTGCTGAGGACCCTTCAGAGGTTCATCGCCAACGATCGCGACGGGAACTTCCGCTTCTGGGCGGACGACGGGATCTTCGTGCCTCCGCCGATGTGGCCCGAGTCGAGTCCGGTGCGCGGGGTTCAGAACGTCCGTGAGGTGTTCGACGGCTTCGACGACGAGTGGGGCCACGACTGGCCCACGAGGCTGAGAGTCGAGTCCGTGCGGACGACGCCGATGGGGGTCGTGGTGGTGTTCAGGTTCAGGCCGAGCGGGCGCGAGAGCGGAGTCCCCACGGAGACGCCGCTCTCAGCCCTGTACAGGGTCCGAGATGGGAAGATCGCCGAGGCCGCCTTCTTCCTCGACCGGGATGGGGCGAGCATCGCGGCCGGCATTCAATGAGCAACCTCGATCACATCCGCTCCTACTACGACGCGCTCAACATTGGCGATCCGGAGCTGGTCGCATCGCACTTCACCGACGACGCCGTCCACTACTACACGCGGCTCGGGCCACACGAGGGCGCCGAGCGCATCGGGATGAATTCGAAGCTCGGCGTCGAGCAGATCGACGGCCAGTGGTATCTCGAGCATGGGATCGAGCAGGGCGACGAGGCGGTGATCGAGTGGACGATGACCTGGCGCGACCCGCGTTCGGGCGAGAGGCGGCTCGACCGCGGCACCGAGTGGTTCCTGATGCGGGACGGCAAGATCGCCGAGGTCCGCGCCTACCATCACGGCGGCAAGAAGAACCCGCAGGGAGACCTGCTCGGCTTCGACCACGCCGGCCGCGGATACACGACGATGGAGGACTGGCGGCCACCATCGCGGTCATAAAGGACACCGGCAAGCGCGCCCCCCTCCCGCCATTCGGCGAGGAGCACGAGGAGCTGCGGGAGTCCGTTCGCCGCTTCGTCAGCAAGGAGATCGCCCCGCACGTCGACGAGTGGGAGGAGGCGCGTGAGTTCCCGCGTGAGCTGTATGAGCGCTGCGGCGAGCTCGGCTTCCTCGGCCTGAAGTACGAGACCGAGTACGGCGGGCAGGGCGGCGACTACGTTCACGACGCCGTCTGGGTCGAGGAGCTCTCGCATTCGGGCGGCAGCGGCGGCGTGGCCGCTGGGCTGGGGGCCCACATCGAGATCGCGATGCCGCCGATCTGGAAGTTCGGCACCGAGGATCAGAAACAGCGCTGGCTCGTGCCCGGGATCAGGGGCGAAAAGATTGGCGCGCTCGGGATCACCGAGCCCGGCGCCGGGTCGGACGTCGCCTCGCTGCGCACCACGGCCCGCAAGGTGGATGGCGGCTACGTGGTCAACGGCTCCAAGACCTTCATCACCAACGGCGTGCGGGCCGACTTCCTGGTCTGCACGGTGAAGACGACCCAGGAGGGTGGCCACCACGGCATCTCCTTCCTCGTGCTCGAACGCGACATGCCCGGCTACGAGGTCGTCTCCAAGCTGGAGAAGATGGGCTGGCACGCCTCCGACACCGGGGAGCTCTCCTTCACGGACGTCGAGGTGCCGGAGGAGAACCTCCTGGGCAACGAGAACGAGGGCTTCAAGCTGATCATGGCCAACTTCCAGTGGGAGCGGCTGACCATGGCGCTCGGCGCCGTGGGCGGAATGCAGAAGGTCTTCGAGCAGACCCTGGAGTACGCCAAGGAGCGCGAGGCGTTCGGCCGCCCGATCGGCCGCTTCCAGGCGATCCGCCACAAGTTCGCCGAGATGTCGGTGAAGATCGAGGTCTCGCGGGCGCTCACCTATGCGTGCCTTCGCAAGTTCGCCGCCGGCGAGGACGCGACCCGTGAGGTGACCCAGGCCAAGCTCCTCACCCAGCGAGCGATCTGCGACGTCGCCGACGAGGCGATCCAGATCCACGGCGGCTACGGCTACATGCGCGAGTACGGCGTCGAGCGCGCCTACCGCGACGCCCGCCTCGGCCCGATCGGCGGCGGCACCGACGAGGTGATGAAGGAGATCCTCGGGAAGCAGCTCGGGCTCTAGGCCCCTACTTCTTCTTCTTCTTGCACTTCTTGGCTGAGGCGGCGCTGCGCTTGTGCTTCTTCTTCTTGCACTTCGCGGCGGCGGGCGCGACGTTCGGTGTCGCCGGTATCGCCGGCGTCTCGGGCGTCTGAGGCGTCTGAGGCGTCTTGGGCGGGCCTGTGGTCTTGATGTCGAGCCCCCAGCCGCCGTAGATCTTGCCGCCGATGTCCTTCGCGTTCAGGTTGTCGTCCGTGATCCACAGCGTCCAGGTCCCGTTCGGGTTGGTGCCGTTGAAGCTGCCGAGCGAGGTCGAGAAGGGGGTGGTCGTGTCGGTCAGCGGCGCCGGCGAGTCCATCTCCGGAGGCGCCCCCTCGGCGGCATCGGTGACATTGGTCGGCTTGTAGAAGCCGGAGACCAGCGGGTCCGTGTCGGAGAGCTTCCGCGGTGCGGTGTCGCTGAAGTTGAGCGTGATCCCATCGGCGGGGTAAGACGTCTTGTTTGTCGCTCTCGATCCGACGGCGGAGCCGACGTCGGACATCAGCATCACCGTCTGGCCCTGCGGCCCCTCCAGCAAGATGTTGAGGTCGTCGGGGAAGGTGTGGCTGATCCCGGTCAACCGAGCGGTGACGCGGGTGACGGTTCCCTGCAGCCCGGAGACGTTGACCGTCGAGGGAGGGTTGGTCGTCCCGACGGTCGGGATCGTGACCGGGTTGGGATTGCGGAAGGCGGGCGGGTCGAGCGCCGTCGTGATGCGTCCCACTGCTCCTGCGAGGTCGCCGAACCACATGTTCCCGTCGGCCCCCGCGGTGATGTAGCTGGGTTCGCCGGGGGTCTGAAAATCGCCGGTGACGACCCCCGCGGTCGTCATCCGCGTGATCTTGCCTGTGCCAGTCTCGGCGATCCAGAGGTTTCCATCCGGCCCAGCCGCGATGCCGAACGGAGCCGAGCCAGCGGGAAGGGGGAACTCGTCAAGGGCGGTTGGCGGGTCGTTTTCGTGGCCGGGGACCGAACTTGCAGGCGGGATCAGCCTTCCCACCTTGTTTGCACCGAACTCGGTGAACCAGATGTTCCCGTCCGGGCCGAGCGCGATCCCCTCTGGCTTCGCGCCGGTGGAGAGGCCGGCGTACTCGGTCACCGATGCCCCTTCCCCTCCGGCGGAGAAGAACGGGGTGACCCGCGCGATCCTGTTCGCGGTGAACTCCGGCACCCACAGGGACTCGCTCGGGGAAGCGCTGGTGTCCCCGGGCCCCGCTGCGATCGTCTCCGGGTCCGAGTTGAATCCGTTCGCCGGCAGGGCGACCTCGCCCGTGACGATGGGGCCGTGCGTCCCATCGTCGGGCTGAGCGGTGTCGATGTGCGGCGTCGAGAAGCTGACCTTGTCCTTGTGATTGATGTTGCCGGGGACGGTCGTGTCCGTCGTGTCCGCCGGGTTTCGCGGCTCCGTCGCCCAGATGTTGCCCTCAGGGCCAATGGCGGTGAAACGCGGCCAGGCCGGGTTCCCCCCGCCGAGGAAGGTGAAGCGATGCACTGCGGTGGCGGGGATGATCCCGCCGATGCTGTTGTTGCCGAACGCTGCGGCCTCGCCGTAGTAGAGGTTCCCGTCGGGCCCGTTGGTGATCCCGAAGATGCCGTTGGCGACTGCCGGCGTGACCTCGCTGAGGATCTGGTTGAAGGGATTGATCGATCCCAGGGTGTTGTTGCTGCCCTGGTCCGCGAACCAGAGCTTGCCGTCGGAGCCCGCGGCTATCCCGAAGATGGCCCCTCCGGCCCCTGCGGTGGGTATCCCATCGCTGAACTCGGTCACGGTCGGAGTGGCGGCGTGGGCCGGGAGCGCCGGGATCAGGAGCGCAAGAGCAACGAGTAAGCCGGCGGCGCGCTTCACAGTGGCAGCGACTGCGCCTTCTTCCGGCACTTCTTGCGGGCCTTCTTCGACTTCTTCGCCTTGCACTTCGCTAGGGCCGCGGCCTGCTGCCCGGTCGCCTGGGGTGTTGCGGGCGGCGCAGGTGGCGCGGGGGTCGCGGGAGGCGGTGGCTGGATCTCCAGGTTCAGCGCCCAGGCTGAGATGTCGAACCCGTGGACGGCGGGGTTGTCATCGAAGACAAAGAGCTTCCAGGCGCCGTTGGGCGAGCCGCCGGCCAGGAGCGAGAGCTTGTTCAGATATGGGCCCGCCGGGCCGCCTCCCGGAGTGAGATCGTCGTCGTCGGGGTTTTCATAGTTCGTCGGCTTGAAGCTCGCGTCCTGGAAGCTGCTGCAGGGCCCGGCGTCCGAGATGAAGGTCGAGGCGGAATCGTCAAACGTCCAGTTTTCATCCTCGAACGTGCTGGGATTCACTCCGCAGGCGTCGGAGACCAGCATGACCTTCTGGCCGTTGGGCCCGACGATCACGGCGTCGGTGTCGTCCGGGCTGCCGGAGGTGTAGCCGATCAGGGTCACCGTCACCTTCGTCACGGTTCCCGCAACACCCGAGACGGCGATGCTGGAGGGGTATTTATTCGCCGGCCCTTCGGTGAGGGCTCCGCCCGTCGGGAAGAGATTGAACGCATTGACGAAGGTACGGGTCTCTGCCTGGGCGGCCGCGGGGAGCAGCAGGCCCACGAGCAATGCCGCGACGAACAAGCTGATGCGGCGGGTGCCGCGCTTCTCCCTCATCCTCATCCGAGGGGACCCTATTCACCGAGAACCGGTGAGACATTGGCATAAGTCCGTACGGGGCCTATCGGCAAACTACGGACGAGGCGATGAACGAGAGATAACGACCGGTCGTGCTAACTTACGGGCATGGCCAAGAGAGCGCCCCCCACCAAGCGGCCGCGCGCCGCACGGCGGCAGCGAAGCGACGGCGAGCGGAGTCGCGCCGCGATCCTCGACGAGGCCGCGCGCCTCGCGACGGTCGAGGGGATCAGCGGGCTCTCGCTCAGCCGATTGGCGGAGGCTGTCGGAATGAGCAAGAGCGGCCTCTTCGCCCACTTCGCGTCAAAGGAGGAGCTCCAGCTCGCGACCATCGAGACGGCCGACGAGATCTTCGACAAGCAGGTTCTCGAGCCGGCGTCGACGGCGAGCGGCGGACTGGAGCGGCTGCGGTCACTCCTGGGTGCCTACCTGGACTATGTCGAAGCAGGGACCTTCCCCGGCGGGTGCTTCTTCGCCTCGGTGCTGGTGGAGGTCAGCATGCAGCCGGGCGCGGTTCGCGACCGGCTCCTCGCCTTCCTGGAGGACTGGCTGGGGCGGCTCGAGGCGGCGATCAGGGACGCGCAGAGCGAGGGCGACATCGATCCGGACGAAGACCCCGGACAGCTGGCCTTCGAGCTCGAGTCCGCTCTGCTTCTCGCGAACACGCAGTTCACCGTCGCGCAGAGCGCCGAGCCGATCGAGCGCGGGCGACGCGCAATCGAGCGTCGCCTCGAGGCCGCCGCCGGTTGAACTTCGCGGACGGCGGGCGGATGCTCGAACCGCCCGCCGTCCACCTCGGTCACGCTGCGACGGTCTCCGCGACGGAATCGGGCCGGATGACGACCGTATCGGCGATGTCGAGAATCTGATCCGCGGGCATGCCGACCCGATGCGCATGCTTGCGAACGGCATCCGGGCTGCTGGCCTGGTAGATGCAGATGCTTCCGAACGTCCCATCCTCCTCGGCGATGACATAGCTGCGGATCCAGCGGATGTCGGCCTGGAAGTCGTCGTCGGCGACCTGCTTCGACCGCGCGCCCACCTCCTCGACCTCGGCAGGGGACGTCCACGCATTCAGGCGGCGGATCGCGTACAGCTTCATCTCGGGTTCGTTGCTCGCTGACATTCTCGGTCCTTTCCTAGTTAGTACGATCGGTCGTGCGAACTATACACAAGTACGACCGATCGTGCTACGAAAAGTGCCGCAGCTGCTGTCACATCCAGTCGGGCCAACTCGTCACAGAAGAGCGATGAGTTGAGGGCTATTTAGGGGTCATCCCCTTTTGAAGCCGGGGCGCGCGGTGTCCACAACCTGCGACGTCCCAATCGTCGTAGAGGCATCGATCAGATCAACCACAGGAGGGAACCTCGTGTCATCACTCACCCGCTGGGTCCTGGCCCACAAGAAAACCGTCGTCATCTCTTGGATCCTGCTGACGATCGCCGGGATCATGGCCGCCGGCCCCGCAAGCCGCGCGCTCAACCAGAAGTTCTCCGTGCCCAACAAGGAGGGGTGGGAGACGAACGAGGCGATCGCCGCGAAGTACAACGGCACCGGTGGGGACACCTCTCCCCTGCTTCCCGTGGTCACGCTTCCCCAGGGGGAGTCGGTCGACTCGCCAACGGTGAAGAGCGACCTCCAGAAGCTCGACGATCAGCTGGCCAAGACCCTGCCCGGCTCGCGAGTGGCGTCCTACGCCTCCACCGGCGACAAGGCCTTCGTCTCTGACGACGGCCGCACGACCTTCGCGATCGTCTACCCGAGGCCCGATCCGGACTCCTCCTTCGGCGACAACCCGCAGGCAGCGAAGGACGTGAAGGCAGCGGTGGCGGGCTCGACCGTCGGCGGGGCCCCGGTCCACGTGACCGGCTTCGACGCGCTCCAGGACTCAACCGGAGGCGGCGACGGGCCGGGCGTGTTCCTGGAGGCGCTGCTCGGCGGACTCGGCGCCCTTGTCGTGCTCGCCTTCGTCTTCGCCTCCTTCCTGGCGTTCGTGCCGATCATGATGGCGATCGCCTCGATCATGACCACGTTCCTGCTGCTGCTCGGCCTGACCACGTTCACCGACGTCTCGCCGATCGTGCAGTTCCTGGTCGCCCTGGTCGGCCTGGGCGTGGCGATCGACTACTCGCTGCTGGTCGTCTCTCGATGGAGGGAGGAGCGCGCCCACGGCCACAGCGGCGACGAGGCGGTGCAGCGAGCGATGGAGACGGCGGGCCGAGCCGTGGTGTTCAGCGGCATCACCGTCGCGATCGGCCTGCTTGCGCTGATCGCGCTCCCGCTGCCGTTCCTGCGCTCGATGGGTTACGGCGGCATGCTGATCCCGCTGGTCTCGACCCTGGTGGCGATCACGCTGCTGCCGGTCATCCTGGCGAAGGCCGGTCAGCGGCTCGACTGGCCGCACCGGCGCACCGACGACAAGGCCAGCCGGTCCTGGACCCGCTGGGCCCAGATCGTCTCGCGGCGGCGCTGGGTGGCCGCCGGGGCCGGCCTGGCGGTGATCCTCGCCCTGGCCTTCGCGGCGACCAACCTGCAGCTCGGCGCCTCAGACGCGAACACGATCGCCAAGAAGGGCGACGCGGAGCAGGGCCTGAAGGCGCTCGAGGGTGCCGGGATCGGCGAGGGCTCCATCCTGCCCCACGAGATCCTCGTCGAGGGGAACACCGATCCGGCGACGGTCGCCGCCGACCTGAACAAGGTCGACGGCATCCACGGCGCGGTCGCGCCGAGCGGTCCCGATTGGAATCGTGCCGGGACCCACATCGTGGAGGCGATCCCGGTTCCGGACAGCGGGACCAGCGAGGGGCACGACACGCTCAATCAGGTCCGGGATACGGCTCACGCCGCCGGCGCCGGAGTCAGGGTGGGCGGCGGTCCGGCCGCAAACCAGGACTTCATCGACGCCGTCTACGGGAGCTTCCCGCTGATGATCGCCCTGATCGCGATCACGACGTTCATCCTGCTGGCGCGGGCGTTCCGCTCGCTGCTGCTGCCGCTGAAGGCGATCGTGCTGAACGTCCTCAGCGTGGCCGCGGCCTGGGGCGTTCTGGTCCTGGTGTGGCAGGAGGGGCACGGATCCGAGGCGATCTGGGGCATCCAGGCGACTGGCTCGATCCAGTCGTGGATGCCGCTGATCATCTTCGCCTTCCTGTTCGGCCTCTCGATGGACTACGAGGTGTTCATCCTCTCCCGGATGCGGGAGGAGTACGACCGCACCGGATCGACGGACGCGGCGGTCGTCCAGGGAATCGGGCGAACGGGTCGGCTGGTCACCAGCGCCGCGCTGATCCTGTTCCTGGCGTTCACCTCGATGGCCTCCGGCCCCGATACGAGCGTGAAGATGTTCGCGACCGGACTGGCGGCCGGGATCCTGATCGACGCGACGATCATCCGGGCGCTGATCGTGCCGGCGGTGATCTCGCTGATGGGCCGCTGGAACTGGTGGCTCCCCACTTGGCCCGCCCGCATGCTCCGCGTGGAGCCCTCCCTGCCCCGGAGGGTCGCCGCCGGGGAGGCCGAGGGCTGAGCTCGGCGGAATTCTCCCTCCGCCGATCCCCGATCAACCGCGGGCCCGGCCGGCAAAGCCGGCCGGGCCCGCGCGCTAGTTTGGCCGCGTGAGGCGCGTCTTCATAGCCCTCGCCGCCGGCGTCGCCCTGGCGGACGCATCGATCGTCACACTGGGGCTGCCCTCGATCCTGGTCGAGCTGAATGCGACCGTCGAGGGCGTCGCGCTCGTGTTGGGCGTCTACACCGCGGTCCTGGCGCTGGCGCTTCTTCCCGCCGCCTGGCTCTGTCGCCGCTTCGGCGACGCGCATGTCGGCGCGGCCGGTCTGGCGCTGTTCTGCGCTGCCTCCCTGGGCTGCGGAGCATCCGACTCGCTCGGGCTCCTGCTCGTCCTCCGCGGGGTCCAGGCGATCGGTGGAGCAGCCGGCCTGGTCGCGGCCTTCGAGCTGCTCGATGCCGGCAGGCCCGGGGCCGGGCGGAGGATGTGGGTCGCCGCGTCCGTCTTCGGAATCGCGGTGGGCCCGGCACTCGGTGGAGCGCTGACGCAGGCCTTCTCGTGGCGGGCGATCTTCCTCGCGCAGGCCCCGATCGTGCTGCCCGGGATGCTCGTCGCGCTCCTAACGGCCCGTGGCGAGCGCGTCCAACCGGACGACGGCCGCGACCCCGACCGTCCCACGGGCCGTCTGCCGATCCGCACCGCGGCGGCCCTCGGCTTGCTCTCGGCGTCGCTGACGGCAATCATCTTCCTGGTCGTCCTCCTGCTGGTCTCGGGCTGGAGCATCGAACCGCTATCCGCCGCGTTCGCGGTCAGCGTCCTGCCGATCGCGGCGTTGGTCTCCTCGCGGGTGCCCGGGAACCCTCAGACCCGGGCGGTGGCGGGATGCCTGCTCGTCGCCGGCGGAGTCGGCTGCCTCGCCCTTCTCCCCGCGGCCTCCGCCTGGTGGACCGTCGTGCCGCAGGCGCTGGCGGGAGCCGGGATGGGCATGGCGCTTCCGGCTCTCTCCGGAGAGCTGATGCCGGAGCGGACGCGGCATGACGTCGCCCGCCTGCTCTCGATCCGCCATCTCGGCATCACGGTTGCGCTGGCGGTGCTGGCCCCGCTGATCTCGTCGAATCTCACCTCGACCATCGACTCGGCCCGCGAGCAGGGCACCGCCGCGGTCCTCGATGCCCACCTGCCGCCAGAGGACAAGATCGCGATCGCCCCCGACCTCTTCGGGGGGCTGAACACCGACGACCCGCGTGGCGAGCTGCAGAAGTCGATCGCGAAGGCTCGGACCGACCTCGACCCCGACCAGTCCGCCGAGCTCGGACACCTCGGTGATCGCCTGGACGATGTCGTGACCGGGGCGGTTCGACAGGCGTTCCGCAGCACGTTCATCGTGACGGCGGGCCTGGCGCTGCTGGCCGCGCTGATCCTGCTCTCCGACGCGCTCGGCGCGGCCCTCGCCCGGCCGGCGCTGGCAACTGCCGCCGTGGCCTCGGTCGCCGCCCTTGCCGGCTATGGGATCGTCTTCGCGGCCAAAGGGCAGGAGACTGTCCCGATCCGCGATCCCTGCCAGGACCGCAACCTCCCCGACACGGGCGGGATCACGGGCTTCCTCCAGGACCAATCCCTGGCGGCGCTCGACCGCGCGGCGTGTGACTTCGGCTCGAGCCGCGAGGAGCTTCTGCTCGCGCTCTTCGACGACCGCCTCCAGCACAAATTCGAGAAGGATCACGGCGTCAATCCACGCTCGGTCTTCTCGCTGGGCCCGGCGCTGCTCGGGCTCTGACTGTAAGAATCCCGCCCTCGCCCACCAATACGAGGAGGCAACGACTTGGGACTGCTTGACGGAAAGAGCGCGATCATCACCGGCTCGGCGCGCGGCATCGGCAGAGCGACCGCCGAGCTGTTCGTGCGCGAGGGCGCCAAGGTGCTGATCAACGACCTCGACGGGGACGTCGCGGAGCAGGCCGCACAGGAGATCGACGGCGAGACCGCAGTCTTCGCCGGAGACCTCACCAAGCCCGGCATCCCGGATCAGCTGGTCCAGTCGGCCATCGATGCATTCGGTCAAGTCGATGCGGTGGTCAACAACGCCGGCTACACGTGGGACGGGGTCGTCCACAAGATGTCCGACGAGCAGTTCCAGGCGATGCTGGACATCCACACGGTGGTTCCCTTCCGGGTGATCCGCGCAATCGCCCCGAGCTGGCGCGAGGCCGCCAAGAAGGAGGCCGAGGCGGGTGAGGAGGTCTTCCGCAAGATCGTCAACATCACCTCGATCTCGGGCACGATGGGCAACGCCGGCCAGGCGAACTACTCATCGGCCAAGGCCGGGCTGACGGGACTGACGAAGACCATCGCCAAAGAGTGGGGTCAGTTCAAGATCAACAGCAACGCCGTCGCCTTCGGGTTCGTCGAGACGCGACTGACCCAGGCGAAGGAGAAGGGCGAGACCATGCAGGCCGCCGGCGAGAGCAGCGGCGAGGAGGTCTCCCTGGGGATCCCCGAGCAGCTCCGCCAAATGGCCCGGATGACGATCCCGCTCGGCCGGCCGGCTGAGCCCTCCGACGCGGCGGGCCCGATCGCGCTGCTGTGCTCGGAGTACGCCAACTTCATCCACGGTCAGGTGATCAACGTCACCGGTGGGCAGTTCACCGGCATGTACTCCTGAGGGCCGTCCTCGAGCTCAGTCCTTCCGCCGCTCCTCGGCGAGCGGCTCGCCTCCCTCACCCGCCGCCCCGCCCGGCGGCCAGGCGCCGAACCAGTTGTCGCGGGCTCCGTCGATGGTGAGGACGCAGCCGGAGAAGAAGTCGCCCGCCGGCGAGGCCAGATAGGCCATCAGCCACGCCATCTCGTCCTCGGTCCCGAGCCGCCCCAGTGGGACGGTCCCGGCGACGTTGTCCACGATCGCCTTCGGGTACTTGGTCCGGAGCGTCTCGGTGTCGAACTGGCCGATCGCGACCGCGACCATGCGGATGCCGAAGCGGGCCCATTCCACCGAGAGGGTCCGCATCATGTTCTCGACGGCCGCCCTGGCGGCGCCGGTGTGGACCATCCCGGGGAAGCCCATGTGCGGGGAGACGGTGATGCTGATCACCTTGCCGCTCTCCTGCGGGATGAAGGCCTTGGTCGCGGCGGCATGGGTCATCTGCCAGGTGCCCTGCACGTTGAGCTCGATCACGGTCCGGAAGCCCTTCGGTGTGATCGCCTCCGCGGGGCTGAGGAACTGGCCGCCGGCGTTGTTCACCAGCAGGTCGATGCGGCCGTGGCGCTCGACGACACCATCCATGAACGCATCGACTGCCTCGTCGTCGCGGATGTCCAGGGCCTTGAACTCGGCCTTGCCTCCCCGCGCCGAGACCTCGTCGGCCATGCCCTGAAGCGGCTCGGTACGCCGGCCGCAGCCGACCACGGTCGCGCCGAGGCCGGCCAGCTCGAGGGCGCTCGCCTTGCCCAGCCCAGTGCCCGCGCCCGAGATGACGGAGACCTGCCCGTCGAGCAATCCGGGCGCGAAGATGCGCGAGCTCTTCCCCTCAGCCATGGCGCGGTGAGCATATGGCCCGGTGGCGCGGACGGGCATGAAACCGCCCACCGCGACAGGTCCGCCGGATTACGCTGGCCTCGTGAGCGTGAACGCGGAGCCGATTCCGCTGCAGGAGCCGCTCCCCGGCGGCACGGAGGGGGCTGCGCTGATCGTGGAACCCCTTGATACCGGGAACGCACTCTGGCCGGCCTCGCTCTACGACCGCAGTGGGCGCGGCCCGATCGCGCGACTGCGCGCCTTCGGCGTCGGCTCGAAGCCGGAGGAATGGGAGATTCGGCCGGTCCCCGCCTATCTGGCTCGCCACCCGAGCGCCGGGAACATCCTGGTCGACACCGGACTCCATCCCTCCATCGCCCGCGACCCGCGCGACAACCTCGGCCGGTTCTCGGGACGCCACTACACGGTCACCGACGGCGAGGACGTGGTCTCCCAGCTGCGCAAGCGCGGGCTCGAGGCGGCCGACATCGACGTCGTCGTCCTCACCCACCTGCACGAGGACCACGCCTCGGCGATCGAGGTGTTCGGTGAGGCCCAGTTCGTGCTCAGCGCCACCGAGTGGGAAGCGGCCACCACCGGTCGCCTGCCGATGCTTCGCGGCTACCACCCCTCGCACTACGACTTCGCGTTCGAGTACGCCACGGTCGACTTCGACGGCGAGTTCGTCGAGTCGTACGGCCCGTTCGGGCGCACGTTCGACCTCTTCGGCGACGGATCGGTCCGCCTCGCCTATACGCCCGGGCACAGTGCCGGCCACACCTCGGTGATCCTGCACCTGCCGCGGCGGGACTTCGTCGTGGTGGGCGACGCGGCCTACGACTGGAAGCAGTTCGAGGGCGAGACCGAGCCGACGATGATGGCCGACGAGCACAACTTCAAGCGCTCGCTGCGAGAGCTGCAAGCCTACCGCCGCACCTACCCCTACGCGCTGATGGTCCCGGGTCACGACCCGGAGTTCTGGGCGAAGCTCGAGCCCCGCTACGAGGAATAGCGTTGATGCGAGGGCGTAACGCGAGGGCGCGCCGCTAGGCGCGACCCGTTTCATTCAGGCGCGACCCGTTTCATGAGGGGGCTGGGGCGTCGCCGCCGGCAGACCCTCGCGCAGGCGCTTGAGCACGTCGCGCCGGCCGTTCTCCTCGAGGTCGACGTACATCGCGCGGACGCGGTCGAAGACATGGTTGGCCACGCGCTGCTGCTCCTCCCGGCTCGGGTCGGCTTTGACCGGGAGGGTGACCGGCTCGCCGTACTGAATCGTCACCTTCGGGAAGCGCAGCCGCTTCCAGCCGCGCACGTGGGCGGAGCCATGGATGGCGACTGGCACGACCGGCACGCCCGACTCCAACGCGATCTTGCCGATCCCGCGCTTCGGCTCACCAAGGTCACCGGTGCGTGAGCGGCCACCCTCCGCGTACATCAGCATCGTCCCGCCACGGTCGAGGACGATGTTCGCGGTGATGAAGGCCTCCTCGTCGTGGTGCCCGCGCCGAACGGGAAAGACGCCGCCGTGCTTGAAGATGTACTTGATCGCGGGGTTCGCGAAGAGCTGCGACTTGGCCATGAACTGGACCTTCCGCGGCAGGTAGACGGCGGCGAAGAAGTGGTCCCACTGGCTGAAGTGGTTCGGGGCGAGGATCACCGGGCCGGTGGCCGGGACGTTCTCCACGCCGATCGCCCGGGCGCGGTAGAAGAGAATGGTCGGGATCGTGAGGATGACCCGGACGAAGTCGTAGATCCAGCCCACGCCCTTGCGCGCGCTGCGGTGGAACTGCGTGAAGATCTCCGCGGGCCTCGGGTCCATGTAGACCTGCGGCTTCATGTCCTTGGGATTCACCTTCGGCATCTCTTCCACCCTGTCTCACAAAAAACGCCGTCGAAGACGGCGCTACCTGCTGGTTCCTACCCGCTGAATACGCCTCGGTTACGCGCTCCGATCAACCCTACTCAGCCTGGGCCCAGCCGCGCGCCCTGGCGAGGGCCTCCCTCCAGCGACTTACAAGCTGATCGCGCTCGGCCTCTGTCATCGCGGGCTCATATGTCGCCGCCTCGCGCCACATCTCACGCACCTGATCGGCGGTCCAAAGACCGGTGCCGATCCCGGCCAGATAGGCGGCGCCGAGGGCGGTGGTCTCCGAGACCTCGGGCACGATCACGGGCACGCCGAGGACGTCGGCCTGGAACTGCATCAGCCACGAGTTGGCGACGGCGCCGCCGTCGGCCTTCAGCGAGGGGACGCTCTCGCCCGCCGCCGCCTCCTGCGCGCGCACCGCGTCGACCGTCTGGTAGGCGATCGCCTCGAGCGCGGCACGGGCGAGGTGGGCGCGGCCGGACCCGCGGGTGAGTCCGACGATCGTCCCCCGGGCGTATGGATCCCAGTGAGGTGAGCCGAGCCCGGTGAGCGCGGGGACGAAGTAGACGTCGTCGTTCGACTCGAGCGATGAGGCGAGCGCCTCGGTCTCGGCCGCGTCGGAGATGATCCCGAGGCCATCCCGCAGCCACTGCACGGCAGCCCCCGTGACGAAGACGGCGGCCTCGAGCGCGTAGGTCACCTCGCCCCCGAGGCCCCAGGCCACGGTCGTCAGCAGCCCCTCTCCCGGCTCCGGGGCATCCGCGCCGGTATTGAGCAGGACGAAGCTGCCCGTTCCATAGGTGTTCTTGGTCTCTCCCGGCTCCTGGCAGGCCTGTCCGAAGAGCGCCGCCTGCTGGTCGCCGGCGATCCCCGCCACGGGGACCTCGCCGCCGAACATGGACGTCGTGCCGTAGATCTCCGCGGATGGCACCGGCTCGGGCAGCGACTTCGGATCGACACCGAGCAGCTCGCAGAGCTCCTCGTCCCAGGCCAACCTGCGAATGTCGAACAGCATGGTGCGGGAGGCGTTCGAGTAGTCGATCAGGTGACGCCCGGTGAGCTTGAAGACGAGCCAGGAGTCGATCGTCCCGAAGGCGACTCCATCCGGGAGCTCGGCGTTCTGGATCAGCCACTCGATCTTGGTGCCGGAGAAGTAGGGATCGATGACCAGCCCAGTGCGCTCGCGGATCAGGGCCTCGATCCCCTGCTCGCGCAACTCCGCGCAGCGCGCGGCCGTGCGGCGGTCCTGCCAGACCAGGGCGCGGTGCGCGGGCTCGCCGGTGTTCGGGTCCCAGGCGACGACGGTCTCGCGCTGGTTCGTGATCCCGATGCCTTTCAGGTCGCCGGCCTGCACAGCGGCGTCGGCGAGGGCGCCGACCGCCACCTTGCGGGTCACCTCCCAGATCTCGGAGGCGTCGTGCTCGACCCACCCCGGCCTCGGGAAGTACTGCTCGAACTCGCTGTAAGAGCGGCCGCGCGGGCGCCCCTCCTCGTCGAAGACGATGCAGGTGGTCCCCGTGGTCCCCTGGTCGATGGCCAGGATCATCGGCCGGGACGCTACCTAGCCGCGCTCGCGTGTCGCGCGCCGGATGTCATGGAGCTGGCGCGCGCGATGAATGAACCCACCCGGTGTACGCCGGGTGGAGCGATGGCGAAGTGGCAGCTCGATCTCCTCGAGGCGCTTTCCGGCCCTGAGCGCATCAATCGTCATGCCGGTCTCGAGCCCCCAGCCGGCCGCGAAGGGGATCAGATCGCGCAGGGTCGAGATGCGCATCGCACGCTGGCCCGAGAGCGGCGCCTCGAGGCGGGTGCCGCAGAGCCGCTCGACCGCCCTCCGAGCGTATTCGAGGGTGAATCCGAAGCCCCCACCCTCGGGATCGGCGAATTTGGCGAGCGCGAGGTCACAGGGGCCCCTCTCCACCGCCTCCACGAGGGGAACGAGCTCGCCGGCGCTCTCTGCGAGGTCCGCGTCGCAGAGCAGGACGGTCGCGCCATCGTCGAACTCGCCTATCGCGGCCTCGGCCGTCGCGGTCACGTTCCCCCCTTTGCCGTGCGGCCGCCGGCGGCCGACGAGCCAGGCACCATGTCGCATCGCCTCGGTCTGCGTCCCGTCGGTGGAGGCATCGTCGGCGACCATCAGCCGTGCTCCGGGGAACACGGCAGAGAGGGCACCGAGCGTCGCTCCGATCCGCTCGACTTCGTTCTGCGCCGCGACAATCACGACGCGCGCGGATTCCGGCGTCACCGCCGACTATTGTCCCGGCGCGTGGCTGACGTAGAGGCGCACATCACCGGCACAGTCTGGAAGATCGAGGTCAAGGTCGGCGACCAGGTCGACGAAGGCGACACCGTCGTCATCCTCGAGTCGATGAAGATGGAGATGCCGGTCGAGGCCGAGGACCCCGGCAAGGTCGCGGAGATTCGCTGCGAGGAGGGCCAGTCGGTCTCCGAGGGCGACGTCCTCGTCGTGCTCGAATAGCCTTGATGCGAGGCGACCCGGACGCGAAGCGGAGGAGTCAGCCGTATTGAGTCCCGAGGAGTTGGCCGGGGGGAAGCTGTTGCTCGACGAGCCCGCCGAGGCCGTCGCTCGTCTGACCCTCAATCGTCCGGACTCGCGCAACGCGCTCGACCACGAGCTGCTCGACGGAATCGCGGCGGCGATGCCCATTCTCGACCGCGGCATCGATCTGCGCTGCGTGCTGATCACCGGCGCGGGCAAGGCCTTCTCGGCCGGCTACGACATCGCAGCGATCCCATCCAACACCTTCGCGCGCGACGCGGAGGCCCTCGTCGCGCATCCCTTCCACGCCGCGCTGGAGGCGATCGCCGCGCACCCCTGGCCCGTGATCGCCGCGATCAACGGCCACGCCCTCGGCGGTGGCCTCGAGCTGACGCTCACCTGCGACCTGCGCATCTGCGCTCGCGGCGCGAAGCTCGGCATGCCGCCCGCCAAGCTGGGCTTGATCTACGGCCACACCGGCCTGCAGCGCTTCATCGACGCGGTCGGCGTGCCGCGGACGAAGGAGCTCTTCCTGACCGGCCGCAACGTCGAGGCGGGGAGAGCCGAGGAGATCGGCCTCGTCCACGACGTGGCCGACGACGCACAGCTCGAGAGCGCCGCGGTGGGGCTCGCGGCCGAGGTCGCCGCCAACGCGCCGCTCTCCATGCGGGGCAACAAGCATGCGATCGACACGCTCAACTCGTTCTCCCGGCTGACCCCCGAGCAGGAGCGGGAACTGATCGAGCTGCGCGAGTCCTGTTTCGGCTCGGACGACTTCCGCGAGGGAATCGCGGCATTCGCGGAGAAGCGCAAACCGGTCTGGAAGGGACGCTAGGGTCGAGAAGACACCTGAGGAGGAGCGATGAGCGACGAGACGGACTCAGTCACCACCACCGACGAGCAATTGCGTGAGCAGGCGGTCGCCAGCATCAAGCGGAAGCGAGGCTTCCGGCAGACCCTGCTCGCCTACGTGATCATCAACGCGGGGCTGGTGATCGTCTGGGCGGCGACGGGAGCCGGATACTTCTGGCCCGCCTGGGTGATCGGCGGATGGGGAATCGGGCTCGCCTTCCAGGGCTACGATGCCTACGGGCGCAAGCACGCGATCGGCGAGGACGAGATCTCCAGCGAGATGCAGAAGCTGCGCTAGCCGGCCTCGGCGGGCTCGGCGAGCGCGTGCTCGTCGGTCTCCTCATGCAGGCGACCGCCGGCCTTCGCCGTCGATGGCCACCAGATCTTGTCCCCGATCAGCTCGACGGCCGCCGGGACCATGATCGTCCGAACGATGAACGTGTCCAGCAGGATTCCGATGGCGACCATGAAGCCGAGATCGAAGGTGAAGGTCACCGGCAGGGTCATGAGCACCGAGAAGGTGCCGGCAAGGATGATCCCCGCGCTGGTGATCACGGGTCCGGTGGCGGCGATCGCTCTCAGCATGCCCTCGCGCGTCCCATGGCGGCGCGCCTCCTCGCGCACCCGCGCCATCAGGAAGATCGTGTAGTCGATTCCCAGCGCGACCAGGAAGATGAAGGCGAAGGTCGGTATCGAGGCATCGAATCCGGCATCGCCGACGACGAAGCGGATGAAGAGGATCGAGATCCCCAATGTGCACGCAAACGAGAGGACCACGCTGGCGAGCAGGACGAGGGGCGCGACGATCGCCTGCAAGAGGATCCCGAGGATGATCGCCATCACCAGCAGCGCCAGTGGCGCGATCAGCTTCAGATCCCTCTCGGTTGCCTTGTTGTAGTCGTAGTTGATCGCAGTGCCGCCACCGACGAGGGCCGTCACCCCCGGGTTGAGGTTCGCCACGGCGTCGCGCAACTTGGGAACGAGATCGAGGGACGACACGTCGTTGGGGTCGCCCTTCAGGACCACGTCGACCACCCTGATCTGCCCGTTCGTCGAGACCTGGTTGGTGGGCAGCACCCCGGCCACGCCCTTCACGGTCTTCAACTTGGCCGCGGCCAGAGCGACATCCCGGTCGGTCACCGGGCCGCCGTCCTGCTCGACCAGAACGGTGGTCGGCGAGAGCGTCCCTGCCGGGAAGTCCTCGCTCAGAACCTTGAAGCCCTCCACGCTCTGGACGGACTTCTTGAAGAAGGTGGTGCTCGAGTAGTCGACCTTGTAGGCGATCAGGCCCAGCGCGCCGAGCAGGAAGACGCCGGCGGTGACCGCCAGGGCTGGGCCGGGCCGGTGAAGGACGCGATCCCCGAAGCGCCGCCAGAGGCCGCTGTGAGCCCTCTCCGCGTGGGCTGGGTCGTAGGCGACGATGCTCCGCCTGGGCCAGAACCCCCGTCGGCCGAAGATCGTCAACAGGGCCGGCAGGAGCGTGAGACCAGCGAGCATCGCGGAGAACACGGCGATCGCTGCGACCGGGCCGAGCGACTTCGTGTTGCCCGATTGGGCGAAGACGAGGACGAGCATCGCCAGAGTCACGGTCAGGCCGCTGGCGAGAATCGCCGGACCGGCCCTCCGGACCGCGCGCTGCATCGCGTCGTGCTTGTCCTCCAGCCGGCGAAGCTCCTCTCTGTATCTGGAGACCAATAAGAGGCAGTAGTCGGTCCCCACCCCGAACATCAGCACCACGATGATCCCCGTGCTGTTGGATGAGACGGTGGCCCCGGACTTGGCGAAGAGGTAGATCAGCCCGGTCGCGAACTGGTAGGCGATGAAGACGACGATCAGCGGGGAGATCGCCACCAGCGCCGAGCGGTAGATGGCCCCGAGCAGGACGAGAACGAGCAGGACGGTCGCGAACAGCAGCTTCGTGTCCAGGCCGCTGAAGACCTCCTCGGCGTCGGTGTTGAAGCCGACGTCGCCGGTGACGTAGACGTTCACGTCACCCGTGTTCGAGTCCGTGATGTCGCGCATCGCCTTGCCCCAGTCGGACTCGTGGTCGAAGTCGGTCGGGAACGTGTAGACGGCATACGCGACCTGATGGTTCGGGGAAACGAGCTTCGAGGTCGGCCCGGTGGGGGCCGGCAGCACCGGCGGCTGGCTCTTCGTCAGCGGGATCTTGGCCGGCTCCGCCTCGATCTTCCGGGCGTCGGAAGTGATCCTCGCGTAGTTGGCCGGGGTCAGGCCGTCCTTGTTCTGGTAGACGACGAGCGCAAGCGCGGTCTCCTTCGCCGGGAAGTCGTGGTCGAGCGTGCGGACGACCTGGGTGGACTCCGCCTTCGACGGAAGAAACGACTCCGTGTCGTCGGTGGTGACGTCGGAAAGCTTGCCTCCGAGCGGCGACATCGCAACCGCGGCGAGGATCCAGAGGACGAGGATCGCCCACTTCGTGCGTCGACCCGCGACTATCGATGCCAGAACTCTCAACGGACCTCCATATCGGCGAGTGCTTCCTACCGGCCCGCGTCCCCCCGGTTGCGAACGCCAGGCGGCAGACTATCGAAGGGATCTGATCGGCTCGGTGCGCCCGAGACGCCGGTTTGGGACCCTGTGCAGAGGGCAATCATGGCTGAGGAAATGAACCCGACCGCAGTGGAGCTCGACCCAGGCGTCGAGGAGCGCGTTACCGCCCTCATCGAAGGCGGTCGCCCTGCGGACTGCGTCGATCTTTCGGAGGTTGATTCGTTGGTCCAGGAGATGAACCTCTCCGACGAAGAGGAGCAGGTCGTGCACGAGCGCATCGAGGCCACGGGGCTCTCGATCGAGGACGACTGCGGCAAGAAGCAGGCCGAGCAGGCGGGCTACCGCAACGACGAGCTCGCCGAGCAGACCACGGACGCCCTCCAGCTGTTCTTCAACGAGATGCGCAAGTACCCGCTCCTGACGAAGGAGGAGGAAATCGAGCTTGCCCAGGCGGTCGAGCGCGGTGACCTGGCGGCCAAGGAGCGCCTGATCAACTCGAACCTGAGGTTGGTCGTCTCCAACGCCCGCCGCTACATGCGCCAGGACCTCAACCTCCTCGATCTGATCCAGGAAGGGATCCTCGGCCTGATCCGCGCCTCGGAGAAGTTCGATTGGCGCAAGGGCTACAAGTTCTCCACCTACGCGACGTTCTGGATCCGGCAGGCGATCCAGCGCGCCCTGGAGTCGAAGGAGCGGACCATCCGCGTGCCGAACCAGGTCGCGCAGCGGGAGCGCAAGGTGATGCGGACCGAGCGCGAGCTGGCGACCAAGCTCGGACGTGACCCGACGACCGAAGAGGTCGCCCAGGCTGCCGAGATCGAGCCGGCTCAGGTCGAGGAGATCCGTGACCTGACCAGGGTGGTCACCAGCCTCGACCGGCCGGTGGGCGACGAGGACGCATCGGCGCTCGGCGAGTTCATCCAGGACGAGCGCACGGGCCCCGCCGAGGAGGTTCAGCTGAGCCTCCAGGACAACACGCTTCGCAACGCCGTCCAGGAGCTCCCGGAGGACGAGCGCAAGGTGATCCAGCTGCGTTACGGGATCAATGGCGACGAGCCGACTCCGCTCCGCGAGGCCTCCCGGCGCCTGGAGCTGAAGCCGAGCGAGGTGAAGGAGCTCGAGGGCCGTGCCCTGGAGCGCCTCGCCCAGGCGCGCGAGGTCGAAGCCCTGCGCGACGCCGCCTAGGGCGCGGACCGCAACGCCAGGATCCGGTTCACCGACGCCTCGGACTCCGCCCTGTCGAGGGCGCCATTTCCCAATCCGCGGGCGAGAGCGCGCTCGGCCCTGGCGGCGCTCCTTGAGGTCGGTGAAAAGGACGAGGTCCGTCCCAGCCCTCGCGGCCGCGAGCGCCGTCTTGGCCGGGCCGCCGACCGCCCTCGCAGAGACCGACCCGAGGGCGTCGGTTATCGAGACGCCCTGGAAACCGAGCCTGTCGCGGAGCTCGCCCGTGGCGATCGCCCGGGAGAGCGCCGCGGGCTTGCCCGAGAGGGCGGGATAGATCGCGGTACTCAGCATCACCATTGCGCCGCCTGCCTGGGCGAAGGAGGCGAACGGCTGCTCGTCGGCCGAGCGGAGCTTCGCCACGGGCAGGCGGATCTTCTGAACGGCATTATCGGTGTTGATGCGGGCGGCACCCAGTCCCGGGAAATGCTTCGCGGTCGCGGCAACCCCTCCGGCCGCCAAGCCGCGGGCGAACCCCACCCCGACCTGCGAGACGGCCCCGGGGGTGCGCGCGAAGGTGCGGCCCTCCTGCTCGATCGCCCGGCCCGGACGGCCAAGGTCGAGAACGGGAGCGAGATCGACGTTGACGCCCATCGAGTTCAGGCTCTCGCCTGCCGCCCGCCCAATCCGCTCCGCGAAGGCGGCTCCCCGAGCGCCGATCTCCCGAGCCGACGGCTTCGGTGGGCCCGGCAGGCGCCTGACGAGCCCTCCCTCCTGGTCGACGGTGATCAGCAACGGCTGGTCGATGCCGGGCGGGCGGGGAATCGCCTGGAGCTCGCCGGTGAGCCGCCGCACCGAGCTCTGGTTCCCCACGTTGCCGTCGAAGAGGATCACGCCTCCGACCTCACCCGAGGAGATCATCCGCCGCAGCGCCTTTGGCGGGTGGTGTCCTGGGAAACCGGTGATCACGCGCGCCCCGGCCAGCTGATCATCGGTGGGCGGCGCGGCGACGGTCAGGGCGATTGCCGCGAGCGCTGCGAGCACCGCGCCAAGGTATAGGCTCGGCAACGCTGGACTACACGATCAAGAACATGCGCGAGGCCAAGGATGCAGCCGCCGAGGCGGGGCTCTCCGATTCCCTGGAGGCCCGCTTCGCGCACGAGGACCTGAACTCAGAGACGAGCGGCATCTCCTACCAGGTGGTGAAGGCCGGCCAGCGCCAGCCCTTCGCCCACAAGCACGAGACGATGGAGGAGATCTACGTCGTGATCTCGGGCAGCGGCCGGGTGAAGCTCGACGACGAGTTCGAGGATGTCGGTCCGCTCGACGCGGTTCGGATCGGACCTTCGGTGATCCGGGCCTTCGAGGCCGGGGACGAGGACCTCGTGCTCCTGGCGTTCAGCCCCCGTGCCAAGGGCGACGCGGAGGTCATCCAGGACTTTTCCTGGGACTAGCGGCCACTTCTGGCCGCGACTTGATGGCGAAGCCGGGTCGTCCGGTGGCATTCGTAAATTTCGATCATGCCACCACTGATCAGCTTCGAAGAGGCGCTCGAGCTCGGCGCCCTCACCGACCACGAAGACATCGGCTCTCTGGTCGAGCGCGCCTGGGAGGCCCGCCAGGACCGCTTCGGGGACTCCACCGACATGTGCTCGCTGGTCAACGCCAAGTCGGGCGGCTGCGCGGAGGACTGTGGGTTCTGTGCCCAGTCGCGCTACGCCGAGGCGGACACGCCGATGCACGCGATGATGGAACCGGATCAGATCCTGGAGCACGCCAAGGCGGCCGAGGCCGCGGGGGCGCACCGCTTCTGCATGGTCACCCAGGGCCAGGGCCTCTCCAAGCGCGACTTTGCCAAGGTCCTCGAGGGCGCGCGACTCGTCTCCGAGCAGACCAACCTGAAGCGCTGTGCGTCGATCGGCCACATGTCGGTGGATCGAGCCAAGCAGCTCAAGGAGGCGGGCATCCAGCGCGTGCACCACAACGTCGAGGCGTCGCGCTCGTACTATCCGGAGGTCTCGACCACCGTCCGCTACGAGGGACGGGTCCGGACGATCGACGCGGTCAAGGAGGCGGGTCTCGAGACCTGTGTCGGTGGCATTCTCAATCTGGGCGAGTCGCCGACGCAGCGGGTCGAGATGGCCTTCGAGCTGGCGGAGATCAACCCCGACTCGGTGCCGATCAACCTGCTGAACCCCCGCCTCGGCACGAAGTTCGGCGACCGCGAGCTGATGGACCCGTGGGAGGTCGTCAAGTGGGTCGCGATCTTCCGGCTGATCCTCCCCGACGCCCTCTTCCGGCTCTGCGGCGGCCGGGTCGAGAACCTGCAGGACCTCGCGCCGCTCGCCGTCAAGGCAGGCCTGAACGGCGTGATGATGGGCAACTTCCTCACGACGCTCGGCGTCGAGCCGGCGGAGGACCGGGCCATGTTCGAGGAGCTCGGGCTGAACGTCGCGAGGCAGCCCGACAACGGCGCCAACCCTCGGCCGGACAACCGCTCGGGCTGGCTCGAGGGCGACACGCCCGAGACCCCGATCGACGAGCTGATCGACCGCCAGGCCGACGCGAACTTCTGGGACCCGTCCACCCAGCTCAGGGTGATCAAGAAGAAGGGCAAGGTGCCGGCGTACCCGACGCGTCCGTCAGATGACCAGGAGCCTCAGCCCGCCGGCTGGGGCGACTAGTGCTGGACCTGCATCAGCGTCTCGCCGAGCTCGAGTCGAACGGACTGCGCCGCAGGCTTCGCGTCGTCGACGGGCCACAGGGCCCGGAGGTGATGCTCGACGGGCGTCCCGTGTTGCTGCTCTGCTCGAACAACTACCTGGGCCTGGCCGATCACCCGCGCCTGCGCCGCGCGGCTGCGGACGCCGCGCTCGCCCTGGGAACCAGCTCAGGGGCCTCCCGGCTGATCTCCGGCTCGATGTCCATCCACTCCGATCTCGAGGCCAAGCTGGCCGACTTCGAGGGAACGGACGCGGCGCTCCTGTTCGGCTCCGGCTACCTGGCAAACACGGGCGCCATCGCCGCGCTCGCCCGCCGTGGCGAGGTCGTCTTCTCCGACGAGCTCAACCACGCCAGCATCATCGACGGCTGCCGCCTGGCCGGCGCCGAGACCTTCGTCTACCGGCACTGCGACACCGAGCACCTCGAATGGGGCCTGCGTCGCGCGGCGGGCCGCGGAGCGCTGATCGTCACCGACGGCGTCTTCTCGATGGATGGAGACATCGCCCCGCTTGGCGAGCTGACGACCCTGGCCCGGCGTCACCGCTGCCGGTTGATGGTGGACGAGGCCCACGCCACCGGCTGCCTCGGACCGGGCGGCAGGGGCTCCGTCGCGGCCGCCGGGCTCACCCGCGAGGTCGACCTGATCGTCGGCACTCTCGGCAAGGCGCTGGGCGGATACGGCGCCTACGCCTGCGGCTCGCGCGAGATGACCGACTTTCTCGTCAACACGGCGCGGCCCTTCATCTTCTCGACCGCCCCGCCCCCACCGGCGGTCGCGGCGGCCTCCGCTGCTCTGGAGCTGCTGGCCGAGAGCCCCAACCGCGTCGAGCGACTGGCGCGCGAACGCGGCGGCGCTGCGCGAGGGGCTGCGCGCCGAGGGTCTCGAGCCGATCGGCTCGGATACCCAGATCGTCCCGCTGGTGGTCGGCGCGGCCGACGACGCGATGGCCCTGTGCGAGCGGCTTCTCGAGGAGGGGATCTTCGCGCAGGCGATCCGCCCGCCGACGGTCCCGCCGGGAACCTGCCGCCTGCGGCTGACCGTCATGGCGACGCACCGCATCGCGGACCTGCGACATGCGGCGCGGCAGGTCGGCGCGGCATCGCGCGAGCTCGGGCTCGCCACGGCCGGGGACCGGTCGGCCGCGCCCGCCGGCGCGCACGCGGAGCTTCGCGAGGCCGCCTGAGATGCGAGGCCTCTTCGTCACCGGAACGGGAACCGAGGTCGGCAAGTCCGTCGTCTCCGCGGCGATCGCCCACGCCGCGCATGGGAGGGGCGATCGCGTCGCCGTCTTCAAGCCCGCTGTCAGCGGCCTGGACGAACACCCGCTCAGGCCGGAGGTCTGGGAGAGCGCCACCGAGCTGCCGGATCACGCCCTGCTGCGGCTCGCCGCGGGCTCGACGCAGGGCGACGAGCAGGTCGCTCCCTATCGATATGGCCCGGCCGTCTCGCCCCACCTCGCGGCCGAGCTCGCCGGTGAGCGAATCGACCCCGACCGGCTGCGGGGTGCCGCGCTCGCCGCGACCGAGGACGCCGATCTCCTGATCTGCGAAGGCGTCGGCGGGTTCCTGGTGCCGCTCACCACCGGCTACCTGGTGCGGGACCTCGCCCAGGACCTGGCGCTGCCGGTCGTGATCGCCGCCTCACCGGGGCTTGGAACGATCAATCACACCCTGCTCACCCTCCAGGCGGTCCGCGCGGCGGGACTGGATGTGGCAGCGGTCGTCCTCACCCCGTTCCCATCGGACCCGTCCACGATGGAGCGCTCGAACCTGGAGACCATCGCCGGCCTCGGATCGGTCCCGGTCGAGACGCTTCCGCATCTCGATCTCACGAATCCGGCCTCCTGGCCCGCCCTCCACATCGGGGTGGGCTCGCCGAGGGCGACGAGCAGCCTGCGCGCCGCCTAGCGGCCACCGGCTGCTCCACCTTGTCAAACGGGTCGCGCTGACGCGCGCCCTCGCATCCAGGGCGAAGCCCGGAGCGACTTATTTGGGGCGGCCGCCTGCGGCCGCGACTGATGGCGGAGCCGCTATGCCGGGACCGCCCGTGTCGACCCGCTTGGCGCGAGCCCCGCGGACCAGCGTCAGTGAGACCGCCAGGCCCGCGACCACGACGATCGCGGCGAGCAGCATCGCGCTGCTCAGTGCGTCGATGAAGGTCGCGCGAGCCTGCTCGGGCGCGCTCGCCAGCTGCGCTGGGTCGAATGCGGAGCCGAGCTGCGACTGGAAGATCGCGCCGGTTGCCGCGACACCCACCGATGCTCCGATCATGCGAGACATCTGCAGGACGCCCGAGGCGACACCTGACTTCTGGACGCTGACCGCGTTCATCGCGGCGGTCGACATGGGCGACATCACCAGAGCGATCCCGAGACCCATCAGGATGAACGGGACGAGCAGCCCGGAGTAGGTCGTCGCCGTGTCGATGCCGGCGAACATGAACATCGATACGGCGAGGATCGCCAGCCCCGCGCTCATCGGCGTGGCCGGCCCGAGCCGATCGGCGAGCCGCCCGGAGATCGGTGCGACGACGGCGATCACCACTGTCGTCGGCAGGAACCTGATCCCGGCCTCCAGCGCTCCGAAGCCGAGGATGTCCTGCATGTAGATCGCCATGAAGAAGAAGGTGCCCATCATGGCGAAGGTGATGATGAATGCGACCAGGTTCGAGCCGATGAACTGGCGCGTCTTGAAGAGCGCGAACTCGACCATCGGCGTCTGCACCCGCAGCTCGATGGCGACGAAGGCCGCGAGACCCAATGCGCCACCGACGAGCAGACCGACGATCGTCGGCGAGCCCCAGCCCCAGCTGTTGCCCTCGATCAGTGCGAGGACGATGGCAGTCAGACTGGCGGTCAGGGCAACCACGCCCGGATAGTCGACGTGCCGGTCGACGGTGTCGTCGCGCGACTCGCGGACGGCGAAGATCGTGGCGGCCACGGCCCCGGCGGCCACCGGAAGGTTGATGAAGAAGATCGCGCGCCAGCTCACGTACTCGGTGAGGAATCCGCCGACGACGGGTCCGATCGACAGCGCCAGGGCGGAGACGCCCGCCCACATTCCGATCGCCCTGCCTCGCTCGGCGGCGGGGAAGGTGTGCGTGATGATCGAGAGCGTCGCCGGCATCATCAGAGCGGCGCCGATGCCCTGGATCGCGCGGCTGCCGATCAGCATCGCCGGGTCCTGTGCGATCCCCGCCGTGGCGGAGGTGATCGCGAAGATGACCACGCCTGTCAGGAACATCCGCCTGCGCCCGAAGATGTCTCCGAGACGCCCACCGGTCGCGATCAGGACGGCGAAGGTCAGCGTGTAGCCGTTGATGACCCACTCGAGCGCGGAGATCTGGGCATGCAGATCGCGCTGGATCGACGGCAGGGCGACGTTCACGACGGTGTTGTCGAGCATCACCATGAAGAGCGCGAAGCACATCGCACCGAGCGTCCACCACTTGCGGTTGTCATCCGTGATCAGGTGCCGGTACCGGGTCATCGGCTGACCCTCCTCTCGTTCGTTCGGTAGATCTCGGCGATCTCGGGGCGCTTCAGGAGCGCGTCGAGAGCCGACTCAAGCTTTTCCCGCTCATCGGGCTCGAGCGAGCCGGTGAAGTCCTCGAGCGTCGCGAGGCGGGCGGAGATGATTCGGCCGGCGAGCCGGTGACCCTTCGCGGTGAGGGCGAGCCGGCGAACGCGCCGATCATTGGAATCCTCGACGCGCGTCGCGAGCTTCTTGCGCACCAGCCCATCGGCGGCGCGGCTTGCCGACGCGGTGGAGATGCCGAGCTCCTCCGAGAGGGCCGTGACGGTGCGGGCGTCCTCATCAGGGGTCTCGAGCTCGACCAGCACCTTCATCTGCCCGAAGGTGAGACCGCTCTCGTCGATCACCCGAAAGACCTCGTTGCCCCGGGGTCCCATGCAGCGGACGACGACGGCGCTCATCTTCAGAGCGAGGTCGTCGCGCACGGCCCGGGCCGCTTTCGCTTCTTTGGTCGCTGCTTCCACTAGAGAAAAGGTTACACGATTGCAACCTTTCCTCAACTGCAACGATCTGTGACAAGAGTCACAGTGCCATCCGGGTCCATCCGGTGGCGGTCATATGTTGGCCAGCGGCGAATGCAGAAAGTTGCCCGGCTCGATCACGATCACCTCTGGCACCCCTTCACGCAGCAGCGTGATTGGGTGGCGGAGGATCCGTTGATGATCGAGTCGGCGGAGGGCACGGAGCTGATCGACTCCGACGGCAATCGCTATCTCGACGGCGTCTCGTCGCTCTGGTGCAACGTCCACGGTCATCGCCACCCCGCGATCGACCAGGCTGTTGGGGAGCAGCTCGACCGCGTGGCGCACTCCACGATGCTCGGCCTCTCCCATCCCGGAGCAGCCGAGCTCGCGGGACGCCTGGTCGACATCGCCCCCCCGGGGCTCAACCGGGTCTTCTATTCGGACTCCGGATCGACTGCCGTCGAGGTCGCCCTGAAGATGGCCTTCCAGTACTGGCAGCAGCGCGGCGGACAGCACGTCAGGAAGACGTCGTTCATCTGTCTCGAGGACGCCTACCACGGCGACACCATCGGATCGGTCTCCGTCGGCGGGATGCCGCTCTTCCATTCGGCTTTCGGCCCTCTTCTGTTCGAAGCTCATCGTGCGGAGCCCGGCAACGTCGAGGACATCGCCAGGCTGCTCGCGATGCACGAGGAAGAGGTCGCGGCGGTCGTGCTCGAACCGCTCGTCCAGGGGGCGGCCGGGATGCTCACCCATCCGCCGGGCTATCTGCGCGCCGTGCGGCGGCTCTGCGACCGCCACGGCATCCTCCTGATCTGCGACGAGGTGGCGACCGGCTTCGGGCGCACCGGCACGATGTTCGCCTGCGAGCAGGAGGGCGTCTCTCCCGACCTGCTCTGCGTGGCAAAGGGGCTGACCGGCGGCTACATGCCCCTCGCCGCGACCCTCGCGACCGAGCGAATCTACGAGGCCTTTCTCGGGGCGAGCTCCGAGTACAAGACCTTCTTCCACGGGCACACCTACACGGGCAATCCGCTCGCCTGCGCGGCGGCGATCGCCTCGCTCGAGGTCTTCGAGCGGGAGCGGACTCTGGTGCGGATCCAGCCCAAGATTCGCCTGCTCTCCGATTGGCTCGGGCAGGTTGGGCGGATGCGCGAGGTCAAGGAGGTCCGCCAGTGCGGCCTCATGGTGGGGATCGATCTGGGCGAGCACGACCCCGAGCTGCGGCTCGGGCACCGCGTCACGCTCGAGGCTCGCCGCCGAGGCGTCATCGTCCGTCCGCTTGGTGACGTGATCGTGCTGATGCCACCTCTCGCCATCTCCAAGAAGGACCTCCGGCGCCTCGTCGAGGTCGTAGGCCAGTCGATCCGCGCGGCCTACCCCGTCGCCGAGCTCGATTCCGGTGCCAAGGGCCGGCTCGACGCGGCCTTGCTCGAAGCGGCCTAGCGCTCGATCGCCGACGCTCCTGGCGGGGCTGCGCTACTCCTCGTAGGGCTCGAAGTCCGACTTCCGCGCACCGCAGACCGGGCAGAACCAGTCGTCGGGGATGTCGTCGAACAACGTTCCGGGCGGTACCCCGCCGTCGGGATCGCCCTCGTCGGGATCGTAGATGAAGCCGCACGAGGTGCAGATGTAGAGCTGCTTGGTGGTGGTCTCCGCTGCCATGGGGCGCCAATCTACCGAGTAGGCTCGCGAGAAGTGGCGGTCGATTTGAGGGGAGAGCGATGAGCGATCTGCCCGAGGCGGGCGGCGCGCCGCTGCGCGATCAGAGCGAACCGCCCGCCGTTCCGAGACAGGCGGCCACGGTGATCCTCCTGCGCCGGGGAGGCAAGCACGCCGAGCGGGGGCTGGAGATCCTGCTCGTGCAGCGCAATCCGGAGGCCCGGTTCATGCCGGGGGTCTGGGTGTTTCCCGGCGGGGCGGTCGATTCGGATGACGGGGACGGCGAGGAGGCCCACCGCGTCGCCGCGGTCAGGGAGCTCGCCGAGGAGGCCGGGATCGAGGTCCCGGCGGAGGAGCTGGTGGCGTACTCGCGCTGGATCACGCCCAGAGTCGTGCCGATCCGCTTCGACACACGCTTCTACCTGGCCCTGGCGCCCGCCCATTCGCCACCCAAGCCGGACGGCTCGGAGACCGTCGACGCCGGCTGGTTCGGACCGAAGGACGCCCTCGACATGCACCACGCGGGCGAGCTGCCGCTGGTGTTCCCGACCATCAAGCACCTCGAGTCCCTGGTGGGATTCGCCAACGCGACCGAGGCCCTGGAGGCGGCGCGCCGCCGGGTCGTGAAACCTGTCGAGCCGCGCGTCGAGGGCGAGGGCGACGAGCAGCGGATCGTGCTGCCGGACGAGCTCCCCTGATGGATGCGAGGATGCTCCGCGAGGAGCAACCCGACTAAGCCGGTCGGCGCGAATCCCGGGAGCGAGACCTTGGCGTCGGTGCCGGCGATCGCGTGCGCGAGCAGGAGCCCGGTGCCATAAAGCGTGCCGCCCACGAGTCCCCGGTCGGCTCCCTCCCAGCCGCCAACATGCTCGAAGCCGGCGAGGATTCCGCCGACGAGCGCCACCAGGCCGATCGTCCAGTAGGCCGCCGCGGAGACGCCGAGCAGGACTCCCGCGAGAGCTCCGAAGGCGGCGGGGATTACGAGGCCCGTGACCACCTAAATCGAGCGCGGCCGCTCGCGGAACAGAGGGGAACCTCGGAGCAACCGGTCCATCTGGGCCTCCTATCTCTCCGCTGCCGGCAAGTCGGTAGGCGCGGCGACCGTATCAGAGGGCGTGTCAAGAACCTCCAGCGCTGCCCCGGCTCAAACGAGCGTGGCCTCACCGAAGACCAGCTCACCCAGGGCGGGACGCTCGACTGCGATCCCGGCCAGGTCTTGCTCGGTCCCTGACAGAATCAAGCCCGATGACGAGCAGCCTTCCCCAGGAGGTGCGCGACGCCTTCGAGAGCTTCGTCACCTGCGAGCTCACGACCGTCGACCGAGCGAAGCAGCCGATCACCTGGCCTGTCACGCCCTACTACAGCCAGGGAGGCCCGACCATCGACGTGACCACCGGGCTCGGCTATCCGAAGAAGGCCGACGACGCCCGGGCCCACCCGAGCATCTCCCTGCTCTTCTCGGACCCGACGGGATCGGGAATCGAGAGCGGCCTCCGGGTGCTCGTCCAGGGCACGGCGACGGTCGACGACGAGGATCTGAAGGCGAACGCCGAGCGCTACATGCGCGAGTCGGGCGTGAAGCTGCCGGCGACCAAGAAGATGAATCCGCCGAAGCTCATGCGCGGAATGTTCAACTGGTACTACGCCCGCATGTACATCAAGGTCCGGCCCGAGCGGGTCTTCGTCTGGCCGGGGGGGAATCTGGCCGAAGAGCCGACTATCCACGACGCGCACCTCGAGGAGGTCCGCTCGGGACACGTCGAGGAGCTCCCGCAGGATCACGGTGAGCCGCCCGAGGGACCGCCTGCATGGGATTCACGTATGGAGTTCCTGGCCGGGCACGACACCGGCGTGCTCAGCTGGATGGGCCCCGACGGCTTCCCGATCGCGGTCCGCGTTCCCTTCACCGCCGACGCGGCGGAGAAGACGATCGCGATCGACGCTGTGCCCGCCGGGCTGCCGCTGCTCGAGGGTCGCGCCTGCCTCACGGTCCACCGGCATGCACCGAACTTCTCCTGGCAGCGCAACATGCAGGTCCGCGGCGCCCTCGAGCCGTCGGGCGAGGGCTGGCGCCTCGTGCCGCGCCAGATCGTCGGCGGCTTCGAGCTGCCCGAGGGACGCCTCACCCGCTTCCGGGACTTCGCCAAGAAGGGACCGGGCTTCTACAGGACCTATCGCCGCCGCATGCGCGAGCGATGAGCGCGGTGGCCGTCCCGCTCTAGGAGCCGATCTTCGGCGGGAATGGCTCCAGGCCGGCGTTCCAGGGCCCCGGCTTGTAGATGTCGAGGTTGTTCTCCTCCATCTCGCGGTGGAGCCGGTCGAAGATGCCGCCCGCCGAGCGCAGGGCCTCCTTCAGCTCCTCCTTCGAGCGCTCTCGCAGCCGCCAGTGGAAGAAGAGCTGCTGCTCGGTGATGCCGAAGTCGACGTCCGCCGGGATGCGCGTGATCCAGTCGATGAACCCTGGGCTGAACAGCTCGCGCAAGGCGACCGGGTCGTGATCCTTTGGGACGGTGGCAATGAAGCGCTTGTTGAAGTCGATGCTCTCGAACTCGACCCGCCGCCGGGAATGCTTGTCGACCATGTCCCCGGCCGTCCGCTCCACGGATTCGACGTCGAACACCGGGACGACACTCGCCAGATCCGGCATGTGTGCCTTTACCAGCAAGGCTTCGGGCAGGATCGCCTTGCGCCCGAAGCCACCCTCCTCGTGCTCGTCGGCGTCACAGGAAGAGCCGAAGAAACCGTCGGTGAGCTCGCCCGTGAGGCGATTGGTCCCGCCCGGGCAGAGAGCGACCGGCCCCTCCTTGGGATTGATCCCCCCGATCGGCTCGTAGCGCAGGTTCCGCTCCGATGCGAGGCCGGAGACGATCGCCACCCACTCCTCGGCGTCCGCCTTGGCGCTCAATCGACGCTGACCAGATCCTCGCGGCCCTCGGCCTCGAGCTGGGCCTTGTAGCGCGGGTAGACCGGCTTTGTCAGGGGCACGAGCTTGAGGATCTTTGCGACCGGGCCGCTCGCCTTGATCTGACCGCGGGCGAGGGCAGTGGTGACGTTCACCTTGCCGAGCCAGAAGCGGTGGGCCGTGTCGGCCTCCATGCTCATCACGACCTCGGGCTCCATGTCGGTCTCGCCGAAGTCGACGTCGGCGGGCCCGTCCTCCTCCAACCGGAGGGTGATGGTCGAATCGGGCTCGCGGTAGTCGTGCTGGAGGATCGTGTTCGCTTTCCGGAACCTCGGGCCGAGCTCGGGGTCGTCGGCGATGTTGGCGAACAGCTTGCCGATGGTGTCGTAGACCTCCTGAGCGTCCTTGAAGTAGGGCACCTCTCACCTCTCCCGAATAGGGACGGGAATCCTAGTCGTGCGGCGCGCGCTACTGGTCCGGCAGGACCTCTGGGACCTTCCCGCCGCCGAAGAGGGAGGGGAAGTTCGGCGCGATGGTGCACGGCGCGAAGGCCGACGGGCCGTTGTTCGACGGGTTCGCCGAGTCGTAGGGCCCCGGGGAGAGCGGGGGCAATGGCGCCGGCCCGACGTAGTTGGGTGCCACCGGGGCGACCACCGAGGAGGAGGGGAACTGGCCGCTCTCCTCGGCCGGCGGCGTCGACGCCGGGGAGCGGGTGACCTGGCCGCTGCCGAGCCCGCCGGTGACGGATCCTGTCGCATTGAAGCTGCTCGTGTTGTCGCAGTCGTGGCTCGGGAAGATCTCGCCCTGGGTGCTCGAGAACGGGTTGCCGATGGCGAAGGGCTGCAGGTAGCCGTTGCCGCGGTTCGTGTTGAGCCGCTTCTGGTAGACCGAGAGGGTCTCCGAGGTGAAGATCGTCATCTGCCGCGAGAGGTGAAGCGGCGCGCTCTGGCCCGACTCGAAGGGCAGGAAGTCCGACGTCGATGAGCCCGGATTCCCCATTGCCAAGCCGTTTGAGGGCTGTCTCCAGCGTCGAGTTCAGATTAGGCGCGCCGGGGCGAGAGCTGGCCCGCCGGGATCACGCGCGGATAGAGCGCCGCGACCCAGACCGGCACGAGTCCCTCGACCACCTGCCGGGGCGTCCGCTCGCCGCGGCCGAGGTAGGTGTAGCAGCAGCGCTCGGCCATCCAGAAGAGGGACTCGGCGGTCGAGCGAGGGTCGAGCGTGCGCGGGATCAAGCCGGCATCCTGCTCGGCCCGGACGTGGTCCGCGGTCGCCTCGATGAAGCGCTCGGCGATGTCGAGCCAGAGGGCCCGAACCTCCTCGTCATAGGTGGAGACCTCCGTCGCGATCCGCAGCAACCCGGCCTCGCCGGCGTACACCGCGACGACCCCCTCGATCGCTTTGCGCACCCGCTCGGCCGGAGGCCCGACACCGTGCCACCAGCGATCGGCCATCTCGTAGAGCTGCTCCGAGACCTCGGCGACGGCGGCCAGCAGGAGCTCCTGCTTGTCCTGGAAGTGGGTGTAGAACGCGCTCCGGGAGATGCCGGCGGCGCGGGTGATCTCGTCGACGCTGAGGTCGCGAAACGAGTCCCTTTCCGCGAGCCGAAGGGCGCTCGCGATCACCTTCTCGCGAAGCTTTTGGCGACGCTCCCGCCGGGTTCCTCGGATAGCCTTCGCGCGGGTGGATTTTGTCCTCGTGGCGGCCTGCAAATCGCGATGATTCTACAGTCTCTGACATAGTGTCCGACGTTATGTCTGACACAGTGTCCACGAATTGCGACTTCGACTGGATCGTGATCGGATCCGGCTTCGGCGGATCGGTCTCGGCCCTCCGGTTGGCGGAGAAGGATTATCGCGTCGCGGTCCTGGAATGCGGACGGCGCTACCGCGACGAGGACTTCGCGGAATCCACCTGGAACCTCCGCCGCTACTACTGGATGCCGAAGCTGGGGCTCCGTGGGATCTTCCGGATGACGGCGTTCAAGGACGTCTTCATCGTCTCGGGTTCCGGGGTCGGCGGCGGGAGCCTCGGATACGCGAACACCCTCTACCGGGCCCGCCCCGCCTTCTTCCGCGACTCACAGTGGGGCGATCTCGAGAACTGGGAGGGTGCCCTCGCCCCCCACTACGACACCGCCGAGCGGATGCTGGGCGTCACCGACTATCCGCTGGAGGGCCCAGCCGACGAGTTACTGAAGGAATACGGCGAGGAGATCGGGGTCGGCGACACCTACAAGCACACGAGGGTCGGTGCCTACTTCGGCGAGCCGGGCGAGGAGGTGCCCGATCCGTTCTTCGGCGGCGACGGGCCGCCGCGGTCCGGCTGCATCGGCTGCGGAAGCTGCATGGTCGGCTGCCGGCACAATGCCAAGAACACCCTGCCCAAGAACTACCTCTGGTTCGCGGAGCAGCTCGGCGTCCAGATCCTCCCGGAGCGCCAGGTGACCGACGTCCGCCCCCTCGCAGCCGACGACGGCTCCGAGGGCTTCGCCGTGACGAGCGAGCGCTCCGGCGCCTGGGTTCGCAAGCGCCGCTCGAGGCTGACCGCCCGCGGGGTGATCGTCGCCGCAGGCGCCCTGGGGACCAACCAGCTGCTCCAGAACTGCCGCGAGAGCGGTTCCCTTCCGAGGATCTCCTTGCGGCTCGGCGAGCTGGTCAGGACCAACAGCGAGTCGATCAACGCCGTCACGGCTCCCAGCGACGAACACGACTTCGCGAAGTCGGTCGCGATCAGCTCGAGCATCTACCCGGATCCCGACACGCATGTCGAGGTCGTGACCTACGGCAAGGGCGCCGACTCGATGAGCTACCTCTTCACCCTGCTCACCGGCAAGGGCTCGAAGCTCACCCGCCCCTTCCTCTGGCTCGGGCAGCTCATCCGCCACCCGATCCGCGGTGCCCGGCTTCTCTGGCCCTTCGCGTGGTCCCGGCGCACGGTGATCCTGCTGGTGATGCAGACCCTCGACAACGCGATCCGCCTCCGGCCCAAGCGGCGGCTGTTCGGCCGCGGTGTCCGGCTGCAGACCGAGCAGGATCCCGAGAAGCCGAACCCGACCTTCATCCCCGCCGCCGACGCCGTCACCCGCTGGATGGCGGAGCGCACCGGCGGCATCCCGCAAAGCGGGCTCACCGAGGCGATCTTCAACATCCCGACCACCGCGCACATCCTCGGCGGAGCCGTGATCGGCGATGGCCCGGAGCGCGGCGTCGTCGATGCCGGTAACCGCGTCTACGGCTACCAGAACCTGATGGTCTGCGACGGAGCGGCGATCCCCGCCAACCCGGGGGTCAATCCGAGCCTGACCATCACCGCACTGGCCGAGCACGCGATGGCGCAGGTGCCGCCGAAGGGCTCAGCTGAGCAGTCCCGGTTGCCCGAGGCTGCTCAGCCGGCCCGGTTGACGGCTTCGCCACAAACGGCGGCCACAAAAATCGCCGCCGGATAGACATGAGCATCTAGCCAACTGCGGCTAGATGCTCACTGGCCTTCGCCCAGTTGACGACGTTCCACCAGGCGTCGATGTAGTCCGGGCGCTTGTTCTGGTACTTCAGGTAGTAGGCGTGCTCCCAGACGTCGCAGCCGACGATCGGGGTCTGGCCGTCCGAGAGCGGCGAGTCCTGGTTCGCGGTCGAGACGACCGCGAGGCCGGAGCCGTCATGAACGAGCCACGACCAGCCTGAGCCGAACTGTCCGACACCGGCGTTCTTGAAGTCCTCCTTGAAGGAGTCGAAGTCGCCGAATTTGTCGTTGATCGCCGCGGCCAGGTCGCCCTCGGGCTCGCCGCCTCCGTCTGGGCTCATGATCTCCCAGAAGAAGGTGTGGTTGGAGTGCCCGCCGGCGTTGTTGCGGACGGCGGTTTCCTTGTCGCCCAGGCTCGAAAGGTTCTGCAGGACCTCGTTGACGTCCTTGTCCGCCCACTCGGTGCCTTCGAGGGCGGCATTCGCCTTGTCGACGTAAGCCTGGTGGTGCTTGTCGTGGTGGACGCGCATCGTCTGCTCATCGATGTGAGGCTCGAGCGCGTTGTAGTCGTAGGGAAGGTCGGGGACCTCGAACGCCATCTGCTCTCCTTAGGGTTAGGTGCTTCTAATCTAACGATCGTGCACCGCGGCCCGCCTGGCGGAGGAACCTGGACCGGTGTCGCCGTGACGGTGGCGGGCATCCTGGTCGGCATCGGCGTCGCGTTCGCGATCCCGTCTCTGCGCGGAGCGATGAGCGACGCGATCCACGGCGACACGGCCGCCGTCCGAGATGACCTGAACGGGAACGCGGCCGGGGCGCTGCTCGTGATCTGGCTCGCTCTCGTGCACGTGGTCGTCTGGTACCCCGCGGAGATCCTCGATGCCGCCGCCGGGTACGTCTTCGGGTTCGGGGTCGGGTTCCCGCTCGTCCTCGGGTCCTGGGTTCTCTCCGGGCTCGCCTCGTACGCGGTCGGCCGGCACTTCGCCCGGCCCCTCCTCTACCGGATCGCGGGCGAGCGTCGCTTCCTGCGAATGGAGCGCCTCGTCCACCGGGGTGGCGCGCTCGCCCTGCTCGGCGTCCGGCTGATCCCGATCATGCCGTTCAGCCTGATGGGCTACGTCTGCGGCGCGGCCCGGATCCCGCTGTGGCGCTTCACCTGGACGACGGCGCTCGGCTACGCGCCGATCACGGCCTACTTCACCTACGTCGGCAGCAAGCTCGAGGGCTTCTCCGTCGAGGACCCGATCCTCTGGATCGGCGGCGGTGCGCTCATCCTCTGCATCGCCGCCGTCCGCATCGTGCTGCCGCGGCTCGCCCCGGACTCGGCCGGCAAGTGAGGAAGCCGGCCTAGGCCTCGCCGCGGAACTCGGCGAGATCCCCGCGGGCCTGGCGGCGGACCAGCAGGTTCATCGGCGGCAGGCCGAGCACGAGCCCTGAGGGCCCGAGCGCCTGTCGCGCCCAGCGGAAGAAGGAGAACGAATCGTCGTGCTCGACGATCTTCCCGTCGCGGAAGCGGAACTTCGCGTGGATGTCGTTGACGACATGGCGACCGCCCCGGAACGTATAGGTCGCGATCCAGTGGGCGCTCCCGTCATCGCCGTGGGCCTCGTGCTCCGCCAGCTCCACCTTCAGGTCCGTGGCGCGCCCCGTGAGCATCCGCCACATGTCGCCGGCCTCGGCCCCGGTGAGCTCCCCGAAGGCCGGATCGTGAAAACGGCCGTCGGGGTCATAGAGCCTCGCCATCGCATCGCCGTCATGGCGGTTCATCGCCCCGTAGAGCTCCTCGATCAGCTTCACGTTGTCGGCCATCTGGCAACGCTATCCGCTGGAGTGCCCCACCGCAGGCGCCGCTCTATCCTTCTGCCCCTCGGGGCGTGGCGCAGCCTGGTAGCGCGCACCGTTCGGGTCGGTGAGGTCCCCGGTTCAAATCCGGGCGCCCCGATGATCGAAGAGGTCCGTCAGATCGCGACAGCATCCGAAACTTTGGTGGCCTTTACGCTAAAGTAAAGGCGTGCCGAAGATCTCTTCCAAACACCAGGTCACCCTCCCGGTCGAGATGCTCGAGCGAGCCGGCCTGGGGCCAGGTGACGAAGTCGCGATCGAGGCCGATGGACCCGATCGGATCGTGGTCAGGCGAGCGGCCAACGACCCTGTCGAGGCGCTGGGAATCTTCGACGGGCTGTATGAGCCCGGCTATCTCGAGCGGTTGCGCTCCGGCGAGCGCGCTTGAGCGCCTCCGTACTCGACACCGACGTGGTCATTGCCGCGCTAGATCGGGGCGACGCCCACCACCGCGAGGCGGCCAAGGCAATAGGGGGCATGCTCGAGGACGACGATCAACTGCTGCTCTCGACGATCAACTACGCCGAGGCGCTGGTCAGGCCAGCCGAGGACGAGCGAACCCTGCAGGTGGCCGTGGATGCGATTTCCGCACTCGAGATTCGCCCAGTCCCGCCAACCGCCGCAATCGCTCGCGATGCGGCTCGGCTCCGCTCGCTCGGAATCAGTCTGGCTGACGGCTTCGCACTGGCGACCGCTCGGGCGAGTTCGGCCACTGTCGCCTCGTTCGATCGGCGCGTTCGGCGAGCGATGTCCGAGCTCGGCCTCGACGCGCCCAAGCGGCTTCGCTGATCAAGTAACCGCTCGTCACCGAAGTCGCCGCAGCGGGCATCTCGCTACCAGTTGCGACGCCCGGCGGAGACCCCGGAATCAGTAGCGAGGCCGGTAGCAGGGGCGGCACCAGAGCCCGCCTCAGGCACGTTTGTCGGGGAGGTTCGAGGGATCGCCCCGATTTCTCGCTACGCGATCACCTTGAACTTCTTCACCGCGGGCGCCGGATCGGCGACGCCCGTCGGTCCGATCGCCTGCACCTTCAGCACGTGCTTCCCGAGGCGGAGCTTGGACTTCGGCTTGAAGGGCGAAATGCAGGGCGTGAACCGGGCCTTGTCGAGCTTGCACTGGAAGCTCGAACCAGCCTGGCTGGAGCTGAACTTGAACTTCGGCCGGCGCTTCGTGGTCTTTATCTTGGGGCCCTTCGTGATCGTCGTGTCGGGCGGTGCCGGGGGCTGCGGCACCTGGACCGCGAATGAGCGCGAAGCGACTGCAGAGTTGCCAGCGGCATCGGCGCCCTGCACCCTGAAGGTGTGGGAGCCGGCGGCCAGGGGGCTCGAGGGCGTGTCGCTGTTGCCCGGTCCCGAACACGCTCCGAAGCTCGTGTCGATCGAGCACAGGAACGTAACGGGCCCGTGTGCGTCGCTGCCGCTGAAGGTGAAGGTGGGCGACGGGTCGGAGATCGCCCCGGTCGGGCCCGAGTCGATCGCGACCGACGGCGGCGTCGTATCCACTTCGAACGACCGGGACGCATCGGCGAAGTTGCCGGCGGAGTCGGTCGCCCTGACGTGGAAGACACGCGGGCCGTCGGTCAGGGGGGCGGCAGGGGAATCGCTGTCTCCGGGACCCGAGCAGGGTCCGAAGCTCGCGACGCCCGTGTCGATCGAGCACTGGAAGGTCACCGGCTGGGCAGCGTCCGTCGCGCTGAACGTGAAGGATGGAGTCGAATCGTTGGTCAAGCCGCCGGGGCCGCTGACGATCGAGACTTCAGGCAGGGTCTCGTCCTCGACGTAGGTCACCGAGCCCGACGCCGTCGTCAGCGTCGACGAGCAGAGCGAGACGTCGGGGCCCACGGTCGCCGTCGCGTAGAAGACCGTCGTCGAGTTGGCCACCGGAGGGGTCACCGTGATCCCCGGGGTCGCGAACTCCTCCGCGGTTCCGGTGCCGACCTCTTGGCCCAAGGGGCAGCCGGGGTCGGTGTAGAGGTTGACCGTCGAGCCCGGCTCGGCGGAACCGAGGATCTTCGGCGACGGGTTGTTGCTCGGCGAGCTTGGAGAGGTGCCCGTGAGGCACGGCGGCGTCGGACCGGTGCCCGCGGTATCCACCGTGAGCAGGTCTGGAGTCGTCTCCTGCTGGCCATCCGGGTTGGTGATCGTCACGTCCTTCGTCCCGGTTGCCGCGCCGCGGGTGTCGAGGTCGAGGGTGACGTGCGTCGGATCGTCGTAGGTGACGCGGTTGACCGTGACTCCACCGCTGACCGTCGCCTGGATGTGACTGGTGAAGCCGGCGCCCGGATCGAAGAATCCGGAGCCGTCGGCGACGTTTCCCGTGACCTCGGTACCGACGGAGCAGCTCCCGGCCGGCACCGGGTCGGCGGACGCCGGGGTGGCGGGCGGCGGAGCGTGGACTGGGATCACCCTCACCTCCCAGGAGTTGTTGGCGTTGGCGTACTCCTGGAAGGTCCAGAAGGTCATGTTGTCGCTGGGGTCGACGACCGTCTGGGAGTAGTCGCCCCAGCGCCGCGGGGTGTCGCTGCCGACGTTGTAGGTGCCGGTTGTCAGTCCCGGCACGGTGACCGGCGCTTCGGTGGTGCCCGGGTCATCGTGAAAGAGGCGTCCCGAGGCGGCGATTTGAGTGAACTGCCCTGTCCCGGCCTGGCTCATGTTGATCGAGGCGTGGCCCTGGCCGTTCTGCGCGATTGATGGCATCCAGTAGAAGGTTGGGTTGGAGACGGCGGTGTCGAAGACCTGCCCCGACTGCACCAGGCTGGGGGAAGAATCCAGGCTGCCGATCTGGTACCAGCGGGCGCCGTCCCGGTTGCCGCTGCCCGAGCCGTTGCCCGACGCGTCCATCCGGATGTTGTGCGCGGTCCACAGTGAGACGAGCCCGTCGGGATCGGTCCCGATCATCGCCTCGAACAGCCTGTCGTCCAGTGCATCGATGCCGCCGGTGGTCCCCTGCGCCGGGACGCTGAGCGGCTGAGCCGTGGTGGGAACAGTCACTCCGAGGTTGCCGGAGATCGTCGGGGTCCCGCCGGGGTCGGAGATCCGGCGGACGTCGATCCGGCTGAGGAGCTGGTTGTCGGGGCCGACGATGTAGCCGGCACCGACGTTGGGGTTCATGTCAGCGGCAGGTTGAGGCGAGTCCGGGCCCGGCCCGCCGCCCGAAACGAGGTTGCGGAAGGCGGTGACGACGATGGGTCCGCCGTTGATCACCGAGGACTTGCGGATCACGAATGCGCTCGTCCCCGTGAACGAGCCGCTGCTGGAGCTGAACTCGTTGACGCCGATGTAGACCGCGTTTGCGTCCACCCCGAGCTGCGGGTAATCGGCGAACCGCGCCGGTCCTGCCGGCGGCGGAGTGCTCTCGTTGAAGAAATAGAAGGTGAAGTCACTGGCGCTGGTGATCGTCGGGCCATCACTGACGGCGAGCATGACCCGGTTGTTCGTGTTCTCGATGTTGATCGCGGAAACGATCCAGCGCCCGGACAGTCGGTCGTACTCCACCCCGGGGTCGGTCGGCTCGGCGCCGTTGCGAACCGGCGCCCAGAACTGGGAATCGGTGAGGTTGAGGCCGCCCAGGCTCCCGTTCTTGTCGAAGACCTTGATCCTGCCGTTGACGTCGACGAGAACCTGGCTTGGGCCGACCGCACCCATGGAATCGGGCGGGACGAAGTTGGACTCGCTCAGCCTCGCGCCCCGGAAGCCCGCGTCCGGGGTCACGGCCTGGCTCGGCGTGATCGCGTCCTCACCCGTGCGCTCGGTCGCGATCGCGGGCCCCGCGCGCTTGGGCGACCCCGACTCCTCGCCCGGCTCGGGCTTCTCGCGGACGTCGAGACCGACCGGCTCCGCGGCGGCCTCCGCGTCCTCGGCGTCGGCATCCTCGTGCGGCTCGAGCGCCGGGGCGGGGCGAACCTCGGACGAGGCGCTCGCCAGCTTCGCGACGTTGACCGTCCTGCCCTCGGATCCTCTCCAGGGCTGCCCCTTGATGGTCTCGGCGTCCTGCCGGCTGGCGCCTCCGCATCCGATCGACACCAAAGCCGCCAACGCAAGCACGAAGAGCACCGCAGCGATTAGGCGACGCTTCATCGGGTTCCGAGTGTAGAGCCACTCATGGCGATGAAATGGGCCCCGGCGGGCGGGTCCTTCGCAGCTTCAGGTTGATCGGCAGGGTCGCGGGGTCGCCGCCCGTGGGGAAGAAGGTGATCCGCACCGGAAGCACGACCCTGCCCTTGCGCGCGAGTCGATGCCTCGTCTTGCCCACGGCAGCGACCGAGAAGGTGACGGGGCCCGGGACGGACAGGTTCTTCGACGCCCGCTTCTTCATGCCCTTCCCCGCGATGGTGACGAGGCCTGGGTTGGCCGGGGTGACGATGACGGTCGCCGTGCCCTTCTTGCGATCGCGGGTAATCGCGCCCAGTGTCAATCCGTTGGCGGGCACCAGCACCGCCGAGAGATTCAGCCGGAGGTCATTCTGCTGAGTGAAGGTTCCCGAGGCGCCGTCGGCGAGATCGCCTGCGCGGTTCAGAACGGTGTCCCCGGACTGGGTGAAGGCACACGAGTTCGGGGGACCGCTCTCGTGGTAGCCCAGCATGTCCCCGGACCTGACCGGGAGGTTGACCGAGACCGTGTTCAGGCCGATCGACAGCGTGTGGGGCGGCGAGCTGGCAATGACCTGGAAGGTCTCCGGATCGCTCGTCCGGCGAAAGACCTTGAGCACGTAGACCGCGCCGGCCCCGGACGAGTTGGTGCTCCAGGACGTGATCGTTCCCGCCGCCCTCGCCACGTAGAGATTGCCCTCGGTAATGCTCGGCTGCAGATAGTCGACGTCGTCGACGGTGCAGGTAGGCGTGGGCGTCCCGGAGGGCAGCCCACCGATCGTGACCGACGCGCCGGCCGCGGGCGCCACGCACAGGACACCGGCGCAGCTCACGCAGAGCGCGGCGATGCGCAGCCAGGCACGGCTTCGGTTGAGACAACCCTCCATGTGATTCCGACCCTCCCCGGTCTTAGGGGAGCCTAGCCGACGAAAGCGGCGTGCAGGCGTGGATCGACCCGCGGGGACAGCCTTTCTAGTGCTGCCGGGGAAACCGCGGCGACGATGTCACGCCCGCGCGTCGCGATCTCGAAGAGGACGCCCGAGGGCTCGCGGAAATAGATCGACCGGCAGTGTCCGCGATCGATCACCGGCGTTGCGCGGCAGCCCATTCCGATCACCCGCTGGCGCCAGGCCGGCAGATCTCCGTCGCAGGCCCAGGCGACGTGGTGGATGCTGCCCGCCCCGAGCCGGCCCCTCGCCGCCGGTGGCGAATCGAAGGCGAAGCCGCTGCCGAGCTCGTCGTCGCCCACCGCATAGCTGTCCCTGCCGGTGACCCTGAAGCCGAGCCGGCCGGCAAGGATGTCGGCGCTGGGGACGCTCTCGCGTCCGTATGCTCGGACACCGCGCAGCCGGGTGATGGCGTGCTCCTCAGGCACCCCCGCAGAGCCGAGCGCGAGCTCGGAGCTCTCGGCCGATGGCTCGACGCTGAGCATGTGCTCGAGACCCTCCGGATCGACGAACCGGAGCCGCACCCCCCGGCCCTCGGCATCCGAGGACCTCACGTCGATCCCCGCATCCGAGAGTCGTGCGGCCCAGTAGTCGATCGTGTGGGCGGAGCGGACCGCCCAGCTCACGGTGTGGACCATGCCGTTGCCCGCGCGGCCTCGGGCGATCCCGGGCGCCTCGATGAAGCCGAGCGTGCCCCCCGGGCGATCCGGCTCGCCTCCCAGGCGGATCAGGTGCGAGGCCGGGGACTCGAAGTCCGGCTCGCGGCTGGCGTAGGCCAGCCCGAGAATTCCGGCATAGAAGTCGACGCAACGCTGGCCGTCGCCCGTGATGCCGGTGAGGTGGTGGATGCCGTCGAGTTGCATTGTTCGTCACCATCAACTCAAGAGCGACCGCGTCACGTACTTGAGTTTCTGGACCACTAAGGTACACAAATGGGCGATTCGCCACCGAACATCCTCTACATCCACTCGCACGACACCGGCCGCTACGTGCAGCCGTACGGGTACCAGGTCCCGACGCCCAACATCCAGCTCCTCGCCGACCAGGGTGTCCTCTTCCGGAAGGCCTTCTGCGCCGCCCCCACCTGCTCGGGCAGCCGCGCCTCCCTGCTCACCGGCCAGTACTGCCACAACAACGGGATGCTTGGGCTCGCCCACCGCGGCTGGTCGCTGAACGACTACGGCGAGCATCTTGTCCACCCGCTGCACTCCGTCGGCTACCGCTCGGTGCTGATCGGCGAGCAGCACATCTCCGAGGACCCCGCCGTGATCGGATACGACGAGGTCATCGAGGTCGACAGCCACCACGCGGGGGACGTCGCCCCGATCGCCATCGAGGCATTGGGCATGGCGTCAGAGCCCTTCTTCTTGTCGGTCGGCTTCTTCGAGACCCATCGCCAGTTCCGCGCGCCGACCTCCGTCCGCGACTCCCTCTATTCCCTGCCCCCCTCCAACCTGCCGGACACGCCCGCAACGCGCCGGGACATGGCGGCGTTCAAAGCCAGCGCCAGATCGCTCGACCAGGGGATCGGCGCGGTGCTGAACGGCCTGCACGACCTGAACCTCACCGAGCGGACGCTGATCATCTGCACCACCGACCACGGCCTCGCCTTCCCCAACGCAAAGGCGACGCTCTACGACCGCGGCACCGGCGTGATGCTGCTGATGAGGGGCCCGGGCGGATTCACCGGCGGGAAGGTCTACGACGCGATGGTCAGCCATCTGGACATCTACCCCACCCTCTGCGAAGTGGCCGGCGCCGAGCCACCCTCGTTCTTGCAGGGCACCTCGCTGCTGCCTCTGGTGCGGGACGAGGCCGAGCGGATCCACGGCGAGATTTTCACCGAGGTCACCTTCCACGCTGCCTACGAGCCGACGAGGGCCATCCGGACCGAGCGCTGGAAGTACATCCGCCGCTTCGACGACAACCGGCACCCGGTGCTCGCCAACTGCGACGACAGCTCCAGCAAGGAAACCCTCGCCGCGGCGGGGTGGGCCGACGAGATCGTCGAGACCGAGCAGCTCTACGACCTCGTCCTCGATCCCAACGAGGGTCGCAACCTTGCCGGCAACCCCGGCCACGCGGGCATCCGCGACGAGCTCAGCGCCCGCCTCACGAACTGGATGAGGGACACCGAGGACCCCCTGCTCGACGGGCCGATCCCGGTGCCGCCCGGCGCCGTCGTCAACAACCCGTCCCAGGCATCGCCGAATGACCCGCTCCAGACGGGCACCCCGGCCTAGCCGGGTTCCCCGCTGGGCCTTCGAGTCGAGCGGCGATCGCGCCACCTGAGCGTCAGCCCGGCGAGCAGGTAGACGATCGTGAGCGCGAGGAGCGCGAACTTGAACGATGCGCAGACCTGAGCGAGCCTCACCGCCAGCGCTCCCCCGTGCCCGTTGACAGCCAGCAGCAGCCCCACGTCCTCGATCGCGTCGAAGGCCGCTCCGGCCGCAGCGCACGTCATCGCCACCAGTCCCCATGCCGCCATTCGCGGACGGCCACGCTCAATCGCACGGTCGCGCGTCGCCGAGGAGGCCAGGACGAGGAAGGTGCCGTAGGCGGCGATGTAAGCGTAGTCGATCCAGAGCGACGCCTTGGCGGCGTCGATCCCCTTGCTCCCCCAGTCGGCGAGGATCTCTGCCGCGCGGTGCTCAGTCCCCGCCACCTCAAACCCGACGATCCCCGGCCCTCCGGCGTCCATCATCCGCACGTCGAGCGCGGCTAGCACCACGAAAATCGCCACCGTCGCGATCGCCGAGGCGATCAGCGCCCTCCGGCGAGTCATCCCACCTGGGCGATCGCCGCCTGGACCTCGGCGAGCGAGGGGGACTCGATGAGCTGGCGAGTCCCGTTCGGCCCCCCCACCACCACGGCGGGCTCAGCCGGCAGCCTGCGCTCTGCGGTGATCTGCTCGTCATCCTCGAGCGTCGAGGTGACGTCGTCATCGTTCATGTCGCGTTGCCACTGCTCGACATTGAAGTTGACGACACCCACGCCACGTGCGATGTCGTTGAGGAACTGCTGGTCGGCTCCGTGCTTCTTTGCCGCATCCTGGTTTCTGAAGAAGAGCTGGATGAACTGCCATTCATAGTCCTGCTTGGCAGCGGCAACGGCGGCGAAGGCGCCAAGGAAGAAGCCGGACTCCGTCATCGGAAAGTTGTGGTAGACGAGCTGCAGGTCGCCGGCCCGCACCGGCCCAGCGATCAGCGGGACGACCACATCCCGGTTCCAGTCGGAGCACGGATCGCACTGCAGGTCGTTGAAGACCTGGACCGTCACTGAGGCGTCCGGCGAACCAAGCCGCGGCCCGTCCTGCTGGATCCCGCCGAGGAGGCTCTGCACCTCGGCGGCGCCGGTGATCTGGACGCCTCCTTCATCCTCGGTCCCGGTGCCGACCGAGATGCTGACGATGGCGAAGCCGAGCAGCCCGACAACGACCGCCAGCACGATCAGCCCGACGAGCCGCGGGCGCCTGCGTGGAGCTTCTTCGCTCATCCGGCGACAGCCTTGTAGTAGCGAACCGCGAGGCCGGTGAGCAGCGTGCGGAAGCACTCCTCGATCGGCGTCTCGGTCTCCGTGGCCCAGCTCTCGAGGCCGCTGCTCTCGATCGCGTCGCTGCGCTCGACCACCTCATCGACGAGCTCCGGATGCTGGTCGCAGAAGTAGGCGCCGATCGAGTAGAGGTCGGTCTCCATCAGCGACTGGATGAAGGGATCAGTGCCTGGCTCGACCGCCTCGCCGGGGTTCATGCGCGCCATGGTAGTTACGCTGGATCAATGGCCGCTCGCGCCGAGATCCTCGCCTTCTGCGAGGAGTTGCTGGACGTCGACTCGTTCGACGACTTCGGTCCGAACGGGCTGCAGGTCCCCGGCAGGGAAGAGGTCGGCAAGGTCGCGACCGGGGTGACGGCGAATCTCGAATGCCTCGAGCGAGCGGTGGACTCGGGTGCCGACCTGGTCCTCACCCACCATGGCCTGATCTGGGGCGACGAGCCCTCGCCGCTGTCGGTGCCGATGGCCGCGAGGCTGCGGGCGCTGCTCTGCGCCGATGTATCTCTCGCCGCCTACCACCTGCCGCTGGACGCCCACCCCGAGATCGGCAACAACGCCCTGCTCCGCGATGCGCTCGGACTCGAGCCTGACGAGCGTCCCTTCGGTGAGGCAAAGGGCTCGGCGATCGGCCTGATCGGGCGCTCAGCCGATCCGATCGAGCTCGGCGAGCTCATCCGGCGCCTGCAGGAGGCGGTCGGCCAGGAGCCGCTCGTCTTCGAGGCGGGGTCGCATCGGATCTCGAGCGTCGGGATCGTCACCGGCTCCGGTGGCTTTGCCCTCCACGAGGCCGGCCCACTGGGACTGGACGCACTGGTGACCGGCGAACCCAGTGAGCCGGTGATGGGAGAGGCGCGCGAGTACGGCGTGCACTTTCTCGCCGGTGGGCACTACGCGACGGAGACCTCGGGCATCCGCCGCCTCGGCGAGCTCGTCGCCGAGCGCTTCTCGGTGGAGCACGAGTTCATCGACGTGCCGAACCCGGTCTAGCGTCCAAAAATGCCCGCTCTGTGCGGGAAAATGATTGACACGTCGCCCTGAAGCGATATACATGCAGTCCGGGTTAAACGGCGTTCCCAAGGAGAGGAGTGGCCTATATGTCCGTTCACCTGACGCCCACCGAGCTCGCCGACGAGATGCACATGAAGCGGCGCGACGTTCTCTCGAAGTGCATCGAGATGAACATCCCGATCCTCAAGGGCCGGATCGACAAGACACTCTTCGAAAGCTCGCTGCGAGCGATCCAGGCGCAGAACAAGCAGGTCACCGCCTGACTCGCATTTAAGCCGGGTCGCCTGGCTGCTCAGCCAGGCTCCTAATAGACTCCATCCTATGGAGAGCGCGACCATCGCGGCCGGCGGGTCCGCCGCCGAGTCCAGCACCAACAGCAAGACCTGCGCCGACCTGATGCCGCTCGCCGCCGAGCGCCACGCGGACCTCACCGCGGTGACCTACAAGGACACCTCGGGCCAGTGGGTCTCCAAGACCTATCGCGAGGTCGGCGAGATCGTCAAGCAGCTCGCCAAGGGCTTGATCGAGCTCGGCATCGAGAAGGGCGACAAGGTCTCGATCCTCGCCAACACCCGTCCGGAGTGGACCTACTTCGACTTCGCGGCGCTGAGCGTGGGCGCGACCGTCGTCCCGATCTACCAGACCAACTCGCCGGAGGAGTGCCAGTACGTGATCGAGAACTCCGACGCGAAGGCCGTGATCGTCGAGGACGATGAGCAGCTCGCCAAGGTCGATGAGATCCGGGGCAAGGTCCCCAAGCTCGAGCAGACGATCCGCATGGAGGGCTCAGGGGGCAACGCGATCTCGGTGGACGAGCTGATCGAGGCCGGGTCGGCCCACTCGGATTCGGAATGGGAGCAGCGCTGGCAGTCGGTCACCCCGGACGACATCTGCACCTTCATCTACACGTCGGGCACGACCGGCCCGCCCAAGGGCTGCGTCATCTCCCACGGCAACTACCGCTCGATGGTGACGATGGCGCTCGACGAGAGTGTCCTCGACAGCGAGACGACCACCTACCTCTTCCTGCCGCTCGCTCACTCCTTCGCCCTGCTGATCCAGTTTCTGAGCGTCGACCTCGGCGGCAACATCGCCTACTGGGAGCGAGATCCGCTGAAGATCATCCCGAACCTCGCCGAGGTGAAGCCGGAGTATTTCCCGTCGGTGCCGCGCATCTTCGAGAAGATCTACACGTCGGCCACCAGCGAGATGGAGAAGTCCGGCGGGCTCAAGAAGGCCGTCTTCAACTGGGCGATCGGGGTCGGCAAGAAGGTCCGCGACCACGAGCGGGCCGGCAAGCCGGTCGGCTGGCTGCTTCAGCGGCAGTACGCGATCGCCGACAAGCAGGTCCTGTCCAAGATCCGGGCCCTGTTCGGCGGAAACATCAAGAACTGCGTCACCGGCGCGGCGCCGATCAACCCCGAGATTCTGCGCTTCTTCGACGCGGCCGGCGTCCTCGTCCTCGAAGGCTGGGGAATGACGGAGACCTCGACCGCCGCCACCGTCGCGAGGCCGGACGCCTTCAAGTTCGGCAAGGTCGGCAAGGCCTTCCAGGGCTGTGAGATCAAGATCGCCGACGACGGCGAGATCCTCGTCCGCGGGCCCAACGTCTTCCAGGGCTACTACAAGAACGAGGAAGCGACCAAGGAGACACTCGAGGACGGCTGGCTCCACACCGGCGACATCGGCGAGCTCGACGCGGACGGCTACCTCTCGATCACCGGTCGCAAGAAGGACATCATCATCACCGCGGGTGGCAAGAACATCACCCCGGCGAACCTCGAGGCCGAGATCAAGCAGAACCCTTACGTCTCGCAGTGCGTCGTGATCGGCGACCGCAGGCCCTACCTGGTCGCGCTCGTCACCCTCGACATGGAGGAGTGCGCAAAGCTCTGCGAGGAGAAGGGCTGGTCCGCGGATCCCGCCGAGCTCCGGCGAAACGAGGAGATGCGGGCGATCCTGCAAAAACACCTTGACGAGATCAATGAGAAGTTCGCCCGGGTCGAGCAGGTGAAGAAGTTCGAGATCCTGCCCCACGACCTCTCCCAGGAGACCGGCGAGCTGACGCCCACGTTGAAGGTGAAGCGAAACGTCGTCGCCGACAAGTTCGAGAAGGACGTCGACGAGCTCTACACATAAGTCGTTCCTCGCAGTTCCTGACTCCTTCAAGGGAACGCTGAGCGCAGGAGAGGTCGCCGAGGCGATCGGCCGCGGCCTCGAGCGGGCGGGCGCCCAGGCTGACCTCTGCCCGGCCGCCGACGGCGGGGAGGGGACCGTCGCCGTGCTCCTCGGAACGATGGGCGGGGAGCTGGGAAGGGCGACGGTGCACGATCCGCTCGGGCGCCCGATCGACGCGGAGTACGCGTTGGTCCGTGATGGCTCCACTGCGATCGTCGAGGCCGCCGCGGCCTCCGGGCTCGATCTGGTCGCCGAGGGTGAGCGGGACCCGGAGAGGGCAAGCAGCGCCGGCACCGGCGAGCTGATCGCCGCAGCCATCGAAGCTGGCGCGCGTCGCGTCCTGATCGCGGCGGGCGGCACCGCCACGATGGACGGCGGGCGGGGGGCGATCGATGCCATCGAGGCGGTGGGTGGGGTGAAAGATGCTGCGCTGGAGGTCCTCTGCGACACCTCGGTTCCCTTCGAGCGAGCAGCCGAAGTCTTCGCCGCCCAGAAGGGCGCCTCGCCCGAGCAGGTCGCCCAGCTCAGCTCGCGGCTCACCGCCCTGGCCGGGACCCTTCCTCGGGACCCGCGCGGCAGGACGATGTCCGGTGCGGCGGGAGGCCTCTCGGGTGGCCTCTGGGCGGCCTTCGGCGCCCACCTCACGCCCGGCGCGGCGTTCGTCCTCGGCGTGCTCGGCTTCGACGGCCGCCTGGAGGATGCCGACGCGGTGATCACCGGCGAGGGCCGTCTTGACCCCCCGAGCCGGGAGGGCAAGCTGACCGGTGAGGTTGCCCGCCGCTGCCGGGCGGCGCGGATCCCGCTGCACGCGATCGTGGGGCAGGTCGCGATGGAGCCCGACGACCGCAAGCGCCTCGGCCTCGCATCTGTTGCGGAGGCGGGCACGCTCGGCCAGATCGAGGCGGCGGCGGAGCGGATCGCCGCCGAGCGCTCCGGGTAACGTCCCGCCGATGAGCGGGAATGGCAGGACGGCGCTGGTCACCGGTGCCAGCGGCGGTATCGGCGAGGCGACGGTGAGATCACTCGCCGCGGCGGGATTCGAGGTCGTCGCGCGGCGAGGCGCGTCGAGCGCTGCGAGGAGGTCGCTCGCGAGGTCGGTGGCCGCGCGCTGCGGCTCGACGTCGCCGACCCGGACTCCGTGGCGGAGCTCGCCGGGAATGTTCCGGAGCTGTCGGTGGTGGTCAACAACGCGGGCGGCGCGCTCGGGCTCGAGCCCATCGCCGAGGCCGACGAGGAGTACTGGCGCCAGATGTACGAGAGCAACGTGATGGGCGTGATGCGCGTGACCAAGGCCCTCCTCCCCGCGCTGGAGCGCAGCGGCAATGGTCATGTCGTCGTGGTCGGCTCGGTGGCAGGCGTCGAGGTCTATCCCGGCGGAGCCGGCTACACGGCCGCGAAGCACGCGGCCAACGCGGTCACGCGCACGCTCCGGCTCGAGCTGCTCGGGAAGCAGGTCCGCGTCAGCGAGGTCGCGCCGGGCATGGTCGAGACCGAGTTCTCACTGGTCCGCTTCGAGGGGGACCGGGAGAAGGCGGACAAGGTCTACGAGGGCACGCGGCCGCTGCGCGCGGAGGACGTCGCGGACGCGATCGCGTACGTGGTCACGCGACCGGCGCACGTGGACGTCGACTACGTATCAATCAAGCCGACGGACCAGGCGACGGCCCGCGACGTGCATCGCCGCTAGCTACTTGCTCGTATCGACAGCCTCGGCCTCGCCCGACTGACGCAACAGCGCACCGGTCGTCTGCTCGAGCACCCGGCGCCAGGCCGAGATCCCCTGCTCCTCCTCCTCGACGGTGTCGAGGACGCGCTGCACGCGGCGGGCCGAGATCTCGATGCCATGGCGGGCGGCGGTCTCCTTGTAGCGCTCGTAGTCGCGCGCCAGCTTCACCGTCACGGACTCGAAGCCGTGCTTGGCGATCTGCAGGCGGGACGAGTAGTCGAGGATCGAGGTGCCGAACATCAGCTCGTCGTTGAACTCGGGCTCGATCAGGATGATGTCGACGTCCGGGAAACGCTCGTTCCAGGACTGAACTGCGAGGTGCAGGCGGGCATGGGCCATCAGCCGGAAGGCCTGGTTGCCAATCGCCGGCATGCCCATGTCGGAGACCCGGCGGACCCGCGAGCCGAAGACTGTCGGGATCCGGGTCTCGAAGTCGTTCACGTACGGGACGAGAGGGTTGACGACGACGATGAACTTGGCGCCCGCCTCGACAGCGACGTCGACGTTGGTTGTGGAGACGATGCCGCCGTCGACCAGCTGCCTGCCGCGGAGCTCGTAGGGCTCGTAGACGATCGGCAACGCGCCGGAAGCCGCCACCGCGCGAGAGATCGGGACGTTGTCCCATTCCCCCTCTCCGAAGACGATCCGCTCGCACGTATCGAGGTCCGTCGCGGTGATCCGGAGCTGGGCCTCGAGCTGACGGAAGTCGTTGGTGCGGTCCGGGTCCGAGAGCACATTGCGCATGTACCGCTCGATTCCGCGGTTGTGGTAGATCCCGGTCGGCAGACCCTCCGCGAGGCCCATGACGATGTCCACCATCGAGATCTCGCCGATGTTCCCGGCCAGCCGGCGGGCCGTTGCGGCGATCCTCAGAGGCAGGACGGCGAGGCGGTTCGCGAAGCCCTTGTAGTTCGGACGGAGCAGCGTCCGCAGTGAGGCGTTCTCGATGGGCGATGGCAGGGCCTTGTCGAGCACACGGAACATCTCCTCCGGCGTGACGCCGTTGGCGACCATGCTCGCGACGAACGCACCGGCGCTCGTGCCGACGTAGATGTCGAAGTCGTTGACCGTCCGGTTGACGGCCAGGAGGTCGAACGCGCGCAGGGCGCCCATCTCGTAGACGCCGCCGGTGAAGCCACCGCCGCCTAGGACCAATGCAGTCTTGTCGCCCCGACCGCGCCGCCTCCTCCCCTTGCTGCTGGTGCTGTGCGGCTTGCCGTCGGAGCCGTCGAACTGGACGACTTTCCCCATCGGAGATGGGATTATGGCAGTGGGACGGGCTGGTCAGCCAACCAGGCAGCGAAACCTTGACGTATCCGTGCTGTTTCAGGCAGGAGCGCCCACCGTGGGCGCCGAACGGATGAGGATGACCAGGCACAAAGGGGCGATCGCGATCCCGCTGCTCGCGGCAGCACTGGCCGCCCCTGCGTCGGCCGCTCAGGCCCACCCCCAGGGCCCGGACAAGGCCTTCCGGACTCCGGTCGCCTACGGCGCCGCCGCGGCACACACCGCCGTCTCGCGCTCCAAGCTCGCCGCCGGGCTCGGCAAGCTCTTCCGCAAGGCGGGGAAGAGCGGCGCCTTCGTGTTCGACCCGAGCTCGCACCGGGTCCTCTTCTCCCGCAAGGGCGGACGCGCCCGCATCCTCGCCTCGAACTCGAAGCTCTTCACCACCTCGACCGCGCTCTCTCGCTTCCTGCCCGACACCCGGCTGCGCACGACGGCCTGGTCGACGGACGACATCACCGACGGCGTCAGCCAGGGCCTCTATCTGCGCGGAGGAGGCGACCCGACGCTCAGCGCAACCGGCCTGACCAAGCTCGCCGACCGGGTGCGCGCAGCCGGCGTCGTCACCGTCCAGGGCCCGCTGCACTACGACGACTCGTTCCTCGACCACGTGACCGGCATACCGGAGCACGGGATCTCTCCCGAGGGTGTCGGCACGCTCTCCGGCCTCGTTGTCGACAACGGCTCGTCCAGCGACCCGGCCAGGAGCGCCGCCCAGCGCTTCGAGGACGCGCTGCGCAAGGACGGGGTCTCGATCGGGAACACCGTCACCCCCGGGGTCGTGCCGCAGAGTGCGTCCCAGATCGCCGACTTCGGCTCCGAGACCATGGCGGACCTCGTCCGGGACACGAACGTGCCCTCGAACAACTTCTACGCCGAGATGCTCCTCAAGGACGTGGGCTCGCAGTTCGGAAGCAGCGGATCCACCGCCGCCGGCCTCGATGTGGTCCGCCGCTTCGCGGCCCAGCAGGGCGCGAGCATCAACGGGGAGAACGGGTCTGGGCTGACCCGTCGCAACAAGGCCTCGCCCGCGTCTGTCGTGAAGCTGCTCGACTCCATGATCGAGATCGACAAGAAGAAGGCTCCCGAGGAGCAGCTCGCGCAGGTGCGGCTCCGGGACGCGTGGATCTCATCCCTCGCCGTCGCGGGCCGGACCGGCACGGTGGCCCACCGTATGCGCGGTACCGCCGCGGCCGGTAACTGCCACCTGAAGACCGGCACGCTCGACCGGGTCAGCGCTTTGTCGGGATACTGCTTCCGCGGCGGCGACGACGCCGACCACGCCGTGATCTTCTCGCTGCTGATGAACAACGTGGACGTGAACCGCGCCCACGTGATCCAGGACCGGATGGCGGCCCTGATCGCGCGCTTCTCCCGCTGAGGAGATACTGCGAGGGGATGTCGCAGGAGAACGTGGAGATCGTCCGGAACGCCTATGCCCGGTTCGCGGCCACAGGTGACCTCAGCGATGAGGTCAGCACGCCCGACTTCGTCTGGGACATGTCGAACTTCGAAGGCTGGCCCGAGCAGCAGAGCTACGAAGGCGTCGAAGGCGCGCGGGCCTTCCTCAGAGAATGGACCGATGCGTGGGAGGACTGGGAGCTCGAGGTCGATGCCCTGCACGACGCGGGTGACAGGGTGGTTGCCGTCATGCGTCAACACGGCCGGTCGAAGGCGGCCGGAATGCCGGTTGAGATGTCGTTCGCTCAGGTCTGGACGATCCGCGACGGCAAGGAGGCCCGGATGGATATGTATTCCGATCCGGCCGAGGCCCTCGAGGCCGTCGGACTGGACACCTCCTAGACTCGCCCGCGCGGTGGCGTGCCCTTGGCCGGTGCCCCGTCCTCGCCGACGAGCTTCTCCAGACCGTCCTCGTCGATCACCTCGGTGTCGGCCTCCTCGGCCTTCGCGAGCTTCGAGCCCGGGCTGTCCCCGGCGACCAGGAAGTCGGTCTTCTTCGAGACCGAGTTGACCACCTTGCCGCCGGCCAGGCGGATCAGGCGCGTGGCCTGCTCGCGGCTCAGGTTCGGCAGGGTGCCCGTGAGCACCAGGGTCTTGCCGTCGAGTGGGCCACCCTGCTTGCGGCGCTCCGAGGGATCCAGCTCCATCCGCAGGCCGGCCTTGCGGAGCCGCTCGATCAGCTTCCTGGTTCGCTCCTCGGAGAGCTCCTCGTAGATCTGCTCGGCCAGGACTGGGCCGATCCCCTCCGCCTCCACGATCTCCTCCGGCTGGGCTTCCAGCAGCGCGTCCATCGTGCCGAAATGCTCGGCCAGGGACTCGGCGTTGACGAAACCGATCCCCGGGATGCCGAGCCCGTAGAGGACTCGTGAGAACGGCATCTTCTTAGCGCCCTCGATCTCCTCGATCAGGTTCTCCGCCGAGATCCGGCCGAAGCCCTCGAGCTCTGCGACCCGCTCCGCCGTCAGGTCGAAGATGTCGGCCGCGTCGGAGATCAGGCCTTCCTGGAGGAAGCGGTAGGCGTTCTTCTCCCCCAGCCCCTCGATCTCCAGGGCGCCGCGGAAGTGCTTGACGTGCTGGAACTGCTGGCCCGGGCAGCCCGTCCGGTTCGGGCAGATCGTGAAGACGCCGTCCTCGGGCTTCACCGTCAGCGTCCCGCAGAGGGGGCACTTCTTCGGCGGCTTCGGCTTGCGCGCGCCCTTCTTGCGGCGCTGGATGATCGGCGAGACCACCTGCGGGATCACGTCGCCGGCTCGCATCACCACCACCTCGTCGCCCTCGCGGACGTCCTTGCGCTCGAGGTCCTCCTCGTTGTGCAGCGTGGCCGTGCTGACGGTGACGCCGCTGACGTGGACGGGTTCGAGCATCGCGAAGGGGAGCAGGTGACCGGTGCGGCCCACGTTCCAGACGATCTTGTTGAGCTTGGTCGTCGCGGTGGTCGGCGGGAACTTCCAGGCGACGGCCCAGCGAGGCTCGCGGCCCGCGACGCCCAGCTCTCGCTGGAGCCCGCGGTCGTCCACCTTGACGACCACGCCGTCGATCTCGAAGTCGAGCGCGTCGCGGCGGCCCTCCCACCAGCGACAGCGCTCGGCGACCTCGTCGACGCCGTGCAGGATCGAGATGTCGTCGTTGACCTTGAAGCCCCTCTCCCGCAGCCAGTCGAGTGACTCGGAGTGCGCCTCGGGCTCCCAGCCCCTGAGCGCAGCAACGCCATAGCACCAGATCGAGAGCGGCCTGGTGGCGGTGATCGAGGAATCGAGCTGCCGCAGCGATCCCGCGGCGGCGTTGCGGGGATTCGCGAAGGTCGCCTCGCCGTCCTGGGCGCGCTGCTCGTTCACCTTGGCGAATCCGGCGATCGGCAGGTAGATCTCGCCGCGGACCTCGACCAGCTCCGGCGCGTCGTCGATGGTGAGCGGAATCGCCTTGATCGTGCGCAGGTTCTGAGTGACGTCCTCCCCGACGCGCCCATCGCCGCGGGTCGCCCCTCGCGTGAAGATGCCGTTCTCGTAGGTCAGCGAGATCGCCAGGCCGTCGACCTTCGACTCGGTGACGTAGCGGATCTCGCGCCCGGAGATGTCGAGTCGCTCGAGCCGGCGCTCCACCCGCTTCGCCCAGGCCCGGAGCTCGTCCTCGTTGCGAGCATTCGCGAGGGAGAGCATCGGCTCGTGGTGCTCGACCTGCTTGAACTTGTCGAGTGGCTTGCCTCCGACTCGCTGGGTCGGGGAGTCCACGGTGAGCAGCTTGGGATTGGCTTCCTCGATCTCCCGGAGCTCGCGCAACAGATCGTCGTACTCCGGGTCGGAGATCACCGGGTCGTCGAGCACGTAGTAGCGGTGATCGTGCTTCGCGATCTCGCGCCGGAGCTCCTCGGCCCGCTTCTTTGCCCCCTTAGTCGCCGTCACCGCCGCGAAGAAGCCTCGTCGGCCGCGTCGTTCGGAGTCGTCCTCGATTCCGCCTCACCAAGCATGCTCGCGAAGTCCCAGCCGCGGAGGTGGTCGAGGCTGGGCCGGTCGGTGAGGTCGAAGTGGACGGGCGTCACCGAGATGCGCTCGGCGGCGATCGCCGAGAGATCGGAGCCCGGCTCGTCCTCGAACGACGGCTCGAAGCCGTAGATCTGGTACCGATGTCTCCTGGCATCGGGATCCTCGTCCACGAGCTTCATCTCGTCGTTGTAGAGGCGCTTGCCCAGGTGGGTCACCTCGATGCCGCTCGGTGTCCCCGCCGGGCAGTTCACGTTCAGAAGCGTGTCGGCGGGCAGCGGATCCTCGGCCACGCGCTTGACGAGCTCGGCCGTGAACGCCGCCGCCACCGAGAAGTCGAACTCGCGGCCCCAGCGGAGGTCCATCTCGCGCGCGGCCGACTGCTGGGAGATCGCGATCGCCGGAATGCCGAGGACGATTCCCTCCAGCGCCGCCGCCACGGTGCCCGAGTAGGTGATGTCGTCGCCGAGATTGGAACCGTGGTTGATGCCCGAGACGATCAATTCGGGGCGCTCGCCGACCAGCCCGAGCTCGGCGAACCGCACGCAGTCGACGGGGGTCCCGTCGCTCGCGTATCCGCTGGAGCCGTCGTCGAAGGGAATCTCCTCGACCCAGAGCGGGGAACGGGTCGTGATGCTGCGCGCGGTCGCGCTGCGGTTCGAGTCCGGCGCGATCACGTGGACCTCGAGATCGGGGATCGTGCGCAGCTCGCGGCGCAGAGCATGGAGCCCCGTCGCCTGGATCCCGTCGTCGTTGGTGATCAGGACGCGCATCCGACCACCGATTCTAGGTTGACGCGGTGCTACCGCTACGCCTGAGACTCGGCCGGCTGGGCGGGCGCTGTGCGGCGCCACTTGCGCAGGGAGTCGCGCAGGTAGATCCAGGCGAGGCTGCAGCCGTAGAGCACGCCGGCGACCGGCGCCGCCACCTCCAAGAGCTCGCTGCCGCTTGCTTGGCTGAACTCGTGGATGCCTCCGTAGACGAGGTAGGCGGCGAAGGCGATCACCAGCACGCTGGTGGCGGTGAAGAACTTGCTCAGGTCGAGCTTCAGGGCGCCGCGGTAGAAGGCCACCCCGAGCCCGACGGCGGCCACCAGGCCAAGAACCCCGCCGGCGACGGCGAGCACGGGCCCGGAGTTCTCGGTCGAGGCGAAGAGGAAGAGCGCCGTCTCCAGCCCCTCCCGGGCGACGGCGATGAAGGCCACTGTGGCCAGGCCGATCGCGCCGCCGGCGCGGAGGGATTCGCTGACCTGCTCGCGCAGGTGGGAGCCGATCGTCGCGGCCTGCTTTCGCATCCAGAAGGCCATCCAGGTGACCAGGGCGGCGGCGAAGATCATCGTGGCGCCCTCGTAGACCATCTCGCTGGTGCCCTCGAGCTCGCCGACCGACAGGAAGAGCGTCGCCCCGATCGCAACGCTGGTGAGCGCGGCCGCCGCGACGCCCCACCAGACCGCCGTCGCCTGCTGGCGCTGGCCGGTCTTCGCGAGATAGGCGAGGATCAGCCCGACGATCAGCGCCGCCTCGAATCCCTCTCTCAATGTGATCACGAAGGTGCCCACGACGAGTTAGGTAAGCCTAACTGGTTCCGGTTCCTGGAGTTCTACGCCCTCCGCCGCGGATCGGATCAGTAGCGAACGCTCGCCAGGTGCAGCCCGTGTGCCCGGGCCGTGTCGCCGGCCCGCTCGCGCGGTGCGCCCTCGAGCAGCGACCGAAAGTCCTCGAAGGGACGACGTCCGCCGGACACTTCGAGCATCGTGCCCACCAGCACGCGGACCATGTTGCGCATGAAGGCGTCGGCCTCGATCCACAGCTCGAGCACCGATCCCTGCCCCAATACCGCGGGCTTCTCATGCCAATCGGCGCGAAAGATGTCCCGCTCGAAGCGGACGTGCTCGGTCTGTGTGGGTGTGAATGCGGTGAAGTCGTGCGTACCGCGCAAAGCGTCGCCGCAGCGAGCCAGCTCGGCGCGGTCCACCCGGTGGGGCCAGAACAGCGAGACGCCCGCCTCGAAGGGGTTAGGGGTTCGCTCGGAGAGCACCCGGTAGCAGTAGGTGCGCGACCGCGCGTCGCGTCGGGCGTCGAATCCGTCGGACGTCAACTCCGCGGCGAGCACCGCCAGATCCGGTCCGGTCATGGAGTTGAGCGCCCTGATCAGCTCGGCGGGAGGGTTGCCATCCGCGACGAAGCTCGCCACCTGCCCCCAGGCATGCACGCCGGCGTCGGTCCGGCCCGCGACGGTGAGCGGCGTGGGCGTGCCCAGGAGCCGCTCGAGTGCTCCCTCGAGCTCGCCCTGGACTGTCCTGCGGCCCGGCTGGGACGCCCAGCCGGCGAAGCCGGCACCGTGGTACGCGAGGTTCACTCGCACGGTGGTCATAGTGCGCGACACTACCCAGCGGTGCCCCTGCCCGGCTCGGACGAACCGCCCTCGATCTCGCGCGACGAGGCGCGCCAGGAGCTCTTCGGGCGCCGTCCCAGCAGGGCAGGCCTCGCGGCCTACGAGATCATCGTCCTCATCCTCGGCATGGTCGGCGCGGCAATCGCCTTCGATCAGATCGACAACTGGTCCCAGTGGGTGGTGCTCGGGGCGATCATCGTCACGGTGATCGGCTTCATGATCGCGGTCAGTCCCAACCGCCGCGGCGACTGAGGCAGCTCTGTGAGGGCACTCACTGCCAAACGGCCACACGTGCGCGTAAGGTCTCTGAGGACCAGCGTCGAATAGGGAGAGATATGGCAAACACTGACATCACCCAGCGCTCCCAGTACGAGCGCAGCGACCTGCTTGCCGGCGGAGAGGGGATCCGCAGAGGCTCCGAGAAGGGCTCTGCGATCTACAGCGTGATTGCGCTGATCGTCGGAATCGCCCTCTGCGTCGTCGCGCTCTCGACGATCGAGAATTGGGCCCAGTGGGTCGTGCTCGGCGTGATCGTGGCGTTCACGGTCGCCCTGATGTTCGCGCTTGGCCCGAACCGGAAGGGCTCCGGCTCGAGCTTCAAGGTCGGTCGTTAGCTGGAGCTAGACCAGCTCCAGGAACACCATCTCGGCCGAATCGCTCCGGCGCGGGCCGAGCTTCACGATCCGCGTATAGCCGCCCGGGCGCTCCTGATAGCGCGGGGCGATCTCCTCGAACAGTTTGTGCACCGCGAACTTGTCGTTGTGGAGCTCGGAGAGCGCCAGGCGGCGTGAATGCAGGTCCCCTCGCTTCGCGAGCGTGATCAGCTTCTCGAACTCGGGCTTCAGGGCCTTCGCCTTGGGCTGAGTCGTCCGGATCCGCTCGTGCTCGATCAGCTGCTTGGACATGGTCCGCAGCATCGAGGTTCGGTGAGCCGCATCGCGGCTCAGCTTCGCTCTCTTTCGCTGGTGCCTCATCGCCGTCGCTCCGGCCGGAACTCTAGTCGCCCTAGTCCGCTCGCAGCGAGAGGCCGCGGGCGCGCAGGGTCTCCTGGACTTCCTCGATCGACTTGCGACCGAAGTTCGGGATCGCGTTGAGCTCCGACTCCGACTTCCGCACGAGCTCGCCGACCGTCTGGATCCCGGCCCGCTTCAGGCAGTTGTAGGAGCGAACACCCAGCTCGAGCTCCTCGATCAGGATCTCGTCGAGCCCATCCGCGCCCGGAACGGCCGCGGTCTCGCCGCCGCCTCTTCCGTCGCTCGCGACGATCGCGCCCTCCCCCCGCAGCTCATCCACGCGGTCGGCGGTGGTGAAGATCGCCAGGCTCTTGATCAGGATCTCGGCGGCCTCGCGGAGCGCGGCGCCGGGCTCGATGGACCCGTCGGTCTCGACCTCGAGCGTGAGTTTGTCGAAGTCGGTGCGCTGCCCGACTCGGGCCGAATCGACCGAATAGGCGGCGCGGCGGATCGGCGAGAAGATCGCGTCGATCGGGATCACGCCGATGGGCTTGTCATCGGACTTGTTCTCGTCGGCCGGGGAGTAGCCACGGCCGCGGCCGATCGTCAGGTACATCTCGAGCTTGGTCTTCTTCTCGAGGGTGGCGATCGGCGCCTCGGGGTTGAGGATCTCAACACCGGCGGGCAGGTCGATGTCCTTGGCCTTCACCTCACCGGGGCCGGTGGCGACCAGCGGGGTCTCCACCTCATCCGCGTCGGTGTGCATCCGCACGACGATGTCCTTGAGGTTCAGGACGAGGTCGGTGACGTCCTCCTTCAGCCCAGGGATGGTCGAGAACTCGTGCGCGACCCCCTCGATGCGGACGCTGGTGATCGCGGCGCCACCAAGGGAGGAGAGCAGCACTCGGCGCAGGCTGTTGCCGAAGGTGTAGCCGAAGCCCTTGTCGAGGGGCTCGATGGTGAAGGTGCCCTTGTTCGACTCGGCATCCTCGCCCGCGATCTTGGGCACTTGGAAATCTGGCAGGGTGGTCATTGCTTCCATCAGGTATCTACTTCCTTCTCTGGGGGGTTACTTCGAGTACAGCTCGACGATGAGCTGTTCCTCGACGGGGGCTGAGATCTCGCTTCTCTCAGGAAGCCTCAGCACCTTGGCGTTGAGCGAGTCGTGGTCGGCCTGCAGCCAGGCCGGCACTCCGGACGTGAGCTCGGTCGCGTTTCGCACCACATCGGTGCCCGCGCTGTTGGGCTTGATGGTGATCACGTCGTCCGGCTTCACTTGGTACGAGGGGATGTCGACACGGCGGCCGTTCACGGTCCAGTGGCCGTGGCTGACCAGCTGGCGGGCCTGGCGGCGGGAGGCCGCGAAGCCGAGGCGCACCAGGACGTTGTCCAGGCGGCACTCCAGCAGGCGCAGCAGGTTCTCGCCCGTGACGCCCTCCTGGCGGCTCGCCCTGTCGTAGTAAGTCGCGAACTGCTTCTCGAGCACCTGGTAGTAGCGCTTGGCCTTCTGCTTCTCGCGCAGCTGCGCCCGGTACTCGGACTGCCGCATGCGGCCGCGGCCGTGCTCGCCCGGCGGATAGGAGCGGCGCTCGACGCCGCACTTGTCGGTGAAGCAGCGTGAGCCCTTGAGGAACAGCTTCTGTCCCTCGCGGCGGCACTGCTTGCACTGTGCACCGGTGTCGCGGGCCATCAGACGCGCCTCCGCTTGCGGGGGCGGCAGCCGTTGTGGGCCTGCGGCGTCACGTCCTTCACCGTCGTCACGTCCAGGCCGGCAGCCTGCAGCGACCGGATCGCGGTCTCGCGGCCGGACCCGGCGCCCTTGGCGTAGACCTCGACCTTCTCGAGCCCGTGCTCCATGCCCTTCTTGGCGGCCGCGTCGGCGGTCACCTGGGCGGCAAACGGGGTCGATTTGCGAGAGCCCTTGAAACCGGCGCTGCCGGCGGACTCCCACGCGATCACGTTGCCCTCTGGGTCGGTCAGGGTCACGATGGTGTTGTTGAACGAAGTCTTGATGTGGGCCTGGCCGTAGGTGACGTTCTTGCGGACCTTGCGGCGCGATCGACCCTTCTTCGGAGCTGGTGGCATCTAGCGAATTCCTCCGTCGATCACTTGGGCTGCGGGGCCTTCTTGCGGCCCGCAACGCTCATCCGGCGCGGGCCCTTGCGGCCGCGCGCGTTGGTCTTGGTGCGCTGGCCCCGGACGGGCAACCCGCGGCGATGCCGCAGTCCCCGGTAGGAGCCGATCTCCTGAAGGCGCTTGACGTTCTGCGAGCGCTCCCGGCGCAGATCTCCCTCGACCTCATGGTCCTCGACCGCGTCGCGAAGCTTGATGATCTCGTCCTCGGTCAGGTCCTTGACCGCCGTGTTCGGGTCGACGCCCGTCGCCTTCAGGATCTCGTTGGCCGTCGAGCGGCCGATGCCGAAGACGTAGGTGAGGCCGATCTCGGCCCGCTTGTTGAGGGGCAGGTTGACTCCAGCGATCCGCGCCATCAGATGCCGGCCTCCATGGCCACGTGCGCCTGGGGGCGCGCATGGCCGAGCAGCTCAAGGACGCAGGGCGAAGCCTTTGGTGGTGCCAAAGGCGAGCCCGAGGACGCAGAGATGCGACGCGCCATGCGCGTCATCCAGGCGTGCGTGGTCGTGGTGGCCGGCATCTAGCCCTGCCTCTGCTTGTGGCGGGGATTCGGGCAGATCACGAGCACGGCGCCGCCGCGGCGGATCACCTTGCACTTCTCACACATGGGCTTTACAGACGCTCGGACCTTCATTCCCCTTCTTTCAATGGGGTCGTATCGGGCTGGGAGTAAGCCCGCCGGCCCCAGGAGTCGGGCCTACAGGCGTGAAAAACGTCGGCCACGCCAGGCGTGAACCGACCCGTGGAATGGTAGCAGCGCACGTGCCTGGGCCGTGCCTGAGCAGCCTTCAGTCCAGGTGCCAGGGGGTGAGGATGCGCGGCCCGTCCTCCGTGACCGCGACGGTGAACTCGAAGTGCGCCGCCAGCGAGTCGTCCTGGGAATAGACCGCCCAGCCATCTGAGCCCATCCGGACGTCGGCGCCGCCGGCGTTCACCATCGGCTCGATCGCGAGGACCATGCCGATCTCGAGCTCCGGCCCCTTCCCTGGGTCGCCGAAGTTCGGGATCTGCGGGTCCTCGTGCATGTCGCGGCCGATCCCGTGGCCGACAAGGGTGCGAATGATGGAAAGGTCGTCGCGCTCGACGCGCTGCTGGACGGCGTGGGAGATGTCGCTCAGGTGGTTCCCCTTCACCGCCTGCGCGATGCCCTCGAAGAGGGCGTCTCCGGTGGTGGTGAGCAGGGGCTCGGCGCCCTCCGGCTTCTCGCCTATGGGGACGGTGATCGCCGCGTCGGCGACCCAGCCCTCGTAGGTCACGCCGCAGTCGATCGAGAGGATGTCTCCACGACGCAGCTCGTAGGGCCCGGGAATGCCGTGGACGACCATCGAGTTCGGTGAGGTGCAGATCGAGCCGGGGAAGCCCCGATAGCCCTTGAACGAGGGCACCGCGCCCTGCGAGCGGATGAACTTCTCCGCGGTCTCGTCGAGCTCCTTGGTGGTGATTCCCGGTCGGGCCTTGGAGCGAAGCATGCGCAGGCAGCGGGCCTGGATCTTGCCGGCCTCCGCCATCGCGTCGATCTGCTCGGAGGTCTTGCGGATGATCATGCCGCGATACATGGGCTGGTTCCTCTCATATCTCCATCTCCTCCTCGCGGCGGAGCGTTGCGAGGAGCGCGTGGATCGCCTCCTCGACCTCGTCCGGCGGGCGCTCGCCCTGCACGCGGTTGAGGGTGCCGCGCTCCTCGTAGTAGTCGATCAGAGGCTCGGTCTTCTCCCGGTACTGCTTGAGGCGGTTCTTGATCACGTCGGGCTTGTCGTCATCCCGGACGATCAGCTTGCCGCTGTCGATGTCGCAGATGCCCTCCTCCTTGGGAGGGTCGAACTCGACGTGGTAGATGTGGCTCGGGTTCTGCTCGCAGGTACGGCGCCCGCCGAGCCTGCGGACGACCTCGTCCTCGGAGACGTCGATCAGGATCGCGGCGGTCATCTCGCGCCGCAGCTCGGTCATCTTCTCGTCGAGGGCCTCGGCCTGGGGCACGGTGCGCGGAAAGCCATCGAGGATGAAGCCGTCGGCGGCCTCCTCCTGCTGGAGCCGCTCCGCGATCACCCCGATGATCACCTCGTCCGGGACGAGGTCGCCGCGGTCCATGTACTTCTTGGCCTGTTTGCCGATCTCGGTCCCGTCCTTGACCGCGGCACGCAGAATGTCCCCCGTCGCGTAGTACGGGAGCCGGAAGTCCTCCTGGAGGCGCTCGCCCTGTGTTCCCTTCCCGCTGCCGGGCGGGCCGAGAAGGATGAGGTTCAGCTCGGGCAAGCCCGGCACCCGGTCGCGCCCGTCACTTCAGGAAGCCCTCGTAGTTGCGCATCATCAGCTGCGCTTCCAGCTGCTTGACCGTGTCGAGCGCCACGCCGACGACGATCAGGATCGAGGTCCCGCCGAAGAAGAAGTTGGCCGACGTCTGAGAGATCAGGATGGTCGGCAACGCAGCGACCGCGCCCAGATAGAGGGCGCCGGGGAAGGTGAGCCTGGACAGGATGCGGTCCAGGTATTCGGCGGTAGGTCGTCCCGGCCGCACGCCGGGGATGAAGCCGCCGTACTTCTTCAGGTTGTCGGCCTGGTCCACCGGGTTGAAGGTGACCGCCGTATAGAAGTAGGTGAAGATCACGATGAAGAAGACTTCTCCGACCACGTAGTGCCAGCTGTTCGGGCTGAAGAACGCGGCGAAGTCGAGGGCGGCGGGGGTATTGATCATCTGGCCGATGGTCGGCGGGAAGGCCATGATCGACGCGGCGAAGATCACCGGGATCACGCCCGCCATGTTCACCCGCAGCGGTAGGTAGGTCGATCCGCCGGATGTCATCCGGCGCCCCACCACGCGTTTGGCGTACTGAACCGGGATCCGGCGCTGGCCCTCCTGGACGTAGACGATCGCGACGATCACCGCGAGCGCGATGAAGGGCATCATCACGACGAACACCTGATCCGGGTTCGTCCACCATTTCTGGATTCCCTCCGGGATGCGGGAGACGATCGAGGCGAAGATCATCAGCGAGATGCCGTTGCCGATCCCGCGCTGCGTGATCAGCTCTCCCATCCACATCAGGATCGTGCATCCGGCGGTCAGGCAGACGACGATCAGGAAGACCTTCGGGAAGGTCCGCTCGCCAATGATGTTGCTGCCACCCGAGGTGAACAGGAACACGAAGCCGAGTGACTGCGCGAAGGCGAGGACCACAGTCAGGTAGCGCGTGTACTGCGTGATCTTCTGCTGCCCGACCTCGCCCTCCTTCTGGAGCCGCTCCAGTGAGGGCACCACGACCGTCAGGAGCTGCAGGATGATCGACGCCGTGATGTAGGGCATGATCCCGAGTGCGAACAGGGAGAGCCGCGAGAGGCTTCCGCCGGAGAAGAGGTTGAGGAAGCCGAGGATGTTCGAGCCCCCGACGCCGTTGACGCCGTCCTGGATCGCCTGCGCGTTGACTCCGGGCGAGGGGATGTAGGCGCCGAGCCGGTAGAGCGCGAGGATCCCCGCCGTGAAGATCAGCTTTTTGCGGATCTCCTGGACCGTGAAGGCGTTGAGGACGGTCTGCAGCATCAGATGATCTCTGCGGTTCCTCCCGCCGCCTCGATCTTCTCTTTGGCCTGGGCGCTGAACGCGTTGGCCTTGACCGTCAGCTTCTTCGAGATCTCACCCTTGGCGAGGATCTTCACCGGGTGGCGGCGCTTGGCCAAGCCGGCCTCGCGCAGGGACTCCGGCGTCACCTCGTCATTCGCCTTGAAGCGAGAGTCGAGGTCGGAGAGGTTGACCGGCTGCGTCCGCGTCCGGAACTTCTCGAAGGGCATCGACATCTTCTTGTTCGGGCCGCGGAGCTTGCGCATCCGCATGTGGATCGGGTTCTGGCCACCCTCGTAGGCCGTCTTGCGCTTGCTGCCCGAGCGGGCGCCGGCGCCCTTGTGGCCCCGGCCCGAGGTCTTGCCGTGGCCGGTGCCCGGGCCGCGCCCCAGTCGCTTGCGCGGCCGGCGCGAGCCGGGAGCGGGCTTCAGGGTGTGGAGGCCGACCTGATCCTGCTTCTCGTCAGCCATCCTCGACCTCCACCAGGTGGCTCACGTTGCGGATCATTCCCCGGAGCTGCGGCGTGTCGGCGTGCTTCGCCTCCCTGCCGATCCGGCCAAGCTTGAGGGAGCGCAGGGTGTCGCGCTGGACGCCGGAGGCGCCGTTGGAGGAGCGGACCTGCTTGAGAACCACGTCGGCCATCAGGAGGCCTCCCCAGTCGGCTCGGCGGGCGGAGTCTCAGCAGCCTCGGCGGCTGGGGGTGCTGCCGGCGTCTCGGCGGCAACGGCCTCGGCCGTAACCGGCGCCTCGTCCTTGCCGTTCGTCGGCTTAGCGGCCTTGCCGTTGCCGACGCCGAGCACCTCGCGCACGGAGATGCCACGGAGCTTCGCGACGTCCTCCGGCCTGCGCAGCATCGAGAGGCCGGACATCGTCGCCTTGACCAGGTTGATCGGGTTCTGCGTGCCGATGCTCTTCGTGAGCACGTCCCGCACGCCGCCGAGCTCGAGTACGGCGCGCACGCCGCCGCCGGCGATCACACCGGTACCGGGGCTGGCCGGGCGCAGGACCACGTGGCCGGCGCCGAAGCGGCCGATCACGCGGTGCGTGATGGTCTGTCCGTACTTGGGCACGCGGATCAGGTTCTTGCGGGCGTCCTCGACCGCCTTCTGGATGGCGAGCGGGACCTCGCGGGCCTTGCCGTAGCCGATCCCGACCACGGAGTCCTCGTCGCCGACCGCCACCAGGGCGGTGAACGAGAAGCGCCGGCCGCCCTTGACGACCTTCGCGACGCGATTGATCTCGATCACCCGCTCCTGCAGGTCGAGACCCTTGGGACTGACGCTCTCTACAGCCATCGGACCGACGAAGGTAGCGGGTTTGTATCGGCGGCCATCAGAACTTCAGGCCTCCCTCACGGGCGCCCTCGGCGATCGCCGCGACGCGGCCATGGAACCGGTATCCGCCGCGATCGAAGACGCAGGTCTCCACGCCGGCGGCCTTGGCACGCTCGGCGAGCAGTTCCCCGGCTCGCTTGGCCTGCTCCATGGAGCCGAGCTTGCGCAGCTCGTCCTCCGTCCAGGAGGCGGAGGCCACGGTGCGGCCTGCGTCGTCGTCGATCAGCTGGGCGAAAACCCCGCGGTTCGACCGGTACACGGACAGGCGCGGGCGCTCAGCGCTGCCGCGGATCCGGGCGCGAACCCGGCGGCGGCGGCGGAGCCTCTTCTGTGGCTTGGTGAGAACGGTCATCAGGCCCTCTTGCCGACCTTGCGGGCGACGTGCTCGCCGGCGTAGCGCACGCCCTTGCCCTTGTACGGCTCGGGCGGCCGCGTCTTGCGGATGCGCGCGGCGGTCTCGCCGACCAGCTGCTTGTCGATTCCCCGGACCACGACCTCGGTCGGCTGGGGCACCTCGAACTCGATGCCCTCCGGCGCCTCGATCGTCACCGGGTGGGAGTAGCCGAGCGCCAACACCAGGCTCTTGCCCTGCAGGTTGGCCCGGTAGCCGACGCCCTGGATCTCGAGACGCCGCTCGAAGCCGTCGGTGACGCCCTCGACCATGTTCGCGATCAGGCTCCTGGTGAGCCCGTGCAGGGCGCGGTGCTCGCCGCGGTCGGTCGGGCGGTTGACGGTCAGGGTGCCGTCGTCGATCGCCACCTTCATGTCGGAGTCGACGTGCTGGTTGAGCTCGCCCTTCGGACCCTTGACGCTGACAGCGCCGGGCTTGACGTCGATCTCGACGCCTGAGGGAATCTCGATTGGCTTTCTTCCGATTCGGCTCATGAGCTCACCAGACGTGCGCGACGACCTCTCCGCCGACGCCGCGCTGCCGGGCCTCGTGGCCCGTCATGACGCCGCGCGAGGTCGACATGATCGTGGTGCCCATGCCTCCGAAGACTCGCGGCACCTCGTCCTTGGGAACGTAGCGGCGACGGCCCGGGCGCGAGACCCGATCCATGCCGCTGATCACCGGGTCGCGGTCCTGGGTGTAGCGAAGGCGGACCTTGATCACCTCTCCGACGCGCCCGGGCTCGACCGTGAAGTCGGTGATATAGCCCTGCTCCTTGAGGATGCGGGACATCTCCCGCTTCAGCCGCGAGGCGGGGATCTCCACCTCCTCGTGGTCTGCGAGCAGCGCGTTGCGGATTCGGTTCAGGTAGTCGGAAATTGGATCGGTCAGCATTTGGTCCTACCAGCTCGACTTGGTCATTCCGGGCACGTAGCCGTTGTGCGCAGCCGTGCGCAGGCAGATCCGGCAGAGGCCGAACTTGCGGAAATACGCGCGCGGCCTGCCGCAGCGACGGCAGCGGTGATACCCGCGGGTCTTGAACTTCGGGTCCCGGCGCTGCCGGACCCTTTGCGATGTCTTTGCCATCAGCTCTCTTCCTTGCTCGAAGTCTCTTCGCCGCCGCCCTTGGACTTGGCGTCGCCACCCTCGGCTTCGCCGCCGCCCTCGGCGCCGTCCTCACCCTCTTCGCCCTCCTCGTCCCTGACCGGCTTCTCGTAGGCCTCGGGGTTCTCCTCCTTGAGCTGCTCGAGCGCCGCCGCCTCGGCCTCGGCCCGCTCGCGGGCCTCCTCCTTGCGGCGCTCCTCCTCTTCCTCCGCCTCGACGTCCTCCTGCCCGGGGCGACCCTCCTGGGAGAAGGGCATCCCGAGCCCGTCGAGCAGGGCGAAGGCCTCCTCGTCGGTCTTGGCGGTGGTGGTGATCGTCACGTCGAGGCCACGGACCTCGTCGATCGAGTCGTAGTCGATCTCGGGAAAGATGATCTGCTCGCGAACTCCCATCGAGTAGTTGCCGCGGCCGTCGAAGGAGCGCGGGTTGAGTCCGCGGAAGTCGCGGATCCGGGGGATGGCGATCGCATTGAGCCGGTCCATGAACTCCCACATGCGAGCGCGCCGCAGCGTCACGGCGACGCCCACCGGCATACCCTCGCGGACCTTGAACGAGGCGACCGACTTCTTCGCCCGGCGGATGCTGGGCGCCTGACCGGCGATGGTGGCGAGCTGCTCGATGGCCGCCTCGAGCATCTGCGTGTTCTGCTTCGCCTCGCCCACACCCATGTTCAAGGTGATCTTCTCGAGCGTCGGGACGGCCATCGGGCTCGAGTAGCCGAAGCGCTTGATCAGGGCCGGCTTCAGCTCCTGCTCGTAGCTGTCGCGCAGCCGGGGCGGCGGAGCGGCCTGCTTTGCCTGTGCGGTCGCGGCTTCCACTAGCGATGGCTCCTTTCACGGCAGTGCGACTCAGCCGAGCGAAAACCGAGCCGGCCGAGGACGGGGGGAGCGTGGCCTGCCTGATGGCAGGCGAGCGACCGAGGACGAAGGCCGGCGACGGTGTGCAGCCGGCTGAGGTGTGCTGTCGTGGAAGGAGACATCGCTCTAGTCGAGGTCCCTTCCGGTCCTCGCGGCGACGCGCTTGCGCTTGCCGTCCGCGCGCTCGACCTTGACCCGGGTGGGCTTGTTGTCCTGCTTATCGAGCAGCATCACGTTCGAGACGTGGATCGGGCCCTCCATCTCGATGATCCCGCCGACCTCGCCGCCCTTCTGAGCGTCCTTGACGGAGCGCGGGCGCTGGTGGCGCTTGACCATGTTGAGGCCCTCGATGAAGACGTAGCCCTTCTTCGGGTCGGTTCGCATGACGCGGCCTCGCTTGCCGCGCTCCTTGCCGCCGATCACGATCACGTCGTCATCCCTGCGCACTCGCATCTTCGCCATCAGAGGACCTCCGGGGCAAGGGAGACGATTCGCATGAAGTTCCTGTCGCGGAGCTCTCGGGCGACCGGGCCGAAGATGCGGGTGCCGCGCGGCGCGCCGTTGTCGTCGATCAGCACCGCAGCGTTCTCGTCGAAGGCGATGTAGGTGCCATCGCCGCGGCCCAGCTGCTTGCGGGTGCGCACCACGACGGCCTGGACGACCTCGCCCTTGCGGACTCCGCCGCGCGGAGTGGCCTGCTTCACGGTTGCCGTGATCGTGTCCCCGATCCGCGCGTAGCGTCGATCGGATCCACCCTTGACGCGGATGCAGAGGATCTCGCGCGCGCCGGAGTTGTCGGCGACCCTGAGCCTGGATTCCTGCTGGATCACTTGGCTTTCTCCAGGATCTCGACCAGGCGCCAGCGCTTGGTCCGCGACATCGGCCGCGTCTCGATGATCCGAACGAGGTCGCCTTCGCCGGCCTCATTGCGCGCATCGTGGGCGTGCAGAGTGCGGGAGCGGCGGACGATCTTCTCGTACTGCGGATGACGACGGGCCACCTCGATCGCGACCGTGATCGTCTTGTCGGGCTTGCTCGATGTGACGCGGCCCTGCCTCGTCTTCCGGCCTGCGCTGTCGCGCTCGGCGGGCGGGGTGCCGGTTCCGGCCTCGGACTTGGTGCGGCGCTTGATGCGGTAGGACGAGCGCTTGGCGGCGGCCTTCTTGCGACCTTCCAGGCGCGCGGCTGCACGCTCCTCCGGGCTCTGCTGGGCGGTCGGCTCGGCGGGCTCCCGCGATTGCTCCAGGCGGCGGCGAGCCTTCCAGTCGAGGCCTTCCATCGCGTCATCCGCAGGGGCCTCCTCGGCCGCGGCCTCCTCCGCAGGGGTCTCTTCGGCCGGAGTCTCCTCGGCCTGGGGCTCCTCGGCCGGAGTCTCCTCCGGGGCCTCTTCGCTCTGCTGCTCGTTCTTCTCTTCTTCTGCCATCAAACCCTCAGCTCTTGTTCGAGATCGATCCCGCGCTGCTTCGCCACCGTCAACAGGCGGGCCACGTCGCGGCGGACGGCGTTGATGCGCGAGGTGTTCTCCAGCTCCCCGGTCGAGTGCTGGAGGCGCAGGGCGAACTGCTCCTCGCGCGTTTGGCGGACGCGCTCCACCAGCTCGTCGTCCTTGAGATTGTGCGCCTCGGAAGCCTTCATGACTGCTGCTCCGCGCCCTCTCGGCGGACGAACTTGGTCTTGATCGGAAGCTTGTGCCCGGCGAGCCGCATCGCGTCCTTCGCCAGATCCTCCGGGACGCCCGCCAGCTCGAACATCACCTTGCCGGGCTTGACCACGGCGACCCAGCCCTCGGGGTTGCCCTTGCCCGAGCCCATCCGGGTCTCGAGGGGCTTCTTGGTGATCGGCTTGTCGGGGAAGACGTTGATCCAGACCTTGCCGCCGCGCTTGATCTTGCGCGTCATCGCGACTCGGGCGGCCTCGATCTGGCGGTTGGTGATCCAGCCGCGATCGAGTGCCTTGAGCCCGTACTCGCCGAAGGCGACCGTGGTCCCTCCCTTCGAGTAGCCGCGGCGGCGGCCGCGCATCTGCTTGCGGTAACGAACCCGCTTCGGCATCAACATGGCTACCTCCCGTCCTCGTCGGAGCGATCGGAGCGGAAGCCCTCGGGCATGACCTCGCCCTTGTTGATCCAGCACTTGACGCCGATGCGGCCTGTCGTCGTCTTGGCCTCGATGAAGCCGTAGTCGATGTCGGCGCGCAGGGTGTGCAGGGGCACGCGGCCATCGGAGTAGCCCTCGGTCCGTGCCATCTCGGCGCCGCCGAGCCGGCCGGAGACCTGGACCTTCACGCCCTTGGCTCCGGAGCGCATGGCGGAGGTCAATGCGCGCTTCATCGCGCGGCGGAAGGCGACGCGGTTCTGAAGCTGCTCGGCGATCGACTGGGCGACCAGCTTCGCGTCGAGCTCCGGCCGCTTGATCTCCTTGATGTTGACCTTCACCGGCTTGCCCGTGAGCTTGTGGAGCTCGCGGCGCAGGGCGTCGACCTCGGTCCCGGACTTGCCGATCACGATCCCGGGGCGGGCGGTCGAGATGTCGACTTCGACCTCGCCGGAGCCCTTCTTGATCGTGATCTTGGACAGGCCCGCGTGCGAGAGCTTGTTCTCGATGTGCGAGCGGATCTCCAGGTCCTCATTGAGGTAATCCGCGAACTCGCGGTCGTTGTACCAATTGGACTTCCAGTCGTGGATGTAGCCGACCCGGAAGCCCTCTGGGTGGATCTTCTGTCCCATGCTGCTCCTCAGTCCTCCGGCGTCAGCGCCACGGCGATGTGGCTGGTTCGCTTGTTGATCCGAGTCGCGCGTCCCAGCGCCCGCGGCCGGTAGCGGCGCAGCGTGGGTCCCTCGTCGACATGGATGTCCTTGATCAGCAGGTCGTCGGCGACGAGATCGTGATTCGTCTCGGCGTTGGCGGCGGCGGACTCGATCAGCTTGCGGATGTCCTGAGCGGCGCCGCGGGTCGAGAAGCGGAGCAGGGCACGAGCATCCTCGAGAGGCATGCCGCGGACCTGATCGGCGACGAGGCGGGCCTTCCGGGGAGCCACCCGGACGAAGCGGGCGCGCGCGTTGACGACCGGGCGCTCTGCCGGCTCCTTTGGCTTCGGCTTGGCCTTCGCCTTGCTCTCGGCCTTCGGCTTCGCGGCAGGCTTCTTCGCCGGCGGCCTCTTGGCGGCGGTTTCCTTGGCAGCGGTCTTGGCAGCCGGCTTCTTCGCGGCAGGCTTCTTCGCCGCCGGCTTCTTCGCCGCCGGCTTGGCGGCGGCCTTCGGCTTCGCCGCAGGCTTCTTCGCCGCAGGCTTCTTGGCGGATGATGCGGCGGCGGGTTTTGTGGCCGCCTTCTTGCGGCCCGGCGGCTTCTTCGCCTGGTCCTTCTCGGTGTTCTTCTCGTCAGCCATCGACTAGTCCCTGTCGCCCGCGGAGCCGGCGCCCGAGTGGGCTCTGAAGGTCCGGGTCGGAGCGAACTCGCCCAGCTTGTGACCCACCATCGACTCCGAGATGTAGACCGGCACGTGCTTGCGGCCGTCGTGGACGGCGATGGTGTGTCCGACCATCTCGGGGAAGATCGTCGAGTGGCGCGACCAGGTCTTCAGCATCTGCTTCTGGCCTGATTCGTTCATCGCGTTGACCCGCTTCATCAGCCGTTCCTCTGCCCACGGGCCCTTCTTGGTCGAGCGTCCCATTAGATGACCGCCTTCCAGGCCACGTGCGCCTGGGGGCGCGCATGGCCGAGCAGCTCAAGGATCGAGGACGAAGAGATGCGACGCGCCATGCGCGTCATCCAGGTGTGCGTGGTCGGGGAGGCGGTCATCTCACTTCCTCTTTCCTCGGCGACGTCCGCGCACGATCAGCGCGTCCGATCGCTTGCCCTTCTTACGAGTCCTGTATCCCAGGGTCGGCTTGCCCCACGGGGTGACCGGATGGCCGCCAGGCGTGTGATGCGCCTCGCCGCCGCCGTGCGGATGGTCGACCGGGTTCATGGCGACGCCTCGGCTCTGCGGCCGCTTGCCCTTGTGGCGGTTGCGGCCGGCCTTGCCGATCTTGATGTTCTGGTGCTCGGCGTTCGAGATCGTGCCGACGGTCGCGCGGCACTCGCCGCGGACCATCCGGACCTCGGAGGAGGGAAGCCGGAGGCTGACCATCTGGCCCTCCTTCGCGACCACCTGGATCGCCGTGCCGGCGGCGCGGCCGAGCCGGCCGCCCTGGCCGGGGATCAGCTCCACGTTGTGCACGACCGTTCCGGTGGGAATCCGGGCCAGCGGCAACGAGTTCCCCGGGGCGATGTCGGCGCCCTCGCCCGAGACGATCTCCGCGCCCACCCTGAGGCCCTGCGGGGCCAGGATGTAGCGCTTCTCGCCGTCGGCGTAGTTGAGCAGGGCGATGCTCGCCGAGCGGTTGGGGTCGTACTCGATGGATGCCACGCGGGCGGGGATCCCGTCCTTGGTCCGCTTGAAGTCGATCTGCCGGTAGCGGCGCTTGGCGCCGCCGCCGCGATGGCGCGCGGTGACGCGGCCCTTGGAGTTGCGGCCGCCGGATGAGGTCTTGCCCTTCGTGAGGCTCTTGGTCGGCTCGGCGCCGCTGAGCTCCTCGCGCATCGGGTAGGTGCCGAAACGCCTGCCGGGACTGGTCGGTTTTGTCTTGCGATTGGCCATCAGATCTAGCTCTCCACCGCGGCGCCCTCGAACAGCTCGATCCGCTCGCCGGGCGAGAGCTGGACGATCGCCTTCTTCCAGGAGCGGGAGCGCCCGGAGTGCACGCCGCGCCGCTTCGGCTTGGACTTCACCTTCGAGGTGCGGACGGCCTTCACGTTGACGTCGAAGATCTCCTCGACCGCGTGCGCGATCTGCAGCTTGTGTGCCCGGTCGTGGACCCGGAACGTGTACTTGCCCTCGGCCATCAGCGCGTAGCTCTTCTCCGAGACGACGGGACGGATGATCACCTGGCGGGGGTCCATCAGGCGGTCCTCCCCTTGAGCTCCTCGAGCGCCGCCTGCGAGACGACCAGCGAGGTGGCGCCGATCACGTCGGCGACCCCGGCGGCGCTCGACAGCGCGACCGTCACACCCGGGATGTTCCGAAAGCTCTTGGCGACCGCTTCCTCGTCGGGGGAGACCACGACCAGCGTCGGCCCGGCGGCGCCCCACTTCTTGAGGGCGTCCGCGGCCTGCTTGGTCGCGGGCTCGCTGAAGGTCGATCCGTCGAGGACGGCGACCGTGCCTCGCTCGGCGTGCACCGTGAGGGCCGCGCGCAGGGCCTTCCGTCGCGCCTTGCGGTTGACCTTGACGGTGTAGTGGCGCGGCTTGGGCCCGAACGCGGCGCCGCCGCCGACGCGGTGCGGAACGCTCAGGGCGCCGGCGCGAGCGCGGCCGGTTCCCTTCTGGCGCCAGGCCTTGGCGGTGGTCATGGCGACTTCGCCGCGCGTCAGGCTCGAGTGCGTTCCCCGGCGGCGCGCGGCCAGATCGGCGCGGGCAGCCTCGTGGACCAGGGCCTCATGGAAGGGCTCGCTGAAGATCTCCGTCGGCAGGTCCGTCTTCGCCTGCTTTCCAAGCGTCGTCGCTTTGAGTTCAGCCATCGCTGCGCACCTCCACGGTGGCGTTCTTGCCGCCGGGCACGGAGCCCCGGATCAGGAGCAGGTTGCGCTCCGCATCGACCTCGACCACGTGGGCGCCGCGCTGGGTGACGCGCTGCGAGCCCATCTGGCCGGGCATCCGCATGCCCTTGAAGACGCGCGCGGGATCGGCGCTTGCGCCGATCGAGCCCGGGGCGCGGACGTTGTGCGAGCCGTGGGTCACTGGTCCGCGACCGAAGTTGTGGCGCTTGACGGTGCCCTGGAAGCCCTTGCCGACGGAGACCGCCGAGACCTTGACCTGCTGTCCCGGCTCGAAGCTCGCGACGGTGACGTCATCGCCAACCTTCGTCTCGGAGGAGCCCTCGGCGGCCTCCTCGCCCTCGCCCCCACCCGGGCCGGCGGAGACGTCGGCGTCGCGGAACTCCACGAGCGTCTTCATGCCCGCGGCTCCGGCCTTCTTCAGGTGACCCGCCTCGGGCTTGGTGACCCTGTCCTCGGCGACCGGGATCGCGGCGAGCTGGACGGCGTCGTAGCCGTCGCGGTCGGCCTTGCGAATCGCGGTGACCTTGTTCGGCGCGGCCTCGATCACCGTCACGGGCACGGCCGAGCCGTCCTCGAGGAAGACCCGTGTCATGCCGAGCTTCTTTCCGACGATCGCGGCCATCTCAAAGTCTGATCTCCACGTCGACGCCGGCGGGAAGGGTCTCCATCCGCTGCAGCTCGTCGACGGTCTTGGGCGTGGGCTGGTGGATGTCGATCAGCCGCTTGTGGGTGCGGATCTCGAAGTGCTCGCGCGAGTCCTTGTCCTTGAACGGAGAGCGAATGACGCAGTAGACGTGCTTGTCGGTCGGCAGCGGGATCGGGCCGGCCACGGTGGCGCCGGTCCGCTCGGCCGTCCCGACGATCTCCTGGGCAGCCCGGTCTATGGCGTCGTGGTCGTACGCCTTCAGCCGGATCCTGATCTTTCCTGATGTCAGTGAAGCCATTTGCTCTTTCTGGTCTCTTCGCGCAAGTAGGGCGCCGCCCGGGAAATAGGGCCGCGCCCTGGTCGTATGTCTTGCAGTTGTCTTGGCCCTTTGCCCTGGTGGGAGGGCCTTACTGACGACGGGCCCCCGAGCGGGGGCCCGTCATGGAGCTATTCGACTACCTCGGTGACGACACCCGAGCCGACGGTTCGCCCGCCCTCTCGAATGGCGAACCGGAGGCCCTGGTCCATGGCGATCGGCTGAATGAGCTCGACCTCCATCTCGGCGTTCTCGCCCGGCGCCACGAACTCACGGCCCTCGGGGAGCTTGACGACGCCGGTGACGTCCGTCGTGCGGAAGTAGAACTGCGGCCGATATCCGGAGACGAACGGCGTATGGCGACCGCCCTCCTCCTTCTTCAGGCAGTAGACCTCCGCCTTGTACTTCGTATGCGGCGTGATCGAGCCGGGCTTGCAGAGCACCTGCCCGCGCTGGATCTCCTCGCGCTTGGTACCGCGTAGCAGCGCGCCGATGTTGTCGCCCGCGCGACCCTCGTCGAGGATCTTGCGGAACATCTCGACTCCGGTGACCACGGTCTTGGTGGTATCGGTGATGCCGACGATCTCGACCTCGTCGCTGGTGTTGACCACGCCCTGCTCGACGCGACCGGTCGCGACGGTGCCGCGGCCGGTGATCGAGAAGACGTCCTCGACCGGCATCAGGAAGGGCTTGTCGAGGTCACGCTCGGGCTCCGGGATGTACTCGTCGAGAGCGCTGGCGAGGTCGAGGATGGACTGCTTGGCCTCCTCGTCCCCCTCGAGCGCCTTGAGCGCCGAGCCCTTGATGATCGGCACGTCGGCCCCGGGGAACTCGTACTCGGTGAGCAGGTCGCGGACCTCCTCCTCGACGAGTTCGATCAGCTCGTCGTCGTCGACCATGTCGGTCTTGTTCAGGTAGACGACCACGTAGGGGACGTTCACCTGGCGCGCCAGCAGGATGTGCTCGCGCGTCTGGGGCATCGGGCCGTCGGGCGCCGAGACCACCAGGATCGCGCCGTCCATCTGGGCGGCGCCGGTGATCATGTTCTTGACGTAGTCGGCGTGGCCCGGGCAGTCGACGTGGGCGTAGTGCCGGTTGTCGGTCTCGTACTCGACGTGCGAGGTGGCGATGGTGATCCCGCGCTCCTTCTCCTCGGGCGCGTTGTCGATCTCCTCGAACGACTTCACCTCGGTACCGCCCTTATCGGCGAGTGTCTTGGTGATCGCGGCTGTCAGCGTGGTCTTGCCGTGATCGACATGGCCGATGGTGCCGACGTTCACGTGCGGCTTATCGCGATCGAACTTCTCCTTGGACATCTCGCTCCTTTGGGGGGTCTAGTGGGTGTCTTTAAGTCTGTATTTGGGGCAAATAGTTCGGCTGCTGACCAACCTGGGGAATATAGCCAGCAAGCGAGGATCTGGCGCTCAGGCACCAGCTCCCACGGGCTCGCCGGAACGATGCTCGACGATCTCGTCCTCGATGCTCTTCGGAACTTCCTCGTAGCGCTCGAACTGCATCGTGTAGCTCGCGCGGCCCTGCGTCGAGGATCGCACATCCGTGGCGTACCCGAACATCTCGCCGAGCGGCACGAATGCGTGGACGGCCAGCGCGTTCCCGCGCGGCTCCTGGCCCTGGACCTTGCCGCGACGGCGGGAGAGGTCGCCGATCACGTCGCCGAGGAACTCCTCGGGCGTGACGACCTCGACCGACATCACCGGCTCGAGCAGCACGGGCTTGGCCTTGCGGGCCGCCTCCTGGACCGCCATGGAGCCGGCGATCTTGAAGGCCATCTCCGAGGAGTCCACGTCGTGGTAGGAGCCGTCGATCAGCTCCACCCTGACGTCGACCATCGGATAGCCGGCCTTGACGCCTGACTGCAGCGCCTCCTCGATCCCCGCCTCGACGGAGGGGATGAACTCGGACGGGATGGTGCCGCCCTTGATCTTGTTGATGAAGTCGAATCCCTCACCCGGGGCCGGCTCGACGTTGATCACGGCGTGGCCGTACTGGCCGCGGCCGCCGGTCTGGCGGACGAAGCGGCCCGAGACCTTCTGGACCGGCTCGCGGATCGTCTCGCGGTAGGCGACCTGGGGCTTGCCGACGTTCGCGTCGACCGAGAACTCGCGCAGGAGGCGATCGACGATCACCTCGAGGTGGAGCTCGCCCATGCCGTGGATCAGGGTCTGCCCGGTCTCCTCGTCGGACTCGACCTGGAAGGTCGGGTCCTCCTCGGCGAGCTTGCCGAGGCTCTCGGAGAGCTTCTCCTGGTCGGCCTTGGTCTTGGGCTCGATCGCCACCGCGATCACCGGCTCCGGGAACTCGATCTGCTCGAGCACGACCGGAGCGTCCGGGGCGCAGAGCGTGTCGCCGGTGGAGGTCTGCTTGAGGCCGACGCCGGCGAGGATGTCGCCCGCGTAGCACTCCTCGACCTCCTCGCGATGGTTGGCGTGCATCATCAGCAGCCGACCGATGCGCTCGGTGCGACCGGACGCGGCGTTCAGAACGCGGCTGCCGGCGCTGAGCTTGCCGGAGTAGACGCGGAAGTAGGTCAGCTTGCCGACGAAGGGATCGGTCATCACCTTGAAAGCCAGGGCGGCGAAGGGGGCGTTGTCATCCGCCGGGCGCTCGACCTCGGCCTGGTCCCCGTTGTCGCCCTTCTTCGCGGGCTCGATCCCCATGACCGGCGGGACCTCGAGAGGTGAGGGCAGCAGCTCGACGATGGCGTCGAGGAGAGGTTGGACGCCCTTGTTCTTGAAGGATGAGCCGAGCAGGACCGGGGTCACCTTGATGTCGAGGGTCGCGCGGTGGAGCGACTTGGCGATCCGCTCGTGGGGGATCTCTTCCTCGTTGAGGTAGAGCTCCATGAGCTCGTCGTCGTAGTCGGCACAGGCCTCGATCAGGTGGGTGCGATGCTCCTGGGCCGCCTCGGCGAGGTCCTCGGGGATCTCGCTGTACTCGAACTCGGTGCCGAGCTCGTCCTTCCAGACGAGGGCCTTGTTCTCGATCAGGTCGACCACTCCGGTGAAGTCGGCCTCCTGGCCGATCGGGATCTGGATCGGCAGCGGGTTGGCTCCGAGGCGGTCGCGCATGGTCTCGACGGCCTTGAAGAAGTCGGCGCCGGTGCGGTCCATCTTGTTGACGTAGGCGATTCTCGGGACCGAGTACTTGTCGGCCTGGCGCCAGACGGTCTCGGACTGGGGCTCGACCCCGGCTACGGAGTCGAACAGCGCGATTGCGCCGTCCAGGACGCGGAGGCTGCGCTCGACCTCGACGGTGAAGTCGACGTGGCCCGGGGTGTCGAGGATGTTGATGCGGTGGCCATCCCACTCGCAGGCGGTGGCGGCGGAGGTGATGGTGATACCGCGCTCCTGCTCCTGCTCCATCCAGTCCATGACGGCAGCGCCCTCGTGGACCTCGCCCATCTTGTGGGTGCGGCCGGTGTAGTAGAGGATGCGCTCTGTGGTCGTCGTCTTACCGGCATCGATGTGGGCCATGATGCCGATGTTGCGAGTCTTTTCGAGGGGAAAGCTTCGGGGCATGATCCTGTCCGGTCGTACTGGCGTGAGGGAGATGCGGAACGGCTAGTCTGAGTTCGGTATTCGCGCAGAAAAAAGGCCCTTACGGGCCTGAGCGCAAAGCGTCTCTTTAGACCCGAACTTCTCCTATGTCGCGCCGTTCTCCATTGATAACGGTTAACACCCGCAGGGGCCTATCGCGGCACCCCGGAGCGACGGACGATGATAGCAGCGGCCCGAGGGCTCTCAGGTAGGGATCACGCATGAGCCCCGTCCGCCGCAAGCAGACTCGCAACCGCCTCCAGGAGCTCACCGAGCGCACCCGTCGCGAGGGCCACGAGCTCTCCCGCCGCCGCCGTGCAGAGGTGCACAGGCTACAGCCGGTGTTCGCCCCCGTGGCCCGCTTTGCGGGGTGGATCGCACCGTTCGTGACGGGCACCCTGATGTTCGTGATCAAGCTGTTCGCCGCGCTGATCGCCCTGATCGCAGAGCTGGGCGCCGTCACCGCGGGCTGGCTCGCCGAGCGGACGCGGGCGCTCGCCACCGCCACGGCGCGGGGCGCGCAGCGGCGGGTCACTCCCTCCGCAACCGTCGCGTTCGTGGGAATCGCCGCCGCCATCGGCCTGGGCGTCTCCCAGTTCTTCGATTACCACGGCGTCGCCGTGGACGCGCCGAACTACGCCGGCGAGGTCGGCGCCATCGCGCCCGCCGCCCTTGTAGGGACCGAGACCGCGGGCAGCGCCCACCTCTGGGTGCTGATCCCGGTGGCCGTGGCGGCGCTCGTCCTCGTCATCGGCGCCTACCGAGGCGAGAGGCGCCTCGCGGGCGCCGTCGTCATCTGCGGGCTACTCGGGCTCGCCGTGGCCCTCGCGATCGACCTTCCGCAGGGCCTCGACGCCGGCCGAGCCGGCCTTGCCTTCAGCGGCTCCGAGGCCCAGCTGCTTCAGGGCTTCTGGGCCGAGGTGGCGTGCTCTGCGGTGCTGATGCTCTGCGGCGGCCTGCTCGCCCTCTACTCTCGCGGCGTGAGCGCACAGAGGAGACGCCGGCCGAGGGCAGCCGCGCGCAGGCGAGTGAGCGCCAAGGACGGCGGAATCTCACCGGGCCTGCAGACCGAGACATGACGAAGCGCCCCCGCACCGAGACGCTCCTCGTCTTCGCCTGCGCGGCGGGCGCGGCGATGCTCGGCGTCTCGCAGTTCACCGACATCTTTCACCTCACTCCTCCCGGGGGCGAGGCGCTGAAAGCGATCCAGGCGTCGGACCAGCACGGCTACGCGACCCTCGTTCTCGCGATCTTCGCCCTCATCCTGCTGGTGGTGGCGATGGTCGCCCGCGGCGAGCAGCTCGGGCAGGTCGCCGCGGTGGCGATCGCCGTCTGCGGAGTGGTCGCCCTCCTGATCTTCCTGATCGGCGACCTGCCGAAGGTCAACAACGTGGGCACGCTCGACGACCCACGCCAGTCCTTCATCGACGCCGAGGCGAAGCCCGTCGCGGGCTTCTGGCTCGAGCTCGTCGGAGCTCTGGTCCTGACGGTCTGCGGGGCGGCCCTCGCCACGATGCGGCCGGACCGGACCGGCACGACCGGGCTCCACGGTGCGCGCTCGCACGACGGAGCCGCTCCAGAGAGCGCGGCGCCGACGCCGCGCCTCGAGCGCACCCGCGGCGACTAGTTCCTGGCTTGAGGGGTGTGGTGCTGGCGAACCCACCGGAGCTTGGATACGGACTTGGCGTTGTCCTTGTCGTGTTCGGCCTGGCCGCCCTCTACTCGGGAGCTTCGGTGATGAGAAGCGGTCGCCTGTAGTCGTCCCGCGAAAGGCCGCGAAAACCAAGCAGCTCAAGGACGCAGCCCGATCGACGAAGCGAGCGTACGAATCAAGTACGTGAGCGAGGCGATCGGGCGAGGACGAAGAGGTGCGCCGGTTTGCAGCGGCATCTCAGCGAGAGAAGGAGAACAGCTACCAGCGGTAGTGCGCGAAGGCCTTGTTGGCCTGGGCCATGCGGTAGATGTCGTCCTTGCGCTTCCAGGCGTTGCCCTGCTGCTTCCCCGCATCGAGGATCTCGTTCGCGAGACGCTCGGCCATCGACTTCTCTCCCCTGGCTCTGGCGAACTCGACCAGCCAGCGAACCGCGAGCGTCCGGGCCCGCCGGGCGGGCACCTCGACCGGTACCTGGTAGGTGGCGCCGCCGACGCGGCGGGAGCGGACCTCGAGAACGGGCGTGAGCTGCTTGATCGCGCCCTCCAGCTCCTCGACCGGGTTGTTCCCGGTGCGCTCGCCGACCAGGGCGAGGGCGTCGTATGCGATCCGCTCGGCGACCGACTTCTTGCCGTCGGTCATCACCTTGTTGATCACCTGCTGGACGATCCGGCTCCGGTAGACGGAGTCGGGCTCGAGCAGCCGGATGGTGGCCTGATTGCGTCGCGGCATTAGATGCCTGGACTCGTGGTGACGTGCGGCCGGTGGTGCGACTGGTCGAGCAGATCGAGGACGCAGGGCGAAGCCTTTGGTGGTGCCAAAGGCGAGCCCGAGGACGAAGAGATGCGAAGCGCCAGGCGCGCCATCCGGGTGTGCGTCATCACGGGTCCAGGCATCTCATGAAGCCTTGACGCCGTACAGCGAACGGCCCTGCTTGCGATCGGAGACACCGGCGGCATCGAGCGCACCGCGGACGACCTTGTAGCGCACGCCCGGCAGGTCCTTGACGCGGCCGCCTCTGACGAGGACGACCGAGTGCTCCTGAAGGTTGTGGCCCTCACCGGGGATGTAGCTGGTCACCTCGAGCCCGTTGGTGAGACGAACCCTGGCGATCTTCCGAAGGGCCGAGTTCGGCTTCTTCGGGGTGACCGTGGCGACGCGGGTGCACACGCCACGCCGCTGCGGAGCGGCGACGCGCTTCTTGCGACCCTGGCCGGACTTCAGGCCCGGCGTCGACATCTTCTTCTTCTTGTGGGTTCGTCCCTTGCGGACGAGTTGGTTGGTGTTGGGCATGGCGGCGCATGGTAGCCAACCGTGGTTAGCATCGCCGCCCATGGCGTTGTTTCAGAAAAAGCCGAGTCGCGCGGCGCGGTCCAGGACGACAAGAAAGAGCGACGCGCCGGTGCTCGCCGTCGACATCGACGGCGTGATCAGCCTGTTCGGCTTCGACCAGCCGGTCCACCCCGGTCAGGTCGGTGCGGAAGCCCCCGGGGAGTTCCACCTGATCGACGGCATCCTGCACTGCATCGCGCTCGACACCGGCCCCAGGCTGAACCGCTTGGCAGAGAGCTACGAGCTGGTCTGGGCGAGCGGCTGGGAGGATCGCGCCAACGACCATCTGCCGGGGATCCTGGGGGTCCCCGAGCTCCCCTACCTGACCTTCGACGGGCGAGCCCGCTTCGGGACCGCCCACTGGAAGCTCGAGGCGCTCGACGAGTACGCGCGCAACCGGCCGCTCGCCTGGATCGACGACAGCCTCGACGCGAGCTGCTTCGAATGGGGAGAACGGCGATTCGCCCCCACTCTCCTGGTCCCCACCGACTCCGACGTCGGACTCCTGGACGGTCACGTCGAGGCAATGGAGCGCTGGGTCAAGGACGGCTTCCAGGCGGCCTGAGCGGGGTAGACTCGCGCGGATGGGAGAGGTGGTACCGATCATCTTCTTGGCCGTGATCCTGAAGATCCCGGTCCTGTACGGGATGTGGCTGATCTACTGGGCGGTGAAGGCCGAGCCGGAGCTCGAGGACTTGCCCGGGGACGCCGACGACCACACCTTCAGGCGCTTCCGGCGCAACCCGCTGAAGCCGCGCGGCCCGCGCCGCGGCGGACCCCATGGCGGGTCCGCTCAGGCTCGGCCGGACTGCCCGCCGGGCGGCCGCACGAGGACGCCTGTGATTCAACCGAGGCTCGCACCCGGAACGGCCGCGCACGAGCGGCGCGAGCACACGCCTGCCGGCAACTAGAGCCGGCTGACAACCAACAGGAGGGAACCGCATGGGACAGCCCGTGGTGCATTTCGAGGTCGTAGGCAAGGACGCCGAGAAGCTCCGGAGCTTCTACAGCGAACTGGCCGGCTGGAAATTCGACGTCTACGAGGGAGGCCCGACCGACTACGGAGTCGTCCCGCGGGAGGGAAACACGAACTCCGACGGAGCCGGAATCGGTGGAGGAGTCGGCAACGGCCCCGAGGGATACGAGGGCCACGTGACCTTCTACATAGAGGTCCCAAACGTCGGCGCAGCGCTCGACAAGGCCGAATCCCTCGGCGGCACGAAGGTGATGGGCCCAGACACACCAATGGAGGGCCTGACCATCGGCCTGTTCAGCGATCCCGAAGGCCACGTAATCGGCCTGGTCGAACCGCAGCAGAGCTGAGGTGAAACTGGCGCGCGGGTCGCTCGACCCGCGCGCCTAAGCGTTAGGACTTCTCCGACCCTTCGCCCTCGCCGGACCCGGCGGCCTGACCGGCCCCCGGCGTCTCGATCTCGGAAGCCAGCTCCTCGAGCTCCTCGGCAAACGAAGGACCGAATCCCTCGAGATTGGACGCCCCCTCACCATCCCCGGCGAGGTCGAGCTCCTTGGCCAGCTCCTCCTCCGAGAACTCCTCCGCCGGAGGCTGGGCCGGCTCGACCGGCTCGATCTGCAGCGAGCGGTAGTGCTTGAGGCCAGTGGCCGCCGGGATCAGCTTCCCGATGATCACGTTCTCCTTCAGGCCCATCAGGCGGTCGCGCTTGCCCTCGAGAGCCGCGTCGGTGAGCACCTTGGTCGTCTCCTGGAAGGAGGCGGCCGAGAGGAAGGACTCGGTGGCGAGCGACGCCTTGGTGATCCCGAGGATGACCTCCTCGGCACGCGCCGGCGTCTTCGTCTTCTTGCCCTTGAACTTCTCGTTGATCGCGGCGAAGACCAGGCGGTCCTCCAGCTGACCGGGGAGCAGCTCGGTCGAGCCCTTGGAGTCGACGCGCACCTTCTTCAGCATCTGGCGCACGATCAGCTCGATGTGCTTGTCGTTGATGTCGACGCCCTGGGTCCGGTAGACGCGCTGCACCTCGGCCACGATGTAGACCTCGGTGTCGGTCCGGCCCCGGATCGCGAGGATCTCGGCCGGATAGAGCGAGCCCTCGTTGAGCTGGGTGCCGACCTCGACGCGCTTGCCCTTCTCCACCAGGACGTTGGTCCGCGGCGGGAAGGAGTAGGCATGCTCCTCGCCCTTGTCGTCGGTGATCGTCAGCTTGACGGCCTTGTCGGTCTCCTCGAGGTCGGTGATCTTGCCGTCGACCTCGGCGATCTTCGCCAGGCCCTTCGGCTTGCGCGCCTCGAACAGCTCGACGACACGCGGCAGACCCTGGGTGATGTCCAGCCCGGCGACGCCTCCCGTATGGAAGGTCCGCATGGTGAGCTGGGTGCCAGGCTCGCCGATCGACTGAGCGGCGATGATGCCGACCGCGTCGCCGATCTCGACCAGGAAGCCGGTCGCCGGCATGACGCCGTAGCACTGGCGGCACACTCCGGACTCGGCCTCGCACTTGAGCACCGAGCGGACCGGGACGGTGACGTCCTCGTCGTCCTTGAAGCCCTCGGCGATGTCGTGAACCTCTGGCCAGTCGATCTCCTGGTTCCGCTTGAGCAGGTCGCGACCGCGCTTCGTCGCGAACTTCTTGGCCGCGACTCGACCGACAAGGTTCGGATTGAGCTCGCCCGCGTCGCGGTAGAGCGGCATCTCGATGTGGTCCTTGGTCTTGCAGTCCTCCATGCGCACGATCACGTCCTGGGAAACGTCGACGAGGCGCCGGGTCAGGTAGCCCGAGTCCGCGGTGCGGAGCGCCGTGTCGGCTAGTCCCTTACGGGCGCCGTGCGTCGAGATGAAGTACTCGAGGACGGAGAGGCCCTCCATGAAGTTGGCCTTGATCGGCCGCTCGATGATCTCGCCCTTCGGATTGGCCATCAGGCCTCGCATGCCGGCCAGCTGGCGAATCTGCTTGAACGAGCCACGGGCTCCCGAGTTGGCCATCATGAAGATCGGGTTGAGCTCGTCGAGGTTGTCCTCCATCGCCTGCCCGACCTCCTCGGTGGCGCGATCCCATTGGCCGGTGATGGCCTCCTTGCGCTCCTCGGCGGTGATGTAGCCCTCGTCGTACTGCCCCATGATCTCCTCGCTCTGCTTCTCGTAACGCTCGAGGATCTCCTCCTTGTCCGGGGGGGCGACGACGTCGTTCTTGGAGATCGTGATTCCCGCCTCGCTGGCGAAGTGGAAGCCGAGGTCCTTGAAGGAGTCGAGGACCAGCGATACCGCGGGCGCGCCGTAGTCCTCCACCAGCTCGCTGACGATCTCGTTCACGTCCCGCTTCTTCAGGGAACGGTTGATGAACTCGTACTTCTCGGGGTCGTACTCGTCCCCGAGGGCGTCCGCGATCGCCCGCTCGACGCGGTCGTTGTAGATGATCCGCCCGACGGTGGTCAGGAAGTGCTCGTGACCCGGCCGGCGGTACTCCGCGAAGTCGTGCAGCTGGACGATCCCGTTCTCGTACGCGAGCTCGGCCTCCTGCGCGGTCCGGAACGGATGCGGCTTCTCGTCGAGCTTTGACGCATCGAGCTGCTCGACGTCGTCACCCGCGTAGGTCAGGTAGTACAGGCCGAGCACCATGTCCTGGGTCGGCGTGGCCAGCGGCGCGCCGTGCGCCGGCGACAGGATGTTGTTGGCGGAGAGCATCAGGATGCGCGCCTCGGCCTGCGCCTCCGCCGAGAGCGGAAGGTGCACGGCCATCTGGTCGCCGTCGAAGTCGGCGTTGAACGCATGACAGACGAGCGGGTGGATCTGGATCGCCTTGCCCTCGACCAGCACCGGCTCGAAGGCCTGGATGCCCAGGCGGTGGAGCGTCGGCGCGCGGTTGAGGAGCACGGGGTGCTCGTGGATGACCTCCTCGAGCACGTCCCAGACCTCGGGGATCATCGAGTCCACCATCTTCTTGGCGGCCTTGATGTTCTGGACCTGCTTGCGCTCGACGAGACGGGCCATGATGAAGGGCTTGAACAGCTCGAGCGCCATCAGCTTCGGCAGCCCGCACTGATGCAGCCGCAGTGACGGACCCGAGACGATCACCGAACGGCCGGAGTAGTCGACGCGCTTACCGAGCAGGTTCTGCCGGAAGCGGCCCTGCTTGCCCTTGAGCATGTCCGAGAGCGACTTCAGGGGCCGGTTGCCCGGGCCGGTGACGGGACGGCCGCGGCGGCCGTTGTCGAACAGGGCGTCGACGGCCTCCTGCAGCATCCGCTTCTCGTTGTTGACGATGATCTCGGGGGCGCCCAGATCGAGCAGCCTCTTCAGACGGTTGTTCCGGTTGATCACGCGCCGGTAGAGGTCGTTGAGGTCTGAGGTCGCGAAACGGCCACCGTCGAGCTGGACCATGGGCCGCAGCTCCGGCGGGATCACCGGAACGACGTCCAGGACCATCCACTCGGGCTTGTTGTCGGACTTGAGGAAGGCATCGACGACCTTCAGGCGCTTCACCGCGCGGGCCTGCTTCTGGCCCTTCGAGGTGTTGATGGTCTCCTCGAGCAGCTCGGCCTCGGGCTCGAGCTCGACCTGCTCCAGCAGGTCGCGGATCGACTCCGCGCCCATGCCGCCGCGGAAGTACTCGCCCCAGCCGAACGGAGAGCCGAATCGGTCCTTGAGCTCGCGGAACGTGGTCTCGTCGTTGATGACGTCCTTCGGCTTCATCTCCGAAAAGATCTTGAAGACCTCGCGGAGCCGCTCGGCGGCCTCGTCGAGGTACGCCTCGGTGTCCGAGATCTCGGCGTCGAAGGTCTTCTTGAGCTCCTTCGCCATCTTGTCTCGGTCCTCGGCCTTCATCCGCTTCACGTTGGTGACGGTGTCGGCCCAGAGCTCGTCGTCCTCGCTGAAGCCGTCCGTGGTGCCGGCCGGAGGGGCCTCGCTCTCCTTGTCGGGGGCGACGCCGAGGTAGGCCAGGCGGCGGACCAGGGACTCGCTCAGCTCCTGCGTGCGCTGCTCGCGCTCACGCTCGTACTCGCCGGCGTGCTTCTCGACTTCCTTCTCGAGCTTGGCGAGGTCCTTGGAGCGGGCCTCCTCGTCGACCCAGGTGATCACCGAGGCGGCGAAGTAGAGAACCTTCTCGAGCTCCTTCGGAGCCATGTCGATCAGGTAGCCGATCCGGCTCGGCACGCCCTTGAAGAACCAGATGTGGGAGACGGGCGCGGCCAGGTCGATGTGACCCATGCGCTCGCGGCGGACCTTGGAGCGGGTCACCTCGACGCCGCAGCGCTCGCAGACGATGCCCTTGTAGCGGACCCTCTTGTACTTGCCGCAGTAGCACTCCCAGTCCTTGGTCGGACCGAAGATGCGCTCGCAGAAGAGGCCGTCCTTCTCAGGCTTCAGCGTCCTGTAGTTGATGGTCTCGGGCTTGGTGACCTCGCCGGAGCTCCAGCCCCGGATCTTCTTGCCCGAGGCAAGCCCGATCTCAATCGCGTCGAAGTTATTGATGTCGATCACTTCTTTGCTGCCTCCTCGGCATCGGCTCCATCAGTACCGCCGTCGCCCTCGGCAACGACCTGCTCTTCCTTTTCGTCAGCGGCGTCCGAGCCATTGCCGCCACCGTCCGCGCGCACGCCGGACAGCTCGATGCCGAGTTCCTCGGCTGCGCGGAGGAGATCGTCCTCCTCCTCGCCCATCTCGACTCCGTCGCCCTCCTCGGAGACCACATTGGCGTCGAGCGCCAGGCTCTGGATCTCCTTGAGCAGGACCTTGAACGACTCCGGAATCGAGGGTTCGGGGATGTTCTCGCCCTTGACGATCGACTCGTAGGCCTTGACGCGGCCGACGGTGTCGTCGGACTTCACGGTGAGCATCTCCTGCAGGGTGTAGGCGGCGCCGTACGCCTCCAGTGCCCACACCTCCATCTCGCCGAAGCGCTGGCCGCCGAACTGCGCCTTGCCGCCCAGCGGCTGCTGGGTGACCAGGGAGTAGGGGCCGGTCGAGCGCGCGTGGATCTTGTCGTCGACCAGGTGCAGCAGCTTCAGGATGTACATGTAGCCGATCGTCACCTTGCCCTTGTAGGGCTCGCCGGTGCGCCCGTTGTAGAGCTGCACCTTGCCCTGCGCCCGATTGCCGGGACGCTCGGACTTGTCGATCCCGAGATCGATGCCGCGCTCGGAGTTCTCTTCCTGCCACTTGACGAGCGCGTTGTCGACGTCCTCGACGGTGGCGCCGTCGAAGACCGGGGTCGCCACGTTGACGCGGCCGCCGACAGAGGCGTCGGGATGCTTCGCGGCGGCGTCCTGCGCCTCCTTGTAGGAGACGGAGCCATCGTCGTACCAGCCGTTGGCGGCGACCCAGCCCAGATGCGTCTCGAGGATCTGGCCGATGTTCATTCGGCTCGGAACTCCGAGCGGGTTGAGAATCACGTCGACCGGCCTGCCGTCCTCCATGAACGGCATGTCCTCCTCGGGGACGATCTTCGAGATCACGCCCTTGTTGCCGTGGCGGCCGGCGAGCTTGTCGCCCTCGGCGATCTTCCGCTTGATGGCAACGTAGACGCGCACCAGGTCGTTCACTCCCGGCGGCAGGTCGTCGCCCGCCTCACGGCTGAAGGTGAGGACGTCGATGACGACACCGCCCTCGCCGTGGGGAACCTTCAGCGAGGTGTCGCGGACCTCACGCGCCTTCTCCTTGAAGATGGCGCGGATCAGCTTCTCCTCGGCGGTCAGCTCGGTCTCGCCCTTCGGCGTGACCTTTCCGACCAGCAGGTCGCCTGCGGCAACCTCGGCTCCGATCCGGACGATCCCGCGCTCGTCGAGGTTCCTGAGGCTCTCCTCGGAGCGGTTCGGGATGTCGCGCGTGACCTCCTCGTCGCCGAGCTTCGTCGTCCGCGCGTCGATCTCGTACTCCTCGATGTGGATCGACGTGAGCTCGTCCTGCTTGACGAGGCGCTCGGAGATGATGATCGCGTCCTCGAAGTTGTAGCCCTCCCAGGACATGAAGGCGACCAGGCAGTTCTTGCCCAGCGCGATCTCGCCGCCGGAGGTCGAGGAGGCGTCGCAGAGCACGTCGCCCTTCTTCACCTTGTCGCCGACCGAGACGATCGGGCGCTGGTGGATGATCGTGCCCTGATTCGAGCGCATGAACTTGTGGAGGGAGTACTCGTCCCTCTTCGAGCCGTGCGTGACGACGATCTGCTCGGCGTCCACGGTTGTGACCTCGCCGTCGTTCTCGGCGATCAGCACGTCGCCGCTGTCCTTGGCGGCGCGCCGCTCCATCCCGGTGCCGATCAGCGGCGGCTCGGGCTTGAGCAGGGGCACCGCCTGGCGCTGCATGTTCGAGCCCATCAGGGCGCGGTTGGCGTCGTCGTGCTCGAGGAAGGGAATCAGGGCCGTGGCGACCGACCAGATCTGGGTCGGCGAGACGTCCATCAGGGTCACGTCCTTCGGCGGAACGGCGACCGCTTCGTCGTCGCGGCGGCGGCAGATCACGTACTGACCCTTGAGCTTGCCGCTGTCGGGATCGACGTCGGCGTTCGCCTGGGCGATCGTCTCGTCCTCCTCCTGCGTCGCGTCCAGATGGACGACCTCGTCCGTGACGACGCCGTCCTTGACCACTTGGTAGGGGGTCGTGACGAAGCCGTGCTCGGAGACCTGCGCGTACGAGGAGAGCGACCCGATCAGGCCGATGTTCGGGCCCTCGGGGGTCTCGATCGGGCACATGCGGCCGTAGTGAGTGGCGTGCACGTCGCGGACCTCGATGGGTGCGCGCTCACGCGTCAGCCCGCCGGCGCCGAGGGCCGAGAGCCGGCGACGGTGCGTCAGCCCGTCCAGGGAGTTGGTCTGGGACATGAACTGCGAGAGCTGCGAGGAGCCGAAGAACTCCTTCAGCGCGGCCACGACGGGACGGATGTTGATGATGGTCTGCGGCGTGATCGCGTCGGCGTCCTCGGTGGTGAGGCGCTCGCGGACCACACGCTCCATCCGGTAGAGGCCGATCCGGAAGGCCTCCTGGATCAGCTCACCGACGGTGCGCAGGCGGCGGTTGCCGAAGTGCTCGTACTCGTCGAGGTGATCATGGATCGGCTCACGGGGGTAGGTGATCGCCTCCGCGGCGTAGTCCTTGATCGGGTTCTCCTCGTCGATCTCCTCCGGGACGCCGAGCAGCTTCGGGATGGAGACGAGCTCCTTGACCAGGGCGATGATGTCGTCGTGGGTCAGGACCCGGGTGTCGAGATCGATGTCCAGGTCCAGACGAGCGTTCAGCTTGTAGCGGCCGACGCGGGTCAGGTCGTAGCGCTTGGGATCGAAGAAGAGCTGCTCCAGCAGGGCCTTCGCGGCGTCAACCGACGGCGGCTCGCCCGGGCGCTGCTTCTTGAAGAGCTCGATCAGGGCGCCCTCCTCGTCCCTGGTCGCATCCGTGTCCGCGGCGATCGTGTGCCGCATGTAGACGGAGTTGTCGAACATCTCGAGGAGCTTCTCGTCCTCGACGTAGCCCATCGCGCGCAGCAGCACGGTGACCGGCAGCTTGCGCTTGCGGTCGATGCGGACGTAGACACGGCCCTTCTTGTCGATCTCCAGCTCCAGCCAGGATCCCCGGGCCGGCATCAGGTTCGCGATGAAGACCTGCTTCTCGCGATCCTTGGGCTCCATTACATAGGCGCCCGGGGAACGGACCAGCTGCGTGACGACCACGCGCTCGGTGCCGTTGATGATGAAGGTGCCGCGATCCGTCATCCACGGGAAATCGCCCATGAAGACGGTCTGCTCGCGGATCTCACCGGTCTCCCGGTTCTGGAACGCGACCTTGACGTTGAGCGGACGCGAGTAGGTCATGTCCTTCTCGCGACACTCATCCACGTTGTTGGGTGGATCGTCGAACTCGAAGTCCCCGAAGACGATCGCCAGGTTCCCCGTGTAATCCTCGGTCGGGGAGATGTCGTCGATCGTCGCTCTCAGCAGTCCGTCCTTCGGATCAACCAGGTCCGCGAAGGACTTCCGCTGAATATCGATCAGGTGTGGGACTTCGAGAGGGTTCTTGAGACGGGAAAAGCTCCTACGGGTTGCGGCGACAGCGTTGGATCCGGCCAACTCGGCGACTCCTCAAAGTATTCGAAGGGTTGTGAGTCCGCGCAAGAATCGGGCAGCAGGGCTCACCGGGCGCGCGAACCGTGCATAGTAACGCACGGCAACCCTTTGGTCAAGGGTTGCTAACACGCCCCGAAAGGGCACGCGCCGGGATCTTACTCCCAATCAGAGCGGTTTGGAGCAGTTTCTCCATCACCGGCCGCCACAAAGGGCGCGGCCGGGTCTACTTGATCTCGGCGGTGCCGCCGGCCTCTTCGATCTCCTTGAGCAGGCCCTCGGCCTCCTCGCGCTCGACCGCCTCCTTGACGGGCTTGGGAGCCTCGTCAACGAGAGCCTTGGCCTCCTTGAGGCCGAGTCCGGTGGCGGCGCGCACGACCTTGATCACGCCGATCTTCTTCTCGCCGGCTCCGGTCAGGACGAGATCAACCGTCCCGGCCTCCTCCTCCACCGCGGCACCGTCGCCGCTGGTTCCCGCCGGGGCGGCGGCCGCAACTGCGGTCGCGGAAACGCCGAACTCCTCCTCGAGCGCCTTGATGCGCTCGGAGAGCTCGAGCACCGAAATGCCCTTGAGCTCCTCGATCCAGTCTTGTGTGCTGGTGGCCATCTACTCGCTGTCCTCCTTGTTCTCGGAATCGTCTGAAGTCTCTTCGGCGGGCTCTTCGCCGATGTCGGCGTCGCCCTCCGTGGTCTCGGCGGGCTCGCCCTGGCCGGCGTCCTCGCCCTCCGGCGCCTCCTCCTCGGAGGTCTCCTCCGGGGACTCTTCGAGCTCGGGGTCGGGCGCCGACTCCTCGGCGGGCGCCTCTTCGGCGGCGGGTGCCTCTTCGGCGGGGGGAGCCTCGCCGCTGACCAGGCCCTGCTCGGCGATCTGGCCGAGCTGCAGCGCCAGGCCCTGGATCATCGAGCCCAGGCCCCGGACCAAGCCGGTGAGCGGGCTGGCGACCACGCCGGCCAGCTGTGCGTTGAGGGCCTCGCGACCCGGCAGGCGAGCGATCGCCGTGAAGGAGTCGGGATCGAGCTCCTCTCCGTCCATCAAGCCGCCCTTGTAGTCGAGCAGCTCCCATTCGGAGCCCAGGCGAGAGAGCGTCTTGGCGGCGAGCGCGGCATCGCCCTTCACCAGGGCGAGCGCGGTGGGACCGCTCAGGTGATCCTTGAGCCCGTCAGTGCCGGCCGCGTCGGCGGCGCGCAAGGTGAGCCGGTTCTTGACGATTCGGAAGCGGGTGTCGGCGTCGCGCAGGCCGGCGCGCAGCTCCGCGGCCTGCGGCACGCTGATGCCGCGGTAGTCCACCGCGAAGATCGCCGTCGCGCCCTTGAGCTCCTCGGCGAGCTCCTCGACAACCGCTGTTTTCTGTTCTCGGTCCATTTCGTCTCGTCTCGCCGCCCCCGCCAAAGAAAAGACCCGCACGCAGGCGGGCCAGAGCGGGCGGTCGGGTCGACCGGTGACTCTCGCTACCTGCGCCGGACTTCTGGACTTGGTCCCGCCGACGGTCTCGGGCGGCTATTCGATGCGCGCAGTGTAGGGAATCAACGAGTGCGCCACCTACCGCCCCAATGCCCTCAGCTTTATCGGCTGGGTCAGCTCCGCATGCGTGCCGTTGGTGGAGCTGACCAGGAGCTTGAGGGACAGGCGCCCCCGACAGAAACGGACTCCCCCTGGAGCTTCAACCTCGCCTGCGCCTGCTCCACGCTGCAGGTGCCCTCCGGACAGTTCACTGTCGCGACCATGACCTTGCGCCGCACGCCCTTGAGCCTGGAACGTCGGGCTTTGAGCGGACTGGCCCAGCACCTGGGGCGTGATCGTCCAGGCGTGGGTAGCAGGGGTGGGATCGATGTTGTGCCAGCGGCGTCGGCTGAGCGCACCGCGAAGGTGTGAGTGCCGAGGGCCAGGCCGCTGTAGGACTTGGGCGAGCTGCAGGCCTGGACGGAGCCGATCGGCCCGGCCGGACAACACGGCTCAGGGCAGGAGGAGTCGCCACGAGTAGAGACGTAACGCTCTTCGTGGCAGCGGCTACTGCTTCTGCTTGTCCCGGCCGGGACCACCGACAAGCTTGTCCCTGCCCCGCCCCCCGAGCAGGACATCGACGCCGGGCCCGCCCCAGAGCCCGTCGTTGCCAGCTTGGCCCTTCAGCTTGTCGTTGCCGCCCTGGCCCCGCAGCTTGTCGTTGCCGGCGCCCCCGTTCAGCTTGTCGTTGCCGCCCGTCCCCGCGGCTCGAGTAACAGCGTTGCCCGCGGGCGAGCCGTCGCCGTTCAGGGTGTCGTTGCCGGCGCCTCCGTTCAGGGTGTCGTTGCCGGGCCCGCCGTTCAGGAGGTCGTTGCCGGCGCCGCAGTTGATCAGATCGTTGCCGACGCCGCCGTCTGCGATGTCGTTGCCGCCGCCGCAGGTGATCACGTCATTGCCGCCGCCGCCGTCGATCACGTCATTGCCGCCGCCGCCGTCGATCACGTCGTCGCCGGGCGTGCCGGTGATCACGTCGTCACCAGGTGTGCCCTGGATCTTCCCGCCGACCCCACCGGCGACTCCACCTCCGGGGGGAGCGGCGGTGTTGACCGTGAAGGACTCGGTCGCCGGGCTCGGGTCGGTGTTCGCGGATGAGTCGATGGCGCGGACCCGGAAGGTGTAGTCACCGTCGCTGAGCGCCGAGGGGGTGAAGGGGCTGCTGCAGGTGTGGAAGTCGGCGGTGCCGGTGTCCACCGAGCACTCGAAGCTCGAGCCGGGCTCGGTGGAGTGGAAGGTGAAGGTCGGGGTCGGGTCGGTGGTGGTGTCGTGCGGGGCCGAGTCGATCACCGTGTCCGGCGCGCTGGTGTTGGCCGTCCAGGTGAAGGAGTCGGGGCTGGCGTCGACGTTGCCGGCGCTGTCGATCGCCCGGACCGAGAAGGTGTGGGAGCCCTCGGCCAGGGAGGCGTAGTGCTGGGGGGAGGTGCAGGCGGCGAAGGAGCCCGAGTCGAGCTTGCATTCGAAGGAGGCGACCCCCGAGCCGCCGGGGTCGGAGCCCGAGAAGGTGAAGTCGGCGGCGGCCGAGCCGGAGATCGCGCTCGGGTGGGTGAGGATCTGGGTGTCGGGGGCGGCGGTGTCGACCGTCCAGGTGAAGGAGTCGGGGCTGGCGTCGACGTTGCCGGCCTGGTCGATCGCCCTGACCGAGAAGGTGTGGGAGCCCTCGGCCAGGGAGGCGTAGTGCTGGGGGGAGGTGCAGGCGGCGAAGGCGCCCGAGTCGAGCTTGCATTCGAAGGAGGCGACCCCCGAGCCGCCGGGGTCGGAGCCCGAGAAGGTGAAGTCGGCGGCGGTCGAGGAGGCGGGGTCGGCCGGGTGGGTGAGGATCTGGGTGTCGGGGGCGGCGGTGTCGACCGTCCAGGTGAAGGAGTCGGGGCTGGCGTCGGGGTTGCCGGCGCTGTCGATCGCCCTGACCGAGAAGGTGTGGGAGCCCTCGCTGAGCGAGCTGTAGTCCCGGGGCGAGGTGCAGGCGGCGAAGGCGGCGCCGTCGAGCTTGCATTCGAAGGAGGCGACCCCCGAGCCGCCGGGGTCGGAGCCCGAGAAGGTGAAGTCGGCGGCGGCCGAGCCGGAGATCGCGTTCGGGTGGGTGTCGATGCTGGTCTCGGGCGCGGTCGTGTCGCTGGCGCCGGCGCCGGCGATGGTTACGTCCTGCAAGGAGGAGGTCAGGTTCGGGTCCGGGTCGAAATCGGCCTTGTACTGGACGTAGCGCGAGGTGCCCGGGATGTCCTCGCCACTCGAGTTGATCGGGGTGAAGGGGCTCCAGCTGATGTCAGGCGTCGGGGTGTCACCGGTGCGGACGCTGAGCTGCAGGCTGGTGCCGCTCGGAACGTCTGCGTCCCAGGTGAGCGGGCCCCAGTCGACGCTCTGACCGGGGCCGGCGTCGAAGACCCGGGAGAGGAAGCTCCCCGAGGACGGGTAGGGGCTCATCCGCATCCAATCGACCGTCAGCTCGCCCCCGCCGGCGTTGTACTCGCTGGCGATCGGGCGCATCTGCTGCGGGTAGGTGATCGTGTGGGTCGCGACCAGGCCGCCGTCGACGTAGAAGCGGACCTCGCTCGCGTCCCACTCGATCCGGTAGAGGTGCGGGCTGCCGATCAGACCTCCGGGCAGAGCCGTATCCGGCGGGCTGCCCCCTTGACCGTTGTCGGTGCGGGCGTAGAGGGTGTTGGCGTCGGCTGTGGTGCTGAAAGTCGCCCAGGGAGCCGCGTTCAGGTCATTGGCGAACCCAACCGTCTCGAACGGGACCGCATTGAAGGTGGCGACGAACTCGAGCGAGCGGCCCGCGGGGTAGGCGGTGTCTGTGCGCGCGTAGGCGCCGTTGGCGTGCAGGGCGCCATCCGAGACGGTCGCGCCGGACGGGCAGGGTGGCTCGGAGGTGGTCCACGGGCAGCTGGTCCATCCGGCCGGGACAGAGCTCCCCGAGAACTCCTCCCCCACGGTCGGCTTCAGGGTCACCTCGCCGTCGCCGGTCTGGGAGATGTAGGTGTTGGCGTCCAGGATGCCGGCGCCGAAGTCAGAGACGGTGGTGTCGGTGAAGTCGAAGCTGAGCGCCGCGGTGGTGAAGCTCCAGCTGCCCGGCGAGCCGAGGGGGTTGCCGGCCTCGTCCTGCACCGAGCCGTCGACGGTGACCGTGTAGACGGCGCTGGGGTCGAGGTCGGCGTTCGGGTCGAGCGTCGCGGTGGTCCCCGAGTAGCTGACGGCGGCGGGGACGTCGGTGCCCGAGCCCTGCTTCTGCAGGTGGACGCTGGAGGCGTCGATCGTCGCCGGGTTCATCGGCTCGCTGAAGTGGACCTGGACGTTGGTGTTACGGGGGACGTCGGTGGCCCCCGACGCCGGATCGCGGCCGGTGATCGTCGGCGCGGTGGTGTCCGCGCTCAGCGCATAGCCGATCGCGACCTGGTTCAGGACCGGCGTCTGGGTGTTGTCGCTCGAGGTGAGCACAGCCCGGTACTGCACGTAGCGCGAGGTGCCCGGGATGTCGCCGCCGCTCGAGGCGATCGGGGTGAAGGGGCTCCAGCCGGCATCGGGGGTCGGGGTGTCGCCGGTGCGAACGCTGATCGCGGTCCCCGTACTTGAGGGCGTCGCCGAGTTCCAGCTGAGCGCGCCCCAGTCCGCGGTCTGCCCGGCGCCGGCATCGAAGACGCGGGAGTCGAAGGTGCCCGAGCCGGGGTAGGGGCTCATCCGCATCCAGTCGACCGTGGCCTCGGCCCCGCTCGGCGTGAGGTCGCTGGCGATCGGGCGCATCTGGGTGGCGCCGAAGTTCGCGGCGTGCGTGGCGACCAACGCCCCGTCCACGTAGTAGCGGACCTCGGTCGTGTCCCACTCGATCCGGTAGAGGTGCGAGCTGCCGACCAGGCCGATCGGAAGCGGCGTCTCGGTTGAAGCCCCGCCATTGTTGGTGCGGGCGTTGAAGGTGCCGTCGAACTTAACGCTGAAGATCGCCCAGTTCGCCGAGTTGTTCATGTCCACCCCGAAGCCGATGTGCTGGTTGTTCTGCTGATTGAAGGTGGCCCTGAACTCAAGCGAGCGCCCCGAGGCGTAGGTGGCGATGGTCCTTGCGTAGGAGCCGTCCACATGGAGGCTGCCCCCCGAGACGGTGGCGCCGGTCCCGGGGGTGCAGTTCTCCGGGTCCGGGGCGCTCCACGGACAGCTCTGCCAGCCGGCCGGCACCGAGCTGCCCGGGAACTCGCTGCCCTCGGTCGGCTTCAAAGTCACCTCGCCGTTGCCGGTCTCGGAGACGTAGGTGTCTGCGCCGGGGGTGCCGGCGCTGAAGTCGCCGGTGGCGGTGTCGACGAACGTCAGCGGGACGGTGGTAAAGCTCCAGGTGTCGTCGGCGGCGAGCGGGTTGCCGGCCGCGTCTGTGACGCCGCTCGCCCCGCCCTTGACCGTGACGTCATAGACGGCGCTCGGATCCAGGTCGGCGTTCGGATCGATCGTCGCCGTGTTCCCCGCATAGCTCACGCTCGCCGGCACGTCGCTGCCCGCCCCCTGCTTCCGCAGGCCGACGGTGGACCCGTTGATCGTCGCGGGGTTCATCGCCTCGCTGAACTGGACGTCGACGTTGGTGTTGCGTGGAACGTTGGTGGCGCTCGGTGCCGGTGTCCTTTGCGTGATCGTCGGCGCAGTGGTGTCGGCGCCCGTCGCGTAGGCGATCAAGACATCGCTCAGGGTGGACGTCTGGCTCGGATCGCTCGACCCAGGCTCCGCCCGATACTGCACGTAGCGCGAGTTGCCGGGGATGTCGTCACCCGAGGAGGCGATCGGGGTGAAGGCGCTCCAGGTCCCGTCGGGGATCGGGCTGTTGCCGGTGCGGACGCTGATCTGAACGCTGGTGTTCGGCGGCGCGTTGGCGTGCCAGGTGAGAGCGCCCCAGTCGGCCGCCTGGCCGGCGTCGAAGACGCGCGAGAGGAAGGCGCCCGAGGACGGGTAGGGGCTCAGGTGCAGCCAGTCGACCGATAGCCCGGGGCCGCCGGAGTTGAAGTCGCTCACGGCCACGTTCAGGTTGGATCCGAAGGTGACGCTCTCGGTCTGCACCAGGGTGTCATCGATGTAGTACTGAACCTGACCGGCGTTCCACTGGATCCGGTAGCGGTGTGACGAGCCGATGTACTGGCCGGGGACCCCGACCGGGTTGTCCTGGTTCCCGGGGTTGGTGCTGGTGTAGAGCTGGCCGGGGGTTCCCTGGCTGCGGGTGCTGAACATCGCCCAGGCGTTGTTGAAGTTGTCGGTGAAGGCGACGTGCTGGAAGGTGGCGGCGCCGAAGGTGGCGGCGAACTCGAGCGAGTGGCCGGGGCCGAAGGTCGCGGTGGTGGTGGCCATCCCGCCGTCCACATGCAGGCTGCCGCCGGAGACGCTGGTGCCGCCAGCACCACCGCTGCACGGGGGATCGGCGGGCCAGACACAACTCGACCAGCCACCGGGCAGCCCTGGCCCGCCCGAGAACTCCTGGCCCTCGGCCGGCTTCAGGATAACCTCACCGTTGCCCATCTCGGACACGTACGTGTTGGCGTCCGGGGTGCCCGCGCCGAAGTCCGAGACCGTCGTGTCCGTGAAGCTCGCCGAGGGCGTGGTGAAGCTCGCCGGATCCGCCGGCGGATTCGGCTCCGTCGCCGTGTTGGAGGCGGCGTCGGTGGAGACCACCCGGTAGTGGTAGGTGGTGTTCGGCGCCAGCCCGGTGAGCTGGATGCTGTGGGAGGTGGTCAGCCCGGGGCTGCTTTGCTGCGAGGTCAACGAGCCGGGGCTGGTGCCGTAGTCGACCCGGGAGCTGGATGCCTCGTCGGTGTCCCAGGTGATGGTGGCGGTTCCGTCGCCCGTAGCCGAGGCGGCGACGTTGGAGATCGCCGGCGCCGTGTCGTCGACCGCGTAAGTCGCCTCGTAGCTGCCGGCGGTCGCGTCGAAGAACGCGTACTCGTCGCCCTTGATCGTCTGGGTGGTGGTGGGGATCTGCGTGCCGTCCCGCTTCACCGTGGTCAGCGCTCCAACCGAGGAGGTGGTCGGCACCATTCCGCGGAGGCCGTTCGCGCCGGCGGCGTGGGTGACGCTGAAGCTCAGCTTGTTCCCGCTCCAGGAGACCCCGTCGAACGAGGATTGGTTGCGGCCGTCGAGCCAGTCCAGCATCTGCCGCGCCGAAACGACCGGAACGCCGTGCGAAAGCGCCGAGGCGACGATCGCGTCCGAGCCCGAGCTCGAGGCGCTGTCGGTGTGCATGTTCGCGGTGAAGACCCCGTAGTAGCCCTCAGGGCCGACCGCCTTGTTGAGCAGCGAGTCGATGTTGGCCGGCTCGCTCTGCCCCGACTCGTCGGTCATCTGGGTGGCCGCCTGGTAGACGTCGATCATCGAGCCGTTGAGATCGGCGAAGCGCATCGGCATCCCGGAGCCGGTGAACATCCCCGGGCGGTCCTGAATCCAGGCCTCGGGCCAGTAGTAGTAGTTGGTGTCAAGGCGGATGCCGTTCTCCAGCTCCACCTTCGGCTGCGTCGCCCAATCGCTCCACGCGATGCAGTGGGTGCGGTTGGTGGCGGGCGACGCCAGGCTCGGGAAGTCGGCGGCGAAGGCGGCGAGCTGGCTCGAGTAGAAGGATTCGAGCTGCGCCTGGCTGGTCCAGTTCTCGCAGTTGGTCAGCGCATGCAGCGCGATCTCGAACCCCTGGCTCTGGAAGGCGGCGGCCTGGGAGTCAGAGATCGGGGTGCCGGGGTAGATGTAGGAGGTGCCCCGCACGCACTGCCAGTCGGCCACCGAGCAGCCGGCGGGACTGTCGGGGGGGCTGCGTACTGCTGGAAGCGACCGACGGTGCCGCCGTTGCCGTGGTCGTCACCGGTCATCACCACGGCCGCCTTCTTGTCTCGTGGCAGGAACCAGAACCGGGGCAGCGGCTTCTTCTGCAGGTTCATCTGCTCGATCAGGTTGGTCAGCAGGTGCTGCTGCTCGTCGGCCTGCGGGATGGCCACCTTGTTCAGATCGACCCAGTCCGGCTGCACGTCCCCGGTCTTGGCGCCGAAGAAGAGATCGTCGGAGCGGATCAGCTGGTTCCCGCCCACGGAGCTGTCGCGCTCGTCCCCCGACCAGGCCGGGTTGCCCTGGCGCGTCTCGACGACCGAGCGCGCCAGGTCGTAGGTGAAGGCCGCGGCGTGACCCGAGCCCACGCTTCGCATCGTCACCGCGGGGTTGGAGGTCGCGGTGGTCGCGTCGGAGTAGAGATTCGCCACGGCCTGGGCTCCGCTCAGCGTGTAGCGGTCAGCCGCCCCGTGGTACTGGATCGTCTGGCCGACGATGCCCGCGCCCGGTCCGGACGTGGTGTCGACCTTGAGGTACTCGTTCGACATCGGCGACCCGGCCGGGGTCAGGCCCAGCAGGCCCGCCAGCTGGGGATCCGGCCGGCTGGCGATCAGGTTGCCGCCCGCCTGCACCCAGTTGTCGAGCATCGTCACCTGCCCGGCGTCCAGGGGGCCATCGCCGAGGATGGCGACGTCGTGGGCGTTCAGCACCGCCGGGGTGACGTTGGTGATGTCCGTGGCCGTGAACTCGTTCAGGCCCTCCGCTCGGAGGATCTCGGCGAAGTAGCGGCTGAACGGGTTGGCGGCGTTCGAGATCACCAGGACCGGGCCGCCCGGGCCCTCGTCGGGCGGTGGCGGTGGCGGCGCCGCCGTGGTGAAGGACCAGGTCGAGTCCGCGGCCAGCGGGTTTCCGGCGACGTCCTTGACGCCGTCCGGAAGGGGACCGCCCTTGACGGTCGCCGTGTAGGTGGTCGAGCTCTGCAGCGGTGCATCCGGAGTCAGCGTCGCCCTCCTGTTCGCACCGCTGTAACTGACCGTCGCCGGGACCAGCGCGTTGGACGGATCCCGCAGCTGGATGTTGGTGCCGTTGATGGTGTTGGAGTCCATCGGCTCGTTGAAGGTCGCCGTCACGTTGGCGCCGGTGGCGACGCCGCTGGCGCCGCTGGCGGGCGAGCGCACATTGATGGTCGGCGGGGTGGTGTCCGGCCCGACGGTGTTCGCGAAGACGACGTCGACCCCGTAGTTGCTCGACTGGAAGGTGTCGGGGCCGCCGCCCGAGAACAGCCCTCCGGATGGTCCGTACTTGTAGATGCCGTTGGACCCGTCCACGCCCTCGCCGAGCGCGTGCAGCGGTGCACTGTCGAAGCCGCCGGTGGCGAAATAGTTGTTGCTGGCGGCGTAGTTGCCGTTGGGCGCATGGTAGGAGGCGACGTATGTCGTATTGGCATCGATCGCCACCGGGCTGTCGAGGCTGATCTCCTGCCAGCCGGAGGCGGTCTCCCCGCTGAAGGTCGCCTCGGCCAGCTGGGCCCCTCCCGCCGTCCACAGGTGGCCGATGTGGGTGCCGGTGTTGCCGGAGGTCTTGTAGAAGCGCAGGCCGGTGATGAACCCCGCCTGGTCGGAGCGGAACTTGACGCCGACCTCGACCGCGTTCGGGTCGTTTTCGCCGGGGAGCGTGAAGGAGTTGTCCCAGATCGAGCAGGGGCAGGTGCGCGGAGTGACGTTGACGGTGATGCCCGCGCCGGGGGTCTCGAGGTTGGCGCTGTCGTCGGCGGCCCGCGTCTTGATCGTGGCGGGGCCGGTGGCGCCCGGGGTCCAGGAGTAGGTCCAGTTGTCGCGCCCCTGCGCCGGGTGCCAGGTGGCGCCACCGTCGGTCGAGACCTCGACGCTCCCGACCTGGCTTCCGCCGGACTCTCCCGTCGCGTCCGTGGCGGTGCCGCTGATCGTGATCGACTGGCCGCTCTGGACGTTGGAGCCGTCAAGCGGCGACTCGATATTGGAGCTGGGGGGATTCGTGTCCGTCGAGGCGGTCGCCGCGACCAGGTCGCCCTGAAGCGTGGCCGGCTGGGCGCCCATGTCGGCGAGCAGGTTGACCGTCGCCTGCTGCATGCGCGGGTCGGGAGTGGAGCCGCCGCGATCGTGGTCGCCGTCGAGGCCCCAGGACCACTGGATCGTGCCGGCGCCGAAGACCAGGGCGTCGTCAGCCGCTCCCGCGCCATTGGGGTCGCGGTAGAGGGTCAGGTGGTGGGTCGCCGTGCCGCTGGCGAAGGTGGAGCCGTTGTCCTGGAGAACATCGACGCCGCTCCTCGTGCTCGAGGACATCTGCACCAGCCCCGCGGGCCGCGAGCTGTTCGCGGGCGTCTCGTCCCACTCGTAGCCCAGGGTGTCTCCAGTGAGGGTTGCCGTCTGGTTCGTGGCCAGGTTGGCGATGGGGGTGTTGCGCCAGAGACGCATCTTGCCGTCGGCGGCCGGCACGTCGATCGCGGAGGTGCCGGAGTTGACCCTGAACATCGTGCCGGTCAGCCCGTTCTCGGGGTTGGGGCCCTCGGGATTGAACGAGCGCACATCGCGCCAGGTACCGGTCCACTCCGGGCTCGGGTCGATCTTGGCGCCGGCGTGGGTCTCCTTGTAGGAGACCAGGGTGCGGTAGTCGATGCTCGAGCCGTCGGCTGTGCTGGGCTCCCAGCGCGTCTTCCAGAAGCTCTCGTTGCCGCTGAAGAAGGCGAGGTTGACGCCGGCATCTCGCGCGGCCGTGACGTTGGCGCGTTGGCCCGCGGACCAGTACTCGTCGTGCCCGACCGAGAGGAAGGTTTTGTGATCGAGGATCTCGCTCCCTCTCCGGGCGCTGTCGACCCCGGTGAAGTAGCTGACGTCGTAGCCGTTGCGCTCCAGCCAGCGAACCATGGGGTACTCGGCGTTGAACGGCGAGTCCTCCGGAGTCGGACCGCGGGTGGTGAGGGGGCGGTTGTAGCTGACCTTGTAGGCTCGGGCCGGATTCGTCCCGGGCCCGCCGTCGCTGCTCTGGTACAGGCTCCTGCCGCCGTACTGGTTGTAGGCCTCCCAGGTCGTGTCCTGCGTCTGGAAGAGGAGGTCCGACTGACCGGTGTCGTCGCGGACGATGAAGAAGATGTGGCTTCCATCCGAGGGTCCGCCGTCGCGGACGAGCTTGGCGAAGTAGATGCCCGACACCGCGTCCGCCGGCACCGCCCAGGAGGCGGACTCCGACCAGTTGCCGCAGTCGGTCAGCCCCGTCGTCGTCGGGTCATCGATGCAATCGGGCTGCGTCTGCGGCAGGCTGGCCGAGGGCGTGACGGTGTCCACCTTGCGGGCGCCGTCGCCGTTGTAGTAGCCCATCCGGTAGATGTCGAGGTGATACGCCGAATAGGGGGTGTCGATCTTGAAGTCGACGGTCTCGCCGTGGTTGACGCTGATGTCGGTCGCGAACCCCTGCAGGTTCGGGTCGCCGGCGCCGCCGCCGCTGATGTCCCACTCGCTCGCCGGGTTGCCCGGCTTGGAGTTCTCGCAGACGATCGGGTTCTGGACGGGTGGATCGCAGGGCGCGGCCTGCGCGGACGCGGACTGAGCTCCGGAGCCCAGCCCCAGGTAGAGCAGCAGGCCGAACGAGGCGAGCAGGGCGGCGCCGAAACCGGGTCCCGCCGTGGCGTGAATCCGTTTCGTTGGTTGGCTTGTACGCGGACCTGGGGATCGGCCCCCGAGTGCTGCGCGACACCGCCATCTGAACTGCACCACTGCTCCATGCGGCCACACAGCCGCGTCAATACCATGTTTCGGCAGAGGTCGACGTCACATCGTTCCGGTCGCCTCGTGACTTTCCGTCAAACGACTCCGCCAACCGGCTGTTCAGGTCCAGCGTTCGGAGTCGAACCAAACATAGACCAAATCGCTGGGCCGTCGCATTGGTCTTTTCCCGAACTTTTTGTCCGTACTTTGCGGCAACTTGACCACGTGGTAAGTACTGGCACGCATCTTCGAGTGCCCGGCGTGGCCGGGCGACGCTCAGGCAGTTGCGGCGGCGCCTACGCAGGCGTGGCTTCCGCGCCCGCCTCTGCGGGTGCGGTCGCTTCGTCCGAGTCCGCGTCGCTCGGAGCCCCGCCGGCGCCCTGCATGATCTCGCCGCGGCGGGTTCGGGAAGAGTCGACGCGAATGCCCGGGCCCATCGTCGTGGTGACCGTGACCGAGAGGATGTAGCGGCCCTTGGCGGCGGCGGGCTTCGCGCGGATGATCTCCTCGATCACCGCGGCGTAGTTCTCGAGCAGATCGTCTTCGGAGAAGCTCGTCTTGCCGATCGCCAGGTGGACGATCGCCTGCCGGTCGGTGCGGTACTCGATCTTTCCCGCCTTCGCCTCGTCCACCGCCTTGGCGATGTCGTCGGTGACTGTCCCGACCTTGGGGTTCGGCATCTTGCCCTGGGGGCCCAGGACGCGGCCGAGCTTGCCGACCTTCGGCATCTGCGACGGGTGCGCGATCGCGACGTCGAAGTCGGTCCAGCCGCCCTCGACCCGCTCGGCGAGGTCGTCGGAGCCGACGAAGTCGGCCCCGGCCTCGGTGGCCTGGCGGGCGACGTCGCCCTCGGCGAAGACGGCGATCGTGACGTTCTTGCCGAGACCCTTGGGGAGGGCCAGCGTCCCGCGCAGCTGCTCCTCGGCGTGTCGCACGTTCACGCCGAGCCGGATGTGCAGCTCGACGGTCTCGTCGAACTTCGCGCCGGACGTCTCCTTGATCAGGCGGATCGCCTCGGCGGGCGGATACGCCGTCGTCCGATCGATCTTCTCGTAGGCCTCCCGGTAGCGCTTGCCGCGAGCCATCAGAGACCCTCCACCGTGACGCCCATCGACCGGGCCGTGCCGGCGATGATCTTCGTGGCGGCGTCGATGTCGTTGGCGTTCAGGTCGGGCATCTTGCGCTCGGCGATCTGGCGGGCCTGGTCGACGGTGATCGAGCCGACCTTCACGCTGTGCGGCTCACCGGAGCCCTTGTCGAGCCCGGCGGCCTCCTTGATCAGGATGGCGGCCGGTGGGGTCTTGGTGATGAAGTCGAAGGAGCGGTCCTCGTAGACCGTGATCTCGACCGGGATGATCGTGCCGGTGTCCTGCTGGGTCTGCGCGTTGAAGGCCTTGCAGAACTCCATGATGTTGACGCCGTGCTGTCCCAGGGCAGGGCCGACGGGAGGAGCGGGGTTCGCCGCTCCGGCGGGGATCTGCAGCTTGATCTGGGTGAGGACCTTCTTGGCCATGGATAGAGAAGTTAGATCTTCTTGACCTGGTCGTAGTTGACCTCGACGGGCGTCTCGCGCCCGAAGATCGAGACCAGGACCTTGAGCTTGGCCGCGTCGTCGTTGATCTCGGCGATCTCGCCGGAGAAGTCGGCGAGCGGCCCGGAGATCACCTTGACGGACTCGCCGATCGAGAACTGCGCGCGGGTGCGCGGGCGCTCGGCCGTCTCGCGGTGCAGGAGACGGTCGACCTCCACCTTGGAGAGCGGGATCGGCTTGTTGCGCGATCCGACGAACCCGGTGACGCCGGGGGTGTTCTTGACGAGGCCCCAGGCGTCGTCGGTCATCTCCATGTTGACCAGCACGTAGCCGGGCATGGTCCGCTTCTCGGTCTGGATCTTCTGGCCGTCCTTCATCTCCGAGATCTGCTCGGTGGGGACGACGACCTGGCGCACGTTTCGCTCCTGGCCCATCGTGTGGACCCGGTGCTCGAGGTTCTGCTTGACCTTGTTCTCGTGCCCGGAGTAGGTGTTGATCACGTACCAGCGAAACATCGTCAGTCTCCTTGGGTCCGCCTAGAGAAGCTGCTTGATGAACCAGTTGAAGGCGGCGTCGAGGGCGCCCAGATATGCGGCCATCACGGCCACGAAGATGAATGTCACGGCCGAGGCCTGAACCAGGGTGTCCCGGTCCGGCCACTGCACGCGCTTGAGCTCGGCCCAGCAGGAAAGCAGGAAACCGAGAACCGGGCCGCGACGCTTCTCGGCCTTCTCGGCCTGGCCCTTCTGAAGTTCCTTGGTGCGAGCCTTGCGGCGCTCCTCCTTCTCGCGCTCGCGGCGGTCGCGGCGGCTCTCCTTCGGCTCGGCTTTCGGGGCGTCGGCGGGGGCGCCGACGTCCGCGCGGGAGGGCGCGGGGGCCTCGGGCTCAGCGGGCGGCTCCGGGCGAACCGGGGCCGGCATGACGCCGGGGACGGGCGAGCCGGCTGCGGCGGTGTCCCGCGGCGGCTCGACGGTCTCTCCATAGTCCTCGGTCTGTGCGCCGGTGCGAAGCACCGCCTCGGCCTCGGCGACCTCGCCGGAGACACCGCGCTGGGTGTCCTCCTGCGCGCGCTCCTCCTGCTCGCGCTCGACGTCGCCCCGCTGCTCCTGCTGCTGGCGGCGACGGCGCTCCGCCTTCCGCTGTGCCCTCGTCTTCGCCATCTCAGATGACCGGACTCCTGGCCATGTGCGCCTGGGGGCGCGTGTGGCCAAGCAGATCGGGGGACGCAGGGCGCAGCCCTTGCTGGTGGCAAGGGCAAGCCCGAGGACGCCGAGATGCGGCGGCCACACGCGTCAGCCAGGTGTGCATGGTCGGGAGACCGGTCATCCGCCCTAGCGGGTCTCCTTGTGCGAGGTGTGCCGCCCGCACCAACGACAGAACTTCCGGATCTCGATCCGGTCCGGCGTGTTCCGCCGGGACTTGTTCGTCTCGTAGTTGCGGCGCTTGCACTCCTCACAGGCGAGCGTTACGCCGATTCGAACGTCAGAGGCCATGTCTCTCTACTTCACTAGTTGGTGATTGCCGGCATTCGCCAGAGCTGCGCGGCCGGACAGAAAAAAACCCCCGGCCCCAGGCCCGAGGTACGCCCAAAGAATAGCGACCGATAGATCAATGGGCGGACTACTGCTGGGCTGGCCGGCGAACGCCGCCGCGCGCCCGTAGAGCTTGTAGAGCTTGAAGCCGCGGGCAAACGACTCCTTGCAATAGCTGTTGAACAGCTCGTAGGCCTTCTTGTCGTCGAGCACGGCGCCGGTTCCCGATGGAGATGACGCGTTGTTGCCGACCACCGGGCCGCCGGCGAATCCCTTGAGCTCGTGAATGGTGCCGAGGCGCTGCTCGGTGTTCGCCTGGTTCCAGTCGTTGCAGTCCGCCAGGTTGATCGGCTCCCCGACGTTGGGCCCGACGTCGATCTGGGGCTGCGTCCCGGAACCCCCTCCGCACCCTGCGACGAGCGCGCTGACGGCGAGCATGGAGAGCACCGCGAGCGCGCGGCGGTGACGCGTGAGGCCGCGCCGCGCTATGGCTTCGGCGGGGTGGTGAACCAGGGGCAGCTGGGACTGCCGGGCAGGTCGCCGCTGCAGGCCAGCAGCTCGGTGACCTTCGGGGTCGTGATCGGGGGCCCGACGAGTGGGCTGTTGCTGCAGTCCGAGGGGAGGTTGTCTGGTGCGACGCCGGACGGCGAGGGATCGCCCGTGAGGCTCGCCGCCGTGCCGTCCTTGCCGGTGTTGTCGTGCCAGCAGTTGCCGCTGTTGCTGGGGTCGGTCGTGACGCCGCCCTGATCCCACCAGAAGTCCACGCCGTTGGGCTGCGAGCTCCCATCGGGCGCCTGGCCCATCTTGTTGCCGTAGAACTGGTTGCGATACGAAGTGGCGGTCTTCGTCGGATCGCAGCCCGGAATCTGGTTCTGGGAGTCGGTCGGGCAGACGAATGCGTCGGGGACCGCGAAGAGCATCGCGCCGCGGCGCCAGTTGTCCCAGAAGCGGTTGTTGCGGATGACGTTGGCGTTGCCGCCCGCGATCCACATGCCGGTTCCGACCGGGATCGGCTCGGTCGGGGTGACGTCGGAGCAACCCTGGCTCGGCCCATTCGGACCGGGCTTCTGGCTGCCCTGGCAGAGAGGCAGATACGGGTTGAAGTTGTTCGAGTAGAAGTCGTTGTTCTCCAGCAGGTCGGAGTCCTGCGGGAAGCCCGGATGCCCGGCGGCAGTGAACACGTCGGTCGAGAAGCCCATCGCGTTGTCGTAGAACTTGACGTCGTGGACCCAGACGGAGTTGCCGTCGGTTCCGGAGTACCCGAGCAGGTTGTGGTGCGTGTCGCAGTTCCGGATCTCGGTGCCGTAGCGCCGTTCGCTCGGCGCCACCGCCTCGCCGAGATCGGCGCTGGCGCCCGGGTAGAGCCCTGCGTCGCCTGCGCCCCATGCGTCGCAGTTCTCGACCAGCGAGTGGTCGGCGACGAAGGTCAGCAGGCCGTACTCACCGGCGTAGGGCATCTTCAGCCGGTCGAGATGCGAGCCGTCGGTCTCGATCACGTAGACGTCGTGCTCCTTCGCGTGACGAACCTTGACGTTGTCGAGAACGAAGCCGTCGGCCCGGTCGGCCCGGATGCCGACGTCCTTCACGGACCCCAGCGGCGTCGAGTCGCCGGACTTCGGGTCGCCGGCGTCGATCGTGACGTCGTCGGGCGAGGCTCCCGTTCCCTGGATCTGCAGGTTGCAGCGGATGCACGGTCCGGCGTCGGGAATGATGTGGCGGTCGACCCGCGGCGGCTGCGGCACCGGGGCGTTCGTCAGGGCTCGCCCGATCACCGCGATCAGGTTCTGGTCGTTCGGGCACTTGACCTGGTAGGCGTAGGAGACGGCGCCCGAATTGGCCTTGTCGTTGAGGATCTTCAGGTTCGCGCAGGCCGGATCGTTCGTCGGCCGGGCGCGAGACTTGGGCTCGGTGTAGAGGCCGGGAAGGATCTCGATGCGGTCGTTGTTGTGCGAGGCCGTGACCGCGTCCTGGATGTTGCTGTAGCGACAGCGCCGGAGCAGCTTGACGTTGAACTTCCGGAGGCGCTTGGCCTTCTTCTTGCTGAGTTTGATGGCCGGCTGGGACTCGCGAAGCTTGTACCCCTTCTTCCGCGCCTTCTTGAGGTCCTTGTTCAGGGCCTTGATCGACTTGTTCTTCGAGAGGGCCTTGATGCTGCCGTGCTTCCGCAGCTTCTTGCTCGGCACCTGCGCGCAGACGACCCGGGTCTTGCCGGGGTTCTTCTTCTTGAGCGCGCTGAAGATCTTGCGCACCGCGGGCACCGAACCTCCCGCAGCGGGCTTCACCGAGGTGTCGGCGGATGGGTCCGGCCAATAGGAGGCCCGCTCGATGTGCGCCAATGCCAGCGCGGGGACGAGGATTGCGACCGCCGCGATTGCGATCGCGGCGATCATGGTCCCGCGGCGGTGTCTTGCCCTCCTGGCTCCCATCAATCCCTCCTCGCGCGGAATCTAATCAGATGACGCGAAAAGGTGCCGTGATCCGGTGGCCGCTGGCCTCACGAAAGCTGCTGCGGCGCGCGAGCGCCGAGCGGCACACGGAACTTGGCGATGGTGGTCGGAGTGCCGACCCCCTGGCGCAGCGCGTCCACCGCCTTCAGCTCGCAGACAGACTCGGTTGGGCCCAGCTCGATCACGCCGTAGCCCTTCTTGACGAAGTCGTAGAACTGAATGTGGGGGTTCACCGCCGCCAGCCCGGCCAGGGTGCTCGGCGGGAGGCCCGTCGCCTCCGGCAGCCCGGAGGACGTCGCGGAACCACCGACGAACTCCGGTAGGGCCGCCCGCCCGGTCGCCTGATCCCCAGTCGTGTATGCGGTCCCGGCGAAGAAGGTGTGGATGTCGCCGGTGATCGCCACCACGTTCTGGACGTTGTTGTCGAGGATGTGGTCGAGGATCTGCTTCCGCTCATAACCGTAGCCGTCCCATGCGTCCACCTGCGCGGGCACTCCGGGAGCGAGCCGGGTCGCCATCACCATCAGCTCGGTCGCCCACACCTTCCAGGTGGTCGGCGCGCCGACCAACCGACCCTTGAACCAATCCAGTTGACGGGCGCCGAGCATCGTGCGCGGTGAGTCGGCGTCGGGGCAGGCCTGGAGCTGCGCGTCGCTGCACGGCTGCTGATCGCGGTACTGGCGCTCGTCGGTGAGCAGGATGTCGACGAGCTTGCCGAGTCGATACTCCTCGAAGATGCGGTCGCGGTCGCCCTTGAAGCGGGCGCGAGGCATGTAATTGAAGAACGCCTGGTGGCCGTTGGCCTCTCGCTGGGCGAAGGGGACCCTCCGCGGATAGTCCTTGAGCTGCGTGGTGCTTGGATCGGTCTGATGGGAGCTCGGGTTGCCATCGGCGTAGTTGTCCTCCACCTCGTGGTCGTCCCAGACCGACAGGAACGGGTGGGCGGCGTGCATCGCCTGGAGATCCCTGTCGGACTTGTAGAGCCGGTACTTCTCCCAGTACTCGCCGAGCAGCTGCGTGTCCCCGTCGTGGTTGTTGCCGGTGCGGTCGAGGCGCACGCCCCGGTTGTCGGAGTACTCGTAGATGTAGTCGCCGAGGCACAGCACGAGGTCGAGGTCCGGCTCGTTGGCGATGGCGTGCTGGGCGTTGTAGAAGCCTTCCTCGTAGTGCTGGCAGGAATAGAACGCGATCCTGATCGGCTTGTTGGAGTCGAGTGGCGGCGCGGTCTTGAACCGGCCGATCGGTGACTTCGACTCCTTGGTGACGAAGCGATAGAAGTACTGATGGTCCGGCTTCAGGCCCTTGACGAACGTCCGGGCCGTGAAGTCGCGATCGCCGCGCGCGGTGACGAGCTTCTCCTCGACCACGTTCTTGAAGTGCGGGTCCTTCGCAACGACGACGTGCAGCTTGGAGGTGCGGTTGATCTCGCCGAGCCGGGTCCAGAGCTCGATGCCGCGCGGGCGGGGGAAGCCCGAGGCGATGCCCAGATCGAATTTGGCGTGCTTCGCCGCCGGAATGCGACGCTTGCGTGCCGCTGCCGCATAGTTGACGGGCGCCGACGCCACGGCTCCAGTGGCGAGCGCTCCGATCAGGAAGCTTCTGCGACCGAGTCGCTGTGAGCCGTCGAGCGATTCCAGATCGGGCCGCGAGTCCTCAAATGCGTGCACGTCCATGCGCTCCTCCTCCTCAGGTCCCATTCCCCTTGGTGAATGGCGTACTAAATCACGCCGGGCGCCTCCGGCCCAAATCGGCCCTCTCGCCGTCAAGGAGCCGAAGTGCAATGGCGGCAATCCGGCGACGGGTTCGCCATCAGATCGCGGCTACAAGCGACCGCTACAGACCGAGCGTCTTGGCGATGATGCCGCGCTGGATCTCGGAGGTGCCGCCGTAGATGGTGGAGACTAGGGTCTGGCGGACGAGGCGCTCCATGTCGTACTCCGAGGAGTAGCCGTAGCCGCCCATCATCTGCATGCCCTCGAGGGTGACGCGCTTGGCGGTCTCGGTGACGAAGAGCTTCACCATGGACGCCTCCTTGGGGAGCATGCGGTCCTCGTCCTCGTCGACCATGCTCGCGACCCAGTAGGTCATCAGCCTGGCGGCCTGGAGGTCCGCGGCGAGGTCGGCGAAGCGGTGCTGGAGGGCCTGGAAGGTCCCGATCGGGCGACCGAACTGCTTGCGCTCCTTGGCGTAGGCGAGGGCATCGTCGAAGGCGCGCTCCGCGACCCCGAGCTGGATGGCGGCGAGGATGAGGCGCTCGACGTTGAGGCCGGCCATGAGCTGGGTCCAACCCTGGTCGACCTGGCCGAGGACGTTCTCCTCGGGGACCTCGACGTCGTTGTAGTAGATGGTGTTGGTCTCCCGGCCGCCCATCGTGTCGATGGGCTCCATCTCCATGCCCTCGGTGCCCACCGGCACGAAGATCATCGAGAGGCCCTCGTGCTTGGACTCGCCCTTGGTGGTGCGACAGACGGTGAGGACGTGGTCGGCGTTGCGGGCGTTGGAGATGAAGACCTTCTGTCCGTTGATGAGGAAGCCGCCGTCGGAGCGCTCGGCTCGGGTGGAGAGCGAGCCGACGTCGGAGCCGGACTCGGGCTCGGTCATTGCGATCGCCTCGACGGACCCCATCGCGATGTTGCCGAGGAGCCGGTCCTTCTGCTCCTTGGTGCCGAACCGCTTCAGTGCGCCGGCGACGATCAGCGTCGTGCTGTAGCCGCCGATCGGCGCCATGCCGCGCGAGGTCTCCTCCATGAAGAGGCAGGCGTCGATCCACCCGCCGCCGGAGCCGCCGTGCTCCTCCGGGATGGTGAGTCCGAGCCAGCCGAGCTCGGCCATCTGCTTGTAGATGCCGTCGTTGTGGAGCTCGGTGTAGTTGCTGGTGAGCTTCTCGCGCTGCTCGGAGGTGCCGCACTCGCGCTGGCAGAAGTCGCGGATCGCGGCGACGAAGTCGCGCTGCTCGTCTGTGAGCTTGAAGTCCACGGCGCGGGAGGGTAACCGAACTGGCTGGGCAGCCAGTTACCTGCCGGCCGGGTTCACGTTCTTGACCTCGTCATTGATGCGGTTGACGAGGCCGCTGACGCTGTGCTCGGTGCTGTGGAGGGCGGCGGCCACGACGATGAAGAGGATCACGGCGATCAGGGAGAGGACCGTGCCGAGGAATCCGGTGAGGCGGCCGATGCGGGCGAGGCCGCGGTGGCCGGTGTGCTTACGGTCGGCGTTCCTGATCCCGATGGTGCCGAGGATGACCGCGGCGATGCCGCAGGGCAGGGCGACGAAGAAGCCGCCCGCGCTGAGGAAGACGAGGAGGAGGGAGAGGGGCCCGAGGAAGAGGGCGGCCAGCGCCGGGATGTTGGACTCGGCGTGCGGGGGCGGTGCGAGGCGGCGGGGGGCCGGGCGCGGCATGTTGGGTCCGGCTACCCGCCGGACCGGATGCTCAGCCGGGGACGGCGCGGGGGCGGTGCCTGTGCAGCTGGCGCCGCCTGAGCAGGACGCTCGCCGCGACCACGATGCCGAGGGCGGCGAGCATCAAGAGGATGATCGCGGGGACGCTGGGGCCGCCGCTGCCGCCGCCCGAGCTGCCCGTCGCGCCGAATGCGGCCTGCCTCCAGACGATGCTGCTGCTGCTCCCGACCTTCGCACGGAGCCGCTGCTTGCCGGCGAGCTTGAGCTTGGTGACGAACACCGAGCCCTTGGAGACCTGCATCTTCTTCACCGTGATCCAGCGCGACCCCTGCTGTCGCTGGATCAGGAGCTTGCCGCTCTCCGGTGACTTGCCCCATGCCTTCAAGGTGGTTCTGCTGGTCCGCTCGGTGACGAAGGGGAAGCGGAAGGCGGTCAGAGAGGGCTTGGGGCGACCGTCGATGAAGTAGATGCCCGACTGCAGCCCGGCGTGCACGTTCGAGCGGTCGGTCCCGTCGGCTATCTGGAAGTTGATCGCGACGCTGGCGCCGGCCTTCCAGAACAGATACATCGATTGCTCGATCCAGCGCGCCTGTACAGCAAGGGGAGCCCCGACGGTATTCGGCGGCTTGCTGTCCCACCAGAACTCGGTCACCCAGACCGGGTGGCGGCCACCCTGGACGGTTCCGGCCTTCTCGGCGCCGCGCAGCACGCTTACGACCCGACCCAGGTCCGGCGTGGAGGCGTCGTCACGGTTGGGTCCCGACCTCAGCGGGCCGCCGCCGGTGTTGTCGATCGGGTGGTGGGCGAAGATGTCGAACATCGCCCGGTCCGAGCAGCCTGCCGTCCTCACGAACTTCTGGGTCTTCGCCTTCTTGCCCTTCTTCTTCTTGCTCTTCACCGGGCGCACGCAGAACAGCTGCTCCCAGAACTGGACGGGGCGAACGCGCTGGCTGCCCGGTGGATACGGGCCACCCGGTGGGTCCCCGTAGGGATCGGTGCCGCCGACGACCACCTGGATCCTCGGGTTGACGGCCTTGATCGACTTGTAGGAGGCGTTCAGCATGCCCCGGTAGTAGTCGGGGCTGAGCGCGGTCTTCCCCTCGAATTGGGGATTGATCCAGTCGCTGCTGTTGGGCTCGTCCCAGACCTCCACGAACCCGGCGGCCGGCAACGGTTGCTCGGAGCCGACGCCATCCGGGTCGAAGCTGCCCGAGTAGCGGGAAGCGACCGCCTGGGAGAAGTCGGCGAGATCGTTGGGATTCGGCTTCCAGGTGCCCGGGGCGGCGTCTGCGGGGCGGCCCGCTCCCTCGGCCCAGGTGGGGGCGTGGTTGATCGTCAGCAGGATCTGGAGACCGCGCGCCGCCGCGTCACGCACCGCGGGGTCGACCGATGAGAAATCGTAGGAGGTGCTGCTGGGATTGGTCGGGTCCGGTGGTCGCGCAGGTCCGGCAACGTTAGGCCACTCGACATCGAGGCGGACGACTCCGCCTCCAGCGTCCACCGTACGGTCGAACCAGAGGTTTCGTTCCGCCGGGTCGCTGGTCTGGTAGTCGTCGGGATCCGAGAAACCCGTCGTCAGGCCCCGCGCCGCGGGCGTGCTGGCGGGGAGCGCCAGGACGACGAGGAGGGCGAAGGCAACGAGCAGGAACGGCCCGGTCCAGCCGCCTGCCGCCTGTTGAGCTGATCGCTTCAGGTCCACGGAGCGCGGGAGAGTAACGAAAGAGCCGGCGTGGCGGGGACAGGCAAGCCCGGAGCCGGACTTGAACCGGCGACCCCTTCCTTACCATGGAAGTGCTCTACCAACTGAGCTATCCGGGCAACACGCGCACTGTAGCGAGGGCCGTGGGGAGCTTGATGCGGGCGCGGCTCAGGGATGCAGGGAGAAGCGCTGGCCGTTCATCCGGGCCGCGGAATCGGAGCAGAGGAAGGCGATCGCGTCCGCCAGGTCCTCGGCCGGGGTGAAGGTGGGGCGGTCGGTTTCCGGGCTCTCCTCGCGCATTCCGGGTGTCTCGATTGCGTTCACGACGATGATGTTGGAGGTCGCGCGGGTGCCTGTGAATGAGTCCGCGAGGGCCAGGGTCCACGCTTCCGCCGCGGCCTTCGCCGAGGCGTAGGCGGCGTTGGTGTTCTCCGGGTTCTGGGCGGCGGCCGAGGAGACGAGGACGAAGCGGCCGTGGTCGCTCCTGGTCAGGGAGGGGTGGAAGGCGCGGCTGGCGAGTTGGAGGGTGCGGACGAGGAGGTCGTGGAGGAACTCGTAGTCGGCGAGATCGAAGTTGTGGATCGGGTCGCCGCCGCGGTAGCCGCCGACTAAGTGGATCAGGCCGTCGACCCGGCCGAAGCGCTCCTCGGTCGCGGCGGCCCACTCGGTGGCGGCCGATTCGTCGAGGAGATCGACGGCCTGGGGATCGACGCGGTCGTCGCGGATGCCGAGGTTCTGGGCGACCGAGTCGGCGGTCTCCTGGCTGCGGTCGGCGAGGGTGAGGCTGGCGCCGGCGTCGGCGAGGCGCTTGGCGACGATCGGCCCGAGCCCGCCGCCGGCTCCGGCGATCGCGATGACCCTTCCATCGAGATCGGTCATGACGAGGACGCTATCCGCCTGGGCATGGGTTTGCCGACTATCTCGTCACGCTCTTGTTGCACTTGGCGGTCCCTGCGTATTGATTACGAACGTATGTTCGAACGATGGAACGAGCCATCAACCGCAGACAGCAGGGGGACCTCGGCGAAGCATCAGCAATCGAGTGGCTCACGAGCCGCGGGGCACTTGTGATGCTGCCATTCGGGCACAGTCCTGACTTCGATTTGGTTGCGGAGATGGACGGTCAGCTGCTTCGGATCCAAGTGAAGACGACCACCCAAGAGGGCACTAGCCCGGCCGGCGAGCAGAGGTTCATAGTGAGCGTCGCAACCCGTGGCGGGAACCAGAGTTGGAACGGGACGGTGAAGACGCTTGATCCAAGCTGCTTCGATTTCCTCTTCGTCCTGACCGCCCGTGGGCGCAGATGGTTCATCCCGTCAGGTGCAATTGACAGCCGAACGGCGATGAATCTTGGGGGACCAAAGTACGCAGAGAACGAGATCGAGCCGGCACGGCCGATCCGAGACATCATTTTCAAGCAACCGAATCTAGAATCGATACCGAGCCCGGGGGAGTATCCAAGTGGTCAAAGGACGGCGACTGTAAATCGTCAGGCACAGCCTTCGCAGGTTCGACTCCTGCCTCCCCCACTCGCCTCGCCCCAACCGGTCAAGCCAACGAACTACGAGCGCCAACCCGGCCAGAATGGCCGGGCCGTAATCAACCAGAAACGCCGGATCACGATTCCACAGAGACCGTTCTTCGAGGCGGGCTTCACCGAGACCGGCAGGGTCCGCGTCCGCGCCGACGGGCCGGGCCGGATCATCATCGAACAGATCGAGCTGCCCGACTGGGCGCGGGGGCCGGCTCAGGCCGAACGCCGCTCCCCCGACTGAGCGAGGGTTGGTCTTCTGTACCCATGGCAGGAACCGAGCCCGCTCGGTAAAAGCTGCCGGGGTCCGACCCCGCCGGCTATCCCGATTTGCAGGCTCTTTCTAGCCGCAAGCCAGCACCGACAAACGCCTCACGCCGTCCGCCGCCGCAGGGTCGCCGCCCCCAGCCCCAGCGCCAGCAGCGTCGCGCCGATCACCACCCCGACGTCGAGCACCAGCCGTCCGGTGAAGGACTCACCAGCCGCCACCCGCGCGAGCGCGTCATACGCGTAGGTGAAGGGCAAAGCGCCCGCCAGCGTGTCCAGCCAGTCCGACATCTCGCTGCGCGGCACCAGCAACCCGCAGAGCAGGATCTGCGGCAGCACGAAGGCGGGCATGAACTGCACCGCCTGGAACTCCGTCCGCGCGAACGCGCTCGTGAACAAGCCCAGCGACATCCCCAGCACCGCGTTGGAAATCGCCAGCATCGCCACCCAGAACCCGGAGCCGGCGGTCGTCAGATCCAGCACGACGTAGGCGAACGTCGTCGTCACCGCGGCCTGCAGCGCCGCCAGCAGCGCGAACGCGATCCCATACCCCACCAGCAGGTCCAGCTTGGACATCGGCATCGTCATCAGCCGCTCCAGCGTCCCCGTGGTCCGCTCCCGCAGCATCGTGATCGACGTGATCAGGAACATCATGATCAGCGGAAACAGCCCCAGCATCGGTGGCCCGATCCGCTCGAACGTCCCCGGCTGTCCCTCGAACATGTACTTGACCAGCGTCATCAGGACACACGGCACCACCAGCACCATCGCGATCGTGCGCGGATCCCGACGCAACTGCCGCAGCACCCGGCCCGCCACGGCCAGCGTGCACCGCGGGCTCATCCCTCGTCCCGCTTGATCAGACGCAGGAACGCCTCTGTCAGGTCATCCGCGCCGGTCTGCTTCAGGATCTCTTCCGGCGGCGCAATCGCGAGAAACCGCCCCTCCCGCATCAGCGCCAGGCTGTGGCAGTTGACAGCCTCGTCCATCACGTGGCTCGAGACCAAAAGCGTCTTGCCCTCCCCCGCAAGCGCATAGAACGTCTCCCAGAGGTCCTGCCGCAGCACCGGATCCAGCCCGACGGTCGGCTCATCCAGGATCAAGACGTCGGGATCGCCGAGCAGCGCCGTCGCCAGCGACACCCTCGCCCGCTCGCCGCCCGACAGGTCCCGCACGACCCTGTCCTCGAGCTCGCCCAGGCTGACCGTCCGGATCGCGGAATCGATCCGGTCCCTCGACGCCCCGAGCACCCGCGAGAAGAAATGGAGGTTCTCCCGCACCGTCAGGTCGGAGTACACCGACGGCGCCTGAGTGACGTAAGCGACCCGCGAGCGCAGCGCCGGTGCGCCGGCCGGCTTCCCCAGCACCCTGACCTCCCCCGCCTCGATGACCTGCACCCCCACTATCGAACGCATCAGGGTCGTCTTGCCGCACCCGCTCGGCCCGAGAAGGGCCGTGACCGAGCCCGGATCGACGGTCAGCGAGAGACCTGGCAGCACCAGCTTGTCGCCACGCCGGACGCGCAGCTCTGTGATCTGAATCGCCGAGATGCGGCTCAGCCCAGGCCGCGCAGGCACTGCGACTCGGGCATTGCCTTGAGCCGCTTCAGCGTGTTGTTCTCGATCTGGCGGATTCGCTCGCGCGTCACCCCGAACGCGTCGCCGACCTCCTCGAGCGTCATCGGCAGGCGCCCGTTCAGCCCGTAGCGCAGCTCGAGCACCTCGCGGTCGCGCCGCGGCAGCGCCGCCAGCGCCCGCTTCACGTCCTCCCGCTGCAGGTTGTCCGAAGCCATCTCGAACGGCGACTCGCTCTGATCGTCGGCGACGAAGTCACCAAGCTCCGAATCGTGCTCATCCCCGATCGGCTTCTCCAGCGACACCGGCATCTGGCTGACCCGCAGCACCTCGCGGACGTCCTGTCCGCTCCAGCCGAGCTCCGCCCCGATCTCATGCGGCTCCGGCTCGCGTCCCAGACGCTGCACCAGGTTCCGCTCGACGTGCACCACCCGGTTCAGCTTCTCCACCATGTGAACCGGGATCCGGATCGTCCTCGACTTGTCGGCCAGCGCCCGCGTCACCGCCTGGCGAATCCACCACGTGGCGTAGGTCGAGAACTTGTATCCACGCCTGTAGTCGAACTTCTCAACCGCCCGAATCAGCCCCAGCGACCCCTCCTGAATCAGGTCGAGGAAGCTCAGTCCCCGCCCCAGATAGGACTTCGCGATCGACACCACCAGCCGCAGGTTCGCCTCCACCATGTGCCGCTTGGCCCCCATGTCGCCCCGCTCGATCCGCTTGGCCAGGTCGACCTCCTGCGCGGCGGTGAGCAGGTCCACCGATCCGATCGAGCGCAGGTAGAGCCGCAGCGAATCGAGGCTCGGCTCGACGGTGAGGTCCAACTCCTGCTTCTTCCCACTGCCAGTGGAGGATCCCTCCCCCTTGCTCTCCTTGTACGCGGTGACGCCGTCCGCCGCGATCACGTCCACGCCCTGCTCGACGAGATGGCTGTGCAGATCGGTGACCTGCTCCTTCGTCACCTCCACCTCTTCGAGCGTCGAGGCGATCTCCTCGAAGGTCAGATACCCACGCTCGGTGCCGGTCGCGATCAGCCCGCGCAGCTCATCGCTGCCTTCCAAGGGCTGATCTTCAGGCACGACGGCCACACGAATCGACGCCATAGACCTACCTCCTCCTCCCGGTACTTCCGGACTACCCGGGCCTCTCCCCCATAGAGACCAGAGCCTTAAAGCGACCGGGAGTATAGGGGCGAGCAGGTCCGTTATTCGACTCATTTTTGGGGGCATTTTGCGGACGCGGCATCACCGGAACGGCATACTTGAGTCGATGGCCGACTCGATCCAGACCGTCACCACGCCGAGCCGCGACGCGCAGGCCGAAGCCCCGGCCACCCGCGTCAGCCTCTCCCGAGTCGGAGTCGTCGGCGTCGAGAAGATCATCCGCGTGTGCGCGTCCCAGAACGGGGGGAGCCCAGACGCCGCCGACGCTTCTCTCTACCACGCCGACCTGGAGTGCTTCGTCGACCTCAACCCCGAGCAGGCCGGCGTTCACATGTCCCGCTTCGAGGAGGTCGTCAACGAGGCCATCGACACGGTCGTCCTCGGTGAGGCGCTCCGAGCCGAAGGCCTGGCCTCCCACATCGCCGAGCAGGTCCGCGAGCGCCAGGGCGGCATCCGCGCCGAGGTGAAGATCGCAGCCCGCTACCCCGAGACCGTCCCCGCCCCCGTCTCCGGCGTCCCCACCCAGGAGCTCTACACCCTGTTCGGCACCGCGGTCTCCTCCGATCGCGGCACCCGCACCCTGATCGGCGTCGAGGCCCAGGGCATGACCGCATGCCCCTGCGCCCAGGGCCTGGTCGAGGACGGCGCGAGAGAGCGCCTGGTCGAGGAAGGCTTCAGCACCGAGGACATCGATCGCATCGTGGACGCCGTGCCCCTCGCCACCCACAACCAGCGCGGCATCGGCACTCTCTATATCGGCACGCCCGAGGACTCCGGCGTCGACATCGACGCCCGCCGGCTCCTCCGCATCGTCGAGACCTCCATGTCCAGCGAGATCTACGAGCTGATGAAGCGATCCGACGAGCGCGCCGTCGTCGAGAAGGCCCACGCCAACCCCCGCTTCGTCGAGGACTGCGTCCGCGAGATGATCCGCCAGGTCACCGAGGCCTTCCCGGATCTCCGCGACGGCTCGTTCGTCCACGCCCGCCAGGAGAACCTCGAGACCATCCACCGCCACAACGTCGTCGCCGAGCGCTACGGCCTGCTCTCGGAGATCTTCGGCGAGCTGGAGAGCGGCGATCACTCGCGGCACCACACGACGATGCGCGAGTGGCTCGAGGCGCCGGCTGCCTGACGGCAGCGCTAGGCGTTCTGCGCCGGCTTCGACGTCACCATGCGCTTGAACCCGAAGAAGTAGTCGACCCCGCTGATCACGGTCACCGCAACCGCCGCGTAGACCAGCAGGTTGATCCCGAGCGGCGCCGGGTCCACCGCGATCAGGCAGATGATCGCCGCCACCTGGAGCATCGTCTTCACCTTGCCGAGCCAGCTCGCCTGAATCACCACGCCCTGTTCGACCGCGACCATCCGCAGCCCCGTGACCGCGAACTCTCGCGCGATGATCACCATCGCGATCCAGGCGTCGAGCCGCTGGAGCGAGACGAGCGCGATCAAGGACGCCGCAATCAGCAGCTTGTCCGCGATCGGGTCCATCAATTTGCCGAACGTCGTGATGGCCCCCCGCTGGCGGGCGATGTAGCCGTCCAGCGTGTCCGTGAACGCCGCCAGCGCGAACACCCCCGCGGCGATCGCATCCCCGTTCGGCGTCTCGTCCAGCAACGCAACCACCACCACCGGCACCAGCAGGATCCGGAGCACCGTCAGCGCGTTGGGAAGGTTGAGCTGGAACACCGGGCAAGTATCGCTGCTGGTCAGACGGACGCGAGGTCCCTGGCTCGCGCGAAGACGGCGTCGAGCATCGGCTCGGTCAGCCTGCCGGTGAACGTGTTCTGCTGGGAGGGGTGGAAGCAGCCGACCATGGACCAATCCCGGGCCCCCCGGCGCTCCGGCGTCCCCAGCCGCGCCTCCGCCCCGTGCCCGAACCGCGGCCGCGGCCGCGGGACCTCCGCTCCGAGCTCGGCCAGCGCCAGCAGCGACCCGGCCCACGCATAGGCCCCCAGCGCGACGATCACGCGCGCGGAGCGAAGCAGCCGCATCTCCCTGACGAGATACGGCAGGCAGTTGTCGCGCTCCTCGGTGGTCGGCCTGTTCTGCGGTGGCGGACAGCGGTTCACCGCCGTGACGTAGGCCCCCTCGAGCCTCAGTCCGTCGTCCCGGCTCACCGAATCCGGCTGATTGGCGAGCCCAGCCCTGTGCAGCCCGGCATAGAGCCAATCGCCGGAGCGGTCGCCGGTGAACACCCGGCCAGTCCTGTTTCCGCCGTGGGCCGCCGGCGCCAACCCCACCACCAGGATCCGCGCCCTCGCATCGCCGAACCCCGGCAGCGGCCGCGCCCAATAGCGCTCGCCCCGATAGCGGCGGGGCGGCTCGGCGGCACTCCGCTCCCGCCATTCGACCAGGCGGGGGCAGCGGGTGCAGGAGGTGATCTCCAAGGTGAGGGCGTGGAGCGTCTCTGCCAATGACGGAGAAGCTAGTGAGACGCGGCGCAGTAGGAGTCGCGAGCGCGCCATAGCCGGTGGTGCATCCGATCCGGCGGGCATCTTGCCGGAACGCGGGGACCCCCGCTACGGCGAGATTGCGTATGCACTTACCTTGCCGCGGGATGCGAGCGCGAAGCGACGATCGGCGGCGAAGCGAGGACGTGCTCGTTCGAGCCGGGAGCCTGGCAGCCCGGATCGGCTCGCTGCAGCCCGCCGATCCGAACCTGCGGCGCGGGCTTCACGCCGGGATCGGCATCATCGTGGTGCTCGGCGTCGCGCTCGCGCTCGTCGCCGGGCTCGGCGACTTCCCCAGCGTCAGCTGGCGCTTCCGGCCTCTCGCCCTCGCCCTCGCCGTGATCCTGCTCTCCGGATTCCTGATCGGTAGCGCCGAGATCTGGCGACGGCTGCTACGCGCCCTCGGCTCGGAGCTCGAGCCCCTGACCGCCAACGAGATCTGGTTCGTTTCGGGTCTGGGCCGCTATGTCCCCACGAGCCTGCTGCTCCCTATGTTGCGGGTGGCGATGTGCAGACGAGTCGGCGTCCCGGGTCGGATCACCTCGGTCAGCGTCGTCTACGAGCTCTCGCTCTTCGTCGCCGCGAATCTCGCGATCGGGGCCTACTTCATCATCACCCTTCCGGATCTGGCCGGCGACTGGCAGCGCTTCGTCGTGCTCGCGATTCCGGTCGTCGCGCTGATCGGGCTGCAGCCTCGCTTCTTCCACACCTTCGCCGACGCCGCCCTGCGCAGGATGGGCCGGGAGCCACTGCCGCTGTCGCTGCCGGGCCGCAGGGTGTTCGAGTTCGGCGCGCTCTACACGGCGGCGACGGTCGTCGCCGGCCTCGCCGCCTATTGCCTCGCCCAATCGATCTACCCGGTCGGGACGGACGACCTGCCGACGGTGGTGGGATCGCTCGCGGTCGGCACGGGGTTCTCGATCGTCGCTTTCATCATCCCCGGCGGGCTCGGCGCGAGAGAGGCCGGCATGGCACTGGCGCTCTCGCCCGTGATGCCCACGGCACCCGCGGTGGCCGTGGCGGTGGTCTCCCGCCTGGCCCAGCTCGCGCTCGAGGTCCTGCTGGCGGTTGTGACTCTCTGGCTCGCGCGGCGGAGATCGACGACCGCCACATCCCCGGATGACGGGCTTCAGCTGGGCTGAGCGACCTGGCTGCGCGCCGATCGGAAGGACTCGATCGTGCGGTCGAGGCCGTCGGTGAGCGCCATTTCGGCCTCGAAGCCCATCAACTCGCGCGCTCGGCCTACGTCGAGGTAGCGCTTGGGTTGACCGTCCGGGCGGGAGTCGTCCCAGACGGTCTGGCCCTCGAAGCCGGCGAGCTCGGAGATCATGCTCCCCAGATCGCGGATGCTGGTCTCCTTGCCCGTGCCGACGTTCACCGGCTCCGAGACGTCCAACCGCTCCGCGCAGAGGATCAGGGCCCGGGCGGCATCGTCCACGTAGAGGAACTCACGCGAGGGCTTCCCGGTTCCCCAGAGGACGACCTCCGGATCGCCGCGCTCCACCGCGAGCACGTACTTGTGGACCATCGCAGCGATCACATGCGAGTCCTCGAGGTCGAAGTTGTCGCCAGGGCCGTAGAGGTTGGCCATCACCGGCGCACAGGAATCAAGCCCATACTGGCGGCGATACGAGTCGCTGAGGACGAGCAACATCTTCTTCGCCAGGCCGTAGGGGGCGTTTGACTCCTCCGGATAGCCGTCCCAGATGTTCTCCTCCTTGAACGGAACTGGGGTGAACTTGGGATAGGCGCAGACCGAGCAGGCTGCGACCAGCTTCTCGGTGCCGAGCTCGCGGCAGGCCTCGAAGACGTTCAGGCCCATCGCCAGGTTGTCGTGTGCCAGCGGGCCGGGGTTGCGGCGGTTGTAGCCGATGCCACCCACGTTGGCGGCGAGATGGATGACCAGCTGCGCTCCCTCGAGCGCCTCGAAGCAGGCGGCGCGGTCGCGCAGGTCGTGGTCGGCCGAGCGGATCACCGTTACCTCTGCGCCGAGGTCCTCGAGGTGCCCGACGGTGGGGCGGCCGAGAAAGCCACCTCCTCCCGTGACGGCGACCGCCTTGCCCGACCAGAACTCTCGGTTTGGGCTCGCGGAGGTCATTGTGGGAAGGCTAGCGGCCGCCTCCTGGCGAAGTGCGTAGATTCGTCGCCGGCGCATGAGCTCCGAGCTTTCGACCTTCAATCGCCGTGTCTTCGCGGGACACACATTCGAGGCGCGTGAGTCACGGCTCCGAAAGGCGCTCGCGATGTTCGAGCGGGAACCCCGACGGGGGAGGCTGCTGGACGTCGCCGCCGGGAGCGGGATCGCCGCCGAGGCTCTGAGCGCCCAGGGGTGGGAGGTTGCCGCGATCGATATCAGCGACGAGCTGGTCGCCCAGGTTCGTGCCCGGGGGCTGGACGCGCGGCTCCACGACCTCGCCTCGGGGCCGCTTCCCTTCGAGGACGCGAGCTTCGAGGCGGTCTTCGCGGGAGAGATCATCGAGCACCTGGTCGACACAACCGCATTCCTCGATGAGGTGAGGCGGGTGCTCGGTCCCGGCGGGATCCTCGTGGTCACGACACCGAACCTCGCGAGCCTCGAGAACCGGCTCCGGCTGCTCCTGGGGCGCTATCCCATCTGGGTCGAGTTCGCCCTCAGCGACCAGGGACACGTTCGCGCCTACACGCTTCCTACGCTCCGCACCCACCTCCAGGCGCGTGGCTTCGTGGTCGAGGCGATCGCCGGCAACTGGGTCCCGCTGCTCCCCCAACGCTGGACCGATGACGTCCGCCTTCGGCCCCTGGCCCGGACCGGTGACTGGTTTCCGTCCCTCTCCCAGGGCCTGATCGCGCTGGGGCGCCGCTATCCGGAATCCGCCTGACCGGCCCGGTCTCGATAACGGATCTTCGGCCGGATCGGCTCCGGCACGAAATCGAGGGCGCGACCGCCGGCCCGCAGCAGGCCGTCCACGGCCTGGCGGCGCACGTGCCGCGGTCGCCGGAAGAGCTCCGACGCCGCGGCGTCGGCGGCGAGATCGCGACGCACCTTCGAGGGATGCTCCAGCGGTAAGGAGATCCCCTCCAGGGGCCGCCCCGCGATCCCGAGCGGATCCGCGGTTGCGCTGGTGGCCTGTTCCCCGAAGCCGATGTTCGAGATCAGGTTGCGGTTCGGGTTGACGGCGAGGAGATCCCGGCTGAGGCCGACGTAGCTCCACTGGGCATCCCAGTTGTCGATCTCATCCGAGCGGTCCCAGACGAACCGCCAGTGACGCCGCTCGTCGTCTGTGTCGAACAGCCTCCGCAGCCGCGTCCGCCGCTCCGCCCTGCTCGCCGCATGCCAGTCGGGGAGATCGACGTCGAAGAGACGCCAGGCGCGCCGCCAGGTCGCCCAGCCCCAGATGTGCACATAGCGGGAGAAGTGGTAGCTGGCGCCTGCCGGCACTTGACGGAGGAGCTGGCTCCCGGAGATGTGGACGACCCGCTCATCCTCCCGGTAGTGGTCGAGCAGCTCGTCGCAGTAGGGGAAGAAGGTCGGGTGCGGCAGGCAGTCGTCCTCCAGGATGATTGCCTCCTCCACCTGCTCGAAGACCCGGTCGAGGCCGCTGGGGATCCGTCGCTTCACCCCCAGGTTCACGTCAGCGAAGTCTCGGACCACCTCGCACGGCCAGTCGACCCGCTCGACCACGGCACGAGTCTCCTCGCACGCGCGCGCGTCGTCTTCGTTCCCGGGTCGCGGTCCGTCGGCGATCAGGAAGAGCTTCGGCGGACGGGCCTCGCGGATTCGCTCGTAGACCCGAGCGGTCTGATCGGGCCGCCGGAAGAGGATCAGTGCGACCGCGCTCCTCACGGGAGGAAGCGTCCCAGACGCGTCGGGAACGGGTAGTCCGTGCGCAGTAGCGCGGCGAAGGCGTCCGGGGCGACCGTGCGGTCGCTCTGAACCACGCGCCGCTTGCGGAGCGTCCCAGGGACCATCCGCAGGAATGAGCCGTAGGCCCGCAGCACCGTGCGGGCGAATCCCTCGCGGCGCGCCGAGAGAAGCTGACCCCAGTGATAGAGGGCGATCTTCGGCAGCGAGCGGAGCAGCACCGAGGCGGGCAGGTCCTTGAGCAGGGTGATCAGGGCGTTCCGGACGAGATAGAAGCGCGGCAGGTCGGGCCGGGCGCCGACCGTCCCGCCCCGGACGTGAAAGGCCTTCGGCTCGGGGACGTAGAGGCCGGCGTAGCCGAGCAGCAGCATCCTCAGACAGACGTCGCCGTCCTCGCAGTAGAGGAAGTAGTCCTCGTCGAAGCCGTCCGCCGCCTCGAGCGCGTCGCGACGGTAGAGGGCGGCCGCGGCGGTGACGATCGGCGTCGCCCGGCGTTCGTCGTACTGTCCCGTGTCCCTCTCATCGAGCCCGCGCGGCTCGAATCGACCGCACGTGTAGAAGTCATGCCCCGCCTGCTCGATCACATCTCGATCGTCGTACCGCATGATCTTGCCGGTGACGAAGCCGACGCCGGGATCGCGGTCCAGCTCTCCGACGAGGAGCTCGAGCCAATCGGGCGAGAGCTCGACGTCGTTGTTGAGCAGGGCGACGTATCGCCCCCGGCTGGCCTGGACACCGCGGTTGATCGCGGTCGGGAAGCCGCTGTTCTCCGCAAGCTCGACGAGGCGGACGTCCGGCCATCGCTCCCTCAGGTACGCCACCGAGCCATCGGTTGAGCCGTTGTCCACCACCGTGACGTCGAAGTCCCGGAGGCGCTGCCCTCGAAGGGTCTCGAGGATCATCTCCAGATACGTGAGCCCCTCGCGTGGCGTCGCGCCGTCGCGGTTCGGGATCACAATCGAGACCTTGGGCTCGGAGACGGCCATGTCGTCGGCGTGTATAGCGGGGCGTGGGTGAACGCGCTGCGAGTCTGCATCGACGCCCGCTTCGGCAGCGGGATGTTCGGCGGCGTGGAGCAGGTCGTGATCGGAGTCGCGTCCGGGCTCTCACGGCTCGGCGAAGGCGACGAGGAGTACCTCTTCCTCACCCACCCCGAGGACGACGAGTGGCTGCGCCCCTACCTGACGGGGCCCTGCCGGACCCTTCACCCCCGCGTCGGCTACCCGCGTCGCAGGGCCCGCGCGATCGCCAAGGGCCTGGCCGAGCGCATCCCGATCGTCGGCCCCCGCAACGCCGTGCGGAGCTCCGATGGCACGATCGAGGCGGCCGGCATCGACGTCGTCCACTTCCCTTTTCAGGACGCCTTCACCACCGAGATCCCCAGCATCTACCAGCCGCACGACCTGCAGCACCTGCACCTGCCGGAGCTGTTCTCGCGCTGGGCCCACGAGCGCCGGGAGAGGATCTACCGGACGCATTGCGAGCGGGCCGATGCGGTGGTGACCATGACCTCATGGGGCCGACGGGACTTCATCGAGCACTACGACCTCCCCGAGGAGAAGGTCTGGGTCGTGCCGGGCGCCTCGGTGCTGCCCGAGTATCCCGCGCCGAGCCCCGAGGACCTCGAGGAGATCCGCGCGCGCCTCTCGCTGCCGGACGCCTTCTTGCTCTACCCGGCGAAGCCCTGGCCCCACAAGAACCACGCGCGGCTGCTCGATGCCCTCGCTCGGACCCGCGAGCTAACGGGGACGCCGATCCCACTGGTCTGCTGCGGAGCGCGCGTGGGCGACTACGACCGGGTCGGGGAGCGCGCTCGCGAGCTCGGCCTCGAGCCCACAACGATCTTTCCGGGTTTCGTCAGCCCCAAGGAGCTGCGCGGGCTCTATGAGCTCGCCACGGCGCTCGTCTTTCCGAGCCTCTTCGAGGGGTGGGGACTGCCGGTCTGCGAGGCGCTCTCCGCGGGCCTACCGGTCGCCTCCTCCTCCTCCACCGGGCTGCGCGACCTCGTCCGGGACGCGGGCCTGATCTTCGACGCCGAGAGCACTGAGGAGATCGCCGATGCCGTGCAGCGAATCTGGACGGATGAGAAGTTGCGGCAGACCCTGGCCCGGCGCGGCCGGGAGCGCAGCGAGCTCTTCAGCTGGGACCGCACGGCGCGCCTGTTTCGAGCCCACTACCGGCGGATCGCCGGGCGGAGCCTTGCAGAGGAAGACCGTATCCTTCTGACGGCTCCGCCTCCCGCCTGAACGCAGGCCTTTTTCGCCGACATGGACACCGGATCTTCGGACAAGCGCGCCGTCTTCGTGCTCCAGCGCGCGCTGGTCGGCGTGCTCACGGCACTTCGGCGGATGCTCGGCAGCGTCTACCAAGTCGCCTTCCGCGACAGGCTCGGGGACATCGACCGCCAGACGGAGCGGCTCGGCTCCGCCTCGGTCGAAGCGGTGACCCATCTGGGCACAGAGGTACGTGCCCTCGACCAGCGGCTGGCCGCAATAGAGCGGGAGCTCGGCGCGCTGCGGGAGCTGCTCGAGCGCGGGGAGCGTCCCCCAGCCGAGGACGACGAGCAGGTCGCGGCCCGCCCGCACGCCACCTGAGATGAGCCTCCCACCGGGGTCCGTCTGGCTCGATGCCCGGGGCGTCCAGAGCGTTGGTCATGCCGAGCGCGGGATCGCCCGCTACGTCACCGAGCACGCCCGCGCCCTGCTCGAGCTCGCCCCCGAGAGCATCGGCGGGATCGGGCTGAGCCCCGACGTACCGGTGCCGCCCGTCGCCGAGCCGCTCCGCGACTCCGGGAAGTCCGCCTGGCAGACGCCGGAGCGAGGGCCTGCCGGCGAGATCCCGCCGATCTACCACGTCATGTCGCCCTTCGAGGCGGAGCTCGACCTGGAGGAGATCTGGCCACGCTGGAGCCGCGACTCCCGCCTCGTGATCACTCTCTATGACCTGATCCCGCTGATCATGCGGGATCGCTACAACGCGGACTGGGGCTACATGGCCACCGCGTGGATCGCGCGCCTCGGCCTGATCGGCTCGGCCCAGCAGGTCCTGACCATCTCCCAGCAGACCGCCGACGATGCGATGGAGCACCTGAACGTCCCGGAGGAGCGGATCACGGTGATCGACTCGGGGGTCTCCGACCGCTTCTCCTCGCTGGTGAAGACCCGGGAGGAGGCGGACTCGATCCTGCGCTCGGCGCTGCCCAAGGTCCGGCCCGGCTTCCTGCTCTACGTCGGCGGCGTCGACTACCGCAAGAACCTCGAGGGCGCGATCCGCGGGTACGCCGAGCTGCCGGCGTCGATGCGCGACGCGCACCAGCTCGTGATCGCCTGCAACCTCGCCCACCACCTGCGCTTCAGCCTGCGGATCTTCGCCCGGCGCCTCGGCATCGAGTCCCGGAATCTCGTGCTCACCGGATTCGTCTCGGACCGCGACCTGGCGGCGCTCTACCGGAGCTGCGAGCTCTTCGTCTTTCCCTCGCTCTACGAGGGAGCGGGCCTGCCGATCCTGGAGGCGATGACCTGCGGGGCGCCGGTCGCCTCCAGCAACGCCTCCGCGATGCCGGAGCTGCTCGGCGACCTTGAGGCGACCTTCGACCCCGCCGACCCGGTGGACATCGGCCGCTGCATCCGCGATGTCCTCGAGACGCCCGGCAAGCTCGACGCCCTCCGCGAGCGCTCGCGCAGGCGCGTCGAGCTCTACACCTGGGAGCGGGTGGCGGAGCGGACCCTCGCCGGCTACGAGCGCGCGCTGGAGATGCCGCTCGACCGGGCTCCGGTGGCGGCGCAATGAAGCGCGCCCTGATCACCGGGATCAGCGGCCAGGACGGCAGCTATCTCGCGGAGCTGCTGCTCGAGAAGGGCTATGAGGTCCACGGGCTGGTGCACGGCTCGGCGGATCGCCAGTTCGAGCGCCTCGAGCCGATCGCGGATCGGCTCCACCTCCATCCCGGCGACCTGCTCGACGAGGGATCGCTGGTCGACGTGCTCCGCGAGTCGACCCCGGACGAGGTCTACAACCTGGCCGCGATGTCCTCGGTCGCCCAGTCGTGGCGCCTGGCGGTCGCGACGGCCGAGTACACGGCCGTCGGGGTGACGCGGCTGCTCGAGGGCATCCGCGAGGTCTGCCCGGAGGCGCGCTTCTACCAGGCGTCCTCGTCCGAGATGTTCGGTCGGGCTCGCGAGACGCCCCAGAGCGAGCGGACGCCGTTCTACCCGCGCAGCCCGTACGGGGTGGCGAAGGTCTACGGCCACTTCATCACCGTCAACTACCGCGAGAGCTTCGGCCTGCACGCCAGCTCCGGGATCCTCTTCAACCACGAGTCGCCGCGCCGCGGTGAGTCGTTCGTCACCCGCCTGATCAGCAAGGGGGTCGCATCGATCAAGCTCGGTCTCAGCGACGAGCTGGTGCTCGGCAACCTGGACGTCCGGCGAGACTGGGGCTACGCCAAGGAGTACGTCGAGGCGATGTGGCTGATGCTCCAGCGCGATCAGGCGGAGGACTACGTGATCGGAACGGGGGTCGCCCATTCGGTCGGGGACTTCGTGGACGCCGCCTTCGAGTGCGTCGGGCTGAAGCGCGAGGACCACGTGCGGATCGATCCCGAGCTCGCCCGGCCGGCGGACATCGAGGAGGTCGTGGCGGACCCTGCCAAGGCGAAGCGGGAGCTGGGCTGGGAGGCTCAGGTCAGCTTTGACCAGGTGGTCGAGATGATGGTGCGCGCGGACCTCGAGGCGCTCGGCAGCTAGCGCGCTGCGCGGGCTCCCTCAGGAGTCGCGTCCGAGCTTCCTCCGCCCCCAGGCCACCGCGGGATAGGCGCTTCTCTTCAGGCGCTCGGTCATGTTCACCGTCGGCGGCAGGTCGGGCATGCGCCGCCGCCACTCCGCCGCCGTCAGCCCGGACTTGACCAGGGCGACGTGCACGCTCGTCCAGAGGAACTGCTCGTGCCGCAGCACCAGGTGCGGGTATCGGCTCCAGCCGCGTATCCCCGCTTCCTGGTCGGCGATCGCTTCCCGCATCTCGACCGCCGAGGCGAGCGTCTCTTCCGAGATCTCGAGGTCGAGTGGCGTCGCCGGGTCCCACCAGAGGCCGTCGAGGAGGAGCGAGCGGAGCTCGGGCTCGTCGAAGCGCAGCAGGCCCGGGTAGCCGATCTCTTCTCCCTCCAGCCGGAACTCGGTCGCCAGCGCGAGGACGCCGCCGGGGCGGAGCACCCGGAACATCTCCTCGACGCTCCGCCGTACGTCCGGGAAGTCGCCGAAATGCTCGATCGAGCTGGACGAGAAGATCGCATCGAAGGACTCGTCCTCGAAGTCGAGGTGGCGCGCGTCCATGTGGCGGACCGTCAATCGCTCGGGATTCCAGTCGCGGTCCCAGTAGCGGCCCGGGTCGGTGAGCATGTCGGGACTCGAGTCGGACTCGGACCAGTCGTCCTCGGTCTCGTAGAGGTCGGTTGCGACCACCTCGCCAACGTGGCGCGTGAGCCAGTAGATCGTCGCCTCCCGCCCTGCGCCGACCCCGAGGATGCGAGCGCCGTCGCGCAGGGCGCCGAGCTGCCGGAAGGAGCGCAGCGTCATGGCGACCTCCCAGTACTTGCGGTACTCGCGCCCGGTCGGGAAGTCGGAGTCGCCGAAGTGCTCGCGGTCGGCCTCATACACATCTCGGATGAGCTCGCGCAGCTCCGGATCGCTGAAATCCGCAAGCTCGCAGAGCTTGCAATGGCCAGATCGGCGGTCGGGCATGGCGGCCTACACTATTGCCGCCTATGAGCCCGAGCCAGACACAGGCCGAGGCTGCCTCGCGCCCAGAAGCCTCGGGCGCTCAGGTGAGCCTGATCGAGGACGCCCTGCACGTCACCGTCCCGGTGCGCCGCAGGGTCCGTCTCCGAGATGTCTGGGCGAGCCTCCCGGTCGGCTGGATGCTGGGTCGGCGGGACGTCAAGATCAAGTACAAGCAGTCGGCGCTCGGCCCGCTCTGGCTCGTGCTGCAGCCGCTCGGCATGCTCGCCGCGATCACGCTCGCCTTCTCCAAGGTGACCAGCGTGCCCAACACGGGAGACGTTCCGTACGTCGTCTTCGCGCTGGTCGGGCTGGCGGTCTGGACCTATGTGCAGATGACGATCACCGTCGCGCCGCAGGTCCTCCCCTCCAACCAGCAGGTCGTCCGGCGCAGTCCCTGCCCCCGCATCGCCTTCGTCACCGGGACCCTGATCTCCGTGCTGCCGCCACTGGCGGTGGTGCTCGTCGCGAGCGTCGCCGCGGCCGCGATCAGCGGGAGCCTCGGGATCGAGGCGCTCGCGATGCCGGTCCTGATCGCCTGGCTGGTCGTCCTGATGTGGGGGTTCACGCTGCTCGTGACCGCCCTCGGCGGCCGCTTCCGCGACGCGGTCGCGGTCGCGCCGGTCGTCGTGCAGGCCGGGATCTTCCTGACGCCCGTCGGCTACCCACTCGACGCGGCCGGCTCCTTCGCGAAGGTCCTCGCGTTCAACCCGGCCTCGGGAGTGATCGAGGCCTGGCGCTGGTCGCTGCTCGGGATCGCGCCGGACGGTTCGCGGTCGCCGTGGCGCTCGGCGAGACCGTGGTCGTGATGCTGCTCGGCTGGTATGTCTTCGGGCGCATGGAGACCCGCTTCTCCGACTATGTCTGAGTCGAACGGCGGGCAGCCCCGGACGGATCTCGCGGTCCGCTGCGAGGGGGTGGGCAAGAGCTACGGCGCTGGGCGAGGAGCTGAGCCTCCAGCACACGCTCAACACGCTCGTGCGCCGCCGCCATCAGCGCGACCGATTCTGGGCGCTCTCCGATGTGAGCTTCGAGGTGCATCGCGGGGAGGCGTTCGGCATCGTCGGCACCAACGGATCGGGGAAGTCGACGCTCACCCAGGTGATGTCCGGCATCGCGATGCAGGATGCTGGGAAGATCGAGGTCTGGGGGCGGCTGATCCCGCTGCTCGAGGTCGGCGCCGGCTTCCACCCGGAGCTGACCGGCCGGGAGAACGTCGCGCTGCTCGGGACGATGCTCGGGCTGAGCGCCGGGGCGATCCGGGATGAGATGGACCGGATCGCAGACTTCGCCGCGGTCGAGCGCCACCTCGACACCCCGATCAAGCGCTACTCGATCGGCATGCAGGCGCGCCTCTCCTTCGCCACCGCCGTCTGCTTCCAGGCGGACACCTACGTCTTCGACGAGGTCCTCTCGGTGGTCGACGACTCCTTCCGCGACCAGTGCGCCGAGGAGCTCGCCCGTCTCAATCGCGAGGGCCGCACGATCATCTTCATGAGCCACGACCTGGAGCTGGTTAGGAGCGTGTGCTCGACGGGCATGTGGCTTGACAGAGGAGAAGTCAAACTGCGAGGCGGTATCGATGAGGTTGCCGAGCAGTATGCCGGGGTAGCCGCCAGCGAATGACGGGTGGGCGGCCTAGACTGATGCCGGGAGGCATTGGATGAGCACCACGACGGCACCGAAGAACGTCGCGCCGGCGGCGGATCCCACGCCGCTAACGGTATCGGTCGTGATTCCCTGCCTGAACGAGGCGGGGTCCATCGAGGCCTGCGTCACCGCCGCGCACAACGCGATCCGCGACGGCGCTTATGAGGGTGAGGTCGTGGTGGTCGACAATGGGTCGACCGACGGCAGCGGGGACCTGGCGGCGGCGGCGGGCGGCCGCGTCGTGGTCGAGCCTCGGCGCGGCTACGGGCGCGCTTACCTCACGGGCCTGGCAGCGGCAAGGGGGCAGTACATCGTGATGCTCGACGCAGACATGACCTACGACGCGAATGAGCTGCCCCGGTTCGTCTCCGCGCTCGAGGAGGGCGGAGACATGGTGCTGGGGGATCGCATGAACGACATCCAGCCGGGGGCGATGCCGTGGATGCACCGGCGTATCGGCAACCCGATCCTGACCGGTCTTCTCAACCGGCTCTTTGGCACCAAGGTGAATGACGCTCACTGCGGCATGCGCGCCGTCCGGCGTGAGGTGCTGCCCCGCCTCGACCTGCGGACCACCGGGATGGAGCTCGCGTCCGAAATGGTGATCCGGGCCTCGAAAGCGGGCCTCGATATTCGCCAGTTCCCGATCGAGTACCACCCGCGCCAGGGGGAGTCGAAGCTGTCGACCTGGAGCGACGGCTGGCGGCATCTGCGTTTCCTGCTGATCCACAGCCCCATCCATCTGTTCCTGGCCCCCGGCGCCGCGATGGTGACGCTCGGCACGCTGATCATGGCGGCCGTGCTTGCGCACGTCTCGTTTCTGGGACATCAGTGGGACATCCACGCTCTGATCGGCGGGGCCCTGCTCTTGATCCTGGGCACCCAGGTGATGGCTCTCGGGCTGTGCGCGCTTGCCTACGGCGTGTACTTCATGAACGAGCGCGACGAATGGTTCAACCGGATGCGCGCCAGGTTCAGGCTCGAGCATGGTCTTCTGCTGGGCGGCGCGGTGATCGCCGTGGGCGTCATCCTCGGCGCGATCGTGGTGGGCATCTGGATCGACAGAGGACTCGGCAGTCTCGCCGAGCCGAAGCTCGCGGTCCTCGCGGCGACGGTGGTCACCGTCGGCACCGAGGTCTTCTTCACCTCGTTCCTGCTCAGCATCCTCGGCCTGCGGCGCCCGCAGTAGCGAATGCGGCCCCGCCTTGCGGCCGCGGCCGCGGGACTCTTCCTGATCGCAGCCGTGCTGGTCGGGTTCGCGCTGAGCTCGAACCCGGTCGTCGCCGGCACGTCGGGGGTCGATCCTCTCCGACCGTCTGTCTTCGTTGACGCCGGAACACGGCAATGTCAGCCGCTCTCGCGCGTGCCGCGGGGCGCCGATCGGATCAGGCTGCTGATCACGTACGTCACCGGCGGCGCTCGAGATCTCCGCGTCGTGGTCTCGGATCCGCGAGGCCGGGTGACGCGCGGCGACCTGGTGGTGCCCCCGGGGTCCGGCGAGCGGCTGATCGATCTGCGACCGCGGACGCGAGCGGCCCGCCGGGCAACACTCTGCTTCTCCAATCCCGGGCAGGGGCGGGTCGTCATCGGCGGCGATCAAAAGCGGGTCAGGGGCGCGAGCAAGGGCCCGCAAGCCGAAGAAGCACGGGATCGCGAGCGTCGCTTTCCTCAGGCCGGGCTCCTCGAGCTGGTTGGCGCAGACCGGCGTAATCGCCGACCGCTACGCGAATAGCCAGACCGGCATCACCGGCGGCTGGTCGCTGTGGCTGGCGGTTGTGTTCGCGATCGCGGCGGCGCTGATCGGAGTGTGGTCCGTCGTGGCGGCGCCGGAAGGCCGGGCCGATGGAACGCGCTAGCAGCCAACCGGAGAGCAGTGCTGCTCGCGGCGCCGGGGCGAAGGTCCCGCAGCGCACGGAGCCGGCGAAGGCAAGGGAGCCCGTGGTCCCGGCGGAGGAGATGAGGGCAGCAACGCCGGCGCAGTCCCGCAGACGCCTCCCGCGACTGCCGACCGCGGCATGGGTCTGCTTCGCGGTTGCTCTCCTCAACGGGATCGCGTGGGGCCTGATCGTTCCCCTCTTCGAGACGCCCGACGAGGCGGGTCATGTCGCATATGTCCAGTACGTCGCCGAGACCGGCAAGCCGCCCACCGGAACGGGCGGCATCGCCCACTACTCGGCGGAGGAGCGCCATCTGCTCGACACGCTCCGCTGGAAGGCGGTCCAGCGCCACAAGCAGATTCGCGTACCGGGAACCGCCACGTACCAACAGCGGCTCGAGCGTAACGTCGATACCCCCCATCACCGGCGTAGCGCGGGCGGATATACGACCGACACCAACAACCCGCCGCTCTACTATTTCGTCTCGGCCGCCGTTTACCACCTCTCTCCGTGGACGTCGCTTCCCGATCGGGTGCACTTGCTGCGCCTGTTCTCAGCGCTCCTGGCGGGCCTGACGGTGCTGTTCATCTTTCTCTTCCTCCGCGAGCTGCTGCCGAGCACGCCCTGGGCCTGGCCGATCGGCGCCCTGGCGGTGGCGTTCCAACCGATGTTCGGCTTCACCTCGAGCGGGGTGACCAGCGACACCGTGCTCTATACGGCATCGGCGGGGACCTTCTACCTGTTCGCGCTCGCCTTTCGTCGTGGTCTCACTGTTCGAGTGGGAGTCGGGCTCGGGGCTCTCGCCGCGGTCGGGTTCTTGTCGAAGCTCAACATGCTCGGCCTCGCCCCCGGAATGATCTTCGGCCTGCTCGCGCTCGTGCTCACGGCGGACAGCCGGCGGCGACCCCAGGCAATCCGTGGCGCGCTGGTGGCGCTGGGAGTGGTGGCCGTTCCGGTGCTCACCTACATGCTGCTCAACTCGACCGTCTGGGACCGCAGCCTCTGGTTCGGCACCTCGGGCGTTCCCCCGCTGAGCCCGATCGTGCCTGGCAAGCATGTCGTCGGCTCGGGGAGCTTCCTCAGCGCGGTCAGCTACATGTGGCAGTTCTACCTACCGCGGCTTGGCTTCATGCACCAGTTCTTCCACACCTATCAGCTTCGGGAGGTCTGGTTCAACGGCTTCATCGGGCAGTTCGGATGGCTCGACTACGGCTTCCCGCACTGGGTCTACGACGCGGCGCTGGCGATAGCCCTGGGGTTGCTCGCCCTGGTGGCCCGGCAGCTGATCATGCTGCGGAGCGCCGTCAGGGCCAGGCTCTGGGAGCTGCTCACGTATGTCGTGCTCTCGCTCGGCCTGCTCACCTTGATCGCAGGAACGAGCTACGTGGCCCACGTAGGCGGGGCCAGCGGCTACGAGCAGCCGCGCTATCTCTTCCCGCTGCTCGCTCTGTACGGAGCGCTGATCGCCCTCGCCGCCCGTGGAGCGGGCAAGCGCTATGGGCAGGCGGCCGGGGTCTTGATCGTCTGCATCGCAATCGCTCACACCGCGGCCGCGATGTTGCTCACGTTGACGCGCTACTACGGCTGAGGCGGGAGGGCGACCAGCTGATACGGAACCTCCTCCGGCGAGCTTGGCCGCGAGAGGGTCGTTCCATCAAGGTTCTCGAGCTCATAGCCGGAGGCGATCAGCGACTCGATCGCCGGCCAGCCGACCTCCCTGTGGAACTCGAGGACGATCGCCGGGCGCCGGCGCTCGAGGAACTCGGAGATCGCCGGGATCGCCTCCGCCTCGGCCCCCTCGATGTCCATCTTGATCACGTCCACGCGCGGGACGTCCGCGAGGTATCCGTCCAGGCGCACTGCGCGCGTTCGCTCCGACGGGAGGTCCACCCGCGGGCGCTGGTCGCGATACGCGAAGGACTCCACCAGCGTCCATTCCTCCGAAGCAGGTGAAGCGGGGTGGAGATCGACCTGCCCGTTGCGTGCCGCCACGGCGGCCTGTTCGACGGTGACGCGGGCCAGCAGGTCGTTGGCGCGAACGTTCTCGCGCAGGATCCGCGCGTTCTCAGACTCCGCCTCGAACGAATAGACCCGGCCCTCCGGCCCGCACAGCCTTGCGAGGAGGAGCGTGAAATACCCGTAATGAGCCCCCACGTCGACGCAAGTGTCCCCGCGGCTGACCAGTCGCGTGAGCGCCGCCGAGACCCCCGGCTCGTATCCGCCGTGCGTGTAGCGCGCCTCCCAGCCGCTCGGGAGCGCCAGCGCCATGCCCTTCAAGGGGCCGGTCGCGACCCTCTGATGAAGCCCTGCGCGCGGAAGGAGCTGGGCGACGCGCGCCTTCGCGGCGCGGAGGATCGATCTCATCTCGATCCCGGTTGAGCGGCGGCCGCCTCCGCGGTAGCGGCCGCGACAGCCTCGACCTCCTCGTCGGTGAGCCCGGGAAAAAGTGGCAGGCTGAGCACGCTCTCGCAGAGCGCCTCCGAGTTCTCCAGCGACACGCCCGCCGCGAGATCGGCGAATGGCTGCTGTCGGTGGATCGGGATCGGATAGTGGATGAGCGTCGCCACCCCCCTGGCCTCGAGGTCGGCCTGCAGGCGATCGCGATCGCGGGCTCGCACCACGTAGAGGTGGTAGACGTGCCGGCGGTCACCCAGCTCCACGAGCGGCTCGACCGGTGTGTCACGCAGGGCGTCGGAATATCTCGAGGCGATCTCACGCCTCCGCTCGGTCCAGCCGTTCAGGTGGGGTAGCTTGGCCCGCAGGACCGCCGCCTGGATCTCGTCCAGCCGGCTGTTGACTCCGAAGCTCTGATGACGGTACCGGTCCGTCTGCCCGTAGTGACGGAGCAGGCGCAAGCGCGCCGCGATTGCCTCGTCGCCGGTGACCACCGCCCCGCCGTCGCCCAGTGCGCCCAGATTCTTGGTCGGGTAGAAACTGAAGGCGCCCGCGGCCCCGATGGTCCCGGCGGGGCGGTCGCGCAGCGAAGCCCCATGAGACTGCGCGCAGTCCTCAACCACCGCAATGCCGCGCGGCTCGCACAGCTCGACGATCGCCTCTGTATCGGCGCATTCGCCGTAGAGGTGCACGGGCACGACGGCTCGCGTCCGCTCGCCGATCGCGTCCGCCAGCGAATCGAGGTCCATGACGGCTGAGCTCGGGTCCACGTCGCAGAGCACCGGCGTCCCGCCAGCCCGGACGATCCCGGTGACGGTCGGAACGCAGGTATTCGCCTGGGTGACCACCTCGTCCCCCGGCCCGATCCCCACGGCGCGCAGGGCGAGCTCCACCGCGTCGGTGCCGGACGCCACGCCCACGCCGTGCTCCGCGCCCATCGCCGCGGCAAACTCCGCCTCGAACGCCAGGCCCTCCTCGCCGAGCAGGTAGCGGCCGCTGTCAAGGACGCGGCCGATCGCGGCGTCCAGCTCGGCGCGAATCGCCGCGCCCTCCCGCCGCAGATCGACGAACGGGACCTCCAAACCGGTCAGGACGGCCGGCCGCGCGCGCGAGCGAGCGTCCGGGTCGGGTAGCGCACGTACTCGAGCGCCGGCCAGCGCCGGCGCACCGCCTGACCGAGGCGACCCCGAGCGACGTTGATGCGCACGTGCAGCGGCGGGGTCTCCTCCAGCCCGCGCTCGAAGCCGGGCTCGACGGCGCGGATCTCGGCGAGGGCCTCCTCGAGCGCCTGCAGATAGGGGCGGTAGACGAGGCGCCGAGCTGAGCGGGGCACGTGGTACCCGGGCGGGCGCCACGCATGGCGGCCGCTGAGGCGCATCTCGACCCGGTGGTAGTGGAAGAAGACGAGCGGCACCTCGTCGACCCAGACCTCGCCGTCCCGCTCCCGGACGCGGTACTGCGAGACATTCCACGGCGCCAGCCCTCCCCCCTCGTGATGCAGGACGTGGACGCCCTCGAACCGCTCGGGCCAGTCGTCGAGATACTTCTGATCGCCGAGCTTGCCGTCCTCGAGCCGGTAGTAGCACCACTCGATGCAGCGGTCGTGCCACCAGTGAAGCGCCGCGAGGCCGCGCTCGTCGCGGCGGAAGGTCATGAACTGCACGTTGTAGATGCCGTTCTCCTCCTGCTCTGCGTACTCCGGAGCGAAGCGATGGGGGATGATCAGCACCGAGGCTTCGCCCATCTCGTCGAACAGGGTCTCGGTGTCGGAGAAGAAGAGCAGGTCGGCGTCTATGTAGGTGATCTCGCCGAGCTCGGGGCGCGTCTCGAACATGTACCGCGAGAGCGCCGGGGTGGCGGTCCAGCAGTACTCGACGGGACTGCGGTCGCCCTTGACCGAGAGGAGGGCGGCGTCGTGGGCCTCGAGGTCTCGGAGCGGCACGACCGAGAGATGTTCGAGCCCGAGCTTGGCGAGCAGCCGCTCCACCTCCTCGTCGAAGCAGAAGGCGGTCAGGTGAAAGGAGGGACAGTGCCGCTCCAGCGAGCGGTACATCGCAACCGCCTTGATCAGGTAGTTGCTGTCGAAGAGCGTGCAGAACTCGCGCCGCGCGCTCACCGCAGACGGGCCTCGAGGATGGGGGCGAGCCGCCCCATCACCTGTGCGTAGGTGTGGTCGCGCAGCGTCCGCGCCTGCCCGGCCGCGGCGATGGCCCGGCGCTCGTCATCGTGCTCGAGGTAGTGGCTCAGCTTGTCCATCAGGTCGTCCGGGCCATCATAGGTAACGACCTCTCGGCCAGGCTCGAAATACTCGGCGAGGTTGGGCGCAACCTCCGTCACGAGCATCGCCCCGGTGCCGGTCGCCTCGAAGAGGCGCATATTGTTGGCGTATCCCTCCGCGACGGGCCCGTGGCGATTGACGACGATCCGCGAGCGGGCGAGCACGCGGTACATGTCGATCCCCCACGCCTGCCCGCGGTACGCCCGGCGCAGGGCGGACTCGGCGGGCAGCCGCTCCGCCCCGTAGCCCCACACCGCGAGCGGAAATCGCGCGGCGACCCGCTCGAGCAGCTCGGCTCCGGCGCGGTGCTGCCCGTACGAGCGATCGAGGCCGCCCACGAAGGCGAGCGGATGCTCGCGCTCGGCGTCCGGAGCAAGGTCGATTCCCTCCCGACGCAGGCGGTCGAGGACACGGCCGTAGAAGCCGATCTGGAGAAGCTCGCTGTCCAGCCCCATGGCCGAGAACCTCTCGATGAAGTGGGGAAAGGAGGTCAGCAGCAGGTCGAAGCGGCGAACCAGGTCCTCATCGGGCAGCTCGGAGGAGATCTGCCCGGCGAGGAACCGTCCCTGGCCCTTGAGCAGGTCGAGCTGGGACGGGCTGAAGAAGGAGAGGTTCTGGGCGTAGACGACCTCGGCCTGGTGCGCCTCGATCTGCTCGATCGCCGTCCGCTGCAGGAACGGATCGCCCGGCAGCCGCCTGCGCAGCAGCGGGACCCGCGCTCGGAGCCCGCTGCCGCGCGGGCCCGGCCGGCCGTGCTCCGCCGCCCAGCGGCGCTGGAGCGGTGTGCAGTTGGCGACGATGTCGATCGCGTCGTGACCGAGCTCCCTGAGGTGGAACGAGTAGGCGTCCGAGGTGCCGAAGCAGCCCTCGATCAGGGACTCGAGCTGCTCCCGGTAGGAGCGGTCCGGCAGACCGGGCCGCACCTCGTAGTGGTGCTCGAGGAATCCCCCGTAATAGGTGTCGACGACGGCGATCCGCACGGGGCGGCGAATCGTAGAGATCCGGGGATCGGCCTAACGATCCAGTCCGGGCCCAGCCCCCACTCCGCTCGGCGTCCTCCGGCGACGCCGCTGAGGGAACCGCACCCACGGGAACATGTGCCTCGGCTCACCGCCGGGACCCAGGGGGCCCGGCTGTACCGCCCGCGCCGAGACGAGCCCGCTGCGGCGAAGCGGAGCCGCGATGCGTCGTCTCCTCAGCCAGTAGGAGCCGAGCAGCCGGAGCATCTGCAGACCGATCCCAACCCGATTTCCAGAAGCTCTCGGTCGTTCCCTGCCCTCCGCGGCGGGCCCGGTAGTTGACCGGCAGCTGGACAACGCGCCAGCCGCCAATCACCGACAGCAGCACCATCTCGGTTCCGAATTCTCCGCTGGTCGCCGAGTAGTACGGCAGGAGGGTTCGAGCGGCAGGTCCGGAGACCACCCTCATCGTGCATCCGATCACGCCGCGGATCGGCCTGGAAGCGCGTCTCGAAGTACCGCGTCACGTCCAGTACTGGTCGCCGTGCTCCCTGTAGAAGCCGATCGTTCGCTCCAGGCCCTCGCGCAGCGACACCCGCGGGGCCCAGCCGGTCAGCTCCGTGAGACGGTCATGGGAGACGTAGATCGAGCCGATGTCGATCTTCTCGCGATCGGGGGGCCAGGGCGCCTTCTCGACGCCGCCCCCAGCGCCGGCTATCTCCTGGCAGAGCTCGGCGACCTCGAGCAGCGAGACGGGCTCCTGGCCGCCGACGTTCAGAGCCTGTCCGTAGGCGGAGTCGACCAGCGCGACCGAGAGGAAGGCGGCCACGGCATCCGAGACGTAGGTGAAGTCGCGCAGCTGGGAGCCGTCGCCGAAGACCTGGATGTCCTTGCCCTCGATCGCCAGGCGCAGGAAGGTGGTGATGAAGCCCTGGCGCCCGTGTTTCATCAGCAGGTGCGGGCCGTAGGTGTTGGTCAGCCGCAGGGAGACGGCGGGGATCCCGTGCACGTCGTTGTAGAGCAGGTGGTAGGACTCTCCGGCGATCAGGTTGATCCCGTTGACGTCGACCGGGACGAGCGGGTGGTCTTCGGTGACGGGCACGGACTGCGGGCGCCCGTACTGCTGCCGCGACGCGGCGAAGACCACGCGGGCGTCTGGGTTGTTGTCCCGCAGCGCCTCGAGCAGGGAGAGCTGGCTCTTGCAGTTGATGTCGAGGTCGGTCTGGGGGTCCTCCATGGAGTCGATGTGGCTGACCTGCCCAGCGAGGTTGAAGATGAAGTCCTGGCCCCCGACCAGGTAGCGCATCGACCAGGGATCGCGGATGTCCGTGAAGCTGATCCGGACCCGATCCTCGATCTCGCGCACGTTGTAGAGGTTGCCCCCGTACTCGGGAATGAGCGAGTCGATGACCGTCACCGTCGCGCCGAGATCGACGAGCCTCGCCGCCAGATGCGAGCCGATGAAGCCCAGCCCCCCGGTGACGAGGGCGCTTGCGCCGGAATAGGCGCTGTGGTCTACCTCGTTCAACGCGGCTCGAGCGCCCAACCCTCGAGGTCGACCAGCCTCATCGGGGTGCCTCTGTGGGTCTTGCGCCAGAGCGATTCGAAGGCGGCGCGGGTGCGCGTCCAACCGGCGCGGGTCGCGTGGCGGTTGCGGAAGGCGCTGAGGACCTGCTTCGGAATCTCGTCGGTCGGCAGGATCCCGGTGGCCACCAAGAGGATCGTCTCGCCGGCGAACCGCCGGTAGACGTCGCGCCACTGATCGTTGTCGAGCTCGGTATCGATCCGGTGAAACATATGCACGTCGGCCTCGAGGGGCGGGGCGCGAAGCAGGTCGTGTCGCTGGACCTCCGCCTCGGGAAGCAGTCCGCGCAGGCGACTGACGGTTTCCGGTGCGTAGTCGGTCAGCACGAGCCTGCGCTCCGGATCGATTCTCAGCAACCAAAGCTCGGGCAGCCCGCCACCCGCGCCGTAGGAGACGACCGCCTTGGCGCCGCGCTCGCGCAACCAGGCGTCCACCGCTCGCATGCGCTCGCCGATCTCGGGTCGGGCGTCCGCCTGAGCCTCGAGCTCGGTGCGGTCCGCGGCGATCGAGAAGGGCCCGCTCGTCTCCAGTCGCAGCGAGTCCCACGCCTGTGGACGCAGCAGGTCGTCCCCGACGACGGACGAATCGGACCCGAAGTCGTAGCGATGCGGGAGTGTCAGGCGAATGGCCACGGTGCGCGTGTCATAGCAGCTACGTTGCCACGCACCGTGCGAGGCGAGACGATTGGCCGAGGCTAGATTCGGCGGGCTCGTGCTGAGCCTCGCCGAAAAGTTCGGGACGGATTCCGTCTTGCGGCGACGCACTCGCACGGCACAGCGGATGCTGCTGTCCCGCGAGACGACCACCGGGGTGGTCGCGTCCGCCCGCGACTACGTAGCAGGAGAGCTCTCGGAGCCCGAGCGCTTCACCCCGATCGTCGATTCCGAGCGCTTCGAGGGCCGACCGGGCCGCACGCTCGGCCCGGAGGACGAACTGCTGGCCCGGGGGTGGACGCATGTCGACTGGGACTCCTGGCGTGTCTCGATCCCCGGGGGCCGGGTGGCGGGCCGCCAGCCGCTGGTGCTCACGCACGACCGAAGGGTTCTGGCAGAGTCGACCTTCGACGAGGAGCAGCTGGTTGGGAATCCACTGATGCATGCAGGGCTGGCCCGCGCCCGGCGAGTACCCGGGCGCCTGCTGGTCCTGGTCGGCCCATGGGGTCGGGAGTGGTATCACTGGCTGCTCGAGCTCCTGCCGCGCACGGTCCTCTTGCCCCTCGACGACCATCCCGAGGCGGAGGTCCTCGTGCCGGCAAATCTCAGTCCCGCACAGGAGGAGGGCCTGACCCTCGCCGGCGTCCCGCCGGAGCGCCGGCGCCCGTATTCCGGCGACCACATCACGGCGGACGAGCTCGTGTTCCCGTCCCTCATCGCACCTTCGGGCAATCCTCCCCGGTGGGGCCTGCGCTGGCTGCGCGAGCGCCTGGCGCCAGCCCCGCAGCGCAACGATCGTCGCCTCTACGTCTCGCGCGGGGACGCGAGAGTGCGTCGGATCGTCAACGAATCCGAGGTGACAGCCGTGCTGGGAAGGCGCGGCTTTGAGACCATCGTCGGCAGCGAGCTCAGCCTGAGGGAACAGCTCCGAAGGTTTGCGGAGGCGGAGGTCGTCCTCGGGCCACACGGAGCCGGCCTGGCGAACATCTGCATGGCGACCACCGCGACCGTGATCGAGCTACACCGAACCGACATGACGCGACCGTGCTACTTCGCACAGGCGAACGCCCAGCGGCTCGACTACTGGTACATGCGCTGCCAGCCCGCCGGGCGGGCGGACCTGCACGTCGACCCCCTCGAGCTCGAACGAACCCTCGACGCGGCCGGCGTCGTCTAGGGAAGACCCGTCGTGTCCGAGCCGTCGATCTCGGTGCTCGTGCCGAGCCTGAACGCCGAGGAGTTCATAGCCGCGGCGATTCGGAGCGCTTTGGACCAGCGGATCCCGCCGCTCGAGGTGCTGGTCCAGGACGGAGGGTCCCGCGACGGGACGCTGGCCGTGATCGAGGCGATCGGAGACCCTCGCATCTCGGTCGTCAGCGAGCCCGACGCGGGCCAGTCCGATGCGCTCAACCGGGCGCTGCGCCGCGCCCGCGGCGACTGGGTCGTCTGGCTGAACGCCGACGATCTGCTCGCGGACGACGCGTTCGAGAAGGCCACCCCGCTTGCCACCGACGACGTGGACCTGATCTACGGCGACTACGGGTACGTCGACGAGCGCGGCTCCGTGATCCGGAAGTTCGAGGTGGCGGACACGCTCGACCGACACAGGCTGCTGACGGAGGGCTTCGAGCTCTTCTCGGGCGCCGCCCTCTTTCGCCGCTCCCTCTTCGAGCGCTATGGGGACTTCGACACCGGCCTCCGGATGGCCATGGACTACGACCTCTACCTGCGGATTGCCCCGCACGTGCGAGCCGCCCGCTGCCATGCGACGCTCGCCTACCTCCGCCGGCACGGCCGCAGCGCCACGACCGAGATCAGCTGGCGTCTGGTCCGCGAGGACTTCCGTGTCCGCCGCCGCTACGGCGGCTACTCCGGGCGGACCGCCCCGCGGATCCTGCTCTACGACATGAAGCGCGTGGTGGACGTGAGCTCGCTGCCGATTCGCAAAGCCGTGCGCCGTCGCCTTGGCTGAGGGCTCCGAGCTCTGGCTGTTCGACGACGCCCCGATCGTGGGCGGCGCCGAGGTCTTTGCGCTGCGGCTGGGGAGGTACCTGGCGACGCAAGACGGCTCAGAGCTACGGATCGTCTGCCCCGACGCCAGCGACATGGCCCGCCGGTGCCTCGCCGAGGGCATCGCTTACGAACCCGCGTCGTTCCCCCCGCTCGGCCCGCGCGGGGTTCCGCGCTGGCCTGGCGCCGTCCTGGCCGTCCGCTCAATGCTGGGACGAATGGGGCCAGGTGCGATCGCGATCGGCAACACCGCGAGAGCCCAGGCCTACCTCACCGCGGCTGCGCTGACGCTGCGTCACCGGCCCCCGATCGTGCAGATCGTGCACGAGCGGGACACCCTCGCCCGGGTTAGCGGCCGCCTCGCCTACCGCCACGTCGGCTCGTTGGTGGCGATGGGCGGCAGAATCGCCGCGCTCTGCCACGAGCGTCTTCCCGGCGTCCCGGTCTGGGAGTCGAACCTCTTTCTCAACTCGGATGAGTTCAACGAGGCCTCGCGCGAGCCGCGCCGGAACGGGGAACCCGTAATCGGTGTCCTCGCCCGCTTCATCCCGGGGAAGGGCCAGCTGGACCTGGTCGAGGAGCTCGCCGCCGCCGGATCGTGGTCGCGGGCGCTCTTCGCCGGCCGCCCCGAGGACGCGGCCTACACCGAGGAGGTCAAGCAGAGGATTCAGGCGCTCGGGCTGGGCGAGCGCGTCTCTGTGCTCGACCCGGTCGACGACCTGGGACCGTTCTTCGACTCGATCGACGTCCTGGTCGTCCCCTCGACGGGGAGCTTCGAGGGCCAAGGGATGGTGATCGTCGAGGCGCTCGCTCACGGCCGCCCCGCGCTGGTGCGGCGCCGCGTCTTCTCGGAGCCCGACTACGCGGGGCTGCCCGTACGGCCCTATGAGGGATCCGCCGAGCTCGAGGCGCGGCTCGCCGATCTGCCGTCGGCTCCTGCGCCCCTCGAAGTGCTCCGCCATCGCTTCGGCCCTGAGCAGGCGCTCGAGGCGATCCTGTCCGCCGCCGCGAGGAGGCCGCACCAGTGAGCGAACTTCGCCGCGTCGGCCTCAACCTGCTCTATCTCGTCCCCGGCGAAACCGGCGGCAGCGAGGTCTACGCGCGGAACCTCGTTCCGAAGCTCGCCGAGGTGCGCCCCGACCTGGAGCTGGTCGCGTTCGTCAATCGAGAGGCGGCGGACCTCGCGCTCGGGGGGGTCAGGGTCGTTCCGGTCGACGTCAGCGGGCGCGGGCGCGTTCGCCGCGTGATCGCCGAGCAGCGCCGGCTTCCCCGGCTCGTCCGGGAGCACGGGATCCAGCTGCTGCACAGCCTCGGCACGTCCGCGCCCTCACGCCCCCGCGCGGTCAGCGTCGTCACCATCCTCGACGTCATCTACGCGCGCCAGCCGGAGGCGCATACGCCCCTCAGGCGCGCCGGCATGCGCCTCCTCGTGCCGCGGGCGGCGCGCGGCGCCGACCGGGTGATCACGCTCTCGGAGGCGTCCGCCGCCGACATCTCCGACGTCCTCGGAGTACCCAGGCAGCGCATCGACATCGCCTACCTCGGCGGCAAGCCGCTGGGCGATGCGACGCCGGAGCCCGAGCTTCGCGAGCGGCTGGACCTGGGCGAAGGCCCGTTGATTCTCTCGGTCTCCGCGCGGCGGCCACACAAGAACCTGCCTCGCCTGCTCGAGGCCTTCGCCCGGCTCGAGGCCGATCCGGCGCCGCTCCTCGTGCTGCCGGGCTACCCGACGTCGTTCGAGGGCGAGCTCGAGCGGGAGGCTTGGCGGCTCGGCATCGCCGATCGCGTCCGCTTCCTCGGCTGGGTCTCAGACGATGACCTCGAGGGCCTCTACCGGGTGGCGCTCTGCTTCGTCTTTCCCTCCCTGGCGGAGGGGTTCGGCATCCCGGTGCTGGAGGCGATGGAGCGCGGCCTCCCGGTCGCCTGCTCGAACGCCTCGTCGCTGCCGGAGGTGGCCGGGGACGCCGCGCGCTACTTCGACCCCCTCGATGAGGGGGACATCGCGGCGGCCATCGGGGAGTTGCTGGAGAGTCCGGATCTACGCGAGGAGCTGGCCAGCGCCGGCCGGCAACGCGCGGCCCTGTTCAGCTGGGAGCGAACGGCGCGCGAGACCGCGCAGAGCTATGAGCGGGCCTGGGCGGAGAGTCAGGCTCGTCACCTAACCTAACGCCATGGCGTCCGCCGACATCACCGCGCCCGTGGAGACCGATTCTCCGCTGATCAAGATCCGACCGCCAAAGCGCTGGCAGTGGCCGGATCTGCGCCTCCTGGCGCAGTACCGGGAGCTGATCTACTTCCTCGCCAAGCGCGAGCTGCAGATCCGCTACAAGCAGAGCATCTTCGGCATCAGCTGGGCGATCCTGCAGCCGCTGGTCATCGCCTTCATCTTCGCCCTCATCTTCGGCCGGGTGGTCGGCGTGCCCTCCGAGGGGTTCCCGTTGGCCGTGTTCGCGATCGTCGGAGTAGTGCCGTGGCTCTTCGTCGCCCAGACCGTCGGCCAGGCGGCCAACAGCCTGGTCGGGGACGCGAACCTGATCTCCAAGGTGTACTTCCCCCGCCTCGCGCTCCCGGTCTCCAAGGCCCTCGGGCTGATGCTCGACTTAGGCATTGCGATGATCGTCGTGCTCGTGGTGATGGCGGTCTACGGGGTAGGCGTCTCGAGCATGGCCTTTCTGGTCCCCCTCTTCCTGTTGCTGGCCGTGATCACGGCGTTCGGCAGCGGGACCCTGTTCGCGGCGATCAACGTCCGCTATCGGGACGTCGCCCTGATCGTTCCCGTCCTTGTCCAGATGTGGTTCTTCGTCTCGCCGGTGATCTACCCGGGCTCGCTCGTCAGCGGGCCGCTCCAGTACGTCTATGCGCTCAACCCCATGGTCTCGGTCCTGAACGGGACGCGCTGGTCGCTGCTGGGGGCGTCCGCGCCGGATCCGCTGATGGTCGCCACCTCGGTCCTCTCAGCTCTGACCGTCCTGACGGTCGCCCTCGTCTACTTCTCCCGCACCGAGCGGACCTTCGCCGACGTCATATGAGCAAGGACATCGCCATCCAGGCGCGCGGCCTCAGCAAGCGCTACTCGCTCGGCCAGATGTCGGGCGGCTACGACATGCTGCGGGACGCGCTCGCGAGCCGGATCAAGTCGCTCGGCAGGGGCGGGAAGGAGCGGGAGGAATTCTGGGCGCTCCGGGACGTGGACCTCGAGGTCGAGCGGGGCGAGACCTTCGGCATCATCGGCCACAACGGCGCCGGGAAGAGCACTCTGCTCAAGATCCTCTCCCGCATCACGCCACCCACCTATGGCGAGGCGGACCTGCACGGCCGGGTCGGGGCGCTGCTCGAGGTCGGGACGGGGTTCCACCCCGAGCTGACCGGACGGGAGAACGTCTACCTGAACGGGGCGATCCTGAACATGGGACGGGCGGAGATCGACCGCAAGTTCGACGAGATCGTGGAGTTCGCGGACGTCGCCCGCTTCATCGACACGCCGGTGAAGCGCTACTCGAGCGGGATGCAGCTCAGGCTCGCCTTCTCGGTGGCGGCTCACCTCGAGCCGGAGATCCTGATCATCGACGAGGTGCTCTCGGTCGGCGATCTCGCCTTCCAGCAGAGGTGCATCGGCCGCATGGAGGCGGTCGCCGCGGAGGGCAGGACCGTGCTCTTCGTCTCCCACAACCTGACCGCGGTGAGCAACCTCTGCGACCGGGCGATGCTGCTCGCCAACGGGCGCATGGCCACCATGGGCGATGCGCGGGACGTGATCACCGACTACGCGAGGCACGTCGGGTCGAGTGCCGGCACTCCGCTGATCGACCGTGAGGACCGGCGAGGCAGCGGCGAGCTCCAATTCACCGAGATCTCATTCGAGTCGGCCGGCAGGCAGACCGACAGCCCGGTCACCGGCGAGGATCTCGACATCCTGCTCGCCTACAAGACGGCGGACGGCAAGCCCCTCAGGAACGTCAGCTTCGGGGTTCTGGTGCTCACCCATCTGAACGAATTGATGCTGCACCTCTCCTCACCGGTGACCGGAACGCTGCTGGACGAGATCCCCGCGGAGGGGGTGGCGTGCTGCTCGATCCCGCGCTGCCCGCTCCCGGCCGGCCAGTACAAGCTGCACATCTGGGCCGAGATCGCCGAGCAGCCCGTCGACTGGATCGAGTTCGCGTGCGAGCTGACCGTCATCCAGGGCGACTTCTTCGGCAGCGGGAAGGCACCGCCACCGTCCCACCGCGCGGTCCTGGTGGACCATGCGTGGAGGGTGGACGAGGGGCGCCCGGCCGCTCCCCCGCTCGAGCCGGCCGAAGCAACGTCTCCGTGAGGCTTCGCGAGCTGCTCCCGCAGCGGGCGAGGACCCGCGCGATCGAGAGCGCCGGCGCCACCCTGAACCGGCTCGGCTACGAGATGCGGCCGCGCACCGAGTCGGCGTCGCTGACTGCGGAGGAGCAGCGACGCTCCCGGCTCCTGCGGAGCAGGGGGATCACGCTGGTGCTCGATGTCGGCGCCAGCGAGGGCCATTACGCGACTCAGCTCAGGCGCCTCGGCTTCGAGGGCAGGATCGTCTCATTCGAGCCCCTCTCGGATTCCTTTGCGGCGCTGGAGGCGGCCGCCGCGAGCGATCCGCTCTGGGAGTGCCGCCACCTCGCGCTCGGCTCCTCCAACGGAACGGCCGAAATCAACGTCGCCGGCAACTCGACCAGCAGCTCGCTGCTCGGGATGGAGGATCGCCAGCTGCAGAGCGCCCCGCAGGCGAAGTACGGCGGGACCGAACAGGTGGAGGTCGCGCGCCTCGACTCGATCTGGCCCGAGCTGGTCGGCGATGGGGATCGTGTCTACCTGAAGCTCGACGTCCAGGGCTTCGAGCTCGAGGTGCTGAAGGGGGCCGAGGGCTCCCTCTCCGCAGTGGAATGCGTCCAGGCGGAGCTCTCCTTCGTGCCCCTCTACGAGGGCGCCCCGACCTTCCTCGAGATGATCGAGGAGCTCGGATCGCGAGGGTTCCGGCTGGCCGGGCTCGAGGAGGGCCATGACGACGTTCGCACCGGAGAGATGCTGCAGTCGGACGGGATCTTCCTCCGGGAAGGGTGAGGGTCGGGCCCTGACGCCGAAGCTGTCGATCATCACGCCCTCCCTCAACCAGGGAGAGTTCATCGAAAAGACGATCCGGTCGGTCCTCGACCAGGGCTACGAGAACCTCGAGTACCTGATCGTCGACGGCGGCTCCAGCGACTCCACGCTGGAGACGATCCGGCGCTACGAGGATCGAATCGCCTGGTGGGTGAGCGAACCGGACGAGGGGCAGACCGACGCGCTCAACAAGGGCCTGGCGCGAGCCACGGGCGATGTCATCGCCTACATCAACAGCGACGACTACTACCTGCCAGGGGCCTTCGAGACGGCGATCTCGCTCCTGGAGGGCAGCGACGCCTGGTGGGCCGCCGGTGCCGCGCGCTACGTGGACGAGCACGGGAAGTTGACCGAGGTCTGGCGCCCCAGGCCTCCCTCGACCTACGAGTCGACGATCAAGGGGCGCCACTGGTGGGCGCTCGCGCCCTGGAGCACCCCGCAGCCTTCCTCCTTCTGGCGTCGCGAGCTACAGGAGGAGGTGGGCCCGTTCCGTCGTGACATGCACTACGTGTTCGACTCCGAGTACTTCCTCCGCTTCATCTACGCCGGTTATTTCCCAGTGCTCACCGACGAGGAGCTCTCGGTGCGGGTGGTCCACCCGGCGGCGAAGTCGGCGGACCCGCAGCTCTTCCGTGACGAGGGGCGCAGACTGGTCGAGATCTTCCGCCCGTCGCTGACGCCGATGGAGCGCGTCCGGCTCAGGCTGACCCAGTTCCTGCTCTGGGCCATGCCGCTGCGGGCGGCGCTCAGCCGGGTTCGCGGGCTCGCGGCCGGCCTGGTGGGCCGCCTGCGCGGGGCCGATCGCCCCTCCTCTGGACCGCCGGGCTAGGCGTCGCGCGGCAGCGCGCGGACGTAGATGTCGCCCCAGGTCAGCTCGTCGGCGAACGCGCGAAGCCGGGGAATGATCCGTGGCGCCGGCTCCCAGCGCCCGGGGATCATCTCCTCCCCGTAGGCGACCGCGAACTCACAGGGACCCAGGCTCGCGAACCGCTCGACGCAGGGAATGATCCTCTCGATCGCCTCCGCGGCGAATTCGAACGAGGCCGACGGCAGCGGCCGGCTCAGGCCCGCGAGCACCTCCGGCTCGTAGCCCTCGACGTCGATCTTGCAGAACTGCGGCAGCCCGAACTCCTCGATCAGCGCGTCCAGGGTCGTCCCCTCGACCTCCACGCTCTCCCGCCACTCCACCTCGAAGCGACCGCTTCCCTTGACGGCTTCGATCCATTCCGGGGACATCGTCGAGAGCGTCGTGTTCTCGTCGACCCGCAGGGTGTAGGTCCCCGGAGCCGCAGCAACCGCCTTGCCGACCACGGTCACCTGCGGGTGGTCCGAGAAGCGGGCCTCCAGCGCCGCGACGGACGAGGGCTGGGGGTCGACGGCGATCACGCGCGCCCCGAGCCGCCGGAAGGTCTCGGCGCGCTCGCCGACGTTCGCGCCCAGGTCGAAGACGAGATCGCCGGGCTCGATGAAGGCCCGGTAGTGGCGCAGCTGGCGGTCGTTCTCGACCGCCGCACGGGCCTCGGACTGGGAGATCTTCTGGACCCGCTCGAACGCGGCCTGCTTGGGTGATCGGAGGGCCATCGCGCGACGAGTTTAGAAGCGCTCGGTTCAGGTGGCGTGCGCCAGCCGGCAGGCGGCCCGGTCGAAGCGGTACAGCGCGTAGTAGTCGTTGCGATAGATCGGCGTGAGCCAGGGCGGCGGGTCCGCGAGCGGCTTCGCCACCGCGACGGCGGCGTCGTAGCGGCAGAGCTGATCGGGGCTGGCGGCGATCTCGCGCTGGAAGCCGGTGGACATCGCCTGCGCGCGTGCGGCCACGTCGGTGCCGAAGGGCTCCGGGTCGAGGATGTGGGGATTTCCGGTCAGGTCGATCACCCGCCGCCGCCACTCGAGGTCGCCCTCGCCGAACAGGAGGGTTCCGAACTCGACGACGGTCGGCCGCTGTGCGTATACCCGCATCCCGTCGAGGATCGGGGAGGAGAAGACGAGCTGACCCGGCTCGGTCGCCCGCCGTGCCGCAGCGGCGACATCTTTCAGCGCGTCCTCCCCGGCCGACGCCTTGGGAACGCCGCCTTCCGCGGTGGCGTTGCCCGCGCGCGTGCCGTGCTCGACGATCATCGACACCGTCGCCAGGGCGAAGGCGGCAGCCACGGCGCCGGCAGCCAGGCGCCCGCTGGCGTGTCCGGGCAGGCCGCCAAATCGCTCGCCGAGGCGAAGGCGAGTTGCCAAGACGGTCACGCCGAGGAGCGCCAACAGCATCCCCGCCTCGGTTGCGCTGATAGCCGTCCCGAGGGGCGTTCGCAGGTCCAGCCACCCCGCGACCGCCGGCGCCAGGAGAAACACCCCGACCAGCGCAACCGCAGCCCAGCCAGCGCGCAGGAAGCGACCAAGGGCTGCCGCACTCGCCGCAACCCCGAGCAGCACCACGAGTGCGCTGAGGCGGGAAGTCTGCGCCAACACGAGCCACACCGGCGAGCCCCGCTCGCCCGCTATCGCGCCGGCGCTGCAGAGCACGAGCACCGTTGCAACGAGCAACCCCAGCAGCCGGGCCGCACGAAACGTCCGGAGCAGGATTAGAGATGCGACCAGGCACGCAAGCCAGAGCCCGGTGCGGACGTACTCATAGGACGGAAACGAGCTGTAGAGGAAGTGGTACGGGTCCGGACTACCGCGATCAGCTCGTACTTCTCGTGCGGTGACAAAGATCCGCCGGCGTTCTGCTCGAAGACGAGCTGGATCACGGAAGGGGCCCCCAGGACCACGACCGGGATCGCGAACAGCGCCGCGGCACGGAGGTCCAACCGGCCACCCGCGACAAGCGCAACGGGGGCAAACGCAATGAGCATGAGAGACCCGACTTGGGGGTGCAGCAGCGTCGCCAGACCCAGAGCGATGCCCGCGAGCAGATGGCGGTCGCCCAGGAGAAGTGCAAGGGAACCGAGCGCGAAGCCGAACCCGAGGTTGCTCGGATAGAAGAAGTCGAACAAAATCTCCGAGAGGCCGAACCCGCCGATTCTGGTTGGGATCGAATCAGCCCAGCGGCGACGGCAACGACGAAGGATGCGCCGAGGGACCGGCAGATCGCGACGAAACTCGTCCACAGAAGGGCGAGATAGAGGAGCCATAGCGCCGCGACCGCCGTCGCCCGGGCTGACCCGGGGATGATCGCGAGCAGATGATCGATTACCCAGTGGGGGGGCGGGAAGCCGGTGTACCAGTCGTTCTTCAGCTCACCGGAGAAGCACAGGACATGACCCAGGAATGCCCACTGTACAGCCACGTTGAACCGGTATGAGACGTAGAGCCAGGTCGCCCCAACCAGGAATGCCGTCGCACCTGCGTACGCCACCCGCGAGGACGGCGCGCGCGAAAGGCCGCCACGCATCCCCGTCAGGTCCTGCCGACTGCCAGCAGATTCCCGACCGGAATGGGAATAGCGGGCGAGCCGACGGGCCCATCCAGCTTCCGTAGCGACCATGCCTTGAGCTGATGCGGGAAGGGGGCAAGCCGAGCCCAATAACGCAGCGGATAGCGGTTGAGGAGCGGCCGGATCGTGACGGTCGAGAAGCCGCTGCGCGCAAACAGACACCGGAGCGGCCGCCTCGTAAGCAGTTGCACGTGCTCGACGTCGTAGATCGGTGAGCGCGTCCCCAGGAGACGGTTGGGCAAGGCTCGGTAGTCGTGGCAGACAAGCGCGAGGTGGCCGCCAGGCCGGAGCAGCTGCCGCGCACCGCGGCAGATCGCGAGTGGGTCAGCCACGTGCTCGATCGTCTGGAAGCAGGTGATCAACCCGAAGCTCGCCGGGGCGAAGTCGCTGGGGTCGAAGGAGCCTTGACGCAGGAATGGCCCGACGGAGTTCCTTGCCGCCGCGATCGGGGCCTCCGAGGGCTCGACGCCGGTCAGCTCCGACACGCCGAGAGACAGCAACTCGTCGAGAAAGGCCCCATCACCGGCGCCTATGTCCAGGACGGGCCCCCACGAACCCGGGCTCCCGAGCACCCTGCGAAGCGCCTTGACGTAGGTCGAGGCCGCGTAACGCGCTTCGACGCTCGAGTCGTACGCGGCGCTCCGGTAGGCATCGTCAAGGCTCTCAGCTGTGGGGGACGGGCTGGCATACACCGTGTCGCAGTCCAGGCAGAGCAGGAGTCTGTGGTGCATACGCTCGGGCTCCTTTCGAGAGGCGAAGGCGTATTCGTCCAGGGACTCGGAACGAATGTCGGCGTCAGCCCTCAGGCGGCTTCGGCGGGAACCGCAAACTGGGCACGGGCGCTCGCCGAGCTCGAGGCTCAAGCCCGGGAGGCGTAACGTCGCTTGGTCGTCTCGCCCGTTCAGAGCTTTCCGCTCTCGCAGCCTGACCCCGCGTCCCTCCCTGGGCCGCCCGCGCAATAGTCCTTGCCGCCGCCGCCGCTGAGGTGATCGGCGCCGCCTCCGCCGCAGATCACGTCCTTCCCGGCACCGCCGTCGATCGCATCCCTGCCGACGAGTCCGACGATCACATCGGCGTGCTTGGTGCCCTTGAGCCGATCTGGGCCATCGCCGCCGACAAGCGTCGCCTGCTTGCCGCGGCAGCGGCGGACGCTCGTCCAGTCGGGAGAGCCGTCCGTGAGAGGACTCCCGGCCGTCAGATCCGTCACCCCCGAACCGTCAAGCCCGCCCACGAAGACATCGTAGTTCGAGGCGGCGCGATCGCTCTCAAAGGCAATCCGCCTCCCACCGGGGGCGAACGCCGGCTGGAGATCGTTGGCGGGGCTGTCACTCGTCAGATTGCTCAGGCCGGAACCGACCGTCCTCATCAGCATTACGTCGAGGTCGCCCGCTTGCCTCGTGAACGCGATCGATCTTCCGTCCGGGGAGAGGGCTGGGCCGAAGTCGCCCTCCGGTCCCGCCGTCAGTCTGACGAGCCGCGCACCGTTCGCACGCATCGTGTAGATGTCACCGTCGCGGGCAAAGGCGATCCGCCTTCCATCCGGGGAGAAGCTCGGCGCGGAGTCATCCGTGGGACCGCTGGTGAGACTCACCTGCCTCTGACCGCTGGGTCCCATCATGAAGATGTCACCGTCGTGGCTGTAGACGATCCGCGTCCCGTCAGGCGAATAGGCCGGCTCCCCGTCGTTCCCCGGACTTTCGGCGGTGAGATTGATTGGGGTCGATCCGGCGGCGTCGACCCGGAAGACGTCGAAGTCGGTCCCGGCGAGCCTCTGATAAGCGATCTGCCTTCCAGTGGGGGAGAAGGCAGGGAAGGCGTCCTCTCCCGGGTTATCGCTGGTCAGGTTCATCGGCCCGGAGCCATCGGGTGCCACCACGAAGATGTCGAGGTCCCCCCCTTCGCGAGCGCTGTCAAACACGATATCGCCATCCAGCCCCGGTGGAAACGCCGCCTCGCTGGATCGCGGATTGGCCGCGAACGCAGCAAGATCAGCGAGCACCACGATCACCAGGAGAAGGCTCCGCGCGAATCGACGAGTATTTCCCTCCCTGCACATGAACCCAAATGCTATGCCGCCGCGCGAAGGCCAGTTGAACGAGCCACCGGCCATCCCCGGGCCCGATGGGACCTCGGCGAACGACTTCGCGTGGCTTGGTTTGGCGATCACGGCGCTCGTGCTGCTGGCGTGCCTGCTCTGGCTGGCACCACCCCTGTCGCATGTCCTCTATCCGGGCTCGAGCTTCGATTTCTTCTCTGGCCCCGGAGCGAGCGGACTCCTCAAGCCGGAGCACGTCGAGGGGACGCGGTTCCTCCTTGCCGTTGCCGCGCCGATCCTGCTCTCAATCGCGATTCTGACCCGCGTCCGCTCGCGAACCAATCCCGGACCCGACGCTGGAGTGATCGCGGTGCAGCTCTCGGGGCTGATCCTCGTGATCTGGTGTCTCGCCGAGCAAAAGAGCGCGCCGGACCCATTCCCGGCGTCCTGGGGATTCGATCCCGCGATCCTGCCGCTCTGGAGCCTGCTGCTGGGATCCCTCACCGGGGTCGCACTCACCGTGGTGGCGCTTCGCGTGCCCGAGCGGTCGCTACCGCGAGCATGGCTCACGTCGGAGCGCTCGGGGCTGGCACTCGCCATTGCCGGCGCACTGACCGCCCTCTGGCTGCTGCCCGCAGTCGTCACCAACGCGAACATCGGCGGGGCGCAGGAGACGGTCATGGGACACCTTCCCTACCAGTTCGAGGAGTACCTGGCCGCAGTCAACTCTCGCACTCCGCTGGTCAACTTCATCGCCCAGTACGACTCGCTGCTTCCGCTGCTGCTGGCGCCGGTTCTCTCGACCGTTGGTGCCTCCATTACGTCCTTCACGATCCTGATGGCGCTGCTGTCGCTCGGCGCCCTGCTGGCCGTGTACGCCATCTTCGAGCTCGTCACCGAGCGGACCTGGGCCGCCCTGGCGCTGTACCTGCCGCTGCTCGCCATCAGCCTCTATCCGATCATCGATCAGGTAGGCAAGCTGACCTACAACGCCAACGTCTACAGCATCCTGCCGGGCAGGTACTTCGGCCCGCTCGTCCTCGGGTGGCTCTGCGCGCGCCACCTGAGGAGAGAGCGACCGGCGCCCTGGCTCATCTTCGCGGTGTCCGGGCTGGTGGTGCTCAACAACGTCGACTTCGGCCTTCCGGCGCTGGCGGCGACGGTCGCGGCTCTGTGGCTCGGCTCGGACAACAGGCAGCATGCCCGGGATAGGCTCCGGCGGCTTTCATCAGCGGCGCTCGGCGGACTCCTAACGGCGCTGGCGCTGATCTCGCTGACGACCCTGCTGCGCACCTCCTCCCTTCCGGACCTCAGTCTCCTCCTCTACTTCCCGCGACTCTTCGCCCAGCAGGGCTTCGGCCTGCTTCCGATGCCGGAGCTGGGTCTGCACGTGGTTCTGTACCTCACCTTCTCGGCCGCGTTGCTCACGGCATCGGTCCGTCATGTGTCCGGCGCCGCCAACCGTCCACTCACCGGCATGCTCGGTTTCGCCGGCATCCTCGGACTCGGCGCCGGCTCCTACTACGCAGGACGTTCCGCGGCCTCCAACATCATCAGCCTCTTCCCGGTCTGGGGTCTTGCGGTGGCGCTACTCGCCTGGGTCTCGCTCGGTGCGCTTCGCTCGGCCCGACTCGACCGGGCCCGCCGGCACCGCGTCGTGTTGCCGGCCATGGCGGCTCTTGCCGCCTTCGCAACGATGGCGACGGCGGCGGTGAGGTTCCCCGTGCCATGGCGACAGATCGATCGCCTGGCGTCGTCGGACGGGACGCCATGCCCTGCGTCCGAGTCTTCGGCGTCAGCCTGCCGCGACTGGTCGATCGGCAGATATGAGAACTCGGCCCCGGAGAGCTTCGTGCGTGCCAGAACCCGTCCCGGCGAGTCGATTGAGATCCTGGGTGGGTTCGGCCACGGGATCGCAGAGGACGCTGGGGTGGTGGACGTGACCCCATTTACGGCGCCGTCGATAGTCACCGCGCAACAACTCGAACGCGCTCTTGGGGCGCTTCAGGATGATCACGGCTGCAAGGTCTTCAGCTTCGGGTCGTTTCCCGAATACAAGTCCTATCTGCGTCGCGATGGATTCGTGCCGGTTGCTCACGATCGGTACGCGGGCCTCACCGAGTGGGAGCAAAAGGGGGCGGGTTGCGAGACCTGAGAATGCGCAGCTAGCCTACGGCGGGCGAAGCAGGGCAGGTTCCAACCTGCGTCTCGAGCACAAGTGGGTTCTCTCCCTCGAAACCAAGGGCGTCAGCGGATCAGCGGGGTCATCGCCTGCTATCTCGACGGTCGAGCGATCCCGATCATGCACGAGCGCCTGACCAGGACCTTCGAGCAGGCAGGCGTCGACGGAGAGATCATCTTCGTCAACGACGGCAGCCCGGACGACAGCCGCGAGGTCCTCAATCGGCTGGCTGACCGCGACCAGAAGGTGACCGTGGTCAACCACAGCCGGCCATTCGGATCGCAGAGCGCATTTACCAGCGGCATGAGGATCGCCACCGGGGACGCGGTCGTCCTGCTCGACGGCGACCTCCAGGATCCCCCAGAGGTGATCCCCGAGCTGATTGCAAAGTGGCGCGAGGGCTACGACGTCGTCTACGGCGAGCGAGTCGAGCGCGAAGCCGGGAGGCTGATGAGGTTCGCGTACAAGCGCTTCTACCGCCTGTTCCGTCGCCTCTCGTACGTGGACGTACCCCTGGACGCGGGTGATTTCGGCCTGATGGACCGTCGCGTGGTCGACGCCCTCAACGCCCTGCCGGAGGCGCACCGCTTTCTCCGCGGCCTGCGGGCGTGGGTGGGCTTCAGGCAGACGGGGGTGCCGTATCACCGGCCCGAGCGGATGTTCGGAGAAACAACCAACTCCCTCGTCAAGAACCTGGGCTGGGCGCGCCGGGCGATCATCTCCTTCTCCTACGTCCCGCTGGATCTGATCACCTGGCTCGCCCTGAGCGTCGTCGGCCTGTCGTTCGCCGCGATTATCGTCGAGATTGGGGCCCGGATCGCCTTCCCGGACTCCGCCCCGCGGGGGATCACCACGGTGATCCTGGTCGTGCTCTTCCTCGGGGGCATCCAGCTCCTCTGCCTGAGCATCATGGGCTCGTACCTGGCCCACATGTACGAGGAGACGAAGCGTCGCCCCGCATATGTCGTGGAGGAGATCGTCAACCCTCCCCGGGAGCGAGAGGGCGGCGGCGAAACCGAGCGGCGGGTGGCCTCCCCGTCGGGAAGCTCTGAACCTGACAATTTGCCCCAACGCCCCCCCTGATGGGCGCCCAGCGCGAGAATCTTGCAGCTCGCAGGGAGGAGGCATGGCGCCCACCGACCTACACCTGCGGAGGGGACCGCCGTTCTCGACTCGGCTTTGCGGCCCGGCGATTCGTCGACCTTCAGGCTGGCTCCATCTGGCGAGACCTCGAGCAGCTGCTACCCGGTCTGTCGGGGACGGTCGCCGATGTTGGGTGCGGCGCCCAGCCCTACCGACCGCTCATCCCTTCGGATGCGACCTACATCGGCATGGACACCGAGGATGCGGCCCGCGACTTCGGCTACGACCTGTCCGACATCCGCCGGCTCGATGGGGACCGGTGGCCCGCGGATGACGGCGAATTGGACGCCGTGCTCAGCACCGAAACGCTCGAACATGTTGCGGAGCCGGAGAGGTTCCTGGGCGAGGCGGCACGCTGCCTGCGCGCCGGGGGCAAGCTCGTGCTCACGGTTCCATTTGCTGCGCGCTGGCACTACGTGCCCCACGACTACTGGCGCTTCACCCCGTCGTCATTGCGGCGCCTGCTCAAAGGTGCTGGTTTTTCGGGCGTGACCGTCTGGGCTCGCGGCAACGCGCTGACCGTGGCCTGTTACAAGGTGATGGCGCTTCTCCTGCCGATCGCGCTGCCGCAGCGCCAGGCAGGAAGCGTGCGGGTGTCGCCCTGGGCGCTCTTGCTCGGGCTCCCGATCCTCCTGCTCGCCCTCCTGGGCCACCGCTCGCTCCGGACGACCGGCGGGGAGGACTGCCTTGGCTATACGGTCGTGGCGACCCGCGACGATGTCTGACGCACCGCGGTCCGCGCCCAGCTTCGCCTCAGAGAGCGCCACCCTACACTTGCCCCCCGAGGTCCCCACTGCGACAGCCCGAACCCACATCTCCAACCCAGATGGCCGGCGGGATCCGCCGCATCGTCATCGATCAGTCCAGGCGTGCCAACATCGGCCACATCGGCTCGGCGCTGTCGGTCGCTGACCTGCTCGCGGCGCTCTACGCGCGTGTATTGCGCTCACCCGGCACCGACGATCCAGACCGGGACCGCTTCGTGCTGTCCAAGGGTCATGCCGCGCTGGCGCTCTACGCGGCTCTTCACCTGCGGGGCATCCTGGACGTCGAGACGCTCGAGAGCTTCGCTACGGATGGAAGCAGTCTCGGCGCACATCCCGAGCATGCAGTACCTGGGATCGATTTCTCGACCGGCTCGCTCGGACACGGGCTCTCAATCGCGTCAGGCGCCGCCCTCGCCGGGCGGCTTCAGGGCTCCGAGCGACGCGCGTTCGCGCTGGTGAGCGATGCCGAGTGCAACGAGGGATCGCTCTGGGAGGCGGTGATGTTCGCACCCCACCATCAGCTCTCGAACCTGATCGCGATCGTCGACGACAACGGCCAGCAGGCGCTCGGCTACACGTCGGACGTGCTCGACCTGGGCCCGCTGGCTGAGCGCTGGGCGAGCTTCGGCTGGGACGTTCAGAAGGTGGACGGCCATGACGTCAACGCCCTGATCTCCACGATCGAAGGACTCGACACCACGGAGGGTCCTCCGCACGCGCTCGTCGCCGACACGACCTTCGGCAAGGGTGTCTCCTACATGGAGAGCAAGATCGAGTGGCATTACCTGCCGATGTCGGACGAGCAGTTCGAGCAGGCGCTGGCCGAGCTCGAGGGGGAAGAGCGGTGAGGAACGAGTTCATCGCGCACCTCGAGACGATCGCGGAGCGGGATGAGCGGGTGATCCTGCTCACCGGCAATCTCGGCTTCATGGTTATTGAGGAGTTCGCCGAGCGCTTCCCGGATCGTTTCCGAAACGTCGGGGTCGCCGAGCAGAACATGGTGGGGCTGGCAACCGGACTGGCCGAGGGGGGCCTGATCCCCTTCTGCTACTCGATCGCGACCTTCGCCTCCATGCGCCCCTACGAGTTCATTCGCAATGGTCCAGCGCTTCACGAGCTCCCGGTGAGAGTGGTGGGCGTAGGCGGCGGCTTCGACTACGGGCCCAACGGTGTGACCCACTACGCGCTGGAGGATGTCGGGATCATGCGCGTGCAGCCGGGCATGACGATCGTCGCGCCGGCGGACCCGCAGCAGGCCGTCGCGGCTCTCGATGCGACCTGGGAGCTTCCCAAGCCTGTCTACTACCGCCTCGGTAAGCAGTCCAACACGATCCCTTCCCTCGATGGTCGCTTCCGCTTGGGAGAGATCGAGATGCTCAGGGAGGGCAGCGACCTCGCGATCGTCGCGCTCGGTACGGCGGCCCAGGAGGCGCTCGATGCCGCCGCGCTGCTGCAGGCCGAGGGCATGGACGCCGCGGTCGGGGTGGTTTCCTCCTTCAACCCCTCCCCGGCGGACGGCCTTGCCGATCTCCTGGAGAAGGTTCCCCTGGTGGTCACGGTGGAGGCTCACTACGCGGTCGGGGGGTTGGGATCGCTGGTGGCTGAGGTGATCGCGGAGAGAGGGCTTGCTTGCAGGCTGGTGCGCAAGGCCGTAGAACGGATGCCGCGCGGCGAGATCGGGACCCGGGATTACCTCTATCGGGCCCATCAGCTGGATCCCGCCAGCATCGCCCGTGAGGCCGTCGCCGCGATCGACCTCTCGGGCTCCTGACCCAGATGCTCCTGTGAATCACCAGCTTCCTCGGGCCGGATGGCGCGGCGGGTTCTGATCACCGGCGCCGCCGGGTTCATCGGCGCAAACCTCGCTCGCCGCCTGATCGCCGAGGGGGAGGACGTCTGGCTGGCAGTCAAGCCGGGCTCGGACCTCTGGCGCCTCGCGGCGATCGAGGATCAGGCGCAATGGCTCGACCTGGATCTCAGGGATGCGGAGTCAGTCGAGCGGGTCGTCGCGGAAGCGCAACCACAGTGGGTGATGCATCTCGCCGCGCACGGCGCCTACTCGTGGCAGACGGATCCGTGGGCGATTACCGAGACGAACGTCCTCGGCACGCTCCGGCTGCTTGAGGCATGCGCCCGCGCCGGCGTGGAGCGATTCGTCAACGCTGGCACGTCCTCGGAATACGGCTTCCGGGATCACGCGCCGAGAGAGGACGAGGCCCCGGAACCGAACAGCCACTACGCGGCAGCGAAGGCCGCGGGCACCGGCTACTGCGGGTACTTTGGGCGCGAGGGCAGACTTCCGACGGTCACCTTGCGGCTCTACTCCGCGTACGGTCCCTGGGAGGAGCCGAAGCGGCTGATCCCGACGCTGGTGCGGGCCGGGCTGCGCGGGGAGCTTCCACCTCTCGTGAATCCGGACGTGGCGCGCGACTTCGTCTACATGGAAGATGTCTGCGAGGCATTCGCTCTCGCGGCCTCGGCTCACCTACCCGAACGCGGTGCCGTCTACAACGTCGCCAGCGGAACACAGACGACCCTGCGAGAACTGGTCGACCTGGCCCGGAGAGTCTTCGGGATCACCGCGCAGCCGGATTGGGGCTCGATGGAGGAGCGAGATTGGGATACGACCACCTGGGTGGGAGATCCGAGCAAGATCGGCTCACAGCTTGGATGGCGTCCGCGGGTCAGCCTCGAGGAGGGGCTGGCCCGTCTCGGCAAGGCGATGGCGGCACGCTGACCGAGACCCAACCGACCCCTAGGCGGTGCGTTCCAGATCTCAGGGAACCGACCTCGATCACGGCCGCAGCCTACGCTTGCCGCCGTGAGCCCGGAGAGAAGCAGGCCGCGCCAGGTGGCCGTCGACGCGGTTCAGGGGGTCCTGCGGCGGATGGGCGTCGAGCTCCAGCCCTACACTAAGGGCATCCCGGTGCAGCCGCGCGAGGAGGACTTCCGGCGCGCGAAGCTGATGGCGAGCCGCGGGGTCACCTTGCTGCTGGACGTCGGCGCCAACATCGGCCAGTACGCGCTCCGAACGCGGAACGCCGGCTACCAGGGCCGGATCCTCTCCTTCGAGCCCATGCAGGCGGCGTTCGCCGAGCTCAGCGCCCGAGCCGCCGCCGACCCCGCCTGGGAGTGCCGCCGGCATGCGCTGGGAAGCTCCGCGGGGGAGTCCAAGATCCACATCTCGCGGAACTCGTACTCGAGCTCCCTCCTGGAGATGGAGGAGCGCCACATCCAGACCGCGCCGGAGTCGGCCTACGTGGGCACGGAGAGAATCTCCGTGCTGCCGCTCGATTCGATCTGGGAACAGGTGGCCTCCGGCTCGGAGCGCCCCTTCCTGAAGCTCGACGTTCAGGGCTTCGAGTTGGAGGCCCTCCGGGGGGCGGAGCGCTCGCTGCCCGCCCTCGTCGGGGTCCAATGCGAGCTCTCGCTGGTGCCGCTCTACGCCGGGGCGCCCACTCACAAGGAGGTGATGGAACACCTCGAGGCCGCCGGATTCCGCCTGGCGGGATTCGAGCCCGCCCTCTTCGATCCGGAGACAGCCGAGCTCCTCCAGGCGGACGGGATCTTCGTCAGGGACTAGCGGCGAGGTGGGAGTAGGAGGCCTCGACCGTCTCCAGGGACCTCTCGAGGGAGAGCTCGTCGCGGTGGCGCTCATACCAGTCGAGGGTGCTGGCGCGAAGGGCCTCCCCGCCTCGAACGACCCTGAGGACGGCGTCCGCGAGCTTATCCGCCTCGGCCGAGGGGGCGACGAATCCGTTGACGCCATCCTCGATCAGCTCGCTGGCCGCGTTCTCCGGCCCGCTGACCACGATCGAGGGAGTGCCGACGGAGGCCGCCTCGACGATCACGAGGCCATAGCCCTCGCGGGAGGACGGGTGCAGCAGACAGGACGCTGACGCGATCGTCCTGGAGACCTCATCCGTCGCCACCCGGCCGCGCATCTCGACGGCGTCACCGAGCCCGAGCTCGTGCACCAGGGCTCTCGTCGCCTCCGTCTCCGGGCCATCTCCGAGGATCACGCAGCGGAGCCCGGGAACCTGCTCACGCGCGGCGGCGATCGCCGGGGGGATCGCCGGAACGCGCTTCTCCGGGATGTGCCTTCCCTGCCGCGACGACCAGCGGCGGCTCAACCGGCTGCAGGGACGGCGGCACCGGGGATGAGCCGCTCCCGCCGGAGTATGCGCCGGTCAGGCGCTCTATCTCGGCTCCGGGGCGCTCGGCGCGGAGACGGCTCTCCACGAGCCGGGAGAAGGTGAAGCTCCGGTCCGGCAGGCGGATGCAGAAGCGCTGGATCCCAGCGCCGATTCTCCCGCCGACCGACCCGAGGTAGGAGCGCCAGTACGCGAGCGACCAGAGCTCCCACCAGTCGACGATCAGCCGGGCCCTGGCGCGGGTCAGCCTGAGCGCGAGCGCGGCCCCCAGCAGCGAGAAGAAGGGGAAGGAGGCGCTGTGCACGGCGTCATAGCTCCTCCCGTGCCGGAGCAGGTGAAGGAAGACGCCGATCCCGAAGCGGATCGGGGGCCAGATCTTCCGGCGGCCCGAGGAAGTGTAGAGCGGGCCGCCCGGCGCGACGGCGATCGTCCCGAACGACGTCTCGGGTCCCTCCTCCCCCCATTGGCGGCGGGTGAGATAGGTGACGGCGTGCCTGCCGTCGAGCCGCTCGGCCAGGTTGCGGTACCAGCGCTCGGCGCCGCCGAGCGTGTTGGGAAAGAGGCAGTCGTAGACGATCGCGATCTTCATCGGTGGCGACGGCCGCCGATGAAGATCAGGCGCTCTCGTGGCTGTAGCGGGTCACCTTGCCCGCCAGCTGGTCCTGCAGCGCGGCGACGTCCGCGTCGACCATCAGCTCGACCAGCTCCTGGAAGCGGACCTTCGGCTCCCAGCCCAGCTTCTCCTTGGCCTTCGACGCGTCGCCGAGCAGCACGTCGACCTCGGAGGGCCGGTAGTAGTTGGGGTCGATCTCGACGTGCTCGTCGGCGTCCAGGCCGGCCCGTGCGAAGGCAATCTCGACCGCCTCTCGAACGGTGTGGGTCTCACCGGTGGCGATCACGAAGTCCTCCGGCTCGGAGGCCTGGAGCATCCGCCACATCGCCTCGACGTAGTCGGGGGCGTAGCCCCAGTCGCGCTTGGCTTCGAGGTTCCCCAGGTAGAGCTTCTCCTGCATCCCCTCGGCAATCCGGGCGACCGCGCGGGTGATCTTGCGTGTGACGAAGGTCTCGCCACGGCGCGGAGACTCGTGGTTGAAGAGGATCCCGTTGACGGCGAACATCTCGTACGCCTCGCGGTAGTTCACCGTCGCCCAGTACGCCGCGAGCTTGGCGACGCCGTAGGGACTGCGCGGATGGAACGGCGTGTCCTCGGTCTGGGGAGGCGGCGCGGCGCCGAACATCTCGGACGAGGACGCCTGGTAGAAGCGCGGGCGCACCCCCGCCTCGCGGATCGCCTCGAGCAACCGCACCGTGCCGGCGGCCGTGACGTCGAACGTGTACTCGGGAATCTCGAAGGAGACCCGGACGTGGCTCTGGGCGCCCAGGTGGTAGATCTCGTCCGGCTGGAGCTCGTAGAGCAGCTTGACCAGCGCGACGGAATCCGTCAGGTCCCCGTAGTGGGTGAAGAGCTTGACGCCGGTCTCGTGCGGGTCGTGGTAGAGGTGGTCGATCCGGTCGGTGTTGAAGCTCGAGGAGCGGCGGATGATCCCGTGAACCTCGTAGCCCTTCTCCAGCAGGAGCTCGGCGAGGTAGGAGCCGTCCTGGCCGGAGATCCCGGTGATCAGTGCGCGCTTGCCCGTACCGGGGACCCTGGGCAGGTAGGGATGGGCGTCGTTGGACGGCGGCTCGTTCATTGCTCTGCAGGCTAACCCTCGTAGACGAAGGGGAGCTCTCCCTCCAGGTCTTTGAGGAGGGGGGCGCCGGCGTCGCGATCTGAGGGGATCAGCTCGACGTCCGGCCACTCGATGCCCACATCGGGATCGTTGTAGGCGAACCCGCTCTCGACCGACGGGTCGTAGTACGCCGAGCACTTGTAGATCACGTCGGCGATATCGCTGGTGACGCAGAAGCCATGGGCGAAGCCGTCGGGGCAGTAGAGGTGGCGCAGGTTCTCGTCGTTGAGCGTGAACGCCTCCCACCGCCCGAAGGTGGGCGATCCCCTCCTGATGTCGACCAGGACGTCGACGACCTCGCCGCGGGAGGAGCGCACGAGCTTGGCCATGCCGGGCTGGAAGTGCATGCCCCTGACGATTCCCTTGCTCGAGCGTGAGTGGTTGTCCTGGACCCACTCGTCGGCGACGCCGAGGTCGGCGAGAACCTCGCGGCGGTAGCTCTCGATGAAGAACCCCCGGTTGTCGCGGTGGATCGTCGGCTGAAGCAGGATCGGTCCCTCGAGTCTGGTCGGCACCACGTCCACGGGGCGGCAATGATGCCGTAATGGCGCTTCTCTCCGTGATCACCCCCGCGTACAACATGGCGCGCTACCTCCCGGACACGCTCGACAGCGTGGCCGCGCTGCGCACTCCGCACGAGCACGTCGTCGTCGACGGCGACTCTGACGACGGCACGGTCGAGCTGCTCGAGGGCCGCGAGGATCCTCATCTCACCTGGATCTCCGAGCCAGACAGCGGGCAGACCAACGCGGTCAACAAGGGCCTGCGGATGGCGCGCGGTGACCTGCTGGCCTGGGTCAACGCCGACGACGCCTACATCCCCGAGGCAATCGACCGCGCAATCGACCATCTCGAGAGCAATCCCGAAGTCGGAGCGATCTTCGGCGGCGTCAACTATGTCGACGAGCACGGCGAGGTCTTCCGGACACTCGTGCCGCCGAAGTTCAGCTGGCGGAGGTACCTCTACTTCGGCGCATTCGTCACCACGCCGACGATCATCTGGCGCCGGGAGCTGCTCGAGCAGGCACCGTCCCTGGACGAGACCTACGTCGACGCCGCCGACTACGACTTCTACCTGCGGCTGCTGCGCGGGGCGCGCGTCGATCTGATCGACGAGCCCGTCCTCAACTTCCGCTACCACCCCGACAGCAAGACGACCACCGACGTCTGGGTTCAGCTGAACGAGGCGAGGGACATCAGGCTGAAGTGGGCTCGCAACCCGCTGCAGCGGGGGATCATGCGCTCCTACGAGGGGGCCCGGCGGGCGATCCTGCCGCGGATCTCCTCCTGGCCGCACCCGGAGCCCCGCGGCGTGGTGAAGCTGCTGCGGCGGATCGGCGCTCGTGGCTGACCATCCGGGCGAGGCGGGGCCGGTCTTCGAGGGGCCAACGCTGCGGCTGCGGATCGCAGTCGCCCTGGCGGAGGCCATCGAGTGGGTCCTGCGCCACCACCGGCTCGCGCGAGTGCTCTACGCCGCCGCCAACGCAAACGGCCGCCTGAGCGCCTGGATGCTCCGGGGCGAGGGGCGGGAGTGCCCCTGCTGCGGGGGCCATTTCAAGCGGATGTCCCGCCGGCGTCTCGCCGGCTTCGGCGGCATCTGCCCGCGCTGCCGCTCCCACCCCCGCCACCGCGCGATCGCTCTGCTCCTCGCCCGGGGGGATCTGCCCGGCCGCCGGCTCCTCCACTTCGCCCCCGAGCCGCTCTTCGACCCGGTCTTCGAGCGGCTGGGAGGCCTGGAGCGCGTCACCGCCGATCTCTATGCCCCGGCCGACCTGCGCCTCGACATCACCGACATGGATCTGGCGGACGGCTCCTTCGACCTGATCCTGTGCAGCCACGTTCTCGAGCACGTCCCGGACGACCGTGCGGCGATGTCGGAGCTTCGCCGCGTGCTCGCCTCAGGCGGACTGGCGCTCGTGCTCACGCCGTACCGGCCCGACCGCCCCACCTACGAGGACCCGTCGATCACCTCGCCGCTCGACCGCATGGTCGCCTTCGGCCAGCAGGACCACGTCCGCATCTACGGCACCGACCTCGCCGACCGGCTTCGCGCGGCCGGCTTCGAGGTCGAAGACCGGACCCCGGCCCAGCTATTTGACGAGGTGACCGTGGAGCGTTTCGAGCTCGACGCGGCGGAGCACCTCTTCCTCTGCCGTGCCCCCACGAGCTGACGACCGGTTGCGCCCCGCAGGCCGCGGATGGCCCGCACCGGCAGATAGACCAGGCCCGCGACCAGGGCGATCGGGATCAGCGGCAGGGCCAGGGGAAGCAGCGCCACGCCGGTCAGGACGAGGATCGGAATCGCCAGCGGGGCGAGTGCCACCGCGAGGATCCCCGCTCCGACGGTCCACTTCGATACCTCGTCGACGACCTCCGCCCTTCGGCGTGCCTTCGGGTCGACGTCCATGACGGCTCCTTTCGTCGCTCTCACCAGGGAGACGAGACGGGGCCGCCGTCTGTGACAGCAGAGCGCGCGCCTAGCCGGCGGCGCGTCGCCGGAAGATCACGTTTCGGTAGAGCGCCTTCTCGACCTTCGCCGGGATCGGGCGCCAGGCGAAGTACGTGCGATAGACGAAACGGTGGAGCGGGCTGAGGTCCGTCTGCTTCGCGAACTCGCCCCGCCGCGCGAAGAGGTCGGCGTGCTTGGCGCGAATCTGGCGGTAGACGCGGCGGTAACGGCGCCGGTGCTCCTCCTCTCCCGAGCGCTCGTGCTTCCGGTACTCGTGGGTGACGCGGTCGATCTGCAGCCCTCGCCAGCCCTTCTCCAGCGCGCTCAGGCAGAAGTCCCAGTCCTCGTAGCCGTCGATCGCGGAGTCGAAGCCGCCCGCGTCCTCCCAGCAGCGCCGTCTCACCAGGCCGAGCTGGGCCCCGGCGATGGAGCGGTGGAGCAGGATGTACGGATCGAAGTCCGGGAAGCGGAGGACGCCCGACCAGGCTCCGATCAGCTTCATCAGCCCGTAGCAGTAGCCGACGTCGGGGTTGGCCTCGAGCGGGGGGCGGAGCACGTCGAGCGCGTCCGGCGTCAGCCGGTCATCGGCGTCGACCATCAGCAGCAGCTCGGAGTCCGAGTTCTCGAAGCCGGCGTTGCGGGCGGCGGCGACGCCGGAGTTCTGCTGGCGGATCAGCTGGACGCCGTCGGGCAGGGCCTCGAGCGCGCGCTCGGTCGCCTCGTCGGTGGAGCCATCGTCGACGACGATCACCTTCGGCGGGCCGCCGTTCTGGCCGATGGCGCGCTCGACCGACTCGAGCAGGAAGTGCCCGTGGTTGAAGCACGGGATCACGACCGTGATGTCGCCGTGACGGGGCATGGTCCGGCGCCAGAGTAGCCACCACTAGGATCGCGCCCCATGGCGGAGTCCACCGATAGGCGCACCGGCCCGCGTACCGTCTCCGGCTCGCGATCGGAGCTGATCCGCTGGATGAGCATCCAGGACGCGAACTCGGCCGGCTTCGTGCATGGCGGCGTGGTGATGAGGATGTGCGACGAGGCCGCCGGGATCGCCGCCATCCGGCATTCCGGCTGCAGGGTGGTGACCGCCGGGATGGACCGGATGACCTTCCTGCATCCCGTGTACGTGGGCGAGCTGCTGCGCTGCAGCGCCAGCGTCAACGCCGTCTGGCGGACGTCGATGGAGGTAGGCGTCCGGGTCGAGGCCGAGAACGCGGTCACCGGCGAGATCCACGCCACCGGCACCGCCTACCTGACCATGGTCGCCGTCGACGAGAAGGGGGAACCGATCCCCGTGCCCCCGCTCGAGGTCGAGGGCCCGGTCGAGGAGCGCCGCCGGCGCGAGGCCGAGACGCGCAGGCGCAACCGCCTGACCGAGCGTGAGGAGATCCTCGAGGCCCGCGAGGCGGAGGCGAAAGGGGCGGGCTGACCCCGCCCACCTCCTCGTCCTCCCCAACCTATCCTTCGGATGCTCATGGCGGTCACCGCTTCCAAGAGAGCGGGGGACGAAGGCGCGGCCGGCGCCGGCGTCGTCCGCACCACCGTGCTGCTTCCCGCGTACAACGAGGGCGCGGCGCTTCCGCACGTGCTCGCCGAGCTCGGCGAGTACCTCGACCAGACCTATGAGGTCTTGGTGATCGACGACGGCTCGACCGACGACACAGCCGAGGTCGCCGAGCGCTATCCCGTCCGCCTCGTGAAGCACCAATCCAACCGCGGCAAGGGCGTGGCGATCCGCACCGGAATCGCCGAGGCGCAGGGCGAGAACGTCGTGATCATGGACGCCGACGCGACCTACCCGGTGCCGGCGATCAAGGAGATGGTCGACCTCCTCGACGACAACGACCTCGTGCGGGGCATCCGCGAGTCGGAGCCGGAGAGCATGCCGGTGATCAACCGCTTCGGGAACTGGCTCTTCAACAAGCTGCTCGCCCTCAGCCACGGCCTCGAGGGAGCCGATCAGCTCACCGGCCTCTACGCGATCCGGCGCTCCGAGGCGGTCCGGCTCGGCACCGAGGCGCGCGGCTTCGACATCGAGACCGAGATCGGCATCAAGGCGAAGGCGCGCGGCCTGCGCGAGGCCGAAATCCCGATCTCCTACCTGCCGCGGATGGGCGAGAAGAAGCTCAGCCCGTGGAAGGACGGGCTGCGAATCCTCGGCCGGGTGATCGTGCTGCTGCTGATCTACAACCCGACGCTGAGCTTCATCGTGCCCGGGTTGACGTTGATGGCGGTGACGATCACCGGGGCCGTGCTGCTCGCGATTCTCGGACCCGTGCACACCTTCTTCCTCGGGCTCGACATCAACAGCTTCATCGTCACGGCGCTCGGAGTGCTGGCCGCCTTTCAGCTCGTGATCTTCGGCGTCGCCGCGGCGCTCTACGGGGTCGAGGCCGGGAAGGCGCCGCCCCGGTGGTTGCTTCGCGTGATCTCCGTCCGCTTCCGGCTGGCGGTCGCGGGGCTCGGCATGCTCCTGATGGTCGGCTCGTTCGCCAAGCTGATCCAGCTGACGATTCAGTGGGCCGGGAACAACATCTTCACGGACACCCGCGCCCTGGTGCTCGCCACGACCTTCCTGGTCCTCGGCCTGCAGATGCTCTCGGCCGCGCTCTTCATCTCCATCTTCAGCGGCCGGATCAGCCGCCTCGCCGAGGAGGGCTCGTCCAACTGGTCTCGGTCGTAGTCGTCAACTACAACGGGGCCGGGGCGCTCGAGGACTGCCTGGGGGCGCTGTTGCGGGACACCAGCGGCATCGAGACCGAGATCCTCGTGGTGGACAACGCCTCCTCCGACGACAGCGCCGCGATCGTCGAGCGGCTGGCGGAGGAGCACGAGTCGGTCAGGCTGATTCGCTCGCCGACCAACCGCGGCTATGCCGGCGCGGTGAACGCCGCCCTGCCCGAGGCCCGCGGCGAGTACGTGGCGGTGCTCAACATGGACGTCGCCGTCAGCGCTGGATGGCTTGATCCCCTCGTCTCCCTGCTCGGAACCAGGCCGGAGGCCGGGGTCGCCTGCCCGCTGATCCTGCTCGAGTCCGACCCGGGCCGGATCAACGCCGCCGGGCAGGACCTCAACAAGACGGGCCTCGGCTTCAATCGCCTGCTCGGCAAGCCGCGAGAGGTCGCGGGTGACGAGCCGTTCGAGGTGAACGGCCTGCATGGCGCCGCGTTCGTCATCAGGAAGGCGCTGCTGGAGCGCCTCGGTGGCTGGGACGAGAGCGGATTCCTCTACTTCGAGGACGTCGAGCTCTCCTGGCTCCTGCGGATCGCCGGGAGCGAGATCTGGTGCGTGCCACGCTCGACGGTCGTCCACGACTACCACCTGTCGATGTTCCCCCACAAGCTCTTCCTCCTCGAGCGCAACCGCAGGAAGATGCTGCTCACCGATCTCCGCGGACGGACGCGCTTGGCGATCTCCCCCCTCATGGCTCTGACCGAGCTGATGATGTGGGGCTACTGCCTGATTCGCGGGCGGAAGTTCCTGAGCGCGAAGCGCCGAAGCTATGGATGGGTGCGGGCGAACCGGGCGCAGCTCGCACGGAGGCGCGAGCAGGTGGACTCGATTCGCCGGCGCTCGGACTGGCAGGTGCTGCGCGGGCTGCGCTGGGGATATCCGCTCGATCAGTTCCTGACGCTGGGGCGCGAGCGGGGCGAATCGGATCGGGATCGCATAGGCGCCTGATCAGGCAGGACCGCGAGCGGTCCCTCAGCCCCGCTTTCGGCCCAACTCCATATCCTGTCCGCCTCTCGTGGGCGCCTTCGCCGGAACCTACGTCTCTGCAGGGATAATCCTGCTCGCGTCCCTGCTGGTCGGGCGCGCGGTCCTGCTTGCCCTGGGCCGCAAGGAGGCGTCGTTCCTGGAGGGCGCGGTCGGATTCGCCACGCTGATCCTGGTCTGCTCGGTCGCCATCCGGCTCCCGGGAAACGAGGCCACCTCGGTCGTCTCCTGCGCGGTGCTGGTGGTCGCGTCGATCGTACTGCTGCTGGTTCGGTCCGAGTCGATCCTGGGGCCGGCGGTAGGCATCGCGATCCCTGTCGCGCTGCTCTCCGGCCTGCTCGCCTCGTTCCCCTTCATCGCCAGCGGCCACATCGGCATCCCGGGGGTGGGACTCAACAACGACATGGCCATGCATCTGGTCGACGTCGACTACCTGGTCGACCCCAGCCGCCCGACGCCGCAGAGCGTCGTCAACGGCTATCCGCTCGGGCCCCACAGCCTGGTCGGGACGGTGGTCAGCGTGCTGGGGACGCAGCCGCTCTGGGGCTGGCTCGGGCTGCTGGTCGCCGTGCCCGTCCTGACCGGCATCACCGCGCTCGGCGGGCTTCGCGAGCTACCCAGCGGCCGCCGCCTGCTCGCCGCGCTGCTCGTCGCCTTCGCCTACCTCTCGGCCTCGGTCCTCGGCATCGCCGGTTTCAAGGAGCTGATCGCCGGGATGTTCCTGATCGCCTTCGCGCTCGGCTTACGCGAGATCGAGAAAAGCGAGGACGGGAAGATCGCGATTCTGATCGGCCTGGCGTTGATCACGGCGGCGATGATCCCCGTCTACAGCCTCCCCGGCGTGGGCTGGCTCGCCGTCACCGGCGGCCTCTGGATCCTCGCCCAGCTGGCCGTGATCGACCGGCGGGGCGGCATGGAGAAGGTCCGCACGACGGTGCGCAGCTCCCTGCACATCCTGATTCCCGCGGCAATCGTGCTCGTCCTCGTCGGGCTCACCCAGCTCCCCAAGGTGCTCGACTTCCTCAATTCCGGCTCGGTAGGCAACGTCCTCGACACCAACAGCAAGCTGCGCTACGTCGTCTCGCCGCTGGAGACCCTCGGCATCTGGCCGAGCGGCAGCTGGCTGCTCGGCACCCACGACGTAACCCACTTCTGGATCTTCGGGTTGATCGGGATCGCCGCGGTGGGCATCGGCCTCGTCTGGTGGACGGCCAAGCGCGACTACGCGGTACCCGCGGCGGTTGCCTCCGGTCTCGTCATCTACCTCGGGACGAAGTACATCGAGAACGGCGGCCTGTACATCCTCGCCAAGGCCGTGGTTGTCCCGGCTTCGGTGGTGATGCTGCTCGTGGTCACCGCTCTTCTCTCCAAGGGAGGCGGCTGGCCGAAGCGGATCTTCGCCGTCGTCTTCGTCGCTCTGGCCGGCTACTCGAGCTTCCTGGCCCTCCGCGACACCGTGGTCGCGCCGCACGACCGTCTCCAGGAGCTGAGCGCCTTCCAGGACGAGGTCAACGGCCAGAAGGTCCTGGCCCTGACCAGCGACCGGTTCACGGACTACGGCCTGCGGACCGCCGAGGTCTGGAGCCCCGCCTTCAATGCGGAGCTGCGGACGCCCTCGGCGGTGACCAAGAGCCAGCGGCTGCCGATCGACTTCGACTCGGTGCCGACCAACGGGACCAAAGCTGGACCAGGACTCAACGACTTCCCGTATGCCGTCACCACCAGCGCGATCTACCAGAGCCAGGCCCCGCCCGGCTGGACCCTCGTCGCCTCGACCCCGTCGTACAGGCTCTGGAAGCGCACCGGAACGACTCCGCCGATCGCCAACCTCTACGAGGAGGCGCGACCTGGACGCGTCCTCCGCTGCAACCGGCCGAAGCTGGCGCCCTTCGCGCGTGCGGGCGGCCAGGCGCTGACCTGGCAACCGCGAAACGTGATCGCGAAGCGGCTCTACTGGAAGGCGGGCGGTCACGCAGGCTCCCTCGGCGAGGGTGGAGTCACCGCCGCGAAGAGCGCTCCGATCGACAACCAGTTGAGTCCGGGCCAGACGGCCAGCCAGACGATCACCCTGCCGCCCGGCAGATGGGAGCTCTCGCTGCAGTACGTCAGCCCGGTGACCGGCGTGACGGTCAAGGCCCCAGGGGTTGACGTGCACCTGTCCCCCGGCGTCGATGCCGCCATCCCGTATCGGCCCGACCAGGGGCCGTACTGGCCGGTCGGCGAGGTGACCAGCCAGGGTGGCCCGGTCACCGTCAGTGTCACCGCCGACGACGTCAACTGGTTCCAGTCACTGATCGGGGTGGATGCGCCGGCCGTGATCGGCAATCTGACCGCGGTCAACCCCGACGGCTTCAAGGTCGTGCCCACGGCCCAAGCCTGCAAGCTGTTCGTGGACCACCTCATCGGCGTCAACCAGCTCACCCAAACCAAGCAGAAGAACCAGGCGGCATCGCAGCACGGCCAGCAGCAGTCCAAGGGCAAGAACGCATCCAGCGGCAAGTAACCCGCTCCCTACACTGGCGCCCATGAAAGTCGGAGTCGTCGGGCTCGGATATGTCGGTCTGCCGCTGGCCGTGGCCTTCGCCGAGGAAGGGCATGAGGTGCTGGGCCTGGACGCCGATCCGCGCAAGATCGACGCCCTCGACGAGGGTCGCAGCTACATCGAAGACGTCAGCTCCGAGCGCCTCGCCGCGCTCGACGACAGGCTGACCGCGACGAGCCGCTACCCGGACCTGAGCGCCTGTGACGCGGTGATCATCTGCGTCCCGACGCCGCTCACCAACTCCCGCGAGCCGGACCTGAGCTACATGGTGGACGCGGCGACCTCCCTCGCCGCCGTGCTGCGGAAGGGCCAGCTGATCGTGCTCGAGTCGACGACCTACCCCGGGACCACGCGCGAGCGCCTGCGTCCGATCCTCGAGGAGTCGGGTCTCGCCGGCGGTCGGGATTTCCATCTCGCCTTCTCGCCGGAGCGGATCGATCCGGGTCGCACCGACTTCACGATCCGGACGACGCCGAAGGTCGTGGGCGGCATCAACGAGGCCTCGACGAAGCGCGCCGTGGAGCTCTACTCGCTCGTCTGCGATGACGTGTTCGAGGTGAGCACCCCGGACGCGGCGGAGCTCTCGAAGCTGCTCGAGAACATCTTCCGCTCGGTCAACATCGCGCTCGTCAACGAGATGGCGATGCTCTGCGAGCGACTTGGGATCGACGTCTGGGAGGTGATCGAAGCGGCGGCCTCCAAGCCCTTCGGCTTCATGCGCTTCGACCCGGGCCCCGGCATGGGCGGCCACTGCCTCCCGGTCGACCCCTTCTACCTCTCCTACAAGGCGCGCGAGCACGACTTCTACACCGAGTTCATCGAGCTGGCCGGGAAGATCAACCAGAACCAGCCGCACTGGTGCGTCCGCCGGATCGAGCGCGCGCTGAACGACGCCGGCAAGGCGACCAACGGCGCGAAGATCCTGCTACTCGGGGTCTCCTACAAGGCCGGGGTCGGCGACATCCGTGAGTCGCCCGCGCTGAAGATGATCCGGCTGCTCCGCGACCTCGGCGCCGACGTCTCCTACCACGACCCCCACGTGGCGGAGCTGCCCGACCTCGACCTGGCCTCGTCTCCGCTCGAGGAGTCGGTGGCGTTGGCGGACCTGGTCTGCATCGTCACCGCGCACCCGTCGATCGACTACCAGCGGATCGTGGACGACTCCTCGCTGGTCCTCGACTTCCGCGGCGTCACCCGCGGGATCGAGGCGTCGAACCTGGTCCGGCTCTAGCCGATCTTCTCCGCCAGCTCGATGATGATCCCCTCCGGGCCGCGGAGGTAGCAGAGCCAGTAGCTGTCCTCGTAGTTCTCCAACTCGCCGACGAGCTCAGCGCCGCGGGCTCGCAGGCGGGCAACGACGGCGAGTGGAACTTGATCAGCTCGAGTCGTCCGTTGCCGTCCGGAGTTTGCATGAACGCAAAGTCTGTCCGGACGCCATCGAGCCCCACGATGCGGTCCACCGAGCGGCCCTCGCCGGACCCCTCGCCCAGCAGCTCGAGTCCGAGCTCGACGAAGAACTCAGTCGCGGCCGTGAGGTCGTCAATCTCGTACGCACCAGGGAGCGGGCGGACTAGGGTTGCCCGATGGCGAACCCGAGAGCAGAGGCCGAGGACAAGCTGGGCGGCGACTACGAGGCGCGCGTCCTCGAGCCCTCGCCGCCGGCGGTCACCGAGCCTCCGTACGCCGACGACCCTGTCGATCCAGGCGAGGTGCCCGAGGGGCGCAAGCTGGTCTCCCCGGTTCACAACCGGGGCGATCTCACCTGGGACGAGATCGCTGCCCAGGAACCCGAGCTCGCCCCGTGGTGCGCCGAGCGTTGGCTGGGGGCGTGGAAGCGGCTCGAGCCGCTGCCGGCGTCCTTCGCCGAGACGCGGGTGGCGCTTCACGTTGTGGCCGAAGGCGTCGTTGCCCCTGCTCGCCTGCCGGCCAATGAGATCGCGCTCCGCTACACGCGCGGCGGCTTCGGCACGCCCTTCTTCGAGCAGGATGGCGTCGACTGCCAGGTCCGGGTCGTGCACGGCGAGCTGGTGCGCCAGCGAGGCACCGAGGAGGCTCGGGAGCCCCTGCCCGACGTCGATCCCGCAGCGGCGACGGCGCTCGGTGACTTCTACGGCCTCGCCTGCTCCGTGCTCGAGCAGCTGCGCGCCGATGAGACCGACGGCGACCCATCGACGGTGCAGCTCTGGCCCGAGCACTTCGACCTCGCGATCGAGCTCGGCTCCGAGTCGGCGGGGCAGCGCGCCAACTTCGGCGCCTCCCCGGGAGACGAGGCTCACCCCGAGCCCTACTTCTACGTCGGTCCCTGGACCGCGGAGGTCTCCGGCGAGCTCTGGAACGCGACCGCGTTCAGGGGCGCCGAGCTCCACTACTCCGATCTGATCGCGGCAGATGACCATCGCCGCGCCGCCATCGACTTCATGCGCGAGTGCTACCGGGCGCTGCAGGAGGGCTAGCAGCAGTGGCCGGGCGGTGGCGGGTGGTGGGCGCCGCCGTGGCGCTGTGCGCGCTCGCCATGACCAGCGGGGTCGCCGCAGGGTCCTCGCCCCGGATCGTCGGCGGCGGCAAGGCGAACGCCGCCGGGTGGCAGTTCGCCGTCGCGCTCGCGCAGAAGCGGCGCTTCATCTGCAGCGGATCCCTGATCGCGCCAACCAAGGTCTTGACCGCCGCACACTGCGTGAAGAGCGGCAAGCGCAAGCAGCTCTCGGTGCTGGCGGGCAGCCCGTGGATCACGCCGCACAAGCGACGACCCAGGATCAAGGTGAGCGCCGTCGCGATCGATCCTGCCTACAACGGCAAGAAGGACGCACACGACTTCTCCGTACTGACCCTGGCGAGCGCTCCCGATGCCCAGCCGATCGTCCTCGCCACACCGGCGGAGTCCAAGGCGGCGACGCGCCCTGGGCGCATCGTCCGCTCGGGCGGCTGGGGCACCCGCAGCGCCTGGGGCTTCAACGTCGCCAGGCGGCTGAAGACGACGAAGGAGCGCGTCTACCGGGCGCGCATCTGCGACCGGGCCTACGGCAAGTCACGCGGCTTCCAGGAGGCCTCGATGATCTGCGCGCTCGGCAAGCGAATCGGGCGGATCCACAGCCGGCTCCCGTTCCATGCCACCTCGTGCGAGGGAGACAGCGGCGGCCCGCTGGTGGCCAACACGCCCGGCGGCCCCCGCCTGATCGGCGCGGTCAGCTCAGGGGTCTTCCCGTGTGGCCTGGGCGGCGCGAGCATTTACGCCCGGGTGGCGACCGTCTGGGGTTCATCAACCGAGCGGCGGGCCTCGAGTAGGAAAGCCGACGCCCGGGCTCGAACCGGCGACCCCTTCATTACGAGTGAAGTGCTCTACCAACTGAGCTACGTCGGCGCTGCTGACTGACGTCGGCGATTGTAGGGTCCCGGCCCGTGAACGATCAGCCACTGCTCACGGAGCGCCGCGACCGGATCCTTCTGATCACCCTCAACCGCCCGGACGCGCGCAACGCCGTCAACCTGGCGATGGCCGAGGCGATGGCCGCCGCTCTCGACGAGCTCGACGGCGATGACGGGCTCAGCGTCGGCGTGATCGCCGGTGAGGGCAAGGGCTTCAGCTCGGGGATGGACCTGAAGGCATTCGCAACCGGCGAGCGGCCCTGGGCGCGCGACCGCGGATTCGCCGGAATCGTCCAGAAGCCCGCCGAGAAGCCCCTGGTCGCCGCCATCGAGGGGTTCGCCGTCGCCGGCGGCTTGGAGATCGCGCTCGCCTGCGACCTGATCGTCGCCGCGAAGGGCGCGAAGCTGGGTGTCCCGGAGGTGAAGCGAGGCCTGGTCGCCGCGGGAGGCGCCCTTCGCCAGCTGCCACGGCGCCTCCCCGGCGCGATCGCGATGGAGCTCGCGCTCACCGGCGAGACGATCACCGCGGAGCGCGGTGCGGAGCTCGGGCTCGTCAACCGCCTTGCCGAGCCGGGAGCGGCACTCGACACAGCGCTGGAGCTCGCCGGCCAACTCGCCGAGAACGCGCCGCTCGCGCTGCGGGCGTCGAAGAGCGTCCTGCGCCAGCAATGGTCGTGGGACGACGAGACCTTCTGGAGCACCCAGGGCGAAATCACCGCTCCGGTGTTCACCTCCGAGGACGCCATCGAGGGCGCCACGGCCTTCAGCGAGAAGCGAGCTCCAAACTGGCGGGGGCGCTGACTCCGTTCATTCCCCCGACGGCGTGGGCGCCGCCGTCGACGTGGATCACCTCGCCGCTGATCGCCTCAGACCACTCGGAGAGCAGGAAGCAGACGGCGCGCGCCACCGGGGCGGGGTCATCGGTGTCCCAGCCGAGCGGCGCCGCCGCCGGCCAATCCGAGGCAAGGCGATCGAAGCCGTCGATCCCACCGGCCGCCGGTGAGGAGATCGGCCCGGCCGAGATCAGGTTCGAGCGGATCCCGCGCGGTCCGAGCTCTCGCGCCAGGTAGCGGTTGACCGCCTCCAGCGCGGCCTTCGAGACGCCCATCCAGTCATATGACGGCCAGGCGACCGAGGCGTCGAAGTCGAGCCCGACCACGCTCCCCCCACCATCCATCAGAGGGGCGAGGTGGCGTGCCAGCGCCTGGAAGGAGTAGGCGCTCGTCCGGAAGGCTTCGGCCGCACTCTCCGGCGGCGTCTCCATGAAGCGGCCGCCGATCGCGTCCGCCGGCGCGAAGGCGATCGCGTGCAGCGCGCCGTCCAGGCCACCCCAGCGCTCTTCGATCTCCGTCGCCAGGCCGGACAGGTCCTCCTCGGAGTTGATGTCGAGCTCGATCACGTCGGCCGGCTCCGGCAGACGAGCGGCGGCGCGCTCGGTCATCCGCCTGGTCCGGCCGAAGCCGGTGAGCAGGACCTCGGCGCCCGCGAGCTGCGCCTCGCGAGCCACGGCGAAGGCGATGCTCTTCCGGGTGAGGACCCCGGTGATCAGGAATCTCTTGCCGGTGAGCATCACGCGAGCAGCCTGCCGTCCTGCAGGGGGGAGAGCTCATCCTCGGCTTCGGCCGACGACCCGTCGGCGGTCCCGGATACCGCCGCCGGCGGGCCATCGGCGCTCTTCGCCGCCCTCCGCCAGAGCACGACGATCTCCATCCGAGCGACGAGTTCGTCGGCCTGGTTGACGATCCGGACGGCCAAGGTGACCAGCCCGGTCTCGGCGCCGAGCTCGCGCTTGTTGGCGAGCCGGGCCCGGACGCGGATCGTGTCGCCGAGCCCGACCGGGCGCTTCAGCACGGCATTGTCGATCGAGCGCAGTGCGAGGACGACTCGGGGATCGATTGGCAGCAGCCCCAGCGCGTAGGAGATCACCAGCATGCCGTGGGCGATCCGGCGGCCGAAGGCGCTCTCGGCGGCCCAGGCGGCGTCGGCGTGCTGCGGGTGCCAGTCGCCGGTCAGCGCGGCGAACGACACCACGTCGTACTCGGTCACCGTGCGGCCCGAGGACTCCATCGAGTCGCCGATCTCCAGGTCGTCGAAGTAGGGCGGTGCCTCCCGCCAGAGCGCTCCCTCGCGTGCCGCGTCGATCGTCTCGGTCGTCATGCGGTTCTCCTTCGTCCGTTGGCTCCGCCGAGCGCCGAGAGCGCCCAGATCAGTCGCGCTCTCGTCTCGGCCGGTTCGATCACCTCGTCCACGTCGCCGGCGGCGGCGGCGACGTCGGCCCTCAGATTTCCGTCTGCGTACTCCTCCGCCAGCCGTGTGTGCTCGGCGGCCGGGTCCGCGGACCCCTCGATCGCGCGCCGGTGGATGATCCCCACCGCCTGGCGGGCGCCCAGCACGCCGATCTCGGCACCGGGCCACGCGAGGACGAGGTCGGCGCCGAGCTGGCGCGAGTTCATCGTGATGAAGCCGCCGCCGTACGCCTTGCGAAGAACCACCGTCACCTTCGGGACCCGGGCAGCGGAAAAGGCGTGCAGCAGTCCGGCTCCGTGCCGGATCACGCCCATCCCCTCCTGCTTGGTCCCGGGAAGGAAACCCGGGGTGTCGACGAGGACCACGAGGGGCAGGCCGAACGCGTCGCAGCGGCCAATGAACCCGGCGGCCTTCTCGGAAGCGGCCGAGTCGATCACGCCGCCGAGGTGGTGGGGCTGGTTGGCGACGACACCGACCGGGTGTCCGTTCAACCGGATCAGCGCCGTGACCATGTTCCGAGCCCAGCGGGGCGAGAGCTCGAGCATCGAGCTGGAATCGCCGATGCACCGGATCGCCGAGCGGACGTCGTAGACCTTCCGTGGGTTGGCCGGGACCGCCGTGCCCGGGTCGTGGCCGAGCGGCTCCTGAGGGAGGACGGGGTCAGGCGGCGACGCGGAGCTCTGTGGCAGGTGGCCGAGCAGGTCGCGGACGATCTCAGCGGCGGCCCGGTCGTCGGGAGCGACGAGGTCGCACACCCCGTTTCGTGAGTGGACCCGCGCTCCGCCGAGCTCGTCCATCGTCACGCTCTCGCCCATCACCTCCTCGACGACGCCGGGGCCGGTGAGGAAGAGCCGGGCCTCCTCGGTCATCACCACGAAGTCGGTGAGGGCGGGCGAGTAGGCACCGCCTCCGGCCGAGGTCCCGGTGATCACGCTGATCTGCGGGACGCGGCCCGAGAGAGCCACGTGGTGGCGAAAGATCGCGCCATAGCCGCCCAGGGCCCCGGCGCCCTCGTCGATCCGCGCGCCGCCGGAGGCGACGAAGCCCACCACCGGCGCCTCCGCCCGCCCGGCGAGGTCGAGCACGCGCACGATCGTCTCCGCCTGGGCCGTGCCGAGCGAGCCCCCGGCGAAGCTCTGATCCTGCGCGTAGCAGTAGACCGGCCTCCCGCCGACGCACCCGGCGCCCGCAACGACTCCGTCGCCGGGCGCCGAGCGGGCGGAGCGCGAGGCGATCCGCGTGCGAACCAGCTCGAGCGAGCCGGGATCGCAGAGCGCCTCGAGGCGCTCGAGCGGCGTCATCCGAACCGGCTCGGCGGCCTCGGGCGCCGGCCGCAGACCCGAGAGCGGAGTCGCGAGGGCCGGCTTCAAGTCCCGGCCTCGATGCAGAGGACGACGTTGTGGCCGCCGAAGCCGAACGAGTTGCTGATCCCGACGGCCGGGTGGCCGTTCAGCGGCAGCGCCTTCGCGTCGCCGGGCACGTAGTCCAGGTCGAGACCCTCGTCGGGCTCCTCGTAGTTGAGCGTCGGCGGCGCCCGCTTGGCGCGAAGCGCCTGCAGCGTCGCCACCGCCTCGACGGCTCCGGCCGCGCCGAGCAGGTGACCGATCGCCGACTTGGTGGACGAGGTCGGGATCTGGAACGCCTGGTCCCCGAGGGCCGTCTTCAGCGCCTCGGTCTCGGAGCGGTCGTTCAGCGGAGTCGACGTCCCGTGCGCGTTCACGTAGGCGAGGTCGCCCGGCTCGACCCCCGCATCGGCCAGCGCCTTGCGGATCGCCCGGGCGGCACCATCGCCGCTCGGCTCCGGGGCGGTCATGTGGTGAGCGTCGGCGGTGGCGCCGTAGCCGGTCAGGTACCCCAGGATCGGGGCGCCGCGCAGCTCGGCGGTCTCGGCGTCCTCCAGCACCATCACCCCGGCGCCCTCGCCCATCACGAAGCCATCGCGTCGGCGGTCGAATGGCCGCGAGATGCCCGACTCCGAGGTGGCACCCATCTCGGCGAACGCCGCCGTCGCAAGCGGTGTGATCGCCGATTCCGCGCCGCCAGTCACGCAGGCGATCGCGTCGCCGTAGGAGACCATCCGGGCCGCGGTGCCGATGGCGTGGGCCCCGGCGGCGCAGGCCGAGACGGTCCCGAAGCACTGCCCGCGCAGGTCGTGCTCAATCGCCAGGGCGCCGGCGGCGGAGTTGGCCATCATCTGCGGCACGCAGTGGGGAGAGACCTTGCCCTGGCCCTGATCGCGGAGCGTGATGTGCTCGGACTCGATCGTGGAGAGCCCGCCGATCCCCGTGCCCATCACGCAGCCGACCTCGGCCCGGTCGTAGGGCGCTTCCTCCAGTCCGGCGGCGGCGATCGCCTCGGCCGCCGCGATCAGCGCGAGCTGGGTGAAGCGGTCGGTGCGGCGCACCTGGCGCCGGGTCAAATGGTCGGTCGGCACGAAGTCCGAACAGCGCCCGAGGCCGTCCTCGATCCCGGACTCGCCGGCGGCCCAGCGCTCGTGTAGTGCCGGCGCGCCGACGCCCAGCGGCGTGACCGCGCCGATTCCGGTGATCGCAACGCGGCGCATCAGGACTGACGCGCGGACACGAACTCGACGACGTCCTTGACGGTGGCGATCTGGTCCATGTCCGCATCGTTGATCTCGATGCCGTACTCGTCCTCGATCACCTGGGCGAGCTCGACCAGGTCGAGCGAGTCGATGTCCAGGTCCTCGAAGCGCGAGTCGGGCTTGACGTTCTCCGGCTCCTCGCCGAACTCGACGAGCGCCGAGATCACCCTCTCCTGCACCTGGTCCTTGGTTGCGGTTGTCATCTGTGCTCCTTTCTTGGTCGGGTCAGTTGCGTTGATCAGGCGGACATGCCGCCGTCGACGGGCAGCACCGCCCCGGTCACGTACGAGGCCTCGTCGGATGCGAGAAAGCGGATGCAGGCGGCGACCTCCTCCGGAGAGCCAGCCCGCCGGGCCGGAATCGCGTCGAGCAGTCCCGCCGATCCGTTCGCGTCCGCGCCGTCGGAGGTGAAGTCGCGGGTCAGATGGGTCTCGATCAGGCCGGGGGCGACCGCGTTCACGGTCACGCCGCGGCGAGCCACCTCGGCCGCGACTGTGCGCGTGAAGGCGATCAAGCCGGCCTTGGACGCCGCATAGTTCGCCTGGCCGGGATTCGCCCGCAGGCCGACGACCGAGGAGACGTTGATCACGCGGCCGAAGCGCTGCCGCATCATCGGGCCGATCGCCTCGCGGGTGAGGCGGAAGGCGGCCGTCAGGTTGACGTCGATCACCCGGCTCCAGTCCTCGTCGCTCAGCCTCATCGAGAGGTTGTCCGCCGTGATCCCGGCGTTGTTGACGAGCACCAGCACCGGGCCGAGTCGCTCGGCGACCTCGGCGAGCATCTCGTCGGCCGCCGCCGGGTCGGCGACGTCAGCGCCGACCGCGAGCGCGGCCCCGCCGGCATCCTCGATCGAGCCGGCAATCGCCTCGGCCCCGTCGCGGTCGCGGCTGTAGTTGACGGCGACCGACCAGCCGTCTGCGGCCAGTGCCTTTGCGGTGGCGGCACCGATCCCGCGGGAAGCGCCGGTAACGAGTGCGGACCCGGTGCTCTGCTTCGCCGAGACGCCCTCTGGCGCGACGGCTGTTTTCGGCGCACTCATGCCGTCGCCTCCCACTCGACGATCCCGGCGCCCCAGGTGAGGCCGGCCCCGAAGGCGGAGAGCAGAACCCGCGATCCCTTCCGGAGCAGACCGGTGGAGGCAGCCTCCGAGAGCGCGATCGGAATGCTGGCGGCGGAGGTGTTTCCGTACTCGGCGAGGCAGTCGATCACCCGGTCTGCCGGCAGGCCGAGCCGCTCGCCGACCGCGGAGATGATTCGGGAGTTGGCCTGGTGGTAGACGAAGAGGTCGATCTCCTCGAGCGCGAGGCCGGCGTCCGAGACGACCTGCTGCGTCGTGTCGCTCATCGCCGCGACCGCCGCGCGGAAGGTGGCGCGTCCGTCCATCCTCACGAGCCGCTCCTCGTTCGACGCCTGGATCAGATCGCCGCGCGAGCCGTCCGAGCGCAGCGCGATCGGGCCGATCTGACCGGGGCCGCCGAGGGTGAGGACGGCGGCCCCGGCCCCATCGCCGAAGAGGCCCGCGGTGCGCCGGTCCGAGTAGTCGGTCACCCTGCTGAGCACCTCGGCGCCCACGACGAGCGCAGCCCGAGCCCGTCCGGACTCGAGCTGCGCAGTCGCGAGAGAGAGGGCCGAGAGGAAGCCAGTGCAGGCGGCGCCGACGTCAAGCGCCCCCGCCGACGTGGCTCCCATCCGGCTGGCGACCAGCGGCGCCGCATGCGGCAGCAGCCGGTCCGGGGTGCAGGTGGCGACCAGGACCAAGTCGAGATCGGTGGGATCGTGGCCGGCGAGCGCGAGAGCGTTGGAACCGGCCTCGGCGGCCAGGTCGACCAGGCTCTCGCCGCTCACCCGGCGGCGGCGATGGATTCCGGTCCGCGAGGAGATCCACTCGGAGTCCACCCCCAAGGGACCGGCCAGCTCGGCGTTCTCGACGACCCGCTCGGGGAGCGCCGCCGCGACCGAGGCGATGCCCGGCCCGGCGGTCTGCTTCGCGCCGTTGGTCGCCGCGCCGGTGGCACGCGCCACCAGCCCCTCGGGATCGACGAGCGAGGAGTCGACCTCCCACTGCTGTCCGGGCGAGAGCTCAGGCAACGGCCGACTCCCTGCTCGCAAGCGTCTCGGTCTCGGCGCCGTCGATCGTCCGCCGGACGAGCCCGGCCAGCACCTTCCCGGGACCGACGTCGAGGTACCTGGTCACGCCAAGCTCCCTGAGCCTGCCGAGCACCGCAGTCCAGCGGATCGGGCTGACGAGCGAGGCGGCCAGGGCGTCCCGCACGTCGTCTTTGAAGAACTCGGCACTGGTCGAGGAGACCACCGGGGCGCTCGGGGTTCGGAACTCGATCTCATCCAGCTCGCCGCGGAAGGCGTCCACGCCCGCGGACATCGCCTCGGTGTGGAAGGCGCCCGCGACCGCGAGCTTCTTGGCCCGCACACCCGAACCCCTTGCGGCCGCCTCCGCCGCTTCGATCTGGGTCAGGGGGCCGGAGAGGACGAACTGCTGCGGAGAGTTCTCGTTCGCCAGGGTGAGGCCGTGCCCGGCGGCCAGCTCCTTTGCGCTGTCGCGGTCCGAGCCGACGGCGAGCATGCCGCCGGGCTCACCGGCCCGAGCCGCGTCGTCCATGACCCGCCCGCGCGCGACGACGATGCGAAGCCCGTCGGCGTCGTCGATCGCGCCGGCCGCGGCCAGGGCGCCGATCTCGCCGAGCGAGTGGCCGGCGAAGTACTCCGCCGCCGGCCGGCCGAGCCGCTCGTATCCGGCGATCGACGCGCAGTAGACGGCGGGCTGGGCGAAGGCGGTGCCCTCCGACATCCGCTCGAACGGGCCCTCGCCCACGAGCTCGCCGGCGAGGTCAAGTAGGTCAGGCCGGAGATCGGCCACGAGCTCCCGGCTCGAGGCGTCGCCGACCCCCTGTCCCGGAAAGAGGATCGCTGAAGCGTTCTGGTTGGCGTCCATGCACCAGAACTACCTCCGCGCGGCGGGCGGGTGAACAGGCTGAGCTCTCATGCCCCCCGTTCGGGGGGGTTTCGGGGGATGCCCGGGGGGTCGCTCTAGCGCCGGGTCAGCCCGAGCTGCTCGGCCTTCCGGGTCGCCTCGGCCCGGTTCCGGACCCCGAGCTTGCGGTAGAGCGCCGTCGTGTGGTCCTTGATCGTGTGGGGCGAAAGGAAGAGGCGCTCGGCGATCTCGCGGTTCGTGGCCCCCGCGCCGATCAGCTCGAGCACCTCGCGCTCGCGCGAAGAGAGCGGCGTCGCCGGGCCCTCGGCCTGGCGCGCGTAGACGGTCATCCCCCTTCCCACCATCCGCACGGCGTTGGCGACCTCGTCGGCGCTCCAGTCCTTGGAGATGAAGCCGGCGGCTCCGGCCGCCTTGGCGGCCTCGGGCGAGATCCAGCCCGCTCCCGAGATCAGCAGGACGCGCGTCTTGGGCGAGACCTCGCGGAGGGCCTCGCAGAGCTCCGCGCCGGAGCGCTCGCCGAGGAAGAGGTCCACCAGCGCGACGTCGGGCCGCCCGCGCCCGGCGACGTCGACGGCCTCCTCGGACGTCGAGGCGACGAGGCAGTCCCCCACCCAGGGCTGGCGCCCCAGGAGCAGCCGGAACCCCCATTGCACGACGGCGTGATCGTCGACGACGAGCACGCGGAGCTTTTCGGAGCCGTTCAGCCGCTCGGCAGCACCAGGCGAACTCGCCATCGGTCCTCCTCCCGCCCGTACTCGAGCATTCCGCCTCGTTGCAGCGCCTCGTAGGAGGCGAGCCTGAGCCCCATCCGCGAGCCGACGGGGGCGCTCCCTTCGCCGGCGGGCCGCAGCCCGTCGTTTCGCACCTCGAGGGCGAAGGCGCCGTCGCGCTGGCCGATCGTCACTCGCACCTCGGCGGGGTTCGCGTGCTTCTCGGCGTTGCGGAGAGTTTCGTTGAGGACCGACACCGCGAGCGGCTCGAGGCTCTCGGGCACCTCGACGCCCTCAGGCCAGTCCACGACCAGCGGCAGCATCTTGTACTGGCGGCCCAGCCGCTCGAGCTCGGCGCGCAGCCCGCCGTCCTGCAGCTCCATCAGCGAGCTGCCGGCGGAGCCGATCAGCGCCTCCCGCAGGTCGCCGAGGGCCGCTTCGATCTCGGCGACGCAGCGCTCGCGGTCGTCCTCGGCCAGGGGCCGGTCCGACCCGAGCGCCATCGAGACGCCGAAGAGCCTCTGGGTGACGCGCTCATGCACCTCGCGAGCGAGGTCGATCCGGTCCGAGAGCTGTCGGCTCCGCTCGAGCTGGCGGGTCACCTCCCTCACGTGGCTGGCGAGCGCGGCCGTCCGCCCGAGGGCGTGCATCGTCGAGCGCTCGCCGGCGGTCAGATCGAACGGCTCGCCGTCGCGGTCGGCGAAGATCACGCCCAGCCAGCGGCCTGTGGCCGCGACGGGCGTGCAGGTGAGCTTGGTGACGCCCGGCAGGTTGGCGTAGCGAGCGGGAACGTCGGAGGCCAGGTCGTCGGTCTCCACGACGCGGTCCTCGGCGAGAGCACGCTGGGCGATGGGCGTCTCCTCGAGGCTGCCGTAGCCGTGGGCGATGAACTCGCGGTAGACGCCGTGGCTGCCTGCGGGAAGCACGAGCCTGCGCTCGGCGTCGTAGAGGAAGAGGACCGCACGCTCCATCGAGGTCTGGAGGCAGACGGCCTCGCAGATGCGGTCGTAGAAGTCGTCGAGCTCTCGTTTCTCGTCCAGCTCGAAGAGGAGCTGCACGACCACGTCGAGGGCCTCGGAGCGGAGCGAGTCTTCCTTGATGCTCACGTCCATGGGCTACCCCCGCATGGTCGCACCGGTTACGCCTCGCATCCCGGGGACACCCCGAATGGGGGGTTCGCAGATAAGGTTCGCGCGGTGAAAGCGCTGCTCCTCATCGGTATCGCGGCCATCCTGGCTCTCACCGTCGCCACGGCGGACGCCAGCGGCCCGGTGGCCGAGGCGAGCGGCAAGCGGCCGCTGCTGATCAGCAACTGCGCGAAGGCGAAGTTCAAGCCGCTCAACGTGATCATCGCCTGCGGAGACGCCAGCCTCGGGGCGCGCCAGATGACGTGGTCGTCATGGACGCGGAAGACAGCGCTCGGCACCGGCACCGGCCAGGTCAACGACTGCGACCCCGACTGCGTGCATGGCACGACGAAGACCGCGCCGATGCAGCTGCTGTTGAGCCATCCGAGGACGTGCGCCAACGGCCGGCGGCTCTTCACGAAGCTCCGCTACACCTGGACCTCCGGCGCGCCGGTCGGCGCGGCAGGCGGCGCGGTCCCGGTGGGCTGCAAGCTCGCCGATCTCTGATTTGGGTCTTCTACGCACTCACGTCGAGGGGTTTTCCCCATGGCATCCGGTCAAGGAATGGGAGAAGGTGGCCGATGCAAGACGGCGAAGAGTGAAACAGATGCCACCGAACTCAACTCAGAATCTGAACGCCAAGCTCTCGCTCACGGCGAGCGCGCAGGAGCGTCCCGGCGGCACCGGCATCAGCCTCACGCCTCCTCCGATCCAGAGCTCCGCACCCCCGAATCAGATCGTCAGCGGCACCGCCCGGTACCGCGGCGGATACCACCTGAGCTTCTAGCTACGCCGCGTCGTCGGCGAAGCGATAGCCGACCCGCCGCACGGTGAGCACCAGCTCCGGGTTCTGCGGGTCGCGCTCCACCTTCTGGCGGAGGTTCGAGATGTGGACGTCGCAGGCGCGGACGTCCCCGCGGAACTCCGTCTGCCAGAGCTCCTCCATGATCTCCTTGCGCGAGAAGACCTGGCCTGGGTTCTCGGCGAGCAGGCGCAGCACCTGGAACTCCGAGCGAGTCAGATTGATCGGCTCGCCTCGGATCGTCACCAGGTGGCGGGCCAGATCGATCGAAACCGGGCCGGACTCGATCGCGGTGCCCTCGGTTCCGCTCGAGCGGTCGAGCTCGCGGCGGCGCAGCTGTGCCCTGACGCGGCCGAGCAGCTCGCGGACCGAGAAGGGCTTGGTGACGTAGTCGTCGGCGCCGACCTCCAGCCCGACCACCTTGTCGACTTCGGCGTCCTTGGCGGTGAGGAGGATGATCGGCACGGGGCTGTGCGTGCGAACCTCGCGGCAGATGTCCAGGCCGCTCTTGCCGGGCATCATGATGTCCAGGATCAGCAGGTCGAAGTGGTCATCGGAGATCCGGCCCTCGGCCTCCTCGCCGTTCGACGCCAGCGTCACGTCGAAGCCCTCCTGCTCCAGCGCGTAGCCGACCGACTCGCGGACCGAGTCCTCGTCGTCGACCACGAGGATCCGGCTCATGGTGGGCGGCGTCAGGCTCATGCGACCGGCGTCGGGGTTGGCTTGGCCGCGCGCAGCCGCACCCAGAAGGTGCTTCCCTCGCCGGGCTCGGAGCGCAACCCGATCTCACCGTTCATCACGTCGACCATCCGCCTGGCGATCGACAGGCCGAGGCCGAAGCCCGCGCCCTCGCCCTCGCCCTCGAGCGTCGCGGATCCCCGATAGAAGCGCTCGAAGACGCGGTCCTGCTCGTCAGGGGGAATCCCCTTGCCTGTGTCCTGGACTTCGATAGTCACGGTCTTCTCCTTCCCCCGTGCCGCGCGAAGGGTAACCGTGCCGGGTGGAGGGGTGTGCGTACAGGCGTTGGTGAGCAGGCCGATCATGACCTGGCGCAGCAGCACCGGATCCCCCTTCGCAACCAGGTCGGGTTCGACCTCGGTGCGCATCTCGACTCCCTCGGGCGCCGCGACGGCCTCCGCGGCCTCCCCGGCGGCAAGCGAGACATCGACCACCTCGGCCTCGTCGCGCTCGCCGGCGGCCTCGACGCGGGCGAGCATGAGCAGCGATTGCGTCAGGCGCGTCATCCGCTCGGCGTCCACCGCGAGCCTTCCGAGGAAGCGATCCCGCGCGTCCGGGTCGTCCTTGGCGCCGCCGCGAAGCACCTCGATGCCGCTCATGATTCCGGCGAGCGGGTTGCGCAGCTCGTGCGCGGCGTTGGAGACGAATTCGCGCTCGGCCTCCTCGCGCTTGAGCTCGTCGGTCCGGTCGCGGACGACGAGGAGAACCGCATGCTCGGCGGGGACCCGGCGGGCCTGCACCCCGTAGACCCGGCCGTCGATCGAGAGGACGGGAATCTCGGCGGAGCCGCGCTCGGCGGCTCTTCGCAGCGGGGGGATCAGCGCGCTCGCGGGCTGCCCGTCGCGGACAAGCCGGTCGGCCGCCGGGTTCGTGAAGCGGACGGAGCCGTCCTCCCCGACGACGATCACCGCCTCCTTCAGCCCGTCGAAGATGGCCGAGAGGCGATCTCGCTCGGTGGCCAGCAGGGTGAAGGTCTCGCGGAGCTCCTCGCGCATGGAGTCAAGCGAGCGGGTCAGATCCCCGATCTCGTCGCTCCCGCCCGGGCGCAGCGGCACATCGAAGTTCCCAGCGGCCATCGCCTCGGCGGCGCGAGCCAGCCGCCTGACCCGGATCGCGATCAGCGAGGAGACCAGAAAGCCCACCAGCACGCCGATCGCGATTGCAATCAGGAGCGCCCTCAGCCGGTCGCCGCGCAGCTGGTCGAATGCCCTCGTCAACGTGGGCGGCGGTTCGGCTCGGACCACCGCAGCGCCTCTCACCTTGCTCTTGCCGAAGATCGGCGCGGCGGCGACCGTGACATTCCCCGGAAGGCTCGCCCGGTAGCGCCGGTTCCCCAGCGCGACGCGGACCGCCTCGTCCTCCTGCGGCACAGCCGCCAGAGCGGCCAGGTCCTGGCCCGGTGCCAGGGCGTTGCCGTGGCGGTTGACCGCCCATGCCTCGAAGTTCCCGGTGTTCTCCACGGCGAGCACGTTCGCGGCGTGAAGCTTGTCCACCTTGCCGAGGTCGTCCGCGAGACTCGAGGTCTTGCCGACGGCGAGGTCGGCGGACTGACTCTGCAGGGTCCGCCCGGACGAGTCATCGACGAAGACATAGACGGACGCGGCGGTGATCAGCGATACCCCGGCGAAGGCAGCGCCCAGCCAAAGCCGCATCGGTATCCGGCGGCCCTTCTCCCCACCCCTCACATCATCAGCCATGGTCAAGAGATTGTTACCTCTTGCTCACACTGGTGTGGGCGATTGGCCCCCCGGAGCGAACTATTCAGAGAGAGCCGCACTCAGCCTGAGCCAGAGCGCCTCGAGGGCCAGCTCCTCGGAGACGTTGACCCGCAGGCGCCGGCGCGTGTCCAGCACCCACTCGACCGCCTCCCTCGCCCGGGCCGGATCGAGGCCCTGCGCGTCCTCGGCCAGCTGTTCGCGGCGGTCGGCGTTCAGGACTACGTCATCCGCGCCGGAGGCGATCGCCGCCAGGTCGCGGAACCAGGCGCCCGAGATCGCGAGGGCGAGGTCCAATGCCTGCGTCCGGGCGCGCCGCTCAGTGCGCCTCACCTGCTCGGTCGCCTCGCGGGTGAGCCTGCCCTTTCGACCCCGCCTCGCGATCGCCTCGGCCTCCTCCACGAGGCGCCGCTCCTCCCGCGCACCCGCCTCCTGGCCGGCTTCGCTGGCCGCGTCCAGCAACCCGCGCCAGGGCTCGGCCTGAGGCTTCGCGGAGCGGGCCGCCCGGGCGGCGGCCTCGGCGGTCGCGCGCAGGGCCGTCCCGCGCTCCGAGAGCAGGAGCCGGGCGAGCTCGACGTCGCCGCCGCTGAGCCGGGCGGCCGCGGCCGCCTCGCCGCCGGCGCCGAGGGCCTCGAGCACCGCGTCGGGGGGGAGCGGCCCGAACTCGATCGGAGCGCAGCGCGAGATGATCGTCTCGGCGAGCAGCTCCGGCTCAGAGCAGATCAGGATCAGGTGGGCGAACGGCGCGGGCTCCTCGAGGGTCTTGAGCAGCGCGTTCTGGCTCTCATCGCGCAGGTCCTCGGCCTCCTCGATCACGAAGACGCGGCGGCCGCCCTCGGCCGGGCTCAGGCTGGACGCGCGGATCACGGACTCGCGGACATCCTCGACGAGGTGCTGGGCGCCCGGCGGCCTGAGCCACGCCAGGTCGGGATGGGGAGAAGGATCAAGCAGCGCCCGGCGCCGAGCATCATCCGGATCGGGCGCCCCGTCCGTGAGGAGCTCCGCAGCGAACGCACGCGCGGCCGCCGCCTTCCCGGCCCCGCGCGGTCCTCGGAAGATGTAGGCGTGGCCGGGTGAGCCGAGGGCGGCCATCAGCGACGAGCGCGCCCGCGGCTGATGGCGGGTCGCCTCGGCCAGAGCCTCAGGGATCGGAAGTGTGCTCGCGGCCGCTTCCATGATCAAACGGGTCGCGCTGGCGCGCGGCCTCGAGTCAGCACAGCCTCGACCTCGGCGAGCACGGCCGCGCTCACCGAATCTCGCTTGCCGGCGGCATCCACCACGCGGACGCGCTCGGGATGGCGGCGCGCCACCTCGTTGTAGCCCTCGGCCACCCGGCGCTGAAGCTCAATGCCCTCCTCCTCGAAGCGGTCGGCCTTGCGGCGGCCGATCCGCTTCGCGGCCCGGTCGGGATCGATGCGCAGCAGGATCGTCAAGTCAGGCCACACGCCACCCGTGGCGAGATCGCAGATCTCCTCGACTCGCTCGGTCCCCAGGCCCCGCGCTACGCCCTGGTAGGCGACGCTCGAGTCGCTGAACCGGTCGCAGACCACGTCGCGGCCGGCCTCGCGCGCCGGGCCGACGACCTCGGCGACCAGCTCGGCCCGCGCGGCGCAGAAGAGCAGCAGCTCGGCCAGCGGGTCGAGCTCCAGGTCCGGGTCCTTGAGCACCTGCCGGATCCGCTCGCCGGTTGCGGTCCCGCCCGGCTCGCGCACCAGAACGACGTCGTCGCCGAGCGCCTTCGCGAGCAGCTTGGCCTGCGTGGTCTTGCCGGAGCCGTCGATTCCCTCGAGGGAGATGAACATCGCCTCCCAGGCTATCCGCCGCCGAGGGCCTGGTCTCGGGGCCGAGTTCGAACTCCCTGCAATCCGCGCGTTTTTCCAAGCGACCTCGTGGGTAGCGCGGGGTTACCCACAAGGAGAGGAGCGACGATGCTCGAGACACCCGAGACACCGGCACCCGATGTGGAGGAAGGCGGCGGCGCCCCCGAAGAGGGCGGCGGCGACGGCGGGCAGGAAGACGAGGGCGGCGGCGAGGAGAGCGCCTGACCCAGCAGCTGAGCCGAGCACGGCGGGGACCGATCGTTCCCGTCGTGCCCAGCTCGCCCGACGGTCGGCGACTGGACCTGCAAGGCCAACCTGAGCGGGACGGTCATCGCCACCTGCACCACGACCGGCGGCCGGTCGATCCAGGCGCGCGGCTAGCTCTTCGCGCGGGGCTTGGCCTTTGAGCCGTTCCCCGACTTGGCGCCGCTCTTCGCCTTGGCGCCGTTCTTCGCCTTCGCGCCGTTCCCGCGGGCGCGCTTGACCTTCGTGGCCGATGCCTGGCCGGCGATCTTCTCGGCCTCCTTGGCGGCCTCGGCTGGATCGACGACCTCGCCGTCGCCGTCCGCGCCGTCCTTCTCGGCGGCCTCGGCGGCTTCCTTCGCGGCCTTGGCGGCCTCGCGCTCGGCGCGGCGGGCCTTCATCTCGGCCATCGAGGGGCACTCGTCGTTCAGGCAGAGCTTCCAGGGGCGCCCGCGCCACGGCACGACCTGCAGGCGCGGCGTGCGGCCGCAGACCGAGCAGACCTCCTCGATCTTGTAGAGGCCGCGAACGCGCTGAGGGAGCGGGAAGGTCTGGTCGCAGGAGTCGGGCGAGTCGGGGTTGTCGCCGTCCCAGCCCTGGCAGCCGACGAAGCGCTTGCCGGACTTCCGCGCCTTGATGATGCGAAGCATGTTCGGAGAGCCGTCCTCCTGCTTTCGGCCGGCCTCCTGGCAGACGATGCAGGGGCCGAGGATCCGGTCCTGGTCCATCCCGGCCCAGACCTCGCGGGCGAGCTTGCGCCACTTGGCGTCCTCGTCATCGGTGCTGACGTCGTCGCCCATCTCGTCGAAGGCCGAGCGAAGCATGTCGCGGCTATCCGAGAGGACCTGGTCCTTCGTCATCTCGCCGGCGGCGATCTGGTCCATCTCCGCCTCCATCTCGGCGGTCATGTCCGGGGTTGCCATGCGCGGCACGTAGTTCTCGAAGGCCTTCGACATCGCGATCCCCGTCTCCGAGGGCTCCGGCGGGTTGGCGAAGACGTAGCCGCGGTCATAGAGCTTCTGGATGATGTCCGCGCGCGTCGCCTTGGTGCCGAGGCCGGCCTCCTCCATCATCTCGATCAGCTTGCCCTGGCTGATCCGGGGCGGCGGCGGCGTCTCCTTGCCCTCCATCTCGACGTTCTCGAGGACGAGCTCCTGGCCTTCGGTGAGCTTCGGGATCTCCGTGTCGGCCGAGCGGGCGTAGGTGTAGATCGCGGCGTAGCCGGGATCGAGGACCACGGACCCGCGCACGAAGTAGGTCTCACCCTCCTCTGCGTCCGGACGCCCCTTCGCGGTGACGATGTTCGCCCGCGTCGACTCGCTGATCATCGGCGGGGAGAAGGTGGCGAGGAAGCGGCGGGCGACCAGCTCGTAGACGCGGCGGTGGGCCTCCGAGCGCGCCTCGAGGCGCTTCGGGTTGACGGCCTGCGTCGGGTAGATCGGCGGGTGGTCCGTCGTTTCCTTCTTGCCGCGCGTCGCCTCCAGCGAGCGACCGTCGAGCAGGAACTCCGCCGCCTTGAAGTCATCGATGTTGACGAGGGCGTTGATCAGCTCCTTGGTGTCGAGCGACTTCGGGTAGACGGTGTTGTCCGTACGCGGATAGGAGATGTAGCCGTCCATGTAGAGGTCCTCGGCGATCCGCATCGCCCGGGAGGGCGTGATGCCGAGGCGGCTGGAGGCGTCGGTGGTGAAGGCCGTGGTGTTGAGCGGAGTCGGCGGCTTGCGGTTGTTCTTCCGAGCCGTGATCTCCTTGACGGTGCCCGGGGTCTTGGAGTTGGCGACCGCGGCCTCTGCCTCGTCCTTCTTCCAGAACTTGTCGGTCGTGTGTTCGGCGACGAAGCTGCCATCCGGATGCCCGAAGCTGGCAGTGACCTCCCAGAAGGGCTCGGGGATGTGGGCGCGGCGCTCGAGCTCGCGCTGGACGATCAGGCCGAGGGTCGGGCTCTGGACCCGGCCGACGGAGAGGAAGTTGGAGCCGAAGCGCCGCGTGGCCATCGACACCGATCGGGTCAGCGTCGCTCCCCAGATCAGGTCCATGTCCTGGCGCGCCGCGCCGGCGTTCGCCAGGGGCATCGAGAGCTCGTCGAGGTTGTTGAAGGCCCGCTCGATCTCGTCCTTGGTGAGGGCGGAGTAGCGGGCGCGCTTCACGGGCGTGCCGTCGTCGTGGACGCCCTCGGCGGTGGCGAGCTCCGGATTCGCCTCGACGATCTCCTGCAGCGCCTCGAGGCCGATCAGCTCGCCCTCGCGGTCGTAGTCCGTCGCGATCACGAGGTCGTCGGCGTCGGCGGCCACCTTCTTCAGGGCGCGGACCACGTTCTTGTCCGTCGGCTCCTTGATCAGCTCGGCGTCGATCAGGTCGCGCGGGTTGGTCTTCTGCCAGTTGTTGTACGACTCCGGGAAGGCGGGATTGAGGACGTGGCCCTTCAGGCCGATCGTCATGTGGTCGCCATTTCCGTCAGACCACTCGTAATACGGGGTCTTGTAGGAGGCGCCCTCCTTGGCGGTTCCGCCGCTCAGGATCTCCGCGATCTTCTTCGCGCTGTTGTTCTTCTCTGTGACTATCAGTCGCATTTGGACCTTCCACGGTAGCCGCGGCCCGGGATGCCCCCTCCTAATACGTCCAACCGGTCGATGCGGTCGGCGAGAGTAGCAGGGGCTTTTGGCCACTCCGATCGGTTGCCCCCATAGGCTCTCTTGGGTGAGATCCGTGGTGACAGGCGGCGCGGGGTTCATCGGCTCGCATCTGGTCGATGCTCTGGCCGGGCGCGGGGACGAGGTCCTCGTGCTCGATGACTTCTCGAGCGGCAAGAGGGAGAACCTGAAGGGCGCGCTCGAGGCGGGCGCGTCGGTCACCGAGCTCGACGTGGCCGACGCTCAGGCAGTGTTGGCGGCGATCGAGGGCTTTGGGCCCGAGAGCGTCTTCCACCTCGCCGCCCAGATCGACATCCGACGCTCGATGGAAGACCCTGGCTTCGACGCTCGGCTGAACGTGGTGGGCACTGTGAACGTCCTCGAGGCCGCCGCCCGCAACGACGTCTCGAGGCTGATCTTCACCTCCACCGGGGGCGCCATATATGGAGAGGGGGCCGAGCGGACCGACGAGCTTCCCTTCGCCGAGACCGCCCGCTGCGAGCCATTCTCGGTCTATGGCCAGAGCAAGCTGGCGGCGGAGGGGTACATCGACTTCTACTCGCGCACCCGGGAGCTCGCCGGCGGGACCGTGCGCCTGGGGAACGTCTACGGCCCAAGGCAGGACCCCGCGACCGAGGCCGGGGTGGTGGCGATCTTCTGCGCTGTGGCGCGTGACGGCGGCCGCCCCACCGTCTTCGGCACCGGCGAGCAGACCCGCGACTACGTGCACGTCGCGGACGTGGTCGCCGCCCTGCTCGCGATGGAGGGAAACGACGAGGGCGGCCCGATCAACGTCGGGACCGGGGTCGAGACGAGCGTGCTCGAGCTCGCCGAGCGCGTCGGTGCCTCGTTCGGCCGCGACGACTTCCAGCCCGAGGTCGCTCCCGCACGGCCCGGGGAGATCGAGCGCACCGTGCTCGACACGCAGGCCGCCGCCGAGCGGCTCGGCTGGCGGGCCGAGCGCACGATCGATACCGGCCTCGAGACGCTCGCAGCCGAGGGCTGAGCACCTCTAATCTCCTGCTGATGCCTGCACAGGCCTTCGAGGGCAAGAAGTGCGTCTGCCAGTTCCGTCGCGGGATCTGCGACCAGACCTGCGTGCGGGACATGCTCGAGACCCCTCTATACATGGCGTGCCTGAAACTCAAGGGCCGGCGCTGCCTCGTCGTGGGCGGAGGCGACATCGGCCTCGAGAAGGTCGATGGGCTGCTCGCCTGCGACGGCGAGGTTCACCTCGTCGCCCCCGAGATCCTCCCGGAGCTCGCCGAGTACGCCGCTGAGGGAACGATCACGTGGGACAAGCGCACGTTCCACGACGGCGATCTCGACGGAGCGTTCCTGGCGATCGCCGCCACCAACGACACCGACGTCAACATCTCGGTCTCCGAGGGAGCGGAGCGGCGCGCGATGCTGGTCAACGTCGTCGACGTCCCACCGCTGTGCAACTTCATCCTGCCCGCGATCGTTCGCAGCGGCCCCCTGGCCATCGCGATCTCGACGGCGGGCGCCTCGCCGGCGCTGGCGAAGCGGATGAAGCGGCAGATCGCCGAGTCATTCGGCGAGGCCTACGCCCGCCTCGCCGTGATCCTCAATGACCACCGCGGCTGGGCGAAGGGCACCCTTCCCACCTACCGGGACCGCAAGGAGTTCTTCGAGGGCATCGTCAACGGCGACCCCGATCCGATCGAGCTGATCAAGCAGGGGCGCGAGGACGAGGTCCAGCGCCTGATCGAGGCGGCCAAGGAACGGTTCGCCTCGGCGCTCGGCGCTTCCGCCTAGCTCTTCCGGCCCTTCGTCACCAGATACTCGTTCGAGATGCGCCAGCCCTCGTCGGCTTCATTGGCCGAGGTGTAGAGCTCGAGCAGATCCACGCGCATCGCGTCCCACTTCCCCTCGGGCTCGAGCAGCTCCTTCGACAGTGCGATCGGCGGCAGGTCGCGCTCGATCTCCTCCATGTAGTCGTCCACCGAGTCCGCGGTGAATTCGACCGTAGTGCGCTCGAGGTCGAGATCCACACCCGTGCCGCCGAACAGCTTGCGGACGTGGTCCTCGTCGCCCCACAGGAGCGGGGGCTGGAATCCCTCCGGAGGCGGCCGGTGCTTGACGGTCGTGATGAACATCTTGCCCGTGTTCCCCTCCGGGGTCCAAGCGGCGACCACCAGGCGCCCGCCGGGCTTGAGAACGCGCGCGAGCTCGGACGCCGTCTTCTTCTGGTCCGGCGCGAACATGCAGCCGAACACCGAGGTGACCACGTCGAAGCTCGCATCCTCGAAGGGGAGATCCTGGGCGTCACCCTCGATCCATTCGATCTCCACCCCGGCATCGGCCGCGGCCTGCTTCCCGCGCGCGAGCAGCTCGGGGGTCAGATCCAGCCCCGTCGTCTTGGCGCCGGTCTTCGCCGCCGGAATCGTCGCGTTGCCGCTGCCGCAGGCGACGTCGAGCACCACGTCGTCACCGCTCACGCCGGCGGTCTCGACCACATGCGGGCCGACGCTCGCGATCACGTGCATCGCGGACGCGTAGTCGCCTGAGGACCACAGCTTGCGCGCCTGCTGCTGTGCCTCGGTCGATTCAGCCACCCTCTCTCCTCTCTTAGCCGGCCGGCAGCGCGTACACGGCCACCGCGACGTACTGCACGGCGGCGGCCGCGATCACCAGCACGTGGAAGATCTCGTGGTAGCCGAACACCTGCGGCCGCGGATCGGGCTTGCGGCGCGCGTAGACGACCGCGCCGGCCGTGTAGAGCACCCCGCCGAGTGCGATCAGCCCGACGCCGACCGGCCCGATCTCGTTCCAGAGCTGGGGCATGCTGACGACCGCCACCCAGCCGGTGCTCAGATAGACGGCTGCGGTGACCCAGTACGGGGCATGGATCCAGACCAGGTTGAGCACCACGCCGGCCGCAGCGGTCGCCCAGACCACGATCAGGATCAGGTGGGCCAGTGTCCCGTGCATGACGAGGAGGGCGAAGGGGGTGTAGGTGCCCGCAATGAAGATGAAGATCGTCGTGTGGTCGAGGCGCCGCATCCACTGCCGGACCTCCGGAGTCCAGGTGACGCGGTGATAGAGAGCGCTCGTGCCGAGCATTGCCGAGAGCGAGAAGGCGTAGATGGACATCGCGATCACCTCACGGGCGCCGCTCGCGGCCAGGACCAGAGCGGCCCCGGCGCCGAGTGAGACGAAGAACGCCCACTGGTGGGAGACGCCGCGAAGGCGCGGCTTCTGGGAGAGCTTGTGAGCGACCTCATGAGCGGCGAGCGCCGCCGTCTCGCGGGCGTCGGCGAGCTGCCTGCCCGCGGCATCGCGAGCCGCGCCGAGCCGATCGCCCGCCTCGTTCCGGGCGCTGCCGAGCCGGTCGCCGGCCGCCCCGGCGGCGCTTCGTGCGGCCCTGAGCGGATCGGGGCCGGACTGGGTTTCGTCTGCGGTCACGGGTTCAACGATAGTCGGCGATGCCCGACGGAGCCGTTAGTGTCGAGCGCGCGTGTCGGTGTTTGGGAAGAGCGAGGAGAAGGCCGCCCAGCAAGAGGCGGCGCAGGCCGAGGCCCAGCGGCTTCAGGCCTTGTCAGCCGTGGAGCTGGCGGAAGTCGTCATGCCTGCCTTCGGCCCCGACGGAGCGCGCCCGGGTAACGAGATCAACATCCTGCAGATCATGAGCTGGCTGATGAGCACCTACCCAGGCGGGACCAAGTTCCTCACGCAGCTGCGGAATCCGACCCGGGAGGCGATCCAGGCGCTGGAGAACGCAGGCCTGGTCATCCAGATGGGCCCGGGCGGATCGGGTGCGCGCCTGAAGGCGACCGCCCTGGGTGAGACGGCGCTCGGCGAGGGGACGGTCGGTCGCCACCTCGACAGCTCGCCCGGCGCCTAGCCCGCGTCCGCCGAAGCGGCATCTGCGTCGCTTTGCCCCCGCCTAGCGGGGGGAAGTCGACGCAGAACACTCTTTTGGACCGGCTCGCCGTGGGTTTTAGCACTATATCTAGTGTTTACTTCGATGGCACAGTGTTTCTGGACACTAGCTCCCGCTAGACTCTGACGAGTGAATTGCCCCCACTGCGACTCCGCCACCGCCATCCTCGAGACCCGCAAGGCCGAGGCCGGCGCCGCCCTTCGCCGGCGCCGCGAGTGCTCTTCGTGCGGGCATCGCTTCACCACCTACGAGCGGGCGGTCCCGGAGAGGCTGCAGGTGATCAAGCGCGACGGTCATCGCCAGCCCTTCGACCGCGAGAAGCTGCTCCGAAGCCTGAACCGGGCTACTCACAAGCGCTCCCTCGATCCCCGGAAGCTCGGTCTCCTCGTTGACGGTGTTGAACGAGAGGTCCGGGACTCCGGCGGCGAACTCAGCGCCGCGCGAATCGCTGAGCTTTGTCTCGATGGACTGGCGCGGATCGATCGGGGCGCCTATCAGCAGTTTGCGGGAACTCTGCCGGATGCAGGCCGGGGGTCATCGTGAAAATCCCCGCAAATAACGAATTAGCGGGACCCCGTTTCCGTCCGATCGGCGGAGGATGCTCCGGTGCTCACCCCAAAAGCCGAGTGAGAGGAGAAAACTGATGCCGAGGGCCACTTCCAAGGCAGCCATTACCACCGAGAAGGGCCTCGTCATCGAACGCCGATTTACCTCTCCGGGGGTGCATCCGTACGACGAGCTCGAGTGGGAGACGCGGGACGCGATCATCGGCGATCCGCAAGCGGCAGGAGGCCCCGCCTTCGAGCAGCGCGATGTCGAATTCCCCAAGACTTGGTCGCAGAACGCGACGAACATCGTCGCCCAGAAGTACTTCCGCGGGCAACCCGGCTCCCCCGAGCGCGAGACCTCCGTCAAGCAGATGGTCAGCCGCGTCGCGGACCGGATCACCGAGGCCGGCCGCGAGAGCGGCTACTTCGCCACCGACGCGGACGCCGACGCCTTCGACGCCGAGCTCACCTCGATCCTGGTCAACCAGAAGGCCGCGTTCAACAGCCCGGTCTGGTTCAACGTCGGCTGGAAGCAGCCCGGCTCCGAGCAGGCGTCGGCCTGCTTCATCCTCTCGGTCGAGGACGACATGGACTCGATCCTCTCCTGGAACACCAAGGAGGGGATCATCTTCAAGGGCGGCTCTGGCTCCGGCATCAACCTCTCCAAGATCCGCGGCTCGATGGAGCCGCTCTCCAAGGGCGGGATCGCCTCCGGCCCGGTCAGCTTCATGCGCGGCGCCGATTCCTGGGCCGGCGCGATCAAGTCCGGCGGAGGCACGCGCCGCGCGGCCAAGATGGTCGTGCTGGACGTCGATCACCCCGACGTCGAGAGGTTCATCTGGTGCAAGGCCCTCGAGGAGAAGAAGGCCGCCGCGCTGAAGGCCGCCGACTTCGACATGCGCCTGGACTCGGACGCGTTCTCCTCCGTCCAGTTCCAGAACGCCAACAACTCGGTCCGCGTCACCGACGAGTTCATGGAGGCCGTCGCGAACGACGACGACTGGGATCTGGTCGCCCGCACCGACGGCACGCCGATCAAGACGATCAAGGCGCGCAAGCTGATGGATCAGATCGCCGAGGCCGCCTGGCAGTGCGCCGATCCGGGCATCCAGTACGACACCACGATCAACCGGTGGCACACGGACCCGAACACCGGGCCGATCACGGCGTCGAACCCGTGCTCCGAGTACATGTCGATCGACGACTCGGCCTGCAATCTCGCCTCCCTCAACCTGATGAAGTTCCGCAACGAGGACGGCACCTTCAACGTCGACGACTTCACCCACGCGGTGGACATCGTCTTCCTCGCCCAGGAGATCCTGGTCGGCTTCTCCAGCTACCCGACCGAGCAGATCACGGAGAACGCGAGGGCGTTCCGCCAGCTCGGCCTCGGCTACGCCAACCTCGGCGCGCTGCTGATGTCGGAGGGCATGCCCTACGACTCGGACGAGGGCCACGCGCTGGCCGGCTCGATCACCGCCCTGATGACGGGGCGCGGCTACCGGATGTCGGCGCAGATCGCCGCGACCACCGGGCCGTACGACGGCTACGAGGTGAATCGCGAGCCGCACAACGAGGTGATGCGGATGCACCAGTCCGCCGCGTACGAGATCTCCGACGAGCTGGTCGAGGAGCCGCTGCTCCACGCGGCCCGCGAGTCATGGGACGAGGCCGTGGCTCTCGGCGAGCAGCACGGCTACCGCAACGCTCAGGCGACCGTTCTCGCTCCGACGGGGACGATCAGCTTCCTGATGGACTGCGACACGACGGGCATCGAGCCGGACTTCTCGCTGGTCAAGTTCAAGGAGCTGGTCGGCGGCGGTCAGATGAAGATCGTCAACGGCTCGGTCAACCTGGCGCTGGAGACGCTCGGCTACTCGGACTCCGAGATCGAGCAGATCGACGCCCACATCAACGAGCACAACACGATCATCGGGGCGCCTGGCCTGAAGGACGAGCACCTCGAGGTCTTCGACGTGGCGGTCGGCGAGCGCTCCATCTCGCACACGGGCCACATCGACATGATGGCCGCGGCCCAGCCGTTTCTCTCGGGCGCGATCTCGAAGACGGTCAACCTGCCGGAGACCGCGTCGGTCTCGGACATCGCCGACGCCTACTACGACGGCTGGAAGAAGGGCCTCAAGGCGCTCGCGATCTACCGCGACGGCTCGAAGACCGCCCAGGCGCTGAAGACCGACGCCGGCGAGAAGAAGTCCGAGCCGGCCGAGGCCGAGGAGGCCAAGCCGCACCGCAACAAGATGCCGCTTGAGCGCGAGTCGATCACCCACAAGTTCTCGATCGGCATGCACGAGGGCTACATCACTGCCGGCAAGTACCCCGACGGCTCGGTCGGCGAGATCTTCCTCACCGACATCGGCAAGGAGGGCTCGACGATCAAGGGCATGATGAATGCCTTCGCGACGGCGATCTCGATGGGACTCCAGTACGGCGTCCCGCTCGAGGACTACGTGAAGAAGTTCAGCTACATGCGCTTCGAGCCGGAGGGCATCACTCGCAACACGGAGATTCCCTTCGCCAAGTCGATGCCGGACTACATCATGCGCTGGCTCGCGAGCCGGTTCATCGACGACATCGACTACCTGGAGAGCCTCGGGATCATGACCGACGAGGTCCGCGCCAAGAAGGAGGCCCAGCAGGCCTTCCCGATGGATGACACGAACGGCCATTCGAACGGCGAGGGAAACGGCAATGGAAACGGCTCCGCGGAGCCGAATACCGAGGCGAAGCCGGCGACCGCGGCGCTCACCGACACCCCGCCCGTGGTCCCGGCCAAGATGGGCGCCGACCTCGAGCTCGGCCCGGCCTGCGACCAGTGCGGAGGCATGATGCAGCGGACGGGCTCCTGCTACACGTGCTCGAGCTGCGGCAACAACACCGGCTGCGGCTAAGTCGCCGCAAGCCACTCTTCGAAGGTGGGGCCGGCGAGCTTTGCGCCCGGGTTGGGCAGCACCGCGCCCTGCGCATAGGCCACGGCGTCCGGGTCGTCGTCGCCAGGAACCAGCACCGACTGGCGGTCCTCGCGGATTTCGAACGAGTCATTCCGGCTCGCGAAGAGCGCGGCCGCCAGATCGGCGAGACGCTCGTCCTGCGGGCCGGCGACTTCGGTGATCCTGCCGTTCTCGATCTCCGGCTCCTCGGCCGCGTCGGCAAGGGTTTCGGCGACGACGCGGGCAGCCACGGGCTGCGTTCGCATCTCGGGCACGTTGGCGACGCCATCCTGGATCGTCCACCCGACCACCGGATCGATGAACTCGTGGAACTGGGCCGCGCGAACGATCCTGACCGGGAGCGGGCCTTCGAGCAGCGTCCGCTCCTGCGCCAGCTTCGCAGCGTTGTAGCCCCCGCGGAACTTGTCAATGCCGATGATCGAGACGACAACGATCCGCTTCGCGCCGGCGGCGGCACCGGCTCGCTGCAGGTTCCGCGCCGAAGCAATGAAGAACTCCGTAGCCGATTCCTGGTCGGGCGATGGCCCCGTGGCCGTGTCGATGATGGTCTCTGCCCCGGCGAGCGCCTCGTCGAGACCATCGCCGGTAACCACGTCGATGCCCTTGGAGCGCGCGATCGGGACCACGTCGTGTCCGCGCTGCTCGAGGATCTCGACGAGAGGGGATCCGACCCGGCCGGTAGCTCCCGTGACGGCAATCTTCTGGCTCTTCTCTTCGGTCTGCATCGTTCGTCCTTTCCCCGCGCCGGCGCCTCCGCCGGCTGATCGCGCGGCGCTGTTCGCCGCTTCACCCTTACGACGAACGGGACCCGCTCAGATCGACAGGTAGCGGCGAGCCAGTCAATCCCGCCGGCGAGCGCTCGCGTAGTACCGCACAGGAAGGGTTGGGGACGACGCAAGGAAGGGCAGCAATATGAATCTCAGGCGCGGTTCGTTTCTCACTCTCATAAGCGTGCCGGTGCTCGCAATTGGCTTGGCGGCGTGCGGCGGCAGCAGCAACTCCTCGAGCGGCGGCAGCTCCAATGCCGCGCAGACGACGGGTGGATCCGACACCGTCGCGACGAAGTCCGTCAGCGGCGTCGGGACCGTGCTCGTCGACTCGAAGGGCGACGTGCTCTACACCAACAACCAGGACACCGCGTCGAAGATGGCGTGCACCAGTGCGTGCCAGAGCATCTGGCCGCCTTTGATGGCGTCCTCGAGCGGGCAGCCGACCTCCTCCGATTCAGCGGTTCAGTCGAAGCTCGGCGTCGCGAACGGACAGGTGACGTACAACGGAATGCCTGTCTACACGTTCGTGCAGGACAGTCCCGGTCAGGCGACGGGCAATGGCTTCATGGACAGCTTCGGCGGCACGTCCTTCACGTGGACCGCGGTCATGACCGGCGGCTCCTCGGCGAGCTCGAACTCGACCGGCGTTTCGACCACGTCCACCACGTCGGGTGGCGGGTCGTCGGGCGGATACGGCTACTAGTCGCCAGAGAGAAATTCGGCTGCGCTCGTCAGCTCGGCATAGCCGTCGGCGAGCGCAGCCATGAACGCCGCGTGCACCGTGGCCCCTGGGACCTCGACGCCGTTGAACTGGAGGTCGGGGGCTGCGCAAGCGTCGTGAACCACCGTCGGTGAGAACCCCAGGTCGGCCGCCGCCCTGACGGTCGCGTCGACGCACATCGAGCTCATCATCCCGGCGACGACGAGGTTGTCCGCGCCGCGCTTCCGGAGCTCCTCCTCGAGACCGGTCTCCAGGAATGCGTTCGGGCTGCTCTTCTCGAGCACGAGCTCGCCCTCGGCCGGCGCCACCGCCGGGTGTATCTCGATCCCGTCGGTCCCCGGGCGCATGAATTCCGCGTCCGGCTCGTCCCAGACGTGCTTCATATGGATGACCGGGTCGGCGGCATCGCGGAAGCTGTCGAGCACATCGCGCGCGGCCTCGGCCGCGGCCTCCGGCTCGACCAGGGGGTAGGCCCCGCCGGGGAAGTAGTCGCGCTGGATGTCGATGATGAGAAGCGTCCGGGAGCTGGCCATCGCCGCTGCGAGGCTACCGATACCCAGTAAGGGCCTTGCACGGCTGCCCAATAGCGGGCTACCGTCGGTCGACGTGTTACGCGGCAAAGGACGTCAGGCTCTGCAGGAGTTGAGCGACGCGGGACTGCACGTCACCCGCGGCCGTCCCCTCGAAGGCGAGGGGGTGCTGCTGCGCTGCCTGCCGTGGCTCACGGCCGGCGTGCTCGCCTGCCTCTTCCTGCCCCTGCTGGGCGAGTGGCCCAGCACCGGCGACCTTCTCGCTCTCGCGCTGGTGCCGGTGATCATCGGCGTCGCGCTGCTGGCGCCGTGGCAGCGGCTTCCCACCTGGACGCAGGCCGTCCCGGCCCTGATGCCCTTCGTGATGGTCGCCCTCGTCCGAAGCTCGCACGAGAGCGTCACCGCCACCTATACGCCAGTCGTCCTGCTCCCGGTGATCTGGTTCGCCTTCTACGGAACGCGGACACAGCTGCTGATCTCGGTCCTCGGCCTGGGCGTCACGCTGGCGATCCCGTCGCCGGCCTTCAACGGCTATCCGGCGCTCGAGCCGCTCGCGGCCGCCTTCTGGATGGGCGTCGCCGGAATCGCCGGGTTCTCGATCAACGAGCTCGTACTACAGCGGGAAAGGCTCCAAAAACAGCTGGGGGCCATGGCGCGCACCGACGCGCTCACCGGGCTGCCCAACCGCCGGGCATGGGACGAGGCGCTCGAGCGCGAGCTGGCCCAGGCCAATCGCAGCGGCACACCCGTCTGCGTGGCGCTCCTCGACCTCGACCACTTCAAGGAGTTCAACGACCTGAACGGCCACCCCGCCGGCGACACACACCTGAAGGAGGCAGCGTCGATGTGGAGGGCGCGGCTGCGATCGGCCGACATGATCGCCCGCTACGGCGGGGAGGAGTTCGCCGTCCTGCTGACCGCGACGGACGCCCACCAGGCCCAGGAAGTGATCGAGACGCTGCGCGCCTGCGTGCCGAGCGATGAGACGGTCTCCGCCGGCATCGCCGAGTGGAACGGCATCGAGTCCGAAACCGAGCTGCTGATCCGTGCCGACCGCGCGCTCTATGACGCGAAGAGGCACGGACGGAACAGGACGATCACGATCCATGCTCCGCGGTTCGCTCCGGCGCGGCTCGAGCCGGAACCCGAGCCCGCCTAGCTCGCCGGCCCCGGTCGCACCGCTACCTCGAGGCGGTCGGATCCCTGGACTGACCCTCGTCCATCTTCAAGGCCGTCATGGCCCGCAATTTGCCGCAGGGAGGCGGCGCTTTACCGCCGATCGGGCGGGTCAGGACGGACTTTGCTCGCGCCTGCTCCAGTAGCGGTCGAGGCCGGCCCACTGCTGCTCGGGTGGGACCGCCTGCAGCATCGCCTCGGCTGTCTCGGGATCGGCCCGATCGGTGACCTGGCTGCGAATGCGATCCTCGAACTCCTTGGAGGGGAGCTCGCGCGCCAGCTTGCCCTGCTCGTGCAGGCGCTCGCGGACGAGGTCGAGGTGCGCCTCCGGCTCCTCGATGGCGTCGAAGTGGGTCAGGCCCAGGCTGTCGGGCTGCCAGTCGAGGATCCGATCGATCGAGTCCTCCCAGAGCTCGAGGTCGATGTCCGGGGGAGGCGTCGGCGGCAACACGAACTCGCTCGGGGGGATGCGCACGGCCGCGGTGTCGCCGACGAAGGCGCGGCCGCTCGGCGGATGGAAGTAGCTGACGTGATGGGAGGCGTGACCGGGCGTGTAGGCGACCTTGAATCCGAGCACCTCCTCCCCGCCACTGAGCGGATTGAGGTTCGCCTCGGGCACCGGGGCGACCTCGCCCCAGAGACGCTCCATCTCGTCCCCATACAGCCGCTCCGCGCTCGCGAGAAGCTTCGAAGGGTCGGCCAGGTGGCGGGCGCCGCGCTCGTGGACGTAGACGGGCAGCTCGGGCCAGCGCCTCACCAGGGTCCCGGACGCGCCGGCATGATCGAGATGGATGTGGGTGAGCAGCAGCGCACGCGGCGGCTCACCTCCGAGTGCCTCGATCAGAGTCTCCACCGAGCTGGTCGGCCCGGGATCGACCAGCACCCCATCGAGCTCCCAGCAGCCGATCACCCGCTCGCGGCCGAGATGCCTGACGTCAATCAGCCTCATCCGGGGACGACGCGTGAAGCCTGTGCCGCCCGGGCTCCGGCCGCGGTGGCCAGTGCGGAGCCCTCGGTGCGCATGACCTCGGCGGCGGCCCGCTTACCCGATTGGATCGCGCCGTCCATGTATCCCATCCAGGACGTCGCCGTCTCCGTGCCCGCCCAGTGGATGCGATCAATGGGCTCGCGCAGGGCACGTCCGTACGCGGTCCAGGCCCCGGGGCCGAACACCCCCGCGTAGCACCCACGGGAGTTGGGCTCGGTGCTCCAGTCCTTCTCGACGTAGAGCGTCGGGTGTGCGGCGCGGCGCCCAAAGAGCCGCTGGAACCCCTTGAGCACGGCGTCGCGCCGCTCAGCTTCAGAGACTGCGCCGAGCTCGCGCGCCTCGCGTCCCTCCAGGAAGCCGATCAGGCCGGCGCTCCCGTTGGCGGGGGTGTTGTCGAAGACCACCTGGGCCGGACCGGGCAGGCTGACCGCCTGCCCGCTGAGTCCGTCCTCGCGCCAGAAAGGCTCCTCGTAGACGGCCATGCACTTGATCACCGAGCCCATCGGCATCCGCTGGGTGAGCTGGTCGCGGAGGCCCGGCAGCGGAGGGTCGTACTCGATCCGCCCGGCGAGGGCTGGAGGGACCGCGACGATTGCTCGGCGCGCGCTCACCTCACCTGCCACCACGCCGTCGGCTTCGGTGCGAATTGACCTGACCGGGGCCAAGAGCTCGACCCGGTCGCCGAGCTCGGCTGCCATGCGAATAGAGAGCTGCTGGGTCCCCCCGGCGAGCCGGTCCTGCTGAGCTCCCCCCTCGGTGTCGAGCAGGTCATCCCAGCCGCCGGCGGCCGCCGCGTAGAAGAGGACATGGAGCAGCGAGACGTCTGCCGGCTCCACCGAGAAGACGGCTCGGCAGGCGGTCGCGAGTGCCTCGCGCGCGGTCTTTGTCCGCGCCGCGCCGCGGATCCAGGTCGCGAAGCTCTGCTCGTCGAGGCGCTCCGCGTCCTCGGCGTCCCAGGGAGCCTCGGCCGAGACTCGCTTGATCAGCCGCTTCAGGCGCAGGTCGGCGCGACCGTAGTCGACCATCACCAGCGGCCCGAGCATGGGGATGGTCCCGCGGAAGCGCTTCAGCTTCCCGCGGTCGGTCTCGAAGAGGTTCTTGCCGTCCACGTGGGTCGGGTATGTATCGATGCCGAGCTCCTTGGCGAGCCCCATCACCTCGTGCTGAGTCGGCCCGACCCACTGGCCGCCCAGCTCCACAACGTCCTCGGGGCCGTCGCCGACCGATTGGCTCAGGGTGCGTCCGCCGACCCGGTCCCGCGCCTCGAGTACCCGGACGTCCAGCCCCGCGCCGGCGAGCTCGCGCGCCGCGGTCAGGCCTGCGAGTCCCGCACCCACAACGACGACGTCACAGTCGTGCATCGCCTTAAGTATCCCGATCCGGGCAGGGAGGCTCAGTTCGCCAGCTGAACCGCTTCCCAGACGATCGCGAGCGTCACGAGGAAGATGGCGGCCTGGAGCAGATGAGCCCGCGAGTAGCGCAGGTGCACCGCCACCAGGACGAGGGCGATCGCGACCAGCGTCAGCTTGACGTGGAGCGTGCCGTCACTCCAGAGCGAGAGGTGACTCGCCATGGCCGCCCCGGTTGCGATCAGCACTCCGAGCGCGACCAGCGACCCCCACCCGAAGCGGCGCGCCACGGCCCGGAGGCGATCGCGGTCCTGGTCGCCACGCAGCGCCGGAACCACCGCGGAGGCCAGCAGGAGCTGCCCGCCGAGGAAGAACGCCATCGCGACGAGATGGAGGAAGAGAATCGCCTGCCAGAGGGTTGTATTCATGTCGCTACATTAATCCTTACGTGAACGTAAGAATTGCGGAGCGGAGCAGGTTCCGACCCGGCGTCTCGGCCGAGCACCGCCACTACAAGTGGTGGGCCCTGAGCTGCACGAGCCTCGGGATGCTGCTGGCGACGATCAACTCCGGGACGCTGATCATCGCCCTGCCCGACCTGGAACGCTCCCTCGGCACCAGCCTGCTGCAGCTCGTCTGGGTGATCCTCGCCTACATGATCAGCTCCACCGTGCTCGTCCTCACGGCCGGCCGCCTCTCGGACCTTTTCGGCCGGAAGAAGGCCTACGTCGGGGGCTTCGTCGCCTTCACGCTGGCCTCGCTGGGCGCCGGCTTCGCCGGCAGCGGTACCGAGCTGATCCTGTGGCGGATCCTCCAGGGAGTCGGCGCAGCGTTCCTGTTCGCGAATGCCGCCGCCCTCGTCACGGACGCCTTCCCGAAGGAGCAGCTCGGAGTCGCGATGGGGACCAACACCATGGTCGCCGCGATCGGGCTGGTGATCGGGCCGGTGCTCGGCGGAGCCCTCGTTTCCATCTCGTGGCATTGGGTCTTCTGGTTCAACATCCCGCTCGGCCTCGCCGGCGCCGTCTGGGGCGGACTGATCCTGCACGAGCTGGCCAAGCCCGACACCCAGCGAGGCCTGGACCTGTTCGGCAGCGGCGTCTTCCTCACCGGCCTCACCGGACTGGTCTACGGGGTATCGAAGGGCGGCCTCTCCGGATGGACCGAGCCGATCGTGATCGCCTCGCTCGCCGGCGCCGTCGTGCTTCTCCCGGCCTTCGTCCTGATCGAGAGCCGCGCGACCGCACCGATGCTCGATCTGAGCATCTTCCAGAACCGTATGTTCTCCGCCGCCACCGGCGCCGCATTCATCAACGGCCTCTCTCGCTTCGCCCTGCTCTTCATCTTCGTCTTCTACTTCCAGGGCGTCGAGGGAGACGACCCGATCACCGCCGGCATCAAGCTCTCGCCGATGGCGATCGGGATGCTGATCGCCTCGCCGCTCGCCGGGATCTGGGCAGACCGCCGCGGCTCCCGCACCCTGGCCGCCCTCGGGATGCTGGTCTCTGCGGTCGCCCTCGCGGCGATGACGACGCTCGAGCAGGGCAGCCCCTACTGGGAGACGGTCGTGTGGCTCGGGCTGGTCGGCATCGGCTCGGGGATGTTCAACTCCCCCAACACCGCGGCGATGATGGGAACGGTTCCTCCGAATCGGCGAGGGATCGCGGCGGGCGCGCGGATGATGCTCCAGAACACCGGCGCGGTGCTCTCGATCGCGTTCGTGATCGCCGTGGTGACCGCGGGGGTGCCCAAGACGGTGCTCTTCAAGATCTTCTCGGGGCTCGCCTCCGGCCTCCCGGCCACCCAGCTCGAGGCCTTCATCCAGAACATGCACACCGCGCTCTGGGTCCTGGCGGCCACCTCCCTGATCGGCGCGGGCGTCTCGCTGCTCCGGCCGCGCCATGCGAGTGAGACCGAGGCGGCGGTCGTGCCTGCCGCGGATCGGGTGGCGGCATGAGCGAGCAGCGCCGCTTCCGAATCGGTGACCTGGCGAAGCTCACCTCCACCACGCCGAGGACGATTCGCTACTACGAGGAGATCGGGCTGCTCGCACCGGGCGAGGAGCGCGAGCCGGGGGCGCACCGGACCTATGGCGAGGAGGACCTCGAACGGCTGAGGGAGCTGCTTCGGCTGCGCGAGCTGCTCGGCATCTCCCTCGACGAGCTACGCGAGCTGGCCGCGGCCGAGAGCGCCCGCGCCTCGCTCCGGCGCGAGTGGCACGCGGGCATCGACGACCCGGTTCGCCAGCGGGAGGTCCTCGAGGAGTCCCTGGGCTACATCGAGAAGCAGCTCGCCCTGCTCCTGCACCGTCGAGAGGAGATCGACTCTCTCCGCAAGGACCTCGAGACGAGGCGGCGGCGGGTCCGCGACCGGCTCCGCGCCCTGCGGCGCGGCCGGTCCGCCGGCAGCGCTACGGCAGGCTGACCTCTCCGTCGATCACCGGGACGACGCCACCGGAGACGCGGGGGCGGCCCTCTTCCATCTCGACCGCGAGCACGCTCGGCCTTCCCATCTCCTCGCCCTGGCGGATCAGCAGCCGCTCGGTCCCTATGCGCCGGTGGAGGTAGGCGCCGAGCGGCCCAGCCGCCGAGCCCGTCGCCGGGTCCTCGCCCATCTCGACGGTGCGGGTGAAGGAGCGAGCCCGGACCGTCTCGCCGTCCGGATCGAGCCACGCCAGGTAGATGACGATCGAGCCGTGCGGCTCGGCAAGCTCGAAGATCGTCGCGTAGTCCGGTAGGGCGCGCGAGAGGGCCTCGTGCGCGGCGACCGGGGCCATCACGTGGGGCATTCCGGTGGAGACGACCTGCGGAGGCAGCTCGGGATGGGCATCCTCGACGCGCAGGCCGACGGCCGCCATCACCGCGTCTGGGTCGAGCTCCGGCCCGAACTCCGCCTCGTTCTGGAGCATCGACGCCCTCCAGCTGCCGTTCTCCTTCCGGACCTCGATCGGCTGCAGTCCCGCGCCGGTCTCCTGGACGAAGCTCGCCTCCTCGAGACCTCGCCAGCGCGCCACCGCCACCGCGGTGCCGAGCGACGGGTGCCCGGCGAAGGGAAGCTCCTCGTGCGGATCCCAGATGCGGTTGCGGTAGTCGGCGCCCTCAGTGCCGCTCAATTGCACGAAGGTCGTCTCGGAGAGGCGCGTCTCCTGCGCCAGCGCGAGCATCGTCTCGTCGCTGATGCCGTCCGCGTCGTCCACGACCGCGAGGCCGTTGCCGGCCAAAGGGCGCTCCGCGAAGACGTCCAGCCAGGTGATCCGGTGAGCCATGCCCAGATGATGCCGGTCCCGCGGCAGGGTCCGATGCCGCCCGTACGGTTTTCCGGCGGGACGGCAAACCAACGAGGGAGAGAGACATGGATGAGAGCTATCCGCTGACCTACTCGGTGGACTACCCGGAACGGGAGCTGAGCAGGCTCTCGAGCTTCTTCCGGATCTTCACGGTGATTCCGATCGCGATCGTGTTGGGCACCGTGGAGGGGGCGAACTACAGCGTCAGCTCGGGCAACACGACCACCCAGTTCGCAACGGCCGGCGGCATTCTGGTTGCCGGGCCACTGCTGATGATCCTGTTCCGCAAGAAGTACCCACGCTGGTGGTTCGACTGGAACCGGGAGCTCATGCGCTTCATCGCTCGGGTGCACGCGTATTTCGTGCTGATGAGCGACACCTATCCGTCGACCGACGAGCAGCAGTACGTTCACCTCGAGATCGGATACCCCAACGTGGAAGCGGATCTAGGGCGCGGAATGCCGCTGGTCAAGTGGTTCCTCGCGATACCGCACTACATCGTGCTGTTCTTCCTGGTGATCGCGGCGTTCTTCTGTGTGGTGATCGCCTGGTTCGCAATTCTCTTCACGGGCCGGTATCCGCGGTCCCTGTTCGACTTCGTGATGGGCGTGCAGCGCTGGGGCCTCCGGGTCGCAGCCTACGCGTTCCTGCTCGTTACGGACAAGTACCCGCCCTTCTCCCTGGAGTAGTAAGAATCAGAGCTGTGGGGTAGTCACGCTGTACGGCGCCTCGGAGCGCCGGGCCCGTCCCGGTTCGGGCCCGGCGCTCGGGGGTGCCGTCAGCGTGACCGCTCAGCCCGGTAGAGGGCAAGGGCGCCGAAGACCGTGCGAAGCCGATCGGTCTGCTCCGCCCGCTCGAGGCCCGCCTCCTCGAAGACCTTGGGCAGCTCGCCGCGGTAGTTCTCTGCGGTGTTCTCGAAACCGTCGAGGAGGCGGATGCCGAGAAACGCGGCGGGCCATCACCGGATCGGATGGCGGGCCCCAGTCGGCGACGTGGAGCTCGCCGTCCTTGCGGAGGACACGGGCGATCTCGCGCGCGGTCTCGCGCTTTGGCTTCGGGTCCAGGTGATGGAAGAAGAGGGTCGAGAGCACCCGGTCGAAGGTGCCGTCCTCGAAGGGCAGCTCGTTCGACATCCCCTCGGTGAACTTCAGCTCCACCCCGGCCCGCTGCGCCTTCCGGCGGGCCTGGTCGAGCATCTCGGGATCGGCATCGAGCCCGACCACCTCGGCGCGAGGCTCGCGCTGCTTGACCTGGATCGCGAGCGTGCCCGTGCCGCAGCCGAGATCGAGGATGCGCTGGCCGGGCTCCGGCGCGGCCTGCTCCACCAGCATCTCCTTGAAGCGCCCCTCCCTCGTCGTGACCCGGATCACGGGGTCATAGATCCGGGTGAGGGCGGAGAAGCGGAGCGCGGGCAGATACCCGCCGTCCTCAGTGGGCATGGTGCTGATGGACCACCGCATGGCCCCGGCCACGTGCGATCAGGTAGCGGTTGGCCAGGAACGCGAACGGATAGGCGATCGCGAACCCGGCGGCGATGCTGCCGTAGAAGAGAGGATCTGCGAGGCCGGCGGCGAGGGCGGCCGGGATCAGGATCACGACGAGGTTGTCGATCAGCTCCATGATCGTGATCGAGACCGTGTCGGCTGCAAGAGCAGTGGAGACGATGGTGCGCGGGGCGAGCCTGGCGCGAATCAGCGGCAGCGAGGTGAGCGCGAAGCCGAAGAAGTACGCAAGCCCGACCGCGAGCGCGATCTGAGCAACGTTCCCCCAGCCGAACGCCGTCGCGATCGCCATCCCGGCGACCTCCCCGATCGCGCACCCGGTGAGGCAATGCGTGGTCGCCGAGACCGCGAGGCCGTTCAGCTCCGAGCGGTCCGGCGAATGCGTGTGGCTGGTGGCTTCCATCTAGTGAGCATGGCCCGGGGCGGCCGCCTCGGCCGGCGAGCCACCCTTCCGCGTGTACCCGTCCGGATCCGCTTGGAACTGCGAGCGGCAGTGCTCCGAGCAGAAGAAGTAGGTGCGCCCGGCGTGCTCGGCTCGCAGGGCCTTGGAGCGATCGACCTTCATCCCGCAGACCGGATCGGTCGCCCCGCGACGCGCGGTCAGATAGAAGAGCGCCGCGAAGATCGCCAGTCCCAGGACATTCAGGACGAGCTTGTAGTCGAGCTCGATCGAGCCGAAGATGTCGGCGCGCGAGGGCCGCGCGTCGGGGATCAGGCCGACGGCGCCGAAGACCAGGTCGATCAGCAGCGCCGACAGAACGATCGTCACGAACATCAGCGCCGTGATCCGCAGCGCGAACTCCCGCCCGTAGTACTTGATGTAGGCGGCGATGATCGGCAGCACGATCAGGTCGGCGAAGATGAACGCGATCACGCCGGCGAAGCCGATCCCGCCGGACCAGAGCACTGCGGCGAGCGGCGCGTTGCCGACCGAGCAGACGAAGCTGAGCACGGCGATGATCGGACCGACGATCACGTTCTCGATCGTCTTCACAGCGGCCGGCGCGTCCTCGATGAAGAGGAAGTTGAAGAAGTCGTTGCCGAGCAGGCCGATGAACCCGGCGAGGAGAAAGCCGATCGTGATCTCCTTCCAGAGCATCTTCCAGTCGCCGCGGAAGTTGTGGGCGACGTCCGACCAGGCCTGGACGGAGGTGAGCCGCTCTCGCCAGGGCATGGACTCGCCGACCGCGTGGTGCTGATGCTCGACCCGCGCGTGCTGCGCGTGCTCTCGCGCCTGCTCCTCGAGCCTCGGCGAGACGAACCTCCGCAGCAGGATCGCCATCAGCGCGACCATGATGATCCCTCCGACGAACTCGGCGAGCGTGAACTGCCAGCCGATCAGGATCCAGATCACCAGGCCGAGCTCCCAGACCAGGTTGGTCGAGGCGAACTGGAAGGCGAGCGCCGTCGCGGCCGAGGCGCCCTTCTGGAAGAGGGACTTGGCGATCGCGATCGCCGCGTAGGAGCACGACGAGGAGGCGGCACCGAGACCCGTTGCCTTGGCGAGCGGCGCGAAGCCGGTGCCCGAGAGCGCCGACTCGACCCGCTCGCGCGGGACCCAGGCCTGCACGACCGCCGAGATCGCAAAGCCCAGCACGAGCGCCCACCAGACCTCGTACGCCATCAGGAAGGACTGCTTGAAGCCCTCCCCGATCGTTGAGATCACGTCCGCCACGGTTGACGACTATACCCCATAGGGGTATGCTGTGAAATATGACGACGAACACACAGGCACCCGGCTACAAGGCATCCAAGGAAGAGCTGCTGAAGCGACTGGCCCGCGTCGAGGGGCAGGTCCGTGGCGTCACCCGCATGGTCGAGGAGGACCGCTACTGCATCGACGTCCTCACCCAGATCGAGGCGGCCCAGGCCGCTCTCAACAAGATCGCGCTCGGCCTGGTCGACGACCACGTCCGCCACTGCATGCGCGCCGGCGAGGGCGCGACCGAGGACCAGGTGCAGGAGCTGATGGGCGCGGTCGGCCGGCTGGTGAGCTCGTGAAGGCCCTGGTCGCTCACTGAGATCCCGCCCGGCGGCGTTTACACCGCGCCCTTCGGGTAGAAACCGGGAATGCAGCGGGCGAAGATCCGGCGCTACGCACTTGTGGTGCTGGCCGTGCTGGCCGCGGCCTCGATGTTTCCGTCCTTCGGCGGAGGGTCGAGTCACCGCGAGATCCCGCGGCCGCACAAGAAGGTGATCGTGGCCGCCCAGCCGCACCACGACGTCCGGGCGACGTTCGGGCTGGAGAGATAGCCACGCACGGCGTCGCGCCGATAGACGAACGGCCCGCTGAAGCGGGCCGTTCGAGGTTGAAACGGGGCTAAGCCCCGCGCACCACCCAGTCACCCAAGTGTAGGCGCGGAGGGCGCCGGACTCGAACCGGAACCAGCCCGAGCGGGCCGGACGCAACCATCCTGGGTGGTGCCTCTCGCCTTGAGAGTTCAACCCTCCACGCCACGCCTCAGTCCAGCCGATCCGAGGTGACTTCACGCGCGCAGACTGTCGCGCGGCAGTGACTGCTCAGTCGTAAAGCGTGAATGCCGCCAGCATCACGTAGATCGCGATCAGCGCGAAGCCCTCGAACATCTGAGCCTCGCCGTCGCCGGTGATCTGCCAGATCGCGATCGCGGTCAGGAAGAGCGCCCCTATATATACGGGGGCAAGCGCAAAGGTCAGGTGCGTGGTGAAGAGCAGCGAGGTGAGCACCAGCGCCGGGAAGAGGAAGGCGGCGATCTGCGCGACGGAGTTCTTGACGACCGAGATCGCCAGGTCCGACTTGCCCTTGGCGGCGAGGAAGATCCCGGTGAAGTTCTCGACAGCATTGCCGGCAATCGCGACGATCACCAGCCCCGCGAACGCCTTGGAGACGCCCAGCGATTCGACCGCGGGGTCGAGGGCGTGGATGAACCAGTCCGAGACGAAGGCCGCGCCCACTCCACCCACGGCGAGCAGCGCGACGGCGAAGGCGAACGGGAGGCGCGGCGTGGTCTCCTCCACGCCGGACTCCGTCGTCGCCGTGTCGGATCGCAGATAGCCCCAGGCCCAGGCCGAGTACACGATGAGCAGCGCGATCGCCCCCACGATCGAGAGGCCCTCGATGTGATGGCTCGCCTGATCCGAGGACGCGATCGAGAGTCCGATGATCACGATCACGAACAGCGAGACCAACAGGAGCGTGGCCGTGTCCTGCGGGAGCCGCTTGCCGAAGCGCATGCAGCCGTCCTTGGCCTGCATCGAGCCGACGACGATCACCAGCCCGAGCACGAGCAGCGCGTTGGCGAAGATCGAGCCGATCAGGGAAGTCTGGGCGACGACCACCTCGCCGGAGCTGAGCGCGAACAGGACGATGAAGAACTCGGGCAGGTTGCCGAGCGTCGACTGCATGAAGCCGGTGACCGCTGGGCCGAAGCGAAGGCCCACCTGCTCCGTCGACAGGGCGACGACCCAGGCGAGTCCCGCGAGGGCGAGGGTGGCCGCAGCGAAGGCCAGGACGGCACCCGCGTTGGAATAGCGGAGCACGCCAGCGGTCGCCGTGATCGCCGCCGTCGCCGCAAGAAAGGCTTGCTCCCTCCGCGTCACGGGCGGGACACTTTCAGGTTCTCGATCGAGCCACTAGGGTCGGCGCGACCAACGGGCCGTTGGCGGGTTATCTGAACCACTACAGGAGGGAGGACCCATGCATCGGCTCAGGAGGAATCTCAGCTACGCGAACGTGGCGGCGACTCTGGCCCTGGTGATCGCCGTCGGCGGCGTGCCGACCGCCGTCGCGATCAGCAAAGCGTCCAAGAAAAGCGACATCAACAAGAAGGGCAACATCCGAGCCGGCCGCGTGACCGCGGCGAAGCTGGCCAACGGGAACGTAACTGCAGCGAAGCTCGCTGGGGTCGACATCGTGCAGCAGACCGCGGACATTCAGGTCATCGCGTTTTGCCCGGCCGGGGAACGGCTGCTCAGCGGTGGAGCCGGGGGCGCCGACATCGCCCAATCGGCCCCGAGCTCAACGCCGCAGGGAGACGGATGGAAGGTCGTTACCGGCTCAGGCCCAGCCACCGCCTTCGCCGTCTGCCTGAAGCCGGATGCGGGTCCGTAAGCGCCCCGGCCGCCGTGAAAACTACGGGGCCAGTCCCAAGGGCCGGTCCCACGGGGACACCGGCCCCCGGCTACGGCTTAGCCGTAGACGACGACCTTTCGCTTCGGCGACGCCCCAGCGCTGTAGGGATAGCCGCCCTGTTTCTTGACCAGCGCCCTGAACACGTAGCGGACGAGCCCTCGGGTCTGGGTGAAGCGATACTTGCCCGTGAAATGTCCATTGCCGTCCGTCACCAGCTGCTTGAAGCTCCGCCACTTCTTGCCGACCTTCGCCTGCATCGTGACCGCCCGGCCATCAGCGTTCGGGCCGGGGATTCTGCCCCGAAAACCGACGGCGCGACCGTTGCTGAGCTTCGACTTGCTCAGCTGCAGGGTCGGCTGGACCGAGGAATCCAGATACATGTTCGGCGACTCGATCTGGCGGTCGTTGTAGCGGTAGGCGACCCGGAAGATCCGGCTTGGGCCGCCCGGAATCTCCACGCCGAAGTGACCCGTCGAGCTCGACCTCGCCACCTGGAGCAGCTGCTCGATCCCGGCCGGCTCGTCGACCGTCTCATAGACGCAGACGCTCGCGGCCTTGACCGGGCCGTTTGATCCCGTGAGCTGGCCGCGAATCGCGACGGGGGCGCTCGATCGCACAGCGCGCGTTCGCTGCAGCCTGCCGGTCTGCGGGTCCTCGAGCCCCGCGCTGAGCGACTGCGCCTGCCCGGTCGCGCCGGTCGAGTCCTGGCAGGTGTTGTCAATCGAGATTGGCCGCTGCTCGCAAGCCTGATTCGCCACGCCCGGTCCGGTCGCCACATCCGCGGCGCAGACCCGCAGGTGGAACTCGAGTGCTTCCGTCGAGCCGTTGGCGTCCTCCCCGTCGGCCATCTCCGAGAGAGCGGCGGCGAGCTCATCGCAGCGGCGCCCGTGCTCGATGTCCGCGAAGACCTGCAGGAACCGCTTCCTGCCCTCCGCCATGCACCGATTGATCTTCGTGTACGACCAGCCCGTGATCTCGCCGATCTCGGCGTACGAGTAGCCCTGCGCCTTCAGGGTCAGCGCGCGGACCTCCTGCGGCTTCAGCGCGTTGAGCGCTTCTGCGCTACGGACGACCCGCTCTCGCCGGGCCAATCGATCGTTGGGGCCGGGGCTCTCCGACGCGATCGAGTCGAGGGGGTCCCGCTCGTCGTCTTCGTCTGGTCTTGAAAGCCGCGGCGAGCCGAGGAGCCGCTCCCGCTGACGACGCACCGCGAGCGCTTCCCGCTTCGTGACCGTCTGCATCCAGCGAACCAGGGCGTCGCCCTCGATCGGGGGCGCCTTGGTGAGCAGGATCTCGAGAGCCCGCTGATAGGCGTCCTCACTGTCGTCGGCGCAGATGGAATACCGGCGGGCGGTCCGGCGAAAGACCGCGTCATGAGTCTCAACCAGCACGCTCGCGGCACGACGACGCGACTCGGGGGAGGCAGCTGCCTCTCCGGCCTCGTCAGCGGATCGAGCGTCGGCCCGGGCTCGACCGGTTGTTCCTCCCAACAGACCCAGACGGCTCACCTCCGACACACCCGGGTGAGACGAAAGCTGCCACTACTCGCCCCATTTCGCCAGGGGCCATCTTCGCAATTTGCGTGGGAGAGTTTGCGGATCCACCGCAATTTGCGGCAAAGAAGTGGCGGCAATTCAGATGCTGCGGCGCTTGCCGAGCCGACCGTGTCCTGCGATAGTCACCGCGTGTCCGCGGGGAGGGGTTCCCACACAATCGTCGCAGCGCTCGCCGCCCTCGCGTGCGGGCTGATCGTCGCCGCGGGTGCCACCGCGAGCACGCCGGTCGACCTCTCCTCGAAGGGCAAGCACAGGACGAAGTTCGTCTTCTTGAAGGCGCGGGTCGGCTCCGACGGATACGTCACCCCCGGCCAGCTCGAGACCATCTCCCTCTCGCGGATGGCCCCGAGGGGGCGGATCGCCGTCTTCATCGAGGCGCCTCCGACCACGATCCAGTGCGGCGAGCTCTACTTCTGCGACGCGGCGCCGGCCGCGCCCGCCCCTGGCTCACCACCGTTCATGGCGGACCGCAAGGGCAGGGCGGTTCTCACCTTCGTCATGCCGGAGACCTACGACCTCGAGACCGACCCGTTCAACCCGAACATCCGGCAGCCGGTGGCCTTCGCCGACCAGCAGAGGATCCACATCGACGTCGAGGGCACTTCGAAGATCAAGAACGTGAAGCGCGAGAGCTTCGGCTTCGCGCGGGCGACGGTGCAGCGGCCCGCCCCCTAGCTGCGATCCATCTCGCGCCGATCCGCCGCTCCGCAGCTATCCTCGCCCGCCTGTGAGCACCTGCATCGTCACCGGAGGAGCTGGGTTTCTGGGTTCGCACCTGTGCGAGTACCTGCTCGAGCGCGATCACCGCGTCATCTGCATCGACAACCTGGACACCGGGTCGCTCGAGAACCTCGAGCACATCCGCGACGAGAACTTCATCTTCCGGAACCACGACCTGACGCAGTTCGTCGAGGTCGATGAGCCAGTCGACTTCATCTACCACCTCGCCTCGCCGGCGAGCCCGATCGACTACGCGCGGCTGCCGCTCCACACGCTCAAGGTCGGCTCCTATGGGACCCACCACATGCTGGGCGTGGCGAAGTTCAAGCGGGCGCGGATCCTGGTCGCCTCGACCTCGGAGGTCTACGGCGACCCCGAGATCCATCCCCAGCCCGAGGACTACTGGGGCAACGTCAACCCGATCGGCCCGCGCGGCGTCTACGACGAGGCCAAGCGCTACGCCGAGGCGATGACGATGGCCTACCACCGCCAGCAGGGAGTGAACACCTGCATCTCGCGGACCTTCAACACCTACGGGCCGCGGATGAGGGCGCACGACGGCCGCGCCATCCCCACCTTCCTGCGCCAGGCCCTCCAGGACAAGCCGATCACCGTCTTCGGAGACGGCAGCCAGACGCGGAGCTTCTGTTACGTCGACGACCAGATCCGGGGGCTCGTCGCCCTCGCGGAGTCGGACGTGCATCTGCCGGTCAACATCGGAAACCAGGACGAGTACACGCTGCTCCAGCTCGCCGAGACCGTGATCGAGGTGACCGGGTCGCGCTCGGAGATCATCCACGAGCCGCTGCCCGTCGACGACCCGAAGATCCGCCAGCCCGACATCTCCCGCGCCAAGGACCTGCTCGGCTGGGAGCCCAAGGTCACGCTGCAGGACGGGCTGAAGAAGACGATCGAAGAGGCCGGGGTCGAGCGCCTCGTCGGCCAGCCCGGCTGAACTTCCGTCGATTCCGGAATAAAGGGTAGGAACCAGTGCGCCCCCGTCCCTAGAGTGCCGCGCAATGAGGAAGTCGCCTAGGGGGTTCATTGCGGTGGTCGCCGCCGCAACTGCGCTGATCGCCGGACAGGGGGCGATCGGCTCGGCGCAGGCGGCCTCCACAGTCACCGTGGCACCGGCGACCCCGACCGGGACCGGCATCGGGTCCCCATTTGGATACGGGTCCCCGACGGTGGGTAACTGGGGACCGTACATGGCCTTCGTCTACCGGAACCTGCCGGCATTCTCCCTGAGGCCGGGCGACACCATCGCATTTGACCTGTCCCAACAAAACGACGTAGACATCCAGCTCCGGATCAAGATGGCGCCCACGACGATCAACGGGGGCGACGTGAATGCCGCGCCCCCTACCCAGATCGTTCCCAACACGCAGGTTCCGACCAACCCGCGGGGCAACACGATTGCGGGCGACTATGAGCTGACCTTTACCGTGCAGGCGGCGTTCGACTTCGCCGGCGGCGGACTCGTGATCAGCCTTGGCAACCCCGGAGGCCTGTTCGCGAGCGACGTGAACGGACCCGGATCCGACGTTCAGGAGAACAACGCGACCGGCACCGGGGACGCGAGCGGCTTCTTCGTCGAGCGACTTCTCAGGGACACGGACGGATCCGCGCCCTGGGACGACCCAACCTCCCTTGGCAACGTCGCCGGCTTCCGCCTGAACATCGCGGACGTCCCGCCCACGCCGCCTGCCACCGCACAGGTGACGCCGACTCCGGCACCGCTTCTGCTGACGCCGAAGAAGAAGTGCAAGAAGAAGCACAAGCGCGCCGCCTCCGCCAAGAAGTGCAAGAAGAAGCGCCGCTAGGCGCTCCCCCCTTACTCCGACAGCCCAGCCGCTTCGAGGGCCGCATTGCGATCCATATAGCCCTGGATTCGAACCACCCTTCCTCCGCTCACCGCAACGACAACCGCCGTCTTGGTTTCCAGCTCGACCCCGCTGCCCCTACCGCGCCGGTATTCGTGCAAGAGCACAACGACGTCGTCCCCCGCGTCGATGAACTCCTCCGGCTCCAGGCGGCGCTCTTCCCATGCCTCCAGATCCTCAGCCTCGAAGGTCCGGTCGATCTCGGGCTGACCGTGGGCTACCTGGCCCTCTTGAAGCCCGCCGACGGTGCCGTGGAACTCGACCGCGGGATCGACCAGCTGTGCTGTCTTTTCCCGGTCCCCTTCCAGAAACGACTCGAAGGCCTGCCGAACGATCTTGACGTTCTCCTGAGACATCGCTCAGGCAGTATCACCACCTGGACCGATTGCGCGAAGTGAAATGATCGGGCGGTGACGACCCAGCGGGAGAAGGGCGAGGCCTTTCGGGATCTGCACCATGGCGATCCCTTTGTAATCCCCAATCCGTGGGATGCCGGCTCGGCCAGGATGCTCTCCGGGCTCGGCTTCAAGGCCCTCGCCACCACGAGCAGCGGGTTCGCCTTCACCCTCGGCCGGCTGGACGGCGCTGTAAACTCTCGATGAGATCGCTGCGCACATCGCCGCCCTCAACACTTCGACGACACGATCGCCCGGCTGAACGCGTTTGCGGAGGCCGGCGCGGACGTGCTCTACGCACCCGGCCTGCGGAGCGCGGAGGAGATCAAGACCGTCTGCGACTCCGTCTCCAAGCCGGTCAACGTCCTTGCCTTCGGCCGCCTGGGGCTGAGCTTCGCCGAGATCGCCGAGGCGGGGGCCCAGCGGGTCAGCGTCGGCGGCGGCCTCACATGGGCCGCCGTGAACGCCGCCATCGAGGCGGCCGAGCGGGTCATCGACGACGGAGACTTCTCCGGGATGGGCACGCCCGGCCGCGTCAAGGAGTGGCTCGGCTAGCTAGCCGAGTGGGGTGACCCAGAGGCGGTCGTATCGGGGGGGCCGGCTACTTCGCCGGTACGTCGGTCGGCATCTTCATCTGCCGGCCTGCGAGCTTCGAGAAGGTGCGGTCGGGGAGAGTGCCCTTGAGACGGGCGCCGATCTTGGCGTCACGCCCGACCAGATAGCGGTGCTTCGGCTTGTCGGATCTGATCGCCTTGTGAATCTCCTTGGCGACCTTCTCCGGTGAGATCCCGCGGCTTGCCGTCTCGCTCAGGACCTCCTCCATCCGGTTGAGCTGCTTGCCGTAGAGGCGCTTGGCCGTCGGCGACATCTTCGCCTTCTGCCCATCGATCGTGTCGGCGCCCTTCTTCCAGATCGGGGTGTCGATGCTGCCCGGCTCGACCACGGCGACGCCGAATCCCCCACGGGGCGACCTCGTGGCTCAGCGACTCCCCGAGCGCCTCCACCGCGAACTTGGACGTGTTGTACGGCGACATGAACGGGCTGGCGACGCGTCCCCCGATCGAGGCGATGAAGACGATCGTCCCCTTCCCCTTGCGGATCAGCGGCAGGAACGCCTGAGTGACGGCGACCTGCCCGACGAGGTTCACCTCGAGAACGTTCCGCAAGATCGTCGAGGTCCATGGTCTCCACCGGGCCGCCGTCGCCCACTCCCGCGTTGTTGACGAGGCCGACCAGGCCGTCCTTGCCGACGGCTCGCTGAATCTTGTTCTTGGCGGCGGTGATCGAGCGCTGCTTGGTCACGTCGATCGTGACCGGCGTGAGGCGGTCGGATCCCTCCTCGGCGAGCGACTTCGCGTCGGCCTGCTTCCGCACGCCCGCGAAGACGCGGTAGCCCTTCTGGTCTAGGTGAAGTGCGGTGGCGCGCCCGATTCCTGTGGAAGCCCCCGTGACCACTACGGCGCCACTTTCGTTGCCGGCCATCTCGGGGGGACACTACCGAAGCGGATTCAGTCGCTAGCTTGCTCGGCTGTGACTGCCTCGGTGCTCGCCGTCGTCGGTGCGCGACCCAATTTCGTCAAGTCGGCCCCGGTGATCGCCGCCCTGGAGCAGGCCGAGGGGATCTCGGTCCGCCTCCTTCACACGGGCCAGCACTACGACCGCGCCCTGTCCGATGGATTCATCGAGCGGCTCGGGATGCGCGAGCCCGATGCGAACCTCGGCGTGGGCTCCGGCACGCACGGCGTCCAGACCGCCGCAGCCCTGACCGGCATCGAGGCGGAGCTGCTCGAGCATCCGGCCGACCTCGTCCTCGTCGCCGGCGACGTCAACTCGACGCTCGCGGCCGCGCTCGCCGCCACCAAGCTTCACGTCGGGGTCGCCCACATCGAGTCCGGGCTTCGCTCGGGCGATTGGGAGATGCCGGAGGAGGTGAACCGCGTGCTCACCGACCGAGTGTCCGACGTCCTCCTCTGCACCTCCCCGGACGCGGTTGAGAACCTGGCCGCCGAGGGGATCGCCGGTGACGGCGTGCAGCTCGTCGGCAACACGATGATCGACAGCCTCCTCCGGCTGCTCGAGGACGTGAACAGGCCGGCGGTCCTCGGTCGCAACGCGGTGAAGAGCCGGGACTTCGTCCTCGTCACCCTGCACCGGCCGGCGCTCGTGGACGACCCCGAGAAGCTCGGCCCGACCATGGAGGTGCTGGCCGGACTCGCCGATTCCCTCCCCGTGATCTTCCCCGTCCATCCGCGGACACGAGACCGCCTGGCCGGAACCGGCGCCGGCTGGGGAAAGGTCATCCTCACCCCGCCGATGGATTACGACGACTTCATCGCCCTCCAGGCCGAGGCGCGTCTGGTGATCACGGACTCCGGCGGCGTCCAGGAGGAGACGACGGTGCTGGGAACTCCATGCCTGACCTACCGGACGACCACCGAGCGCCCGATCACGGTCGAGCTGGGCACGAACGAGCTGATCGGCGTGGATCCGGGCGTCCTCCGAGAGGCCGCCGAGCGCTCCCTGGCGGCGAAGGTGCCCGAAAAGCCGCCTGAGATCCCGCTCTGGGACGGCAAGGCGGGGCCCCGTGCGGCGGCGGCAATCGAGGCGTTCCTCACACGCTGACCGGGCGGATTCGCCCATTTCGGATAAGCGGGAGGAGCACCGGCCGGCCGAGCGAATGCCCGCACCATGAAGACCGCAAGCCGCACCCTCGTCAAGTCGCCGCCCGAGGTCTGGGAGCAGCTCGACCACCCCGGCCGCATGCAGGGCCTGATGTGCGCCCTGGTCGGGCACGCGACCGAAGTCAGCGTGTACGAGCGCGAGGAGGAGTCCACCCTCGCCTGGAAGGCGATCCCCGACGACGCCTGGATCAAGGTCGAGATCGGCGAGAAGGGATGGGGAACGAACGTCAGCGTCACCGCCGAGAACGGCGCCGAGCCGACGAAGCTCGAGGGCTGGCTCGACGCGGTGATCGAGGAGCTCGCGACGCCCCAGAAGCGCCCCTTCGAGGGCATGGGCGAGGCCCAGGGCCCCGAGGAGAAGGCCGAGCCGATGAAGATGTCCGTATATGAGGAGCCGCCGGCGGAGGAGCCGGTCGTCGAGGCGCCCGTGGTCGAGGCGCCTGTTGCCGAAGCCCCGCCTCCCGAGCCGGTGTCCGAGCTTTCTGAACCCGAGCCCGAGCCTCCACCGCCCGAGCCGAAGAAGCCGAAGAAGAAGCGCCGCCGTTTCTTCGGCTTCTGATCGCCGCCGCAGCTGAAGGGCCATGCCCTCCCGCGTCTACGTGATCGAGCTGGATCGCGCGGCCGGCCATCGACGCGATCCGCGAATTCCGTGGGTGTACGTGGGCTCGAGCGCGAGAAGTCCGGACGAGCGCTTCGCGCAGCACCTTCGTGGCTACAAGTCCGCACGCTTGGTGAAGCGCTTCGCGCTCCGCCTGCGACCCGACCTATATGAGGACCTCGGTCCCTTCAAGGGATCCAAGAAGGCGTGCGCCGCCGAGAAGGATCGCGCGCGCGAGCTGGCCGAATGCGGGTTCGTCGCACACTGCGACGGCACCTCCTACGGCAAGGGCAAGGGCGGCTGGGAGGAATGGGACGCCGAGCGGCTGGAGCCGGTCCTCTCGCACGTCGATGCCGCCGTCGCCGAGCTCTCCGAGTCCTCCTTCAAGTCGCTATCGGCGGAACAGCTCGCCCGGCTGCTCCACGGAGAGCTGGGCTTCTGGGTGGCCGACTACATAGACCAGCTCGACCCGCCCCCCGCATACGGGCTGTTCGCGCACGTCCAGCTCGATGTGCTCCGGGATCGAGTGGAGTCCGCCGCCGCGGTCACTCCGTAGCGCTCTGGCTGAGCTCCGTATCTATCCTTGCCGCATGGCCACCCGGCCAAAGGACGAGCCAACGAGCGAGGGGACCGACGGCGCCGAGTCGAAAGGCGCGCCCGAGGCCGAGCAGAAGGCCGCGGTCGACGAGGACCTCCACCGCTACATCGCCCCGCTGGTCGGGCCCGACGACGAGCGGAAGATCACCGACTCCGGGATCGAGATCAAGCGCCTCTATGAGGAGGACGACGTCAAGCCCGGCCTGCAGGAGCGGCTCGGCGAGCCGGGCGAGTATCCGTTCACCCGCGGCATCCACAAGGGCATGTACCGCGACCGGCTCTGGACGATGCGCCAGTACGCCGGCTTCGCGAGCCCCGAGGACACCAACGAGCGCTACCGCTACCTGACCGAGCACGGCTCGACCGGCCTCTCGATGGCCTTCGACCTGCCGACCCAGCTCGGCCGCGACTCCGACGATCCGCTGTGCGCGGGCGAGGTCGGCCGCACCGGGGTCCCGATCGACACGCTCGAGGACATGCGGATCTGCTTCGACCAGATCTCGCTGGCGGATGTCTCCACCTCGATGACGATCAACGCCCCCGCCGCGATCCTGCTGCTGCTCTACGAACTGGTCGGCGAGGAGCAGGGCGTCCCGTCGGAGGAGCTGCGCGGCACGGTCCAGAACGACGTGCTGAAGGAGTACATCTCGCGCGGCAACTACATCTACCCGCCCGAGCCGACGATGCGGCTCACCACCGACATCTTCGCCTACTGCAACGAGAACGTCCCGAAGTGGAACACGATCTCGATCAGCGGGTACCACATCCGCGAGAAGGGCTGTTCGGCCGTCCAGGAGGTCGCCTTCACGCTCGCCAACGCGATCGCCTACGTCGAGGGCGGGATCGCCGCCGGTCTCGACGTCAACGAGTTCGGCCAGCGGCTCGCCTTTTTCTTCAACGGCCACAACAACGTCTTCCAGGAGATCGCCAAGTTCCGGGCGGTCCGCCGGATGTGGGCGAAGCTGATGAAGGAGCGGTTCGGCGCCACCGAGGAGAAGGCGCAGATGATCCGCTTCCACACCCAGACGGGCGGCGTGACCCTCCAGGCTCAGCAGCCGGAGGTGAACATCATCCGCGTCGCGCTGCAGGGCTTCGCCGCGGTCGCCGGCGGGACCCAGTCCCTGCACACCAATGGCTTCGACGAGGCGCTGGCGCTGCCCACCGAGCGCTCCGCCCGGATCGCGCTCCGCACCCAGCAGGTGCTCGCCCATGAATCGGGCGTCGCCGACACGGTCGATCCTTTCGCCGGCTCCTACTTCATCGAGTCGCTCACCGACGAGGTCGAGGAGCGCTCCTGGGAGCTGATGGAGAAGGTCGAGGACCTCGGCGGCTCAGTCAACGCCCTCGAGTTCATGCAGCGTGAGATCGAGGAGTCCGCCTCGAGCTACCACGAGCGCTACCGGACCGGCCAGGACATCATCGTCGGCGTCAACAAGTACGTGAGCGACGAGATCGACGACGTCGACATCCTCAAGGTCGATCCGGAGGCGGAGGAACGCCAGCTCACACGTCTCGCGAAGTTCAAGGAGGCGCGCGACCAGGCGGAGCTCGACACGAAGCTCGAATCGCTTCGCGACGTCGCCCGGGGGGAGGGGAACCTGCTGCCTCCGATCAAGGAGGCGCTCCGGGCGAGTGGCTCGATCGGCGACGTCTGCAACGCAATGCGTGACGTCTTCGGCGAGTACCGGGGTGGCGCGTTCTTCTAGGCCGCTGCTCCGCTAGACGACCGCGCCCACGACATAGCCCGCCCCATAGGTGACCGCGGCGGCTCCGATCCCGATCGCAAGCTGACGGAAGGCGGAACTCCATACGCCGCGACCGGTGAGCAGTGTGATCGCGGCGCCGATTCCGAACAGCGCCAGCCCGCTCGCCGCCAGGCTGAGTGCCACCGCGGCGTCACCGTCAGTGATCGCGAAGGGGACCACTGGGATGATCGCGCCCACCGTGAACAGCAGGAACGAGGCGATCGCCGCGATCCAGGCAGAGCCGCCGAGCTCCTCTGGATCGAACCCGAGCTCCTCCCGCGCCATTGCCTCGAGGGCAGTGTCCTCGTCGCTCATCACTCGCCTGGCGAGCGCGCGAGCCTCCTCGGGGGAGAGCCCCCGGCGCTCGTAGAGAGTGATCAGCTCCGCCCGCTCGTGCTCGGGATCGGTGGCGATCTCCTCGGCCTCGCGATCGAGCTGTCTCTGATGAAGCTCCCGCGAGCTCTGTACCGAGACCCACTCCCCCATCGCCATCGAGAATGCTCCCGCGAGCAGGCCGGCCAGTCCCGTGATCAGCACGGTCCTGCTGGAGAAGCTCGCCCCAGCGACGCCCATCACCAGGCTCAGGTTGGAGACGAGTCCGTCGTTTGCACCCAGCACCGCAGCTCGCAGGGCGTTCCCGCTGACCCCCCGGCGGCGGCCGAGCATCCGGGCAAGCATGCTTGCCGTGAACCGGGCCGTGGACGCCTCCACGGCTGAATCGAGAACCCGCGCGTGCGTCCGCTCGTCGGCGGCAATCGCCGTTCCGTCGGCCTCGGGCTGGTGCTCATATGTCTCCTGTTCGGCCTGTTCCAACGAGGCGGCCGCCGGGAGAACGAGCCGGCTGCCGAACCGCCCGGCCAGCCGAGCCAGCAGTCGGGCGCGAGCCGTCGGCCTTCGCGGCGGGCCCTTCGGGTCGATCTTCGCCAGCTCTGCTCGCCAGAACTCAGCGTGCCGACCCTCGGCGTCGGCGAGCTTCCGAAAGCCGCCGGCCAGCTGAGGGTCTCGCTCAGCCGCTGCCATCGCCCCGTAGACGGCGGCGCGATCCAGCTCCGACTGGACGTTGGCGCGGTACCGCCTTGCGCGCGCCGAACTGTCGGCGCCGGCGCCGACACGCGGTGAGGTCTGTTCGGGGGAGCTCACCCGGCAAGCTTGGCGCAACTGGAGGCGAGGCGCGACCATTCGCAACTAGGCCCAGCCCCTGGTCAAGAAGCGGTTTGCATACCCCGACTCGGCCTAGCCCGAGGCCGCCACCTAGAATCGCCCGCCATATGAGAGAGAAGAACCCGATCACACACGAGGAGAAGCTCGCCTACCTGCGGGAGCTGCGCGAGGAGGCGGTCCACGCCGGCACCGAGGAGGCGGTCGAGAAGCAGCACGCGAAGGGCAAGCTGACCGCCCGCGAGCGAATCGAGAAGCTGCTCGATCCCGGGTCCTTCGAGGAGCTCGACACCTTCGTCCGCCACCGCACCCACGAGTTCGAGATGGACAAGCGCCGCCCCTACGGCGACGCGGTGGTGACGGGCTACGGGACGATCGACGGGCGCACAGTCTTCGTCTTCTCCCAGGACTTCACCGTCTTCGGCGGATCGCTAGGCGAGGTAATGGCGGAGAAGATGGTCAAGGTCATGGATCTGGCCGCGAAGGTCGGTGCGCCGGTGATCGGCATCAACGACTCGGGCGGCGCACGTATTCAGGAGGGGGTCGTCTCCCTCGGCGCCTACGGCGACGTCTTCGTCCGCAACGTCCAGTGCTCCGGCGTGATCCCGCAGATCAGCCTGATCATGGGTCCCTGCGCCGGCGGCGCCGTCTACTCCCCCGCCATGACCGACTTCATCTTCATGGTCAAGGAGACCTCTCACATGTTCATCACCGGCCCCGAGGTGATCAAGACGGTCACCGGCGAGGAGGTTGAGTTCGAGGAGCTCGGCGGCGCGATGAGCCACAACTCCAAGTCCGGGGTGGCGCACTTCGCCTCCGAGGACGAGGAGAGCTGCCTCGAGGACGTCCGCTACCTGATGAGCTTCCTGCCGCTGAACAACCTCGAGCTGCCGCCGCGGGTCCAGCCGACCGACGACCCGGACCGCGAGGACCCCGAGCTCGACACCCTCGTCCCCGACGATCCTCAGAAGCCCTACGACATGCGCGAGGTGATCTCGCGGATCGTCGACGACGGTGAGTTCTTCGAGGTCCACGAGCACTTCGCCAAGAACATCGTCTGCGGGTTCTCACGGCTCGATGGTCACCCCGTCGGCGTGGTCGGCAACCAGCCGGCGTTCCTCGCCGGCGTGCTGGACATCGAGTCCTCCGAGAAGGCCGCCCGCTTCGTCCGCACCTGCGACGCCTTCAACGTCCCGCTGCTCACCTTCACCGACGTCCCGGGGTTCCTGCCCGGCACCTCCCAGGAGTGGGGCGGGATCATCCGCCACGGCGCGAAGCTGCTCTACGCCTTCACCGAGGCAACGGTGCCGAAGCTCACCGTCGTCACCCGGAAGGCCTACGGCGGTGCCTACGACGTCATGAACTCCAAGCACATGCTGGCCGACTTCAACTTCGCCTGGCCGACGGCGGAGGTCGCGGTGATGGGCCCGGAGGGAGCGGTCAACATCATCTACCGCCGCGACCTGGCCAAGTCGCCGACACCGGACGAGCGCCGCTCAAAGCTGATCGACGACTACAAGGCGCACTTCGCCAATCCCTACTCGGCGGCCGAGCGCGGCTACATCGACGACGTGATCGAGCCGCATCAGACCCGCCCGAAGCTGATCCGAGCGCTGCGCACCCTCCAGACCAAGCGTGTCGAGGGCCCCAAGCGCAAGCACGGCAACATCCCGCTCTAGTGGCCCGCAACGGCAAGCAGAGCCCTCCGAGGCCTCAGATCGAGATTCAGAGCGCCGCCGCCTCCCCGGAGGAGGCGGCCGCGATCGCCGGCGCGCTCGAGCGTTTCCTCTGGGAGACGGCGCCGGCGCCGGGGTCCGCCGAGGTGAGTCGCTGGCAGCAGGCGGCGCTGAAGGAGGGAGTCGGCTCGCGCCTCGGCCTTGGAAGCGGCTGGGGAATCGCGCCCGGGGCGTGAGGCGGACTTGCCTGGCGTGCGCTTGTGCAATAGAACACACGGCGCAAACCCCATCGCGCTCACATGAGGAGGGCTCGTGGCCGTCGTAAAGATCATTGAGCTGGTCGGAAGCTCCAAGAAGTCTTCGGATGACGCCGCGCAGCAGGCGCTGAAGCAGGCGCAGAGCTCGCTTCGGAACATCCGCGCGATCGACGTCGTCTCCACCGGGTTGCGTGGAGAGAACCTCGACGAGTGGCGGGCCCATGTCCGGGTCGCCTTCCTGGTCGAGGGCACCGAAGTCGACTGAGTTCGGGAGGAGAGGTGGCGGCGGGCGGCGCCAGGGCGGCGTCCGCCGCCTCTTGATTCACCCAGCCAGGCGGCCTACCCTGGCCCGACAGCCAACCAGGGGGTTGAGAGTCATGTGCGGACGGATCCGCGCGGTGGGGCCGATCAGGACGATCAGCGTGTTTGCGCTGCTGGCAGTGGCGGCGACGCTGGCAGTGGCGGCACCCGCAAGCGCGACGCCGCTCGAATACACCTTCACCGGGAGCAACCAGGGCTGGCAGCAAGCCCAGGATCCGGCCGCCGGCCCATTCGACCCAGCGGGATTCCAACCGAGCGGTGGAAATCCGAGGGGCCGCCTGACCGCCAGGGACACTGGGGCCGAGACGGGGTGCCCTGACAGCACCCCTTGTCAATTGCTGACGTTCTACAGCCCGTTCGTCTCCACGCTGAGCTCCAACTACGGCGGAACCGCCTCATTCGACCTCCGGTCCAGCGTCCCCCCGGCATTTGCCGCGGAACTCCTCCTGCTTCCGCCGGGCAACGGCGAATATCTCGACGGTCTGATCCAGGAGAACATCGGGACCGGCTACCAGCATCTGTCGATTCGACTCGATGAGACGGCCAGATGGTTCGTATGCCCCTACAGCGGCGGGAGCTGCAGCTCCCCGAGCCAGGCGCAGTTCATCGGCCTGATCGGGGCGAGCGACGAGTTCGCGGTGATGGCGGACGTCGGGCCGAACGGGACCAACGACACCTACGACCTCGACAACGTCACGCTGACCGACGGCGGACCGGCGGCACCACCGCCACCGCCACCGCCGCCGGCGCCGCCGCCGAAGAAGAAGCCGAAGAAATGCAAGAAGAGGCATGGGCACAAGGCGGCGGCTGCAGCCAAGAAGTGCAAGAAGGGCAAGAAGAAGAAGCGGCGGTCGGTTCCGGCGCTCAGAGGCTGACCACCGGAGCGTCGACCTCGCCCTCGCGCCAGCGCTCGTAGACCGCCCGGCAGATCGCCAGATCCTGGATCGCAAGGCCGGTGGAATCGAACAGGGTGATCTCCCCGTCGGCGCGGGCCCAGCCCGAGCCGCCCGTGAGCACGTCGCCGAGCTGGGTGACGTCCTCGCGGCTCACGACTCCCGCCTCCACGCCGTTTGCGAGCTCGCCGCCGGCGCTCGCCTGCTCCCACTCGTCGCAGAAGAGCCGGCAGCGCTCGAGCGCATCGAGCTCGACCTCCTGCTTGCCGTGCGCGTCGGCGCCGAGCACGGCGATGTGCTGGCCCGGGCGCACCTCTCTCGCGAGGATGACCGGCTCGCTTCCCGGCGTCAACGTCGCCACGACGTCCTGTGCCGCCGCCTCCGCCCGGTCGCCGACCCGCCACCCGAGCTCCTCGGCGAGCGCCCGGGCCGCCTTCGGTCGCACGTCCGCACAAACACCCTCTTCATAGCCGGCGGCCGCCAGGCAGCGCGCGGCCCAGGCGCCGTTCACCCCGCAGCCGATGATGCCGACCGTCCTGGCCGATCCGGCGGCGAGGACCTGAGCGGAGACCGCGGCCGCGGCGCCCGTCCGCAGGGAGGTCACCGACGAGCACTCGATCACGGCCAGCTCCTCGCCGGTCTCGGCATCGGAGAGCAGAACCTCGCCGCGAACCACGGGCAGGCCCTTCGCGCTGTTGCCGGGGAACGAGGTCACCCACTTGAGCAGGGCCAGCCCGTCGCCCCGGGCCGGCATCGCCCTGAAATCCCCGTACGGCGAGCTGTCGAGGTAGACCTTCGCCGGCATCTCCCACTCGCCTCGGCCATATCTCTCGAACGCCTCGCGGGTTCGCTCGATCGCGGTCTCGGCGTCGATCGCTTCGAGCACGGCCCGCCCGGAGATCACCGGAATTTCAGTCACGCACGGATCTATAGGCGAAGGCGCGACATTTCGCGCACCAGATGCCTTCGGTCGTGGGTTCTGCTTTGCGTGCGCGGAGGGTGAAATGCCAAGGCGGCATGCACAGTTCAGGGTTGTTGCGATCGGTCCGGGAGGACCGGTTCCGGTTCGAGTCCGGCGCCCTCCGCGCTCTACACTGCGAGACCTGAACTGTGCGCGGGGTCAGCCCCGTTTCACCCTGGCGGCCCGCTTCGGCGGGTCGCTTCTTTTGGGCCGTTCCCCAATCACCTTAAACTCGATCAGGTTTGCTAGATTGGGCAGCCGGTCAGTGCCCGGGCAAGGCTAGTCGACGAAAGGAAAGCCGGTTCCATGGAGCCCGTCTCCGCCCCTACGAGGGGCGCCAAGTCAACCAACGGCACCCCCGTGCCGGCCAAGAAGCTCGCCGACCCCTCGACCCTGAAGCAGGATCCGGGCAAGAAGCAGCACGGCAAGGGCAAGCGCGGGTCCCTCGAGAACCCGGAGGTCTACGAGAACGTCCCGGGGCACGTGATCCCGATCCTCGAGCGCGAGTTCGACGACTTCGACACCGAGGCCGCGCGGTTCCTGCGCCGCGAGCAGACCGAGGAGCAGTTCATCGGCTTCCGGCTGAAGCAGGGTGTCTACGGCCAGCGCCAGCCAGACGTGCAGATGATCCGGGTGAAGCTTCCCTACGGCGGCGTCAGCCCCGAGCAGATGGAGGCCTTCGCGGACGCGATCGAGGAGCTCGCGCCGCTCAACAAGGGCCACATCACCACCCGCCAGAACATCCAGATCCACCACATCCCGCTGGCTGACGCCGCGGAGTTCATCCGGCAGATCAGCCAGGCCGGCCTCTCCTCACGAGAGGGCTGCGGGAACACGATCCGCAACGTCACCGGCGACCCATGGGCCGGAGTCGCCGAGGACGAGCCCTTCGACATCACTCCCTACGCCGCGGCCTACGCCCGCTACTTCGTCCGCCACCCGACCACGCAGCTGATGCCGCGCAAGGTGAAGACGGCGTTCAGCGCCAGCGACGCGGACCGGGCGATCACAGAGATCCACGACGTCGGGTTCATCCCAAAGGTCAAGGAGGTCGACGGCAAGGAGGTCCGCGGGGTCGAGATCAAGATCGGCGGAGGAACCTCGATTCAGCCCCGGATCGCCCCCACCCTCAACGAGTTCGTCGAGCTCGACAACGGCGACTACCTGAAGTGGACGGAGGCGGCGCTGCGGATCTTCGACCGCCAGGAGTGGCTGCGCGAGAACCGGATGCGGGCCCGGATCAAGGTGCTGGTCGACAAGATCGGCATGGACGCGTTCCGTGAGCTGGTCGATGAGGAGCTCGAGGGCGACTGGGTCAACGAGCGCGACTTCACAATCGATCACCTTCTCTACATCAACGACGAGGAGGCCGACGCGCCGGCCGTGCCGGAGAGCTACGGCTCGCCGCCACAAACGGCGGCCACAAACAGCGCCGCCGGATCGACGGGCGAGTTCAACGCCTGGGTGGATGCCAACGTCGCTCCGCAACGTCAGGACGGTTTCGTCACCGCCACCGTCAAGGTGACCCGCGGCGACCTCACCCCGGAGCAGTTCCGGGGCCTCGCTCAGATCATGCGCGAGTTCACCGGCGGCTATGCCCGCACCACCGTTCAGCAGAACCTGGTGCTGCGCTGGATCCGCTCCGAGTCCCTCTACGACCTGTGGCTCCGCCTGAAGGAGCTCAACCTCGGGGATTCAGGGGCCTTCGGGATCACCGATGTCGTGAGCTGCCCCGGAACCGACAGCTGCAAGCTCGGCATCACGGCGTCGATGGGCCTGAACGCGGAGCTCCAGAAGCGCCTCGAGGAGATGGAGATCACCGATCCTCTGACGAAGCAGATCCACATCAAGATGAGCGGCTGTCCCAACGGCTGCTCCCAGCACCACATCGCCACGATCGGCTTCTATGGAGCCTCGATCAAGGTCGGCGAGCACACCATCCCCGCCTACATCCCGCACATCGCCGGGAACTTCGAGGGCGGCGACGTCGTCTTCGGTCACCGGCTCAAGGCCCGCCTGCCCGCCAAGCGAGTGCCCGACGCCGTCGAGCGGTGGATCAAGCACTACGAGGAGAACCGTGGCGAGGGCGAGAACTTCAACGCCTTCGTTGACCGCACCGGCTTCGACGCCTTCGAGGAGCTGATCTCGGACCTGAAGCTGCCGGTCGAGTTCACCGCGGAGAACCTCATGTTCTTCATCGACTGGAACCGCTCCGAGCCCTACAAGGTCGAGCGCGGCGAGGGGGAGTGCGCGGTCTAGTGGAGACCACGGCCACACCGACGGAGCACGCCGCGGTCCCCGCGGCGGAGCTCGACGGGCTCGGCTTCGATCCGGAGGCGGTTGCCGCGGATCTGGAGGACGCCAGCGCCGAGGAGGCCCTGCGCTGGGCGCTCGAAACCTTCAGCCCCCGGATGTACATCGCCTGCTCGTTTCAGAAGACGAGCTCGGTGACCGTGCACGTGTCGCACAGCATCAACCCGGACGCGCGCTTCTTCTACCTCGACACCGACGTCCTCTTCCCGGAGACATATGAGACGAAGAGCCGCCTCGAGGAGCGCTACGGCATCAACTTCCATCGCTACAGCTCGATCACCCTCGAGCAGCAGAAGGGCCTCTACGGCGACGAGCTCTGGAGCCGCGACCCGGACTCATGCTGCGGCATCCGCAAGGTCGAGCCGATGCGCTCGGCGCTCGCCGCGGTCGATCTCTGGGTCTCCGGCATTCGCCGATCGGACTCGCAGACCAGGGCCGGCGCGCCGAAGTTCGGCTGGGACAAGCGCTTCGGCCTCTGGAAGCTGAACCCGCTGGCCGACTGGTCGGAGAAGGAGGTCTGGTCCTACATCTCCAAGCACGACGTTCCATACAACGCGCTGCACGATCAGGGCTATCCCTCGATCGGCTGTACCCACTGCACCCGGAAGCCGGCGGAGGGCGAGGACGATCGCGCGGGCCGCTGGGCCGGCCTCGAGAAGACCGAGTGCGGGCTGCACGGGTAGCTTCGCTACCCTGCCCGCTTCCTGACCGACCTGATCATCTTTATCCACTCAAGGACGCCATGACCCAGACCGCTCTCAAGCTCCAGCTCACAGACCGCCAGACCGCCGACTTCGAGATGATCGGCAACGGCGGCTTCGCCCCCCTGACCGGCCCCCAGGGCTCCGAGGATTGGAAGAGCGTCGTGGAGAACATGACGCTCTCGGGCGGTGAGTACTGGCCGATCCCGATCACCCTCGCGACCGACCTCGACGTCTCCGAGGGAGACACCGTCGAGGTCTCGAGCGACGAGGGCAAGACCCTCGGCCGCCTGAACGTGACCGAGATCTTCGAGCGCGACCTCGAGGCGGAGGCGGAGAACGTCTACCGGACCTCGGACAAGGAGCATCCAGGCGTGGCGGCGATCTACGAGGAGGGCGCGCGCTGCATCGCGGGCACCTACGAGGTCGACGAGCTGCCCGACCACGAGGAGGCCTTCAGCAAGCGCTACCTCAGCCCGGCCGAGTCACGCAAGGCGTTCTCAGAGCGCGGCTGGAAGCGGATCGTCGCGTTCCAGACTCGCAACCCGATCCACCGCGCCCACGAGCACGTCACCAAGACGGCTCTCGAGATCACGGACGGGCTGATGATCCACCCGCTGATCGGCAAGACCAAGGCCGGCGACATCCCCGCCGAGGTGCGGATGCGTTGCTACGAGGTCCTGATGGAGGACTACTACCCCGCCGACCGGGTGATCCTGAACGTCTTCCCCTCGAAGATGCACTACGCCGGCCCGCGCGAGGCCGTCCTGCACGCGATCGCTCGCCGGAACTACGGCTGCACCCACTTCATCGTCGGCCGCGACCACGCGGGCGTCGGCGACTACTACGGCACCTACGACGCCCAGGCGATCTTCGACGAGCTGGACATCGACAAGCTCGGCATCCAGCCCCTCTTCTTCGAGCACACCTTTTGGTGCAACAAGTGCGAGGGAATGGCCTCGGGCAAGACCTGCCCGCACGGCCCCGACGACCACGTCTTCCTGAGCGGCACGAAGGTGCGCGAGATGCTCGGCAACGGCGAAAAGCCGCCGCAGGAGTTCAGCCGCCCCGAGGTGGCTCAGATCTTGATCGACACATACAAGGAAGAAGGAAATGGCTGACGACAAGGGCTTCACTCTCTGGTTCACCGGGCTTTCGGGCGCGGGCAAGACGACGATCTCCCACCTAGTGGAGACGGAGCTGCGGGATCGCGGCTCACGTGTCGAGGTGCTCGACGGAGACGTGGTTCGCGAGAACCTCTCCAAGGGCCTCGGCTTCTCGAAGGAGGACCGCGACACGAACATCCGCCGGATCGCCTTCGTGGCCGATCTGCTCTCCCGGAATGGAGTCCCCGTGATCACCGCGGCGATCTCGCCCTACCGCGAGATCCGCGACGAGGCGCGCGAGACGATGGGCGACCGCTTCATCGAGGTCTTCGTCAAGGCCTCCGTCGAGGTCTGCGCCGAGCGCGACGTGAAGGGCCTCTACGAGAAGGCGTTCAAGGGCGAGATCAAGGAGTTCACGGGCGTCTCAGACCCGTACGAGGCTCCGCTGAACCCGGAGCTCACCCTGGACACCGAGCACGAGAGCGCCGAGAACTCCGCCGCGAAGATCCTCTCGCTGCTGGAGGAGCGTCAGCTGATCCCGGCGGCGCAGCCGGCCTAATCGCAACCGATCTAATCGGTGGTCCGCCTGGGCGGCAGCTCAGGCTCACCGAGGTCGTAAGTCGGATAGCTCAAGAAGGAGTCGAACATCTTGTGGTTGGGACCGTGAAAGTCAGAGGAAGCGGTCGCCGCAAGCCCTCGATCCCTGCAGACGTCCAGCAGGAACTTCGTCTGCGCCCGGTCATGCGCCGGGTAGAAGCACTCGACCCCATCGAGGTCCAGGTCGTCGATCAGGGCGGCCACCTCGTCGGGATCGTCCATGTCCCAGAACGGATGGGCGAGGACGGCGGACCCACCGGCCCCATGGATGATCTCGGTGGCCTCCGCGGCGTCCGGCCAGCGCCGGGGCACGAAGGCCTTGGCGCCGGGGATGAGCCACTCCTCGAAGAAGGCGCTCATCCCCTCCGGCTTCACCCCGGCCGCCTTGGCGATGTGAGGTCGCCCGACCGAGGAAGCATCCCCGGCCTGGGCGATCGCGTCCTCGTAGGTGACGGGGACACCCTGGGCGCTGAGGCGCTCGACGATCTCTCGGGCCCGGGTCACCCGCTCCCGCTGCGCCCGCTCGCAGGCGGGCGCGATCGCGGTCGTATCCACCCAGTAGCCGAGCATGTGCATGTCATCGATGCTGCCGTGCACACAGGAGATCTCGGTCGCGGGGACCAGCACGATGCCGGCCGCGCTTGCGGCCTCCCCCGCCTCCGCAATGCCGTCGATCCCGTCGTGATCGGTGAGGGCGAGGGTGGTGACGCCCGCCTCCACGGCCGCTGCCACCACCTCCGCGGGCGGCAGCTCTCCGTCGGAGTAGGTCGAATGGCTCTGAAGGTCCATCATCGGCGGCGGAGCATATGAGGATCTCTGCGAAAGCCGACTACGCCGTGCGGGCGGCCGTTGAGATGGCCGCGGCGGGCGACGAGCCTGTCAAGGGCGAGAAGCTCGCCGAGGCGCAGGACATTCCGCTGCAGTTCCTGGAGCACATCCTGCTCGAGCTGAAGCACGCCCGCCTGGTGAGAGCGCGGCGCGGGGCCCGGGGCGGCTACTGGCTCGCCCAGCCGCCCGAGGAGATCACCCTCGCGAACGTGATTCGGGCGGTCGAGGGCCCCCTCGCGAACATCCAGGACCAGGCCCCGGAGCAGACCAAGTACCCCGGCAACGCGGAGCAGCTCAGCGAGGTCTGGATCGCGGTCCGCGCCTCTTTGCGCCGCGTCCTCGAACGCGTCACGATCGCCGACCTCCGGGACGGCAAGATCCCCACCGACGTGCTCGAGCTGACCCGGGACGAGGGCGCCCGGATCACCAGGTAACGCCTGCAACTACCGAGAATCCGCACCCATTAGGGGGGAATAGCGGCCTTCGCTATAGTGCCGCCTTCCTTTAGGACTCTTTCGGTCAAGAAAGGGAACAAGGTGGACAAGCGGCTTTCGTCCCAAGGGCAGCGGTCCCCCCTCCGACTTTATGGATCCAGCAATCATCTTCTTCGGCTTCGGCGTCGGTTTCCTCGTCGGCATGACTGGGATGGGCGGCGGTTCCCTGATGACGCCGCTCCTGGTCCTGCTCTTCGGGATCAAGCCGACCACCGCGATCGGCACCGACATCTTCTACGCGGCGGTCACCAAGACCGCGGGCAGCTGGCGGCACCTGAAGCTGAAGACGGTGAACCTGCCGCTCGTCTACTGGATGGCGGCGGGCAGCGTTCCGTCCGCGATCGCGGGCGTCTGGTTCCTCGATTACCTGAAGCGCAGACTCGGCGACAACCTCGACGAGACGGTCTTCGCGATCCTCGCCGGCTGCCTGCTGGTGGTCGGCGCCGCCACGCTCCTCCGCGGTTTCTTCCTCGCCGACAAGATCCAGGAGCGCGAGGACTTCGAGATGCACACCCGCCACAAGGTTGCGGCCGTTGGAATCGGCGCGACGACGGGCTTCGTGATCGGGCTGAGCTCGGCCGGCAGCGGCACGCTGATCGGAATCATGCTGATCGCCGTCTACCGGCTCACTCCGAGAAAGGTCGTCGGCACCGACGTCGTCCACGCCGCCCTCCTGCTCTGGGCGGCTTCGATCGCGCACATGTTTAGCGGCAACGTCGACTTCCCGCTCGCCGCCAACATCATGATCGGCTCGATCCCGGGCGTGATCCTGGGATCGAACCTCTCCGTCAACGTCCCCCAGGGCGCTCTGCGGTACGCCCTCGGCTTCGTCTTGATCGGTGCCGGCGTCACGATCATGAACAGGTCGAACACGGATCTCGTGCCCTGGGTGATCGGCGCCGCCACCATCGCGGTCGCCGCACTGTTTGCGGTTCAGCTGGGCCTGCGCAAGGAGGTCGAGCACGACCCCGAGGAGCAGGCCGAGCTGGAGCGAAACGCGAGGATCGAGCGCGAGCTCGCGATGCGGGCGCACGGCCGCTCCCAGCCGGCCGCGGCCGCCGCGAAGGACTAGGGCGCGCCGGCCGGCGCCGAAACGCAATACTCCGCCGCCGTGTTCGAGAAAGTCCTGATCGCAAACCGCGGCGAGATCGCGATCCGCGTCGCTCGCACCCTGAAGGAGATGGGAATCGGCTCGGTCGCCGTCTACTCCGAGCTCGATCGCGACGCCCCTCACGTCCGCGAGGCCGACGAGGCGTTCCTGCTCGGCCCTCCCACCCCGGCCGGGAGCTACCTGAACATCGAGAAGATCCTCGACGTCGCGCGAAGCGCCGGTGCCGAGGGAATCCATCCCGGATACGGCTTCCTCGCCGAGAACGCCGAGTTCGCTGCCGCCTGCGAGAAGGCGGAGGTCACCTGGATCGGGCCCCCGCCCAAGGCGATCGAGGCGATGGGGTCGAAGACCCGCTCCCGCGAGCTCATGCAGGAGGCGGGCGTGCCGATCGTTCCCGGCGCGATCTCGCCGGTGAAGGACGTCGAGGCGGCCACGAAGCAGGCGCGCGAGATCGGCTATCCGATCGCCTGCAAGGCGGCCGGCGGAGGCGGTGGCAAGGGCTTGCGGGTCGCCGTCGACGAGGAGAGCCTGGCTGACGCCTTCGAGGGCGCGGCACGCGAGGGCGAGAAGTTCTTCAGCGATCCCACCGTGTACCTCGAGCGCTACATGGAGGACCCGCGCCACGTCGAGGTGCAGGTGCTCGCGGACTCCAAGGGCAACGTGATCCATCTCGGGGAGCGCGACTGCTCGGTCCAGCGCCGCCACCAGAAGCTGATCGAGGAGTCCCCCGGCCCCAAGGTCGACGAGGAGATGCGCGAGCGCATCGGCAAGATCGCCACGGAGGCGGCCGCCGCGGTCGGCTATCGCTCCGCCGGGACCGTCGAGGGCCTCCAGGTCGGCGACGACTACTACTTCCTCGAGATGAACACCCGCGTCCAGGTCGAGCACTGCGTGACCGAGATGGTCACCGGCATCGACATCGTGCGCGAGCAGATCAAGATCGCCGCGGGAGAGCCGCTCTCCATCTCCCAGGAGGACGTCGATCTCCGCGGACACGCGATCGAGTGCCGGATCAACGCCGAGGCGGCGCACAAGAACTTCGCCCCCGCGCCGGGGAGGATCACGAGCTACCGCGAGCCGGCCGGGCCTGGTGTCCGCGTCGATTCCGGTGTCGAGGCGGGCTCTGAGATCACCCCGATGTACGACCCGATGGTCGCGAAGCTGATCGTCTGGGACGTCGACCGTGAGCACGCGACCAGGCGGATGATTCGCGCCCTGGGCGAGTACGAGGTCGGGGGCGTAACGACGCTGATTCCCTTCCACACGGCGCTGCTCGCGACCGAGCAGTGGGCCAACGGCGAGACCTGCCGCGATCTCGTCGGGGACCGCGACTGGCTCAAGCAGCTCGCCGCCGCCGAGACGGCCGAGAAGGCGATCCATGCCGAGGACGACGGCGAGCACCTCGCCCGCGACTACAAGGTCGAGGTCGCAGGCAAGCTCTTCGACGTCAAGGTGATCGGCGACGCCGTCGGGGCGCCCACGGGAGGCGGCGGGACCGGCCTGAAGCGCCCGCCGAAGCGCGAGCGCTCGGGCGGCGGCGGCAGCGCCGCCTCGGGAGACAGCCTCGTCTCTCCCCTGCAGGGCAACGTCTTCAAGGTCCCCGTCGAGGAGGGCCAGGAGGTCTCCGACGGGGATCTGGTCTGCGTGATCGAGGCGATGAAGATGGAGAACGAGATCACCGCCCACAAGTCGGGCAAGATCACGAAGCTGGCGGCCAAGGAGGGCGCGCCGGTGAACTCAGGCGATCTCCTCGCGACGATCGAGTAGCGGCGCTACTTGGCGCCGAGCTTCGCCGCGGCTTCGCGGATGTTCTTGACCGTCGCGTCGGGGGCCTTGCGGCCCTCGAGCTTCTCGCCGTGGCGGTTCACCCAGATCGTCGGCACGTTCAGCTTCAGCGCCGGGCCGACGTCGGTCTCATAGCCCGAGGCGATGTGGACCCAGCCCTTCTTGCCGCCGATGCGGCGGGCGCACTCGCGCAGGTGGGTGTTGTCGGGCTTGTAGCTGCGGACCTGCTGAGCCGTGACGACGAGGTCGAGCTCAGTGCGCAGGTGGCGCCGGGAGATCCCGAGCAGCTTGTCGTCGACGTTGGAGATGATCCCGATCTCGTAGCGGTCCCTGAGGCGGTCCATCGCGGCGTTGGCCTCGCGAAAAGGGGGCCACGACGCAACGCTGTCGGGGAGAAACTGAGCGCGAGAAGGCTCGAGCGTCCAGTCGATCTCCTCGGCGGTCTGAACGGCGGCCCTGCGGAGGACCTCCGCGTAGAGCTCGTAGGAGCCCGACATGATCTGCGCCTGGTTCTCGAAGAACCGCTGGAGGAAGGCCCCCTCGTCGATCGTCAGCCCATCGCGGTCGGCCTGCTTCTTGAAGGCGTCCATGATGCCCTTCTCCCAATCGATCAGGGTGCCGTAGCAGTCCGTGGTCACCCACTTGATGTCTTTCAGCTTTGGAAGGGCCATAAGAGCCGCGGGAGTATTGCAATTTGCCTGTTTTCAGCGCTGCTGACCCCCTCAGCGCCCCTCCCAGCCGCTCATGTACCCTCTCGCGGCCTTGGATCTCCTCGAGTATCAGGGAAAGCAGCTCTTCGCCGGACACGGTGTCCCCGTCCCCGAAGGGCGGGTCGCCGACACTGTCGAAGCCGCCGTGCAGGCGGCCGAGGAGATCGGGTATCCGTGCGTGATCAAGGCACAGGTCCAGATCGGCGGACGAGGCAAGGCCGGCGGCATCAAGGTCGCCCAGGACAGGGCGGAGGCCGAGGAGCATGCAAATGCGATCCTCGGGATGGACATCCGGGGCCCGCGCGGCGAGGGGCCGTTCACCGTGCATCAGGTCTGGGTCGAGCGGGCCTCCGACATCGAGGCCGAGTACTACGCCTCGATCATCCTCGACCGCTCCGCCAAGAAGCTGCTGGCGATGCTCTCGACCATGGGCGGGATGAACGTCGAGGAGATCGCCGACAAGGACCCAGACGCGCTGGTCCGCCGCCACGTGGAACCCTCCGAGGGCTTCGGTGACTCCCAGGCCGCCGCGCTGGCGTCCGAGGCGGGCATCCCCGAGGAGGCCCGCGAGAAGACCGCCGCGTCCCTCGTGAAGCTCTACGAGGCATTCAACGACAGCGACGCCACCCTGATCGAGGTCAACCCGCTGGTCCTCACCAAGGGCGGCGATGTGATCGCCCTCGATTCGAAGGTGACGATCGACAACTCCGCGCTCTACCGCCACGAGGACCTCGCCGACCTCGAGGAGGGCTTCATCGAGGACGAGCAGGAGCGCATGGCGAAGGAGAAGGGCCTCACCTACGTGAAGCTCGACGGCGACATCGGAATCCTCGGCAACGGCGCGGGGCTCTGCATGTCAACTCTCGACGTCGTCGCCCAGGCGGGTGGCAAGCCGGCCAACTTCCTCGACGCCGGCGGCGGATCGAAGGCCGAGGCGATCATCGACGCGCTCACCGTGATCACCTCTGACCCGAAGGTCGTCGCGATCCTCTTCAACATCTTCGGCGGCATCACCCGCTGCGACGAGATCGCAAAGGGGATCATCGAGGCCTCGCAGAAGATCGACATCGGCGTGCCTCTCGTCGTCAGGCTCGACGGCACCAACTCCGAGGAGGGGCTCGGCCTTCTCGCGGACGCCGCGCTGCCCAACCTGCACGTCGAGAAGACGATGCTCGGCGCGGCAGAGAAGGTCGTCGAGCTGGCCAAGGGGGAGTCCTCATGAGCATCATCGTGGGCGACGACACGAAACTGGTCATCTCCGGCCTGACCGGTCGCGAGGGCTCCTTCCACGGCCTGCGAAACCGCGACTACGGCACTGACGTCGTGGCCGGGGTCACCCCGAAGAAGGGCGGCCAGGACGTCGAGGGAATCCCGATCTTCGACACGATCAAGGAGGCGGTCGAGGAGCGCGGTGCGAACACCTCGATGATCTTCGTCCCGGCCCGCTTCGCCGCCGCCTCGATCAACGAGGCGATCGACGCTGGGATCGAGACGGTGATCGCGATCACCGAGCACATCCCGGTCCACGACATGCTCAAGACCTACTGGAAGGCGCGTGACGCCGGCGTCCGCCTCATCGGCCCCAACTGCCCGGGCGTTCTCAGCCCAGGCAAGGCGAACGTCGGGATCATCCCGGCCCAGTTCTTCGAGCAGGGCTCGATCGGCGTCGTCTCCAAGTCGGGCACGCTGACCTACCAGATCGGCAACGAGCTGAAGCAGGCCGGTCTCGGCAACTCCTCGATCGTCGGCATCGGCGGCGATCCGATCGTCGGCTCCGACTTCATCGACATCCTCGCCCTCTTCGAACAGGACGACGAGACCGAGCTGATCGTGATGGTCGGCGAGATCGGCGGCGATGCCGAGGAGCGTGCGGCCGAGTTCATCGCCGAGAACGTCTCCAAGCCCGTCGTCTCCTACATCGCCGGGTTCACCGCCCCCCCGGGCAAGCAGATGGGCCACGCCGGGGCGATCATCTCCGGCTCCTCGGGCACGGCGGAGGCGAAGAAGCAGGCCCTCGAGGCCCAGGGCATCCGCGTCGGCAAGAGCCCGACCGAGACCGCCCAGCTGGCCGCCGAGACGATCGGCGCGAAGGCCTAGGCCGTCTGCCGCGAGGCCCGGCGACGGAGCTTCGCGCGCGCCCTTGCGGCCCGCTTCTCCTCCTCGCTGATCGTCAGCGCTCTCTTCCGGGGGCGCTCGCTCGCCTGCTGCGGCTGGTCGGGTGCGGGCGGGGCCGGTGAGGACGAAGACGATGACGCGGCCTCCTGGGTTGCGGGCCGGGGAGCTTTGGCCGGACCGGTCCTCCGCTTGATCTTGTCCTGATCGATGCGCCCTCCCAGCAGCTCCTTCGCCGCGCGGACCGCCTCCTTCGGTCTCAGGTAGGTCACCCAGGAGACGATCCGCGATTCCTCCACGACCCAGAGGCCGCCGAAGCGGCGATCCACGGCCGCGCCCTCCTTGGGCTTGCCGCGCTCGCGGCAGATGGCGACGACCTTGCCCGGACCGACCTCGGCGATGTCCTCGACGTCGAAGCTGTAGGACTCCCAGCTGTCGAGGTAGCGGCGCATTGCGCGCTGCACGTCCTCGCGCTTCCAGACCAAATCGCCATCGGTCCGGGAGGCACGCTCGTCCCAGCGGATCAGCGGATCGGCGAGCGCGAGGGCGATCTCGCAGTCACCGTTGCCATAGGCCTGCAGCGCGATCTTGACCAACTCGAGCGACGCCGGCATCGGGCAAGAGTATTGCCGACGCGTCGGGCTGCAAATCGATTTCTCACCGGACCGAGGCGGCATCCGTGCCGATCGGCTGCATCCCCCCTGATCGGCGGCCTTCATCCCCCGCTGGTGGCGGAGTATCGCACCGTTCGTATACTCGATGCGCCGATGGCCGAACGGACGATCAGCTTCGCTCGCGGCGCGCCGAGCGCCGACATCCTTCCGCACGAGGCCGTGCGGGAAGCAGCCTCCCACGCCCTCGAGTCCGACTGGGAGAAGGCGCTCAGCTACGGCACCGGGCGCGGCCATCTCGGACTCTGCGAGTGGATCGCCGAGCTCCACGGCGTCCAGCCCGAGCAGGTGATGATCACCAACGGCTCGATGGAGGGTGCGGCTCTTCTGTTCCGCCAACTCGTCTCGGAGGGAGACCGCGTCGTCGTCGAGCAGCCCACCTACGACCGGACCCTGCTTCTGCTTCGGCAGGCAAACGCGGACCTCGTCGGGGCGCCGCTCGAGGCCGACGGGGTCGACCCCGCGGCGGTCGAGGCCGCTTGCGACCAGAGCGAGGTGAAGCTCGCGCACGTCATCCCGAACTTCCACAACCCGGCCGGCTGCACGCTGTCGATGGAGAAGCGGAAGACGCTGGTCGAGCTGGCCACTGAGGCCGGCTTCACCCTCTTCGAGGACGACCCGTACCGCCTGATCTCCTTCGACGAGGCGCGCGGGGAGACGATGCTCGATATGGATGACGCGGACCGGGTGCTGCACGCGTCCTCGTTCTCCAAGTCGGTCAGCCCCGGGGTGCGGGTCGGCTATCTGGTCGGTCCGGCCGAGCAGATCACCACCCTCGCCAAGAAGGCGAACGAGACCTACATCTCGCCCAACATGCTGGCCGAGTCGATCGTCTACGAGCTCTGTCGCTCCGGCGGGCTCGACGAGAACCTGAAAGTCGTGAACGCGGCGCTCCGTGAGCGGCGAGACGCACTCGTCGAGGCCCTCCACGAGCACATCCCGGAGGCCAAGTTCGTGGTGCCCGCGGGGGGCTACTTCCTGTGGCTCGATCTGAAGGACGACGTGGACAGCAAGGCACTCCTCAGCGAGGCAAAGGAGGAGGGGGTCACCTTCGTGGCGGGGCCCGACTTCATGATGGAGGGCGGGTCCAACAGCCTGCGGCTCTCGTTCGCGCCGGTGCCCGCCGGCGACGTCGCCGAGGGCGTCCAGCGCCTCGCGCGCGCCCTGGAGCGTGTGCGCGAGGGCGCTTCCAGCGCGCAGGCCGCCTAGACCCGGTCCCCCAGGATCTCCTGGGCCCGGCGGTAGAGGTTGAGGTCCTCCGCCCGGGTCGGGTATGGCTTGCGCCTCTGCTCGACGCGGTGGGCCTCGATCGCCCTCGCGATGGAGACCAGCCGTCGCTCGGCGACGTTTCGATCGGTGATCAACCTTCGGGTGCTCGCTTCCATCTCTTTCCCCCGTATGTTGAGTGACTTACTCGACTAAGCTCCGTGGAGCGTAGCAAGCAGTCTGGGGTGGGGACCTAAAGCGCGAGAAAAAAGTTGGTGAAGCGCCGAGGATAGGGCCTGTCAGCGACCGTAGCGGTCGCTGGAGATGACCAGCTGATCCGGCAACGGCGGGCGTGGCGGCGGGGCGGGGTCGGCACGGACCGAGACGGTCTCCGCGACGCTCTTGGAGACGGGGTGCTTCCCGTCATCCGAGGCCACCACGACCTCATCCTCGTCCGAGCTCTCCAGCGTGCCCTTCAGGCCCGGATCGAGGCCGGTGCCCTTCAGGTAGTGGAGGATCTCCTCCGCCTCGTTCTCGAAGCGCAGAATCACAACATCGGCGCCGGGCTCAACGTCCGCGAGCAGGACACCCTGCTCGCGGGCTCCCTCGACGATCGGGTGGCCGTGCGGGCAGGTCTTCGCATCCCCGATCGCGGCGAGCATCCTCTCCTCCAGCACCGGGGACATCGCGTGCTCGAGGCGCTCGGCCTCCTCGTGGACCTCGTCCCAAGGGATGCCGAGGACGTCCGTGAGGAAGCGCTCGATCAGCCGGTGGCGGCGAACGATCGCCTCAGCCTCGCCTCGGCCGCGCTCGGTGAAGGTGAGCGACTTGTCGTCCGCCCGCTCGACGTACCCGTCGCCCTCGAGCCGGCCGATCATCTCGTGGACGGTCGGTGGGGAGAGCTGCATTGCACGGGCGATGTTCGCCCCGTTGATCTGCAGTCCGGCCTCCTCGAGCCAGAACATCGTCTGCAGGTACTCCTCCTCCGCGACCGTGGCTTGAGCCATCGGTCGATCCTACTGCGAGCGACTTCTCCGGTTCGCGAGCGAGCGCCGCAGCGCCTCGAGCCGGTCGTCCCACTCGGCGCTCACCATCTGGATCCAGTGGGCTGCCTCGTCAAGGGGCTGGGGGCGGAGCTTGTAGTGGGTCTCCCTGCCGATCTTGGACGCGCTCACCAGCTCGGCCCCGTGCAGCGCCGAGAGGTGCTTCGAGACGGCCTGCCGCGTCATCGGCAGCTGGTTCGCGAGTCCACTCGCGGTGACCGTGCCGCCGCGGGCGAGCGTCTCGACCACCCGCCGGCGCGTCGGGTCGGAGAGCGCGCCGAAGACTGCATCCACGTGTCGGTGCGCGGGCGCCCTCAAGCGACCAGGGCGAATCTCATCGTGCGATTCAGGCGAGCCAGACGCGGGCCCCAGCCGCCGGCCACCATGGCCGTAGGCCCGATCGGAGTCTCGACCACGGTCACGCGGCTGCCGCCGGGGAGGGCCTCGATCGTGAACTCGACGAAGCTCTCACCCTCGTCGGGCCGCGACCAGGTGAAGGCGAAACGCTCGTTCTCCTCCACGGTCTCGACCGTGCCGGCACGCTCGTCGTCGCCGTCGCGGACCGCGATCTCACCGCCCTCGACCGGATCGAGCTCGACGTCCGGTGCCATCCACTCCTCGAGGCGGTCCTCGTCAGTGAGTGCCTCCCAGACCTCCTCGGGGGTGGCCTCGACCAACGTGTCGCGCTCGACCCAAGGTGCTGTCTCATCTCGCAACTTCATGGTTGCCTATGCTACCGTAGTTCTCGCAACCCAAAGGTTGCCTAACGTCAGGAGGTCTTCCCAATGCCGATGGTCCCGATGGTGGTCGAGCAGAGCGCCCGCGGTGAGCGCTCCTTCGACATCTACTCCCGGCTGCTCGGCGAGCGGGTCGTCTTCCTGGGATCCGCGATCGACGACCAGGTCGCGAACCTGATCGTCGCCCAGATCATCCACCTCGAGTCGGAGGATCCCGACAAGGACATCTCGCTGTACATCAACTCCCCCGGCGGGGTCGTTTACTCGGGCATGGCGATCTACGACGCGATGCAGTTCGTGAAGCCCGACGTGCGGACCATCTGTTACGGAATCGCGATGTCGATGGGGGCTCTCCTGCTGGCGGGTGGCGCAAAGGGCAAGCGGATGGCCCTGCCGAACTCGCGGATCCTGATCCACCAGCCGAGCGGCGGCTTCGAGGGCGTCGCCTCCGACATCGAGATCCACGCCAGGGAGACGCTCGACCTCCGCGATCGGCTGGACGCGATCTACGCCAAGCACACGGGCAGGTCCAAGAAGCAGGTCCACGAGGACATGGACCGCGACCGCTTCTTCAAGGCGGACGAGGCGGCCGAGTATGGCCTGATCGACCGGGTGATCGAGCAGCGGGAGCTCGAGCTGCGACGTACCGGCTTCGGCGCCCAGAACGGGAACTAGGACTCGAGCATCCGCTCGACGTCCTCGAGGACTCGGCGAAAGCCGCGGGTGAGCATCGGCGTCCAGACGAGTTCCTGGAGGCCGCCCACCACCGGTGTCGGCACGGTGAAGCTGGACCGCCAGTCGACGTGGGTCGCCTCGCCCTCGGGCGTCAGCGAGATGGAGCCGCCGTGGTGCTCGAAGGGGACGTTGAGCTTCACGATCAGGTAGTCGAGGCGTGACGGGCGCTCGTAGGCGGTGACCTCCTCGTCGAAGCTGAGAGGCGTGACCTTGATCCGCCGCACCGCCCCGACCCCATTCGGCGCGGGATCCCCCTCGCGGACCAGCTCCGAGCCGTTGATCCCGCGAAAGCGGTCGTAGTGGGCGTGGTCGGCGAGCAGGTCGAAGACGTCCGCCGCCGGCGCCGGGATCGTCCGCGTGACGTGAATCGTGCGCATCAGGCGCCCGCCAGCGTCGAGACGACCGCCTCGTAGACACCGTCGCCCATCCGGCCTTCGGTCACGGTGACGTTGGAGCGTCCGGCGATCGCCTCCCGCAGGGCCGGGTCACGCTCCGGGCCGTTGGCCGGGACGAAGAAGCGGCCGACCACTGCGGAGACGTCGAGATCCTCGACGGAATCGCCGATCGCGATGCACTCCTCCGGCGCGTAGCCGCGGGCGCGCTGGTGGAAGGCGACGGCGTTGGCCTTGCTCGCGGCCTCGGGCAGCAGGTGGTAGGCGTGCGCGGGGCCGTCGATGCCGTCCATCGGCGCGAATATCGCACCATTGTCGAGCATGCGCAGTCCGGTGTGGCCTCGCTCGGCGAGCAGCCGGTTCGCCTCCTCGACGTCGATCTTGCCGCGAAAGAGCAGCGAGAGCTCGCGCTGGCGATGCCAGGGGCTGTGCCATTCGAGACGGCCGGCGAAATGCTCGAAGAGCTCATCGGGGATGCCTCGGTCGACCATCGCCTCGGCGAGGGTCTTGCCGGGGTCGCTCTCGGCGTCCCCGACCAGCTCGGTTCGCTCCCCGTCGATCACGACCAGGCAGCCGACCTCGCAGATGTAGGACCTCGATCCGATCAGCTTCGCGTCCTCCAGCACGGACGCCTCGCGCCGGCCGGACTTGATCACCACCTCGACGTCGGCGCGGTGGCAGGCCTCGAGCGCCCGGGCCTGGAGCATCGAGAACCCGCCCTCGGAATCGCGGAACAAAGACCCCCAGCGTCCGAGGAGGGTGCCGTCGAGGTCGGTGTACACGCAGCGCAGCGGCATCGGCGAACCGTAACCTGAGGTCGTGCCCATTCGCTGGCAGCTGCGCGAGCGCTCGCTGGAGTTCGGACGTCCGATCGGCGTCGGGATCGTCAACGTGACCGAGGACTCGATGTTCGAAGGAGCCCGCAGCGGCACTCCCGAGCGGGCCGTCGACGACGGGCTTTCCCTCGCCGAGGCGGGCTTCGAGATGCTCGACGTGGGCGCTGTCGCGGCGCGCAGCGGCGCGCCGGTTCCGCCCGATGCGGAGGCGCAGCGACTGGTGCCGGCAATCGAGGGCCTGGTCAAGCGGACCGGGGTCCCGATCTCCGCTGACACCTTCTCGCCGGAGGTAGCCAAGCGGGCCCTGGACGCCGGCGCGGCGGCGGTCAACGACATCGGCGGCGGCACCGACGAGATGCTGGACCTCGCCGCTGAGACCGGTTGCGGCCTCGTCGTCATGCACATCGAGGGCCCGCCGCGGGAGGATCGCCCGACGCCGCGCTACGACGACGTCGTCGACCATCTGCGCGGCTGGTTCTCGGCTCGCATCGAGGCGGCGCGGGCGCGCGGGGTCGCCGAGGAGCAGATCGCCCTCGACCCCGGCCTCGACTTCGATCTCTCTGTGGCGGACGATTTGGAGATCCTGCGGAGGCTCGGGGAGCTGCGAGAGCTCGGCCGCCCGCTCTACGTCTCTCTGTCGCGCAAGGACTTCCTCGGGGCGGTGCTGGCCGGCTCGTGGGAGCAGCGTCTGCCCGCCACCGAGCGGGAGTGGGCCACCGGCTCGGCGGTGGCGCTCGCCGTGGCCGCCGGCGCTGACCTCCTGCGCATCCACGACGCGAGCGCCCTGCAGGCCATGCGGGTCGCTGCCGCGATCCGGTCGGAGGAAGCCCCCGTTGGCTAGCGGGATGGCAGTGGCGGGCGGCGCCTGGGAGCCGGCGCTCGGGGCGGCTCGAGCGGACGGGCGCCTCGTGGCGGAGTCAGCCGAGCCGGCGACGATGGCCAAGCTGACTGAGCTGCCCGACACGCTCGACCCCGCGCTGGCGGAGGCGCTCTCGCGCGCCGGCATCGAATCCCTCTACTCGCACCAGGCGGCCGCGTACGCGACGGCTCGCAACTCCCACCTGATCCTGACCAGCGGCACGGCCTCGGGGAAGTCCCTCTCCTTCAACCTGCCGGTGCTCGACGGGATCGCGCGCGAGCCGCTGCGGCGCGCCTTCTATCTCTATCCGACCAAGGCGCTCGCCCAGGATCAGGCCCGCAAGCTCGGCGAGATGCGCCCGCCCGGCCTGCGCGAGGCGATCTATGACGGAGACACGCCGCGCGAGGATCGCCCGGCCATTCGCCGTCGCGCCAACCTTGTTCTGACCAACCCGGACATGCTCAACGTCGGGGTCCTCCCCCACCACAAGCGCTGGGGCGACTTCCTCGCCAACCTCGGCTGGGTCGTGGTCGACGAGGCGCACACCTACCGCGGCGTCTTCGGCTCCCACGTGGCGAACGTCCTGCGGCGCCTCCGGCGCGCGGCGCGGATCTACGGCGCCGAGCCCCGGTTCATCCTCGCCTCCGCGACGATCGCCAATCCGGGGGAGCTGGCCGAGCGGCTCACGGGCCTGCCCTTCGAGCTGCTCGACGACGACGGCGCGCCGCGGGCCGGACGCGAGATCGGGATGTGGAACCCGCCCGTGATCGAGCAGCACACGATGACCCGCCGCTCGCCCGTCTCCGAGGCCGCCGACCTGCTGGTCGAGCTGGTCTCGCGCGGGGTGCGAACGATCTGCTTCATGCGCAGCCGGCGAGGGATCGAGCTGATCAACCGCTTCGCCTCGATGAAGCTCGCCGAGGAGGGCAAGGGGGCGCTGGCCGACCGCATCGCCCCGTACCGGGCCGGATACACGCCCCAGCAGCGCCGCGAGATCGAGTCGCAGCTCTCATCCGGCGATCTGCTCGCGGTGGCGGCCACGGACGCGCTCGAGCTGGGCATCGACGTCGGTGAGCTGGACGCCGCGATCTGCGTGAACTTCCCCGGCACCGTCGCGAGCCTGCGGCAGATGTGGGGTCGCGCCGGGCGGCGCCGGCGCGGGCTGGCCGTCTACGTCGCCGGCGAGGACGCGCTCGACCAGTTCTTCTGCCGCCATCCGGACGAGTTCCTCGAGCGGCCCGTGGAGGCGGCGATCCTCGATCACCGCTCCGAGCAGATCCAGATGCAGCACCTGGTCGCCGCGGCGTACGAGTCCCCGCTCGGCCCCGAGGACGACGAGATCCTCGGCGAGGGATGGCAGGAGCGCGCGGAGCAGCTGGTTACGGCGGGCGAGCTGCGACGTGGCCGCGGGGAGCGCTACCTCACCCGCACGGGCGACTTCGTCGCGGGCCGGATCGCGCTGCGCTCGTCCTCCGTGGACAGCGTCGCGGTCGTCGACTCCACCTCCGGCGAGATGCTCGGGAACGTCGAGGCCGAGCGGGCCTTCTCCACCGTCCATCCCGGGGCGATCTATCTGCACCTGGGGCGCTCCTACGAGGTGGCAGAGCTCGACGTCGGTTCGCGACGCGCGATGGTGAAGCCCTTCGACGGCGACTACTACACGCAGGTGAAGAAGGAGACCGAGGTCTATGTCGAGGGAATCGAGAGACAGCGGCAAACCTTTGGTGTCGAGCTCAACTTCGGCACGGTCTCGGTCTCCGAGCAGGTGATCGCCTACCAGCGCAAGCGGCTCGGGGACAACAAGGTGATCGACATCGTCGCCCTCGATCTGCCCGAGCAGGACTTCGTCACCAAGGGGCTGTGGTACGTGATCGGCGACCGGATGGCGGCGGCGCTGCCGAGCGAGGTCCTGCTGGGCGCTCTGCACGCGTCCGAGCACGGGCAGATCGCCGTTCTGCCGCTGATCGCGATGTGCGACCGCTGGGACATCGGCGGGCTCTCCACCAACATCCACCACCAGACCGGCTCGCCGACGATCTTCATCTACGACGGCCACCCCGGCGGCATCGGGATCACGAGGCGCGGCTACGAGGTGTTCGAGCGCCTCGTCTCGGACGCCGACCGGCTGATCCGCGAGTGCCCCTGTGACGACGGCTGTCCCTCCTGCGTGCAGAGCCCGAAATGCGGGAACCTGAACGAGCACCTCCACAAGGGGGGCGCGCTGGAGCTGATGGAACGGATGATCCGCGAGGGCAAGGCGAAGACTTCCTGACGCAGCGGGTGCAGATCTCGGTGATCGGGACATCGCAGGGCGATGAGGAGATCCTGGGCGACGCGGAGGCCGTCGGGCGAGGGCTCGCCGAGGCGGGCGCGGTGCTGGTCTGCGGCGGGCTCAGCGGCGTGATGGAGGCGGCGTCGAAGGGCGCCTCGGAGGCGGGGGGCAGCGTGCTCGGCGTCCTCCCCACCCTCTCCACGTCCGATGCCAATTCGTACGTCACCCATGCGATCGCCACGGGCACGGGCCACGCGCGCAACCTCGCCGTGGTGGCGTCCGGGGACGCCGTGATCGCGGTCGGGGGCGAGTGGGGAACGCTCTCCGAGATCGCGTACGCGCGCAAGCTCGGCAGGCCGGTCGTCACGCTGCAGAGCTGGCCGCTGCGACACCGCGCCGGAACCGACCTGGGCATCGTCGAGGCGGAGACTGCCGAGGAGGCGGTGAAGGCGGCGCTCTCGGAAGTGGACCAGACCCAGCGATGAGTCGCTACCGCGGGTAGCGGGCGCGAAGGGCGAGGATCGCGAAGGCGTGGGACCAGGCGAGGGGCGTGGTCGAGGTGGGATGCCCGTCCGTTGCGCCGACGCGCTCGGGCAACGTTCCCTCCGGCGTCTCGGCGCGGTGGAGCTCTCCGAGCAGCCTGTCGGCCGCGCGGAGCTCGCCCAGCTTCGCGAGCCCCCATGCCGACCAGGCCGTCGGCGCGGTCCAGACCTCGCCCGGGGTCCAGCCCTCGATCGGCGGGATGCCGTACGGAGTCGAGCGGCGCGCGAACTCGAGGAGCGTGGTCCTGACTGCTCCACGCAGAGCCCGTCTGGGGAACACGGTGGCGGCCCAGGCCGCGGCGGAGTCCAGCTCCCCACCGTCTTGGTCGCGCGTCAGGCCACGGGAGCATTGGAAGAGGTGGCTGATCTCGGCGGCGGGAGCACCCGCGGCGATCGCGTTGCCCAGGAGATCTCCGGTGTCGTTCTCGCCATAGTCCTGCCGATCCCGCCAGTCCGGGCTGTCCTTCGTTGCCCGCGCGGCGGCTGCGAGCCAACCCGCCGCATCTCCCGCTTCCGGTCGCCCGGGCACCGCATCGCCATCGGGGTAGAAGCGGGCGCCGTCATCAAGACCGAGGCTTCCGAGGAATCCGGCGACCCGCTCCGCCTCGGGCTCCAGCCCCGCGGCCTCGAGCGCAATCGCCCCGGCTGAAGCGTCCCGCGGCCAGACATAGTCCCAGCCGTCACGCTCGCCGGCGATCATCGCGCCGTTGCCCGGGTCGGTGAGCGCCACGAGAACGCGGATCGACCGCCGGTAGAGGCGCCGGGCCCAGCGCGGGGCACCCGGCCCCAGGGGAAGGGTCCGCCGGCGAATGCTCGCCGGCGAGAACGGTCCCGCACGGACGGACTCGAAGTGCGGCGCCGGCAGGGCGGTCTGGATCGGGCCGGGCGGCTGCTCGGACGCGCCCGAGACCGAGGCACCGACGACTACCGCTGCGCCGACTGCGGCGATGCTCCGCATCACCGCCCGGACGCTAGCCTTTGGCGCCCTCCGGCGAGGTAGCTCAGTTGGTAGAGCACACGACTGAAAATCGTGGTGTCGCCAGTTCGATTCTGGCCCTCGCCATTCTCATGGCGGTGGCGGGGCTTGCCCTGGTGATGCTCCTGGGCCCCGCCTTCGCGACGGCGAAGGGAAAGCACAAGCATCGGCCCAAGCGCCAGGGGAGCAGGCTGATCGCATCGGATACGGGCGCGAATCCCAACCCCGACGCATTCTGGGGAAGGTCCTATTGCGCCAATGACCAGCAGGTTCAGCAGATTCACGACGGGCGGGGACACGCACCTGACGGGGGCGGGCGCGCCGCAGGGCGACAGCGCCTTCCGCAGGCTCACGGTGTTCGATGGAGACGATGCGTTCGGCGAGCGTTGCGAGCTCGGCTGGGACGACCGCAGGAGCCCGACGGCGTTCTACCGGCCGGGCAAGCACCTGATCACCGACATCTCGATCAGGCTTCCATCCCCGTTCCCGCTCGGCGCCTTCACCTGGCAGGTCGTGATGCAGATGAAGGAGGCGGCTCCAGTCTCCAACAACAGCGGCACGCCGGTGCTCGAGCTCGACGCCTACGGCGGTCGCTGGCGGCTCCGGCAGAACCTTTCGCCCCGAGTCGCCGAGGACTCGAGAGAGCTCTGGTCGGCGCCGGCCAGGATCGGGGCATGGACGCGGTTCTTCTTCAACGTGCGCTATTCGAGCAACCCGAGGAAGGGCTTCATCCGGATGGGAGTCGACCTCAACGGCGACGGCGACTTCACGGATCAGGGGGAGCTCAGTCCCGGATTCCACACCTACACGCTCAAGGAAGAGATACCCCCCGGTTGCTGCGGGCTTCGCCCGGGGCAGACGATCCCCTCGCATCTGCGGGCCGGCCTCTACCACAACCCCTCGATTCCGTGTGCCCCCCCGGCCGGCTGCTCTGTCGACATCGACAACGTGCAGGTGGTTGCGCCCTGAGCGGCCTTCCGCTCTTTATTCCGATCTAGTAGCGTCCCGGCCGTAGGGGGAGGAGCGCGGAGAGAGGAGAGAGGAGATGCGCGGGATCCGCAAGCTGTGGATCGCCGTTGGGGCGATCGTCACGGCAACCCTGGCGTTCGCGCCCGCCGCGGCCGCAAAGCCAGCGCAGGACCCGACGATCATCGCCAGAAACATCCTTCCGTCCGGGCAGTACGGGACACCTGGGCCGAACGCCGACTCCCAGGCGCAGCTCTACAACGCGCTCACGCCGCTCTTCGACCACGTCACGTCCAACGACCTCTTCACGGACTTCAAATCGGAGAAGCTCGGCGTCGACACCGACGGCCCGACGACACAGGAGAACGTGCCCTTCCCGGGCGTGACGCTCCTCCGGGACCGCTTCAACGTCCCGCACGTGTACGCCAACACCCGCCAGGCGAGCATCGAAACCGCCGGCTGGATCGTTGCGGAGGATCGCGGATTGCTACTCGAGCAGGCCCGGTACAACTCGCGCGTCGCCGTCATCGACGCCCCCGGGTTGAGCGCGATCGGCCTGACCTCCAGCCTCCAGACCTTCAAGCCGAGCGCCCAGACCGAGGCCTACGTCGCGACCGAGACCAAGGCGCTGCAGGGGGCCGGCAAGGAGGGCAAGGCTGTGCTCCGCGACATCGACGCGTATGTCGCCGGAATCAATGCCTACCTGGCCTTTAGCCACTCCGCCGCCGCGCCCTGGACCCGCAACGACGTCTACGCCGTCAACGCCCTCAAGGGCCAGTTCCTGGGTCAGGGTGGCGGTAGGGAGGCGCAGAATGCGGAGTTCCTGAACGGCCTCCAGCAGAAGCTCGGCCGAGGAAGAGGGTTCGCGGCGTTCGACGACTTCCGCCAGTTCAAGAACCCACGCAGCGTCACCAGCATCAACGGGACCTTCCCCTACGGACACATCCCGGCCAAGCACCCCGGCAGCGTCGTCCTCGACAACAACAGCTTCAAGCCGACGCCCGCCGTGCCGGCGAGCATCGCCCGCAAGTACTCGACGAAGCCGGTGCAGGCGAGCAACGAGCTGATGGTGACCGGCCGTCACTCGACGACCGGTCACCCGATCCTCGTCGGCGGTCCTCAGATCAGCTACTTCTTCCCGGGCCTCGTCCTCGAGATGGATATGCACGCGCCGCACAACAACTGGCGCGGCGCCACGTCGGCTCCATTCCCGGGCTACCTGCTGATCGGTCGCACCCCCCGCTTCTCGACCACGCTCACGTCGGCGAGCAGCGACATCATCGACGAGTACGCGGAGACGCTCTGCGGCGGCAGCACCGAGAAGTACCTGTACAAGGGGAAGTGCCGCTCGATGGGCCACTTCGACGCCGGGACGCTGAACGGCAAGCCCGTCAGCTTCCTGACCACTGTCCATGGTCCGGTCCAGGGCTACGCGACCGTCCGCGGCCGCTACGTCGCCATCTCCGAGAAGCGCTCGAGCCGCGGCAAGGACGTGCTGGACCAGCTCTACTTCCGGCGCCTCTCCGACGGACAGGTGAAGAGCCCGCAGACCTTCTACAAGGCCGCGTCGCTCACCCCGCAGACCTTCAACTCCTTCTACATCGACAACCGGCACGTCGCCGAGTACACGAGTGGACGCGATCCGATCAGGCCCGCCGCGGTCGACCCCGGGCTGCCCACCAAGGGCACCGGCAGGTTCGAATGGCACGGGTTCCTGAACGCGAAGGCCCACATGCACGGCCAGGACAACAAGCAGGGCTACCTGACCAACTGGAACAACGGCGCGGCGCGAGGCTTCGGCGCCGCCGACGACGAGTGGAACCGGAACGGGTCGGTCGGCCGGATCAACCTTCTCAACTTCAACCTGAAGCGGCTGGAGAAGAAGGGCAAGTGGTCGCCCGCTTCGATCACCTCCGCGATGAATGCCTCCGCGACGCAGGACGTCCGGGCGATCGTGATGGTGCCGCTGCTCAACCGGCTGCTGCGCGGCACGACCGCTCCCTCACCGATGGCGAGGCAGATGCTCGATCTGCTCAGCCAGTGGCGCCAGCACGGCGGCAACCGGCTCGATCTGAACAACGACGGGCTCATCGACTATCCGGGCGCGGCGATCATGGACACCGCCTACACGAACATCGTCAACAACGAGCTGGCCGCGCGGCTCGGTCAGACCCTGCTGCCGCAGCTCGACGACCTCTCGAGCCGCTGGGATGCACCGCCGGGAGGCGAGTACTCGGGCTGGTACCAGTACTTCGACCGCGACATCCGCGGGCTGCTCGCCAGGGGGAAGCGGCTCCCCGACCAGCTCAACCTCGGCTACTGCGGCAAGGGCCACCTCAACATCTGCCGCTCACAGGTCTGGAACGCCATCCAGGCCGCCGGCGAAAAGCTGACCGCCGATCAGGGCACGGCCGACCCGGCCGCCTGGCGAGCCAGCGCAACGAAGGAGCAGATCCACTTCAGCCCGTTGCCGCTGCTCACGATGCGGTTCACGAACCGCCCGAGCGGCATCCAACAGGTCATCTCCTTCAAGTAGGGAGCGTCAGGAAGTGAGCAGCGCCCGGAGGCTCTCGTGGTCCTCGGCGCACGCGGAGCACCCCTCGAGGTGCGCGCGCATGCCGGGGATCGCCGAGTCCGCGTTCACTCCGGCGAGCTCCAGCTCGACGTAGCGGTCGAGCTCCTCGAAGCAGCGCTCGCAGCTCAGCTCAGGCCCCTCCGGGCCGAGCAGCCGGCCGAGAAGCCGGTCCGGGGGTGTCGGTTCGTTCATTCGGCCTCCTCCGCCTGATGCTGTTCGAGACTCATGCCGCGCCCGACGAGCGCCAGGCGCAAGCGCTTGCGCGCGTCGTGCAGCGCCTTGTAAAGAGCTCCGCGAGTGGTGTTGAGCCGCTCGGCGAGCACGTCGATGGGCACCTCGTTGAGCGCCAGGGCGACCAGGACCTCGCGCTGGTGCGGGCTCAGAGCCGTCTCGATCTCCTCTCTGATCGCGACGAGCATGGCGTTGGTCTCCGCCTCGCGCTGCGGCGCGGGCCCCGGGTCTGCCACCTGCGGCCACTCGTCGGCGTCGACGGGCAACTCGCGTCCCCGCCAGGCTCGCTTCCGCACGAGGGCGCCGGCCTCGTAGAGGGCGAACTTGTATGCCCAGGTGGTGAAACGGCTCTCGCCTCTGAAGTCCTCGAGCTTGCCCAGGATCGCGACGAGTGCGTCGTCCGCGGCCTGGTGGGCGAGGTCGTCCACCTCGGGGCCGCCCACCGTCGACAGGGTCGCTGCCCGTCGGCGCACCTCGAAGGCCGCAGCGCGGAGGAGAAGCGAGTGCAATTCCTCGATCGCCGCAGTGCGCTCGCCGCCGCCGGCGCCCAGGCGTTCGAGCCACCGGCGGGACGCAGGGTCCGTCCGGGCGGGGATCTGCGCTGATTCGGCTTGGGAAGGCATCCCGCCGCTCCCCAGGCTACTGCCATGCCCCGTGGGGATTCCACGCCGGTCATCCGCGCTTTGGATCGTCGATGGGCGCCAGGATCCGGGCCGCGAGCGGCGCCGGGCAGCCGCGATCGATCAACTCGAGAAGGGCGTGCAGGTCATACCGGCCATCGCCGGCGACCCGCCGCGCGAGGGAGTCATCCAGCCCTGCCGCTCGCAGGCGATCGATCCTCCAGCCGACGAGGTCCTCCCCCACCGGCGCGGATCCCGCTCGTCTTCCCATCAATGCCACGTGAGGTATGCGTCGCGGGCGGCTCGATTCTTACCTGGCTGCGGGGTGGCGAGTAAGAACCGCCGGCGCCGACACGCTCAACGGTTGACCCCCTGAAACCAGCGACAAGGAGGCACCCCCATATGTCGAGTGTGAGCACCACCAGACCGACGAGGCCGACCCAGCTGGGTACGGTCGCCGATCGGGCGAATGGAGGCGAGCAGGCCGCGGGTGATCCCCTCGGGACCGCCGCCCATCAGGCGTTCTGGCTGCTGCGAATCGGCTTCACCGTTGCGCCGATTCTCTTCGGCCTGGACAAGTTCTTCAATTGGTCGGTCGACTGGCCCGACTATCTGGCGAGCTGGATCAACAGCATCGCGCCCGGCAGCGGCCAGGACTTCATGCACTTCGTCGGCGCCGTCGAGATCCTGGCCGGGTTCCTGGTCCTGCTGGCGCCCCGCATCGGCTCGTTCGTGGTGGCGGCCTGGCTGGCGGGCATCGTCGTGAACCTGCTGACCAAGAACCCGCCGCAGTACTACGACATCGCGCTGCGCGACTTCGGCCTGATGCTGGGCGCGCTGACGCTCGGTCGGCTGTCCCTGGCGGTCGTCCCTGCCCGAAAGGCGGGGCTGCTTCCCCGTAGGCCCTGGTAGTTCCGGGCCCCTGAGGTCCGGCACCTTCCCCGGCCGGCTGGACCCTCCCCAAGATCACGTGGGGAGGGTCCCGTCGCGCTTCAGGTGTTTCGTTGGAGACTTCATTCCTGATGGCGCGCAGGAAGAAGTCGATGGTCGGCGCACACGTGGCGCCGGGCAAGCCGCTGAAGGAAGCGGACGCGATCGGGGCCGACTGCGTCCAGATCTTCCTCTCAGACCCACAGGGCTGGAAGAAGCCGCCTCCACGGAAGGACGCCGCCGAGCTCCGTGACTCGCCCGTTCCCCTCTACGTCCACGCCCCCTACCTGATCAACGTCTGCTCGCCGCGCAACAACGTCCGCTACGGCTCGCGCAAGATCCTCCAGCAGACCTGTGAGGCCGCCGCAGAGGTCGGCGCCGCGGCCGTGATCGTCCATGGCGGGCACGCGGACGACGACATCGCGGAGGGCGTCGGCCGCTGGCTGCGGACTCTCGAGATGCTGGAGTCCGACGTGCCGGTCTACATCGAGAACACGGCCGGCGGGGACAACGCGGTCGCGCGCCGCTTCGACGCGCTGGCTCGGCTCTGGGACGCCGTGTCGAAGGCGGATGTGAATGCCGAGATCGGCTTCTGCTTCGACACCTGCCATGCGCACGCGGCCGGAGAGGATCTTTCCGACGCGGTCGAGCGGGTCTTGAAGATCGTCGGCAGGATCGACCTGCTGCACGCCAACGACTCGCGCGACCCGGCGGGGACTGGCGCGGACCGGCACGCCAACCTCGGCAAGGGCGAGATCGGCGCGGACGTGCTCCGGCAGATGATCGGCACCGCCGGGCCGCCGGTTGTGGTCGAGACGCCGGGCGGCGCGAAGGAGATGCGCGCGGACATCGAATTCGTCCGGGAGGCGCTTGGCTAGGCGGGGGCGGAGGACGCCTCCGGGGCGCCCTCCAGGGCGAGGCAGATCCCCACCCCACCCGCCAGCGCGGCCAGCTGGGCGAGGGCGGAGACCTCGGTCCCCAGCGGAATGGTCGCCAGGGCGAGAACGGCGGCCAGCGCGCGCCAGGGCCGCATGGGCAGCTTGAGGGTGCGGCGGAAGAACGCGTGACCGATCAGATAGAGCGCGGTCCCGCCGCCGAGGGCCAGAGCTCGGGCGAAGTCCAGGGGGTCGTAGGCATGCCCGATCGCCCGCTCCAGCGCAGCCGCGTCGCACACGATCCCCAGCAGGATCAGCAGGTGGGCCCAGTAGTAGGCGACGTTGGCCGCGTAGAACTCGCGGCGGGTCGGGGTCATCCTCCGAAGCGCGCCCTCGGCTTCCGCGTCGTCCCCACCGAAGTAGACCCACCAGAGCTCCGCGCTCACGACCAGGCCGAGCACCGCCACCGCCAGCATCTCCCCGGTGATCTCGATCCCGGAGGCGCCGATCCCAACCGCGACGACCGACTCGCCAAGCGCGACCATCACCACCAGGCCGTGGCGCTCGGCGAAGTGGGACGGGAGGATCCAGCCGGCCTCCTCTGGGACGAGCCAGGGAACGATCACGAAGATCGGTACAGCGAGGGCCCAGAGCACGTATTCCCAGGCCCCTCCGATGATCGTCGCCGCCAGAATCAGCGCGGCCGCGACGAGATTCATTCGCGCGAAGCTCCAGACGCCCGCGACCGACCAACGCGCCGACTGCATGTAGAGCACGGTGTGGATCGCGATCACTGCGATGTAGGCGCAGGCGAACACCACCCCATCCCCGTCGAACGCAGTCGGGATGGTCAGTGAGATCACGAAGAAGGCGGCCATGCCGGCCATCAGGGGCAGGCGCAGCGCGGTCCGGACGGGCGGAACCGCGTTGGTCAGCCAGGCGAAGGCCGCGTACATCCACCAGATCGCAGTCAGCATCAGGACGATCTGGGCGAGGCTCTCGCCGTCCGGCTTGCTCGCCAGCAGCGCGGTCAGCTGCGTGATCGTGAAGACGAAGACGAGATCGAAGAAGAGCTCGATCGACGAGACCCGGACCTCGTCCTGGTTCACCGTCTCGGCGCCGTTTCCCCCCGTGCCGTCGGTCATCGGAGTCATTCTCGTTACCAAGTCGGTCATCTCGCCGGACTGCTCTGTCCGCGCCCCCGTCTAATTTCACTGACCTGATGACGGACAGCCTTTTCGAGAATGGGAACGGCGGCGAGCTCGCTTCGGCCAACCCGGCGCGCCTGCTGCGCGAGATGTCTGACGGCGACCAGATCACCGGACCCTTCGTCGTCCGCGAGCGCGAGCGCCGGCAGAAGCGCAACGGCGAGGACTTCCTGCGGGTGGTGCTCGCCGACAAGACCGGCACCGTTCCCGCGATCGCCTGGGACGGAGTCGCCGAGTGCTTCGAGATCTGTGCGCCCGGCACCATCGTGATCGCCAGGGGCGCCTTCGCGATTCATCCCCAGTTCGGCAGGCAGATCAAGCTCACCGGAGTGCGGCCCGCCGGGCCGGGCGAGTACGACGCGGAGCAGCTGGCGGAGGGGCCACTGCGCTCGGTCGAGCTGCTCGAGACCGATCTCCGCGCGCTGATCGACACCGTCCAGAACGCCTCGCTGCGGGAGCTGCTCGACCGCTTCTTCGGCGCGGAGACCGAATCGTGGGCTCGCTTTCGCGGAGCCCCGGCCGCCAAGCACTACCACCAGGCCTACTCCGGCGGCCTCCTCGAGCACAGCCTTTCCGTCGCTCAGGCCGTCAGCGCCGCCGCCAACTTCTTCCCCGGCATCGACCGCGAGATCGCCGTGACCGGGGCGATGCTGCACGACATCGGGAAGACCGAGGCCTACAACGACGACCCCCTGGCCATCGACCTCACCGACGCCGGCCGGCTCGAGGGCGAGATCCCGCGCGGCTACTACATGGTGCGCCGCGAGATCGAGCGCATCGAATCCTTCGATCCCGCCCTCGCGCAGGCGGTTCTCCACATCATTCTCTCCCACCACGGCCAGCTCGAGCACGGCTCGCCGGTTGTGCCGGCGACCCGCGAGGCGACGCTGGTTCACGCGATCGACAACCTCGGAGGCAAGCTCGGCAGCTTCGACCGGCTCGAGAAGGAGCTGGCGGACGGCGAGAGCTGGTCCCGCTTCGACCGCGGCATTGCGGGTTCCGCGTTCTTCGGCTCTCGTGCCGCCTAGCTAAAACCTTCGTAAGTCATCCATCTCCCCGCGGGTCGTGGCCGTAGTACGGAGGCATTCGACCGAGAAGGGATGACTCGATGCTCTCCAGAACAGCTAGGTGGATCGTTGCCGGGATCGCGGCGCTGGCCCTGGCCATCGGCGGCGCCGGAATGGCGTTCGCCGGACACCATCACCATCACCACCATCACGGGATCCCCCAGCACAACGGCGGGGATCACGACGCCGACAACAACGGCGGACCCAGCGACGGCGACGGCAACATCTAGTCGCCGGTCTCGCATGCGGTCCCTTGCCGCCGCGCTCGCGCTGACGGGCGCGGCGGCGCTCGGCGCGTGCGGGGGCTCTTCGGAGGAATCCGGGCCCGCTGCGCCGGCCGACCCGGCAGCGTTCAGCTGGCTGCATCCCGGTCCCGCCCCGTCCGTCTGGAAGACCAGCCCGCTGCCTTCCCAGCGGGCGACGCTCGCCTACCCGCCCGGCTGGCACCTGACCAGGACCGACCCGGGCACGGTGACCGCCTCCCGCACGGCGGGTGGCGAGATCCGTGGCTACCTGAACGTCACTCCACAGCAGGGCGAGGAGACCCTCGGCAACTGGGCGAGCTTCAGGCCGGCCCACAACCGGGAGGAGGGCGACAGCGACCTCGTTCCGCTGGCCTCGGCCACCGGTCTTCGCTTCCGAGACGGCCGGGGCTCGTGCGTCAAGGACCGCTATGTGACCGAGTCCGAGCACCGCTACGTCGAGGTCGCGTGCATCGTGAGCGCGCCTGATGCGACCACGGTGATCGTCGGAGCGGCTCCCCCCACGCTCTGGAGCCATTTCTCGCCCGTCATCGAGCGGGCCATCTCGAGCTTCGCCGCCTGATACGCCGGCGCAAATTGCGCAAATCGATTTCTGATCCGCAATTGCTGCGGATTGGAGGGCACAGGACCGCGTCTATGCTGCTTCGCGATGGCCAAGGACACCGAGAAGCTGATCCGCCAGCTCTCGCTGATCTCCTACCTGATGGCCCAAGGCAGGCCGACCTCGGCGCTCGAGATCAAGCGCGAGGTGGAGGGGTACAGCGACATGAACGACGACGCGTTCGCGCGCCGCTTCTACGCCGATCGCGCGGAGCTCGAGAGCCTCGGCATCACGCTGCAGGTCGAGAAGCCCGGCGAGAGCCTGCAGGGCTACGAGTCCGAGCTCTACTCGCTGCCGCCCGAGAACTACTACCTGCCCGAGATCAAGTTCGGCGACGACGAGCTCGCCGCCCTCCAGACCGCCCTCCAGCTGCTCGACGGCGAGTTCGCCTATGCCGAGCCCCTGCGGCTCGCCCTGCAGCAGGTCTCCTGGGGGCGCCCCAGCCCGCTGACCGCTCCCGAGCAGTCCTCGGTCGAGGTCCGGATGACCGCCAAGGCCGATGGCGCCGAGGTCTCGCAGCGCCTCTCGAAGATCGAGACGGCGATCTCACGCCGCAAGACGATCGAGTTCACCTACTACACGATCGAGCGGGACTCGGAGGAAAAGCGGAAGGTCGACCCCTACCACCTGGTCTACCGCGGCGGGCAGTTCTATTTGATCGGCCGCTCCCACGAGCGGAACGCCATTCGCGTCTTTCGCCTCTCGCGGATCCGGGGCAAGGTCTCGTACGCCTCGAAGGCCGAGCACGACTTCGGTCCGCCTGAGGGCTTCGTGCGACGCGACTACGCGCGCAAGGCCGAATGGCAGCTCGGCGAGATCCAGGGCACGGCCAAGATCTTCATCAAGGAACGGATCGCCTGGCTGGTCGAGCGCGACTTCGGCGCCTACGGCGAATTCCGCAACCCCGGCCGGGGCGACGGTTCCCCGGGGAAGGGCCGGATCTTCGAGACCGAGTACGCGTCGAGCCGCCAGATGGTCGCCTGGGTGCTGCACTGGCGCCAGAACGCGACCGTGCTCGATCCGCCCGAGCTGGCGGATGAGGTCGCGGGGCGCCTCGAGCAGCTCTCCGAGCGCCACAGCGGCGACTTCGATCCCGCTCCCACCGTGCGGACAGTGCCGCCGGCCCCCCGCTCCTCCCGCTCCAACGGCCGCTCGGACTCATCGATCCGCCCCGAGCGCTTCGCTCGCCTGGTGACGCTGGCGGGGATGCTGATCGAGTCCGCCAAGGGCGAGGCCCGTCTCGCGGTCGACCACGTGAAGGAGCGGCTGCACGTCACCGAGGAGGAGCTGCGCGACGACATCGACCTCCTGAACGTCGTCAACTTCGGCGGCGGGACCTACGTCCTATACGCGGAGCTGCAGGGCGACGAGATCGAGGTCGACGCCGAGCCCTACGGCGACAACTTCGCGAAGCCGGCGCGGCTGCTGCCGCTGGAGGCGAAGGCGCTCGTCGCCGCGATCGACCTGTTCGGCGACCATCTCCCCCAGAGCGGCCTCGCCAGCGCCCGGAAGAAGATCGTCGCCGCGCTCGGCCACGATCCTTCGGAGGAGGGGCTCGAGATCGCCGCGACCGGCGGCGACGACTCCGACGTCGCTCGCATGGTGAACAAGGCGATCGAGGGGCAACGGGTCCTCTCCATCCACTACTACAAGGAGAACGAGGACGAGTTCACCAAGCGCGAGATCGAGCCATACCGGCTCGCCAATGGCCCGGAGGGCTGGTACGTCGCCTCCTACGACCGCCGCCGCGAGGACGTCCGCCACTTCCGGCTCGACCGGATCAAGGAGGCCGAGGTCACCAGGGAGAGGTTCGAGCCGCGCCCGGAGGTCGAGGACATCGCGGCGCTCGAGGGTGGCTGGCTCTCCGGCGAGCATGTCCCTGCCGCCGACGTCGCCCGCGTCTGGGTCTCACCGGAGCGGGCCCGCTGGGCGCGCGAGGAGCACACGGTGATCGAGGAGCTCGCCGACAACGCGGTCGTGATCGAGGTTCCCTACGGCAGCACCGACTGGCTGCTCCGCGAGATCCTCAAGGGCGCCGGCGAGTTCGTCGTCCTCGAGCCGGATAGCGCGCGGGAAGCGATCGCGGACGAGCTGCGGGTCGACGCCGGCGCGACCCCGGTTAAAGCGGCTTAGGCAGCTCCGCCACCCGCCTCCACCGCGGCGTCCATGCTCTCCTTCGGAGCCTCGCCCTGCGCGTAGCGATGGTGGATCGCCAGCGCGTTGCCGTCCGGGTCCTGGAAGATCGCCTGCTTGCAGACCCCGCTGTCGATCACGTCCGTGACGAACTGAACGCCGCGTGACTCCAGCTCCGCCTTGGCGGCGTCGAAGTCGTCGACGTGGAACTCGAACGGAAGGCTGTTCGGGTTGAACTCGATGTTGAAGGCGTCGACCTGCATCAGGGCGATCGTGACCGTCCCGGTCTCGAACTCACCGGCCGGCATCTCTCCCCACTGCTTCCCGAATGGCAGCCCGAGGGTCTCGCCGTAGAACTTCCTGGCGGCCTCCCAGTCCTTGGTCGGGAACGCGATGAAGTCGACGCCGTTGAGGAGCTGCGTTTGTGTGTTCATGCCGGGACCATCCCACATCCCTACGGAAACCCGGCGTGCGGAGCCGGCGCCTCGACGGCCAGCACGTGGCCCGTGCGCGGTCCGGTGCCCATCCCCTCGGGGCGGCCGTTCCACTCCTGCGCCATCACGAAGAGAGTGCGGCCGTCCGGGCCCCCCAGCATGCACGCGAAGCAGCCGCGGTCGTGCTCGGTCGTCTTCAGGACCTCGCCGCCCTCGGCGACGCGCACGCAGCGCCGGTTGGGGACGTCCGCGTACCAGACGGCCGCGTCCGCGTCGATGCAGATGCCATCGGGGATGCCATCGCCGAGGCCGGCCCAGACCCGGCGATTCGACAGGCCACCGTCGGCGCCGATGTCGAAGCCGATGAGCTCCTTCCCGTAGGAGTCGGCGACGATCAGGGTCGAGCCGTCCGGCGTGACCGCCATCCCATTGGGAAAGGCGACCCCCTCGGCGACCTGTCGCGCGGAACCGTCGGGGGTGAGCACAGCGACAATGCCGGGCGCGAACTCGGCGCCGGCCATCATGTCGAAGCCGGCACCGTTGACGTACGCGTTGTCGCGCGCGTCAACGACGATCTCGTTCCAGCCGTGCTCCGTGAGCTCGCTGAGGTCGGCGTGGGTGACCAGCGAACCGTCCGACTCCAGGCGAAGCACCTTCTGCCCTGCCGTCACCAGCATGCGCCCGTCGGAAAGCCAGTCGATGGAGAACGGGAGCGCGTCTACGCGGGCGACGACCTCGCCGTTGCCGTCCAGATCGACGGTGATCACCTCCTGCGCAATCCAGTCCGAGAACCAGAGGCGCCCGTGGTGCCAACGCGGCGACTCGCCAAAGGCGATCCCGGCCATCAGCACCCTCGGCTCAGGCATCCGAGACCGCAGCCGCCCGCCGGTAGGTCCCGATCACCACGCCGGTCGTGGTCGTCACCGAGTCGACGAGCTCGAGCCGAGCGACCGCTCCATCGGGGAACAGGCGCTGTCCAGAGCCCAGAACGAGCGGATGGATCAGGAGCAGGTACTCGTCGATCAGGTCGCGGGGGATCAGAGAGCGGACCAGCTCCCCGCTGCCGATGATCCCGACGTCCTTGCCCGGCTCCTGCTTGAGCTTGGCGACCGCCTCGACGGCGTCGCCTTCGAGCAGCCGCGAGTTCTGCCAGGGCGGCGGCTCCTTCAAGGTCGTCGAGGCGACGTGCTTCTCTGCCCTATTGAGAACCTCGGTGTAGGGGTTGTCCTTCCGCTCGGGCCAGATCTCGAAGAGGTCCTCGTAGGTCCGGCGGCCGAGGACCAGCGCGCCGCCCTCGGCCGCGGCCATCCGCTCACCCATCGCCCGGCCCATCACCTCATCGGGGTAGGGAATCGCCCAGCCGCCGTGCTCGAAGCCGCCGCGCGTGTCCTCGTCGGGGCGCCCGAGCGCCTGCATCACCCCGTCGAGCGTGATGCTCTCGATTGCGGTGACCTTCCTCATTGGGACGCGTGGGCGTAGCGCAGCGAGCCCGGCGTCGTCAGGTGCTCGCCCGTCTCGAGGAGAGTCTTCAGGCCGGAGAGGATCATCGGCCAGCCGCCATAGAGCTCGCCGCTGGCGTCGATCGGGAGCTGGTCGTGGATGACGGTGAGCTGGCAGGAGTCGCCGACCTTTCTGATCTCCCAGGTGACCCTCGAGGGCCCGGTCGCCTTCACCTCGTCGCTCCAGAGCGCGGTGAAGCTCTGCACGAGCCGGTTGGGGGGATCGACCTCCAGGTTCTCGCCCTCCGCGATCTCGATCACGCCCGGGACGCCGGAGCGGTACTCCGAGCCGGCGGTCCAGTCGGAGGTGGTGCTCACCCCGAAGCTGTACTTCGCCCGCATCTCGGGATCGGTGATCGCCTCCCAGAGACGCTCGGGCGTCGTCTTGATGTAGATCTCGAACACGGCCGTCCCACTGGATCCGTCCGGTTCCGGGACGAGCGCAATGCGATGGGGCACGTCGAATTCCTCAGGCAACGTCTTCCTCCTCGAGTTCTCGTTTCAGGCCCGTGAGTCCGGAGACCCAGGGCTCCGCGTACTTGCTGACCCAGCGCTCGTAGACGAGCCGGATCGGAACGGGGTTCAGGAAATGGAGCTTCTCGCGGCCGCGCCTGCGGGTGACCACGAGATCCGCGTCGGCGAGCACCTTCAGGTGCTTCATCACGCCGAAGCGCGACATCGGCAACCGCTCCTCGAGTGCGCTCAGCGACTGTCCGTCGTGCGCAAAGAGCTGGTCGAGCAGAGCCCGGCGCGTGGGATCCGCGAGCGCCTTGAACACCTCGTCCATGGCAGCAGCATAGGTGACCGGTTGGTCACATGTCAAGCGAACAGTCAGAATCCCGCGCGTGCCGATCGACCTCGAGCGACTCACCGCCCCCAACCCCAGCCCAATGACGCTGGAGGGCACGAATACCTACGTCCTCGGCCGCGACCCCGCGGTCGTGATCGATCCCGGCCCCGATGACCCGGGGCACATCGAGGCCGTCCGCGGGGCAGCCGACGGACGGGGCGGGATCGGCGCGGTGCTGCTCACCCATGGTCACGGGGACCACAGCGACGGCGTCGAGGCGCTCGGGGTGGAGCCGGCGGCGGTCTCGGACGGCGAGGAGATCGCCGGTCTGATCGCGATTGCCACTCCCGGGCACGCGGACGACCATTTCTGCTTCCTGCTCGGGAGAGCGTGCTTCACAGGAGACCTGATCCTCGGCATGGGCTCGACGATCGTCGGGCCGCGCGAGATGGGCGGCTCGCTCCACGACTACATGCGCTCGCTCGAGCGATTGCGGGAGCTCGATCTCGAGATCCTCTACCCCGGCCATGGACCCGAGGTCCACGACCCGATGGCGAAGATCGCCGAGTACGTGGAGCACCGGCTGATGCGAGAGCGGAGGCTGGTCGCGGCTCTGGATCGCGGCGAGCGCTCGCGACGGGCCCTCCTGGCCGAGGTCTGGGACGACGTCCCGAGCGAGCTCCGCGGGCCGGCGGCGATCGCGATGGAGGCTCATCTCGAGAAGCTCCAGGACGAGGGCCGCCTCCCCACCGATCTGCGCGACTGACCACCGGGGGCCCGCCCCCTGGTATGAACCTCCGAATGGGCATCGACGCAGGCAGGCTGATGCGCGGAAGCGCGAAGGGAATTGGAATCGGCTCAGCGCTCTTCGGCGCCACGGCCGCCGGCCTCTGGTGGCGCCTCTTCAGACAGCCTCTGCCGCGCACCAGCGGGACCGAGGCCGTCCGCGGGCTGGAGGGGAGCGTCGAGATCTCGCGCGATCGCTGGGGGATGCCAACGGTGCGGGCGCAGTCGGCCGCCGACCTCTGGTTCGGTCAGGGCTTCTGTCACGGCCAGGACCGCCTTTGGCAGATCGACATCCAGCGGCGGATCTGCTCGGGCCGGGTGTCGGAGATCGCGGGTCGCGCCGGTCTTCCCGTAGACCGCTTGATGCGAACACTTGGATTGCGTCGCATGGCGCTCCGGGAGGAAGCCGAACTGGATGATGACCTGCGTCCTTTCCTCGACGCGTACTGCGCCGGCATCAACGAGGCCGCCCGCACCGCCTCCGCACCGCCCCCTGAGCTCCAGCTGCTGCGCCTCAACTTCGAGCCTTGGAGACCCGCCGACATGCTCGCGGGCGGCAAGCTCCTCTCCTTCGGGCTCTCGACGAACTGGGAGCGCGAGCTCCTGCGCGCCGACCTGGTCCGCGAGCTCGGCGAGGAGCGCGCCGCCAAGCTCGATCCCACCTATCCAAAGGGGAACCCCGTCGTGCTCCGGCCCGGGCACGGCTTCGACGGCGACGGCCTCCGGCTCGCCGAGCAGATCGGCCGCGTCCGCGACCAGATCGGCCTTGCCGCCGCCGCCAGCGGCTCCAACAACTGGGCGGTGAGCCCGAGCCGCTCCGCGACCGGCGGCGCGCTGCTCGCCGGCGACCCCCACCTGCCCAGCGGCATGCCCGGTGTCTGGTACGAGATCGCACTCGAGCTCGACGGGCGGTGGTGCCGCGGAGCATCGATCCCCGGCCTGCCCGGGATCTCGCTCGGCCAGAACAATGATGTCGCCTTCGCCTTCACAAACGTGATGGCCGACGTCGAGGACCTCTTCGTCGAACGGATCGAGGACGAGAGCTACGAGTTCCAGGGAGAGCAGCGGCCGCTCGAGATCGTCGAGGAGCTGATCTCGATCCGCGGCCAGGAGGTGCCCGAGCGGCACGAGGTTCGCCTCACCCACCACGGACCGATCGTCAACCAGGCCCTCGGCGCCGACGACGAGCAACCGCTCGCCCTCCGCTGGGCGGCGCTCGACGAGCCGTCGATCTCATATGCGCACCTCGGCGTGCTCGAGCCGACCAGCGGCCCAGAGCTGGTCGAGATGCTCCGCACGGTGACGATGCCGGTCTCGAACCTTGTCTGGGCCGACCGGCACGGATCGATCGGCTACAAGCTGATGGGCCGGATCCCGAAGCGGAAGGGCGACTGCCCCGACCTACCGAAGCCCGGCTGGACGGGGGAGTACGAATGGGACGGGTGGATTCCATACGACGAGCTCCCCGAGCTGGTCAATCCCGAGGAGGGGTTCATCGTCACCGCGAACAACCGCGTCGTCGACGACTCCTATCCGCACCACATCACCAGCGACTGGCTCGACGGGTACCGAGCCGCGCGAATCGAGCAGCTGCTGCAGGAGACCGAGGAGCACGACCTCGAGACTTTCCGGAGCATGCAGACCGACCTCTATTCGATCCCCGGCGACGAGGTCGTCCACCGCCTCGCCCGCCTGGTGCCGACGAGCCAGCGCGAGGTGCGAGCGATCGAGCGGCTGAAGAGCTGGGACCGCACGCTCAACCCGCGGACCGTTGCCGGCACGATCTACCAGGCGTTCCTGCTGCGCCTCGCGCGCGAGTTCACCCGGGCGGCGATCGGCGATCGGGACCTCGCCGACCGCTACCTCGACCGCGCCGACAATGGGTTCATCGCCCACGTCACCTCGCCGTGGCGCTGGCATTCTCACCTGCTCTCCCTCTGGGAGGAGGCCGACGAGGAGCTGATCGGGGGCTCCTGGGACGAGCTCGTCCTCGAGGCGCTGCGCGGCGCCCTCGACGACCTCGAGGAGCGCTTCGGACCGGACCCGGAGGGATGGCAGTGGGGTCGCGTCCACGCCCTGAACTTCCCCCACGCGCTTGGTGGTGTGCATCCGGTCGCCGAGCGCGTCTTCAACCGGACGCTCCACCCCGGAGGCGGGCAGGAGACCGTCGCCCAGATCGCCTACGACCCGAATGACCCCTACCACGCGATCTGGGCCCCGAGCTGGCGGATGCTCGCCGACCCGGCGGCGCCGGAGCGCTCGCAGTGGCAGGCGTTCACCGGGCAGTCGGGCCACGCCTGGAGCAGCCACTACGACGACCTCCAGTCGCGCTGGTCGGTCGGCGCCACCCAGTCGATGGCGGGCGAGGGTCCCTTCGAGACCCTGGTCCTGTCCCCGGCAAGCACCTGATGCCCTCGCGGCGGGACCAGATCAAGCTCACCGACGCGAGTTGGGGGAGCTGCTCGAGACCGAGCGCATCGTGGTCGTCTCCTCCATCGGCCCGCGCGGCTGGCCGCACTCGATGCCCCTCTGGTACGTCCCGCGCGACGGCGAGATCTGGGTCTGGACCTACGCCAAGTCCCAGAAGGTGAAGAACCTCGAGCGCGACCCGCGGGCGACGCTCCTGATCGAGACCGGTGTCGAGTACGGGGAGCTGCGAGGCGTGCAGATCGAGGCGGAGGCCGAGCTGATCCGGGACGTCGAGGAGATCGTCGACTTCGCCAAGAAACTGACGGTTCGCTACAGCGAGGGGATCGAATCGGTCGAGGGTGACGCGGCGGCCGCGCTTCAGGCCCAGGCACCGAAGCGCGCTGCAATCCACTTCCACCCGAAGCGCACCGCCACCTGGGACCACCGCAAGCTGGGGGGCGTCTACTAGTTAGTGGGTGGGAGGTTGCAACTCCCCAATTTCGAGGAGTTTCTTCCCGGAAAGTGGCAGAATCCCGGCCCTTATCCGGACAAAGAAGGGGAACCAAATGCGAAGGATCGCGTTTGCTTTGACGACTCTGGGGGTTCTGCTGGTCGGCGCGGGAAGCGCGCACGCTTCGACCCTCACCAGCTCCGGCGGGATCATCTTTTACGTCGCCGGTCAGGGCGAGAGGAACGATGTGGTGGTCACGTCGAGCTCGTTGCTCGGAGGGACCGTGCCTGTCTACAGCTTCCAGGATGCCGACGCCAACCCGATCTCGATCGGAGGGGGGCCCTGCGAGCTGATCAACGGTGTGGGCCTGTGCCGCCAGGAGTTCGTCGGCAGCCTGATCATCGACGTCCGGGACCGAGACGACACCGCGCAAGTGGGGGAGACTGTCCCCCTCGGGGCGCTGATGATCGGCGGCCGCGGCATCGACGTCCTGACGGGCGGCAACGGCAATGACATCCTGAAGGGCAACGACGGCCGTGACTCGCTGCGGGGGCGCGGGGGCGCGGACATCTACAAGGGCGGACGCGGGCGCGACACCCTGCAGACCCTGGATGGGGTCAGGGACACGTTCATCTCCTGCGGGGACGGCGGCGGCGACGTGCTCCGCAAGGACGCGATCGATCCGCGCGGCAATCACTGCGAGTTCAGCAACCACAAGAACCCCTCCAAGCCACACTAGCTAGCGGGCACAAGGCCGCTCTCTTCAGGAGCGAAGGGCAAAGCCCGTAGCGACTTAGGCGGGGCGGCCGCCCGTGCCCGCGCCTGATGGCGAAGCGATCAACCCGGGCCGCTGTAGCCTGCCGCGAATGGATGAGCTCAAGGGGTTGATCCTCTCCGGGGGTGCGGGGACTCGCCTACGCCCGATCACGCATACGTCCGCCAAACAGCTCGTGCCGGTGGCCAACAAGCCCGTGCTCTTCTACGGGATCGAGGCCCTGGTCGAGGCCGGGATCAAGGAGATCGGGATCATCATCGCGCCCGAGACCGGCGATGAGATCAGGCAGGCGGCCGGCGACGGCTCCGCGTTCGGAGCCTCGATCACCTACCTCGAGCAGGAGGCGCCGCTCGGGCTCGCCCACGCGCTGCTCACCGCCGAGGACTTCCTGGGACAGAGCCCGTTCGTCATGTACCTGGGCGACAACCTGCTCCGCGACGGGATCGTCGAGCTCGCCGAGGTCTTCCGCAGCTCCGAGCCCGACGCGCTGATCCTGCTCACCCACGTGGAGGACCCCTCCTCCTACGGAGTGGCCGAGCTCGACGGGGACCGGGTCGTTCGCCTGGTCGAGAAGCCGAAGGACCCGCCGAGCGACCTCGCCCTGGTCGGCGTCTACATGTTCGGGCCCTCGATCTTCGAGGCGGCACACGCCATCGAGCCCTCTGCGCGCGGCGAGCTCGAGATCACGGACGCGATCGACAGGCTGATCGAGTCCGGCCGGCGGGTGGAGCCGCACATCGTCAAGGGGTGGTGGAAGGACACCGGGAAGCTCGAGGACATGCTCGAGGCGAACCGGCTCGTCCTGGAGGACATCGAGCGGCGCATGGACGGTGAGCTCGACGACGCCTCCCGAGTCGAGGGCCGTGTCGTGATCGAGAAAGGCGCGAAGCTGGAGCGCACCGTCGTCCGGGGCCCCGCGATCATCGGCGCGGGGACCACGATCACGGACTCCTACATCGGCCCCTACACCGCGATCGACCGAGACGTCGTGATCACCGGTTCGGAGGTCGAGCACTCGATCGTCCTGGCGGGGTCCAGCATTCGCGACCTCCACGCCCGGATGGAGGCGAGCCTGCTGGGCAAGAACGTCAGCCTGAGCCGCAGCGAGGGGATGCCGAAGACTCTTCGCTTCCTGGTCGGCGACAACGCGGACATCTCGATCCCATGAAGATCGTGGTGACGGGAGCGGGTGGAATGCTCGGCTACGACGTGGTCCGGTTGGCGGAGGCGATGAGCCACCAGGTGATCGCTCTGACCCACGACGACCTCGATGTCACCGATCCCGCCCGGGTCGAACGAGTGATCACCCGCGAGCGGCCGGGCGCCGTCATCAACTGCGCTGCATGGACCAATGTCGACGGGGCTGAGGAGTCCGAACACGACGCGTCGCTCGTCAACGCACAGGGCGCCGGGTTCGTCGCCGATGCCGCGAAGAAAGTGGATGCGAAGCTGATCTTCCCCTCGACCGACTACGTCTTCAACGGGACGGACGGGCCATACGGAGAATCCGACGACCCCGACCCGATCAATGCCTACGGGCGGACCAAGCTCGCCGGAGAGCGGGCAACGGCCCTGGTCAACGGGCGCAGCTTCATCGTCCGCACCTCCTGGCTCTTCGGCCCCCACGGCGGGAACTTCGTCGAGACGATGCTCCGGCTCGGCGAGGGCGGCGGCCCGGTGGTCGTCGTCCATGACCAGGTCGGCTGCCCGACGTACACAGGCCACCTCGCGGTCGGCCTGCTGCGGCTCGTCGACACCGGCGCCTACGGCATCCACCACATGGCGGGCAAGGGAAGCTGCTCCTGGTACGAGTTCGCGCTCGAGATCTTCCGGCAGGCGGAGGTCGTCACGCGGGTCATGGCGTCGACGACCGACATGATGGAGCGACCCGCGAAGCGACCGGAGAACTCCGTCCTGGTCAGCCGCCGCTCCGCGCCGATCGAGCTGCCCACGTGGCAACGCGGCCTCTCCGACTACCTCGCTCGCCGCGGCCACACGGCGCAAGAGGAACCGAAGAAGCAGCGCTCGAGCGCCTCGCGACGGCAGCCGATGCTCGACTGGACAAAGCGCGAGCGCGAGGAGCGGGAGGCCGACGGCGAGGAGATCACCGGCGAGAGTGAGTTGCCGCTCGAGGATGTGACCTGGGAGGACGGACCAGACGGGACCGGCGAAGGGCAGGACGCCGCGTGAAGCTGCTGGTCGCCGGCGGCGCCGGCTTCATCGGCTCCAACTATGTGAGGTTGCGCCTCGCCAACCATCCCGATGACTCCGTACGCGTGATCGACAAGCTCACCTATGCGGGTCGCCGGGAGAACTTCGAGGGTCTTCCCGAGGACCGCTTCGAGCTGGTCGAGGCCGACATCGCCGAACGCGGCGCCGCTCGCGGCGCGGTCGAGGACTGCGACGCGGTGGTCAACTTCGCCGCCGAGTCCCACGTCGACCGCTCGATCGAGGCGCCCGGCGAGTTCATCACCACCGATGTCTTCGGCACTTACGTCCTGCTCGAGGCGGCCCGCGACGCGGGCGTCCGCTACCTGCAGTTCTCGACGGACGAGGTCTACGGCGACTTCGAGATGGGGTCGGCGACCGAGGAGTCGCCGCTCGCCCCCTCCTCCCCGTACTCGGCCTCCAAGGCCGGCGGCGACCTGTTGGTCTGGGCCTTCGCCCGCACCTATGGAGCCGAGGCGCTGATCATGCGCGCCTCCAACAACTACGGCCCCTACCAGTACCCCGAGAAGCTGATCCCGCTCTGCATCCTGAACGCGCTCGCCGGTGATCCACTGCCCGTCTACGGCGACGGCATGCAGGTGCGGAACTGGCTCTACGTCGAGGATTGCTGCTCGGCCGTGGACGCGGTGCTGGAGAGCGGCGAGCCGGGCAACGTCTACAACGTCGGCGGCCCCGACGAGCTTCCCAACATCGAGGTCATCCGGCGAATCCTCGCGCTCACGGATCGTGACGAGTCCCTGATCGAGTACGTGAAGGACCGTCCGGGCCACGATCGCCGCTACTCGCTCTCGGCCGCCCGGCTCGAGGCGCTCGGCTGGCGGGCCGCCGTGAACTTCGACGAGGGGATCGAGCGGACTGTCCACTGGTACCGCGAGAACGAGGGTTGGTGGGCACCGATCCGCTCAGGCGACTACCGCGAGTACTACGAGCGCCACTACGGCAAGCCCCTGAAGTAGTCAGCAGGTTTGGAGAAGACGCCGAAGGGCGCCTCTTGCTAGAACGGGCCGTGGATGACGCGTTACCTGACCCGTCTCGCAGACATCGCCTACCGCCGGCGCGGCCGCATGGTGCTCGCCTGGATCGCGGCGATGATCGTGATCATCGGCGTGGGGGGAGCGCTCAAGGGCGAGTTCAACGCCGACTACAACACGCCCGGCTCTGAGTCTAAGGCCGCGAGCGACATCACCCAGCAGCGCTTCGGCGGGTACTCCGGACAGGAGATCTACGTCGTCTGGAAGGACCCGGAGGGGGTCCGCAGCCCAGCGGCCCAGCAGCGCATGAACGCGTTCTTCGCCCAGGTCGAGAAGGTGAACCACATCTCGACCCACACTGCGATCCGCTACTCGCAGAACGGACAGTTCGGGACGACGACCCTGCCGCTGACCGTTCCGGGCTGGGACGTAACCAAGGACCAGGGCACGCAGCTGATCGACGCCGCCCAGGCGAATGACGGCAACGGGCTGGAGATCAAGCTGGGCGGCGATCCAATCCAGCGGGCGGAGTCGCAGGCAAGCCCGGAGGGCATCGGGTTCCTCGGCGCCGCGATCGTCCTGCTGATCGCCTTCGGCTCGGTCGTGGCGGCCGGCCTACCGCTTGGGATCGCCCTTGCCGGACTCGGCATCTCCTCGGCCGGCCTGATTCCTCTGCTCGCAAACGTCATCGACGTCCCCGACTGGACGACCGCGGTCTCGGGTCTGATCGGGATCGGCGTAGGCATCGACTACTCCCTGCTCGTCCTGACCCGGTTCCGCTCGGCGATGCGCGACGGAAAGGACCGTCACGACGCAGTTGTCGAGGCAGTCACCACCGCCGGTCGGAGCGTGATCATCGCCGGCTGCACCGTCGTGATCGCGGTGCTCGGCTTGTTCCTCACCGGCCTCTCCTACATGTACGGTGTCGCGCTCTCTGCCGCAATCGCCGTGCTCGTCGTGATGCTCGCCTCGATCACCCTGCTGCCGGCGTTGCTGTCCTACCTCGGCCCGCGGGTCGACCGTCTGCGCATCCCGCTCCTCGGCCGGACGTTGCGGGCGGATGCCGACACCGGCGAGGAGTCGCCCGCCGCTCGCTGGAGCCACATGGTGCAGCGGCGTCCCTGGACCGCAGCGATCGTCGCCACCGCGATCCTGCTCGCGCTGGCCGCGCCGGCACTCGGTATGCGACTCGGATTCCCGGACGCGGGCAACGATCCGCCGGACTCGATGACCCGGCAGGCCTACGACCTGATCACCGACGGCTTCGGCCCGGGCACCAACGGCCCGGTGGTCATCGCCGCCACGCTGCCCAGCGCATCGGACAAGGCGACGATGGACGCTCTGGCGACCAAGGTCCGCTCCGATCCGGACGTTGCCTTCGTGGGACCGACCAGGGTCAACTCCGCGGGCGATGCGGCTCTGATCCCGGTGATCCCGAAGAGCTCACCTCAGGACAGCGAGACGACGGACCTCGTGCACCGGCTGCGGGATGACACGATTCCGGCCGTGGTTGGCAGCTCCGGGATCGACGTCAAGGTCGGCGGCGTCACGGCCGCGCTGGAGGATCAGAGTGCCTTCATCAAGGACCGGATGCCGCTCTTCATCGTCGGCGTGGTCGGCCTCTCGTTCCTGCTGCTCCTGGTCGCCTTCCACTCGCCGTTCATCTCGCTCAAGGCCGGGGTGATGAACCTGCTTTCGGTGAGTGCTGCCTACGGCGTGATGACGCTTGCCTCCAACGGCGGTGGGCTCAGCAACCTGATCGGCATCGATCACGAGGTGCCCATCGCGCCCTTCATGCCGGTGATGATGTTCGCGATCCTCTTCGGCCTCTCGATGGACTACGAGGTCTTCCTGGTCTCGCGGATCCGCGAGGAGTACCTCAAGGATGGGGACACGCGCCGGGCGGTCGCCGATGGCCTCGCGAAGACGGCCCGGGTGATCACGGCGGCAGCGGCGATCATGGTCGTGGTGTTCCTCGCCTTCCTGGCCTCGTCGGACACGTTCCTCAAGCTGTTCGGCATCGGCCTGGCGTCGGCGATCTTCCTGGACGCGACGATCGTGCGGATGGTGCTGGTGCCGGCCGTGATGCAGTTGCTCGGCAAGCGGAACTGGTGGATCCCGGACTGGCTCGAGCGGTTCCTGCCGCGGCTGGACGTGGAACGGGTCGCCGTGGGCACCGCCGAGGGCCGCTCCTAGGCCCAAATCCAGGGTGTCGGCGAGTTCTTCCGGATAGACCGGAGGAACTCGCCAATCGATAGACCGGAGCTGGGCGATCGGTAAGGTCAGTAGGTTCGGCATGAGTACGCCCACGACCCCAAAGTCACCCCTGGAGCCCTTCTCCGAGCCGGTCAGGAAGTGGTTTCAGGCGTCCTTCGAGGCGGCCACGCCCGCACAGGCGGCTGGCTGGCCCGCAATCGCCTCCGGTGCGCACACCCTGATCTGCGCCCCCACGGGATCGGGAAAGACCCTGGCCTCGTTCCTCTGGGGGATCGACCGACTCGCGCGGGAGCCGGAGCGCCTCGGCTCGGGCGTGCGGATCGTCTACATCTCCCCCCTCAAGGCGCTCTCCTACGACATCGAACGCAACCTGAGGGCCCCCCTGCGGGGGGTCGGCGCGCCGATCTCGGTGGCCCTGCGCACGGGCGACACGCCGCAGTCCGAGCGCCGCGCCATGCGCCGCGAGCCGCCGGACATCCTGATCACCACCCCCGAGTCGCTCTATCTGATGATCAGCTCGGGCGCCCGCGAGATCCTCGGAGGCGTCGAGGCCGTGATCGTCGACGAGATCCACGCCGTGGCGCCATCCAAGCGAGGCAGCCATCTGGCGGTGACGATGGAGCGCCTCGACCACCTGGGCGGCGAAGACCGCATGCAGAGGATCGGCCTGTCGGCCACGCAGCGGCCGCTCGAGCGAATCGGGCAGTTCCTCGTCGGCGGCGGCCGCGAGTGCAAGATCGTCGACGCCTCGGAGCCCAAGCAGCTCGACCTGGAGATCGTGGTGCCGGTCGAGGACATGGCGGAGCCCAGCCCGCTGTCCAACAAGCGGCGAGACGGCGCCGACACCGGCAAGACGCCCCATCCAAAGCAGAATCACTCACCCGAGCGAATCGACCCGGGACCGATCGAGGCCTCCCTCGACCCCGCGACCAACACCCGCTCGATCTGGCCGGCGATCTATCCCGAGCTTCTGCGCCTCGTGCGCGAGCACAACTCGACGATCGTCTTCGTCAACAACCGGCGTGCCGCCGAGCGGATCGCGAAGCGCCTCAACGAGATGCACAACGACGAGATCGAGGAGGAGCTTCCGGCCACCGAGCACGCGGGCAACGCCAAGAATGGCGATAAGGCTCCGCCCGAGATCGCCCGCGCCCACCACGGATCGCTCTCACACGAGGAGCGCGCCCTGGTCGAGGAGATGCTCAAATCGGGGCAGCTCCCCTGCCTGGTCGCGACCTCGTCTCTCGAGCTCGGCATCGACATGGGCGCCGTCGACCTCGTGATCCAGGTCGAGTCGCCGAAGTCCGTCACCCGCGGGCTGCAGCGCGTCGGCCGCGCCGGCCATACGCTCGGCGAGGTCTCGAAGGGGCGGATCTTCCCGAAGTTCCGGGCCGATCTCCTCGAGTGCGCGGTCGTCGCCCGCCGCATGCGCTCGGGCGAGATCGAGGAGACCGTCATCCCCCAGAACCCGCTCGACGTGCTGGCCCAGCACCTCGTCTCGATGGCGGCGCTGGACGAGTGGAAGGTGGACGAGGTCGAGAGCCTGGTCCGGGCGGCTCAGCCATTCGCCGAGCTCTCGCGCGAGCAGCTCGAGAACGTGCTCGACATGCTCGACGGGCGCTATCCCTCCGAGCGATTCGCCGAGCTGCGCCCCCGGATCGTCTGGGATCGCACGAAGGGCACGATGCGCGGCCGTCCGGGCGCGCGCCAGCTGGCGGTCGCGAATGCGGGAACGATCCCCGACCGCGGCCTGTACGGCGTCCATCTCCCCGACGGCCGCCGGGTCGGAGAGCTCGACGAGGAGATGGTCTACGAGGCACGTCCCGGCCAGACCTTCCTGCTCGGCGCCAGCACATGGCGAATCGAGGAGATCACCCGCGACCGGGTGATCGTCACGCCCGCGCCCGGGACGCCCGGGGCGGTCCCCTTCTGGCGCGGCGACGGGATCGGCAGGCCCGCCGAGCTCGGCAGGGCGATCGGCGCCTTCAGCCGCGAGGCGGTGAACGCGGATCCGAAGAAGCTCGCCAAGGAGAACGACCTCGACAAGCTTGCCGCCCAGAACCTCGTCAACTACCTGACCGAGCAGCAGGCCGCCACGCGGGTCGTCCCCTCGGACGAGGCGATCGTGATCGAGCGCTTCCGCGACGAGATCGGCGACTGGCGGCTCTGCGTTCTCTCGCCCTTCGGCGGGCGGGTGCACGCCGCATGGGGACTCGCGCTCGCCGCCAAGATCCGCGACGACAAGGATCTGGAGGCCGACGCGATCTGGTCCGACGACGGGATCGTCATCCACCTTCCCGACGCCGACGAGCCGCCGCCCGGCGACCTGGTGATGATCGAGCCCGACGAGCTCGAGGACCTGGTGATCCGCGAGCTCTCCGGGTCGGCCCTCTTCGGCGCCCGCTTCCGCGAGAACGCCGCCCGCTCCCTGCTGATCCCGCGGGCGTGGCCCGGCAAGCGAACCCCGCTCTGGCAGCAGCGCCTCAAGTCCCAGAGCCTGCTCGAGGTCGCCCGCGACTTCCCGCGCTTCCCGGTGATCCTCGAGACCTATCGGGAGGTGATGCGCGACGTCCTCGACCTTCCCTCCCTCAAGGAGCTGCTGCGCGACCTCCACTCGCGCAAGATCACGATGGTCGAGGTCGAGACGCCCACGGCGTCGCCCTTCGCCTCCTCGCTCCTCTTCGACTACGTCGCCACCTACATGTACGAGGGGGACACGCCGAACGCGGAGCGCCGCGCGGCGGCCCTCGCCCTCGATCGCGACCTGCTCGCCGAGCTGCTCGGGCAGGAGGAGCTCCGCGAGCTGATCGATCCGGAGGCGCTCGAGGAGGTGGCCATGCAGCTCCAGCACCTGACCGAGGCGGGCCTTGCCAAGGACCGCGACGGCCTCCAGCAGATCCTCCGCCGCCTCGGCGACCTGACGGCGGATGAGTGCGAGCAGCGCACGGAGGAGGGCTACTCGGCGGCATCGATGCTCGAGAAACTGGTCAAGGAGCGCCGGGCGGCCGCTGTGAGGATCGCCGGCGAGGAGCGCTTCATCGCCGCCGAGGATGCCGGCCTCTACCGGGACGCGCTCGGCGTGCCGCCTCCGGCGGGGCTGCCCGAGAGCTTCCTGGAGCCGATCGACGACGCGCTGGTCTCCCTGGTCCGGCGCTATGCCGCCACCCACGTGCCCTTCCCGACCCGGCAGCTCGCCGACCGCTACGGCGTCGATCCGAGCTCCGCCCTGAAGGAGCTGGAGCGATCCGGCAACGTCGTCCGGGGCGAGCTCCTCCCGGGCGGCACCTCCCGCGAGTGGTGCGAGGCCGATGTCCTGCGGCGCCTGCGCCGCGCCAGCCTCGCCAGGCTGCGCAAGGAGGTCGAGGCAACCGACCCGCGCGAGCTGGCCCGCTTCCTGCCGAGCTGGCAGAACGTCGACGCCCACGGCCGCTCCGGCGCCGGTCCCGACCGTCTGCGCGAGGCGCTCGTCTCCCTCCAGGGGGTGGCGCTCACGCCGAAGACCTGGGAGCGCGACGTGCTTCCCCGCCGGCTCGGTTCCTACAGCCCCACGTGGCTCGACGAGCTCTGCACCAGCGGAGAGCTCGTCTGGGTCGGGGCCGGGGCGCTCGGCCGAAACGACGGCAAGGTGGCGCTGTACTTCCGCGAGGACGTCCGGCTCGCGGGCCCGCCCCCCGGCAACGCCAAGCTGGACGCGCCCGACGGCCCGGTCCATGACCTGATCCGCGAGCGCCTCGCACACGGCCCGTGCTTCTGGCTCGACCTGCTTGAGCTGGAGGGATCCGCGGAGGAGCTCCACGAGGCCCTCTGGGACCTGGCCTGGTCGGGCGAGGTGACGAACGACGCCTTTGCCCCGCTGCGCGCTCCCCGGCTGCGCTCCGCCCAGCGCTCGGAGCGCGGCGGGCGCCGGTTCGCCCGGCGGCGGGCGGCGGCGGCCGGGACCGTGATCGGGCGCTGGTCGCTGAGCGCGCCGCTGTTCGCGGACGCCCCCACCGCCGGCCCCCGGATGCGCGCCCTGGCCGAGCTGATGCTCGAGCGCCACGGCATCGTCACCCGCGAGACCGCGATCGCCGAGGGGATCCCGGGCGGGTTCGCCTCGATCTACGGCGAGCTTCAGAACCTCGAGCTGCTCGGCACGGCCCGGCGCGGCTATTTCGTGGAGGGTCTGGGCGGCGCCCAGTTCGCCCTCCCCGGCGCGGTAGAGCGCCTGCGCAGCATGCCCCAGGCGGATGACGAGCTGCAGGTGCTGGCCGCCACTGATCCGGCCAATCCATACGGTGCCACGCTCTCCTGGCCCAAGCTCGAGGGCCAGCGCCGGCCGGCGCGAACGGCGGGGGCCTACGTGATGCTCCGGGACGGCGAGCCGCTGATCTACGTGGAGCGAGGCGGCAAGGGAATTCTGCGGCTGCAGTCCCTCGAGGGCGACGAGCTCGCGGCGGCGCTGGGCGAGCTGGCCGCCGCTGCCCAGGCCGGCCAGATCGAGAAGCTTGCGATCGAGCGCCTCGACGGCGAGCCGGTGATCGGCTCAGGGATGGAGGCCGCGCTGATCGAGGCAGGCTTCAGGCGCCAGCCGCGCCGCCTCGTGGCCTAGATGACCGATCGCGAATCCCCGCGCACCCGGATGACGCGCCTGGCGCTTCGCATCTCTTCGTCCTCGGGCTCGCCTTTGGCACCACCAAAGGCTTCGCCCTGCGTCCTTGATCTGCTCGGCCGGGCGCGCCACCGGGCGCACGCCGATTCGGGCTCGATCATCTAGTGGCCGAGGGGGACACGATCCTCCGCTTGGCCAGGCGCCTCGAGGCGAGCCTCGCCGGCAAGGAGATCTCCGCCCGCACCCCGGGCCCGCGACGGCCGGCGGGACTGCCGGCCTCCGAGCTCGACGGCCGCACGCTCGAGCGCATCGAGAGCAGGGGCAAGCACCTGCTGATCCACTTCGAGGACGCCCTCGCCCTGCACAGCCACCTCGGCATGCGCGGCAGCTGGCAGCTCTACCGCGCCGGCGAGCGCTGGCGCCGGCCGGCTCATCAGGCGTGGATCGCTCTCTCCGCCCAGGACTCCGAGGCGGTCAACTTCGGCGGCTCGACGATGCGGATCGCCCGGGAAGCCCAGTTGCGCCGGGACCCCCGGCTCGCTCGGCTCGGTCCGGACATCCTGGCGGACGACTTCGACGCCGCTCTGGCCGTCGCCCGAATCCGCGGGACGCGGCCAGAGCTCGAGCTGGGCAACGCGCTGCTGGGCCAGCGCCTGGTGGCCGGAATCGGAAACATCTTCAAGTCAGAGGGCTGCTTCGCGGCCGGTCTCGATCCGAACCGGGAACTGGGCTCGCTCACCGACCAGGATCTGATCGCGGCCCTCGCGGCCACGCGGACGCTCATGCTCGAAGCCGCCGATACCGGGCGCCAACCCAGCCACGTGTACCGAAAGGCGGGAAGGCCCTGCCCGCGCTGCGGAACGGCGATCGTGTCCCGGGCGCAGGGCGACTCGGCCCGGACCACCTACTGGTGTCCTAGCTGTCAGCCGCGTGCTCGCGACTGAGCACGGCTACCAGCCTGTCCTCCGCACTTTTCGCTTGAGTAGCGATAATCACCGGTGGGATGGAGAACGGAGCAAGAGCCGGGATCGTCGAGCTCCTGGGCCGCGTACCCCTCTTTGCGCAGCTCTCGCCGGACGAACTCGAGCGGGTCGCGCAGGTCGCCATTCCCCGCAGCTATCCCGCCGACACTCGGGTCTTTCACGAGGGCGACCCCGGCGACGCCTGCTACATCGTCAAGGAGGGCAGCGCCCGGGTGATCCGCCAGCACTCCGACGGCCGGGTGATCACGCTCGCCACCCTCGGCCCGGGCGCGATCTTCGGAGAGCTCGCGATGCTGGATGGCGAGCGCCGATCTGCCAGCATCGAGGCCGCCGAGAACACGGAGCTGCTCGCCCTGCCGGCGACGGATATGCGCACGCTGATCCGGGCGCATCCGGACATGGCCGAGAAGCTCGTGGTGGCGCTCACCCGCCGGCTTCGGGAGGCGAATGAGCGCATCGCCCGCCAGTCTTTCCAGACGGTGCCGAGCCGGGTCGCGGGAGTGCTGAACCAGCTCCTCGCCGAGGAGACCGTCACCCCGCTGGTCAGGGATGGCGTGACCATCCGGCTGCGCCAGTCCGACCTCGCCCAGATGGCGGGCACCTCGCGCGAGAGCGTCAGCCGGTTCCTGGCCACCCTCGAGCGGGCCGGGGTGGTCCAGGTGGGCAGGGGGCGCGTCACGGTGATCGAGCCCGAGCGCCTCGACGCTTACATTTTTTGAGTGGCCCCGGGCCGTTCACCTGATTTCGCAGAGCAACGCGCCCGAATGGTGGAGCGCCAGCTGCGCCGTCGCGGGATAGACGACGAGCGGGTGCTCGCCGCAATGGCCGCCGTGCCCCGCGAGCACTTCGTCCCGGAGCAGGTTCGCTCCAGCTCCTACAACGACTCCGCGCTGCCGATCGGCCACGAACAGACCATCTCCCAGCCCTGGGTGGTGGCCGCAATCTGCAAAGCGCTCCGGCTGAGCGGCGACGAGAACGTGCTCGAGATCGGGACGGGATCCGGCTACTCCGCGGCGGTGCTGGCAAAGCTCGCCCGCCACGTGGTCAGCATCGAGCGGGTTCCGGAGCTGGGCGACGCCGCGCGGCATAGGCTCGCCGAGCTCGGCATCGACAACGTCGAGGTCGTGGTCGAGGACGGCAGCCGCGGGCATCCCGAGAACGCTCCGTACGATGCGATCGCCATCCACGCCGCCACGCCCGAGGCACCGCACAGCCTGCTCGCCGAGCTCGCCTCGGATGGGCGACTCGTCGTTCCGATCGCGACCGGATCGGCCGATCTCCTCGTGGCGTTCATCAGGGAGAACGGCGATCTGCGCCAGGAAACCATCGGGCCGTGCCGCTTCGTCCCGCTGATCGGCGTCGAGGGCTTCAACCCCCCTGAGCCCTTTCAATAAGTAGGCTCGCTGGGTGAATTCCGCGCTGTATGTCCTCAACTTCTACTCGCCGATCTTCGTCGACCAGCTGCGCAGCGGCCGGAAGACCGCGACGATCCGCCTGGGCGACAAGTCACGCAAGTACAAGCGCGGACAGGTCGTCTGGATCACGATCGGATACCGGCACCAGGCCCGGGAGAAGATCTTCGCCGCCGTGATCGACGACGTCGAAGTGAAGAAGATCGCGGAGCTCTCCCCACGCGACATCGAGCACGACAACCCGGAATTCCGCCGGCGCGAGGAGACCGTCGACTTCCTGGAGAAGCTCTACACGCGCCCGATCGGCGACGACGACACCGTGACGGTGATCCGCTTCTCCCAAATCGTCGAAAGGCCAAGCACCCAGTTCGGAAACGGCGAAACGCCGTCTCGAAACTGACTCGGCGTGGCTGAATACCGCTTCCTGACAACCTGGCTGCTCGAGGCTCCCCGGGAGCGGGTCTGGGACGCCATCTACGAGTCGGAGCGGTGGCCGGAGTGGTGGCACGGCGTCCTCGAGGCCGACAAGCTCGAGGAGGGCGACGAGTCCGGCGTCGGGCGGTACGGGCGCTACGTGTGGAAGTCGAAGCTGCCCTACAAGCTCGAGTTCTTCGTCCGGACCGTCAAGGTCGAGAAGCCCTATCTGCTCGAGGGAAACGCCGAGGGCGAGCTGACCGGCGTCGGGCGCTGGCGCCTCTTCGAGCAGGGCGGCGTCACCGCGGCCCTCTATGAGTGGAACGTGCGCACGACTCGCGCCTGGATGAACCTGCTCTCGCCCGTCGCGCGGCCGATCTTCGCGGTCAACCATGACTATGTGATGCGAAACGGCGGGCACGGCCTCGCCAAGCTCCTCGGCGTTCCGCTCCTGGCCATCGACTGACGGCTTCGCCATCAGCGGCCGCCACAAACACCGCGGCCGGACAAAGGCCGGAGGCCGACTCTGGCTACAATCAGCCTGCGGGCTGGCACTCTCCCATCGAGAGTGCCAAAAGTAGCCCCGCAGGCTTGAGAAACACCATCTGACCTAGGAGGAATTGCCGATGAAGCTGAAGCCGCTAGGCGACCGCCTGATCGTTCAGGCAGTCGAAGAGGAGGAGACGACCGCAAGTGGGATCGTCCTCCCCGATACAGCGAAGGAGAAGCCGCAGAAGGGCAAGGTGCTCGCTGTCGGCGACGGAGCCATTCAGGAGGACGGAAGCCGCCGCCCGCTGGATGTGGGCGAGGGCGACGAGGTCCTCTATTCGAAGTACGGCGGCACCGAAATCACAGTCGACGGCGACGAGCTGCTCGTCCTGCGCGAGTCAGATGTGCTCGCGAAGGTCGGCTAGTCCAAGGACTTAGGAAGGAGGAAGCACACATATGGCTCACAAGGAGCTTTTGTACGACGAGGATGCACGTGGCGCCCTGCAGGACGGGGTTGACGCCGTGGCCAATGCGGTCAAGGTGACGCTCGGTCCGAAGGGTCGTTACGTCGTCCTCGACAAGAAGTTCGGAGCACCCACCATCACCAACGACGGCGTCACCATCGCCCGCGAGATCGAGGTCGAGGACGTCTTCCAGAACCAGGGTGCGCAGCTGGTCCGGGAGGTGGCGACAGCCACCAACGACGTGGCCGGCGACGGCACCACCACGGCGACGCTGCTCGCCCAGACGATCGTGCGTCACGGCCTCAAGAACGTCGCGGCCGGCGCCAACCCGCTGGGTCTTCGCAGCGGCATCGAGAAGGCCGTCAACCAGGTGGTCGACAACCTCCGCGAGAAGCAGTCGAAGGACATCGCGGGCAAGGAGCAGATCGCCCGGGTCGCGGCCATCTCAGCGGCCGACGACGAGATCGGCAACATCATCGCCGACGCCATCGACAAGGTTGGCAAGGACGGCGTGGTGAACGTCGAGGAGGGTCAGACCTTCGGCATGGAGCTGGAGTTCACCGAAGGCATGCAGTTCGACAAGGGCTACATCTCGCCCTACATGGTCACCGATCAGGACCGCATGGAGGCCGTGATCGAGGACCCGTACATCCTGATCGCCAACCAGAAGATCGGCTCGGTGCGCGACATCCTGCCGGTGCTGGAGCAGGTGATGCAGGGTGGCAAGTCGCTGCTGATCATCGCTGAGGACGTCGAAGGCGAGACCCTGGCGACCCTGGTGGTGAACAAGCTCCGCGGCACCTTCACCGGCGTTGCGGTCAAGGCACCCGGCTTCGGCGACCGTCGCAAGCGGATGCTGGAGGACATCGGCATCCTCACCGGCGGCGAGGTGATCACCGAGGAGATGGGCCTGAAGCTGGAGAACACCCAGCTCGACCAGCTCGGCAAGGCGCGTCGCGTCGTGGTCTCGAAGGACACGACCACGATCATCGACGGTGCCGGCGATGGGGAGCAGATCAAGGGCCGCATCAAGCAGATCAAGTCAGAGGTCGAGTCGACCGACTCCGACTTCGACCGCGAGAAGCTGCAGGAGCGGCTGGCCAAGCTGGCCGGCGGCGTCGCGGTCGTCAAGGTCGGTGCGGCCACCGAGACCGAGATGAAGGAGAAGAAGCACCGCGTCGAGGACGCCCTCCAGGCGACTCGTGCCGCGCTCGAGGAGGGCATCGTCCCGGGCGGCGGCGTCGCGCTGCTGAACGCCCAGGACGCGATCTCCCTCGATTCCTACGACGACGACGACGAGCGGACTGGGGCATCGATCATCCAGCGCTCGCTCGAAGCACCGATCAGGCAGATCGCCGACAACTCGGGCTTCGAGTCCTCCGTCGTGGTCGAGAAGGTCCGCGGCCTGAAGCCCGGCGAGGGCCTGAACGCGGCCGATGGCGAGTACGGCGACCTGATCGCCGCCGGCGTCATCGACCCGACGATGGTCACGCGCTCGGCGCTTCAGAACGCCGCGTCGATCGCCAAGAACATCCTCACCACCGAGGCCATCGTGGCCGAGCCGCCCGAGAAGGACGGCGCCGGCGCGATGCCCGGTGGCGGCATGCCCGACATGGGCGGGATGATGTAATCGCCTCAACAGGCGAGTGTTTCGAGAGGCCCGGCTCACGCCGGGCCTCTTGCTTTTCTGGGCCGGTGACGAAGCTCCGCACCGCGGGCCTTCTCCTGATCGCCGGGTCGGCCCTGACCCTCACGCTGCACATGCTCGGCGCACCGGAGGACCTCTACCGCTGGCTCTACCACCACCTGCTCTCGGGGCGGCCCTAGGCCGCGGTGCCGAGGACGGCGCCCATCGGACGGGGCTCGACGCCGAGGCGCTCCGGGTCGGCCGTTCCCCGCGCAGTCGTCATCGTGACCTCCATCAGCTCCGCCTCCTCCCAGGTGGCGAAGACCGACGGCCCGGCGATCAGCTCGAGGGCCCGGCGGCCGGCGCGAACCAGGGGCAGCGGGACGTGCACGAGCGGCCTAGTCCGGCCGCTCGCCTCGAGGACGCGCTCGACGATCTCGTCGTAGGAGAGAATCTCCGGCCCCGCCAGCTCATAGCGGCCGCCGTGGGTGTCATTCAGCGCCGAGACGACGCAGTGCGCGACGTCGCGGGCCCAGATCGGCTGGTAGCGCGCGACGCCAGAGCCCGAGACCGGAACGGCCGGGAGGATCGACAGCCGTTGGAGCAGGGTGATCCAGGGATCCCCGGGCCGGTAGACGATCGAAGGGGCGAAGACGATGCCACTCACGGACGATTGCTCGACGGCGCGCTCGGCGATCGCCTTGGAGCGAAAGAAGCGCGTGCGCTGGAAGCCGGTCGCGCCCATCGCCGAGAAGAAGACGAACCGCTCCACCCCCGCCCGCTCCGCCGAGCGCAGCAACCGCGCCGTCGCCAGGCCGTTCAGCTCCTCGATCGTCCCACCGGGCTGGTCGCGGATCGTGGCGGCGAGGTGGATGACCGTGTCGACGCCGCGCATCGCGTGCCGGACCGAGAGTGGATCCCGCAGGTCGGCGAGGGCGATCTGGACGTCCACCCGATGCTCCCCGAGCTTTCTCGGGTCCCGCACCAGGGCCCGGACCTCATGACCGGCGCCGAGCAACGCGGGCAGGAGCTCGCCGCCCACCACCCCTGTCGCTCCCGTCAGCAGGATCACGCCGCCACTGTAGCCGTGGTCAGCAGGCACGCGCCGACGCCCTGCCTCGCCTAGAATGTCGCGTCCCGCGGCGCCCGATGGGCGCCGCAATCGCAATCGACACTTGGGAAAGGAATAGACGCCTGTGGCATACGTCATCGCAGAGCCCTGCATCGGGCAGAAGGACAACTCCTGCGTAGAGGTCTGCCCCGTCGACTGCATTCACCCGACGCCGGACGAGCCCGACTACGACAACGTCGAGCAGCTCTACATCGATCCGGACGAATGCATCGACTGCGACGCCTGCGTTGAGGCCTGTCCCGTGGACGCCTGCTTCGCCGAGGACCAGCTCCCCGACGAGTGGTCCAAGTACACCCAGGTCAACCTGGAGTACTACAAGAGCAAGGCCTAGCGGCCCCGCAGCGCCCGGCTCCATTCCCGCGCACCTGCTCCGGCTCTACCAAGTATTGAACGTTCGGCCAATAAGGGGCCTGATCCTCGCCCTGACGGTCATCTCCGCCGATCAGGTGAGGGATGGCAAAGAAACTACAAATACTGCTTCTCGCACTCGTCGCGTGCGCCTTGCTCGGCACTCCGGCGACAGCGAGCGCCTCAGGCTCATGGGACTCGCTGCTCGCGCCTGAGACCGCCTGTCCCGGGCAGAGCGATGCTTCCCTCGCGCCGGCGGCGCAGGAGCAGACGATGGTCTGCATGCACCGCTGGGCGCGTGCCCAGCAGGGGCTTCAGGGAATCCACGTCTCGAAGCAGCTGCGCTCATCGTCCACGCGCAAGGCGCGCGATATCAGGCGATGCGGGCAGTTCAGCCACTACGCCTGCGGGCGCGACGCCTTCTACTGGTTCGACCGTGTCGGCTTCCTGCGCGGGAGCTACGGGGCCGGAGAGAACCTCGCGCTGACCTACGGCGACAACTCTACGGTGCGCGAGGCGATGGATCTCTGGCTGAACTCGGACGAGCACCGCCAAGTGCTGCTCACCGGGAACTACGACGACATCGGCATCAGCGTCGCCACCGGAAGCTTCGACGGCCACGCCGGAGCGACGATCTGGGTCGCTCACTTCGGCTACCACCACTAGGCCACGGCTAGGCGCCGTTCGCCCACATCGGCTCCCAGGATCGGTCGGCAGACGACCGCCAGGTAGACGAGCAGTGTCAGATTGCGGGCCAGGAGAGTCCAGACGAACACGCCGCTGAGCGAGTCGACCCCGTCGTAGTTCTGCAGCACGATCTGCGTGAGCACGATGGCAACCAGGAGGATCAGGTTCTCCCTGCCAAGACCGTAGGCGCAGGCGGAGACCGGAAGGATCCAGAGCAGGAACTGAGGCGAGAGAACCGGCGCGAACACGACCATCACCGCCAGAAGCGCCGCCACCAGCTCGAGGTTCGTCACACGCCTGCTCCAGCAGGCGATGGCGGCCCAGAGGTAGACGACCGCGCCGAGCAGGACCGAGGCCCAGCGGGCCGCTGTGGCGCCCGACGCGTGGATCTCGAAGCCGCCGTGCCCAGTCACGGTGGAGATCCCCCCGGTGCCCAGGACATGCGCCACCTCGAAGGGGCTCGCCCCGAGGCTCTCCACCTGAAGCGCACGCTGCGTGTGGTAGCTGATCGCGGAACCGAACTCGTCTCCCATGACCAGCACCGCGACGGCGCAGAGCAGCAGCGGGATCGCCCCGGCGGCGATCACCCGCCGCGGGTTCCGCTCGCCTCGCAGTAGCGCCGGGTAGAGGAAGACCGGGAAGGCCTTGATCGCGACGCCGACGGACAGCAGACCCGACCAGGTCGCGGATCGGCCCCGGTCCCGGGCGAGCACAGCCGCCAGCACGAACAGGGCCGGTACGAGGTCGAATCGGGACAGCGCCAGCGGTCCCGTGTCGATCAGCGATGGGTCGAAGACGACGCCCGAGAGGATCACAACGCCGGCGGTATAGACCCCGAGCGCGCCGAGCACGCGCCGCTCATCGCCCGGAAGCCCCATGGCGATCAGGGCAAGGATCCCGAGATCGAAGGCCAGCATCTCCCACATGAATCCATCGACGAAGCCCTGCGTGCTGTCGTCGAGGTAGATCGGCGCGATCAGGACGGGAACCGAGAGCGGCGGATACTCGATGCCCTGGTCCCGATAGGGCAGGTCACCCCCCTTGATGGCCTGCGCCTGCGGCGCGAAGTCGTTGAGCAGGACGGAGGACCAATCGCCGATGGTGGGGACGAAGACGGCGAGGTGCAGTGCGCAGACGAGGGCCGCCGCGGTCGCCCGCCAGCGGACGGGCATTCGCCCTACTGAACCATCGGCAGCTCGGTGCCGCTGATCCCGCCGCCGTTCGGCACCGGAGCCGGGGCCGCCTGTGCACCCTGCAGAAGGGGAAGCTCGATCGGGGTCGCCGCGACGATGCCGCGGGCCGCGTCACGAATCATCTGCGACGCCGGCGCGTCGGGCTCCTCGATCACGAGGGGCTTGCCGTTGTCGGCGTGCTCGCGGAGCTCGGTCGAGAGCGGCACCTTGGCCAGCAGCGGCACATCCAGGTCTTCGGCCAGCAGCTCACCGCCGCCCTCGCCGAAGATCGCCACGCGCTCCCCGTCGGGGCCCGTGAAGGCCGACATGTTCTCGATCACGCCGAGAATCTCGAGATCGACCTTGGTCGCCATCTCGGCAGCCCGGCGAGCGACGCTCTGCGCGGCGGGCTGGGGGGTCGTGACGATCGCGATCTTCGCCTGCGGGAGCAGCTGGGCGAGCGTCATCGAGACGTCACCGGTGCCCGGGGGCAGGTCGAGCAGAAGGTAGTCGAGCTCGTCCCAGGCGACGTCCTCCAGGAACTGCTGGATCGCCTTGTGGAGCATCGGCCCGCGCCAGACGACAGCGGCGTTCTCCTCCACGAAGAAGCCGATCGACATCACGGTGGGGCCGGACGGAGAGACGGGCGGAATGATCTTGCGATCCGGCGAGACGTCCGGCTTCTGGTTGATGCCGAGCATCCGCGGGATCGAATAGCCGTAGACGTCGCAGTCGAGCGCTCCTGCCTTGTGACCCTCCGCGTGGAGCGCCGCGGCGAGGTTGGCGGTCATCGTGGACTTGCCGACGCCGCCCTTGCCCGAGGCGACGCAGATCACGTTCTTCACCTGGGCCAGGGCGCCCTCGGGCAGCTTGGCGCGGCCGAGCTTCTGCTGGAGGCCGGACTTCTCGCTGTCGGAGAGGACATCGAAGCCGACCCCGACGGAATTGACTCCCTCGAGGTCGGAGACGTGCTGCACGACGGCGTTCTGGAAGTGGGAGCGGATCGGACAGCCGGGCGTCGTCAGCGACACGACGACGTCGACACGCCCGTCCTCGTGGATGTCGATCGAGCGCACCATGCCCAGCTCGACGATGGAACGCCGGAGCTCCGGGTCGATGACCTGGGTCAGCTTCTCGGTGATCTGGTCCTTGGTCGGCATCACCGGAAAGTGTACGCGGACATGAAAACCGGGCCACTGGGGCCCGGTTTTCGAGGGAGGAGAGGTTGCTGCTTCCCGCTCGCGAGATTGTGCGAGCGAGCTTCTCCGGGCACGCCACCTCTCGAGGGCGGCCCGGGCTAAGCGCTAGATGCGCTCGCGCACCTTCTTCACCGCCGGCTCAACGCGCTCCTTGTAGACGGGCTCGACGCGCTCCTTGTAGACGGGCTCAAGGCGCTCCTTGTAGACGGGCTCGACGCGCTCCTTGTAGACGGGCTCGACGCGCTCGCGCGCCTTGCGGGCCTGGCCGACCAGCTGCTCGGTGACCTGGCGCCGGACATCGCCGCCCTTGGTCTCGGCCTTCTGGAACTCGGAGCCGAGCCGGTCGCGGAGCGACTCGATCTCGGTGCTCCGGGCCTGCGAATCGCGGAGGGTCTTGACGCGCTTCTGCAGCGTCTCGATCTCCTGCGAGCGGGTCTCGGAGTTCGTCCATGTCTCCGCGGTCGTGCGAACTGCCTCTGCAACCGTGGGGACGGCGCCGACGGCGACGTCGACGGCCTGCAGGGCCTGCTCGGACGGCTTGCGACCGTTGGTGGTGGCTTGGGTCTCTTCGGTCTTTGTGGTCTTGGTCTTGGCGGGCATGATGCTCTCAATCCCTTCGCTTGTCTTATTAATTCTAAGCTTATTCAGAGCTTAGCACCGAACACATGTTTTGGCGAACACATGTTCCTAACCGCCCAGGGACGCCCGGTTACAGGGCTGCGGCGGAAACTCAGCGGAAGAGAGAGAAGAGGCGACTTTCACGCGCGGCACCCACGCGGTCGACCCACTCAGCCGGGCTGTCCAGCTCATCCGGCCGCGGCAGCGCGTCTGGCTCGCCCCACGCCCGGTTGAGAGTGCGGATGCCGTGGGAGCGGACCACCTCGTCGGCGAAGGCCTTGCCGCGGCGGTATTGCGCGAGCTTCATGTCGAGGCCGAGGACCTTGGAGACGATCGAGTCGAGCAGTCCCCGGCGTTCGCGATCCCGATCGAGCGCGCGCCTGAGATCCGAGTAGCCCGGGTCGAGCAGGTCGCCCACAGCGTCCATGACGTGCTCGGCGTAGCCCTCGACGAGCGTCATCGTCGCGGTCAGCTTCTCCACCAGGCGGCGCTGGGGCTCGGGCCAGAGCAGCGTCGCAAGCTCGCCGCTGGTCGCCGAGCGAATCAGCTCGCGCGGGTTGGTGCGGGCGAGCTTGCCGAGGAGCTCGCCCGGCTTCACCTCGATGGCGGCTTTCTCGAACAGCTCCTCCGCGATGCCGCCGATGTGCTCGCGGAGCCAGGGGACGGCGGCGAAGTGGACCGCGTGAGTGGTCTCGTGAAGGGCGACCCAGCGCAGGAAGAGGTCACGGTCGACGTCGAGGCGAGCCCGGGCCGCCGAGAGGTTCGGGCCGACGAAGAGCAGCCTCGGCGCGCGGGCCGGGCCGATCAGGGCGACGTCGTACTGGCCGATCACCCGCTGGGAGAGGTACCCGACGGCGAGCCCGATCTCGGCGCCCGTCGCGGCACCGACGATCGTGCGCTGCAGGCCGCTCTTTCCGTTCGAGTCCTTGATCCGCTCCTCGAGGTGCGCCTCCACCCTCGTAGAGAGCTCCCGGAACGTCTCGAGGTTGGCCTCGGCCCACTCGGACCTGTTGACCAGCTCCGCCGGAGGGACGCCGCCCCTGGGCTTCAGCCGGGTGTAGTGCCGGACCAGATCGGCAGCCCGGTCGGACTCCAGGCGAAGCTCCTCCGCGCTGCCGCTCCACCGCGGGCCGCTCCCCGAGAGCGCGCGGGCCACGCGCTCCGCCATGTTCCAGTCGACCAGGCCCTCAGACATGGGCAGCCACCTGGGCCTCGCGGAGCGTGGCCAGGTCCGCCGGCGTGCGGGCGGCGGCCACGTCGTATCGCGCGCTCAGATCGAGCGGCGCGTCCTCGAGGCCACCTCCGCCGAACTCGACTGCGGCGCCCGCGGCCCTCGCGATCAGCTGGCCGGCGGCGGCGTCGACGGAGCGGGAGCTCCGGGTGGTGATGATCCCGTCGTAGCGGCCGCACGCCACGTAGCAGAGACCCACCGCGATCGACCCGGGGGAGCGGATTCGATAGGCGCGATCCCGCAGCACCTCGGCGGCCTTCACCACTCGCTCGGGCTTCGACGCCTCGAGAGCCACGAGCTCGAGCCCGTCGCCGGGCGGCGCCTGGATTTCGACCCCGTCGAGCTCCGCGCGATCCCGCGTGGCGATGAACTCCTCGCCCGCGCCGAACTCGTAGACGTAGCCGAAGGTCACGTCGTCCATCGAGTCGCCGTCCGCTACTGCGATGCTGACGCTGTGGAGCGGGATGGTCCGGCGCGCGTTCAGGGATCCGTCGATCGGGTCGATCACCACGCGCAGCGGCGCTTCGCCGTCGCCGAAGGCGACCGACCCCCGCTCCTCGGAGACGGCTGTGAACTCGTGCCCCTCCTTGTGAAGCGCGTCCAGCTCCTCGAAGATCGCGTCCTCGCAGAGCCGGTCGATCACGAGTGTGTTGTCGCCGCCCTCTCCGACGCCCTCGTACTTGGTCCGGGCCTCGATCCCGCGGTGCTCGTCGAAGACGCGTTTCTGCACCTCGACGGCCCGGCGGCAGGCGGCAATCCACTGATCGTCGCTGGGCCCGGCCACGCGGCCAGGTTAGCGAGGGTTCCCGGGTAGCCTGAATCGATGGCTGAGGAGCACGATCTCGGGGCGCCGGGGCCGACCGAGCAGCAACTTGCGGTCGTTGCCCACGATCGCGGAGCCCTGCTCGTGCTCGGAGCGGCCGGGAGCGGCCGCACCGAGGCATTGGCGCGCCGCCTGGCTCGCCTGGTGGGCGAGGGCCGCAGGCCCCTCGCTCTCTCACGCTCGATCTCGGCGGCGAACCGCATCCGGACCCGAGCCGAGGAGACGATCGAGACCCCGTACGAGGAACTGGTCGTCCATACCCACCCGGCGGCGGCTGCCCGGATCCTCCGCGAGCACGCGACCGAGGCCGAGCTTGATCCGTTCTTCGAGTCCCTGAGCCCCGCCGAGCGGCTGGCCATGTTGCTCGACCGGATCGACGAGCTGCCGCTGCGTCGGCACGAGATCCGGGGTAATCCCGCGGGCCTGCTCGCCCGGATCGTCGACCGGATCGACGCGCTGAAGTCCGCGGGGGTGACCGCCGAGCGATTCCGTCGCTGGTCGGAGGAGCAGGCCGGCGGATCCCAGTCCGAGCGCGACTCCGCCGCCAGGGAGCGCGAGTTCGCCGAGATCTACGAGATGCACGACTCGATGCTGCGGGCGGCCGGCGCCATGGACGACACCGACGCGGTCATCGAGCTGACGAAACTCCTCGGCGAGCGACCGGCGCTGGCCGAGGCGGTCTCCGCCCGCTTTCCGGATCTGATCGTCGACGAGGCGGAGGACGCCTGCCCCGCGGAGCGCTCGCTGATCGAGGCGCTCGCCCGCGGCGCCGAGAGCACCGTGATCAGCTGCGACGACGAGCAGGCTCGCGCGCCCTGCGGCGCCGCCTCCGCCTGGGTGCGCCAGGCCTTCTCGCCCGAGGAGATCACGCTGGAGCCGAGCTGGCGCTACGGCGGAGACCTGCTCGACGCAGCCCATGCCGTGGTCGCCCCCGCCGAGCGGGGAGCCGAGGTGGGCCGTAGGGCTGCCGGGCCGGCCACGCGGGTTCGCTTCTGGTGCGGGACGAACGAGCGGGCCGAGGCACAGGCAGTCGCCCGCGACATCGAGACAGCGCTGGCGGCGGGCGAGGTGAAGATGGAGGACGTCTGCGTGGCGGTGCCCAGGGGTGGTGGCAGGGCTCGCGGCATCGCGGCGGCGCTGGAGGAGCGCCGGGTCCCATACCGGGTGACCGGCCCCGGCGCCTTCTTCCAGCGACCCGAAGTCCGCGACGTGATCGCCTGGCTGCGCCTGCTGGCCGACCCGACGGACGCGGCCGCCGCGATCCGAGCGCTCAGCCGACCGCCCGTCGAGCTCCGGTCGGTCGATCTGGCGCGCTGTACGACGATCGCCCGGCGGCGCAAGCTCGACATGGTCTCGGCGCTCGAGGCCTCGCTCGAGAGCCCTCAGATCCCGCCCGAGGCCCGCGACCGGATCCGTGAGTTCCTCCAGCTCCACCGCGCGGCGGCTCGGGCGATGGGCGAGATGCGTGCCGACGTCTTCGTCCGCCGGCTGATCGAGCGGATCGGGTTTCGCCGCCACCGCCTCTTCGCCGCTCATCCGGAGGCGGCCGAGAGGCTCCGGAACCTCTCGCGGCTCGGGGAGCTCGCCGCCGCCTGGACCAGGCGCGAGCCGACCGGATCGAACCGGGACTTCGTGCGCTACCTGGTGGCGGTGTCCGAGGCCGGAGTGGCTCCCGTGGATGAACCGGGCGAGCCGATGGCCGACGCGGTGCGCGTAGTGCCCCTCGAGCGGACAAAGGGACTCGAGTTCTCCCGCGTCTACGTCGTCGGGCTGCACGCCGGGGCTGTGCCGGGATCTGAGCCGCCCGGGCCTCCGATCGTCCCGACCGGCGTCGGCCGCGGCGGGCCCTCGCACGAGGATGATCAGCGGCGCCTCCTCTATGTCGCGATGACCCGCGCGAAGGAGGAGCTGGTCCTCTCCCGGCCGGCGGCGACCGAGGCGGGCAACGTGCGACCGTCGCCCCTCTATGAGGACGCCCGCGCGGTGCTCGATGCGAGCGAGCAGGAGCACGGCGAGGAGCTGTTCGGGCCCGCGGAGGGGCTGCAGGCCACCTACCGGATGATCCAGGACGAGGTCCTCGAGGAGGCCTGGCGCGCCGGCGGAAAGCTCCGCGAGCCTCGCCTCGACACCTACGTCGACGTGACCCGGGCGGTTGCTCGGTTTCTCGAACTGGTGAAGCTGGCCGGGCTGATCCAAGGATCGAGCGAGGAGCCGGTCGCCGATGCGCTGGCGGCGATCAACGACCTGCTCGAGCATGCGATCTCTCCCGAGCAGCGCACCGCCCTCCGAGACTCAGCGCTCGACGCGTATCTGCTGGACGAGGAGGGCGCCGCGAAGCGCCGGCGAGAGTTGATCGAGCAGCGCGATGAGCCTTCTCTCGAGGCCTTCCTCCCCCGCCGCGGCGAGGGCCTGGCGCTCTCGGCGACCGACATCACGCTCTACCGAACCTGCCCGCTGAAGTACAAGTTCGCACGCGTCTTCGGGATCCCGCAGGAGACGACGATCAACCAGCGCTTCGGGATCGTGATCCATCAGGTCCTCGAGCGCTTCCATGGCCAGCAGGCCGCCGGTGACGAGACTGAGGCCGCGGCCGGCAGCCTCCAGCAGCTGATGGGCCTGTTCGCGACCGCGTGGCGGCGCTCGGGCTTCGGCGAGTCCGACGACGAGCTGCAGTTCCGCGAGAAGGCGATCGAGGCCCTCCACCGCTACCACGCCCGCGAGGTGGCGAGTGGCTCGCACCCGCGCTGGGTGGAGCGCAAGTTCGACTTCCGCATCGGCCCCCACCACCTGCGCGGCCGCGTCGACCGCGTGGATCAGCTGCCGAGCGGCGGCTACGAGCTGATCGACTACAAGACCGGCGACCCGAAGCCAGCACGAGAGCTGGAGTCCGACGTGCAGCTGGCGATCTACCGGCTCGCCGCACGGGAAGCCTGGCGCCTCGAGGGAGCGGCGGGCAGCTACTGGTACGTGCTCGCCGACGAGAAGGTCGCGGTCGGCGGCTCGCCGGACGACCTCGAGCGCGTCGAGAGCGTGGTCCTCGAGGTCGGTGAGGGGATTCTCGGCCAGGACTTCGAGCCGCGGCCCTCGCCCGAGATCTGCTCGTGGTGCGACTTCCGCCTGATCTGTCCCGCCTCGGAAGCCTGAGCTTTGTACATATGTACAGCTTTCTGGTACATTTGTACAACTATGACGGCTTGGATCTATCTGTCGGCGGCGATCGCGACTGAGGTCGTCGGCACGGTGTTCCTCCGATACACGGACGGCTTCACGAATCCCAGGCCGTCGATCCTCGTCGTGGTCACCTACGCGGGATCACTATGGCTCACTGCTCTCGCCCTGAAGCAACTCGAGATCAGCCTCGCCTACGCGGTGTGGGCGGGGGTCGGAACCGCTGCGGTCGCCGTGATCGGCATGACCGCCCTGGGCGAGTCCGTCAACGCGCTCAAGCTGGCGAGCATCGCGCTGGTGATCGGCGGGGTCGTCGGCCTGAACCTCTCGGGAGCGAACTAGTCTGATGGCCGTGGCGACGAAAGCATCGACGCAGGGCCGGCGGGAACAAATCCTGGAGGCGGCACTGCGCGTGATCGGCCAATCGGGCCGCGAAGCGGTCACCCATCGGGCCGTAGCCCATGAAGCGGGGGTCCCGTTGGGCTCGACGACCTACTACTTCGATTCGCGGGATGACCTGCTCGGGCAGGCGCTCGAGCACGTCGCACGGAAGGAGGTGGACCGGCACAGGGAGCTCGGGGAGGAGCTGCGCACCGCGAAGACGCCGCGACAGCTGGCGGACATGCTTCTCGACCAGCTCATCTTCGAGGCAGAGGATCGAATCGCGTACATCGCCGAGTACGAGCTCTGGCTCGAGGCCGGCCGGCGCCCGGACCTTCGCGAGGCCGCGACGGCTTGGTGCGATGCGGTGCAACTCGCCGTCGCAGGGGCCATCGAGAAGCTTGGCAGCACCGATCCGGGAGCGGATGCGAGCCTGGTCGTCGCTGCGATCGATGGTCTCGGCGAGCGCACGCTGGGTCGAGAGGACGACGCCGCACAGGCCGCCGCGGAGTTCAGGCCCCAGCTCCGTCGCCTGATCGAGCGCCTGCTGGCCTAGGCGTCAGCGCCGCCGCCCTGCTGGCGCAGGTAGCGCTCGAAGTCCCGCGCCAAGGACTCGCCCGAGGGGACGTCCTCCTCAACGTCGAGCCGGTCCGCCTGCTCTGCCTCCAGGCGCTGGACGAGCTCCTCGATCTCGGGGTTGGCCGCCACCGCGCGGCTCACCTGGCTCTCGTATGAGTCGGACTCCTCCTCCAGGCCGGACGCCTCCACCGCCACCCCGACCAGGCCCTCGAGCCGGCGCAGCAGCGCCAGTGCCGCCTTCGGGTTCGGGACCGCAGCGACGTAGTGAGGGACAGCGGCCCAGAGACTGGCGGAGGGGATCCCGCGCCGGCGGCAGGAGTCGTGGAGGACACCGACGACCCCGGTGGGCCCCTCGTAGTTCGAGCGTGCCAGGTCGAGCTCCTCGACGAGCTGCTCATCCGAGGCGAGTCCGGTGATCGGCACGGGCAGCGTGTGCGCGACGTCGGCGATCAACGCCCCAAGGGTCACCACCATCTCGACGCCGAGCAGCTCGGCCGCGTCCGCGATCCCGTCCGCAAAGGTTCGCCAGCGCAGGTTCGGCTCTGTGCCCGCGAGCAGGACGAGGTCCCGCTCGGCGCCGGCCGGCGTGGCGCTCAGGAGCACGTTGCCGGGCCACTCGATCTCCCGGGTCTGGCCCTCGGTCATCCGGATGGTCGGCCGGTTCGCCTGGAAATCGAAGAAATCCTCGGGATCGATCTGGGCGATCACCTCCGCGTCGAGGGACTCGGCGGCGGTGGTCAGAGCTGTCGTTGCCGAGCCCGCCGCGTCGTTCCAGCCGGCGAAGGCGCATACGAGCACCGGAGATCGAAGCTGCGGAGGCTCGGCCTCCCAGGCGAGCGCGTCCATGGTTCGAGACTAGCGAGTTGTCGGCCGCGGCAGCCCCGGTTGACCCGGCTGATGTCCGGCCCAGTTTGGACACTCAGGTGGTGGAAGCAACCACCGCGAAACCACAGATCGCCGAGCTGCAACCCGGGCAGCGCTTCCGGGGCGTGTTCGCGTGCGTGCGCAAGGACCGCCTCTCGGCCCGCAACGGGTCGATCTACCTGTCCCTGGAGCTGCGCGATCGCAGCGGGTCCATTCCCGCCCGGGCCTTCCGCGAGGTCGACCGGCTGGCGGCGCGCTTCGAGCGAGGCGACGCCGTTCGCGTCTCGGGCAAGGTGGAGCGCTTCCGCGGCGAGCTGGTCGCCGAAGTCGATGACATCCAGCCGGTCGAGGAGTCAGAGCTCGATCCGTCCGAGTTCCTGCCCGCTGCCTACCGGGACGCCGGGGAGCTGGAGGGGTTCTTGGAGCATCTCACCCGCGAGGTTCACGATCAGCCGCTTCGCGAGGTGGTCGAGCGAGTCCTGTTCACCGAGCCCGTCGCCGCTGAGTTCCGCCGCGCCCCCTGTACGAGAGCGGGCCATCACGCCTACGTGGGCGGGCTGATGGAGCACACCGTGGCCGTGGGCACCCTCGTCGGCGAAGTCTGTCAGCTCCACCCGCGCCTCAACTCGGACGTGCTGATGGCCGCCGCGCTGCTCCACGACGTCGGCAAGACGCGGGAGTTCAGCTACGGGGCCGAGTTCGGGATCACCGAGGAGGGCCGCCTGATCGGTCACCTGGCACTCGGGGCCGAGATCGTGGGCTCCGCGGCCGGAGGGCTGGCGCCCGAGCGGCGCGCGGCGCTGCTCCACTGCGTCCTCTCGCACCACGGCGCCGACGGGAACCGCTCGGGTTCGGGAGGCCGAGGCTTCGGGACTCCGGAGGCGCTGGCCCTCTACCGGCTGAATGCCCTGGACGCCGGCGTCAAGGGCGCGCTCGAGCACGGCCTCTAGGCGACGGCATCAGTGCGCGTTGGAGCTGCCGGATCCGCCGGAGCCACCACAGGGACTACTCGGCCGTCGAATCGGAGGGCCTGAGCGCCCGGACGACCAGCTGCGCGGCGATCAGCAGCGCGAGTCCCGCGAAAGTCAGCTCGAGCGCGCGTTGCGGAATCGAGTTTGAGGTGACGACCCCGATCGCCACCCCGATCGGTGAGAGCGCTCCGATCACGAGCCCGTCCCGCACCCGGACGTTGCCGTAGCCGCGCTGCCGCCAGACCGCAACGAGCGCGACCGGGACGATCGCCAGGAGCGACGTCGCCTCGGCGCGGACCTGCGTCTCGTCCATGAAGATCACGAGCGCGGGGACGAAGAGAATGCCGCCACCGACACCGAGCAGTCCTCCGACCATTCCGCCGGCGAAGCCGGTGATTGCCGCGGCGATCGAGTTCACGAGACGATCAGCTTCGCGGCGATGATCACGAGGAGCCCGGCGAAGAGCAGGGCGATCGCCCGCTCGGGAATGCGCTGCTGGAGCGCCGTGCCGGCCACGGCCCCGCCGATCGCGGGCAGGCCGACGAGGGCGGCGTTCGGGGGATCGACGTTGCCGTAGATCGCCTGCAGGCTCACGGCGACGGCCGCGATCACGACGATCGCCATCATGCTCGTTCCCGTTGCCTCCCTCGCGCCGTAGCCGAGCCAGACGATCAGCAGCGGGACGATCACGCTGCCACCGCCCACTCCGAGCAGGCCACTGAACACGCCGCCCGCCGTGCCGATCGCCGCCAGCTTGAGGGTCCTGGGCATGTCGGGCATGGCGGGCGATACTACGGCGATGAGACCTGCGGAGGCAGACGAAGGCTCACTCGAGCGACTGCTCGCGCCGCTCCGAGAGGACCCGTCCCACGCGGCCGTCCTCACCGATGTCGACGGGACGATTGCCCCGATCGTGCTCGATCCCGCCGATGCCGCCGTGCCCGAGCGGACGCGAGAGTTGCTGCGCGCGCTGGCCGAGCGCTATGGCCTGGTGGGCTGCTTGAGCGGCCGCCGGGCCCTGGAGGCGCGGCGCATCGTCGGCCTGGACGAGCTGGCCTACTCGGGGAATCACGGCTTCGAGCTGCTCCTTCCGGGCGAGGAGGAGGTGCTGCCGGATCCTTCCCTCGACGGACACGAGGACGACGCCCCGAAGTTCGTCGACGGCCTTGATCGCTCGGAGCTCGAGCGGGTGGGGATTAGAACGGAGGACAAGGGTGCGATCGTCGCCCTGCATTGGCGCGGCGCGGAGAACGAAGGCGCCGCCGAGTCGCTCGCCCACGAGATCGCCAGCGAGGCCGAGTGGAAGGAGCTGATCCCCCACCGGGGGCGCAAGGTCCTGGAGATCCGGCCTAACGTCGCGATCAACAAGGGCATCGCTGTCGCCGCCCTGATCCCTGCCCGTCCGGTCGATGCGGCCCTCTACGGGGGCGACGATCGCACCGACATCGACGCGTTCACGGCCTTGAGGACCCTGCGGGAGGACGGGCAGCTCGACGCCACGGCCTGCATCGCGGTTGCCTCCGACGAGTCTCCGCCCGAGGTCTCTCGCGAGGCCGACCTGACGGTCGATGGGCCGCCTGGGTTCGTCCAGGTACTCGAGGCCCTGGCCGCTTAGGGTCGCCTGCCGATGGCCTTCTGCGACCTTCTCCGAACGACCGTCCTGCTGGCCGCGGGGGCCGCCACCGCTCTGGCCGCGATCACGGTGATCTCGGCGAGCGGGAACGAGGACACCCTGACCGTCTACGTGGCAGCAGGCTGGTGGATCGTCGCGCTGGCCGGCGGCATCGTCCTGGGGCGCCCCGCCAACGCGGCGGAGGCGATGCGCCCCGTGCTTGCCGAGGCCAGGACGGCGACCTCGCTGCCCTTGCTCGGCAATCCGGGCCGCGCGGCGCTTGCTCGGCTCTGGCCGCTCGCCGCCTTCGCCGTGATCGCCGGCGGCCTTGGCCTGGTCTTCTCGGGTGTCGCCGCGGTCGGCGCCGGTTTCGCCCTCGGCGCGGCGCTGACGCTCCGGGCAAGGGAGGGAGCGGTCGCGGCGATCGAGCAGCGTGACGGGGTTCGCTTCTACGTCGAGCCCGGGTCGGCGCTGCAGCCGGTCAAGCTGGTCCGGACGCCGGGACTGCGGCGGGACCGTCCGCCCCCGGGACATCCACCCCCACCGCCGACCGCCCCTGCATAGAGAAGGGCGCGCGACCTCACCAGGCGGAAGGGCCGCGCGCCCTGTTCAGTCCTACGGAACCGCGGGGGTCATGCCCCTGCCGGAACCGCTGCCTCTTCGTTCGACATCTCGACGTGCGCCTTGCTGTCGCGGGTCCGGATCAGGACCAGCGTCGCGACCACGCCCAGCGCCGCGATCACCGCACCGCCCAGGAAGGCGCTCTGGAACCCCTCGGCGAGCGCGTTCGGGAGGCTCGAGGTGCCGCTCGCCATCACGTGATCCGTGCGCGTGGTGGCGAGCGTGGAGAGCACCGCGAGGCCGAGCGCGCCGCCGATCTGCTGCGAGGTATTGATCAGGCCGCTGGCCAGACCCTGCTCGCGGTCCTCCACCCCGGACACGGCCGCGATCGTCGAGGTGACGAACCCGAATCCAAGCCCGATCGCCGCGAGGACCGACGGGCCGAGGATGTCGGTCAGGAATCCGCCGCCGACGGAGACCTGGCTGAACCAGAGCAGCCCGACCGAGACGAAGGTCAGGCCGGCCGCGAGGATCGGCTTGAAGCCGAACCGGGTGACGAGCTGGCCGCCGAGACCCGCCGCGAAGATGATCGTCAGCGCCAGGGGCAGGTACGAGAGCCCGGCGTGAATCGCGCTGTAGCCGAGCACCTGCTGCATGTACAGCGAGATGAAGAAGAACATCGAGAACAGCGATGCTCCGAGGAGCAGCCCCACGACGTTCGCGCCGGTCAGGGTCCGGAGCCTGAAGATCCGGAAGGGGACCAGCGGCGCCTTCGAGCGCAGCTCGATGGCCACGAAGGCACCGATCAGGGCAACCGACAGAGCCAGGAGGCCGACGATCTTCGTCGAACCCCAACCCGAGTTGCTGGCGTCGAGGAACGCATAGGCCAGCACCGAGAGCCCGGCCGTAACGGTGACCGCGCCCGCCGCATCGAAGTGACGCGTCGCCGACTCCGAACGGCTCTCCGGGATCAGACCCGGCGTGAACGCCAGCGCGATCGCCGCGACCGGGACGTTCACCCACAGGACCCATTCCCAGCCCAGGCCGTCAGTGAGGATCCCGCCCAGCAGGACGCCCGCGGCGCCCGCTGATCCGGCGACGGCACCCCAGGCGCCGAGGGCCTTGTTTCGCTCCGCCCCGTCCTTGAACAGGCTCGTGACGATCGAAAGCGCCGCCGGCGAGACGATCGCCGCGCCCAGGCCCTGCGCGGCGCGTGCCGCGATCAGCTGGCCCTGGGTCCCCGCGAATCCCGCGGCGAGCGAGGCGGCGCCGACCACGAACAGGCCGGTCATGAAGACCCGCCGTCTGCCCAGCAGGTCAGCCGCCCGACCGCCGAGCAGCAGGAAGCCGCCGAAGGCGATCACGTAGGCGTTCACGACCCACGGAAGGTTCTCCTCCGAGAAGTCGAGGCCCTTGCCGATGCTCGGCAGGGCGACATTGACGATGGATGCATCGAGAACCACGATGAACTGTGCGACGCAGAGCAGGATCAACGCGGTCCAGCGCTTCTCTAGATATTCCTGGGCTGTGGTCATCCCCCTGACTCCTTTCGCGGTGCGAGGTGTGGGTGCCTTGTCACTCTTACGACGAACGGGATCGGCTCGAATAGACAGGTGAGGTATGCTCTATTCGGAACCTGAGTTCCGGTTTCGGTTAGAACCATACGGAATTCCGATTCCGTTTGCATGGTGACATCTGCACACTGAGGCAGAATCGCCCCGAAAGACCGGGAAGCAAATGACAACCGTCACAGATAAGACCTCCCCCGACGCCCCAGCCCTCGAGCGAGTGCTCCGGGCCGACGCGCGGCGCAATCGCGAGGCCGTGATCGCCGCCGCAAAGAAGCTCTTCGCCGACCAGGGACTCGACGCACAGATGCCGGACGTCGCGAAGGCGGCGAAGGTCGGCGTTGGCACGGTCTACCGCCACTTCCCGACCAAGGACGACCTGATCGCCGCGCTGGCCGCGGAGCGCTTCGAGCGCCTCGCCGAGAAGGCGCGGGAGGGGATCGAGGCAGAGGATCCGTGGCAGGGACTCTGCGATTTCATCCGGTTCTCGGCGGAGATCCAGGCCGATGACCGCGGTCTCTGCGAGGTGATGGGATCGCGGCCCGAGGTCATGGATGCCTCGGCGCTGGCCGTTGGCCTTGATCAGCTCTGCGACGAGCTGGTGAAGCGCGCCCAGCGCTCGGGTGAGCTCCGCAAGGACCTGAGCTGGGAGGACATCCCGATGATCGCGTGCGGGCTCGGCCGAATCACGCAGGCCACGATGGGTCCGGCGACCGGGCGATGGCCGCGGCTCGTCGAGATCATCCTCGACGGCCTGCGCGCTCCCTGCGACTCGAAGCTGCCGAAGCCGCTCACCTAGATCGGGGCTTCCGAGCTCTCTTCCTCAGGGGCGCGAACGAGCGCCAGGGACGCGTGTTGGCGACCTGCTTTGCGCTGAGCCATGCGCGGCGCGCCGTCGCGACGGAGTACTTCATGTTGTCCAGGGTCTCCGTGCCGTGGGCGTCGGTGTTGCAGACGATCCGCACCCCGGCCTCGGCGGCCAGCTTGGCGTGGCCCTCATTCAGGTCACGGCGGTTCGGGTTGCCGTTGATCTCCATCATCGTGCCCGTGCGCGAGGCTGCCTCCGCGATTCGCTCGATGTCGACGCCATAGGGCTCACGGCGCAGCAGGAGGCGGCCGGTGAGGTGGCCGATGCAGTCGACCAGGGGGTGCTCCATCGCGGCGATCACGCGCTCCGTCATCGCCTTCTCCGAGATGGAGAACGAGGTGTGAACGCTGCAGATCACCCAGTCGAGCTCGGCGAGCAGCTCGTCCGGGTAGTCGGGCGAGCCGGCGAGCCCGATGTTCACCTCTGAGCCGGCGAGCAGCCTGAATCCGCGCGGCCCTGACTCGTTCCACGCCCGAATCTCCTCGATTCGCTTCGCCAGCTGCCTCGCCGTGACGTCGTTGCCGAAGCCGTGCGTCGCGGAGTGGTCGGTGACCGCGAGGTACGCGTAGCCGCGGCCGCGGGCTGCCGCGGCCATCTCCTCCAGCGAGTTCCGTCCGTCCGAGAGAGTCGTGTGGCAGTGGAGATCGCCGCGGATGTCCTCGACGGTGACCAGCTCCGGCAGCTCGCCGGTGTCGCCCGCCTCGATCTCGCCGCGGCCTTCGCGCAGCTCCGGCTCGATGTACGGAAGGCCGAGCAGCTCGTACACGCCGGCCTCCTCGGCGAACTTGTGGACCTTCTTCCCCTCGACCTTGGCGACGCCGTACTCGCTGACGGAGTACCCGCGCGCCAGGGCTCGCTCGCGGAGCTGGACGTTGTGAGCGGCGGACCCAGTGAAGTGCTGGAGAAGATTGCCGATCACATTCTCCGTGCCGATCCGCAGGTCGACCTTCAGGCCCGAGTGCGTAAGCACGCTGGCGGCCGCGTCGCCGCCGCGTCGCGTCTCCGCCGAGAGGCCGTGCGTTGCCAACGCCTCCGCCAGCTCCACGGGACGGTCGGTGATCGCGATCAGGTCGAGGTCCTTGCAGGTCTCGGCCCAGCGGCGGGCGGAGCCGGCGACTTCGATCTGGCTCGCCACACCCAGCGCCATCAGGTCGCTGCAGATCTCGTCCGCGATCGGGAGGACGTGCGAGAGCAGCAGCCGCTCCCCGATCCCGTCCTCGGTGACCCCCTCGAGCGACGAGAGGATGTTCTCCTCCGTCTTGGGGCCGAGACCGCGGATGCTCGCGATCCTGCCCTGCTCGGCGGCCTCCTTCAGCTGGGTGAGGTTCTCGACCCCGACCTCGTCGTAGATCCGCCGGGCGGTCTTGGCGCCCAGGCCGGGGACGCGAGTCACCTCCACCAGCGTCGCCGGGAACTTCGCCTTCAGCTTGTCGGCCGAGGGAATGCTGCCCGTCTCGATCAGCGCCTCGATCTTCTGAGCGAGGGTCTTGCCGACATTCGGAAGCTCCGTGAGCCGCCCCTCCTCGGCGAGCTGCTCGATCGAGACCGGGCTCTGCGCCACGGTCCGGGCGGCCTCCTTGTAGGCGAGGACGCGGAATCGATCGGCCCCGTCGAGCTCGTAGAGGATGCCCAGCTCCCGCAGGGCAGCGGCTATCTCGGCGTTGCGCATAGCTCAAAGTTATTGGTGGCGGCTATCTTGCCGCCGTGCCCGCGCCCCCTCCCCGGACGCCCGACGTCTGGGTGATCCTCCCCACGTACAACGAGGCCGAGAACCTCGAGCGAATCGTCGGCGCGGTGCTGGAGCATCTGCCGTCCTCGCGGCGAGTTCTGATCGTCGACGACAACTCGCCCGACGGCACGGGCGAGATCGCCGAGCGGCTGGCTGAGGCGGATGAGTCGGTCGCGGTGCTCCATCGCGAGCGGAAGGAGGGACTGGGGCCCGCGTACCTCGCGGGCTTTCGTGTGGCGCTCGAAGGCGGCGCCGAGCGGATCATCGAGATGGACGCAGACTTCTCCCATGACCCCGGCTATCTCCCCGGGCTGATCGAGGCGACTGAGCGAGCCGACCTCGCGATCGGCAGCCGCTATGTCCCCGGCGGCGGGATCACCGAGTGGGGTCCGCTGCGGCGGTTCATCAGCCGCGGTGGCAGCGCGTATGCACGGGCGGCACTGGGGCTGCCGGTCAAGGATCTGACCGGCGGTTTCAAGTGCTTTCGCCGGATCGTGCTCGAGACGATCGACCTCGACACGATCGAGGCGCGGGGATATGCGTTCCAGGTCGAGACCACCTATCGCGCCATCAAGTCGGGATTCCGGGTGGTGGAGGTGCCGATCGTGTTCAAGGACCGCGTCGACGGGACATCAAAGATGAGCAAATCGATCGTCGCCGAGGCGATGTGGCGAGTGCCCGTCATGCGCTTCAGGCGGTGGTAGGGACTCGCTTCACTTTGTATAGTAAATCTGGACGGACTGGCTAGACTCAACAGCAGACCCGCAAACACGACCTAGGAGACCAAAGTGCCGGGCAAGCTCAACGACGTAACCGACGCGACATTCCAGTCCGACGTTCTCGATGCCGACGGTCCCGTCCTCGTCGACTTCTGGGCTCCCTGGTGCGGTCCGTGCCGAGTCGTCCACCCCGTGCTCGAGGAGATCGACTCGGAGCGGGATGACCTCAGGATCGTCAGCCTCAACACGGACCAGAACCCACAGACGGCGGCGAAGTACGAGGTCCTCTCGATCCCGACGATGATCGTCTTCAAGGACGGCGAGGTCGCCACTCGCCTGGTCGGGGCCCGGCCGAAGGCACGGCTCGAGTCCGAGCTCGAGCCCGTACTCGCGTAGGCGATCCTCGACTAGAAGATCTGCTCGCTGACGAAGCCGGCGAGCAACACCGAGAACCCGGCGATCTCGACCACGATCAGCGTCCACATGAATGGGTGAAGGCCCGCGGGCCTATCGCCCTCGCGGAACTGGTTGTCGGTGTCGCGCCTGAGCCCGTGCGAGATGTAGCCGGCGATCGCCCCGACGAAGAAAGCGATCACTGCGAAGGCGGCGATCAGGTTGACGGCGGTGCTCCAGCCCGAGAGCTCGACGAAGGCGGCGATCAGCAGCGTCGCGAACGAGTACAGCAGCGCCGCGCGGTGGGCGACGTCGACGTACGGGTGGGCCAGCCCATCGGGGCTGGCAGCCATCTGCCGGTACTTCCAGACCCCGAGGACGAGCGCGCCGAGGAAGATCAACCCGGCCGCGAGCAGGACCGCCTTGGTGTCTGCGCCGAGATCCATGGCGAGCGGAGCCTATTCGGCGGGCCCGAGCCCGCGGACCAGCTCCGGCGTGATGCCGGTGAGGGCGTCCAGCACCACATCCGCCATCTCGACGGCGTCCCGCTCCGGCGGAAAGTCCTTGTTGGGCACGGCGACAACGGCCATTGCGGCCGCGCGCGCCGAACGGATTCCGTTGGTGGAGTCCTCGATGGCCATGCACGCCGGCGGATCGACGTCCAGACGGCTCGCCGCCTCGAGGTAGACGTCGGGCGCCGGCTTGCCCGCGCCGACCTCCTCCGATGAGACCGTCGCCCGGAACGCGTCGGCGATGCCGGCCAGATCCAGAACGAGGTCGATCACGTGCCTGTTCGACGAGGAAGCCAGGCCCAGCGGCCACTCCGCGGCGAGTAACTCGACCGCCTCTACTGCGCCGGGCAGCAGGGGAAGCTCTTCGCGGTAGCCCTCGGCGACGCGGTTCGCGACGGCGGAGGAGATCTCCTTCGGATCCATGTCCACGCCGAGGCGATCCCGGACGTAGCGCGACCACTCCACCGAGCTCATTCCCATCATGTCCCGCTGAGCGCCGTCGTGCCAGCGACCGCCGTTCTCCTCTGTGAAGCGCTTGCGGACGTCGTCCCAGACGGCCTCGGAATCGACCAGGACGCCGTCCATGTCGAAGATCACCGCCTTCGGCACTCAGGCCTTGCTAACGGCGATGCGAAGCTCGCGGCCCTCGATCGTCGCTTTCTCGCCCGTGCCGTCAGCGCTGTAGTTGACCGAGGTGGCCAGCGTCTCCCCGGCGATGTAGGTCTCGTGCTCACGGGCGGCGTCGAGCAGCTCGTCGTCGCCGACGAGCTCCAGCGAGATCCGGTCGGAGACCTCGAGGCCGGCCTGCTTGCGGGCCTCCTGCACGGCGCGGACGACCTCGCGGGCGAGGCCCTCGCGCCGCAGCTCTTCATCGAGGTCGAGCTCCAACGCGACCGCGTGGCCCGATTCGGCCTCCACCTGGTAGCCCTCGAGCGGCTCCATGACCAGGTTGACGTCATCTGCCGAGAGGGTGTGCTCCTTGCCGTCGATTGCGATCCCGACCTCGGCCCCCGCCTCGAGCTGCTCGGCCACGCCGGCGGCGTCCAGGGCCTCCACCGCCGCGGCGACCTGCGGCATGCTCTTTCCGAAGCGCGGCCCGAGCGAGCGGTAGTTGGGCTTGACGCGGTAGGAGACGAGCTCGGCCTCGGACTCCACGAAATCGAGCTTTTTCACGTTGAGCTCGGAAGCGACGACCTCTGCCAGGCGCTCGATCGCCTCGCGCTCGGCGTCGGAGGCGACCACGACCGCCTTGCGGAGGGGCTGGCGGAGCTTGACCTTCGCCTGCGAGCGCGCGGCCCGCCCGAGCTCGACCGTGCGGCGGACGGCGTCCATCCCGGTCTCCAGCTGGGGATCGATCAGGCCTTCCCGGGCCTCGGGGAAGTCGCAGAGGTGGACCGAATCCGGCTCGGGATTCGTCCACTCGGCGACGGGCTTCTCGAGACCCGTCTCCTCTCCGAAGTGCAGGTTGGCGTAGATCTCGTCGGCGATGAACGGCGTGAACGGCGCGAGGAGCTTGGCCGTCTCACCGAGGCAGAAGCGCAGCGTCTCGAGCGGGGCGGGGTCCCCGTCCCAGAAACGGCGGCGGCTGAGCCGGACGTACCAGTTGGAGAGCTCCTCTGTGTAGTCGGCGATCGACCGGGCCGCCTGGGTGGCGTCGAAGCCGTCCATCTGCTCACGGACCTCGGCGATCGTGCGCTGCAGCCGGGAGACCGCCCAGCGGTCGAGCTCCGTGGCCTGCTCCGAGGCCCCGGCGGCCCACTTCGGCACGTAGGACAGTTCGCCGGTCTCCAGGCCGCTCGAGTTCGCGTACGTGATCCAGAACGAATACGTATTCCAGAGCGTCAGGAGGAAGTGGCGGACGGCGTCGCCGACCGTGTCCACCGAGAAGCGGTATCCCGTCCAGGGCTGCTGGGAGGCGAAGTAGTACCAGCGGAACGCGTCCGCGCCGTGCCGGGCGATCACGTCCCAGGGCTCGACCACGTTGCCGCGGCTCTTCGACATCTTCTGGCCCTCGGGATCGAGGATCAGGCCCAGGCAGACGACGTTGCGGTAGCTCGAGGTGTCGAAGAGGAGCACCGACTCGGCGAGGAGCGTGTAGAACCAGCCGCGGGTCTGGTCGATCGCCTCGCAGATGAAGTCGGCGGGGAAGCGCGTCTTGAAGATCTCCTCGTTCTCGAACGGGTAGTGGTACTGCGCCCACGGCATCGATCCCGAGTCGAACCACGTGTCGATCACGGAGGCGACGCGGCGCATCGTGCCCTCGCATCCCTCGCGCTCGCAGGCGAAGCTCGCGTCGTCGATGTAGGGCCGGTGCAGGTCGTCGGGGACCTCGGCGCCCTTCTCCCGGAGCTCCGCGATGGAGCCGGCGCAGAAGCGCTCATCGCAATCGCTCTGATCGCATTCCCAGATCGGCAGGGGCGTGCCCCAGTACCGGTCGCGCGAGAGCGCCCAGTCGACGTTCCCCTCGAGCCACTTGCCGAAGCGGCCGTGCTTGATGTGCTCCGGATGCCAGCCGATCTCCTCGTTCGCGGCGAGCATCCGGTCGCGGACCTCGGTCGTCTTCACGTACCAGCTCGCCTTTGCGTAGTAGAGGAGCGGCGTGTCGCAGCGCCAGCAGTGCGGATAGGCGTGCAGGTAGGCCTCGGCCCGGAGCAGCTTCCCCTTCGCCTCCAGGGCTTCGACGATCGCTGGGTCCGCATCCTTGACGAACTGGCCCTGGAAATCCGTGATGCGCTCGTCGAAGCGGCCGCGCAAGTCAACCGGGTTCTGGAGCGTGATCCCGTACTGCTCGCCGAGCCGGAAGTCGTCCTCACCGAAGGCGATCGCGGTGTGGACGAGGCCGGTGCCCTCCTCGGTGGTGACGAAGTCGGCGAGCAGAACGGTGTGGCCCCGCGGCCCGAAGTCGGTGATGTAGTCGAAGGGCGGCTCGTAGGAGGTTCCGGCGATCGCCTCGCCGGGGAAGTGCGCGAGCACCTCTGCCTCCTCTCCCAGAACGTGCTCGACGCGGTCGCGCGCCAACACGAACACCTCGTCTCCGACGCGCGCCCTGACGTACTCGATCTCCCCACCCGCGGCGACCGCGGCGTTGGTGATCAGCGTCCAAGGCGTCGTGGTCCAGACGAGAAGCTGGTCGCCTGGCTCGAGCGGGGACTCCGGGATCTGGTCGGAGGGCGCCGGCTCGCGGATCGGGAGCTTCACGTAGACGGCCGGGTCCTCCACGTCGTGATACCCGAGGGCGACCTCGTGGGAGGAGAGCGCGGTGCCATCTCGCGGGCAGTACGGGACGACCTTGTAGTCCTCGTAGAGGCGACCGTCGTCCCACATCTTCCGCAGGGCCCACCAGACCGACTCGATGTAGTCGTTGGTCATCGTCACGTACGGGTCGTCGAGGTCGAGCCAAAAGCCGATGCGCTCGGTCAGCCGGTTCCAGTCCTCGACGTAGCGGAAGACCGATTCGCGGCAGCGGGCGTTGAACTCGGCGATCCCGAACTCCTCGATCTCCTCCTTGGAGGTGATCCCGAGCTCGCGCTCGACCTCGAGCTCCACGGGGAGGCCATGGCAGTCCCAGCCCGCCTTGCGCGGGACCTGATGGCCGGACATCGTCTTGAAGCGCGGATAGATGTCCTTGAAGACCCGGGCGAGGACATGGTGGGAGCCCGGGCGGCCGTTCGCCGTCGGCGGGCCTTCGTAGAAGCTCCACAGGGGGGCTCCCTCGCGATTGGCGAAGGAGCGGTGAAAGACGTCACGCTCGCGCCAGCGGTCGAGGATCCGCTCCTCGAGCTCGGGAAAGGACTGTTTCGGGTCTACGGGGTGGAATCCGGCCATGGGGGCCGGATTCTCGCAGTCAGTCACGTGGGATCGTCAGCGAGCCGTCCTTCTCGATGGTCCACCGGGGATTGTGTGCGACCTCCCAGGGATGGCCGTCAGGGTCGATGAAGATCCCCGAATAGCCGCCCCAGAAGGTCTTCCCGGGCTCGCGTCCGATCGTCCCGCCCGCGACGCGGGCCTGCTCGATCACCTCATCGACCTCCTCCTGCGATCTGGTGTTGTAGGCGAGGGTCACGCCGCCCCAGCCGCCACCGTCGATGACGGCGCTGTCCTCGGCGAGCTTGGCGCGGTCCCAGAGCGCGAAGACCATGCCGCCCGCCTGGAAGAAGGCGACGTCGTCCGCCTCCTTCGCACCGGTCTTCCAGCCGAGGGCCTCGTAGAACTCGCGGGCGCGGGCCAGGTCGGAGATTCCGAGCGTGATCAGGCTGAGACGCTGTTCCATGCGGGCTCCCTTCCGAGCGTTTTGCGATTGACGCCGACGCTATTCGGAAATCAGGCTCCTGCCTTGAACGTTTCGGACGTCCATTAGGTTGGGACGATGAGCGACTACCGCGAGCTCGCTCCATCTCGGGAATTGCACTCTCTGGTCGCCTGCCGCTGGGTCCGCCGCGTCCCCAAGAGCGTGGACAACGACACCACGCTGGTCCTGCCGGACGGGTGCGTGGACCTCATCTGGCGCGACGACGAGCTGCTCCTGGCGGGCCCCGACCGAAGCGCGCAGCCGAGCCCGATCCGGCCCGGGCAGAAGATCCTCGGGATCCGGCTCCGGCCGGGGGCCGCGGGAGCGGTGCTGGGGGTGCCGGCGAGCGAGGTCGGTGACGGGCGCCTCCCACTCGAGGACGTGCTCGGCCCGGACGCCGGCCGGCTCGCCGAGCGGCTTGGCCTGGCGGCATCGGATGAATCGAGGTTCGGTCTGCTCGAAGAGCTCGTCGCATCCCAAGTCCGCGAGATCCAGCCCGATCCGCTGGTCCTGGCGGCCACGCGCCGCTTGGGCTTCCCGGACAGCCGAGTCGACTGGGTGGCGGACGCGCTCGGGATCAGCCATCGCCAGCTCAGGCGCCGGTTTCACGGTGCGGTCGGTTATGGCGCCAAGATGCTCGACCGCGTCCTTCGCTTTCGGCGATTCGTCTCGGAGGCGTCGTCCATCGCGGCCGGCGATGGCGACCTGGCTCGAGTGGCCGCCGACCTCGGCTATGCCGACCAGGCGCACATGACGCGGGAGTGCCTGGACCTCTCCGGGCTGCCGCCCACCCGCCTCGCCGCCCTCTGGACAACCTGACACCGGGGCACCAGCCTCTCGAGCCGCCGGCTGCCCGAGGCTGTCCTGCTGACGACCGGCTATTACGCCAGCCGCGTCCCCGCGCTGAACGAGCTGCTCCGCCGACTCGACTGACGCGTCCAGCCGGGGTTTGATCCCGCGCGCGAACGAGCAGGACCACCACATGACAATCGGGACATCACTCTTCCTGGTCGCGGTGGGGGCGATCCTGCGCTATGCCGTCCACGACAGCGTGAAGGCCGTGGACCTGGCGACCGTCGGGCTCATCCTGATGATCGTCGGGGCGGCGGGGTTGCTGCTCGGGATCTACATGGCCTTCGTACGCGGCCGGCCAGACCCAACGCTGGGGGACCCCGACGCCGACGTCGTGGTCCGGCGCCGCACCCGCTACTAGCCGAATCAGGCGGCGCGGTCCAGCTTGCGGCAGAGGTCCGCGAGCTGGCGCTTCTCGGTCTCGTCGAGGACCCCGAAGGCCTCGCGCACGCGCTCGGCGTGCGCCGGGAAGGCGTGTGTGACGAGGTTGTAGCCGGCCTGCGTCAAGCCGACGGCGACCGCGCGGCGGTCGCTCTCCAGCCGCGTGCGGGTGACGAAGCCGCGGTTCTCGAGTGTGTCGAGGACTTCCGTCGCGGTGGCCTTGGAGGCCCCAAGGCGGCGGCGCATCGTCCGCAGCTCGAGACGGCCCCCAGCGCTGGTCAGCAGGACCAGCATCGTGAAGCCTGTCGCCGACACGCCGATCCGCTCGAGGTCAGCCGCCAGGCGGCGGGTGAGGTTCGCCTGCGCGCGTACCAGCGCCTCCAGAGCACGGTGCGCGAGCGGATCGATGGGCCGAAGGGGCGTCGCCTCGTCGGTCACGGGGGATCAAGTTATGGGCCGCGGCGGACGTAGGATCAGGGAGTGCTCCTCCGATCGTCCATCGCGCTGATTTCCGCAGCCGCCATCCTCGCCGGCGCGGGGTGCGGAGCGAAGAAGAACGATCTCGCTCCAGCCGCGTGCCTCGTGACCAGCAATGGCTACCTGAGGGCGCTCGAGAGCGCGCCCGGCGAGGTGCGCCTGGCGGGTACCACGCCGATCTCGGCATGCCTCGTGCCCGAGCAGAGCGCCGGAGAGCTGGCGAACATCGGGCGGGAGATGATCGTCACCGCCACCAAGCTGAACGCCGAGGCACGCCGGGGCTCCGCGGCCGCGACGCTACGGCTCGGCTATCTGATCGGCGCGGTGGCCAAGGGGGCCGACGCGATCCACACCGACCTGGTGAGAAGGCTCAATTCCGCAGCCCGCTTCAGCCAGACGGGCGGCACGCTGTCGGCGAGCTTCGAGCGGGCGTTCGGCCGCGGCTACGCCGCCGGCCACACCTCCGGCTAGATAGCCTCTGGGTGATGGAAGCGAAGACCGCTGAGGAGCTCTGGGGGAGCGAAACCACGAAAGCCGTCGAGAACTTTCAGATCTCCGGCCACCCGATCCCGGCGCCCGTGATCCACTGGCTGGGCAGGCTGAAGGCGGCCGCCGCTCGTGCGAACGCGGAGCTCGGCAAGCTCGACGGGGATCTCGCCGAGCGCATCGCCAAGGCCGGGGACGAGGTCGCCGCCGGCGAGCACGACGACCAGTTCCCGATCGACGTCTTCCAGACCGGCTCCGGGACCTCCTCGAACATGAACGCCAACGAGGTGATCGCCGAGCTCGCCGGCGACGAGGCCCACCCGAACGATCACGTGAACATGGGCCAGTCCTCGAACGACGTCTTCCCTTCCGCCGTCCACCTGGCGGCGCTGGGTGAGGTCCACTCGGACCTGCTCCCCGCCCTCGACGGGCTCCGGGCCGCGCTCGAGCGCAAGGCCGATGAGTTCGCCGACCTGGTGAAGACCGGCCGCACGCACCTGATGGACGCCGTGCCCGTCACTTTGGGGCAGGAGTTCGCGGGCTATGCGGCCCAGATCCGGCTCGGTGCGGAGCGCGTCCGCTCGACGCTCGGCCGCGTCGGTCAGATCCCTCTAGGAGGCACCGCGACCGGCACCGGCCTCAACACCCACCCCGAGTTCGCGGCGAAGGTCCGCGAGCAGCTCAGCGCCGACACCGGCCTGGACATCTCCGAGCCCGCCGACCCCTTCGAGGCCCAGGCCAACCGCGATGCCCTGGTGGAGCTCTCCGGCGCGCTGAAGACCGTCGCCGTCTCGATGATCAAGATCGCCAACGACCTGGCGCTGATGGGCTCCGGTCCACGCGCCGGCCTGGCCGAGCTGCGGTTGCCGGAGCTCCAGAAGGGATCGTCGATCATGCCCGGCAAGGTCAACCCGGTGATCCCCGAAGTGGTGATCCAGGTGGCCGATCAGGTGATCGGCAACGACGCCACGATCACGATGGCGGGCAGCCAGGGACAGTTCGAGCTCAATGTCAGGGTGCCGCTGATCGCGCGCAACCTGCTCGACTCGATCAAGCTGCTCGCCGCCGCCGCCCGCCATCTGGACCAGAAGTGCGTGAGCGGGATCGAGCCGAACGAGGAGATGCTCGAGCGCCATCGCGAATCCAACCTGATCGTCGCGACCGCCCTCAACCCGCACATCGGCTACGACAAGGCCGGCGAGATCGTCAAGGAGGCGGCCGCCTCGAATCGCTCGATCCGCGAGGTGGCCAAGGAGATGGGCGTCGACGAGAAGATCCTCGACGAGGCGCTCGACCATCGCAAGATGGCGCACCCGCACGACTGAGCTAGCTCAGCGCCTCTTCTTCTTGCACTTCTTCGCCGCGGCCGCGCGGTGCTTCTTCTTCTTCTTGCACTTCTTCTTCTTAAGGGGCGTCGGGTTGGTGATTGCCGGCGACGGCGGCGTCGCGGCGGGCGGTCCCGGCTGCAGTGAGCTCAGGATCGTGACCGAGTTCGAGTCGTGGTTCGCCACCGCGGCGTCCGCCTTCGCGTCGGCGTCGAAGTGGCCGGTCGCGACCGCCCTCGGGGAGGAACCCACCGCCGATGAGCTGTCCACGCTGGTCCCGCCAAGTCCGTCCGAGAGGATCACGGTCGCCGTCCCACCACCGGAGTTGGCGCTGATCCCGTCCGGCGCGCCATCGCCGTTGAAGTCGCCAAACGCCACCGCCACCGGGTCGGCTCCGGTGGCCAGAACACCGCCGAAATCGAAGAAGATGCCGTCCGTCCTTCCGTACGCCGGGAATAGCTGGTCCGGACCCTGGTTCGCGGTGAGCAAATCGGGCTCGGCGGCAAACCCAGGGTTAGGGCTATTCGGGTTCAGGCTGCCAATCGCGATCCCGCTCGGATCCGAGTTCGGGATGCCCATGGACGTGTAGAGCGTGCCGCTGCCGTTGATCTCTCCAGTGCCGTCGCCCACCAGCATGAGGACCTGATCCTTCGTCTGACTGGCGATGATGGCATCGAGGTTGGTGTCTGGAGTGCTCACCGTGCCTCCGAGTTGCACGACCGCAATCGCGATCGGGTTGGCGGCAGCGGTGGCGACGTCAAACGGCGTCGTATCCGCCGCAAAGCCACCCATCCCGTCTCCGACCAGGATCGAAACCGTGCTGGAGGCGGTGTTCGCTGAGATCAGGTCCATCTTGTTGTCGCCGTTGAAATCCCCCTCCGCAATCGCGCGGGGATCCATTCCGGTCGCCACCGTGCTGGTGCCGCTGAAGCCACCGTTCCCATCGCCGAGCTTGATCGCGATGTTGTCGTTCCCGACGCTGGCAACCGCCAGATCGGTGAAGGCATCGTTGTTGAAGAGGCCGGTGACGATCGAGCTGGGAGCGTCGCCGACCAAGACGGGCATGCCGGCGGTGAACTGGCCGAATCCGTTGCCAAGCAGGATCGAGACGTTGTCCGAGCCCTCGTTGGCGACAGCGAGGTCGGGGGCGCCGCCGTTGAAGTTTCCGACGGCGACCGAGGTCGGCTGCGTGCCGACGGGAAAATCGCCTCGGAAAAAGCTCACCGCCCCCGCCTGGGCAGGGGCGATCAAGAGAACAGCGCTTCCGAGCGCGGCAGGCAAGATCCTTCTTGCCAGTGTCAGTCCCCCTGGCATCTGGAACAAAGCTACGCCAAATGGGCCAATCGAGATCGCCCGTTGGACGAGTGGCTAGCCCTGGACTGTGACCAGGCGCTCCTCTGTGAGCTCCCGCACCGCGTAGTGCGGGCCCTCGCGCGTGTTGCCGGAGTCCTTGACGCCGCCGTAGGGCATCTGGTCGGTGCGGAAGGTCGGGACCTCGTTGATCAGCACGCCGCCGAACTCGAGGGTCTGGCCCGCCTTGATCGCCCGGCCGACGTCCCGGGTAAAGACCCCGGCCTGCAGGCCGTAGCGGGAGTCGTTCGCCATCTCCAGGGCCTCGTCGAAGTCCTTGAAGGTGTGGATCGTGGCCACGGGGCCGAAGATCTCGTCCTTCCAGGTGTGGCATTCGCGCGGGTCGTTGCGGATCACCGTCGGCGCCAGGCAGCGGTCCTCGTCCACCAGCTCGCCGCCGGTGAGGATCTCGCCACCCTTTGACGCTGCCTCGTCCACCCACTCCTTGACCCGATCGCGGTCGTCGCGGGAGATCAGCGGGCCGACGTCGGTGTTCTCGTCCATCGGGTCGCCCGTGACCAGCGACTCGACGTTCTGGACGAAGCGCTTCGTGAACTCGTCGGCAACCGACTCGTGGACCAGGATCCGCTGCACCGAGATGCAGCTCTGGCCGGCGTGCGAGAAGGCGTGGATCTGAGCCTTGTCGGCCGCCTGCTCCCAGTCGCCGTCATCGTTGACGATCAGCGGCGCGGTGGAGCCGAGCTCCAGGTTGACCTTCTTGTGGGGCACCTTGGAGCGGATGTCCCAGCCGACCGGCGCCGACCCGGTGAAGGTGATCGCGCCAATCGCGTCGTGCTCGACGATCGCGTTGCCGACGTCCGATCCCGATCCGTTGACGACCTGCAGCCAGTTCTCCGGCAGGCCCGCGTCGTAGAGGACCTCCGCCAGCTTGATCGCGGAGATCGGCGTCTGGCCCGCCGGCTTCAGGACGACGGCGTTGCCGGCGGCGATTGCCGGGCCGAGCTTGTGGGCGACGAGGTTGAGTGGGAAGTTGAACGGGCTGATCGCCCCGACCACTCCGTAGGGGACCCGGATGACGATGCCGAGCTTGCCCTCGCCCGCCACGCCGGCCTCCATCGGCACCATCTCGCCGGTGAGCGAGCGGGCCTCGACGGCCGCGAACTCGAGGGTCCCGACGCAGCGCTGCGCCTCGACGCGCGCAGTCTTCACCGGCTTGCCCGCCTCGGCGGCAATCGTCATCGCCAGATCGTCCTCGCGCTCGGCGACGAGCTCGGCGGCGCGCTGGAGAACCCCGGCGCGCTTGTGCTGAGGGAAGTCTCCCTTGGCGAAGGCAGCGGCCGCCGCTTCAGTGGCCTTGTTCACCAGCGCGGCATCGCCCTTCGGGACCCGGCCGATCAGGGTCTCGTCGTAGGGGGCCTTCACCTCCGACCACTCGCCGGTCTCGATCCACTCACCGGCGACGTAGAGCTTGTGATCGGTTGCCTGAATCGTCTCGGTCGCCATCGTCCTGTCTCCTTCCTTGGCCTACCCACAACCTAGCTCACGCACTCAACCGCAACTTCCCGCCGCGCTACCCGTTATCAGGGGCAATGCTCCGGGGGACCCGACTCCTGCTCGCCGCGCTCGTCTGCGCGCTCGCGATCCCGGCGACGGCCTCCGCCAAGGGCTGGGTCGTGAACGGCGCCGGCTTCGGCCACGGCGTCGGGATGAGCCAGTACGGCGCCTACGGCTATGCGAAGCACGGCTTCAAGTACGACCAGATCCTAACCCACTACTACACGGGCACCACGATCGGGTCGACGGTGGACAAGAGCGTGCGGGTCCTGCTTCGCGACTCCGTGGGCAGCGTCGCCTTCCACGGCGCCAGCTCGGCCTGCGGGGCGGCGATCAAGCCCGCGAAGACCTACCTCGCCAAGCGCAAGGGCTCGGGCGTCGTGCTGCGCTCCAAGAAGACCGTGGTGGCGCGGTGCGGCGCGGTGATGACGGCCGCTGGCGCTCCGGCCGTCGCCGTGGCGGGCAAGGGCACCTACGTTGGCGCGCTCGAGGTGCGGGCGGCCTCGAGCGGCCTGGATGCGATCAACGTCGTCGGCCTGGAGGACTACGTGCGCGGTGTCGTCCCCAAGGAGTCGCCCTCGTCATGGCCGATCGAGGCGCTGAAGGCGCAGGCCGTCGCCGCGCGCTCATACGTGCTCTCGAGCGGCGGGCACGGCAGCACCTTCGACGTGTTCGACGACACGCGCAGCCAGGTCTACGGCGGGGTCGGCGCGGAGACCGCGAAGACCGATCAGGCCGTGGCGGCGACTTCCCTCCAGGTCGTGCTCTACGGAGGCAAGGTCGCCCAGACGTTCTTCTTCTCCACATCTGGCGGACACACCGAGAACAATGAGTTCTCCTCTCTCGGCTTCGGGCAGCCCGCCGTCCCGTACCTGCGGGGAGTCGAAGATTCCTACGAGGCCGAGGTCGGCTCTCCCAACGAGCACTGGAAGCGGAAGTACTCGCCCGGTCGAATGAGCTCCGCGCTCGGCAGCCTCGGCCTGCGCGGCAAGCTCCGGAACATCGTGGTCACCCAGCGCGGTGCCTCCCCCCGGATCGTGCATGCCAACCTCGTGGGCAGCGGCGGCACCACAACCGTCACCGGGCCGCAGCTCGCCGGAGCGCTCGGCCTGCCCGACACCTGGGCCTTCTTCAAGAAGAAGTAGCCCGAGCTAGCCGTCGGGATAGGGCTGGACCGGGATGCCGTGATCGGTGTCGCGGGTGCCGAACTCGTACGCCGCCGCCCCGCTGACGGTGAGCCGCTGGGCCGGGCCGCCGTCCAGCTCCACGTCGAGCTCGAGGTCCGAGATCGAGCAGTTGAGGGTGTTGTGCTCCGGGCCGACCGGGTCGGCGTAGATCCAGGCGACGAAGTCCTTCGGCGCGGCGCTGACGCTTCCCGTCACCTTGATGTCCTTGCCCTTGAGCTCGAATCGCGCGCCGGTCGGCGACTCGTTCACCACGGTGCTTCTCACCTGGCCGAAGCCGCCGAGCCGGTGCGGCGTGCCGTCGAGCATCAGCATCGCGTTGCCGACCCATGGCGTTGTCCTGCCAGCCACCTTGATCCGGCCGACCGCCATGTCGAAGTAGTCCTCGGGCGAGCGGCCCTCGAAGCCGGAGCCCTGGATCCAGACCCAGCGCTCGGCGTGCTCGGCGCCCCAGTTGTGACCGATCATCCCGCGCCAGCCCTCGATCGCGATCCGCTCGCCGCCGACGTCAACCTCGCCGTTGAAGACGGCGTCGGGATAGGGGCTGAGGAACTTCGTCTTCGGGAGCTTCGAGCGGTAGAGGAAGTCGCGCGGCAGGTGGTGGAAGGGCTCGTGGGTGTCGGCGAAGGTCAGGTCCCACTTCGCCTCGAAGACGTCGGTGGCGACGCGGCCGATCGCCCTGCCGTCGGTGAGCGACGCGTCGGCTACCCGGATGTAGCTGTCGGGTCCCGCGCCGAGCTCGTCTGCGCCGAACTGGCGCTTCGTGGCGCGCGGTCCGGCTGCCGAGGAATCGAAGAGGACGAACCAGATCGCGCAGGTCATCTCCTCGCCGGGCCGCTTGTGGACGGTGTGGCGGATCCAGATGCCCCTGCCGCCGCCTGGCTGGACGAGCTTCAGATAGAAGCTCTCGTAGTGGCCGGCCTTCTCGGCGACCTCGGGAAAACGCGCCTCGCTTCTCACGGGCGGGACGCTATAGGCCGGTGAGCCTACGAGCTCGCGCGCGGACCTCTCCGACGATCTGATCCGCGTCGGCCACCTCGCGATTCCGCATCAGCACCTGGCCGGCGACGACCGTCGTGTCGACCACTCCGCCTCCGGCCGCATAGACGAGGTCGGCGTCCAGGTTCCCCGCCGAGAGCTCGGGATCGGACATCCTTAGCAGCAGGAAGTCGGCAGGCTCACCGGTTCCCACAGGCCTCCCCCCGAGCAGGGAGGAGCGCTCGCCTCGCGCGATCGCCAGCGCCTCCGCGGCCGGAAGCGTGGAGGGATCGCGGGTCGCGTGCTTCTGAGTGAGGGCCAGCAGCTTCACCTCCTCGAACATGTCGAGGTTGGAATTGGACGACGCACCGTCAGTGCCCAGCCCCACGGCGACGCCGGCGCGGGCCGCAGCCGGATAGGGCAGCACCCCGCCGACCGCAAGCTTCAGGTTGGCGGCCGGATTGGCGACAACCGTGGCGCCGCGCTCGGCGATCTTCGCCAGCTCGGACTCGTCGAGCCAGACCCCATGGGCAAGGAGCGTTCGCTCGCCGAGGCAGCCGAGAGCGTCCAAGTGCTCGGTCGGCCGCTTGCCGTGTGCCTCGAGGCAGTCGGCCACTTCGTGCTCGGTCTCCGAGAGGTGGATATGCACCGGAATGTCACGCTCATTGGCCAGCTCGGCGATCCAAGTGAGCGTCTCGGGGCTCACGGTGTAGATCGCGTGCGGTCCCAGGCTCGGCTCGACGCGCGGGCCCGCCTCGGCGAGCCGGTCGAGCACCTCGAGCACCTCTGGCTTCAGCGCCTTGCCCTTGGCCGGATCCAGTTGGTCGATGATCACGCTGCTCGCGATTGCACGGATTCCGGAGTCGACCACCGCGCGCGCAACCTGCCCACCGTGCCAGTACATATCGACGAATTTCGTCGTGCCCGAGCGGATCATCTCGAGGCAGGCGAGGCGGGTACCCCAGTAGACGTCCTCGGGCTCGAGCTTCGCCTCCGCCGGCCAGATCCGGGTTCGCAGCCACTCCATCAGCGCCATGTCGTCGCCGAAGCCGCGGAAGAGCGTCATCGCCGCGTGCGTGTGACCGTTCACCATCGGTGGGCAGAGCAGGAGGCCCGCGCCATCGATCACCTCGTCGTCGGGCTGCGGTTCAACGCCCGGGCCGAGTTCCGCGATCACCTCGTCCTCGGCTCGGAGCCCGACGAGCTGCCCATCCAGCGTGACGCCGGTGACGGCGAGGCTCAACTGCCCGGGAGCCCTTTCGCGAGCGCGGGCAAGACGTACTCGAGGTCGCCGGCGAGCCGGCGGGCGTTCTGATCGCGCCCCCGCCGATACTCGTCCACGGTCAGTGGCTTGTCCTTGATGCCGTTGCCGAGGTTGTCGATCGAGCAGACCGCCGCGTACGCGAGGGCGGCCTCGGCGGCGAGCACGGCCTCGGCGGCGATCGTCATCCCGACCATGTCGGCGTAGTTGGCGAGCGCCCTCACCTCGGCCGGCGTCTCGAAGCGCGGCCCGTTCGTCTGCGCGTAGACGCCGCCGTCCTCGAGCTCCGTTTCGGTCAGAGACGACCAGGCGCTGATCACGATCCGTCGCCACTCCGAGTCGAAGCCGGGCACGGAATGACCGCGCGGATCGCGGTAGAAGCTCGGCGCGGTTTCCGGCGCGTAGAAGTCCTCCGGGCAGATCAGCGTGCCAACCTTCAGATCCTTGTCGAGGCTTCCCGCCGAGCCCAGCGCCAGGACCCGGTCGCAGCCGAGCTCACAGGCCGCACGCATGTTTGCCCGGTGATCGACCAAGTGAGCCGGAATCGAGCGGTCGAAGCCATGGCGCGGGATGCCGACGATGTCGCCACCGTCGGTGGCCTCCACCGGCCGGGCGCCGCCGGCGTCGATCTCGACGCGCTCGCCCTCCACCGGGTCAGCCCCCTCGGGCAGGCTGTTGCCGTGGATCAGGCAGAGCTTGTTTCCCATAGGACGGGGGACGCTCATGCCCGGACTCTAGTCGGCACTATTTGAGGCAGAGCGCTAGGTCCGGATGTGAATGACGTCGCCGTCCCGGACGACGTAGTCGCGGCCCTCGATCCGCAGCGTGCCGCGCTCACGTGCGGCTGCATAGGTGCCTGCGTCCACCAGCTCGTCCCAGCCGACCACCTCGGCGCGGATGAACGCCTTCTGGATGTCGCCGTGGACCCTGCCCGCGGCGTCGTATGCGGTTCCGCCCCGCGGCAGGGTGTGGGCCACTGCCTCCTTGTCTGTGTCCGCGGTGAAGAAGCTGATCAGGTCCAGGAGATCGAACGCGGCACGGATCAATCGCTGGAGGCCGGAGCGCTCGATTCCCAGCTCGTTGCGCATCTCCTCCGCCTCATCCGGGTCGAGCTCCCGCAGGTCCGCCTCGATGCGCGCCGAGATCACCACCACCTTCGCCGCCATGTCCTCGGCATGAGCGACCAGATCAGCGGGCGCCTCGCTTTCGCCTTCGTCGACGTTGACCACATAGAGGACCGGCTTGGCCGTCAGCGGCGAGAGCTTGCGCTGGGCGTCCGGCGCGGCCTCGGGGACGGCCACCTCCCGCGCCGGCCGGCCCGCGGACAGCGCCTCTACCACGCGCTCGAGCCAGTCTCGCTCGGCGATCGCGTCCTTTTCACCGGAACGTGCCTGCTTGGTGGTCCGCTCGAGGCGCCGCTCGGCCGACTCCAGGTCCGCGGCGAGCAGCTCGGTCTCGATCAGCTCGGCGTCGGCTACCGGATCGACCCTGCCCTCCGGGTGCGCGACGGAGCCCGAGGCGTGCGCGCGGATCACGTGGCAGATCGCGTCCGTCTCGCGGATCGAGGCGAGAAACTGGTTGCCGAGGCCCTCCCCCTGCGACGCGCCCTTGACCAGGCCGGCGATGTCGTGGAAGTCGATCGTCTCGTAGATCGTCTCCGAGGCACGGAGGGTCTCGGCAATCCGGTCGAGGCGCTCGTCGGGGACCTGCACGACCGCGACGTTCGGCTCGACGGTCGTGAACGGGTAGTCCCCGGTCTCGGCGCCGGCGGCGGTGAGGGCGTTGAACAGCGTCGACTTGCCCGCGTTGGGCATCCCGACGATCCCGATCTTCACGAGAGGGGAACGATCAGGCCGAGGGCGGTGCCGAGGATCGCTCCGGCGAGTACGTCGGAGGGGTAGTGCATGCCCAGATAGGGCCTACACAGGGCGATCGCGCCCGCCAGGATGAAGAGGAAGGCCGCCTCAGGCGCAATCCGCGTCATCGCCGTCGCGCAGGCGAAGGACGAGGTGGCGTGAGCGGAGGGGAAGCTGAGCGAGCTCGGGGCCCCGCCGAGCGGCGGCAGACCCTCGAGTACCGGCCTCGGGCGTCGGACCGCCAGCTTGACCACGAAGTTGAGCCCGATCGCGATCGGGCCGAGCAGGCCGGCGATCACCCAATCCTCGCCGTTGTCCGGATCGACGAATGCCATCACGATCCCAATCACGAACCAGATCGCGCCGTACTCGCCGACCTTGCCCAGCGCCTTGCCGACCCCTTCCGCGGCCGGGCTGTGGAACCGCGTGCGCATCCCGTAGAGCAGGCGGCTGTCGAGGCGCTGGAGCACCGGCGCAGAATACGGTCGATGGGAGGGCACGCGATACTCCACCTATCGGGAGGAGTTCCTCGACGAGCTCACCTCCGAGATGCGGAGGAGCTTCGAGGAGCGGGCCGAGTATTTGAAGCTGCGCCAGAATCTCTCGAGTGGCTGAGACCGCAAACAGGGTGATGGTCCCGGGCTACCGGCACGTGCCGGGGAACCACTGCGGCTCGACCGCGCTGCGCAACCTCCTCGGCTTTCACGGCGTCGAGATCTCCGAGGAGATGGCGTTCGGCCTGGGCGCCGGGGCATGCTTCTACTACGTCGTCCTCTACGAGCATTCGCCCACCCGATTCACCAACGGACGGGCCGCCCGCCTCGAGGAGAACTTCCTCGAGCTCACGCGGTCGCCGTTGCGGCTGCGGACCGATGCGGACCCTGAGACCTCCTGGGAGATGGCCAAGGAGGACGTCGACGCCGGCCGTCCGGCCGTGCTCCTCACCGACCTCTACTACCTCGACCACTACGGCCGCTCGGCTCACTTCCCCGGCCATGCGGTGGTCCTCGCCGGCTACGACGACGAGCTCGCCTGGCTCTCCGACACCTCCTTCGAAGACCTGCAGACAACCTCACTGGAGAGCCTGAAGGAGGCGCGGCACTCCCAGCAGCCGATCTTTCCGCTCGAGGGCCACGCGATCGACGTCCCGGAGGGCGCCGAGCTGAGCCGCGACGATCTGCTCGCCCACGCGCCGCGGGCGATCGAGCGGGCGGCGAGCCAGATGCTCGAGCCGCCCCTCGGCGACTTCGAGGGCCTGCGCGCCCTGCGCCGTTTCGCCACCGAGGTCGGCGACTGGCCCGAGGCCACCGAGGATTGGCAGTGGTGCGCGCGGTTCCTCTACCAGGTGATCGAGAGACGCGGCACGGGCGGCGGCAACTTCCGCAAGATGTACTCGCGCTTCCTGGAGGAGGCCGGCCGCGAGGAGTCCGCGCTCGCCCACGAGGCGGCGGAGGATTGGACTAAGCTCGCGCTCGCCGCCCGCACCGCGAGCGAGCCGGAAGAGGCGGATCCCGCGCACTGGCGGGAGCTATCGGCCGAGGCCGCGAACGTCCTCGACGCCGAGGAGCGCCTCTGGACTGCGCTCAGCGCCCCCGGCTGACCCGGAGCCGGGGCTAGCCGCCGAAGCCGATTCGCGACGGCGTAGTCGCGCTGCGGATGAAGACCACCTGGTTCAGGTCGATCGCGACCATGCCCTCCTCGGCCTCGAGGTCGAGCCAGCCCTCGCGGTTCTCCAGCGCCTTGCGCAGGTCCTTCAGCTTGGCGTCGTCGACCCTTACCTCGACGACCTGCCCTCCCGAGAATCCGATCGAAACTCGCTCTGCCGATGTCATCAATGCTCCTTGGCCGGTTCGACGATTTCTGTCAGTACCCCGCCGGTCGAGCGCGGGTGAAGGAACGCGACGCGAGACTCGCGGATTCCCACCCGCGGCTCGGAGTCGATCAGCTCGACGCCGGCGTCCTTGAGCTTGCCCAGCACGTCATCGATGTCGTCGACGGCGTAGGCGACGTGGTGCAGCCCCGGTCCCTTCTTCGCAAGGTACTTGCCGACCGGGGTGTCCGGGCCGAGGGGTCGCAGCAACTCGACGTGGCCCTCGCCGACGTCCAGCAGCACAGCCTCCACGCCCTGGGACTCCACCGTCTCGCGGTGGGCGAGCGGCATGCCGAGGGTCTTCTCGTAGAGGTCGAGCGCCCCCTCGAGGTCGTCGGTGGCGACGCCGATGTGATCGATCCGGCCGAGCACGGGGCTGGAGTCTACGTAGCGGGCAATGGATCGCCCTGCGTGCGCTCACCATCGGCCTCCTGCTCGACCCGGAGGATCTCGCGGAGCGCCGCAATGCCGACCTCCAGCTGCTCGGGCGTCGGCTCCTTGGTGGCGATCAGGCGCTGGATCTCGTGGCCGGGCCGATGGAAGGCCCGAGCGCCCAGCGTCCCGGGGTTCCGCTCGCTCCAGGCGAACATCTCCGCGGCGATCGATGCGCTCATCACGCCGACCGCCGCCCGGGCGACCGGACCCGGTTCCTCGAGCGTCTTCTCGAGCAGGAGCTGGCCTGCCGCCGAGAGGACCAGCATGGGGGCGACCAGGTTGGAGCCGCAGCGCTCGTGCTCCTTGGTGGCCGAAGCCGGATCGTCCGAGCCGGCCTCGTAGGCCCCGATCGCCTTGTGCTCGACCCCGTGGTAGGCGGCGAGGTTGCGGTCGCTGAGGGCGACCATCGCGGGAGCCAGTCCGAGCGCGGCTTGGATCAGCTCACCGGTGGCGCTCGCCTCCCGGCGGCGGAGGGCGCGGCTGGCGCTCGAGGCAACGAGCATCGCGGCGATCACGCGCACGTCCTCGAAGGGGAGGCGGGCAGAGCGCAGCTTCATGCGGACCATCGGGATCAGGAGGAAGGCCTCGGCCAGCCGGAGGGGCCCCCGGAGCAGCGGCACCCGCACCGCGAGATCCGGCGCCAGCGCCGGCTTGCGCGCGGACGCGACCTGGATCTCCCCGGCCTGATCGCGCGCGGCGGCGGCCCAGGAGGTCGGACCGTGGATCAGGAGGCCGTTTCGCAATGCCATTCCGCCGAGGCGGAGCACATAGGTCTCCTCCGCCTCCGGACCGGCGGCAGCACGATTTCCGTTGGTCTCGCTCACGAGAGCATCCTCTGCGGCAGCTCGTAGAAGAAGTGGGCCGACAGCTCGATGTCGGAGACGGGCACCCGCTCGTCGGCCCCGTGGATCAGCGGCGCCGCGTGGAGCAGGTCGACCTCGCGGTGAGGGCAGAAGCCGTAGACGACGGCGTCAGGGAAGGCGCTGCGAAAGGGGTTGCTGTCGCTGAAGCCCGGCATGACCGTCGGCGCGATCTCAGCGCCGGGATCGGCGTCGGCGAGCCATCCGCGGATCGCATCGGCGAGCGGCGAATCCATCGGCGAGCTGTTGCCGACGACCGCCTCGCTGAACTCGACCTCGTAGTCGTCCTCCCCGATCAGCGCGGCGAGCTGGCGAAGCGCGTCGTCCTTCCCCTGACCAGGCGGGACGCGGCAGTCGATCAGCGCCTCGGCCTCCGACGGGATCACGTTCGCCTTCTTGCCGGCCTCGGCCTTGGTCGGCGTGAGGGTCACGCCGAGCATCGGCTCGACCAGGTAGTCCGCGAGCAGCGGCTCCTCGGCGCGCAGTCGCTCGAGGCCGGCTCGCACTCCCTCCTCTCCGGTGAAGGGCTCGCCGATCATCACCTCCAGCAGCGCCTCGCCCACGTCCGTCGCCTCGGGCGGCGGCTGCTCGGAGAGCGCCGCCAGATAGCCCGAGAGCCTCAGCAGGGCGTTGTCCCCGATCCGCGGCAGGGACGCGTGGCCGGCCTTGCCGTGTGTGCGGAGCTTCATCCGGAAGATCCCCTTCTCGCCGACGCTGAGCGTGTAGAGGCGCCGCCCACCGAACTCGACCCTTTCCCCGCCGCCCTCGTTCACGACGAAGTCGCTGCGGACCGCATCGGCCCGCTCGCTGCACAGCCACTGCGCGCCCAGGCCGCCGCCGACCTCCTCGTCCGCGGTGACCACCAGCAGGAGCTCGCCGGACGGCGGCCTCCAGCCGCTCTCCGCGAGGGTCGCGGCGGCCGCGACCTCCGCGGCCACCTGTCCCTTCATGTCGAGGGCGCCCCGCCCACGTACCCAGCCGTCGGCGACATCCCCCGCCCAGGGATCGAAGCTCCACTCGTCGGGATCGGCGCGGACCGTGTCGACGTGACCGAGGAGCGTCAGGGTCGGCCCGTCGGCCGCGCCGCGCAACCGGGCCACGAGGTTGGGACGCCCCGGTTCGGCGGCGAGCTGCTCGCACTCGAAGCCGGCGGCGGTCAGCGTGTCCTGCAGGAGGTCCTGAACGAGTCCCTCGTTGCCGGGCGGGTTGACCGTATTGGCCTGGATCAGCCGTCCGAGCAGCTCGACCGCCCGAGGGCCGAGGCCCTGGGGCACGGCTGCGGTTGCGGTGCCCTCCGCCATCGAGCCCAGCCTAGCGGCCACCGCAGAACTGCTTAAGGGAGTGGACCCCCGGCGAGCGCGATCACCACCCCGACCGCCCCAGCGCCGACCAGCGTCGGGACCACGGGCCATCGGACGATCAGGAGTGCGATTGCCGCGGCGGCGAGGACTCCGAACTGCCAGCCCTCGTGCAGGGCCCCCGCCAGGGTGACGGCTGAGCCCAGGATCGCGCCGATCGCGGCCGGCCCGGCGCCGTCCAGAAACCCCCGCGCCCTGTCGTTGGCGCGCAGCCGCTCGAAGCGCCCCCCGCCGAGGAGGATGAAAGAGAAGGAGGGCGCAAACGCAACGACCGCGGCCAGCAGGGCACCGCCCACTCCATGCGCCGCGTAGCCGACCGCCGCGACCGTGGCGACGACAGGGCCCGGGGTGATCTGCCCGAGAGCCACCGCGTTCAGAAACTGAGCGTTCGTCATCCAGTGGTAGACGTGGACGGCGTCGTCCTGCATCAGGGGAATGATCACGAAGCCCCCGCCGAACGAGAGAGCGCCGACCTTGAGCGCCGTCCAGGCCAGGGCACCGATCCCTCCGGAGGCGACGGCGGCGGTCAGCGCAGCCGGCTTCCAGCCGAAGGCCGCCGCTCCCGAGAACCAGCCGCGACGGACCAGCTCGAAGAGGCCGCATGCCAGCAGCACGAGCACGAGGTAGGGGCCGATCAGGACGGCAGCGAGCACCCCGGCCAGCAGGTAGATCAGCCAGCGGGGCCGGTGGCCGTGTCCCTCCATCGCGTGGTGGTAGCTCGGCCCGACCAGCTCGCTTCCGGCGCGCATCGCCACGGCGGCGACCGCGGCGCCGGCCCCCGCACCGGCCCCCTCCACCCAGAGCGGTGGCGAGGACGCGAGGAACAGGACGGACAGCGCGATCACCATCACGACCGCCGGGACGACAAAACCGAGCCCCCCGATGACGGCGCCGAGCGGGCCGCCGATCCGGTAGGCGCAGAAGATCGACAGCTGGGTCGAGGAGGGCCCAGGAAGAAGGGAGCAGGCCGCGTTGGCGTCCTCGAACGCCCGCGCGTCCATCCAGCCGTTCTTTCGGACGACCAGCTCGCGGAGCAGCGTGACGTGTGCGGGCGGCCCCCCGAAGCCGGTCAACCCGATCCGCAACCACTCCCGTGCGATCGTCCCGAGCGGCGCGGTGGGGCGGTTCATACTGCGGCAGGATGGCGGACCCCGGCGAGCAGCTCTTCCAGACCGGCGACGAGACACCCCGGACTGGCGTCCCCCCCGAGGATGCACCGCTGGCCGTCCGAATGCGCCCGCGAAATCTCGACGAGCTCGCGGGCCAGACCCATCTGCTCGAGCCGGGCTCTGCCCTTCGGATCGCGATCGAGTCCGGCGAGCCACACAGCGCGATCTTCTACGGGCCGCCGGGGAGCGGCAAGACGACGGTTGCCCGGATCATCGCCGCCCGGGCGAAGGGCGCCTTCGAGGAGCTCTCCGCGGTGAACGCCGGCCGGCCCGAGGTGCGCGAGGTCATCGCGCGCGCCCGGGATCGCCGCGCCTCCGGTCGCCCGACGATCTTCTTCCTGGACGAGATCCATCGCTTCAACAAGGCTCAGCAGGATGCGCTGCTGCCGGCCGTCGAGGAGGGACTGATCACGCTGATCGGCGCCACCACCGAGAACCCCTACTTCGAGGTCAACTCGGCGCTGCTCTCGCGCTCGCAGATCTACGAGTTCCGCCCGCTGACCCCAGCGGAGCTCGAGGCACTGGTTCGCCGGGCGCTCAGCGACGACCGAGGCATCCCCGATCCGCCATCGATCTCGGACGAGGCCCTTCAGGTCCTGACGACACGGGCGGGCGGCGACGGCCGCGTCGCGCTCGCGGCCCTGGAGCGCGCCGCCGAGGCGGTGAATCGGGCCGGGGAGAGCGAGATCGGCGTCCCCGCCGTCGAGGACGCGTTGCAGCGAAAGGCTTTGCTCTACGACCGCGAGGGCGACAAGCACTACGACTACATCTCGGCCTGGATCAAGGCCACCCGCGGATCGGACGTCGACGCCTCCCTCTACTACCTCGCGGTGATGCTCGAGGGCGGCGAGGATCCCCGCTTCATCGCCCGCCGGATGGTGATCTTCGCCTCCGAGGACATCGGGAACGCGGACCCGCAGGCCCTCCTGATCGCCAATGCGGCGGGACAGGCGGTCGACCGCGTCGGGCTGCCGGAGTGCACGCTGAATCTCGCCCAGGCCGCCGCCTATCTCGCGCTGGCCCCGAAGTCGAACGCCTCGACGAGGGCGATCTCGCGGGCAAGCGCCCACCTCCGCGAGCACGGCGCCGCCGAGCCCCCGCCCTATCTCCAGGACGCGCACTACCCCGGCGCCAAGGAGCTGGGCCGGGGCGAGGGGTACCGCTATCCACACGACGAGCCCGGCGGCGTCACGGACCAGCCGCTCGCGCCCGAGGCCGTTCGCGACGAACGCTTCTACGAGCCGACCGGCCGCGGCTTCGAGGCGGAGCTGCGGAAGCGGCTCGAGCAGCTGCGCCGGCGGTTCTCGAAGGATTAGCGCAGCGTTAAGCCGCTGCGCCCGTATTTTGCGGCGCAACCTTCCTGAGAAGAACGTGTTTTGACCGATGTCTGACGCTCTGGCAGATGTGCGGTTCGCCGGAGCCGGCGCGTCAATAGCCGGGGAGTGGACAACGAAGGCCGGGAGCTCGGGGATTGCTCCCGGCCTTCACTTTCTTGGGGGCGTATGGCAGGGAAGCTGGGAGGGAGCGGCCTCGGCGGGAGGTCGCTGCCTGGAAACCTTCGCGCGTAGAATCGCCGGGACGAGCGCAAGCGACGAGAGGACGCAGTGATGGAGGCGAGCCGCACCCGCAAGACCGGCACGAGCCGGAAGTCCAGCTCCAACGGCAACAAGAGCACCAAGGCCTCAGCGAAGCGCACCAAGTCCAAGGCGAAGCCCAAGCCCGCGCTCGAATCCTTCAACCCGGCGACCGGCGAGCTGGTCGGGACGGTCGAGACGATCACCCCGGCGAAGGTCCAGGGGATCGTCGACGAGGTCGCGGAGGTGCAGCCGTTCTGGGCCGCTCTCTCGCTCGAGGACCGCGCGCGCTACATGCGCCGGGCCATCGACGTGCTGCTGGCCGAGCTCGACGAGATCGCCGAGCTGCTCACCAACGAGCAGGGCAAGCCGCGGGTCGAGAGCTACACGATGGAGATCCTCCCCACGGTCGACTCGCTCAAGTGGATCGCCGACAACGGGCCGAGCATCCTCTCCGACGAGAAGCTCTCGATGCCGGTCATCCTCAAGTCGAAGAGCGCCAAGTTCACCTACGAGCCGATCGGCGTGGTCGGAGTGATCGCCCCCTGGAACTACCCGTGGTCGATCCCCTTCGGCGAGGTCGCGATCGCCCTGATGGCCGGGAACGGCGTCGTCCTGAAGCCCGCCAGCCTCACCCCGCTGATCGGAGAGCGGATCCGCCAGACCTTCGAGAAGGCCGGCCTGCCGGAGGGCCTGGTCCGCACCGTCCACGGCGGCGGCCGGATCGGCGACGCGCTGGTCAAGTCCACGGCCGGGAAGATCTTCTTCACCGGCTCGGTCGAGGTCGGCCGCAAGGTCGGCGTCGAGTGCGCCAAGCGGATGAAGGGCTCGGTGCTCGAGCTCGGCGGCAAGGACCCGCAGATCGTCTGCGCCGACGCCGACCTCGCCAACGCGATCTCGGGCGCCGTCTGGGGCGGCTTCGCCAACGCCGGCCAGACCTGCTCGGGGATCGAGCGGGTCTACGTCGTCGAAGAGGTCGCCGACCGGTTCCTGGAGGGTGTCGTCCGCGAAACCGAGCGCCTCACCGTCGGTGACCCTCGCGAGTGGACGACCGAGATCGGGCCCATGGTCTCCGATGACCAGGCGAAGATCGTCACGGAGCTCATCGACGATGCCGTGAAGAGCGGCGCCAAGAAACTCACCGGCGGCCCGACCAAGATCAAGGGCATGAAGGGAAGCTTCATCGCCCCGGTCGTACTCGCCGACGTCACGCACGACATGCGGATCATGAACGAGGAGATCTTCGGCCCCGTTCTGCCGGTGATGAGGGTGCGCTCGGAGGAGGAGGCGCTCACTCTCGCCAACGACTCACAGTTCGGCCTCGGCGCGTCGGTCTGGACCAAGGACCGCGCCAAGGGCGAGCGCATGTCCCATCAGATCGAGTGCGGGATGGTCTGGGTGAACGACCACTCCTTCTCGCACGGCGCGTGCCAGTGCGCATGGGGCGGCGTCAAGGACTCCGGCCTCGGCCGCTCGCACTCCAAGTTCGGCTTCTACGAGTGCGTCAACATCAAGCAGTTCGCCTGGGAGCCCGGCTGGGCAAGGGACATGTGGTGGCAGCCGTACGACCGCAAGCTCGCCGACGCGATCCGCGCCTCGGCGCAGGTGCTCTACAGCCGCAACGGCAACCGGATGAAGGCGCTGCGCGCGGGATTCCGTCCTCTGGTGGAGGTCACCCGCCGCACGATGAAGAAGGGCCAGTAGGCGCGGCTTCGCCGTAAAAACGGGACGCGGGAGATTGCCCTCAACCGGGACTAACGCGCTGCCGATGGGTTACAGGTGGGAATGATCTCGAGGCACCCAAGGACAGGGCTGGGCATCGGCGCCGCGCTGGCGCTGCTCTTCGCCTGCAGCGCCCTCGCAGTGCTGATCGGCACGGAGCGTGCGGCCGCCAGGTCCGTCACCTATGTGCACAAGACCTATGGGGTCAGCGGGGCGAATGCGAAGCGACGGCTGACGGTTCGCTGCCCGGGGCAACTCGTGCCGCTGGGCGGAGGCATGACCGGCTCGCCGCTCCCCGACGCCGACGGTGAGGGGATCTACCCCCACTCCTACGAGCGGCTCGGCGTCCAACACGGCTACCACAGCACCGTGGTGCTGTTCGATCCATCGCCAGGGAGCACCACCCCGCGGAGCGTGACCCTGCAGGCCGTGTGCGCCCGCAAGCAAAGACACGTCACCCCGCCGCACAAGACCGTCTTCGTCAATCCGGGCGAGACGAAGACCGCGGTTGCCACCTGCCCCGGGCGCCGACATCTGTTTGGCGGCGGGTTCCAGCGCACCGACTTCACCGCGCGAGGAGGCGACTACATCACCGAGTCCCGGGCGATCTCCGACAAATCATGGAGCGTCACGGGACGCGCATTCGGCAGCTTCGGTGGCGAGCTGACCGCGATCGCCTACTGCTGGCGGAGCAAGAACCCGCTGGTCACGGAGGTCTCCGCATCCACCTCGGTCGCGACGGGTGACTTTGCGACGGCCACGACACCGTCCTGCCCGGCTGGGCAAATCGTCTTCGGCGGCTTCAGCAGCTCGCCGGCGGGGTCGACCCTCCTCACCAACGGCGTCATCACCGGCGACGGCGGTTGGTCGGCGTCCGGGATGAACCTGTTCGGTCCGGCGGCGAACATCACCGCCTACGGCTACTGCATGAAGCTCTAAGCGCAGGACGCCCTCCCGATCATCGCTAGCTTTGCTCGCGATGGCGGAGCAAACCGCGGCGGCGGAGAGACCCACGGCGAGCGTGACCAGCCGGCCGGCGATCGAGCTGATCCGCCTGCGCCGCGACTTCGGTGACCGCACCGCTCTGGGCAGCATCAGCGCGCGCGTGGAGTCGGGTGAGAGCCTCGCCGTGCTCGGGCCGAACGGCTCCGGCAAGTCGACCCTGCTGCGCGTCCTCGCCGGGCTGCTGCGACCGAGCGACGGCCAGGTCTCGGTGCTCGGCTGCTCCCTGCCCAAGGAGGTCCATCTCCTGCGGGGCCGGGTCGGCTACCTCGGGCACGCTCCGCTTCTCTATCGCGATCTCAGCCCGCGGGAGAATTTGAACCTGGTGGGCGCGCTGCACGGGCTCGATCCGCAGGGCTCGGCGGCACGGATCGAGCGGCTGCTCGAGGCGGTCGGGATGACCGCCCGCGGCGACGATCGCGTCGCGGAGCTCTCGGCGGGAATGAAGCAGCGGATCGACATCTGCCGCGCCGTCCTGCACGAGCCCGAGCTGGTTCTTCTCGACGAGCCCGATGCCCATCTGGACGCCGAGGCCCGCCTGCTGGTCGAGCCGCTGATCGGCTCTGGCAACGGCCCGAGCCGGGTCGTCGTCAGCCACGACCGGGAGTCCGCGACGGCCGGAGCGGACGTCGTGCTGGAGCTGAGATGAGCCCCTTCTCCGCGCTCCTGCGCAAGGACCTCCGGGTCGAGCTCCGGACGTTGCGCTCGCTGCCCGCGATGGCGCTGTTCGCGATCAGCGCGTTCGTGATCTTCCGATTCGGGCTCGACCGCACCACCCTCGACGGGGAGCTCGCGGCCGGCGTGCTGGTGCCGACGCTCCTGTTCGCCGCCCTGCTCGCGATCAACCGGCTGTTCGTCGCCGAGCGGGAGGAGGGCGGCTTCGACCTGATCCGCCTGGCGCCGGTCGACCGCACCGTCCTGTTCGCCGCCAAAGCGAGCGCGCTGGTCATCTACCTCGTGGTCCTCGAGGTGATCGCGGTGCCGATCTTCGCCCTGTTCTTCCTCGATTCGGTCTCCGGGCTGATCCCGTTCGCCCTCGTCCTGCTGCTCGCGAACATCGGGTTGGCCGCCACCGGGACGATGATCTCGACGATCGCGACAATGTCGAGCGCCCGGGACCTGCTCGCGCCGCTGATCCTCCTGCCCCTGCTGATCCCGCTCGTGATCGCGGCCGCGGGGGCGGGCGAGCACCTCCTGGCGTCCGGCGGCCCCGACTATGGGCGCTTCGGAACATGGCTGGCGTTGCTCGGCCTCTACGATCTGATCTTCCTCCTGGTGGGTTACGCGACCTTCGACTTCCTGCTCGAGGACTAGCCCCGGGACATCGAATGGCCACAGCGCTCAGATCGATAACGCTCCGCCGTCTCGCGATCGCGACCGTCGCCGTGATGGGCGCCGGCTACGCCCTCGCCTTCCTCTACGCGCCCGAGGACGCCGACCAGGGCTTCATCCAGAAGATCTTCTACCTGCACGTGCCGCTGGCGACCGTCGCGCTGGTCGGATTCATGGTTGCCGCGATCCACGCCATCCGGCACCTGCGAACCGGCGATCCCAAGCACGACGCGCGCTCCTACGTCTCGATCCACATCTCGGTGATCTTCGGCCTCGCCGTCCTGCTCACCGGCGCGATCTGGGCGAAGGGATCCTGGGGCGTGTGGTGGGAATGGCGCGAGCCGACGCTGGTCAGCTTCCTGATCGTCTTCCTGCTCTACGCCACCTACTACCCGCTCCGCTACGCGATCGAGGATCGCGAGCGCCAGGCGCGCTACGCCTCGGTCTTCGCGATCACCGCCGGGGCATTCGTGCCGCTCAACTTCCTCGCCGTCCGGCTGGCGCAGCCGCTGGTGCATCCCAGGACGTTTTCCTCCGCCGGCGGCCTGCCGGATTCGATGTTGTTCGCCTTCCTGGTCTGCATCGCGGGTGTGGCGCTGCTCTGGACGACGCTGGTCTGGTTCGAGCTCGACGGCAAGACGGCCTCGGGGAACCTGAGCAAGATCCGCCGAGCGCTGGAGGCGGCCGCGTGATTCCGCTTGCGATCGAAAGCGCGGACCGCTATGTCGGCGGCGCCTACCTCGTCTTCCTGCTGCTGCTCCTGGTCTATGTGGCGATCATGGCCGCCAAGCTCCAGCGCATCCAGCGCGAGCTCGGCTCCCTCGCCGATCTCGCCGACCGCTCGCAGGGCCAGACCACGGACCGCGGCGTCGGGCAGATCCGCGAGCGTGAGCAGGAGATCGAGGCGGTGCGTCAAGGGGGTCGCGGATGAGCGGCCTGCTTGCCCTGGGCGTCTCCCACCACACGGCCCCACTGGCGCTGCGCGAGCAGCTCGCGCTCACCGAGGGTCGCGCCGCCGGGGTGCTGAACGCGCTCGTCTCCGAGGAGCCGATCAGCGAGGCCGTGGCGCTCTCGACCTGCAACCGCAGCGAGCTCTACCTGGTGGCGACCGACTCGGTCGAGGCAGAGGCCGCCGGCCTCGGGGTCTTGGCGCGGGAGGCCGGGATCCGGCCGACCGAGCTGCTCGGCCCGCTCTACTCGCTCCGCGGCGCGGAGGCGGCCAGGCACCTTTACCGCGTCACCGCGGGACTCGACTCGATGATCGTCGGCGAGGCCGAGATCCAGGGGCAGGTGAAGCGCGCCTACGAGCTGGCCCTCGTCGAGGGTGCGCCCGGCCCGATTCTCAACCGGATGTTCCGCGGGGCGCTCGCGGCCGGCAAGCGCGCGCGGACCGAGACGGCGGTCGGCCAGAAGGGCGTCTCCATTCCCTCAGTCGCCGTCGAGCTCGCGCAGCGGAACCTCGGCGATCTCTCCCAGCGGCGTGTGCTGCTGATCGGGGCCGGCGAGACCTCAGAGCTCACCGCCCGCGCCCTCGCCGCGCGCGGCTCGGACGCTGTCTTCATCGCCAACCGCGGCTACAACCGCGCGATCTCTCTGGCCCAGAAGTTCGGCGGCAAGGCCGTCCGCATCGACGACCTGCCGGTGCAGCTCGCCGGCGCGGACATCGTCGTCTCGGCCACCAACTCGCCCCATCACCTGATCGAGCGCTCGGAGCTCGAGCTGATCATGGGCGAGCGCGAGGGCAGGCCGCTGTTGCTCATCGACCTCGCCGTACCCCGTGACATCGACCCCGAGACGCGCGAGGTCGAAGGCGTCAGCCTCTACGACGTCGACGAGGTCCAGGCGATCGTCGAGCAGAACGCCTCCGGTCGCGAGGCCGAGGCGCGCCGGGCGAGCGGGATCCTCGACTCCGAGCTTGCCCGCTTCGAGCGCTGGCTCGGCGCCCAGGAGGTGATGCCGACGGTCGCCGCCCTGCGTGAGCGCGCCGACTCCATCGTCGCCCAGGTGCTCGCCGAGAACGCCACCCGCTGGGAGAGCCTCTCCGCCACCGACCGCGAGCGGATCGACCAGATGGCCCGCGCGATCGCGAACCGCCTGCTGCACGAGCCCACCGTCAGGATCAAGGGGATGGCCGACCGCGGGGACGCCTATCTCCAGGTCAGCGCTCTCCGCGAGCTTTTCGGGCTCGACGCCGGCACCGAGCCGGACACCGCAGAGGGCTCCGACGTCGCCGACCTCGACGAGAGGCGCCGTCGCAACGAACGCGGCTGAGGCAGCGGTGACGGAGCCACCGCTTCGGCTTGGCACTCGCGGAAGCGCGCTGGCCCTCGCGCAGGCGAACTTCGTCGCCAAGGCGATGAGCGGCGCCGAGGTCGTCCCGATCAGGACCTCGGGCGACGAGGGATCCGCCGGGGCGGGGGGTGGCGACAAGTCCCGCTTCGTCAGGGAGATCGAACGGGCGCTGCTAGACGGCGAGATCGACCTGGCCGTCCATTCCGCCAAGGACCTGCCTTCTGAGCTGCCCGACGGCCTGGAGATCGCGGGCGTGCCCGCCAGGGAGGACGCGCGCGACGCGTACATCGGGAGCGTGAGCTCGCTCGGCAGGGTTCCGGAGGGCTCGCGGATCGGCACCTCAAGCCTGCGGCGCCGTGCCCAGATCCTGGTGTTGCGCCCCGATCTGGAGGTCGTCGAGATGCGAGGGAACGTCGATACGAGATTGGCCAAGCTCGAGGCCGGCGAGTTCGACGGGCTGGTGCTGGCGGCCGCTGGAATGCGCCGCCTCGGTCGCGCCGAGCAGATCAGCTTCGCGCTGGAATTCGATGAGGTGGTTCCCTCGCCCGGCCAGGGCGCGCTGGCGATCGAGGCGCCTCACGCCAAGGACCGCCCCGTGACAGCCGCCGAGTCGATCACCGACCGCGGCGCCCTCGGGACCCTTTCCGCCGAGCGTGCTCTGGTCGCGGCCCTCGACGCGAGCTGCAACACGCCGCTCGGGGCGATCGCAACCCTCGAGCGCGGCGGGCGGATGCGGCTGCGGGCGTTCTGCGGGCTGCCGGACGGCAGCGAATGGATCCGTGACGAGCTCGAGACCGACGCATCGGAGCCCGAGGCCCTGGGCGGCGCGCTTGCGGAGCGGCTGAAGTCCGCGGGCGCGGATGAGCTCCTCGCGCGCGCCGAGGAGATGGCGGTGGGGACGTGAGCGGGAGCCCGGGCATCGTGTACCTGGTCGGCGCCGGTCCTGGCGACCCCGGATTGATGACCACGCGGTCCCTCGAGCTGATCGTGGCCGCCGACGTGATCGTCCACGACCGCTTGATCCCGCGGGACGCCCTGGAGGTCGCCGACCCGGAGGCCGAGCTGATCTACGTCGGCAAGGAGCCCCGAGCGGCCAGCGTGCCTCAGGAGGGCATCGCGGAGCTGCTCATCGAAAGGGCGCGCCAGGGCAAGCTCGTCGTCCGCCTGAAGGGTGGCGACCCCTTCGTCTTCGGCAGGGGCGGTGAGGAGGCCGAGGCTCTCGCCGACGCCGAGATCCCCTTCGAGGTCGTCCCGGGGATCACGGCCGGTGTCGCCGCCCCCGCCTACGCCGGCATCCCGGTCACCCATCGCGACGACGCCTCCGCCGTTGCCTTCGTCACCGGGCACGAGGATCCCGAAAAGGAGGACTCTGCCCTTGACTACGAGGCGCTCGCCCGGTTCCCGGGCACGCTCGTCTTCTACATGGGCGTCAAGGCGCTGCCGCGGATCGCCGAGGCGCTGATCGCTGCCGGCCGGGACGCCTCCGAGCCCGCCGCCGTGGTCGAGCGCGGGACGCTGCCCGGGCAGCGCACGGTGAGCTCAACGCTCGAGGGCATCGCCGGCGCCGCAGAGGAGGCCGGGATTCGGCCGCCATCCGTGACCGTCGTCGGCCCAGTGGCCGCGCACCGCGAGCGCATCGCCTGGCTGGAACGCCGCCCGCTGCACGGCAAGAAGATCGTCGTGACCCGCGCCCGGGCGCAGGCCAGCGAGTTGGCACGCCAGCTCGACGCGCTCGGCGCCGAGCCGATCGAGCTGCCCGCGATCCGGATCGAACCGCGGATCGATTCCGAGGAAGTCCAGGCGGCAGTGGCGAGCCTCCACACCTACGCGCTGGTCTGCGTCACCAGCCCCAACGGAGCCCGGCTCCTCTTCGAGGCGATGGCCGCTCAGGGCCGCGACTCCCGCGCGCTCGCGAACGCCAGCGTCGCCGCGATCGGCGCCGGGACCGAGGCCGCCCTGGCGGCCGGTGGAATCCTGGCCGACATCGTCCCCGAGCGCTTCGTCGCCGAGGAGCTGGTCGAGGAGCTCAACAAGCTGGAGCTGGCCGGCAAGCCGGTGCTGATCGCGCGCGCCGCCGAAGCGAGGGAGCTGCTTCCCGACGCGCTCCGGAAGCGAGGCGCCCAGGTCGACGAGGTCGCCCTCTACGAGACGGTGGCGGAGAGCCCCGATCCCGCCGAGCTCGAGCGCGCCCGAGACGCCGACATCATCACCTTCACCTCGTCCTCGACGGTCCGGAACTTCCTGGCGGCGAACCCAGACGGCATTCCCGAGGGCGCCAAGGTCGTCTCGATCGGACCGATCACGAGTAAGGCAGCCCGGGATGCCGGGCTGACGGTCGACGTCGAGGCCGAGCGTCACGACATCGGCGGGCTCGTCGAGGCGCTGCTCACCGCAGCCGGCTGAGCACCACGACGGGCATAGGATTCGGCCGTGGCTACGCCTCGGCCGATCACCTTCCTCTCCGACTACGGGTACGAGGACGAATTCGCCGGAGTCTGCCGGGCGGTGATCTCACAGATCGCGCCCGGCGCGCCGTTGATCGACCTGACCCACGGGATCGCGCGCCAGGACGTCCGCCAGGGAGCGATCGCGCTCGCCAATGCCCTGCCCTCCTGCCCGCCGGGAGTGCATCTGGCGGTCGTCGATCCAGGGGTCGGCTCATCCCGCCGCGCGGTCGCCGTCGCGGCGGCGGAGGGACGCATCCTGGTCGGGCCGGACAACGGGCTGCTCTCCCGCGCGCTCGACCGCCTCGGCGGGGCGCTCGACGCAGTCGAGCTCTCGAGATCGCCGTTCAGGCTGGAACCCGTCTCGGCGACTTTCCACGGCCGGGACCTCTTCGCGCCCGTGGCCGGCCATCTCTCCCTTGGGGCCCGGCTCGAAGAGGCGGGCGAGGCGATCGACCGCAGTTCGCTGGTTGCCCTCGACCTTCCGACGCCTCGCATCGCCGACGGCGAGGTCGTCGCCCACGCCATTCACCAGGACGGCTACGGCAACGTGACCCTCGACCTCGACAGCTCGATGCTCGCCGACGGGCCCTTCCGGCCGGGCGATGCCGTCGAGGTCCGCGCGCCCGACGGGCGCTTCGACGCCGTCTGGGCAGGCACCTTCGCCGATGTGGGCCCCGCGGACATCTTGCTATTCGAGGACTCCTCCGGCGCCCTGGCCCTCGCGGTCAGCGGTGGCAGCGCAGCGGGACTGATGAACCTGCAGACGGACAGCGAAGTCACGCTCCGGCCATCCGGCTGATGGAGCTCGGGCTCCCGCACCGCCACTTCCGCATCACCGGCTCGACCAACGAGCGCGCCAAGGAGCTGGCGACGGCCGGCGCGCCCGGCGGGCTCGTCGTCACCGCCGACGAGCAGACTGCGGGTCGCGGCCGGCGCGGCAACGCCTGGTTCGCGCCCCCCGGATCCTGCCTGCTCTACTCGGCGCTGATCCGCCCCTTCGGCGCCGATCGGGCTCCACTCCTGCCCCTGGCCGTGCCGCTGGCGGTCTGCGAGACGGCCGAAGCGGTGGCGCCCGTCCGCTGCCAGGTCAAATGGCCGAACGACGTCTGGATCGACGAGCGGAAGGTCGCCGGGGTCCTGGTCGAAGCTCGCCCGGACGAGGACTGGGCCGTGGTCGGAGTCGGGCTCAACGTCGCGATCACCGATGAGGAGTTCCCGCCGGAGCTCCGAGAGACCGCGATCGCCCTGTTGCCGACGGAGGCCGAAGGCGGGCTCCCGCGTGGAGGCGCCCCCAGCGTCAGATCGGCGATGGAGCGGCTAAGTGAGGCGCTCGGCCGCTGGCTGGAAGCCCCTGGGGACGAGATCCTCGCCGCCTACCGGGCACGGGATGCCCTCTGCGGAAAGCGCATCTCCTGGGAGGGCGGCGAGGGGGTCGCAGAGGAGATCGACGAGCAAGGCCACCTGGTGGTGGAGAAGAGCGACGGCGAGCGGGTGTCACTCGGAGCCGGCGAGGTCCACCTCGCGGTCGAGCGCTAGGACCGGCGGATTGCCGGCATCGCGATGCCTAAGACTCGTCGGCGGCCTCGGCGGCCTCTAGTTCCTCGTGGGCGTCCGGCTCCGCGCCGTTCTCGTCCTCCGCGACTTCGAGCTCCTCGATCTCCTGCTCGTCCGCGCGCTCACCGTTGGCCTCTGCCCTGGCGCCGTTCTTCTTCGACGTACCGCCGTTCTGCGATCCGCCCTTGCGCTTGCGGCGGCGCTTCCGGCCACCGGCTTTCGGGAAGTTGCGAAGCAGCTCGCGGGCGACCGCTGAGGGCTTCCGCGCCGCGCGCATGCGGGCGCCCCGGAGGACCTCCTCACCCTCCGGAGTGTGGGCGACGCCGGCGGCAAGGAGCGCGGCCGAGAGGCGGCGGTCCTGGTTGCGGGACGCGTGCACCAGCCTGCGGGCGTTGCGCCCGTGGGCGCGGCCGGATGAGTTGACGAGCAGGCCGAGGAGGCGCTTGGTCTCCGGCCAGCGCTGTACGGCGTACTCCTCGTGCAGGTCGCGCGTGTACTCGGCGAGGCGCCAGACCCAGGCCTGGGCCTGGTCGCGGCGGCCGATGCGCCGCTCGGCGAGCGCCTCGAGCATCACCTTGGTCCCGGCCCGGCGATCGTCGCGGGGCCAGGTGCCGATCGTGTCGATCGCGTCGTCGAAGGCCTCGGCGTCACGCAGGGCGGCGATCTCCACCAGCGCCTTGATCCGAAGCTGCTGGTTGCGGTTCCGCTGCACGCAGGTGAGCAGGAAGCGGCGGCGGAGCTCCTTGGTCTGATCGTTCTGGAGCATCGCCTTGGCGCGCCGCCAGCCGGACGGGTTCACGCGGGCACCCGCAAGGGCGGCCCAGACGTGCTGCTCGGAGTGGTTCAGGTTCTCGACGGCGATCCGCCAGAGCTCACGCTCGAGGACGCGCAGGCGGCGCTCGGACTTGTCCGACACCGGAACGACTCGCTTCTCCACCCGGACCCGGCGGCCGCGGCCGCGCCTCACGGGCCCGACCACGATCGCGCCGCCTCGGTAGACGTCGCGGTCGAGCAGGCTGTGGAGGGTGACGATGGTCTCGTCGTGAGTGGTGGCCGGGTGGACGAGGTCGATCACCAGGCCCGCCTCCTTGCCGGGGTTCCGGCGGGTGACTCGCCCGACCCTCTGCTGGTAGACGCGCTTGGAGGCCGTCGGCGCAAGGTGCATGCAGATGGTCGCCCGGGGTGAGTTCCAGCCCTCGGCGAGCAGCATCGCGTTGCAGAGCACATCGACCTCGCCTCGCTCGAAGCCGGCGAGGATCTCGGCCAGCTCGCGCTTGGGTGTCTCGCCCGAGACGGCGCGGGCGTTGATCCCGGCGTCCTGGAAGGCCTTGGCGACGTTGTTCGCGTGCTTCACACCCGCGGTGTAGACGACGCCCGGCACGCGGCGGAAGCGGGAGCGGTAGAGATCCGCGATCGCGACGTTGAAGGGAGCCTGGTCGAGGAGCTTGGCCAGCTCCTCCTGGTCGAAGTCCTGGTCCACCTCGCCCTTGCGCAGCGGCACCTTGGCGATCGTTCGGACTCCCGGGCCCGGCGGGATGCGGACGCAGCGCAGCGGCGCGATCACGCCGCGGCGGGCGGCCTGGGCGAGGTCGAAGCGCGAGGTCTGGGTGGGGAAGAGATCGGCGACGTGGCGGGCGATCAGCGCACCGGTCGCGGTCATGCCGATGAAGACAGGGCCGACCCAGGCGCGGATGCAGCCACTGGTCTTCTCGCCGAGCGCGGTGTGGGCCTCATCGCAGATCACGATCGAGTACGCGTCGGAGATCCGGCCCGCGTTGCGGACGAACCACTGGTAGGTCTCGACCGTCACCGGCCCGTACGGATGGTCGGCGCCATCGAGCAGCGGAGGCGAGAGACGCTCGCCGTAGCCGCGGTCGGAGATCTCGCCGATGAACTGATCGACGAGGTTGCGGCGGTGGGTGAGGATCAGGATGCCGCCGGTCCGCGAGGCCTCGATGAAGCCGACGGCCGCGACGGTCTTGCCGGATCCCGTGGCGTGCTCGAACCAGAACCGGCGGTTGGCGCCCGGATCCTCCGGCGCCTCCTCGACAATCTCGTCCTCCTGGTCCTCGGTCCAGTCCTCGGCCTCCTCCTCCTCGGTGGCCTCCTCCTCCTCTTCCTCCTCTTCGAGGGCCTCCTCCTCGGTGTCGGCACCAGCGCCGTTCTCAGAGGGCACCTCGTCCCTGGCGGCGGGGGCGTTGCCGTTTCCGGTGCCCGTCCAGGAGTGGCCGTTGACGCGCTCCTGGACGTCGGCGATCAGCGCGGCGAGGGTTCCGGAGAGCGCATCGACCTGATGCGCGTTGAGCTCGGCGCCGTCCGCAAGGTGTGGCTCGTCCTCGGAGAGCAGGCGCTCGAGGCCGAGCATGAGCGAGAAGTCGCGGCGCCACGCGATCGAGGGGGCCTCGAGCCCCTCGTCGATCTCGGTGAGCGCGGCGTCCAGGGCGCGGCGGCGCGGAGTCCCGGCGGCGAGGTCCTTCGGCTTCTCGCCTTCGAGCAGGAACGGCTCGCGCGCGAACTCTCGAGCACGCTCGATGTCGGCGCTCGTAGGCGCCTTTGCCGCTTTGGCGGCCGGCTTGGTCTCTTCAGCCATCTGAGGCTCTCTGATCCGCCGCTCCCCGCCAGACGAAATGATGGCGAGGCGCTTATGGCCTGATCACGGAAAACACCCGAGATACGGCTGTCCGCTCCGGGCTCTCCCTGGGTCCAGGACGCTTGATGGACCGATAGGAATTAAAGCACTCTTGATCGACAACCCGTATTCCCTGCATATGAAGCTCGCCTCATCGGCACGCCGAATCGCCCTTCCCACCCTCGCGGTCGCCCTGCTGGCGGGCGTGCTCCTGGCCGGCTGCGCCGGGGGTGGCGGAGGGAACCCCGACTCTCGCCTCTCCCTCGATCAGGCGACGCAGCCGCTCACCGGGGCCCAGCCTCAGCTCGCGGCGATCCGCAGCCAAGCCAATCAGCTGCTGGATGGCGGCAAGAACGCCTTCGATCAGCGAATCGCCGCGCTCCGGGGGACGCCGATCGTGGTCAACGACTGGGCCTCGTGGTGCGGCCCCTGCCGCTTCGAGTTCCCCTTCCTCCAGTCCCAGGCGTCGAAGCGCGCCAAGGACATCGCCTTCCTGGGGGTCGACTCCGACGACTCGAGCGGTTCCGCCAAGACCTTCCTCGGCGAGTTGCCGCTTCCCTATCCCTCCTACAGCGACCCGGACAAGTCGATCCGCGAGGAGCTCCACGGGATCGGCTATCCGGCCACCGTCTTCTATGACCGGGGCGGCAACGTCGTCTACACCCACCAGGGCCAGTACCGGAGCGAGGCCGATCTTTCGGCCGATATCCAGAAGTACGTGGTTCAAGGCGGATAATGAATCCATGACCGGCCTTGCGATCGCGCTTCTGGCCGTTGCCCTGCTCCTCTTCATAGCCGAGGCGCACGCGCCGACGACGGTGCTCGGGCTGCTCGGCGTCGGGGCGCTCGTCGGGGCCGGCTTCGCATGGCGAGACGCGGGGCACGACCTGCCTGTTGCCGCGATCGTGATCGCGGGGCTGATCCTCGCCGGCTTCATCGTCTTTGCGAGCCGCAAGGCTCTCGCCGCGCACCGCGAGCAACCGGTCAAGACCGGCTACGAGGAGTTGGTGGGCGACCTTGGCGAGGTACGGGAGCGGCTCGATCCGGAGGGCCAGATCTTCATCGAGGGCGCGCTCTGGCGCGCTCGCCTCCCCGACCGCGAGAGCACGATCGACCTAGGCAATAGAGTGCGTGTCAGGTCGGTGGACGGGCTGACGCTGGTGGTCGAGCCGGTCGCCGATCAAGACCAGGCAAGAGTCGAGAAAGGGGCCTGAGAGATATGGCGGTAGCGATCGGCGTCATCGTTGTAGTCGCATTCTTCGTGCTGATCTTCCTCGGCTCCGCGGTCCGGGTCCTGCGCGAGTACGAGCGCGGCGTGATCTTCCGGCTCGGTCGGTTGATCGCCCAGAAGGGCCCCGGCCTGATCCTGCTGGTCCCGGTGGTCGACCGGATGGTCCGGGTCGACCTGCGGACGGTCACCCTCAACATCCCTCCCCAGGAGGTGATCACCCGCGACAACGTCCCGGCCCGCGTCAACGCCGTCGCCTACTTCCGGGTGATCGACCCCAACAAGGCGATCGTGGAGGTGGAGAACTTCCTGCTCGCCACGTCGCAGATCGCCCAGACCACACTTCGTTCCGTGCTCGGCAAGGCCGACCTCGACCAGCTGCTCGCCGAGCGTGAGCGGCTCAACGAGGACCTGCAGAAGATCATCGACGAGCAGACGGAGCCCTGGGGCGTGAAGGTCAGCACCGTCGAGATCAAGGACGTCGAGATCCCCGAGCAGATGCAGAGGGCGATGGCGCGCCAGGCCGAGGCCGAGCGAGAGCGGCGCGCGAAGATCATCAACGCCGAGGGCGAGTACCAGGCTTCGGAGAAGCTCGCCCAGGCCGCCGACATCATCTCCAAGAACCCGGCGACCCTGCAGCTGCGCTACCTGCAGACCCTGCTCGAGATGGGCGTCAACCAGAACACGACGATCGTCTTCCCGCTGCCGATCGACCTGGTCGAGGCGTTCACGGCGATGGCCAGGAACAACGCCGCCAAGTGAGCGGGACCGAACCCCGCTCCGCTCTGACGCACGCTTGAGCGCCGACTGCCGGCTCACCGTCACCGTGCGGCCAACCCGCGACGCCGCGGAGATCGAGGCCGCGATGGACCTTCGCCGCAAGGTGTTCTTCGGTGAGCAGGGCGTCTCACCGGAGGAGGAGTTCGACGGCCTCGACGACGAGTCCACCCAGATCGTCGCACTCGACGAGTCCGGTGTGATCGCAACCTGTCGGCTGCGCTACATCGAGGACGAGACCTGCAAGCTGGAGCGCATGGCCGTCGAGCGGCGGCTGCGGAAGCTCGGCGTCGGGGGCCGGCTGCTCGCCGGAGCGGAGGCAAAGGCCCGCGAGCAGGGAGCCGAAGAGATGCTCCTGCACGCCCAGCGGCGCGCCGAGCCCTTCTACGCCTCGAACGGATACGTCGCCGAGGGCGAGACGTTCATGGAGGCGGAGATCGAGCACGTCCGGATGAGGAAGGCGCTCTAGTGGCCGACGAGAAGCCAACCCCCGAGATCCGCCTCGACCAGCTCACCGGCCTGCGCACGATCCTCTCCCCCGCGCGAGCCGACCGGCCCTTCGATTTCGGCGGCATCCCGACCGAGGAGAACGGCGAGGCCGCCGAGAAGTGCCCCTTCTGCGAAGGACGAGAGGACCGCACCCCGCCCGAGACCTGGGCGGACAGGCCCGGTGGAGGACCGCCGGACAGCCCCGGATGGAGGGTCCGCGCGGTGCCGAACCTCTATCCGGCGCTGGCGCAGACCGACGAGGAGGGGGATCCGAAAGCGGACGAGGGCGTGACCCCGGCCGGAGATCCACTGCGGGCCGTCTCGCGCGGGCGGGAGCCTGACCTCTTCCGCGCCACCGTCGCGACCGGATTCCACGAGGTGGTCGTCAACTCGCCTAAGCACCGCACGGCGCTCGCGCAGCTCGACGATTCGGAGCTCTCGGCCGCGGTCGCCGGCTGGCGGGAGAGGATGAGCGCGCACGCGGAGCGCTCTGCTTACGTTCAGCTGATCGTCAACGAGGGCAAGGAGGCCGGCGCCTCGCTCGAGCACAGCCACGCCCAGCTCTATGCCCTCGGCTTCGTCCCGGCTCAGGTGGCGCGCGAGCGGGAGCGGTTCATCTCCTACAACCAGCACACGATGGGCGGCGACTTGCTCGCAGAGATCGCCTCGGAGGAGGTGCGCCGCCGCGAGCGCCTGGTAGCGATCGACGACGATGCCCTGCTGATCTGCCCGTGGGCCTCGCGTTCCCCCTTCGAGCTGAGGATCGTCCCGCGCAAGCCCGCGCCGAGCTTCGAGGGCGACGGCGAGGTCGGCGTCGGGATGCTGCGCACAGCACTCCGCGCGCTGGGGGCTCGGTTCGACCAGGTGCCTCAACTGAACGCCTGGACGCTCACCGCGCCGCGCGGCGCCGATCAGTTCCACTGGCACCTCGACATCGCGCCGCGGATCGGAATCCGCGCCGGCTTCGAGATGTCCACCGGCGTCGAGCTGAACGTCTTCCCCCCCGAGCGAGCCGCCGCCGAGCTGCGAGAGGCGCTCGGGTAGGGTCCCGCTCCGTGCCACCGGTCCGCCGACCCATCCCGCGCTTCATCGCCAACGCGAGCACCGAGGGACTGCCCTACGGGCGCTGGGGAGCGCTGCTGCGCGACGAGTTCGCCAAGGCCTGCCAGCCCCACATCGCCGAGGCGGGCGGACCACCCGGAGAGGTCACCTGGTTCCCGGAGCGCGGCTGGGGCGGGAGGGTCTACGTGCCCGGCGTGGCGCCCGTGGAGGGCGCGCAGACGCCCAGCGAGTACTTCGGCGTCGTCTCGTTCGTGCGGCCCGCGGAGGGCGAGAGCGGAGAGGCCGGCGCATTCGAGGCGACCGCCGACTTCACCGACGTGACCGCCGACCAGAACCCCGACTGGATGATCGACCTGAACGAGGAGGTGATCGGCGCCTGGCGCGGCGAGAGCGATCGCCGCGGCGACGTCACCCTCGTCTGGGGGACGCCGCTCGTGCGCGGCGCGAAGGCGGCCACGGCCGAGCTCGACGCCGAGGTCGTCGACCAGACCCCGGTGACCGACGAGCGCTTCACGCTGGTGGCGATCGATGCGGTCAAGGGGTTCCCGGACGAGCTCTACCTCGAGGTCAAGATCTGGAGCGAGCAGGGCCAGGAGCTGGCCGCCGAAAGCCTCTACGACGAGCCAGAGTAGATTCGGCTTAGTGGGGCTGGCGCAGGGTCAGGCCGGCGCGGCTCTCGAGCATCGCCTTGATCGAGTCGGGCGAGGCTCAGTAGAGGACACCGGCGCCGCCCTCCCTGAGGATCTCCTGGGTGCAGGTGGCTGCCTGCTCCGGCCCGATCCGCTCGACCGGCTCACTCGCGTTCGGGTTGGGGGACTCGTCGAAGGCGACCTCGAAGCCGAGGTGATTGAGGAGGTCGCTGGTGACGTCCGGCGGCTCGCCTTTCGGGCCGCTCGGCGACCACCCGCCCGCATCGGGGCTGAGGCCGGTGAGCGTGACGATCCGGTTGCATCTGAACTTCTCGCTGACCCGCTCGAGCGACTGCTGCCAGTCGCTCGGCTTCGAGTGCGGGAACTCGGTGTTGATCACGAACACATCGCGAGGCAGGATCCGGTCGCCGATCGCACTCTCGATCTCGTCGACGTCGGATGCCCGGTTCACGCGGATCCCCATCGTGAACGCGTTGGGGCCCCCGCCGGGCGGCGTCAGGTGAGGAGCGAGGTTCGGCCGGCAGAGAGCCGCCTCCGAGGACCCGCCGCCGCACGACGCCAGGACGAGCGCTGCCGTCGCCAGCAGCGCGGCGGCGATCGATCCCTTGATGAGGCGTTTCCCCCCGACGTCCATGTGGCGGGCAGTATCGGCGGGCAGTATCGGCGGGCAGGCCGGCTTGTGCAACGTGAAAAGTGCCTACATCGCCATCAGCAGGTGGACGAGCGGCGTCACGCGGCCCATCCTCCAAGCTAGGGTGGATCGAGACCCCAACACTCGTCGCAGGAGGCCAGCATGGGATCCGAAGAGCTGAGAAGCGCGCTGCAGAACGCGAACGAGGTCGACCTCACCGTCACCGGCCGAAGGTCCGGTGAGGAGAGCTCCCGCCCGGTGTGGTTCGTCGAGGAGGGCGAGAAGCTCCTCCTGCTCCCCGTCGGCGGGTCGGACAGCAACTGGTACAAGAACGTCCGGAAGACGCCGACCATCGGCCTCGCCGCGGACGACACTGAGCTTCACACGGACGCCAAGCCGATCGACGACCCGGCCGCCGTCGACCATGTCGTCGAGGCCTTCAGCGCCAAGTACGGCGCGGACCGGGTGAAGGAGTACTACCCCAAGCACGACGCCGCGGTAGAGGTCCCCCTGACCTGCCGCGGTGCTTCAATGGCGCCGAGCCCCGATAGCTCAGCTGGATAGAGCGACTCCCTCCTAAGGAGTAGGCCGCAGGTTCGAATCCTGCTCGGGGCGCTGCTGATTTGCAGGATGTTTCCGGCGGTTCTTGGGGCCTACTCCCTGCCGCGACTCAGCGCCACGCACGGCGTGGGTACGAAATGGGTACACAACGGGGTGCATGCCCGCTTGTCCGACCGAACGGTCGAGTCACAGGCGGTTAATCTGCGCGCTCGGTGGCACGAACATGGCTTCAGATCCGGGTCGAGCTGGAGGGCGGGCGCGGCATCGAGTGCGATCCACGTCCTGGCCGGCAGTTCATCGTTGGGCCGAGTCATTCGTTCGCGCAGCTCGCCGAGGCCATCGACATGGCCTTCGGGCGCTGGGATCTGAGCCACCTGCATCTTTTTGAGCTTCCGGATGGCAGACGCGTCGGTCTTCCCGACGACGAACTCGGTGAGGATGGGTGGCTCGATCACGACGAGCTCAAGGTCGCTGCCGAGATCAATCCCGGCGAGCAGTTCACGTACGTATTTGACCTCGGCGACGACTGGCGGCATCGCTGCCAAGCGCTCCCTGAGAAGCTTGATCCGCGCGACGAGTACGGGCCGGGACCGCTGCCGAAGCGGCCGGTCCCGATATGGGGCTGGGGCTGGATCCCCGACCAATACGGTCGCGAGTCAGCAGAGGAGCTCGACCTCAACGGGTAGCGGGAGTGGAGGGACCAGGGGAAACGCGGCGTAGTGGGCCGGACCTGATCGTCGTGTCGCCGCTGAAGGGCTGGGGCTGCGCGGAGTGCGGCGGCTCGGGCGACCTGCTCATGATGGACGACAACGGTCCTCTGTGCCTTCCGTGTGCTGACCTTGATCACCTCGTCTACCTCCCGTCCGGGGACGCGGCGCTCACCCGGCGCGCGAGAAAAGCGAGTGACCTGTCGGCGGTCGTCGTCCGCTTCAGCCGCGCGCGGAAGCGCTACGAGCGCCAGGGTGTCCTGGTCGAGGAGGAGGCGCTTGAGCAGGCGGAAAAAGAGTGCCTTGCTGACGCGGATGCTCGGGCGCGCCGCCGGGAACGCGATCGTGTCAGGCGGGCGGAAGAGGACCGTCGCTTCCAGGCCGACCTGGCACCCGCAATCCTGCGGCTCTATCCAGCCTGTCCGAGCGAGCGCGCCGAGCGGATCGCTCGTCATGCCGGCGCCAGGTCAAGCGGCCGGGTAGGAAGGACCGCAGCCGGCCGCGCGCTCGACCCGGGCACGATCGCGCTGGCGGTGGCCGCTGCGGTGCGTCACGAGGACACCAACTACGACGAGCTCCTCATGTCCGGCATGGAGCGAGGCGAGGCGCGCGACCAGGTCAACGTCGAGGTGGACCGCTTTCTCGAGCGCTGGGGCCGAACCTCTTGAGGGGTAGCTGGCGGGGCTACTCAGGCCGACGCGACGACCGGGTCGAGCTGCTTCGCCGAGAGCTCGGCCTGGGGCCACGTCAACTTCAGCCTGCCCTCGCGCTCCAGCGTCCAGCGCACGTTCATCAGCTCGAGCCCAATGACTGAGCCGTCGTCGTCGTACTCGACGGTGTGCCCCTCGGGGGTCTCCAGCGCGCGGGCCGGCTCTCGCGGTGGCCCGACATGGAGATAGAGCGTGTCGCCACGCTCGTCGTAGTCGTGGTGATCGAACTCGATTCCAGCGATCGTCAGAGTCATTTGAACGGGTCTATCCGCGGGGGTCATTGTGTTGGACCGCAGCGGTGACGACCCAGGCGGGATCCTCATTGAAGTCTACGACCACCCTGAGCCACCGCTGCAGATCGATGTGCTCCCTGTAGAAGCGCTCCCGCCCTGGATAGGGATCGTCCGCTCTGTGGTCGGGACGAGCCACCGTTTCCATGATCACGTCGATGTAGTCGAGAAGCCACGGACGGCGCTTGGCGAGATGGAGATGAGAGCCGGCATCGAAGACAACCGAGCGACCGTCTGGATCGGTGGTGTGGGGCAACTCCTCCACACCGGATTACTCTAGGTACGAGAGGGGCCGCCATAGATGACCAAGAACTTCCGAGAGATCGAGCGCGAGGCCCTCGCCGACCCGAAGCGCCGCGAGAGCATCGAGCGCCGGCGGGCGATCCTGCTCGATTCCACCCGGTGTGAGGTCCGCGTGCTCTACCAGCCCGATGAAGGCACCTGGACGGCCACGTCCCCGGAGGTGCCCGACTGGGTAGTCGTTGCCGACACCTTCGAGGGGGCCCGGCGCCTCGCCGAGGACGGGGTGCGCTTTGCCCTCGATCGCGACGACGTTGAGGTCAAGCACTTCCTCCCGGCTCCGGCGGCGTAGAAGCCGGCTCGTACGATCGAGCTGGTTCGCGGCATCCCAGCGTGGCCGTTCCACCCGTCTCTGGGTACAAAATGGGTACATCAGGTGGGGATGGAGCGGGTTCGCTCGGGTAAGTCGCAGGGCGGGAACCCCTTGAATTGCAGGACTTTCGTGCCCGGCCGTACCCGGCCGTCCTCGCCTCGAACCGCCTCCTAAGGAGTAGGCGGCAGGTTCGAATCCTGCTCGGGGCGCTGGTGGTTTGCAGGGATTTCGCTGGTCGCTCTGGCGGCCTACTCTCTGCCGCCCCTCCGCGTCACGCACGGCGAGGGTACGAGAGGGGTACATCACGCGCCCTGGCGGGAGCCCGCAGGCGCCTCAGGCGCGGAGAGAGCCGATCTCCTGCTCGAACGCGTAGACGATTGCCTCCGGATCGGGAACCAGCCCTGCGTCCACCATCAGACCGATGGTGACCTCACCCGCGTAGCTGAAGATCGCCACGCTCATCGAGACGCCTCCGGAGCACGGGGCCCAGACGAGGACGCCGCTGACCCGTGTCCCCGCCATGTAAACAGGCTGCCGCGGCCCGGGCACGTTGGTAATCACCGCGGTGCCCTTGGTGGCAATCAGGTCGACGAGCAGCTTCTCGATCTGCACCGGCGTCCTGCCGATCGCGTCGAGCACGCCGTAGGAGACCGCGCCCTCCGGCGAATGCTTGATCTCCCCCATGCGCCGGTGCACCTCGTTGAGCCTGCGCCGTGGGTCCTCGAGCCCCACCGGAAGCTCCAGGAAGACGAGGCCGAAGCGGTTGCCGAGGTCGGGCGGCAGGGGCTGATCCAGCGGCCTGAGGTTGAACGGGACCATGGCGGTGAGCTCATCCACCAGCCCGCCGCGGCCGATCAGGTAGTGGCGCAGCGCCCCGGCGACCGCGGTCAACAGCACGTCGTTCACAGTGGTGCCGGTCTTGTGGCCGATCGCCTTCACCTCCTCGAGTGGGATCGGCGAGGACCAGACGACGCGTTGGGCGACTCCCAACTGCCCCTTCAAGGGGGTCGGCGGATCGGCGCCCTTGAACAGGACCTTTCCCAGCGCTTCGGCGTCGGCGCGTCCGCTGGACGCAAGGTCGAGCAGGTGCGAGGGATGCTTGCCCACCTCGATCGTCTCGTGCGCCACCGCGGCCGCAGCGCCGCGCGCGACCGCGGCCGGGCGGAAGAGCGCCCCCAGCGGGCCGCCGCGCCGGCCGGAGCTCGCCCGCTCGTCATCGGGCGGTGCGATCCCCGCGTCCGGCGACTCGTCGGTCAGCGACAGCAGGACGCGGCCGAGCGCGATGCCGTCGGCGATGCAGTGGTGGATCCGGCCGACCAGCGCGGCGCCTTCGCCATAGCCGTCCACAAGCTGGAACTGCCAGAGGGGCTTCGAGCGGTCGAGCGGGCTGGCCATCAGATCGGCGACAAAGGCCTGCAGCGCGTCGCGGCCCCCCGGCGCGGGGAGCGCGACGCGATGGAGGTGGAGGTCGAGGTCGAATCTTGGGTCGTCCTCCCAATGCGGCCCGGAGAGCGGGGCCCTTCCCTCCACCACCCGCTGGCGAAAGCGGGGGAAGCGCTCGACCATGCGGTGCCTGATCGTCTCCCGCACCCCGTCCCAATCCGGGGGCTGGTCGAACCAGAGAACACCGGTGATGACCATCAGGTTCGTCGGTTGGTCCATGTGCAGCCAGGCGGCGTCGGCGTGCGACATCCGCTGGGAGGTCGCGGTCGCCATCGCTAGGGACGCCCCTCGTAGGCAGACGTAAGCAGCGACGCCAGCTCCTCGAGCATCGGCATCCTGGGGTTGGTCCTGATGCTCGGGTCCGAGAACGCGTCCTTGACGAGGTCGGGGAAGGCGGAGTCGAATGCCTCCCGCGAGACGCCTGCGTCGGCCAGCGAGTGGGGCATGCCGACGGCGTCGAGCAGCTCGTCGACCCGCTCGAAAAAGCGCGCCCGCCTCTCCTCCATGTCCTTGCCGCCCAGCCCGAGCACCCAGCCCATCTGCGCGTACTTGTCGGGCGCCACGTAGGTGGAGTAGCCGGGCGCCGGCATGAACTTCGACGGGATCGAGGCGTTGTAGCGCAGCACATGGGGCAGGAAGATCCCGTTGGCGCGGCCGTGCGGGACCCCGAAACGCGCCCCGACCGCGTGCGCGAGCGCGTGGTTGACCCCGACGAAGGCGTTCGAGAAGGCGAGGCCGGCGATCGTCGCTGCATTGGACATCGCCGTCCGCACCTCGAGGTCGGAGCCGTTCTCACAGGCGCGAGGCAACGCCTCCATGATCAGGTTGATCGCCTGCATGCAGAAGGCGTCGGTGAAGGGAGAGGCGAAGATGGAGACGCCCGCCTCCAGGGCATGGGTGAGCGCGTCAACGCCGGTGTCCGCGGTGACGCTCGGCGGCATCGTCAGCGTCAGGGTCGGATCGACGATCGCAACGTCCGGGACCAGCGAGTAGTCGACCAGAGTCACCTTCCGCCCGCCCGCGCTGATCACGGTCGCGGGTGAGACCTCCGAGCCGGTCCCCGCGGTGGTCGGCAGCGCCAGGAGGCGGACGGTGTGCTCGACCTCCGGGTAGTGGGCGACCCGCTTGCGCGCGTCGAGGAAAGGCAGCGAGAGCTCCCGCAGTGAGATTTCTGGGCTCTCGTGGAAGAGCCGCATCGCCTTGGCAGCATCCAGCACCGAGCCACCCCCCACTGCCACCATGCAGTCGGCACCGAACTCGCCCAGTACCTCGGTGCCGGCCTGGATCTGCGCCTCGGTTGGCTCGGGGTGAAGGTCGGAGAAGACGTGAACGGCCGGGCCCTCGATGTAGCGACGCACCTCGTCGGCCACACCGCGCGCCTCGCCATCGATGTCGGTGACGAGCAGGATCTGCGAGGCCTTTACTTCGCGCAGGTTTTCGATCGCGCCAGCGTTGATGTACGTGTCGGATGGGACGCGGAACCACTGGGGAGGCGCCTGGCGGCGCGAGACGGTCTTCACGTTGAGCAGGTTCCTGTAGTTGACGTTGTCGGTGGTGTTGGAGCCACCCCAGGTGCCGCAGCCGAGCGAAAAGGTCGGGGTGAGCGAGTTGTAGATCCCGCCGAGGGCGCCCACCGCGGTCGGCGCGTTGACCAGGATGCGACCGGTGCGCACCCGCGCGGCGAACTGGTCGATCACCGAGTCGTCGGAGGCGTAGACGGCCGAGGTGTGCCCGAGGCCGCCATGCTCGGTGATCAGCTCGCATGCGCTGACGCCGTGATCGACCGAGGGCGAGGGAACGAGCCCTAGGACTGGCATCAGCTTCTCCTGGATCAGGGGGTGGTCGGCCAGCTCGCCCAACTCGGACGGCAGGGGCGCCAGCAGGACCTTGACTCCCTCGTCCACCTCGAACCCACCCATCGCGCCGAGGTTGACGCAGGACTGACCGAGGGCGCGGGCGTCGACTCGGCCGTCCGGTTCGAAGGCGAGATCGGCGAGGGCCTCGACCTGATTGGGATCCAGCAGCTGCCCCCCTAGGCGCTCGAACTCCTTGACCACATCCTCGTAGATCGCCTCGTCGACCACGCAGGTCTGCTCGGCCGGGCAGATCACCGAGGCGTCGAAGGTCTTCGAGATCAGCATGTCGACGACGGCCATGCCAATGTCGGCGGTGCGATGGAGGTAGACGGGGGCGTTCCCGGCGCCGACGCTGAGCGAGGGCTTGCCCGCCGCGTTGGCCGCGGCGACCGCCTTGGGGCCCCCGGTCGTCCAGATCAGGTCGATGCCGTCGTGGTGGAAGAGGTACTGGGAGACGTCGAGCGTCGGGTCGGGGATCACCTGGAGCGCGTCTGGGGGCAACCCGGCGGCCTCGCCCGCCTCCTGAAGGATCTCGATCGCCCGTGCGGCGCAGCGGGCGGCCCGCGCGGAAGGACGGAAGATGATCGCGTTTCGGGTCTTGGCCGCGACGATCGACTTGAACAGGGCGGTCGAGGTCGGGTTGGTGATCGGGAGCAGCGCCAGCACCACGCCGATGGGCTCGGCGACCCTCTGAATGCCGTGCTTCGGGTCCTCCTCGATCACCCCAACCGACGGCTTGTCTTTCAGGTAGTCGTAGAGGAACTCAGTGGCGATGTAGTTCTTGACGACCTTGTCCTCGAGCACGCCGAACTGGGTCTCCTCCATTGCGAGCTGGGCGAGCTCGAAGGCGCTCTCGAGGCCGGCGACGACCATCTCCCAGACGATCGCGTCGACGGCCTCCTGGTCGAGCCGGCGAAAGCTCTTTGCCGCCGCCTGGGCCCGAATCACGAACCCGTCAAGGCGATCGGCCTGTGCGGGGTCCACCACCTCAACCGGGTGTGGTTGAAACCGCGTTTGCGAGACTGCCATGCTTCCTCGTCCTTGCAGATACCGTAACGCCACTGGGCCAACCCCACGACTCAATCGAGGCCCTAGGACCCCCCACCGGCTACCAAGGTCCCGTCTCGGGGGTACGAGAGGGGTACATCAGGTTGGGTTTCAGCGGGTTCTCGCGGGTAAGCGAATTGGCCAGAACCCGCCGAATTGCCGGACTTTCTTGCCCGCGCTTACCCGACCGTTTTCGCCCCGAACCGCCTCCTAAGGAGTAGGCCCCAGGTTCGAATCCTGGTCGGGGCGCTTCACCATCGATGCGCGGGGTGATAGACCTAGCCCGTGGTTTCCACCGTCGCAGTGGGCACGGATGGCTCAGAGACGGCCAGCGAAGCGGTCAAGCAGGCGGCGGAGTTTGCGCGCCGCTTCGAGGCGAAGCTGGTGCTGCTGAGCGCCTTCACGGATGGGCCGCCTCCACCTGATGCGGACGAGGCCCAGTGGGCCTACAGCCCCGCGGCCCAGCTGAGGGAGATCCTCTCCCGCACCGAAGCCGAGATGAACAAGCAGGGGCTCGAATGCACGACCGTGGTCGAGGAGGGCGATCCCGCCGAGGTGCTGGTTCGCCTCGCTGAGGAATGCGGCGCCGACGTGCTGGTGATCGGCAACAAGGGAATGCAGCGGAGGGTTCTGGGCAGCGTGCCGAAGTCCGTCGCCCACAACGCGGACTGCTCCGTCCTCGTTGTGAAGACGACCTGAGGGACGAGCAGGTTGACCATCTCCGTTCCCGGCCAGTTCAATGGTCCCCTGACGAGCGGTCACGGCGGGTACAGCTCCGGAGTCATCGCCGCCTCGATGGAGGGGCCGGCGGAGGTAACCCTGAGGAGCCCGGTCCCGCTCGACACACCACTCGACGTCAGCCGTGAGGGTGACGGCTCCGTTCGCGTCCTGGATGGCGAGGTGCTGATCGCCGAGGCGCATCCGGCGGCAGAGCTTGGCCTGGAGGTACCGGCTGCGGTGAGTGTCCCCGAGGCGCAGCTGGCCGCGAAGCGCTACCTCGGATCGGCCGACGGGCTCTTCGGCCGCTGCTTCGTCTGCGGGCGGGGCCGGAAGGACGCGCTTGGTGTGTTTGCGGGGACGGTCGATGGCCGTCCCCTCGTCGCCTCCCCATGGACGCCGCCCGACTGGACCGCCGACGCCGATGGGCAGGTGCTCCCGGAGTTCATCTGGGCGGTGCTCGACTGCCCCACCTACTTCGCCGTCTACACGGACGGCGAGCTGCCGATGAGCTTCCTCGGCCGCATGGCGACTCGGATCGATGCACCGGTCACAGCCGGGGAGCAGCAGGTCGTGATCGCCTGGCCGATCGGAGTCGACGGCCGCAAGCGTCACGCCGGCGCCGCCGTGCTTTCCGGCGAAGGCGTCCCGCTGGCAGTCGCCCACGCGCTCATGATCGAGCCACGGGGAGGATCGAGATGATCGAGCTCAGCGGGACCGGGCTCACGGCCGCCGACGTAGTCGCCGTCGCTCGGGAGGACTCCGACGTCGAGCTCAGCGGCGAGGCGCGCAACGCGATGGCCGAGAGCGCCGAGATCGTTGAGCGGCTGGCCTCATCCGCCGAGCCCACCTATGGCGTCTCCACAGGGTTCGGGTCGCTCGCGACGACGCCGATCCCGGCGGAGCGCCGCGAGGAGCTGCAGCGAGCCCTGATCCGCTCGCATGCCGCCGGGATGGGGCAGCCGATCGAGCGGGAGGTCGTGCGGGCGATGATGGTACTCCGGGCCCGATCGCTCGCCATGGGGTACTCGGGGGCCAGGCCGGAGATCGCCGAGGCGATCCTAGATGTCCTGAACGCCGGGGTAACCCCCGTCGTCCCCGAGCATGGCTCGCTCGGTGCCAGCGGCGACCTGGCTCCGCTGGCGCATTGCGCCCTGGTGCTGATCGGCGAGGGTGAAGTCCTGGAGCCCGGCGGCAGGCGCGGCCTCGCCGCCGAGGCCCTCGCCGGGGCCGGGATCGAGCCCCTCACACTGCACGCGAAGGAGGGACTGGCGCTGATCAACGGCACCGACGGCATCCTCGGCATGCTGGTGCTCGCCGCTGAGGACCTGCGTTCGCTGCTGCGCGTCGCCGACCTGACAGCCGCAATGTCGGTGGAGGCGCTGCTCGGGACCGATCGCGCATTTGCTGAGGACCTGATCATCCTCCGCCCACAACCGGGGCAGGCGGCGAGCGCCGCAAACCTACGCCACCTGCTCGCCGGCTCGCCGATCGTCGCCAGTCATCGCGAGGACGATCCGCGCATTCAGGACGCATACTCGCTTCGCTGCGCCCCGCAGGTCAACGGAGCCGCTCGCGACGCGCTCGCCTACGCCGATGGGGTGGCAGCGGAGGAGCTCCGGTCCGCGATCGACAATCCGATGGTGCTGCCCGACGGACGGGTTGAGTCCTGCGGCAACTTTCATGGGGCGCCTCTCGCCCTGGCGTGCGATCTGCTCGCGATGGCGGTCGCGGACACTGGCGCGATCGCCGAACGGCGGACGGACCGGCTGCTCGACTCCTCCCGCTCCGAGGGCCTCCCGGCGTTCCTCGCCGAGGACCCGGGAGTCCATTCGGGGCTGATGATCGCTCAATACACGCAGGCCGCGATGGTCGCCGAGAATCGCCGGCTCGCGGCGCCAGCTGGGGTCGACTCCCTGCCGACCAGCGCGATGCAGGAGGACCACGTCTCGATGGGCTGGGGAGCCGCCCGCAAGCTCCGCGTGGGGATCGACAACCTGCGCCGGATCCTCGCGGTCGAGGCGGCATGCGCCGGGCGCGGGCTCGAGCTCCGCGCGCCGCTGGCGCCGGCGGCGGGCACCGGAGCGGCTGTCGCGGCGATCCGCTCCGCCGGCGTCCCCGGGCCGGGTCCCGACCGTCACCTCGGCCCCGAGCTGGAGGCCGTGGAGCGGTCGATCGCCACGGGTGAGCTCCTGCGCGCCGTCAAGAGCGAGATCGGGGAGCTGCTGTGAGCGGCGCACGCGATGTCTGGGCCCCACGGGGCGGGGAGATCTCCTGTCAAGGCTGGCAGCAGGAGGCCGCCATGCGGATGCTGATGAACAACCTCGATCCCGAGGTCGCCGAGAACCCCGACGAGCTTGTCGTCTATGGAGGCACCGGACGCGCCGCGCGCTCCTGGGAGGCCTTCGACGCGATCGTGCAAACGCTGCGCGAGCTGGGCGACGACGAGACGCTGCTGGTCCAGTCGGGCAAGCCCGTCGGGGTCTTCCGCACCCACGAGTGGTCGCCTCGCGTACTGATCGCCAACTCGAACCTGGTCGGCAACTGGGACAACTGGGACGAGTTCCGGCGCCTGGAGGCGGAGGGACTGACGATGTACGGCCAGATGACCGCGGGTTCCTGGATCTACATCGGCAGCCAGGGGATCGTCCAGGGGACCTACGAGTGCTTCGCGGAGATCGCCCGCCGCCGCTTCGACGGCTCCCTCGCCGGGACGATCTCGCTGACCGCAGGACTCGGCGGCATGGGTGGGGCACAGCCGCTGGCGATCACGATGAACGGCGGGGTCGCGCTCTGCCTCGAGATAGACCAGACGCACCTGCGGCGCCGGATCGAGACCGGCTATCTGGACGAGGAGGCGGGCGACCTCGAGGACGCGATCGCCCGCTGCCTGGCGGCGAAGAGCGAGCGGCGCCCCCTCAGCGTCGGCCTGGTCGCCAACGCGGCCGACGCGCTGCCGGCGCTCCAGAAGATGGGCTTCGAGGCGGACATCGTCACCGACCAGACGAGCGCGCACGACCCCCTGAACGGCTACGTCCCCAACCTGATGTCGCTGGAGGACGCGTTGAGACTGCGGGAGGAGAATCCCGACGAATACGTGCGCCGCTCCCGCGCCGCGATCGCCGCACACTGCGCGGCGATGGTCGGCTTCCTCGACGCGGGCGCCGAGGTCTTCGACTACGGCAACAGCCTTCGCGCCGAGGCGCAGCTGGGAGGGTTCGAGAGGGCCTTCGCATACCCCGGCTTCGTCCCCGCCTACATCCGCCCGCTGTTCTGCGAGGGCAAGGGCCCCTTCCGCTGGGTCGCACTCTCGGGCGATCCGGCCGACATCGCCGCAACCGACCGGGCGGTGCTCGAAGAGATCCCCGACGACGAGCCGCTGCGTCGCTGGATCGGACTGGCCGAAGAGAAGATCTCCTACCAGGGCCTGCCGGCCCGGATCTGCTGGGCCGGGTACGGCGAGAGGGCTCGGCTCGGCGTGCGCTTCAACGAGCTGGTTGGGTCCGGCGAGGTCTCGGCCCCGATCGTGATCGGTCGCGATCACCTCGACTCCGGCTCGGTGGCCTCCCCCTACCGCGAGACCGAGTCGATGGCCGACGGCTCCGACCCGATTGCCGACTGGCCGCTGCTCAACGCGCTGGTCAACACCGCCTCAGGCGCCTCCTGGGTGAGCATCCACGACGGCGGTGGGGTTGGGATCGGGCGCTCGCTCCACGCCGGGATGGTCTGCGTCGCGGATGGCACGGATCTCGCGACGCAGAAGCTCGAGCGAGTGCTCACGAGCGACCCCGGGACCGGCGTGATGCGACATGCGGATGCCGGATACGAGCGGGCGATCGACGTAGCCGCGGAGCGCGGCGTCCGATTGCCGATGCGGGAACAAGAGTGAGCGTTCGCGAGGTCGTCACGATCGGCGATCCCGTGCTGCGCGAGCGCGCCAGAGAGGTCAGTCCCGAGGAACTCGCCTCCCCCGCGATCCAGGAGCTGATCGACGACCTGATTGAGACGAAGCGCGCGACGCACGGGGCCGGGATCGCCGCGAATCAGGTCGGCGAGCCCGTGCGCGTGGCTATCGTCGAGGTGGAGGAGGGGAACCCCCGCTACCCGTACAAGCCGCCCGAGCCGCTCACGGTGATGGTCAATCCCACCATCGAGCCGCTCGGGGACGAGACGATCGAGATCAACGAGGGATGCCTCTCGGTGCCTGGCCTGCGCGGCACCCTCCCGCGCCACCCCACGGTCCGCGTCGGCTATCTCGACCGCGAGGGCGGCGAGCACGAGGAAGTGAAGCGGGGGCTGACGGCCGGCACCTACCAACATGAGGTGGATCACCTCAACGGCACGCTCTTCGTCGACCGCGCCGATCCGCAAACGTTCGCGACCTGGGAGCAGTTCGACCGCCATCAGCGCGACGAGTTCGTGCGCCGCGTCGAGCGGCTCACGGAAGAGAGCTCGTGAGCGCCGAACGGGCGGGCACCCTCTGGTGCGAGCTCGCGTGGCTGGGCGGCGAGCGCGCCGAGGCGGGCGTCACGGTGGAGCTGGATGGCGAGCGAATCGCGTCGGTCACCACGGGGGTGGAGAGTCCTCCCCCCGGGGCGACCCCGTTGCCCGGCCTGACCATCCCGGGGATGGCCAACGCGCACTCGCACGCCTTCCAGCGGGCCCTGCGCGGACGCACTCAGGCCGGGAGCGGGAACTTCTGGACCTGGCGATCGCAGATGTATGAGGTCGCCGACCGAATCGAACCTGACCTCTATCTCGCGCTGGCCCGGGCGACCTTCGGGGAGATGGCGCTGGCAGGAATCACGACCGTGGGCGAGTTCCATTACCTGCATCACGGCCCGGGCGGCACCCGCTATGAGGACCCGAACGCGCTGGGGCAGGCGGTGCTCGCCGCGGCTCGCGATGCGGGGATCCGCATCACCCTGCTCGACACCTGCTATCTCCACGGGGGGATCGGCCGGGATGCGGAGGGCGTCCAGCTCCGCTTCTCCGACGGCAGCGCGGAGGCATGGGCTGAGCGGGTGGAGAGCCTCGAGCCGGGTGAGGGAGCGAAGGTGGGCGCCGCAATCCACAGCGTGCGGGCGGTCGACCCCGAGGCTGCGGCACAGGTCGCGGCGCTCGCGGCCGACCGCTCCTGGCCGCTCCATGCCCACGTGTCCGAGCAGCGTGCCGAGAACAACGACTGCCGCGCCGCCTATGGCACGAGCCCTACGGGGCTCCTTGCGGATGCCGGCTGTCTGTCGGAGCGCTTCACCGCGGTCCACGCCACCCATCCGGCAGACAGCGACTTCGGCCTGCTCGGCGATGCGGGATGCACTGTCTGCCTCTGCCCGACGACCGAGCGCGACCTCGCTGACGGCGTCGGCCCTGCGCGCCGCTTCGCGGCGGCTGGCGCGCGGCTCTCCCTCGGGACCGACTCCCATGCCCTGATCGACATGTTCGAAGAGGCCCGCGCCGTCGAGCTTGACGAGCGGCTCGAGAGCGGCATACGGGGCGGACACTCGGCTGCGGAGTTGCTCCGAGCAGCGACCACAGGTGCAGCCGTGGGCTGGCCGGAGGCCGGCATGATCGAGCCAGGGGCCCTGGCGGATCTGGTGTCCGTTGACCTCGACGGGGTGCGCCTCGCCGGGGCCTCCGCGGATCACCCGCTCGAGTCACTGGTCTTCGCCGCAGCGGCCACCGACGTCCGCGACGTGATCGTCGGAGGGCGGTTCGTGGTGCGGAACGGCGCCCATCTCGACCTCGACGTGCCCAGCGAGCTCAGCGACGCGATCGCCCGGCTGTCGGCATGAGCTCCCTGGCGATCGAGAACATCGGCCTGCTGGTCACCAACGACTCGTCGCTTGGCGAGGGACCGCTGGGGATCGTCCGAGACGCAACCGTTGTGTTCGAGGACGGCCGCGTCGCCGCCGTGGAGCGAAAGGGGGCCGCCGCCGACGGTGGCTTCGATGCCGAAGGCCGCTGCTTGATCCCGGGATTCGTCGACAGCCATACACATCTCGTCTTCGCGGGCAACAGGGCCGAGGAGTTCGCCGCGCGGATGGCAGGGCGGCCCTACCAGGCGAGCGGCATCAAGGTCACCACCGAGGCGACGCGGGCCGCGACCGACGAAGAGCTGCGTGTGCTGGCCGCGCACCGACGGGGCGAGGCCCTGCGGGCCGGGATCACCCACCTCGAGATCAAGTCCGGCTACGGGCTGGACGTAGCGACCGAATGGCGGCTCTGTGAGATCGCGGCTGAGCTGACGGACGACGTCACCTTCCTCGGCGCTCACGCGGTTCCCCCCGAATACGAGGGCCGCGCCGACGAGTACATCGAGCTCGTCTGCGGCGAGATGCTCACTGCGTGTGCCCCGCTGGCGCGCTGGATTGACGTCTTCTGCGAACGAGGCGCCTTCGACGCCGAGCAGTCACGGGCCGTGCTGACCGCCGGCGCGTCAGCCGGACTCGGGCTGCGTGTGCATGGCAATCAGCTCGGCCACGGAACCGGGATTCAGCTGGCTGTCGAGATGGGAGCCGCCTCGGTCGATCACTGCACGTACTTCGATGACGACGACATCGGCGCCCTGGCCGGAGGCGAGACGGTCGCGACCTTCCTCCCCGCCACGGACTTCTCGACCCGGCAGCCTTATCCCGACGCCCGCCGGATGATCGATGCGGGCGCCCGCGTCGCGATCGCGACCAATACGAACCCGGGTTCCAGCAACACAACCTCGATGGGCTTCTGCATCGCGCTGGCAGTCCGCGAGATGAGGATGAGCATCGATGAGGCTCTGCTGGCCGCCACAGCGGGGGGCGCCAGGGCGTTGCGCCGCGCTGACGTCGGCCGGCTGGCTCCCGGCGCCCGCGCCGACGCGGCCCTGCTTGATGCGTCCTCCTACATCGATTTCGTCTACCGGCCGGGCGTGCCGCTGGTGGACACCGTCTTTGCTTCCGGCAAGGAGGTCTGGACCGCTTCTTGAGGTCCGAGCCCGGGCCTGCAAGACCCCTGCCGGGGCTGGTCAAGCCCGGACGCTGGTGCTTCCATTCCGGATGGAGGAAGTCCGGTGACACCCAGTAGCAAGCGCCTGCCGTACATGCCCGGCCTGGATGGGTTGCGGGCGATCGCCGTGCTCGCCGTCTTCGTCTACCACTTCCACAACGGAGGTGGTTGGCTTCCGGGCGGGTTCCTCGGTGTCGACGTCTTCTTCGTGATCAGCGGCTACCTGATCGCCTCGCTCTTGCTCACCGAGTTCCGCAAGGAGGGGCGGGTAGATCTCGTCCAGTTCTGGCTGCGGCGGGCGAGGCGACTGCTGCCCGCCGTCGGGGTCCTGATCGCGGTGGTGATGGTGGCCGGCGCGTTCTTCGACTTCGGGCAGATCTCCACGCTTCGAGGGCAGGCGCTCGCGTCGATGGGATACGTGACCAACTGGGACCTGATCTTCAGCCACCAGTCCTACTTCGAGGAGTTTGCGCGGCCGTCGCTCTTCCGCCACCTCTGGTCGCTGGCCGTCGAGGAGCAGTTCTATCTGCTCTGGCCGCTCGTCTTCGCGCTCTGCATGACCCGGTTCGGCCACAAGCGGCTCGTGATCGGCGTGATCGCCGGTGCGATCGCCTCGAGCCTCCTGATGGCGATCCTGTTCGACCCGGCGAACCCGAACCGGGTCTTCTACGGCACCGACACGCGGGCGACGCCGCTCCTGATCGGGGTGGCGCTGGCGTTCTTCTGGCACCCCGAGCGCCTCAAGCCGAACACGGGGACGCTCGCGCCCATCGCCCTGAACGCGATGGGGGCGATCGGGCTGTCGATGGTCGTGATCACCTTCCTCACCGTCCACGACTACGACATCTCGCTCTACCACGGCGGCTTCCTGCTGCTGTCGGTGTGGACCGCGATGCTGATCGCGGCGCTCGCCCATCCGGCCGCCTCGATCGGCCGCACCCTCGGCAACCCCGGGATGCGCTGGCTCGGCCTCCGCAGCTACAGCTTCTATCTCTGGCACTGGCCGGTGCTCGAGCTGACCCGGCCGGGGATCGACGTGCCACTGCACGGCCCGGTCCTCTTCGCCCTGCAGCTCGGCGCGACCCTGGCGCTCGCCGACCTCTCCTACCGCTACGTGGAGCAGCCCTTCCGCCGCTCGACGAGCTGGCAGCGGCCCGACTGGACGCGCATCGGCCGCGTCGGGATCGCGGTGGGCGTGACCGCCATCGTCATCGTCGTGGGCTGGAGCGGGATCGTGCCCCAGGGCCGGCCCGGCCAGCTCCATGTGGCCTCCGCGGAGATCACTCCGAAAGCAGCGTCAATCCCGAAGGTCCCGTCGCCGAAACCGCTCGATGGCAAGCACGGAAAGAAGTCGGCGCCGCTGCCCGTGATGGCCCTCGGTGACTCTGTGATGGTCGACGCGCGCTCCGGGCTGGCGCGCCTGCTCGGGGGCGGGCTCACGTTGAACGCGGCCGTCGGCCGGCAGCCCGACGAGATCATCGACCTGCTCCACGACTACGCGGCGCACGGCGGGCTCCCCGACTACGTCGTCCTGCAGCTCGGCAACAACGGTCCCGTCTACAGCGACGACCTCGAGAAGCTCCACCAGGCCCTCCGCGGCGTCCCGCACGTCTTCCTGGTGAACGTCGAGGTGCCGAGGAGCTGGCAGGGCGAGGTCAACTCGGTCCTCTCGGATGCGGCGGAGAACTGGGGACAGGCCGAGCTGGTCGACTGGCATGCGGTCGCCGCTTCGCACGGCGGCATCACCACCGACGGCATCCACCTGACCGAGAAGGGGATCGACCTCTATTCGCGGCTGGTCGCTTCGTCCGTCCGCACCGCAGCCTCCGGGAAGACCTCGGCAGGCTCGAGGGTGGGTGGAGCGATCTCCACCCGCCTGCCACCGTCGGTCTTGGCGGAGTAGAGAGCGACGTCGGCGCGCCGCAGCAGCTCGTCGAGAGTCTCCTTGCCGTCCCAGGCGGCGACGCCGGCGGAGAAGCTGCCCAGCTCGGGAGTCAGAGGAAGTGATCGGCGCCAGCCGCAGCCAACCTAGGAGGAAGCGCGCGCCGACCGGTTAAGGAGGTGGTCTCTGCCCGTATCGATTTTGTGAATGGGAGAAGCGTCAGTGCCGGTCGGCGGCCAGCAGAAACGCCTCGAGGCGCTCGTTGTAGGGCGCGCCGGTCGAGGGAACGGTGTGGCCGCGACCCGGGATCACGACGCGCTCACCGGAGACTCCGTCGGCGAGCGCGTCGCACACCGCCTCGAAGGCCGGCGAGTGGCCGCCGGAGACGACCAGGATCGGGAAATCAGCGGAGGCCAGCGTCTCAATCGGGATCTCAGCCTCCCATGAGGGTCTCTCCCGCTTGAGCAGATCGACTCCGTGGAGGAGCTCCTCCGGCAGCTCGCCCGGCGTCTCGTAGGCCGAGCCCGCGCCGCCTCGAAACAGCCGCAGGAAGTCCTCCGATGGAATCGAGGACGCGTGGCCGAAGAGGCGCTCGCCGTTGGCGATCATCTCGTCGACCACGGGCGTTCCCTCGGCAAGCCGGAGCGAGCCGGGCTCCGACACCGTCAGCGAGTGGACCGCCTCCGGCCGTTCCGCCGCCGCGAGCAGAGCGATCACCGCGCCGTAGGAGTGACCCACCAGGTGCGCGCCGTCGCCGAGCAGCTCGGCGAACATCGGCGCTTCCACCTCGAAGTCGTTTCGCTCCAGCGGCGGGCTCTCGCCGAAGCCCGGCCGGCTCGGAATGATCAGGCTCCAGCGCTCGGCGAGCTCTCGCTGCTTGCGCCAGGTGAGGGAGGGACCGACGATGTCGCCGTGCACGAAGAGGACCGGCGGGCCCTCGCCGAGCCGCTCAACCTCGAGCATGCCGCCTCAGTGCCAGCAGGTGATTCCGGAAGCCGACCCCGAAGCCGGTCGGCTTGCCGCGGTAGTTCTCGATCAGGCTCGGCCCGGCGTGACAGGTCCACCCGCCCTTCGTGTCCCAGGCCCAGCCGAAGTAGGAGATCCCCTGGCGGTCGGCCCAGCGCATCCACTTGTCGATGTAGTCGTGGCGGCAGTCGGTCTGCCCGAGCTCGCCGACGACGACCGGCACCTGGGCGGCCGTCGCCGCGATCGCAACCTTGCAGGCGCCCAGGCAGGGCGCCAGATGGTGTCCGTAGTTGTGCTCGGAGGCAACCAGCTGGTGCAGTGGATCGACCGGCTCGTGGGCGAGCCATTCCGAGAGATCTCGCGCATAGTCGGTCCCGCCGAGCATCAGCGGCTGTATCGCTCCGGTGGAGCGGACCGCGTCCACCAGCTGCTGCATCCCTGTCGCCCGGTAGGCGCCATGCCGCTCGCTGAAGCGGCCGCCGGCCGGGACATCGCAACTCGCGAGCCAGCAGTCCCAGCCGATGTCGTGGGGCTCGTTGTAGAGGTCGAAGACGAGCGAGTGGTTGGAGGCGAAGTGCGACGCCACCGAGGTCCAGAACGCGGGCGAGGAGTCGGCGTCCGGCATCGGGATGATCCCGAGCGCCTTCTGGCCCGCGGGCGCAGCGACGTGCTCATCGATCACCACATAGAGGCCGGCCTGGTTGAGCCGGGTGACAAACCCATCGATCGCGTTCCGGTATGCGTCGCCTGAGAGCGCCGGCTTGACCCCATCGGTCCCGAGCCAGCAGTCCGGGTTGAGAGGTAGGCGAACGGCGTTGATCCCCCACCTCTTCATCGCGCGGATGCTCCGCGCGCTCGTTGGTCCGTCGAAGAACCCGAAGCCCTCCGCGCAGGCGTATTCCGAGCCGCTGCGGCTGACGCCGAGCAGCCTGATCGGCTGCCCCGGCTCGTCGACCAGGTGGTTCCCGGACACGCTGAGGCCGAGCGCGGAGGCGGCCGGGGGCGCCGAAATGGCGCCCAGGCACAGCGCAAGCAGGACGATCCGTAGAAACCGCGTCATCTCCGAACAAACCCTACGATCAGCGCGATGAAGCTGGTAATCCAGATCCCCTGCCTGAACGAGGAGGAGTGCCTGCCGCGGGTGCTCTCCGGGCTGCCCCGGGAGGTCACCGGCTTCGATCAGGTCGAGTGGCTGATCGTCGACGACGGCTCGACCGACCGCACGGTCGAGATCGCCAGGCGCCACGGCGTCGACCACCTCGTGCGCCTGACGAGCCACCGCGGGCTCGCCACCGCCTTCCAGGCCGGGCTCGACGCCGCGCTCAAGCTCGGCGCCGACGTGATCGTCAACACCGACGCCGACGGCCAGTACAGCTCCACCGACATTCCCCGCCTGGTGGAGCCGATCGTCGCTCGCCGCGCCGATATGGTCGTCGGCGATCGCCAGGTTCAGACGGTCGATCACTTCTCGCCCACCAAGAAGCTCCTGCAGAAGCTCGGCAGCTGGGTGGTGCGCAGGGCGTCGGGCACAAGGGTCCTCGACACGACCTCGGGCTTCCGCGCCTACAACCGCGAGGCCGCCCTCCAGCTGATCGTCGTCTCCCGCTACACCTACACGCTCGAGAGCCTGATCCAGGCGGGCAAGATGTCGGTCGCGATCGAGGACGTGCCGATCTCGCCGAATGAGACCGAGCGTGAGTCCCGACTCGTTGGGTCAACCTCCGCCTACGTCAGGCGAAACGCCTTCGCGATCTTCCGCGCCTACACGCTGTATGAGCCGCTCCGCGTGTTCATGGGGCTCACCATCGTCTTCGGGCTGCTGGCGCTTGCGGCCTGGTCGCCCTTCCTCTTCGATTGGATCGTCAACGGCGACCGAAGCGGCCACATCCAGTCGCTGATCCTCGGCGCGGTGCTGATGCTCGCCGCCGTCCAGATGTTCGCCCTCGGGATCATCGGCGACGCCCTCGCCGGTCAGCGCTCGATCCAGCAGCGCGTGTACGAGCGCGTCCGGCGACTCGAGCTCGAGGCGGGAGTCCCACCCTCGAACTATGAGCGCGGCGACCGCGAGCCGGAGCGCCCGTTGACCGTCGAGACGATCGAGACCACCGCGGTCCGGTGAGTGTCGAAGCCGCCGAGGCCGGCGGGAACGTCTACGACAAGTACGGCACGTCGAACCCGGTCGCGCGACGGCTGATGGCGGGCTTCATGTCCCAGCTCGACGAGCTCGTCGAGCGGACGGGCGCCAAAGATGCCCACGAGGTGGGCTGCGGCGAGGGCGAGCTGGCCATCCGCCTCGCCAGGCGCGGGATCCGGATGCGGGGGACGGACGCCTTTCCGCAGGTCCTGGAGGAGGCGCGCAGCCGGGCGGCGGCCGCCGGGGTTGAGATCGACTTCGAGGCCACGCCTGTCGAGGAGCTCCAGCACGATCGCCACGCCGCCGAGCTGATCGTCTGCTGTGAGGTGCTCGAGCATCTGGAGGACCCGGAACGCGCACTCGACGTCCTGGCCGGCCTGGCAAAGCCGTGGCTGATCGCGAGCGTGCCGCGCGAGCCTCTCTGGCGGGCGCTCAACCTAGCTCGGTTCTCCTACGTCGGCGAACTCGGAAACACGCCCGGGCACCTGAACCACTGGTCGAAACGGGACTTCGTGCGGTTTCTCACGCGTCGCTTCGAGGTAACCGAGCTCAGAACCCCGACCCCCTGGACCATGGTCCTCTGCCGCGTACAATCGCCGCCTTCATGAGGCGACTGAGACAAGCACTGCACCCGCTCCGCTCGCGCCCCGGGATGGCCGCCGTGGTCACCCTCGGCGTGGCCTGGGGACTCGTCATGCACCAGATGGGCTGGGCCCAGATGGCCCACTACGACCAGGTGCAGGCCTTCGACAAGGGCCAGGCCCAGATCGACCAGTGGCACTGGGACACCAACGACAAGGCCTGGGTCGACGGGCACTTCTACTCCGTGAAGAGCCCGGGCATGGCCGCGCTCACCACCCCGCTGTATGCGGCGATCAAGGGGCTCGGCGGTGACAAGCTCGCCCGCGCCGCCGTCAGCAACGCGCAGCGCACGGCCCATCCCAAGTGGCTCCCGGACAGCGTCGTGCCGCTCGAGAACTACGGCTACAACGTCGAACGCGGTCAGCGGGTACAGGCCATCGTGCAGCAGTCCACCCCGATCGTCTGGGCGCTGACGCTGCTCGCCGCGGTGTTCCCGGCGATCCTGCTGCTGCTGGCGGTGCGCTGGGCTGCCGACCGCTTCCTGCCCGGCTACGGCACCGCCGCGGCAATCACCCTCGGCCTCGCGACGGTGGTGATGACCTTCGCCGCCGAGTTCTTCTCCCACGTGATCTCGGCGGGCTTCGCCTTCGCGGCGTTCTGCCTGTTGATGAAGGAGAGGGACAAGGCGCCCAGCCTCGGGATGGTGGCGGCCGCCGGCCTGCTCGCCGGCCTCGCCGTGACCTTCGAGTTCCAGACGGGCCTCGTCGGGATCGTCCTGTTCGGCTATGCCCTCTCCCGCAAGAACCAGCATCAAACGGGTCGCGCTGGCGCGCGCCCTCGCATCAGGCGAAGCGCGGTCTACGGGGCCGGCGCGGTGGCGGGCGCTCTCCCGATGCTCGCCTTCAACTACTGGGCCTTCGGCAATCCGCTGACGCTCGCCTACGGCTCGGCCGTCGCCTTCCCGGGGGTCAGCGGCCACGATCTGCTCGGCCTGAACAGCCACGGCTTCTTCGGGATCACCGCGCCGCGCTTCGACAGCGCCGTCAGCCTGATGCTCGCCGGGCGCGGCCTGCTCGTGCTCACGCCGATCATCGTCATGTGCGTCGTCGGGGTCTTCATGATGCGCGGCCGCGGCCATCGCGCGGAGGCGAACACGATCCTCGCCGTCGCCGCCGTGTACTTCGTCTACAACAGCGGCTACTGGCTGCCCTTCGGCGGCGGCACCCCCGGCCCGCGCTTCCTGATCCCGGCCCTCCCCTTCCTGGCCCTCGGGCTGCCGTACGCCTACAAGCGGCTTCCCGCCGTGACGCTCGGCCTCGCGATCCCGTCGGCGCTGATGATGCTGGTGGGGTCGCTTACCTATCCGCTGATCGGCAAGCAGGGGACCGGGACCTGGGCCGACTGGATCGTCCAGGGCAGGCTCGAGCACACCGTCCTCACCGCCTTCGGGGTCACGAACGCCTGGCTCGCGGTCGCGCCGGTCGTCGCGGCGGCGCTCACCGCCATCGTGCTGGCCGTCCGCGCCACTCCATCGGTGAGCCTCTCCGACTTCCGCTACGCCGTGCCGGCGGTCCTGACCTGGGCGTGCGTCTCAGCCGTCGGCCCGGGAATCGCCGGGGACGACATCAGCGTGCTGGACTCGGGCAACATCTCCGCCCTCTGGCTGATCACCTCGGCCCTCGTGCTCTCGCTCGCGACGCTGAGCATCGTCCGGCTCCGCGAGCACCACGCTCAGTCGGATCCGGACGTGCCCGCCGTGCGGGAGGCGGCCTTGGGGCCAGGGCTCGCGTTCGACGAGCCCACCTCGTAGAAGACGAGTCCCGGCTTGTCCGGCAAGCGGTAGCGCCTGAGCGGCAGACCGGCAACCGGCCTGCGAGCCGCGCCCGCCTGCGGGGTCCCCTCGGTGAGGCCGAGGTGCAGGACCACCGTGCGGACGCCGTAGTTCTGCAGCTCCTGGACGGTGGCCGCGTCCGGGAAGGTGGCCATGTGCCGCACCAGGTCAAGGACCACGGCGGGGTTGGTGCTGGCTCGGCCGTTGACGATCTCGGGGAAGCCATCCGTGGACTCCAGCTGGAAGGCGCGATTCTCCTTCGCCGTGAGCGCCGGCAGATGCAGTTGTGGTTGCGGAATGTCGGCCGTCGACGGACCCGACGGCGGCACGGCCGGCTCCGCCTGGTTGTCGAAGGGATCGAACGGCAGGCTCCGTCCCTCGGTCACGATCGCCAGGCTGAGCACGCCGGCGATTGCGACCGCCGAGGCGGTCGGCCATCGTCTCCGCCCGGCCGCGCGGATCGCCGCCTCCGCGCCGGCGGCCGCAAGCAGGGCGAGCGCGAGCGACGAGAAGGTCGCCAGGCGCCCAGGAGTGCGGATCGCGTCCCAGCCGGGCAGCACGTCGTAGAGAACGCGATAGGGCCAGAGCAGGCCACCCTCCTCGCGGAAGCCCAGCTCGAGCACCATGATCGCCACGGCCGCGATTCCAATGCCCCAGCGCCAGCGCTTGGACAGGCTGCTCGACCACAGCCCAACGACGGCCAGCACGAGGATCAGCGCCCCCGGGAATAGGGTCTTCTCCTGCCAGGTCGTGAGCGTGTCCCGGATGCCCGCCGTGGCCGAGCCCCAGACGAAGTTCTCCTCGGGGGCCGTGAGGAAGACCTTGAGCGGCCCGGAGAAGGCGGCGACCTCGTGGGGGCTCCGCTTGGCGGCCGGGAAGTTGTCCGCGATGTAGAGGTACGGGTGGGCGATCCAGTAGGAGACCGCGGTGAAGACAACGGCGCCGGCGGCGGCCGCGACGATGAACCGGCGCGGAACCGGCGGCCTGCCGCGAATGAGCCACCCGATGACCGCGATCAGGACGGCACCGCCGATCCCGTAGGCAAACGGCAAGCCGAGCACCCAGCCGATCGACACCTCCCAGGCGGCCACCAGCCAGGCCCAGAAGAGCCACCACGGTTTCCTCAGCCGGATCCCCCGGACCGCAAAGGCGATTGCCAGCGGGATCCCGCCGCTCGAGATCACCTGCAGATGCCCATCCTGCTCGAGCCTGTACGGGGCGTATGCGAACGCGGCCCCCGCGATCACGGCCCCCAGCGGGCCGATGCCCAACTCCCGAGCAAGCAGGTAGGCGCCAAAGAAGGCGAGCGCGTAGGCGAAGAGGAAGAGCAGGTCGTAGCGAACCATCGCCGCGTGCGGCCCGCTGCCGATGATGCCGGCCGGCGCGTAGCCGATCAGCGCGTCGCCGAAGGCAAGTGAGTAGTTGGTCGGCCAGAAGCGATTGGCGTCGAAGAAGTGGAGGGGCTGGTGGATCAGGGCGTGCCCGCCCCACGCCGGCTGCCACGCCTCGGCCAACGGATCCCCGATGTCGCGCGGGACGGTGTCCCCCAGATGCCCGATCAGGGGCCAGGTCATCACGATCGCGAGCAGGCAGGCCCCGAGCGCGGCGAGCCCTACCTCTCGCCGGTTCATCTCTCTCACCGACATGAGCCGGGCATCCTCGCAAAGCCGCCGCAAAGGCGGCGCCCTCGACGCCTACATCCTCTACCGCGTCTTCGCCTCCCGGAAGAGCGCCGGCGACTACGGCTCCTTTCCGGTCCCGGGAGAGACGACGGTCACCGTGCCCGCCGGCAAGCTCAAGATCTCCTACACGCTCCAGGTTCAGCTGACGAACGCCGCCGGTGGCGACCCGCTCGAGATCAAGGGCCCTGGTTTCCGAGGCATGGGGGAGTCGCTCAACACGGGCAGCGGCTGGAGCCGGGCCCGGGTGGGAACGGTCGAGATCACAGATCCGGGCGCCTACACCGTCACGGCCGGGCCGGCGATCGAGGACGGTGTCGAGCCGCAGATCCTGCTCGGCAAGTGATTCACAAATCGGGTTGCGCCTAGGCGCGCCCTCTCATCCGTCGGGCCGATCCGGATAGAGCTCGTCGATCGTGACCAGAGAGCGGTAGTGCTCGCCGCCGGCCTGCTCGATCGCCTCGCCGCCACCGGCCAGCCGATCGACCACCGAGAGGACCCCGGCCACCGCGAGTCCCTCTTCCAGGATCCGCTCGATCGCGCGGACCGTCGAGCCTCCGGTGGTGACCACGTCCTCGACCACGAGGCAGCGGGTGCCCGGCTCGAGCACAGGCCCCTCGATCCAGCGCTGCAGCCCGTGCTCCTTCTTCTCCTTGCGAACGAAGAATGCGACCAGTGCCTCGCCTGCGTCGGCCCCGATCGCCGCGCTGGCGAGCGGGTCGGCACCCATCGTCATCCCGCCGACGGCGGTGGCTCCGCGCTGCATCGCCTCCGCGGCGATCAGCTCGCCGACCGCGCGGAAGGCACGCGGCCGCAAGAGGGCCCGCTTGGCGTCGACGTAGTACTGGGCCTTCTGCCCGCTGGAGAGCGTCACCTCACCGATCACGAGCGCGTGCTCGCGCAGCTCGGCGAGCAGGACGTCCTGTACTCGGTTCGGGTCCGAAGGCATCGGGGCATCCTAGGATGCGTCGATGCGGACCGGGTACAGGCTCGCGCTGGGGGTCGTGGTCGTCACCGTCGTCTCCGCCATCGTCCTGACCATCGTCGAGGCGGTGGGCGCGAACCGCGACGCACACGCCTACGGCGAGGTCCCGGTTCCCGGACGCGAGTCGGTCACTCTCCCGGCAGGCGAGGTGATCATCTTCTACGGGGAGCGGCTGGGCCCAGATGAGCATTCGCCGCTCGCCGTCCCGACCGACCTGCGATTGCGCGTGCGGACCACCAACGGCCAGTCCCTCCTCGGGTCGACCCCCTATGCCTTCAACCAGTTCGACGACGGTGACTACGTGCGCCGCTCGATCGCGAAGCTGAAGGTCCCTGAGGCCGGCGCCTATGAGGCGGTCTCGTCGACCCGCGTGCGGGGCGGAGTCGAACCGGTGATCAGCTTCGGGCGCAACGGGACGAAGGACTTCGGCTACGTCCTCTTCGTGCTCGCGGGGGGCCTCCTGCTCGCGGCGATCCTGGGGATCGGGACGGCCCTCGTGGCGCGGACCGAGCGCGACTAGCCCAGCGCCTCGCTGAAGCCCTGGCGCCAGCTCGGGTACTTCGGCGCCCAGGCCAGCTCACGCTTCGCCTTCTCATTCGAGGCGCCCTCCAGCATGGTGGCCATGGCGACCGCCTGCTTGCCGGCGAACATGCCCGCCAGCCAGGCGGGCACCCTGCGCGGCGGCTTGGCCCCGAGAGCGTCGGCATAGGCCGGCAGCCACTCCGACATGGGTGCGGGGTCGTCGTCGCAGACGTTATAGATGCCGGATCCGCGGTCGAGCGCCGCGATCGTCGCCGAGACCGCGTCGTCCATGTGGACATAGGAGAAGATCCCCGTGCCCTTGCCGACGATCGGGAATCGCCGCCTGCGAACGTCCTCGGCCCAGGCCCCGTCGCTGGCATAGGCGGAGCCCGGCCCGTAGAAGAAGCCGTAGCGGAGGACCACGCCCTCGAGGCCCGGCGTCTCCAGCGTCGAGCGCTCGAGCGCCTCGAGGGCGATTGTTCCCTTGGCGGCGGGGCTCTCCGGAGGCAGCTCGATCAGCGGGTCGTCCTCGGAGTGGACGGGCTTGCCGGTCGATGCATAGAAGAAGCAGACGCTCTGGGAGATCAGCCGCTTGGCGCCGGCCTCGGCCGCCGCACCCGCGAGCGCCGGGCCGACCGTCCCGCGCAGCTCGGTCGTCGGCCCGAAGGTCTCCGCCGCCTTCCGGTAGTTGAGCCTCTGCGGCAGATTGGTGAGCTGGTTGATCACCACTTCGGGCCTAGCCTCGATGACGGCCCGCCGCAGGGCATCGGTGTCGCGAGCGTCCACGACGACCGGCTCGGCACCGAGCTCGCGGATCGCCTGCGCGCGCTCCTCGGAGCGGGTCGTGCCGACGACGTCATGGCCCAGCTCGCCGAGCGCCTTCACCAGCGGCCGGCCGATGACGCCGGTCGCCCCTGCGACCAGGATCCTCATGACTCGAATATACGGCGGGAGCTGAGCGGCCTACAGATAGATATGGATGGCGTCGCCGAGGTTGATCCAGTTGTAGATGTAGGTCGAGAACGGGATCGGATTCCTGACGCAGCCGTGGCTCGCCGCCTCGTGCATCGGCACGGGGTTGTAGCCATGAGTGGCGTAGCCCCGGATGAAGTAGACGGAGAAGTACATGCCCTCCGAGTTGTATCCGGGGTCCTTGCGGTAGAAGTGGTAGGTCCCTCGCACCGTGGGGGTCGAGGGCTTGCCGGTCGAGACGTGGAAGGTCGCAACCACGTCGTCGCCGTTGACGAGCGCCATCACCTGGCGCGAGATGTCGACCTCGACGTGGTGCCCCGAGTGATAGCGAGGATCGAAGCCCCCCTTCCCCTGCAGCAGCTTCTCGAAGATGACCGGCTTGTACTGGTAGTTCCGGGCCATGTTGTTGACCTTCCGGAACGCCAGGGTCGCGAGCTGCGAGCCGTGGTTGTACTTGCCGCTGACGTGGCCGCCCGTGTAGTAGCCCTCGTCGACGAGGGACTGGTTGTAGAGGTGAGCGATCGCGCCCTTGCGCAGGTGCTTGGGCACCCTGACAGTGAAGCGCTGCGGCTGGGAGGTCTGGCCGCCGCTCGTCGCCGTCACCACGTAGTTGCAGCACGAGTCGACCACGAACGGGAACGAGAAGCTCCCGTCGCCGCCGACGCTGAGCTGCTTCTTCTCGACGGTGTTGCCGCTGGCCTCCACCTGGACGGTGACGTTTTCCCCGGCGGTGGCGCCCGGCAGGTTGCCGGTCGCGGTGACCTTGTCGAGCAGGCCGGGGCTCTTCGGAGCGCTCAGGTTCAGGGTCGGGGGGCCGGTAGCGGCACCCGCCGAGGCAACTGGGAGCACCACCGCAGCGGTGGCAGCAATGAGGGCGACGACTATTCCTCCCCGACGAATCACGACCGCGGCATTGTGCATGATCCGGCGGCTGGATGCAGTTGCGCAGGCAAGCAACTCCCCGCGGAGACCGGCGTTCCGAGTAGCTTCCTCTGCGATGCGCCGCGCAGCCTCGATCCTCGGAGTGGCAATCGCCCTGCTCGCAGGGTGGGTCGCCTCGGCCTGGTCGTTCTCACCGCACGTCGCGACGTATGGCGGCACCGCCTCGGGCGGCGGCCGCGTGATCTTCTGGATCGACACGCACACGGCGCACAGCTTCAGCCTCGGTGAGCTCCACCTCTTCAGCAACGCCCAGCTCGAGCATCACATCGACGGCACCGGCGTCTGGCGCTTCCACACCCACAGCGAGCACTGGCGGGTACACGGGCACTGGGTGGGACCCACGACGGTGCACGGCTCGATCTGCAACCTGGCGGCGAGCCCGACCGGCTGCCCCGACGGCGCGCACCTGCAGACCTACGTCACCGAGGCGAAGTCGCCCAAATAGCTACGCGACGAGCTTCTTGCGCAGCGCCCGCACCGGGATCGTGAAGAGCAGGGCGCTGACGACGGCGAGCCACGCCGCGTTGCCCACGATCGACCAGAGCTCGGGGCCGGTCGCCAGGCCCCTGGTGATCTCCACCAGGTGGTAGAGCGGCATGAACCAGGCCACCACGCTCACCCAGTCCGGCAACTGGTTGAACGGGAAGAAGATCCCCGAGAACAGGAACATCGGGGTGACCCCGAGGGTGAAGAAGTAGGAGTAGAAGTCGATCTTCGGGATCAACGCGGTGAACGTGTAGCCGATCACCGAGAAGCAGAGACCGCCGAGCGCGACGAACGGCGGGATCAGGATCGCCCAGGGCGAGGAGACCAGGCCGAAGAGGGAGACCACGATCAGGACGACGCTGCCGTAGACGGTGGCGCGGGTCGCGCTCCACGCGAGGTCCCCCGCCACCAGGTCCTGGACCTCGACCGGGGTGGAGAGGACGTTGTCGTAGAGCCGGAGCTCGTTCATCCGGAAGTAAACGTTGTAGGTCGTCTCGAAGGCCGACGACCACATCGCCGCCGAGGCGATCAGGCCCGGCGCGATGAACTCCTTGTACGGGATCCCGTTGATGTCATGGAGGTAGGCGCCGAGCCCGAAGCCCATCGCCAGCAGGTAGAGGAACGGATCGGCAAAGGTGGGCAGCAGCGCCCCGCGCCAGAGCTTCGAGAACACCCGGGCGTTCCGCAGCCAGACCGCACCGGCAAGTCGCGGCACGGGGACGAGCTCGCGCGGGCTGATCCGCGGCCCGAGTCCGGCAAATCCTGGTTCCTCGAGCATCGCCACTACTCCCTCAGGCTCCTTCCGGTGAGGCGCAGGAAGACGTCCTCGAGCGTGGCGCGGCGGACCAGCGCGGACTCCGTTGGGAAGACCTCGTGGTCGAGCTCCGCGAGCACCGCCTCGGCGTCATCGGCGTAGAGCATCAGCGTCTGCTCATTGAGGTCGTGGCCCTGGATGCGGCCGTTCAGCGAGCCGACCAGCAGGTTCGGATCGCAGCCCTTCTCGAGTCGGAGCTCCAGCACCTCCCGGCCCACGTGGCTCAGCACGAGATCGGACGGCTTGCCGTCGGCGACGATCCGGCCTTCGTCCATGATCACCAGCCGGTCGCAGAGCCGCTCCGCCTCCTCCATGTAGTGCGTGGTGAGCAGCAGGGTGACGCCGCGGCGGCGCAGCCGATCGAGGGCGTTCCAGACCGCGAGGCGCGCCTGCGGATCGAGCCCGGTGGTCGGCTCGTCGAGGACGACCAGCTCCGGGTCGCCCATCAGCGCCCGCGAGATCAGCAGCCGCCGCTTCATCCCGCCCGAGAGGCTGTTGATGCGCTCGCCGGCGCGGTCGGTGAGCAGGGAGAAGTCGAGCAGCTCCGCGGCTCGACTGCCGGCCTTCTCCCCGTCGATCCCGAAGTAGCGGGCCTGCTGCAGGAGGTTCTCGCGGACCGTCAGGTCGCCGTCGAGGTTGGTCTCCTGAGGAACCACCCCGATCCGGCTCTTGATCTCCCGCCGCTCGCGGTTCGCGTCCAGGCCGAGTACCTGCAGGGCGCCGCCGTCGACGGTTGCCAGCCCGTAGATCGTCTTCATCGTGGTCGTCTTCCCGGCTCCGTTCGGGCCCAGGAACCCGAAGCAGATGCCGGGCTCGACCTCGAAGTCGATGCCGGCCACCGCGACCCGATCGCCGTATGACTTGGTCAGCCCGCTGGCGCTCACCGCGGGCGGCGGACCGTCGCTCAGCACTGGCCGATCACCACGCTGATCGCGATCGCGTTGTTCAGGAAGTGGGCGAGCATCGACGGATAGATCGATCCGGTCTTGTTGTAGAGCCAGGCGAGGCCCACCCCGAGGCCGGCCAGCGGGATGGCTGCCGTCGGCCCGGTGGGCGCGTGAACCAGGCCGAAGACCGCTCCGGAGAGGAGAGCGGACGGCCACAGCGACCAGCGGGTGCGGAGCCCGGCGAAGAAGAAGCCCCTGAAGAAGATCTCCTCGGCGATCGGCGCTAGCACCACGATCGCCATCACGGCGAAGATCGCGATCCCGATGCCGGGGTTGCAGACCCCGAGCTCCTTGCCGATGTCCTCCTGCTTCGGCTGCAGGACGATCGCGGAGAAGGCGATCGCCCCGGCGTAGTAGGTGCCGAGCACGGCAAACATCCAGCCGAGCGCCGAAGGCTGGAAGCGCCGCAGCCCGAGTAGGCGAAGCGCGGCGCGCCAGTCGAAGCGCCATTGCGAGGCCATCCCGACCGCGACGGCGATCAGCATCACGTCGAAGAGCGCCTGCGTGGCGAGGATTCCGGCGTCGCTGGCCTTGTCGGGGTCGGCGATGTTCGGGTCGAACGGCAGGACCAGGAGCGGCGGGACGATCACCACCAGGAGCAGGCCGCCGATCAGGCCCCAGATCGACCCCCCGAATCCCCACGGGGCCTTCGGGAACTCCGGGGCGGGGGGTTTCGCTGCCTCGGGGGGCGCCTCGGGCGGCGGGACCACCGGATGTGATCCGCCGCGGATCGGGGCGGCGGCCGCTGTTCGCGGTGCGCGGATCACGACCACCGTCTTCGCGGCCTTGTCACCGAGCCTCTGCTTGCGCTTCGAGGCGGCGATCATCAACTCTCCGATCCCGAAGAAGTCGATCAGGCGCAGGACGTTGCGGATGCTCGCCTGGCCGTAGGTGAGCCGCTCGGCGCCATCGATCGACCGGACCTCGAGGCCTGCTGCGTTCTTGCCGATGGTCTGGCCCCAGCGCCACTCGGCGAACGCGAAGTAGTTGAACCAGAGCGAGAACACGACGACCACCCCGATGTAGGCGGCCGTGTTGGAGATCTCCGCCACGTCGATCGGAAGCCAGCCGAGGATCATCAGGACGCCGATGAACCAAACGGCGTTGTCGAGCGTGGCGGCGAGGGCACGCCGCCAGAACCCGGCGTAGTCGAGGTCGGACATCTCAGAGATGCTGATCGATCTCCTCGAGGGAGGCGATGTCGCCGTTGCCCCCGTCCCGATCGATCAACAGAGGACGGATCCCGGCCGCCCGCGCGCCGACCACGTCCTCCTCCGCGGTGTCGCCGACGTGGAGCGCATCGGACGCATCGCAGCCGGCCAGCTCGAGGGCCTGCTCGAAGATCCTGGGGTCGGGCTTGCGGGAGCCCGCCTCGGCGGAGGTGATCGTCCCATCGAGCAGCTCCCCGAGCCCGCACCCATCGAGCACCCGCGGCAGCGAGCAATCCCAATTCGAGACCGCCACCAGGCTGAGGCCACGGTCCCGGAGCCCGCTCAGCGCGGGGACCGCGTCCGGATAGGGGGAGAAGCGGATCGCCGCGACCAGCTCGTCCACGCCGACGTCCATCCCGAGCCGCTCCGAGACGATGCGCGCGCAGCGCTCACGCAGCTCGGCGAGGGAGGCCTCGTCGCGCCCCTCGTGGGCATGCTCCTTGTAATAGGCCATCTCCGCCTTCAGGGCCTCGATCAGCCGCTCGTCGCTCACCTCGGCGGGGACCATGTCGCGGATGGAGATCCACGGTGGCTCCAGCTCTACGAGCGTGCCAAGGGCGTCCAGGAAGACAGCGCGGGTCATCTGGACTAATACTGCCCCACTGCATGTTCCTGGCGGCCGCGGACCAGACCTTCTGGCAGGCACACGGCGACGAAATCTCGGCGGCGATCACGATTGCCGTCGCGGTCCTGGTGGCCATCGTCGTGGACCGCCTGCTGATCGGGCGCGCGGTCAAGGCGGCCACGCGAATGGACACCGGCGAGCTCTCCCGCGCGGCCCGCACCCGGCTGCGCCTGATCCGCCGCCTCCTCTTCCTGGCGATCATCATGATCGGCGTCGCCCTGGCGCTCAGCCAGTTCGCCTCGATCAAGCGATTCGCGACCGGGGTGCTGGCCTCCACCGCGGTGCTGGGAATCATCATCGGCTTCGCCGGCCGCCAGGTGATCGCCAATCTGGTGGCGGGGGTGGTGGTGGCGTTCACGCAGCCGATCCGGATCGGCGACCTCGTCTCGATCGGGGACGACGTTCACGGGCGAGTTGTGGACATCACGCTCACGTATACGAGCGTCGACGCGGGCGATGGCAGCCTCGTCGTCGTTCCCAACGAGAAGGTCACGACCGACTTCGTGGTCAACCACTCCGCCGGCAACAGCGCCGCGCCGATCACCGTCGACGTCTGGTTACCCCGGGATGCCGATGTGGAGGCGGCTCGCAAGGCCCTCGAGCGCGGCGAGGTCACGTCCGCTCACCTGATGGAGCTGACGCCCGAGGGCGCGAGGCTCCAGGTCAAGGCGGCGATCGACGCCGGAGCCGACCGCGAGGCGCACGAGGCGGAGTTGCGCGAGCGGGCGCAAGGCGTCCTGCGTGACGCGGGGCTACTTAGATCCCCCTGAACCCGCGCTGAGTACCCTCTCGGAGCGGTATGACACAGCGAGCGCGCAGACGACGCCGGCGCCTTCGGGACTCGGGCAGGAAGAAGCTCCTCTTGGGGCTCGGCCTCCCGCTGGCGATGGTCGGGATCGCCGTCGGGGTCGGCCTGGTGTGGGTGATCAGCGTCTACGAGTCCGCGCCCTCGCTCGCGAGCCTGCAACCGATCACGAAGGGGGCGGTGTCGAAGGTGTACGCCGCCAACGGCTCCCTGATCGGGGTGATCCACTCCGACAACATCCGACAGCCGGTGTCGGCCGCAAGGATCCCGGAGGACCTCAAGGACGCGACGGTCGCGATCGAGGACAGGCGGTTCTACAGCCACGGCGGCGTCGACCCCTCGGCGATCATCCGCGCCGGCTGGAAGGACCTGGTCGCCGGTGGCGCGCCGCGGGAGGGCGGCTCAACGATCACCCAGCAGCTCGTCCGCAACCTCTACATCGCAGACCCGGAGGAAACGGTCAAGCGCAAGATCATCGAGGCGCGCCTGGCCAACGAGGAGGAGGACCAGCACACCAAGGATTGGATCCTGACCAAGTACCTGAACACGGCTCCCTACGGGACCAACGAGGGCGCCACCGCGATCGGCGTCGAGGCGGCCGCCGACACCTACTACTCCAAGCACGCCAGCGATCTGACGCTGCCGGAGGCGGCGATGATCGCGGGGCTGCCGCAGGCGCCATCGCAGTACAACCCGCTCCTCAACCCGCGGGCGGCGCTGGCCCGGCGAAACGAGGTGCTGCAGGCGATGGAGCAGCAGGGCAAGATCACGCCCGACGAGCTCGCGAGCGCCACCAATGAGGGGCTGGACCTCGACCCGGGACATAAGTACAGCCGGATCCGCCAGCCCTACATCTTCGACCTCGTCAAGCAGGAGCTCGAGGACCGCTACGGGCTGAACACCGTCGAGAACGGCGGGCTGAAGGTCTATACGACGATCCAGCCGCGGCTCCAGGAGGCGGCGCAGAACGCGGTGGACTCCTGCTCGGTCTGCTATTCGGGCGGTGGCCCAGCCTCGGCGCTGGCCTCGATCGACCCCTCGAACGGCGAGATCGTCGCCCTGGCCTCGACTCAGCGCTACTCGCTGAGCAGCCAGTTCAACTTCGCTGCTCACGCCCAGCGGCAGCCCGGGTCCTCGTTCAAGGTCTACGACCTGACGGCGGCGATCAAACAGGGCATCGACCCGGACACGACCTACTACGACGGCAGCTCGCCGAAGACGCTGGAGACACCGGGCGGCTCGCCCTGGACGGTCAATAACGCAGAGCCGGGCGGCGGCGTAACGCCGCTCACCGAGGCGACCTGGGAGTCGGTCAACGTCGTCTTCGCGCAGCTTGGTCTCGACGTCGGGCCCGAGAACATCGCCAAGACCGCCTACGACATGGGGATCACCTCACCGCTCGGAATCAAGGGCCCACACGACATCCCCTGCAAGCTCGGCGCGCACTGCTTCATCCCCCCGGCCGATGCGATCGGCGGGCTCAGCGTGGGCGTCACCCCACTCGAGCAGGCCGACGCCTACGCCACCCTCGCCAACGGCGGCGTCCATCACGACGCGACCGCGATCGACAGGGTCGTCTTCCCCGGCGGAAAGGTCGACGAGCCGAGCGCAGGCGACGGCAAGCGCGTTCTCACTCAGGGCCAGGCCTACGAGGTAACGAAGGTGCTCGAAGGAGTGATCACGAGCGGCACCGGCGCCGGCTACACGAGCATCGGTTGCCAGTCGGAGGCCGGCAAGACCGGCACCAGTGAAGGACTGTCCGACGCCTGGTTCGTCGGCTACACCCCGCTGTATTCGACCGCCGTCTGGACCGGGCACCCGCTCTCGCGCGACTACACCGGGTACGGCGGGCCCACCTCCGGGCCGATCTGGCGCTCCTTCATGGAGGCAGCCCAGGGGAGCGACTGCCCCGACTTCGACGTTCCCTCGAGCCTGCCGAGCCTCTCCTCTTTCCACGGGCAGTACACGGCGGATTCGAGCTCGAGCTCCTGCAGCTCGAGCAGCTCCTACTCGTGCGGCTCGTCGTCCTACAGCCCCACGACCACCAGCGGCAGCGGCAGCGGCAGCAACGACAACAACAAGGGCGCCTACGCGCCCGGCGTGGGGCAGAAGCCGGCGCCCTCGCCGAAGCCGGCACCGGCGCCCGCACCGGCGCCGCCCGCCCAGCCGCCCCCCAGCGGCGGGGTCACCCCGTAACCAGCTTCAACTCCTCCGGGCCCGCGCCCTCGATCTCCACGGTGAGCACGGGGATCTAGCCTAGGCGCATGCCGGCGAGCGAGTTCGATCTGATCGCCGCGATCAACCGGCGGCTTCCGGGCGATGGCGAGCGGGTTCGCATCCCGAGCGGCGACGACGCCGCTGTGATCGAGGCCGGGACGGCGAGCGGCGTCTCCGTGGATGCCGTCGTCGAGGGCGTGCACTTCCGCCTCGAGGACTTCGGCGCGGCCGCGGTCGGCCGCAAGGCGCTGGCCGCCGCCCTCTCCGACCTGGCGGCGATGGGAGCGGAGGCCGGAGAGGCCTACGTGGTCGTCGCCGCACCGGCCGAGCTGGAGGACGAGGCCCTGCTCGGCATCGCCGACGGACTGGCGGAGGTCGCCTCGCGGCATGGCGTCGCGGTGGCCGGTGGGGACCTGGTCTCATCGCCGGTCCTGGTGGTCTCGGTGACCGCCGTCGGCTACGAGCCGGAGGGAGCGCGGTTGGTGACGAGGGCCGGAGCGAAACCGGGCGACCTGCTCGCCGTGACCGGAAGCCTGGGCGGCGCGGCGGCCGCCCTGGCGCTGATGGACGGCGGCACGGGATCACTCTCCCCGGAGCTCAGACGGGCGATGCTCGCGCGCCAGCTCGACCCGGCGCCGCGCCTGCGCGAGGGAGCCGCACTCGCGGCCGAGGGGGCCACGGCGATGATCGACGTGAGCGATGGCCTGGGCGCCGACGCGGGCCACCTGGCTCGCTCGAGCGGATGCCGGCTGGAGATCGACCTCGACCGGATACCGCTCCAGGACGGCCTGGAGGAGATCGCCGGGGGCGGCGCTGCCCTCGAGCTGGCGGCGTCGGGCGGCGAGGACTACGAGCTGCTCGTCGCGTTGCCGCCCGAGCGGATGGCCGCCGCGTCCGAGGCGGTGACAGCGGCGGGAGGAGAGCTGACGGAGATCGGCTACGTCGTCGAGGGCCAGGGCGTCGCCCTGAAGCTTCCCGGCGGCGGCGAGCTCGAGCCGCGCGGCTTCGACCAGAGACGGGGATCCCTCTCGGGCTCGGGCTGAGCCGGCTCGCTCGGGCCCTCGGGCCCCGACCCTGGCTCCTCGTCGGGCATCTCCTCGGGCGGCTCCCGGCCCTCATCGCGCGCGGACACCGCGCGGCGGACCGAGATCTCGCCATCGATCTGCACGTCGGGAGAGGGCCTGGCGGGTCGGGCCCCGAGGGCGAGGATGGCGACCCCCGCTCCGGCGAGCACGCAGCCCAGGAGAGCCTCGGGGGCGCCGACCTGCCCGTCCGCGAGCATCAAGAGCAGGTCGTGCCAGACCCCGATTCCCGCGTGGAAGCGGCTCGCGAGGTTGGCGACCAGCGCCACCAGCGGCACCAGGCCGAGCAGAACCAGGCCGGCCATCGCCGCACGGCCGGCCGGCCGGGTCGCGGCCAACAGCCATGCCTGGAGCCCAATCGCCACCAGAAGCGCGAGATAGGGATTGATCGCCCAGACGCCGAGCGCCGCCGCGCATGCCAGCAAGACGGCGGCCGGCGCAGCGGTCCCGGCCGTCCGCGGAGGGGGCGGGCGCAACGGCCGCATGAAGAACGCGATCGCGCCGTAGGCGAGGACCGCGACCACCACCGAGATGGTGCCGCCGAGCCCAAGCGACTCCGTGCGCGGGTCGAAGGGGAAATCCGGACCCGGCAGCAGTCCGACCAGCGCGGCCGCGAGCAGGATCAGCAGCCCGCCGAGGAAGGGAGCGATCCGCAGGCCGGCCCAGAGGAAGCCGCGCGCCGCCTCGATCGGGCTGCGCGCCGCCGAGGCGAGCCCTGACCCGGCCGCGAGTGCGACGGGAAAGAGGAACGCGAGCGCGAGCAGTGCGATGGTCCAGCCGGGCAGCAGATTGCCGGCCAGGCCGATGTATCCACTCGGGCCGTGCTCGACGGCGCCGGGGGAGGCGTCCAGAGCCAGGATCAGTGCGAGGGAGGCACGGCCGAAGCGGGCGAACGTGTCCGTGTCGAAGCCCTCGGGCGTGTCTTCCCCCGGGTCGAGCGGAAGCTCGCCGTCGGAGGAGAGGCGGACCGCGGGGAGGCCGGCCCGGACCAGCGGGCCCTGATCCCCCAGCCCCGCAGGCAGGGCGAGCCTGAAGAGGTCGGCCAGCGGGCCCTCGTCGCCGGCGGGCATCGCAGCCTCCTTTGAGACCACCGAGTTCGCCGTGTCGTCGAGCTGGCTGGCCGTGCTCTGCGACCCGGTGGACCAGGGGATCACGAGCGGGGCCACCGGGGCCTGCACCGCCGGCTGGCTGAGGACGATGGCGGCATCGAGCAGGCCGGCGTCGGTGTAGTCCCGGATGAATCGCTTCGTGCCCTGCGCGCCGATGCTGGATCCGTCGGTCGAGACGAAGACGAGCGTCTTGCGGTGGGACGAGCCCGAGAAGCTGTCTGCGATCTGCAGCATCGCGGCGGTCGCGGCCGCCGTGGTCACCGCGCCGCTCCCCCGGGCGACGTCACGAGGCGCGATCAGGACGATCTGGCGGTCGGACTCTCCGGGCAGCGTGGCGATCAGGTTCCGCAGGTCGACGTCGTGGCCGTGGAACGACCCACTGAAGCGCTGCTCCGCGACGGTGGCCCCTTGGATGCCGGAGAACTGCTGCTTCACCTGCTCCGCCATCGCGTTGTCCGCGGCCGAGCCGGGCGTGGGATAGGCGGCGGACTCGGCGAGCTGCTTCGCGAGGGGAGCCGCGGTCGCGGGATCGAAGGCATCCGGAGGCACCCCGCCGGAGAGCGAGGGTGACACGGACTGCAGTGAGAACATCGCGATCACGGCCGCAACCGGGACCGCGAGCAGCGCAAATCTGTAGAGACGCAAATCGATCACTGGCGTGCCTTCTAACCTCTAGACATGGCGCGAGGACAAGCGCGGATCCTGCTCGTGGACGATGAGCAGGCCGTGCAGACGCTTCTCACCTACCCGCTCCGCAAGGAAGGGTATGAGGTGGTGGGGGCTCTGGATGGGCAAGAGGCTCTGGATCGCTTCGGAGAGGAGCGGTTCGATCTCGTGGTCCTCGACATCATGCTGCCGAAGCTGGATGGGATCGAGGTATGCAGGCGCCTCCGCACGCGCAGCCAGGTGCCGATCATCATGCTGACCGCGAAGGGGGATGAGGTCGACAAGGTCGCCGGGCTGGAGATGGGCGCCGACGACTACATCACCAAGCCCTTCTCGGTTCGCGAGTTCCGCAGCCGCGTCAAGGCGGCACTGCGACGCGGCGGGATGGCGGGTCAGGGGCTGGCCGCCAACGAGCCGATTCGCGCCGAGGACCTCGAGATCGACTTCGAGCGGCGCTCGGTCCTGCTCCATGGGAAACCGGTCCAGCTGACCTACGTCGAATTCGAGATCCTGGCCGCCCTCGCCGCCTCCCCCGGCCGGGTCTACACCCGGGAGATGCTGCTCGAGCACATCTGGGGCGACTCGACCTATCGCGATCCCCGCACCGTCGACGTCCACATCAGGCACCTCCGGGAGAAGCTGGAGTCGGACGCCAAGCACCCCGAGTACCTGTTCACCGTGCGCGGCGTCGGCTACCGCTTTCGCGACACGGATCGCGATTGAGGCTCAACACGCTCCGCAACCGGCTGGTCGCGCTGATCACGCTGATCACGGCGGCGGCGATCGCCTTCGTCTACCTGTATGTGGTCCCCCAGCTCGAATCGAGCCTGACGGCCGAGAAGCTCCGCCGGCTGGAGAGGCTGGGCACCGAGCAGGCTCCGCGCCTCGCCCGTGCGCTCGAGTCGGGCGCCTCCCAGCACCAGGTCGAGGAGCTGGTGCGCACCACGGCACAGTCCACCGAGAGCCGGGTGACTCTCCTCGCCGTTCGCGATGAGTCCGGCGGTCCGGTGCCCGCGTTCGTCGTCGCCGACTCCCAGGCCGAGGCGACCGCGATCCAGGGCCGCTACCTGACGGCGAGCGCGGCGATCGCCGGCGTCCACCTCGCCTCTGGTGTGGAGCACGTCGCCGGCACGAGGGTCGGGACCTCGGCCGTGCCGATCGACCTCGCGGGGCGGCCTCGCTGGGTGGAGGTCCTCTCGACGCCGCTGGCGGAGGTGAACGACGACGTCGCCCTGGTCCGCCGCCAGATCCTGATCGCCGGGCTGATCGCCCTGATCGCGGCCTCGCTGATCGGATTCTGGGCCTCGGGCGCGGTGTCGCGGCGGCTCCGCCGAATGAGGCTCGCGGCCGAGGCGGTCGCCGACGGCCACTTCGACCAGCCGATCCCCGTGGACTCCTCCGACGAGCTCGGTCAGCTCGCGCGCAGCTTCAACGACATGCAGCGCCGCCTCGCGCGCCTGGACAGCTCCCGGAAGGAGTTCATCGCCAACGCCTCGCATGAGCTGCGCACCCCGATCTTCTCGCTGGGCGGCTTCGTCGAGCTGCTGGAGACCGAGAAGCTGACGGCCGCAGAGCGGCGGTCCTTCGTCGCCGAGATGCGCGCCCAGATCGAGCGGCTGCAGAAGCTCACCATCGACCTCCTCGACCTCTCGCGCCTCGACGCCGACGTGGTGGAGATCCAGCGCGAGCAGGTGGATCTCAAGGAAGTGGCCCGTGACGTGGCCGACGAGTTCCGCGCCGCGGCCAAGGTCCACCGCTCGACGCTGCAGGTCAGGGGGCGGGGAGAGGTCGTCGCGCTCGCTGACCTAAATCGGGTCTCACAAATCATCCGTATTCTGATCGACAATGCCATCACGCATACGCCGCAGGGAACGAACGTGACGGTCACCGCTGTCCGCGGAAGGGACGCCGCGGAGCTGATCGTCGGCGACGACGCCAAGAAAGGCATCGACCCCCGGGCCATCGACAAGGTCTTCGATCGCTTCTACACCGGGGACGCCGCGATCGGCTCGGGTCTCGGCCTCGCGATCGCCGACGAGCTCGCACTGCGCATGGATGGCCAGCTGGCCGTCGTCTCGCGCCGCGGTCACACGGCGTTCACCCTGAGCCTGCCTGTCTCCGAGCGGCGGCGGCGCCCGCGCGAACCCGAGGGAGTCGCCGCATGAGGATCGATGCGAGGGTGCCGGTCAGCGCAACCCGTTTGAAGCTGGTCGTTCTTGCCGCTCTGGCGACGGCGCTGATCGCGACCGGCTGCGGTGGCGGCGGGGACACGACGATCACCGAGTCGAACTCCTCGGGTGCGCAGCAGGTCGTGGTGCAGGCGAGCGACGGCAGCTTCAACCCGGCGCAGATCTACAAGGACGTCTCACCTGGCGTCGTGACGATCATCTCGGTCTTCGATTCGAACGGCAGCTCGCTCCTCGGCGGCGGCGGCAGCTCAGCGGGACAGGGCTCCGGGTTCGTCGTCGACAAGGACGGCGACATCGTCACCAACACCCATGTGGTGACCAGCGGGGGGCGCCTGAACGGAGGGGGCTCGCCCCACGCCGCGAAGCAGGTCTTCGTCGAGTTCGGGGACCGCAACCGGGTCCCGGCCGAGATCGTCGGCTTCGACGCCGACGCGGACGTCGCGCTGATCAAGGTCGATCCCGACGGCCTGGACCTCGAGCCGGTCCCGCTCTCCGACCGCTCGGCCTTCGCCGTCGGCGAGCCGGTGGCGGCGATCGGCAGCCCGTTCGGCGAGACCCAGTCGCTCTCCATCGGCGTGATCTCAGCCACCGACCGCACCGTCGAGGGCCTCACCAACTTCGGGATCGACAACGCGATTCAGACCGACGCATCGATCAACCCCGGCAACTCGGGCGGCCCGCTGCTCGACTCGAAGGGCGAGGTGATCGGCATCAACGAGCAGATCGCCTCGAGCTCGGGAAGCAACTCCGGCGTCGGATTCGCGATCCCCGTGACCTCGGTTCGCTACTCCCTCGACCAGCTCCGCGGCGACGGCAAGGTCGACTACGCGTTCCTCGGCGTGACCAGCGAGTCGCTGTACCCGCAGCTCGCCGACCATCTCGGGATCGACTCGAAGAGCGGCGCCCTGATCACCGACGTCGTCGGTGGCAGCCCGGCCGACAAGGCGGGACTGAAGGGCTCCACAGGCGAGAGCACCTTCCAGCTCCAGCACGTGAAGACCGGCGGCGACGTGGTGATCGCGGTGGACGGCAAGCCCGTCTTCCAGAACAACGACCTCTCCGAGCTGATCGCCCTTCACAAGCCGGGCGACACGGTCAAGCTCGACATCCTCCGAGACGGTCAGCACGCCACCGTCGACGTCACGCTGGGCTCGCGTCCGGCGGATGTCAATCAGTAGCGACCGCCAGGCCGCTGCACTTTGGAGCGGAGGCCGAAGGCCGTGAGCGACGCGACTTATGCTGGGCGGCCGCTTGCGGTCGCGGCTATATGGCGAAGCCACGAATCAGAACCCTCGTAACGGACCTCGCCGTGACCCTGCGCGACGAGGTCCTCCCCCATCTCGGCGGCCACGCCGGGCGCGCCCACTCCGGCTCCGCCGAGGGCGGCGACGTCACCTTCCAGATCGACGAGCGCGCCGAGAAGCGCATGGAGGCCTTCCTGGTCGATCGGGCGCCCGAGGTCTCCTTCTATTCCGAGGATCGCGGCATGGTCTCCCCCGCAGGCGACCGGGCCGAGTGGGTGCTGGTCGTCGACCCGATCGACGGCACTCGCCCCGCACTGGCGGGCCTCGAGTCGTGCTGTGTGTCCGTCGCGGCCGCGCGGCTGGACTCCGAGCCGACCATGGCCGACGTGCAGGTGGGTTGCGTCCTCGAGCTGAAGAGCGGAGCCAGCTTCGTCGCCGAGCGGGGTGTCGGCCTCGAGCCGGCGGCGCGCCTCTCGGAGAACCGCACGCTGGAGCGGATGTTCTGGACATATGGGTTCCGTGGACGCCCGGCGCGCGAGCTCGTGGAGGTGCTCGCGGGGCTGATCGACACCTCATCGGTCGGCGGCGGGACCTTCGACCTCGGCTCGGCCACCTTCGACATGACCCGCGTTGTGACGGGACAGCTCGACGCGTACATCGAGCCGGGCCCGCGGATGATCGACGACGTGCCGGCCGTGCGCTCTGAGTTCGAGCGGGTCGGCGGCGGCGCGGTGCTCAACAACTCGCCGTACGACCTCGCCGCGGCCACCATCTGCCTCCAGGAGGGCGGCGCGATCGTCACCGACGCCTACGGCCAGCCCCTGGCGGACCGCCCGCTCCTGGGCTCGAGCCACGAATTCCAGATGTCATGCGTGGCCGCCGCAAACACCGAGCTGCACGCAGCAATCTGCGCGGAGCTCGACGCCGGCATCGAGCGGCTGCGCGCCAGCATATGACGGGTTGCTCCTCGCTTCCCTGCGGAGCACCCTCGGACAAAGCGAGTACTTTTCCGCCCTTGCGCAATCAAGGACCGAGGGCGATTCGATGTTGCAGGAGGTAGCGCTGGGGACCAAGTCCCTGGCCGACTACACGCACCTGGCCGGGCGCGGCCTGGTCGACGAGATCCGCGAGCTCGCGGAGAACCTGCAGGGAAAGCGGATCCTGCACGTCAGCGCGACGGCCTTCGGCGGCGGGGTCTCGGAGATCCTCTACACGCTCGTCCCCCTGATGCGCGACGTGGGCCTCGACGCGCACTGGCAGATCATCATGGGCCGCGAGGAGTTCTTCAACGCCACGAAGCTCCTCCACAACTCGCTGCAGGGCGACCCGAACACGCTCACTCCCAACCAGTGGGAGCTGTTCGACCACTACAACAAGATGAACGCCGACAGCCTCGAGGGCGAGTGGGACGTGATCATCGTCCACGACCCGCAGCCGGTCGGGATGCACCACAACGCGGCCGACCACTCGAAGAACTGGGTCTGGCGCTGTCACATCGACCTCTCAGAGCCGAACCCGGAGCCGATCGACCGGATGCTGCCCCTGATCGACGAGTACGACGTGACGGTCTGGCACATGGAGCAGTACGTGCCGAACGGCCTCGACGGACACGGCGGGGTGCGGATCGTCCCGCCCGCGATCGATCCCCTCTCGCCCAAGAACATGGCGCTCTCGCCCGACGACGCGGCCTTCGTCTGCAACCAGTTCGGCATCGACGTCGACCGCCCACTGATGACCCAGGTCTCCCGGTTCGATCCCTGGAAGGACCCGATCGGAGTGATCGACGCCTACCGCAAGGTGACCAAGGAGATTCCCGAGGTGCAGCTGGCCCTGGTCGGCTCGATGGCCACGGACGACCCCGAGGGCTGGGAGTTCTTCCACCGCACCTTCGAATATGCCGGCTCGGACCCGGACATCAAGATCCTCAACAACCTGAACAACGTCGGCGCGATCGAGGTCAACGCGTTCCAGTCGCAGTCCGACGTGATCCTGCAGAAGTCGATCCGCGAGGGATTCGGGCTGACGGTGGCCGAATCCCTCTGGAAGGGGCGGCCGACGATCGGCGGGGACGTGGGCGGCATCCCACTGCAGATCGTCGACGGGGAGGACGGCTATCTGGTCTCCTCACCTGACGACGCGGCGAAGCGCAGCATCGAGATCCTGCAGGACCCGGAGCTCGGGCGAAGGCTCGGGCGTGCGGGCAAGGAGCGGACCCGCGAGCGCTTCCTGACACCGCGGCTACTGCTCGACTGGCTGCGGATCTTCAGCGACTTCGGCTCCTAGGCGCGAGCCATCCAGGGTTTTGAGGCACGCCTGATACAAACGGGTACGTGCCCGAGCATCCTCTGACGATCGTCTCCAACCGCGGCCCGGCCGAGTTCGGACGGGACCAGCAGGGCAATCGGATCGCTCACCGCGGGGGCGGCGGACTCGTCACCGCGCTGTCGGGCTTGGTTTCGCACCGCAACGCGCTCTGGATCGCCTCCGCGATGACCGAGGAGGACGTCGTCGTCGCGAGCGAAAGCGACGAGCCCGTGGAGATCGAGCTCGACGGGATCTCCTACGACGTCCAGATGGTGGCCTCGAACCCGTCGGCGTACGACCGCTTCTACAACGTGATCGCCAACCCGATCCTCTGGTTCATCCAGCACTACCTCTGGGACCTCTCGAACGCGCCGGACATCCGGCAGGCCGAGGTCGACGCCTGGGAGGAGGGCTACAAGGTCGTCAACGACGACATGGCGGACTGCGTGATCCGCGCGATCGACGGCCAGGAGAGCCCGGTCGTGATGCTCCATGACTACCACCTCTACACATGCCCGGGCCTGATCCGGAAGGCGCGCCCGGACGCCTTTCTCCACTACTTCGTCCACATCCCGTGGTCCCAGCCCGACTCCTGGCGCATCCTCCCGAACCGCTGGCGCGAGGAGATCTATCTGAGCATGCTCTCCAACGACATCATCGGCTTCCACACCACCGCCTACTGCCGCAACTTCCTCCAGTGCTGCCGGGAGCTGATGGAGCTGGAGACCGACTACGAGCGGATGGCGGTGATCCACGAGGGCCGGGAGATCTGGGTCCGCGCCTACCCCCTGTCGATCGACACCCAGCGGCTCTATCGGGCGGCGGAGTCGGTGGAGGTGGCCGGCTACGAGAGGGAGCTGCTGCGCCGACGCCGCGACCACCTGATCATCCGGGTGGACCGCGCCGACCTCTCGAAGAACGTCCTGCGCGGGTTCACCGCCTTCGACGTCTTCCTCGAGCAGCACCCCGAGTTCCGGGAGAAGGTCACCTTCATCGCCCACCTGCAGCCCTCGCGCCAGGACGTGCCCGAGTACGCGGAGTACCTGGAGCGGATCGAGGCGCTCGTGGCGGTCGTGAACCACCGGCATGGCACGACGGACTGGATGCCGATCGACCTCCGGATCTACGAGAACTTCAACGAGGCCGTGGCGCGGTACAAGCACTTCGACCTGCTGATGGTCAACTCGCTCTTCGACGGCATGAACCTGGTCGCCAAGGAGGCGCCCGCGGTCAACACCCGCGACGGTGTCGTGATGCTCTCCGAGAACACCGGTGCGCACGAGGAGCTCGGCGACTGCGCGCTCTCCGTCAACCCGTTCGACATCCAGGAACAGGCCGACCAGATCCACCGTGCTCTCACCATGGAGCCCGAGGAGCGGGCGCTGCGGGCTCGGAGACTGAAGGAGATCATCACCGAGCGCGACCCCGGCGACTGGGTCGACGAGCAGCTGTCCGACATCCGCGCCAAGCGCTCGCCGGCCGAGGTCCGCTGACCGCTCGAAACTGCGGTGGGACCCCGGCGCCCGGGCGCTGCCTAGAACTGGAGGACGGTGGCTCCCTCGTGCTTCTCGGGCGGGTCGATGGGCACGGTCATGTTCTCCTTGACGAATTCAGCAGCGCGCTTGGTCGACTCCTGGGTGCCGGCTTCGTCCTGGCAGGCCGTCACCGTCATCCCGCCGCCGTTGCTGCGAAACGCGGCATAGCTGACGAAACCGGGCACTCTGCTGATCAGCTCCTTCACGTCTTCCTCGCGCTGCTCGAGGAGATCGAAGAGCTCGGACGCTCCTTGGCCGAAGTAACTGCGAACGACTACATGCATGACGCCTCTTCTCTGTGGCAGTCCCCCCCGCCGGCCGACCTTACCCCACCTACCGGGACTCGATCCCGAAATTGTCAGGTTCGTGCGACGGGGTGTAGATGGGCGGTGCGCTGATGGGCGGCGCGGCGGGTGACGGGTGCCCACGGTGGCGGTGGTGATGACGCCGCGGGTGCGAGCGCTCCCGGCGCGGGTGCGCGCGCTCCCGGCGCTTGCCCGGACGCACCGGTCGGTGAGCGGGCGGCGGCGGGAGCGCAGGCGTCGCAACCGGCGGTGACGCGACGGGCGGAGCAAGGCCGACGTCTGGCGGGACGGGGGGCGGGGAGTCGTTGCCCAGCAGCGCGGGCAGCGAGACGATCCCGATGATCGCCGCCGCCGCGACGGCAGCGACCCGTCCCACGCTCGCCCATCTGATCTGCCTTCCGGCCATGCCCCGATGAGCGCCCCGGGCCGCCCTCTCTCCCCGCAAGGACCGCAGGATTTGACACCTCGACCGCTATAGTCGCGCGTCGCTGTGAACCGCAATTACGAACTCGTATTGATGCTCGACCCCGAGGCGGCCGACGAGGCCCGCGAGAAGATCGCGGGCGACGTCCGACAGCAGATCGAGGGCGCGGGCACGCTCGACCGAGCGGACGTCTGGGGGCTGCGCAACCTGGCCTACGAGATCAAGCAGCGAAACGAGGCGGACTACCGCTTCTTTCGGTTCCAGGGCGAGCCGGAGCTGCTCGAGCGCCTGGACCACAGCCTGAAGATCATCGACGGTGTGCTGCGCTTCCGGATCTTCAAGGTCGATCCCGACGCGCCGGCGAACCCGCCGCCGGCAGTCGAGCGGCCGATGGCCGTCGGCGATGGCCGCCCCGAGCGGGGCGACCGCGAGCGGCGCCCGCGCCGCGACGACCGCGACGACTAACTCCAACCGCGGATCCGCAGTTTCCGGCCTTTCTTAGTCGCGGGGGAGAGAACCCGCCGTGCGGCGACTTAAGATCGACGTTCGGAATCGAAACGAAGAGGAGCGATCAAGTGGCAGCTTCGAACATCAACGTAGTCGCGATCACGGGTAATTTGACCAAGGACCCGGAGCTGCGCTCGACACCCAGCGGAACCTCGGTTTGCAAGCTTCGCGTGGCCGTCAACAGCCGTCGCAAGGACGGGGCCAGCGGCGAGTGGATCGACAAGCCCAACTACTTCGACGTCACCGTCTGGGGCGCGCAGGGCGAGAACTGCTCGAACTACCTGTCGAAGGGGCGCCCGGTCGCCGTCGAGGGACGGCTCGACTGGCGCGAGTGGGAAGCTCAGGACGGCTCCAAGCGCCAGGCCGTCGAGATCATCGCCAACAGCGTCCAGTTCCTGGGCTCGCGCTCTGACAATCCGAGCGGCGGAGGAGGAGGCGGAGGCGGCAATGGCTTCCAGCCGAGCTCCGACGTGCCGGCCGACACCTCGGACTTCGAGGGCGCGACGGTCAGCTCGGGCGGCGGCTCGGACGACGACATTCCGTTCTAGGCTGCGGGCCCGTCCGGGCCTCGGTCGCTATCGTTTCGTTTCCAGCCGCCACGGCCTTGCCGTGGCGGTGGCATGAATATGGCTAGACAGCAACGACAGCAGACACCGACCGGCCGCGGCAGGCGCCGTGGACTGACCGATCGCGGTCGTCCGCGCAAGTACACGCGGCTCAACGTCGAGGCGATCGACTACAAGGACCTGACCCTGCTGCGGCGATTCATCTCCGACCGCGGCAAGACGCGGTCCCGCCGCGTCACCGGCCTCTCCCGGAAGCATCAGCAGCAGCTCGCGCTGGCCGTGAAGCGCGCCCGCGAGCTCGCCATGCTGCCCTACGTCGGCGAGAAGTAGACCAGATGGCCCAGGCAGTTCTGCTCAAGGACGTGGAGGGTCTCGGCGAGGCCGGGACCGCGATCGACGTCTCGCCGGGATATCTGCGCAACTACCTCGTGCCACGCAAGCTGGCCCAGCCAGCCACCAAGGGCGCCCTCGAGGAGGCCCAGCGCAAGCGCGAGCGGGCCGCCGAGGCTGAGAAACAGGCCGCGGAGCGCGCCGGCGAGACCTCCGCCCTGCTCGGCAAGACCGTCCTGACGATCAACCACCGCGCCGGGGAGGACGGCAAGCTCTTCGGCTCCGTCACCTCCGCCGAGATCGCCGAGGCGATCCAGGCCGCGCGCAGCATCAAGGTCGACCGCAAGAAGATCCGCCTCGAGGAGCCGATCCGCGAGACCGGCACCTACATGGTCGAGATCGAGGTCGGCGGCGGCGTCACCGCGTCGGTCAAGACGATCGTCGCCGAGATGCGAGAGGGCCCCTAAAGGGGCCACTCGTTTCACGCGGGGCCAAACGAAAAAGCCGCCAAATCCGGCTTTGGCCGGAAGGCACTTCGCGGCAGGCTTCCAACTTCGCGGCACGGTGTGATTCATTCCTGTCTCGCCCTACGGAGTCGCTTCCGCCTTGGGGGCGATCAGACTTCGTTGGGCTCTTAGCTAATAGGGCAGGCTCCGGCTTACGGCCGGACCGATTCGCTGTGCGAGAGAGGATCAGTTGGCCACCAACGGAACACCCACCATCGTCCCGCCCCAGAACCTCGAAGCCGAGGAGTCGGTGCTCGGGGCGATGCTGGTCTCGGAGTCGACGATCGAGCCCGTTCTGCTCGACGCGAGGCTCCAGGCCGACGACTTCTACCGAGACCGCCACCGGACGATCTACGAGGCGATCATCCGCCTCAACGAGGACGCGAACCCGGTCGACGTCCTGACCGTCTCCGAGCAACTCGAGCAGCATGGCCAGCTCGACGCGATCGGCGGCCGCGACGTGATCGCCAGCCTGGCGGCGAAGGTCCCCTCCCCGGGCAGCGCCAAGCACTACGCCCAGATCGTCAAGCAGAACTCGCTCATGCGGCGTCTCGACATGGCGGCGAAGCGCATCCAGCAGTCTGTCGCCGAGCGTGACGGCGAACCGTCCGAGATGGTCGAGCACGCCGAGCGCCTCCTCTTCCAGGTCGCCCACGAGGAGCGCGCCGTCGACTTCCGCGAGATCGGCGAGATCCTCCACGACGAGATCGACAAGCTCGAAGCGCTCGCCAGCGGCAGCTCGGACGTCACCGGGACCCCCTCGGGATTCCGCGACCTCGACGACAAGACCGGCGGCTTCCAGCCCGGCAACCTGATCGTGATCGCGGCGAGGCCGGCGATGGGAAAGTCGACCCTGGTCTGCGACTTCGCCCAGAACGTCGCGATGAAGCACAACAAGCCGGTCGCCCTCTTCTCCCTCGAGATGTCGGAGATGGAGCTCGCCCACCGCTTCATCGGCTCCCAGTCGCGCATCTCGAGCGACCGCCTGCGCAAGGGAAAGGTCGCGAGCAAGGACTGGCCGAAGGTCGTCAAGGCGTGCAACCAGCTCGAGTCGGCGCCGCTGTGGATCGACGACTCCTCCGACCTCGGGCTGCTGGAGCTCCGAGCCAAGGCCCGGCGCCTGCACGCGCAGGAGAAGGGCCGCGGCCACGACGGGCTCGGCATGGTGATCGTCGACTACATGCAGCTGATGCGAAGCGACGACTCTCGGGCCAACCGGGTCGAGCAGGTCTCACAGTTCAGCCGCGGGCTCAAGATCCTCGCCCGGGAGCTCGCGGTCCCGGTGATCGGCATCTCTCAGCTCTCCCGGGCCCCCGAGCAGCGCCCCGACAAGAGGCCGATCCTCTCGGACCTGCGCGAGTCCGGCGCAATCGAACAGGACGCCGACGTGGTCGGCTTCCTCTATCGCGACGACTACTACAACGCCGATTCCGAGGATCCGGGCGGGGCTGAGCTGATCCTGGCCAAACACAGGAACGGGCCGGTCGGCACGGTCCGCCTCGTCTTCCTCGAGCACTACCCGAAGTTCGCCGACCGGGCGCGCGAGGAGCGGCCGCTCGAGCAGCCGGCCGGCGGTGGCCCACCGGTCGAGGACGTCGGCGGCGAAGCCGAGCAGTTCGCCGACGCGGACGAGGGCTGAGTTGGCGATCCACTCGCCAAACAGCGATCGCCAGCCGTGCCGCCTGGGCATCTGCGACGGGTCCGGCTGGATCCTGGGCCCCGAGGACGTGGCGCGCCCCTGCGACTGCCGCTCACGGATGGTGGCGAAGGCGCGGCTGCGCGGCATCGACTCGGTGATCCCCGCGAAGTACCGGGGCGTCTCCTTCGACCGGCCTCCGGTGACGCGGATCGACGACTTCGTGGTGAAGCGCGTTCGCAACTACTGCGAGGACATCGACGACAACCTCGACCGCGGGCGCGGGATGTGGTTCTTCGGCAGCTCCGGGACCGGCAAGACCACGTTGGCCATGCTGATCTCGCGAATCGCTCTCGATGCCGGGCACTCCGTCGCGATCTACTCCCTCCCCAAGCTGCTCAGCCGGATCCGCCAGACCTATGACGCGGAGATCGGAGAGCAGTCCTACTCCGATCTCTTCGAGCGCCTCTCCACGGTCGATCTGCTTCACCTGGACGACCTCGGCGCCGAGAAGCAGACGGAATGGGTCCTGGAGCAGCTCTACGCGCTCGTGAACGAGCGCTACGAGCGCCAGCGCTCCCTGATCGTCACCAGCAACTTCGAGGACGACGAGCTCGAGAAGCAGCTGGGCACGCGCATCGTCTCCCGGCTCGTCGAGATGTGCGGCGATCCCGTTCTGCTCTTCGACGAGGATCGCCGCATGCGAGTCTCGGCCGACGTGGCCACCTCGCTGGGCCAGGGCGGCGGGGCCCTCGGCCCGCTCGACCACTAGCTCCCTCATAATCCCCCGGTCATGCCTGGACTGGTCATAGTCGGCGCCCAATGGGGCGACGAGGGAAAGGGAAAGGTCACGGACCTGCTCGCCGAGCAGGCCGACGTGGTGATCCGCTTTCAGGGCGGCAACAACGCCGGCCACACGATCATCCGCGACGGCGAGACCTTCAAGTTCCACCTGATCCCCTCCGGGATCCTCTACCCCGGAAAGATTTGCGCGATCGGCAATGGGGTGGTGATCGACCCGGGTGTTCTGACCGGAGAGATCGAGGGCCTGCGCCATCGCGGCATCGACGTCAGCGGCCTGCGGGTCTCGGCCAACGCCCACGTGATCATGCCCTACCACGTGAAGCTCGACACGGCCGGCGAGCTCAAGCTCGGCAAGCTCGAGATCGGCACGACCAGGCGAGGGATCGGCCCGGCCTACGCGGACAAGGCCTCGCGGCTCGGCATCCGGGTCCAGGACCTGCTCGACGGCAAGATCCTCCGCAAGAAGATCATGACCGCGATGGAGCCCAAGCAGCAGATGCTGCGGCCCTTCGCCAAGGACCCCGAGCTCGACCTCCACACCATGGTCGAGGCCTACCTCACCTACGGACACCGCCTGGAGCCCCACATCGCCGACACCGCGAAGCTCTGCTGGGAGGCGCTCGACGCAGACCACACCGTCCTCTTCGAGGGCGCGCAGGGGACGATGCTCGACCTCGACCACGGGACCTATCCGTTCGTCACCTCGTCCAACCCCGTCGCGGGCGCCGCGTGCATCGGCGCCGGCGTGGGGCCCCGCGACATCGACGAGGTCTGGGGAATCGCCAAGGCGTACGCGACCCGAGTCGGCGCCGGCCCGTTCCCCTCTGAGCTCGAGGATGACCTCGGCGACCTGTTGCGCGAGCGGGGCGGGGAGATGGGTACGACCACGGGCCGTCCAAGGCGCTGCGGGTGGATCGACCTGGTCGCGCTGCGCTACGCCGTTCGCCTGAACAGCATGAGCGCGCTCACCGTCACGAAGCTGGACGTGCTCTCGGGGATCGATCCGCTGCGTGTCTGCGTCCGCTACCGCCATCCCTCGGGCGCCGTCTTCGACGAGGTCCCCTACCACCAGTCGATCATGCACATGGCCGAGCCCGAATACGAGGAGCTGCCGGGCTTTGAGGGCGACATCGGCGAGTGCCGACGCGAGGGGGACCTACCGGCCGAGGCCCGCAACTATCTGGCCGCGATCTCAGAACACATTGGGATCCCGGTGCGCCTCGTCGGCGTCGGACCGGGCCGCGACCAGGTGATCTGGATGGGCAAGGAGGCGGAGCCCCGCCTCCGCGCCGCGGCTTAGGCGAGCGCTCCTGTAGAGCGCATCCCGTGGTCCCCGAGGCTGGGGATCGCTCCCTCCTCGATTCCTTTCTCCTCGCCGCGGCGCAGCATCCGCAGCCCGAGGATCGTCGCCGCCAGGGTCGCGGTGACCCCGAGGCTCACCTGCACGCTGAGCAGCCCCTGCCGGGTCCAGTAGACGTCCTCCAGGTCGAGCAGGAGCGCCGCCTCGTCCATCGTCAGGCCCATGCCGACGCCGAACGGGATCGCGAGCGCGGACTCCACCCGCTCGTTGCGGGTAGTGAGCGCGCCGATCCCGGAGCCGAAGGACAGCACGATGCCCGGGACGAAGTGATGGATGTGCCGTCCGCTCACGTGGATGTCCCCGGCCGGCCACCAGGACTGGCGGATGCCCCAGGTCGCGAGCCGCGCGAAGGCGAAGGCGCCCAGGAAGCCCTGCAGGATGTTGAAGAGAACCGTCTCAGGGTGGGGCGTCGCGATGATCCCGCGGCGGGCGACCGCGAGGGTGTCCAGGGTCGCCTGGCCGGCCGCGTCGACGATGTTCTCCGGGGTCTCTGCCTCCCTGCTCTCGCGACGGCGCCGCGCCATCCGGAGCAGCTCGCCGCTGACGAGGATCCCGAGCGACCCCGCGGCGAACACGGCCAGGCCGACGGTGACCCGCTCCGCCCTGCGCTCGGCGGAGATCGCCGCGAACCGGCGCCGCCGCTTCCCTGTCCGTGCCTTCCTCATGGGTGGGCCATGCTAGCCCCGCCGCGTTTGTCAGCCGAAAATGGGTAGGAATTCGGCGTGTGGCGCCAAATCAGCAGTTTTCACGGACGCGCGGGTCCGCCGGGGGCAATAGGGTTTCATTCATGCGGAGGTTGCTCTCCCCGGTGAATGTGGGCGTCAGCGCCGCCCGGCACGTGCTCTGGTACCTGAGCTACCACGCCGGTCCGCGCCAGCGCTAGATGGGAATCATCGCCTGGATCATCCTGGGTCTCTTCGCCGGCACGATCGCCCGCGCGGTCATCCCCGGCCGCACCGAGCCTGGTGGCTGCATCGGCACCACTGCGATCGGCATCCTCGGGGCTCTGATCGGCGGATTCATCGCCAGCGCCCTCCACGTCGGCCACATCCACGACTTCTTCAACCTCGGAACGTGGCTGATCGCGATCGGCGGCTCGATCATCCTGCTGCTGATCATCCGCGCCTTCGCGCGCTGAGCGACCCGGCCAGGGGTCGCAGCTGCGGACCCGCACCGTCGACATCCTCGAAGATGGGCCGTGCAGGGATCGAACCTGCGACCTTGAGATTAAGAGTCTCCTGCTCTACCAGCTGAGCTAACGGCCCTGGTGAAGGGCGGAAGTATAGGAAGGGCGCGCGGGAAGCTAGAGCCCGCCGCCGCTGGGCCCGCCCAACCCGAGGCCGTTCAGCGGGTTGCCACCACCGGTGGCGCCACCGGGCGCCGCGCCCGCCCCCGCGCCCTGGGTCTGCTGCTGCTTCGTAAGCTGCTTCACGGCCGTCGTCAGCTGCTGACCCAGCTGCTGGATCGACTTGAGCTGGTTGTCGATCGTGGCCGCGTCGGCTCCCTTGACGGCCTTGGCCTTGGCGGCCGCCTGATCGCCGCCCTTGGCATCGCCGGAGAGGTAGAGGTACTGGGCGAGGGTCGCATAGGAGTTCGAGGTGACCTTCTTCGGCTGCTTGTCGATCAGCACCTGCTGCGCCTGAGCGGCGCTCTTCCAGTCGTCCCTCGCGGCGTTCACGTCGGCGAGAGCCTGGGTCTGGCTGGTGTCCGTGCGGGCGGTCGAGAAATCGAGCCTCGCCAGCAAATCGAAGGTGTTGAGCGCGTAGACCGCCGCCGTGGGAGAGAGGTTGCCCTTGCTCGCCTTCACGTACTTGTTCCAGGTGTCTGCCGCTTCCCGGAGCTGCTGCTCCCCGTCGCTGGTCGGCACGCCGTTGCTGTCCGTGTTGGCATTCGCTGCTGAGTAGTGGAGCTGGACGAGCGTCGCGAGGGTCGTCGGATCGTTGGGATTGGTCGCCAGCTTCGCCTCGGCGGCCTTGATGTCGCTGTCGAAGGCCGTCGAGCTGCTCCCACCGCCTCCGCCGAAGAGATCGCTGAAGCTGAACCCTCCACCCCCGGTGCCGACGCCGAGGAAGACGAAGCTGATCGCGAAGATCAGGGCCAGGCCGCCGAAGACGACTCGGACCACGCGGCGACGCCGGGGTGACTGCAGGTCGAAGAGCACGGCGGAAGCCTAGATGAACCCGGGTTCGGGCCTACGCCGCCCCGCTCGGGGGCGGCTCCGACACGGTGATCTCCCGGTCGGCGGCGCCCTCCGGGGGTCTGCCGAACATCCGGGCGAGCATCACGCTGCCCTCGTAGAGCAGGATCAGGGGTACCGCCTCGATCAGCATCGTGACCGGGTCGGTGCCCGGCAGCAGGGCCGCGACGATGATCAGGCCGACGTACGCATAGCGGCGGTTCTCCGAGAGCTGCTCGGGGCTGACGATCCCGAGGCGGGTGACCGCGAGGATCCCGATCGGCAGCTGGAAGATCAATCCCATCACCCCGAGCGTGAGGGTGAAGAAGCTGTAGTAGTCCCGGGCCCGGATCTGGATGTTGAACTGGTTGTCGTTGAAGTTGAGGAGGAACTTGGTGGCCGCTGGGAGGACGACGAAGTAGCCGAACACGACACCCGCTACGAACAGAAGCGGCACTCCCATCAGGAACGGGACGACCACGCGCTTCTCCCTGGTCGTCAGCGCCGGCAGCACGAACGCGTAGGCCTGGTAGAGGATCACCGGCAGTGAGATCACGAGCGCCGCGTAGGCCGTGATCGTCACGGTCGTCGTGAAGGGCTCGGCCACGCCGAAGGTGATCGGGGTCCGGTTCCCGGGCAGAGGCGCGTTGGCGATGTCGAGCAGCCGGCTGTTCTGCCAGAAGCAGACCGCGAAGGCCACCGCGAAGGCGGCGATCGAAATGACGATGCGCGTCCGAAGCTCGTCGAGATGTTCGACGAGCGTGAGCCGGTCCTCGAAGTCGACCGGCCGTAGCCGGGCCATTGCCTAGGCCTTGTTCTCGGAGACGACCTCGCCCTCGACGGGCTCCGCCGGGTTCTCGACGGCCGCCGTGGGCGGCTGTGGCTGGCTCACCTGGGCCTGCTGGCTCGCCTCCAGCTCGCGCTGCTTCTCCTCGGGGGAATCCTTGTCGCTGTCCCCGGAGAGGGAGCTCTTGAACTCGCGGATGCCGTGTCCCATCGACTTGCCGAGCTCGGGAAGACGCTTCGGCCCGAAGATGATCAGGACGATGATCAGAACGACGGCTATCTCCAGTGGTCCTACGTTGGGCATCGAGGCGGATGTTAGCGGCAGGGGCCTGATCCGCCGGGAACCCTTAACCAGGGCTTACTTGCGGACTCGCTCGGGGAAGTTGAGGTAGAAGCGCGAAGCGGTCGGCTCCGCCTGCCCCTGGTACTTGCTGCCGGCCTCGCTGGCACCGTAGGCGTGCTCGACCGGGGCGTCCATCCTCATGAAGGAGATCTGGCCGATCGGCATCCCGTGGTAGATCGTGATCGGCAGGGTGGCGAGGTTGGAGAGCTCCAGGGTGAGGTTGCCCTCGAAGCCCGGATCGACGAATCCCGCGGTCGAATGGATCACCAGGCCCAGCCGCCCGAGTGAGCTCTTCCCCTCGAGCCGTGCGACCAGGTCGTTAGGAAGCTTCACCCGCTCCAGCGTCTGGCCCAGGACGAACTCCCCGGGATGGAGGACGAACGGCTCCTCGTCCTCGACCGAGACCAGCTCCGTGAGGTTCTCCATCGGCTTCCGGACATCGATGAAGGGATAGCGCGAGTTGTTGAAGACGCGGAAGCTGCGGTCCACACGCATGTCGACGCTGGAGGGCTGCACGAGCGACTCGTCATAGGGATCGAAGACGAGGCGGCCGGCTGCGACCTCCTCCTTGATCGTGCGGTCGCTCAGAACCATTGAGCCAGTCTATTCGGCAGGCCGAAGTAACTCACTTTTGGGCCTAAAGGTCCGGCCCCAGACTCCCGATATGTCATCCATGATGGGAGTTCCAAAGCGGACAAACACGAAGACCCGGGTGGACACCCAGACCAAGTCCCCCGAGGGAATGCATGCCTGCCCCAGCTGCTCCTCCATCCTGGTCCAGCCGGTCAACTGGCACGAGCAGGGCGACGGCGCCTGGAACGTCGAGCTCCGCTGTCCCGAGTGCGAGTGGTGGGGCCGTGGCAGCTACATCCAGTCCGAGGTCGACCAGTACGACGAGGAGCTGGATCGAGGCGGCCAGGAGCTGATCGAGGATCTGCGCGCCCTCACTCGGGCCAACATGGAGGAAGAGGCCGAACGGTTCGCGATGGCGCTGTCGAGCGACAGCATCCTCCCCGAAGACTTCTAGAACGCGTCACCGAAGTCCAAAGTACCACTCCACAGAGTCACCTCCCTGTAGTCAACGGCCCCGGAAGGGGTCGTTGACTTTCAGGCGTATCTCTCGACCACTCCGTCGGCGATCATGGCGAGCAGCTCGCGCTCCTCGTCTGAGAAGTCCTTCGCTTCCAGAATCCCCTTCGCTCGCGCGATGCCCTGCTTGGCCCGGCCGCGGACCTCGTCGAGCGCCCCGGTCGCCGCGATCCGGTCACAGATCGCCTCCGCCTCCGCGGGGTCGAGGGCGCGGAGCTCGGTGGACTCGAGGCTCGGGTCCAGACGGCGGGCAAGGATCAGCGGCAGCGTCACCGTGCCGTCGAGCAGGTCGGTGCCGCGGGCCTTGCCGGTCCGCTCGGGCGGCCCGGTGACGTCGAGGACATCGTCGAGAAGCTGGAAGGCAAGCCCGATTTCCCGGCCGAAGGAGGCGAGCTCCTCGGTGCCCCGCCTCCCGGACGAGATCCGGCCGAGCCGGCAGGCCGACTCGAACAGGCGCGCCGTCTTCAGCGAGCAGCGCTCCAGATAGCGCTCCTCGGTGATCGACGTGTCGAAGGCGTCGTGGCGCTGGGCAAGCTCCCCAAGCGCGAGGGCGACCGAGGCCGAGCTCAGCTCCTCCACCTCGGCCTCGCCCCCGTCGACGGCCAGCTCGGCGAAGGCGCGGCTGAAGAGCAGGTCACCCACCCCGACCGCTCGATCCCTGCCGGAGCGGGCAACCACCGTGGGCCGGCCGCGCCGCACCGGGGCGCCGTCGAGCACGTCGTCGTGAACGAGGGTCGCCATGTGGACCATCTCGACGGCGGACGCGACACGCACCGCCCGGTCCCCGGCTCCCTCTCCGGCCGCCATCAGGACGAGCAGCGGGCGCAGCCGCTTGCCGCCCGCGGTCAGAGTGGCCTCGGCCTCCTCGCCGAGCCTCGGGCCGTAGCCCGCCGAGAGCTTGACGAGCCGGCTCTCCACCTCCGACATGCGGACGGGCAGCCACGCGCTCGCGGCGTCCATCACGGCGGTGACGGGCGGGGGTACGGACGATCGGGTCATTTGGCCTTCGTGGCGCTGTGGATGGCGATGATTCCCCCCGCGAGGAGCAGCCAGCGGATCTCGGTGAACCCGGCGGCATCGATCATCGCCGCGAGCCGCTCCGGCTCGGGAAAGGTGCGGACCGAGTTCGGGAGATAGCTGTACGCGTCGGGATCGCCGGCGAGCGACCCGATCACGGGGACCATGCGGTCGAACCAGAGCGAGTAGAAGCTCGCGAGCGGCTCGCGCTGTGGGCGGGTGATCTCGAGGATCACGAGCCGGCCGCCGGGGCGCAGGACGCGCGCCATCTCGGAGAGCCCCTTGTCGAGGTCGGCGAGGTTGCGGGCGCCGAAGCCGATGGTGACGGCGTCGAAGCTCGCGTCCCCGTAGGGGAGATCGAGGGCGTCCGCCCACCCGAACTCCACCGGCAGGCCCTCCTCTCCGCTCTTGCGGCGGGCCAGCTCGAGCATGGGCTCCGAGAAGTCGCTGCCGACCACGCGGCCGTCGGGGCCGATCCTCCTGCGCAGCTCGAGTGCGAGGTCCCCGGTGCCGCAGCAGATGTCCAGGGCGTCCGAGCCAGGCCTGACCTGCGCGCGATCGACCGCGCGCTGCCGCCACTGGTGGTGGAGGCCCGCGGTCATCGCCGAGTTCATCAGGTCATAGACCCCCGCGATCCGGTCGAACATCCCGCGGACCTCGGTCGCGAACTCCTCGGAATCGCGGCTCGGCATGCCGCTCTCGGCCTCGGTGCCGGACGAGACACTCATCTGCGCGAGATTAGAGCGTGGCTCAGTTCAGAGAGGCGAGATACGCCGTCAGCGCCTGGAGTTTGGCCGGCGGCAGGCTGCTGTACGACGGCATGATGCTCGGCCCGACCTGGAGCGAGCGCGCAATCGCGTTGCGCGGGATCCGGGCGCCGATCTGCGTCAGCTCGGGGCCAGGCCCGTCGTTGCCGTTGTCCCCCAGCTTGTGACAGGCGAGGCACCCCGATTGGGCGACCACCTCCTTGCCGGGCTCCAACGCGGCGGAGGTCTGCAGGTCGATCTGGCTCGGCGGTCCGGCGGTGGCGCCCAGGAAGGTCAGATACGCCATCCCGATGATCACCAGGATGCCCGTCGTGGTGGCGATCGGTCTGCGCTCCGGGCGCCGCTCGGCGTTCCGGTCATAGAACGGCAGGAGGAGCAGCAGGACCATGAAGAGCGTGGGAAGGCCGATGGTCGCGATCGGGACCGCCCACGGCGGCTTGATCACGCGGAGCAGCTCGAAGAGGAAGAAGAAGTACCACTCGGGCCGCGGCGTGTAGGTGGTGGTCGTCGGATCGACCTTCGGGCCCTGCTCCGCGCCGAGGAGGACCGCAAGCCCGACGATCACGAGGGCCACGACCAGCATCATCGCCGTGTCCTTCATCACCGCATATGGGAAGAAGGGCTTGCCCTTCTTCTTCAGCGCCTCGTACTCGCGGAGGTACTCCTCCTTCTCGCGGCGGTTCACCCGACCTCCTCCCGGCGGAGGGACTTCGGCCGGTCGGCCCGCATCCAGGGCGGCGCCGTCGTGCCGAGCTTGACCACGAGGTACAGGTGCGCCCCGATCAGGGCGATGATCAACCCGGGCACAAGGAGCATGTGGATCGCGTAGAACCGCGAGAGGGTCGTGGCCCCGATCTCAGGGCCGGCGCGCAGGAAGTCGGCCAGGTACGGGCCCAGGACCGGCCCGGTACCGGTGATGTTGTTCGCGACGATCGTCGCCCAGTAGGAGCGCTGGTCGAAGGGCAGCAGGTACCCGGTCAGCCCCATGACGAGGGTGAGGATGACCAGCACGACCCCGATCACCCAGTTGAGCTCGCGCGGGTACTTGTAGGCGCCGAAGAAGAAGGTGCGCCCCATGTGCAGGAAGATGCAGATGATCATCACCGAGGCGCCCCACTTGTGCATCCCGCGGACGAACTCGCCCATCCACACGTCGTTGGTGAGGTGGGTGATCGACCCGTAGGCCTGGGTGGGCGAGGGCGTGTAGTACATCGCCAGGAAGACGCCGGTCAGCGCCTGGAAGGTGAAGGCGAAGAGCGTCGCGGAGCCGAGCGTGTAGAACCAGTTGGTGCCCTTGGGCACCTTCCGGTAGAGCATCCCGGTGAGGAAGCTCGAGCCGCCGGTCCGCTCGTCAACCCAGCCGAGGACGTCGCCGCCCGCCTCCTTGGCGACGTCGACCGGGCCGGCGCCGTTGCCGTTCCCGCCGTTGGTGCGCTGTCCGGGGGGTGCCGGGCGACTCAGTGGTCCTGGCTTTGGAAGCTTGGGCACGCGCTGCTCCTACGGCGGCGGCGGCACCGAGGGCCGCGGCGGGTAGAGGTATTCCCAGACGCCGCCGGTGAACTCACCGGGATCGCGGGCCCGGACCGGGTCGAGGCTGTTGGTGACGCTGTAGCGAGGGCCGACCTCGACCTGCCCGTTTGTGACGCGGGTCTGGAAGCGGTCGAGCGGCCGCACCGGCGGGCCGCCGATCCGCTCGCCGAGGAAGCCGTAGACGCCACCGTGGCAGGGGCAGATGAAGTTGGCGGCCGCCTGGACGTAGCGGACGGGGCAACCCAGATGCGCGCAGCGCGTGGAGATCGCGATGTACTCGTTCGGGGACTCCGCCGGATACTTGCCGTTCTGGGTGAGCGCGGGGTCCGGGTTCCCCTGGCGGACGTAAACGGTCGTCTTGCCGGTCTCGCCGATCCCCTCCACGGCGGTGATCACGATCGCGCGGTAGGTGTCGGGCGTGAAGTCCGAGGTCGGGCCGACCGACTGCCACGGCTCCTTCTCCTCCTCGAAGAGAGGCGCGGCGGCGAAGCCGATCGCGGGCAGCACGATCGCAGCCCCGGCGATGCCCCCGATCGCCTGCACGCCGATGGTGAAGGCGGCCCGCCGGTTCATGGACTCGCCCTCGAAGTAGCCCGCGGGGTCAGGGCTTGGAAGGCCCTTCGGTGACCCCTGCTTTTCGTTTCCCTCTTCAGCCACGATCTGGGACGTCCTCGGCGGCGAAGCCTATCGAGTCGGCCGCGAGAGCCAGCGCATCGCTCATGCCCGTCTCGCTTGCGATTTTGGCAGCGCCGCGGATCAACTGGCCGGCGGCGTCGGGCTCGGCGCCGCGGACGGCCTCCTTGGCCCGCTCGTGCTCAGGCGTGGATCCCGCGCCCACCGCGACCATCGCGGCGAGCCAGAGGGCGGCGACGAGCGCGGCGGGAGAGCCCTCGCCGTTCTCTGCGTGGACCTGCGCCGAGAGGCTGATCAGGTCCGCCAGCTCCCGGACGGCGTCGAGGTCGCCGCGTGCCGCCAGCTTCTCGAGGCCGAGGGCGTACAGGTAGTCCCCGGCGAGCAACCTGAGGTCGCCGTCGGCTCCCTCGATCAGCCTCGGCTCTTCGTAGTGGAGCAGGTAGCCCTCCCTGATCGCCTCGACGAGGACCGTGTACTCGTCGGGAGCTTCCGCGGCGCGGGGTCCCGAAGCCGCAAGGGCGCCGAGGGCGGGTACCTCGTGGGTGTCGCGGACGTAGGGCGAGATCACGTTCTCACCGTCGCGGAGGAGCGCCGACAGGTCGGTGAGGGAGGTCGAGGTCGGGGCCATGCGTCAGTCCGAGATTAGAGCGAGGCGTCAGGAGATGGACTGCTGAAACGCCTCGGTGGCGGCCTCGATCGTCCGGTCGATCGACTCCTCGTCGTGCGCGAGCGAGGGGAACCACGCCTCGAACTGAGACGCGGGCGGATAGATCCCGCGGTCGAGCATCGCCCGGCAGAAGCGGGCGTAGGCGTCCGTGTCGCACGCCTGAGCGCCGGCGAAGTCGCGTACGGGCTCGGCACTGAAGAACACCGTCACGAGACCCGGCGCGGCGGCGACCTGAACGGGCAGATCCCCGGCGGCTCGCCGCAGACCGGTGGCAAGCCGGCTCGTAGCGGATTCGATCCCGACATAGGCGGCACCATCCAGCTTCCGCAACGTCGCGAGGCCGGCGGCGACGGCGAGGGGATTCCCCGACAGCGTCCCCGCCTGGTAGACGTCACCGGCTGGCGCGATCCTCTCCATCAGCTCGCGGCTGCCTCCATACGCGGCGGCGGGCAGCCCACCGCCGATCACCTTCCCCATCACGGTCAGGTCGGCCTCGACACCGAGCAGCTCCTGCGCTCCCCCACGCGCGACGCGAAAGCCGCTGATCACCTCGTCGAGGATCAGGAGGGAGCCCACCTCGGCCGTGGTGTCCCGGAGCGCCTCGAGGAACCCCGGATCGGGCGGGACCACCCCCATGTTGGCTGGGATCGGCTCGGCGATCACGGCCGCCGGGCGGTCCCTGGAGATCGCCTCCGTGACCGCGTCGGTGTCGTTCCAGGGCACGATCACCGTGTCCGATGTCTGCGCCTCGGTGACTCCGGGGCTCGCCGGAACCCCGGCGGTCGCCAACCCGGATCCGCCCTCCGCGAGCAGGCCATCGACGTGGCCGTGGTAGGCGCCCGCGAACTTCATCACCGTCGTCCGCCCGGTGACGGCTCGGGCGAGGCGAAGCGCCGACATCGTCGCCTCCGTCCCAGAGCTCGTCATGCGAACCATCTCGACGCTCGCGAAGCGGTCGACGACCTCGGCCGCGAGATCCACCTCGCCGGCGGTCGGCGCCCCGTAGCTCGTCCCCCGGCCGGCCGCCTCGCGGACCGCCTCGACGACGAGCGGATCGGCATGGCCGAGGATCAGCGGCCCCCACGAGGAGACCCAGTCGACGTACCGGTTGCCGTCGACGTCCCAGATGTAGGGCCCCTCGCCTCGCTCGATGAAGATCGGATCGCGGCCGATCGACCGCATCGCGCGCACTGGGGAGTTGACCCCTCCGGGCAGGACCTCGAGCGCTCGCCGGTACAGCTCCTCCGACCGGCTTATGAGTGCTCAGCCTCCCAGCGCGCGTAGTCGTCGGTGAAGTAGTGGAGGCGGATCTTCTTGAACTCTGTCGAAGAGTAGAGAACCGCGCGGTCCTCGCCGTGGAGGTCGTGCTGGTCGGCGATCCCGTCGAGGATCGCGTCGCACTCCTCCTTGGAGCGGCCGTGGGCCATCGTGAAGACGCTGTAGGGCCAGTCCGCGTAGGTCGGGCGCTGGTAGCAGTGGGAGATGCCGCGGACCGCGGCCATGCGGCCGCCGACCTCCATGATCCTGTCCTCGGGGACCTTCCAGACTCCCATCCCGTTGGCCGAGAAGCCGGCGCGGCGGTGGAAGAGGATCGCCGCCACGCGGCGGAGGATCTTGCGGTCGACCATGCCGCGCAGGTGGTCGAGGAACGCGTCAGTGCCCATGCCGACTTCGGCGGCGGGGGCGTCGTAGGGGCGATCGGTGACCTCCATCGGCCCCTGGAGCGCCCGAATCACGGCGATGTCGGTGTCGTCGTAGGGCTGGCGCTCGAGCTCGCGCGGCGGAGCCGCCTCGACGGCGGCGGCCAGCTCCTCGGTCCCACCCTCCATCTCGAGGTTCATGTTGATCTTGAACAGCTGGAGGGTGGGCAGCTGGCGAATCGACTCGGCCTCGGTGAGCCGCTGGAGGACCTCGAGCGTGCCCTGGAGCCCGAGCTCCGAATCGGGCGGGGTCGCGATCGTGAACCACAGGTTGAACTCGTGGGTGCGCAGGTAGTTGTGGGAGACCCCCGGGTGGGAATTGATGATCTGCGCGGCCCGGTGCGGGTTCTCGGAGTCGACCTTGGCCGCGACCAGCATGGAGCTGTAGCCGAGGGCGCGCGTATCGAAGATCGGGGTGATCTCGCGGATGATCCGCTCGTCGAGCAGGCGCTGGGTGCGCTTCTTCACCTCCGAGGGCTCGAGCTCCGCCTGCTCGGCGACCAGATCGAACGGCTCCGGTGCGAGCGGATAGCTCGACTGGAGCAGGTTCATCAGGTGCTTGTCGGTCTCGTCCAGCGGGATCGCGGCGCCGCCCGTCCGAGAGCGCAGCTTGGGCTTCGCCGTCGCGGTGGTGATTCCGTCGGGCGCCTTGTTCACCGGCGGGCTCCCATGAAACGGGTCGCGCTCACGCGCGCCCTCGCATCAGCCAGGCGGCCGCGTCCTTGGCGTAGTAGGTGATGATCATGTCGGCGCCGGCCCGGCGGATCGAGGTGAGGGACTCCATCGCCGCGGCGCGCTCGTCGATCCAGCCGTTGGCGGCAGCCGCCTTCAGCATCGAGTACTCCCCGCCGACGTGGTACGCGGCGAGCGGTGCGCCGGTCGCGTCCTTGACTTGCCGGATCACGTCGAGGTACGGCAGCGCGGGCTTCACCATGACGACGTCCGCGCCCTCCTCGAGGTCGAGCCTCGCCTCGCGCACCGCCTCGTCGGCGTTGGCCGGATCCATCTGGTACCCGCGGCGGTCGCCGAACTCCGGGGTCGAGCCGGCGGCCTCGCGGAAGGGGCCGTAGAACGCGGAGGCGTACTTGGCGCTGTAGGCGACGATCGGGACCGAGGAGTGGCCCTCCTCGTCGAGCTGGCCGCGAATCGCGCCGACCCTGCCGTCCATCATGTCGCTCGGCGCCACCGCGTCGGCGCCGGCGTCCGCGTGGGAGATCGCGGTCTTGGCGAGCAGCTCGATCGTCAGGTCGTTGTCCACATCGCCGCCGCGGACGATCCCGCAGTGCCCGTGCGAGGTGTACTCGCAGAGGCAGACGTCGGTGATCACCACGATCTCCGGATGCGCCTCCTTCAGCGCGCGGACGGCCATCTGGACGACGCCTTCGTTGTCATAGGCCTCGCTGCCGACCTCGTCCTTGGTGGCCGGGATGCCGAAGAGCAGGACCGCGCGAACGCCGGCCGCCGCGATCTCCGTCACCTCCGCGACCGCCTCGCCGATCGAGAGCCGCTCGATCCCGGGCATCGACTCGATCGGGTCGCGCACGCCCTCCCCGGCCGTGATGAAGAGCGGCTGCACCAGGTGGTCGGCGGTCAGGTCCGTCTCGCGAACGAGGTCGCGGAGCGGCTCCGTGCGGCGCAGGCGCCGCAGACGTGTGGCCGGAAAGCTCATGCGACTGATTCTAGGGCGCTCCACCAGCCGCTCGGCGGGCGGGTCCTGTCGCCGTAGGAGCGGTTAGGCGAACCTCCGCAGAGCCAGGCGCGCGAGCACGAGATAGCCGATCGTCAGCAATGCGAGGTGGAGCAATGGGAGGCCCAGGTCCGGGCCCGAGGCCGACAGGGCTCCCGAGAGCGCGTCGACCGCGGCGCGGAACGGGAAGATCCCCGCGATCACGTGGATCACGTCGAGGAGTCCCTTGCTCACCGTGCCCGACGGGACCAGGGAGACGAAGGCCACCGGCAGCGCGAGCGCGAAGGCCAGCAGCGCGCTGGCGCGCACCTCTCTGGCCGCCGCGCCGATCGCCAGGCCGAGCGCCGAGGAGGCCGCTCCCGCCAGCAGGATCGCCGGGACGATCAGGTAGATCCGGCTCCAGGAGATCGATTCGAAGGGCGTGATCGCCGCGAGTAAGAGGAGCGTCACGATCAGGGCCGCGAAGGTGCCGAGCGTCGCCTTCTCCACCAGCAGGCCCGTGCGGCTGACCAGGCCGCGGGTGAGTCGGGTGAAGGTGTTCTCCTCCCGTTCCAGCGCGAGTGAGCCGGAGACGAGCAGCACGGTGACGAACAGCAGCGTGATCGCGGCAGCGACGGCCACCGCGAAGGTGTCGAGCGGCGGCACACTCCCGGCGATCACGTCCTTGTTCACGGCGATCGGCTGGCGGATCGAAGAGAGCAGGCTGTCGGCGAGGGCCAGGTTCTGGCGCGCAAGCCGCGCGAACTGGCTCACCTGGGCGACCTGCGCGCGGTTCTCGGGCGGCACGTTCGCCTCGACCCGGTTCAGGATCACCTCGGCCTTCTGCAGCCCGAGGATGTGGACGGTCTGGTTGATGAACGGGATCTCGAACGACCCGCCGTTGGCGAGAATCCGCTCGTAGTTGCCGGCGACGTCGCTGATCTTCTCGGAGATCAGCAGGTTGGCCTGGGTGAGCAGCGAGCGGATCCGGTCGTCGACGACCTGTGCCTTGAGCGGATCGTCGTTGTTGACGATCACGTCGACCGTTGCCGGCTCGCTGGAGTTGGTGCTGAGCTCGCCCTGCAGCTTGCTGATGAAGTCGGGGGGCAGGATGAGCCCACCGAGCACGTCGCCGTCCTTGACCTTCTGCTCGACCTCCGCACGGCTTGAGACGTCGACGCACTCGATCTTGGCGCAGAGCTCGCGGCGCGCCTCGTCCTGGCTGAATCCGCTGTCTCCGAGACTCAGCCCGCCGCCTGACGGGATCTGGTTGAGGAAGGCGACGCGCGGCTTCTCGGGGCTTCGCGAGATCGCCAGCCCGATCAGGATGGCGAGGACGATCGGATAGACGATCAGCAGACCGGTGACCAGCGGCGAGCGGCGCAGCAGCTGGAGGTCCTTGACGAGGAGCCAGCGCATCAGAAGCCCTTCTGCTGCAGGAAGCGGACGAAGTCGTATTCGGCCGTGGGGGGCTGGCCCTTGGGGCGGGCGCCCGCCGCCCGGCGCATCTGCGCCAGCGAGCCGTCGAAGATCGCCTCTCCGTCGGCCAGGACCACCAGCCGGTCGCTGTACTGGCTCGCCTCCTCGATCTGATGGGTGGAGTAGATGACGGTCGTCCCCCCTTGGCGAGGCCGGCGACGAACTCCCAGAGGCGGACCCGCTGGCTGGGGTCGAGCCCGGAGCTGGGCTCGTCCAGCAGCAGGACCGAGGGATCTCCGAGCAGCCCGATCGCGATGTTGATGCGCTGCTGGTTCCCGCCGGAGAGTGAGGAGACCTGGTCGTGTCTCCGGTCCTGCAGCCCCGTCTGATCGAGCATCCGCTCGATCGTCCCCTCGACATCCGGCGCCTCCTCCATGCGGGCAAACAGCCGCAGATTCTCCTCGACCGTCAGCCGGCGATACAGCGCGGCCTGCTGCGGGACCCAGCCCACCTCGCCGTCGGAGCGGTTGATCACCCCCGAGTCGGCCCGCGTGATCCCGGCGAGGATCGAGAGCAGCGTGGTCTTCCCGGCGCCATTCGGCCCGAGCACCGCCAGCAGCTCGCCCGGCTGCGCCTCGAGGGTGACGTCGTTCAGGGCCCGCTGGTGGCCGAACGACTTGGAGAGGCCCTCCACCTCGAGCACGGGTGCGGCCTGGCGACGTCGCGCCCGCGAAGGCTTCTCGCTCATCGCGCGAAAGCTAGCGGGATGGCCCGGGCCGCACGTCGTCTACGCTCCGCCGCCTGATGAGGCTCCTCTTCATAGGGGACGTCGTCGGCAAGCCGGGCCGCGAGGGCCTGGCGGCGGCGATGCCCGGGCTGCGAGCCGCGCGCATGCCCGACCTGGTGGTCGTCAACGGAGAGAACGCGGCCGGCGGAGTCGGCATCACCGCCGAGACGGCGCAGGCGATCTTCGAAGCGGGTGCCGACGTGATCACCCTCGGCAACCACAGCTACCGGCACCGGGACGTCTATCCGTATCTCGACTCCGAGCAGCGGATCATCCGCCCGGCCAACTTCGTGCCACAGAACCCGGGACGCGGGCACACGATCGTCCAGGCCGCCGGCATGCGGGTTGCCGTGATCAACCTGAGCGGCCAGTTGCACCTCAAGGTCGACCGCAACCCCTTCCCCATGATCGATGAGCTGCTCGAGTCACTGGCCGGCGCGGCCGACGCGATCATCGTCGACTTCCATGCCGAGCTGACCAGCGAGAAGGTGGCGATGGGCTGGCATCTCGACGGCCGAGTGGCCGCCGTGCTCGGCACCCACACTCACGTCCCGACCTCCGACTTCCGGGTGCTCCCGGGCGGCACGGCTCACATCTCCGACGTCGGGATGACCGGCTCGCGCGCCGGCGTGATCGGGGTGAGGCGGGAGCAGGCGCTACGCGCCTTCAAGACGCAGATGCCGGTTCGCTTCGATGGAGCGAACGAGGACGTCTGGGTCATGGGTGTCGCGGTCGAGATCGGCGACGACGGGCTCGCTCGCGGGATCGATCAGATCCTCGTCCCGGCCTCCCCATAGCGGCGGCGTCCCCGCGGCCAGCAGGGCGATCAGCAGGAAGGGAAGGAACCACGGGATGTAGAGGTAGAACCAGTGGTCGACCGTGAGCTGCATGGCGATCATCACGGCGGCCCCGAGGGCGGCGACCGTGACGTGATCGCGGCGCCGCGGGCGGAAGGCGACCAGGAAGGCCAGGCCGACGACCGCAGCCTTCACCACCGCCTGCAGCCAGCCCAGTGAATGGTCCTGTCCCCAGATGCTGAACGGGGAGTCGCGGCCGCCCTGTTCGGCCAGGGTGCGGTGCCAGAAGGTCGAGAGGCCCGGGTCCTCCAGTGCCTGGAAGCAGACGACCAGGATCGTCAGCGCGAAGGCGACCGTGAAGGGGATGACCACCTTGAGATATCGGCGGGCGGGTCCTCCCGCCCGAGCTTCCGCCTGGTTGGGGTCCGTTGCTCCGAACGTCGCGAACAAGGGGCCGAGGGCCAGGGGCGCGAACTTCGTCATCGAGGTGAGGGCCAGTGTGATCCCTCTCGGGATCGGCGAGGTCAGGCAGAGGAGGGCCGCGGCCAGGCCCAGGGAGACGAGGGCGTCGTTGGTGTTGGACTCCAGCGCGAAGGCGGTATACGGGCAGGCAGCCCACGCGAAGCAGAGGAGAATCCCGAGGTCGGTGCCGCGCCGCCCGCGCCGGATTCGCCGTCCCAGCAGAAAGAGCCCGGCCATCGTGCCGAGGTCGAAGAAGATCGACGCGGCGTGGGCGGCCGGCAGATCGTCCCAGCTGCCGCTCCACGGGAAGACCTGCTCGAAGGGGACGTAGGCGTAGTAGGCCACCGGCCCATAGGTGTCACCGGATTGGTCGTCGGAGGGGAAGTTGTCGTAGACCGGCTTGCGATCCGCGATCCGGTCGGCTCCGATCACACCCGAGTAGCCGACGTCGATCACGTTCGAATCGACGACGTTCAGCGTGATTCGGCCGGCGATCAGGACCACCGTCATCACGACCAGGACGGCGATCGGCATCGATGGGCGCAGGCCGGAGCCCTCGGCGCGACGCAACCCGAGCCACAGGGCCCGCCCGAGCAGGTAGATCAGCGGGGGATACGCGAGGGGGACCGAGAGCCCGATGTTGCCCTGGTTGAAGAGGTAGTGCGAGAGCCCGAAGCCGGCGACGATCACGAGCAGGTCGAGGTGTGCGAGCCGGAACGGACGGCGCCAGTCGAGCAACCCCAGGACGAAGATGGCGCAGAGGGGCAGCCAGATGTAGGGGGCGTTCACCATCCGGCCGAACGCGCCCGGATAGCCGCGCGCCATCCGCCAGGCCACCTGGTACCCGGTCCAGGACTCGACGGTGTTGCCCGTCACGGGGTCGAGCACGACCTGCACGACCTCGTCGTTGCCGGCGAAGAAACCCACCTCCCAGAGCCCGGTGGAGTCGTTCCGGCTGGCCGACGGCGCCAGGTTGGGGTGATCCCGCAGGGCGGCGATCGCCTTGGGGTCCTGCTTGGCGAGCTCGATCGCCTTCGACTGGGTGATCTTGTGGGGCTCGGCCCCGGCGACGCCCGGCGTGAGCAGCGTGGCGGTGAGCGCTACGGCGAAGACGAGCGCAAGAGCCCTCAGTCGCCGTCGTCGAAGGTCCACAGTTTGTTGCCGACGAAGTTGAAGGGCATCGCGATCGCGACGGAGATGGCCTGGGCCGGCAGCTCGCTCATCCCTCCCCCGACGAGGAGCTTGAGCGCAATCAGGTTGACCACCAGCGCGAGCACGCTGACCGTGAAGAAGCGCGCGGCCTGGAATCCCGCGTGCCCATGCTTGGCGTCGAAGGTCCAGTGACGGTTCCACCAGAAGTTGTTCATCACCGCAACGGCGAAGGCGATGATCGCGGCGCCGATGTAGTGGACGTGCGCGGCTCCGTTGAATATCGCGAACACCACCAGGTTGACGAGGTAACCCGATGCGCCGACCAGCCCGAACTGGAAGAGCTGGAGCCAGTTGCCGGGCTTCAGCGTTCCGCGTCCGATGCGCTTGGCCGTCTCGGATGCCGGGGTCATCCCTGCGGCCTTCCGCCGTCCACTCCGAAGTGCTCGAGGATCACCGGTGCCAGGTCCCGCAGCGCCCACTGCGGCCGCCTACCCGCGTGCTTCGGGCCACAACCGACGAAGACCGCCGGGCCCAGGGAGTCGCCGCGGCCGAGGGAGCCATGGCTGCCGCCGCCCGCGTGGCTGACCCCGCCCCAGTCCACGCACTCGTAGCCCTCGCTGGCGGAGATCAGGATGTCGCCGGCGTGCGGCGAGACCAGTGCGGACCAGAGCCGGGCGAGGGCGTCCGGGTACTCCTCGGACTCGAAGCGGCCGCGGGTGATGTCGGCGTCGAGCGCCTCCGGCTCGCCGCTCACCGCCCAGTTGTTGCCGCGCAGGTCGCGCAGCTGCCCGCCGGGCCGGAAGCGGAACTCACGCCCGCCTCGCTCCACGACCGCCTCGACGCCGCCGGGATCGTCGAGCCCGACGCCCGTGCGGAGCACCGGGGATCCGTCGTCACGGGCGAGCCACGTCACCAGGTCCACGCCGGTGAGATCGCGGAGGCGCAGCCGGGCGCGCTCGTGGGTACCGGGATGGCGGCGGCCGGTGTCGAGGATGTAGACGGCACCCGCGCGGGAGGTGGGGCTGACGGCGATCTCGGCCTCCTCCGGGCGGTCGGTGTTGGGCTGGAGGACGGCCCAGTCCTCGGCGAGCGCGTCGGCGAGGGGCAGCCCGTGCTCGACCGCCGTCTGGGCATGGTCGGCCGTGAGGATGACGGCGTGCTCCTCCAGGAACGCGTCCAGCCCACCGCCCGCCTCGACGATCCGCGTGAACGCAGCATCGGCCCTGGCGATCGAGACGACCTGGTCGTCGGGGCCGTGACGGTGCGAGTGGAAGTCGTTGTCCGGGAGGCTGAAGAGGAGGAAGTCGTATGCGCCCTCGGCCACCAGGCTCTCGGCGACGCAGGCCGAGTACTCGTCGCGGGTGCCCGGTCGGGTGAAGCTGGGCCCGCAGCCGGTCGTGCGGCTCGCGTAGATGTCGCCGTAGAAGAACTCATCGGGGCCCCAGACGGCGTGGCGGAAGTTCGCCGCGGCGGCGGCTCGCTTGACGAGCCCCTCGAGGCCGAGCTGATGCCGCTGCCGGCCCCGGTAGATCAGGAAGGGGGTCGCGGCGGTGCGGATCCCGGCGTCGCCCAGCCGCTCGAAGACCGTCTGCGCCTGCCAGCTCAGGTGGTCCAGGTTCATGTTGTAGACGAGGTCGTACATCGCCCTGAACAGGCCGAAGGTCCTGGTCGCCTCGAACGAGGAGCCGTACTCGATGTAGCGGCGCTCCAGGCGGTGGTACCAGTTCATCCCCATCACCCAGTGCCCCGCCGGGCCCAGCCCGGTCATCATCTCCGAGCTCGCCACCGGGGTCACCGACGGGAAGCTCGAGACGACGTCGGTGACGGTCTGCCCCCGCTCGACCAGCGCGGCGAAGGTCGGCGCGACGTCGTCGTCGATCGCGCGCATCAGCATCTCGGGGTGCATCGCATCGACCACGACGAGGACGAGCTTCCGCGGCACGGCTAGGAGGGGAATCGAGTCGGCGCCGGCATCTAGCGAAGGACCCGCAGGCCCTCGTGTTTGCGCTCCGCCTGGCGGCGGCGGGAGACCCACAGCCAGACCAGGGCGACCAGCACGAGCAGCGAGAACGGCTTCAGGACGAGGCTGACGCCCGCGATCACGACTGCGGCGATCACCACGATCGCGGCGAGGCCCGCCGGGGCCTGCGCCTGCGGCTGGGTTCCCAAGCCACCCTGCTGCCGGCGCACCGCCCCGGAGACGACGTCGCGGGTGACGATTGCCGCGAGGCCGGCCCCGATCAGCCCCACCGGTAAGGCCGGCCAGAGCGCCTCATCGGCGCCGTTCAGCGCAGCTCCGGCGGCCAGGACGCCGAGAGGGGCCGCTCCGGCGACGGCACCCCACGCAGGCATGATCGGCGGGACGACGACGCCGATGATCAATCCGACAGCGATGGCCAGGCCCAGTCCCTGGCAGATGGCAAGCAGCATGATCGGGGCGGGAGGCTACAGGGACGAACATGAACCGAAGCTCAGGCCCCTTCGGCACCACCGGCCGCCCCGAACACCTCGGTCGAATCTTCCTTCACACTGTCTCGCGATGACCGAGCCTTCCGAACAGGAGGGGCAGCCGACGCGCTCAGCGGGCCCGCCACGGCGCCGCCGTGCCCACACCACCTCACGCGACCTCGAGCGCTACGCGGGCCTGTTCGCCCACCGGACCCAGGTGATGCGCTCCTCGGCGATGCGCGACCTGATGGCGATCACCGCGCGGCCGGAGGTGATCTCGCTCGCGGGCGGGCTGCCCGACACCTCGACCTTCCCGTCGGAGAGCTTCGCGGCCCAGATGACCCGGATCGCCCACGAGTCCTCCGCCGAGGCCCTGCAGTACGGCCCCACCGAGGGATTCGAGGAGACCAAGGCATGCATCCTCGAGGTGATGGGCGCCGAGGGGATGGCCCCGGACCCCGACGATCTGATCGTCACCACCGGCGGCCAGCAGGCGATCGACCTGATCGCCAAGACGCTTGTGAACCCCGGCGACCCTGTGATCTGCGAGGCCCCCACATACCCCGGTGCGGTGCCGACCTTCTGCAGCTACGAGGCCGACGTCCACCAGGTGAGCACCGACGACGAGGGCATGCGGATCGACGAGCTCGAGGAGCTGCTCCAGGCCCTCGCCGTCGCGGGACGTCGCCCGAAGTTCATCTACTCGGTCCCGAGCTTCCAGAACCCCGCCGGGGTGACCATGTCCGGCGAGCGCAGGCAGCGGCTGGTGGAGCTTGCCCGAGAGCACGAGGTTCTGATCTGCGAGGACAACCCCTACGGCCTGCTTCGGTTCGAGGGCGATCCTGAGCCCACCCTCTACAGCCTCGACGGCGGCGACTACGTCCTCTACATAGGCACCCTGTCGAAGATCCTCTCCCCTGGAATCCGGATCGGTTGGGTGGCCGCGCCACCGCCCGTGCTGGAGAAGATAGGGCTCGGCAAGCAGGCCGCGGACCTCTGCACCTCCACCCTCACCCAGTTCTTCGTTCGCGAGTACTTCGCCGAGGGCCGATGGCGCGAGTACATCGCTGATCTCGTCGAGATCTATCGCGACCGGCGCGACGCGATGCTCGAGGCGCTCGAGCGGCACTTCCCCGCACAGGCGGAGTGGACCCGGCCGGAGGGCGGGCTCTTCATCTGGGCCACCCTGCCGGACTACCTCGACACTACGGATCTGCTTGCGAAAGCCTTGCGCGAGAACGTTGCCTTCGTTCCCGGCCGGGCGGCCTACGTCGACGGCCGCGGCGGCTCCTCGATGAGGCTGAACTTCTCCGGGTCGAACGAGGACCAGCTGCGGGAGGGGATCCGCCGCATCGGTCGGGTGGTCTCCGAGCAGGTCGCCCTCTACGAGACGATCACCGGGGAGCACCGGGCGGAGCCGGAGCCCGACGATGACGATCCGGGCGGAGAGGTCGTCCCTCTTCCGAAGCGATGAGGGTCGCGATTCTGAAGGGGGGCAGCTCCCTGGAGCGGGGCGTCTCGCTTCGCTCGGCCGCGCGCGTCGAGGACGCCGTCGGCGCGCTCGGGCACGAGGGGATCAGCATCGACGTCGGGAGCGAGCTGGTCAGTCGGCTGCGATCCGAGCGCCCCGATGTGGTCTTCATCGCCTTGCACGGCCCGGGCGGCGAGGACGGAACGGTGCAGGAGCTGCTCGAGATCCTCGACCTCCCCTACACGGGGCCGGGGGTCGCAGCTTGCGCGCTCTGCATGGACAAGGTTGCCGCCAAGCACGAGATGCGGGCCGCGGGCCTCCCCACACCGGACTGGGCCGCCTTCAACGCAACCGCCTTCAGGGAGCTGGGTGCCGCCGACACGCTCGAGGAGATCGAGGAGCGTCTGGGATTCCCGCTCGTCGTCAAGCCGGCCGCCCAGGGCTCGTCCCTCGGCGTCGAGTTCGCCTCATCACGCGACGAGGTGCCCCAGGCCCTCGTCGCGGCCTTCAGCTACGACGACCGGGTCCTGCTGGAGCGCTACGTGAAGGGCAGGGAGCTCGCCGTCAGCGTGCTGGGCGGCGAGGCTCTCCCGATTGTGGAGGCCATCCCGCGCGAGGAAGACTTCTTCAACTTCGAGGCTCGCTACGAGATCGGCCGGACCGAGTACGTCTGTCCCGCGGACCTGGGTCAAGAGGAGACCCAGCGCGTTCAGGAGCTTGCGATGAGGACCTACGAGACGCTGGGATGCAGCGGCTTCGCGCGCGTCGATCTGATGCTCGGCGAGGGTGGCCCCCAGGTCCTCGAGGTGAACGCAATTCCCGGCCTCACCGACACCAGCCTCTTCCCGATGGCCGCCGAGGCCGCGGGAATCGACTTCACGCAGCTGGTCGACCGGATCCTCGCGTCCGCCCGCGAACGGTCGGGAAGCGAGGCGACGCTTCGCCGCCAGGCGGGCCCGCTACCTGCCGGGTCCTGACCGTGCTGAGTGGCCGGCGTCGCGGGCCCTAGAGCTCTTCGCCTTCGCCCGAGGCGAAGTCCTCGGGCGTGACGTTGTCGAGGAAGTCCTTGAACTTCTCGACGACCTGCTCCTGATCCTCGACCTCCTCGCCCTCGAACTCGATCGCGGACTCCTCGATCACGTCATCGGCGGCGAAGATCGGCGCCGAGGTCCGCACTGCGAGGGCCAGGGCATCGGAGGGGCGCGAGTCGATCTCGAGCTCCGAGCCGTTCATGGAGATCGTGATCGAGGCGAAGAAGGTGTTGTCCCGCAGCTCCGTCACCGAGACCTTCTCGCACTTGGCCTCCATCTGATCGAGAACGTCCGAGAGGAGGTCGTGAGTCATCGGGCGAGGCGTCGAGGCGCCCTGGAGCTTCATCAGGATCGCGGCCGCCTCGGGATGGCCGATCCAGATCGGCAGGAACTTGTTGCCATCGACCGTCTTCAGCAACACGATCGGCTGCTTGCCGACCATGTCGAAACTGACTCCGTAGATGGTCATTCTCTGCACGCAGGTCTCCTCGGGGCGTCCGGATCGATTATAGGAGCGGGCCCAACTTCGCCCGAGGCCACGGGCCCGGACGTACCATTGGGCCGTGTCATCGAACTGCCGCCAGCAGGCCTTCATCAACGCTCCGCTCGACGTCGTCTGGGAGCTGGCGTCCGATCCGGACCGTCAGACCGAGTGGTGGCCGGACACGATCAGCTTCGAGTGCATCGACGGGAACTTTGAGCAGGGCTGCCACGTCCGGAACGTCCAGTCTCGGCCCTGGCCGATGTCGGATCTCGAGACGACCCTCGAGGTCGACCGGATGATCCCCGGCAAGGAGCTGACGATCCGCTGCATGGACACGGGCACCTACACCCGGGCCGTCCTCACCGAGGGACAGGGCGGGACCTTCATGGAGATGGAGGCGGGCAACGACCCGGCGAATCTCGGCGTTCGCCTTCAGGTCGCAATGGCCGGCGAGCGGCTCTTCCGGCGCTGGGTCGAGCACGCGCTGGAGAGCCTGCGAGCCGCGGCGGAACGATCGCGGGCGCCGGGCTGAGTGGGCGATCCTGGACTCGAACCAGGGACCTCTTCCTTATCAGAGAAGCGCTCTAACCAGCTGAGCTAATCGCCCGACGACGGCGCAGTTTAGCCACGGCGGCGAAGGCGCTTGGCGAGCGATTGGAGCTCGGAGAGATCGTCGAAGCTGAGCTCGGCCTTGACGCCGTTGCCGGCGCGTCGGACTCTGACGTCCTGGCCGATGGCGGAGCTGAGCAGGTCCTCGGCCTCGGCCATCGCCGCTCGCTCCTCTGTGGAGATCCGGCCTCCCGGGGTGGCCTTCTTGCGGCTCGGGCCGGCGCCGGCGTGGCGCTCGGTCTCGCGGACCGACCATCCCTCCGATGCCGCCTGCTTGCCGAGTCGTGTCCGCTTGTCCTGGTCGGAGACCTGGAGGATCGCCCGGCCGTGTCCTTCCGTCAGCTCCTCGCGCTCGAGCAGCGTGAGCACGGGGTCGGGCAGGTCGAGCAGGCGGATCAGATTCGAGATCGCGGCGCGGCTTCGGCCGACTCGGCGCGCGAGCTCCTCCTTGGAGATTCCGAGGTCGTCGACGAGCGCGGCGCACGCCCTGGCCTCCTCGACCGGGTTGAGGTCCTCGCGGACCATGTTCTCGATCAGCGCGGCCTGCAGCCGCTCGTCCTCCGGCGAGGTCCGGATGACGGCCGGGACCCGGTCGATGCCCGCCTTCTGGGCGGCCCGCCAGCGGCGCTCGCCGGCGACGAGCTCGTAGCGGCCGTCGTCGATGGGCCGGACGATCAGGGGCTGGAGCAGGCCTACCGAGCCGATCGAGCCCGCCAGGGCATCGAGCGCGGCCGCGTCGAACCTGGCTCGCGGCTGGTCGGGGTTCGGCTCGATCTGGGTGACGTCGAGCTCGCGCAGCTCCGGTCCACCCGCGGCGCTCTCCGGCAGAATCGCCGCAAGCCCCCTCCCCATCCCGCGCTTTCGCTCAGCCATCGAGCGCTCCGAGTGCGAGCACCTCGTCGGCGAGTGCGCGGTAGGCCCTGGAGCCCGTGGACTTCGGGTCGTGCTCCGAGATCGGGATGCCGTAGCTGGGCGCCTCGGCCACCCGCACGCTGCGGGGCACCACGGTCTTGAAGACTCTTGCGGGCAGGTGCTCGCGGAGCTCGCGCTCGACGTCCTTCGAGAGCCGGGTGCGGTCGTCGTGCATGGTGATCAGGACGCCCGCCATCTCCAGATTCGGATTGAGGTCGCGGCGGACCAGCTTCAGGGTGTCGAGGAACTGCACCAGGCCCTCGAGCGCCAGGTACTCGGCCTGGACCGGGACGATCACCTTGTCGGCGGCGACCAGGGCGTTGACGGCGACCGGTCCGAGCGAGGGCGGGCAGTCGAGCAGCGTGTAGGCGAACCGCGAGCGAACGGGGCCGAGACCGTCGCGGAGGCGTGTTTCGTAGCCGCCGAAGCGCGGGAGCTCCACTGCGGCGCCGGCCAGGTCCACGTGTGCCGGGACTATCCACAGGTTGTCCGGTCCCGCCGGCCGGGCCGCCTCGGCGACGGATACCTCGCCGGTGAGACAGTCATAGGAGGAGGGCGTCGAATCCTTGGGCAGGCCGAGCGCGACCGTGGCATTGCACTGAGCGTCGAGGTCGACGATCAGGGTCTGCTGGCCATCGCTGGCGACGCAGGCGCCCATGTTGACCGCCGTCGTCGTCTTGCCGACGCCCCCCTTCTGATTTGCGATCGCGTAGACGGTTCCCATACGAATAGTTCGGGTCAGTGCTGTTCGGAGCCGAACGGGCGCTTTGCCGCCATGCCCGGCCGGCGCGGCAATCCGTTCGGGGTCGGTCCATTCTTGCGGAGGAGGTGGATGTGTCGGTCGCGGCTGCCGGGATAAGGCCGCACAGCGCGGATCTCGGCCAGCTCCATGACGAGCTTGGGCGCGGCGCGGGCGAGCTCGGCCTCCTCGTCCGCGGAGCGAGCACCCTTCCATGCCACCAGCACGCCGCCGTCGCGAAGCAGAGGAGAGGCGAGCTCCGCCAGCGTCGCGAGAGATCCGACCGCCCGAGCGGTCACCGCGTCATAGGCCTCCCGCCCATCGGCGCCGGCCCAGTCCTCGGAGCGCCGGCAGATGAGCGTGGTGTTCTCCAGGCCCATCCGCTCGATGGCGTCGGCGAGGAACTCGCACTTCCGCCCGACCGACTCGATCAACTCGAAGCGCGCCTCCGGACGGCAGGCGGCGAGCACCAGCCCCGGTAGTCCCGCGCCGCTGCCGAGATCGGCGACCCGGCCCGCAGCGGCGAGCGGCTCGATCTCGAGACCGCTCACCGAATCGGCGATATGGACGTCGCGGGCCCGGCGCACGCTCGCCGCCGAGATTGGCGCCCGCGGGTCGGCGAGGAGCTCCAGCAGCGCCTCGAGGGCCGGTTTCGCCGCGGCCGGGGCCGAGCTCAATCGGAGACGAGAGGCGCGACGACCACGTAGCGGTTGGGCTCGTCGCCCTCGCTGTAGGTCTCGATCTCGGGACGCTCGCGGAGGTGCTCGTGGACGACCCGCCGCTCGTTCGATCCCATCGGGTCCATCTCGACAGCCTCGCCATGGGACAGCGCGTCCTCGGCCGCCATGTCGGCGCGCCGGCGGAGCGACTCGCCCTGGCGGCGGCGATAACCCGCAGCGTCAACGGACACCCTCTTGCGATCGGGCCGGCCCCGGAACGCGGCCTGATAGGAGATCAGCTGGATCGCGTCGATCGTCTGCCCATGCCGCCCGATCAATAGCCCAACGTCCTCGCCCTCGATATCGGCATGGATCTCCTCGTCCCCCTCCTCGACGATCACGGATGCCTCGAGCCCAAGCTCCTCGAGAATCCGCTCGAGCAGGACGCGGACGCGCTCGGCGGGTGCTTCGGGCAGGACGGACGCCTGCGGCTCTGCTCCTCCATTTGCCACGCCGGGGAGTCTAGGCATGGCGGCCGGAGCCGGGTACCTGCCCCGGCCGCAGGTCCCTCAGCTACTTCCGGCGCTTGCGTTTGCGGGGCGGAGGCGGAGGTGCCTTGGTCGCACGAACCTCCTCCGGCGTGGGCACCGGAGGCAACGGCCAGACGATCCGGATCACGCCCTGCTGCCCCATCTGCCAGACGCCGCTCGCGATGAAGTAGACGGCGATGCCGGCCGGCGCGTTCGGGATCAGGAAAACCGTGACGAGGGAGAAGATTCCCGCCATCAGGTAGCGCTGCGAGGCGCCGCCGGTCGTCGGCGAGGGGTTGAAGAAGAGCAGCGCAAAGGTGGACAGCACGGAGAGGATGATCAGGACGACCATCACCGAGCCGGTGGGATGGGCGGTCAGGTCGGGAACGAAGAGCCAGCCGGTGTTCCCCACCTCGGTCTTGAACTCGGAGCTCCGCAGCAGCGCGTAGAGCGCGATGAAGACCGGGAACTGGAAGACCAGCGGCAGACAGGCCGAGAGCGGGTTCACCCCGTGCTCCTGGAATAGCGCCATCTGCTCGCGCTGCATCCGCTGGCGGTCGTCCTTGTACTTCTCCTGGATCTCCTTCAGGTGGGGCTGGAGCGCCTGCATCTCGCGCATCCCGTGCATCGACTTCAGGGTGAAGGGCAGGACGACCAGTCGCGAGAGCCAGGTGATCAGGACGATCCCGAGGCCCCAGGCAAGACCGACGTCGTTGTGCAGCCACTTGAGGACGTCGTTGAAGACATCGATCAGCGGCTGGAGGATGTGGGCTTCGAGGAACATGGCGAGGGAGTTCTACGTCAAATCGGCGCTGTTGGACGATGCGGCCGCGTCAATTCGACGGCGGTTCTCGTGGCCGGCGGAAATGCCGGCCGTTGACGGCGAAGCCGGGTACCGGGATCGCTCCGACCGAGTCTTCGTGCCTCGGAACAATCGCCGATCCGAGACTTCGTCGACCCCTCCGTGGCTGAACGGATTGCAGCGCAGCAGGCGCCAACCCGCCAGAATCGAGCCGCGGATCGGTCCAAGCTCGCGGATCGAGTGGACCGCGTACTCCGAGCAGGTGGGGTAGTAGCGGCAGCGCGGCGCGAAGGCGGGCGAGATGAAGCGTTGATACAGCCGGATCGGCGCGATCAGGAGAGCCGAGAGCAACCGTTTCACGACAAACGCTCCTCGCCCGGCCCGTTGACCAACTCTGCCAGGGAATCGCGCAGGCCCTCCTGCCCATCGCGCTCGAGCAGGCCCTCGACGCCCGGGCGGGCGACGATCACGTAATCGTGTCCCGCCTCGAGGCCGCCGGAGAGCTCCCAGAACGCCTCCCGGACGGCTCGCTTCACCTTGTTCCGGGTCACGGCCTTGCCGATCTTCCGGCCGACCGAGAGTCCGAGGCGGGCGCCGTCGCTCGATTCATCGTCACGACGCGCGAAGGAGTACAGGACCAAGAAGCGATTGCCGCGAGAGTTGCCCTCCCGGTAGACGCGATCGAAGTCGCCGCTCCGGGAGAGCCGGCGTCGGCGAGCATCCGGACGGCCCTTGGAGGCCAACGTCAGGGCGTGAGCCGCTTGCGGCCCTTCTGACGCCGGCGCCGCAGGATCGCGCGACCGGAGCGGGTACTGCTCCGGGCCCGGAACCCATGGGTCCGGGCGCGCTTGCGCTTCTTCGGCTGATAGGTCCGCTTCATCAGGAGAGCCCCAGACGGAGGGGCGAGGGGCACGGCAGTATAGGGCGTGACCCAGGCAGGGAATCCCCTTCTCGGTTTTAGCCGCGTTTTGCACGGAGGTCACGTGAGAGCCCCTGTCAGGGCCCTCGGGCCGAGCCTATGATCGCCGCTCGGCTCAGGCAGACGCATCCAGGCACGACGAGAGAGGAGGACCAGGTTCCGGCGCAGCTTCGCGACGTTCGCCAGGATCTCGAGGACCCCTGGCGTGAGATCCAGCGAGAGCTGGCAGCCTCGGTCCACGAGGACACCTACCGCCTCTGGTTCTCTCCCCTCACCCCGGTCTCCCGCCGGGGCGCCACCCTCTATCTGACCGGCCCACAGCGCGTCATCCGCTGGGTCGGGCGCCGCTACATGGACCTCCTCCGGGTGGCCGCCCACCGCGCTGTCGACGGCCTTCGTGAGATCGAGCTGGTCTTGCCCGACGATGCCGCCGACGCGTCCCCCGCCTCCACCGAGGCGGCCTCCCAGGTCGCGCTCAACCCCGACTACACCTTCGAGCGATTCGTGATCGGCCCGGGCAATCAGCTCGCCCATGCCGCCGCGCTCGCAATCGCCGAGGCTCCCGGCGAGGCCTACAACCCCCTCTTCCTACACGGGCCCCCGGGGCTCGGCAAGACCCACCTGCTGGGGGCGATCGCCAACTACCTCCACCGCCACAGCCCGGAGCTGGCCGTCCACTACACGACCGCTGAGTCCTTCACGAACGAGTTCGTCTCCTCACTGCAAGGCGCCGGCATCGAGGGATTCAAGGAGCGCTACCGCCGCGCGGACGTCCTCCTGATCGACGACGTCCAGTTCCTCCAGGGCAAGGCCCGCACCGCTGACGAGTTCTTCCACACCTTCAACGCCCTCTATGAGGGAGGCGCGCAGCTCGTGATCACCGCCGACTGCGTTCCCGCCGAGCTCTCCGGCCTCGCCGACCGCCTCCGGGACCGCTTCGAGTGGGGCCTCACCGTGCCGGTCGAGCCGCCCGACCTTGCGACCCGCCTCGTCTTTCTCGGCAGCCTGGCGCGCGAGCAGACCGAGCAGCTTCCTCCCGACGCCCTGCGCGCCCTCGCCTCCAAGGCCTCCGCAAACCTCCGAATCCTGAAAGGGGCTCTCACCCGCGTCGTCGCCCACTCCTCTCTGACGGCGGCCGCAGTCACCCCCGATTCCGTCGATCGCGCGCTGCCCTCCGACGAGATCCAGCCGCCCGCTCCCGAGCATCCCGATCCCCGCCAGGTCCAGGAGGCGGTCGCGGCGCGCCTCGGCCTGAGCGTCGATGACATCCTCTCCCCCACCCGCACCGCTCCCGTGGCGCGCGCCCGGCAGCTCGCCATGTATCTCACCCGCGAGCTCACCGACCTCTCGCTTCCCGCCATCGCCGAAGCCTTCAACCGCCGTGACCACACCACCGTCATGCACGCCATCCGCAAGGTCGAGAGCGGCGCCCTCGAGGACGCAAGCCTCTCGCGGGCCGTCGAGGAGCTCACCACCGAGCTCCAATCCGAAGGCGCAATGGATCGTGACCGAACCGATTGAAAGAATCGTCAGAGGAGGCTGTCCACATATCCACGCCATCCACAACCCTTACTACTCCTAGGGATGCTGAAGACCAACAGGCCATGAAGATCAACACCACAAGGCAATCGCTTCTCGATGCGCTGCTCGTCGTCTCACGGGCCGTCTCGGCCCGTGCCGCGCTGCAGGCCCTCTCCGGGATCCTGATCACCACGGACGGAGGAGCCCGGCTGCGCGCCACCGATATGGAGCTCGGGCTCGAGGTCGGGCTCGACGGCGAGGTCGAGGGAGGCGGCTCGGTCGTCCTGCCGGGCCGGCTGCTCGTCGAGGTCGCGCGTTCTCTTCCGGACGGGCCGGTCACCCTGGCCCTGCGCGAGGCTGAGCGCGATATCGAGCTCAGCGCCGGCTCGTCGCGCTTCCACCTTCGCACCCTTCCCGCCGATGACTTCCCGCGCTTCCCCGAGACGGAGGGCGACCCGGTGGAGCTGCCGGCCGTTCCGCTGCGGGACACGATCAACCGGGTGGCCCGCGCCGCCTCGCGGGACGAGGCCAGGCCGGTCCTCACCGGCGTCCTGGTGACGGTGGAGGGCGACGCGATGACGATGGTCGCGACCGACTCCTACCGGCTCGCCGTGAAGACCACGAAGCTCGAGAACGCGGTGCCCGATCGCCTCGAGGCGAATGTCCCTGCTCGTGCGCTGCGGGAGCTGGCCCGGCTGATCGAGGCGGGTGGGGAGGACGCGCTCAGCGTCTGGCTGACGCGGAACCAGGCCGTCTTCCGTGTGGGCCCGACCTCCCTGAGCTCGCGCCTGATCGATGGTCAGTTCCCGAACCATTCCCAGCTGCTGCCGGAGTCCTACGAGCACGAGGTGAAGCTGCCGCGGGCCGATCTGCTCGAGGTGACCCGCCGCGTCTCGCAGCTGGCGCAACGGAACGCGGCGCTGCGGCTCTCGTTCTCGGAGGGGGAGCTGGTGGTCTCCGCGGAGACGCCCGACCTGGGGGATGCGCGGGAGGCACTGCCGGCCCCGTACTCGGGCGAGCTGCTCGAGATCGGGTTCAATCCGGAGTTCGTCCGGGACGGGCTGGAGAGCATCGAATCCGACGAGGTCCTGCTCAAGCTGATCTCACCACTGCGGCCGGGTCTCCTGGAGCCGTCTACGGACGACGACTTCAGCTACCTGGTGATGCCGATTCGCCTGAACGTGTGACCAGATGGTCGTCCTCGCAGTCGAGTGCCGCGGGTTCCGCAACCTCGTCGAAGCGCGCACCGAGATCGCCGCGGGCGTGGTCGTCGTCCACGGGCCGAATGGCGCCGGCAAGACCAACCTGCTCGAGGCGATCTACTTCGGCCTGACGGGCCGATCGTTCCGCACCGGCAACGACCGTGACCTGATCCGCTATGGGGAGGAGGGGGCCCGCGTCGAGCTCGAGCTGGCCGGCGGAGGCTCGCTGCTGGCGGCCCTCGATCGCTCCGGGGAGCGCCGGCATCTGCTCTCGGGCCGGCCCCTTGCCGGCGATCCGGATGAGCGGCCGCTGGTGAGCGTCTTCCATCCCGATCGCCTCCACCTGGTCAAGGGCGCACCGGCGCACCGCCGGGCCCATCTCGACCGGCTCTGCGGCGCGATCTGGCCCGCCCGCGCGGACCTCCGCCGGCGCTTCGGCCGGACCCTCGCGCAGCGGAATGCCCTGGTCGCCCGCATTCGGGTCGGCCTGGGCAGCGTCGACTCGCTGCCCTCCTGGGACGAGCGCCTCGCCGCCGAGGCGGCTCCGTTGATCGCAGCGAGGGAGGAGGCGGTCGGGGCCCTGAAGGCGCCCTTCGCCGAGCTGGCGGGGAAGCTCGGCCTGCAGGAGGCGGAGGTCGCCTATCGCCCGCGCGCGGACACCGGCGCGGAGAAGCTCGTCGCCGAGCTCGCCAGGCGGCGGGCGGAGGATCTCGGCCGGGCCTACACCTCGTACGGCCCCCAGCTCGACGAGGTGGAGCTCCGTCTCCAGGGCAGAGCGCTCCGGCGGTTCGCTTCCCAGGGCCAGCAGCGCCTCGCCCTCCTCGCCCTCCTGTTCGCCGAGCGCGCGGCGCTGCTCGACGCCGGCCGCGTGGCGCCACTGATGCTCCTCGACGACGTGATGAGCGAGCTCGACTCCGGACACCGCGAGCTGCTCGTCTCCCTGCTGGAGAGCGACGGCCAGTCCGTGATCAGCGCGACGGAGACCGCGCACGTCCCCTCGGCCCGCGCCCTGCGCATCGAGGTGAGCGACGGCGCCCTGGTCGCGACCCCGGCGCTGAGGGCCGCCTGATGGGTCGCCGCACGCCTCGCCCGATCGCCGCTGCGCTGGAGACCGTCCTCGCGGGGGCGGAGCCGGCGACCCTGCTGGCAGCCGTCCAGAGCGCCTGGCCGGGCACCGTGGGCGAGGCGATCGCCCGAGAGGCATCGCCCGTTTCGGAGCGCCAGGGGGTCGTCACCGTCGCCTGCCGGTCGGCCACCTGGGCACAGGAGCTCGATCTGCTCGGCGGTCAGATCCTCGAACAGGTGCGCCGGAACCTGCCCGAATGGGCCGCTCTGGAGGCGATTCGCTTCACTGCCTCCGGAGATCCCGGCTAAGTTTCTCTTTATACGTCGTTTGCAGGGTTTTTGTGCACGGTGGACGCAATTTCCGCTGCCCCCGACTGGTAGACTTAGGTGAACTTGTGTGAGGCCCCGACCCTCTTGTCCGCGAGGACCCTCCGAGCCGGGTCACGAAGGTCGAGGCATCCCCTGATGGAACTGAAAGGAAGCTGAGTGGCGAAGACCTCCCAGCGCGGAGGAGCGAGCAAGAAGGGCTCCTCCCGCACGAATGGTGCTCCCAAGAGCGCCGCCAAGAAGACCAAGAGCGCGCAGGGTGCCTCCTACGGCGCCAAGGACATCACCGTCCTCGAGGGCCTCGAGGCCGTTCGCAAGCGCCCGGGTATGTACATCGGCTCGACCGGCCCCCGCGGTCTCCATCACCTCGTCTACGAGGTTGTGGACAACTCCGTCGACGAGGCCATCGCCGGCCACGCCAAGAAGGTCACCGTCACCCTGCATCCGGACAACAGCTGCACGGTCGTCGACGACGGCCGCGGCATTCCGGTCGACCGGCACGCCAAGATGCGCAAGCCTGCGGCCGAGGTCGTCCTCACCACGCTCCACGCCGGCGGCAAGTTCGGCGACGGCGGCGGCTACAAGGTCTCCGGCGGTCTCCACGGCGTCGGTGTCTCGGTCGTCAACGCGCTCTCGGAGAAGCTCGATCTCGAGATCTGGCGCGACGGGCACGTCTGGCAGCAGACCTACGAGCGCGGCAAGCCCGTGGCGAAGTTCAAGAAGGGCCGCGCGGTGAAGACCACCGGCACGACCATCACCTTCCTCCCGGACATGGAGATCTTCGGCGAGGAGATCGAATTCGACTTCGAGACTCTCGCCGAGCGGCTCCGCGAGACTGCCTTCCTCACCCGCAACCTCAGGGTCGAGCTGATCGACGAGCGCGGCGCCGGCGAGAAGGTCGAGTTCCAGTACAAGGGCGGCATCGCGGATTTCGTCAAGCACCTGAACGAGACCAAGGATCCCCTCCACCGCAAGATCGCCTTCTTCGAGGGCGAGACGGAGGAGGGCCAGGTCGAGGTCGCGATGCAGTGGAACGCCTCCTACCAGGAGTCGATCTTCAGCTTCGCCAACAACATCAACACACATGAGGGCGGTACCCATCTGTCCGGCTTCCGCTCGGCCCTGACCCGGACGCTGAACGCCGTGGCGCGGAACCGCGGCCTCCTCAAGGAGAAGGACGACAACCTCTCCGGCGAGGACGTGCGCGAGGGACTGACCGCGGTCGTCTCGGTGAAGCTTGCCGATCCGCAGTTCGAGGGCCAGACAAAGACCAAGCTCGGCAACCCGCCGATCGAGGGGCTGGTCAAGGAGGTCGTCAACCGCGCCCTCGGGGAGTTCCTCGAGGAGAACCCGGCGGACGCCCGCCGCATCCTGGTGAAGGCCGTGGATGCCGCCAGGGCCCGCGACGCGGCGCGCAAGGCCAGGGACCTGACGAGGCGCAAGTCCGCGCTCGAGAACTCGACCCTGCCCGGGAAGCTCGCCGACTGCACGGTGAAGGACCCGCGCGATGCGGAGCTCTTCATCGTCGAGGGCGACTCGGCCGGCGGCTCGGCGAAGCAGGGCCGCGACCGGAACACCCAGGCGGTCCTGCCGCTGCGCGGCAAGATCATCAACGTCGAGAAGAGCAGGATCGACAAGGTCCTGGCCAACAACGAGATCCAGGCGCTGATCACCGCGATCGGCACCGGCGTCCAAGACGAGTTCGACCTCGGCGAGGCCCGCTACCACAAGGTCGTGCTGATGACGGATGCCGACGTCGACGGCGCGCACATCCGCACCCTGGTGCTCACCTTCCTCTACCGGCAGATGCCCGAGCTGATCGAGGCCGGCTACGTCTACATCGCGAAGCCGCCGCTGTACAAGCTCAAGCAGGGCTCGAACGAGATCTGGATCGAGCGCGAGTCGGAGCTCGAGGAGCTGCTGCTCAGGGACAAGCTCGAGCAGTTCGCCGTGATGGACGCCGACGGCAAGCAGCGCAAGCTCAGCAAGCGCCGCTGGCAGGACCTCACCCGGCACTACAAGGCGTTCGAGGGCTGGCTCTCCACCCTGCGCGCCGAGTTCGGCCACGAGGTGATCGACTTCATCTCCGAGTCGCACCTGCTCGAGTCCCAGGCGAAGACCATGCCCGCTGCCGCGAAGGTGTTCAAGGCGAAGGACCCGAAGGACCGGCCCTACATCACCGCCCTCGCCAAGCAGGACAAGGGGGCACTGGTGGTCAAGGGAACCCATCGCCGCACCGGCCTCGCGCGCGAGCACCGGATGCCGAAGGAGCTCTTCGACCACACCGCCTACGCGCAGCTGATCGAGGCGCACTCGAAGCTGCGTGAGCTGGTCGGCGAGCCGCCGTTCGTGGTCGTGCTCGGCGAGAAGGAGGGCGAGGCGGATTCCTTCGCCCACCTCCGGCGCACGGTCCTGGAGCTGGCCCGTGAGGGCGTGCAGCTCCAGCGCTTCAAGGGCCTCGGCGAGATGAATCCCGAGCAGCTGCGCGAGACGACGATGGATCCCGGCAGTCGCACCCTGCAGCAGGTCGCGATCGACGATGCGGCGGCGCTCAACACCGAGCAGACGTTCTCCGACCTGATGGGGGACCAAGTCCAGCCCCGTAAGGACTTCATAGAGAGACACGCGCGCGACGTGAGGTTCCTCGATGTCTAGCCCGGCGCCTCCCGACGACAGCGGCGCCCTCGAGGCCCTGACCGGCAACATCGAGCCGCGCGAGCTCGAGAAGGAGATGCGCTCTTCCTATCTCGACTACGCGATGAGCGTGATCGTCGGGCGCGCGCTGCCCGACGTGCGCGACGGGCTCAAGCCGGTCCACCGCCGCGTGCTCTATGCGATGCACGACCTCGGCCTGCAGCCCAACCGGCCGTACCGCAAGTGCGCCTTCATCGTCGGCGAGGTGATGGGCAAGTACCACCCGCACGGCGATTCCGCGATCTACGACACGCTGGTGCGCATGGCGCAGGAGTTCTCGCTGCGCTATCCGCTGATCGACGGCCAGGGCAACTTCGGATCGATCGACGACGACCCGGCGGCGGCCATGAGGTACACCGAGGCGCGGCTCGGCCCGCTGGCGACGCAGATGCTCCGCGACATCGACGCCGACACCGTCGACTTCGGCCCCAACTACGACGAGCGCACGCAGGAGCCGCTGCTGCTGCCGGCGCGGTTCCCCAACCTGCTCGTCAACGGCGCCGCCGGGATCGCCGTGGGGATGGCCACGAACATCCCGCCGCACAATCTCCGTGAGGTCACCGGCGCGGTCAACGCGGTCATCGAGGACCCGGAGGTCGATCTCAAGGAGCTGATGAAGCACGTCAAGGGCCCGGACTTCCCCGGCGGCGGAATCATCATGGGCCGCGACGGGATCCGCGATGCGTACGCCTCCGGCCGCGGCTCGGTCAAGGTGCGGGCGAGAGCCCACGTCGAGCCGATGAAGGGCGGCAAGGAGGCGATCATCGTCACCGAGCTCCCCTTCATGGTCAAGAAGGGCGGCGAGGGCGGCCTGATCACCAAGATCGCGGACCTCGTCCGCGACAAGAAGATCACCGGGATCTCGGACCTGCGCGACGAGTCCGACCGCTCCGGGATGCGGATCGTGATCGAGCTGAAGCGCGGCGGGGACCCGGCCAAGGTGGTCCTGAACCAGCTCTACAAGCGCACCCAGATGCAGCAGAGCTTCGGCATCAACATGGTGGCGCTGGTCGACGGTGTCCCCCGCACGCTCAGCCTGCTCGAGACGATCCGCCACTACGTCGTGCACCAGCGCGACGTCATCACCCGTCGCACCCAGCACGAGCTGGCTCGCGCTGAGGCCCGGGCACACATCCTCGAGGGGCTGCTGATCGCCCTCGACAACCTGGACGCGGTGATCAAGCTGATCCGTGCATCGAAGGATCCCGACGTCGCGCGCGAGGGCCTGATGGACAAGTTCGACCTCACGCGCCCGCAGGCCCAGGCGATCCTGGACATGCGTCTCCAGCGCCTCACCGCGCTCGAGGCCGGCAAGATCCGCGAGGAGCACACCGAGCTCACCAAGCTGATCAAGCAGCTCCGCGCCATCCTCGCCGACGAGACCAAGGTGCTGGGGCTGGTCAAGTCCGAGCTCGCCGAGATCGCCGAGCGCTACGGCGACGAGCGCCGGACCGAGATCACCGCCGCCGAGGGCGAGCTCGACATCGAGGACGTGATCGCCGACCAGCAGATGGTGGTCTCGATCACCGCATCGGGCTACGCGAAGCGGACGCCGCTCGCCACCTATCGCCAGCAGCGCCGCGGCGGCCGCGGGGTGATGGGGATGAACATGAAGGAGGGCGACTACATCGAGCACCTGCACGTCTGCTCGACGCATGACTATCTCCTCTTCTTCACCAACCAGGGGAAGGTCTACCGCCTCAAGGTCTATGAGCTGCCGGAGGGCAGCCGCGCCTCACGCGGGCGCGCCCTCGTCAATGTGCTCCCGCTCAAGGAGAAGGAGCAGGTGACTGCGGTCATCCCCACCCGCGACTTCTCCGAGGGCAAGTTCCTGATCTTCGGCACCGCCCAGGGCATGGTCAAGAAGACGCCCTTCAAGGACTACGACACGCCGATCCGCGCGGACGGGATCATCGCGATCAACATCCGCAAGGGCGACGAGCTGGTCCGGGTGCGGATGACCTCGGGCAAGGACGACATCATCCTGGTGTCCAAGTCCGGGCACGCGGCGCGCTTCAGCGAGAAGCAGGCGCGCCCGATGGGCCGCGGCACCGCCGGCGTCAAGGGGATGAATGTCTCGGACAAGGGCAACGAGGTTCTCTCGCTTGACGTGATCAATGCCCAGGACTCGAAGGGAGAGCTCCTCGTCGTCACCGAGAACGGCTACGGGAAGCGGACTTCGCTTGCCGAGTACCCCGTCAAGGGACGCGGCGCCAAGGGCATGCTGACGGCGAAGCTCACCGAGAAGAAGGGCGGTCTCGCCGGTGCCCGGGTCGTCCGGGAGGGCCAGGAGCTGATCTTCATCTCGCAGACTGGCATGGTTCAGCGCAATGCGGTCGGGGGGATCTCCCGCATGGGACGCGCCACGCAGGGCGTCCGGTTGATGAACCTGAAGAAGGGCGATCGCGTCAGCGCCGTCGCGCTGGTGGTCGAGTCCAGCGAGACGAACGGGAACGGTGCCTCGGCGGCGGATGGATCGGTCGAGGAGGAAGCGCCGACCCCCGAGAACATCGCTGAGGAGGCCGCAGCAGCCGAGGCGGAGGGCAACGGCGAGGCAAAGGTGACCAAGCCGAAGAGGCGGCGCTCCTCCGGTGGCTCCGCGAAGGCGCCTGCCGCCAAGCCGAAGAGCAAAGCGGCTTCCAAGCCGAAGCCGAAGCCAAAGCCGGCCGCCAAGCCGAAGTCGAAGGGCGCCGCGAAGCCCAAGCTGAAGCCGAAGCACACCGCGACGGCGAAGCAGCGCGCCGAGTCGGCCAAGAAGAAGAAGCGCTAGCGGGCTAGGCGGTGAGCAGGTAGGGCTCCCAGGCCTCGGGAGTCCGCGGCGCGGCGATCCGGATGAAGACGGTCGGGCCGGGGGGCCGTGGATTCCGCTTGGGATGCATCCTGATCTCGTGGGGAAGGCGGTTCCCCTTCTTTCGGTTGCATGGTGCGCACGAGGCGACGATGTTCTCCCAGACCGACTCGCCACCGCGGCTGCGCGGGATGACGTGATCGACCGTGAGGCTGGGCTTGTGATCGCCGCAGTACTGGCAGGTCCAGCCGTCGCGCGCGAGCACCGCCTTGCGCGTGATGCGCCGGCGATGGATGTCGCGAGGCACGCGAACGAAGCTGACCAGCCGAATCACCACCGGCCGGTCCACGCGCATCGTTTCGGAGCGAAGGACGTCATCACCGCGCTCGAGGACCTCGGCCTTCTCCTTCAGGAGGAGGACCAGCGCCCTCCTGACGGTGCAGACGTTGAGCGGCTCGTAGCTTGCGTTCAGGACCAGTACCCGCCCGCGCGTCAGGCGGCGGGCGGCGGCTACCGCTACCTCTCCGTCGGCCTCCCCGTCCGGAGCGAGGTTGTGGCCATTCGGATGGGCAGCCTGATGGCCGTTGAGCCCGGCGGTGACGTGGCCGTTCGCCTCACGGCCCCCCACCTGCACCTCATCACCGGCCGCGACAAACACCGCGGCCGAACTATGCGCGGTGACCCCGTTACCCATGTTCCCGCGCGATTGTAGTGCAGGCCCTACTCGCCCCCGGGAACTCCAGGCGGCGCGGAGATCGGCCAACTGCCCAGCACACGCACGGTGTCCGCCTTGCCGCGAAGTGCCTCGATTGCCTCCGAGAGTGGATCCTCGCCCGCGGCACCCTCGATGTCGATGAAGAACTGGTACCGCCCGAGCCCACGTCGCAGGGGCCTCGACTCGATGCGGGTCAGGTTGATCCCCCGGACCGAGAAGATCTGAAGCGCGTCGACGAGCGCACCGGGATGATCTTCGCCGAGCTCCGAGAAGACCAGCGAGGTCCGCCACGGTCCCGAGCCCGACGGGACGGTCCCCTCCGGCGCCACCCAGACGAAGCGGGTGATGTTGTCGGGCTCATCCTCGACCCCGTGACGGAGCACCGCTGCGCCGTAGAGGGCCGCCGCGGACTCGGCGCCGAGTGCGGCCCACGGCTGATCGGACTGGGCGACCGTCCGGACGGCCTCCGCGGTGCTGGACGCGGCTCGCGCCTCGGCCTGGGAGAGGCTCTCCCGGATGAACCTGGCGCACTGAGCGATGGGCTGCGGGTGGGAGAGCACGACCTGGATCTCCTCCAGCGGCATCTCCTCCCTGGCGATCAGGCAGTGCCTGACCGTCAGGTCGTACTCGCCGACGAGCGTGACCCCGTCGGCCTCGAAGGCGAGCGTGTCCAGGGTGGCGGTGACCGCTCCCTCGATCGAGTTCTCGAACGGCACGAGCGCCCGGTCGGCCTCGCCCTCGCGGACCGCCAGGATCGCGTCGTAAACGGACGCGGCGGGAGCCGGTTCAAACTTCTCGCCGCCGATGGCAGACCTCATGGCGTCCTCGCTGTAAGTGCCCCTCGGTCCGAGGTAGGCGATCCGCATCTACCGACTCGCTCCCGGGCGGCTCAGGAGCCGAAGACGACGGTGTAGGTCGACGAGTTGTTGTCCGTCAGCTGTTCGCTGGGCACGGGATTGACGACCACCTCCACCTGGGTCGGTGTGCCCGGTGTCGGCTTGGTGGTCAGGGGGATCTTGACGGTGCCCTGCTGGCCGGCGCTGAGCGATTGGAGCTGTCCGGTGAGGCTGCTGCCGCCGAGCTGGACGGTGACGCTGATCCCGGTTTCGTCGCTGTCACCGGAGTTGGTCACGGCGATGTCGATCTCCGCCGCATCGCTCGGCACGGTCGTCGTGGTGTCGGGCGAGAGGGTGCTGCCCCCGATCGTGGTCGAGTCCAGTGAGAGGCCGTGGACGCCTCCCGACGTGGCGCTGCTGGTGCCGGTGATCGCGTTCAGCTTCGTCACCAGGGAGGCCTGGTCGAGGTAGTCGGTGGCGTTGGAGGGCATGAAGTTTCCGGGGGGAAGCGGCTGGCCCTCGACGCCCTCGTCCTTCAGGACCTTCTGCATGTCGGGCTTGGCGAGCTGGGTCCAGAGGATGTCGCTCGCATAGAGCGAGCCCATCGCATCGCCGATCGTGGTGAGAGCGTTTGCCGTCTGGGCCCGCGCGGTCGCCTGGGTGACGTTGGCGGCGATCGCCGTGAGGGCGTTGCGGCGCAGTGTCAAGGTCTGCTCGACGGCGGCCTGGGCGTCGTGCATCTGGCCGGGGGCGCTCAGTCCCTGGGCGCGATCGAGCAGGGTGGACGACGCGTCGCGCTGGGCGAAGACCTGGTTCTGCACCTCGACGGAGCTCGAGCCGCTGGGGGAACTGAGGAGCTGGAAGAAGTCCTTCCCGCTCTGCTCGGACTGCTGCATGATCGTGGCGACGCTCGAGTCGTAGTTCCGCAGCGCGCGGTCGGAGCGCGCCTCGAGGCAGCCGCGGAACCCGATCACGATCAGGATCAGGAACGCGAGACCCACCCCGACGCCGATCAGGCGTCGGACCAGGTATTGCTGGCGTCGCCTCTGGGGCCCCCCGACCCTGCGCCTGGGGCGCTCTGGTTCATCGGCGACGACCAAATCGTCTTGTTCCTCATCGAGGAATGCCAAACCGGCCAAGAGTATGAACCTCTGCGAAGCGGCACCGTCACCCGACCCTGCTGCACGCAGGAAGGGGCCCACGCACACCGAAACAGGAGCAGCCATGGTGGGCGATCAAATCCTGGGCAGATTCCGGATCGAGGAGCGGATCGGAAGCGGCGGCTTCGGCACCGTCTACCGCGCCTGGGATGAGCGCCTGCAGCGCCCGGTCGCCGTCAAGGTGATCGATCGCGAGCACGGCGCCCCCCGCGTCACCCGTGAGGCCCAGGCCGTGGCGCGCCTCGCCCATCGGAACATCGCGACGCTCTACGAGCTCGCCAGCGACGGAGAGCGCGCCTACCTGGTGTCTGAGCTGATCGAGGGCGACACCCTTCGTGCGATGGGACGCCGCGGAGAGCTCACCGATCGTCTCGTCGCGCGCGTGGGCGCCGACTCCGCCGCCGCCCTGATGCACGCCCATCGCGCGGGAGTCGTGCATCGTGACGTGAAGCCGGAGAACATCTTGGTCGGACCGGGGGACGAGGCCAAGCTCGTCGACTTCGGGATCGCGCGGGTGGCGGGGGCGCAGTCCCTGACGGCGACCGGCGCGGTCATGGGGACCCTGGCTTACATGGCTCCCGAGCAGGCCGACGGCCTGCGGCCCGGCCCGTCGGCCGATGTCTACTCGCTGGCGCTGACTCTGTACGAGTGCTTCTGCGGAGAGCATCCGCTGATCCGCGAGGGGCCGGCCGCGACGGCGCGCGCCATCGGTGAGCCAATCGCCCCGCTCTCGGCCGTTCGGCCGGAGCTGCCCGAAGCGATGACCAACGCGATCGACGCGGCGCTCGACCCCGACCCAGAGCTTCGCCCGCTGGCCTCCGAGCTCGAGGCGGCCCTCGCGGCGCACGTCAACGAGCTGGACGGCGATCCGCTTCCCGCCGTCGAGGGCATCGATGGCATCGACGACGGCGCGTGGCTACCGCGCCGAGGGCTCCCGGCGATCGGCCGGTTCCTGCCGGGGGCAGGGGTGGCGGCTCTCGGCCTCGCGGCCTTGATCTCCACCGGAGCTCCGGCACCGATTGCGCTGGCCGCTGTGATCCCGGGCGTGCTCGCTCTGGGCCGGCCGCGGCCGGCCTACGCGCTGCAGCTCGCCCTCGTGCTGCTCTGGGTCCTGATCGGTGCGGGAGAGCCCGGGGTGGCCGCCCTGATCGCCGTGCTTGGCGTGCCGCTCCTGGCCCCGATGATCGATCCCGAGGCGATTGCGCTCCCCGGATTGGCGCCGATCCTCGGTTTGATCGGCCTCGGGCCCGTCTATCCGGCGCTCGCCGGGATGACACGGGGCGCGGCCGGCCGGGCCGCGCTCGGCGGTGTCGGCTACCTCTGGATCGCAGCTTGGGAGGAGCTCGCCCACACGACCCTGCTGCTGGGGCCCGTGGCGGACCCGCCCGCCCACTGGAAGGGATCGGCGAGCACCGCGATCACCGACGTGCTCACTCCGCTGATCGATGGATCCGTGCTGGCGGCGGCCGGGATCTTCGCGGCCGCGGCGCTCGTTCTCCCGGCGCTCGTGCGTGGCCGGACCCCCTTGCTCGATGCCCTCGGCGCGCTGATCTGGGCAGCCGGCCTGATCACGACGCTCCGCCTGGTGGCGGGAAGCACGAGCCCTCCGGGCCTGCTCTTCGGGGCGCTGCTCGCGGCGATCGTCGCCGCGGTGCTCTCTCGCCGAATTGGACCACCGACGCGCTACACACCTGGCTCCCTCGAGGAGCCCCGGTCCGATGCCCTCACGTAGCGTGGGGCACTAGCATTTCGCGCGTTGTGCGAGGGTGCGCCGCAAGGCGCAACCCGTTAAATAGGCGCGCCGGCCAGCCATCGATCCCAGGAGTCAGCGATCAGCGTTCTACGCAACCTTGAAGCTCGCATCGAGGGCCTCGTCGAGGGCGTGTTCAGCCGCGCCTTCAGCTCCGGCGTGCAGCCCGTGGAGATCGCCCGAAAGCTCTCCAAGGAGATGGACGCCCACAAGACCGCCTCGGTCCAGCGCGTCTACGTGCCCAACGAGTACACGGTCTGGCTCTGTCCCGACGACTACGAGCGCTTCAAGGACTACGAGTCATCCCTCGCCCAGGAGCTGAGCGGGCACCTCCTCGAGCATGCGCGCCACCACGACTACGACCTGCTGACCCGGCCGGTCGTCAACCTGGACCAGGATGAGCGACTTCGCCTCGGCGAATTCGGGATCCAGACGCGGCTGGTGCGACCACCCCAGCGACAGGGTGCAGAGGCGACGCAGGGCGAGCAGGGCCACACGATGGTCTACTCGGCGACTCAGGCGCAGAAGGCGAAGTCCAAGCGCCGCCCGGACGCCGCCTACTCCGAGACCCGCGCGATCGTCTCGGTCGACGACCGGCGCTACGTCCTCGACGGGCCCACCGCGACGCTGGGGCGCTCGAAGGAGGCGGACTGCATCATCGACGACCCCAACATCTCTCGCCGGCACGCCGAGCTGCGCCGGTCGAGCGTCGGGGACTGGCAGATCGTCGACCTGAACTCCACCAACGGAGTGAAGGTCAATGGTCGCCGCGTCGCCAACGCTCGCCTCTCGCCCGGCGACGAGATCACCCTAGGGACCAAGGTCTTCGCCTTCGACATCGAGCAGTGAACGATCTCGAGCCGCTAGCCGTAGCGCTCAAGTTCGGCTTCCTGGCCGTCCTCTATCTGTTCCTGCTCTGGGTCACGCGGATGGCGCTGCGCGACCTGCGAGGCACGGCGTCCCCCGGCTTCGAGACGGGCTACCACGACGTCCTCGGTGGGGACGCTGAGGCGACCGACGCGTTCCTCGTCGTCCAGGAGGGCGGTGGCCTCAACAAGGGCGACCACTTCGATCTCTTCGGCGGCATCTCCCTGGGCCGCTCGGCGGACGCGGACATCAGGCTCGACGACCGCTATGCCTCCGGCTTTCATGCCCGCGTCTTCAACCGCGGCGGCGGGTATTTCGTCGAGGATCTGAATTCGACCAACGGCACGCTCCTGAACTCGCGGGAGCTACACGGCGAGGCGGAGCTGAGCCCCGGTGACTTGATCCGCATCGGGGACACTGAGTTCCGCTTCGAGGTCTCCTGATGCTGACCGTCGCGGAAGAGGCACACAAGACAGACACCGGCCGCCAGCGCCACGCGAACGAGGACTCCTACTTCGCGCGCTCGCCCCTGTTCGCGGTCGCCGATGGGATGGGCGGCGCGCAGGCGGGAGAGGTTGCCTCGCGCATCGCCGCGAGCGCCTTCGAGCGCCGCCAGAAGCTCAGCAACGAGGCCCCGGCAGAGGGACAGCTCGAGGAGATCGCCCAGGCCGCGAATCGCGAGATCCACCGGCTCGCCCAGGAGGACTCCTCGCGGGCGGGGATGGGAACGACTCTGACGGCGGCGATGGTCCGAAACGACGAGGTGGCGCTCGGGCACGTCGGCGACAGCCGCGCCTACGTGCTGCGGGGCGGGCAGCTCAAGCGTCTCACCAAGGACCACTCGCTGGTGGAGGAGCTGCGCCGGCAGGGCCGCCTCACGGAGGAGGAGGCCGAGGAGCACCCCCAGCGCTCGATCATCACGCGCGCCCTCGGCCCCGAGCCCAGCGTGAACGTCGACACGATGACCTTCCCGGCACGGGATGGCGACGTCTTCCTGCTCTGCAGCGACGGCCTCACGACGATGGTCTCCGACGACGAGATCCAGCGGATCCTGGTCGAGTCGCGAACCCTCCGGAGCGGAGTCAACAAGCTGGTCGAGGCCGCCAACCGCGGAGGCGGTCGCGACAACATCACCGCCGTCGCGTTCCGGCTCGCCGACGCTGGCGCGAGGGAGGGTGAGGAGAGCGCGACGCTGATCTCCCGGACCGCCGAGCAGGCCGGCATGACCGGGGAGCGGATGCGGGCGGCGACCGACCGGATGCGCGGCCGCGGACCGATGCCGGCGCCCGCGAGGCGCCGAAGGGTGCTCGGATGGGTGGTGGCGATCCTGGCAGCGGTCGTCGTGATCGGGGGAGGACTGCTCGCCGCGCGGTCGATCTACTTCCTCGGCACGGACAACCAGGGCAACGTTGCGCTCTACCGGGGCCTGCCGTACACGCTTCCGCTCGGGGTCAGCCTCTACTCCAAGCAGTACTCGATCCCGGTGCAGGAGGGAACCCTCTCCGAGGCCCGTCAGGACGCGGTCACCGGGCACACGTGGCGAGGCAAGGGAGATGCGACGGACCTGATCGAGGACATCAAGCTGCGGCCGACCGAGGGCCTGCCGCCGCCGCCGCCCGCGCCCGCCCCGAAGAAGAAGAAGTCTGGGGCCAACTCCAAGGGCCAGCAGGCGCAGAAGCGTTGAGCGCGCGCACCCGCGAGCTCTTTGCACTGATCCCGGTCGCGCTGCTGGTCACGGCCGGGTTCACGGCCGTGTTGATCACGAACTCGGACCAGCTCGGGAACCTGAGCGTCTTCTACGGCGCCTACTTCCTCGCCGTCTGCGTCGCCACCCACATCGTCATCCGGATCCGGCTCCCCGACGCGGATCCGTTCCTCTTCCCGCTTGTCGCCCTGCTCGCAGCCTTCGGGCTGGTGATGCTCTACCGCCTCGATGAGGGACTGGCGCGAGACCAGGCCAACTGGTTCGTGCTCGGCCTCGTGCTCTTCTCGGCGACGATCATCTTCTTGCGCGACTACGAGGCGCTCGAGCGCTACCGCTACCTGATCGCGCTCGCCGGGATCGTGCTGCTGATCATGCCGCGGTTCCTCGGCCACGCCACCAACGACGCCTACCTGGCCGTGAACCTGGGGCCCGTCACCTTCCAGCCGACCGAGCTGGCCAAGATCTGCATCGTCGTCTTTCTCGCCAGCTATCTGAACGAGCGGCGTGAGGTGCTTGTGATCGGTACGCGGAAGTTCATGGGACTGGTGCTGCCGCCGCTCAAGCACCTGGGACCGCTTCTGGTCGTCTGGGGCGCCGCCATGGTCCTCCTGGTCTTCATCCGCGACCTGGGCAGCTCGGTGATGTTCTTCGGCGCCTTCCTGGCGCTGATCTACGTCGCGACGGCCCGGATCTCGTTCGTGATCATCGGCCTGCTGATGTTCGTGCTCGGGGCCTGGTTCTTCGCCCACACGGCCCCGCACATCCAGCAGCGCTTCGACATCTGGCTCGACCCCTTCCACGACGCGAGCGGCAGCGGCTACCAGCTCTCGCAGTCGATCTTCGCTCAGGCCGACGGCGGGCTCTTCGGCCGCGGCCTCGGCGACTCGCTGGTGCAGCTCCCAGCCTGTCATGGGGACTTCCCGGACAGGTGCGCGATCCTGCCCGCCCCGCACACCGACTTCATATACGCCGTGATCGTCGATGAGCTGGGGCTGTTCGGTGGCGCTGCCGTGGTCCTGATCTACGCCCTGATCTCCGAGCGCGGCTTCAAGACCGCGATCCTCGCCGAGGACGGATTCTCGAAGCTGCTCGCGACTGGCCTGACCACGATCCTCGCCCTCCAGGCCTTCGTGATCATCGGCGGCGTCACCAGGGTGATCCCGCTGACCGGCGTGACCCTGCCCTTCATCAGCTACGGGGGCAGCTCGATCGTCGCGAACTTCATCCTCCTGGCCCTGCTGCTGATGGTCTCCGACAAATCGCGCCGCCGGGTACGGCTCGAATCCGAGGCGGGGGTCCGGGAGTGAATCGCCAGATCGTCAAGCTCTTCAGCGTCATCGTGGTGCTCTACGCACTGCTCTTCGGCTTCACCTCGTACTGGTCGGTCTTCGACTCGAGCTCGCTGAAGGCGAACACCGCCAACCGCAGGCCGCTGCTCGAGGAGCAGAAGATCCAGCGCGGCGACATCCTCGCCGACGACGGGAGGACGGTGATTGCGCACTCGCGCCCCGTCGGCAAGGGAAACAACCAGATCTACGTCCGCCACTACCCGCTGGGCTCGCTGTTCGGGAACCCGATCGGCTACAGCTTCGTCGACCGGGGCAGGGTGGGCTTCGAGCTCTCCCACAACGACGAGCTGGTCGGGAACAAGACCGAGTTCCTCTCCGTGCTCGACGAGCTGCAGGGGCATTCGCAGGAGGGGGACAACGTGCAGTCTGCGCTCAACCCCGGGGCGCAGAGGGCAGCCGTGGACGGACTTGCCGGCCGCCGCGGTTCGGTGGTGGCGATGGTCCCATCGACCGGCGAGATCAAGGCGATGGTGAGCATCCCCGAGTACGACCCGAATTCCGTGGAGAACTCGAACACCTTCAAGAGGCTCAACTCGCAGACCAGCGCCCCGCTCTTCAACCGGGCGACGCAGGCCGGGTACCCACCCGGTTCGACCATGAAGGTGGTGACGGCGACAGCCGCCCTCGACAGCGGCGACTTCACCCCGAACTCGGTGCTCAGCGGGCGGTCTCCGATCGCGATCGAGGGTGTGCCGCTCTCGAACTCCGGCGGCGAGCAGTTCGGCGACATCCCGATGACCACCGCCCTGACCAACTCCGTCAACACCTGGTGGGCCCAGGCGGGGGAGAAGGTCGGCAACGACACGATGTTCAAGTACATGGATCGCTATGGCTTCAACGCCAAGCCGCGACTCGACTATCCCGGCTTTCAGCTCGCGGCCAGCGGGGTCTACGACGGGATCAAGCTGCTGGGCCCCAGCGACAGGATCGACATCGGACGCGTCGCGATCGGGCAGGAGCGCCTTCGGGTGACTCCGCTGCAGATGGCCGAGGTCGCCGCCACCGTGGCCAACAAGGGCGAGCTGATGGAGCCCCGGCTGTGGTCGAAGGTGATCCGGCCAGATGGGCGCGAGACGAAGCTCGATCCCGCGCACCAGAGCCGGGTGATGAGCGAGGACACGGCCTCCCAGCTCAACGGCATGATGCAGGACGTCGTCTCCGAGGGAACCGGCACGGCGGGGGCCGTCTCGGGCATCGACGTGGCGGGCAAGACCGGAACCGCGGAGATCTCGCCAGGCGTCAATGACGCCTGGTTCATCGGCTTCGCCCCGGCCAACGATCCGAAGATCGCGATCGCCTGCATCGTGGAGCACACCAGCGGCTTCGGTGGACCGACCTGCGGCCCGATCTTCAAGGCGGTCGCCGAGAGCCTGCTCGGGAGCGGGGCCTGATGGCCGACGCCCGCAAGGGCACCATGGTGGACGAGCGCTACCAGCTCGAGCGGAAGATCGGCTCGGGCGGGATGGCGGACGTCTGGCTCGCGGAGGACACAGAGCTCGATCGCAATGTGGCGATCAAGATCCTCCACGACCGCTTCGCCCAGGACGGTGAGTTCGTCCAGCGCTTCCAGCGCGAGGCGCAGTCGGCCGCCGGCCTTCAGCACCCCAACGTCGTCGGGATCTTCGACCGCGGCTCCTTCCGCGACACCTACTTCATCGCCATGGAGTACGTCGACGGGCCCTCGCTCAAGGACCTCGTCAAGGGCGGGATGGGGACAAAGGACGCGATCGACTTCACCCGGCAGATCCTGAACGCCGCCCGCTTCGCGCACCGCAAGGGGATCATCCACCGCGACCTGAAGCCCCAGAACGTGCTGATCGACGACGAGGGCCGGGCGCGCGTCGCGGACTTCGGCATCGCCCGCGGCGGCGAGAACTCCGACATCACCGCCACCGGCTCGGTGATGGGGACTGCCCAGTACCTCTCCCCGGAGCAGGCGCAGGGCAAGCCGACGACACCGCGCTCGGACATCTACTCGATCGGAGTGATCCTGTATGAGGCCCTCACCGGCCGCGTCCCCTTCGAGGGCGACAGCGCCGTGGCGATCGCGCTCAAGCAGGTCTCCGAGACGCCTCGCCGTCCCAGCGCGATCAACCCGAACATTCCGCCCGCGCTGGACGCGGTCGTCATGCGGGCCCTCGCCAAGGACCCAGACGCCCGTTTCAAGGACGCCGACGCGTTCCTGCGCGCACTCGACGCCGCGGAGCGCGCTCCGGACAAGCCGCGGCCGCAGGACACGGCCGCATTCGCCGCGGTGTCCCCGGAGGGCGAGACCGACATCCCGGGCGACGAGGAGGAGGTGTACGAGGAATACGAGATTCGCCGGCGCCGCTGGCGCTGGCGCTGGCTCGTGATCGCGCTGCTCGCCTGCGGGGTGGCCGCGCTCGTCGCCTACGCGCTCACCCGGCCCTCGCACCTCGCGATCCCGGACGTGATCGGTAAGACCTCCGACCAGGCGAGCCAGATCCTCGACGGCAAGGGCTTCAAGGTGGCGATCAAGGCCATTCCCAGCGCGGCGCCGAGGGATCAGGTCGTCGAGCAGGATCCGATCCCGACGGATCGCGGCGGCGGCAAGGCCGAGGAGGGATCAACCGTCACGCTCAGCGTCAGCTCCGGGCCGGCGATCGTTGCGGTGCCCTCGGTCATCGGGCTGAGCGAGGCGGACGCCACAAAACGCCTGGAAAAGGCCGGTTTCAAGGTAACCGTGGTGGAGCAGTTCTCGAAGTCCGTCCCGAGGGGCCAGGTGATCGGGACCTCGCCGCCCGCTGGAACCCAGCTCTCGACCCTCCAGCCGGTGACCCTCCAGATCTCGCGCGGCGCCAACACGGTGATCGTCCCGGATGTGACCGGTCTCGACGACCAGGCCGCCCTCGCGGCGCTCTCCAACGCGGGCCTGTCGGGCACCGAGGTCCAGAAGGACTCGACCGAGCCCCAGGGCAAGGTGCTGAGCCAGAGCCCAGGCGCCGGCAAGCGCGTCGGGCGCGGCTCGCAGGTGACGATCTTCGCGTCGACCGGTGCCATCACCGTTCCCGACGTGACCGGACAGGCCCGGAAGACGGCCGTCACCGCGCTGAAGAAGGCCGGCTTCACCGTGGCCGTGACCGAGGAGACGACCAGCGACCCAAATGAGGTGGGCTTCGTGATCTCCGAGTTCCCACCGGGTGGCTCCCGCGGCCAGCGCGGCGACACCGTGACGATCTCCGTCGGAGTCGAGGCACCGACGGCCACGACGCCATGAAGGTGGCTGTCATCGGCGGCGGGATCAGTAGTGAGCACGAGGTGTCGCTGCGCTCCGCGGCCTCGGTCGCCGCCGGCCTTCGGGAGGCCGGTCACGAGACCGTCGAGGTCACGATCGCCCGGGAGGGGGGCTGGAGCGCCGACGGCGCGGCCGTCAGCTTCACCCCGGCAGGCGGCCTCCTGGAGTGCGACGTCGCGTTCCCCGTCCTTCACGGCCCCGGGGGAGAGGACGGCAGCGTGCAGGGGTTGCTGGAGGTCCTCGGAGTTCCCTACGCGGGCTCCGGCGTGGAGGCCTCGGCGATCTGCATTGACAAGCTCGTCTTCAAGGACCTGCTGGCTCGGCACGGCATCCCGCAGGTCGAGTTCTGCCGGGCCGGGGAGGACGACTGGAAGGCGATCGCTTCGGGGTTCGGGCAGCCGGTCTGGGTGAAGCCCGCGCGGCTCGGCTCCAGTGTGGGCATCGCGCCCGCCTCCGGAGAGGAAGAGCTCGACCGCGCGGTCGAGCAGGCAGGCCGGCATGACCCGCGCGTGATCGTGGAGGCTCCGGCCCCGGGCAAGGAGGTCGAGTGCTCGCTGCTCGGCAACGAGGACCCGATCGCATCGCCGCCGGGTGAGATCGACACCAAGGGCCACGATTGGTACGACTACGAGGCGAAGTACGAGGAGGGCGGAATGGAGCTGGTCGTCCCGGCGCGGATCTCCGAGGACGCGACGGCGCGCCTTCGCGATCTGGCCCGGCAGGTGTTCACGCTCTGCGGCTGCAGCGGCCTGGCGCGATGCGACTTCTTCGTCGACGGCGACGAGGTCCTCGTCAACGAGCTCAACACGATCCCCGGCTTTACGGAGACCAGCGTCTACGGCAAGCTCTTCGAGGCGGACGGGATCTCATATGCCGAGCTCTGCGACCGGCTGGTGAAGCTGGCGATCGAACGCCATGAGAAGTCGCGCTCGTACGAGTTCTGAGCTTCGCTTACCTCAGAACCCGAACGTCACTGATCTCCATCTGGTAGCGGCCCGGATCGTCCTTCGCGTGAGGCGGCTTCGTGATCCAGATCAGGAATGACTGGGCGGGCTTCGCTGGGAGGTTGACCGTCTCGTGGCCTCCGCCGTCGGTGACGGTTGCGACCGGCTGTCCCCACCCCGACAACTCGGTCGGTGGCGAGCCGCCCGACTCGTAGATCTCCGCGTCCCAGCCGGGGGTGGGGCTCCGGATGTCGATCGCCTTCGCAGTGATGGTGGAGCCGGTGTCGATCGTCAGGCCGACCCCGTCCTTCAGGCCGCCGAAGTCCTGGGTGTCGTAGTGCTCGGTGGTCCAGGCGGTCCCGGTCGGATTGGAGTCGATGGCGAGCCGCTGGGTTCCGGTCTCCTGCCCGTCCGCCTCCGGGTCGAACTCGGCCGCCGCATCCGTCGGCAGCTTGATTTCCGTGGTGGTGGCGCTGGGCGAGCTGTCGTTACCGAGATTCAGCTTCTCGCCCCCGAAGATCGCCGCCGCGGCGATCAGGGCGATTCCGACGAGGCCCATGGCGATCCCCAGCCAGGGTGGACGTCGCTGCCGAAGCCTGCGGTTCGCCTTGGGGACTGAATCGAGGACGCTGGTCGCCTCGCCGCTGGTGCCTCCGCGGCGGGCCGCCTCCACCTCGAGCGTCTGCTCGAGGTCGCGAACCATCTCGGCGACCGTGCTGTAGCGGTCGCGCGGGTCCTTGGTTGTCGACCGGTCCACGACGGATGCGACGACGGCTGATACCTCCGGCCGCTTCGCCTGCACGTCGGGCATCGGCTCGTTGACGTGCTTCATCGCGACCCCGACCTGCGTCTCGGCCTGGAACGGGACGTCGCCGGCGAGCATCTCGTAGAGGACGACGCCCAGCGAGTAGACGTCGGAGCGCTCGTCGACGTCCTCGCCCATCGCCTGCTCCGGCGATACGTAGTCGGTGGTGCCGAGCACCCTGCCCGTCGCGGTCATCCCCTTCTGCTCCAGCGAGCGCGCGATGCCGAAGTCGGTCACCTTGGCGCGGCCGTCGGGATCGATCAGGACGTTCTGCGGCTTCACGTCGCGATGGACGAGCTTGCGGGCGTGAGCCGCGGTGAGGCCGCGGCCGATCTCGATCGCGTAGGCGACCGCCTCGTCCACGGGCAACCCGCCCTTCTCCTGGATGCAACGCTTCAGGGTCTGCCCCTCGATGTACTCGAAGACGATGTAGGGCCGGCCGTCGTCCTCGCCGGCGTCGATCACCCCGACGAGGTTCGGGTGAGAGAGGCGCGCAGCCGCCCGCGCCTCGCGGCGGAAGCGCTCCAGCTGGTCGGCCTCCTCGGAGATCTCGCGATGGAGCAGCTTGACCGCCACCGGGCGGTCGAGAACCTCGTCGAGCGCCAGGTAGACGGTCGACATGCCGCCTGAGCCCAGCTTCGACTCGAGCCGGTAGCGGCCCGAGAGTACGGTGGAGCTCAAGCGTTCCAACTGATTTGCCTTTGCATCGCGATGTATTTTCGCCCTAGGGTGCCCCCGCCGCTGAGAGCTTGCACCCGAACGAATGATGACTGTCCAAGTCCGCTTCTACACCGATCCCGCCTGTCCCTGGTCGTGGGCCTCCGAGCCGGCGCTGCGGCGACTTATGTGGGAGTTCGACGGCGAGCTCGAGTTCGTCTGGGTGATGGGAGGCCTGGCGCGCCGATACGGCCGCGAGTACCGCGACGAGGAGGGCCGGATCGGCACCGGCCCCGACTGCTTTGCCGACCTGATCTCACACTGGCTGGAGGTCGCCGCCGACGGTCTGATGCCGACCGACCCGCGCATCTGGACTGAGGGACCACTGACATCGACCTACCCCGCCTGCCAGGCGGTAAAGGCGGCCGCGGAGCAGGGCTGGGAGGCCGGCTACCGCTACCTGCGCCGGGTGCGCGAGGGGATCATGTTCGAGCGCCGCAAGCTCGACCATCCCGAGGCGCTGGTTGCCGCGGCCGGACCCGCCGGCCTCGACCGCGCTCGCTTCGAGATCGACATCTTTTCCGAGGCGATCACCGAAGCGTTCGGCGCCGACCTTGACGAGGTTCGCAATCCGCCGGACGCGGCTCGCGCGGCGAACGCGGTGCGGCGCACCGAGGGAAAGGAGCGGATCAGCTTCCCCTCGGCGCTCTTCGTCGCCGAGGATGGTTCCGGTCACGGCGTCTGGGCCGGCGCTCGCTCTCATCCGGCCCTGCGGGACGCCGCGTTGGCGGCGGGAGCGAAACAGCGCAATGAAGGAGCCCTGGAGCCGGCGGAGGCGATTCACCGCTTCGGCCGCTGCGCCACGCGGGAGCTGGAGGTGCTCGCCGAGAAGCCACTGCCGGTCCTCGAGGCGGAGCTGTGGGCGATGGCGCGAGACTGGAAGCTGAAGCCCGTTCGCGCCCTGACTGGGACGCTCTGGGAACCCGCCTAGGGAAACGCACCCAATGGGCGGCTTCCTTTCGGTGCGCGGAAAGAACTCGTCCCGGGCCGCTAACGCCGCACTACCCTCGGTGGCCCCTCGACCGCCCGGCCGATGCGCTGCGCCCCCGCGTAATGGGCCTGCAGGCTCTTCATTGCCGCCTTTTCATCGGCCGCCGCCACGACGACACAGAACCCGCACCCCATGTTGAACACCTCATGCATCTCCTCGTCTGAGACCTCGCCGAGCGCCCGGATCAGCTCGAAGACCGGCGGCACGGGGAGCGGCTGCTCGATCTCGTAGGCGACCTCGGCCTCGAGGCGGAGCAGGTTGTCGAGGCCGCCCGAGGTGATGTGGGCCAGTCCGCGCACGTCCACATCGGAGCGCAGCAGCTCGACGATCGGCTTGACGTAGATCTCGGTCGGCTCAAGGAGGATCTCGCCGAGGGGACGGCCGAGCCGCTCGTCGTCGAGCGGGATGTCCGCCAGCGCCGAGCGCGCCAGCGTGTAGCCATTCGAATGGAGTCCCGATGAGGGCAGGCCGATCACCGGGTCTCCCGGCTCGATCTCCGCGCCCGTGACCAGAGAGTCGAGCGAGACCACGCCGAAGCACGCGCCCGCCAGGTCGAGGCCGTTGATCAGCTCGCCGAGCTGGGCCAGCTCTCCGCCGACGATCTCGATCCCCGCCTTCTCGGCGCCGCGCGCCAGGCCGACGCCGATCGCACCGGCCGTCTCGGGGTCGGCCCGATCGACGGCCAGGTAGTCGACCATCGCGAGGGGCTCTGCGCCTACGCAGACCACGTCGTTGACGTTCATCGCCACACAGTCGATCCCGACCGTGTCCCAGCGGCCCATCTGCTCGGCGAGGATGAGCTTCGTGCCGACGCCGTCGGTGCTCAAAGCGATCCCGGCGCGCTCGTCGAGCCGGACGACGTTGGCGTAGTGGCCGCTTGCGAGCACCTGACGGCTTTCCGCGGGCGCCGAGGCGGCCAGCGCCGAGACGAGGGATGCCACGGAGGCATCCGCATCGCCCTGGCTGACGCCGGCCTTGGCGTAGGCGTCCTCGCTCACCTCTGCCGCCTCTCTGGGCCAGGCTTGGCGCTCGCCCAGCTCGGGGCGCCGTTCCCGGAGGCGGCGGCCCCGTTGCCGCTGGGTGTCGCCGCCACACCGTCAGGTTGCAGGTAGACCCGTCGCGCTCTCCGGCGGCGCCAGAGGTTGCCCAGGACGGTCGCCGCCAGCGCACCGCGATAGGCGGCGTAGGGCCAGAGGGCGCTGTCGCGCTCCACCAGGCGGATCAGCTCCTGCGAGGCGAGCGTCGAGGCGAAGGAGGTCGCCGTGCCCGCGGCGAAGCCGGCTCGCGCCTCGGGCGGCAGACCGCGGCGCCGGAGGCGAATGCCCTTCAGGGCCGCGGCGCCCACGATCACCGGGAGGGCGACGGTGCGGGAAAGCATGTTCGAGTGCTGGCGCGTGAAGCCGCGCCAACGGGCAGCCGTCAGGGTCGCGCCGTTGCGCGAGACGCCCGGGGCGAGGGCGGCGGCCTGGGCGATTCCGAGCGCGAGCCCGTCCATCGCGGTCGCGCGGCCTCGATCGCGGGTCTGGGGACGGCGGTCGGCGATGGCCATCGCGGCGGCTCCGGCGAGCAGGCCGATCGCCGTGGAAAAAGGCCCGCCGAGATGGCGCTCGATCGGCCGCTCGAGGGCCACGCCGCAGATCACCGGCGGAAGGAAGGAGAGCGCCAGCACGCCCGCCTTGCGGCGGTCGAAGGAGCTCAGCTCCTCGGCGATCACCTTTCGCTGCCCGATCAGCAGCGCGGCCGCGGCACCGGCGTGGAGGGAGACCTCGAAGCTCTTCTGCAGCTCGGGATCGCGGCCGTCGGCATCCCACCCGGCGAGCCACGGGATCAGCGTGAGGTGGGCGGAGCTGGAGACCGGGAGAAGCTCGGTCGGCCCCTGCACGGCGCCGAGGACGATCGCCCTCGACCGCCGCATCATGAAGCGGGTTGCTCCTGCGCGCGACCGCGCCGGTGCCTGATCAGCGCCCAGACGATCAGCGCGAGGATTCCGGCCACGACCGCGTAGTCGAGGTACTGCAGGTGGTCCTTCCAGGTGTGCCACTTGCTGCCGACGCCCTTGCCCAGCAATGCAAGCGCCAGCACCCAGGGGATGCAGCCCGCTAGCGTCAGGGCGGTGAACCGCCAGAACGGCATCCGCGCTACTCCGGCGGGCAGCGAGATGAAGGTCCGGATGATCGGCAGCATCCGGGAGAAGAAGACGGTGGCGTCGCCGTGGCGCTGGAACCAGTCATCGGCCCACCTGAGGTAGCGCTCGTTCGTGTGGAAGACCCGGTGCCGCTCGACGAGCTCGAGGCGGCCGTAGTACCCGATCGCGTATGCGATCCAGGACCCGACCAGGTTGCCAAGCACGCCTGCGGCAACGATGCCGAACAGCGTCAGGGTGCCGTCCTCCACCTTGAAGCCCGCGAACAGCATCGTCGCCTCGCTCGGGATGGGGATGAGCGCGCTTTCGAGCGTCATCAGGACGAAGACGCCGGCGTAGCCGGCGTCCCCGATCAGATTGGTGGCGAAGTCGACCAGCTTGTCGGTGACTGCGCCGGTCAGGAGAACGAGGCCGGTCACAGGGGCGGCATAGTAGGGGCTAGAGTGCTGCTCGCGTGGAGCGGTTCAAGCACCCCGTCTACAGGCATCGCCTGATCCAGCTCGCCGCAGACGCAGTCCTCATCGCGGCCGCTTACTACCTGGCCTTCAGGTTGCGGTTCCTCGATGCCCCGGGAGGGATCCCGGACCGCTACGACCACATGCTCGGGCACTCGATCGGCTTCGTCGTCCTCGGCCAGCTGATCGTCTTCTACGCCTTCGGCCTGTACGAGAAATGGTGGCGCTACTTCCGCCTGCCGGACATGATCGGCGTGCTGCGGGCGTGCGCGGTCTCCACGGCGATCCTCGCGATTACCTTCCTGCTTCTGAAGCCCTTCGACGACCAGATCCCGCGGTCGGTCGTGGTCAGCTACTTCCTGCTCAGCGTCTTCCTGATCGGCGGCGCCCGGCTCCTGGTCCGGATGCTGCTGGTGGAGCGCATGGCGCGACGCGAGGTGCGCGGGGCCAAGCGCGTGCTCGTCGTCGGCGCCGGCTCGGGGGGCCAGATGGTCGCCCGCGAGATGCAGCTCAATCCGAACCTCGCGTCGCGCGCAATCGGCTTCCTGGACGACGACCCCCGCAAGCGCGGCATGCGCCTGCACGGCCTCAACGTCCTCGGCACGACCGACGAGGTGGGCGCGCTCCTCGACGAGTTCAGTCCCGATGAGGTGATCATCGCGATCCCCTCGGCTCCGGGCGTGCTCCGCGGCCGGGTCGTGACGGCATGCCGCGAGCGCGACGTCCCGGTGCGCACCCTGCCGACCGTCTTCGAGCTGCTCCGTGGCGGAGTCCAGCTGACCAGGCAGCTCCGCGAGGTCCAGGTCGAGGACGTCCTGGGTCGCGACCCGGTGAAGATGGAGCTCGACCGGGTCGGCGCCTACATCCAGGACAAGGTCGTCCTGGTAACCGGCGCCGGCGGCTCGATCGGCTCTGAGCTCGTCCGCCAGATCGCCAGGGTCCGCCCGAAGCTCCTGGTCCTGCTCGACCACGCCGAGGACAACCTCTTCCGGATCGACCGCGAGATGACCGAGGAGCGGCATTTCACCCGGGTGGAGTCGGTGCTCGCCGACTGCAAGGAGGGCGACCGGATGCTCGAGGTGATGCAGCGCTTCCGGCCGCAGGTCGTCTTCCACGCGGCCGCCTACAAGCATGTCCCGCTGATGGAGGCGAACCCGCTCGAGGCGATCCGCAACAACGCGATGGCCACCAAGGTGACCGCCGAGACAGCCGTCGCTTCCGGATGCGAGCGCTTCGTCCTCGTCTCGACCGACAAGGCCGTCAATCCACGGACCGTGATGGGCGCCTCCAAGGCGATGGCCGAGTGGATCGTCGAGGCGGCCGGGCGCAAGCACCCTCAGACGCGGTTCGTCACCGTCCGGTTCGGCAACGTCCTGGCGTCCTCGGGCAGCGTGGTGCCGATCTTCCGCAGCCAGATCGAGCGCGGCGGCCCCGTCACCGTCACCGATCCGGAGATGACCCGCTACTTCATGACCATCCCGGAGGCGGTTCAGCTGGTGATCCGCTCCGGCGACCTCGGTGGCGCCAGCGGAGAGGTCTTCGTCCTCGAGATGGGGGAGCCGGTGAAGATCGTCGACCTCGCACACAACATGATCCGGCTTGCGGGGTACGAGCCCGAGGTCGACATCGCTGTCGAGTTCGTCGGCGCACGACCCGGCGAGAAGCTCCACGAGGAGCTCTTCAACTCTGACGAGAAGCCTCAGCCGACCGCGTCGGACCGCATCGTGCGCGCCGTGCGGCACGCGCCGCTCGATCCGGAGTGGGTCAACGGCACGCTCGGCCGTCTCGAGAGGCTGATCCGTGAGGGGGATGAGGCGAATCTGGCGGAGCAGACGGTCGAGTTGGTGTCGGCCAGCCGCGGCCCCACCGTGGCCGTTGATGACCTGACCGCCTAGGGCGCTCCGCCCCCTTAACATCCCGCGCCGCGGCCATGAGCAGTCTTCTGAAGGATGTCGGCGCTGTCGCGGGTCTCGCCTCGTTCCTGGGCCTGGCCCTTCTTGCGCTGCTCTATTTCGCCCAAGCGCGCGACGTCCGCCGCCTGCGAGACCAGGCCAGCTTCCTCGTCGAGGGTGGTCTGGACGACGACGAGGCGGTCGCGCCCGCCGAGAGGACGGCCTCGGCAGTGGCATCCACCACCAAGGAGCCCGAGAAGGCCGCCGCCGCTGCCGCCGCGACGGCGCCCAACGAGGCCGAGGCCTTCAGGCGGGCGGAGCTCGCCCGGCAGGCGGCCCAGCGCCGCCAGCGATTCGAGCAGCGTCGCCGGGAGCCCGGCGGGCGCGAGCGTCCGGCCTGGCTCTCCGAGCCTCTTTCGCTGGCCGTCGTCGTGATCGGCGCGATTCTCCTGATCGCGGGGATCGCCTTCGGGGTCACCCGGGTTACCGGCGGCGGTTCGGACTCGACCACACCCGGCGCTGCGAAGAAGGGCAAGGGGCCGTGCCCGCCGGGGCAGACCAAGGTCGCCGTCCTCAACGGAACCGCCACCCCCGGTCTGGCCGCGTCGTCCGCGGGCCAGCTCAAGCAGGCCCAGTACAAGGTCGGGCCGGTCGGCAACACCACCAGCCCCTTCACCACGAGCGTCGTCATGTTCGATCCGACGGATGGCGCGCAGTGCGGCCCGATCATCGGCCAGGTCGTCGGGATCCAGAAGACGCAGCCGATGAGCAACGAGGTGCGAACGGCCGCGGAGGGGGATCCCGTGGCTGTGGTCCTGGGAGACGACAAGGCAGGGGCTTCGAGCAGCAGCGGGGTCAGCGACACGACCGGCTCGGGAATCTGAGCCAACCCACCTAGACCGGCCGCCCTGTGAGCGAGCGCAGTCGATCGGCCGTCGTGATCTCCGTCCTGGTGGTGTCGTTCCTGCTGGTGGCCACCGCGGCGGCGATCGTCGTCACCCAGCACCTGCGCGACCAGGGACCCGTCGCCAGCTCGTTCCACTGGAAGAGGCGCCCGGGGCCGCGCTACCGGGCCTGTTTCCTGCTGACGCGCGCCGACAAGGTCCAGGTGTCGGTCGTCGACTATGCAGACCGCCCGGTGCGGGTCCTCGCCGACGGCGAGCTCGAGGGCGGGGACGCTCCGCACTGCTTCGACTGGGACGGCAGGAGCTCGTCCGGTCAGCCGGTTGCGCCGGGGCCGTATCACCTGCAGCTCTCCCTGGAGCGTGCGGATCGAACGGCGGTATCCGGGGAGCACCTGACGATCCGGGCCACCGGGGCCCAGCCGTGACCACGGCGCTCGAGGTCGCGGGCTGCCTGGGCGCGGCCGGAGCGCTGTCGGTGTCCTTTCTGGCCACCGATGCTCGATTGCGGGTCGGCGGCCTCGTGCTGGCCGGAGCGCTGGCGCTGGCGCTGATCGCGGGCCAGGGCTGGGACGAGATCAGCAACCTGCGCGAGCACCATCTCGCCTTCGCCGGGCTGATCGTGGCGAGCATCGCGGTGCTCGCGGCCGGCGCGGCGGCGATGCTCCGCTGGCCGGTGCTGCTGCCTCTGCTCGTGGTCGCGACGTTGCCCTTTCGGGTGCGCCTGCACGTGTCGGGCGGGGAGGCGGTGAACCTGCTGATCCCCCTCTACGTCGTGATCGGCGCGGGCGTGCTCGCGACCGTGGCGGCGACCGTCCGCGGCGAGACCAGGCTCCGCCGGCTTCCGAAGCCGCTCGTGCTCGCCCTGGTCGGTGTGATCTGCCTGTACGCCCTGCAGACCATCTACTCCCCGGACGTCGCCTTCGCAGCGCGCAACGTCGGCTTCTTCCTGATCCCTTTCGCGATCCTCTTCTCCCTGCTGGCGGAGGCGACCTGGGATCGGCGCCTTCTGCGCCTCGCCCTCTGCGTGCTCCTCGCCGAGGGGCTGATCCTGGCCGTGATCGGAATCGGCCAGTTCGCCACCGAGCACATCTTCTGGAACGGGAAGCTCGAGGCCTCGAATGACTTTCACTTCTACTTCCGCGTCAACTCGCTCTTCTGGGACCCGAACATCTACGGCCGCTATCTCGTCCTCACCATCCTGCTCGCGACCACCACGCTGCTCTGGGCGGCCAACCGAGCTGTGGCGTTCGCGCTCGCGGGAGCGGTGGCGATCGCGTTCGCCGGCCTGCTCTTCGCCTTCTCCCAGACGAGCTTCATCGCCCTGTTCGCCGGATTGATCGTCTTGGTCGCGCTTCGCTGGAGCTTCCGCTGGACTGCGATTGCGACCCTCGTGGCGGTTGTCGCAGTCGGCGCGGGGCTCTTGGTTCGAAGTTCCTCCAGCGACTCGAACTCGATCAACACCGAGGGGCACGGGACCCTGGTCTCCGGCGGGTTGAAGCTGGCGGGTCACCGGCCGCTCTACGGATACGGCTCCGCCTCCTTCTCGAAGGAGTTCGCTCGCGAGGAGAACGTCCCGCCGGGCGACACGACGATCTCTCACAGCGAGCCCGTCACGGTCGCGGCCGAGCAGGGGGCGATCGGCGTGATCGCGTACGTCGTGCTGCTCGCCGCGGCCCTCTGGGCCGTCCTCGACGGGATGCGCGGGGTGGCGCCGGGATGGGGCGGTCGGTTCCGGTCGCTCGCGGATGGGGACCGCGTGGAGCTCACTCCGGCACGGATCGGCATCGCGGCCGCCTTCTGCGCGCTGCTCGTCCACACCATCGGCTACGCCGCCTATCTCACCGATCCGCTCACCTGGGCGCTGCTCGCAGTGGGCGGTGTGCTTGCCGCCGAGGTCGGCGCAGGTGAATGGCCCGGCTCAAGATCCGGTGGGTCTGCGCGTCAACCTCCGGGATAGCGATGACCGGATACCTCCGCCGCCTGGCGACCACGGGGGCCGCGTACACGGCCTCCAGCGTGATCTCGAAGCTGATCGCGGTCGCGCTACTGCCTCTCTACACGCGGTACCTGACGCCGGCCGACTACGGCGCCGCGGAGGTCCTGGTGACCGGCGTGATCGCTGCCAGCATCGTGATCCGGCTGGGGATCGTCGAAGCCCTCCTGCGCTTCTACTACCAGTCCGACGAGGTCCCGGACCAGGTGGTGAAGACCGCCTTCGCGTCGCTGCTCTGGACGACGACGATCGGCCTGGCGATCGCGCTTCCGCTCGCCGAGCCCCTGTCCCGGCTCCTGCTGGACCACTCGGACCCGAACCTGATGCGGATCGCGATCTTCGGGCTCTGGGTCTTCACGATGTTCGAGTTCCTGACGGCGCTCTTCAGGATCGACGAGCGCGCGAAGGCCTACTTCGCCTTCACCGTCGCGAACGTCCTCGTGACCATCCCGGTGACCGTCTGGCTGGTGGTGGGGGAGGACAAGGGCGCCAGCGGCCTGCTCTGGGGCCAGTACGCGACCGGCGCCGTGTTCCTCGCCGGCCTCGTGATCGCCCAGCGCAGGCGCCTGGCTCTGATCCCCGATTTCCCGCTCTGGCGGCGAATGCTCCGCTGGGGCTTGCCGACGATGCCCGCCGAGCTCTCGCTCTACTCCCTCAACTTCATCGACCGGGTGCTGATCGTCCGGCTCGTCGGCCTCGGCGACGCCGGCCTCTACAGCCTCTCGGTCAAGTTCGCACAGGCGGTCAACGTCCTCGTCAAGGGCTTCCAGCTCGCCTGGCCGCCGCTCGCCTATTCGATCCGGGACGACGACGAGGCGCGCAAGGCCTACGCCGTGATCGTCACCTGGTTCGTCTCGGTCACGACCTTCTTCGTCGCCGGGATGTGGCTGCTCTCGCGCTGGATCGTGCGGACGCTGGCGGCGCCGGAGTTCTTCGATTCCTACAAGACGATCGGGTTGATTTCGACCGGCGTGATGCTATACGCGCTGTACCTCGTCCTGGTGATCATCCTCGGCCGGACGGGCCGGACCGAGTTCAACTTCCCGGCGACCGGAGCAGGCACCGTGGTCAATATCGCGCTCAACCTGATCCTGCTTCCCTCGATGGGGATCGTCGGCGCGGGCGTCTCCCTGGTCGCGTCCTACGCCGTGGTTCTGGTGCTTATGTACGTCTTCACCCAGCGCCTCTTCAAGGTGCCGTACGAATGGCTGCGCCTCGCACAGGCGGCCGGGCTCGCGATCGTGCTGGTCCTCGCCGGAGAGCTGCTGCTGCCGACGAGCGGTTTCTGGGGGCTTGCCGGCAGGACGGCGCTATGGCTCGCCTATCCCCTGCTGCTCTGGGTTACGGGCTTCCTCAACGACGAGGAGCGCGAGGCGGCCGGACGCGTGCTCAGCCCGGCGTACGTCAGAGCGGCGCTGACCAAGCTCCGGGAGGCGCCGGAGGAGCCCACAGAGCCGGAGCCGCCCCATGGGAGGGGTCCCCGCATGACGCGCGAGACTCTGGAGGCAGAGCAGCGAGACGAGGACGCGATCCGCTAGTCGGCGGCGGCGTGCTCGAGGACGGCGGCCATCCGAGCGGCCTGGCGTTTCACGTCGTGCTCCGCCGCCGCACGCCGCGCATCCGGGTTCGGCGACGGCATCCTCGACACCAGCTCGAGCGCGGGCGCGAGGCCGTCGGGGTCCTGCGGATCGACCAGGACGCCCGCCTCACGAGTGACGAACTCCGGCGGGCCGCCAACGACGGTCGCCAGGACGCTGCGCTCCATCGCCATCGCCTCGAGGGTCGCCTGCCCGAAGGGCTCCCGCAGTGAGGGCTGACAGAGGACGTCGCAGGCGGCGACCCATTGTGGGACCTCAGCCTGCGGGATCCGGCCGGCCAGGGTGACTCCGTCGCGGCCCTCCAGAGCGTCCCTCAGGGGCCCGTCCCCGACGAACGCGAGCCTTCCCCGCCCCAGGGTCGCGAACGCATCGGCGAGCCGCACGACGTTCTTGCGCTCGATCAGCGAGCCGACGCAGAGGAACGCTGGGCCATCGCCGTCCCAACGCAGCGCCCGTCGCGCCTCGGCCGCGGGGCGGGGGGCGAACGCGTCCAGGTCGACCCCGCAGTCGGCGATCTCGATCTTCGGCTCGGCCGCCGGGATTCGCTCGGTGAGGCGGCCGGCGAGCCACCGCGAGTTGGCGATCACCGCGGAGGATCGGCCGAGCACCCAACGCGTCGCGGCGGTGACGCCGGGAATCCGCCCCAGATTGGCGACGTCCTGCCCGTGCGCCATGACGACGAGGGGGGCGCCGGCCGCCCGGGCAGCGAGCGCGCCGGCGGCACCGGAGGGGAAGAGGAAGTGGGCGAAGACGACGTCCGGGCGGAAGCGGCGGGCCGCCGCGCGCGACTCGCGGACCAGGCGGACGTACTTGGAGCGCGAGCCGCCACGCTGGCTGATCGAGGCCACCTCGACCTCATGCCCGAGCGCCTCGATCTCCCGCGTCAGCGGGACCAGGAAGCTGCCGAGGTCGGGCTGCTCCGGGCTCGGCCACATCTGAGTCACCTCCAGGATGCGCACGGCTACGAGCCTAAGCCCCGGTTGTATGCCTCGGCCGCCTCTCGGATCCCCTCGCCGCTTCGCGGGCGCAGCGCCTGACGCGCGTGGAGCCAGTACCGCCGCGCCGAGTGGTCTGGGAGGAAGAGCGCGGCGACCGCGCGCAGCAGATAGGGCCAGGCGAGCACGGGCCGCATCAGGAACGTCTCCACCCGGCCGAGATGCTTGCGCGCGTAGCGGTCGCGATTGCGGTGGTACTCGACGATTCGCCGCTCGGCACCGGCGACGTCCTGCGCCATCTGGTCGTGGTGGATCGCCCGCGCCGAGGGGACGTAGAGGATCTTCCAATGGGCGTCCCAGAGGCGCTTGCAGAAGTCGGTCTCGTCTGAGTAGACGAAGAACTCTGCATCGAGCCAGCCGACGTGCTCGGCCGCCTCGCGCCGGACCAGCATCGCGCTCGACTGCACCCAGCCGACGGGGCGCGTCCCGGTCCCGCCGCTCTTCACGGTCACGCGGCGATGCAGGAAGAAGGCGCCCGCCAGCGCCGTCTCGGCGCTCGGCAGCCGCCAGGCACAGGGAACCTCGCGCCCATCCGGCGCCAGCAGCTGTGCGCCCGCGACGGCCGCATCCCGGTCCGATTGCAGGGCTCCCAGGAGGGCGGCCGTGGCACCGGGCTGCAGCTCGGAGTCCTCGTTGAGCAGCAGGCAGAACTCGCCGCGCGCCTCCTGCAGGAGCCGGCTGTCGTTCTCCGCCTTTCCCGCGCGCCGGTCGAGCGCGATCAGCCGGATGTCTCGATCCAATGCCTGCACCGCTTCCGCGGAGCCGTCGTCGGAGGCGTTGTCCAGGACGAGGATCTCGTGGTCGAGATCGGGCGGCGTCGTCCGCTCGATCGCCTCGAGGCACGCGAGAAGAAGTTCCCGCGCGTTGGTGTTGACCACGCAATAGGAAACCAGCACGGCGACAATGCTCGCCCATGCGGGTCCAGATCGTCGATCCGGCGGCCTATACGCCACCGTATGACCACGCCCTGTCGGGCGCGCTCGCCCGTGCCGGGGCCGAGGTGGAGCTGGTCACGTCCCGCTTTGCGTACGGCCCGGTCCCCCAGGAGACGGGCTACCGGATGCGCGAGCTCTTCTACCGACGCGCAGCACGGCCCGGAATTGGTGCCAGGCGGCGCCGGCTGCTGCGCGCCGCCGAGCACGTCCCGGACATGCGCCGCTACCGCCGGGTGGCCGAGGAGGCCGACGTCGTCCACTACCAGTGGCTCCCGATCCCCGCCCTGGACCGCCATCTGCTGCCGCCGAAGCGCCCCCGCCTGTACACGATGCACTGGCGCCTCCCGGAGGCGGACTCTCGCATCGGGCGCACGCTGGCGAAGCTCCTCGCCGGGATGGATGCGGTGGTGGTCCATTCCGAGCACGGCGCTTCGCGACTCCAGGCGGATTTCGGGGTGCCGGCCGAGAGGCTTCGCGTGATCCCGCACGGGGCCTTCGACTACCTGACCCGGCAGGGCGACGAGAAGCCGCTGCCGGAGGAGCTGCGCGAGGTGAGCGGCCCGGTGATCCTCGCCTTCGGCCTGGTCCGGCCCTACAAGGGGACCGACGTGCTGCTCGAGGCCTTCTCGCACGTCGAGGGCGCCGAGCTCTGGATCGTCGGCATGCCCCGAATGCCCATGGGCGAGCTGCGCGAGCTGGCGGAACGCGCGCCGGGAACGGTCCGCTTCGTCGACCGATTCATCCCCGACCCCGAGATCCCGGCCTTCATGCGCCGCGCCGACCTCGTCGTCCTGCCCTACCGCAACATCGAGCAGTCAGGCGTGCTCTACACCGCTCTCGCGTTCGGGCGGCCGCTCGTGCTCAGCGCGGTGGGCGGGTTCTCCGAGGTCGCCGAACGGGGGGCGGCGCGTCTGGTCCCACCCGGTGACCCGGACGCCCTGTCCGAGACGATCAACGATCTGCTCGCCGACCCGGCCGCCACCGAGGCTCTTGCGGCCGCCGCGGCCCGGGAGGCTTCCACCATCTCCTCGTGGGACGCGATCGCCCAGTCGACGATGGCCCTCTACCGCGAGCTCACATAACACGGATTGCTCCTGACGGAGCACCCTCGCGTAAACGCCGATAATCCCTCGCCAATGGCGCTGGAAATCATCTTCTGGGCCGCGGTCGGCCTGATCGTCTACGCCCATCTGGGATACCCGCTGCTGCTCTGGGGCCTGGCGAAGGTCTTCGGAGAGGACGGGACGCCGCCCGGCGCCGACGGCCAACTCCCGACCGTCACCCTGGTCATCCCCGCCTATGACGAGGAGGAGGTGATCGAGCGGAAGATCGCCAACGCGCGGGCGCTCGACTACCCCGGGGTTCTCCTCGAGGTTGTCGTCGCATCGGATGGGTCGAGCGACCGGACGGCGGAGCTCGCCCGCACCGCCGGCGCGGACCGCGTGCTGGAGCTCCCCCGCGGCGGCAAGGTCGCCGCCCTCAATCAGGCGGTCAGGGGGGCGACGGGAACGATCCTGGCGTTCTCTGACGCGAACAGCTACTGGCGCCCCGACGCCCTGCGCCGCCTCGTCGGCCGCTTCTCCGACCCACGCGTGGGATACGCGTGCGGCCAGGTCCGATTCGAGGGGGGAGAGGGCGGCAACCAGGAGGGGATTTACTGGCGCTACGAGATGGCGGTCCGCTCGATGGAGACCAGGCTCGCTGGGATCACCGCGGGCAACGGCGCGATATACGCGGTCCGCCGCGAGGCCTACATCGAGCTCGATCCGAGCCGCGGACAGGACATCGGCTTCCCGTTCGAGCTCACGAAGCGAGGCTGGCGGGCGGTCTACGAGCCGGCGGCGATCGCCGAGGAGAAGATGGCGCCCACGGTCGAGGGCGAGTTCCGCCGCAAGCGCCGGATGATGTGGGGACTCTGGGACGTGATGCTCAAGTGGGGAATGCTCGATCCACGCGGCTACGGCCCGGGCTACGCCCTCGAGATCTACTCCCACCGCCTCCTTCGCTATCTGACGCCGTGGCTGCACCTGATCGCGCTCGCCGCAAACGTGGCGCTCCTCGGAGACGGCTGGGTCTACGTCGCAACCATGGCCCTGCAGCTCGCCCTGCTGCTCGGAGCCCTGCTCGGGCGCTTCGTCCCCGCCCTCCCGTTCAGGATCGCCTACTACTACGTCACCGTGACCGCCTCGATCGCAGTGGGACTCTGGGACCGGCTCCGTGCCGGCTCCGTGCCGATCGGCTGGGAGAAGGTCGAGGGCACGCGATGAGCGGTAAGAACGGCCCGGTGCCCGGCGCTCACCAGCAGCGCCTGGACGTGCCGCCGCCGTCCAGTCGCCCGAAGCAGGGGCTGCCCCGCTGGGCCGACCTGGTGATCGCGGTCGCGAGCCTGGTCCTCGTCTCCCCGGTCCTGCTGGCAGCGGCGATCGCGATCCGCCTCGAGTCCCGCGGGCCGGTCATCTACAGGCAGCGGCGGGTGGGCCGAGACGGCGTGATCTTCGAGATGTTCAAGCTGCGGACCATGCGCCCGGGCGCCGACCCAGTGGGCGTGGGGACCGCCGTGACGGCCGAGGACCCGCGGGTGACGCGCGTCGGCAGGTTCCTGCGGCGCTTCTCGCTCGATGAGCTGCCGAATCTCTTCAACGTCCTGCGCGGTGACATGCGGATCGTCGGCCCACGAGCCACGCTGCCCGCCCAGGTCGAGCTCTACACGCCGCGCCAGCTGCGCCGCCTGGACCTGCGCCCGGGTGTGACCGGCTGGGCCCAGATCCACGGTCGCGCGGGCATCCCGTGGGAGGAGCGAATCGAGCTCGACGTCTGGTACGTCGAGCATCGCTCGCTGCGCCTGGACCTGAAGATCCTGTCTCGGACTCCCGGCGCTCTGCTTGGCGGCGCGGGCGATGTCGCCGTCGATCCGTATGCGGGCTCCTCAGCCGACTCGCCCCTGAGGAAGGCCGCCGAGCGCGAGCAGGCGGGGGAGCGCTGATGGCCCGGGGCATCTCGTTGCGGGATTTCCGGCCGGAGGACGCGGCCGCGGTTCACCGCTGGTTCAACTCGCCCGGCGCGACGGCCAACCTGCTCGAGCACCGCGACGGGGAGTTCACCGAGGAGGACGCGAAGCGCTGGGTCGGGCGCGCGATCGAGCAGTCGAGCGATCCGGAGGCCGAGGACCGCAAGTGGGCGGTCGAGGTCGAGGGAATCGATGACGCGGTCGGCTTCACGGCGCTGTATGGGCTGCGCCGCCAGACTGCGCCCGAGCTCGGGGCGATCATGGGCGACGAGCGGGTTCGGGGACGTGGCGTGGGCCGCGAGGCGGAGCGGCTCACCAACCTGAAGGCGTTCGAGGAGTTCGGCGCCCACAAGGTCTACGGCCGGATCCCCGCCACGAACGAGGCGGCGAAGAAGGCGGTCATATACAACGGCTGGAAGCAGGAGGGCGTCCTGCGCAAGCAGGTCCGCCACGGCGACGAGCTGATCGACGTCGAGCTCTGGGGCGGCTTTCGCGAGGACCTTCCCGAGCCGCCCGAAGAGTGAAGGCCAGGCTGATCGCGGACGGCGGCTTGGCCGCGTCCGACGACGAGAACTTCTTCCGCTCGTCCCCTTTCCTCGAGGCCGAGGGCGCGACCCACACGATCGAGGTCGAGGACGCCGGCCTCCGGCTGCCGGTGATCGTCCGCTCCATCGAGGGAGACGAACGCGTCGACGCGAGCTCGCCGTACGGATATCCGGGGGCGTCCGGGCCGTGTCAAGAGCCAGTCGACCCGGGTGCGATCGACTGGTCGGAGACGGGCCTGGTCAGCCTCTTCTTGCGCGACCGGATCGGCGATCCGGCTCTGGCCGGCGGGACGCTTCGCAACCACGTCCACGTCGCAGACGGGGACTCCGGCATCCGCAAGCGCCTCCGGGAGCAGATCCGGCGGAACGAGCGGCGGGGCTGGGAGGCCCCCGTGCTCGCCGGTCCCGAGGCGGATGAGGCCGCGCGGTCCGCCTTCGAGCGCGCCTATGGAGAGACCATGGCCCGAACCGGCGCCGCCGAGCGCTACTTTTTTCCGAGCGAGTACTTCGAGCGTCTCCTGCGGAGCGAGCGCAGCTGGCTGGTCCTCGGCGCCCGCGAGGGAGCCAACCTCGCCGGGGCGATCGCGGTGGCTAGCGACGACTACCTGCACTACTACCTCGGCGGCACCGCGGACGACGCGCTTGGGGATTCGCCGATGAAGAACCTGTTCGCGGCGATGATCTCGCTGGGGACTGAGCAGGGCCTGCCGCTCAGCCTCGGCGGCGGGCTCACCCCGGGCGATTCGCTGGACTCCTTCAAGCGCGGGTTCGCGAACGGCGAGGCTCCCTTCTACACCCATGAGTTGATCTGCGACCCGGCTGCCTACGAGCAGCTGACTGCGCGGTCAGACCCTGCGGGGTCTGACCCCGGGTTCTTCCCCGAGTACCGCGCCTAGGTTGGCCGCTCAGCCCGGAATGCCGCCGGCGTGGTGCTTGCGGTGCTTCTTCTTGCGCCGTCCCTTGGCGAAGTGCCTGATCCGTTTCTGGATCGCCGCCTGGATCTGGGGAATCAGCGGGATCAGCGCCTCGCCGGGGCAGGCGGCCAGGCCGAGGGTGGTGTGTCCCATGATCTTCGGCACGGTCACCAGGGCGCCGGCGGGGTAGCGGCTCTCCGGTCCGCCCGCGGAGGTGAGCTGGACCGTCGCGTTGACCGGTGTGGCGTGGCCGATGGCCATCTTCCAGGCGAGGAACTGGATGATCGAGCGCTGAGCCTGCGGCGTGGGCGCCTCGCTGGTGTGGTCGCCGATCGAGGCGATTGAAGTGGTCAGCGAGTTGAATCCCCGCGCCTGGGCACCCACGACGGGACGCTTCAGGCCCCCCGCGCGGCCCTCGTAGAGCGTCCCGTAGCGGTCGACGAGCGCGTTATAGCCGATGTCGTTCCAGCCGTTGCCGTAGACGTGAAACCGGCAGATCCCGAGCACGATCGACGGGGCTTCCTCGGGCGTGTAGTCGTTGGCGTTCACGGTGTGGTGGATCACGGCGGCCTGAACGGTCCCGTACTCGGCCGGCCCGCGGGGCGGACACCCGCCGCTCGCGAGATCGGCGCCCCACCCGGCCCGGCTGACGACCTGGGGCTTGGGCGCCAGGGCCTCGGCGAGCGGCGTCGAAACGACCGAGATGAAGGCTGCGTTGATCGCGTGACGAGCGGAGTTGACCAGCCGGTCGGCGAAGCTGCCGGAGGTGCCCGAGACGTTCACGAAGTGCAGGCGCCCCCGGGGCCGGAACGAAGCCCGCACCTGCGCCACGTCGGCCCCGCCCACGTAGATCGGCGTGCCGTCCTCCTGCTCGACCCAGTTGCTCCAGCGACCGCCGTCGTCGCGCACCCGGATCTCGACGTTGCGCGGCTCGCGGGCGACCCCGACCAGGTCGAAGCGGTGCGGCGCCTCGATCGGAGGAGAGATCCAGCGCGGGGTGGCGGCGTGTGGATCGCCGTCCCGCGCCGATGCGATCGCCGCGGGATCCATTCGCTTCGCCGCCGGAATTGTGTGCTCGAAGTCGACCGCGCCCGTCATGTACGGGCGCAGCGAGAGCGCCGGCGCCGCGGTCCAGGCGAGGGCCGTGAGCAGCGCGAGGCTGATGGTCAGAGAGATTCGCTTCCGCATATGTGTCGAAACACTTTGGCTTCGCCATCAGATCGCGCCTGCAGGCGGCCGCCCATCACAAGTCGCTACGGCCTCGGCCTCCGCTCCAAAGGAGGGCGGCCTGGCACCCGCTTGGGGCCTATCCCAAATTGATGGGAATCTGCTGCTCCGGCCCGTTCCCGCGGTACTTGTCGCGGAAGTTCCGGATCACGTCGAGCACGACGGGGTTGAAGTTCGGGCAGACGACCTCGTTGGTCCACGCGGTGACCGCGACCGCGTAGGGCATATCGGGATCGGGGTAGAGCAGGATGCCGTTGGGGTCGGCGTCGAAGACGCCCTTCAGCGCCAGCTGCTGATCCTCGGGCAGGCTCGGCTTGTAGTGGACCTCGACGCGCCCGTGCTCCATCGCGTGGACCTCGTTGCGGATGTTGGTCTCCTTGCTCGTGTCGCTGGTGACGGGCGTCGAGTAGGCGCCGTCGGAGATCGGGACCGGGTTGTGGTTGCCCGAGGTCGGAGGCACGGTTCCGTAGTGGACCGCCGTCGAGTTCGGCACATGGGTGTTGCCCTCGTCGGGCAGGTTCTCCCTGAGCTGGCACCCGGCCTTCTGGGCGGAGACAACGAGATCTCCGAATTGGGCCGGGGCGACGGACTCGGTCGTTCCCTTCCGGCAGTCGGGCGTCAGGCCGTTGAAGCTGCCGGTGTTCTGGATGTGTGCGTTGTCGCAGGCGCTCGCGCCGCCGCCGCCCCCGCTGCCGCCGCTCGCAATCACGGCCACCAGCCCGGCGATCACCGCCGCGGCGAGGACCCCGGCGACGACGTAGCCCGCAAACAGGCGGCGGCGCCCGCCCGACTGCGCCGCGCGCTCGGCGGCGAGCCGCTGCGCGCGGAGTCGCTCCTTCTCTTCCTTACGGCTGGCCATGCGAGGCGAAGAGGCTAGCGGAGGCGGTTCAAGCCTCGCTTAGCGCGGCCTCGGGAGTCCGCGTGACACCCCAGACGTCATCCAGGAAGCCGGCGAGCTCGGCATCGAGCCGCCCCGGGGAGATCCGCCACTCGAGGATGGAGTTCGCCTCGATCAGCCGCGCGTTGGGAAGCTCCTCGGCCAGCATGCCCGAGTCCGAGAACGGGTGAAGCGGATCGGCGCGGTGCCCGATGATGAGTGTCGGCTGGGTCATCTTGACCCGGAACTGCTTGTGGGGCGCCGAGGAGCCCAGGAAGAGCCCCTCGAGGACGGCCGATGACGGCGCAGGATCCTGCCTGATCATGTCGAGGCCCAATTCGAGCAGCGGGTTGGTGCGCGGGATCCTCCGCGCGGCTGCCGCGACGCGCCGGAACAGCGGTTCGCCGAGCCTCAGCCCGACCATGATCGGCGTGAAGATCAACGCCGCCGCCAGCAGGGCGTTGTCGAGCACCGGCATCTCGATCATCATCGCGCGCACCCGCTCAGGGGAGAGGTGGTTGAGCTCAAGGGTCGCATTTGCCCCGAGCGAGGTCCCGCCGACGACCGCCTTCTCGATCTCGAGATGGTCCATCAGGGCCTCGACCTGGCGCGCGAAGAAGGTCATGGAGTAGTTCGACATCTCCGGCGGCCGATCCGAGCGTCCGTGTCCAAGGAGGTCGATGGCGATCGTCCGGTTCCCGATGGCGGCCATCTCGGGGCCGAGGCGGTCGAACATCCGGCGGCTCATCAGGAGGCCATGGATCAGGATGAGCGGCCGGTCGCCCTCCCCGTATTCGTCGTAGGAGATGGTGTGGCCGTTGTAGTCGAACTCCGACATCGCCGCGAGAGAGTCTAAGCGCAGCCTCAGGCGGCGCCTGCGCGGGCGGGCGTGCCTGATTCCCGCTCCTCCCATGGCTTGGAGGCGTGCAGCGCGCCCAGAATCGCCCGGGCGGCCGGCCAGCGATTGAGGGCGTAGAGATGGATGCCAGGGGCGCCGCGGCGCAGCAGGTCCGCGCACTGCTGGGTCGCGTAGGCGACGCCGAGCTCGAACTCCGCGCGCTCGTCGCCCTCGAGCGCCTCCATCGCCGATGCCAGTGGATCCGGGATCGTCGCCTCGCAGAGCTCGGAGATCCTCCCGATCTGCCTGAAGCCGGTCATCGGCATGACGCCGGGGATGATCGGCACGTCAATGCCCGCCGCGCGAGCCGCCGGGACGAAGTCGAAATAGAGCCGGTTGTCGAAGAAGAGCTGCGTGATCAGGAAGCTGACGCCGTTGTCGACCTTGGTCTTCAGGTAGGCGAGGTCGGCCTCGAGGCTGGGCGCCTCCGGGTGGACCTCCGGAAAGCACGCCCCGCCGATTGCGATCTCCGGATGGGTCTCGTGGATCAGCGCGGCCAGATCGGATGCGCTCGCCAGGCCGCCCTCGGGCTGCTCGAAGTCCTTCTCACCGCGCGGTGGGTCGCCGCGCAGCGCCAGGATGTTCTCGATCCCGGCACCCGCGATCCGGTCGATGATCTCCCGCAGGCTCTCGGTGGACTCGCCGACGCAGCTCAGATGGGCCATCGCCTCCGAGTCGTACTGGTCGCGGATCGCCCTGGTCGTGTCGAGGGTGCCCTCGCGCGTAGCGCCGCCGGCGCCGTACGTCACCGAGAAGAAGTGAGGATCAAGCCTGCGCAGGACCTCCACGGTCTCGAACAGCGTCTGGCGCCCCTCCTCGGTCTTGGGGGGAAAGAACTCGACCGAGAAGACCGGCCGGGTCGAGGAGAGCATTTCGTCGATTCTCATCGCACCAAGGGTATTGAGGGAGCCATAGCATCGAGGCAGTGGCGTTTCACGTGGAGATCTCCATGGGCTTCAGGCATGCCCGCGCGTTCAACCTGGACGAGGCGAGGATGCGGGCCGAGATCCTCGATCCCTGGATGCAGGGCCGCATCATCAGGCTTGGAGACAAGGATTGGGAGCCGAAGGACTGCAGCCTGATCATCCTCGAAGGCCCCGAGCTCGCCGATACGGATCTGTCGATGGGACGCGGATGGTCGAACGCCGAGCGGAACTCCGAGAATGTGACCCGTCGCCTGGTCGACGCGGCGCGGTCGCCCGCCGGCCCACTCGTCGCGGTGCTTGCCGAGCGCTCCGACGCCGAAGCGGAGATCGGCCGCCTGCTCGAGAGACTCGAGCTGGAGACGGCGCCGTGGGCCGAGCTTCGTGCGCGGATTCTCAACCCGCCCACCAGCGCCTCAGGTCCACGTTACGCGGCGGTGCTCGCCATCGATAGCGCCGAGCCTTCGCCCTCATGGCTCTTCGACGCGGGATTGGCCCTCGGCGCGCTCGGCAGGCGCGCCGTGGTCGCGCAATTCGACGATGCTGCGATCCCGGCTCAGCTCGTCGGAGTGGACGTCATTCGCCTCGTGCCGGACGACGAAGCGTCGCTGCGGGCCCTCGGCGACCGGCTTAGCGGCTGACGGCTTCGCCACCAGTCGCGGCTGCAGGCGGCCGCTAGACCTTTGCGGCGACCCGCTTGACGATGCCCGGCCTCGAGAACTTGATTGCGGCACCTCGCGGGACGGCGATCACCGGCGTGTTGGCGGTCTCGATCGCGTAGCCCGCCCTCGCGCTCAGGTTGACGTGGCCCTTGGGCGAAGCGGGCGAGGAACCGACGACGAGCAGGTCGGCACCCTCGCGACGCTCCGCGACGGTCCCGCCGAGCGCATCCGCGAGGCTCTTCGCGGTCTCGGAGGCGGCCTCGTCGCCGTCGTCCTCGGTCAGGACGGCGATGGTCTTGAGCTCGGTGCTGCCGGTGCGATATCCGGCCGGCGCGATGGCGACCGCGGCGGGCCCGCCCGTCAGCATCCGCTGCGCGGAGGTACCCGGCATGACGGCGCCCTGGGCGGTCCGATAGTCGGAACCGAAGACGATCACGTCCGCCTTCTCGCTCTCAGCCAGCTCCCAGAGGCCGGCGCCGGTCGAGGCGTGAACGACCACGTGTCGGGGAGTCTTCTCGTCGCCGAGCGCCTCGGCGCCGTGCTCGAGCAGCTTCTCGGCCTCCTTCTCCTCCAGCGCCTCGCGCGCCCTGTCGGGCTGCTGGGTGTGGCGGACGTAAGCCAGCGAAACGTCGCCGCCGAGGTCGCCGAGCGCGCTGCCGAGGGCGAGTGCGTCCCTGTCGTTGTCGGTGTCGTCGTAGGAAACGATGATCTTGGCCATTGCGGTCTCCTCATTTGAGATTTGTAGTCTCGAAGTTCGCTGGCATCCTCCCCGCCTCCTGCCATTAGCACAAGTACTTCTCATGATCTATAGAATCAGCACCGCTAATGCTGAACGTCCAGCGCCTCAAGGTGCTCACCGAGGTCGTCGCCCAGGGCTCGTTCTCCGAGGCGGCGAGCGCGCTCAACTACACCCAGTCAGCCGTCTCCCAGGCGATCGCGACGCTCGAGTCCGAGGCTGGAATCCCTCTGTTGGAGAGGAGCCGCCGTGGGGTGCGGCCGACGACGGCGGGCGAGCGCCTCGTCGATCATGCGGGTCGGATCCTGACTCAGCTCGATGCCGCCGAGGCCGAGCTGGGCGCGATCGCCGGGGTCAAGGGCGGCGAGCTCCGCATGGCCTCGTTCCCGACGGCGGGGGCCACTCTGATGCCGCTGGCGATCGCCTCGTTTCGCACTGCTCACCCCGACGTCGCCCTCAGCCTCGTGGAGGGCGAGCCCGAGGAGCTGACGCCGCGGCTTCGGGATGGTGAATTCGACCTGGCCCTCACGTTCGAGTTCGAGGGAGTGGGCGAGCTCGGCCCGGGACTGCGGAGCGCGCCGCTGTTCGAGGACCCGATGATGCTCGCCGTGCCGAAGGGCCACAAGCTCGCGAGGAAGGAGCGTGTCACCCTCGAGGACCTTGCCGACGAGGCGTGGGTGCAGACCTCCGAGGCCAGTGCCTGCGCTCGGCATGTCGTCCGGATCTGCCGCGCGGCGGGCTTCGAGCCGCAAGTCTCGTTCGAGAGCGACGATTACCTGACGGTACAGGGGCTGGTCGCCGCCGGAGTCGGCGTTGCGCTGATCCCGCAGCTCGCTCTCGCGCAGGCCGTCAGTTACGACATCGCCGTCAGCGACCTGCACCCGGACGCGCCGGTCCGAAACGTCGTGGTCGCAACTCCCGGCACGGGCGTCTCGCTGCCCGCGGCGGCCACGATGCTGGACCTTCTCCGGGACACGGCCCGCCAGTACCAGCTGTAAACGACCGCCGCCCCCACCTTGCGGCGGGGGCGGCGGCGAAACGCGGCGCTCTCGAGGGAGCACCCTCGATGGGATGGGCCGGCTAGTTGACGGCCCCCGACGGATAGGCAAGGGAAGGCACGTCCGAGGGGTAGACCTCGTGACCGTGAACGGCCAGATCGCCCTCCTCCATGTCCTCCTCAGCCATCCGCAGTGAGACGAACAGCCCGATGATCTTGAGCAGGATGAACGTCCCGATTGCAGAGAACGCGATCACCCAGGCGGCTGTCAGCGCCTGCCAGCCGAGCAGATGCCAGCTGCCGGAGACGATTCCCGGAGCAGCGCCCATCGCCTCGTTGGCGAAGACGCCGGTCAGCAGGCCGCCCGCGAGGCCGGCGAAGCCGTGGGTGTAGACCACACCCAGGGTGTCGTCGACGTTTCGGAACGGTGACATCCGGCTCAGGTAGTTGAGCGCGAAATACACGAGCAGCGCTGCAATCACGCCGATCGCCATCGCCCCCCAACCGTTGACGAAACCGGCCCCGGGCGTGATGGCAACCAGCCCGGTGATCATCCCGTTCACGCTCGAGATCAGGCTCGGCTTGTGCCCGGTCGCGTAGTCGCACCCGACCCAGACCAGCAGCGCGACAGCCGTGCACAGGTTCGTGTTCAGAACCGCGGCGGACGCGATGTCGTTGGCCAGGTACGGGTCACCCCCGTTGAAGCCGTTCCAGCCGAGCCAGAGAAGGCCCGCACCGGTGGCGACCATCAACAGGTTGTTCGGCGCATCGATCTCACGGTCCCGCTGGAGCCTGGGACCGATCACGGCCGCGGCGACGAATCCGGAGACACCGGCGGCGAGGTGGATGACGTAACCGCCCGAGAAGTCGAGCGCGCCGTGCTGGGCGAAGTAGCCGCCGCCCCAGATCAGGAAGGCGTTGATCGTGTAGATCAGGCTCGACCAGACGAGCACGAACGGAATCCAGGCCCGGAAGTTGATCCGGCCCAGGACCGATCCCAGCATCAGGATCGGCGTGATGGCCGCGAATACGAACTGGAAGTAAGCCAGTGTCGATTGCGGGAACACCACGTCTCCGATGTTCGGGATGTTGCCCTGCTTCAGCAGGTCATCGCTGTTCAGGATCGCCCCGGGCTTCCCCCACATGTTGCCGAAGAAACCGTGGTCTGCGCCGAAGACATGCATCGGCGCGCCAAAGCCCAGCTTGTATCCGTAGAGCACCCAGACGACCAGCACCAGGGCGAACGCGATGAAGGCCATCATCATCGAGTTCACCGACCAGCGCTTCTGCATCACGCCGCCATAGAGGACGACGAGCCCGGGCACGCTCATCAGGCCGACGAAGGTCGACGCTGTCATCTGCCAAGCGTTGTCGCCTGGACTCAACCAATTCAAATCCATGCGCGGTGTTTTCCTTTCTCATTGAGGGCAGAGCCGAGCGCCCCGGAAACACAGAAACGCCCCTCCTAGAGGGACCTGCCCAATGGCAATCGGAAGCGTGCCGGGGCGGGGGTGCCGCCGGTACATACAGGGGTCCAAAGATTTGGTGGCGACGTTCGCCACCTTGTCGGATCCGTGCCTGAAAGGCCGGAAAACGGCGCTATCAGCGGAATCCGGCCTCTGCTCGACCCGCTACGCTGCCCGCTCGATGCCCCTCGAAGGACAATGGAAGCGGGCCAATACGCCACTCCGCAAGGTCACCCGGCGTGAGCGGAACGTGGCGATCGGAGCCGTTGCGCTCAGCCTGATCGCGATCCTGATCGTCGTCTTGGCGACCGCGGGGAACTCCGAGCCCACCGCGGGTCGCGGCTGTATCTACGCGATCATCCCCGGCGTCATGGGTGCTGAGCCTGTCGACGCCTGCGGGACTCAGGCCGAGTTCGTCTGCGCCAGGCACGCGACCGGAACCGCGCCCGGCTCGGAGACGATCAGGCAGGCCTGCCGGAAGTCCGACATCGTGGTCTCGCCGAAGGTTGCCGAGCAGGTGCGAACAGCGCCGGGCATCCCACACCGAAGCACCTCGACCGGCCTTTAACCCGGCCGCCTCCGGTGGCCGCGACCGAACGGATCCTTCACGAGCTCGATCTGAACCGAGCGCTGCTGGCCCGCCAGCTGCTGCTCGAGCGCGCCAAGGGATCGATTCCGAAGGTCCTCGACCGGATGGGCACCCTGCAGGCGCAGTACGCGCCCTCGATGTACATCGGGCTGTGGTCGCGCATGGGGGGATTCGAGCGTGAGCAGCTCGACCGGGCGCTCGAGCGGCGCTCCGTCGCCCAAGGCACGTTGATGCGCTCGACGATCCACCTCGTCTCGAAGACCGACTACTGGCCGGCGGCGATCGGGGTGAGGCGCGGCCGCCGGGAGTCCTGGCTCAAGGCTCGCCGCTCTCACAGCGCATCGCAGATGTCGTCGCTGACGCGCAAGCTCCGGAAGCGACTTGGGGACGGATCGATGACCCGCAACGAGATCCACGAGCTGCTCGGCTCCGACAGCGTCGTCACGGACGGAGTGAACATGTGGCTCTACCTGGTTCGTGTGCCCCCATCAGGAACCTGGGAGAGGCGCCGGGCGGATCTCTACGCCGCCGCGGAGGCCTGGCTGGGCCCGCCGCCGAGTGGGCTCGACGAGGCCGGCGGGATCGTGGCGCTGGCGCGCCGATACCTCGGCGCGTTCGGTCCCGCCACGGTGGCCGAGGTCGCCAACTGGATGGGACTGCATCCCAAGCGGGTGGCTCCCTCCCTCGAGCGGTTAAAGCTTCGCCGCTTCGAGGCGGAGGACGGCTCCGAGCTCCTCGACCTTCCGCGGGCACCCCTGCCGGATCCGGAGACGCCGGCGCCCGTGCGGTTCCTGCCGACCTGGGACGCGACCCTGCTGGTCCACGCGCGGCGCACCGGCATCCTGCCCGAGGGGCACCGGCCGAAGGTCTTCAACACGAAGACCCCTCAGTCGGTTCCGACCTTCCTCATCGACGGGCGGGTCGCGGGGACCTGGAGCGCTGAGAAGGGCAAGGTGAGGACGAAGCCGTTCGGGCGGATCGACGCCGCCGCCAAGCGTGAGCTCAGCACGGAAGCCGACCGCCTCGCCGAGCTGCACACCTAGAGCGCGAGTCCCGGCAGCCAGGTCCCGACCGCGGCGGCGATGGCCTCCGGGTCGGACTTGAGGCTGTGGTCCCCGCGCACCCGGACCACCTTCCGATCCCGTGCCTCGGGCGGCATCCCGAAGCGGTCGCTCTCACCCTGGACGATCAGCATCGGGACCGCCACGGCTTCGAGCTCGGGCAGCCGGCTCTGAGCGGGCTTGTCCCCGCGGCGCGGCGGCACCAGCGGGAAGGCGAGACAGAGGACGGCCGCCGCTTCGGTCGATTCGACCGTCCGGCAGGCGACCCGCGCCCCGAGCGAGCGACCCCCGACGATCAGGGGCAGCCCGGCGAGCTCGCTCGCGCGCAGGTGCTCGACTACGGCGACCCACGCTTCGTCCAGCCGCTTGGCCGGAGCGGGGGCGCGCCGCCCGGCGACCCGGTAGGGCTGCTCAACGAGCATCACCGAGAATCCGGCGGCAAGCGCGGCATCTCGGGCGGCGATCAGATCGGGTGCCTCGACTCCGCCTCCCGCTCCGTGGCCAAGGACGAGCCCGCCCTTGGGCTGCTTGGCCGGATGCAGGTACGCCTGGGCGAGACCGGACGGAGTGTCGATCTGCGCGGGCGGCAATGGAGCTAGCCGGACTCGAACCGGCGACCTCCTGGGTGCGATCCAGGCGCTCTCCCAACTGAGCTATAGCCCCGAGTGTGGGACATATGTTGGCTCGCCGGCCGGGGAACAGCGAACCGGGGCCAAGGATACGCTGTCAAAGGGTGAGTTTCGGACGGCGCCTGGCGCTCTTCTTCCTGTTGATCGCGATCGTGCCCGCGGCGGCACTGGTCAGCATCCTGCTGTTCGTCAGCGCCGATTCGTCGCGGGGCAAGGCCGACGCCCGGCTCGCCGCTGGGTTCCAGACCGCCGTCTCGATCTACAATGCGCAGACCGCGGATGCCACCGTGCGCGCCCGCCGGCTCGCCGCCGACCCGCAGCTCGCCGCGCCGCTGCGATCGGGTGACGTCGCTGAGCTTCGATCCTTCACCAGCGATGCGGCCCACCAGACCGGGGTGAAGACGATCGAGATTCTGGACAACGCGGGTAGGCCGATGGCGGTCGCGGGGCCGCCCACGGCGGTCGGGTTCGCCAAGGTCGGCCTGACCCGGGATGGGCAGCCGGTCGGCGCCCTCCGGTTATCCACCACGACCGCCGAGCAGTTCGCCGCAACGGTGCACCGCCTGACGGGCCAGCAGGTGGTGCTGCGCCGGGGTGGACGCACGCTTGCGTCCACCGTTCAGGCGCCGTCGAAGACGCTCGAGCCCGACCAGACTGCGGACCTCACTGCGGGCGGAGTCGATTACAGGGGTCACGCCACGACGCTCGACCCGAGCGACGGCCTGACGCTTGTCATGCTCGGGCCACCGAAGTCCGGCGGAGTGCTCGGGATCGGCCGGCCGGCCCTCGCGATCTTGATCTGGTTCCTGCTTGCGGCGGTGGTCCTGGCCTGGGTCCTGGCGCGGATCCTGACCCGCCTGCACACGCGGGTGGCCGAGCAGGCGGTGACGGATCCCCTGACCGGCTTGTGGAACCGCCGTCACATGGCCGAGACGCTCGAGCGCGAGGTGGCCCGCGCGCTCCGCTTCGGGCATCCGATCTCGCTGATCATTCTCGACGTCGACGACTTCAAGCTGATCAACGACCGCGAGGGCCATGTCCGGGGCGACTTCGTGCTCAAGAGGGTCGCAGACGTGGTCGCAGAGGGGACCCGCTTGATCGACGTCCCGGCGCGATTCGGGGGCGACGAGCTCGCTGTGATCCTGGTCGAGACCGACCGAGAAGGAGCCCTGATCGTGGGTGAGCGCCTGGCCGAGCGGATGCGAGGGGAGAAGATCCCGCTGAGCGACGGCGGATCGATGGGGGTCACGATCAGCCTGGGGGTTGCGACGATCCCGGATGCGGCCGAGGACCTCGAATCGCTGATCGATGCCTCCGACCGGGCGCTGCTGCGCGCGAAGAGAGCAGGCAAGAACCAGATCCGAGCGGCGCCTGCGACGCGTCCCGGGGACGACCGGGAACAGGGGGCGCGCAGGCGTGGCCTGCGCGAGCACACCACCGAGCGCCGCCCGTAAGGGCGAAGCCCGTAAATTGGTCGCTGCAGTGCAGGGTCCAAGGGGCGATCCAGCTATCACATGTGCGCTGCAGCGCCTAAGCTTTGAGCCCTCGAGGCGGGTCAGACCGCGCATCATGGGAATACTCGACGACGCGATTCGCGAACACCTCGATCTGAAGCGCAAGCACGGCGCACGTGACGCCGACCTGCGAGAGATCGAGGATGAGGCGTTCGGGTCCACCGATCGCCCGGATCCCTTTGCGGCCAATGAGCTCTTCAACGAGGTCTCGGCTGCTGGTGCCGAGGCGGAGGGGGCCCCGGCGCGCCCGGTTGAGCCAGCCGACCGGCCACCGGAGGGCCTGAGCGAGCCGGACGTTGGTGGGGAGGAGCCGACCCGTCTGGTCGAGCCCGAAGCGCTTCGCCCGTCCGAGCCGGCGCGCGAGGAGCCGCCCATCGAACCGAGCAGCCCGCCCGAGGGCAGTGCCCAGATTCCCGGTCAGGTCGAGCTGCCCGGGCAGGACGAGATCCCGGGGCAGGAGCGGCTCGATGACCCACTCGAGGGCTATCAGCGCTCTACCGAGGCTGAGGTGGAGGCAGAGCCTGAGCCCGAGCCAGAGCCAGAGCCCGAGCCCGAGCCAGAGCCCGAGCCCGAGCCTGAGCCCGAGCCCGAGCCAGAGCTGGGCCTCGAGCCGGAGCTCGAGGCAGAGCCGTCGTCGCCGTCGGAGTCGCTCGAGGACCTGATCGCCGAGGAGGAGCCGTTCCCGGAGGACACGACCGTGCCGCCTCACGCCGAGCCGGAGGAGGAGCCGTTCCCGGAAGACACGGCCGCGCCGCCTCACGCCGCGCCCCAGAAGCCCTCAGTCTCGCCCGAGCGCCCGGCCGCAGACGAGCCCGAGGAGCTCGAGGCGGAGCCGCCGCCGGAGCCTGAGAGCTCCGCCCCCGATCCGCCACCGCCCCCGCCCGCCACCGGACCGGAGCCTCCGGGCAGAGCTCGTGGCCGGATCGATGTCCCGACTCAGGAGCATCCTCCGCCCGGGGACACGGGTGGCCTGCCGCCCCTGCCGGCGGAGGAGCCGGGATTCGAGCCCGAGCCGCGCGAGCCGGCCGACGCGGAGCCCTCCGCCGAGGAGCCACTGCCGGAGGCGGACCTCGCGGAAGAGGCACCCGCCGAGTCAGGTGCCCCCGCGCTCTACGACTTCGAGACCGACGAGGATTCGCTGACCCCGTCGCCCGCCCCGGCGGACGACGACTTCGAGGCGCTTGGCCCCGCCGAGGAGGAGGCGCCCTACCTCGAGGAGGAGGAGCCCTACGCCGAGGAGCCGACCTCCGACACGCCGCTGCCACCCGAAGAGCAGGGCACCGCGGTCCGGCCGGCTCTGGAGGACGAGGAGGTCTACGAGGGCACCTCGCCCGACCCCGAGGAGTCCTATGAGGAGGGCGAGGGCGAGGACCTGTGGTTCGAGAAGGGCCCCCCTCAGGACTTCGACTTCGAGGACGACAAGTAGTTCCTAGACGTAGCCGCGTGTGCGGCTCGCCTCCACCACTCTCTCGACCCCGACCAGATAGGCGCCCTCGCGCAGCGAGATGCGCTCCTCATTCGCCCGCGCCGAGACGTCGCGGTAGGCGCGCCGCATGATCCCGCCGAGCTTGTCGTTGACCTCGCGCTCTGACCAGCGGAAGTGCTGGAGGTTCTGCACCCACTCGAAGTAGGAGCAGACCACGCCGCCGGCGTTGGCCATCACGTCGGGAATGATGTGGACGCCCTTGTCCTCCAGGATCTGGTCGGCGGCGGGAGTGGTGGGGCTGTTGGCGCCCTCGATGATCATCTTGGTGTTGACCCGGTCGGCGTTGCCCTCATGGATCATGCCGCCGAGGGCCGCCGGGATCAGGACGTCGCATTCGATCGCGAGCAGGTCCTCGGGGCTGATCACCTCGGCGCCGGGGAACTCCGTGAGCTTGCCGCCGTCGCGAAGGTGCGCGGCGAGGCTGTCGGCGTCGATCCCCTCGTCGCTGCGGATTGCGCCTGTTGCGTCGGAGGTCCCGATCATCTTGGAGCCGAGCTGCTGCAGGATGCGAGCGGCCCACGAGCCGACGTTGCCGTATCCCTGGACGACGAAGGTGCTGTTTGCCGGAGTGAGACCGATCTGGGGTGCCGCCTCGCGGAACATGTAGATGCAGCCGCGGCCGGTGGCCTGCTCCCGCCCGTAAGAGCCCTCGAGTGCGATCGGCTTTCCGGTGCAGATCGCGGGCGTATGGCCGTGCAGCTTGCCGTACTCATCCATCATCCACGCCATCGTCTGGGCGTTGGTGTTCACATCGGGCGCGGGGATGTCGCGGGTGGGGCCGAGGATCTTCTGGATCTTGTCCATGAACGAGCGCGTGATCGCCTGGAGCTCGGAGCGGTCGAGCTTCTCGGCCGGGACGTTGACGCCGCCCTTGGCGCCGCCGAACGGGATGTTGGCGACGGCCGTCTTCCAGGTCATCAGCGAGGCGAGAGCACGGATCTCGTCGACGTCGACCTCCGGGTGGTAGCGGATGCCGCCCTTGTAGGGACCGCGTGCGCCGTTGTGCTGGATCCGGTAGCCGGAGAAGGTGTGGACCTTGCCATCGGAGAGCTTCACCGGGATCTGGACGGTGACCTCGCGGTAGGGGGTCCAGAAGACCGTGCGGATGTCGTCGGGCAGATCGAGGCGCTCGACCGCGCGGTCGAAGTAGAAGCGGACGATGTCGAGGTTCGAGACCTCGGCGCCCTGCGCGGGCTTCGCCTCGCCCGCGGCCGCCTTGCTCTCCTTGTGCTCGTCTACCGCGGTCGGTGACTTGTCGGTCTCCTCCCGGTGACCGCCCGTCTGCGGTGTCTTGGCCTTGGTTGCCATCACCCGTGCTGGGGCCCCATGCGCCAGCTTCGCCAGTCTCTCACAGGAGCTTTCACGGGGTTGCGCATACCCGTCCTACAATCGGCAACCCACGGGGCCATAGCTCAGTTGGGAGAGCGCTTCGCTTGCACCGAAGAGGTCGCCGGTTCGAGTCCGGCTGGCTCCATCCCCTCAGTCGTCTAGCGGTCCGTTCGCCCTTGCGGGCCGGCCGCCGGCGGCCCTGTCTCCCCGCCCTCGGAAGTGTCCTCGATCACCTTCCGCTCGATCCTCTCCAGTTCTGCATCGAGCTCGCGGTCGGCGAGCATGCCACGAAGCGCGCCCGTGATCGTCCGTGCCCACATTCGCCGGGCCACCGCCACCTCCGTGTGCCCCGCGGGGTCGTGCTCGTACTCGGTCCACACCACGCAGACGCTTCGGTCGCCCGGCGTGGGCGCGTCATCCGGCAGGGGCGCCCCCTCGCCGTAGAGCATGATCCGCGCGGTCCAGCCGCCGGGGCAGAGCTCCTGCATCCGCTCCCGGACTCGCCACTCGCGGACGATCATCTCGTCCCGACGCCGCTTGTACCTCGACAAGAGAAGCACCGTCAACGTGAGGAGCGCGCAGGCAAGCACCGTCGCTCCCACGATCTCGATCGAGACCCCCAGGCCCCCAGCCTGATCTCCCGCCGTCGCGGTCTGCTGAGCCAGGATGTGTAGCGCTGAAGTCATCGCCCTCGTCAGATGACATCCGTATACCCCGGATGCGCGTTCGCAAATGGGATGAACGTCGATCAGGAGAACGCGCAGGTGCTCACCAGCACGAGGAGCAGTGCGACCGGACATCCGACCAGGCTGATCAGGGCCGCGATCCATCTCCTCAGGATCAGCGCCCCGACGCCGGCGGCCATTCCGGCAATGGCCGCGATGGCGGTGACCGAGTTGATCGGGTCGGTCCACTGCGGCGGACCCAACCCGCCTCCACAACCGGGCTGGGCCAGCACGAAGGCGATCGCGAACGCGCAGGTCGCGGCCGTGAAGGTGAGCGCTGCGTTGGCGAGCCAGCGAGCCAGCTCCTCCATCCGCGTGCGCTTGATCTCGCCGCGGGTCCCGATGTGGATCGCCAGCTTGCCGAAATGAAGCACCCGCTCCCTGATGCCATCCAGCTGGCTCTGCTCGGCCCAGCCCTCGGACCGCCCGATCAGGGTTCCCGCGGCGGCGGCAACGAGCAGGACCACCGGCAGCATCAGCAACGGCGCGGCCGGCGGCTCGACCGCGTCTCCGTCGGTCGCCACCAGGACGACGATCACGCCGATCCCCAGCCAGACGCCGATCACCCCGAGGTTGGTGAAGATCCGGAGCCATTCAGTGCGGCGGCTCGAACGCATGCTCAAGGCGGTTGCGATCGCGGCGATGGCGAGAATCGCCGACGCGTACACCCAGAAGCGCGAGTCGTACTCGCGCTCCAGGGGCTCCGCCGCCCGCTCGCGCGCGAGGCCCTCGCTGAGCTGAGCATTGAAGCAGCTCGCCTGGTCCGATTGGCATTCCCGGGAGGGGAAGTCAGGCAGGCGGGACTCGGTGTGCGCGAGATCGATCACCGCCACGATCAGGATGAGGACGCATACCGCCGCGCAAATCGCAATGGGCCTGCTTGGCGACGGCAGCGGCACCGCTCCACCTAACCGTCGGGCCGCGGCCTGGGCTTGACCGGGACAGGGGCGGGCGCGACCACGCCCTCCTCCTCGAAGCCGGCACGAAGCAGTGCCGGGACCTGGGTGATCGGGTCGGGCGAGTGAATGAGCACCACCCCGAGCTGGTGGCCGCCGACCCGCGCCGTGGTCACGTAGCAGCGGCCGGCGGGATCGGTGAAGCCCGTCTTCAACCCGGTCACTTGGGCCTGGGGGAGGCCAGGCAGTCCGTGCTGGAGGAAGTAGTGGTTGTTGGAGAGGTAGAGGTGCTTGCCCTTGATCGGAAAGCGCGGCTTCGCGTACCGGGTCTGGGCGATCTGGGCGATTCTCTGGTTCGCCAGGTCGGCGCGCGCGAGCTCGGCAAGGTCGAGCGGGCAAGAGTAGTTGTTGCGGTCTCGTAGCCCGTTGGGCGTGGAGTAGTGCGTGCATTCCAGCCCCATCTCACTTGCCTGACGGTTCATGTCCTTGACGAACCGTGTCACCGTTCCGCCGTCATGCTCGGCGAGCGCCACCGCGGCGTCATTGGCCGAGATCATGATCAACGCCTGCAGAAGCGGCTCGAGCGGGACCTTTTTGCCGCGCGGCAACAGGCCGGTGGCCGAGCCGGGTGTCTGCGCCGCCTTCCGGCTGACCAGCACATGCTCGGTGGGCCGGTTCTTGCTCGCCACGATGAGCGCGGTCATCATCTTGGTCAGGCTCGCGATCGGATGCCGGAGGCGCGGATTCCTCTCCCAGAGGACCGCGCCGCTCTTCACATCGAACAGGATCCCGGCCACCGGCGGGTGCTTGAACCGGTAGTGGACCGGCAGCGGCCCGGTCACGGGCAAGAGGGCGAACCGGGAGATCGTGATCGTCCGGGTGATGTCTGGCGGAACGGTCACCGCCGGGAGCTGCTCGGAGTTCGCCTGATTGCCGTCGGGTCCGGTGTTGGATGCCGAGAGCGGCGGCCTTTCGCCGGTGGAAGTCGAACCGCCTTCCTCTCCCGCGCGCTCGGGCCAGATCGCAATCGCGACAATGGCGGTCACCCCAAAGACCAGCGCCAACCCGGCTATGACCGCGATCCGCTTAATCATCGGGCGGATTGCGCAGGGCGCCGATCAGGCCGGCGGCGATCATTCCGACGATCGCCAGCGAAACCGCGTACAGCCCGATCGCGCCGATATCGCCATAGGTCCGCAGGCGGAGTCCGGTATCGACGATCACGTAAATCGTGACAGCCGCGAAGAACCCGCAGAAGATCAGGCCGAGCAGGAGCAGGGCGTTCCGGAGATCGGGGTCCAATTTCGCTCAGTAGGTGGGTAAGCGCGGTCCGGGTCGGCGTCTTCGCATCACGGAGAGCATCGCCCCCGCCACGGCCAGGCCGAAGACGAACCCGCCCACGTGCGCGAAATAGGCGACCCCCTGGTCGCCCCCCGAGCCGACCGCGACCTGCCCAAGGGCTGGGACGAATTGAAGGATGAACCAGAGCGCCAGCAGGATCAACGCCGGGATCTCCACGAGGGTCACGAAGAAGACGATGAAGATCAGGGTGAGCACCCTTGCCCGCGAGAAGAGCAGCGCATACGCGCCGAGGACGCCGGCGATCGCGCCGCTGGCGCCGATCGTCGGCGCGGTCGACCCGGGATCGATCAGCGCCTGCGTGTAGACCGCGATCAGACCCGCCAGTACGTAGAAGAGCAGGAACTTCAAGCGTCCCATCCGATCCTCGATGTTGTTGCCGAAGACCCAGAGGAAGAGCATGTTGCCCGCGATGTGCAGCCATCCCCCGTGCATGAACATCGAGGAGAACAGCGTCTCCCACCACGGTTTCTGGTCGATCTGGAAGGGCCCGAGGTCCGCGCCAGGGTTGGCCCGGCTGCGCGCCACGGCCTCGTCGTAATCCGTGGTGCCGGGGCAGACGACGCCCGCCTGGAACTGGCCGGGGGAGAGCTCGCTCACCGCTCCGATGTCGCAGTCGCCGGTGCTCGTATGGGTGATCCGGTACGGGATGGCCCCGTACTCGAGCGAGCTCTGGTCGAGATGCCCGAAGCCGGCGTCACTGAGCCGCTGGTTGGTCGGGAAGTTGAGCTGCCAGATGAAGACGGCGACGCAGATCGCGATCAGCCCGACCGTCACGACCGGGAACCGCGAGGTCGGGATGTTGTCCTTGAGCGGCAGCACGCGAGGCCGCGAAGACTATGTGCCGATACGAACGCCTAGTCGCGCTTCGCCGGCGGCGGGATCTCGTCCCGTACGGCAGGCAGCTTCGCTGACTTCGGCGGCGGCAGGGCGACCTGCCCAGACTTGCCGGCGGCGACGGCTCCCCCGGTGGTCCAGCGAACGGCGAGTGGCGTGTTCTGCTGGAGCGGCCCCCAGGTGGGAACGTCGAGATTGCCGGTCTGCGGCAGCCCGTGGTCGCGCTGGAAGGCGTAGACGGCGAGCTGGGTCGAGGTCTGGAAGTAGCCGCTGACCGGGACCGTGTACCCGCCGCCGGCGAGCAGCTGCTGGGCCCAGGCCACGAAGTCGCCCTTGGAGCCGAGGTGGAGGAACGGATAGCTCGGATACGGCCCGGCCGAGGCGGGCGAGACGGGTTGGCCGATCGCCTTCCACTGGCGCTTCCCGGCCTCCTGCCAGTCCCACCAGCTGACGCCATCGAAGCCGTGTGACATCGCCAGGGCGCGGAAGCGCTTGATCTGTCCGGCCTTCGGGCGGCTGTACACCTGCCCGAGCGGATCGATCGGCCTGCCGTAGATCCTGTTCCAGACCCACGTGTGGATGTAGCCGGTGTCGACCGTGGTGCCGATGTCCTTCCAGTACAGCTGCGGGATGTTGTACTGAGCGCCTCCCGGACCGAGGAAGACGGAGTAGGGCAGGGCGGGGTGATAATCGACGTAGGGGAAGCTGGCGAGCCCGAGGGAGTAGTCGGCACCGACCAGCGAGCGGAGCGTGCTCATGAAGGTCGAGGCCTGCGGGTACTTGCCCTCGTACTGCCCCTCGACGTCGAGCACCAGGCAGTCGGCGCCGCGGGCGACCGCGGCGGCTCCAACCTGCGCCTCCTTGGAGGGATTGGTTCCGTAGATGAACTGCCAGGCGCAGACGTTCAGGCCGCGAGCGTGGAGGCCGCTCACCACCGCCGGGGAGAACTGGCTCCAGTAGTGCGTGCCGTCCCCGGACTTGATCAGGACGGTGTCGATGCCGTTCGCGTGCGCCTTCTTGGCGATCGCGCCCAGCTTGCCGTGCGACGAGCGGCTCATGTACCAGATCCACATCCCGTTGCCGGCGAGCGGGCTCTTGCCGGCCCTCGTGTTGCTCGTTTGCGCCGACGGCCCGCCCGCGAACGGCCCGGCCGCCAGCGCGAGCAGGGCGGCTGCGGCAATCAGGGCAAGGGTGGTTGTGCGTCGGCGGGCACGCATGAATTCGAGGCTACGGGCCCTGAAACACGCGACCGCAAGGAAAGGTGCGTGGCTATGCCGTGGACGCGGCGGGCAGCTGCTCGTCCGCGTGGTACGAGCTGCGAACGAGCGGGCCGGAGGCCACCGAGGCGAACCCGAGCTCGTACGCGGCCTTCTCCAGCGCCGCGAACTCGTCGGGGTGCCAGTAGCGGTCCACCGGCAGGTGCTTCTCGGTCGGCCGCAGGTACTGCCCGACGGTGAGCACCTGGACGCCGTGGTCGCGGAGGATCGAGAACGCCTCGATCATCTCGTCGAACTCCTCGCCCAGCCCGACCATCAGCCCGGACTTGGTCACCACCTCGCCGCCGGCCATCTCCTTCGCCATCCGGAGGACCCTCGCGGAGCGCAGGAACTCGGATCCGCGGCGGGCCATCGGGTAGAGCCTCGGCACGGTCTCGACGTTGTGGTTGAAGACGTCGGGGCGCTCGGCGATCACCTTGGCGAGTGGCATCTCCTGCCCGCGGAAGTCGGGGGTCAGCACCTCGACCTTGCAGCCGGGCGCCATCCGCCTGATCGACCGGATCACCCCGACGAAGGCACCGGCGCCGTAGTCGGGGAGGTCGTCGCGGTCGACCGAGGTGATCACCGCATGACGCAGCCCCATCCGCTTCACCTGGTTGGCGACCCGGAGCGGCTCGAGCGGGTCATGCCAGGTGGGCTTGCCCGTCTGGACGTTGCAGAAGCCGCAGCGCCGGGTGCAGACGTCGCCGAGGATCATGAAGGTGGCGGTGCCGCGCTCCCAGCACTCGCCGACGTTCGGGCAGTTGGCCTCTTCGCAGACGGTGTGGAGGTTGTCCTCCTCGATCGACTTCTTCAGCCGCCGGTAGGTCGGGCCGCCGGGTGCCGGGACCTTGAGCCAAGAGGGCTTGCGCGAGCGGAACGGAACCTTGCCCTCGTCGTTCTGGACGCGTCCACCGGGATTGGCCCGGGAACGGGTGACATGGACGTTGACGCGAGGCGGCGCGTCAGCGCCACCCGTTTGATGCTGGGACTCAGCCATCGCTTCTACCGTACCGGGGCCGGCTCGCCGAGCCGCTCGGTCAGCGCGCCGAGTTCTGTCGGTACCGGTTCGCGGCCGTAGATCTCGCCGAAGCCCTCGGCCACCAGGTCCATGTAGGCACCCATGTCGAGCTCCGAGCCCAGCTCGCGGCAGAGCGAGGTCATCCGAGCGCCCTCGATGCCGCACGGCACCACCCACTCGAAGGGCTGCAGGTCGTTGTTGACGTTGACCGCGAACCCATGGGTGGTGACGCCGCGGCTGACGTGCACGCCGATCGAGCCGACCTTCCGGCCTTCCGGCGGCCCCCCTCCGACCCAGACGCCGGTCAGGCCGTCGATCACCTCCGCCTCGACCCCGTAGGCGGCGAGCGAACCGGTCATCAGTCGCTCGAGTCCCCTGACGTAGTCGCGGACGTCGTCGCCATACGGCTTCAGGGAGACGATCGGATAGCCGACCAGCTGCCCGGGCCCGTGGTAGGTGACGGCGCCGCCGCGATCGGTCTCGCGGACCTCGATGCCCTGCATCCGGTACCAGTCCTCGCCCATCCCGAGCTCGCCGGGCTGCGTGCGGCGGCCCTTGGTGTAGACGGGGTTGTGCTCGAGGAGCAGGAGCACGTCGGGTACCTCATTCGCCTGCCGGGCCGCCTCGATCCGCTTCTGCATCGCGCGGGCCTCCTCGTAGGGGACCAAGCCGCAGCGCACGGTCAGCACCTCGTCCACAGCCCAATTGTCACACGCGGGCATGGCCGGCTCAGGCCGGGGCCCCGTCAGCGGGAGCGCCGTGCTGATCCGGTGGCCAGAAGGGCCACTCCTCGAAGTGGAAGCAGAGCCCCGCCTGATCGAGCCGGACGATCCAGAGATCGCGGTACTCGCGCCGCTGGCGGTTGCGCCGCCCTGTCTCGTCCTCGGGAGAGACGTACGCGACCTCCACTCGGGCGACGCCGGTGTCGCTTTCTATGGCGACCACCTCGCTCGACATCTCGAATTGCTCATCCGGCCCATTGCGCTCGGTCTCCCACATTTCGCCGATCGCACCGAGGCCTTGGTGGGGGTTCTCGTAGGGCGCGGTGGAGTACGTGGCCTCCTCGGTGAACAGCTCCCGCAGGGCCTCCGTGCCCGGCGTCCGCCAGGCGCGCTCGTACTCGGCGATCCAATCGGTCAGCTGCGCTCGGTCCACGCGATTCGCCGACGCCGCCTAGAGGGCCAGGCCGAGCGGCTCTTCGAGCAGCTCGCGAACGCGCGCCAGGAACTGGGCGCCGACGGCGCCGTAGAGGATGCGGTGATCGCAGGCGAGGGTGACGCCCATCAGCTGCCGGGCCTCGATCTCACCGGAATCCGTCACCACCGGCTTGGCCTTGAGCTCGCCGATCGCGAGGATGCCCGCCTGCGGCGTGTTGATCACCGCATGGAAGTTGGAGATCCCGTACATGCCGAGGTTGGAGACGGTGAACGTGCCGCCGGAGAGCTCGGGAGGAGTGATCGACCCGTCCCTCACCCGAGCGGCGAGCGCCCGGGTCTCGCTCGAGATCTGGCGGAGCCCCTTCACGTCGGCGTCGAAGACGGTCGGGACCACCAGGGCATCCTGCGCGGCCACCGCCACGCCGACATTGATCCGCGAATAGAGCTCGATCCGGCCATCCCGATACGCGCCGTTGGCCCGCGGATGCTCGCGCAGGGCGAGCGCGCACGCCTTGACGATCATGTCGTTGAAGGTGGGAACGACCTCGCCTTCCTTCGCCATCGCCTTGAGCTTGGCCCGTCCCTCAACCGCGGCGGTCATGTCGAACTCGGCCTGCAGATAGAAATGAGGCGCGGTGGCCTTGGACTCAGCCATCCGCCGGGCAACCGTCTGCTGCAACTTGGTGAGCTCGACGACCTCGACCTGCCCCTTGGCGGTCTCAGGCTTCTCGGCAATGCCCGGAGTGGGAGCAGGAGCAGCGGGCGCCTTTGCGGGAGCCGCAACGCCGGAAGCAAGCGCGCGCTCAACATCCGCCTTGACGATCCGCCCCCCGGGCCCAGACCCGGAGAGCCCGTGCAGATCAACCCCCCGGTCCTGAGCAATTCGCTTGGCGATGGGAGAAGCCTTGACGCGCCCGTCGCCACCAACTGCGGCTGGGGAAGTGGATGCAGCCGCCGGCGTCGCGGGACCCGGCGGCGTGGCCGGGGCAGCGGCACCAGCAGGCTCCGGCTGTTCGATGGCCCGCTGATCTGCATCTGAAGCCGTCGATGCGGATTTATCGCGGGCCCTGCCTGCTGGGGACGCTGCCCCGGGCGCGCCGCCATTCCCACCGACGACCTCGGAAGCATCTCCCACCCGCGCAATTGGATCCCCGACCGGGAGCGTGTCGCCCTCCTGCGCCAGGATCTCGACGAGGGTCCCGGCAGAATCGGCCTCGTAGACCATGTTCGCCTTGTCGGTCTCGATCTCGACGAGCTCCTCACCGACGGCGACCGCATCCCCGACCCCCTTGAGCCACCGCAGCACCGTCCCCTCCTCCATGGAGTCGGACAGCCGCGGCATGACGATGTCGACCATCAGAGGCTCCCCTCGAGCGTCTGCAGCGCTGCGCTGACGATGTGCTCGCCGTGCGGGATCGCGGCCTGCTCCATCCGCTTCGAGTAGGGCATCGGCACGTCCGCGCCGGTCACCCGCTCGATCGGGGCATCGAGGTAGTCGAACGCCTGCCCCTGGATCAACGCCGCCAGATTGGCGCCGACTCCGCCGTGCGGCCAGCCTTCCTCGACGATCACGACACGGTTCGTCTTCCGAACGGACTCGAGGATCGTGTCGAGGTCGAGGGGGCGCAGCGTGCGGGGATCGATCACCTCGGCCTCGACGCCGTGGTCGTCGGAGAGGTTCCTGGCGGCCTGCTGGGCCACCTCAACCATCCGCAGGATGGCGATGATCGTCACGTCCGAGCCTTCGCGTCGCGTTGCGGCCTCGCCGAAGTTGACGACGCCGTCGCCGTTCTCGGGAACCTCGCCGCGAAGGCCGTAGAGCGACTCGTGCTCGATGAAGATCACGGGGTTGTCGTCGCGAATCGCCGCCTTGAGCAAGCCCTTGCCGTCGGCCGGGGTTGAGGGGCAGGCGACGAGTAGTCCCGGGATCTGCAGGAACATCGCCTCGAAGCTGTGTGAGTGGGTCGGCCCGAGCTGGTGACCGCCGCCCCCCGGCATCCGGACGACCAGCGGCACTCGCACCTGGCCGCCGAACATGTAGGGAATCGCAGCGGCGTGGTTCACGATCTGGTCCATCGCCAGCAGCGCGAAGTTGACGGTCATGATCTCAACGATCGGCCGCAGCCCTCCCATCCCCGCGCCGACGCCCATGCCGACGATGGAGTTCTCGGAGATCGGGGTGTCGCGGACTCGCTTCTCGCCGAACTCGTCGAGTAGACCCTCGGTGACCTTGAAGGATCCCTGGAACACCGCGACGTCCTCGCCCATCACGAAGACACTCTCGTCGCGGCGCATCTCCTCGGCCATCGCGTCGCGCAGAGCCTCGCGCATCCGCATTACGGCCATCAGTGCACGTCCTCCGGCCGCGTGTCCGGTTGGACGCCCTCGGCCTCGAGCAGCTCCTCGTCCTCGGCGTATTCCGCGCCGCGCTCGGCGAGCTGCCGAGCTCGCTCGGTCGCGTCACGCTCCTCCTCTGCCGCGTGCGAGTCGGGCGAGCGCTCGTCCACCCCGTACCAGCCGGGAATCTGGTCGCCGAGGACGTAGAGATGGTCGTAAAGGGAGTCCAACGACGGCTCCGGCGAATTGTCGGCGAACTCGACGGCGTCGGTCACGATCCGGTCGGCCTCCTCTCGGATTTCGGCAATCTTCGCAGCGGAGAGCACCTTCTCCTTGACCAGCCGCTTGGCGAAGCTCTCGATCGGGTCCTTGCGCTGCCACTCCTCGACCTCCTCCTTCTCCCGGTAGACCTCGGGATCGGCGGCTGAGTGGCCGCGGTACCGGTAGGTGAAGGCCTCGACGAGGGTCGGCTTGCGGTCCTCTCGGGCCAGGCGGATGTGCTCTGCCACGGTCTCGCGGACGGCCAGCACATCCATGCCGTCGACCCGCACGCCGGGGACGCCCATGCCCTCGGCCTTGTGCGACAGGTCGGTGACCGCCGAGTGCCGCTCGATCGACGTGCCCATCCCGTAGAGGTTGTTCTCGACGAGGAAGACAACGGGCAGGCTCCAGAGGGCCGCCAGGTTCATCGTCTCGCCGAAGTTGCCGGTGTTGGAGGCGCCGTCGCCGAACATGCAGACCGTCACCTCGTCGGCCCCGCGATACTCGGATGACAGCCCCAGTCCGGCGGCGAGGGGCAGGTTGCCGCCGACGATCCCGTAGCCGCCCATGAAGCGGTGCTCGAGGTCGAATATGTGCATCGAGCCGCCGCGTCCTCCCGACGTCCCGTCGACGCGCCCGAAGAGCTCCGCCATCACCCGCTGCGGGTTCGTGCCGCGGGCGATCGCGTGGCCGTGGGTCCGATAGGTCCCGATCAGGTAGTCGTCGGGGCGCATCACAGAGGTCGTGCCGACGATCGTCGCCTCTTCGCCGATCGCCAGATGGAGAAAGCCGCCGGCCTTGGCCCGCTGGTACTGGCGCCCCGCCTCCTCCTCGAAGCGCCGGATCAGCGCCATCTGGCTGAGGAGCTCGCGGCAGGTGCCCTCGTCGGGGAGCTTCGGCTTCGCCTGCGTCTTGCCCTTGCCGTCGGACGATCCGGCCGCCCGCCCTCCCGATTTCGTCTTGCTCTCTGCCACGAGCTCAGCCTACTCCCGCCGTAAAGCCGCCACCGCCTCTTCCAGCCGATCGTCGCCCCAGAAGAGCTCGTCCCCCACGGCGATCGTCGGAATCCCCTCGACGCCACGCTCGATCGCTTCGTCGGTGGCCACGCGCAGTTTGTCCTTCACCGACTTCGTCTCGATTCCCTTCGTCACGGCGTTGGGGTGGAGCTCGCAGGCGGCTGCGGCGATGAGGACGTTGTCGACGTCGCTCATGTCGCGTCCGGCCGCGAAGACCTGCCGGAAGCAGGCGAGCGAGAAGGAGACGACCCGTCCCGATTCCTTCGCATAGATCGCGGCGCGGGTGGGGTTGAGGCTGTAGTTCTCGACCGGCCAGCCGTCGGGATAGAGCACCTTCGGCAGCCCGCGCTCATCGGCTCGGCGCTGGATCTCTGCGAAGTCGGCGCTCCGGTCCTCCTCGAATGACCAGGGGCGCCGGCCGATCGCCTGCAGCATGTGGCCGAATGAGATCGGCTGCCACTCCGGCTGCTCCAGCTCGGCCTCGGCGAAGAGGCCGCTGATCCGCTCGGCTGCCAGGTACGAGTAGGGCGAGCTGAAGTCGAAGTAGAACGTCGCCCGGTCACTCATGCGTTGTCTGGGCTCCTCATCCCAGCGACCATGTAGTAGACGGCAAGCGCTCCGATGATCACCAGCACGGCGGCGGGGCTGATGAAGGCGACGACGACCGCGAGCGCGTAGAACGGGTTGCCGATCTGGAAGGCGAGCGACCCATGGCGCACCTCCTCGTCGCTCAACTCCACACCGAGCTTCTCCCGGTGCCGGGTGATGTATTCCCAGAGCACGCCGAACGCGACGGCCATGAGCACGAAGGCCCCCGCGTAGACGGCCGCGGCGACATGCTCGTCGGCCCCGGACTTGAGGTGCTCCGCCATCAGCGCGGTGGCGAATGGGATCAAGACCACCGACATCAGCACCAGCAGGTTGAGGTAGAGGACACCGCGGTCCGCGCGCTTCAGGTGGTCGATCACGCCATGGTGGTTCACCCAGATGATCCCGATCACCCAGAAGCTGACGAAGAACGAAGCGAAGGACGGCCACTCGTCCTTCAGCTGGTGCCAGAGGTCCTCGCCGGCCGGGACGTTGATCTCCAGGACGAGCAGAGTGATCGCGACCGCAAAGACCCCGTCACTGAAGGCCTCCAGTCGTTTCTTGGTCATTCTCTAAGCGTGGATCGCCCAGCCGTCGACGGCCCGGGCGCCGTCGAGGATCGCTTCCGACATCGTCGGATGCGGGTGGATGATGCGCTGGAGCTCCGGATAGCCGCCTTCGAGCGCCATCACGTTGCAGATCTCGCTGATCATGTCGCAGGCGATGTTGCCGACGATGTGGGCGCCCAGGATCTCGCCGTACTCGGGATCGCCGACGATCTTCACGAGCCCCGCCCGGTCGTCGTAGACGACGGACGCGCCCGCTCCTCCCAGCTTGAACTTGCCGACCTTGATCTGGCGACCGGTCTCCTTGGCCTGCTCCTCGGTCATCCCGACGCTCGCCACCTGCGGGTGGGTGAAGGTCGCGCCCGGGACGAGATCGACGTTGATCGGCTCGGTGGGTGCGCCGGCCGCGGTCTCGACGGCCACGACGCCCTCCTCCTCGGCCTTGTGGGCGAGGGCGGGGCCGCGAACCAGATCTCCGATGGCGAAGACGCCGTCGGCCGAGGCCCGCTGATACTCGTCGATCTCGATCTGTCCTCGGTCGTTGGTCTTGACGCCGGCTGCGTCGAGGTTGAGCGGCTCGGTGTCGGGCCGCCGGCCCCCGGCAATCACCAGGTAGTCGGCCTTGACTTCCGCCTCGCCGGCCGTGACCTTGACGCCACTCTTCTGCTCCTCGACCCCCTCGACCTTGGTGCCGGTCAGCACCTCCATGCTGTCCTTCTTGAACTGCCGTTCGACGACTCGCGCCATGTCCTTGTCCTCGAGCGGCAGGATCTGATCGAGCATCTCGATCAGTGTCACCTGAACGCCCATGCGCGAATAGGCGGAGGCGATCTCCGAGCCGGATGCCCCGGCGCCGGCGATCACGAGGGACTTCGGCATCGACTTGAGCGAGTAAGCGCCCCACGTGTCGATCACACGATCCGAGAAGTCAACTCCCGGAATCGGCATCGCCACCGAACCGGTGGCAAGCACGATTGCCTTGGCCTGGTGCTCGTCATTTCCCACCTTCACCTTGCCGCCGCCGGACAGCGAGGCTTCGCCGTGCAGGAACTCGGCCTTGTTCTTGTTCCAGAGGAACTGGACCCCGTCCTCGAGCGTCTTGGAGACCTTCTCGCGGCGGGCCTGCAGCGCCTTCCAATCGATCGAGGTGCCGGTGGCCTTGATGCCGAGCTCGGCGCCCTCCTCACTGACCGCGTTGAAGATCTCGGCGGTGTGGAGCACCGTCTTCGCCGGGATGCAGGCGTAGTTGAGGCAGCGGCCGCCGGCCTTGTCGCGCTCGACAACAGCGGTCTTCTGCCCAAGCTGGGCCGCACGAATCGCGGCCACATAGCCGCCGGGCCCGCCTCCGATGACGATCACGTCGTACTCGGCCATCGGCCTTCGACTCTATAGGAGCGGGGTTTTTGGCCTGACCCGTCTTGGCGCTAGTCGAGGTCCCGCGGTGACGGCATCTGAATCCTCGCCATCGCCCGGATCATGAAATAGAAGAGCGTTCCCGACCCAGCAAGGAGGACGGTGGTCCCCACCGCCTGGAGGACCGAATTGACGACAACGAGGCCGAAGGCGCTGGCGAGCATCACCAGGAGCAGCACGGTCTGGAAGCCGAGCACGGCCCAGTAGCGGGCGCGCCACATCCCGATGGTCATCGCCCAGAGCACGATCCCGAAGGTGATTATCGGAAGGGGCTTGATGTCGCGCCCTCCGGCTTCCACGCCGGCTATGGCGAGGACGGCGGAGACGGTGAAGACGATCGCCAGGGCGGCCGAGACGATCGCCCCGGCGGTCACCGCCCCCGGCCGCTCGCCCTGCTCGAGTGGCTCCAGCTTCGCTCGGGCCTCCGCGTCCCGCTCCTCCTGGCGCCGGGCCATCCGCTCCTTGAAGGTCTCGGAGGCGTCCCCGCCGCCGTTCGACTCGGCCGATTCCTCGTCTGGGTCGACCGGCGTCTCGACGGATGCGGGCGCCTGCTCGGTCGACCGGCGCTTGCGCTTCTGGCGCTCTGCCCTCTTCCGGTCGCGAGCTCCCGCCATGACTAGTCGGCTCGCTCCGCTCGCGCCGCCGGGTCCACGACGCCAAAGAGCGCCGTTGCAGCAGCGCGTGGATCCTCGGCGTCGCGGATCGCCCTGACGACACAGAGCCGCTCGGCTTTGGCCGAGGCGACCTCTTCCGCGTTCTCGGCGTTGATCCCGCCGATCGCGAACCAGGGTCTCTCGGCGATCTCGGCGGCCTCCCGGATCAGGCCCAGACCGGTCGCGGGTCGCCCCTCCTTCGTCGGTGTCTCCCAGATCGGACCCGCGCTGATGTAGTCGACCGGCTCCTGTGCGGCGGCCTCGATCTGCTCCCGGCTGTGGGTCGAGAGGCCGATGATCGCGTCAGGGCCCATGATCCGCCGCGCCTCGGCCGGGTCCATGTCCTCCTGGCCGACGTGAACGCCGTCGGCACGAAGCTCGAGCGCGAGGTGGGGATCGTCGTTGACGATAAAGAGCGCCCCGTATGTGTTGGCGAGCCGGCGGAAGGTGTGCCCGGAGCGCTCCACGACGTTGCGAGGGTTCTCCCGGTCGCGCAGCTCGATAATTCGGGCCCCACCAGTCATCGCGGCGTTCAGCAGGGCCTCGGGATCACGGCCGTGCGGCCGTGCGTCGCAGACGAAGTACAGGTGCGCCCAGCGCAGTCGCTGGCGCCGCAGCTCTCCGATTGCCTCGGGCGGGGCGAGATGAGTCGGGCCGGATGCTGCGTCGGTCACTCCGCGAGCAAGCGTAGATGACGGAGGTACGATGGAAGCTGTAACGGGAGCCCACCAAAGGGCTGAGAGGGCGGCTGAAGCGCCGCCGACCGTCTGAACCTGATCCGGGTAATGCCGGCGCAGGGAGGTTGGAGCGCCTCGGCCGCAATTGCGCGGCAATGAGACAAGAGACAAACAACTACGACGCGATCTTCGTCGGCGGCGGCGTGATCGGCCTGGCTTCGGCCTGGCGGGCCGCGAAGCAAGGCGCTCGCGTCTGCGTGCTTGAGCGGGACCGCCCTGCGGCGGGAGCCACCGGGGTGGCCGCGGGCATGCTCGCGCCGGCGGGGGAGGCGTCCTGGGGCGAGGATGCCCTCGTCTCGCTGAACCTCGAGGCCCTGCGCCGCTGGCCCGGCTTCAGCGAGGAGCTGCAGCAGGCCTCGGAGGTCGAGATCGGCTTCGGGCAGCACGGCGCGCTGCACGTGGCGCTCGATCGCGACGAGGCCGAGAGTCTGCGCCGTCGCTATTACCTCCACCGCCGCCTTGGACTCGAGTCGGAGTGGCTCGCCGGCGGCCCTTGCCGCAAGCTCGAGCCGGGGCTGGCCACCTCGGTTCGCGGAGGCGCTCACGTTCCCGGCGAGGCCAGCGTCGATCCCCGCCGCGTGGTGGCCGCGCTGCTCACCGCCCTCGATCGCGACGGGGTCTCGGTTCACGGCGACGCTCGGGTCACCTCCGCCGAGAGGCGGGACGGCTCCTGGCTCCTGCGAACCGCGGAGGGCGAGACCTTCGCTTCGGCGACCGTGGTCGTGAGCGCCGGCTGCTGGTCCGGCGGGCTCGACTGGATCCCGCCGGAGTCGAGGCCCCCCGTCCGCCCGGTCAAGGGCGAGATCCTCACGCTGCGTGGTCCCGCCGGGGAGCCGGTCTGCGAAGGGATCGTCGCGGGAGATCGCGTCTACATGGTTCCCCGGGCCGATGGTCGGTTGATCGTCGGGGCCACGGTGGAGGAGAGGGGCTTCGATACGACCGTGACCGCCGGAGGCGTCCACGAGCTGCTGCGCGAGGCATACAGACTGGTTCCGGAGGTCGCCGAGCTGGAGCTCGTCGAGACCACCGCCGGCCTGCGCCCGGGGACGCCGGACAACGCACCATTGATCGGAATGAGCGCAGTCGAGGGGTTGCTGATCGCCACCGGCCATTTCCGGAACGGCGTCCTGCAGGCTCCGCTGACCGCCGACTGCATCGCCGCGCTGCTGGCCGGCGAGGAGCCGCCGATCGACCTGACGCCTTTCTCGCCCCAGCGGTTCGCGGGCCATCCGGCCGACTCGGTCGTGGAGGTCGCATGAAGGTGGAGCTGAATGGCGAGGTCGTGTCCCTGCCCGACGGGGCGACCGTCGCGACGGCGATCGAGGCCTCCGGCGCGCCGACCGAGCGCGGCGTCGCGGCCGCGCTCGAGGGCGACGTCGTGCCGCGGAGCGAATGGGAGACGACCCCGCTCTCAGACGGCCAGAAGGTCGAGGTGCTCGCGGCGATCCAGGGCGGCGCCACCGACGGCTTCGAGCTCGGAGGCCGGAGCTGGGGGTCGCGCCTGATCGTCGGCACCGGCGGCTTTCGCTCGCTCGAGCAGATGGAGGAGGCGCTGATCGCCTCGGGAACGGAGATCGTCACTGTTGCGCTGCGGCGGGTCGACCCTGCGGCTCAGGGATCCGTCCTCGACGTGATCCGCCGGCTCGGGCTGTTCGCGCTTCCCAACACCGCCGGTTGCTACACGGCCCGGGACGCCGTCCGGACGGCGAAGCTCGCCAGGGAGGCGTTCGAGACCGACTGGGTGAAGCTGGAGGTGATCGGCGACGACCGCACGCTGTTCCCCGATGCGGTCGAGCTGATCGACGCCGCGGAGACCCTGGTGGACGATGGCTTCACGGTCCTGCCGTACACCAACGACGATCCGATCCTCGCCCGGCGACTGGAGGAGGTCGGCTGCGCCGCGGTCATGCCGCTCGGCTCGCCGATCGGCTCTGGAATGGGGATCCGCAACCCCTACAACGTGCGCATCATCGCCGAGCGCGCCGGGGTGCCGGTGATCCTGGACGCGGGGATCGGCACTGCCTCGGATGCCGCGCTGGCGATGGAGATCGGCTGCGACGGCGTCCTGCTGGCGAGTTCGGTGTCGAGGGCCGAGGATCCCGCGGGGATGGCGGCGGCGATGCGCTCAGCGGTCGAGGCGGGCTGGGCCGCACGGCAGGCCGGCCGCATCCCGCGACAGCTCCACGCGGAGGCCTCGACGCCGCTCGAGGGCCAGCCGGACCTCTCCTAGCGCCGGCGTCGTCCGACGATCCGGTCGATCCCCTCGCCGACCGAGCCGAATACCCAGCCGACGCCGTGCGTGGCGCGATTGAGCAATGAGTCATCCAAAGGCGCCGCCGCGCGGTCGGGATCGGTACCGAGCTCGACGGCCGCCTCCCTGACCGCCCCAAGCTGGGCCTCGAGCCGCCCGGCCCATTCCTCGCAGAACCCGGCGAGGTCGCGGTCGTGTCGCGAGCGGGCCAGCTCGGCGAGATGCCGGAGGAGCGTCGTGAGGTGCTCGACGTCGAGCACGGCGAAGCGGATCACCATGCCCGTATCGCCGCCGCGATCGGCAAACGCAGACCGGACGTCGGCGATTCGCGCACCGAGCCCCTGCGCCATCGGCCCGCCGTGGAGGTCGTATGCGGCGGTCCGCGGTTCGAGCGCGGCGATTAGGCTCTCCGTCTCGGCCACGCCGCGCTCCAGGCTGTCCCCGATCGGCGTTCCCTCCAGCGCGGGGGCCAGGCGTCTCCACCGATGGATCAGCTGCCGGGCCGAGGCGTACAGCTCCCTATAGGCGCGGTGCTCGGCGGGGTGGAGTTCCGGCTTGGTCTCGTTCATTGCGTTCCCGGTCAGGCGGCGAGGCGGTCTCGCACTCGCCGCAGATCGCCGACGAGGAGCGCCATCGAGTCGTCGCGGTCTTCGGGGTCCGCCCGAAGGATGGCGGAAGGATGAAGAGTCGGCATCGCGGTGCGGCCGAGCCTCGATTCCAGGAAGGAGCCGTGGTCCTTCATCACTCGGGCCTTGGAGCCGATCACGGCCCTGACGGCCGTCGCCCCCAGGCAGACCATCACCCGTCCGCGCGGTCGATCTCGGCCCGCTCGAGCGCCTGGTCGAGGATCCGGCCGGCGGGACCGACGAACGGATGCCCCTCGATGTCCTCGCGGTCGCCCGGCTGCTCGCCGATCAACATCAGCCGCGCCCGCTTCAGGCCCTCGCCGAAGACGGTCTGGGAGCCGGTCTTGTCGAGGGACCCGGGAGCGGCACCGACGGGCCCACCGGCGCGATCGGCGCCGAGTACCTCGAGGAGGAGCTCTGCGGCCTTCGCTTCCGGATGTCCCACCGCGCCTTCTTCCAGACCAACACCGAGCCGGAGGTCGCCCCCGGCTAACGCTGACTCCAGGCTTCCGCCGGCTCGCTCAGCTCACGGACCGCAGAAGGCAGCTCTCCGCCGACCACGTCGGCGAGGCTGGTGTCCTCCATCACCGCGCGGATGTTGGCGCGCAGCGCGATCCAGACGTTCTGAAGCGGCTCGGCCTCGCCCTTGTACTCGAGGCTCTCCGGACCCTGGCCGCGGACGCTGGCCAGCGGGCCCTCGACCGCGCGGACGATGTCGGCAAGGCTGACTTCGCCGGCGTCCTTGGCGAGCCAGTAGCCGCCCTGCGCGCCCCGCCGGCTGGCGACGATCCCCGTGTGCTTGAGTTCGCCGAGGATGTTCTCGAGGAACTTCAGCGGAATGCCCTGAGCGCTCGCGATGGCCTCGCCCTTGATCGGGTCGCCACCGGCGGCCGCGAGCTCAAGAGCCGCCCGCATCGCGTAGTCGACCTTGGCCGAGATCCTCATCCATTCGGGACTCTAGTCGGGTTCGGATCGGCGCCTAGACTTGGGCCTGCCCCCTTAAGTCAACAGGCTAGACAGCAAGACTTTTAATCTTGCAGACCGGGTTCGAGTCCCGGAGGGGGCACTTTCTTTCTCATTTGCACGGATTCTGTCCGTCCGTGGGGCTCATCATTCGGCATGTGGACAGGAAGCGGAGAAAGATCGATTCCGGCCTGAAGGCGCCCATTCCACTCGTCCAAAGCCGGGGACGGCCGCCCGATCCTCGCCGGAAGCGGCCGGTCAAGTTGCACCGCTGTGAGCGACACGGGCTGACGGAGTTCGCGCAGTACAGCGCTGGCCCGAGCCGTGGATACCGATGGTCCTGCAAGCGCTGCGTCGGAGAAGCAGTGACCACGCCGGAAACAGAAGCTGAAGCACATCCTCGTCGAGGAAGCCGGGGGCTGTTGCACGGTCTGTGCCTATGACCGTTGCATCGTCAATCTCGGCTTCCACCACATCGACCCAAAGACCAAGTCGTTCCCGATGTCCATGGCAATTGGACGGTCGATTGAGGCGTTCAGGCGGGAAGCGAAGAAATGTGTACTGGTCTGTGCCAACTGCCACGGTGAGATCGAGGCAGGAGTGATCGAGAGTCCCCCGGCCGGCGCTATGTATGCAAAATGGGGCGCGCTGCGCCGCGAAGCGGGCAAACGGGCGGCGTAGAGCTCCCTAGTGCCGGAAGTGGCGGCGCTTCGTGAAGACCATCGCCACGCCCGCCACATCGCACGCCTCGATCACCTCGGCGTCGCGCTTCGATCCGCCGGGCTGGATCACGGCCACCGCGCCGGCGTCGATCGCCGCCTGGGGGCCGTCCGCGAACGGGAAGAACGCATCGGAGGCGAGCACGCTGCCGGCGAGCAGTGTCTCCGCGTCTGGGCCGCGGGCGTCCTTTGCCTTCTCGATCGACAGCCGCACCGAGTCCACTCGGCTCATCTGGCCCGCGCCGATGCCGAGCGTGGCGCGGTCCCGCGCCAGCACGATCGCGTTGGAGCGCACGTGACGCACCACCCGCCAGGCGAAGAGCAGGTCTTCCCACTGCTCGTCGGTCGGCTGCGTCTTGGTCGCGACCTCCATCAGCTCACGCGGCTCCGGTGAGCCATCGGGGTCCTCTACGAGGATTCCGCCCCGCACCCGCTTGATCTCGGGCTCGATCTGGTGGTCGCGCCGCTCGGCGTCCTCGAGGATCCGGATCGCCTCCTTCTGCTGAAGCACCGGCAGGGCTCCGTCCTCATAGCCGGGCGCGATCAGGACCTCGATGAACTGCTGATGCAGCCGCTCGGCCAGCGCCTCGTCGACCGGCCGGTTGAGCGCGATTACGCCGCCGAAGGCGGACATGGGATCGCAGGCGAACGCCTTGTCGTAGGCGGAACCGATGTCCTCCGCCTCGGCCACCCCGCAGGGATTGTTGTGCTTGACGATCACGCAACCGGGCCCCTCGAGGTCGGCGAGCAGGGTCCGCGCCGAGTTCAGATCGAGCACGTTGTTGAAGGAGAGCGGCTTGCCGTGCAGCTTCGACACCCGGGACAGGACGTGTGATCGCGCCCGCGGCTCGACGTAGAGCGCGGCGCGCTGGTGCGGGTTCTCTCCATAGGAGAGGTCGAGCTCCTTCTCCCATGCGGTGACCCAATACGTCGGCAGCTGCTCGTAGCGGCGCCCGAACCAGCGACTGATCGCCGCGTCGTAGCGCGCCGTATACGCGAAGGCCTCGTTGGCGAGCCAATGGCGCGTCGCGGCCGACAGCTCGCCGGTCTCCTCGAGCTCGTCGAGGACGGCGTCGTAGCTCTCCGGACGGACCACGACCGCGACGAAGCGATGGTTCTTGGCCGCGGCACGGATCATCGTCGGACCGCCGACGTCGATGTTCTCGATCGCCTCCTCCTCAGGGACGTCGCGGCGGGCGACGGTCCGCTCGAAGGGATAGAGGTTGACGCAGACCAGGTCGATCTCCTCGATCTCGCGCTCCTTCAGCGTCTCGGCGTGCTCGGGGTTGTCACGGACGGCGAGCAGCCCCGCGTGCAGATGCGGATGAAGCGTCTTCACCCGCCCATCGAGGATCTCCGGGAACCCGGTGAGGTCCTCCACCGGCCGCGCCTCGACGCCTGCCTCGCGAAGCACGGAAAGGGTCCCGCCGGTCGAGATCACCTCGACACCCTGCTTCGCCAGCCCGGCGGCGAAGTCGGCAACCCCGGTCTTGTCCGCGACGGAGATCACCGCCCGGCGCACCGGCAGCGACTCGCCGGCGGGCTCTGGAGCGATCTCGGAGGAAGGGGTCGACACAGGGCCGAGTTTATTCGGGCGCGATCCGGACGACGCGCGGATTGGATTCGTCGAAGCTGACCCTCCCGGCTGCGATCAGGCGGATCGTCTCCGGCAGCAGCGCGTGCTCGGTCGCGTGGATCGCCCGCTCGGTCTCATCCCAGTCCCGGCTCGGGGCGACGGGGACCGGGCGCTGGAGAATGATCGGCCCCGAGTCGACGCCCTCGTCGACGAAGTGCACGGTCACCCCCGTGATCTTGGAGCCGTGGTCGATCGCCTGCTGGACCGCGTCGATTCCCGGGAAGGCCGGCAGCAGCGCGGGATGGACGTTGATCACCCGGTTGCGGAATCGAGCCACGAACTCGCTCGAGAGCAGCTGCATGTATCCGGCGAGGACGACCAGGTCCGCCTCCTGCTGCTCGATCCAGTCACCGAGGGCCGCGTCCCGGTGCGCTCGATCGTCGTAGTCGGCCGCGGGGAACACGCCGGTCTCGACTCCCGCCTTCTGCGCCCTTTCGAGCGCCATCGCCCCCGGCTTGTCGGAGCCGACACCGACGACCTCGATCCCCTCCTCCCCGCCGTGCAGCTGGTTCAGGATGGCCTGCAGGTTCGTCCCCCCGCCGGAGGCGAGCACCACTATGCGAAACGCGCTCACCTCTCGCGGTTAACGACTCGCGGGGACGACGGCGATTTCCTCGAGCGCGAACTTGCCGTTCGCCGTCTCCGGGTCGCCGAGCGGATAGTCGCCGGTGAAGCAGGCGTCGCAGTGCTTCTCGCGCGGAGTGCCGACCGCCTCATAGACGGCGTCCATCGAGAGGTAGGCGAGGGAATCGGCGCCGAGCTCGGCGGCGATCTCCTCGACCGAGCGGTCGTGGGCGATCATTTCCTCACGGGTCGACATGTCGATCCCGTAGTGGCAGGGATGGCGGATCGGCGGCGCCGAGATCCGCAGGTGCACCTCCTTCGCGCCCGCGTCCTTCAGCATCGCGACGATCTGGCGGGTGGTGTTGCCGCGCACGATCGAGTCGTCGACGACCACCACCCGCTTGCCCGCGACGATCTCTGGAAGCGGGTTGAACTTCATCCGCAGCCCGTGCTTTCTCAACTCCTGGCCTGGCTGGATGAACGTCCGAGCGACGTAACGGTTCTTGATCAGCCCATCGTCCTTGGGCAACCCCGTGGCCCGGGCGAACCCATTGGCCATCGGGTTGCCGGAGTCGGGCACGGAGATCACCAGATCGGCTTCCACCGGCGCCTCCTCGGCGAGCAGCTCGCCCATCCGGCCGCGCACCTCCTGGAGCACGCGGTTCTCGAGCCTCGAGTCCGGCCGCGAGAAGTAGATGTGCTCGAACACGCACTGGGCCTGACGCTTGCCCGTGACGACCGGCTTCAGCTCGAGCCCCTTGGCGCTCAGCGAGACCATCTCGCCCGGCTGGACCTCGCGGATCATCTGGGCGCCGATGATGTCGAACGCGCAGCTCTCCGAGGCCACCACGAAGCACTCCGGGTGGCCGTCGCTGGGCTTCATCTTGCCGAGAGCGAGCGGCCTGACCCCGTGGGGATCGCGGAACGCGACCACGGCGTGCTTCGTCATCACGACGGTCGAGTAGGCGCCCTCGAGCCGGGGCATCACCTCGGCGACCGCGTCCTCGATCCACTCATCCCCCTCCCCGGCCGTGCGGGAGAGGAGCGCGGCCATGATCTCCGAGTCGGACGTGCCGCGAAGCTCCAAACCGGCCTCGGTGAGCTCGTTGTAGAGCTCGACCGCGTTCGTCAGGTTGCCGTTGTGGGCGAGTGCCAGCTCCCGGCCGTCGTCGCGCCAGACCGGCTGGGCGTTGTCCCAGGCTCCGCCCCCGGTGGTCGAGTAGCGAACGTGGCCGATCGCCATGTCGCCGGCGAGCGCGCGCAGCTTCTCCTCGTCGAAGACCTGGGAGACGAGCCCGAGCTCGCGCAGCGTGGTGATGTGGCCGCCCTCGCAGGTGGCGATTCCGGCCGACTCCTGCCCGCGGTGCTGGAGCGCGTAGAGGCCGAAGTACGAGAGCCGGGCGACGTCGCGGCCGGGCGCGTACATGCCGAAGACGCCGCACTCATCGCGCGGACCATCGCGATCGGGAACGTCAAAGCGCGGGTCGGTCACGTCTGTAGGAGGTATCTCAACCTCTGGAGATCGAAGTAGCGAGCAGGAGAGCAGCCCGCACTCGGAGGGTAGCAGCGGGCACGGAAGGGCTAGAGCCGTCAATCCGCCGCAAATTCGCGGATTTTGGCTCTACTTGTGCTTCTTCTTGGCCTGCTTGACCAGGGTGACGCTGACCTGCTGGGTGTTCGGCACACCCGCCACCCCGGCCGGCACAAAGTGGATGAACACATTGACCTTCGCCTTGGCCTTGGCCTTGGCCTTGCGCTTCTTCCTCAGCTGCTTCTTGATCTGCTTGTTCATCTTCTTCGCGGTCTTCCCGACGGGCTTCACCGCGAGGGTGAATGAAGTGGCCTGTGGAATCGTCAGGCCGATCTGCTTGACGGCGGCCGCGGTGGCATTGATATCGGGCGGCGTGCTCACCTGGTTCAGCGTCACCTGTCCCGGACCGGGGACCTTGGCGCTGATAGCCGCGGTGCCCTTCTTCTTCTTGCGGGCGATCGAGTTGATCGTGATCTTGTTGGAGGGTGCCGGTGCCAGCTGGCAAGGATTGTTGGCCCCGGAGACGAATGTCGGGTTCGGGGACCCGCCGTTGATGTTCGAGCGACTGATCGTGTTGGTGTCCTGGTTGCCCCAGAACAGGTACTGGGAGTTGACGGCCACGCCGCAGGGACCGCCGGACGTCGTGCCGGCGGCGACGAAGCTCGGATTTGACGTTCCGCCACCGACCGGTACGCGGCCTACGGCGTTCGAGGTCCCCGTGCTCCAATAGAGGAAGCTTGGGTCGACGGCCAGACCGCAGAAGTGCTCGGGAATCGTGATGAAGTTCCGATCCACGCCTGTTCCGTTGAGGCCCACGCGCCCGATGTGGGTGGCATCTGCGAAGAAGTAAAGGAAGTTCGAGTCGGCGGTGAGGCCGCAGGTACCGACCGGGCCGCTGACGAAGTTCGGGTTCGGGTTACTCCCGTCTAGGCCTGCGACTCCGATCGACGTCCCTCCCATGCCCACCTCGTTCGTCCAGTAGATCCCGGAGGAGGTAACGGCGATGGAGATCGGGGCGGTCACGTTGGCGGTAATGAACTGGTTGTTCACGCCCGAGCCGTCGAGATTGGCACGGCCGATGGAGCTCACCCCGCCGTTCAGGGTCGTCCAGTAGATGAACTTGGAGTCGATGGCGACTCCGTGCACCCCATTTACGCCAGTGATGAAGTTGTTGTTGGCGCCAGTGCCGTTGATCTTGGCCCGGCCAATGCTCGTCTGGTTGTCGTTGGCCCAGTAGACGAAGTTGCCATGCGCGTGCGGCGAGGCGATCAGGAGGGCCAGCGCGGCCAGCAATACGGCAACCGCCACGGTGACCACGGCTCGCCTGCGGAGTTGGTGCTCGTCGCCGCCGTGATGCGAATGACCTGCGTGCGAAGCCCTCCCAAACACGCCTCGATGCTACCCAGGGGGCAGGGCCCAAGCAAGCGCGCAGCGCGATGCTCAGAGCTGAGCGCCGAGCGAGCGCCAGGCCCTCTCGGCATCGGCCACGGCCACGGAGACGTCTCGCTCTGCGGCCGCGATCGAGAGACGCCCGCCGGTGACTTCGCCGATGTCGACGGCCTCCACGCCCGCCGCCTCGGCTCTCTCCAGGACCGCCTTGGCGTCTCTCTCGGCGACCGCTAGCACGATTCCACCGGGGCCCTCGCCGAACAGGCACGTCTCGCCTGAGCCGCCGCGCAGCTCCACGAGTGGATCCAGGTCGGCCTCGATGCCATGTCCCGCCGCGATCGCCATCTCGGCTAGCGCGCAGGCCAGCCCACCGTCGCTGACGTCGTGTGCGGCGGAGGGAACTCCTTCGCGGACCAGCTCGCGGACCAGACCGAGGGCGGCGGCCACAGGCTCGATCGCGGGCTGCGGGAGGCCTGTGTCGAGCTCGCCGCGCTGCTTCGCGAGCTCCGAGCCGGCCAGCGATGGCGCGAAGAGCCCGACGAGCAGCAGCCGGTCGCCCTCGCGCGGCGCCAGCCCCGGGGCTCGCGCCGGATCGGGCAGCTCCCCGACCATTCCCACGACCGGGGTCGGATAGATCGGGCCGTGCTCGGTCTCGTTGTAGAGAGAGACGTTGCCCCCGACGACCGGGACGCGCAGGCCCAGGCAGGCGTCGGCGAGGCCGAGCACCGCCCGGTCGAGCTGCCAGGCGACGTTCGGCTTCTCCGGGTTGCCGAAGTTCAGGCAGTTGGTGAGCCCGAGCGGCTCGGCGCCCACGCAGGCGAGGTTCTGCCCGCACTCGAGGACGGCCTCGACGGTTCCCGCGTACGGATCGCAGGCGACCCGCCGCCCGTTGCCGTCGATCGCCACCGCGATCGCCCGGTCGGACTCGGGAAGCATCAGGACGGCGGCGTCCGCCGCTTCCGGGCGCCGCGCGGTCCGCGAACCGACCACCGAGTCGTACTGCTCGAAGGCCCAGCGCTTGGAGGCCACGTTCGGCGACCCGAGGAGGGCGCAGAGAATGGCCGACGGATCGCCGGGATCCGCGGACCGCCCGGCGCTGCGCGCCACCTGCTCGCCGAGCGTCTCGGTGTTGCCGTACATCCATCCGCTCGGCTCCTCGGGCGCGAGGTCGTACAGGGGGCACTCGTCGACCAGGGCGGAGACCGAGACGTCGCCGACCTCGACGCCGTCGTCGAGCACGCGCAGATGCCCGGTGTCGGTGATCTCGCCGATCGCAGCGGCGCCGGTCTGCCAGCGCTCACACGTCGCGACCACCTCGTCGAGCCGCGACGGCTCGATCACGGCGAGCATGCGCTCCTGGGACTCGGAGACCATCACCTCGAAGGGCTCCATGTCCTCTTCGCGCAGCGGGACCCGGCGGACGTCGATGTCGAGCCCGACGCCGCCCTTGGAGGCCATCTCCCCCGCCGAGGACGTCAACCCTGCCGCGCCCAGGTCCTGGAGGGAGACGAGCAGGTCGCGCTCGAGCAGCTCCAGGCAGCACTCGAGCACCTTCGACTCCTCGAAGGGATCGCCGATCTGGACGCTGGGGCGCTTGCTGTCATCGCCCGCCTCGAGCTCCGCAGAGGCGAGCACCGAGGCGCCGCCGATTCCGTCCCGGCCGGTGGAGGCGCCCATGATCACCAGCAGGTTGCCTGGCCCCGCCGCCGCGGAGCGGATCATCGCGTCCGTCCGGGCGAGCCCCACGCACATCGCGTTCACGAGGCAGTTGTGCTCGTAGGAAGGCTCGAAGTAGACCTCGCCGCCGACGGTGGGAACCCCAATCGAGTTGCCGTAGTGCGCGATCCCCGCGACGGCGCCCTCGAAGAGGTAGCGCGAGCGCTCGGACGAGAGCTCCCCGAAGCGGAGCGAGTCGAGGACGGCGATCGGGCGCGCGCCGATCGCGAAGACGTCGCGGAGGATCCCGCCGACGCCGGTGGCCGCCCCCTGGAACGGCTCGACGGCGCTCGGGTGGTTGTGCGACTCGACCTTGAATGCCACCGCGTGCCCGTTGCCGATGTCAACCGCCCCGGCGTTCTCGCCCGGTCCCATCACCACGCGCTCTCCCTCGGTCGGCAGCCGGCCGAGCAGCTTGCGCGAGTGCTTGTAGGCACAGTGCTCCGACCAGAGCAGCGAGAACATCGCCAGCTCCACCCCGTTCGGGTCGCGGCCGAGCAGCTCGGTGATGCGCTCGTACTCGGAGTCGGTGAGCCCGAGCTCGCGGTGCGGGCTCTCGGAGACGCCCGCGCTCACGCCGCGGCGGGATGGGGAGCACCGGTGAGCGCTCGGAACAGTGCGAGCCCGTCGTCCGAACCGGTCAGCGGGTCGACGGCGTGCTCGGGGTGCGGCATCAGGCCGAGCACGTTTCCAGATTCGTTGATGACACCCGCGACATCGCGGACGCTGCCGTTCGGGTTCTCACCGGGCGCGTAGCGGAACGCGATCCGCCCGCCGGTCTCCAGCCGGTCCAGGTCCTCGTCCGGGGCGAAGTAGCGGCCGCTCATGTGCTTGATCGGAATCGAGAGGCGCTGTCCGGAGTCGATCGCCGCACCGAAGGGCCCCGTGAAGTCCCCGGCCACGAGCGTCACCTGCCTGCAGATGAACCGCAATCCCTCGTTGGGGAGCAGGGCGCCGGGCAAGAGTTCCGCCTCGCAGAGGACCTGAAAGCCGTTGCAGATGCCGAGCACCGGCCCACCGTCGGCCGCGAATCGCGCCACCGCCTCCATCGCCGGAGAGAAACGGGCGATCGCGCCGGCCCGCAGATAGTCGCCATAGGAGAAACCGCCGGGGACGACGATGCCGTCCAGCCCGGTGAGGTCGGTCTCCTCGTGCCAGACGAGCCTGCCCTCGCCGACGCGTTGCACGGCGGAGAGGGCATCGCGCTCGTCGCAGGATCCCGGGAACTGAATGACCCCGATCACTGCTCGAGCTCCACCTCGAAGTCCTCGATCAGCGGGTTGGCGAGCAGCTTCTCGCAGAGGTCGCCGAGCTTGCTGGGATCGTCGGTCTCGAGCTCCACCAGACGGCCGATGCGGACGTCGTGGACGCCGTCGAAGCCGAGTGCGGGCAGCGCGCGCTCAACCGCCTTCCCCTGCGGGTCGAGGATGCCTTCCTTGGGCCGGATCAGGACCTTGGCCTTCACCAGGTCAGGGTACCTGCGGGCCCGGCCCAATCCCCTGCCTGATCAGCCCAGTTTGCGGCCGGTGATCTTCTCGTAGGCCTCGACGTACTTGGCCCGGGTGTTCTGGACGACCTCATCCGGCAGCTCGGGGCCCGGGTCGGTGTGGTCCCATCCCACCGAGTCGGAGTAGTCCCGCACGTACTGCTTGTCGAAGGAGGGCTGAGTGCCGCCCGGGTCGTAGCAGTCGGCCGGCCAGAAACGGGAGGAGTCCGGGGTCAGGACCTCGTCCGCGAGGACGATCTCGGCGCCCGGCGAGCTGCCGAACTCGAACTTGGTGTCCGCCAGGAGGATGCCCTTCTCGGCGGCGTGGTCGGCGCCGCGCTTGTAGATCTCGATCGAGATCCGCCTGAGCTCCTCCATCAACGGCCGGTTCCCGATCGCCTCGGCGGCGGTGTCGAAGTCGATGTTCTCGTCGTGCTCGCCCAGCTCCGCCTTGGTGGCGGGGGTGAAGATCGGCTCGGGGAGCTTGTCGGACTCCCGCAGGCCCTCCGGCAGCTCGATCCCGCAGACGGCGCCGGACTCGCGGTACTCCTTCCAGCCTGACCCTGAGAGGTACCCGCGGACCACGCACTCGACGGGGAACATGTCGAGCTTCTGCACTCGCATGCCTCGGCCGGCAGCTTCGGGCGGCACGTCCTCGGAGATGAAGTGGTTGGGGACGATCTCGCCGGTGAGCTCGAACCAGAAGAGCGACATCTGGGTGAGGACCTTGCCCTTGTCCGGGATCGCGGTGGGCAGGACGACGTCGTAGACGGAGATCCGGTCGGAGGCGACCATGATCAGCTCGTCGCCGTCCTCGTAGATCTCGCGGACCTTGCCGGAGCCGTGCAGCTTCAGATCGGCGAGCGATGGCGTCATCCGCCGCCCACCTCGGGCTGAACGGAGGGATGAGCGTTGGCCCATTCGATGATCTTGCCCGAGCCAACGACCGCCTTTCCCTCATCCAGAGCCAGGACGGGGACACCGATCTGGCCGGTCAGCCCCTTGACCTCGTCTCGGCCGCGCCGGCGCGCGCCCCAGGTCCACGGCATCATCCGGTAGCCGGGCATCGGCTTGACCTCGTACTCGTAGCCCGCCTCATCGAGCGCTTTCGCCGCGCGCCCGCAGGCATGACCGATGGCCGCGTGCTTCTTCTGCTGGCCGCACGTGTAGAGGATCACGGCTCAAGCCTATCCAGGCGCGCAAGGACTTCCGGGACATGCTCCAGGTAGGCGCCGTAATCGAACACGGCGTCCAGGTCCAGTTGCGGCGCAGCGCCGCCGATCAGCTCGCGGAAGCTCGTCCCCTCGTCCCAGGCCCGCTGGGCGTTCTCCTGGACGACCCGGTACGCGTCGTCGCGGGTCATTCCCGCCTCGATCAGGGCCGTCAGCGCGCGCTGGCTGAAGAGGGCTCCGTGCGTGAGCTCGATGTTCTCGCGCATCCGGTCGGTGTGGACCCTCATCCCCTCGACGATCCGCGTGGCGATGTGCTGCATGTAGTCGAGGGCGATCGTGGCGTCGGGCAGCACGACTCGCTCGGCGCCCGAGTGCGAGATATCCCGCTCGTGCCAGAGGGCGATGTTCTCGATCCCGACCTGCGAGTAGCCGCGCATCACGCGGGCGAGCCCGCAGAGCCGCTCGGCGAGGATCGGGTTGCGCTTGTGTGGCATCGCCGAGGAGCCCTTCTGGCCGGAACCGAAGGGCTCCTCGACCTCTCGAACTTCCGTGCGCTGCAGGTTCCGGATCTCGGTGCCAAATCGCTCCAACCCGGCCCCGGCGATCGCCATCCGCGCCAGGACGACCGCGTGACGGTCGCGCGGGACGACCTGGGTGGAGATGTCCTCCCGGGCCAGGCCGAGCGCCTCCATCACCCGAGTTTCGGCGGAGGGCGGAATCGAGGCGTAGGTGCCGACCGCTCCGGAGAGCTTCCCGACCGCCACTTGCTCGAACGCGTCCTCGAGGCGCTGCAGGTTGCGATCCGCCTCGAAGGCGAATCCGGCGAGGCGCAGTCCGAACGTCGTGGGCTCGGCGTGGACCCCGTGGGTGCGGCCGACGCAGAGCGTCTCGGCGAACTCCTTCGCGCGGGCGACCAGAGCGTCGCGATAGGCCCGAGCGCCGCGAACGACGATCTCGCCCGCGTCGACGAGCTGTAGCGCAAGCGCCGTGTCAAGGACATCCGAGGAGGTGAGCCCGTAATGGAGCCAGCGCCCCTCCTCCCCGATCGAGCCGGAGACGACGTCCACGAACGCTGCCACGTCGTGGCCCGTCGTCCTCTCGCGCTCCTCCACCACCTCGACGGTGAAGGCCGCCCGATCGCGAATCGACTTCGCGGCCTCCTCGGGGACAACGCCCTCGGCGGCCCAGGCATCGGTGGCCGCCAGCTCGACCTTCAGCCAGGTCTCCATGCGGCGCTGCTGAGTCCAGACCGCGCCGATCTCCTCGCGGGTGTAACGCGGAATCACGGCGCCATCAAGCCGCGACCTCCGCCCATGGCGGCGCCAGCGCCTTGGTCAGCAGCTCCGTGTCGCAGTACTCGGTCAGCTCGTGCACCTGGCCGCCCTCGAGCCGGCAGACGTAGCAGTAGGTGTTCCGGTACGGCATCCCGGCCTTCGTGGTGACATTGCCGCGGCATTCGATCACAACGTGGTCGTCCTCCGCGATCAGCCGGATCGCCTCGTTCCGATACGGCGTCTCGAACTGCGCGAACAGAGGATCGAGCAGCCTCGATCGCACCGCGGCCTTGCCCTCCCAGGTGCCGGACCACTCCGTGCTGCCGATGATCGTCCAGCGGATGTCATCGGCCAGAAGGTCGACGAACGGCCGGCCGTTGCCCTGGGCCAGCTCCGCGAACACCTCGCTCATCACGTGCTTGTTCTCGGCTGCGTTCAAGTCCCGCTTCTCCTTTGTCGGTTGCCGTGAGTCGAAGCTAGGCCAGGCAGAGCAATGCCACAAGCGAGGATCCAACAGAGCTACCATGCGTGATACGCATGCCTGATCTGACCCTCACCGGGCTTCGCGTCCTGCGGGAGGTGGCCGCCCGTGGCTCGTTCACCGCCGCCGCCGATCCGCTCGGCTACACGCAGTCGGCAATCTCGCGACAGGTGGCGGCTCTCGAGAGCGCCGCCGAAACGGCGCTGTTCGAGCGCGGCTCGCGCGGGGTCACGCTCACCGACGCGGGCGACGCCCTGCTGCGCCGGGCGGGCAGGGTCCTCGAGGAGGTGGACTCCGCGCAGAGGGAGCTCGAGGGGATGTCGGAGGGCGCCACGGGGCGGCTGAGGGTCGGGGCCTTCCCCACCGCCGTCGCGGCGCTTGTGCCCAGGACTCTGTCCGCCTTCCGCGGGCGTCACCCGTGGATTGACGTCACCCTTCGCGAGGGCGGCACCTCCTCCCAGATTCGCCGGCTCTCCTCAGGCTCGGTCGATGCGGCGGTGATCAGCGTGCTGCCACGGCGGCGGGGGCCAAGCGACGATCGGGTCACGCTGGAGCACCTGATGGACGACCCGCTTCTGCTCGCTGTCGGGCCTGACCATCCGCTGGCGCGGCGGCGGACCGTGAACCTCGACGACCTGGTCTCCGAGCGCTGGATCGCGGGAAGCACGAAGGCGAGCGACTCGATGCTCGGGGCGTGGCAGTGGGCTGAGTGGCAACCCGAGGTGGCGCTGATCGCGAAGGAGTGGACCGCGAAGCTGGGCCTGGTCGCCGCCGGTCTGGGAGTCACCCTCGTCCCCGGCCTGGCCGCCGATTCGGTGCGGCCGGACGTCGCCCTGATCCGGATCCGCAGCGAGCGACCGGCCCACCGCACCGTGCTGCTGGCGAGAAGGGCGAACGGCGAGTTACCGCACGCCAGGGCGTTCGCCGAGCAGCTTCACGAAGTCGCCTCCGAGCTGACCGCGGAGCTGCAGCGGCGAATCGCTACGCGTTGATGATGCGGACTGCGAGCAGCCCGGCGTTTTTCGCGCCGTCGATCGCCACGCAGCCGACCGGCACGCCGGGCGGCATCTGAACGGCGGACAGAAGGGCATCCAGTCCGCCGAGGTTCTTGCCCGAGATCGGAACCCCGACCACGGGCAGGTCGGTCTTGGACGCGGCGAATCCCGGAAGCGCCGCGGACATCCCGGCTCCGGCGATGATCACCTTGAGGCCGCGCATCCGCGCGTTCGTGCAGTACTCGCTGGTCGCCTCGGGATCGCGATGCGCGCTCAGCACCCGGACCTCGTAGCGGATGCCATGGTCGTGGAGGGCCTCGCCGGCGGGTTGCAGCTTGGGCTTGTCGTTCTTCGAGCCCATGATGATTCCGACGAGCGGCGCGTCGACCTCGATCTCCTCGAACGCCTCCTCGACCTGGGGCATCGTCTCGGCAACATCGCCCTCGGGCATCAGCTCCTCCTCCATTCGGTCGTCATCGATGTCTCCTCTTTCAAGCGGCTGCGCGGTCGACCGCTCTGGCCGCGATATCCGTCCGCATCTGCATTCCCTCAAAGCTGATCAGGTGGGCGGCATCGTAGGCGCGACTCCGTGCCTCCGCGGCCGTGGGGCCGAGCCCGGTCACGTTCAGCACCCTGCCGCCGTCGGTGACGACGTCTCCGTCGCGGCGCGCTGTCCCGGCGTGAGTCACCTCGACGCTCTCGAGGGCCAGGGCATCCTCGAGCCCGGAGATCACGTCGCCCTTCGAGGACGAGGCCGGGTAGCCGGCCGACGCCAGCACCACGGTCACCGCCCAGTCCTCCCCGAATTCGGCCTCGACCCCGGCAAGCCCGCCCGTCTCGCGCGAGGCGAGGCAGAGGGCGAGCAGGTCAGAGTTCAAGCGCGTCAGCACCGCCTGTGTCTCCGGGTCGCCGAAGCGGCAGTTGAACTCGAGCACCTTCGGCCCGGTGTCCGTCAGCATCAGGCCGGCGTAGAGGACGCCGTGAAACGGGGTGCCGCGCCGCTTCATCGCCTCGACCACCGGGCGGTGGACCAGGTCGGCGATCCGCTCGGTCTCCCCCGCATCGAATCCCGGGACAGGCGAATAGCTCCCCATGCCGCCCGTGTTCGGACCCTCGTCGCCGTCGCGGATGCGCTTGTAGTCCTGAGCAGGGGCGAGGGGGAGCACGTTCTCGCCGTCGCAGAGGGCGAGTAGGGACAGCTCCTCCCCCTCGAGGAACTCCTCGATCACGACCTGGGTGTCGCCGAAGCGGCGCTCGTCGAAGAAGACCCCCACGGCCTCACGGGCCTCCGTCTCCGAGGCGCAGATGATCACGCCCTTGCCGGCCGCCAGCCCGTCGGCCTTGAGCACGGCCGGATAGGAGGCACAAGCGATCTGGTCGAGTGCCTCCTGGCGAGAGCGAAGCACGGTGTGGGAGGCGGTCGGCACGCCCGCCTCGCTCATCAGCTCCTTGGCGTGGAGCTTCGATCCCTCCAGCCGGGCGGCCTCTGCGCTCGGGCCGAAGGCGGGGATGCCCTCGCCCTCGAGCGCGTCCACCAGCCCCGCCACCAGCGGCGCCTCGGGGCCGACGATCACGAGGCCCACGCTCTCCTCGCGGGCGACGACGACGAGCGCATTCACGTCATCCGACCCGACATCGAGGCAGCGTGCCTCCCCGGCGATCCCCGCGTTGCCCGGCGCGCAGAGCAGCTCCGGGCTCTGTGGCGAGCGGGCGAGAGCGCGCACGATCGCGTGCTCGCGCCCCCCTCCGCCGACGACAAGAACTCTCAAAGGGCGCTCACGAAGTCCTCGACGGGGATCGCGGCGAGGGTCTGGCTACTCATGGTGCCGCGGGAGCCGAGCTCGACGGAGACCTTGGCCATGGTCTTCTCGTCGGGCGCCTCCACGATGGTGATGAAGTCGTACTGCCCGAGCGTCGCCCACTGCTCCTTGACGGTGACCCCGAGCTGTTCGACCTCCTTGTTGACCTCCTGGACCCGCGTCGGGTTGTTCTTGAGCGTCTGTACGCCCTCGGAACTCAGGTTGGTGAGCATTACGAATGTCGGCATGACGTTTTTCCTCTCTTGGTGACTTGCCCATGGTGGGACCCCTTTCTTTCACTTTCCGGCGTCCCGTGCAATCTCGAGCGCGGAATCGGCGCCCTCGTCCGGATCAGCGGCAATGATTACGGCGTGAGTGAGCATCCGATCTTTGCTCGCCTCTACGACCGGCTAATGGCCGGGACCGAGCGCGCCGGACTGGGAGAGATGCGGCATGAGCTGCTCGCCTCAGCGTCTGGAAGGGTCCTCGAGCTCGGGGCCGGTACCGGGCACAACCTCGAGCACTACACGGACGCCGTGACCGAGCTGGTGATGACCGAGCCGGACCCGCACATGGCCCGGCGTCTGCGGGAGCGCGTCGCCCGCGACCCCGGTGCGGCCGGGAACCCCACCGTGGTCGAGGTCTCGGCAGAGCAGCTGCCCTTCGACGACGACAGCTTCGACACCGTGGTTTCGACCCTGGTGCTCTGCACGGTGCCCGACCCGCTCGGCGCCCTGTCCGAGGCCCGGCGCGTCCTGGTCGAGGGCGGAAAACTCCTCTATCTCGAGCACGTCCGCAGCAGCAGACCGGGACTCGCCCGCTGGCAGGACCGGCTCGAGCGGCCGTGGGGATTCCTCGCGGCCGGCTGCCATCCGAATCGCGACACCGGGCAACTGCTCGCCGATGCGGGCTTCTGGATCGACAGCCTTGAGAACAAGAAGCTGCCGAAGGCCCCGCCGATCGTGCGGCCGGTGATCCGAGGGGTCGCGCAACGACCCACCGGGCCGGGCTCGAGCTAGTCCCCGGCGGTCCCGTCCTGCCATTGAGCCAATCCCTCCGGCGTCGCCCACGGCGACGTCCCGTCGGCATCGACCTGCCGGGACATCGCGGCCAGCTTCTCCTGTGAGGAGTCCGTGGCCGAGGCGACCATGAACCACTTCCGCTCGGCGGCGAGGCCCTGCGCCAGCGGACGCGAGGCGCCCTCGTACACGGCCCGCTTCAGCGACCGGATCGCCTCTGGCGAGCGCCGCGCCAGCCGCCCCCCCACCCGGATCGCCGCCTCCTTTACCTGGTCGGGCGGAACGACGGCGCCGACCAGCCCGCAGTCGAGTGCCTCGCGCGGGCTCAGGGTCCGTCCGTCGAGCATCATCTGCATCGCTCGGCCCACGCCCACGAGCCTCGGCAGCCGCTGAGTGCCGCCGGCGCCGGGGTTGAAGTCGATCGTCATCTCGGGCAGGCCGATCGCGATGTCGGTGTCGGCCATCAACCGGACGTCGCAGGCGAGTGAGATCTCGCAGCCGCCGCCGGTCGCCGGACCATTGATCGCGGCGATAAAGACCAGCTCGGAGCGGTTCATCTCCAGGAACAGGTCATGGATCCGGTAGAGCTCGAACACCGCCGCGAGGGGGGTTCTCTCACCCAGGTCGCGCAGGGCCGGAATTCGTCGGACGGCCCCGGCGATCCTCAGGACGATCGCGGTCAGCCACGGTGGGGCAGCGATGCCCGCCCGCTGCACGCTGGCGAGGATTTCGCCGACGTCGTAGTGGGTGATGTAGAGGTCGTCAGGCTTGCCGGTGATCACGACAGCGCCGACAGAGCGGTCACCGCGGAGCGAGCGGATCAGCCGCTGCAGCTCCCGGACCATCCCGGCGGTCATGAAGTTGTGCGGCGGGTGATCGACGCTGACAACGACCACCCGGCCGCGGCGCTCGATCTCCAACATCGGCATAGGAGAACCCTATGCCCAAGCTCTAGCCGTCGAACCCCACGTGGACGTGGTCGCAGTGATCGGCCTGCGCGAACCCGCTCGGATTCGCGGGCCCATCCGGATCGAAGCAGTAGATGAGCTCGGTCGGCTCCTGGCCCGCCGGCAGCGCGCCGAGCTGGCGGGCGATCGTCCCGCAGGGGCCGTCGACCGAGACGTCGGTGCAGGCCACGCCGTCGATCGCGGCGATGTCCATGGCGCGGCCGTAGTAGTGGTTGGAGACGTTGCCACTCGAGGTGAACTTGGAGTGATCCGAGCGGAGCGCCGAGATGCGGATCGTGTGCTGCTGGCTGATCGCGCCCAGGATGCCGAGGATCCGCGGATCGATCGCACCGGACTGGATGTCCACCATCTCGAGTGAGTTCGAGAGCTCGACGTTTGCCCAGTTGATCGGTGCGTTGGTGGGCCCCGGCAGAGCGACCGAGTAGGCCACGGTCTTCACCTGGCAGCTCCCGGCCATCGACTCGGCGTCCTGCAGGACGGCATCGACGTACCACTCGGCGTGGTTGTGCTGGAACAGCCCGGCGCGCAAGTCGCCCGCGGCCCAGATCATCCTGGCCAGCGTTGCGGCCGAGTCGGCCGGGCTCTGGCGCTTGATCCTGCCGTCGCCATCGCCGTCGACCGCGTATTGCTTCCAGTGGTCGTCGGTGATGCCGAGCGGGCCGACCGACGAGAGCTGCTCGCGGCTCATCCCCTCGCCGAAGTTCGATTCGACCCTGGCCACCGCGGCAAGGGCCCAGACGCCGCTCTGGCCGAGGTCGTAGCGGCCGGCCGCGTCCTGGAAGGCCTTCATGTAGTCGTCGGGGATCGACTCGCGTGAGCCATCCGCGGGGGAGCAGACGAGCTCCTGCTGCTTCGGGATCAGGGAGAGGCCGCCGAGCGCCCCATTGCCGATCCCGCTGAAGCAGGCGGCCCGCGCCATCACCTCGGCGACGTACCAGTCGGCATGGTTGTAGGCGAAGACCGCGCCCTCCGGGTCCTCGGGCATGCCGGCGGCGCGCAGGTAGCGGGCTGCGGCGAAGATCGCGTCGTTCGGGTTGTTCGGGTCCTTGGTGCCGTCGTGGTCCGCGTCCACGCCGTAAACGGCCCAGGTCGAGGGCATGAACTGCATCCATCCCTCGGCGCCGGCGGAAGAGGGGCCGAGGTTCTGGCCGAAGCCGCTTTCGATCTCGTTGATCGCGGCGAGGATCGACGGGCCGGCGGGGCCCAGGTCGTACGCCTGCGCCGCGGCCTGGTAGATCGGGCCGAGATACGCAGGGATCGCGACAGGGCCGCAGGCGGTGGGGACCAGCGGGGCGGGCGGCGGCGGGGCCGTGCCGCCGGGCTTGGCGGTGCCCTTCTCGTCCTCGCCTCCACCCTTCGGGCCCTTGCTGCCACCCTTTGCGGGGGGCTTCGGAGCGGGCTTCTGGGTCTTCGGCGGCTGTTTGATGATCGGCTTGGCCGGCGGAAGCAGCGTCATCGGCGGCTGCGGCTGGCTGGGCGGCACGGGCGGGTCCGTGGTGGTCGTCGGCGCCGGGTCAGATGTCGTCTGCGCACCGGCCGCCGGCGCGGCAATCGCCGCGCCCACGACCGTCGCCGCGATTGCCGTCCTGATTCGTCCCATCAGCCAAGGACCTGAGCGACTCGCCACTCGTTGCCGGTCTTCGTCAGGGTCAGCCGCACCTCGCTGATCGCCCGCAGCCGGACGAGGGAGACGCTGGCGGTGACCTGCTTCTTGCTGGCGGCGCCCAGGACGACGTTGAGGACCTTCGCCTGCGGAATCTTGCCGTTGGAGGGAAGCCTTGGTGGGTCGGCGGCGAGCGACTTCACCAGCGGCTTGGTGGCCGTCGCTGCAAAGGCGGCGTCGGTCTTCTTGGTCGACTTTCCGACCTCGTATCCGACGAACGCCTGCGCGAACTGCCACGCGACCTGCGTGGGTGGTGCTGCGGACTCAGCCGGGGGCCGGACCGGGGCAGGTGCGGCATGTCCGGCCTGGATCTTGGGCGTGACTCCCTGGAGGGCGGTCAGGCTGGCGCTCTGCGGCGCGGCGGTCGACAAGGTCGCGGCGTGTACGGGCTCACTCGCCGAGGGATGGTCTGCTGCGCTCATCGCTCCACCCGCGGCCGCGGCGATCGCCAGCGTCGCGGCGCCGGCGGCGATCGCCGCCCTGGAGCGGCGGCCCTGCTCGCTCAGCGCGTCCGCCACGGGCCAGGTCAGCCTGGTCTGGATCAGCCGGTGAAGTGGCTGCATCGCGTGGCCTGCGCGTGCGAGCGCCTCGCGCGTCACATCGCTGCCTCGCCACAGGACCCGCTCCTCGAGGTCCCATGCGGCCTCACGGATGGTCCAGCCGGCGTCCTCGGCAGTTGGCGCGAGGCCGCGCCGCCAGGCCCGACTTGTGCCGTTTAAGTTCATCCCTGATCTATTCGTCCAGGCGAGCGCGAAGCCCGATACCGAGAACTGGGTTCTTTGGTCGACGCGACGGGTGCGCCGCAGGCGCACCCGTTCGTGGGGAAGCCGTGCCTAGGCAACGACCTGGTCAGCTCTCTCCGCGGCCTTCTCGAAGACCAAGTCCCCGTCCTTCGCGTCGATTTTGACAGCGTCGCCCTCGGCGAAATCACCCTCGAGCAGACGCAGCGCCAGCCTGTCGATCAGCTGCTTCTGGATCACCCGCTTCAGCGGGCGGGCGCCGTAGGTCGGGTCGAAGCCCAGGTTGCCGAGCAGCTCGCGCGCCCCCTCGGTGAGCTCGATCTCGATGCCGCGCTCGTGCACCCGGTCGGCGAGCAGGGCGACCTGGATGTCGACGATCCTCGCCAGGTCCGCCTTGGTGAGGCGCTGGAAGATCACGACGTCGTCGATCCGGTTGAGGAACTCGGGCGGGAAGGTTTGGGTGAGCGCCTCCTCGACCTGCTGGCGGGCGTTCTCCTCGACGGACTCGGCCGCAATGAACTGGGAGCCCACGTTCGAGGTCATGATCATCACGGTGTTCTTGAAGTCGACGGTGCGGCCCTGGCCATCGGTGAGACGGCCGTCGTCCATGATCTGGAGGAGGACGTTGAAGACGTCCGGGTGGGCCTTCTCGATCTCGTCGAGCAGGATCACGGAGTACGGGCGTCGCCGGACAGCCTCGGTGAGCTGGCCGCCCTCCTCGTAGCCGACGTAGCCGGGAGGAGCGCCGATCAGCCGCGCCACGGCGTGCTTCTCCATGTACTCGGACATGTCGATGCGGACCATCGCCTGCTCCGAGTCGAACATGAACTCGGCGAGGGCCCTGGCGAGCTCGGTCTTGCCGACTCCGGTCGGGCCGCAGAAGAGGAAGCTGCCGATCGGCTGGTCGGGATCGGAGAGCCCGGCGCGCGAGCGGCGGAGGGCGCCGGAGACTGCCTCGACCGCCTCGTCCTGGCCGATCACCCGCTCGTGCAGGCGCTCCTCCATGTGGATCAGCTTCTCGACCTCGCCCTCCATCAGGCGGGACACGGGGATGCCGGTCCACTTGGCGACGACCTCCGCGATGTCCTCCTCGGTGACCTCCTCGGTCAGCATCGAGCCGCCGTCGCGGTGGAGCTCTCCGAGCTTCGCCTCCTGCTCCTGCACGGTCGTCTCGAGTTCGGGGATCCGGCCGTAGCGCAGCTCGGCGGCGCGCTCCAGGTCGGCGTCGCGCTCGGCGCGCTCCGCCTCGCGGGCGGCCTCTTCGAGCTCGGTCTTCGCCGACTTGATGGCGTCGATCGCACTCTTCTCGTTCTGCCAGCGCGCCTTCATCTCGGAGGAGCGCTCGCGCAGGTCGGCGAGCTCGCTCTCGATCGCGGCAAGGCGGTCCTTCGAAACCTCGTCCTTCTCCTTTTTCAGGGCCTCCCGCTCGATCTCGAGCTGCTGGATCCGCCGCTCGACCTCGTCGATCTCGGTCGGCATCGAATCGATCTCGATTTTCAGCCGCGAGGCGGCCTCGTCGATCAGGTCGATGGCCTTGTCGGGAAGGAAGCGGTCGGCGATGTAGCGGTCCGAGAGCGTGGCCGCCGCGACGATGGCGGCATCGGTGATGCGCACGCCGTGGTGGACCTCGTAGCGCTCCTTGAGACCGCGGAGGATCGCGATGGTGTCTGCGGCGTCGGGCTCGCCGACGACGATGGGCTGGAAGCGGCGCTCGAGGGCGGCGTCCTTCTCGATGTGCTTGCGGTACTCGTCGAGCGTGGTCGCGCCGACGGCGCGAAGCTCGCCGCGGGCGAGCATGGGCTTCAAGAGGTTTGATGCATCGACGGCGCCCTCGGCGGCGCCGGCGCCGACGATCGTGTGCAGCTCGTCCATGAACAGGACGATCTGGCCCTCGGCGGCCTGGATCTCCTTGAGAACCGCCTTGAGCCGCTCCTCGAACTCGCCGCGGTACTTCGACCCGGCAAGCAGGGAGCCGATGTCGAGCGCGATCACGCGCCGGTCGCGGAGGGACTCCGGGATGTCGCCGGAGACGATCCGCTGCGCGAGGCCCTCGACGATCGCGGTCTTGCCGACGCCGGGCTCGCCGATCAGGACGGGGTTGTTCTTGGTGCGGCGGGAGAGCACCTGGATCACCCGCCGGATTTCCTCGTCGCGGCCGATCACGGGATCGAGCTTGCCGTCCTCGGCCTCGGCCGTCAGGTCGCGCCCGTACTTCTCGAGCGCTCCGAAGGTGTCCTCGGGGTTGGGCGAGGTGACGCGGTGAGGCCCGCGCACCTCGGAGATCGCCTTGACGAGGTCCTTGCGATCGGGAAGCAGATCGGCGACACCGGACTTCGACTCGGCCAGGGCGAGCAGGATGTGCTCGGTCGAGATGTACTCGTCCCCGAGGCCGGTCGACTCCTTCTCCGCCTGCTGCAGCACCCAGACGAACTCGCTCGAGGGGCGGACTTCGGGAACCGTGTTCCCGCTCAGCTTGGGCAGCTTGCCGATCGTCTCACCGGCTTGGGTGCGCGCATCCTGTGCGTCGACCCCGAGTCGGTGCAGGACCGGCACGACGACGCCCTCGTCCTGCTCCAGCAGGGCGAGGAGGAGGTGAGGCGGGGCGACCTCGGGGTTCGACTCCTCGGACGCGAGGCGCTGAGCCGCCGCGACAGCCTCCTGGGACTTCTGCGTGAATCGGTCGGGTTGCATCTCGGTGCATGGTAGCGGCCTTAGTGCAAAAAGTAAAGAAATCTATGTCTCAAAGACTTAGATCTACGCCTGTCGCGGACGTGGCCGATTTGGGGGTTTACTCGAATGTCCGCTCCGCATAGGATTCCGGTGTCGGGCCAGCTCCGGTCAAGGACGACTATGGAGACCAACCTCGAGACGTATCAGCGCATCCTGGAGACCTTCAACCGAGAAGGTGTCGACGGCGTCATGCCCTTCTTCACGGACGACGTCGAGATCTATGACCCCGATCTCCCCGAGGGCCCGTATCGAGGACCGCAAGCCGCCAAGCGGGTGGTCGAGCTGTTGACGAGCGGGTTCGCGAACGTCGAGATCAAGGACTTCCGGCTGCTGCCCGCCGGCGACCGGGTCGTTGCCCTCCTGCACACCCGCGCGAAGGGACAGAGCGTCGATCTCGAGGTCGAGCAGCGCGACGCGCACACGATCACCTTCCGCGACGGCAAGATCGCCTATTGGCGCCTCTATCTCGATCAGGCCGAGGCCCTCGCCGATGCGGGTCTCGATCCAGAGCTCGCCAGCGCCGAGACGAATACCCGCTCCTAACCGAACGCCCACTTACGCTTCTCGCGTGGTGCGGGCCATCAGCAGGCGAGTCGCGCTGGCCGCTCTGGCGGTCGTTCTCGTCTTTGGGATCGCCGCCGAATCGCTCGCCGATCAGGGCGCCGGTGGCCACAGAGGAGAGGGGGAGGTCTGGCCGCGCGATCGGTATCCGTCGTCAAGGGCCGTCCGTCGTGCACAGGAGTTCGCCGCGTCGCGCGGGGACGTCTCGTTCGCCGTGATCGACGACTCGGTCGGGCTGCGGGGCTACGAGGCCGAACGCCAATTCAGCTCGGCGAGTGTCAGCAAGGCGCTCCTGCTGGCGGCGGAGCTCCGGCGGCTGGAGCGCGAAGGGCAGCCGCTCGACGACGCGACCAAGTCGCTGCTCGAGCCGATGATCATCTACTCCGACAACCGGGCCGCCGACGCGGTCTACGCCCAGGTCGGCGACGAGGGATTGGAGGACGTGGCCCGCCGCGCGGGGATGCGGGACTTCGAGTCGACCACGGGCTTCTGGGGCGGCGACAAGGTCACCGCGGCGGACCTGGCGCGGTTCTTCTTCGGGCTGGAGCCGAACCTCCCCGGGGCACACCGGGCCTATGCGAAGAGACTGCTCGCGAGGATTGCGCCGGTCGAGCGCTGGGGGATCCCGAGGGCGATCGGGCACGGCTGGTCGGTCTGGTTCAAGGGCGGTTGGCGGCCGCCGGGGCAGAAGCACACCAGCGGCGCGGTGACCCACCAGGCCGCTCTCCTCGTCCATCGCGGCGGCGAACGCGTTGCACTCGCGGTGCTCACCGACGAGACCCCGGGCGACGTCACAGGCTTCGGGGCGATCGAGGGCGTCGCCGAGCGGCTGCTCGCAACCCCTCCGCCCAACCGGCGGGGCTGGCCCGCCCTCTAGTTCGCGCGGCGCCGGATGGGGATGCGCGTGGATCCCTGCCCTCGGCCCATGCGCTTGGGCTCGTAGGCCCCGTAGGGGACGAGCTCGCCGCCGAGCGACTTTCGCAGCCGCTCGAGCTCCTGGGCCATGCGTTTCTCCATTTCGGCCGCGCGCTTCCGCATCCGGGCCAGGTCGCTCCGCATACGCTCGAGCCGGCGCTCCAGCTCCAGCACGCTCTCGACCCCTGCCAGGTTGAGGCCCTCATCGCTGGTCATCCGCTGAATGCGGCGAAGCCGCTCGACGTCCGCCTGGGAGTAGAGCCGGGTGTTCTTGGGGGAGCGCTTCGGCGTGATCAGGCCACGCGCCTCGTACATCCGCAGCGTCTGGGGGTGCATCTCGGCCAGCTCGGCGGCGACGGAGATCATGAAGACGCCGCGCTCCTGGTCGATCCGCCCTTCAGCGTCGCGACTTCTCCTGCTTGGCACATCAACCATCGGCCTTCACTCTCCCTTCTTCGTCGGATGATCCGGCCGCGGAGTCCTTGGCAGCCGTTGACGCATGACCGAGCAGCGATGCACGCGGGTTCTGGCCGTTCAGAGCCTCGGCGAGCTTCGCGACCGCCTCCCGCTGCTCGTCTGAGAGATCCTTGGGCACGTCGATCCGGAGCCGGTAGTAGATGTCGCCTCGCCTAGATCCGGCGGCGGTTTTTGTGGCCGCCGCTGATGTTGGCTTCGGCGGCCCCTCCCCGCGCAACCGCTGGACCGAGCCGTGCTGCGTCCCGGGCGGGATGCGAATGGTCTTCGAGCCGTCGAGGGTGGGGACCTCGATGCTCGCGCCCTGGATCGCCTCGGCAACGGTGACCGGCAGGTCCACCTCCAGGTTTCCGTCGGGGCGCTGCTTGAAGACGGGCGAGGGAGCGACGCGCGTGGTCACGTACAGATCGCCGCGCGGGCCGCCGCGATACCCGGCCTCGCCCTTGCCGGCGAGCCTGATCCTGCTGCCGTCGTGGACACCGGCGGGGATGTTCACCCGGTATCGCTTGGTCTCCTGGGTTATGCCGCTGCCGCCACAGGTCGGGCAGGGATCGTCGATCACGCTGCCCTGGCCACCGCACTCCGGGCACGGCTGCGAGATCGAGAAGAGCCCCTGGCTCTGAGCGTCGATTCCCGTCCCCTCGCAGCGCGGGCAGGTGCGCGGTGAGGTGCCCGGCTTCGCCCCGCTGCCGTCGCAGGTCGAGCATGGTCCCGTCGTCGGAACCGAGACGGCGATCTGGGTTCCGTGCATGGCCTGGTCGAAGCTCAGGCGAACCTCGGTCTCGAGATCGCGTCCACGCTGCTCGCGCGGGCCCTGCTGGCGGCCGCCGCGGAAGAACGTCGTGAAGATGTCGCCGAGATCCGATGCGAAGCCGCCGCCCGGAAACCCGCCTCCGGCACCCCCGGCGCCGCCGGGGAACCCCCCGGCGCCGAAGCCACCAAAGCGCCCAGCGGCGTCGTATTGCTTGCGCTTCTCGGGATCCGAGAGCGCGTCGTAGGCCTGCTGGATCTCCTTGAAGCGCTCCTCCGCCTCTGCATCGCCGGAATTGCGATCCGGATGCCACTTGCGGGCCAGCTCGCGATAGGCCTTCTTGATCTCGTCCTGCGAGGCCGACTTGGATACGCCGAGCACCTCGTAGAAGTCGCGCGGAGCTGCCATTACCTGCTCACCACCACCTTCGCCGGACGAAGTACCTGGCCATTGAGCCGGTAGCCCTTGGCGACCGTCTCCACGACGACGCCGGGCTCGGTGCCGTCATCGGGCTTCATCGAGAGCGCCTCATGCAGCTGCGGGTCGAACTTCTCGCCGGTGGGGTCGAATGCCTCGACGCCCGCGCCCTCGAGCCGGCCGTGGAGCTCGTCACGGACCATCGCCACACCCTCGACGAGGGCGCTGTGGGCCGAGGGCTCCCCTCCGGCCTCGAGCGCGCGCTCCAGGTTGTCGATCACGGGCAGGAGCTCGCGGGCGAGCTCCGCCTTCCCGCGGGCGAGGGCATCGGCGGTGTCCTTGGCCACTCGCTTGCGGTAGTTCTCGAAGTCCGCTCGCGTTCGCTGCGCGAGCTCGAGGTACTCGTCGCGCTCGCGCTTGGTGGCCCCGAGCTCATCGAGATCTCTCTCGACTTGGTCGACGGCACCGTTGCCGTCCGCGTCGGGTGGCTGTTGCTGCTCGTCCACCACCTCCGCGTCTACGACCTCGGCGTCGACGACCTCCTCGTCGCCCTCTTCATCACGGGTCGCGCTGTCGCGCGCCCTCGCATCATGTTCGTCGCTCATCGGCACCCCTTACGAGGTCTTCTCGTCGTCGACGACCTCGGCATCCACGACCTCCTCGTCGCCGGCACCATTCTGCGAAGCGCCGTCCGTTGAGGAAGCCGCCTGCTCCTCGGCCGCCTGCGAGTAGATCTGTTCGGAGACCTTCTGGAAGGCCGCCTGCAGAGCGTCCGACTTGGAGCGGATCTCGCCGGCGTCCTCGGAGGTGAGCGAGTCGCGCACGTCCTTGATCGCCGTCTCGATCTCCTCCTTGTTGGAGGAGTCGACCTTGTCGCCCAGCTCGCCGAGCTGCTTCTCCGCCTGGTAGGCGGCGTTCTCGGCGACGTTGCGGGCCTCGGCCAGCTCGCGCTGGCGATGGTCCTCGTCGGCGTGGGACTCGGCGTCCTTGATCATCTGGTCGACCTCGGAGTCGTCGAGGCCGGACCCGCCCTTGATCTCGATCTTCTGCTCCTTGCCGGTGCCGAGATCCTTGGCCGAGACGTTCAGGATGCCGTTCGCGTCGATGTCGAAGGTGACCTCGATCTGCGGCATGCCGCGTGGCGCCGGCGGGATACCGGTGAGCTGGAACTTGCCCAGGCTCTTGTTGCCGGACGCCATCTCGCGCTCGCCCTGGAGCACGTGCACCTCGACCGAGGGCTGGTTGTCCTCCGCCGTCGAGAAGATCTCCGACTTCTTCGTCGGGATCGTCGTGTTGCGCTCGATCAGCTTCGTCATCACGCCGCCCTTGGTCTCGATACCGAGGGTCAGCGGGGTGACGTCGAGCAGCAGCACGTCCTTGACGTCGCCGGCGAGGACGCCGGCCTGAATCGCGGCGCCGATCGCCACGACCTCGTCGGGGTTGACGCCCTTGTGCGGATCCTTGCCGGTCAGCTCCTTGACCTTCTCCTGAACCGAGGGCATGCGGGTCATGCCGCCGACCAGGACGACGTGGTCGATGTCGGTGCCGGCGTCAGACAGCGCCTGCTTCACGGGGCCGACGATGCGGTCGAGCAGGGCCGAGGTGAGCTCTGAGAGCTTCGCCCGGGTCAGCTTGATGTCGAGGTGCCTCGGGCCCGCGTCGGTTGCGGTGATGAACGGCAGGTTGATCTGCGTCTCCTGGGTGGTGGAGAGCTCGATCTTCGCCTTCTCCGCGGCCTCGTAGAGGCGCTGCAGGGAGTTCTTGTCGGTGGAGAGGTCGACACCCTGGTCGCGCTTGAACTCCGCGACCAGCCACTCGACGATCGCCTTGTCCCAGTTGTCTCCGCCGAGGTGGTTGTCACCGGCGGTCGACTTGACCTCGAAGACCCCGTCGCCGATCTCCAGCACGGAGACGTCGAAGGTGCCGCCGCCCAGGTCGAAGACGAGGATGGTCTGGTCGGACTCCTTGTCGAGCCCGTACGCGAGCGAGGCCGCCGTCGGCTCGTTGATGATCCGCTTGACGTCGAGCCCGGCGATCTTGCCGGCGTCCTTGGTCGCCTGGCGCTGGTCGTCGTTGAAGTAGGCCGGGACGGTGATCACGGCGGAGTCGACCGGCTCGCCGAGCTTGGCCTCGGCGTCCGCCTTGAGCTTCTGCAAAATCATCGCCGAGATCTCGGGAGGTGAGTACTGCTTGCCTTCTGCGTCCACGCGGACGTCGCCATTGGGGCCGGCTACGACCTTGTAGGGGACGATCGTCTCCTCCTCCTTGACCTCGGCCTCCTTGCGGCCCATGAAGCGCTTGATCGAGAAGATCGTGTTCTCGGGGTTCATCACGGACTGGCGCTTGGCCACGGTGCCGACCAAACGCTCGCCCGAGTCGGTGAAGGCGACGACGGAAGGGGTGGTGCGCCCGCCCTCGGCGTTCTCCAGAACGGTGGGCTCACCGCCCTCCATCACCGCCACGCACGAATTGGTCGTGCCCAGATCGATTCCGATTGTCTTTGCCACTGTCAATCCTCCAAAGCTTTCGTTGTATGACTTGGTGAAGGGTAGCTCCTCCCAAGTCTCTTCCTTAAGAAATCTAAGTCGCAGTGTGGCAGATATGTGCCTGGATGTAAAGCGGCGCAAAAAAGAGGCCGGGGCGCTGGGCCCCGGCCTCCTGAGTGAATCCGATTGCTTTCGGTCCCTACTTGATCTTCAACACGCTCGTCAGTGCGGCGTGATCCGAGGGGTAGAGGCCGTTGACCGGCGCCCGGCCGTCGACGAAGCCCTTCACGAACCTGATCTTGCTGGTGTTCGTGAGGACGTGGTCGACCTGGTGGTCGAAATCGTTGATCGAGTTCGGCCCACCGACCAGGAACGGGTCGTTGAGACAACAGCCGAGCGGGTTCGCGGTGCTCCGCTCGCTGAACCCACCGGCGGTCAGCGCGGCATACGCGTTGCGATCGCCATTGGGCTGGACGGTGTCGTCGTCCGAGTTCATGTCACCGAGCAGGATGACCGGCCTGGTGCTGTTGGCCGCTCCACCCGGTCCGACCAGCTGCGTCGCCTGAGCGGCACGGATATCTCCCTTGCCGAGCGAGGTTCCCAGGTTGGTCGGGTTGGTGCCCTGGCTGTCGAACGCCTCCAGGTGCGTGTCCACCAAGTGGAAGCTCCTGCCGCGAGCCTTCACGTCGATGGCGTTCCAACCCCGCGTGACGTCGACATCGATGCCATTGGGGCCGCCGACCTTCTCGCGGAGCAACGTGGCATACGTGCCGCTGGTCGGGTGATTGAACTTGATGCCGACGCCCTTGCGAACCAGGATCGCGTCGCGCATCGTCAGGCGCTCATTGTGATCCGCGCCCGCGAGGCCGCTGCCAATGCCGTCGTCATTGACGGGGAGCTCGAAATCGAACTCCGTCTTGACGTTGGCGAGCACGTAGCGGACGGGCGCCTTGCCCTTCTTGCCCTTCTTTCCCTTCTTGCCGCCCTTGTTCACGGCGTTGAGGAGATCCGTGAGGAAGTCTCCACCTGCCGGGTCGGTCTGGGTCGCGACCGGGCCGCTGACGGCGGCCAACGGGTTCGTTGGTCCCGTACGCCACCAGGCTGCCTCCTGCAACCCGACGATGTCCGGCTTACGCTGCTTGATCTCGGCCGCAAGCGACGCGGCGCGCACCGACGGGAATTTGGTCGCATGCACCTGGTTGACGATCTGCCCACCGGCATCGACCGCCGCGTCGAGGGTGCTGGCCTGCAGCGCCGGGGTCAGATCCGCGCCCAGGTACAGGTTGCGGGTCATGACCGTGAGCTGCGTGCCCTTGCCCTTCTTCTTGCCCTTGGCATCGGCGGCGCCAGGGAGCAGCGTCAGGCCGAGGGCCAACACGAGCCCAAAGACCAGCGCCATACCGAAGCGCCCCCGAGTACCCGGGGACTGATGTGCGTGACTCAACAGGAACTCCTTTCTCTGAGGGGCCTGTTTGCCACGCATCGGTGCGTGCGGTCCCCTCGAGCCTCTCTCTTCACTGCACTGCTGCTAACAACGCTAATTCACGCATAGTTGCGGCCGAAACCGCAATTAGCCGCAGAACTCGGTACCGCTACGGGCCCTGGCCGGCGACCTGTGAGACGAAGGTCGCGACCTGGTCGGCCTGCTGGCCGCTCACGATTCCCTTCGGCATCCGGCCGGCGACGCCGTTGTTGATGGCGCTGAGGACGCGAGGCTTGATCGTCGAGGGATCGGGAGCGCTGGCGCTCGGCGGGGCGAGCAGCTCGTCGAGGTTCGGGCCGATGACGCCGTCGGTACCCGCCTTCGCGAGCGTGTGGCAGGCGCCGCAGTTCGTCACGAACAGGTCCTTGCCCTCCTGGAGGCTGGCGGGAACGTCCTCCGGCGAGGCGCTCTGAGAGCCCTCGTGAGTGATCGCCCAGGCCGGGATTCCGAGACCCAGGATCAACACGATCAGCCCGAACATGACAAAAGTGCTCCGCTTCATTTCGCGCGCCGGAGCATATAGGGGGCGCGAGGACCGTCCCGGCGGCTCATCGGGATCCTGCGGGTACCGCTGCCGACTTGTTCGCTCTGTACCAAGGACACATCCGGCGGAGGCGGCATTCACCGCAGCGGGGCTTTGGGCGGCAGACCGCGCGCCCATGCTGGATCAGGTTGACGTGCAGCTCATAGGCGTCCTCCGGCGGGGTGATCGCGAGCATCTCGTCGTGAGCCTCCACGAACGGGGCCCCAAGCCTGAAGAGGCCGAGGCGGCCGCCGACGCGGTGCACGTGCGTGTCCACCGGAATCTCCGGGCGGCCGAAGGCGAAGATCAGCACGCAGGCCGCCGTCTTGCGGCCCACCCCGGGAAGGTCGGTGAGGAACTCGAGCGCCTCCTCGCGAGGGGCTTCGGCGAGCCAGTCGAGATCGGGATGGTCATCGAGCCGGCCGAGGATCTCCTGGATCCGCGGCGCCTTCGTCGCGCTCAGCCCGCCGGGCTTGAGCGCCCCCTCGACCTCCTCGGTAGGCGCGTCGCGGACCTCCTCCCACGTGGGGAACCGCTCGCGCAGCCGGTCGTAGGCGACATCGCGGTTGCGATCGTTCGTGTTCTGGGAGAGCACCGTTCGCACGAGCTCGGCAATCGGGTGACCGTGGGGCTGGTTGACGGGCTGCCCGTAGAGCTCGCGGAGGCGGTCGCGGATCGCGAGGACGCGCCGCCGCGACGGGCGGCGCCACGCCGGGTCGCGCTTCGGGACACGGGGCGGCGTGCCCGGTGGAAGGGTGGCAGTGGTCCCGTCGGCCAGTACGACCTTGCTCGGCAGAGGCACGTCCCCATTAAACGGGTTGCGCCCCTCATGAAACGGGTGGCGCCTTCGGCGCCCCCTCGCATGACCCTCGCATAGTGTCCCCGCCCACCGTGGCCCCGATCGAGACCGGCACCGTGATGGTCGACGGAGTCTCCACGTTCTTCAGGAGCGTGAAGGGCGACGGGCCACCCGCCGTCTTCGTACACGGCAACCCGACCCATTCGCAGGACTGGCAGCCGTTCCTCGAGCGGATCACCGGGCCCGCATTGGCCTTCGACCTCCCGGGCTGGGGCCGCTCCGATCGACCTCCACCGGCGGACTTCGACTACTCGATGGACGGCCTTGCGAAGTTCACCCTGCGCTTCCTGCAGCGCATGGCCGTGGAGGAGCACTCCCTGGTCGTCCACGACTGGGGCGCACTGGCGCTGATCGGCGCGCAGGAGGAGCCGGAGAGGATCAGGAAGCTCGTCATCCTGAATGCGGTCGTCCTGCTGCCCGGATACCGATGGCACCGGACCGCCAGGATCTGGCGAACGCGCGGCCTGGGTGAGCTCTCCAACAGGCTCTGGAGTCGCAGGGTGCTGGACCTGGCGCTGCGCGAATCCCGCGGCGACTGGAGCCGGCACGACCCGGCCTTCATCGACATGATCTGGGACCAGCTCGACTCCGGCACGTTCGAGGCGATCCTGAGGCTTTATCGCTCCGCCCCGCCCGATCGGCTGGCCGCCGCGGGAAAGCGCCTGGGAACGATCGGGGCCCCGGCTCTGGTCGTCTGGGGAGGGCGGGATCGCTACCTCCCGGCCCGCTTCGGCCCCGCCTACACCGCGCGCCTGCCGAACTCGGAGCTGATCGAGCTCCCCGAGGCCGGTCATTGGCCGTGGATCGACGCTCCCGAGGTCGTCGATCGCGTGATCGAATTCCTCACAACCGACGAAGAGTTCCGCAATTCCTGACGAAGGTGTTATCTGGGCGTAACGACACGCCGCCTGATCACTAGAATCTCCCGGTCATGCGTGCCCTGATCGACAAAATCGGCAATTGGCTACCTCAGGGGTATGGGGACGCGGGACGGCAGCTCGGTCTGTTCGTGCTCGCGGAGCTCAGCTACGAGGCAGTGCGCGGCGTCGCCGACGGCGAGCGCGCGACCGCGTTCGTCAACGGCCAGAACGTGATCGACTTCGAGCGGAGCACGCACACGTTCTTCGAGCCGAATTTCCAGGCGGCGTTCATCCATTCGCGCTTCATCATCGACTTCGCGAACTTCATGTACATGAACAGTCACTTCGTGGTAACCACGGCCTTCCTGGTCTGGCTCTATCTCTTCCGCAATCAGAACTTCTACTTCGTTCGGAACATGTTCATGGTGGCGATGGGCCTCGCCGTGGTCGGCTACGCCGTCCTGCCCACCGCGCCGCCTCGTCTGTATCCGGAAACCGGACTGGTGGACACGATCACCCAGTACGCACAGGTCAACCATGACTCCGGCCTCGTGAGGCTCTTCATCAACCCCTACGCGGCGATCCCCAGCATGCACGTCGCCTTCTCGACGATGATCGGCCTCACCGGCGTCTTGATCTCGAGATACACGGTCACGAAGGTCCTGTGGGCGGCCTACCCGCTGCTCGTGTTCTGGGTCGTGATCGTGACCGCGAACCACTTCTGGGTCGACGGTGCGTTCGGCTTGCTCGTCGCCGTGCTCTCGGCCGTCACCGCCCTGCAGGTACTGGCCCGCGTCCGGCCGGCCGTCTGGTCTTGGCGGCCAGCGACGGCTTGAGCGCGCGAGAGGCGCTCCGCCGCTACGGCGAGCCGGGGCTGGTCGCGGCTGCCCTGGGCGTCGCCTACCTGATCATCCAGCCGGACAGCGCTGACCACGCCGCCCAGGTGTTCCGCTCGGGCCTGTTCGCGAACGAGGGCATCGTCACCTGGGACAACTTCTGGTTCGGCGGGCATCACCTCCCCGGCTACGGGATTCTCCTGCCGATCCTCGCCTCCCTGATCGGAACCCGGCTGGTCGGCGTGCTGGCGGCGATCGCCGCGGCCCTGCTCTTCTCCGCGATCGCAAACGAGAGGTTCGGGGATCGCGCCCGGCTCGGGGTGATCTGGTTTGCGACCGCGACGGCGATCAGCCTGTTCACCGGTCGGCTGACCTTCGCACTGGGCGTCGCCGTCGCGCTCAGCGCGGTGCTGGCGGCACAGAGGGGACGTCGCTTCCTGGCGATCGGCTTTGCCGTTCTGACGCCCTTCGCGAGCCCGGTCGCCGCGCTCTTCCTGGCGTGCGGCGTCGTCGCCTATGCGATCGCCGAGCGCAGCCGCAAGGGCCTGGAGCTCGCCGTGATCAGCGTGGGCGTCGCGCTCCTGATCTCCGCGGCCTTCCCCGAGGGAGGGACCGAGCCCTTCGACTTCTCGAGCTTCGAGCCGGCGATCCTCGTGACGATTGCGGTCTTCGTCGCCCTGCCGCCGGAGGAGCGCCTGCTTCGCTACGGCGTCGCCGCCTACGGGACCGCGCTCGCCGCGGCGTTCCTGATTCAGAGCCCGATGGGCGGGAACGCCACGCGGATGGGCTCGCTGCTGCTCGGCCCCGTCCTCGCCTTCGGGCTGTGGCGACGCCAGCGGTTCGCCCTCTTCCTCCTGATCCCGGTGTTGATCTACTGGCAATGGTCGCCGGTGGTGAGGGACCTCGAGGAGGTGAGCGCGCAGCCCTCGGTGAAGGCCGGCTACTACGCGCCGCTCGTGGACTTCCTGCGCGGACAGCCTCACCGGGACTCCCAGCGCGTCGAGGTGCTGCCCGAGGCACACCACTGGGAGTCGGCCTACGTGCCGAACGGGATCTACATCGCTCGCGGCTGGGAGCGCCAGCTGGATCGCAAGCTCAACCCGATCTTCTACCAATCCGCCCCCATCACCGGGCGCCAGTACCGCAGCTGGCTCGACGATCTCGGCGTCGGCTACGTGGCGGTCCCCCGCGCCCCGCTCGACTACGCGGCCTTTGGTGAGAAGCGGCTGATCAAGCGCGGTCCGCCCAGCTACCTCGACAGGGTCTTCCACAGCAAGAACTGGAACGTGTACGCCGTCCACAATCCATCGCCGCTCGCGATCGGAGGGAAGATGGTGAAGCTGACCCCGCAGGGCTTCGTCGTCGACGCGAGCGCGCCGGGCACGGTGCTCGTCCGCGTCCATTGGACCCCCTACTGGTCGATCGAGCAGGGAACCGGCTGCGTCGAGCAGGCGCCGGGCGGCTACACGATGATCGACGTCACCACCCCCGGCCGCTTCCGCGTGGGCATCGACTTCTCCCCGGTGCGTGCCGTCAGCTCGGGCCCGCGCTGCCACCAGGAGCCGGTGATCCAGTACGGGTCCGCCCAGTCCTCCGCGGCGGGCCGCGCCGCACGGATCGCGCACATGGGCCGGACGCCGTGAGCGTAGGCCGGCTCAGAAACTGGAAGTTCCTCCCGCGCGGGCCGCTCGATCTCCTGCTGCAGCTCTTCCTGCTCGCCGCGGCGTACTGGCTCTGGCGACACGGCCGCGGGGCGGTCACCGCCGGCATGGGGATCTCGTTCTCCCACGCTCGCGACCTGATCAGCGCCGAGCGCTCCATCGGGCTGCTGATCGAGCCCAGCGTGCAGCACTGGGCCGTCGGGGCGGGGTGGCCCGCGGAGTTCGCGCGCTGGGGTTACGCCAACCTGCACTTCAAGGGCAGCTGCCTGATGCTGGCGATCCTGTACTTCCGCTACCGCGGCAGTTTCGGCTTCGTGCGCAACGCGGTCTTCGCCGCCATGGCGATCTCGGTGATCGGCTACGCGCTCTTCCCGACGGCACCACCGCGGTTTCTCCCGGAACTGGGCCTCGATCCCTCGAGCTCGGTGACCGGCAACAACCCGCTCCTCTCGCATCCTGGCGATGCGCTCTTCAACCCGTTCGCCGCGGTCCCGTCGATGCACGTCGGCCTCTCGGTGATCCTCGCGTGGTCGCTGGCGATGCTGGTCCGGACGCCGGCGCTGCGCGCGCTCCTCTTCGCCTATCCGCTGCTGATGACCTTCGTGGTGGTCGCCAGCGGCAACCACTTCTGGCTCGACGCGGTCCTCGGGCTCGCGACGGCGGCGCTGGCCGTCGGTGTGGCGACGCTGCTCGGCCGCGTCAATCCGGACTGGTCGTTCGCACCGCTGCGACCGAGGGCGCCGGCGACGGACCTCGATCCACAGCCCGAGCCGGAGGCCGCCCCCGCCTAACGGGAAGCGAGCATGGGCGTCGAGCAACAGGATCCCCCGCGGAACGGGGCCCCCGGAGGCGGGACGCGGCCAACCGCGGCCGCGGAGCTCTCGGCGACCGTCCGCAACCGCCTGATCGAGTCTCGCCTCACCCCCAACGCGATCTCTCTGGTTGGCCTGGTCGGCAACCTCACCGCCGCTGTCCTGATCTGGCAGGGGCTCTACTTCCTGGGGGGCGTCGCCTTCATCATCGGCTCGGTCATGGACACCCTCGACGGGCGCTATGCGCGGGCGTCGGGCAAGGGAACCCTCTTCGGCGCCTTCCTCGATTCCACCCTCGACAGGGTCGAGGAGGGGATCGTGCTGACCGCGGTGGCGTATCGCTTCGCGCTCAGTGGCGACGAATTCGCCGCGGCCATGTGCGTGGTCGTCGTGCTCGGCTCCCTGATGGTGAGCTACACCCGGGCACGAGCAGAGGCGCTGGGCGTCGAGTGCAAGGTCGGGTTGGCGACGCGCCCCGTTCGGGTAGTCATACTCTCTGTCGGCCTCGTCTTCGCGAAGGGCGCCGGAGTATTCGATGCAGATCTTCTGGCACCGGCGATCTACGCTATGGCGGCGCTGACGGCTATTACCGTGGTACAGCGCGTATGGCATGTGAGAAACGCGCTCATCCAGCGCGGCGCGGAAGTGCAGCAGGCGCCCGTGGAGCCCGCGGTTCCAGCCGAAGACGTGTAACCAGGCAGCGGCGCGAGTGTCGTTTCAGAGCCTGAGACTTCTTATCTAGGAGGATTCCCCAGAGATGAGCACCGTGAATGGAAGAGCCAACGGCGCCCGGCGCAACGGCGCTCGTGACGAGAAGGTTCGCGTCGCGATAGTCGGTGTCGGCAACTGCGCGAGCTCTTTCGTGCAGGGCGTCGAGTACTACAAGAACGCGGACCCCGACGAGCAGGTCCCCGGCCTGATGCACGTGGACCTCGGCGGGTACCACATCAGCGACATCGAGTTCACCGCCGCGTTCGACATCGACAAGGAAAAGGTCGGCAAGGATCTGTCCAAGGCGATCTTCTCCGGTCAGAACAACACCTACAAGTTCTCGGATGTCCCGAACCTCGGGGTCAAGGTCCATCGCGGCATGACCCACGACGGGCTCGGCAAGTACCTGAAGGAGAAGATCACCAAGGCACCGGGCGAGACCGCCGACATCGTCGGGATCCTCCAGGACACCCAGACGGACGTGCTGGTCTGTTACCTGCCGGTCGGCTCCGAGCAGGCGACCAAGTGGTACGTCGAGCAGGCGCTCGCCGCGGGCGTCGGCTTCGTCAACTGCCTGCCGGTCTTCATCGCCCGTGAGGACTACTGGGACAAGCGCTTCACCGAGGCGGGCCTGCCGATCATCGGAGACGACATCAAGTCCCAGGTCGGCGCCACCATCGTGCACCGTCAGCTGGCGAGGCTGTTCGCCGACCGCGGTGTGCGGATAGAGCGCACGAGCCAGCTCAACGTCGGCGGCAACATGGACTTCTACAACATGCTCGAGCGCGAGCGGCTGGAGTCCAAGAAGATCTCGAAGACCAACGCCGTCACATCGATCATGGACCACGAGCTGCCCGCCGAGGACGTCTACATCGGACCCTCGGACTACGTGCCGTGGCTGACCGACCGCAAGTGGGCGCACATCAGGGTCGAGGGCAAGTCCTTCGGCGACGTGCCGCTCAACCTCGAGCTGAAGCTGGAGGTCTGGGACTCGCCGAACTCCGCCGGAATCGTCATCGACGCCGTCCGGATCGTGAAGCTGGCCCTGAATCACGGCATCGCCGGCCAGCTCGACGGCCCCTCGAGCTACCTGATGAAGTCGCCGCACAACCAGCGGCCGGATTCGCAGGCCCGGGAGGACACCGAGGAGTTCATCGCCAAGTACGCCCGGCAGCGCGGATTGCCCGCCGAGAAGAAGGGCAAGAAGGCGAAGAAGTCCAAGGCCAAGGCGAAGGCCAAGTAGGTTCGGGACGCAGGGCTGGCTTCCCTAAGCTCGCGGCATGAGCGGGGAACCACTTTCCATTGCTCAGGTCAGTCCCCATCCGTGGGGCAGCCGGCACGAAATCAACGAGTTCGTTGCCCGCACCTCCGAGGAGCTGGCCGCGCGGGGACACCGGGTCCTGATCGTCGCGCCATCCGATTCGCGGAAGGCGATCCGGGAGAGCAGGCGTCTGATCCGCGAGGCCCCGAAGAACCCCGGCGCCCTGCTGAAGGGGGAGAACCCGCGGGTGCTCGCGATCGGGCAGAGCATTCCGCTGCCGAGCGGGCCACGCCGACGTCCGGCGCCGCTTCCCCTCGACATCAGCGGGGCGCTGGAGCGGCTGCTGGGCGCCGTGCCGCTCGATGTGTTGCACGTCCACGAGCCCTTCGTCCCCAGCACAGGCTCCGCGGCGCTCCGTCATTCGCATTCGCTCAACGTCGCGACCTTCCATGAACCGGTCGAGCGAGTGCTCTCCACACAGGTGGCGCGAATGCTGGTGGAGGTCTTCTTCGGCCGGATCGACGAGCGCACGGCGAGCAACGAGGCCACCGGCGAGCTGCTGCAGCGCTTCTTCCCCGGCCAGTACGAGCTGATCCGGCCGGGCGCGGACGTCGCCGAGCCGGCGCTTGACCCACCTCCGGCCGGGCGGATCCGGATCGTGCACTGCGCGGAGGAGGAGCGCGGTGCCCTGCGCCTGCTGCTGCGCGCGCTGCGCAAGCTTCCCGACGACCTCGACTGGGAGGGGGTGATCTGGTTCGACGGGCCGACGGATCCGCTCGCCCGAGTCAGCCGGCGTCTGCGCGAGAGGCTGCGCGTGGTGCGCCCGCGGGACGGCGAGCCGGCCGAGTTCCTGTCCGGCGCGGACATCGCCTGCCTCGCATCGGGAGGAGTACGCGCCGCCCCCGGCCTGGTTCGGAAGGCGTTCGCGGCCGGCGCCGTGCCCGTCGTCTCCGACCTGGAGCTCTACCGCGAGCTGGTCGGGGAGGGCGAGCGCGGGCTGCTCTTCCCACTCGGCGACGTCATCACCCTCGCGGCGCAGCTCGAGCGGCTCTGTCGCGATGCGCCCATCCGCGAGCGGCTTCGTGCGTCGGGGCGGGACTCCGGCGAGGCGCGGCCCTGGGCCGAGGTGACCGACGACGTGGAGACGGTCTATCGGCGGCTGGCGGACAGGCGCCACGACCCGGAGGGGAACCCCGCGATTCGCGGACGGCTCCAGGAGCGCGACCGCATCCATGTCGACCTCCACATGCACACCGACCACTCGCCGGACTGCGCGACCCCGGCCGAGCTGCTCCTCGAGACGGCCAAGGAGCGGGGGCTCGGGGCGATCGCGATCACCGACCACAACGAGATCTCGGGGGCCCTGGAGGCCGAGAAGATCGCGAAGCGGATCGGCGGGATCAAGGTGATCGTCGCCGAGGAGGTGAAGACCGCGCACGAGGGCGAGGTGATCGGGCTGTTCCTGCGCGAGCGGATCCACCGCGGCATGTCGATGGCGGAGACGATCGCCGAGATCAGGCGCCAGGGCGGGCTCGTCTACGTCCCGCATCCCTTTGACCGTCTTCACTCCGTTCCCGACTACGAGCACCTCCTCGAGATCGTCGACGAGATCGACATCCTCGAGGTGTTCAACCCGCGCGTTGCCTTCTCCGCGTTCAACGAGGAGGCGGTGCGATTCGCCCGCAAGTACTCGATCGTTCCCGGCGCCGGATCCGACAGCCACGTCGCGCAGGGCCTGGGGAGCGTCAAGATTCGCCTCCGGGACTTCGACGGTCCTCAGGAGTTCCTGGAGTCGATGCGCGAAGCGGACATCGTCCGAAAGCACAAGAACCTGGTCTACGTCCAGGCGCTCAAGTTTCTGCAGACCAGCGGCGGTCGCGGAGGCCGCTCCCTCGCCGGGCGCGATGGCCGAAAGACGCGGTCACGACGTCGCACCGTCGGCAAGAGTTGATGCACCCGCAAGGGGCCGAGCCCGGCCCGAAGAAGAGGCATGGGGCCGTGTCATCCATAACCGACGACGAGATCCGCGAGAAGTACCTCGAGCGCGCGATCCGGGAGCTGAACGACCTGGGCCGGGAGCTCGCCTCCTGCCAGGACTGCCCCCGGGGCAACGTAATGCCGGTCCAGGGCTCGGGTCACCCGCAGGCGGACATCATGATGCTGAAGCGCTCCGCCACCCCCTCGGAGATCGAGGAGGGCGTCGCCTTCTACGGCCGGGCCGGGAACGCGCTGATGAAGAGCTTCAAGCGGCTCGCGATCGATCCGATCGTGGTCTTCGGGACGCTCTGCGTGAAGTGCCCGCTGACCGATCCCACCCACGCGTCGGATGCGTGCGTCGCGCGGGTCGCCGAGGAGATCGCGATCGTCCAGCCGCGGATCGTCGTGGTGATGGGCGACGAGGCCCTCGACATCCTCAACGAACTTGAGCTGCCCCTCTCGGATCGCATCGATCCGGGCGAGGGCGAGGTGCAGCGGCTGACCCCGACGATGGACGCGCTGTATGTCCCGGATATCGACGACTCGCTCGATACCGAGGACGCGAAGCAGCGATTCTGGTCGGCGTTCAGGGTGCTCGGCGACTGGTACGACCGGCTGCCGCCCTACTAGGGCCGGGTCTCCGGCCTACACTGGTCGCATGGAGCTCGAAGAACGGACCATCGAGCAGCTGCCCGACCGGTGCCAGAACTGCGGCGCGAAGCTCACGGATGCCGAGAAGGAGACAGCCCTCACCGATGGTCCGCCGAGCGGTCTCGTGCTGTGCACCACATGTGCCGCCGAGGTGGTTCCGGTCGACGAGGACGCAGAGCCCGAACCCAGCGCCTAGCGCCCGCGCTTCTTGCGCGGGCCGGTCACCTTGCAGCTGGCGTGGTTGCGGCCACCGGCGCCCGCCGGCAACACCGTGACGCTCACGTTGCGGCGCCCGCGGCACGCGATCACGCGCAGCAGGCCGGCCTTGCGCTTGGAGGCGATGCCGCCGCCGCTCACCGAGACGGTGTAGCCGGCCGGATAGCGGTCGCGGCCCAAGAAGATCTGCGTCTGGCGGAACTTCGCCTTCTTGCGCTTGAGGGTCTTCGACCGCTTGGCCCGCCGCGCGAAGTTCTTGCCGGTGGGCCCCTTGGTCGAGTAGGCGAGCGTGAATCTGCCCGTCGCCGGATCGAAGCCGTAGCTCGCCGGCGTTCCCGCCACGACCTGCGGATAGGGCTCCGCCAGCACGTCAAGCTTCGCCTGCTTCACGTTGGCGCCGGACGGAGGCTGGTTCGGATCGATCACGATCGCCTGGGTCCCCGATCCCGACGTCGTCGGGTCAAGGCACTCGCAGTAATGCCAGTACTCCCAGGAGACCATGTGCCGATCCGCCTGGTGGACGTTGTTGCGGATCGAATCGAGGTCGTCGGTGGCGCCGAACTCGCTCAACATCAGCGCGTCGCCGGTCGTCTGGGCATGCTTCTCGGCGTTCTGCAGGACATGCTCATCCTGGTTCGGACAGCTCTGGGCGTTGTACGGGAAGACCGCCAGGCCCGGTGTGCAGTAGACGTGAAAGCTGAAGCCGGCCGCCCCGTCTCGGAGTCCCGTGATGCTCGAGTCAGCACCGAAGTTGAAGAGCACGTTCGGCTCGTACCAGACGAGCTTCTGAGGATCGGCGTTCCTGATCCGGGCGATCACGCTCCGGTAGAAGGGCTCCATCGTGCCCGTATCGAACGCGGGACAGCCGCCCTCCGTGAAGCAGGTGGACCATGGGGTGCCGGGCCAGGGCTCGTTCAACAGGTCGAAGCCGAGTGTGTGCGGAGCCGAGGCGAAGCGCGCTGCCACATGCCCCCAGGCGGCCGCGTAGCGGTCCTGCAGGCCCACTCCGCCCGGTCCGGGGTCATTGGCCCAGAAGTGGTCGAAGGCCCTGATCAGCGCCGGCATCGCGAAGTAGTTGGTCGGGAAGCCGAACTGCGGCGTGTTCGGCAGGCCGTCGTCCTGAACAGCCCAGTCCGGCCAGCCCTCGCCCTGGAAGCGCTCGTTGTACATGTCCTGGTGGAAGTCGAGCTGGCTGAAGACGCCGTGGCGCGCCAGGTCGGCCTCGGTGGCGGCGATCTGGTTCAGGTAGCCGTCGTCGTAGGAGCCGGGTGTCGGCTCGATCGCCTTGTAGATCAGCCCGAGGCGAACGGCGTCGAAGCCGTAGCGCTGCAGGAAGGCGGCATCATCGTCCCCGAAGCCCGTGGTGGAGGGGGCGTACGGCGGTTGCTTGTTGACCATGTTGACTCCGTGCAGGATCGCGACGCGGCCCTTCGCGTCGGTGATCCAGCGGCCGGAGTGGGTGAGCGGAGCGGTTGGGGCGGCCTCGGCCGTCGAGCCGAGCAGGGTTGCCGCAAGGGCCGCGATGGCGGCCGTCGCCATGGCTCTCCTCGCCCAGGGCACGCCGGGAAGTATGTCGCGAGTTGGCGGCGAGACCGTCCGGCCCTGAGTCCTGCCTAGACCCCAGGCGCCGCGGCTTCCGCCAGCGCGCTCATGTCCTCGAACGTCGCGCTGGCGAGGGCTCTGACGACGACCGTGTCGAGGGCGCGGTAGCCGGAGAGCTGCATCTGGGCTCCCCCGGCGGTTTCGGCCGCCACGCCGACGGTCCCCTCCGGCGCGCCCTGGCGATCGAAGTGGTTGCGATAGCCGGGGTGAAGGTCGCGGTAGAAGGACTCGTCGTTGGCGAGCCTCGCCTCGGCGTCGGCCGAGACCGCGGTGCGGACGTAGCCGAAGATCGGTGGGGTCTCGCGGCCAGCCTCCTGCGCTCCGGCCTCGACCTGCTGCCTGGCGCCGGCGGCGAACTCCCGGGTCATCCAGTTGAAGAAGACGCCGTCCCACTCGGCGCCGCCCAGCGCGCACATCTTCGGTCCCATCGCCGCCAGCACGAGCCGCACCCCGGGCAGCGCCTCGCGCAGGCCGGGAAGCGCCTCTCGCATCGTGGTCAGGGGCTTCTCGGTGAAGCCGGCGCCGAGGCCGAGCCAGAGCCGGCCCACGTCGATGCCGAGTCGTTCGATGTCCGAGGCGATCTCCTGCGGTGACTGGCGATCGAGGGCGATGACGGCGACCCCGAGGTCGATGCGATCGGCGCCCCTTGCGTACGCCGCAAGGGTCTCGAGGCCCTTGGCGCCGGGATGGTCGTTCGACCACATGGAGCTGTAGCCGAGCTCCTGGGAGCGGCCGGCAAGCGGGCATGCGGTGTCCTCGTCGAGCCCGGCCGTGACTCCGAACCCGCGGCTCACGCGCTCTTCTCCAAGAGCGCGACGCACTCGATGTGCGGGGTCTGGGGGAACATGTCTACGGGCTTCACCCGCCGCAGCCTATAGCCGGCCTCAACGAGCTGGGCGGCATTTGGAGCGAGGGTGGTCGGATTGCATGAGACGTAGACGATTCGCTGGGCCTCGCACTCGATCAGGCGGCGAACGATCTTCTTGGAGAGGCCGGCGCGCGGCGGGTCGACGACGACGACGTCTGGGCGGCCGGCCTCCTCGAGCAGTGGCCGAATCTCCTTGCGGGCGTCCCCGGCTCGGAACTGGGCGTTCTCGACGTGGTTGAGGCGGGCGTTCTCCTCGGCGTCAACGATCGCGTCGGGAACGATCTCGATACCCCACACTTCGCCCGCCCCTCGCGCCATGCTCAGCGCGAGCGTCCCGATCCCGCAGAAGAGGTCGAAGACGCGCTCGGCGCCGGTCAGGGAGGCCATCTCCGCGGCCACTCCATAGAGCCGCTCGGCCATCTCGGTGTTGGTCTGGAAGAAGGCGCGGTGGGAGATCCGGAAGCGAAGGCCGCAGAGCTCCTCCTCGAGGTACTCGGCGCCGATCGCCCCGGTGGGCCCGTCGGTGCCGCTCCCGGGTCCCTCGACGATCGTGTGCAGGTCGACGGGCGGCCGCGGGATCTCGGCCGGCGAGGTCACCAGGCGGCTCTGCAGCCGCCCGGTGCGGCGACCCTCCCTGATCACCAGGTTCCGCAGGACACCCCGGTGCGCGCGAGGGTCCCAGGCCGGCAGCACAGCCGAGCGAGCCCAGTCGCGGAGCTCGTTTCGCCGGGCGTTGTTTCGCTCGGAGGCGAGCTGGCAGTCCTCGGCGTCCACGATCAGGTCCCAGCGCCCGCGGGCGTGGAAGCCGAGGACGAGCTCGCCCTCCCGCTCGCCGAAGGAGTACTCGAGCTTGTTGCGGTAGCGCCATCGCTCGACCGCCGGCTCGATCGGCTCGATCTCGAAGCCCTCGAGCCCGCCAAGCCGGACCAGGGCGTCCTCCACCTGCGCCTGCTTGTGGCCGAGCTGCTCCTCGTAGGCGAGGCCCTGCCACGGCGCCCCGGGGCAGGGCTCGCCCCCGTGGTCACAGCGCGGGGGGATCCGGTCTTGCGATTCGCGCTCGATCTCCCGCGTGGACGCCTCCGCGTAGCCGCGCTTTGCCTTGGTGACCTCGGCGGTGACGCGGTCTCCGGGCAGCGCTCCCGAGACGAAGACCACGTAGCCGTTGCGCCGAGCGATCCCCTTGCCTCCATAAGCCAGGGACTCCACCTCGAGCGTGAGGAGCTCGCCGCGAGCCGGCCTCTCCTCGGTGATCGTTTCGTCGGTCATCTGCGGCCTATCGTTGCAGCCGTATAGGCTTCGCCCGAATTTGCGGGAAAAACCCCGAACTCGGAGGTCCAAGTGGAATCAAGTGAAAGCAATGGCGTCAAGGATCAGGTCCAGAAGGCGATCGACGACCTGCGCGCGGCAGGTGAGAAGGCGACGGGCGACGTGCGCTCGAGGATCGACTCCGCGGTCGCGCAGTTGCGCGACGTGTCCGGCGGGGCGACCGAAAAGGCCCAAGACCAGATCTCGGGCTGGCGCGAGACGCTGGACAAGGCGACCGAGGACGTCCGCAAGGAGCTCGCCAAGCTCGCCGTCCGGGCGCAGAGCTCGAAGGAGGCTCTCGACGAGATCGCCAAGGAGCTCGAAGAGCGTCGCAAGGCCCTGAAATAGTCCTGCTGGGCAGCTAGGCCTGCAGCTTGCGGTCGAGCGCCCGCAATAGGCCCTTGCGCGCCTTGTTCTTGCGCTCGTACTCGCGGACCCTGCGCAGCTCCTGGCGGCTGAGCTCCTGTAGCCGCCCGTCGATCTGACGGATCGAGAGCTGGTCGTATGCGGTGATCGGGAAGCCCGGGACGCGGGCCGCGCGGCGGACGCGATCCGCGCCGGCCAGCGGCCCCTCGACGGCGGCGACAGTGCGCTTTCGCGCCTGCTCGGCGCGGCCTCCGACCTCCTGCCTCGCCCGGTCCGGGACCTCGCGGGCCTGGGCGAGGATTCGCTCGAGCTGGGAGAGCAGATCCTCCGCCTGCTCACGGCCCCTCGCGGCGAGGCGGCTGACCATCTCCTCGGCGTCCCCGCGCGTCATCCGGCCGCGCCGGACGGTGTCGTCGACGACCTCCTGCAGGCGGTCACGGGAGATCGTGATGCTCTTCTCGAGCGCGTCCCGGAACGCCTGAACGCTCTGCTCGGCGCGGGAGCTCTCCTCTGACTCCGTCGGCGGGCTTGCCATCGATCGGCACTATCCCACAGAGGCGAACTTTCCAATCACGGGGTTGTGATCGGAGAGCCGGATCTTCAATCCGGTATCGGGATCGACGCGGTCACGGGCCTCGGGCGGCCAGGCGGCTGGGTGCTCGATCATCTGCAGCCCCCGAACGAGCAGATGGCTGAGCCGGTCCGGCGCGGTGCGTGGGGCGAGGCCGAAGCGCTCCTCGAGCTGGTCGAAGACTCCGCTCGCCTTCGGCCTGACGTTGAAGTCGCCGCCGAAGATAAGGGGCTCCGAGCCGGCGAAGTCGATCGCCCGCTGGGCGCCGTCGAGCAGCTCTCGCTCGGCGGACGAGGGCTTGGTGCTGACGTGGAGGTTCGCGACGCAGGGGCCGGCCTCGAGTCGGGTGAGCGCCATCACGCGGAGCTCGGGCCTCCAGGTGAGCACCTCCCGGCGGCGCTCGGCGATCCCTCCGGCGGCCCCTCGGACGAGCGTCGTGTCGGAGCCGCCCTCCCAGGCGCCCAGCAGGTCCGGCCGCCAGCGCCCGATCAGTGAGGTGAGCGGTTGCAACCAGTTCCGGCCGCTGAGCGCGCGGTGTGCCTGCGCGCCGCACGCTTCGGCCAGCCGGCGCTTCCAGGCCGGGGGGAACTCCTGGAACAGGGCGACGTCCCAGTCGACGGAGTCGACCAGCGAGGCGAACTCGTCGAAGAGGTCCCAGTTCACCTGCTCGTAGGTCTTGCCTAGCCGGGGACCGCGATGGCAGTTGCCCTTGTGGGCTCGGATCTGGAGGTCAGGCTCGGGCGGCCAGTCGCGGCCGTGGAACAAGTTCCATGTCATTGCGGTGAGCTGCACGGCCCTAGTATCGGTTGCTCGATGGCTGCATCGACCGCACATCTTCAGGCAGGCAACTTCCTGACCGGCGAGGAGCTCGACCGCGGCGAGCTGCTGGCGCTGCTCGAGCGCGCCGAGGAGCTCAAGCGCGGGCGGGACCGCGGCGAGGGCGCCGACGCCCTGGTCGGCCGTTCGGTGGCGCTGGTCTTCGAGAAGCCCTCGACCCGCACGCGGGTCTCGTTCGAGGTCGGCACCGCCGAGCTCGGCGCGACGCCGATCGTGCTCCGCGGGGACGAGCTCCAGCTCACCCGCGGCGAGTCGTTCGGCGACACCGGCCGCATCCTGTCGCGGTACACGCACGGGATCGTGATTCGCTCGGGCTCTGACGACAGAGTCCGCGACCTCGCCGATGCTGCGAGCGTCCCCGTGATCAACGGTCTCACGCCGGGTCACCACCCCTGCCAGGCCCTGGCCGACCTGCTCACGCTGAAGGAGCGCTTCGGGGAGCTGGAGGGCCTGCGCCTCGCCTACGTGGGGGACGGCAACAACGTCGCGCGCTCGCTGGCGATCCTCGGGCGGATCGCCGGCGTCGAGGTCGTCATCGCCGCCCCCGAGGGTTATCGGATCGAGGAGGGGCTGGCGGAGCTCACGGACGATCCGCGAGCGGCCGTCTCCGAGGCCGACGCGATCTACACCGACGTATGGGTGAGCATGGGGGACGAGGAGACGGCGGATCGCCGCCGGGCGGATCTGGCTCCTTACCAGCTGAACGACGAGCTGCTCGCGGCGGCCTCGCAACGCGCCGTCGCCCTGCACTGCCTGCCGGCACATCCGGGCGAGGAGATCAGTGCCGAGGTGCTCTACGGAGAACGCTCGGCGGTCTGGGACCAGGCGGAGAATCGCCTGCATGTCCAGAAGGCGCTGCTCGAGCGCCTGGTCTCGCCCGCCTCCTAAGATCAGCAACGCGGCCCCGTGGTGTAACGGTTAGCACGCGAGGTTTTCAACCTCGTAGCGCGGGTTCGACTCCCGCCGGGGCTATTCAGTGGAAAACCCCTAGTCGAGGTCTGGGGGTAGGGCTGAGGTAGGCGGCCTCGTGCGGTGGCAGCCTTCATGTCATGGCGGCTGCATCCAAGGTCCTGATACTCGGAGGCGGGTTCGGCGGACTGGAGACCGCCTTCGACCTCCGCCTGCTCGCCGGCGATCGCGCCGACATCACCCTGGTCTCGGATCAGGACCACTTCCTCTTCAAGCCGAACACGATCTACGTCCCCTTCGGTCTTGACCCGGACCGCCTCAAGGTCGGGCTGGCGAAGCCGGCCGCGAAGCGCGGGATCGAGCTCGTGCAGGGGCACGCCGACGAGATCGACCCGGATGCTCGGCGGGTCAGGGTCGGCGGCCAGAGCCTTGCCTACGACCAGCTCGTGATCGCGACGGGCTCCGGGATGCGTCCCAGCGAGATCCCCGGGCTTGCCGAGCATGCATCGACCATGTGGACCCCGGAGGAGATGCTGCAGCTGCGCGAAGGCTTCGAGCGCACCCTGGCCGCCGCGAAGGCGGGTGAACGGCAACGAATCCTCTTCCTGATCCCTCCCAACAACAAGTGCGCGGGCCCCCTCTACGAGATCGTCCTCATGTTCGAGACCTGGCTGCGCCGCAATGACGGACGCGATTCGACGTCGATCACCTGGGCGACCTACGAGCAGGGCTACATCCAGGCCTTTGGACCGCGTCTCCACGAGCTCGTCACCGAGGAGTTCGAGCGCCGGGGAATCGAGGGCCATACGGATTGGGTCGTCGACAGCGTCGACTCCAAAGGAGTCGAGTTCCACAATGGCGAGCGGATCGAACACGACCTGCTGGTCGCCTTCCCGCCCTACATCGCCTCGACGCCGTTCGCCGGCCTGGATGCGGATGACCGTGGCTTCCTGGCCACGGACCTGGCGACTCGCCGGCTGCAGCGCCATCCCGAGATCTACGCAGTCGGTGACGCCGGCGACTTCCCGGTCAAGCAGGCCTTCTTAACCTTCCTCCAGGCGGATGCGGCCGCATCTCAGATCGCCTCGGTCATCCTCGGCACTGAGCCAAAGCTCAGCTTCGACCCGGTCAGCATGTGCATCATGGAGCAGTTCGACAAGGCGACGTTCGCCAAGGTCCCGCTCCGGCTCACCGGCGACCCGGCGCATCCGATCGAGGTCCGGCCCGACGCCAACGGAACGTACCGAGTGGGCTCTTCGCGGATCTGGCGAATGGGGAAGAAGATGCTCGGTACCTCTGTTCCGTGGCGATTCAGCCACGGCAAGCCATTCCACGGCGGCGCCTTCTGGAGCGGCATGGACGTCGGGCTGAAGGCGATGTCGGGCCTCTTCTCCGACTGAGTCGCGAGCCGTTTAGCCGGCTGGACTAGCCTTCCGTCCGTGCTGCCTGAGATCCACCTCGGACCGCTCACTCTCCAGACCTTCGGGATCTGCTTCGCACTGGCATTCATCGGTGCGGGGGCCGTGATCTGGCGGCGCTTCGAGGAAATCGGCAAGCCCGTCGACTGGGCCTACGAGATGGGCTTCGCGGCGCTCATCGGAGGGCTCGTCGGGTCGCGCCTGGACTTCATCGTCGAGAACTACAGCGACGTCAAGGGCGACCTGCTCGGCAACCTGTTCTCCGGCTCCGGGCTGGTCTGGTACGGCGGCGCGATCGGGGGCGCCATTGGGGTCTTCCTCTGGGCCTGGTGGCGCGGCTTTCTCACCCTCGCCCTGCTCGACGTGGCGGCGCCGGCGCTCGCGCTCGGCTATGCGATCGGTCGCTGCGGGTGCCAGCTCTCCGGCGACGGCGACTACGGCAAGGCCTGGAACGGCCCCTGGGCGATGGCCTACCCGGACGGGACCAAGCCGACCGACCAGACCGTCCATCCGACCCCGGTCTACGAGACGCTGGCGATGGGACTGGTGGCACTGGTGCTGTGGCGGCTGCGCGACCGGCTCAGCAACGGGCTGCTCTTCGCCCTCTATCTGCTGCTGGCGGGAACCGAACGTCTGCTCGTCGAGTTCATCCGCCGCAACGAGGACGTCGCCATCGGCCTGACGCAGGCCCAGCTGATCAGCGTGGCGATGATGATCGCCGGCGGCGTGTGGCTGCTGGTGGCCTTCCGCCGGGCCCCAAGGCCCGCCACCGCCTGAGCTAGACCGAGCGGAGCAGGCCGCCGTCAAGTGGGATGACCGCTCCGGTGAGATAGGCGGCCCGCTCCGAGCAAAGGAAGGCGACCAGGTCGCCGTACTCCTCCGGGCGCCCGAGCCTCTTCGCCGGGACACGCTGGCCGGCCACCTCTTGCGCTCGCTCGGCCGAGCCGTGGTGCTCGACCAGGCGATCTGTGGCGAACATCCCGCTCGCGACGGTGTTGATCGTGACTCCCTCCGCCGCGACCTCACCGGCGAGCATGTCGAGCAGGCCCAGGGCCGCGAGGCGGTTGGCGTTGGAGAGCGCCAGGTCGGGGATCGGCTCGCGGATCGAGTTCGAGGAGACGTTGACGATCCGGCCCCACTTCCGTTCACGCATGCCGGGCAGCACCGCCTCGATCAGGACCCGAGGAGCCAGCACCAGCGAGTGAAAGGCCCGCTCCCACTCCTCCTCCGAGTTGTCGAGCGCCTTGCCGACCGGCGGGCCGCCGGTGTTGGTCACCAGGATCTCGATTTGCCCCAGCGCCTCGGCGACCTCGCCGGGCAGCTCCCTCATCCGCTCGAGATCGGAGGTGTCGGCCGGGAAGGCGCGCACCTCGCCGCCGATCTCTCCGGCGGTCGTCTCCAGTGCCTCCGCGGAGCGACTCGAGATCGCAACCCGGGCTTCCTCGCGAGCCAGCGCCTCGGCGATCCCCCGCCCGATTCCCCGGCTCGCGCCGAACACCAACGCGACTCGGCCCTCGATGCCTAGGTCCACAGCTCGCCTCCCGGCCGCCGGGCAAGCCAGGCGCACCAGGCAGCGAACGCGGCGACCGCGATCATCACGCCGAGCCAGTGGACGCCAGCGATCACGGCGAGCGCGCTCGGGATGCCGGCCAGGACTGCGCCGAGCAGCACGCCGGGCAGATTCAGGTGGAGCGCCCAGGCCGTCAGCGCCGCGCAGCCCATCCAGGCGAGCGGCCCGGTCAGCCAGCCCCAGTCCTCGAAGAACGAGTGAGGGAGCGTCACGGCCAGCACCAGCGAGACCACCGCTACGGCCACGACCTGCGCGGCGGCCGCGCGCCAGAGGATCGATCGGTCCATCAACCGGTCAGCTTCGCGAGGTAGGCGGCATCGTCGGGTGGAAGCCCCGGAATCGACTGTCCGTCCCACGTGATCCCATCGGACATGGCGACGAAGAGCTGTTCGCGCTGGCGCAGGCTGAGGCGCTCGAAGCGGGCCAGCGCGAGGAAGGAGTAGAGCTTCGGCATCGCGTCCCGCCATCCCTTGTCCGTCCCGGCGATCTTCGCGAGGTCGTGGATCGACTTCGGTGCCTCGCGCAGTGGCTCCTTGAAGATCTGCGCCAGGACCGCGAAGTCGAGCTGCTCCTCGCGTCCGGCGGGCACCAGCAGCATCTCGTCCTGCGGAGCAAGCAGCCCTCGCTCGAGCTCCTCGGCGGTCATCAGCAGGACGCCGTCGGTCGGCCGGGGGTTGCACTCGATCATCACGAGTCCGTCGTCGGTCTCGATGAAGTCGAGCGACATCTGCCCATCCCAGCGGAGGTCCTTCCCGAGGCGCTCGACGGTCGGCAGGGTGTCGGTGGAGTCGACCGAGAGGAACTGGATCCCCGTCGAGTGCTCCCACTGGCGCGGTGCCCGGTAGGACATGTGCGAAGCGACTCTGCCCGTGTGAAGGCAGGAGTAAGTGCAGTGCATCGGCCCGTCGACGAACTCCTGGACGAGCCAGGGATTCGCCTCCGTGGGATGGCACTCGTCCGGAGAGAGGTGGCCGGCCAGCGGCCCGGTGTTGGTGAGCAGGCCGACCCCGCCCCGCGAGAACGCCGCGCGCGCGAAGTAGCGCGGGTACTTCTCGATCGCGTCCTTCAGCTCAGCAGGGCTGCGCGCGAGCGTCGTGTGGGGCGTCCGGATCTCCAGCCGGTCGCAGAGCTCCTGAAAGGTGCCCTTGTCGTGGACCTGCGCGAGGGTCTGGAACGGTGGCGCGTACAGCCGGGTCACCTTCGAGAGCCGCTCGTACTGGGCGGCGAGGTAGAAGACCTCCTCGAACATCGGCAGGACGAGTTCGATCTCGTTCACGTCAGCGATGCGCTCGACGTCGGAGGCGAACTGCTGCGGATCCTCGGTGGCCGAGGCGGTGGTGAAGTGTTTCGTCAGATACCGCGAGTGGCTTCCGGGAGAGGCCGCGTAGCTGTCGCACGCGAAGACCTCATGGTCACGTTCGCCGAGCTTGCGGATCACGTCGAGCGCGAACGGCATGCGCGAGCTGGTCACCAGCACCTTCACGATCCGGACCTTACGGCGTAGTGCAGGTGCACCATTCCGCCGCCGAATCGCCGCTCGTCGAGCAGTTCGAGCTCGAGGCGGACATGATCGGGGAGGGACTGGTTGCCGCCTCCGACGATCACCGGCGCGAGGAAGAGGTGGCATTCGTCGACCAATCCGGCAGCGAACGCCGTCGCGGCGAGGCTGGGACCGCCCACACTGAGATCGCGGTCCGCGGAGGCCTTCAGTTCCCGCACCGCCTCAGGATCGAACTCCCGCTCGATTCGCGTCCTCTCGGTGGGCGCTTCCTGCAGAGTCCCCGAGAACACGATCTTGTCGGCCGACCGCCAGATCTCGGCGTAGTCCCGCATCGGCTCCGATCGAGCGGCGAGGCTGGGGTCTGTCTCCCAGCCCGCCATCGTCTCGTACATCCGGCGCCCGTAGAGGTAGGTCCCGACCGAGCGCTCGAGGTCGTTGATGAACCGGTGCACTTCCTCGCCGGGCTCCGCCCAGTCGAAGTTGCCATCCTCGTCGGCCACATAGCCGTCGAGGGATGCAATCGCCGAGTAGATCTGCTTGCCCACGCCGTGGGCTCAGCCTACGTCAGTGGTGCTTGCGCTTGCGGTGCTTCTTGCGGTGCTTCGTCTTGGCTGCCGGGGACGCGGGGGCCTGGTCTCCCAGGGGCAACGTCACGTCGATCCCGTTGAAGGTGATCGCCCCGGTCGAGCGCTGGATGTCGTAGAGCGAGGAGGAGGCCGTGAGCTGCAGCGTGTAGCCGCCAGCGGCCGGCGCGCGTGAGGCGACCATCTCGAGGTCCCGGGAGATCGAATGCGGTTGGCCGTCGACGGTTACCGGGATCGGCGTCGCGATGTTGCCGAGGACCGTGCCGTTCCGCGGATTGACGAGCTGGGCGTAGATCCACGTGCTCTGTGGAGCGGCTGTCCCCTGGTAGGAGAGGTCGAGGTGCGGGGCGCCGACGACGTTCGCATCGGCCGCCGGGCCCGGAATCGGGACGTTCACCGCGTTGGCGGCCTGGGTGGCGAAGATCAGCCTCCGCTGCCCTGGCCAGGGACGATGGGCAGCGTGCCTGAGCCGGACGCGGACAGCCTGCCGGCGGGCTCGAGCGGATAGGAGTCGCTGCTTCGCAGCTGGGCGTCATCGGCGATCCAGGCGAACTTCGGCCCGGTGTCGCGCGCTTCTTCGTCCGCGTGCAGCTCTGGTCCAGCTGGGCCTGGGGCTGCTTTGCGATCCAGTCGATCAGGGCCTGGACGTCGCGGCCCTCAGAGCGCGGATCGTCGATCTCGACCGTCCCGCCGGACTGACCGAACCCGCGCGGATCCCAGGTGAGGACGTTGTACCCGTGGCTGATGAAGTTGCTGATGCCGGGCACGCCGAAGATTGCGCCGGCGTCGGCGCCTCAGCCCCCGCTGTTCGTGTCTCCGCCGGAGCTCCAGCCCGGCCCCTCGAGGATCGTCGGAGCGCGATCACCGGCATTCACGCCCTTGCCCACGAACCAGTGCGCCGCCCCCGGAGGACTCGCCTCCACATGCGCGCGACGCTACCACCGCCCGCAGGGGATCGCGCCGGTCATAATCGGGCGGAGCGCCAAGGGCGGTTAGCTCAGTTGGGAGAGCATCTCGTTTACACCGAGAAGGTCGCCGGTTCGAGCCCGGCACCGCCCATCGCAGCACCCTGAGGGATGGAGCGATTCGCCGACAAGGTCGTGCTGGTCACCGGAGCCGGGTCCGGCATCGGTCGAGCGGCGGCGCTCGGATTCGCCAAGGAGGGAGCGAAGGTGATGGTGGCCGGACGCAGCGAGGAACCGCTGGCCGAGACCGTCAACCTGATCGAGCGAGCCGGCCGCGACGCGGCGTTTCACACGACCGACGTCTCCGATGGCGATGACGTCGCGGGCCTGGTCGCGGAGACGGTCGAGCGGTTAGGCGACCTGGACGTCGCCGCGAACAACGCTGGCGTTCTCGAGCCCGGCACGGTCGCCGAGATGGACGTGGAGGCCTGGAATCGGGTCGTGGCGATCAACCTGACTGGTGCCTTCCTCTGCATGAAGCACGAGATCGCCTACATGCAGGCCCACGGCGGCGGCTCGATCGTCAACACCGCATCCAACATCGGCGCCCACGCGAGCCGGCCGGGATTCGGCGCCTACGCGGCGTCAAAGGCGGGCGTGAGCACGCTGACGCGAGTGGCGGCGCTCGAGGCGATCGAGCACGGGGTGCGGATCAACGCGGTCAGCCCCGGGCCGACGGACACCTCGATGTCGTTCCGCCCGGGGGAGACGGAGGAGGATCGAGCAAGCCGGCTCGAGCAGGCCGTGCCGATCGGCAGGGTGGGCGCCCGCGACGAGGTGGTCTCGGCGATTCTCTGGCTCGCCTCGTCCGAGTCGGGATTCACGGTCGGTCATGACCTCGTGGTCGACGGCGGCGCCACCGCCTGATCGACCTCCTCCGGATTGCCAGCGCCGGGTCCGGGTATACGAGCGCTGAGCAAGTCAGGCCACGGAAGGAGGGAATGCTCATGTTGTGGCTTATCGCAGGCATCGTTCTGCTTGTCATCGCGATCGCGGGCGGGGCCATCATTCACCCCGTTCTGTTCGCGCTGGCGATCGTCGCTCTCCTGATTTTCTTCATGGGACGCGGCACACGCACCGTCTGAGCACCTCAGCGCCTGGCGCTTGGAGCCGGATTCCCGCGGGCCCGCTGCCCTGGAGCGCACTGCTCTAGTGGCAGCGGGCCAGCGCGCGGGATATGAGGTTCGCCGCGGCTCGCCCGTGCTGAGCCCCGGCTGAGCCCGCTACTTGGGCTTGTCGGGCTCGTCCGGCTTGGTGTGCTGCGGCATCAGCGTGCCGGGGGACCCGCCCCGGCCCTTGGCGAAGAGCTTCCTCCGCGCCTCGGAATCGTCGTCCTCGGGCAGGAACGAGCGGCGCAGGTCATGCGCATCGAAGATGTCGTCCAGGTCCTCACGAGTCAGCGTCTCGCGCTCCAGCGCGTTGGCGGCGAGGTCATCGAGGCAGCGGCGGTTCACCTTCATCAGCTGGCGGGCGCGGGCATAGGCCATGTGGGCCAGCTCCTGGGCATTCTGGTCGACGTCGCGACGAGTGCGGTCGGACATCGCGTAGTCGCCCGTCGGCTGAGCCAGGGGTGCGCTGTCAGGAGGTCCATGGGAGATCGTCATCCCGAACTCGGTGACCATCTGCACGCAGATCTTCTGGACACGCAGCAGGTCATCGGCGGCGCCCGAGTAGGCCTCGTCGAAGACCTCCTCCTCGGCGGCGCGGCCACCGAGCAGGATCACGATCTCGTCCATCAGCTGCTTGGCCGAGCGCAGGTAGCGGTCCTCGCTGGGTGAGTGGCCGACGAACCCGAGGGCGGGGCCGCGGGGGACGATGCTGAGGATCTCGGGCGGATCGAGCCCGCAGAGCCGGCGGCTGAGGGCGTGCCCGGCCTCGTGGTAGGCGACGATCCGGCGCTCCGTCTCGGTCAGGCGGCGTGATTGCTGTGAGCCGACGGACTGCCGCAGCAGCGCCTCGTCGAGATCCTCCCGGGCGATCGCCATCCTCCCGGCGCGGCCGGCGATGATCGCGGCCTCGTTCAGCGCGTTGGCGAGCTGGGCTCCCGTCAGGCCGGTGGTCTTGCGGGCGACGTCGACCAGGTCGATGTTGTCGGAGAGGGTCTTGTCGCGGGCGTGCGAGCGGAGGATCGCCTCGCGGCCGTCGCGGTCGGGAGGGGCCACGAGGACCTGGCGGTCGAAGCGCCCCGGCCGCAGCAGAGCCTTGTCGAGCTTGTCGATCTGGTTCGAAGCGGCAAGCACGATCACGGTGCCCGGGTCGCGCTCGAAGCCGTCGAGCTCGACGAGGAGCTGGTTCAGGGCCTGCTCGCGCTCCGAGGTCCCGCCATCACCGGCGCCGGAGCCGCGATGGCCGCCGACGGCGTCGATCTCATCGATGAAAACCACCGCGCGCCCCGACCGCCGTGCCTCCTTGAAGAGCCGGCGGATTCGGGCGGCGCCGCGCCCGACGAACATCTCAACGAAGCTGGAGCCGGAGGCCGCGAAGAAGTCAACGCCGGCGTGGGCCGCGACGGCCCGCGCGAGCATCGTCTTGCCCGTGCCCGGCGGGCCGTAGAGCAGGACGCCGCGAGGGGCGCGCGCGCCGAGCGCCTCGAACCGCTTCGGGTCCTTGAGCCACTCGGCCACATCCACCAGCTCCTCCTTGGCGGCGTCGACCCCCTGCACTTCGTTCCACAGCACGGGCTCGGTCTTGCTCGCCTTGACCGTCTCGGGCTTCGTCGTGCCCATCGTGCTGCGCAGCAGGATCGCGAAGATGATCAGGATCCCGGCCGAGAACGCGACCCCGAAGACCGGGTACCACTCGAAGAAGAAGTCGGTGATGGATGCGGGCAGGGGCATATGGCCATTCTCAGTATCGGCAGGCGAACCCTGCGTCTGGAGCTAATTCTGGGTGCTAGAGGCCAGGCTTGACGAACATCGAAATGAAGCTAGGCCTGCCCGTAGAGCATGACCTTGCTGGTGTCATCCGGATCGGCCTTGATCTGGAACTTGCCGCCGGGCTGATAGGCGTTGACGGCGTCCTGCGTGAGGTACTGGTGGACCGTCGTGTCGTAGCTCTGGCCGTTCTCGAGCTCGACGCTGACGCCGATGTCGTAGGCCTTGTTGACCGGGTCGGAGCCCGCGCCCGACTCGGTGATCGAGCTGATCGTGGCAACGCCCGGGAGGCCGTTCTGGTTCAGCTTCATCGCCAGGTTGGCGTACTCAGCGTCGCCGGCGGACGGGCTCATCTGACCCGCTCCCCCCTGCTGCGCGGCCTGCTGGGCCATTTCCTGGGCCTTCTTGATGTTGTCCATCAACCCCATTTGAACTCTCCTCTCCCCTCCATCCGTATTGGATGTCGCACTCTAACCCAGGTTCTTTCGGATACGTTGGCGCCATGGACTCGGTGCAGCTGAAGCGCATTCCGCTCTTCTCGGACGCCTCCGACGAGGAGCTCAAGCAGGTCGCCGCGTTCGCCCAGTCCAAGGAGGTCCCGGAGGGCGAGGTCGTCCTCGAGGAGGGCGGTTTCTCGCGCGAGCTGCTCGCGATCGAGGACGGCACCGCCGAGGTGACCCGGGACGGTGAGCGCATCGCCGCCCTCGGACAGGGCGATGTCTTCGGCGAGGCCGGGATGCTCGACGACTCGATGCGCAGCGCCACCGTCACCGCCACCTCGCGGCTGCGGCTCATCAGCCTCGGGCACTTCGAGGTGAAGCGGCTGAAGAAGGACGCTCCGGGCGTCTACGCGAGCATCGAGCAGCTCGTGGAGGAGCGCTCCAGCTAGCTGCCGGCCGTTGAAGCGGTCGAAGCAGGTGGTGACCTTGTCGATGTCTCCCTGCGCGGCCTGGGTGCAGCGAGAGAGCTCCTGGAGGTCGCGGATGCTCGGCCCGGCGGCGGGCGGAGCGGGCGGGCTCTTCTGGGTCTGAACGGTCTTCGCCGGTTCGGGCTTGGGCTTGGATTCGCCGATGGTGGTCTCCTCCAGCGTGGTGTTCTCGAGGTTCGTCGCGGTGCTGCTCGTCCCGACGTCCGGCAGGTCGGGCAGGTTGATGTCGACGCCCGAGACCAGGATGTATGCGCCCACTCCGAGTGCGCCGGCGACGAGGATGACCAGCGCGGCCTTGATCACCCCTCCGGAGAAGATCGGGTCTTGGCGCACGGCTAGGCGATCGTCGTGCGCAGCTCGCCGAGGGTGGGCGAGGAGATCATGATCCCGTCACCGGGCTTCAGCCAGACCCGCGGCTCGCGCACGCTTCCGACGCCGGAGGGCGTCCCTGTGGAGACGATGTCCCCCGGCTCGAAGCTCATCCAGCGCGACAATCTCGCCACCAGCTCGGCGACGGAGAAGATCAGGTCCGAGGTGGACGCGTCCTGCATCCGCTCGCCGTTCAGATCGAGGGTGAAGGAGATGGAGTCCGGCGCGCCCGCCTCGTCGGGGGTGACGATCGCGGGGCCGCAGGGCGCGGAGCCGTCGAAGACCTTGCCGGGCATCCACTGCGGCGTCGCGAACTGGAGGTCGCGGGCGGAGAGATCGTTGAGCAGCATGTAGCCGGCGATCGCGTCGAGGGCCTGCTCGGGCTCGACGTCCTTGCAGTGGCGGCCGATCACGAAGGCGACCTCCGCCTCGTAGTCCACCTTCTCGCTGGCCGCCGGGAGCACCACCGTCGCGCCGGGCGGAGCCAGGGCGTTCCGGAACTTGGCGAAGAAGGTCGGATGCTCGGGAGGGTCGATCCCCGCCTCCGCCGCGTGCGAGCGGTAGTTGAGGCCGATGCAGACGATCTTGTCGGGATCGGGAAGGGGCGGCAGCAGGTCCGGGTCGGTGACCGGGTCGCCGCCTTCCGCGGCGCGCTCGGCCAGCTCGGCGATGCGTCCCGAGGCGATCAGCTCCTTGACGCTCACGGCCTCCGCACCGAGAAGCCCGCCCGCATCCAGCATGCCGTTCGACGTCTGCACTCCAGCGCGTGCCTGATCCCCGTCTCGGTAGCTCACCAGTCGCATCGCCGCCACCCTAGCCCGTCTCGTCTGCACCGAGCGGGCGCATTCGTTAGGTTCCCGCGCCATCAGAGGGGAGTCAATCCCCGGAAACAAGCGGCATGTGTGCGAGGAGGCGCAAATGGCAGAAGGAACCGTCAAGTGGTTCAGCAACGAGAAGGGGTACGGCTTCATCACGCCGGATGACGGCAGCAAGGACCTCTTCGTTCACTTCTCGAGCATCGACGGGGACGGTCACCGCTCCCTCGACGACGGCGCGCGGGTCAACTACGAGTCCGAGGAGGGCCCGAAGGGCCCCGTCGCCACGAACGTTTCCGTGTCGAGCGGCTAGCCTCCAACATGTGCGGCGGCCACAAAAACCGCCGCCGGATATTGGGGGCGTAGCTCAGTTGGTTAGAGCGCCGGCCTGTCACGCCGGAGGCCGCGGGTTCGAGTCCCGTCGCTCCCGTTAGCTGAACCCGCTGCTAGTTCGGGGTTTTCAGCGGTCTCCGGAGGGTCCTCCGGACCTTCCCGTTGTGTCGGATTTTGGCCCTTAGCTGGGTTGGTGCCCAATGGTGCCCAATCAGATTGCCCGAGGAGGCCGCCGAGCCTGGTCCGCGGCCTCATGTTCGTGACGTCGGTGTAGACGCGCAGGGTCATCCGCGGATCGCGGTGTCCCATCTGCGCGGCGGTGATCGCCGGGTGCTCGCCGAGCTCCGCGCGAAGCGCGGCGTAGGTCCGGCGGAGCGCGTGGAAGGTGATCCCCTCGGGGGTCGGCGGCCTGTCGGCGGCGAGCAGCTGTTCGTTCGCCCGCCCGACCGTCGAGTAGAGGACCCGCTTGCGGAGGCTGTTCCGCTCCCGCGGCTGCTTCCGGTACTTGCCGGAAAAGACGAAGTCGTCCGGCTGGCTCCAGCGCGAGGCGAGCTTGTGCTCGCGGAGCAGCTGGACCAGCTCGGGCTCGAGGACGACGGTGCGCACGCCGGCCGCGGTCTTCGAGGTCTCCACGGTGAGCTCGCCGTTGCCGAGGTCGAGGTCGCGCCAGCGCAGGTTGGCGAGCTCGGAGATCCGCAGGCCGCCGGCCATGATCGCGGTCGCCAGCAGCGCCCTGTTTCGCCCGGCGACCTGGAGCAGGACCTGGACCTGCTCCCCGCTCAGCCGCAGGCGCCTCGGCTCCTCCTCCTTCAGCTTCTCGACTTTGGTCTTGACCGGGTTGTGCCCGATCAGGTCGTAGCGGACGGCGACGTCGAGGATCTGCCCGAGCCGGGTGAGCGTCTTGTTGATCGTCCGGTTCGAGAGCGGGCGGGGGACCAGGCCCTGGTCGCGCTCGCGGACCTTCGCCGCCTTGTAGCGGTCGACCTCCCGGGCCGTGATCTCCGAGAGCCGGTGCTCGGCGAAGAACGGCAGCAGATGGTGGGTGAGGGCGAGCTTGTAGTCCTCGATCGTCCGCGTGCCGAACTCGCCCATTCGGTTCTCGATCCACTCTGAGGCGAACTGGTGGAATGTCGGCTCCTCTTCCGGCGCCGCCACCCGGTTGGCGGTCGGCGGCTTCCAGATCCCGCGTCGCACGTCGGCGAGGACGTTCGCCAGCTCCTCCTCGGCCTTCCGGCGAGCTTCAGGCCGTGGCGTGAACATCACACCTATCAAAACGCCGATGTGACCGGCGTTACGTTAGCTAGACTGTCGCTTATGCCTGCAGCCGGTATCTCAAGCGACAACAGAGTGTTTATCGCTCAGCTGAGCCGATCTCTCAAGGGTCCGTTCACGCCTGCTGAAGCCGCAGCTGCAACCGGAGAAACACACGAAAGAGCCGCACGGCTGCTCCGCCACCTTGCCGAGCAGGGGTGGGTCGCGCGTCTCCGCCGCGGTCTTTACGTCGCGGTGCCGCTGGAGGCCGAAGACCCGCAGCGGTGGAGTGCCGATCCCTGGGCCCTTGCGAGTGCCGCCTTCGCCCCCGGCTACGTGGGCGGCTGGACCGCGCTTCACCACTGGGATCTCACCGATCAGATCTTCTCGACGACGGTATTCATCACTGCTCATCCCGTTCCGCGGCGCCGGCGTGAGATCGGAGGGGCCCGTTTCGAGCTACGCCACCGCTCTGACTCGGCGCTGTTCGGGACTCGGCGGGTATGGCGAGAAGGGGCCCCAGTCGAAGTCTCTGACAGGGAGCGGACTCTGGTCGACTGCCTCGATGATCCTTCGCTCGGCGGTGGCTTGAGCCACACCGCCGAGGCGCTTTCGGCGTACGCCGAGGGACCGCAAGTGTCTTGGGATCGATTGATCGAGTACGCGGACCGGCTCGGAAACCGAACCGTCTTCAAGCGGTTGGGTTTTCTGGCCGAGACAGTCGAGCTCGGCGGTCGCGACTTGGTCGACGCCTGCTTGGCGCGGGTCAGCGCTGGGGTGGGGCGCCTCGATCCGGCTCAGCCCGATGCGGGTCGAATCGACCGTCGTTGGGGACTGCGGATCAACGCCAGGATCGACCGATGATCCCCCGAGCCTCCATTCAGGCTCGGGCCGTCGAGTGGGGCCTGACAGAGGAGATCGTCGAGAAGGATTACGCGCTCGGCTGGCTGCTCTGGGGAATCGGGAGTCACGCCCCGCTGCGGGACCAGTGGATCTTCAAGGGCGGCACCTGCCTCAAGAAGTGCTTCGTGGAGACCTACCGCTTCTCGGAGGATCTCGACTTCACCGTGCGGGAGGGTGGCCCGCTTGCTCCTGATGACCTCGTGCCTGTGCTCGAGGACATGCTCGACCAGGTCGAGCAGGAGACCGGCATCACACTGTCCAGCCGCGCCCCGGTGGTAAGGCTCCGCCCCGACGGGCGCTCCGCGGAGGGGCGGGTCTACTACCGCGGACCACGGGGCACGCCGGGCGAGGCACGCGTGAAGCTCGACCTCACTTATGACGAGACGGTGGTCGACCCGACGAGTCGGCGGCAGATCGCTCACGCGTACGAGGATGAGCTTCCCGGCGATGGCTCAGTCGAGTGCTACTCGTTCGTCGAGGTCTTCGCCGAGAAGCTGCGCGCCCTTGGTCAGCGCACCAGACCGCGGGACCTCTACGACGTCGTCAATCTCTATCGGCGCGCCGAGCTGCGCTCCGACCGGGACTTGGTGTTCAGCGTCTTGGAGCGCAAGTGCGCTTACAAGGAGGTGCCGGTCCCGACCCTGGAAGCCGTCACCGCGACCGACAGGAAGGACGCGCTGCGAGCGGACTGGGGGGCGATGCTCGCGCACCAGCTGCCGACGCTGCCTCCGGTGGATGACTTCCTGAGTGAGCTTGCCGAGGTCTTCGCGTGGCTCGGCGGGGAGGAGATCGTGGCTCTGGAATCAGTGCCGGCGGGCCGGGAGCAGATCGAACCGACCTGGGTTGCTCCTCCGACAATCACGAGATGGCCGGGAGGCGCCCCGCTGGAGCAGATCCGGTTCGCAGGTGCGAACCATCTGCTCGTCGAGCTGCGCTACCAAGGCTCCACGCGGCTGATCGAGCCGTACGCTCTGCGCCAGTCGAAGGCTGGGAACCTGCTCGTGTACGCGATCAAGGCTGAGACGGGAGAAGTGCGCGCATATCGGGTCGATCGAATCCAAGGGGTACGGGTCACCGATACGCCGTTCATCCCTCGCTACGCGATCGAGCTGTCCGTGCCCCTCCCCGTCAGGACCGGTCGTCGTGGCCCGCGTCCGGGTGCGCGACGTCGGCGGCCAGCCCGACGCAGACGCTGATAGGAAGAACGTAGACGACCAGAACTGGTGCCCGAATCACCGAAAACGGGTCGCAATTTGCGGTGAAATCTCGAGCTCTCAGAACGGCGGCGGGAGATGGCGCATTCCCTGTGGTGGAGCGGGTTTGTGTGTGGTTTGCAGGGGTTTCCGGGTCGAACTGTCACGCCGGAGGCCGCGGGTTCGAGTCCCGTCGCTCCCGTTAGCTTCGCCGCCGAAGGGCATTTCAGCCTCGCTCAGCGCGGCCCGGTGAGTTCGCGGCTGGCGGCCACCGGGTCCTGATCGAGCAGCTCGCCCCCAAGGCGATCAGCGAGATCCGGGCTGGCGCCCGCCCCCGCGATCAGGAGCCTCCAGCCCGACGCCAGGCTCGCGATCCGGTCTGCCTCGGTCTCGAGCGGCTCACGCGCGAGGGCCGCCAGCACGATCGCGTCCGGATGGAGCTCGGCGGCGGCCTCGGCGATCGTTTCGATCGGGGTGTTGGGTCCCAGGTACGTGACCCTCCAGCCGCGGGCGTGCAGGACGACGCCGAAGACGACAAGCCCCAGATCGTGATGCTCGCCGGGAGGGCAGGCGAGCAGCGCCATCGGACCCGCTCCGGCGCCCCAGTTGCGAGCCAGGGAGAGCATGCGGCCGCGCAGGATTCCCGTCGCGAAGTGCTCCTGCGCCACCGTCACGTCACCGCTCTCCCAGCGCTCGCCGATTCGCCGCATCGCCGGCAGGACGATCCGGTCGGCAACCGTCTCGACGGTGAGACGCGCGAGCGCGTCATCGAGCACGGCGTTGGCCTCGGCCTCGTCGAAGCGCTCCAGCGCCGCCCTCAGCAGCCCGGCCTGCTCGGACGGCGGCATGCCGTCGGATTGGGGCGGTGTGGCGCCCGAGATCGGGGAGGGGAGCGTGGCGCCGGGGGACGAGACGGCAAGGCGCGCCGCCTCGGACGCTGAGACGCCCGAGTCGATCAGCCCCTTCATCGCCCTCACCCGGCTCTCGTCGTCGCGCCCATAGAGGCGGAAGCCGCCCTCGCTGCGCTCGGGACGCAGCAGCTCGTAGCGCCGCTCCCAGGCCCGCAGCGTGTCGGCGCGGACGCCGGTTCGGCGGCTGAGCTCGCCGATCCGCAGGCGGGGAGTGTTCTCGGAGTCGGAGTTCATGTGCGAACAGACATTGGACGGACTCTGGACAGTACAGCACAAAGCTGCTATAAGCCAGCCTTCAGATGTTGGACAGACACTTGACAATCTCTCGACAAGCGGCGGATCGGGCGCTGGATCTGACCGTGTTTCCCGGGTACTCCCGCCTCGGCTACGAGCTGCGCGGGCTGCGCTGGGAGGACGCGATCGCGGGCGACCTCCGGGGGAGAACGGCGCTGGTGACGGGGGGCAGCTCGGGGATCGGCGAGTCCGTCTGCGAGGGACTGCTCGCCGCCGGCGCCACGGTCCACCTGCTCGGCCGCGACGAGCGGCGTGTCGCCGCAGCGGCGTCTCGCATCGGGTCCCGCCTGACGGGCGCCGGGAAGCGTCTCGTGCCGGAGGTCTGCGATCTCTCTGACCTCGCCGACGTGCGCCGCTTCGCCGAATCCTTCCTGGCGCGCTCCGATCGCCTCGACGTGCTCGTCAACAACGCCGGGGTTCTCGCCCGCTCGCTGGAGCGCACCGACGACGGCGTCGAGCTGACCTTCGCCACCAACGTTCTCGGTCCGTTCCTGCTCACCGGGCTCCTCCTCCCGGCCCTCACCGCAGCCGCCCCGTCGCGGGTGATCACCGTCTCCTCCGGCGGCATGTACACAGCGCGGCTGCGGGCCGATGACCTTCAGCTCGAGCGGCGGCCGTTCGACGGGTCTCGCGTTTACGCCCACACCAAGCGAGCCGAGGTGATCCTCAACCGCCTCTGGTCGGATCACCATGCCGCCGACGGGATCGCCTTCAGCGCGATGCACCCGGGCTGGGTGGCGACCGCCGGCCTTCGTTCCTCGCTGCCCCGCTTCGAGCGGCTGATGCGCCCCCTGCTGCGGGACGCCAGACAGGGAGCCGACACGATCGTCTGGCTGGCCACGGCACCGGCGCCGCAACCGCAGAGCGGGGGCTTCTGGCACGACCGCATGCCGCGCGCCGCACACCGACTTCCCTGGACACGCGAAAGCGCGGAGGAGCGCAGCCGGCTCTGGGCCGAGTGCGAACGACTCTCCGCGCTGCCCCGGCGCGCGCCGCGGATGGCGACCGCCGCCTGATCTGGAAACGAGCAAGAGGAAGGAATCTCGCATGGCCCGCTTCACCGCAACAATCAGCACCCCGCAATCTCAGGACGCGGTCTGGCGCTACCTCGCCGATCTGCGCGCGATATGCGAATGGGACCCGAGCGTCTCGGCGGCCCGCCTGATCGAAGGTGAGCCCGGCGCGGTGGGGACGCGCTACGAGCTCGATGTCGGCTTCCTCGGCCGCACCGTGACCCTGCCCTACGAGACGGTCGTTTCCGAGCCGCCTCATCGGATTGCCTTCCGGGCAGAGACCGCGGCTCTCTCGATCCTCGACGAGGCCGTGGTCCTCTCGGTGCCCGAGGGCTCCAGCGTCACCTGGGACGCTTTCCTGCGGCTCAAGGGCGCCCGGCGGCTGCTCGAGCTGCCCCTCCAATCCGCTTTCGGACGCCTGGGGCGACGCGCCGAGCGGGGCCTGCGCGAGCGCCTCGCCGTACCGGGTGCGGCGGCCGCAGTGGAAGGAGCGCTTCGATGACCCCCCTGGGAGGGCGAAGACGCTTAGCGGTCGTCGGAGCGGGGGTCTCCGGGCTCGTCGCCGCGGCGGAGCTTCGTCGGGCCGGTCACGACGTCCACGTCTTCGAGGCCGGCCCCTACGCGGGCGGCCACACCAACACGATCGACGTCGAGACACCTGGGGGCCGCTGGGCCGTGGATACCGGGTTCATCGTCTTCAACGACCGCAACTACCCCAATTTCGAGCGCCTGCTCGGAGAGCTGGGAATCGCCTCCCAGCCGGCCAAGATGAGCTTCTCGGTCTCCGACGGGCGGGGGGGCTTCGAGTGGGCGACGCGAAGCCCCCGGGCGCTGTTCGCACGGCCCGGGCACGTCTTCGACCGACGGTTCCACCGGATGCTGCTCGACCTGCTCCGCTTCAATCGCGAGGCGCGGGCTCTGGCGGACCGGGGCAGCGGCGGGGAGGGCCCATCGCTGCGCCGGTTCCTGGCCGACGGCGATTACTCGCAGTACTTCGTCGAGCGCCTGCTCGTCCCCCAGGCATCGGCCGTCTGGTCCGCCGACCCGGACCAGCTGTGGAGCTTCCCGGCTGCCTTCCTGGCGCAGTTCTTCGAGAATCACGGCGTCCTCCAGCTGAGCGGGCGCCCGTCGTGGCGCACGATTCCGGGCGGGTCGCGCCGCTACGTCGAGGCGCTGATCGCCCCGTTCCGCCATCGCGTGCACCTGCGCTCGCCCGTGCGGAGCATCGTCCGGCACCCGGGCTCGGTGAGCCTCCGGCTGGACGACGCCGACCTCAGCTTCGACGAGGTGGTGATCGCGACGCACTCCGATCAGGCGCTGAGGATGCTCGCCGATCCGAGCCCCGATGAGCGGCGGGTGCTCGGCGCGATCCCGTATCAGCGAAACGAGGCCGTGCTCCACACCGACCGGGGCGTGATGCCGCGACGGCGCTCCGCGTGGGCGAGCTGGAACTACCACCTCGCCGGGGAGCCGTCGGGCCGCACGACGGTCACCTACGACATGAACCGCCTGCAGTCGCTGGGCGCCGACTGCGACCTGCTGGTGACACTGAATCGCACGGAGGCGATCGACCCCGAGGCCGTGATCAGGGTGATCGACTACACGCATCCGGTTTTCACGCCCGAGGGCGTCGAGGCCCAGCGCGCCTGGGGCGAGATCTCGGGCCGTGGGCGCACGCACTACTGCGGCGCCTACTGGCGCTGGGGCTTCCACGAGGACGGGGTCTGGTCGGCGCTGCGCGTCTCACGCACTCTGGGTGGCCGCAATCTCCTGCGGCAGCCGGGGGAGCCCGCAGAGGCGCTGGCCTCCGAACCTTTCGCGCCCGAGCTGGCGGAGGTGGCATGAGCGCCTCGGCCGTCTACGAGGGCTGGGTGGGGCACCGCCGGCTGGGTCCCGCGCGGCACGGGTTCCGCTACCGGGTCTTCATGCCCCTGTTCGACCTCGGCGAGCTGCCGGAGCTGCTCGATCCGATCCCGCTCTGGTCGGCCCGTCGGCCGGCGCCCGCGCGTTTTCGGTGCGATGACTACCTCGGCGGGGGCTCTCCTCCCGAACTCGCCGAGGGAGCACGCGACCTGGTTGAAGAGCGGGTGGGGCGCCGACCCACGGGCCCGGTCAGGCTGCTCGCCAACCCGCGGTATCTGGGGGTCGGTTTCAATCCGGTTTCGTTCTTCTTCCTCTACGGCGAGGACGGGGTTGCGGTCGAGGCCGTGATCGCCGAGGTCACCAATACGCCGTGGGGTGAGCGGACCGCCTACGTCCTGGAGCGCCGCCCCCGAGATCCGAGCCGCTTTCTGACCGGGACCTTCGAGAAGGCGATGCACGTCTCCCCGTTCCAGCCGATGGAGCAGCGCTATGAGATCTCGGTGGGCGAGCCGGGAGAGGAGCTTCGCGTGGGGATCACGAACCTCGAGGGGGGTCGGTCGGTACACAACGCGACTATGACGTTGAAGCGGCGGGAGCTCAGCGGAGGGGCGATGGTCGGGATGGTCCTTCGCTATCCGCCGATGACCCTCGCCACGCTGGGGCGCATCTACGCGAACGCGCTGCGCCTGAGGCTGCGAGGTGCGCCGTACCACCAGCACCCGCGCACGGAAGCACGCCGCCGCTCGGTGGCCGTAAAGGCGGCAGACTGACTTCGTGCTCAGGCGAACCTCGAGTCTGGTCGCTGGACGCCGGGCGAAGTCGGTCGTCTTCGCAGTCTGGCTCCTGCTCTCGGTCGCCCTGTGCAAGAAGCGGAAGAAGTAGCCGAGCTCGCCGCTCAGCGATGAGCGGATCGGGTTCTAGGTGTGCGGCAGCGACGAGCCGGCGATGAAGAAGAACCAGACCTCGAATACGAGCACGCCTGCGATCACGCAGGCGGCGACGACTCTCTCGGGGGCGCTCAGCGAGTAGCGGGTTCGGAGGTGCTCGTCGAGCTCGCCGCGCATCCGGCGCTGCCATGGGGAAGTACGAGCGAGGGTCGGCGGCCTGCCGATCAGCTGGTCGTACTTCGCGCTCAGCCAGGCGAGGGCCCAGCCGAGAATGAATGCCAGGACGGAGAGGACCACCAACACGGTGACTACCCCGCGCAGGCTGAGCACCCGCCCGCCCTGAGCCTGGGCCCCGACCCAGACCGCCAGCAGCGGCGCCCCGGTCCAGAGATTCACGGCCGCCAGCGCGGTCGCGATCACGATGGCGACTCTCTTCGCCTTGACGTTCGTGGGGGCGCGCTTGCCATCCACCTCGGATGCGGACGAATCGCGCGGACGATCCGATATGGCCTTGGGCCCCGTCGGGCCTTCCTTCGCGTCCGCGGTCATTCCAGGCGCCAGGTCGAGTTCGAGGGCGTCGGGGCCGCCGGGAACGCCGTCGGCGAGCTCGAGCATCTGGTCGCGGGTCACCCAAGGCGTGTGCACGGCGACGGCGTTCTTCCCGCCATCCTGGTGCGCCTTGAGCACCTTGATGCAGTCGCGCTGCACGAGCGCGGTGCCCGAAGAGCCGATCTTGCGCGCGGCGCGATCCAGTCCGAAGACGGCCTGCGAGCGTCGGTAGAGCCCGACATCGGGGGAGTAGGTCCAGAGCGCCCAGGAGGGTCCCACGTGCGTCCCCAGGCCGGCGAAGCCGAGGATCCTGCCATCTCGGTCCTTCACCGGGAACATCAGCCGAGAGCGGAATTGAACGTGCGCGCGCCCCCGGGCGGAGAGCGTCGCGAGCCCGGCGGCCACCACCTCGTCGACCGAGTAGCCGAGGCCGAGGAGGTGGTTCATCAGGTCGTCGTGACCGACCGGCGCATAGCCGACCCCGAAGGCACGGATCACCTTCTCGTCCAGGCCCTGATCGGCGAGAGCGGCGCGCGCCTTCTCGGAGGTCTCCGACTCCCAGAGATGGGACTCGAAGAACTCGCCGGCATCCGACAGCAGCGCCTCGAGGCGGCCCGTCGCGACGCCAGTCTCCTGCATGTCCTCCATGACAGCGATGCACCGATCCTCCCAGACGTGCCTAAACGGCATGAAAGAGGACGGGCTTGCCGAGCGCGCCTCTCCGCGATGCTTAGGGCATCGTCGACGAGTCCCAAGTCACCTATCTGACCTCTCCGCAGGTGGAGGAGCTGCCGCAGGAGTTCCAGTCGCGCAACCTCGAGAAGCGCGCGCTGCAGGCGATCCTCGCGCTGGCTGTGCTGGTGGCTGTATTCGCGCTCGCCCCGGGCCTGGGCGAGGTCCGCGACCTGCTGGTCAAGGCCAAGCCGGGGTGGCTGGCTCTGGCGGTTGCCCTCGAAGGGCTGTCCTTCGCCTCCTACCTGGTCATGTTCGGCCCGATCTTCTGCACCGGGCTGACTCATCGCCGCAGCTGGCAGATCGGCGGTTCGGAGCTGGCGATGGGCTCGCTGGTGCCGGCAAGCGGCGCCGGCGGCCTCGCCCTCGGCGCCTGGGTGTTGCACCGCGGCGGCATGGGCGGTGAGCGGATCGCGCGACGGTCGGTCGCGTTCTTCTTGATCAAGAGCGGTGTGAACTTCGTCGCGGTCGCCCTGCTGGGGCTCGCGCTCGCGGTCGGGCTGCTTGGACCGGACCTCTCGCTCTGGCTGACCGCGCTCCCAGCCGCCCTGGCGGCGGCTGCGATCGCAGCGGTGGCCGTGCTGCCCCGCCTGGGTCCCGGCGAACGCCCCGAGCCGGACGCCTCCCGGACGCGGCGCTGGGTCAGCGCGACGCGACGGGCCGTGATCGACGGCACGGTCGAAGCCGGCCTGATCCTGCACAGGCGACATCCCGCTGTGATCGCCGGGGCGATCGGCTACTGGGCCTTCGACAACCTCGTCCTCTGGGCGACGTTTCACGCCTTCGGCGTCTCGCCGCCCCTCACGGTGATCTTGATGGGCTACCTGATCGGCCAGCTCGGCGGGGCGTTGCCGCTCCCAGGGGGGATCGGCGGCATCGACCTTGGGCTGATCGGCACGCTGATCGTCTACGGGACCCCGGCAGCCGCGACGGCGGCCGCCGTGCTCGCCTACCGGATCATCCTCTTCTGGCTGCCCCTGGTCGTGGGCGGCATCGCCTTCGCCCTGTTGCGACGCGATATGCCGAGCCGCCAGGAGTTCACTGCGTGCGCGCCGGCGCTGGCCCGCCAGTCGGCGCGGCTACCGGCGTCAGTCGCGTCCCCCTAAGTTGATTGGCCGGTTACGATCATCGGGAGTTTTCCGCAGCCGCAATGGGAGAAACTCCCCCGGTCATGCGTCCAGTGGCAGTCGCCCTGATCGCTGCGGTCACCCTGGCAGCCGGCCCGTCCGTGGCGCGGGCCTGCGATCGCGGCTCGTTCGATCCGGCCGACCAGCCTCCCTTCGGGGGTGAGACGGTGCTGCTGTCCGATCCGCTGGGGCCGGGCGAGAGGGTCCCGGGCTTCGAGCTCACCCCCGGTCGGGCGACGGCGATCGCAACGGGAGGGCTGATGCCCGAGGGGTCCGTGCGCCGTTTCGAGACGCGGACGCGCACCGGCGCCGGCCTGCCGCGTCAGTGGCAGATCGACTACTTCGATGCGGGTGGCGACGATGTCGGGCAGGTCGTGATCGACGACTCCGGTGCATGCGTCGTCGAGAGGTGGACGGGCACCCAGGTCGACACGAAGCTCGCCCGGGGGTACCCGGGGGCGGTGTCTGGAGACGTCAACCACCTCTGGATCTGGCTTCCGCTCTGCGTGCTCTTCCTGGCGCCGTTCGTGGATCCGCGAAGGCCATTGCGGCTGATCCATCTCGATCTGCTTGCCCTGGTCGGGTTCAGCGTCTCGCTCGCGTTCTTCAACCACGCGAAGATCGAGGCGTCGGTGGCGCTGGTCTATCCGGTGCTCGCCTACGTCTTCGTGCGGATGCTGGTCGCGGGACTGAGACCGGTTGAAACCCGGGACAGGCTGCTGCCCTTCGCCCCGCGAGGGCTGCTGGTCGCGGGCATCGTCGCGCTGGTCGCCTTCCACACCGCCTACGTGGCCCGCGAGGGCAAGGTGATCGACGTCGGGCTGGCCGGCGTGATCGGCGCGGACCGGCTCGTCAAGGGCGATGAGGTCTACGGCCCGGGCGCATCGTCGGGGATGCCGATCCGCGGCGACGTCTACGGGCCGGTGAACTACCTGTCTTACGTTCCGTTCGAGCAGGCCTTCCCCTGGAGCGCACGCTGGGACGAGGTCTCGGCGGCGCGCGCAGCGGCGCTCACCTTCGAGCTGCTCACCGCCCTGGCGCTGTTCGCCCTCGGCCGCCTGGTTCGCGCGGGTCCCGAGGGAACCACCCTCGGGGTCGCGCTGGCCTACGCCTGGCTCGCCTTCCCCTTCACTATGTACACGCTCGCCTCGAGCTTCAACGACTCCCTGGTGGCGCTGCTGATCGTCTGCTGCCTGCTCGTGCTCTCCTCGCCGCCCGCTCGGGGGGCGGTCACCGCGCTCGCCGGACTCACGAAGTTCGGGCCCCTGATCCTGGCGCCGCTGTTCGCAGCCGGGCACGGCGAGCGCCGGGCCCGCCCGCTGATCCTGTTCGCGCTCGGGTTCCTGATTGCGGCGGCCCTGATGACGATCCCGCTGCTGCCGGATGGCGGCTTCCGCGAGCTCTATGACCGCACGCTCGGCTACCAGGCCTCTCGCGGGTCGCCGTTCAGCGTCTGGGGGCAGGCGCCTTCGCTGCATTTCCTGCAGACGCTCAGCAAGGCCTTCGCGCTCGGGCTGGCGGCGCTCTTCTTCTTCGTCCCCAGGAAGCGCAGCACCGTGCAGGTCGCCGCCCTGGCGGCCGCGCTGCTGATCGCCGTTCAGGTGACCGCCAACCACTGGTTCTATCCGTACGTGGTCTGGTTCGCACCCCTTGTCCTGGTCGCTCTCTTCGCCCAGCGACGAGGCCCGGAGCCGGCGATTCCGCACAGCTGACCTCGCGCGCGCTTCGTGCCCGCTCAGGCACGGAATTCGACAGCCGGTCGACCGGATCCCGGCGATCTTTCGACATCGGGCCAACGATCGGGGGAAGGTCGCCGCGGACAATTCATCCATGCACGCGATGCGACAGGTGGTTGCATTCGGGGGAGGCGGGTTCTCGCAGGAGTCCGGAAACCCGCTGCTGGACAACTATGTTTTCGGCCTCACGGGGACGGCGAATCCGCGGGTCTGCTTCCTGCCGACCGCGAGCGGGGATGCCGACCACTACATCGTTCGCTTCTACAACGCCTTCCGCGATCGGGCGCGGCCCTCTCACGTCAGCCTTTTCCGGCGGGAGCGAGGCGTCACCGACATCCGCTCGCATCTGCTCGCGCAGGACCTGATCTACGTCGGAGGCGGCAGCCTGATCAGCATGCTCGGGGTGTGGCGCGCGCACGGGATCGACTCGATGCTCCGCGAGGCCTACGAGGCGGGAGTGATCCTCTGCGGTCTCAGCGCGGGCTCGCTGTGCTGGTTCGCCGAGGCCGTCAGCGGATACCACGACGAGGTCAACCGCGTTCCGGGCCTGGGCTTCCTCCGCCACAGCAACGCGGTGCACTACTGCGACGGGTCCAGGCGCGGGGCCTTCCACCGGCACCTGCTCGACGGCATGCCCGCCGGCTTCGCTGCCGAGGACGGCGCCGCATTGCGCTTCGTCGGCGATGAGCTGGTGGAGGTCGTCGCCTCTCGCCCCGAGGCGCGGGCGTACAAGCTGGAGCGGCGAGGGAGCCAGGTCCTCGAGACGAGGCTGGCGACCCGGTACCTGGGCGCGGAGGCTCCGGCAATGATCATGCGAGGGTGCGCCGCAGGCGCAACCCGTTTGATGCCAGTGCGCCAGGCCGCGGCCTAGGCTGCGTTGGTGACTTCCCGCCGTCGCATCCTCGCCCTGGGCGGCCACGACTTCGACCGCCGGGTCGGGAACGACGCGATCTGCGACCTGATCGTCGAGCTCGCCGATTCGCCGCGGCCGAGGATCTGCCTGCTGCCCACCGCGAGCGGCGACCCCGAGGATCAGATCGCGCGCTTCCGGCGCGCCTTCGCCGAGCGCGACTGCGTCCCGCAGGTGATCTCGCTCTTTCGGCTGGGGGACAACCCCGTCGACCTCCGCGAGGAGCTCCTCAACCAGGACGTGATCTATGCCGGCGGCGGCAGCCTCCTCAACCTGGTCGCGATCTGGCGGGCACACGGGCTCGACGAGATCCTGCGCGAGTGCTGGCGGGAGGGGATCCTGATCTGCGGCCAGAGCGCCGGAGCGATGGTCTGGTTCCAGGGCGGGATCACGAGCTCACAGGGGGATCCCGCGGTGGCCGACGGACTCGGGCTCCTGCCCGGCAGCGCCTGTGTGCACTACCTGACCGAGCCGGTGCGCCGCCGCCGGTTCCTGCGCGCGATCGCCGCCGGTGAGCTGGAGCCCGGCCTGGGGCTCGAGGACCAGACGGGCGCGCTCTTCGAGGACGATCAGCTCGCCGAGACGATCAGCGCCCGGAACGGCGCCGAGGTCTGGGAGGTGACGGCGGAGAACGCCGGCGCCCGGGAGGTAGAGCTCCATTCGCGCCGGCTCGAGGACAGCCGCCCTCCGATCAACGACATGCGCTCCGACATCCTCGAGCTGCGCCAGACGCTCGCGACCAGGGCGGCGAGGCGCCGCGCTCACCGCAGGCGACCGGGCAGGCTGGACTAGAGCGCGCCGCCGGCGACGGGCGGCATGGAGGGATCGGATCCCTCGTCGCCGATCTGCTCGCGCGCGAGGAAGTCCTCGATCAGCAGGGGGCTCTCCTTCGCCTGCTCGCAGACGTTCAACAGGTCGGTCATCGAGGAGACCTCCTCGACCTGCTCCTTGACGAACCAGGTGAGGAACTGCTCGGCGCGGAAGTCACCGTTGTCTCGCGCGAGCTTGAAGAGGTCATTGATCTCGTCGCTCACCCGCTTCTCCTGCTCCAGGGCCATCTTCACGGGACCCACGACGTCGTCGTAGCTGGTCTGCTGCGATGTGATGTCCGGAATCCGGACCTCGTCGTCGGTGTCGAGCAGGTACTGGACCATGATCATCGCGTGGTTCCGCTCCTCGACCGCCTGGCGGTAGAAGAAGGCCGCGAGCCGCGGCAGGGTCTCCGAGTCGTAGTAGACGGCCGCCCCGATGTACTGCTGTTGCGCGGCGAACTCGTTCGAGATCTGCTCGTTGAGCGCGTCGGCGAAGGACTGTTCAGCCATGCGTGAAGCCTATAGGGCGCGCAAATGCGCGCCCGACTTGGTCAGGTTCCCCAACGGAAACCCGTCGGTGTGGGCATCGGCTCGAGCGGACTCGACGGCATACCCGGCTCGGTGCCGGCGGTGTTGTAGCCCGAGGGCGCCACGTCGTTGGGGGTATCCGGGTGGAAGATGGAGGCGAGGTACTGGATGTGACCGCGGCCGGGACCGAGCTCCCACTGGCCGCCGCCGTAGGCCCCGATGCCCTGCGCGTCGCAATGGTCGTAGGCGGCGAACAGCTCGTGCAGCGGGCCGAAGCGCGACGGCTTGATGTTCACCATCTTCGGCGGCCACGGCTGCCCGTCGATGTCGGCGACCGAGTGGATCACGGCGTCCCACGTGACTCGGTCGGCGACCGCGTCGAGGATCGGCTTCGTCTCGTCGCTGACGTCGGGATCCTCCAGCCAGGCGTCCGGGAAAGCCTCGATCAGCTTGCGGTAGAGCGCGGGATCGGTCTCGACGTCGACCGGGGTGCCCTTGTACTGGCCCTTCAGATCGAGCGAGTCGACCGCGCCGGTGTCGACCAGCTGTGCGATCAGCTCATCGGTCCAGTCATTGGTCGGGTCGAGCTTGAAGCGGAGCGTGGGATAGATCGCGAGGCGCTTGCGCACCGGCTCGATCGTGGAGACCTGATCGGAGCCCGGCGGGATCAGCCGCATCGAGACGACGAAGGTGACGGGCTTCGGCTCGCGCCCGACGACCTCGTGCAGGGACTTGCCGGCCTGGCGCAGCGCCAGGTCGAGTGCCGCGCTCTCGAAGGCCCAGCGGCGGTAGTTGACCGAGACCTCGCGCTCCGGCGGGCTGGGGAAGAGCTCGACGCCGTCGAGCAGCTCCGAGAACGAGGCGATCGTGTGCTGGCCGGCGAGGTCGAGAACCGGGCCGGCGTCCTGGAGGGCGACGTGGTCGAGCGCGTCGTAGACGACGTCCTCGCCGAGGCCCTCGTGACCGCCGCCCTTCAGGTGGATGATCGTGGTGAGCCGGTCGAAGTCGGCCTCCTCGGGATGGAACTCGAGCCCCTGGAGCTCGTAGCCGTCGATCTCGAGCGGCAGGTCCTTGATCTTGTCGTAGCTGCTCACGGCGGCGGACCTTACCGACCGGCATTGCGCCGGCCTGCCCGCCCGCGTGACGTTGCGCGATCCGGCGAGACGAGAGACACCGAGGCATTGATGAACCGGGTCCTCGGGATCCTCGAAGAGCACGGCGTCGAGACGGAGATCTTTCGCCCGGTCGACTACGACATCAAGTTCGGCGTCAGCTCGGACGAGGGCGACGGCGACGAGTGGCCCCAGCTCCTCGAGAAGTTCAAGGCCGCCGACATCATCCTGATGGGAATGTCGATCTGGTTCGGTGTCCGCTCCTCGGTCTGCCAGATGGTGGTCGAGCGCCTCGACGGCACCTACAACGAGCGCAACGAGGTCGGGCAGTACCCGCTCTACAACCGGGTGGGCGACGCGGGCCCGGGGCCTTCATACTTCGACGCCGGCGGCCCGGAGCACCCCTACACGCAGCGGACGAGCTCGTGGTGCGCCCACAACCTCCTCCGCATGGCCCGCATTCTGCGCGAGACCCCGATCCCGCCGATCGGCAACACGCTGGACGAGATGGGAGGCGACGCGGTCCACACCGGATAGGCGCCAAGCCCGGATGCTGCCGCGCCCCATATGTTTCTCGCAATCCTTAGGAAGCCAGGGAGAGGCCAGGGATGCGCGGCAGCGGGAGTGAGAGGAATCTGAGGCGTGTGCTCGTCGCGTTGGCGGCGCTGGCGATGGCCGCGATCGCGCCTGCAAGTGCGTCCGCAGCCAACGCCCTCGGCGTCCACGGCAGCGTCAACCAGGTCTACGTCACGGGCGCCCAACCCGGCACCAGCCTTCGCCTGGTCGACCGCAAGGGCAAGAAGGTCTCCACGAAGCCCGTCGGCTCACTGGGCGGCGTCGTCTTCCGCGGCGTCCCGGCCGGCAAGGGCTATCGGGTTCGCGCCGCCGACGGGTCGTTTTCGGTCCGCGTCGGGGTGATGAGGGACCGCGCCGCGCCCAAGGACCCCTCGATCTACAACCAGACCCTTCCCGCCGGGGGCTACGGGTACATGACCACCCGCGACGGGACCAGTCTCTCCCTGGACGTGCGGCTGCCCGGCCCGGCGTCGGACGGTCCCTACCCGACCGTGGTCGAGTACTCCGGCTACGGCTACGCCAATCCAGCCGGCGCGGAGAGCGGCATCAGCCCGATCCTCAACCTGCTCGGCTACGCCGTCGTCGATGTGACCATGCGCGGCATCGGCTGCTCCGGGGGCGCCTTCGACTACTTCGAGAAGCTGCAGAGCCTGGACGGCTACGACGTCGTCGAGACCGCCGCCCGCCAGCCATGGGTGCTGCACAACCGGGTCGGCATGGCGGGCGTCTCATACGGAGGGATCAGCCAGCTCTTCGTCGGCGCCACGAGGCCTCCCCACCTCGCAGCGATCACCCCACTCTCCGTGATCGACAACACCGCCACCACGCTCTATCCCGGTGGCTTCCTCAACACCGGCTTCGCCGTGCAGTGGGCGCAGGACCGGGTCGACGATTCGAAGCCGTCCTCGCCCACCGAGGGCCAGGGCTGGGCCTGGAAGCGGATCCAGGACGGAGATGAGCTCTGCAAGGCCAACCAGACGCTGCACACAGCCGCCGCCGATCTGATCAGCAAGGTCCATCGCAACCGCTTCTACCGGCCGCGCGTCGCGGGCCCGCTCAACCCCTCGACCTTCGTCAACCAGATCAACGTCCCCACCTTCCTGGCCTGCCAGTTCGAGGACGAGCAGACCGGCGGCCACTGCGCGAACCTCGCCGACCGGTTCACGAACACGAGGCGCAAGTGGTTCACGTTCACCAACGGCCTCCACATCGACTCCCTCGACCCCGAGACCTTCAACCGCTGGTTCGACTTCCTCGAGCTGTACGTGGCCCAGCGAAGACCGCAGTTATCCGCGGCCCAAGCCGGGGCCGCCCCGATCGTCTATCAGTCCGCCATGGGCGTGCCCGGCGTCACCCTGCCGCACGACCCGATCCAGGATCAGCCGACCTACGGCGCGGCGCTGAGCGCCTTCGAGGCCCAGCCGCAGGTCCGGGTCATGTTCGACAACGGGGCCGGCGGCGCAACGGGGGCTCCTTATCCGGGCTTCATACGTGACTTCAGCCGCTTCCCGATTCCGGGGACGAGGCCGCGCTCGCTGTTCTTCAGCCAGAACGGGACGCTCGCCGGCAAGCCCCCGAAGAAGGGGCGCAAGGGCGGCAGCGACACCTTCACCTGGGACAAGGAGGCCCGTCCCGCCACCGACTTCACCGGCACGAACACCGGCGGCGGCGATCTCTGGACCACCCACCCGAGCTACGACTGGAAGCAGCCGCCGGCGGGCAACGCGGCCTCCTACATGACGGCGCCCCTCTCCTCCGACACGGCGATCATCGGGGCCGGTGCCGTGCACGCCTGGATCCGGGCGTCCGTGCCGGATGTGGACCTCCAGGTGACGGTCTCCGAGGTGCGTCCCGACGGCAAGGAGACCTACGTCCAGAGCGGCTACCTGCGCACGAGCCTCCGCAAGCTCGATCCCCGCAAGAGCACCCTGCTCGAGCCCGTGCTCAGCCTCCGCAGGGAGACTGCCGCGAAGCTGCCCAAGGGCCGGCTGACCAAGGTGATCATCCCGCTCTACTACCAGGGGCACATGTACCGAGCCGGCTCGCGCATCCGGCTCACCGTGAGCGCGCCGAGCGGCGACCAGCCGGTCTGGGCCTTCGCCGAGACCGTCCCCCAGGGCAACGCGAACGTGGCGGTCGCCTTCTCCCACAAGCACCCGTCGCGGCTGATCCTGCCGCTGGTGCCGGGAGTCACGGCGCCGACCCCGCTGCCGCCGTGTCCGGGACTGCGCGGCGAGCCCTGCCGCAACTTCGGACCGTAATAGTCAGGCGACCTTGAGGCCGGGGCCCGGGACTGCCTCGGCGTCCTTCGCTCCGACCTCCTCGCCGCACACCGAACAGCGCAGCTCGAGGGTCGGCTCGCCGCCGCAGCCCCTGTGGCGGATCTCGATCGGCGGGCCCTCCTCGGCCATGTAGCGGTCGCCCCACTCGCGCAGGGCCATCAGGACCGGATAGAGGTCGAGGCCCATCTCGGTGAGGCGGTAGCGGTCGCGCGTGCGGACCGCGTCCTTGTAGGGCTCGCGGCGCAGGACGCCGGCGTCGACCAGGCGGCCGAGGCGCTCCGATAGGAGGGAGCGGGAGATGCCGAGGGTGGACTGGAAGTCCTCGAAGCGCTTGATCCCGTTGAAGGCCTGGCGGAGGATCACCAGGGTCCAGCGGTCGCCCAGCAGGGCGGCCGGGCGGGCGATCGAGCATTTCTCTTCAGAGAGGTCGGAGGCGCGCATCCGGGCCAGCATAGCGAGGCTACGTTCGGAATCCGAACCCTATATTCTGCGTTCGCTTTTTGAACCCAAGCCGCCGTCGTCAAAGGAGCCCAGATGCCGAAGCTCGACCTGACCATTCCCGCCGAGTCCCTCTCCGACAACGACCGGCAGGAGCTGGCGCGCGAGCTCGGCGCCACCCTGCTGCGCTGGGAGGGAGCGCCCGACACCGAATTCTTCCGCTCGATCACCTGGACCCACGTGCACACGCTGCCGACCGTGGCGATCCAGACTCCGGACGGCGTCGCCGAGCCGCACGCCGTCATCGACATCACGGTCCCGAGCGGCGCGCTCAGCGAGCGCCGGAAGACCGGCCTGGTCGAGGACACGACGAAGCTCGTGCTCGAGGCGACCGGGTGGGGGCCCGAGGCGGGCATCCGCGTCTGGACGCTGATCCACGAGGTCCCGGACGGGAACTGGGGTGCGGCGGGCCAGGTCGTCCACTTCGACCAGCTTCGTGAGGCCGCCAAGGCCGAGCGCGAGCAGGAGGGCACTGGCGCGGGGAAGGTCCCGGCCGCCACCGCCGGTAATCAGGAGGTCCCGGCATGAGACAGCTCGAGTTCGTCGAGAAAGGGAAGCTCGAATGGCGCGACGCACCCGACCCGAAGCTAGAGGGCGACGGCGAGGCGCTTGTCCGTCCTGTCGCCCTCGCGACCTGCGACATCGATGTCGCCTTCGTTCAGGGTCGCTTCCCGGCACAGTCCTTCTCGTTCGGGCATGAGTGCGTCGCGGAGGTGACCGACGCCGGCGCCTCCGTCAACTCAGTGAAGCTCGGTGACCTGGTCAGCGTGCCCTTTCAGATCTCCTGCGGCGAGTGCGACGCATGCCGCGCCGGGAGGAGCGGGAATTGCGGCTCGGTGCCGAGGCTCTCCACCTACGGGCTCCCGATCGGAGACGACTACGGCGGCTTCGCGAGCGACTCGGTGAGGGTTCCCTACGCGGACGCGATGCTGGTCCCGATTCCCGATGGCATCAGCCCCACGACCGTCGCCAGCCTCTCCGACAATATCCCGGACGCCTGGCGGTGCGTGGCGCCTCCGCTCGCGGAGCACCCCGGCGCCCCGGTGCTGATCGCGATGGGGGCTGGTTCGATTGCGCTCTACTCGGTCGCGATCGCAATCGCTCTCGGAGCCGAGAGAGTCGACGTCGTCGGGGGCAGCTCACGCGACCGCGAGCTGGCGGCCACGCTGGGCGCGAACGTTCTTGACGAGGAGTTCCCGCACCGGGTGGGCTTCTATCCGATCACGGTCGATGCCAGTGCCGATCCAAAGGGGATCGCCTGCGTCCTGCGTTCGACCGATGCCGATGGCTACTCGACCAGCATCGGCATCTACCTCGAGCCCACACCCCTTCCCCTGCTCGACATGTTCACCCAGGGGATCACCTTCGTAACGGGGCGGCCGCACGTGCGGACACTGATGCCGGACGTGCTGGAGCTGGTCCGCCAGGGCAGGTTCGACCCGGATCCGATGACCGTGAACAAGGTCGAGTGGGACGACGCGGCCGAGGCGCTCTCGGATTTGCGCGCGAAGACGGTGGTCGAAAGAGCGGCCTAGCCGGGGCTGCCGACGCCGCCGGTGGTGCCCTTGGAGGTCGTCGCGCCGACCGGCGGGCGAAGCGGCGCGATCTGAGGCTGCTGCAGGAAGAGCCGCACCCCGTCCTCCGCGGCGAAGAGGAAGAACGCCCCGAGCCCCTGCTTGAGCGCCGGCGGGACGCAGGATGCGGCCAGAGCGGCCGAGGTGCTGAGGATCGCCTGACTCGCCGACGCCTGCGGGCTATCGGTGAAGGAGAGCTCCATCGCAAGGTTGCTCATCACCGGCTTCGCCTTCTTCTTCAGGGGCAGGCGGAACGTCTTCTTGACCTTCTTCTTCTTGCCCTTGACCCTGACCTTCTTGGTGATGAACTTGAAGCTGTATTGGAGCCGCAGCGCCTTGGCGCGGGCGCCGAAGGCGGCGCCGCCGCCTGTGGCGCACGTGTTCTGCGTCTGCACGCTCTGCGGGCCGAGCTTGCGAGAGCCGAGGCGCAGGTTCTTCTTGTTGAGATCCTGAGCGATCTGGCCGTAGTTCCAGTCACCCAGATCCTGCGGGGCGAGGCCCGTGCGTTTGCCGACCCCCAGGGGATTGGCGGCCACGGTTGACGCCAGGCCCAGGTCCCAGGCCTTGATCCTGGGGAAGGTCGTCGCGAACGTGTTGTCCCAGGGCGGCCGAGCCGGGTCCGTGATCTGCCCGGAGTTCCAGTCGTCCTGCTCGAAGTCGGTGAGCAGCGCGAAGACGTTCGGGTCGTCGATGCCGGTGAACGCGTAGCCGGCCTGGGTCGGGTCGTAGCTCAGGCCGTTGAGGTCGATGATCCGGTTGCAGGGGAAGGTGGCGCGGAGCTGGCTCGAGAGCCCGGCGGCCACGTCGGTCGTCATCGCCGGGAACTGGCCGCTGCCGGTGAAGCGGGTGTTGAGGACGAAGGTGTCCTGCGGGCGGACATAGGGAGCGAGGCCCTCATGGGTCGGGTCGGTGTTGAACTGCGTCCAGGTGTTGACGTTTCCCTGGGTGTTGATCCGGATCAGCATCGTGAACCGGGTCGCCGACGGGCCGTCGGGGGCGAGCCCGTAAGCGGGTGCCGGGCAGTCGGCGGCGGCCTTGGCGGCCGAGGCGGGAGCCGGGTTGCGGCCCGCGAGAAGCAACGCCGCGAGCAGGGAGAAGCCGGCGATCAGCGTGATCGCGCGCCGGGTGCGCCGTGATGCGCTCCCTGGTGTGTGTTGGACGACTCCTGCCATGAATGGACGACTGCGCCTCAAGCTAACGACGCTCCCCCCTCCAACACGCGAGGCGTCTTGCAGTCGCGGGCGGTCTAGGAAAGGCGCCTGCGCGCCACGTCGCCGAACGCCTGGATCGCCGCGACCAGGTCGCCCTCCGCCGTGTCCTCATCGCGCGCGTGGCTCACGCCGCCGATCGAGGGGGAGAAGATCATCGCCGTCGGCAGGTGCGGCGCCATCGACGCGGCGTCGTGGAGGGCGCCACTCGGCAGCTCGAATGCGGTCCCGGTGACGCTCTCGCAGGCCTCGCGCGCGGTTGCAACCAGCTCCGGGTCGAACGAGATCGGCTCGATGCGCCAGATCGGCTCCTCGGCCACATCGCAACCACGCTCGGCGGCGCTCGCGTGAGCCGCCTCGCGGACGGCGTCGAGCATCCGCGCGAGCGCGTCCGGCTCGCGATGGCGCAGGTCGACGAGCATCGAGACCTCTCCGGGAACGGCGGTCGGGATGCCTGGGTCGAAGCTCATGTCGCCGACCGTTCCCACGCCCCCTTCGCTTCGCGCGATCGCCTCGACGCGCAGGGCCGTCGCCGCGGCGACCAGGCCCGGGTCGTGGCGCACATCCATCGGCGTCGTTCCAGCGTGGGCGGCCCGCCCCCGGATCACGAGGCGAAGCCTCTCGACCCCCGTGCAGCCGGTGACGGCGGCCGCCCTGACGCCCTCAGCCTCCAGCACGGGTCCCTGCTCGATGTGAAGCTCGAGATAGGAGCCGATCCGCTCGAGGCGTGAGCGGCAATCGACGGCGCGCTCGAGGTCGACCCCGTTCTCGGCGAGGACCCCCGCGGCGCGGCGTCCGTCGGCGTCTCGCGCGTTCGCGAGCGCCGCCGGGTCGAGGGTGCCCGCCGCCGCGGAGCTGCCGAACAGGCTGCGCCCGAAGCGGGCTCCCTCCTCGTCGGCCCAGTCGACCAGCGCGATCGTCCTCGGTGGCTTGTCCTCGGCGCTCGCCCAGGCGCGGACCACCCCGAGCGCCGCCATCACGCCGAGCGCCCCATCCAGCCACCCGCCGTTCGGCACCGAGTCGAGGTGGGAGCCGACGGCCAGGGCAGGCTCCGACTCGCCTGGCAGGTAGGCCCAGGCGTTGCCTGCCTCGTCGACCTCCGGCTCGAGCCCGATCTCGCCGAGCAGCTCGCCGAGGAACTCCCGTGCCCGCCGCCAGCCATCGTCCCAGCAGAGCCGCTGAGCGCCGTCCTCATCGCCGGTGCGCTTCTGGAGCTCGCGCAGGTCGGCGATCACTCTCGCGGCGTCGATCACGCCAGGCGCTCCCTCCTGAGCGCCTGGCTCAGGCAGTGGGGCCCGCCGCCGCCGAGGGTGAACATGGAGAGGTCGATCTCGATCACCTCGAGGCCTCGGTCGCGAAGTGCTGCGTTCAGCTCCTGGGCGCCGGCAGCGGAGATCACCCGCTCCTCGCCGAGAGAGATCGCGTTGACGCCGAGGGTGAAGGCCTGCTCGGCGCTCACCTCGATCAGGTCGAAGCCCTTCCCGCGGAGCCACTCCACGGCGGCTGAGGGCAAAACCTCCGAGCAGACCGCGGCCAGCTTCTCGGCCAGCACGGCGACGAGCACGTCGATGTGGACGTAGCGCTCCGGGATCGGCTGGACGCGCGCCTCCCAGCCGTCTTCCGTGAACCAACCCGCCAGCTGGTCGGCCGCGACCTGCTGGGTCCGGGTCTCGCCGGCGCCGATCAGCACGCTGCCTGGCTCGACGATCATCACGTCCCCGCCCTCCAGGGAGCCGGCGGTGATCATTCCGCGAATCGGGATGCCGGCCTCCTGGTAGAAGCGGATGACGGGCGCGTATTCGCCGCGCCGCCACCACTGCGCAGGCTGGGTGACCACGGTCCCGCTGGGCCCCATCGTGCTCGAGTCGCGGGTGAACACCTGGTAGGGCAGCGCCGGATCGGGCTCCAGGAAATGGCAGCGAACGCCGGCTTCCTCGTACGCCGCGACGAGCGCCGCGTGCTGTGACGCGGCGAGGGGGGCATCGAAGGTGTGGCCTGCGTCGATCGTCGCGCGGCTGATCGCGCTGGTCGGGAGCCAGCGGAAGCTGTCGGGCCGGCAGACCAGGACGTCGAGCAGGCGCCCGTGCTCGGAGTCGACCCCCCATACGGAGTCGGCCGCGCTCACTCGATCACCACCCGGACGGTGCGCAGGGACCGGTCGCTCGCGCCGCGGACCAGCCCGCCGTGAGCGAGCGAGTCCTCCATGTAGGTCATCGTCGGCGCCGTCAGCCGCTCCCCGGGGAGGACGTTGGGGACACCGGGCGGATAGGCGGCGAGCGACTCCGCCGCGATCCTGCCCTCGGCTTCCGCGAACGACACGACCTCCTGCGGACCGAGAAAGGCGTCGCGCGGGGCGAGCTCCAGAGGCCCCCAGGGCGGCGGCTCTGCGAAAGCCCGCCGCTTCTCCAGGTCGCCCGGGACGATCTCCTCGACAGCGTGCCGCAGTCCCTCGACCAGCCGCTCGGCCGTCGCCGTCGCGGTCTCCCCGAGGCCGAACACCGCGACGATCACGTTCTCGGAGAAGAGCTCGAGGACGACGTCGTCCTTCCCCCTCATCAGCTCGGCGATGCGGTGGCCCGTCGCCCCGGTCCCGCGCACGTCGATCGAGAGGCGCAGCGGGTCCCACGCCGCGACGCTCGTCCGGCCGGCGAGACGCTCGTCGAGCACGTCCAGGCCGGCGATCTCCCGGACCTGCCGTCGGGTCCGCTCCAGGATCTTCAGCGTGTCGTCGAGCAGCTCATGGCCCTGGGTGGCGGCGAGCCGTCGCGCCGCGTCCAGCGACGCCGTCAGCAGGGCGTTGGGGCTGGTGGATTCGACGAGGGTCACCGACCGGTCGATCACGTCCGGGTCGACCCGATCGCCGTCTCCGAGGTGGAGGATCGCCGACTGGGTCAGGCTGCCGACGATCTTGTGGGTGCTGGAGAGCACCATGTCCGCGCCGCCGCGCAGCGCGCCGGGCGGCAGGTCCCCGTGAAAGTAGAGATGGGAGCCCCAGGCCTCGTCCACGACGAGGGGAACGCCCCGGGCGTGGGCAACCTCCGCGAGCTCTCCGATGCGCGCCACGGCCCCGAAGTAGGTGGGCGAGACGAGCATCACCGCCTCTGCATCCGGCTCCGCGTCGAGCGCCGCGCCCAGGGCCTCGGGGGTGACGCAATGGGCGATGCCCAGCTCCGGGTCGATCTCCGGTGCCACGAACGTCGGCCGCAGCCCCGACAGCACGAGCCCGTCGATGATCGAGGAGTGGACGTTCCGCTGGACCACCACCGGCCCACGGTCCGGCGGGCCGGTCCTCAGCTTCCCGGTCGCGTGGGCGAGCGTCATGCAGATCGCGTGGTTGCCGCCGGAGGCGCCGTTCAGCAGGAACCAGCTGCGCTTCGCGCCCCACGCCTCGGCGGCGAGCCGCTGTGCCCGCTGAAAGGGGGTCGGCTCCGGGCCGACGTCGATGCCCTCGATCCCTGCGGGGACGTCGTGGAGGATCGCCGCCTCGCCGAGCGCCTCGATCAGGCCTGCGTCGGCGCCCTCGCCCTTGTGCCCCGGGATGTGGAAGCGGCCGGGATTGCGCGCGACGTAGGAGACGACCGCGTCGAGGTAGGGGGCTTCGGTCTGGTCGGCCACCGGCCCGCTACGCCCCGTGCGGCGGCTCGCCGCCGGCGTAGCTCGAGTACGGATACCACCACTCCTTCGGGGCAACCTCGCTCTCGATGTGGACGTGCTTCGTCTCCTGGAAGGCCTCCAGGCCCTCGCGCCCCAGCTCGCGGCCGAGCCCGGACTGCTTGAAGCCGCCGAACGGGCCGGCGTCGTTGTCGGTGAGCGGGTCGTTGAACCAGACCGTTCCGGCCTTCACCTCGCGCATGCAGCGCAGGATGGTCTTGAAGTCCTCGGTGTAGATGTTGGCCCCGAGCCCGTAGGGAGTCGAGTTCGCGAGCTCGATCGCCTCGTCGAGGCTCTTCACCGGAACGAGTGGCGCCACCGGCCCGAAGGTCTCCTCCCGCAGCAGGTCGGTCTCGGCGGGGGCGCCGGTGACGACGGCGGGCGCAAAGAAGTGGCCGCGGTCCTGCCCGCCCGAATCTCCGCCGACCACGACCTTCGCTCCAGAGCCCACCGCGGCCTCCACCTGCGAGGCCACCTTCCGGCGCTGGTTCGCGGAGACCATCGGCCCGATGTCGGTGTCGCTCCGCATCGGGTCTCCGATCACGAGGCCCTTCGTGTAGTCGACGAAGGCGTTCACGAAGTCGTCGTAGACGTCATCCATCACGTAGAAGCGCTCCGCGGACGTGCAGACCTGCCCGGAGTTGAGGAACGCCGCCCAGGCGCCGCCCTTGGCGGCGACGTCGATCCGGTCGGCGACGTCGGAGCAGACGATGAACGGGTCCTTCCCGCCCATCTCGAGGTTGACGCGCGCCATCCGATCGATACAGGCCTGCGCGACCTTCTTCCCGGTCGCGACCGAGCCGGTGAACGCGATGCCGTCGACTCGCGGCTCGGACGCGATCGCCGCGCCGACCTCCGGGCCGCCCGCGACGAGGTTGACGACGCCGGGCGGCAGATGGTCGAGGCACGGGGCCAGCATCAGCGTTGAGAGGGGCGTGAGCTCGGAGGGCTTGGCGACCAGCGTGTTCCCCGCGGCCAGCGCCGGCGCCATCTTCCAGGCGAGCAGGAGGAGGGGGTAGTTCCAGGGGACGATGCATCCGATCACCCCGAGCGGCTCCTTCACCACCAGCGAGAGCTGGCTCGATTCGATGGATGGAATCACGCGCCCGGCCGAGTCCCGACCGATCTCGGCGTAGTAGTCGAAGCAGGCCGCGGTCCAGCCGACCTCGTCGGAGTTCTCGACAAGCGGCTTGCCGCCCTCGAGCGTCATCACCTCGGCGAGCTCGTCGGTGCGCGCCCGCAGCCGGGTCGCGACCTCCCGCAGCAGCTCTCCCCGGTCCACCGCGGGGGTTCGCCCCCACTCCCGGGCCGCCTCGCGAGCGGCCGCGAAGGCGGCGTCCAACTGCTCCGGGTCCGCCGTGCCGACGGAGGAGACGATCTCCTCGGTGTACGGATTCTCGATCTCGAGCGGCTCACCGTTACCAGCCACTGCCTCTCCGTTGATGAGCATCCTGCTCTCGAGCTCCGCCATGTCCCGATCGTATTGAGGAGCTCCGCCGGGCGAGCGCCACATCCCGGAAAAAGACAAGGCGGGGTAGGACGGCCAGGGGGAGAAGGAAACCGGCCGCCCTATCCGCCCGCCTGCGCCGAGGCTGAAACCCGGCGGAGGCGAGGCAAATGAATATGTGGGCGGGCGCCGGAGTAGGGGGTCTCCGAACGCCCGCCCGCTGCCTCGACTCGAGACCAGCGTACCCCGCGTGGGGGTACCTAAACGTGCGTAGTCAGCGGCTCTTCTTCGCCGCGACCGCTCGTTGCAGCTGACTCTTGTTCATGCTGGACCGGCCGTCGATGCGGAGCCTCTTCGCCTGGTTGTAGAGCTGCTCCTTGGTCTGGCCCTTGGGCCGGTTGGTCCCGGACTTCTGTCCACCCCGCCGCGAGGGCGAGGACCCGCTGGTGGAGCTGCGCGAGCGGGTCCGGGACTCGCCCGCCCTCGCCCGGTTCTTGTTGACCGTGCGGGCGGCCATCTCCTTGGCACGCCCGGTCGAGGCGCCGCGCTTGCGTGCGCTTCGCTTGATCTTCTCGTATTGCCGGGCACGCTTGGTGCCCTTCTTGACGCCACTCGGTGGCATATTCCTACCCTCCTGATTTCCGCTCGTTCACGCCAGCGCTACGCGGGCGGAACCGGACGAAACAGGGGTTTTGCTTCCTGCACAACCTGGGTAGCTAGCCTAGGTGGGCGGCCAGACCTCGGGCTCCCCAGGGGCGAGATAGCCACCGGCACCGAGGAGCCGACCGATGGCTGAACCTGCCTTGGCCGATATCCAAATGAATCCAACGCCCTCTCCGGGGCCGGAGGAGCAGCTCCTCGGCGAACGACGGCTGCTCGAGCGCTATTCGAAAGACCACTCGCCCACCGTTCGCGAGGAGCTCGTCGATCGCTTCATGCCGCTCGCCAGGCGCCTGGCGGCTCGGTACGCCGGCGGGGCCGAGCCATTCGACGACCTGGTGCAGGTCGCGAGCGTCGGGCTGGTCAAGGCGATCGACCGCTTCGACCCCGAGCGGGGCACCGCCTTCTCGACCTTCGCCGTCCCGACCATCCTCGGGGAGCTGAAGCGGCACTTCCGCGACCGTGGCTGGTCCGTCCACGTCCCCCGAGACGTGCAGGAGCGCATCCTCAAGGTGGAGCGCGCGATGGCGGAGCTGCCGGCGAAGCTGGGCCACACGCCGACGATTCAGGACATCGGCAAGCGCATCGAGGCGACCGACGAAGAGGTGCTGGAGGCGATGCATGCCTCGCAGGGGCACCATGCGGTCTCGCTCGACGCAACCTCGACGATGGGCGACGGCGACGAGCCGGGACCCCTGCGCGACAGGATCGGCTCGGAGGACCTCTCGTTCGACACGGTCGAGTACGGCGAGGCGATCGGGCCCGTGCTCAAGGAGATCTCCGACCGGGACCGGAAGGTCCTGCACCTTCGCTTCGTCGAGGACCTCACGCAGAGCGAGATCGCCGACCGGGTCGGGGTCTCACAGATGCACGTCTCGAGGATCCTGCGGGCGACGATCGAGAAGCTGCGCCAGCGGATCCCCGAAGAAGAGCTCTAGCTACTCACTTCGAACTCGAGGAACTCGGCGGGCTCTCCGGCGGGGGTCTCTCCCTTGGTGACCTCCATGCTGCTCGTGAGGCTGCGAAGCGATCCGGCACCGGGGACCTCCATCTCGGACATCAGCCGGTCGCCGCCGCCATCGACCAGGGGGCCGACTCGCACACGGAGCGTGCCGGCGGCGTCCTTGATCGAGATGACGACCCGGCCGTCGGAGAAGTCGCCTCCGGCGGATGAGGAGACCGCGTCGCCGAGGAGCACCGTGTCAGCGAGCCTGTCGACGGAGAACTCGGCCCGGGCTGCGAGTGCTCCGATCACGCGGGCGAGAACGGGCCTCACGATCACGCCGGGGGTGAGAGCGATCTCGAGCTCCTTGGGAACCGCGGTGGGGGCCCCGTTGTTCCGCGCCTCGGGCGCCGAGTATCCGAAGTGGATCGTGGTCCGGCTGCCCCTGCCGCCGCCGCCGCTGATCTCGAAGCTGTCGGAGAGGGCCGCGATCAGCGGCAGGCCGAGGCCCAGGGACGCGTCGCCCTCGCTGGCGCGGGGGCGAAATCCGCCGCCCTCGTCGGCGACCTGAACGATGAGCTCTTCCTCGCGGGGCTCGGCGGTCACCCGGAGGGGCCCAGGATCGCCGTCGTAGGCGTGCACGACCACGTTGTTGCACGCTTCGGCGACCACCGTCTTCAGGTCCGCGATTCGCGAACCGGCGAGACCAAGCGCCTCGGCCACTCCCGCGATCGCCTGCCGGACGACGATCACGTTCTCCGCGCTCGCGGGCAGCGTCAGCTCGAATCCGGCCCCCGTCATGCGGTGGGCTTCCCAGAGCCCGAGACCTCCGTGAAGGCCTCCTCCCGCCGAGCGTGCACCGGCAACTCGGCCCGCAGGCCGGTCACCTCGAGCACCCGATCCACCGCGTCCGCGCCATTCGTGTGGACAACCGCAAAGCCAACTCCCGCCTCGGCTGCCCGCCGGCGACCGTCGAGGATCACTCCGAGAATGGACGAGTCGATGAACGTGGCGGGCGAGAGGTCGACAACGGTGGCCGTGCCCTCGTCGAGCAGATTGTCGAGCCGCCGCCGGAGATTTGGCGCCGTACTCAGATCATGCTCGCCGGAAATGGTCAGCACCGCCAATCCTGCGTCGTTGCGCTCAAGCGCGAGTTCCCCCGTCCGCACACCGGCGAAACTACCTTGATCGGGGGGAACTCAAACCTCCTGCTCAGGACGAACCGAGGCGAGGCGGTCCGCACGGCGCTGCTGCCAGACGGTGAAGATCATTGCGAGAACAGTAGTTGCGAACAGCATGGTGGCGATGATGTAGACCTGAACCGGGATCCCCCGCTGGGCCGCGCCGAAGATGTAGAGGGGGAACGTCACCTCGGTGCCGGCGGTGAAGTTGGAGACGACGAAGTCGTCGATCGAGAGGGCGAAGGCGAGCAGCGCGCCGGCGAGGATCCCCGGCCAGATCAGCGGCAGGGTGATCTTCCGGAACGTCGTGATCGGATCCGCGCCGAGGTCCTGGGCCGCCTCCTCGAGGCTGCGGTCGAACCCGATCAGCCGCGAGCGGACGACGATCACCACGAAGCTGATGCAGAACATGACGTGGGCGATCAGCAGCGTGCTGAAGCCCAGGTCGAGCCCGTAGATCAGGAACATCGAGAGCAGCGAGGCGCCGAGGACGACCTCAGGCGTGGCCGTCGGCACCACGATCAGGTAGTTCGACGCGCGGCGCCCGAAGAAGTCGTAGCGAACCAGCGCCAGGGCGATCATCGTGCCGAGCGCCGTTGCGATCACGGTCGCGAGGACGGCCAGGCGCAGGCTGAGGAGGAGCGCGTCCGTCAGCTCCGAGATCTCGAACGGGTGCGCCCAGTGGGTGAGCGTGAAGCCGTTCCAGGTGAAGTTGAACTTGCCGGCCGGATCGTTGAACGAGAAGACGATGATCAGGACGATCGGGATGAGCATGTAGGCGAGCGCGAGGACGCCGTAGATCACGATCCCGTTGCGCTTCAGCCACTTCCAGGCGCGGCTGCCGACGGACTCGCGGCGCTGTGGCAGCGTGGCGGCGTGCGCTTCCATCAGGTGCCCTTCACCCCCCCGACCTCCTCGCCCATCAACGCCTCCGACCCCGCGAAGCGGATGTAGATGAAGACGACTGCCAGCATCGCCGCCATCAGCGTGAAGGAGATCGCCGCGGCCGCCGGATAGTCCGTCTGCTTCAGGTAGAGGGACTGGATGACGTTGCCGATCATCGACTGCTTGGCCCCGCCGAGGAACTGGGCGTTGATGTAGTCGCCGGTCGCCGGGATGAAGGTGAGCAGCGTGCCCGCCACCACCCCCGGCATCGAGAGCGGCAGAGTCACCCGGAGGAAGGCCTGCCGCGAGGACGAGTAGAGGTCCTTCGCCGCCTCCACGAGGCCCGTGTCGAGCCGCTCGAGGCTCGCGTAGATCGGCAGGATCATGAAGGGGAGGAAGTTGTAGGTCAGCCCCGCGATCACGGCGCCGGTGGTGGCGAGGAGACGGCCGTCCGAGGAGATCAGCCCGAGGTTCTGCATCGTGTGGACGACGAATCCGTTGTCGGAGAGGATCGTCTCCCAGGCCAGCGTCCTGATCAGGTAGCTGGTGAAGAACGGGGCGATCACGGCGAGCAACATCGCGTTCTTCCACCGCCCGCCGCGGAAGGCGATCGCGTAGGCGAGTGGATAGGCGATCAACAGCCCGATGATCGTGGCCGCCGCCGAGTACTCGAAGGCTCGGAAGAACTGGGTGTCGTAGGCGCTCAGGACGTCGCTGTAGTTCGAGAACTGCCAGTTGAAGCGGAACGCGGGGAAGATCCCGGTGTCGAGCGACAGCCGGCCCATGAAGTACATGGGCACGACGAAGAACAGGATCAGCCAGAGGATCCCCGGGCCGAGGAGGAAGTACGGGATGACGCGGCGGCGGAGAGCGACCAAGCGCTGGTCACGCATCAGTCGTCTCCGCCGCCGTTTCTGATTGACGTTTCACCATCAATCGGGTTGCTCCTCGGCTTCGCCTGCGGAGCACCCTCTCATCAGCCCTGGAGCACTCCTTCGAACGCCCTCGTCACGGTCTGCTCCTCCTGGCCCGTCAAGTTGGGCTGGTTGGAGCACTTGCTGGTGAACTGATCCGTCGGGAAGATCAGCGGATCGTTCACCAGATCCGGGTTGGTCGTCTTGAAGACCTCCTGGACGCCGTCGACCGGGGTGACGTAGCTGTTATACGCGGCGATCGTCGCCTGGTTCTTCGGGTCGTAGACGTAATTCATGAACGCCTCGGCCGCCGTCGGATTCGGCGCCCCGACCGGGATCTCCATGTTGTCGGACCACAGGATGCAGCCCTCGGTGGGCATCCGGAACTCGATGTCCGGGTTGTCGGCCTGCAGCTGCACCGCGTCCCCCGACCAGCCGATGATCGCCGCGACGTCGCCGTTCGCCATGTCGCGGGTGTAGTCGTTGCCCGTGAAGCGCCGGATCTGTCCCGAGGCGACCGCCGACTTGAGCTTGTCGATCGTGTCTAGCCAGTCCTGCTGGCTGGCGGTGTTCGGGTCGATCCCGTCCGCCTTCATCACCAGGGGAACCGTGTCCCGCAGCTCGGTGAGCATCTCGATCTTGCCCTTGTACTGCGGGTCGAACAGGTCGTTGATCGAGTGCACGTTCGGCGCCAGCTTCGTGTTGACGATCAGCCCCGTCATCCCGCTCTGCCAAGGAACGGAGAAGTCGCGGTTCGGATCGGTGCTGACGTGCTGCAGGTTGTCCCTGAGGTTGGCCTCGACGTTCGGGATCCCGGCCTTGTCCAGGTTCTGGACATAGCCGAGGTCGTGCATCTTCTTGGCCATCCAGTCGGTCACGACGATGATGCTGCGGCCGCCGGACTGGCCCTTCGCCAGCAGCGGCTGCAACTTGGCGAAGAACTCCTGGTTGTCGTTGACGTCCTCGATGTACGTCGTGTGGACGCCGGTCGCCTTGTCGAAGTTCGACACGGTGTTCTTGTCGATGTAGAGCGGCCAGTTCGAGACCGTCAGGTTGCCCGCGGGCGGCGGCGTGTACTTTGCCGTCTGCACGTTGGCCGGGCCGCTGCTGCTGTTCTCGATGCCGCTACCGCCGCCGCATGCGGCGAGAACGATCGCGACTGCGAATGCCCCACCCGCCGCGACCAATCCGCGGAATCTCCTCTTGCTCGTCACTTGTTCCCTCCTGTCCGGTTTGTTCACGCTGCTTCAGCCACATCCGGTGGCTGAGCCCCGTTGCCCGCCGATTCCTTGACCACATGCATGTGCTCGGACGCCCATGAAAGCTTCACGTTCGCTCCGGCCGCGGGAAGGCGCTGGCGCTCGGCCTCGTCAGTGTTCGGCACGAGGACCGTCATCCGCACGTCCTCGGCCAGCTTCACGATCAGCTGCGTCGCCGTGCCGAGGTAGAGGGAGCTCTCGACCAGCCCCTCGACGCTCGGGTCGCCCCGGTCCTCCGCCCCGATGGCGAGCTTCTCGGGCCGCACGACGGCGTGGCAGCGTTCGCCGACGGTGAACCCCTCGGCGTCGGCGGTCACCTTCACGCCGGTGTCCAGCTCGACCTCGCCCTTCGCGCCCGTCTTGCGGATCACGCCGGGCATCAGATTGGAGACGCCGATGAAGCCCGCGACGAAGGTCGTCGTCGGGTTGTCGTAGACCTGCTCGGGGTCGCCGATCTGCTCGATTCGGCCGCGATTCATCACCGCGATCCGGTCGGACATCGTCAGCGCCTCCTCCTGGTCGTGGGTGACGTAGACGAAGGTGATCCCGACCTCGCGCTGGATCTTCTTGAGCTCCACCTGGAGGCCCTTGCGGAGCTTCAGGTCGAGCGCGCCGAGCGGCTCGTCGAGCAGCAGGACGCGGGGAAGGTTGACCAGCGCGCGGGCGAGCGCGACGCGCTGCTGCATTCCGCCCGAGAGCTGTGACGGGCGCCGGTTCGCCTCCGCGGCGAGCCCCACGCGCTCGAGCTCCTCGCGCACCCTCCGCTCGATCTCGGCGCGCTCGGTGCCCTTGCGCTTCAGGCCGAAGGCGACGTTCTCCCTGACGCTCAGGTGAGGGAAGAGGGCATAGCTCTGGAAGACGGTGTTGGTCGGCCGTTTGTGCGGCGGGATCCCGAGCATGTCCGCGTCGTCGATCGTGAGCTGTCCGTCGGTCACATCCTCGAAGCCGGCGATCATCCGCAGCGTCGTCGTCTTGCCGCAGCCGCTCGGACCGAGCATGGTGAAGAACTCACCCTCTTCGATCTCGAGGTCGATCGCGTCGACCGCCGTGAGCTCCCCGAAGCGCTTGGTGACGGAACTGAGGACGACGCAGTTGCCGCCCCCCGTGCCCGTCGCGGCGTTCACGCGCGAACTACCAGCACCGGACGGTCGGACAACTGGACGAGCTTGTACGGCGTCGCGCCGATGATGGCTCCGACCACGGGATGATCGCCGTGGCTGCCCACCACGATCATGCGGGCGTCGTGCTTGTCGGCGGCGGTGATCAGGGCTTCGTGGGGATGCTCGTTGATCATCTCGACCTTGCACTTGACCTTCGCCGCCTTCGCGGCGTCAATGGCCTCCTGGGTGACCTTCTGGCCGAACTCCTCGACCGCCTTGCGCTGCTCGGGAACCTCGCCGCCGCCGTAGCCGCCCGGAGCGGCGGCGAAGACGACCACCAGGCTGTCCCCCAGGGCCTTCGCGAACTCGAATGCCTGGTTGAGGGCCGACTTCGAGGAGTCGGACCCGTCGTATCCAATGACTATGTCGCTCATCGGTCTGCTCCCATCAGTCGGACATCACGGATGCTTCGCCCTTGGTGGTTCCCTCGAGAATTCCGGGATCGGCCGTCTCCCACTTGCGCTTGAAGAACTTCGGGTAGGCGATGTTGGCGAACACCAGCACAACGACGCCGAGGAGCAGCCCCCCTACGCCGATCGCGACCGGAGTCCCCACTCCCAGGAAGCCACCCGAGTAGTTGACGTCGGTGCTCGTGGTCTTGTAGTCGAGGAAGGCCTTGATGAAGATGAAGGTGAGCATCGCCCCTCCGAGGAAGGGCGCCACCCCCACCATGATGAAGTTCTTCAGGCTCTTGAAGATCTCCTTGCGGTAGTAGACGACGCAGGCGAAGCCGGTCAGGCCGTAATAGAAGGCGATCCCGAAGCCGATCCCGGTGATCGAGTCGCTGAGCACGTTCTGGCTGACGTTGATGATGACCAGCGTCCAGATCAGCGACACGGCCCCCATCACGAGCGTCGAGACGTCGGGCGTCAGATACCGCGGGTGGATCCGCCCGAAGATCTTGGGGATCGAGCCGAAGCGGGCCATCGACAGCGTGGTCCTGGCGGTCGGCAGGATGGTCGTCTGCGTCGATGCCGAGGCCGAGGTGAGCACGGCGATGATCAGGACCTTGTCGAGCGGTGACCCGAGGACAGGCCCGCCGAGGGCGCTCAGCACGTCGTCTCCGTGGTGCTTCAGGAACGTCGTGCCGGCGTAGGCCTGGGCCGCTGTGGCCACCACCACGTAGATCAAGACGAGCAGGATCGTGCTCATGACTGCGGCTCGCCCTGGCCCGTTGGCGCTGTCCCTGGATTCCTCATTGACGCAGACGCCGCTGTCCCAGCCCCAATAGATGAACACTCCCAGGAGGACGCCGTCCACCAGCGCCGTTGTGCCGCCGTGGAGCGTGAACGGGTTGAACCAGTCCGCCTGGACATGGAAGCCGCCCGGGTCGCCGAAGTAGACCTTGGCGAGCGCGACCGCGGCGAACAGAGCGAGTGCCGCGATCTCGGCGGTGAGCAGGAAGTACTGGGTGCGAGCCGACAGCTCGATGCCGACCCAGCAGATCCAGGTCATCACGATGATCCAGATCGCGGCGACGATGCTGACGTCGAGAAGGTTGGTTGCGGCCGCATCGAGGCCGAAGAGCAGGAACGTGTAGACACCCGCGATGTAGGCGAGGGCCGCCATGACGATGACATCGGTGACGACGATCGCCCAGCCCGTCAGCCAGCCGAGCCGCGGCCCCATCGCTCTCGTCACCCAGGTGAAGCTGGTGCCGCAGTCCGGGTCGGCCCTGTTCATGTAGTAGTAGGCGGCGGCGATCAGCAGCATCGGGATGAAGGCGACGAGCATCACCGCCGGCGCGTGGAACCCCATCCCCCCGACCGCGACTACGAACCCGAGCGTTGCAGCGAGGCTGTATCCCGGAGCGGTCGAGGCAACCCCGATGACCAGGTTGGACAGATAGCCAAGGGCGCCGGTCTTCAGACCCTTGTCACCCGCGCCCGCGCCCTCCGGGTCGCTTGCCGGAATCGGAATCGCCGCGCTCTCCAAGTTGTCTCCTTCCCCGTGCAGGCCGCTTATTGGCCTTGCTGGACGCCTGACCCTAAGAACCTCGACGAATCGTCGCAAGGGGCGAAAGCCCCAAAAGTGGATACCTGACTTGTACAGCTTGTACAAGTCGGGCAAGGCTGATTTCACATCATTCCGCTTGTAGGGCCGCGCACCTGGGGGTAGCGTTGTACGGTGAGGCTAGAGAGACTGGAGGAGAGGGATGGCAGCGACGCAGCGCCACGCAGATAGCCAAAACTAAGGCAAATGCCCTTCAGGAGCAGGCACAACGCCATCTCTGGATGCACTTCACGCAGATGGGCTCGTTCGGCCCGGAGCACGAGGTCCCGATCATCGTCCGCGGCGAGGGGTGCTACGTCTGGGACGACCATGGCAACCGCTATCTGGACGGCCTCTCGGCGCTCTTCTGCGTCAACTCGGGCCATGGCCGTGCCGAGCTGGGCGACGCAATGGCTGCCCAGGTCCGCGAGCTCGACTTCATCACCGTCTGGAGCTACGCCCATCCCCGGGCGATCGAACTCGCCACCCGGATCGCGTCGCTTGCGCCCGGCGACCTGAACCGGGTCTTCTTCACCAACAGCGGCTCCGAGGCGGTGGAGTCGGCCCTGAAGTTGACGCGCAGCTATCATCGGAAGAGGGGCAACGGCCAGAAGACAAAGTTCGTAGCCCGCGAGATCGCCTACCACGGGACCACCCTTGGCGCTCTCAGCGCGACCGGCATCACGAGTCTCCGTAGCGACTTCGAGCCGCTGGCCCCCGGTGGCGTCCACGTGCCGAACACGGACAGCTACCGCTGGCCCGCCGACCGCGATCCGCTCTGGGCGGCGGATTCCATCGAGGAGCGGATCCTGTTCGAGGGGCCGGAGACGGTCGCCGCGGTGATCCTCGAACCGCTGCAGAACGCCGGCGGGTGCATCCCGCCGCAGGAGGGCTACTTCCAGCGGGTGCGGGAGATCTGCGACCGCTACGACGTCCTGCTGGTCTCCGACGAGGTGATCTGCGCCTGGGGCCGGCTCGGCCACTACTTCGGCTGCCAGCGCTACGGCTACCAGCCGGACATCGTCACCGTCGCCAAGGCCCTCACCTCGGCATACGTGCCGATGGGCGGCATGATCGTCAGCGACCGGGTGTTCGAGCCGTATGCCGAAGGCACCGCGTCGTTCGCCCACGGCTCCACCTTTGCGGGACATCCCGTCGCGGCTGCCACGGCGATGGCGAACCTCGACGTCTTCGAGCGCGAGGACCTCTGCGGCCACGTCCTGGCAAAGGAGGGCGAGTTCAGGGCCGCGCTGGAGTCGCTGTACGACATCCCGATCGTCGGGGACGTGCGCGGCGACGGCTTCTTCTTCGCCATCGAGCTGGTCAAGGACCAGGACTCCAAGGAGTCCCTGGAGGACGAGGAGTCCGAGAAGCTGCTCCGGGGCTACCTGTCCCGCGAGCTCTACCGGCGCGGGCTGATCTGCCGAGCCGATGACCGCGGGGACCCGGTGGTTCAGCTCGCCCCGCCGCTGATCGCGGACACCGAGCAGTTCGAGGAGATCGTGGACGTGCTCCGTCCCGTCCTCGAGGAGTCCTCACGTCGCGTAGGACGCTGATGCTCACGGTCGACAGCCTCACCTCCGAGCTTGGCCTGAAGATCGCGGCCGGAGAGACGGGCGCTGCCAAGGGCGAGATCCGCTGGGTCCACATCACCGAACTGCTCGACCCGACGCCATGGCTCTCCGGTGGGGAGCTGCTCCTGACCACCGGGATCAGGCTGGAGACCGCCGATCACCAGCGCAAGTTCATCAAGCTGCTCGCCGACGCAGGCGTCGCCGGCCTCGGCTTCGGCACCGGCTTCGACCACGCCAAAATCCCGAAGGCAATCGTCTCGGCGGCCGAGGAGGCGGGCTTTCCGCTCTTCGAGGTCCCCTACGAGACGCCGTTCATCGCCATCACCGAGGCGGCGTTCAGCCGCCTCGTCAACGAGCAGTACGACGTGCTCTCCCGCGGGATCGCGGTAAACGAGCGGCTCGAGCGGCTGGTCCTGCAGGGCGGCGGGCTCGACGAGGTCGCGCGCGAGATCGCCGCCGCGATCGGCGGGAGCTCGGTCGTCCTCGATGCCCGCGGAGAGGTCCTGGCGAGTGGGGGGCGCCGGCTTCCCGAGTATCTGCTGGAGGCCATCCGCTCCGAGGTGATCCCGCGCGGCACCGCCGCAGCACCCTTCGTGCCCAACCAGTCCGACCTGCGAGGCCGGGCCCTCGCCCATCCGGTCTCGCCCAGGGCGGGCGCTGCGGAGGCCTGGCTGGTCGTGGTGCGGCGCTCCGGCGAGCTTGGAGACTTCGAGCGCCTCTGCGTACAGCAGGCGGCCATCGTCGTCGCGCTGGAGCTGATGCGCGACCGGGTGGCCAGGGAGACCGAGCGCAGGCTCTCTGGAGAGGTCCTGGCGGCGACGCTCTCCGGCCGGCTTGCACCCGACGACATCCGCGACCGCCTTGCTCCCTTCGGGATCGGCGAGCGCTCCGTTGTGCTCGCCTTCGAGCTCGGTGACGCCGCCGCGGCGGAGTCGACGCTGGCTGAGCATCTGGCGAGCGAGAACCGGGCGGCCCTGGTTGCGCCCCATCCGGCCGGGCGCCGCGAGCTCCTCTGCGCTGTGGTCGACGGCGCCAAGGGGGATCCCTTCGAGCTCGCCACCCAGTCTCGCCAGGCAATCGAGGCCGTCCACGGGCCGACGCGGGCCGCGACCAGCCGGTCGCTGCCGACCGAGCGGGTCCGCCACTCCTTCCACGAGGCCCGCTGTGCCCTCGAGGCAACCGGCTTCGCCAACGGGGCCGCGCCGGACGTCGCGTCTCACCGCGACCTCGGCGCCTTCACCCTGCTGCTCTCGGTCCAGGACGGCGAGGCGCTCCGGCTCTACTGCGAGAGCGTCCTCGGGCCGATCGAGGACTCCGACGAGCGCTACGCCGGCGAGTTGCTCCGCTCGCTGGAGGCCTACATCGACCGCAACGGGCACTGGGAGCGCGCGGCGAGCGACTGCTACTGCCACCGCCACACTCTCCGCTACAGGATCAAGCGCATCGAGGAGCTCACCGGACGAGACCTGAGCCGGGCGAACGATCGCGTCGAGCTCTGGCTGGCGCTGCGGGCAAAGGAGCTGATCTCGTGAGGGTGGCGGTCCTCGGCGCCGGCGGGACGATCGCTCCCGCGATCGTCCGCGACCTCGCCGACTCCGAGGAGGTCACCGCGATGCGCCTGCTCGACCTCGACCTGGGGAGGGCAGAAGAGGTGGCGACGGAGCACGGCGGCGGCAAGGCCCAGGCTCGACAGGCCGACGCGACCACGAACCTCGCCGAGCAGCTGGCCGGAATGGAGGTGCTGGTCAACTCGGCCCACTATCCCGTCAACCTCGCAGCGATGGAGGCCTGCCTCGAGGTCGGCTGTCACTACATGGATCTGGGCGGCCTCTACCACGTCACCAAAGAGCAGCTCGAGCTCAGTCCTCGCTTTGAGCAGGGCGGCCTGCTCGCCGTCCTGGGCGCAGGTTCGGCGCCGGGCAAGTCCAATCTGATGGCGGCCCGGGCCGTCCGTGAGCTCGGCGGCGAGGCGGAGTCGATCTCGGTCGCGGCGGCGGGCAGGGACCTGGATCCTCCTGGCGGGATGGCTTTCCCCTACGCGGTTCGGACTCTGATCGCCGAGATCAGCAGGCCGCCAATGGCCCTGATCGACGGCCGGCCGCGAGAGCTCGAACCGATGCAGGCCGGCCCGCGGGTCGACTTCGGCGATCCGATCGGTGAGGCGGAGACGATATTCACGCTGCACTCCGAGGTGCTCACCTTCGGCGACAGCTTCGGCGCCAAGCACGTCACCTTCGCCCTCTCGCTCTCACCGCAGGTACTCGAGCTGCTTCAGGAGCTGGCCGAGGCGAGCGAGGAGCGAGTTGCCGAGGCTGCTCGCGCAGCCTCTCCGCCCTCGCCCAACACCGTTTCCGCCCATGTCGTCGAGGCGATCGGCGGAGAAAGGGTGGTGCGCGCGGTGAGTTTCACTCCGGCCAACCGCGCCTGGCAGCTCGGCGGCGGCGTGATCTCGACCGGCTCTTTCGCGGCGGCCGTTGTCCGCCTGCTGGCGCGTGGGGAGATCACTGCCACGGGCGCGCTGCCGCCCGAGCGCTGCATCGATCCCGAGCAGATGTTCGCCGAGCTCGAGACCCGCGGAGTGCGTTTTGAGTTCACATCCGGGTTGCGCACTGAGTCCGTAGGAGAGGAGTCAGCCGGATGAAGGTCGGCGTCCCCACCGAGATCAAGGACGACGAATACCGGGTCGCCCTGACGCCGGCCGGCACGCGCGAGCTCACGGAGCGCGGTCACGAGGCGCTGATCCAGGCGGGCGCGGGCGAGGGAAGCTCAATCCCAGACGAGGCATACGAGGCGCAGGGGGCGCGACTCCTGCCAGACGCGGCGGCGGTCTTCGGCCAGGCCGAGATGGTGCTCGGCGTGAAGGAGCCGCAGCCCTCGGAGGTCGAGCTGCTCCGGCCCGAGCACACCCTCTTCACCTATCTGCACCTCGCACCGGCGCCGGAGCTCACCAGGGGCCTCCAGGAGAGCGGCGCCACCTGCGTCGCCTACGAGACCGTCGAGGACTCCCAGGGCCGGCTGCCGCTGCTCGCTCCGATGAGCGAGATCGCCGGCAAGATCGCGACCCAGGCCGGCGCGTTCTTCCTCGAGAAGCCCATGGGCGGCCGCGGGATCCTGCTGGGCGGCGTGCCCGGGGTCGCGGCCGCGAACGTGATCGTCATCGGCGGCGGCGCGGTGGGGATGAATGCCGCATTCATCTGCGATCGGCATGGAGGCCGACATCTTCGTCTTCGACGTCTCGATCGACAAGCTGCGCGAGCTGGATGTCGCCTTCGGCGGCCGCGCATCGACCGTCTACTCCTCGACCCTGGCGATCGAGGAGATGCTGCCGCGCGCCGACCTGGTGATCGGCGCGGTCCTGGTCCACGGGGCGAGGGCGCCCTACGTCGTCCGCCGTGAGCAGCTCAAGCTGATGAAGAAGAATGCCGTGCTGGTCGACGTCGCGATCGACCAGGGCGGTTGCTTCGAGACCTCACACCCGACCACACATCGCGACCCCGTCTTCGAGGTCGATGGGATCACGCATTACTGCGTCGCCAACATGCCCGGCGCGGTGCCGATCACGTCGACCTATGCCCTGACCAACGCCACGCTTCCGTACGTCCTGGCCCTGGCGGACCACGGCGTCGCGGAGGCGGTACGCCGAGACCCCGGCCTGAGACTCGGGATCAACGTCGCCGGCGGTACTGTCACCCATCCCGCCGTCGCGGAAGCCGTCGGGGTTGACCACACGCCGGTCGAGGACGTGCTCGGCAGCAAACAGAAAGTCTGAACAAGGAGGAGCCATGGCCACCGCCACCGCAAAGCGAAGCTCTCGGGGAAGCCGCAACGGAAAGCCGAGGACGATCACCCTCAAGAACATGATCGGCGGCAAGTTCGTCGCGCCCGTCGACGGCAACCGCGAGGACGTCATCAACCCGGCAACGGGCCAGGTGATCGCCAGGGCGCCGCTGTCCGGCAAGCGCGACGTCGACGAGGCCGTCAAGGCCGCCAAGGCCGCCTTCGAGACCTGGGGCGTCACGACCCCGGCCGATCGCTCGACCCTTCTGCTGAAGCTCGCCGACCGGATCGAGGAACGAGCCGCCGAGCTCGCCGACATCGAGTCGGCCGACGCAGGCAAGCCGCGCTCCGCCTTCTACGAGGACGAGATCCCCTTCATGTGCGACAACCTCCGCTACTTCGCGGGGGCCGCCCGCAACATGGAGGGCCGCGCCACCGGCGAGTACCTGGAGGGCTACACGTCGTGGATCCGGCGGGAGCCGATCGGCGTCGTCGGCCAGATCACGCCCTGGAACTACCCGATGATGATGGCGATCTGGAAGATCGGCCCGGCACTGGCCGCCGGCAACACTCTCGTCCTGAAGCCCGCCGAGACGACCCCGATGTCGACGCTCACGGTCCTGGCGGAGCTCTGCGCCGAGATCTTCCCGCCCGGTGTCGCGAACTTCGTCGGTGGCCACGGCGACCCGGCGGGGGCGTCGCTCGTCAAGCATCCCGACGTGGGCATGGTCTCGCTCACCGGCTCGCCGGAGACCGGCAAGTGGATCGCGCGCGAGGCCTCCGAGAGCCTGAAGCGCGTCCACCTCGAGCTCGGCGGAAAGGCGCCGGTCGTGGTCTTCGACGATGCCGACATGGACGTCGCGATGGAGACCATCGCCGGGACCGGCTATTACAACGCCGGCCAGGACTGCACCGCGGCGACGCGGGTCCTCGCCTCGAAGAAGGTCTACGACAAGGTCGTCAGCGGGCTCGCCGAGCAGGCCAACGGCCTGAAGATCGGCGACACGATGAACGGCAACACCACGCTCGGCCCGCTCAACTCGGAGCGTCAGCTCGAGCGGGTCGAGGGCTTCCTCGAGCGCCGGCCAGATAAGGCGGAGATCGTCACCGGCGGCAAGAAGGCGCGCCGGCCCGGTTTCTTCATGAAGCCGGCCGTGGTGGCGGGCCTCCGGCAGAACGACGAGATGATCCAGAACGAGATCTTCGGGCCGGTGATCACGGTGCAGCCGTTCACCAACGAGGAGAAGGCGATCCAGTGGGCGAACGGCACTCGCTACGGCCTCGCCTCGTCGGTCTGGACCCAGAACCTCGGTCGTGCGATGAGAGTCTCCAAGGCACTCCAGTTCGGATGCGTCTGGATCAACGACCACATCCCGATCGTCTCCGAGATGCCGCACGGCGGCTACAAGCAGTCGGGCTACGGCAAGGACCTCTCGATGTACGGCCTGGAGGACTACACGCAGGTCAAGCACGTGATGGCGAACATCAGCTAGTCGCCCGGTCCGTCCGCCGTCCCGCCTAGCGGGCGCGCTGGCAGTAGCCGAATGCCGTGAGGTTGTCCGCGGCGCCGAAGTAGCCGAAGGCGTTCGCGGTCGTCGAGCCGTCCTGATTGAGCGAGCTGCCGGCGTAGAACGCGTTCCTGGAGCCATTCAGGCTGAAGCCGGTGGAGGTCAGGGTCAGGCCCGAGGGGCACGACGGGGTGGTTGCGGAGGCGTTGGCCATGGTGGAGACCGGTGACGAGGCCGAGGTCTCGGTGAGGATTGGACCCTTCGCCTTGGAGCAGTAGGCGATCGCGGTCAGCTCCCCGCCGCCCGTGAAGTCGGTGCCCGTGAAGGCGCTCCCGGTCACCCGCCAGGCGCTGGGACCGTCGGCGCGGGACTCGACGATGTAGTTGCCTCCGTCGCTGGCGAAGTTGGTCCGCTGGAAGCCGCCCATGATCAGGTACTGGCCATTGGGGCAGCGGGCGGTGGCGGTCTTGGTCTCGCCCGGCTTGATGAAGACGGTCTTGTGTGGGGTCGGGTTCTGCGGGATCTGGCCGCTGGCGCAGACGGACTGCACCGTCACGGTGCGCGGCGTCGTCGACCCGTGGCTCGCGTCGTAGAGGACCTCGCTGATGTGGAACCCCCGCTGCGCGCCGAGGCGCTCATAGGAGTGCGGGTAGACGCCCTCGCCGTCGGCGCCGGGCGGCAGGCTGACCGACATGCCGCCGCCGATCGGATAGGTCTTGCCGGGGCAGAAGACCTCGAGGCGGGTGAGTTGGTCGGGCGCGGACATCTTGAAGGTCTTGGCGACGATCCGGACGCCCCTGGGCGGCCCCGGCTTGCCCGGCACGACCCTCGGCCCGCCGCGCCCGACGATCCGGATCGTGCCCTGAGCGGAGTTGAGGACGTAGAGGCCCGAGCTGGCACGGAGCGCCATCAGGACGTGGTTGCAGGTCGAGCCGTGCTTGACGACGAAGACGGTGTTCATCCGGTGGACGGATCCGGGGCTGTTCGCCACGCCGACCGTCAGGCCCCGTTTGGTGCGGCCGATCGCCTTGGCGAGCTGCTTGGCGGGCGGGTAGCAGCCGTCGGTGCTCACCGAGCGCACGTACAGGGCGATCTTGAACGCGTCCTCGAGCTTCTTCGTCGCCGGGTTGTGTCCGGCGCCGCCGCGCGCCTGCGCCGTGCCCGAGCAGGCGAGCAGCGCGATCACGAGCGCAACGGGGATCAGGATTTTCTTCGCGGTCACGATTGATTTGGAACACGCCTGCGGACGAGAAAGAGCGCCAACCCTGCGATCAGCACTGCGCCCCCAAGCGCGAACGGCCACCAGGGTACGCCACCACCCGAGGACTTCGACTGCTCGCCGGGGGGCTCCCCCGGCAGCACCTGGGCGAGGAATCGGCCGTACGCGTGGGCTCCCGGGAAGTTCGGGTGAAAGAGGTCGGGCAGAAACCACGCGCCCGGCGCTGGATCCGTCCGGTGATGGGGCAGCGAGTACTTCACCCAGTCGAGCAGCTTGATCTGCTCCGGATGCTCCTTGGCGGCCCTGACGAACACCTCCGTATCGGGGGCCGGCGGGTGCCCGGTGTCGGCGTCGTAGGCGGTGACGAGGACCAGGGTCCGCTTCGGCCCGATCACCTTGAGCGCGAACTTGATCAGGTCGTCGTTCACCCCGCCGTTGCCGTAGGCGTTGATCAGGATGAGCTTGGGCAGCTCGTCGCGATTGCGCAGGTCCCGCGCCACCCAGACGCTCTGCTTGAAGCCGCGGCACCCCTTGGCGTTGACGTCGAAGCCGTCGCGGGTCAGATCGGGAATCGGCAGGAGCATGGTCGAGTCGCCGATCGCGATCGGAGGTGGCCCATGGCCGGTCCCGTATGGGCTGCGCAGCGCCTGGGCGGTGTGGACGTGCCCGCAGCCGAAGGCCGGCTCACCGACCGCAAGGGCGCCGCTCGCCTGCCACAACCCGACCAGTGACAGGGCGACGCACAGCAGTCCCGCCTTGATCCTCACCGCGCGTCCCTCGCCTAGAAGTTCTGCGTGTAGGTGCTCTTGATCTCAGCGTCGCCCTTGCGGCAATCCGCCGTGGCGTTGAATTGCACGCCCGGCACGGACTGCCGCGCTCCCTCGGTGCAGTTGAAGCCCTCCACAGCCGTCTTGCAGGTTCCGCCCGCGGCGCCGTTCGCCAGGCGGCAGTGGTGATAGGCGAGGACGACCTTTTCGGCCTGGCCGCAACTCACCTTCCCCACCTCGATGGAGGTGACGTAGGACGCGCCCAGATCCTGCTGCTTGCCATTGATGTCGCACGAGCTCAGCGCCGCGGTGCTGGTGGTGTCGGAGGAACCGCCGCCGCCACAGCCGGCGATCAGCGCAGCTCCGAGCACGATCAGGAGGCTGAGTCGCTTCAAGGTCGCGCCAGTCTATTCTTCGCCGATCGCAAGGCCGCTGGTGACAATCCTCGCGCTCTCGGCGCTCCTCGGGGGAGTGCTGGCCCAGAGCGGCACGGCCGCCCCCGTGGCCCACGAATCGAACTTCTCCGCCTGCGACATCAGCGGCGAGCAGCAGAACCTCGGCGCCTCCTATGTCACCTCGCTGAAGGTCCAGGGCGTCAGCTGCACGAAGGGCGAGAAGGTGATCGAGGCCTATCACCAGTGCCGCCACCAGTCGGGAGGGCCGGCGGGCACGTGCGGCGCGACGCTGCTCGGCTTCAAATGCAAGGACGGCGGCTCGGAACGGCGTGCCGAACGTGCAGTACAACGCCACGGCCAAGTGCCACAAGGTCTCGAACGCCTCCAAGCGCATCAAGAGCCGGTACACCCAGAACACGTAGCTCCGGCGTCAGATCAGTATTCGAAGTCCCTGTCGAGGGCCTGAAGCACCAGGTCGGCCGCGACCGAGGAGCCGTCCTCGTTCAGATGGATGCCATCGGACTCGCGGACGATGGTCTGATTGCCGTCGATGTCGATCGAGTCCCGGTAGGTGTCCCCCGGCGTGAAGGTCGGAGATCAGGTCGATCACCCGCACCGCCGCCCCCCGGCTCGCCGCCGCCTCGCGGATCGCCTGGTTGACGGCGTCGGCGATCGGCTTGCGGGCCGGGTCGCGCTGGGTCGGCACGGTGAGCCAGTAGATCCGCTCGACGCCGCCGCTCAGGTAGTTGTCCATCATCTGGCCGACCCGCGACTGGAAGACCGCCTCCCAGGCGGGCCCGCAGCAGTTCACCTGCCCGCTGCTCGGCCCGGGCATCGAGTAACCCTCGTTGGCGCCGATGAAGAGGACGACGGCGTCCGGATCGTCCTCGGATGCCTGGCTCGAGGAGAGCTGGCCCCAGTCCACCAGCCCGGTGTTGGAGATCCCGGTGGCCAGGTGCGGGTCCCTGGTGACCTGCACGCTCGCTCCCTGGTCGGCGAGCTTGCGCGCGATCTCGATGTCCAGCGGCGTCGAGAGCGAGTCCCCGGTGACGAGCAGCCGGTCGAGCGGCTGCGGCGTGGTCGGCACACCGGCCGGGATCCGAGAGGCCCTTCCCGGGCTCGACCCGCCGGCCTCGAAGCCCTGGCCCGAGAGCTGCTGGTTCGGCGAGAGCCAGGAGGTGAGGTCGCGGCGGGTCTCGGCGAACGGCAGCTGGTCGGCGACCCAGCCGGCGGGGCCACCGATCGCCTTGACGATGTCGCGCCCGAGGCCGGGCTTCAACTCGTCGGCGGCCGCCCGGATCGACCCACCGGCGAAGATCAGCAGGAGGAAGGTGGTAAGCGCCACCGCCTTGACCGCGTCCCAGGCGCTGAAGCGGCGCAGGCCCCAGCGGTCGAAGCGCTGCATCAGGCTGTCGTCGCCGTGAGGCTCCCCCTCGCGCCCCGCGCGGGCCTCGGCCTCCATCTCGGCGATCGTCTCGAATTTCTCCGGGGACTCTGGCATCAGAACCGGAAGTAGATGAAGGGGGGTACGCCCTGGCTCGGCACCGTTGCGCCGACGATCAGGACGACGACGGCGAGCGCAGCGCCCAGCAGCAGGGGCCGCAGGCGGCCAATCCGCAGCTCGATGCCCTCCATCGGGCGCTCGGGCAGGAGCTGGAGGCCGATCACCAGGGCGATGGCGCCCACGACCGGGACCGAGTAGAGGGTGGCCGGGCCGGATCGAACGAGCGCGGCCATGTAGTCGCCGAAGAGGCTGAGGTCACTCGAGCGGAAGAGGATCCAGCCGACGACGATCAGGTTGAAGGTGACGAACCAGCGGAGCCATCCGGGGAAGATCCGGCCGAGGCGGCCCTTGATCGCGTGCTCCGCCGAGAGGCCGGCGCCCTGGTAGGTGCCCCAGGCGACGAAATTCCAGGCCGCCCCGTGCCAGAGTCCGCCGAGGGCCATGGTCAGCATCAGGTTGACGTAGGTGCGAACTCGTCCCTTCCGATTGCCACCCAATGGGATGTAGAGGTAGTCGCGGAGGAAGCGCGAGAGGGTCATGTGCCAGCGCCGCCAGAAGTCGCGGAAGCCGGTTGCCCTGTAGGGGCTGTTGAAGTTCTGGGGGAAGACAAAGCCCATCAGCAGCGCGAGCCCGATCGCCATGTCGGTGTACCCCGAGAAGTCGCAGAAGATCTGGGCGGTGTAAGCGTAGGCGCCGAGGATCGCGTCCGGCGCGCTGTAGGCCTGCGGCACGGCGAAAACCTTGTCGACCACCTCGCGCGCCAGGTAGTCGGCGATCATCACCTTCTTGATCAGGCCGAGCGCGATCAGCGAGAGGCCGGCACCGACGGCGACGCGATCGGGATCCCTCGGCTCCTTCAGCTGCGGCAGAAACTCGCTGGCCCGGACGATCGGACCGGCGACCAGGTGGGGGAAGAAGCTCAGGTAGATCGCGGCGTCGAGCAGCGAGGCCGGCTCGGTCTGGCGCCTCTTTACGTCGACCACGTAGGTGACGGCCTGGAAGCTGAAGAAGCTCACCCCGACCGGCAGCGCGATCGTCACGAGGGGGAGGGGCATTCCGAGACCGATCGAGTCGAGGACATCCGAGACGTCGGTGACGAAGAACCCGTAGTACTTGAAGACGGCCAGGATCCCGAGGTCGAAGACGACGCCACCCGCCGTGAACCACCTGCGCAGGCGCTCGTCCTCTGTGCGGTGAATCGCCCAGACCGCGAGCTGGCTGACCAGCGTGATCGACCCGAGCAGCAGGCAGAAGCGGGGATCCGCCGCTGCGTAGAACACGTAGCTTGCAACGACGATGAAGGGCTTCCACCAGTGCTGCCTCGGCATCAGCGCCCAGGAGAGGGCGAGGACGATCGGAAAGAAGATCGCGAATTCGACTGTGGGAAAAAGCACGGGCGTCAGAGTACGGATCGCGCTCGGCGCCACCCTCGCGGTCCTCGTGCCGGTTCTGTGGGCGCCCGTCGCCGAGGCGGGCTGCGGCGGTGTCGAGACCGCCAGCCCGAAGCACAAGGTCGCTCCGCGGCCGCCGCTGGCCGTCGGCGACTCGTCGATGCTCCTCGCACTCCCGGCCCTCGCTCGCGTTGGCTACAAGGCCAACGCTCGGGGCTGCCGGCAGTTCGCCGAGGGCCTGCGGCTGCTGCGCGCCACCAGGCGGCGTCACGAGCTTCCTCATCTCGTCGTGCTTGCCCTCGGCGCCGACGCGTCGGTGACCGCGCGCCAGATTCAGCAGGCGAAGAAGATCCTGGGACCGAAGCGGAAGCTGGGGCTCGTGACGCCGCGCGAGCTGGGCGGCGGGGAGTCGAATGACGCCAAGGTGATCCGCAACGCGGGCCAGCGGGATCCGACCCGGGTCAAGGTGCTCGACTGGGTCCACGACAGCGCCGGGCACTCGAGCTGGTTCCAGCCGGACGGCCTGCATCTCACCTTCAGCGGGGCGAAGGCGTTTGCGCGGCTGCTCAAGAAGCTGATTCCCCTCGCTGCGATCCCAGGTCAGGGCAAGGGCGGGAAGCGACCGTCCCTTGCCAGCGGTAGGGCCTGACCCAGGAACTGGGCGTAGGCGGCGGCGCCGGTGTAGTTCGGGTGGTAGAGGTCGGGCAGGAACCAGGCGCCCGGCTTCGGCTCGGCGGCGTGATGTGAGCGGCTGTACTTGACCCAGTCGAGGACGAGGATCCGATGCGGGTACTGCCTCTCGGCCTTGAAGAGGATGTCCGTGTCCGGCGCGAGCGGATGGCCGGTGTCGGCGTTGTACTCCGTCACCAGACCGAGAACCCGGGAGCGCCCGAGCACGTCGAGCGCCTCCGAGATCAGGTCGGGGTTGGCCCCTCCGTTGGCGTAGCCATTGATCAGAACGAGGTGCGGGAGGTGGTGCTTCGCGCGCAGCCTCCGGGCGATGTTGATCGACTCCCGAAAGCCGCGACAGCCGCGGCCGTTGACCGAGTAGCCGATCGCGTTCAGGTTCGGAATCGGCAATATCACGGTCGAGTCGCCGATAAGGACCGGCGCCCTGCCCTTCGGATTCGGGTCGATGGTCGCCGCGCCGCGATGGATCTTCTTGCAGCCGTAGGCGGGCTCCCCGGCGCCATGAGCGCCGGCCGCATACGCCACCGAAAGGCAAAGTGCCACGACCGCGACGGCTCCCCGGCGAACGCCGACCATGGTCATCAGATTACGACCCGGTTTACGGAATGGCGGTGCTCTCGGCGATCGTGCCGCCGCCGCGGCTCGAGATCGCCTCCTCACGGGTCAATCGGTGCGCGAGATAGACGGGGATGATGGAGATCAGCACGACGATCACGGCGACCACGTTGGTGATCGGCAGCTGCTGCCCCCGGAAGAGGTTGTCGAGGATCCAGATGGGCAGCGTCTGCTGGCCGGCTCCAAGCGTGAACGTGGTGACGATGATCTCGTCGAAGGAGAGTGCGAAGGCGAGCAGAGCGCCTGCGACGAGCGCGGTCTGCATGTTCGGCAGCGTGATGTGCCGGAAGGTCTGCCACGTGTGGGCGCCGAGGTCGGCCGAGGCTTCCTCGAGATTGGCCGAGACCCGCCGCAGTCGGGCGATCACGTTGTTGTAGACGACGACGATGCAGAAGGTGGCGTGGGCGACGATCACGGTGAAGAGGCCGAGCGTCACCCCGAGCACCTGCGTGAAGGTGTCGCTCAGCGCCAGGCCGGTGACGATGCCCGGCAGTGCGATCGGGATCACGACGAGGAACGAGACCGTCTCTCGACCGAAGAAACGGTGACGCGAGACCGCGAAGGACGCGAGCGTGCCGAGGAACAGTGCGATCCCCGTCGCGGCCACGCCCACCTTGACCGATGTCCACAGGGCGTTACGCGCGCCGGAGTCGTGGATCGCGTCGCTGAACCAGTGGGTGGTCACGCTGTCGAGCGGCCACTTCAGCGTGGTGCCGCCGTTGAAGGCATAGATCGCGATCACGAGCAGGGGGATGTAGATGAAGGCGAGCGTGATGCCGACGCCGACGCGCAGGAGGCTCCTGTATTTGGGCGAGAGGGTCATCGGTCTAGAGGTGCTCGAACGCTCCGAGGCGGCGGGCGATCAGCAGGTAGACGACCATCACCACGATCGGGACTGTCGCGAACGCCGAGGCCAGGGGCAGGTTGTTGGTGTGGCTCGAGAAGACGACGTTGCCGATGAACTGGGTGTCGGGGGAGACGAGCGACGGCGTGATGTAGTCGCCCAGCGTCAGCGAGAAGGTGAAGATCGATCCGGCGACCACCGCCGGGAAGGCCATCGGCAGGATCACGCGCCGGAAGGTCTCGAACGGCTTCGCCCCGAGGTCCTCGGAGGCCGAGAGCAGGCTGTCGGGAATCCGCTCCAGCCCCGCGTAGATCGGCAGGATCATGTACGGCAGCCAGAGGTAGCTTTCGACGATCCAAACGGCCGTCGCTCCGAATCCGGGCCCGTTCAGCCCGATCGGATCGAGCGCCCAGTTGATGATCCCGTGCGCCGAGAGCATCGTCTGCCAGGCGTAGACCTTGACCAGGTAGAAGGACCACAGCGGCATCAGCACGGCCACGACGAGCAGGCCCTTCGCCCGGCGACTCGCCAGCTTCGCCATGTAGAACGCGATCGGGAAGGCGAGCAGCGCGTCGGTCAGGGTGACGGCCGAGGCGATGCCGATCGTCCGGAACGCCACCGTGCGGTAGACGTCGGTGTTCCACAGCTCCTTGTAGTTGTCGAACGTGAAGCCCTTGATCAGCTCGCCGCTGAGCGCATCGACGCTCCAGAACGCGGCGATCAGAAGGACCACCAGCGACCCCAGGTAGCCGAGCACCAGCCAGCCGATCGGGCCGGCCAGCAGCGCGCCCACCTGGAGCCGGGGGCGGCCATGGAAGAGGTCGGCGAGCCTGCGGCTCGCCGACCTCCTTCCGCGGCCGGCCTCTAGGCCAGCCGCTTCCACAGCGCGCGAATCACGTCAACCCTTGATCTGGGTCCATGCGGCGGACCAGTCGTTGTAGTCCTTGCATGTGTTGCCGCGATCATCGCCGCAGTCCGCAACCGGAACCTTCCAGTAGTAGGTGTTCTTCCAGAAGTTCGGATCCGCTGCGTGGTACTCGTCGCAGAACTTCGGATCCGCCGGCAGGTCATCGGCCTTCGCGGCAGCGGTCAACGTGGATGGATCGCACGACTTGCTCTGGGCCGGTGCCTCACCGAAGTACTGAGCGACTTCGGCGTTGGCCTCGGGCGAGACGATGAAATTCATCCACTTGTACATGCAGTTCGGATGGTCGGCGTTCTTCGCGATCATCCAGGTGTCGGACCAGCCCGTCGCACCCTCCGTCGGCTGGAACCCGGTGTCGGCTCCCGGCGCCTGCATCGGCTGGTTGTCGGCCAGCAGCGCGAAGTACTGGTACTGCCAGGTCGTCCCGACGACGACATCGCCGTTCGTGAACGAGCTGATCTGCTTCGCGGCGTCGGACCAGTACTCACCGACGTTCGCATGTTGCTGCTTGAGCAGGTCGACAGCCGCGTTGAACTGGTTGTCGTCGAGCTCGTAGGGATCGGTGATCCCCAGGTCGGGCTGGTGCGCCTTCAGGTACACGGCGGCGTCCGCGATGTAGATCGGGTCGTCGTAGACGCTGATCTTGCCCTTGTACTTCGCCGCCTGGTTCGGGTCGAGCATCACCGACCACGAGGTCGGGTTCGGCTTGACATCGTTCGAGTTCGACATCAAGAGGTTCGCCCCGCGCCCGTGGGGAATCCCGTAGGGGGTCCCGTCGAACGTGTTGTAGGGCTGGTTCTTGAGGTCGTCGAAGATCGTCGCGTAGTTCGGCACCAGATCGGTGTTCACCGGGGCGACGTCACCTCCGCGACACGAGCTTCGCGGTTGCGTTGCCCGAGGCCGAGACGCCGTCCCACTGACCGGTTCGCATCAGGTCGACCATCTCGTCCGAGGTGCCGGCCTCCTTCAGCTTGATCTGGCAGCCCGTCTGCTGCTCGAAGGCGGACTTCCATGGGTCGGCGACGTATCCGGGCCACGCAACGAGGTTCAACTGCCCCTCACCTGCCCCGACGGACTTCTGGGCGCTGCCGTTGTCACTACTTCCGCCTCCTCCACCACAGCCGGCGATCACCAGCATGGTGGCGGCGAGCCCTCCGACGATCGCGGCGGGCAGCCAGGCGGAGCGAGCTCTGAATCTGCTCACTTTCCTTCCTCCTCTCCCTTTACGGCGACGGTCTGATCCGCTCGCCATCCAATTTTCACCTTGCGACCGCGTTGCGCCTGGACCTCCGCGGAGGTCGTCTCCAGGTTCTGGCGGACGATTTGCAGCTCTCCCCCTGCTGCGAGGTCGATGAGATAGCGCGTCACCATCCCGGCGTAGGAGACGTCCTTGATCGTCCCCTCCTCGACGTGAAGTCCCTTCGGCGCCTCGCCGTTCTCGATGATCGAGATCTTCTCGGGGCGCACGGTGAAGCGCTCGCCGTCCCGCTCGAGCAGGTTCGAGACTCCGACGAAGCCGGCGACGAAGGCGTTCTCGGGTCGCTCGTAGATCTCCGTCGGCGGGCCGATCTGCTCGATGCCGCCGTCGTTGAACACGGCGATCCGGTCCGACATGGTCAGCGCCTCCTCCTGGTCGTGGGTCACGTAGATGAACGTGATCCCGACCTGGCCCTGGATCGTCTTCAGCTCCACCTGCATCTGCTCGCGCAGCTTCAGATCGAGGGCGCCGAGCGGCTCGTCGAGGAGCAGTACCCGGGGCTCGTTGACGATCGCCCGGGCGAGCGCGACTCGCTGCTGCTGGCCGCCCGAGAGCTGGTTGGGCTTGCGGGCCTCGTAGCCCCCGAGCCGCACGGTGGCCAGGGCTTCCGTCGCGCGCCGCCTGCGCTCTTCCTTGTCGACGCCCTTGACGCGCAGGCCGTAGTCGACGTTGTCACCCACGGTCATGTGGGGGAAGAGGGCGTAGTCCTGGAAGACGGTGTTGACCGAGCGGTCGTAGGGGGGCAGCCGTGTGACGTCCTTGCCGCCGAGCTCGACGCGGCCTGTGTCCGGCTCCTCGAAGCCGGCGATCATCCGAAGCGTCGTGGTCTTTCCCGATCCGGACGGCCCGAGCAGCGTGAAGAATTCCCCGCGCTTCACCTCGAGATCGATTCCGTTGACCGCGGCGACCTCGCCGTAGTGCTTGCTCACCCCGACGAGGCGGACGTCGAGATCGTCGACACCCGACGCGGTGCCACGCTCCTCCTCATTCGTCCTTGCCTGGGTCGAGGCTACGGCGATCTCCTTCGCTCGCTTCCGGACCGAATCGCTGTGCGCACCGTACAACGGGCCCGGTTGGGGGCATAGGTATATCCGAGCTTCGCACTGCCTCGCGCGGACGCGATGGACAATCTTTCCGGGATGCCTTGGACATCCCGACTTCTACGTTCGGGAGTCCCGCCGGGTCAGCTTTGGCGGAGAGCCCTAGTAACCGGGGTAGAACTTGGCGGTGTAGCCCGTCGCCTTGCGCTTCGTCGAGCGCCAGCGAGGACCGGAGCCCTGGTTGAGCCGCTCGCCGACCGCGGAGGTGTCGAACCGCAGCCCGGCGACCACCATGTAGGCGTGGCCCGCGTTCGCGTAGACGGTGATCCAGCGACCCTTGCCGGGGGTTCCCCAGCTGCTCGCCAGAGGCCCTGAGGGCATCGGGCTCGGCAGGAAGCCGGCGGCGTGGAGCACATAGCTCACCGCGCCGGAGCAGTCGTACCCGGTGTCCGTGAAGGTGCGATGTCCACCGCCCCAGCGGTAGGGATAGGTGTGAATCGCGTCCCCCGCGGCGATGGCCGCCTGGATGTTGGCCGGCGCGTCCGAGGGCGCCACGGCCGTGCCGTCCTTGCGCAGCTTGGCGCGGCCGGGAGGGCCGACCGGGGCGGCGGGATCGGTCGTGGTCGTGCTGGTGGTTCCACCGGGAGGAGCGGCCCCGCCGGTCTGGGCGGCCGCCGGAACGGCGACGGCCAGCGCACAAATGGTTGTGATCCCCGCGACTACGAGGCGACGCTTCAGGCTAGGTGTGTCTCGCATCAACAAGTTCTCCTTTGCGGGCCTGCGGGGTTAGCTGACGGGCTGGCGCTTGAGGAGCCTGCGCCCCCACCCTTCGACTGCGGTGGGTTAGCCCCAAAACTTGGTTCCCCCGCTCCCATCTCTCTTTGGGATGGGACTCGGCGTAACTGGCGCGGGACGTTACCAAACGTGAAAGAACCTTTGCAATCGAGAACCGTTTGCTCGTGACTTCAGGCACGATCTTTGGATTCGACGTCCCGTAGGCAGGGTCCTCCCCCTCACGGACGTAAAAAAGGACGCGCCGCGCCGCCCGGGAGAGGCGACGCGGCGCACCTAGGGGAGGAGAGGTGGCCTCGAGTGGGCCGCTGGGAGGCGGCTAGAGGCCTGGGGAGAAGCGGGTGGAGTAACCGGTGGCGGCACGCATGTTGAATCGCCACCGCGGACCGGAGCCCTGGTTGAGGGACTCGCCGGCACCGGAGGTGTCGAACCGAAGCCCGGCGACCGTCATCCAGGCGTGGCTCCTGTTGGCGTAGACGGTGATCCAAGAGCCGATGCCGGGGACGCCCCAGGCCATCAGCGGCCCGGACGCCATCGGGCTCCTGAGCAGCCCGGCCGCGTGCAGCACGTAGCTGACCGCGCCCGAGCAGTCGTAGCCCCTGGACTTGAAGCTGCCGTGTCCTCCGCCCCAGATATAGGGGCGGGTGTGAATCCTGTTGGCGGCGGCGATCGCCTTCCGAATCTGCGTGGGGGCGTTCGCCGGCGGAATCGCCGTGCCGTCCGGCTGAATCCGGGCGGTCCCGCTCGGGGCCGTCGGCGTAGTGGTGGTCGTGGTGCTGCCGCCGGGTACGCCCGCCCCACCAGTCTGGGCCATCGCCGGTACCGCCCCAGCGAGTGAGGCGACCAACAGCAGCCCTGCCAAAGCCAGCTTCCTACCTCTGCTGCTCGTATGTGACCGCAAACCGTTCTCCTTCGTCGGCCTACGGGGTTAGCTGACGGGCTGCCGCTTAAGGAGCTTGCGGCTCCACCGCGTTCGGTGGATTCGCCCCAACTGCTTGGTTCCCCCGCTCTCGGCCCGCCCTGGCGGGGTCGAGATTCGGCGTTTGGTTCGCGCGGAAGCCTAGCAGGGCATGCGGCCCTATGAGCAGGTGCTCACAGAGCGCCTCTGAGCTTGATCAGAGTCCCGAATAGTGCCGGATCGCGAAGCCGGTGCCGGTGCGCAGGGTGTAGCGCCAGCGCGGACCACGGCCCTGGTCGACCGTCTCGCCGAGCGGGGAGGTGTCGTACCGCAGGCCGGCGATGTACATGTAGGTGTGGGTCTTGTTGGCGAAGACCGTGATCCAGGTGCCGGGACCGGGGGCTCCCCAGAAGGCGAGCTGGCCCGAGACCAGCGGAGCGCTGAGCACCCCAGCGGCGTGCAGCACGTAGCTGACGGCGCCCGAGCAGTCGTACCCCTTCGCCTTGAAGGCGCGATGGCCGCCTCCCCAGATATAGGTCCGCCGGTGGATGCGGTTCGCGGCCTGAATCGCCCGCACCACCGAAAAGGGCGCTCCCGCGGGAATGCTCGCCTTGCCACCCGGCAGGATGGTCGCGGTCGTGGCGGGTCCCGGCGACGCACCGACCGGAGCGCCCGGCTCCGTGGTCGTCGTCGTGGTGGTGGTTCCCTCGGTCTGGCCGGCGGCGGGCGCGGCCACGATCAGCGCGGCGGCGAGCACCAGGCCTGCCAGGCCAAGTCTGCGCGGAGCATGGTGTGAGCGAGCCAGCACGAATCTCTCCTCCGGGTCCGTCCCTCCTGGCCGGACCGTTTCTCCTGCAAACGACCGTAGCAAAGGCCGCCGGCTCTGTGAGCGAGCACTCACAGAGCTGGACGGTTCGCTGCATCACCTGGCCCCGGGTGGCCCCGGACCCCGTCAGGTAGGTTCTGAGCGTGGATCTCGAGGGGAAGCGGGTGCTGCTCAGCGGCGCCACCGGGGGACTCGGTCGCGCGATCGCCGAAGAGCTTGCCGGGCATGGCGCCGGGTTGATCCTGAGCTCGAGAAAGAAGGAAGACCTCCAGGAGCTGGCCAAGACACTCCCGGGCGGAACCCGCCATCACGAGGTGATCGCCGCCGACCTGGCCAAGCCGGGCGCTGCCGAGAAGCTGGCGAAGGACGCCGGCAACGTCGATGGACTGGTCGCCAATGCGGCGCTCCCCGCGACGGGGAAGCTGGAGGGCTTCAGCGCCGACGAGGTCACCCGCGCCCTGCGCGTCAACTTCGAGTCCCCGATCCTGATGTCGCACACGATCGCCCCGAAGCTCGCCAAGAAGGGCGAGGGGCATCTGGTCTTCATCTCCTCGCTGGCCGGCAAGGTCGGCTCGCCGCGGTCGTCCCTGTACAACGCGACGAAGTTCGGCCTCCGGGGCTTCGCCTTCGGGCTCCGCGAGGACATGCATGAATACGGCGTCGGCGTGTCGGTTGTCTCCCCGGGCTTCGTGCGCGAGGCGGGCATGTTCCACGACGCTAAGTCGAAGCCGCCGCCCGGCCTCGGAACGACGACGCCGAAGAAGGTGGCGCGGGCCGTCGTCCGCGCGATCGAGCGGAACCCCAACGAGATCACGGTGGCGCCGCGGCGCCAGCGCTTCCTCACCGAGGTCGGCTACCGCCATCCCGAGTTCGCCGCGCGCGTCCAGCGCCGAGGCGGTGCCGATCGCATCGCCGACCAACTCGCCGCCGGTCAGGCCGACAAACGCTGAGTTATTGTCTCGGGGCGCGTCAAGGACAGCCGCGCGGCGTGTGAGGGAGACGCATCCGTCGCTTCGAAGACAGGAGAGGTAATGCGGAAGCTCGTCGTCATGTCGGCCATCTTCGGCACGCTGCTCGCTGCCTCGAGTGCGCACGCCGCGATTCCGAGCGCACTCGGCATTGCGTGCACCCCCGCCGCGGACGGCGTCCGGGAGTGTGGAACCGGTAACAGCAGCAACGACACGGTCCGCAGCACCGCGCCGTCCTGGGATGGGACCCCGATCGATGTCAATGTGGCCTTCCCCCCGGATCTCGGCGGTCCCGACGGCAACTATCCGCTGGTCATCATCGGGCATGGCTACGGGGGCGAGAAGATCGACTTCGGCGCCTCGGGATCCACCGGCGGGATGCGGCGGTGGACCAGTCGCGGATACGCCGTCTTCAGCATGACCGATCGCGGCTTCCACCAATCGTGCGGCAAGGACAACGCGATCGCGGCGGCACCGGCGGGCGCCTGCGACAACGGCTTCATCCACCTGATGGACGACCGCTTCGAGGTCCGCGACGCGCAGTTCCTCATGGGTGAGCTCGCCGACCAGGGCCTCGTCGACGGACAGCGGGTGGGAGCGCTCGGCGGCTCCTATGGCGGCGGCCTGTCGCTGGCGCTGGGGGCACTGAAGGACCGCGTGATGATGCCCGACGGGCACCTCATTCCCTGGACGAGCACGGCGAACGCGCTTCCCATGCGCATTGCAGCGGCCGCCCCCAACATCCCGTGGAGCGACCTCGCCTACTCCCTTACACCGAATGGCAGGACGCTCGACTACGTTGCCGACTCGCCCTATGGCGGCAGGGTCGGGATCGAGAAGGCTTCGCTCGTCGCCGGTCTGTACCTCGGAGGCCAGGGGAGCGGCAAGTACTGCGGGCAGGCGCCGTTCGGCGTCTGCACCGACTTCGAAGCCGACGTCACCGGCTGGAACGCCCGGCTCAATGCGGGCGAGCCCTACGACGGTGACCCGTCCGTCACCAAGATCTTCAACGAGATCACGGCGCACCACTCGGGGTACTACATCGATCACTCCGAGCCGCCCGCTCCAATGCTGATCTCGAACGGGTTCACGGACGACCTCTTCCCGGCCGACGAGGCGATCAGGTTCTACAACCGGACCCGCGACCAGTACCCGACCGTCCCGATCTCCATGTTCTTCGGGGACTTCGGCCATCCCCGGTCCGCGAACAAGGCCGTGGACTCGGACACCCTGCGCGACGCCGAGAACGCCTGGCTCGACCACTACGTCAAGGGCACAGGCTCGCTGCCGTTCCAGGGTACGACCGCGTTCGCGATGACCTGTCCCAAGGACACCCCATCCGGTGGGCCATTCCAGGCCGGGAGCTGGGCCGGCCTCGAGAAGGGCGAGGTCCGCCTTCACTCCGCGGCTCGGAAGATCGTCGCCCCCGGCACTGGCTCGGACACTCTCAGCGCGACCTGGAACCCGGTCAACGCGAGCGCAGCACCGAATCCGCCCGGTCCCGCCTGCACCTCGGGCCCGTCTGCGGACCAGTCGGGTGTCGCCACGTACCGCCTTCCCGCTGCAGCGGGCACCGGCTACACATTGATGGGATCCCCCACCGTGATCGCGAAGATCGCCTCTCCGGTGGCGAACTCGGAACTCGCGGCGCGCCTGTTCGACGTCGATCCGTCCGGCACGGAGACGCTGGTGGACCGCCAGCTCTACCGGCCCCAGGTCGGGACCGCCCGGCAGGTGTTCCAGCTCCACCCGAGCGGGCATCTGTTCGCAGCGGGGCACATTGCCAAGCTGGAGTTGCTCCCGCGTGACGCGGGTGGCGCCTTCGGCGGCTACGGTCGAGCCGCGAACGGCCAGGGCCAGGTGACGATCTCCGACCTCTCGCTGCGCATCCCGGTGCTCGACGCCCCGGGGGCGTCCGGCGGCCAGGTCAAGGCCTCATCGCCCAAGGCGCTTCCCTGCGGAGCCGCGATCGCTCCCGACTACTCCTCGGTCCCCTACCTGCGCGCCTCTCTCGGCGCCGGCAAGGTGAAGGCGAAGGGCAAGGCCGTCAAGGTTCCGGTCGACTCGGCCCCCGGTGCGAACCCGTGCCGCGTCAAGGTGGAGGTGATCGGCTCCGGCAGGGGCAAGAAGAGCCGCTCCGCGAAGAAGCGGAAGAAGAAGGCGAACGTGCTTGGTCGCGCGACCGTGAGGATTCCAGGCGGCCGGAGCAAGACCGTCAAGGTCAAGCTGAGCAAGCAAGGGCGCACCGCCGTGTCGCGGCACCGCCGTGGAGTCCGGATCCGCGTGACCACGATTGATCCCACCGGCAACACCGTCCAGATCAGCAAGCTCAAGTCGCACAAGAAGCACAAGAAGCACAAGTAGCGGGGAGCGAGCGGGTTCTGGCCGGGTTAGCCGCTGGGCGCCACAGGTCATACTTCCCGATGTGAGCAGCGACAGCTTCGGAGCACGCGCCGAGCTCGAGGTCTCCGGCCGCAAGGTGGAGATTCATCGGCTTGACGCCCTACAGGAGCGCTTCGATGTCGCCCGCCTGCCGTACTCGCTGAAGGTCCTGCTCGAGAACGCGCTTCGCCTCGAGGACGGCACCTCGGTCACCTCCGAGGACGTGGAGGCGATCGCCACCTGGGATGCGAAGGCCGATCCCTCGATTGAGATCCCCTTTCAGCCCGCGCGCGTGCTGATGCAGGACTTCACCGGGGTACCCGCCGTGGTCGACCTCGCCGCGATGCGGGACGCAATGGAGGATCTGGGCGGGAGCCCGAGCGCGATCAATCCGCAGGTCGACGTCGATCTGATCATCGATCACTCGGTTCAGGTCGACGCCTTCGGCAACCAGAAGGCTTTCGGGATCAACGAGAAGCGCGACTACGAGCGGAACGGAGAGCGCTACGCGTTCCTGCGCTGGGGACAGACCGCCTTCGACAACTTCAGGGTGGTTCCGCCCGCGACCGGGATCTGTCATCAGGTCAACCTCGAGTACCTCGGCCAGTGCGTCTACACGCGCGAGCAGGATGGGACGGCCCAGGCCTATCCAGACACCCTGGTCGGCACCGACTCCCACACGACGATGATCAACGGACTCGGCGTGCTCGGCTGGGGCGTGGGCGGAATCGAGGCCGAGGCGGCCATGCTGGGCCAGCCCATCTCGATGCTGCTCCCGCAGGTGCTCGGCTTCCGGCTGACCGGCGAGCTGCGCGAGGGCGCGACCGCGACCGATCTGGTCCTGACCGTCACCGAGATGCTCAGGGAGAAGGGGGTCGTGTCCAAGTTCGTCGAGTTCTTCGGCCCGGGCATCGCGGGGCTCGGCCTCGCGGACCGCGCGACGATCGGCAACATGTCGCCTGAGTTCGGCTCGACCTGCGCGATCTTCCCGATCGACGCGGAGACGCTCCGCTACCTGGAGTTCACGGGCCGACCGACAGAGCAGATCGAGCTGGTCGACGCCTACACCCGCGAGCAGGGCCTCTTCCACGAGCCCGACTCCGAGGAGCCGACCTACTCCGACACGCTCGAGCTGGATCTCGGGGACGTGGAGCCGAGCATCGCCGGCCCCAAGCGCCCGCAGGACCGGATCTCACTGACCAACGCGAAGCCGGCCTTCCTCGAGGCCATGCAGGAGTGGGACCCCAAGGCCGGCGAGGAGCTCAGCAACATGCTGGACGTCGCCATCGACGACTCCTTCCCGGCCTCCGATCCACCCGCTGAGGACCATGACGGAGAGAACGGCAAGCCCAGGCGGGCCGGTCTGACCGCCGTCGCGGAGGAGCGCAAGACCAGCAATTCCGTTCCGGTCCAGCTGGAGGACGGCCAGACCATCGAGCTCGACCACGGCATGGTCGTGATCGCCGCGATCACGAGCTGCACCAACACCTCGAATCCTTCGGTCATGCTCGGCGCCGGCCTGCTCGCCAAGAAGGCGGTGGAGCGGGGCCTCGCGCGCAAGCCCTGGGTGAAGACGTCGCTCGCCCCGGGTTCGACCGTCGTCACCGAGTACCTCGAGAAGTCCGGGCTCGACAAGTACCTCAACCAGCTCCAGTTCAACCTGGTGGGGTACGGCTGTACCACCTGCATCGGGAACTCCGGGCCACTGCCGGAGGCGATCAGCAAGGCGGTGAACGACAACGATCTCGTGGTCTGTTCGGTCCTCTCGGGCAACCGCAACTTCGAGGGCCGGATCAACCCGGACACCCGAGCCAACTACCTTGCCTCGCCACCGCTCGTGGTTGCCTACGCGCTCGCCGGCCGCATGGACGTCGACCTGACCAGCGAGCCGCTCGGCAAGGACTCCGACGATCAGCCCGTCTACCTATCCGACGTCTGGCCGAGCGGCGAGGAGATCAAGGAGGTCGTAGGCGACGCGGTCCGGGCGGACATGTTCACCAAGAGCTACGCCGACGTCTTCACGGGCGACAAGCGCTGGAAGGAGATCGAGGTCCCCGAGGGCGACCGCTACACCTGGCCCGACTCGACCTACGTCCGCAAGCCGAGCTTCTTCGAGGGCATGGACGCCGAGCCGAAGCCCGTGGAGCCGATTCAGGGCGCGCGCGTGCTCGCGGTCCTGGGTGACTCGGTCACAACCGACCACATCTCACCTGCCGGCGCGATCAAGAGAGACAGCCCGGCGGGCAAGTGGCTCCAGGACCAGGGCGTCGAGGTCCGTGACTTCAACTCCTACGGCTCGAGGCGCGGCAACCACGAGGTGATGATCCGCGGCACGTTCGCGAATGTCCGGCTGCGCAACAGGCTGGTCGAGAGGGAGGGCGGATTCACCCGCCACTTCCCCGATGGAGAGGAGACGACGATCTACGAGGCGGCGATGAAATACGCGGACGAGGGCGTCCCCCTCGTCGTCCTCGCAGGCAAGGAGTACGGCTCGGGATCGTCACGCGACTGGGCCGCGAAGGGCACCAATCTGCTCGGTGTCCGCGCCGTGGTCGCCGAGAGCTTCGAGCGCATCCACCGCTCGAACCTGATCGGGATGGGCGTCCTGCCCCTGCAATTCCCCGAGGGCGAGTCGATCGGCTCCCTGGGACTGACCGGCGAGGAGACCTTCGACGTCGGCGACATCCAGAACGGCGAGGCGAAGCGCGTCGAGGTCACGGCTCGACGCGACGGCGCGGACGACGTCACCTTCGAGGCAACCGTCCGGATCGACACCCCGAACGAGGTCACCTACTTCCAGAACGGCGGGATCCTCCACCGGGTGCTGCGCGACCTGAAGGCCGCCTCCTAGGCGCCAAGCCCCACGCAGGAGTAAGCACGCGTCGGCTGACGACCCGGCCCCCATTTCCCCTGTTTGAAGCCGAGGCACGAAAAGAGCGGCGTGGCGGGGCCGCGGGAGGCAGGGGGTCCACACGGCCCGCGCCACGCCTGCGCGTCGGTAGCCAGGGAGGGATTTCCGACGCGTTCGTTCCCGGAGGCGGGACTGACCCGGGAACGAGTCTTGTCAACCTAGTAAGTCCTCCCGCCTCATTTGATTATTCCCCGTTTGGTCGTTCGGTGTCAACTCCCGCGGCCCGATACCCCATCCGCGGCGCTCGATCAGCTCGATTCCGATCACCGCGCCCACCGGACCGAGCGGCGTGAGGGTTGCGGCGAGCAGCGGCCAGGGCGCTTCGCGGCGCATGATCGCCCAGAAGATCAGCGCGCAGAGGCCCAGATAGCCGACACCGTGCAGGAGCCCGAAGAGGGCCGTCTGCGACGGGTAGCCGGGAGCGATCCAGAAGAAGAGCAGCGTGGCGAAGAGGCCGAGCTCGAACCAGGAGGCGATCTTCACCCACCGGAAGAGAGGCCCGGGCACCGGCCTGGGCAGAGGATGAGCGTGCTCGGAGGCGTCCACCGGACGAAAGTAGCGACTGCATCGCATCGACACCCGGTCGGAGTATTGGGGGGCGATCTTCATACCGTCGGTCCATAGGCTTTTCGCCTCCCGCCCGGCAAGATGCCGCAATGGAGCGATTCCACGGAGATCAAAGTTCCAACGTGGGCATGAGGAGGCTCGTGCGGTTACAGCGCTCGTATCGGTGCGCGAGCTGCGACTCGGAACACCACTCCTGGGCCAGACTCAGCTCATGTCCCGATTGCGGCCGCTCCCTCTCGGTGGCCGTGATCAGACGTGCAGCGCTCACGGGGCCGGTCTGAAGAACGCCAGCGCGGGCCGTTCGTGCGGGGGCGATGGCCCGTGCGGACGGCCCGCTCAGGCCGGTCCGCCTCTTCCCCGGCTAGAGGTATGCCTAGTCCCGCAGCGTGCGGGGCAGCCCGAAGTGTGGAAAGACGCTCTTGTCGCCGAACCAGGTGATGGCGGAGATCTGGTCCCCTTCGAGAGTGAGCACGAACAGTGCGTGGGCGTGGGCGATCGCCGTCTGCGTGTCGGGGAGGTAGCAGCCGAAGGCGGGCTGCGTGTTGGCCCTTGTGGGCACGACGCGCATGGGCCTGCCACGCAGCTCCTCCCGGTGGTGGAGAAAGGCACCGATCGCGTCGTGGCCCTGGTACTCGAGTGGCAGGGGCGGCATCGTGAGCCGGGCATCCTCGGTGAGCAGGGAGACCATCTCGTCGACGTCGCCGCTCTCGACCGCGTCGGCGAAACGTCCGATCAGCCGGCGCTCAATGGCGGAGTCGGGGCGCGGCGCGCGCTCGCGGTCGCCATCCGAAAGTCGCTCTTTCAGGCCTGCACGGGCGCGCTGCAGGACGCCCTTGACCGACTTCTCGCTGGTGTCGAGCATCTCGGCGGCCTCGGCGAGGCGGAAGCCGAGCACGTCGCACAGCACCAGCACAACGCGCTGGCGCGGCGGCAGGGCCTGGAGGGCGACGATGAAGGCGAGCTCGACCGACTCCCTCGTCTCGTAGCGCGCCGCCGGCCCCGGGGAGCGATCAGGGATTCCCTCCAGCAGGAAGTCGGGGTAGGGCTCGAGCCAGACCGGCTCGATCAGGCGCGTCGGCTCCAGCGCGTCGCTCATGGTCTGCACCTCCTTGGGACGGCGGGACCGGGCCCGCAGCGCGTTCAGGCAGCGGTTGGTCGCGATCCGGTACAGCCAGGAGCGCACGGAGGCCCGGCCCTCGAACGTCTCGAGGCCGCGCCAGGCTGCGACGAGCGTCTCCTGGACCAGGTCCTCGGCGTCCTGCATCGAGCCGAGGATGCGGTAGCAGTGGAGCTGAAGCTCTTTCCGGTGTGGCTCGGTGAGCTCGCGGAACGCGCCCTCGTGCCCGGCACGCGCCCGCGCGAGCGTGGACTCAGCCTCGGTCATCACCCCTAAGGACACCAGTTTGCGCCGGAACGGACCGGCCGTTCCGTCATCGCCCTCGGCGGTGTCTCAACGGGCGAGCACCCGAGACCACACCGAAGGAGGCAAGAGATGAGGAAGCTGATCGTTTCGAACAACGTGACACTGGACGGGAGAGTGGACGACGTCCTGGATTGGTCTATTCCGGGCGACGACGAGGACTTCGTCAAGCGCAACGTCGAGCTTCTCGGTCAGAGCGATGGCCTGATCCTCGGCCGCAAGTCGTACGAGTTCTTCGCCGCGGTTTGGCCATCACGATCAGGAGAGTTCCCGGACCTGATGAACGGCATCGCGAAGTACGTCGCGTCGACCACTCTCGAAGACCCCGAGTGGCAGAACACCCAGCTGATCGAAGGGGATGTCCCGGAGGCAGTGGCCAAGCTCAAGGAGCAGCCCGGTAAGGGCCTGATCGTTTACGGCTCAGGCGACCTCGCGAACACCCTGATGGGGCGCGACCTGATCGACGAGTATCGACTCTGGGTCCATCCGGTCGTGCTCGGGAGGGGTGGCAGCTTCTTCGAGAACGGCGCGGAGCGAATGGACCTCGAGCTCGTCGAGGCGACCGCGATCTGGTCCGGGGTCGCCATTCTCACGTACCGGCCGAAGCGGTGAACAGGCCTCGTCTACGCAGGATCCGAGCGACCCATCAGGGTCGTGAGGACGATTCGCTCCTGCTCCTTGGTGTGCGCGACCGCGTAGCCCTCTCCGGGACTCGCGCGGGGCGGGCGGCCGATGTAGCCGAGCTCGACGCCCTTGGGCAGCAGCTCCGGCATCCGCCGCTGCATCACCGACCAGGCGCCCATGTTCCGCGGCTCCTCCTGGACCCAGACGATCTCCTTCAAGTTGGGGTAGCTCGCGATCAGCTCGGTGATCTGCTCCTTGGCGAAGGGGTAGAGGAGCTCGGCGCGGGCGATCGCGACGTTCTCGGTCTCCTCGCGCTTGGGAGCGGCGTCGATGTCGTAGTAGATCTTGCCGCTGCAGAGGGCCAGCCGCTCGACCTTGTCCTTGCGCCCCTCGGCGTGCGGGTCGTCCAGCACGAACTGGAATGAGCCGGAGGCGAGGTCCTCGAGGGTCGAGGTCGCGCGCGGCAGGCGCAGGAGGCCCTTGGGAGTGAAGACGACCATCGGCCGCGCCTTCTGGATGTGGGCCTGGCGCCGCAGCAGGTGGAAGTACTGGGCGGCGGTCGATGGGTTGGCGAGCCGGATGTTGCCCTCGGCGGCGAGCTGGATGAAGCGCTCGATGCGGGCGCTCGAGTGCTCGGGGCCCGCGCCCTCGTAGCCGTGCGGCAGGAGCAGGGTGAGGCGTGAGGTCTGGCCCCACTTCGCCTCGGCCGAGACGATGAAGCTGTCGATGATCACCTGCGCCGAGTTGCCGAAGTCTCCGAACTGGGCCTCCCAGAGGATCAGGCTGTCCGGCGAGGCTGCCGAGTAGCCGTACTCGAAGCCGAGGCAGGCGGTCTCAGAGAGCGGGCTGTTGTGGAGCTCCAGGGGCGCCTTGGCCTCGGGCAGGTTCTGGATCGGCGCGTAGCGCAGGCCGGTCTTCTCGTCGTGAAGGACCAGGTGGCGGTGGGAGAAGGTACCGCGCTCGGTGTCCTGCCCGGTGAAGCGGATGTGAACGTCATCGGTCAGCAGCGAGGCGAGCGCCAGGGCCTCCGCGTGCCCGAACTCGATCCCGCCGTCGTTCATCGCGTCGAGGCGCTTGGCGAGGGGCTTCCGGAGCTTGCGGTGGATGGTGAAGCTGTCGGGGACGCGGAGGAGCTCCTCGTTCAGCTTGCGGAGCCGATCCTCGGGGACCGCGGTCTCGACGCTCGGGCTGCGGGTGCGGTCGAGCTCGCTGGTTCCCGTGGCGGTCGGGTCCGCGTAGTCGCCCGACTCGATCTTCTGGCGGAGCTCGTCATGTGTCGTCTTGAGCGACTTCTGCCGCTCGCTGTTTCGCTCCTCGACCTCGTCCGGGGTGACGATGCCCTCCTTGACGAGCTCCTCGGCGTAGAGGTGGCTGACGGGCGGATGCTCCTTGATCTTGGCGGCCATCAGCGGCTGCGTGTAGGCGGGCTCGTCCGTCTCGTTGTGCCCGAAGCGGCGGTAGCCGATCAGGTCGATCACGACGTCCCGGCCCCACCGCTCGCGGTAGGCCATCGCCAGGCGAACGGCGCCGAGGCAGGCCTCCGGGTCGTCGGCGTTCACGTGGATGATCGGGACGTTGAACCCCTTCGCCATGTCGGCCGCGTACGGGGTGGAGCGGCCCTCCTCGGCATCGGTGGTGAAGCCGATCTGGTTGTTCTGGATGATGTGGATTGTGCCGCCGGTCGCGTAGCCCCTCAGTGACTGCAAATTCAGGGTCTCTGCGACGACTCCCTGCGCGGGGAACGCGGCGTCGCCATGGAGCAGGACCGGGACGGCGGCCATCGGATCGTGCTCGAGGCGGCCGTTCTGCCGGCTGGTCTGGGAGGCGCGGGCGGCGCCGGTGACCACCGGATCGACAAACTCGAGGTGACTCGGGTTCGGATAGAGGCGGACGCCGATCTCCGAGTCGTCCTTCGTCTTGTAGACGCCGCCGTGGCCGTAGTGGTACTTGACGTCGCCGGTGCCGCCGGTGGGGATCGCGGCCAGCGACTTGACCGCCTCGATCGCCTTCGCGCCCTCGAACTCCGCCAGGATCGCCTCGACCGGCCGGCCGATGTTGTGGGCGAGGACGCTGAGCCGGCCGCGGTGGGCCATCCCGATCACGACGTCGTGAGCGCCCTCCGTATGGGCCATCTCGAAGACCTCGTCGAGCATCGGCACCACGGCATCGAGCCCCTCGATCGAGAACATCTTCTGGCCGAGGTACGCCTTCTCGAGATAGCGCTCGAAGCCGAACACCGAGATCAGGCGATCGAGCAGCGCCTGCTTCTCCTCGGACTCGAGCGGCTTGCGATGCCAGCCCATCTCGATCATGCCCCTCAGCCACATCCGCTGCTGGTGGGAGGAGAGGTGCTCGATCTGGTACCCGATGTTCCCGCAGTAGGCCTCGCGCATCCGCGGCAGCACCTCGAGCAGGGTCTCGCCGTCGACGCCGATCCGGAGGATCTCCGCCGGGATCTGAGACATCAGCTCCGGGGTCAGGTTGAGATTCTCCGGCTGGATCGCGGGGTCGCCCTTGGGCGCCGAACCGAGTGGGTCGAGGTTGGCGGCCAGGTGGCCATGGGTCCGATAGGCCTTGAGCAGCGAGGTGGCCGCCTGAACGGCCTGCATCAACTCCATGTTGGGCTTGGCGGCGATGCTTGGGGCCGGCGCTCCTCCCGGAGCGCCTGGGGCGGCCAGCGGCGGCGCGGACGCCGAGGCGGCGTGCGCGGAGGTGATCGTCGAGGAATCGACCTCGAGGTCCTTGGCGACCGACTCATAGAAGTCGTCCTCGCCCTGCAGCAGCTCCTCGATCCGGCGCAGGAAGGAGCCGGACTCCGCGCCCTGGATGACTCGATGGTCGTAGGTCGACGTCATCGTCATCACCTTCGAGACACCGAGCGCCTTGATCTTCTCCGGCGGAGCGTGCCTCCACTCGACCGGGTAGGCGAGCGAGCCGCAGGCGACGATCGTGCCCTGGCCGGTCAGCAGCCGGGGGACGGACGCGACCGTCCCAAGGCCGCCGGGGTTGGTGAGGCTGATGTTGGTGCCCTGGAAGTCGTCGGCGGTGAGGCTGTTCTCCCGCGTCTTGGTGATCAGCTCCTCGTAGTAGGAGTGGAAGCCCTTGAAGTCGAGGCTGTCCGCTCCCTTGATGCAGGGCACCATCAGGGAGCGCTTTCCCTTGCGCTCGACGTCGACCGCGATGCCGAGGTTGACGCCGCCCGGCTCGATCACCGTCGGCTTGCCGTCCCGCTCCTCGAACGCGCGGCCCATCACCGGCCACTCCTGGGCGGCCTTGACGATCGCCCAGGCGATCAGGTGCGTGAAGCTGACCTTCATCCCGCGCTCCTTCAGGACCTCGTTGAGGGCCTTCCGCTTGGCGTCGAGCGTGTCGACGGCGAGCTCGCGGAACGAGGTCGCCGTCGGGATCGAGCGGCTCTCGTTCATCGCCTTTGCGAGCGACGCGGCTGGACCGCGGAGCGGCTGGGCCTCCCCCTCGGCGGCGGTGGCGGGGGCGCCGCCGTCTCGTCCGCCGGAGAGGACGTCCGACTTGGTGATCTTGCCGCCGGGGCCGCTTCCCTTGACGCCCTTCAGGTCGACGCCGTTGGCTTGAGCGGCACGGCGTGCGACCGGGGTGGCCCGGGCTTCATCAGAAGAAGCGTCCTCGGAGGCGGCGCCGTCTCGAGTCGAGGCCGTTTCGTCGCCGCCTCCTGCGGGCGCTTCAACCTCCTTTGACGGAGCTTCGCCCTTCGTCATCTCCGCCATCGGCTTGCCGACCTCGATCGTCTCGTCGGGGCCGACCAGGATCTTGGTGATGGTCCCGCTCGCGGGGGCGGGGACCTCGGCGTCGACCTTGTCGGTCGAGACCTCGACGACGGTGTCGCCCTCCTCGATCGAGTCGCCCTCGGAGACGTGCCATTCGAGAACCGTTCCCTCGGTGACGGACTCGCCCATCTCGGGCATCACGATCTCGAGGCCGCCGCCCTCCAGGGACTTGCCGGCCGACACGGAGGCGTCGTCCGTCGTCGCCTTCTCCTCGGCCTCGGGGGCGGACTCCTCCGCGGTTGCGGCACCGGCGCCGTTCGAGCCATCCGTGGAGGCTGACTCCTCGGGCTCCTCGGCCTGCTCGGCTGCGGGCGCGCCGCCATTCGGGTCGATCTCGGCGAGCGGCTTGCCGACCTCGATCACCTCGTCGACGTCGACCATCAGCTTCGTGACTGTTCCGGAGGCGGGGGCCGGGACCTCGGCGTCGACCTTGTCGGTCGACACCTCGACCATCGTCTGGCCCTCCTCGACCGAATCCCCCTCGGCGACATGCCATTCGAGCACGGTTCCTTCCGTCACCGACTCGCCCATTTCGGGCATCAAGAGCTGAACCTTTTGCTTAGTCGCCATTCCCCTTACTAACTGTATGACGTTCCCTAAAGCTGCCTTGCACAAAACGGGTTGCCCTTACGGGCACCCTCGCATCTGCGACTAGCCGATGCGGGCGATCAGATCGACCGCCGGCCAGCCCTGGTCCCGGATGAACTCGCGGGTCGGAGCCGCCGTCTCGCAGAAGGCGCACGCGATCACATCGTTGAAGCCGACCGGACCCGACAGGGCGAGAGGCATGTCGCACTCCGGACAGGCGAGCGAACGCATGCCGAGCCAGGCGCCTCGCGTCGCGGGCCGCTGCTCGATGCGGGCAGCGGAGGCTCGCAGCTTGTCCTCACGCTCCGGATCCGGATTCGCGGATGGGTCGATGAACATCCCCACGGGTTGATTATTGCGCTGCGGCGTCACGGGCTACGGGCCTGTCCCGCCAGGGTCGCACTCCTGGATGCGGCCCAGGACCGGCGCTGGATCGCCACCCGCCTCCTCACCAGTAGGCACCGCTACCGGTTTCGTCGGCGGGCGGCGCCCAGCTTGGTCCTGAACCGCCCCAGGAGCACGCCCCTGACTGGACAGGCCCGAAGCGGCTGGAGGCGCGGTCGGTGTAAGTTGCAGCCAGTTTGTACGGAGGAGGGGTGAGATGAGCTATTTCGTCACCGGCGCGACCGGCTTCATCGGCCGCAACCTGGTCGAGCAGCTGCTCGAGCGCGAGGGGACGATTTACGTCCTGGTCCGTGAGGGATCCCGCGGGCGGCTCGAGGAGCTCAAGAATCGCTGGGGCGCCGGCGAGGACCGGATCGTCCCGGTGATCGGCGATCTCTCCCAGGAGCATCTGGGCTGTGGCGATCAGATCGGCGAGCTGAAGGGGAAGATCGAGCACTTCTTCCACCTCGCGGCCATCTACGACATGACCGCGGACGCCGAAAGCCAGCGGATCGCCAACGTCGAGGGCACCCGGGAGGCGGTCAAGCTCGCCAAGGAGCTCGACGCCAAGCACTTCCACATGGTCAGCTCGATCGCGGCGGCCGGTCTCTACAAGGGCACCTTCACCGAGGACATGTTCGAAGAGGCCGAGAAGGTCGACAACCACCCCTACTTCCAGACCAAGCACGAGTCCGAGGCCGTCGTCCGGGAGGAGTGCGAGGTCCCGTGGCGGGTCTATCGGCCGGGGATCGTCGTCGGCCACTCCGAGACCGGCGAGATGGACAAGGTCGACGGCCCCTACTACTTCTTCAAGCTCCTGCAGCGCGCCCGCAACGCCGTGCCCCAGTGGTTCCCGGGTATCGGCATCGAGGGGCGGAATATCAACATCGTCCCCGTGGACTTCGTCGCGAAGGCGATGGACCACATCGCCCACCTCGAGGGACTGGATGGCCAGGCTTTCCACCTGACCGACCCGAACCCGTTGAGCGCCGGCCAGGTGATCAATGCCTTCGCGAAGGCCGCGCACGCGCCCGAGGCAGTGATGCGAATCGACTCCCGGATGTTCGACTTCATCCCCAAGCAGGTCCGCGGAGGGCTCACCATGCTGCCTCCGGTGAAGCGCATCACCGACCAGGTGCTTGCGGACCTCGGCATCCCGCGGTCCGTCCTCGTCTACATCAACTACCCGACCGACTTCGACTCGACGAAGACTCAGGAGGCGCTGGAGGGCACCGGCATTTCAGTTCCCCCACTGAACAGCTACGCCGACAAGCTCTGGGACTACTGGGAGCGGAACCTCGACCCGGATCTGTTCAAGGACCGCTCGCTCTCGGGGGCGATTGGCGGCAAGGTCGTCCTGATCACCGGGGCCTCATCGGGGATCGGCAAGGCTGCGGCCGTCAGGTGCGGCGAGGCCGGCGCGGAGGTCCTCTTGGTTGCCCGCACGCCGGAGAAGCTCGAGGAGACCAGGGCCGACGTGGAGGAGGCGGGTGGGACCGCCCACATCTACCGGTGCGACCTCTCGGACCTCGACGATGTCGAGCGGATGGCGAAGGAGGTGCTCGAGAAGCACGAGCGGGTCGACATCCTCGTCAACAACGCGGGCCGCTCGATCCGGCGCTCGATCGAGAACTCCTACGACCGCTTCCACGACTTCGAGCGGACCATGCAGCTCAACTACTTCGGCGCGCTGCGGCTGATCCTCAGCATCCTGCCCAGCATGCGCAAGCGAAGCAAGGGTCGCAAGGGCGGGCACATCATCAACGTCAGCTCGATCGGGGTGCAGACCAACACGCCCCGGTTCTCGGCCTACGTCGCCTCCAAGGCCGCGCTCGACGCCTGGTCGCGCTGCGTCGCCTCGGAGGTGGTCGACGATGGGGTCAGCATCACCACCATCCACATGCCGCTGGTGCGGACGCCGATGATCGCCCCGACCAAGATGTATGACGCCTTCCCGACGATCACGCCCGATCAGGCCGCCGAGATGATCACCACCGCGATGATCACCAAGCCGAAGAAGGTGGCGACCCGCCTCGGTAACTTCGGCGAGCTCCTCTACAACGTCGCGCCGAAGGCCTCGGACGCGATCCTCAACACCGCCTACAAGCTCTTCCCCGAGTCCAGTGCGGCGAAGGGCAAGGGCGATGGCAAGCCCGCCGAGAAGGAGCAAGAGCTCTCGACCGAGGGCGTCGCCTTCGCGTACCTGATGCGCGGCGTTCACTGGTAGGTATGGGGGCCGCGACACGGCGGCTCAAGCACTGGGGCTGGGGCTACTCAGACCAGCAGCCGCCTCGCGATCAGATCGAGGGCATCGCAAAGGCGGTGACGGACCGACTCGGGTTCGAGGTGGACCAGATCGAAGATCCGGTCCCGCTCGACGCGGTTGAGCTTCCCGAATCCCGCCTGACGGCGCCGAAGGAGCTCGCCGAGATGTTCTCGGCCGAGCGCTACGACCGGGTGGCGCACTCGCTGGGCAAGGCTTATCGCGACGTGGTGCGCGGGTTCCGGGGCGAGTTCCCGAACCCGCCCGACCTGGTCGCCTACCCGGAGTCGCCCGAGGACGTCGACGCGATCCTGAACTTCTGTGCCGACGAGGGCGCAGCCGCGATTCCGTACGGGGGCGGCACGAGCGTTGTGGGCGGCGTCGAACCCCGGATGCGGGAGGACTACCCCGCCGTTGTGACAGTCGACCTGAAGCGGATGGACCGGGTGCTCGAGGTCGATGCGATCTCGAAGGCGGCGAGAATCCAGGCCGGCGCGACCGGTCCCCGGCTCGAGGAGCAGCTTCGCGAGCACGGCCTCACCCTGCGCCACTTCCCGCAGTCCTTCGAGTACTCGACGCTGGGTGGCTGGATCGCAACCAGGGCCGGCGGGCACTTCGCGACCCTGGAGACCCACATCGACGATCTCGTCGAGTCGGTGCGCGCGGTGACCCTCGACGGCGACTGGGAGAGCCGGCGCCTTCCCGGCTCGGGGGCTGGACCGAGCCCCGACCGGATGCTGATCGGATCGGAGGGCATCCTCGGTGTGATCACCGACGCCTGGGTTCGGGTTCGAGAGCGGCCCACCGAGAAGGTCTCGTGCGGGATCGCTTACGACGACTTCGCGGCGGGCGCCGAGGCGGTGCGTGAGATCTCTCAGTCCGGGCTCTATCCGTCCAATTGCCGCCTGCTCGACGCGGTCGAGTCGGACACGACCTCCGCCGGGCCTCCCGGCAAGGCGCTCCTCGTGCTCGGCTTCGAGTCGGCCCACATTCCGGTCGATGAGCCGATGTCCCTTGCTCTGGACATCTGCCGCAACCACGGGGGGGCGCCGGGCGAGCTGAAGCGGAGCGGCGACCAGCCGCCGGGGCCGGAGGCCCGGAGCGAGTCCCCTGCGCCGTCGGCGCCGGGTGCGGATCCGGTGAATGCCTGGCGGCACGCCTTCCTTTACGCGCCCTACCTGCGCGACGCGTTGGTTGCTTGCGGGATCCTCTCGGACACCTTCGAGACTGCGATCACGTGGGACCGGTTCCCGGACTTTCACGCCGAGGTGATGGAGACGGCGAGGCGCGCGGTCGCGGAGGCGAGCGGCGAGAGCGCCGAGGGCAGGGGCTCGCCGCGGATCAGCTGCCGGTTCACCCATGTCTACCCCGACGGCCCGGCGCCGTACTACACGGTGCTGGCCCCGGCCCGGCGAGGCGACGAGATGGCGCAGTGGGACGAGATCAAGGCGGCGGTGTCCGAGACGGTGATCGACGCGGGCGGCACGGTCACCCACCATCACGCCGTGGGCCGCGATCACCGGCCCTGGTATGACCGGCAGCGCCCGGACCCGTTCGCGGACGCGCTGCGCGCCGCCAAGCGGGAGCTGGACCCGAAGGCAGTGCTCAATCCGGGGGTCCTGATCGACCCCGCTACGGACGCATAGGGCCGCCCCCGAATTCCGCCTCCCGCCACTACCCTTCCCGATTCATGGTCGGGCCCCTCACGAAGGAACGGGCCGAGCCGCAGGTGGCCGAGGTAGCGGCCGACGGCGGGTCGGACAGGCCGCGCCGCGGGCCGTTGCGCGCCGCGCTCAAGGCGATGCGGCCACAGGAGTGGGTCAAGAACCTGCTCGTCTTTGCGGGCCTGCTCTTCTCCGCGAAGTTCAGGGACCTCGATGCCGTCGCGGACGCGACCATCACGTTTGCCGCGTTCTGCATGGTCGCCTCGGCCGGATACCTCGTCAACGATGCCCACGACGTCGCGGAGGACCGTCAGCACCCCACGAAGCGGTTTCGCCCGATCGCCGCCGGCGAGCTCGGAATCCCGACCGCCATCGGCCTCGCGGTTGTGCTCGCCATCGTTGCGCTCGCAGGCTCGACCCTGCTCGAGGGCCTCGAGGTCGGTGGGCTCGTGCTCGCATATGGAGTGGGCACCACGCTCTACTCGTACGTGCTCAAGCACGAGGTGATCCTGGACGTGATGACGATCGCCGGGCTCTTCGTCCTGCGGGTTCTCGCGGGTGCGGTCGCCGTCGGCGCCGACGCCTCCGCCTTTCTGCTCCTCTGTACCGGGATGGTCGCGCTCTTCCTGGGCTTCACGAAGCGCCGGCAGGAGGCGACCTCCGAGCTCCATTCCGGCACGCAGTCCAGGCCGGTGCTCGAGCACTACTCGATCCCGTTCCTCGACCAGATGGTCGCGATGGTGACCGCCTCAACGGTGATGAGCTACGCGATCTATGCGGTCAATTCGCCGCTGATCGGCTCGAAGATGCTGGGCACCCTGCCGCCGGTCCTCTATGGGATCTTCCGCTACCTCTATCTGATCTACGACCGCAAGGACACGCGCTCGACCGACGCGATCCTGCTCGAGGACTACGGCATGATCGGCGCGGCGATCACGTGGGTGGCCAGCGTCGGCATCCTCCTCGCTATTTACCACTAGAGCCGGGCTGTGCAATTCGGCAGGCGTGAAGCAAAGCGGGGCTCAAGTGCTCCGCGGCTCGCGCCGAGGTACTGACCATGGTCCGCGGCGTCCGAGCCCTCAGCCTTTCTGCTGCCCTCATCGCGTTCGCCGCTCTGGCAGTGCCGGGAGTTGCGGGAGCCGCCAAGCCGGCGACCGTCACCCTTTCGATGGCCCAGGTCGGCTCGCCCGGGAATCCGTCGGTGGGCATCACCCCGTTCACCGACGCGATCTACCAGTCCTGCGCCAGCGATCCGCAGACGTCGCCGGCCTGTTTGACGGTGGGCGCGGTCTCGTATCCGTACGGGATCGGCCAGCTCGAGGTCACCGCCAAGCAGTACGTCTCCTTCCTCAACACGGTCGACCCGGCGGGCCGCAACCGGCGCCACCTCTTCAGCTCCGACGAGAGCGGGACCGCCTGGCCCAAGTACGGCCAGATCAACATGCGGGCACGCGCGCGCAGCGGTCACCACTACTCGCTCGCCTATCCCGAATGGGCCGACAAGCCCTACGGATTCGCCAACTTCCTGCGCTCGGCTCGATTCGCGAACTCGCTCTTCAACGGGCGCCTGATCTCGAAGAACGTCGTCAGCTCGGGCAGCTTCCGGTACGTGGTCTACAAGGTGCGTCTCTCCCGGAACACCGAGCGTGGCATGTACGACATGCGCAATCCCAAGACCACGCGCAGGCATCGCTCGGGCTTCGTCGTGCCCAGCCAGGACGAGTGGATCAAGGCGGCCTACTTCGATCCGTCGGGCGGCGGCACCTTCTCCTACTGGAAGTACCCGACCAACCCCGGCGTCTTCGGCCAGGGCGAGTCAGATGCTCCGACCCAGGCGACGCTCGATCCGACGACCGGCGACGTCACCAACGCCACGACCCAGCCCCTGTCCATCTTCCATGGCTCCGACCCTGCGCCGAGCTGGTGCCCGCCGCAGGTCTCGGCCAACACCTGCTCGAGCGTCAATCCCCTCCACCTGAGCGCGTCGGCATACGCCAAGGCCTACGCCGGCAGCCTCGGCACGGTGGGCCAGGCCAACACCCTCTCACCATGGGGCACGCTCGACCAGGGCGGCAACGCCGTCGAGTGGACCGACACGATCACGCCGCCGCCTGCGGGCAAGAAGACGAAGGGCCGCGTGTGGCGACGGCTCCACGGCGGCATCTCGAATGCCCCCGCCTACCAGCTCTGGCTCTCCGCGGTCGGCCTCCAGCCGCAGGACAACAAGTTCTACGAGTTGACCTATCCCTGGCTCGGCTTCCGCATCGGAGTCGTCGGGGACCTGAAGATCAAGAAGGGCTGAGCTCCCGGACGAGCTCGGCGGCCGGTCGAACGTCGCCGATCCGCTCGATGCACTCCCCCGCGTAGAGCGGGCCCGCATCCACCAGGGATTCCGGTCCATCCGCCGTCGCGGCGGCGGGACCGAACATCGGTCGTCCGGCCTGCTGGTTCGCCGCCAGGCGAAGCTGCAGCGGAACCGGCGCCCTGGAGAAGACCGGCGCGCTTGCGCGCTGCAGGCCGCGCAGCCACCGAGGACCCCGAGGATCTGCACGCAGCCAGCGCTCGGTTGCGGCGTTCGGGACGACGCGGTGCGGTGCCGGCCATCCGAAGCCGAAGAGCTCGGTCAGCACGGTGTCCTCCGCATCGATCAGGCGCTCCTTGTAGGCCGGGTGGGCGCCGCTCTCCTCGCTCATCAGGAAGCGGGTGCCGCAGACGACCGCCTCGGCCCCCGCCTCCACCCGTGCCTCGACCTCGGCGCGGCCGGTGACGCCGCCGGCCGAGAGGACCGGGAAGCCGTCGTCGACGGCGGCCCTCGTTCGAGCGAGGAGCTCCATCGCCGGCACGGTCCCTCGGACGTGGCCGCCCGCCTCGATCCCCTGCGCGATCACCGCGTCGGCTCCGGCCTCCCGCGCGGCCAGTGCCTCCTCCACGGATCCGCACTGGTGCAGCCAGGTCCTCGCGGTGCGACGCTTCGGCTTCCCCCAGAAGGTCACGACGACGTCCGCGTCGGCGGCCGCCTCGAAATGGTCGCCGCGCGCGAACGGAAGCAGCAGGTTGACGCTCAGAGGCACGTCGGTCAGCGCCCGGGCCGCTTTGATCTCGGCGCGGAGGTCATCGGGGGCAAGGAACCCGATCGTCCCCAGCCCGCCCGCGGCCGAGACCGCGATGGCCAGGTCGCTTCGGGAGAGGCCACCGCCCATGCCGGCCTGGACGATCAGCCGCTCCACCCCGATTCGCTCCAGGAACGCGCCCACGAAGGGATTATCCCGCGGGTTAGTTCAGCGAGAAGACGACGAGCTTGCGGTCGAGGGCGCAGCGGCCCTGGCTGCTGCCCGACTTGCAGGTGTATCCCTGCAAGGAGTGGGCGTGAGTCTTGACGTACTCGTTCGCGATCCGCTTGGCCTTGGGGCAGGAGACGACGGCCGCGCGCACTCCGCCGCCACAGCTCCGGAGGCCGTCCGAGGCGCCCGCGACGGCTGGCAATGCGAGCAGAAGCGCGACGACAACAGCGGCGATCAGGTGGGTGCGTCTAATTGACATCTTGTTTAGGGGAATCGGCCTGATTGCGCCAATGCCTGAGCGAAGCCGTTTTCGCTTGGACATCCGCTGGCGCTCAGACAGGCTGACTGGCCAGTCGGCCAGTTCGGTAGTGTCCGGGCCGTGGACCTGACGCTGACCGACTCGGAGGCGGCTTTCCGCGACGAGGTTCGGGGCTGGCTCGAGGCGAACTATCCCGGCCCCGCGCCCGAGGGCGACGACCAGGCCGAATTCGAGTTCCGCAGGGCCTGGCAGAAGAAGATGCACGAGGCCGGCTGGGCCGGTCTCTCCTGGCCCGAGGAGTACGGCGGCAAGGGCGCGACCCTGATCGAGCAGTCGATCTTCAACGAAGAGCTCGCGAGGCAACGGGTACCCCTCCCCGCAAATGTGTTGGGCCTCGTGATGGGCGGCCCGGTGGTGATCGCCCACGGCAACGAGGACCAGAAGGAGCGCTTCCTCGATCCGATCCTCTCCGGCGAAGAGATCTGGTGCCAGGGGTTCTCCGAGCCGGAGTCGGGATCCGACCTCGCCTCGCTGAAGACCCGCGCGGTGAAGGCGAACGGGACCTGGAAGGTGACCGGCCAGAAGGTCTGGACCACCTACGCGCACGAGGCGAAGTACTGCATGCTCCTCGCCCGCACCGACCAGGACGCTCCCAAGCACAAGGGCATCACCTACTTCATCCTCGACATGGACCAGCCGAACGTCGACGTGCGGCCGCTCCGCCAGATCACCGGGGAGGCCGAGTTCAACGAGATCTTTCTCGAGGAGGCCGAGGTCCCCGACGAGAACATCATCGGCCAGGTTGGTGGTGGCTGGGGGGTCGCGATCACCACCCTGATGTTCGAGCGCGCGGGGCTCGGCGCCGCCGCTGTGATGGGCCTGAAGCGCTCCATGGAGGACCTGCTCGCGGTGATCCGCGAGCGCGGTCTCGACGGCGACCCCGTGATCCGCCAGCGGATCGCAGAGCTGCAGATCGGGATCGAGGCGATGCGCCTCGGCGCCCTGCGCGCCCTGACGCAGACGATGAAGACGGGCATTCCAGGTCCGGAGGGCTCGCTCAGCAAGTGGCAGTGGGCCGACTACAACCAGGCGCTGACCGAGCTCGGCAACGATGTCCTCGGCCCGGAGGGGATGCGTGCCGGGACCGAGTGGAGCTATCGCTTCCTGCGCTCCCGCGCTAACTCGATCGAGGGCGGCACCACCGAAGTGCTGAAGAACATCATCGCCGAGCGCGTGCTCGGCCTGCCCCGGCTGAGGTAGCGATGAACTTCGACCTGAACGACGAGCAGCAGGAGATCAAGAGAACCGCCCACGAGTTCCTCGCCTCCCGCTTCAAGCCCGAGAAGGTGCGGGAGCTGGCGGAGGCTCGCGCCTACGACGATGCTCTCTGGAAGGAGATCTCCGAGCTCGGCTGGCCCGGGATCGCAATCTCCGAGGATGACGGCGGCCAGGGGCTTGGCATGGTCGAGCTCGCCGTCCTGCTCGAGGAGTCCGGCTACGCCTGCGCGCCCAGCCCGCTGCTCGGGACCGCGGGCGCCGCGCTCGTCATCTCCGCCGCGGGCTCCGACGAGCAGCGCGCCGAATGGCTGCCCAAGCTCGCCTCCGGCGAGGCGACCGGGGCGTTCGGCGGCTTCGACCACGCCCCCAACGGCGAGGCTGAGAGCACCCTCTTCTGCGACCTCCCCACGGCCGATGTCGTCGTGACGTTCCATCACGGCGGCGCCTTCGTCGCGCCCGCCTCCGAGGTCGAGTTCGAGACCGTCGAGGCCATCGACGCGACCCGCTCATACGGGCTGATCTCAGAGCCGTCCGGAGACCCGCTGCCGGGCGACGTCGATGGCGGACGGGACCGCCTCGCGGTCGCGATCGCCGCGGAGCTCACCGGGATCGCCCAGCGGACCATGGAGATGGCCGTCGAGTACGCCCGCGAGCGCCAGCAGTTCGGCCGCCCGATCGGCGCCTACCAGGGCGTGGGACATCGCTGCGCAGCGATGCTGCTGGCGACCGAGGAGTCGCGCTCTCTCACCTACTACGCCTCCTGGACCGCCGACGCCGAGCCCGAGTCGCTGCCGCTTGCCGCCGCGATGGCGGGTGCGCGCAGCGCGGACGCCGGCTGGCAGGTGCCTGCCTCGGCCCTCCAGGTCTTCGGCGGAATCGGCTTCACCTGGGAGCACGACCTGCAGTTCTGGCTGAAGCGCGGCCGCGTCGCCGGCCGCATGCTCGGTGGCCCGCGCGATCATCGCGAGCGGGTCGCCGATCTCTCCGGCATGGGCGCCGGCGAGCCCGCGGCCGTCTAGTTACTCGGCAAGTTCGGCGATCAGGTCGACGCCGTCGAGGTCGTTGTGCGTGAGATGCTGGAACATCAGGCGCCCGACGCCTGCCTCTTCCAGCTCGGCCAGCTGCTCTCGGATCTCGGCGACGGTGCCGACCAGGGTGTTCTCCCGCAGGCCCTCGATGTAGGCCTCGGGGTCCGATGCGTCCTCGCCCCGGACCTCCGCGACCCTGTGCGCCCGCTCCAGCACGTCCAGGCGGTCGGAGCCGATGATGCCGTGAGTCATCAGCGAGATGACGGGTGCGGCGCGTCCGGCGTCCTCCCACGCCTTCCTGACGAGCGGAATGGCCTCGCGGGCCTGCTCCGCGCTCATCATCACCAGGTTGTATTCGTCTGCCCAGCGCGCGGCGGCCGCCAGGGTGCGCGGCTTGGCGCTGCCGCCGACGATCAGGTTGGGTCGTGAGAGCGGCTTGGGCTGGGCGTTCCCGCCCTTGATCCGGTAGTGCGTGCCCTCGAAGTCGAAGGCCTCCTCGTCCCATTGACGGCTGACGATCTCGATCTGCTCCTCGAACATCCTCACGCGCTCGCCGGTGGGCGGGAAGGGGAAGCCGTAGGCGTCGTGCTCGGCCTCCAGCCAGCCCGAGCCCATGCCAAGCTCGATCCGACCGCCGCCGGCGATGTGGTCGGCCGTGACGACGTTCTTCGCCAGCACCGAGGGGTGGCGGAAGGTCACCGGGGAGACGAGGGTTCCGAGGCGCAGGGTGGAGGTGACGGCCGCGAGGCCGCAGATCGTCGCCCAGGCGTCGAGCGAGCTTCGCTCGGTCTGGCCCATCACCGACTGGTAGTGGTCGGAGCGAAAGAGCGCGTCGATCGGGCCCTCCTCGCATGCCTTCGCCAGGCGGAGCCACTCCTCCCACGAGACGGACTCCTGTCCCTCGATCATCAGGCAGATGCGCATCAGTCAGGAAGGATCTCAGCGTCGGAGATGACCTCGGTCTTCCCGGCGCGCCTGAAGTGGACGTCGACTGCCTCGTTCTTGCCGTAGCTGCCGAAGAGCCCGAGGGTCATCGCTAGCCAGCTCCCGCGGCTCACCTTCTCCTTGACGAGCGGCCTGGAGAAGACGATCTCGCGGCCCTCGATCGAGTAGTCGGAGCCCTCCGCCTGCACGGTGCCGTTGATGAAGACCTGAATGGGCCGCCCGGCCCCATTGGGGAGGCGAATCCTCCGGCCGGCTTCGATGCTCTCGCTCATACGGTGGGCAGATTAGCCGTGCCCTAGCCCGCTAGAGCGGTGCGAAGCTGCTCGAACGCGTCATCGAGGCTGTCGGCCTCGATCGTCTCCTTGCGGATGGCACCGCTGTAGGCCACCGCATGCCCGTCTCCCATCACGTCGATACCACCCTCGGGTGACCGGATCAGGCCCGGGCCCGAGATCTCGATCCGAGCCTGTACTCGCTGACCTGGGGTGTGCTCACGGAAAGCGCTGATCGCGGGGAGGCGGCCCTCCCGTCGAACCTCCTCGACGCGCCGCCGCACCTCCGCGATCGCGTCGTCGAGCGTCCCGAACTTCTCGCGCGCCACCTTGCTTCCATGCCTGACCGTGACCTTCCAGCTCACCCGCGGTCAGCCTACGTATCTGGCGCAGGACCCGCGCCCCGATGCCTAAGCCCCGCGTCGCGGGCGCTTCGGGCGCCTCGCCGGCGGACCGGTGATCTTCTCAGGCCCCTCGCGCTGATCGGGGGGCGTGTAGTCGGTGTCGCGCCGGCCCGTGTAGATCTGGCGCGGCCGCGCGATCTTCAGATCCGGATCCTCGTTCTGCTCCATCCACTGCGCGACCCAGCCTGACGTCCGCGGAATGGCGAAGATCACCGTGAACATGTCCGTGGGAATTCCCATCGCCTCGTAGATCAACCCGGAGTAGAAGTCGACGTTGGGATAGAGCTTGCGCGAGGTGAAGTAATCGTCGTCGAGGGCGCGCTTCTCGAGCTCGGTCGCGATCTCCAGCAGTGGGTTGTAGCCCGTCGCCTCGAGCACCTCCTCGACGTGCTTCTTGATGATCCGCGCACGCGGGTCGTAGTTCTTGTAGACGCGGTGGCCGAAGCCCATCAGCTTTTCCTCGCGGTTCTTGACGCCCTCGAGGAAGTCGGGGATGTTCTCGACGCTCTCGATCCTCCGGAGCATTCGCAGCACGGCCTCGTTGGCGCCGCCGTGGAGCGGGCCGTAGAGGGCGGCGACTCCGGCCGCGACCGCGGAATAGGGGTCGACCCCGGATGAGCCCACGGATCGCACGGCGTTCGTGGAGCAGTTCTGCTCGTGGTCCGCGTGGAGGATGAAGAGCACGTCCAAGGCCTTGGCAAGGCGCGGGTCGGGCTCGTAGCTGTTCTCCATCTTGAACAGCATCGACTTGAAGTTCGAGGAATAGTCGAGCTCGTTGTCGGGATAGACATAGGGGAGCCCGAGGCTGTGGCGATACGCGAAGGCCGCCAGCGTCGGGATCTTGGCGATCAGGCGGATCGCGGCCATGTAGCGCTCCTCCGGATCGTCGATCTGCTTGGCCTCCGGATAGAAGGTCGAGAGCGCGCCGACGGAGGCGAGCAGCATCCCCATCGGGTGGGCGTCGTGACGGAAGCCCTCGTTCATCTTCTTGATGTCCTCGTGGACGAAGGTGTGGTGCGTGACGTCGAAGATCCAGCGCTCGAGCTGGGGCGGGGTGGGCAGCTCGCCGAAGACGAGCAGGTAGGCGACCTCGAGATAGGTCGAATGCTCACAGAGCTGCTCGATCGGGATGCCTCGGTGCTGGAGGATGCCTGCCTCGCCGTCGATGAAGGTGATCGCGGAGCGACACGAGGCCGTGTTGGTGAAGGCGGGGTCGTAACCCATCAGCCCGAAGTCGTCGTCGGAGACCTTGATCTGGCGCAGGTCCATCGTCTTGATGGTCCCGTCGTTGATCTCCACCTCGTAGGACTTGCCGGTCCGGTTGTCGGTGATGCTGAGGCTGTCGCCGCTCGAGCCGCCGTCCTGTGACGCCTTAACCTGCGGCTCTGCCTGGGTCTCCTGCTTCGTCGCCATCGGACCTCCTCGCTCGTTCACTCGCTCGGGTGCCGCCTGTGCCCCATATCTTCTCACGGTGGCGATCTCGGCAAACCGCCCTGGGAAGGATGAGACGCTTCGGCTCTTTGCCGGCCTGCCGCGGCGTTATGACCTCGCGGGGGCGCTGCTCAGCTTCGGGCAGGACCCCCGCTGGCGGCGGGCAATGGTGCGGAGGATCGAGGGCCGCCCCGGCGACAGGGTCCTTGACGTGGCGACGGGCACCGGCATGGTCGCCGAGGCCCTCGTCCGCCGCTACGGCTGCTCGGTGGTCGGCCTCGACCAGAGCCCGGAGATGCTCTCGGGGGCCCAGGCGAAGCTCGACGCCGATCCCGAGCTGGCGGCCCGGATCGAGCTCGTCCGTGGCGAGGCGGAGTCGCTTCCCTTCCCCGACGGGGCCTTCGACCACCTCACCTTCACCTACCTGCTCCGTTACGTGAAGGACCCCGGCGCGACGCTGCGCGAGCTGGCACGCGTCGTCAAGCCCGGTGGCCGCATCGCCTCCCTGGAGTTCATGCTGCCGCCGAATCCCGTCGCCCGCGCGCTTTGGCGCGGCTACACCCGCGTCGCCATGCCGCCTCTGGGCCGGCTGATCTCCCGGGACTGGCAGGAGGTCGGGCGCTTCCTGGGGCCGAGCATCACCGACCTCTACCGGAGGCTGCCGCTCGATCGGCAGCTCGAGCTGTGGAGCGCGGCCGGAATCGAGCGGCCTCAGGCGCGCGTGATGAGCCTCGGCGGCGGCGTCGTGATCTGGGGTAGCCGTGCCTGAGGAGCGCCCCGCGTTCTACGCACTGCGGCCCGGTGGCTGGCGCGACCTCGTCACCCTCCTGCACCCGCCATACACCGCGTGGCACCTCACCAATGTCGCCTTCGGGGCGGTGGCGGCCTCGCAGATCCACACGGATCGGTTCGTCGCCACGCTTGCCGCCTTCTTTCTCGCGCTCGGGATCAGCGCGCATGCGCTCGACGAGCTCAACGGGCGACCGCTGAAGACCGAGCTCTCGAACCGCGCGCTGGTCGGGCTCGCGACCTTCGGGCTCGCCGGGGCGATCGGAATCGGCATCGCCGGCTGCATCGTCGTCTCGGCGACGCTCATCCCCTTCGTGGTGGCCGGCGCATTCTTCGTCCTCGCCTACAACCTCGAACTGTTCGGCGGCCGCTTCCACACGGACTTTTCGCTGGCCTTCGCCTGGGCGGCATTCCCGGCGCTGACCTCCTGGTGGGTCAACACGCTCTCGTTCGCCTCCGTCAAGGTCGACATAGCCGGCCTCCTCGTGGCGGCGGGGTGCTTCGGCCTGGTCAGTGTGCAGCGGACGCTCTCGACTCCGGTCAGGAGGCTGAGGCGGAGGACCGTCTCGGTGACCGGCGAGCAGCGGCTCGACGACGGGACCGTCATTCCCCTGACCGCCGCGGAGCTCTCCCGGCCGCTCGACGCCTCGCTCCGCGGCCTCTCCTGGGCGATCGTCGTGCTCGCTGTCGGGCTCGTCGTGATCCGCTACTGAACCAGCACAAACAGGTCGCTCCTCGGCTACGCCTCGGATCGTCCTGTCGCTTCGAGCGCGGCGGTCAGCGAGGCCGCATCGAAGGATCCGCCGTGCAGGCGCCCGCCGACGAAGAAGCCCGGGGTCCCGGTGACGCCGCTGGCGAGGCCGCTGTCGACATCGCGCTGCACCCGCGGAACGTGGACCTCCGAGTCGAGCTCGCTCGTGAAGCGCTGCGTGTCGAGGCCCAGCTCAGTCGCGTACCGGATCAGGTCCTCTCGACCGAGCGCCCCGCGCGATTCGTACATCCGGTCGTGCAGCTGCCAGAAGGCTCCTTGGGCGGCTGCGGCTTCGGCCGCCTCGGCGGCGCGCTGGGCATCGGGGTGGATCTCTCGTAGGGGGAAGTGGCGGAAGGCGAAGAGCAGCCGCCCGGCGAGCTGGTCGCGAAGCCGGTTGACGATCGGGAACGCCGCGGTGCAGTACGGGCACTGGAAGTCGCCGTACATGACCAGCTCGAGCTCGGCCCGGTCGGGACCGTCAACGTGGTCCTCAGCGGAGATGGGTGGAGTGAGCTGAGCCATGATCCGCGAGCTTAGACTCGCGGCGTGAACGACATCGAGACCCTGATTGCGCTGGTCGCCGCGGCGATCGTCCTGGTCCGGCTGGCCGACGCCGTGTCGATTCCCTATCCGATCGTTCTGGTGCTGGGGGGCCTCGCGATCGGCTTCCTGCCGGGAGGCCCAACCCTGGAGCTGCAGCCCGACGTCGTCTTCCTCGTCTTCCTCCCCCCGCTGCTCCAGTCGGCGGGGTATTGGGCCTCGCCGCAGGAGCTGCGAGCCGCCCTGGTCCCCCTGACCTGGCTGGTCCTCGGTCTCTCCGTGGCGACGATGGTCGCCGTCGCGGCCATCGCCCAGGCTTTGATTCCCGGCATCGACTGGGCGGAGGGGTTCGTGCTCGGGGCGATCGTCGCTCCCACGGACCCTGTCTCGGCGATCGCGACCTTCGATCGGGTGGGCGTCACCGACCGGGTCGCTACCCTCGTCGAGGGCGAGGCGATGGTGAACGACGCGGTCGCGCTCGTCTCCTACAAGGTCGCCCTCGCCGCGGTGGTCACCGGCACGCTCACCGCCTCGACCGCCGTCGACGACCTGATCGTGGGGGTCGCGGGCGGCATCGCAATCGGCCTTGCCGTCGGGTGGCTGATGATCCTCGCGCTGCGCCGCCTCGACGACCCGCCGCTGGCGATCCTGCTCACGGTGTTCACCGCGTACGCGTCGTTCGCTCTCGCCGATGGGGTCGGCGCATCTGGAGTGCTCGCGGCCGTCAGCAGCGGCCTCCTGGCCGGGTGGCGCTCGCACGAGATCTTCAACGCCGACCTCCGCCTCAACGCCCAGTCGTTCTGGCGGGTGCTCGTCTTCGCACTGAACGCGATCCTGTTCGTCCTGGTCGGCCTGCAGTTCCCGGAGATCCTCCGCCGCGTGGGCGATCAGTTCTCACCCGGCGAGATCATCGGCTACGGGCTGCTCGTCTCGGCGGTGGTCATCGTGGTCAGGGTCGCCTGGCAGTTCCTGCCGGTTTCGATCGGCAGCGCCCTTCCGAAGCTGGGGGATACGGGCGGGGGAGAGGACTGGCGCGAGCGGCTGCTGATCGGCTGGACTGGCATGCGCGGCGCAGTGTCGCTCGCGGCGGCTCTGGCGCTTCCGTTCACGCTGGATTCCGGAGCCTCGTTCGGATCACGCGATTTGATCGTCTACCTGACGGTGGCGGTGATCTTCGTGACCCTGGTCGCCCAGGGCTTGACCCTGCCGGCACTGGTGCGGCGGCTGGGCCTGAGCGCGACGGAACCGTGGGCCCCGGATGAAGCCGTGGCGCGGCTGGCCGCCGCCCAGGCTGCGCTCGACCGGCTTGACGAGCTCGAGCAATCCGGCGCGCCCATTCCGGAGAACGCGCTCAACCGGCTCCGCGAGCTCTACCAGGCCCGCTTCGCCCGCTGCGTCACGGCGCTCTCCGGCGAAGCGTCGGAGATCCCGATCCAGGATCCACTCACCGGCTACCGCCGGCTTCGCGCCGACCTGATCTCCGCCGAGCGCGACACGCTCCTCGGGATGCGCAACGACGGCCGCATCAAGCAGGACCTCTTCCGCCGCATCCAGCGCGACCTCGACCTGGACGAGGCGCGGCTGGGGACTTAGGTCGGAGCCGGCTCGCCCTCGAAGTGAGTGATCCGGCGGAAGTCGCGCAGGCGCTCGTCGATCTCATCGCGGGTAAGTGACCGGACACGCTCCGTGCCGAAGTCCTCGACGTTGAACGACGCGAGCACGGAGCCGTAGGCCATCGCCTGGCGCAGGACCGCGTGGTCCAGCATCGAGTCGCCGGCTTGCCGCCGGCCGTCGAGATAGCCGAGGAAGCCTCCGGCGAAGCTGTCGCCCGCTCCGGTCGGGTCGCGGACGTCCTCGAGGAGATAGCCGGGGATCGCGAAGAACTCATCGCCGCTGAACAGGGCGGCCCCGTATTCGCCTCGTTTGGCCACCACGACCTTCGGTCCCATCCCCATGACGGCGCGAGCCGCCCGGGCGAGGTTGGGCTCGCCGGTCAGCTCGCGGATCTCGGCGTCGTTGAGGAGCACGCAGTCGACCTCGGAGATCGCGGCCTTGAGCGACTCCCGCTCGGTCTCGATCCAGAGATTCATCGAATCCAGGCCGGCCAGCTCGGCCTCCCTGCAGGCGGCTCGCACCTGCCGCTGGAGGGCGGGCTGGATGTTGCCGAGGAAGAGCATCTGAGCCTGTCGGGCGGACTCGGAGAGCTTGGGGTCGAACTCGGCGAAGACATTGAGCTGGGTGTCATCGGTGTGCGCCTGGTTCATGTCGTACTCGTAGTGGCCCTGCCAGAAGAAGGTCTGACCCCCCGCGACGTGCTCGATGTCATCCGTGATCACGCCATGACTTCGCAGCACCTCGAGCTCGTCCTCGCCGAAGTCATCTCCCACCGGACCGACGAGGCGGACATCTGTGAAGAAGCTCGCGGCCAGCGAGAAATGGACGGCTGAGCCGCCCAGCATCCGCTCGCGTTCCCCGAAGGGAGTGCGCACGGAATCGAAGGCAATCGACCCTACGACGGTTAGCGCCATATCCTCAAGGCGTGAAGGCTATTCAGATCGAGGAGTTCGGCGGGCCAGAGCAGCTCAAGCTGGTCGACCTTCCCGACCCCGAGGCGGGTGACGGCATGGTCGTCGTGGACGTTGCGCGCTCCGGGATGAACTTCGCGGACACCCACGCGATCCGCAACGACTACCTCGCCGAGCAGAGCCTGCCGCTGGTTCCCGGCGCCGAGGTCAGCGGCACCACCGCCGATGATGGCCGGAGGGTGGCTGCGCTCATCTCGAACGGTGGGTACGCGCAGAAGGTCGCGGTCCCCGAGGCATGGCTGGTCCCGCTTCCCGACGAGGTGAGCGACGATCAGGCCGCCGGGCTGCTGCTCCAGGGCCTGACCGCTCACGCCCTGCTGCACTACTGCGCGCACGTCGAGGAGGGCGAGACGGTCGTCGTCGAGGCGGCGGGCGGGGGAACGGGGAGCCTTGCCGTGCAGCTCGCGAAGCGCGCCGGTGCCAAGGTGATCGCGCTCGCGTCGAGCGATGAGAAGCGCGAGCTGGCAACCAGGCTGGGTGCCGACGCGACGGCCGACTCCCGCGCCGATGACCTCAAGGAGGCGATCATCGAGGCGAACGGCGGGGAGAAGGTGGACGTCGTTCTGCACATGAGCGGCACCGGCTTCGAGGCCGAGCTGCACGCGATGGGGATGCTCGGCCGGATCGTCTGCTTCGGCAACGCCGCCCGCCACCCGAACGAGCTGTCGACCAACTATCTGCTCCAGACCTCCAAGTCCGTTCTCGGCTTCTGGCTGATCGCGCTGATCGCGCAGCGGCGTGACCTGGTCCAGTCGATGACCGCGGACCTGCTCGGAGCTGTCGCCTCCGGCGATCTCGAGGTCGTGATCGGCAACACCTATCCGCTCAGCGAGGCCGCGCAGGCCCACACAGACATGCAGGAGCGCCGCACCAGCGGCAAGCTCCTTCTCGACCCCTCCGCTTGATGAACGACAACGCGACCACCGAGGAGGTGACCACCTCCTTCGCCGAATTGGGCCTCTCCGACGGCTTGCTCCAGACGCTCGAGGAGCTCGGCTACGCCGAGCCGACCCCGATCCAGGCGCAGGCCATCCCGGAGCTGCTCAACGGCCACGACGTGATCGGCCAGGCCCAGACCGGCAGCGGCAAGACGGCCGCCTTCGGCCTGCCCATGCTCGACTACATCGACCCGGAGAACGAGGAGACGCAGGCGATCGTGCTCACGCCGACGAGGGAGCTCTGCATCCAGGTGACCCAGGCGCTCCGGGCCTACGCCGAGCACCTGGAGGGCGTGAACGTAGTCGCGGTCTTCGGGGGTGCTCCGATCCGCGAGCAGCAGTCGCGCCTTCGCCACGGCGCCCAGGTGGTCGTCGCGACGGTCGGCCGGATGATGGACCTGATTTCCCGCAAGTCGCTGGTGCTCACCGCAGCCCGCTACGTCGTCCTCGACGAGGCGGACGAGATGCTCGACCTCGGCTTCATCGAGGACGTCGAGAAGATCCTGCGGATGTGCCCGAACGGGCGCCAGACCCTGCTCTTCTCGGCCACCATGCCGGCGCCCGTCGCGAGGCTCGCCGAGACGTACATGTACGACCCGGTCACGATCCGGGTGACGCCCAAGAAGCTCACGGTCGACTCGGTCGAGCAGGCCTACGTGATGGTCGAGCCCCGGCAGAAGCTGGAGCGGCTCGCACAGGTCCTGAAAGCGGAGGAGCCCGAGCAGGCGATCATCTTTGTCCGGACCAAGATCGGTGCTTCACGGCTGGGACGGGACCTCGCCGACAAGGGGCTGCGGGTGAAGGCTCTGCACGGGGACCTCAGCCAGGGCCAGCGCGACGGCGTGATGATCTCCTTCAAGGAGCACAAGACGCCGCTACTGGTGGCCACCGACATCGCGGCGCGGGGCCTCGACATCGAGCACGTCACGCACGTCATCAACTACGACCTGCCGAACAACCCCGAGATCTACGTCCACCGCATCGGGCGCACCGGCCGGGTCGGCAGGACCGGCAGGGCGATCACCTTCGCGACCGCCAAGCAGGCGGGGGAGCTGAAGGAGATCGAGCGTACGGTGAAGGCGCCGATCGGCGAATGGGAGCCGCCCGAGGAGCGGCTCGAGCACGCCCCGCGGCCTCGCCGCCGCGAGGGCCCGCCGCCCGAGCCGGCCCCTGACGGCACGGTCAAGCTGTTCGTCAACCGCGGCAAGCAGGGCGGGCTGACCGAGGAGGACCTGAGCTGGGCGCTGACCGAGGGTGCCGTCCTTCCGCCCGAGGCGATCCACTCGATCCGCGTCCTCGACCGCTTCTCGTTCGTGGAGCTGGCCGCCGATCAGGCAGAGCGGGCGGTGGAGTATCTCGACGGGACGAAGCTGAAGGGCAAGCAGATCCGGATGGAGATCGCCCGCTCCTAGCTTCCGTCGTTCGTGAGTTCCTCGATCTTGCCGATCAGGTCCTCCCACTCGAACGGCTTCGGGATGCAGTCCGTGGCGCCCAGCGCGCGCATGCGGTCGGGCTCCTGAGCGTCGAGGTGGGCCGAGATCACCAGGACCGGGATCTTGGATCCCTCATCGCGGAGCTCCTCGAGGACCTCGGTCCCTGACTTGTTGGGCATCATCGCGTCGAGCAGGATGATGTCGGGCGCTTTGGCCCCCGCCTCGTGCAGGCGATCCATCGCTTCGACGCCGTCCGTCGCCGTGACGACCTCGTAGCCCTCCATCTCCAGCCGGCGCTGGAGCATGAGCAGCACGGTTTCGGAGTCGTCCGCAACCAGTAGACGCGTCATCCGGCGGTCCTCGCCTTCGTCCTGGACGCGGGTGCCTTCGGCTTCGGCCGTCCATCCTTGGCGATCGGCAGCACGAAGCGAAAGGTAGCGCCCTCTCCTGGAGACGAGTTCGCTGTGATCGCGCCTCCGTGCAGCTCGACCAGCGACTTGGCGATCGCCAAGCCCAGGCCGGTGCCGCCGACACTCTGCGTCTCGGTGCTGTCGGCCCGCCAGAAGCGGTCGAAGACGTGCTCGAGCTGCTCGTCGTCGAGGCCGGGACCGTTGTCGGAGACGGCGAACTCGACCTCGTCGCCCACCTTCGTCGCCGCGAGCCGGACCTGGGCGCCCTCCGGCGCGTACTTGTTGGCGTTGGTGAGCAGGTTGGCAAGCACCTGCCCGATCCTGCCGGCGTCGGCCTCGATCTCCGGCAGGTCCTTCTCGACGCTGACTGTGAAGCGCTGGCCCTTACCCTCGAAGTTGGGCCGCATCTGCCTGCCGATGCCTTGGGCGAGGGGCCGCACAGGGGTGGGCTCGGGCTCGATCTGGAGCTTGCCCGCATCGCTGCGGGCCAGGTCGAGCAGGTCGTTGATCATCTTCTGGAGCTGTCCCGCGCTCTCGGCGATCACCTCCGCGGCCTCGAACTGCCGGGTGTTCAGCGACTTGCGCTGCGCGGTCAGCATCTCGGCAAACCCCTTGACCACGGTCACCGGCGTCCGCAGCTCGTGCGAGACGGTGAGCACGAAGTCGTCCTTCATCTGTTCGACCCGGTCGCGCTCGCGCGCGTCTCGCTCGAGCGAGTTCGCCATTTCGTTGAAGGCGCGGCCCAGGCTTGCGATCTCGACCGGGCCACCGACCTCCACCCGCGTGCGCAGGTCGCCTCCCGCGAGGCGCCGGGCGCCTTCGACGAGACGGCCGAGCGGCGCGCGCATCGAGTTGATCAGGCCGGAGAAGAGAATCAGCGCCGCGAGGAGTGCGCCGCCGAGGCCCGCCGCCACCAGGATCGTGGTGTTACGGGTGTCGGTGCGGGCGTTGTCCCGAGCCGAGTCGCGGGCGGTGCGGGTGTCTGTCGCAAAAGCGTCCCCGCTGTTCGTGACGGCCGAGATGAGCCGGCGTTCCATCGGGGCGGGCGGAACCTGCTCGTGGACCAGCGGCTGGGCGACGGCCTTGCGCCATGCTGCCTCGCTGACGACCAGGCGATTGAGCTTTGCCGTCAGCGCCGTGTCGTCGTCGGTCAGGTCACGGGCCCGTCCGGCAGCATCGGAGAAGCTGGCGGCCGCCTGCCTCAACTCGGTCTGGCTGGGCTGCTGATGCGCGGTGGCCGGGCGGGTCGCCGCCTGCTCGAGGATGAATGCCGAGCGGAGGCGCTCGCTCTCCAGCTCCAGCTGGAAGTACCGGGTGATGTTGTTCTCGTAGTCGACCCGGATCTGGAAGAGCCTGCCCACGCCGAGCAGGGAGACGACGAGGAGCAGCGCGAAGAGGACCAGGAATCCGATTCGCAGGCGCGCGGTTAGTGAGGGGTTGAAGCTCATTGTTTTTGTGGAGGATCCCGCTTCTTCCCGTACACTACGCACAGGGGAAACTCATGGGTAAAGGATTACTTGCTTGGTGGCGCCGCAGGATTGTGGCGCGTGGGCTGGCAGGAGCGGCGCTATTCGCGGTCCCGGTCGCGGTTGCCGCATTGATCGGCTTCGGGGGCGGTTTCTCCGGCGTCGCCGGCGGGCTCTCGTCGGTCACGAACGGACCGGATGCCGTGCCGGCCTCCGCCCCGACGGGACCGAGCAAGCTGAACCGCGCCGTGGTTGCGCTCGCGAGCCGGCAGGTCGGCTCCAACAGCCGGACGTCGGCGGTCAACGGTGGCGGCAACACCTCGACCGATGGGTCCACCGGCACGACCACGGGAACCGCGGGAACCGGCACGAGCAGCGGGGCCGCCGGGACTGGCAGCGGCTCCACCGGCACGCAGGTCCCGACGATCAGTACGCCGAGCGCTCCTACGGTGACCCTGCCCGGCACCGGGAGCGGTGGCGCCACGGGAGGCGCGACTGACACCGTGAACGGCGCCGTCAACAATGTGCTCGCCGGCGTCGACAACACCCTCAACGGCCTGCTCGGCCACTAGTTCCCGGATGACTCGAGGGTGCGCGAAAGCGCAACCCGTTTGATCGGGCTTGCTGGCGTTCGCGATCAGCCTCGCTTCGGCCTTCTCCTGGGGGGTCTCGGACTTCCTCGGCGGCCAGCAGAGCCGGCGGCTGCCGGTCCTCGGCGTGCTGGGCGTCTCCCAGCCCGCCGGCCTGATCCTGATCGCAATGCTCATCCCGCTGGTGGGGGCCGACCCGATCTCCGCGGACAAGCTGGCGATCGCCTTCGTTGCGGGTGCCGCATCGCTCGGAGGGCTCGGCGCCTTCTATGCGGCGATGGCGATGGGCACCGTGAGCGTCGTCGCGCCGATTGCGGCGCTCGGCGTGGTGGTCCCGGTGGCGGTCGGCCTCGCCGAGGGCCAGGCACCGGCGGCCATCCAGCTCGCCGGCCTCATCCCCGCGATGGCCGGCGTAGTGATCCTGGGCTATGAGGAGGACCCCGAGCACGTCGGCGTCGCCCGACGCTCGATCGTCCTGGCGATCATCGCCGGGCTCAGCTTCGGCGTCTTCTTCACGGGTATCGACGCGGCGGCCGCGGAGCGGCCGGGGTGGGCGATCCTCGCCGTCCGCGCCGGGGGAGTGACCACAGTTATCGCCGCCCTCCTGGTGGCCCGCCCGAACCTTGCCGGCATCAGTGCCGCGATTCCGGTGCTGCTCGCCATCGGTCTCTTCGACGTGCTCGCCAACGCGCTCTTCGCCGTGGCATCTACGAAGGGCGTTCTGCCGGTGGTCGCCGTCGGAGGGTCGATGTACCCGGCGTTCACGGTGGCCCTGGCACACGGCGTGCTCGGGGAGCGACTCGCACGGCTGCAATGGGTGGGCGTCACGCTCGCCCTTGCGGGAGTGGTGATGATCGCCGCCGGCGGCTAGGAGGCGACGAGCGCGATGCCGGTCACCTCCGTGAGGCGCGCGACCGTCTCGTCCGGGTTGCGGTGGCGGACCGCGGTCATCCCGACGGCCTCCGCGCCCTCGCAGTTCTCCTTCAGATCGTCGACGAAGAGGCACTCGGCGGGCTCGACCTCGAGGCGCTCCGCCGCGAGGCGGTAGATCTCCGGCTGCGGCTTGTGGAGCCCGACCTCGGCGGAGATCACCACCGCGTCGAAGAGCTCGGCGAGCAGCTTGCGGTCATAGTGCGCAGTGCTCCAGGAGTTGGAGACCAGTCCGGTGAGCAGGCCGCCCGCTCGGATCTCCCGCACCGCCTCGACCATCGGCTCGAGCGGCTTCATCCCCGCGAACATGCTGTCGATCAGGCCGTCCGGGTTGTGCAGACCGAGCCGCTTCCCGAAGGTTGCCTCGAACTCGGTTTCGCTGAGGGTGCCCGTCTCGAGCGCGCGCAGGTCCGCCAGGGCCTCGGGGTCGGTGCGGAAGAGGTTCTTGATCGCGTCGGGATCGAGCCCCTCCGTGCGGCAGAAGGAGGAGAATCTGTCCCAGACGGGTGTGGTGAGGACCCCGCCGAAATCGAACAGGACGGCCGCATATGCAGGCGCCTCCGGACGCGAAGCGGAGGAGGCGCCGCCATATGCTGGTGGTGACATGGGGCAGGAGGCTACCCAGCAGGCACCAGAGGGGATCGATCGCGCCGGCGTCGAGGGCTGGTTCGAGGCCAACGTCCCCGACGTGGATCTGCCCCTGAGCTTCGACCGGATCTCCGGTGGCCGCTCCAACATGACCTTCGGCGTCCGGGATTCGGCCGGCCATGCGTGGGCGCTCCGCCGCCCGCCGCTGGGCAAGCGGCTCGGATCCGCTCACGACATGGGCCGCGAGCACCGCGTGATCGCCGCGCTCCAAAACACGCCGGTTCCCGTGCCGCCGGTGATCGGCCTCTGCGACGACGAGTCCGTCAACGAGGCGCCGTTCTACGTGATGGGCTTCGTGGACGGCCCGATCCTGCGCTCCGCCGAGGAGGCCAAGCAGTTCGACGAGGACGAGCGCCGCGCGATCGGCGAACGCGTCGTCGACACGCTGGTGGCGATCCATGAGGTCGATCCCGATTCCGTCGGCCTCGGAGAGCTCGGCCGAAAGGAGGCCTACGTCGAGCGGCAGCTGAAGAGATGGCAGGGCCAGTGGGAGAAGTCGAAGACCCGCGAGCTGCCGGCCGTCGACGCCGTCCACGAGCGCCTCTCGGCCCGCGTCCCCGAGCAGGGACCCGCGACGATCGTCCACGGCGACTACCGGCTCGACAACATGATCCTCTCGCCCTCGGGCGAGGTCGCGGCGGTCGTCGACTGGGAGCTCTGCACGCTCGGCGATCCCCTCGCCGACGTCGGAATGCTGCTCGTCTACTGGTCCGAGGAGGGCGACGACTTCATGCCGCTCTTCGCCCCCGCGACGATCGCCCCCGGGTTCCCCAAGCGAGACGCCGTCCGCGAGCGCTATGCGGAGCAATCGGGCCGGGATCTCAGCCAGATCGACTTCTTCATCGCCCTGGGCTACTGGAAGCTCGCGATCATCCTCGAGGGCGTCTACGCCCGCTACGCCTCCGGCCAGTACGGCAAGACAGACGAGGGCTTCCAGGAGTTCGCGAAGATCGTGGAGCGCCTGGCCGAAGCGGCGGACGAAGCCGCCAACCGCCTGCCCTAGGCGGGGGCCTTGGCGGGTTCCTCCGCCGAAGCCTCGGCCTGCTTCGCCACCCGGTTCAGCTCGCGGCGGGCGATCACCATCTTGTGGACCTCGTCGGGTCCATCGGCTACGCGCAGCATGCGGCTGAAGCGCCACATGCCGGCGAGGGGGGTGTCGTCGGACATGCCGAGGGAGCCGTGGACCTGGATCGCCCGGTCCAGCACGTCCATCACCACGTTCGCCGCGACCACCTTGATCATCGAGATCGCCTGGCGGGCGCGGCGCTTGCCCTCGGTGTCCATCTGCCAGGCCGCGTAGAGGGTCAGAAGCCTGGCCTGGTCGACCTCCATCCGGGACTTCGCGATGAAGTCCTGGACGAACTGCTTGTCGGCCAGCGGGCCGCCGAAGGACTCGCGGGAGTTGGCTCGCTCGCACATCATCTCGATGGCTCGCTCTGCGGTGCCGATCGCGCGCATGCAGTGGTGGATGCGGCCGGGGCCGAGGCGGTCCTGGGCGATCACGAAGCCGGCGCCCCGCTCGCCGAGCAGGTTGGCCTCGGGGACGCGGCAGTCCGTGTAGCGGACCTCGCAGTGGCCCGGGCCGCCGTCGTGGCCCATCACCGAGACGTTGCGGATCAGCTCGAAGCCGGGGTTGTCGATCCGGACGATGATCATGCTCGCCCGGGTGTAGGGGGCCGCGTCGGGATCGGTGACCACCATCGCGATCGCGAACTCGGCGCCGTTGGCGCCGGAGGTGAACCACTTGTGTCCGTTGATCACCCACTCGCCGTCCTGGAGCTCCGCGCGGGTCTGAAGCGTGGTCGGGTCCGAGCCGGAGACCTCGGGCTCGGTCATCGAGAAGCAGCTGCGGATCTCGCCGTCGAGCAGCCGCTGCAGGAACTGCTCCTTCTGCTCGGGGGTGCCGTGGTCGGCGAGGATCTCCATGTTCCCGGTGTCCGGTGCCGAGCAGTTGAAGGCCATCGGCGCGGTCATCGGGCTCCGGCCCATCTGCTCGCAGAGGATCCCGTACTCCCAGTTGGTCAGGCCGGCGCCGAACTCGTCGCCGGGCAGGAAGAGGTTCCACAGACCCTGCTCCTTGGCGCGGGCGCGGATCTCGACGACGATCTCCGGATAGGGGACGCCGGGCTTGACCTCGTCGTCGATCGCCCTGATCGCCTCGGCCTCGACCGGATAGACCTGCTCCTCCATGAACGCGGCGATGCGCTCCTGTAGGGACTCGACCTCGGGCGAGGGCTTGAAGTCCATTATCTGGACCCTACGACATCCCGCGGTACCGAGCGAAGAGCTCTCCCTCGGATTCGAGCAACCAGGCGAGCTCCACCTCGTCGATGTCGGCCAGGGCGCCCTCCAGGATCCTGGGTCCCTCGCCTCCGGCGATCTTCGGCGCGATCGTCAGGAAGAGCTCGTCGGCCAGCCCGCCCTCGCGGAGTCGCCCGTGCAGCGTCGGCCCGCCCTCGCAGAGGACTGACTTGATCCCCCGCTCCTCGAGCAGCCACTCGAGCGCCCGGTCGAGCTCAACGCCCTCAGGGTGGCGGACGACGGTCACCGACGTTGCCGTCTCGGGAGGCTCCTGGTCCGATGCCGTGAAGACGACCACCCGGCCGCCCCCGTCGGTGAAGAGGCCGGCGTCCCAGGGAAGCTCGAGGCGGTTGGAGATGATCACGGCGAGCGGGTCGTGCGTGAGGACGGTGCGCTCGCGGTAGGCGCGCAGGGCGGGATCCGAGACGATCCGGCCGTAGCGCTCGGCGCGCATCGTTCCAGCGCCGATCATCACCGCGTCGACCCGGGTGCGCAGCCGCTGGAGCATCTCGGTGTCCGCCTTGCTGCCGATCGGCCCGGAGCGGCCGTTGATGGCGGCGCGGCCGTCGAGCGTCGTGGCGAAGTTGAGGATCAGATAGGGACGGTCGGGATGGGCGAGCTCCTTCAGGTCCAGGCCGTGCAGCTGCTCGGCGACGGTCGTCTCGGCGACGTCGGGGAGCAGGCGCCGCAGCGCGTGGGTCTCACCGGGAATCAGGGAACTCATTGGCCCTCGATCTCGCCCAGATGCCCGACGTTCGCCGCGTCCTCGGCATCGTCGCTGGGTTTGCCGCCGAACCAGGCGTCGAGGATCTCCGCCAGTTCGGCCTCTGACGTCGCGCGCAGGCTGATCGCAAGCGCGTTGGCGTCGTTCCACTTCCGCGCCCCGTCGGCCGTCTGGGCATCGAGGCAAAGAGCCGCCCGCACCCCGTTCACTTTGTTGGCGGCGATCGAGGCGCCCGTGCCGGTCCAGCAGCAGACGATGGCCTGGTCGGCGCGTCCCTCCGCCACGTCGCGGGCAGCTGCCTCGCTGGCCCAGGCCCAGTCATTGCGTTCCCCTTCGGCGAGGGCGCCGTGCGCGATTGGCTCGTGGCCCCGCTTGCGGAGCTCCTCGACGACGGCCTCGGCGACACCCACGCGCTCGTCGGCGGCGACGGCGACCTTCATGAGCGGATCAGTACTGCTTCCAGCCGGCGAACTCGCGGCCGGCGAACTCCTGCAGCGCCGCGACGTCCTCGGTGAACTGCGGCTTCAGCACCTGCAGGATGGACTGCGGGATCTCCGGCTTGGGCGCGGGAGGCGCCTCGGGGTCGTGGACGATCTTCTCGACCATCCAGCGCATGCGCTCGGGGAGGCGGTCGAAGTTGCGGTCGAAGGAGCGGAAGCCCGGCAGCTTGATCAGCTTCTCCATGAACTGGTACTTGTCGGTCTCCTTGGCCGAGGACTTCTCCCACTCCCGCTCGAACTGCTCCGAGTAGAAGTCTGGATCGACGCCGGCGAACGCGAACGCCTTGCGCATCGTCCCCTTGCGGTCCGACTGCAGCTCCTCCTGGGTGATGATCTCGATCTGGGAGCGGTCGAACCGCTCGATGTAGGGCTGCAGCTGCATCCAGTAGCGCGAGCGCGTCACGTAGGTCTGGTCGCTTCGGGCGAGCGCCTCCTCCATGGTCCGCGTCTCATAGCCGGCGCCGACGGCGTGACACCAGTGGGAAAGGATCCGCGAGATCGGGTCCCTGACCATGTAGAGCAGCTTGGCGTCGGGGATGTGCTCGCCGATCCGATCGGGGACGCCCTGGAAGTAGGGGAGGTTGGTGTAGTGCGGCGAGGACTCCCCGCGCACCGCAAAGCGCTCGTCGAAGCGGCAGCGGTACCAGTCGAGGCCGAGGTCCCAGTTGAGCTCCTCCACGAAGAAATTGAGCTCCTTGGGCTTCGACATGTTGATCTCCGGGTGAAGCCCCAGGTAGTGGTGGATACTCGTCGTGCCGCACTTGAGCCCGCCGATGATGATCAGGTTCGGCAGGGCGCCGTGGCGGCGGCGGCGTCTGGGCATGCGACCGCTCCGCTTGCGGTCGGCGGCATAGCGCTCTCGCGCCCGCAGGCACATCGCCTCATCGGCTGGATCGTGCGTGGGGGGAGGCATGGCCGGGGAGATAACCGAAGCCATGGGGGCGGGCATGTTAGCGTCGCCCGGCGTGGACGTCTTCCGCACCCCTGACGAGCGCTTCGAGGGCCTCCCGGGCTACGACTTCGAACCGCATTACACGGAGATCGACGGCCTGCGCCTGCACTACGTCGATGAGGGGGAGGGTCGCCCGGTCGTCTGCTTCCACGGCGAGCCCACCTGGGCCTACCTCTACCGCAAGATGCTCGGTCCCCTGGTCGCGGCCGGAAACCGCGTGATCTGCCCCGACTACGCCGGCTTCGGACGCTCCGACAAGCCGACGGACCGCGGCTGGTACACCTACGACCGCCATGTCGAGCTGGTCACGAAGGTGCTCGACGACCTCGATCTCTCGAACGCGATCGCCGTGGTCCAGGACTGGGGCGGCGCGATCGGGCTGCGCTGGGCGGTCGAGAACGCGGACCGGGTCGGCGGCCTGGTGATCCTCAACACCGGGATCTTCACCGGGCGGGTCTCCAAGGGCTTCATGGCGTGGCGGGAATTCGCGGAGAAGAACCCGGATCTGCCGGTCGGCTTCGTGATCCAGGGCGCGACGACCACCGAGCTCCCCGACGAGGTCGTGGCGGCGTACGACGCTCCCTTCCCGAACGCCGAGTCCAAGGCGGGCGCGGCACAGTTCCCGCTGCTCGTCCCGACCGAGGAGGACGCGCCCGGCGCGAAGGAGATGCGCGATGTCGCGGACGCGCTCACCCGGTGGGAGAAGCCCGCGCTGGTGGCCTTCTCCGACAGCGATCCCGTCTTCCCGTACCCGCGCTCGGGCGAGCGCTTCATCGAGTGGATTCCCAGCGTGACCGAGCAGGTGAAGATCGAGGGAGCCGCGCACTTCCTGCAGGAGGACCGCGGCGAGCAGATCGCCGGGGAGATCCTGCGCTTCCTGGATTCGGCGTGATTGAGCGGCGCGACGCGCCGGAGCAGACAAACGCGGAGGTCGCCCGGCTGCCGTGGCGTGGCCGGGAGGACGACCGGCCGCGCCTGCCCGTGCCCCCGGCCCCGATGCCCCTCCTGAACGGACGCCGCCTCCGCAAGCGCTGGCGCTGGGTGGGTGCCTTCGCCGACAACCTGATGGTGTTCGCCGCGGTTGCCCAGGTAGGGCCGTCCTCGATGACGTTCTGGGGCATCTGGGACCGCGAGCGGAGAAGGCTCTGGGAGCGGACCCGCCGCGGCCTGCCCGGGCGGCGCCGTGAGGTCGAGATGCGCGGCCGCTCGGTGCGCGTCAGGTCGGGGAGCATCGAATTCGACCTCGAGCTCGCCGAGGGCAACCCGATCGAGTGCATGTGCCCAAACGGCGAGGGCGGGTACACGTGGACCAGGAAGGCGGCGGGAATGACGGCCACGGGAGAGGTCCGCATTGGGCGCAGGACGAACAGGTTGGAGGGACTCGGCGTCGAGGACGACTCGGCCGGCTACCACCCGCGCTATACGTCGTGGAAGTGGTCGGCGGGTGTCGGCACCGCTCGGGACGGCCACTCCTTCGCGTGGAACCTGGTCAGCGGCATCAACGATCCAACGAGCTCCAGCGAGCGCACGATCTGGGTCGCCGGCCAGCCGACGGAGCCCGGGCCGGTCCGGTTCCAGGGGCTCGACACGATCCATTTCGAGGACGAGTCCCGCCTCAACTTCACCGCCGAGACGCAGCGCTCACATCACGAGGGCATTCCCCTGCTCGCCCGCTCGGACTACGAGGCCCCGCTCGGCACGTTCAGCGGGATGCTCAACGGGCTGCCGGTCGACTCGGCGCTCGGCGTGATGGAGTCGCACGATGCCGTCTGGTAGAGCGGAGTGGATCGCCATGGCGAAGGCGATCTACGGCCGGTTCGAAGAGGTGCAGCTCACGGATCGCGCCGCGGCGCAGACCTACTACTCCATCCTCTCGTTGTTCCCGGGCCTGCTCGTCGTCGTCGCGCTGATCTCCTTGCTCGGGCACTACCCCCAGACGTACGAGAGCATCGTCAACACCCTCCGCGATGCCGCGCCGGGGACCGCGGTCGACACCATCAACAGCGCGCTTCGCGACGCGGTCTCGAACCGCAGCAATGCCGGGGTACTGCTCGTTGTCGGCATCGTCCTCGCCCTCTACTCCGCCTCCGGGGCGATGGGGGCCGCGATGCGCTCGCTTGAGGCGATCAACCGCGCGCCGAAGGGCCGCGACTTCCTGCCGAACCTCGGGGTTCGCCTCGGGCTGACGGTCCTCCTTACCCTGCTGATTTTCGTCGCGTTCGTCTCCGTCGTCCTCGCCGGCCCTTTGTTCGGGTCGATCGCCGACGCGGCGGGCTTTCCCGGCTTCGTCAAGGGACTGGTCGGCTACCTCCGCTGGCCGATCGGTGTCGGGGCGCTGCTCACCGCGTTCGCGATCGTCTATGCGCTGGGGCCGCGGCGAACTCCGAGGCGCGGCGACCGCTCCCTCCGCTCGGTGTTGCCCGGGGCGGCCGTAGGGACCTTCCTTTGGTTCGCCGTTTCCCTTCTCTTCACCGTCTATGTGTCTCATTTCGGCTCTTATGACAAGACCTATGGGACCCTCGGCGCGATGATCTCGTTGCTGATCTGGCTCTGGCTAGGGAACCTCGCGTTCCTGCTCGGCGCCCTCTTCAACGCCGAGGGATACCGCGCCGTGGACGAAGGGTGATGATCGAGCCTCTCGGGGTGGACCTGGGGCGCAGCTTCGACAGCTTCCAGCACGGCGCCCAGGAGTTCTTCCATCGCCTCTCGGAGATCGGGTGGCCGTCGATGGCGATCGCGCTCCTCCTCTACTTCGGCCACCTGCTCGCCCGCAGCCGCGCGTGGCAGAACGTCCTGCGGGCGGCCTACCCGGAACGCAAGGTCCCGTTCGCCCGGGTCGCCGCGGCCTACCTGGTGGGGGCCGGGATGAACAGCGTCGTCCCCGCTCGCATCGGCGACGCCGTGAAGATCTTCCTCGCCAAGCGCTCGATCCGGCGCTCCACCTACCCGACGGTGGTCTCGTCTTTCTTCGTCGGGTCGGTCTTCGACACGTCGGCCGGGATCCTCGTCTTCGTCTACGCCCTCACCCAGGGACTACTCCCGAACCCGCCCGAGCTGCCCGACCTGCCCGCGTTCGACATCGCCTTCTGGGCTCAGCACCCGAGCTTCCTCGTCTTCACCCTGACGGCGCTCGCAATCGCGACGGTCGTCATCTTCGCCCTGCTCGCTCGCCGGGTGGAGGCGTTCTGGGACCGGGTGAAGCAGGGCGCGATCGTGCTGAGGACGCCCACCCTCTATCTGCGGACAGTCGCGTCATGGCAGGGGGCCGGCTGGCTCCTGCGGTTCTTCTCCTTCTGGTTCTTTCTCGATGCGTTCCACATCGGAGGCTCGTTCCAGAACGTGTTGCTCGTGATGAGCGTGCAGACGATCTCCACGCTGCTGCCGCTGACGCCGGGCGGTGCCGGCGCCCAGCAGGCGCTGCTCGTCGCGACCCTGGTCGGCCCGGGTCCGATCGCCGTCCTCACGTATTCGGTCGGCCAGCAGATCGCGGTCGCCGCCTGGACCGTGATCCTCGGGACGCTTGCGCTGATCTTCGTATTCCGGACGACCGACTGGCGGCACCTGATCCGCAGCGCGAGCCAGGAGGCCGAGCAGCACGCCTAGGTTGCGGGTCGCGAGGGGAGCCGCCAGCGCCGGGTCGTCCTCCACGCTCAGCCTGATGTCTTGTGCCGCGGCGATCTCAGCGGCGCCGGCGGTCCGCACGATTCGCTCCCATCCGAGACCGGGCATCTAGAGCCGGTTAGTAACCACACTCATGGGCGGACGTGTCGGAGGAGATCGGCTCGCGTCGTCAGTTGACGACGATATGGCCGCGCGGAGCATCGCCAAGCAGCCTGTTTCTGGCGGTTCCCGGCGCCAGATGAGCACAGAGCGCCGCGTTGCATGGAAAGCGGTACGTTCGCCCCGGTCATGGATGATCGGACCCTAGGCGCGTCGTGATCGCGATTGCCTCGTCATGAGCCAGGCGGTCGGCGAGGTTCTCGCATTCGGTATCGGCGTCGCCCTGAGTCCGGTGGCGGTGATCGCGGTGGTCTTGATGCTCGTCCCGTCGGGTGGGCGGGTGACAGCGACCGTGTTCGTCGCGAGCTGGGCTCTGAGCCTCGGGGCCTTCGCGACCCTCGCGCTGCTCCTGGCCGACGGCGCTAACGCCCGCCAGGACGGCGCACCCGCCGATTGGGTGATCGCCGCGCAGGCCAGCCTCGCAGTGCTACTGCTCCTTGTGGCGGCACGGCAGTGGCGCGGGCGTGGGGATGGTGGGACGGAGACCGAGCTTCCGGCCTGGATGCAGAAGGTCGACGGCTTGACGACTCCAAGAGCCGCGGCGATGGCTGTATTCCTGGCGGCGGGGAAGCCCAAGAACCTGCTTCTCACCATCGGCGCGGCGCTTGCGGTTGCGGTTGCCGAGCTTGGCGTCAGCGCGAATGCGCAGGCGGGTGCGCTTGCGGTCTTTGTGTTTCTCGGGACGCTTGCACCCGGCATTCCGCTCGCATTCTCCCTGCTGATGCGTGACCGAGGCACCGCCCTCCTCGAGGAGGTGCGTTCATGGATGGTGCGCGAGAACGCGACGATTATCGCCGTCCTATGCCTCGTCTTTGCGGCCAAGCTGCTCGGAGACGTACTAATTGGGTGAGGGAGCTGAGCGACGTTCCGTCTTGGACGAGAGCGGCGCTTTGCATGGAAAGCGGCTATCGCGCATCGCAGTTCTAACCGAAGGGGCGACCGCTCGGTCGTGAGGCGATTGACCAGCGCCAGGGAGGTTCCTCGCCCGGCGGGAATCGGTAGTGGTCCCGGCCGGCGAGCATCTCGAGGGGGACCAGTAGCGGATCGTCCTCGAGGCTGAGACGAAGGCTGGACGCAGCGGTGATCTCGCTGGGTCCGGCGATGCGATCGATTCGCTCCCAGGGCTGACCCGGCCGGTAGAGCCAGTAGGTGACCCGGACCGTCCCTCCCGAGCGGCGAAGATCCTCGACGGCGGTGAACTCGGTGACGCGGCGGCGGGACGAGGTCAGCCCGGAATCGGATCCCGGCGCGGCGCAGCTCGGCTGCCGGCAGTAGCGGAAGTCGACCGGCAGCTCACCGCTCTCGGCGGCGGGTGCCGGGGCGAGGCTCCGGGCCAGCTTGCCGAGCGGGAATCCGTAGGCCAGCGCCAGAGGGTTGCGCCCGCACGGGACTGGATAGCGGGGCGCGCAGGCGATCCGGCGGGCGAGCATCTCGCCGAGCTCGCGGTCCCCGCGGCGGGGCGGGGACGCCACCAGGGCGGCGATTGCGGCGACGATCAGGAGCCCGATCATCCCGGCGAGGGCGATGTACTCGACGGTGGCGGCGCCTCGCCGGCGGTCTGGGGCTGGGTGCACCGGCGCACACTCTCGCCGCCGGTGCCTTGAGGGGCCTGCATGAGTGCCGAATCGGTGACCGGCGAGTGCCGCGGTCTATGATCGAGCCATGGAAGGTTTCGGTGGACTCTTCGGCGACCCCGAGGAGATGCGCAGACGAATGGAGGAGCTCCAGGAGCAGATGCAGGGAGCTCAGAAGGTCGCGTGGGCCGACAACGCGATCAAGCTTGCCGTCGATATGACGACTGCCGCGATCAGCTCCATGGAGCTCACGGGTTCGAGCGACGAGCAGGCCGTCCAGGTCCGCGACGCGATCCGGATCGTCTTTCCCGAAGCGGTGACCCTGGTCAGGGAGGCCCGGGAGGGCCTACAGGACTGATGCGGGCTGGCGCCCGCGGTACCTGACTCCATGGGCCTCCCCGAGCCCACGGTGAGCAGCACCTCGCTGGTTACCGGCGCCTCGTCCGGGATCGGCGCCGCCATCGCGAAGGAGCTCGCCTCCCGGGGGCACTCTGTTGTGCTGGTTGCGCGTCGCGAGGAGCGGCTCCGCACCCTGGCCACCGAGCTGACCTCTGAATACGGCGTGACGGCCGACGTGATCGCCGCCGACCTCGGCGATCCCGCCGAGCGCGAGCGCCTGGCCGACGAGCTGCGCAGCCGCGGCCGGGTGGTCGACGTACTGGTCAACAACGCCGGCTTCGGGCATCAGGCGGACTTCGCCACCAGCCCGCGCGAGCGCATGGTGGAGATGGTCAACATCAACGTCGAGACGGTCGTCGATCTCACCAGCCGCTTCCTCACCGGAATGGTCGACCGGGGCCGCGGCAGCGTCATCAATATCGCCTCGACCGCTGCCTTCCAGCCGCTGCCCGGCTCGGCGGTCTACGCCGCCACCAAGTCCTTCGTCCTCTCCTTCAGTGAGGCGATCCGCACGGAGCTGCGCGGCTCGGGGGTCACGGTGACCGCGGTGTGCCCGGGACCCGTGCGAACGGAGTTCACCGAGGTGGCCGGATTCGGAGGGGTCGAGGACCGGACTCCGAGTGCGGTCTGGATGGCGGCGGACGAGATCGCAAAGCACGCAATCGACGGCGCCGTCCACGATCGCCGCGTGGTCGTGCCGGGCGCGCTCAATCGCGCTTCCGCGCTCGCGGGCCAGCACAGCCCAAGGGCGCTGGCACTGCCGCTGATCAGCCGGATCTGGCGCAACGTCTAGTTGGATGAGCGACGGCCGGACCGTCTCTCATCTAGCAATGCCGACTCTCGAGGCCCGCGGCGTCGAGATCGCGTGGAGCGAGCGCGGCCATGGACGCTCCGTCCTGCTGGTCCACGAGACAGCCGCCACCGGGGCGGTCTGGGATCCGCTCTCCGAGGCGCTGGCCGGAGAGTTCCGGGCGATCTCCTACGACCGCCGGGGCTGGGGGGACTCGAGTGAGCCGTACGACTACCGGCGCACGACGATCGAGGAGCAGAGCGAGGACGCAGCGGCGCTGCTCGAGGCCGTGGTGGATGGCTCCGCCCTGGTCTGCGGGGCGGGAGTTGGGGCCGTGATCGCCCTCGACCTGCTGCTGCGCCGCGCAGATATCGTCTCGGCGGCCGTCCTGATCGAGCCCACGCTGCTCCAGCTCACTCCCGTCGCCACCGAGGCCCTCTCGCAGGACCGCCGCCGGCTCGAGATCGCGGCGGGCAGCGGCGAGAACGTGATCGACGTCTACCTCTCGGGCGGGCTGCCGGCGCTGGGCCCCGGCGTGGCAAGAACTCCGGAGGAGACGGCTGCCGCCGCCCGTGAGCGCCCGCGAAGCATCGTCGCCGAGCTGGGGATCCCGGCCGGCTGGCGGATGCCGCTGCCGAGGCTGGCGATGGCAGAGCGCCCCTCCGCGGTGATCACCGCGGGCTCGACTCCGGCGCTGCTGCGGGACGCCGCACAGGCCCTGGCCTCGCGGCTGGCGCAGACCACGGCGCACGAGGTGTCCTCGCCCGAGGAGCCGCCTCACGTCGGCGCGCCGGCCGAGGTCGCCTCTGTGGTCGCGGAGCTCAGTCCGTAGAGGGGAGCCGGTCGGCGTGCACGTCGATCACGCCGCCGCGGCGCGCGATCACCGCGCCCGTTTCGAGGATGACCGCGATGATCGCCGTGGGGATCGACGCCAGCACCGTGACGACCGCGTCGATCCAGAAAGCCGCCAGCCCGCGCCCGGTTCCTGGCCGGAGCCGTCCGGAAGCGGCCTCCGAGGCGAAGTCCCGGTGAAAGGTGAGCAGGTTGAGAAGGGTCTGCCACATCGAGGCCATCCCGGGCCGGATCAGGTGGCGGATGCGCCGCACCTCAAGGCCGCGCCGGGCCAGCAGCAGCCGAATCGCCCGGGGCGTCGGCTTCATCCCGTGTCCACCTGGCCGAAGTGCCGCCCAGTTCTCCGCGCCCAGCCAGGCCTGCAGGCTGGCGGCGTTGTCCACGCGGATTGCCACACCCGATTCGCTCTCCTCCCGGCTGAAGAGGAGTGCGTCCACGGCACCGTCGGGTGATGGCACGGCGTTGCGGGGGACGGCCAGGCCGCAGTTCTCGCACCGGTCGATCAGCTGGTCCTCCCGGGCGCCGTAGCCCTCGGTCTCGACCCAGACGAAGAGCGGCTCGCCGCATGCCGGGCACCGGGCGGAGCCGGGCGCCGCCCCCTGCTCGAGGCTGACGGTCCGCCCGTGCCGGGTGGGAAGTCCGATCTGCTTGGCCATGTCTAGGCCTCGACCGGGGCCGAAATGTTTGTGCCGGTGATCTGCCAGCGCACGTCGAAGCGCTCGAGCCCCGCGAGGAAGCTCTCCGGGTCGAACGCCTGGGACGGAGCCAGCCCGCCGCGCGGCTCGAAGCCCTTCCTCGCCGCCAAAATCGCCCCCTTTGCGATGGCCGCGCCTGTCAGTCCGTAGACGTCCCTGCCGCTGATCACTCCCTTGCGCTCGACCTCGCCCCGCCTGGCCTCGCAGACGATCATCCAGCGGTTCTTCTTCCGCTGCTCGGGCGTGGCCCCCTCGGGAAGGCGGGAGATCAGGGTGTTGACGACGCTCTTGAGTGGCGTTCGCATCGCGAGGCCAGCGGGCCGAACGGTCGCCTCGAAGAGAGGCGCGAGGCGCTCGCTGGAGAATGCGGCGGCGTTCATGTCCGCCCGGACGTTGCGCGTGGGCACGTGGCGCGGCACGGTGATCTGTTCACCCGACGGGTAGCGGAACATACGCTGCGGCCCGAGCGGGGCGGGGAATTCGTAGGTGCCGCGCCTGACGCTGCCGCTCGTCTCGACCCATTCCGAATTCCGCCACTCGAGATCCCCGCCACCGATGATCTCCAGGGTCGTTCGCGCCGTTCCTTGGCTCGGGGTGAAGTCCTGCCAGCAGTAGTGCATCTCCAGTTCGTCCAGCTCGCCCATCCCATCGGCTGTCAGCGAGGCGATCATGTCGCCGGGCACGTAATCGAAGCCCATCGCGGGAACCACCGCCACCCCGGCCCGCGCGGCGCCGGGGCCGTGGCGCTCATAGGCCATCTTCATGTAAGGCTGCTCCCCGGTCGTGTCGAGGTAATGCGTTCCCGTCTCGACAGCGGCCGCCAGCACCGGCTCGCCGAAGCGCACGAAGGGACCGGCGCAGTCGATGACGACGGCGCAGTCGGCGAGCAGCTCGCGCAGGGAGGCTGGATCGTCCAGCTGGGCGGGCTTGGCGGCCGCCTCCAACCCGAGCTCCGCCCGCAGGGCATCGAGCTTCTCGGCGCTCCGGCCGGAGACGATGAAGTCCGCGCCGGCCTCGAGGAGCTCGGCGACGACGAGCCGGCCGGTGTAGCCGGTGGCTCCGTAGACGGCTATGGGCCCGGCCTGGCGGGAGATAAGCGGCACCGCGGCCAAGATACAGTCCTGCCATCGTCAGCCTCAAGGACATCGCCGTGCGGCGCGGCTAGGTGGAGGCGGCCACTCCCACGAGTTCGCTCCCGAGCAAAGCGGAGCTGCTCGCCTACCAGGACCGCCGGCTGCGCCAGGCCGGTTTCGCGGCGATTGCGGGAGCGCTGATCGTCGCCGCCTCGCTCGTCCTGCAGCGCGCGGGGCTCCATCTCCCGAACGGGAACTCCGACGCTGACCAGCTGGTCTTCGCGCATGCGCACGACGGTCGGCTGATCTACACCTCGGTGCTTCAGGGGATCGGCTTCTCGCTGTTCGCGATTCCCCTCTACTTTTTGTTCCGCTCGGCGAGTGGCCGCGCCCAACGCATGCGCCCGGCCTTTGCGGCGTTGGTCACCCTCGGACCCCTGGCGTTCGGCGTCGGCCTGGCCGTCTCTGCGGTGGGCAGCTCCCAGGCCGCCGACGACTTCGTCAAGCAGGAGCCGGCGAAGGTCCGGGAGGCGCGAGCGCAAGCGGTGCAGGCCCAGGCCACGGCCGCCGCGCCCAATGCGAAGGGTAAATCCGCCCCGGCGACCGGCTCCACCACGACTCCGACGGCCTCCACCGCAACCGGTTCCACCACCGCCTCGACCGCCTCGACCGCGACTCCGACCACAGCCGCCACCGCGAAGCCGCAGACACCGGATCAGGCCGGGCACGACGCGCGCGAGAACCTTGCTGACCATCTCAACCGGCACACGACGGTCCTGATCGTCGGAGGGATCATCTCGACCATCGGGGTGCTCGCCCTGGTCTTCGGGATGATCTACACGAACCTCTGGGCGATGCGGGTGGGCCTCGTCACCCGCTTCTGGGGTGCACTGGGAATGGCGTTCGGCCTGTTCCTGGTGATCCCGCTCTTCCCGCCGATCCCGGGCCTGGTCCTCTGGTTCGCCGTCACGGGCCTGATGTTCGCCGGGTTCTGGCCGAGGCCGCTGCCGCCGGCGTGGGCCGCCGGCGAGGCCGTCCCCTGGCAGCGGCCGGGCGACGACCTCGGGCCGCCGCCCGGCGAGGCAGGGCCGGGCGGCACGGTCGAGGGAAGCGGCCGGGAGGTCTCAGAGCAGCCCCTGCCTGGCCAGAACGGCGAGCCTCCCGAGCCCCCCTACGGCGAGTCGCAGGGTCAGCGAAGAAAGAAGCGCAAGCGGCGCAGCTAGTCCTTGGGCGGCGGCGGAGCTGCCATCAGCTCCACCCGATGCCCGCCCGGAGCAATCGCAAAGGCGCGGTCGGCGCCCCAGAGCTGGCGAGTGTCCTCCACCTGGAAGCCGGCGTCGCGTAGGCGCTGCTTGGCCTCGGCGTGATCGGCCGCGACCACGGCGGCGTGGCCCAGCTGCGGCGCCGTGTGAGCCTCGGTGAGGATCAGGTGGATCTGGGTTGCGTCGCGCTCGAGCCAGCGGACGGAGTCCCCGAGCACGTCGGCGGCCGGGACCTCCTCGAAGCCGAGCAGGCTCCAGAACTCGACCGAGCGGTCGGCCTCCTCGGGTGGGACCTCGAGCGAGACGTGATGCAGCACGCCGGCTAGAAGATTGACAGCCAGCCGCGCTTGGGATCAGCGCGGCGGACGAGCAGTCCCGACGCCAGCAGCGCCAGGCCGACCAGGGCAAGCGCGCCGACCGCCATGCCCGTCATCGGCAGGGTCGTGGAGCTCCCCGCGGCGCCGGGCGAGGCGACCGCGGACGATTCCGAGGTCGCCGAGCCGCTCGAGCTCGAGCCGCCGCCGCCGCCGCTTCCGCCGCTGGCGCTCAGCACCCGGACCGTCCCCTTCATGTTGGGGTGGATCGTGCAGATGTAGCTGAACGTCCCGGGGGAGTTGAAGGTGTGGGAGCCGCTGCCTCCGGAGTTGATCGTGCCGGTGTCGAAGCTGCCGTCGTTCGCCGTGGCGGTGTGAGGCGCCTGGCCCGCGTTGTGCCAGGTGACGGTGTCTCCGACCGCGATCGTCACCGAGGCTGAGGAGAAGAAGAAGTCGCCCATCGTGACGCTGGCCGATGCCGATTTGTGGGCGCCGCCGCCGCCGGGGCCGGTCGCGGGCGGGCTGTCGGCGAGGGGCGTATCGGCCGTCCGAGTTTGGTCAGGCGCCTCACCCGAAGTTCCCGCGCCCGGCCCCGCCGCCGGCGGCGCGGGGGAGGTCGGTCCGCCGGGGCTCTCGGGCGAAGCAGGGTCGCTTGGCGTGGTGGTCGTCGTCGTTGTCGTCGTCGTATCGGCGGGCGCGCCGGAATCCTGGGCGGCCGATACGGCAGGGGCGGCGCAGATCGCCGCCAGGACGAGCATCCCGCTCGTCAGGGCTCTCGCTCCCTTCACTCTCCGCATCCTACGGGCATTGACTCATAGTCAACTACGAAAAATCGGGCTCCTCGGATTGACCCTGTTTGACCGGGTCCTATCCGAGAGCGCTGACGCCGGGAGGGGCGTCGGAGGCCTCGGGCTCGGCGTCCGCGGCGACCCGCTTCCGGTGGGTGCGGATCTCGCTCATGATGCGCTCGAGGCGCGGTTCGGTGGATGAGTCGACATGCGTCATCGCCGCCGCGATCGCCGGGTGAACCGACGCAATCCGCTCGTGCATCGCCTGCGCGACCGCGCGGTAGGTCGGGTGCCCCTCGCGGCCGGAGCGGAGCTCGATCAGGTGCATGGCCTCGCGTGCGTTCAGGTCGAGCAGGTACCGGATCCGGTAACCGAGGCAGAGGGCGTAGGGCGCGGCGTCGGCCATCCCGGCGCTCTCAAGTCGCTCGTATTCGGTCCGGGAGATCTCCAGGGCGCGCTCGTACTCGCCGCCGGCGCCCGCCTCGCGAACCTCGTCCGGGACCCCGGCCCCGAGGTCCGGGCTCAGTCGCTGCCATTGGCAGGTCAACATCCGGTGGCGCTGGAGGTCGCGGAAGCCCCCGTAGTCGGAGACGATCTCGAAGCGGTACCGAACCGCCTCCCAGCCGCGGCCCGGGCGGTGCCGCCGGTTGGCCCGCTCGCCGACCAGGTCGGCGATGATCTCGGCCTGCTCGTCGGGGGGCAGCGTGCGGACGCGATCGAGGATCGCGCGCTCGGAGGCGGCCGACGACTCGAACAGGGAGGCGGCAATCAGGTCGTCCTCGGAGCCCTCGACCTCGATCAGCTCGACGGCCGGAGCGTCGGAGCCTTCAGGCCGGTCGAGTCCCATGCGCGCAACCCAGCGCTCGGCGGCGTCACGGCGGCGCTCGAGGTAGGAGACCCACTCTCCGCCTCGGTCCGGCCGCTCCACTCGCGCCACGAAGCTCGGCATGACCTTCTTCAGCTCCTCCAGGATCATCGTCGCGAAGTGGCGAGCCTCGGGCAGCGGCGAGGCCATCATCCGGAGGAGCATCTGCTCATAGGCCTGGCCCGAGGCGAAGATGCCGACGTGGCTCAGCGTCGCGGCGGGCAGGAGCCCGCGGAGCAGGTCGAGGGCCTTTGCCTTGATGGAGCGCTCCCACGCGGCCTCCGGCTCATCTCCCCGCGGCCAGCGCTCGGCCGCCCACTCGCTCACCTGCGCGAGCGAGCGAGAGTAGATCTCGAAGATCTCCTGCATCGCGGCGGCGTATTCGGGGCCGAGCTCGTCGTCGCGGTAGAAGCGATATCCGCCGCCGGCCGCCTCCGGGAGGGGCTGGTCGTAGGGGATGTAGCGCGTTGACTGCTCGAGGTAGGCGGCGAGCCTTCCTCGCTGGAGCACCTTGGTGAGAACGTTCGAGACCCACTCGCAGGCGAGGTGCGCGCCGCCGACCTGGGCGATCGAGTCGTCGCCGTAGCCCATGAACACCCGCTCGTAGAGCCCGGCCGCCCGCTCGCCCTCCTCGCCCTCGAAGGGACGGCCGCCTGTCGGAACATCGGCGGCGAACTCGTCGAGGTAGAGGCGCCGGAGCGTCCCGGCGTACCGGGAGTAGCGGGCGAAGAGAGCGCCCTTGATGGTCTCGGGGAGGTTGACCAGCGCGAAGACAGGACGATCGAGATTGGTGAAGTGGGGGGAGAGGAGCCTCCGTTCCTCTTCATTGAATTCCTCGACCGGGTAGCGCACGAGCGAGCCATCGTAGATCTATCCCCAGATCGATTGAGCCGCCAAAGCCGCAACGACCGCGATCGCCGTCGTCCAGGCCACGGCCTGTGCCGCCAGTTTCGCGTCGAGCCCATAGACGTGGGCGATCAGCAGCGTGTTCACCCCGCACGGCATCGCCGCCAGCAGCAGATAGGGGCCGGGCAGGTTGATGAACGGCATGGAGAGCAGGATGAGCAGGCCCGGGGCGATCACCAGACGCAGCAGAATCGTCGAGCCCACCGGCGGGTCGAAGGGGGAGCTGAGCTCCAGGGTTCCCTCCTCCGCTTCCTCCGCGAGCACCGCGCCGACCGCGAAGAACCCGATCGGCAGCAGGGCGATCACGCCCCCGCGGGAGATGTCGACGAGGACATCGGGGGCAAACGAGCTTGGGGCGAGCAGCCCTGCGATCGCGGCGTAGAGCGGCGGGTTGCGGGTGAAGAAGGCGACGACGCGCTCGCCGATCCCGACCCCGGCCTTGGTGCCGAAGGCCGCCCCCACGCCGAACCCCAGCAGCAGCAGGCAGGGGGCGGACACTACGACGTCGTAGACGACGGCCTGACCGAGCGCGTGGAAGCCGAGCAGCGAGGCGACCAGGGGATAACCGAGGTAGCCGGAGTTCGGGATCAGGGTGCCGGTGATCACCGATCCGGTGGCCGGCCGGTTCAGCTGAAGCAGACGGGTGCCGACCAGCCAGGCGAGCCCGGCCGCGCAGAGGATCGCGATCCAGCCGACCACCAGACCGCCGGCGAGATCAGCATCGAGATGGACCCGATTGAGGTTGAAGAAGACGACGAACGGAATCAGCGTGTAGAGCGAGAGCACCAGCAGCCGGCGTGCCCAGCCGACCGCGCTCGCCGGCCAGCGCCGCTCGGCAGCGACCCCGGCGGCGCTGGAGATGGCGATCGCGAAGACGGTCAGGAGGACGCCCAAGGGCGTCCATCCTGCCGCAGTGATCAGGCGGGCTGCGGCGCCGGCTGCGCGTCTGCGACGTCGACCGTGTCGGCCGGGTCGTTCTGGCGCCGGGAGAGAGCGAGGAAGGGAATGGCGAAGGCGGCGATCCCGGCCGAGAGCACATAGGAGGTCGCATACCCGTACGCGTCCGCGGCGCGGCCGAGCACGGGCTGCGCCCAGACCCCGCCCGTCGAGGACATCATCGAGTCGAAGGAGAGAATCGTCGCTCGCTGCTGCGACGGGATCATCCCGTTGATGTAGGTCTGGCGGATCGGCATCGTCGCCGCGAACAGCAGCCCCCAGACAGTGGTGAATCCGATCACGGCCCAGAAGCTGTGCACCGATCCGATCATGACCAGGGTGACCACGCTTGCCGCCGCCATCACGATCAGTGCCGAGGTCCGCTGCTGGAATAGCCCGCGGATCCAGGGCGCCGCGATCCCGCCGAGGATCTGCGCACCGGCGACGATCGCGGCCGCCAGTCCTGCCACCTGGTAGGCGTGCGGATCGCCGTAGAGCTCGAGCAGGTAGGGCTGGAGCGCATAGAAGGCGTAGATCCCGACGCCTCCCGTGAACAGAGCCTCGACCATGAGCCACTTGACACCCGGCACTCGCCAGCCGTAGTCGATCGAGTTGGAGAGGATCTTCCTCATCTCCCCCAGTGGCCTCCCTCCCTTCACCGGAGTGAAGCCGACGTCGTGCATCAGCCTGAAGGCCGCCACGAACATGACGATCAGGATCGCGCCGCGGAGCACGAAGGGAAAGCCGAGGCTGACCTGCTGGGCGAGGAAGCCGCCCGCGACGGAGCCGGTCAGCATGCCCACGCCTGTGACGATCTGTCCGCGGCCGAAGACGGTCTCCAGGTTGCCGGTATAGCCGGTCGCGGTCAGCGCGTCGACCAGCCATGCCTCGACGGCGCCGGAGAAGAAGGTGAAGCCGAGCCCGAGCGCCAGGGAGGCGAGCGCCCACTCCCAGAACGGCGCCTCGATCTGCCAGAGCAGCACATAGAGGAGGCTCGCCGCCGACAACGTCAGGGTGCCCAGCAGGTACGAGGTCCGGCGGCCGATCGTGTCGGCGACGATCCCGGTCGGGATCTCGAACAGCACCATGCCGGCTGTGAAGAAGGCGTTTGCCGCGAACGCCTCCAGGTTCGTCAACCCGGCGTCCAGTAGGAAGATCGTGTTGATCCCCCAGATCAGGGATGCCGCCAGCGTGTTGCCGAGCATGAGCATCAGGTACGTGCGCTGGATTGAGCGCGGCGTCGGCATATCCACTGAAGGTAATGACCCGGCCGGGCCGGGAATCTCATCGGTCAGGCGAGGCGCGCGGCGAGGCTAGATCGTGGTCGCCAGCGACGAGGCGGCGTGCGACGCCCAGTCGATCAGCGGCGACGGGGCGATGCCGAATGCGACCGTGGCCGTGGCGCAGAGAAGGGCCGAGCCGAGGATGAGAACGCACCGGCTGGCGCCCTTGGTGTGGACGTCCGCTTCCGGTGATCCACCGGCGATCGCAGGCATCGCCTGGGCGGGCGCGGCCGTTGGCTCGGGCCTCATCCAGACCGCCGCCACGACCCGCAGGTAGTAGGCGAGGGACACCATCGAGCCGATCACGATGATCACTCCCAGCCAGGTGTAGTCGCCGTCGACCGTCGCCTCGATCAGGAAGAGCTTGCCCATGAATCCCGAGGTGCCGGGCAAACCCGCCAGCGCCAGCATCCCGATCGTCAGCGGCCAGGCGAGCAGGGGGCGGGAGCGCCCGAGACCGGCCACGGCGCCGATGTCATCGCCCTGATCGGTCTCCCGTTCCCGCGCGACCACCACCGCGAAGACGGCGAGGTTCATCAGCGTGTACGCGGCGAGGTAGAAGACGAGCGCCTTCAGGCCGGTCTCCGTCGCCACGACGACGCCGGCCAGCATGTACCCGGCCTGCGCGATCCCCGAGTAGCCCATCAGCCGCTTCAGGGAGTCCTGGCCGAGCGCGCCGATGTTGCCGATCGCGATCGAGGCGACCGCGAGCGCCGCGAGCGCGGGCTTCCAGTCGTCGGCGATCGGCCCGAGCGCGACCTCGAAGAGCCGGGCGAGGGCGATGAACGCGGCGGCCTTGGTGGCCACGGCCATGAACGCGGTGATCGGCGTGGGCGCGCCCTGGTAGACATCCGGCGTCCACTGGTGGAAGGGCGCGAGCGAGGTCTTGAAGGCGAGGCCGGTCGCGACCATCGCGGTGCCGATCAGGACAAGGGTGTCGTTGCCATTCCCGCCCGGCCCCAGCGCGTGGGCGATGCCGGAGAAGTCCATCGAGCCGGACGCGCCGTAGAGGAGCGCGAAGCCGTAGAGGACGGTGGCCGACCCGATCGAGCCGATGATCAGGTACTTGAGGCCCGACTCGAGGGAGCGCTCCTCGCGCCGTGCCGAGGCGCAGAGCACGTAGAGCGGGATGGAGAGCAGCTCGAGCGCGACGAAGAAGGCGACCAGGTTCTGCGCCTGTGCGATCAGGGTCATGCCGAGTACCGAGCCGAGCAGCAGCGCGTAGAAGGCTCCGGGCCCCGCTTCCTCCGTGGCCGGCTCCCGGATCGAGAGCAGGACGACGATTGCCGCCGCCGTGCAGGCGATCAGCGTCGCCGCGAGGCCGAAGGCGTCGAGGCGCAGGGCGCCGGCGACCAGGTCGGCGTTCGATCCCCACTCGATGATGCAGCGGGCCGCCGTGACGGCGAGCACCGCGAGCGTCAGGGTGGCGACCCCGAAGCGACCGATCCGGGGGAGCAGGCCGACGAGCACGACGACGACGATCCCCGCGGTGAGCGCGATGACGGGCGAGAGCCCGGAGTAGTCGATGTGAGGAGCGTTGAAGTCCGTCATCGCTCGGCCACTTGGGTCGGCGTGGTCTGTTGCGAAGCCGCGACCGATGCCGAGGTCGAGTGCTCAGCTCGATGAAGGATCAGTCCGGGCCACAGCGCCAACGCGACGATGCACGCGACCAGGCCGGTGATCACGGCCCCGTCCAGCAGCCCGACCTCGCGGCTCTCGATCCCATCGGGCTTGCGGTTGTGCATCGCGTGCTGGTACATGCGCAGGGCGTAGTAGGCGGCCATCGCGATGCCGAGGGCGGCGACGAAGGCGTAGACGATCTTCGTCTGGAAGATCCCGTTCAGGATGTAGAACTCGCCGACGAAGTTCGACGAGCCGGGGATGGCGAGGAGCGCCATCGTCGCGATCAGGAACAGCGCGGCGAGCACCGGGGCCCGCATCGCGAGGCCCCCCATCCTGGTGATGTCGTCCGTCCCGGCCCGGGCGACCAGCAGCACCGCAATGAGCATCAGCGGCGCGACCACGAGCCCGTGGTTGACCATCTGGAGCACCGCGCCATCGGCGCCGTCGGGACGCAGGCTGAAGATCCCGAGGGTGATGAAGCCGAGCTGCGCCACCGAGGAGTAGCCGAGGATGAGGCGTGCGCTCGTCTGGGTGAACGCCATCACCGAGCCGTAGAGGATCGAGGCGACCGCGATGACCAGGATCACCTCCTGGAAGTGGTTCGTGGCGGCCGGGAACACCGGCAGCACGATCCGCAGGAACCCGTAGGCGCCGACCTTGGAGAGCACCCCGGAGAACAGCGCCAGCGCCGGGAGCGGCGCGACCCTGTAGGCGTCCGGCATCCAGGCGTGCAGCGGGAAGGCGGGCATCTTCACCAGGAAGGCGGCGGCGAAGAAGCAGAAGATCCAGTACTGGCTGCCGGTGCCGAGGGGATGGGCGGCGAGGTGCTGGATGTTGAAGTCGATCGGCCCGCCGTTGGCAGCCAGGATGCCCGCGGCGATGGCGCCGACCAGCATCAAGAGCGACCCGACGAGCGTGTAGACGATCATCTTGATCACGGCCGGCTGTGGGCGGATCGGGCCCTCGTCTTCCTCGGGCCGACCCGGATGCTCGGTCCCCCAGATGCCGAACAGGAAGTAGAACGGGATCAGCATCAGGTCGAAGAAGAGGACGAACAGGATCAGGTCCTGTGCGAGGAAGGCGCCGAGGACCGCCGTCTCGCCCAGGCCGAACATCAGGAAGTAGTTCCTCGGCCGCTCCGGCGGGTTGATCGCCGACCAGAGCGTCGCGGCGACCCAGAGCACGGCGGTGAGCAGCACGAGGAAGAGGCTGATCCCGTCGATCCCGAGCTGGTAGCGGACACCGAGCGTCGGGATCCAGCTCTCGTCGACGGTGTGCTGGAGACCGCCGGAGGGATCAAAGCGCGCGACGATCGCGATCGCCAGCGCGAGCGTGGTGAGCGGGCCGAGCGTGGCGACCCATCCGGAGAACCGGCTGGGGAAGACGGCGGCGAGCAGTCCGGCGGCGAGCGGCGCCCAGAGCAGGATCTGGATCATCGGATCCACCTCATGTCAGCGCGCCGCCTCATGAGGCCTGCAGGAGGAAGTAGAGGCCGAGGCCGGCGAAGCCGGTGACGAGCAGCAGGGCGTAGGAGCGGAGGTATCCGGATTGCGCGCCGCGGACGCCAACGCCGGCGCCGCGGACCAGGTCGGTCACGCCCACCACGAGGCCCTGGACGACGTAGCGCTCGAAGATCGAGTTGGCCCCGCGGCCGACAGCCAGGGCGGGGCGGACGATCAGGATGTCGATCGCCTCGTCGAAGTACCACTTGTTCTCCAGGAAGTCGTGCAGCCTGGGGAAGCGCTTCGTGAGAGCCGCGGTCGTCCCCGGCCTGCGCAGGTAGGCGTAGTACGCGATCGCGATGCCGAGCACCGAGATCAGGCCGCCGATCACGAGGCCGTGGTAGGCGGACGCAGTGCTCGGTCCCTGCTCGTAGAGGTGCGAGTCGAGGAAGGATCCGTGCAGGAAGCGGTGAACGACGTCGTCGACGCCCGGGACCTGCACGAAGCCCGCGAACAGGGCCCCGAACCCGAGGATGCTCATCGCGATCTTCATCGGCCACGCGTCCTCGGCGACCGTGTGCTTCTCGCCGGGGAAGCCGACGTCGGTGTCCTCGGGCTCTCCCGTCGCCGGGTTCTGGGGCTCCACGTGCTGGTGAACACCCTGCTCGAGGTCGCGCGCCACCTCGCTGGGCGGGCCGAAGACGACCCGGAAGCCGATCCGGAACGCGTAGAAGGCGGTCAGCAGCGCGCCGATGTAGCCGCCGATCGTGAAGATCACGTAGAAGCCGCCCCGGTAGGCGGCGAAGTCGAGGATCTCGTCCTTCGAGAACCAGCCCGAGGTGAGCGGGAAAGCCGCCAGCGCCAGGGCCCCGATGATCAGCATCGCCGAGGTGAAGGGGAGCGACTTACGGAAACCGCCCATCAGGTCGATGTTCTGACGGTTCGCCATCGCCCCGATCACCGAGCCGGCCGCCATGAAGAGCAGGGCCTTGAAGAAAGCGTGGGTCATCAGGTGGAAGAGCCCCTCCGAGTACGCCCCGATCCCGACCCCCATGATCATGTAGCCGATCTGGCTCATGGTCGAGTAGGCGATGATCCGCTTCAGGTCTGTGACCACGAGGGCGATCGTCGCGGCGATCAGGAGCGTCGCCAGGCCGACGAAGGCGGCGATGTCGGCCGCGGTCAGCCCGATCTCGAAGAGCGGGTGGAAGCGGGCGATCAGGTAGACGCCGGCGGTCACCATCGTCGCGGCGTGGATCAGGGCGGAGACGGGGGTGGGGCCCTCCATGGCGTCGGGAAGCCAGGTGTGGAACGGGATCTGCGCCGACTTTGCGAACGCGCCGACCAGCAGCAGGCAGCAGATCGCGACGACGACGCCCTGGTTGGTGTGGAAGGTGTCCTGCGCCTTGCTGAAGATGGAGAGCAGGTCGAAGGTCCCGAGGTCGCGGAAGATGAAGAGCGCGGCCAGCACCATGCCGACGTCCCCGATCACGTTGATGACGAAGGCCTTCATGCCGGCCCTGGTCGCGGTCGTCCGCCGGTACCAGAAGCTGATCAGGGCATAGGAGGCGAAGCCGACGAATGCCCAGCCGACGATCAGCAGGATCAGGTTGCCCGCCAGGACCAGCAGCAGCATCGAGAAGACGAAGAAGTTGAGGTAGGCGAAGAACCGGTTGAAGCCGCGGTCCGAGGTCAGGTAGCTGATCGAGTAGAGGTGGATCAGGGTCGAGACCCCGCTGACGATCAGGCACATGTAGACCGAGAGCGGGTCGACCAGGATGTTGAGCTTGATGTCGAGCCCGGCCGCGCTGGCGTAGTCGTAGAGCGACGAGGTGTGCTGGCGGGCGTCGACCGGATCGCCGAGGAGCTGGACGAGCGCGCCGATGGACGCCGCGAATGCGAGACCGATCATGGTGGTGGCGATCCAGCCGGCGCTCCGGCCCGGGAGCTTCTTCCAGGCAAGGCTGACGATCAGGGTCCCCGCGAGCGGGAAGGCGAGCACCAGCCAGCCGTACGCGGTCGCGCTCATCGGATCAGCCCCGCAGGCTGCGCAGGTCGTCGACGTTGAGCGGGATTCGGCGGCGGTAGGCGGCCACGATGATTCCGAGGCCGACCACCACCTCGCAGGCGGCGATCACCATCACGATCAGGGCGAAGACCTGGCCGTCCTGGTTGCCGAGGGAGCGGGAGAAGGAGAGCAGCGCCAGGTTGCCGGCGTTCAGCATCAGCTCCAGGCAGAGCAGGATCACGAGCGGGCTGCGGCGCAGGAGGACACCGGAGACGCCGACGGCGAAGAGGAGGGCGGACAGGACGAGGTACCAGGTGATGTCCATGGGTCAGGTGGCCTCCGGCGGGGGGGCCGCGGGCGACCCGGCGGGCCGGCTAACACCGCCGGGAGTTCCCGCCGGTCCGCCCGCGACCCCCCCGCCGTGTCTGCCTGCCAGGACGACTGCTCCAACTGCGGCAATTAGCAGGAGCAGAGAGGCGGCCTCGAAAGCGATCAGGAAGCGCTCCAGGAGCAGCTTGCCGATCGCCGAGGGGGAGCCGAAGCCCAGTTCCACCGTGGGGCCCTGGGTGTCGATCGCTTCGAGGCCCGAGCCGGTGATTGCGATCGCCAGCTCGACGAAGAGGGCGAGGCCCAGAAGCGGTGCGAGGAAGCGCTGGCCGGGGATCGGCTCCCAGAGCGGTTCGTCCACGTTGCCGACGTAGGCCGCGACGAAGACGTAGAGGACCATCACGGCGCCGGCGTAGACAACGATCTGGGCGGCCGCCAGGAACTCGCCCTGCAGCAGCAGGAAGAGCCCGGCGAGCGAGATCAGGTGAACGATCAGCGCGAGCACGCTGTAGAAGGGGTTGCGGAGAGCGATCACGGCGATCGCGCCGCCCAGGCTGCCGATCGCGCCGAGGAAGAAGGCGACCTCCTTCACGCGCGGACCTTCCGGCTAGGAACCTGACGCCCGAGCGGCCTCGAGAGCCAGCTCGCGCGACTCGAACTGGCTGACCCGCATCGGGACACCGCCCTCGAACTCCCAGACCTCGAAGACCTCCTCCGTGACGGGCACGCCGGCGGCACGGCTCGTCCCAGTGATCCGGTGATGGACGATGACGCGGCTCTCGCCCACCTGCTCATACGAGAGCGGATCCGAGTGCCACTCGTCGAAGACCTCCCGGTAGCCCGCGAAGTAGCGCTTGAGCGCTTCCGGGCCGCGGACGACGCTCTGCTCCGGATCGCTGCTGTACGGCCGCCACTCGAAGTCATCGGGCAGCCCGCCGAGCGCTGCATCCAGGTCGCCTTCGTTGAAGGCCGCGGTCGCCGCTTCGTGGATGGGCCGAAATGCCGCAGCGAGTTCGTCCGGCACGCGGGCAACCTACTCGCCCTCGCTCCGCAACGGTGTGCGGTCGATCGGCTCGGCGAGCAGCATCTCCTTGGTGAAGATCAGGTCCGAGCGGTTGTAGTCGGACATCTCGTAGTCGTGGCCCATCGTGATCGCGTCGAACGGGCAGGCGACCTCGCAGTAGCCGCAGAAGATGCAGCGGGAGAGGTTGATCTCGTAGACCTCGGCGTAGCGTTCGCCCGCCGAGATCCGGTGCTCCGCGTCGTTCTCATGGGCGACCACCCTGATGCAGTCCGCCGGGCAGGCCGCGGCGCAGAGCGAGCAGCCGACGCACTTCTCAAGCCCGGTGTCCTCGAAGCGGTGGAGCTTGTGGCGTCCGCGGAAGCGCTGGTAGACCGGGGTCTTCTCCTCCGGGTACTGGATCGTGACCGTGCCCTCGAGGACCCGGCCGAAGGTGGTGCGCAGGCCGCGAAGCGTCTCGCCGAAGGCGCGGTAGGCGCCGCCGGCGCCGCCCGGCTCGGGCCCGCGCTGGACCGAGATCACGTCCTTCTCGTTCAGGTAGGGGAACGCCGTCCAGTCGGTCTTCTCGGTGTTGAGCTTCGCCTGCATCAGCTGACCGTCACGATCACGGCCGTGGCGAGGATGTTCAGGGTGGCCAGCGGCAGCATCACCTTCCAGCCAAGCGCCATCAGCTGGTCGTAGCGGAGGCGCGGCAGCGTGGCCCGGACCCAGATGAAGAAGCAGACCAGCGTCAGCGTCTTGGCGACCATCCAGACCGGGTCGAGCCAGCCCGGCCCCGGTCCCATCCAGCCGCCGAGGAAGAAGGTGACCGCGATGCCCGAGACGACGAACATCTCCAGGTACTCGGCGAGCAGATAGGAGCCGAAGCGCATCCCCCCGTACTCGGTCATGTAGCCCTGGACGAGCTCGGCATCGGCTTCCGGAAGGTCGAACGGGGCGCGGTTGGTCTCGGCGAAGCCCGCGACCATGAAGATCAGGAAGCCGACGATCTGGGGAACGATGTTCCAGATCTCGCCCTGTCCGTCGACGACGTGGGTGAGCGACAGCGAGCCGGTCATCATCACCACGCCGAGCAGCGAGAGGCCCATCGAGACCTCGTAGGAGATCAGCTGGGCGGCGGAGCGCATCGCGCCGAGGAAGCTGTACTTCGAGCCCGACGACCAGCCGGCGAGCAGCAGGCCGTAGAACGAGAGCGAGCCGAAGGCGAAGAAGTAGAGGACGCCGATAGAGACGTCGATTCCGTAGAGCCCGAGCCCGTCCTGGACGTTGCCGAACGGCAGGATCGCGAGCGTGATGATCCCGGAGAAGATCACGATAGCGGGGGCGATCGCGAAGAGGAAGGGGATCGCCGCCTGCGGCCGGAACATCTCCTTCCCGGCGAGCTTGACGATGTCGGCGAGGGGCTGGCCCAGTCCGACGGGGCCGACCCGATTGGGGCCGTAGCGGTTCTGGAAGCGGCCGATCAGCTTGCGCTCGGCCACGGTCAGGACCGGCACGATCGAGAAGACGCCGAGGAAGATGACCAGCGACTTGACGACCATCACCCAGGTCGCCTCGACGTAATTGACCTCCGCCAGCGGCAGGCTCATCGCTTCGTCACCTGAATTCGCTGCGGGACGCCGTTCGTGAGTACGTTGCCGTTCGCCTGGTCGGTGCCCTCGATCAGGAACGCCGCGCCCTGCCGCATCCGCTCGCGGATGGCGATGGTGGCCTGGAGGCTCGAGCCGTTGACGGCGACCGTCACTTCATCGCCGTTGGCGAGTTCCAGTGTTTCGGCGTCCTTCGCCGCCAGCTCGAGCTTCTGCTTGGGCATCAGGAACCGCAGCGCCGGATTGCGCTTGGTGACGTCGGTAGCCCAGAGGTCGCGGTAAGTACCTAGGAGCAGGCCATCCGCCGAGGGACGGTCGGAGGGGGCGGACGGGGGAACTCCCGGCGGTGTGGGCCGGCCCCCGGCCGCTCCCTCCGACCGGCCCGGCGTCCAAGACTGCCCCGGGTCCCTGTCGCCCCACCGCAACCCGGTGCCGCCGATTTCCTCGTAGGTCAGCGTGTCGTAGAACGGGACTTCGTTCGAGAGCGCTTCGAAGATGTCGGCCGGGGATTCGGCATTGATGTCACTGCCGAGCTCGGTCGCCACCGCCGCCAGGAAGCGCCAGCCGGGGATCATTCCCTCGGGCAGGGGCACGTTTCGGCGCAGGCGCTGGAGGCGGCCGTCGGGGTGGGTGACCGTGCCCTCCTTCTCCGCGAAGGTCTCCGCCGGGATCACCAGGTTGGCGAGGCGGGTTGATTCGTCCTCGAAGCCCGCGATTGCGACGACGAAGGATCCACTGAGCGCTTTGCGCCAGCCTTCGGCGTCTGGGTGCGTGCGGACCGGATCCGCGTTGACCAGCAGCATCGCGCCGAGCTCATGAGACGCGAGGCCGTCCTTGATCGCCGCGCTGCCGCGTCCGCTGTCGATTGGCTCCAGGCCCGGGTTCGCACCCGGCAGGCAGCCCACTTCGCGCAGGCCGCGGCCGTTCGATTCCTCCGGCACCTCGATCAGGCCTGGACCGATTCGCTGGTGCATCTCGAGCGAGCGGGCGCAGGCGTGGAGGGCCTCGACGGCTCCGGGGCTGCGCCAGAGGCGCTCGCCCCAGATGATCGTCTGGTCCGGAGCGTCCCGCAGCAGCTCGGCGGTCGCCGCGGCCTCCTTCTGGAAGGGTCCGTCGTCGTCGTAGCCCTCGGCGCCGAGGGCGCCGGCCAGCGCGCGAACGAAGCTCGCCGCGTCGCCGGGCGCGTAGCGGATGGCCTCGGCCGCTCCGCCGTCCAGCGCCGTCGGCCGCTCGGAGGCGACCATCAGCTTCGCGTTGCCGCGGCGGACGGCCTTGCGAATGCGCAGGTCGAGGATCGGCATTTCGTGAAGGGGCTCGACGCCGATCACGACGATCGCGTCGGCGTGGTCGAGATCGGAGATCCGGGAGCCGAGCTCGGGGAGGGAGAGCTGGCCGAGCAGCCCGGGGTCGACCGGGCTGGCGGAGCTGTCGACGTTGGATGATCCGGCGCCGCGCAAGATCTTCTGAACGAGCCAGCCCTCCTCGTTGGACGTCGCGCCACCGAGGACCGCCGCGGCCTTCTCGCCCGCGCCTCGGATGGCATCCGCCACCTTCTTGACCGCCTCGTCCCAGCCGATCGGATTGAGGCTGCCGTCGCCGGCGCGAACCATCGGGCGCGTGATCCGATCCTCCGAATTGAACATCTGGAAGCCGTAGCGGCCCTTGTCGCAGAGCCAGCCGTCGTCGACCTCGGTGTTGTCGCGCGCCAGGACCCGGAGCACCCGCTCATCGCGCACCGTGAACTTGACGTTGCACTGGCTCGGGCAGAGCGTGCAGATCGACCCCGCGTCCTCGATGTCCCAGGGCCGCGCCCGGAAGCGGTAGGTGTAATTGGTCAGGGCTCCGACCGGGCAGAGCTCGGTGATGTTCCCGTGGAAAGGCGCGATGTAGGGCCGCTCGTCGAACGTTCCGACGAAGCTCTTGTCGCCGCGCTCGAGCAGCTGGAGCTGCTCGTCCTCTGCGACCTCCTGGCTGAAGCGGACGCAGCGGTAGCAGAGGATGCAGCGCTCGCGGTCGATCGCCACCAGAGGCGAGAGCTCGAGCGGCTTCTGGAAGTGCCGCTTGGGATCGGTGAAGCGGCTCTTGCCGGGACCCCAGCCCATCGCGATGTCCTGAAGCGGGCACTCGCCGCCCTTGTCGCAGACCGGGCAGTCGAGCGGGTGGTTGACCAGCAGGAACTCGACGACGGCGTTCTGCGCCTCCTTCACCCGGTCGGTCTGCGTGTAGACGACCATCCCGTCGCGGATCGGCGTGGAGCAGGAGGTCTGGAGCTTCGGCATCCCCTCGATCTCGACCAGGCACATCCGGCAGGCGCCGACCGGGTCGCCGAGCTTCGGCTCGTAACAGAAGACCGGGATCTCGACATCGCCCGCCTTGGCGGCGTCGTGGAGCATCGTGCCCTCGGGCGCGGTCACCTCGCGTCCGTCGACCACCAGCGAGACGTGGTTGCGGATCTGCCGGGTCACGCGACGCTCCGTCCTTTGGAGCGGTCGCTCACGCGACCGCTCCCGCCCGCACCGGCATCGGGTCCTGTCCCGCCGGGGCGATCGCCGGATCGCCGCTCGGCGCTCCGAGGCTCCCGCCGGGCACGCCGTGCTGGATCGCCTCGATGAACTCGTCGCGGAACTTCTTCACCATCGCGCCGACGGGCATCGCCATCGAGTCGCCGAGGACGCAGAGGCAGTTGCCGATGATGTTGTCCTGGACCGAGGAGACGGTCTCGAGGTCGATCGGCGTCGCCTGGCCGCGGATCATCCGCTCGAGCATCTTCACCGTCCAGTTGGTGCCCTCGCGGCAGGGAGTGCACTTGCCGCAGGACTCGTGGTGGTAGAAGCGGGCGGTCCGGAGCGCCAGCTCGACCACGCTGGTCGTGTCGTCGAAGACGATGATCGAGCCGGACCCCAGCATCGAGCCGGCCTCCTGCATCGCCTCGAAGCTGTAGGGCAGGTCGAGCCCCTCGTCGGCGAGCAGCACGGGCGAGGAGGAGCCGCCCGGGAAGAAGCCCTTGATCGTGCGCCCCTCGAGGGGGCCGCCGGCGAGTTCGTTGATCAGCGTCCTGGTCGGGATGCCCAGCTCCACCTCGTAGTTGCCGGGGCGCCGCACGTCGCCGGAGACCGAGACGACCTTCGTTCCCGGCGATTGCTCGGTGCCGAAGCTCTTGAACCAGTCGGCACCCGAGGCGATGATGTGCGGCGCATTGGAGAGCGTCTCGACGTTGTTGATCAGCGTCGGCCCGTCGTAGAGACCCTGCACGGCGGGGAAGGGGGGCTTCAGCCGAGGGTTGCCGCGCTTGCCCTCGAGCGAGTCGAGCAGGGCGGTCTCCTCTCCGCAGATGTAGGCGCCGGCACCGCGATGGACGACCAGCTCCACCTGCTCGCCCGTGCCGAGGACGTCATCGCCGAGGACGCCCGCCTCGTAGGCCTCCTCGACGGCGGCGTCGAGGATGTCGCCCTGCAGGTCGTACTCGCCGCGGATGTAGACGAAGCAGCGGTTGGCGCCCGCCGCGCGGGCGGCGATGATGATCCCCTCGATCAGCTGGTGAGGGTTCTTCTGCAGCAACTCGCGGTCCTTGAAGGCGCCGGGCTCGGACTCGTCGGCGTTGCAGCACAGGTATTTGTCCATGTCGCCGCGCGGCAGGAACGAGGCCTTCTTTCCCATCGAGAAGCCGGCGCCGCCGCGGCCCCGCAGGCCCGAGACCTCGAGCTCGTTGAGGACGTCCTCGGGCGTCATCTCCTCATAGGCCTTGCCGATCGACTGGTAGCCGCCGAGCTTGCGGTAGGTCCTGATGGAGGCCAAACCTGGTTCGTCGATGTTGCGGAACAGAAGGCGCGTCTCCTGGGCTGCCATCAGCTCTTCTCCTTCGGCTTTGTCTTCGGCTTCGGGCGACCGGCCCGGTTGACCGAATGCTGGGAGAGCCTCTTGTCCCCGCTGCCGCGCTTGCCCCCGGCGGCACCCCGGTCCTGGAGGCGCTTCTCGGGCAGAACGTCCTTGCGGGTGCGGAGCTGCTCGACGGCGGCCTCGGCGTCGTCCTCGGTGAGCGGGCCGTAGTAGCGCTCGTCGATCGATGCCATCGGGGCGAGGTCGCAGGCGCCGAGGCACTCGAAGCCGCGGATGAAGAGCTTGCCGTCCTCGGAGGAGCCCTGCCCCTCAACCCCCGCGGCCTCGCCGAAGGCCTCGAGCAGCCGGTCGGCGCCGCGCAGCCAGCAGCTGATGTTGGTGCAGACCAGGACCTGGTGCTCGCCCTCGGGCTCCAGGCGGAAGAGGTCATAGAAGCTGGCGACCGACTCGAGGTAGCCGGGGGTGACGCCCATGACGGTGGCGGCCTGCTCGATGCCCTCCGGCGTACACCAGCCGTAGCGGCGCTGAACGGCCCAGAGCGCCGGAATCGCCGCCGAGCGCTTCTGCGGGTAGCGCTTCATCGCCCGGCGGATCTCCTGTGCCAGCGCGCGCGGAACGTCGACCTCGGAGGGCTCGGGCACCGGGGCGGGATCGCCGTGGGGCTCACGTGCCTCCTCGGCGGCCTGCTTCGCCTCGATTTCCTCGGGCGGGATCTCGACTCCGAGCCGCTCTTGCTCGTCGGGCATGGGCGGCGGTTCCGGCACGTCGTGGATGTGCCCGGGGTCGGTGGTCCAGGGCCGCTTGCCCTTCGGCATCAGCGGGCTCACCTGTCCACTCCTCCGATGATGGGGTCGAGCATCGCCAGGTTCTGGATCAGGTCGGCGATCAGGCCGCCGACGGACATGTCCCGAAAGGCCTGCAGGTTGACGAAGGACGGATCGCGGAAGTGGACCCGCGCCGGCTTGGCGGAGCCATCGGCGAGCACGAAGCAGCCGAGCTCGCCGCGCGGGGACTCGATCGAGTAATAGAGCTCGCCCGGGGGGACGCGGTAGCCCTCGGTGACGAGCTTGAAGTGATGGATCAGGGCCTCCATCGAGGTCGAGAGCTCGTCCCGGGGCGGCAGGACGCACTTGCGGTCGTCGGAGATCCAGGGGCCCTCGGGCAGCCCGTCGAGAGCCTGCTCGATGATCCTCACGGACTCCCGCATCTCCTGGAGGCGGACGCGGTAGCGGTCATAGCCGTCGCCGACGGTTCCCACCGGGATCTTGAAGTCGAAATCGCCGTAGCTCAGGTAGCCCGGGGTCTTGCGCAGGTCCCAGGGCTCTCCGGCCGCGCGCAGGAGCGGCCCGGTGACGCCCAGCTCGAGCAGCCGCTCGCGCGAGACGATCCCGACGTTCCGGGTGCGGTGCAGGAAGATCTCGTTGCGGTCCAGGAGCGCCTCGTACTGGTCGATCCGGCTCGGCATCAGATCGCAGAACTGGCGGACCTTTCGCTCGAAGCCGACCGGGATGTCCTCGAAGACCCCGCCGACCTGGAAGTAGCGCGTGTGCATCCGCTGCCCGGCCGACATCTCGAACAGGTCGAGGATCGTGTCGCGCTCGCGAAAGCAGTACCAGAACATCGAGATCGCGCCGAGGTCCAGGGCTGAGGTGCCGAGCCAGACCAGGTGGGACATGATCCGGTTGAGCTCCATGTGAAGGATGCGCAGGTACTTGGCGCGCGGTGGGATGTCTAGACCGATGAGGCGCTCGACGCAGCCGCAGAACGCCTCCATCTGGAAGAAGTAGGAGAGGTAGTCCATCCGCTCCACGAACGGGATGACCTTCCAGTAGCTCTTGTCCTCGCAGGACTTCTCGATCCCGGTGTGGAGGTAGCCCATGATCGGCTTGACCTCGAGGACCCGCTCGCCCTGCAGAGTCACGATCAGGCGCAGGACCCCGTGGGTCGCCGGGTGATGCGGGCCCATGTTGATGGTGAGGATCTCCTGCTCGGGCTCGAGGCCCGGTCCCCCGAGGTCCTGGTGGGCGATCTCGGCGGCGTCGACGAGGGGCGAGGACGGGTCTTCCTCCAGGCGGGAGTACCCGCGCTCGGTGACGTACGCCTCGTCGCGGAGCAGCTCGTCGGCCATTACTCGAACCACCTCGGAGCCTCGATCTCGTTGTGCGTGAATAGGACCGGCTCGCCGCCGATCGGGAAGTCGCGCCGCTGCGGCCAGCCGACGTAGTCCTCGGGCATCAGAATGCGCCGCAAATCCGGATGACCCCGGAAGACGATCCCGAAGAAGTCATATGCCTCCCGCTCCTGGTACTCGGCGGTGGGATAGAGCGCGACACAGGAGTCGAGCTCCGGAAGGTTCTCGCTCGGTGCGGCCCCGTTGGACTCATTGCCCGCGTCGGGGTCGGCGAGCAGAGCCTTGACGTGCAGGCGCTCCATTCGCTCCCGGCAGAGAAGCTCGTAGTGGACGGCGAATCGCGGGGTGGCCGGCAGGTAGTCCGCGGCGTGCACGCTGGAGAGGAAGCGGTAGCCCTGCTCCGGTGTGTCCCGGAGCCAGGTGAGCGCGTGCAGGACGTCCTCGGGGTTGACGATCAGGGTCGCGCGGTCGTGCTCGACCGAGGTCTCGATCACCGTTCCCTTCCGCCCCTCCTCGATCCCCTGGGCGATCAGCTCCAGCCCGGGGGCGTCAGGCATCCTCGGGCTCCCGGACCGCGAGCGCGGCCCGCTCGATCGCCTCCGGCGTGGGCTTGCCGCTCTCGAACCGGGCCCACTCCTCGGTGCCGGAGGCGTTGTAGCGCTCGCGCCAGCCGAGGTCGGGCTGGCCGCGAACCAGCCGCTGCAGCTTGTTGAAGCCATGGAGCAGCGCCTCGGGGCGCGGCGGGCAGCCGGGGACGTGGATGTCGACCGGCATGAACTTGTCGGCCCCCTGGACCACGGCATAGTTCGAGAACATGCCGCCCGAGGACGAGCAGGCCCCCATCGCGATCACCCACTTGGGCTCCAGCATCTGGTCGTAGACCCGGCGGATGACCGGCGCCATCTTGATCGAGACGCGTCCGGAGAGGATGATCATGTCCGCCTGCCGCGGGGACGCCCGGAACGCCTCGGCCCCGAACCGGGCGATGTCGTAGCGCGAGGTGACCATCGACATCATCTCGATGGCGCAGCAGGCGAGACCGAAGGTGAGCGGGAAGAGAGCGTTGGCACGACCCCAGTTGAGCGCGCTCTCGAGCGTCGTGGTGAGCAGGCGCTCCTCGACGTACTCCTCGAGGTCGCGGCCCTCCAGGTCCCCGCGCAGCAGGTCCCTGGCGCGCAGCTGGCGGGCTCTGAGGCTCTCCCTCTCTACTTCCAATCGAGCGCTCCTCGACGCCAGACGAAGACCAGGGCGACGAGCAACAGCGCGACGAAGACGAGGATCTCTCCGAGGACGAACACGCTCTTGGTGGCGTGCACGAGGACGCCGACCGGATACAGGAAGACGACCTCGATGTCGAACAGGATGAAGAGCATCGCGATCATGTAGAAGCTCACGCCGAATCGGAACGTGCGGGTGATGTGAGAGGGGAGGCCGCACTCATACGGCTGCCCCTTGATCGGGTTCGGACGCTTCGGCCCGGTGATCGAGTTGAGCAGTGCGAAAGCGCCTCCCACGATGATCCCGAGGCCTGCGAACACGAGAACTGGGAGATAGCTCTGAAGCACGGTCCGCTGGGCGTTATACCACCGCGTCGGCGACTTTGTAGCAAGGTGTTACATAGTGCTTTTCCGCATCAGCAAGCCGAATCCCGACCCTTTCGAGCGGCTTTGACGTCTCGGACCACCTAAGCTGCCGCGGCCGTGCCGGAAGTCCATCTCGTCGTCGGTGTCTGCCTGATCGCCGCCAATCTCGTGGCGGGGGTCTGGGGCGGGATCGCCTGGCTCGAGCGCCGGCCGACCGTCGGGTTCTGGTACGCGCTGCGGATCGCGCAGGTGACCGTGATGCTTCAGGCGGTGCTCGGGCTGGCGCTCGCCTTCGGCGGCCACCACGCCGACGAGCTGCACTACCTCTACGGCGGGCTGCCGCTGGTGATCTCGCTGCTCGCCGAGCTGATCCGGGCGGGGTCCGCGGCTCAGGAGCTCGGCGATACCGAGTTCCGGTCGCTGCCGGAGGAGCGCCAGACGCAGATCGCCTTCGCGATCGTCCGGCGAGAGACCGGGATCATGGCCACCGCCTGTCTCGTGATCTTTCTGCTGGCGCTGCGGGCGGCCGGCACCAGCTCGGCGTTCTAGACGCCGGGCGGCTGGGTGAGCGAGAAGGCCGCGCCCTGCGGGTCCATCACGACCGCCTGCCTGAGGCCGGTGTTGGGGATGTCGTAGGCCGGGGCCAGCACCTGTCCGCCCAGCTCGGAGACCTTGGCCGCGGCGTCATCGACGTCCGCGATCCAGAAGTCCACGCTCCAGTGGGGAGGGGCCTCGCCGTCCGCATCCGGCGGCAGCATGGTGGCGACGACGTCGCGCGGCACCGGCTGCTGGGGCTCCCCGCCGACGTAGCCCGGGACGGTCCACATGACCAGCTCGGCGCCGCCCATGTCGAAGCTCTTCGTGTCCCAGCCGAAGACCTCGGTGTAGAAGCGCTTCGCCGCCTCCGGGTCATCGGTGGTGAGCGCGCTCATCGACCAGGCGCTCGGCTCGTTGACGAGCTGGGCGCCGTGGCGCTCGCGCGGCTCCCAGACGGAGAAGACCGCCCCGGCAGGGTCGGCCAGGACCGCCTGGCGGCCGCCGCCGGGCGAGTCGAAGGGCTCGCCGATCACCTTGCCGCCCGCGTTCGCCGCCCTCGACGCGGCCTCGTCCACGCTCTCCACCGAGACGAGGGTCGTCCACACGGCCTCCGGCGGCGCCGGCGCGCCGTGCTGGGAGACGATCGCGGCGACGTCGCGGCCTCGCAGCCGGCAGACGAAGTAGTCGCCGGGGGGGTCGGCCGGCATCAGGTTCTCGGTGTCCCAGCCGAACAGCTCCCCATAGAAGGAGACCGCTGCTTCGGGGTCGGGGAAGACGCCGGAGACGAAGCAGGGAACGCCGTGTTCGTATCCGTCTCGCTCGCTCATCGTTCCTCCTCGTATTCGTCGTGAAGGCGCCACCCGGGCTCGGGCAGCGTTGGGCGCTGCTCGTGGTGCGCGAGCTGCTCCTCGGCCCGAAGCGCTTCACGGATCTGCGCACCGGGCTTCCCGACATCAGCCCGAACGTCCTCGGCCAGCGCCTGCGCGAGCTCGAGGAGTCGGGAATCGTGGGACGACGGAAGCTCGCTCCCCCAGCCGCGACTCAGGTCTACGAGCTGACCGAATGGGGGCGCGAGCTCGAGCCGGCCGTGCTGTCGCTCGGTCGCTGGGCGAGCCATCGCCGTCATTCCCCAGCGATGCGCAGATGGGTCCGGACTCTCTGGTCCTCGCGCTGAAGGCGACATTCCAGCCGGCGAAGGCGGAGGGCCTCGACGCAACGTATGAACTCCGGCTCGGGGAGATCCCATTCAAGGTCGCGGTGAAGGGGGGCGTTTCGAAGCCGAGCGTGGGGAAGTCGATGCTCCCGACGCCACGATCCGCGCTGACACGGGCGCCATTGCCGCGGTCGTCTTCGGCGGGAAAGCGCTGGGGAAGGCGGTTGACGCTGGGAACATCGCGGTAGGTGGGAGTCGCCCAGCGGTTCGATCCCTCTTTCGGGCAGTCACATAGGTGTTGGGGCGGGTTCCTTTCGCTCAGCGGAATGAACCCGCCCCGAGGCCGCCGTTTAGCCCGGTCCCGCGCCCCTTGATTGCGGGTGTTCGTACTAGCTCTCAGCCAGCAGGTCTCGGTAGGCGCCGCGGTGGAAGAGCAGGGGATTGCCCTCGCGCGAGTCGACCGCCAGCACGTTGCCGGTCAGGATCAGGTGGTCGCCTCCGTCGATCAGGTCACGCAGCTCACAGGCGACCCACATCAGGTTGCCGGCCAGGCGCGGGAGCTGGTCGCTCTCCGACCATTCGACGTCGGTCCATTTCGCCGCCTCCGCGTCCTTGCCGGCGAAGCGCCGCGCAAGCTCGTCCTGCCCGGCGGCCAGGGCGTTCACTCCGAAGCGCCCCTGCTCGCGCACCGACGTGAGCGTGCGGGAGCCGCGGTCGAGGCAGGCGAGCATCATCGGCGGGTCCAGCGACAGCGAGGTGACCGCGTTGGCGGTGGCGCCGGAAGGGCCATTGGGGCCGATCGCGGTGACGATGGTGACGCCGGTGGCGTAAGCGCCGAGCGCCGCTCGGAAGTCCTCGGGTTTGACGGCCATGGAAGAACGCTACGCGACGCTGACATATGATCCCGCCGCGTGCGAGGGGCATTTCTATTGATCGCAGTTGCCGTGGTCGTGATCGCCGCCGGTTGCGGGACGCAGGGCGTCCAGGTTCCGGGTAACGATCCGAACCACGAGGGGGCCCAGATGTTCTCTGAGCGCTGCGCCGGCTGCCACACGCTGACGCCGGCCGGGACCGAGGGGACCGCCAACCGCTCGGAGCGGGTCCAGGGCCCGAACCTCGATCAGCGCCAGGAGACGCTCGGCGACGTGATCTATGCGATCCGGAACGGCGGCTTCTCCGGGGCGATCATGCCTCAGAACATCGTCGTCGGCGATGACGCCAACAAGGTCGCGGCGTTCGTCGCGAAGTACGCGGGGCAGGACGTGGTCAACTCCCCACGGCCGGCGTCGACGACCTCGACGGCAGCTCCCTAGGCAGCGCGCGGGGCGGAGCCACGCTCGACCTCAAGCAGATCCGCAGCGACCCCGAGTCGGTCCGCTCAGCGCTGGCGAGACGAGGCGCGGCCGAGCAGCTCGACGAGCTGATCGCCGCCGATGAGCGACGGCGCGAGCTGAACACGCGGATCGACCAGATCCGCGCGGAGCAGAACAAGCTCTCGGCAGAGATCCAGGAGGCCGCCAAGGCGGGCAAGACCGACGACCCGGAGTTCAAGCAGGCTCGCGACGCTTCCAGCGCGTTCAAGTCCGAGCTCAAGGAGCTGGAGCCACAGCTTGGGGAGCTGAGTGAGAAGCGCGACGAGCTGCTCACCTCATTGCCGAACCTGCCCGCGCCCGAGGCTCCGGACGGCGAGACGGAGGAGGACAACGTCACGCTGCGGGAGGTGGGGGAGAAGCCGGATCTCGGCTTCGACCCGCTCGACCACCTCGACCTGGCCCAGCGCCACGGGTGGATCGAGATGGAGGCGGCCGCCGAGGCCTCCGGATCGCGCTTCGCCTATCTGCTCGGCGACCTCGCCATGCTCGAGTTCGCGCTCGTGCGCTTCGCGATGGAGCGCGTGCGCGCCGAGGGATTCGAGCCCACGATCCCGCCGGTGCTGGTCCGCGAGAAGGCGCTGTACGGGACGGGCTACTTCCCCGGCGAGCGGGAGATGATCTATGAGATCCCGCGGGACGAGCTCTTTCTCGTGGGGACCTCTGAGGTGTCGCTCGCCGCGCTGCAGGCCGATCGGATCATGGAGCCCGGGGAGCTGCCCAAGCGCTACGCCGGCTTCTCGACCTGCTTTCGCCGAGAGGCGGGGGCGGCTGGGCGCGACACGCGCGGGATCTTCCGCGTCCACCAGTTCGACAAGGTCGAGATGTTCAGCTTCGTCGAGCCGGGATCCAGTGCCGAGGAGCACGAGCGCATCCTCGCGATCCAGGAGGGCATCCTCGGCGCGCTCGAGATTTCCTACCGCGTGGTCGACATCGCGGTCGGCGATTTGGGCGCTCCGGCCGCCCGCAAGTTCGATTGCGAGGGGTGGATCCCGAGTGAACAGCGCTACCGAGAACTGACAAGCTGCTCCAACACGACCGACTACCAGGCAAGACGCCTGTCGGCCCGGTACCGTCCCGCCCAAGGAGAATCCCCGGAACCCGTGCACACGCTGAACGGAACTGCGGTGGCTGTGGGTCGAACGTTGATCGCGCTGCTGGAGAACGGACAGTCAGAGGACGGAACGGTGCAACTCCCCGCCGCATTGCAGGATTTTGGCGCTCCAGAGAGGATTCCCACATAAATGAGCCCCTCGACTCCCAAGCGAGTAGTCCTCTGTGACGACCACGAGATCGTTCGCGAGGCAATCAAGGCACGGATGGCCGCGGTTGAAGGCGTCGAGATCGTCGGCGAGGCCGAGACCGGTGAGGAGGTGGTCGACCGCGTCAGGGAGCTCGAGCCCGACGTCTGCATCGTGGACGTCGAGCTGCCGGGCAAGGACGGCATCGACGCCACCAAGGACATCCTCAAGGCCCGGCCCGAAACCCGGGTGATCATCTTCACCGCCCACGCCCAGCCTGACCTGCTGACCCTGGCCCTGCGCGCCGGGGCCTCCGGCTACGTGCTGAAGTCCGCGCCGAGCGAGGACATCGCCCGCGCGATCGAGGTCGTCGCGGGTGGCGGCACCTTCGTCGGCACCGAGCTCGGCCAGGGCGCTGGTGAGGTCGAGAAGCTGCTCGAGCTGACCCCCCGCGAGCGTGAGATCCTCGAATTGCTCGCGGAGGGCCTGCGCGTCAAGCAGATCGCCGACCGGCTCTCACTCAGCCCCGCCACGGTTCACACCCATGTCCGGAACGCGATCGCCCGGATGGAGGTCGACACGCGGACCGAGGCGGTTGCCCTCGCCGTGCGCTTCAGCTACCTGGGCGCCGGCGGCAAGGTCTGAGCTAGACCTACGAGTCTGAGTCCTCGGGGTCGAACTCGAGGGCGCAGCCGTTGATGCAGTACCGAAGGCCGGTCTTGTCGGCCGGTCCGTCGTCGAAGACGTGTCCCAGGTGCGCATCGCACTTCGAGCAGAGCACCTCGGTCCGCTTCATGAACAGGCTGTTGTCGGCCTCGGTCTCGACCCTCTCCTCGTCCACCGGTGCGTAGAAGCTCGGCCAGCCGGTGCCTGAGTCGAACTTCGTCTCGGAGGTGAACAGCGGCTCGCCGCAGGCCACACACTTGAACGTGCCGGGGTCCTTGACGTCGTTCAGCTCGCTCGTGAACGGTGCCTCTGTGCCCTTCTTGCGCACGACCTCGTACTGCTCCGGCGTCAGATCCTGGCGCCACTCCTGCTCGCTCTTCTTGACCTTCTCCAAGTTCTCTTACCTCGCTTCCTCGGGGTATCGACCAGGTTAACCCGGTCGAATACACAGTCCAGCGAGTGTTCTCCGCGTTACTCGGCGCCGACCTCCATCTCCGCGATCGCCGCCAGCAGCTCCGCGCGGTCGAAGAACACCTCGTTGCGCTCGATCAGCCCGTCCTGAAGCTGGACCGTGCAGACGCCGTCGCACTCGATCACCGTCGAGCCGACGGGGACCGTGGCGTGCCAGTGGTTGAGGAAGCCGCTCTCTATCGGTGTGGCGCGGGTGTTGGTCCACTCCCAGTCGGGGAAGCGGGCGAGCAGCGCCCGGAAGTAGGCAAGTAGGGCCTCCTTGCCCTGCACACCATCCGGGACCGCGGGGTCGCTGTAGAACGCGTCCTCGGTGTAGAAGGCCACCAGGCGCTCAGGGTCGTTGCCCGTCCAGGCCGGCAGCCAGGACTCGGCGAACTCCTTGGCGTCGGCGGGGCCGAGGCCCTCGAAGGCGGTCATCGACCCCGGATCCTAGGATCCCCGCGTGCCCGACTCCTTCTACGAGCCGGACGGCGATCTCTACCTCGCCACCGAGCTCACCCGTGGGCCCTGGGATCCGGACGCCCAGCACGCCGGCCCGCCCGCGGCGCTGATCGGCCGCGAGGTGGAGCGCTTGGGAGGGGGCCGGATCGGCGGCGGCGATGGGCCACGCGCCCAGGTGGGCAGGATCACCTACGAGGTGCTGCGCTCGATCCCGATCGCGCCGCTCCGTGTCGAGGCGGAGATCATTCGACCCGGGAGGCGGGTCGAGATGTTCCAGGCCCTCCTCGCCGGCGAGTCCGGGGAGCCCGTGATGAGGGCGCAGGGCTGGCGGCTGCGAACGGAGCAGGTGGCCTTCGAGGCCCCAGCCTCGCCTTCCGATCCTCCGCCCGGCCCGGAGCGGGGTGAGGCGGGCGAGTTCTTCCACACCGGCTACGAGGTCGGGTACCACACGGCGATGGACTACCGCTTCACCGCGGGAGCGTTCATGGAGCTCGGGCCCGCGACGGTTTGGATGCGAATGCGCGTCCCGCTGGTTCCCGGCGAGGAGCCCTCGCCGCTGCAACGCGTCCTGGCGGCCGCGGATTCCGGGAACGGGGTGAGCGCCGCGCTCGACTGGAGCACCTACCTCTTCATCAACGTGGACCTCACCGTTCACCTGCACCGCATGCCAGAGGGCGAGTGGGTCTGCCTGGAGGCGGTGACCCGGCCCGAGCCGAACGGCGTGGGGATGGCCGATACCCGCCTGCTCGACGAGCGCGGCCCGATCGGGCGTGCGGCGCAGACGCTGCTGGTGGTGGAGCGCTCCTGAACGGCCGTCTACTCCTTACCAAGCCCTAACTCGTGGCTAACCGGTGCCTGACCGGCACGGCCGATAGTTGCACGGTCAAGTCAAACGGCGGCCGGGCAATACAACTTCAAGGGACGGCCGCCACCGTCAAGGAGGATTCAATGAGAGGAAAGCTGAGGATCTTCTCGGTGGCCGTCGCCGGGGCGCTGGCGCTCATGGTCGTCGCGTTCGGTGGCACAGCGGTCGCCAAGGACCGCAACCACGACCAGATTTCCGACAAGTGGGAGAAGAAGTTCAATCTCTCGCTCAAGGTCGACCAGTCGAACAAGGACCAGGACCGGGATCACGTCGACAACCTGAATGAGTTCCAGGAGGGGACGAGCCCTCGCGACAGGGACTCGAACGACAATGGCCGCGCCGATGGTCGCGAGGACAGCGATCACGACGGTCTCAACAACATGGGTGAGGACGAGACCTCGAACCTCCCCGACGATCGGGACACCGACAACGACGGTGTCGAGGATGGCGCGGAGAACGCCGGCATGATCGCCAGCTTCGACGGCACCACGCTGAGCATCACTCTCGCCGGTGGCGGACAGGTGTCCGGCACGGTGGACTCGACCACACGGATCGGGTGCGAGACCGAGGATGAGCACGAGGTCGGTGACGACTCCAATTCGAGCACCGCGATCGCGTCGCACGACAGCGGCGACGACAACAGCGGGCCGGGCGGAAACGACAACGTCGAGCACGGCGATGCGGACAACGTCTGCACCACCGCCGATCTGACCCCGGGCACAGCCGTCCATGAGGCCGAGCTCCAGGGCACCACGTTCGAGAAGGTTGAGCTGGTCAAGTAGTACGCCAGCACATCTGTTGATGAGAACCGGGCGCCCACTGGGCGCCCGGTTTCATTCTCGGACCCTCAGGCGACCGGTTGCGGAACGGGGAGCTGGTCGGCCGGCGCCGAGCGAACCACGTGCTCCAGGACCTCGACCAACCGGCCGTCGAACTGCGTGCCCGAGCATGCGCGGAGCTCGGCGAGCACCGTCTCCGGATCGCGCTTGGGTGAATAGGGTCGCCCCGCGGTCATCGCGTCGTAGGCGTCGCAGACGAGGATGATGCGAGCCGCCAGCGGGATCGAATCGCCCGCCAGGCGGTCGGGGTAGCCCTTGCCGTCCCAGCGCTCATGCGATGAGCGAATCAGCCTTCCGACGGAAGCGAGCGAGGGCGCCGCGGAGACGATGCGCTCGCCGAGGATCGTGTGCTGATGCATGAAGCTCCACTCCTCCTCGTCGAGCGGCCCGGGCTTGTTGAGGATCGCGTCGGGGATCGCGATCTTCCCGATGTCGTGCAGCTCCGAGGCGCGGCCGAGTGCGGCGAGCTCGCCCGGCGGCAGCTCCAGCTCCTCGCCGACGGCGAGAGCGAGGCTCTTCACCGCCCTGACGTGCGCGCTCAGGTCGGGGGCGCGCTGATTCAGGATCCTGAGCAGGACGGCCTCGACCTCGCCACCCGCGGATGGGCGATGCGAGTCCTTCTCTGCGTACATGCGCTGGTCCGCCAGCTGAAGCGCCGACGAAGAGCTGGTCGCGTCGGCGGGCAACTCCGCCGTCCCGCATGAGCAGCTGACCTTGAAGCCCTCGCCGCGCTCGCTGAGGGCCGCCGCGCCGGCCGCGACAGCCGCACCGGCGCTGGTCGCATCGCCCGGCAGCAGCATCGCGAACTCGTCGCCGCCCATCCGGTAGGCACGGCCGCGCTCTCCGACGGCCCCGGCGAGCTCGCGGCCGAGCCGCACGAGCAGCGCGTCCCCGGCGGGGTGGCCGAAGGCGTCGTTGTAGGCCTTGAAGCCGTCCAGGTCGAGGAAGGCGACGACGTGCGGAGCCGGGTCATCCATGCTGAACAGGCGCTCCAGGTCGTAGAGGAGCTTGCCGCGGTTGTTCAGGCCGGTCAGAGCGTCGGTCTCGAGCTCCCTGACGAGCTTGTGGTTCTGGGCGAAGGTGAGGGCGAGCCTGACGACGACCGCCACCAGGGTCGCCACCGTGAGCGCGGCGACCGCGGGCTCCTTCATGTCCTGACGCTCGAGCATCAGCAGGGCCAGGACGGCGAGCGCGAAGATGGTGGGAGAGGCGAAGGCGCGCCAACCCTCGGCGGGCTCGGTCTCGCGGTGCCTCGGCGAGGGCTGGAGAGCGCCGGCGGCGATCAGCATCACCGCCAGAGGCCAGAGCAAGTTGTTCCAGGCGTCGGACGTGTAGGTCTCGGCGAGCGACTGATAGGTGTAGACGGCGTCCCCGATCGCGGCGCAGGCAACCCCGGCTGCGATCAGGGCGAGGCCCCGGCCCGGCCGCCAGCCCGTCAACGCCACGGCGCCCGCGGCGACGGCGAGGATGACGAGGTCGGAAGCTGGATAGGCGACCGCGACGCCGATCTCCAAAGCCGTTCCTGTCGTGTTGGTGAGAACGAAGTCCATCAGCAGGCTGGCGCCGATCGCCGCCACGCAGAGCGCTCCCACGGCCACGTCGGTCCAGATCACCGCGGTCATCCGGCCGACCCGCGCCCGTACATAGGCCACCAGGCCGGCGAAAATGAATCCGTATCCGGCCAGGTAGAGGCCGTCGTCGACCGACGGGAAGGGGGGGGTCGCCAGGTCCCGGAGGGCGATCGTCCAGTAGAGGTCGCCGACGGCCCAGCTCAGCAGCCCGACCCCCAGCAACGCCCAGGCCAGCCTCTCCTCCTTGCGCAGCGCCGCACGAGCGAGGGTTGCCAGCGCCGCCGTCATCGTGAGGAAGTCGTAGACCCACTCCTCGATGAAATAGCTGTAGCGCGGGGTGCCGAGGTGGACCGTGTCGTGGGCGATCGTCAAGAGCAACGCGGCCAGCACGAGGCCGGCAAGGGCTGCCCTTGCTCGGTCTCCGGTTGATTGAGGCTTTCGCGAGGCTACATGCACGTTTCTAAGGACACGGTCGATCTCCCCCCACCACCTATTCATCGTCCACCCGCTCAATTCCTGGAGATCAATATTGGGTAAACCGACCGGCGCATCCTATGCCAACCCGTGAGACACTGACCAAGCAGGGGGAAGTTCAGCCTCGAGAGCCGATGTCGAGCCATGGGGAGAAGCGGAAGAGAGCGAGCCGCCGCGGCGCGACTGCCGCTGGGCTGGCAATGCTCGCGCTGCTCGCCCTCTCGAGCGCCGCGATGGCGGCCCCCGACGATCTCAAGGGCGGATCCGTCGTCGTCCAGCTGCATGGCACCCACGGCCTGAAGCTGAAGCCGCGCAGCCTGACGATCCCGATCACCGGAGGGGCCGTCGACCCGGTCGACGGCTCGGGGATCGCGCAGGTCGCGGGCCGCTTCAAGGCGAAGCGCGGCAAGGGCAAGGCCACGGTGAAGCTCGTCAGCCTGACGCTCGGCGCCAACGGCGCGCCGGGGAGCTTCGTGGCGAAGGTCGGCAAGGACTTCGTCAGCGGGTTCGGCAAGCTTCGCGGCGGGACGGTCACCCGAGCCGGTTTCGGCGCCAGGATCGAGAACGTCAGCCTCACCCTCGCCGCCAAGGGGGCGAAGGCGCTGAATCGCGCCTTCTCGCCCCGCCACGGCAAGGGAGCGCGAAAGTCAGCGGGCGGCGGGGTGAAGGCCGGTCAGCCGCTCGGCAGGATCGTGTCGATGACCACGGTTCCATTGTCGGTCGGGGTCGTTCCCGGGACCGGGCAGATGGTCCTGCATACGCAGGCGGCTCCGCCGGGCCCGTTCGTCTCCAAGCTGAGCAACCACTGCATCGACCCGCTGCCGACCGGCTCACCGCCGGGCGTCTCGCCGATCGCTCCGGCGACCGCGGGCGGTGTCGGAGGCGCGGAGTACACCTTCCCGGTCACCAACGGCGCCATTGCCCCTGACTTCAGCGCCGGCGAGCTGTTCACCGCGGGTGGCCAGACGATCACGAAGAACAGCACCCCGATCGTCACCCCGAGCGCGTGCACCAGCAGCGCTCCGCCGACCGGCAGCGAGCTCAAGAGCACCGACCTGAGCGTCGCCTTCGACCAGAGCCAGCTCCGAGCCATCGCGACGCTGCCGAGCGGAACTGCTCTTCCCCGGGCACCCCTTGCGACGATCGACTTCTCGACCGGCACGCGCTCCTTAGACCCCAACACCAAGGCCGTCACGATCACAGGAGCGACCGTCACCCTCGCCAGCCTTGCCGCTCCCCTGCTGAATCAGAACTTCCCGACCGAGTCGGGCAATCCCGCCGATGACTTCGCCACCGGCGACGTGATCGGCACGGTCGACATCACCGGCGTCCAGCTTCGCTAGTAAACGGAGGGGGAGGGATTCGAACCCCCGAGGGACCGAAGGCCCCTAACGGCTTTCAAGGCCGCCGCATTCAACCGCTCTGCCACCCCTCCAACATGAAACGGGTTGCTCCTGGCGCGGAGCACCCTCGCATTAAGGCTAGTCGCGCGGGCTGCAGACGATGACCGGGATCCGTCGGTCTCCCGCCCGCTCCTGATACTTCGCGAAGCCGGGATAGAACTCGGTGGCGAGGTTCCAGAGCCGCTCACGGCGCTCGCCCTCGGCCTCGCTCGCCCGGTAGGAGCCGCCGCCGCCCTTCGTCCACAGCTCCACCTCGGGATTGGCCGTGACGTTGTGGTACCAGGCGGGGTGGTCGCGGTGCCCGCCCCGAGATGCGATCAGGATCACGTCGTCGGCGTCGGTGAAGTAGGCGAGCGGCGTCGTGCGCTTCTTGCCGCTCTTTGCGCCGGTGTGGGTGAGCAGGACCGTTGGGGCGCTGAGCGTGCTCTTCACCCGGCCGCCGCTGGCCCGCATCAGGTACGGGTCGATCTTGTTCCCGATGTTGACCAGGAACCAGGTGACCGGGGGCTGGCGCGCCGACCAGGAGAGCGCGCTCATCCAGAGGCTCTTGGGCTCCTTCGGGTCGTATGAGGGAACGCGCCCCATCCGGGGCATCCTCCCACGTCGAGACGCTAGGCGATGAGCTCGCCCAGGCGGGCCGAGGCGAGCAGCTCGCCGAGCGCCTCCGGCGCCTGTGGGCGCGCGAAGTAGTAGCCCTGACCGCGGTCGCAGTGGAGGGCCTGCAGCGCGCGAAGCTGCTCCTCGCGCTCGAGCCCCTCGGCGGTTGCGGTCAGACCAAGCCCATGTGCGAGCCCGACGATGGCCGCGACTCCCGCAGAGTCCTCGCGCGAGCGCCCGAGCCCGGCGATGAACGAGGCGTCGATCTTGATCGCGTTCAGGCGAGGGAGGCGCTTGAGGCTGCCGAACGAGGAGATCGCGATGCCGAAGTCGTCGATCAGCAGCCTGATGCCCAGCGCCTCGAGGTCCGGGATGGCGCTGAGCGCGGCGGCACGGCGGTCCATCACGGCGCGCTCGGCGATCTCCAGGCAAAGCGAGGCGGGAGGCAGCTGCGCATCCCCGATCGCCTGCGCGATCTTGCCGCTCAGGCCCGGGTCCGCGAGCCGCCGCTCGCTGACGTTCACCGAGACTGTGAACCGCTCCCCATCGGGCAGATCGGCCCGCCAGCGGGCCGCCTGGAAGCAGGCCGCGCGCATGACCAGGTCGTCGATCTCGGAGATCAGGTCGCTCGTCTCGGCGACGAAGAGGAACTGCGCGGGCTCGAGCAGCCCGCGCTCGGGATGCTGCCAGCGCACCAGGGCTTCAGCCCCCAGGATCTCCCCGCTCATCAGGTCGACCTCGGGCTGGTAGTGAACGGTGAGCTCGTCGTTGGCGATCCCGGCCCGGAGCTCCCGCTCGAGCCCGGACTGATCCGTGTCCCCGGTGCTCATCCAGGTCTCGAACAGCGCATAGCGGGACTTCCCGGCGGCCTTGGCCCGGTACATGGCGAGGTCCGCGTCCCCGAGCATCTGGTCCGGCTCGATCGGCGTCCCATCCGATGAGTAGAGGGCGATGCCGATGCTCGCGGCCTGTGTGATCTCCCTGCCCTGAACGGCGATCGGCTTGGCCATCGCATCGATGACCCTGTCGGCGATCGTTCGCACCTCCTCCTCCACGACCTCCTCGCAGAGCAGCGCGAACTCGTCGCCGCTCAGGCGGGCCAGGGTGTCTCCTCCTCGGAGCAGGCGCTCGAGCCGGCGTGCGACCTCGATCAGCACCTGGTCGCCGGCGGCGTGCCCAAGCGTGTCGTTCACCAGCTTGAAGCCGTCGAGATCCAGATAGACGATCGCGTAGCCGCGCCCGGTGCGGCGACTCGACGCCATGCGCACGCGGTCCCCAAACAGGGTCCGGTTGGGGAGCCCGGTGAGGGAATCGTGCAGTGCCTGGCGCGTGAGCCGCTCCTCCGACTCCTTGCGGTCCGAGATGTCCTCGACCTGGCTCAGCAGGTAGCTCACCGTGCCATCGGCGTCCCATACGGGCGAGACGGTCAGAGAGACCCAGACGGGGTGCCCCTCCGCATGGAGATAGCGCTTCTCCGTCCGGTAGCCGTAGCGCTCGCCGTCGACCAGGTCGCGCAGGGCATCGAGATCGGAGTCCACGTCGTCGGGATGGGTGATCTCGCCGAAGGTCCTCCCGAGCAGCTCATGCTCCGGGTATCCGGTGATCTCGCAGAGTGCGCGATTGACGCGCTGGTATCGCCCGCCGGTCGAGACGAGCCCCATCCCCACCTGGCTGTCATCGAAGGCCTTTCGAAATCGCTCCTCGGCTTCGCCCAAGCTCTTGGTGATCCGCCGCAGCTCCAAGACGAGAGCGTGTACGGCCGGGCCGATCGCCGCTGCGAGGACGACGGCGACGATCATGCGCTGCAGCTGCTCGCTGTCGTACGCGGGTTGGCCGGGCAGGACCAGCGGGAGCAGGAGCGTGAGACCCATTGCGAGGATCGAAACCGCGAGCTGCCGGCCCGTCCCGTAGATCGCAAACCACGTGATCGGGATCGCAAGCAACGGGTCGAAGGCGGTGGGGGTGCCGCCGGCCGCGTCGCGAAGCAGGGCGAGGATGACGAAGTAGGCGAGCGGGGGGATTGTCTGCGGCCAGGCGGGGAAGCGCTCCCAGGGAACGAGCAGGGCCGCGCCGACGATCAGTGGCACCATCCCTGCGGCGATCGCAACCCGCGGGTCGGCGAACGAGAGCCCGGCAAGCGGGATGAGGGCGAAGGGCAGGATGCCCGCTGCGACGAAGGGCGCGATGCGCCATGCCACGTCCGGGCCCTCGAAGAAGCGGCCCGGCTCGACGTCCATGTCGATGGCCCGAGACCAAGCGCGGTCGCCCTGGCGGCCCGCGACGGCAGCTGATCGATGGCTCACGCTCGGCTCACGCTCGACTTCCCTCTCTCGAAGTCCCTCTCCGGCCCAATTGGGGAAGCGATGCCGATGCCATCCTTTCCCCCTGGGTACCGAAGGACCGTAGAACCGACCCGGTGGCCGAAAAAGGCCTCTATTCGGTACCGAACGTCAATTGGACGCGTGTACTAGCCGCCGCTTGTGGCGGCGACCTGATGGCGAAGCCGTCTCATAGGAACGCCTTGCCCTCGCCGCGGTAGGTCGGGACCTCGTCGCGGATCGTGGTCCCCGTGACCAGGAACAGGCGGTTGAAGCGCTCGCAGAGCTCGCCGGCCTCGCGGTCGCGGTAGTACGCGCGGTCCCCGATGCCGACCTGATTTCCGCCGGGGAGGGGCAGCGTCTGCGTGGCGCCCCCGATCTGGACCGGGCCGGCCCCCCGCGTAACCGGCAGCGCGAACATCGCCGCCGGCCGTGGCCGGAAGGAGCGGTAGTGGTCGAAGTGGATGGGCGCGTAGAAGCCGGATCCGGCACCGATCTCGGTGGCGGCCCATTCGGATGCGGTTGCGTCGATCGAGCCCGTGCCGCCGCCGTTCACGAACTCCAGCTGCGCGACCTCGGTGAGTGCGGTGACGATCTCCGCTCGGCGCTCCTCGACGTCCCGCGCCGACGCGGCCTGCATACGCCTCACGATCAGGTTGTTGATCGACTTGCCCGGCACGTTGTCGCCCACTCCCGCGATCTGGGATTCGTAGGCCAGCACCCCGACCAGCTTGGTCCGCTCGCGCCGGTCGATCTCCTGGGCGAGGGCGACGGCGTCATCCGCCGTCCTGATCGGCGAGCGCTTCGCGCCGATCTTCATGAGCCCACCGAGCGGCCGCCAGGAGAGATCGATGTCGATGGCGACGCGAATCGGCGCGACGAAGGACGCCGCTGCCTCCTCGATCAGGTCGAGATGCTCCGTGCTGTCGACCATCACCACCGGAGCCTCCTCGGGGTCCTCCGCCGTGATCCGCGCGAGCCGGGTGAGGCAGGCGCGGTCGGTCGTGGGGTAGGCGACCACCAGGTCGCGCACGCCCCGTTCCCAGAGCCACATCGTCTCCGAGAGGGTGAAGGTCAGGGCCCCCTGGAACCCCGGATCCAGGTCCAGGAGACGCTCCAGCACCGGCCTGGAGCGGATCGCCTTGCTCACGATGCGAATCGGCTTGCCACGCGAGCGTCGGAGCATGTCCGCCGCGTTGGCCCAGACGGCGTCGAGGTCGAGAAAGGCGAAGGGCGCCTGCCGACCGCCGAAGATGGTCTCGAAGCGCTCGAACGCCTCGAGCGGCGTGGGCAGCGGCAGAGGCGTCGGTGTATCGATCGCCGAGAGCGGCCGCGTCTCCTCGTCGACCGGCGGCGCGTGGCCGTTGGTGTCGGGCTCGTTGGTGCCGTTCTCGCCGGCGGTCCTCTCGGCCTCCGTTGTGGGGTTTTCGTCCGCGGTTGGCATTCCGATCCAGCCTACAATCGTGCCGCGTGGTCGCCTCGGCGGCCGCCGTCCCCGGAGAGGTGGCCGAGTGGCTGAAGGCACTCGCCTGCTAAGCGAGTAGGGGGCTAATAGCTCTCTCGAGGGTTCGAATCCCTCCCTCTCCGTTGCCATGAGCTTTCTCGCGCTGATCGCGGCGCTCGCGATCGCCGCCTCCTCCTCGCCCACCGGGAATACGGCGGTGAGCGCGCTGCGCGCGACGGTTCCGCTGCCCGAGGTGCATCTCAACCCTCCGGCGTCGCAGGTGAAGGGGCCGCGCTACCCGATCGCGACGGTCCGGCCTGGGCACAGGATCGCGCTGCATTCCTCGCCCGGGGGTCCCGTGGTGACGCGAGTCGGCGATCGCACGGAGTTCGACTCCATTCGAGTGTTCTGGATCGAGCGGGTAAGCGGCGCCTGGTTCGGCGTCCCCGCGCCCGAGCTCCCCGACGGACAGCTGGCCTGGATCCGCGACGACCGCTTCGCGCTCGACGTCTCGCAGACGCGCTTCTGGATCAGCGCGGACGTCTCGCGGCAGCTGCTCGAGCTCCACTACGGCAGCCGGATCCTCGATCGCTTCAGGGTCACGGTGGGGTCCCCGAGCTCGCCGACGCCCCTGGGCGACTACCAAGTCACCGACGGGCTGGTGGGCCGCGGCCTCGGCCCGTGGTACGGCTGTTGCGTCCTCGCCCTCTCCGGGCACCAGCCGAACCTGCCGCCCGGCTGGATCGGCGGCAACCGGATGGCGATCCACGGAACGAACCAGGCCATCGGCGGCGCCAACTCGAACGGCTGCCTGAGGGCCTCGGACCCGGACATGATCTCGCTGTTCGCCCGCGTCCCCCTCGGCGCCCCGGTCTTCATCCACGCCTAGAACAAGCTCTCCTGCCCGGGTGTTCATATGGAACACCTAGGCAGGAGGCTTTCGCCTGCCCCTCAGGCGCGACCTCTTCCTCGGGGCCGCCTTCCTCTTCGCCGCCGGTTTCTTCTTGGCTCCGCCCTTTGCTTTCGCGCCTGCCTTCGGCTTCGCCCGCGGCACCGGCTGCTCGCGCAGCGACTCGCGCAGGGCGGAGGCGAGGTCGTCGAGGTCGGGGACCACGTCGTGGTCTCCTGCCAGACCGAAGTAGATCCGGCCGTCGTAGCTGATCATCCCGATCGAGAGTGCGTGGTTCTGCGGGGAGAGCGGGACGAACGGATAGATCTCCTTGATCCGGCGGCCGAGGAGGTACAGCGGCCGCTGCGGGCCGGGCACGTTGGAGACGACCAGGTTGAAGATCAGCGGGCGCGCCATCGCGGAGGAGAGGAGCCGGTTGATCGTCGGCGGCGCCCAGCCGGTCGCCTCGATCAGCAGGGAGGCGGCCCGGGCGTTGTCGGATTCCTTCAGGCGCTTGGTCTCGTCGCGGAGCCGCTCCAGCCGCCTGCGCGGATCGGGCTCCCTGAGCGGCAGCCGGACCATGATCGTCGAGATCCTGTTCCCGAGCTCGCCCTTCTCGTCAGGCTTCCGGATGCTCACCGGGACCAGGGCGACCAGGTACTCGGGGACCTTGTCGCCGCGGCGCTCCAGGAAGCGGCTCAGAGCCCCGGCGGCGACCGAGAGCACCACGTCGTTCACCGTCGAGCCCTCGGCGATCGCCCGCGCCCTCTTCAGGCGATCGAGATCGCCCCGCGCCCAGGCGATCCGCCGGTCCCGGCCGATCCTCACGTTGAGCGGGCTGCGCGGGACCTTGGGCCCGCCCGAAGCCAGGCCGGTGAAGGCCTCCGCCGTGCGCAGCACGCGCCCGGCCGTCTGGGCCGGGGTGGTGACCGCGGTGCGGGCCGCGCGTCCTGCGGCCCGCAGCGGCTTTCGGACCCGGTCGGAGGCGGCCTGGGTGAGCAGCATCGTCGGGCTCGGCTCATCGGGGTCCCAGGGCAGCTCCGGCACGTTCATCCGGGTGCCGCGCTTGCTCGTGTCGAGCAGGATCGTGCCGACATCGACCGCGGCCACGCCGTCGACCAGGGCGTGGTGCGTCTTGGAGATGTAGGCGTGGCGCCCACTCAGCCCCTCGAGCATGTAGAGCTGCCAGAGGGGGCGCTCCATGTCGAGCGGCTCGGACATCACGCGGCCGACGACGTCCCGCAGCTGATCGAGCCGGCCCGGGCGCGGCACCGAGACATGCCGCACGTGGCGCCGGACGTCGAACTGCGGATCATCACCCCAAACCGGGTTCTCTATTCCGAGCGGGATCCTCACGATCCGCTGGCGAAACTGAGGGACCAGGAGCAATCGCTTCTCGACGTGCGCGACCAGCTGGTCGTAGGTCGGCGCGGCCCCCTCCACGATGATGGTCGCCCCGACGTGCACGTGGATCGGCCCCCGCTCGGCGTGCAGGTTCGACATGTCGGATCCGGAGAGGCGCTTTGGAGCCTTGGCGGCCAAGCGGGCGAGACTAACGAGGGCTACGAGCGGCGTTGGACGTGAACTGCGCTAAGAGCGGACGGGTCCGAGGCGCCCAGCAGCGCGAGAGCGAGCCGCAGCTCGTCGATCAGCATCTCCAGCGCGCGCCGCGCTCCCACCTCACCGTTCCAGGCGAGTCCCCAGAGCGCCGGCCGGCCGACCAGCACCGCATCGGCACCCAGCGCGAGCGCGACCGCGATGTCGGTGCCCCGCCGGATGCCCCCGTCGATCAGCACCGGGATGCGACCGGCGACAGCCTCGACGCACTCAGGAAGTGCGTCGATCGTCGCCGGGGCGTTGTCGAGCTGGCGGCCTCCGTGGTTGGAAACCACTACGCCCGCGGCGCCGTGCTCGACGGCGAGCGCCGCGTCCTCCCCGGTGATCAGGCCCTTGACCAGGATCGGCAGGTCGAACTCCCCGCAGAGCTGCTCGAGGTCCTTCCATGTGATCGAGGGGTCGACCAGCCCGAAGACCTCGGCGACGGTGAGGCTGCGGTGCCCGGCGGCCGCCTCGATCGCAGGCGCCCGGATGTCGGCGGGAACCTCGAAGCCCGTCCGGAAATCACGCTCCCGGCGGCCGGCGTACGGCGCGTCGACGGTGAGGAGGAGCGCCTCGTATCCGGCCTCAGCAGCTTCCTCGACCATCGCGCGGGTCACGCCTCGGTCTCGGAAGAGATAGACCTGCATCCACCGCTTCCCGCCGGGCGCAGCCGCGGCGACCTCGGCGGGCCGGGTGCTGGTCAGGCTCGAGAGGCACATCACGGTGCCGGCGTCGTGCGCCGCCCGCGCCATCCCCTGTTCGCCATCGGGATGGGCCAGCAGCTGGAACGCCACCGGCGCGACCAGGATCGGCGCCTCGACCTCGGTGCCGAGCACCGTCCCTCGGGTCGAGACGCCCGACACGTCGACGAGCACCCGGGGCCGCAGCTCCCAGCGCTCGTAGGACTCGGCGTTTCGCCGCAGGGTGCGCTCGTCCCCGGCGCCGCCGGCGAAGTAGCCGTGCGCGCCCGGCTCCAGCGCCTCGGCGGCCAGCCTCTCGAGGTCCGCGATGTTGACCGGGTCGGTGACGCGGCAAGGCTATTCACAGACCGGTGGAAGGGATAGGGTCGGCCGCGGAGGGGGAAAGTAGGGGAGACAAGGAGAGGCAAAATGAAGTTGCCACGGTTCGCTCCGCTGACCGGCATCGCCTTCGTGGTGCTCTTGATCATCGGCTTCGGTGCAGTCGGAGGCGACACGCCCGGCAGCGACGACAGCGCATCGAAGATCTCGGCCTTCTACCACGACCATCAGACCAAGGAGGTCGCTGCAGGCGTGATCGTGGCCCTCGCCGTGATCTTCCTGGCGATGTTCGCCGTCGCCCTCAGGGACTACCTGAAGGGAGCCGGTGGAGGAGGTGACTTCTGGCCGACGGTCGCGATGGTGGGCGGAATTGTCTCGGTGGGAGGTTTCTGCCTGGCGATCGCCGTCCACGCGGCGCTGATCGACGGCGGCCACAACAAGCTCCCCGGGGACGCGATGATCGCCTTGAACGCCATTGACAACTGGGATTTCTTCGCGTTCGCCTTCCCGCTCACGATCATGTTGTTTGGTGTGGCCGGGTCCGTCCTGAAGGCCGGGGCGCCGTTGCCCAAATGGCTCGGCTGGCTTGCGCTCGTGATCGGCATCCTGTTCTTCGCCGGTCCGATCGGGTTCATTGCGTTTCTCCTCACCGGCATCTGGATCATCATCGCCAGCATCGTGATGTACCGGCGTTCGGCCCCCGCCGCGGCCGCAACCGCGTAGACGCGCTGCTCAACCCGGCGCCTCGCCGGAGGCGCCGGGTTGAGATCCTTTCGTGTCGATGCCGAGACGAAGACGCGAGCGAGAGCCGGTCGAGACGGTCGACTACACGGACCCCGAGGGCAACGTCCTCACGCTCCGACAGGGGCTGAGCGCGAGGACGATCAAGAAGATCGGCGAGCCGCCGCGCCGCGACGCCGCCTCGATGGAGGACGTCTGGGCAAGGCGGAACGAGATGCTCTTCGAGCGGCTCGTGGTGCGCTGGGAGATCGCGGGCCTCCCCCTGGACGATCAGAAGATGCTGATCGGCCGCTACCGGATGGCCGACTCGGACACCAAGCGCTGGGTCCGCGCCACGATGGCGGAGCATCTCCAACGGCACATTCCGGAACTCACGTGATGGACGCAACCGAGCCGTTCACACCCACCTACCGGGCAGCGATGGCCGTCTGCGTCCCGTTGGTCAGCCTCTGGGGGCGGCTGGAGGTTGAGGGGATCGAGGTCCTGCCTCGAGGCGGCCCCACTCTGGTGGTCGCCAACCACGACTCCCAGACCGATCCGCTGGCGGTCGGCGTCGCGGCGCGCAAGCGGCGTCAGATCCGCGCTCTCGCCAAGAAGGCCCTGTGGGACAAGCCCGGCCTGGGCTGGGTCCTCGACGGGATGGGCCAGATCCCGATCGAGCGCGCCGCGGGCGATGCCGGGGCCCTCGTCAACGCGATTGAAGCCCTCCGCCGCGGCTCCTGCATCGGGGTGTTCCCTGAGGGAACGATCTCGGTGGGCCGGCGGCTGCGGGCGCGCAGCGGCATCGGCCGCCTCGCCCTCGAGGTCCCGGAGGCGCGGCTGGTCTGTGCCGCGGTCGAGGGGACGCCGGCCCTCGCCCGCTTCCCGCAGCGCCCGCGCATCCGCGTCCGCTTCTTCGAGCCGGCCTCGGGGCAGACCGATCCATCCGAGACCGCGGCCGGCCTCTCGCAGCGCCTGCTGGACGAGCTTCGTGCGATCGCGCCGCCCGTCGACGCGGGCCGCAATCCCGCTGAGACGCTCGAAAAGTACGAGCGCAAGCTCGCCCAGCGCGAGGAGGCGGCAGCGAAGCGCCGCGCCGAGGCGGCCGACCGGGAGCGGGTCTGAGCCCCGACCCGCGCCGCTACGCTGTTGCCCGCACGCGCCCGTAGCTCAGTTGGATAGAGCGTCGGTCTACGAAACCGAAGGTCACAGGTTCGAATCCTGTCGGGCGCGCTCCAGGGAAGCCCCGCTAATGCGGGGTTTTCTGCTTCTTGGATTGACAACCGAAGAGGTTTTCGTCCAAAGCGCTACTCCGACAGCCCGGCGGCTTCGAGGGCTTCCTCTCGATCAAAAAAGACCCTTACGCGCAAGAGCTTGCCGTCTTTGAGGTCGTAGAGGTTCGTAAGCGGCTGTCTCTGTGTAAAGCCGCGCTCGGACTCCAAATTCAGTATCAGGAACGCCAAAACGCGGTCGTTCCCAAGCGGCCGCAGCCGCTCGACCTCCATCTCGAATCTCGTCGCCCCCTCATCGATGGCCTGGAAAAAGTTCCGGATCCCCGCTTCACCACGGTTGGGCCCGTCGATAGCCGCAATTGGGTTGATCAGCTCAAAATCGGGGTCACAGAGGGCGAGGTACGCGTCAACGTCGCGGTCGTTGATGGCAGCAATAGCCCGGCTCGCGATCTCGACGTTCTCCTCTGGCATCGCCCGCGCAGTATCTCTCGACGGACCGCCGCTGTCCATGCAAAGCAGGCCCTTCTTAAGTCCGGCAGGCGAGGGCACCAAAAGGGCACCCACCTACACGGATCTGAGCCGAGCGTTAACGAATCAACAATCGCGGCGGTCCCGGCACAGAGCCAAATCCCGAGTGCAGACGATCCCCAACGAACACCCGGCGCGTCCTACGAAACCGAAGGTCACAGGTTCGAATCCTGTCGGGCGCGCTGGCCGTGCTCGCTCTGACCGCCCTGGCCATTGCCGTCCGGCACTCCACCTCCCAGGAGCGGACCCGCTCCTCGAAGCCTGTGGTGCTGGTGGTCACCCTTTGATGTTTTCAGCCGCGGCAGCCTGGGCGGCTGCTACCCGGGCGATCGGTACCCGGTAGGGCGAGCAGCTCACGTAGTCCAGCCCCGCCCGTTGGAAGAAGCGGATGCTCTCCGGGTCACCGCCGTGCTCGCCGCAGATGCCCATCGTCAGCTTCGGATTGGCCGCCCTGCCGCGCTCCACGCCCACCCTGACCAGCTCCCCGACTCCCGGCTCGTCGAGCGTCTCGAACGGGCTTTGATCAAGGATGCCGCTGTCGATATAGGGGCCGAGAAAGCGGCCCTCGACGTCGTCGCGCGAGAGGCCGATCGCGGTCTGGGTCAGGTCGTTGGTGCCGAAGCTGAAGAAGTCGGCGTGGCGCGCGATCCGCCCCGCCACCAGGCAGGCCCTCGGCAGCTCGAGCATCGTGCCCACGTGGTAGCTCACATCGGCACCGAGCTCGCGCATGGTGTCCTCGGCCGCCCTGACCACCAGTTCGCGGACCTGCTCGAGCTCGGTCTCGTAGGCAATCAGCGGAACCATGATCTCTACCTGCGCCGCCTCGCCCTCGTCTCGCGCCGCCGCCGCCGCCTCGATGATCGCCCGGACCTGCATCTCGTACAAGGGCGGGTAGAGGATCGCCAGCCGCACACCCCTTGTCCCCAGCATCGGGTTCGCCTCGTGCAGCTCGCGGACCAGCGCCACGGTGCGCTGCACCCTTTCGATCTCGGCTGGCTCGGCGCCCTTTCGCTCGATCGCGGTCAACTCCGCTTCGAAGTGCTCCGCAGGGAGGAACTCGTGCAGCGGCGGGTCGAGCAGCCTGATCGTCACCGGGAGTCCGCGCATCGCCCGGAAGATCCCCTCGAAATCCGATCGCTGTAGGTCACGGAGCCGCTCAAGCGTCTCCCGGAAGCGGCCCTCCGTCTCCTCGGCCAGCCTCGCGGCCTCGCGCGAGGCCTCCTCGTCGGTGTCGGACGAGGCGATCAGCGCGCGCCGCCACTCCTCGGCCGCGACGAACATCTCCTTCACCAGGCGGTCGCGGTCCGCCCCGAAGAACATGTGCTCGGTGCGGCAGAGGCCGATCCCCTCGGCGCCGAAGCTCCGGGCCCGCGCCGAGTCCTCCGGCGTGTCCGCGTTGGCCCTCACCTGCAGCTGGCGCAGCTCGTCCGCCCAGTCGAGCACGGTGCGGAACTCCTCCGAGATCTCCGGGGTGATCAGCGGCACGTCGTCGAGCGTGATCGCCCCGGTGGAGCCGTCGATGGCGATCATCTGGCCACCGCGCAGCGCCCGGCCGTTGACGTGCACCAGGCCCTGGTCGACGTCGACGTCGATCTCGGATGCGCCGCACACGCACGGCCTCCCCATGCCGCGGGCCACGAGCGCGGCGTGCGAGGCCTTGCCGCCCTCTGAGGTAAGGATCCCCCGGGCAGCGGCGAACCCCGCGACGTCCTCGGCCTCCGTGAACGGGCGCACCAGGATCACGTCCTCGCCGGAGCTGCCCCGCTCGACGGCCTCGGCGGCGGTGAACACGATCGCGCCGCGCGCCGCGCCCGGCGAGGCCGCCACGCCGCGGGTCAGGACCTCGTACTCCCTCTCGGGGTCGAAGGTGGGATGCAGGAGCGCGTCGAGCTTGCCGGCGTCGATAGTCCCGAGCGCGCCCGCCCTGTCGAGCAGTCCCTCGGCAGCGGCGTCCACCGCGAAGCGAACCGCCGCCTGGGCGGGCCGCTTCGCGTTGCGGGTCTGCAGCAGGTAAAGCCGGCCCTCCTCGACCGTGAACTCGACGTCCTGCATGTCACGGTAATGCGACTCCAGTGTCCGCAGCGCCTCGCTCAGCTCGCTGTGCGCGCCCGGGAGCAGCAGGGCCATCTCGTCGAGGGTTTGGGTGTTGCGGACGCCCGAGACTACGTCCTCCCCCTGGGCGTTGACGAGGTAGTCGCCGGAGGGCTCGGGCGCGCCGGTGATCTCGTCGCGGCTGAAAGCGACGCCCGACCCCGAGTCCGCGCCCTTGTTGCCAAACACCATCTGCTGCACGTTGACAGCGGTCCCCCAACTGTCGGGGATCCCGTTCAGCCGCCGGTACTCGACCGCCCGCCTGCCCTTCCAGGAGTCGAACACGGCGCGGATCGCGTCGGAGAGCTGCGCCCGCGGATCCTCGGAAAAATCCTCACCGGTCTCCTCGCGATAGATCTGCTCGAAGCGATCCTTCAGCGCGCGCAGCAGCCCGGCGTCGAGCTCGGTGTCCAGCTCCACCCCGGCCTCGCTTTTCGCCTCGGCGATCGCGTCCTCGAAGCGCTCCCCGCGAATACCCCTGACCACGTTTCCGAACATCTGCACCAGGCGCCGGTGCGAGTCGCAGGCGAAGCGCTCATTGCCGGTGTGGGAAGCGAGGCCCTCGACTGAGCGGTCATTCAGTCCGAGGTTGAGGACCGTGTCGAGCATGCCCGGCATTGAGGTCCTCGCGCCCGAACGCACCGAGACCAGTAGGGGATCGCCGGGATCGCCGAACGCGCGGCCCGCGCTCCGCTCCAGCCGCGCCAGGGCCTCATCGACCTGAGCGTCGAGCCCCTCCGGCATCTCCCCTCCAGAGCCCAGGTATGCGACGCAGGCCTCTGTGGTGATCGTGAACCCGGCGGGGACGCGGTCGGGCCCGAGCACTCGCGTCATCTCGGCGAGGTTGGCGCCCTTGCCGCCGAGCAGGTCGCGCATCTCGCGCGAGCCTTGGTCGAACTCGTAGACGTACCTGATGGCGGTTGCCGTACTCGTCTGGGACCTCCGCGACGATTCTAGTCGTGGCTCCGCCGCGCCTCAGGCGGCCGATATGGGTTCGCGGCGGGGTGAGGCCGCCCTGGTGACTTCGCGCATGAACAACGCCACCCCGAGGGGGATCCGGGGCCTAGGCCTCGGTCGCGCCCATGCCCGCCGCCTTGCCCCGCGCGATCAGTTGGTCGGCCTGCTTCCGGCTGGCCTCGTCGATCATTTCGCCATCCAGCTGCACGGCGCCTCGATCCCCGGCAGCGTCCAGTGCCTCCAGCACGGCGTGGGCGCGCTCGAACTCCTCCGGCGTCGGGGAGAAGATCTCGTTGAGCGGGTCGAGCTGGCTCGGGTGGATCGCCCACTTTCCGTCGTAGCCCAGGGCGCGAGCGCTCGAGGCGGAAGACCGCAGCCCTTCCTCGTCTGAGACGTCCAGGTGCGGCCCGTCGATCGCCGCCAGGCCGCCGGCGCGGGCGTTGACGAGCACGGTCTCGCGCACCCAGTGCCAGCGGTCACCCGGATACCGGCCTCCCGCCGGACGGCCGAGCGAGGCTCCCAGGTCGGCGTATCCGACGATCATCGTCTCGAGCCGAAGACCAGCGTCGGCGATCTCGCCCACGCGGACGAGTCCGGCGGCGGTCTCAATCAGCGCCTGCAGTCCGACGCGAGGCCGGTCGAAGCCGGCACTGTCCTCCGTCCCCTCGAGGAGGCGCTCGACGGCGTCGATCTGGGCAGCCGTCTCGCACTTCGGGATCACCAGGCTGCCGAGCGCGTCGCCGCCGGCCTTGGCAAGCTCGGTCACGTCTCGCTCCCACCACTCGGTGCCCATTCCGTTGACGCGAACCGCCACGGCGCGGCCGCCCCAGTCCTCAGCGATCGCCGCGCAGGCTGCGGATCGCGCCGCCTCCTTCGCGTCGGGGGTGACGGAGTCCTCGAGATCGATCACGATCTCGTCGGCTGGCAGCGACCGCGCTTTGGCGAGCATCTTCGGCGAGGAGGCAGGAACCGAGAGACAGGAGCGGCGGGATCTCACACCTCGCGAGCATAGTCTCGAAATCAGCTAGCCTCACCTGCCTCGTGCCATTAAGCCTCGGACCGGGACGGTCGGCGCGGTCACGTCGAGGAGGAGAAGTTGGAAGCGAGCGAACGGATCGTCAGCGACGGTCCCCATTTCGAGGACTTTGTGGTTGGCGATGTCTTCGACGAAGCGCCTGCGCTCACGCTCACCTCCGGCCACGCCGCCCTCCATCAGGCGCTGGTCGGAGACAGGTTGAGGTTGCCGCTCGACGCCAAGCTGAGCGCTGCGGTCACAGGACGGGACCGGGCCCTCGCGCATCCGAACCTGGTCTGTGATGTCGCGATCGGTCAGTCGACCGGGCCGACCCAGCGTGTACTGGGCAACCTCTTCTACCGGGGCCTGGTGCTACTGCATCCAGCTCATATCGGCGACACGCTGCGAACTCAAACCGAGGTCGTCGGGCTGAAGCAGAACCGGGCCCGGGAGGACGGCACGGCAAGCGGACTGGTCGCCCTGCGGATCCGGACGGAGAACCAGCGTGGCGAGGTTGTGCTCGACTTTTGGCGCTGCCCGATGATCCCGCTGCGAGACCCGACGGCCGAGACCGGACACGCCGACCTTTTCGAGGAGATTCCCGACGAGCTCGACCCGGAGCGGGTCGCCGCCGCCATCCCCGGCAAGTGGAGGCTCGACCGCTTCCGAGAGCGTGTCCCAGGGGCGCACTTCGCCGAACTCGAGGTCGGAGCCACCTTCGAGGTCGGCGGCCGCGATACCGTGAGCTCGGCGCCGGAGCTGGCCCGACTCACCCTTAACCTCGCCAAGGCGCACACCGATCCCGGGGCGAGCGCGCATGGGCGCCGGCTCGTTTACGGCGGCCACACGATCGCCGTCGCGGCAGCGCAGGCCACGCGAGCGATTTCCAATCTGGTCACGATTGTCGCCTGGCATGGCTGCGACCACCTCGCTCCGGTGTTCGAGGGCGACGTCCTGGCGACCGAACTCAGCATCGAGGGGGCGCAACCGCTCGAGGGGGGCGGAGGCCTGGTCGACCTGCGCGCTCGGGTGCAGGCCGACCGCTCCGGGAACGGCGAGATCGCCGAGGTTCTCGACTGGAGCTTCGTGGGATTGATGGCCTAGGGAGTAGAAAGGGGTTCGCGACAATGGGAATTCTGGAGGGCATGCGAGTTGTGGAGGGCTCCGCCTTCGTGGCGGCGCCCCTGGGCGGCATGACGCTGGCGCAGCTCGGCGCCGATGTGATCCGCTTTGACCCGATCGGCGGGGGCCTCGACCGAAACCGCTGGCCGGTGACCGAGGACGGCAAGAGCCTCTTCTGGACGGGCATGAACAAGGGCAAGCGCTCGATCCAGGTGGACCTCCGATCGCCTGCAGGCCAGGAACTCGCGACCGCCCTGATCACCGCTCCCGGTGACGAGGCCGGTCTCTTACTGACCAACTTCCCGGCCCGGGGTTGGCTCGACTACGAGGCCCTGCGGGAGGGCCGAGAGGATCTGATCATGGTCAGCATCAACGGCAATTACGACGGCACCTCCGCGGTGGACTACACCGTCAACCCGGCCACCGGGTTTCCGTGGGCCACCGGCCCCCGGCACCTCTCGGTTCCCTTCAACCACCTGTTGCCGGCCTGGGATGCGATCACGGGCACGCTGGCCGCGGGAGGGATGCTGGCGGCCGAACGGCACCGGACCCGGACCGGCGAGGGCCAGTTGGTCAGGGTCGCGCTCTCCGACGTCGCCTTCGCGATGGTCGGCAACCTCGGCAAGATCGCCGAGGCGCAGATCTGCCGCCGGGAGCGGCCCAAGGACGGTAACTACCTCTACGGTGCCTTCGGCCGCGATTTCCTGACTAAGGGGGGGCAGCGCATCATGATCGTGGCATTGACCTTGCGCCAGTGGCGGAGCCTGGTTGAGGCGACCGGTCTCGGCGAGACCTTCGAGGCCCTGGAGCGGATGCTCGATGTTGACCTAGACAAGGAAGGGGATCGGTTCGTAGCACGCGAGGTGATCGGCGCGACGCTGAAGCCATGGACCACGGCCCGCACGTTGGACGAGATCCGGGAGATCTTCGACGCGCACGGGGTCTGCTGGGGTCCCTACCAGACATTCATGGAGCTAGTTGACGGAGATCCGCGCTGTTCGACGGACAACCCTATGTTCGACGAAGTCGAGCAGCCGGGGATCGGCTCCCACCTGATGCCGGGCTCGCCGCTCGAGTTCGGTCAGGTCGAGCGCGTGCCGGTGCGCCGCGCCCCACTGCTCGGCGAGCACACCGACGAGGTGCTCGCTGAGGTGCTCGGCCTCAGCGATGCTGAGATCGGCCGTCTGCAGGAGGATGGCGTGGTCGCGACTAAGGCCGCCGTTGCCGCCTGAGTCGGGAGCCGCTGGGAAGGGCGGTCTGGGACATCCCGCACAAGTGGAAGGCGGGAGCGAATGAGGAGCAGCAGCACCAGCTCCGCTGACGGGGCCAGCCCAGCTTCTATGAGGGCAACAAAGGGCAACAGACGGGACGGAGTCCAGCCGAACCCAGACGAGCGCCAGTCCCGGTCTGGAGCCGAATCCTGAGCCCAGACGAGCTCCACCGAACTCCCGCCATGGCGCTGCGCCAAGGGATAGAGGAGCGTTCGACTCGGAAGATGAGGGCATGAGCCTGGTCACCCTCTCGGCGACCTACGGCGCCGGTGGCAGCGAAGTCGGGCCCGCACTGGCCGAGCGTCTCGGTGCGCCCTTCGTGGACCGGCTGATCCCCACCGAGGTCGCTGCGCGCCTCGCCGTCCCGGTCGATTCCGCGCTCGTGCATGACGAGGCGTCGCGTGGCCTTCTGGTTCGTCTGCTTACGATCCTTGCGCCGATGGGTCAGGCCTTCGGTACTGGGGGGCCTGCCACCAAGCCCGCCGGCGAACGGGAGTTCCGAGATATGACCGAGCAGGTGATCTTCGAGCTGGGCGACCGCGGGCAGGGTGTCATCCTCGGCCGGGCCGGAGCGGTCGTGCTGCGTAATGACCCGCGGGCCCTCCACGTGCGGTTGGACGGCCCCCGCGAGGCACGCCTGCGGCAGGCGATGCGTATTCAGGGCATCGAGCTTCCCGAGGCCGAGCGGCGAATGGCGGAGACCGACCGCGCACGCCACGCCTACGTGCAGCGTTTCTACCGCGCAGATGCACGCGACCCCGCCCTCTACCATTTTCTGATCGACTCCACCGCCATCGACCTGGCCGTCTGCGTGGACATCATCGTGCTCGCGGCGCAGGGTCGAGCGAGGCACGCCGCCCGAAAGGCTGGTTCATGAGCGGGGAGTCCCCTCGCCGGGCGCTCGCACCGTTTGCGCGTGAGTTGGCCGACCTGGTGCCGCCCGGGAGCATTGTCGTGGACGCGCACACGCACCTGGGCGTGGACGAGGATGGCCGGTCGCAGGACCTTCCCACGCTGCTCGAGCATCTGGACACAGTCGGGGCTCAGACCCGTGCATGTGTCTTCTCGCTCCACGATCCCGATCGAAGCCCGGCCTACCGCAGACCCAACGACCGCGTGTTGGCCTGGGCAGCCCAGAGTGAAGGACGGCTGACGCCGTATTGCCGGCTTGATCCTGCCGAAGATCCCGTGGGCGAAGCGGAGCGATGCCTAGCGCTCGGCGCGAAGGGGATCAAGCTGCATCCTCGCGCACAGAACTTTGGTTTCGGTCACGCAGCCGCCGAGGGGATCTTTGGGGTCGCTCAGGATGCCGGGGTTCCGATCCTGGTCCACGCCGGGCGCGGAATGCCGCCGATGGATCCCCTGGCCAATTTGGCGCTTCGCTTCCCCGAAGTGACTCTTGTCCTCGCGCACGCGGGCATCGCCGGCCAGGGGATGTTCGCGTCCAAGCTCGCCCAGCACCCGTCGGTGCTCTATGACACCTGCGCGTTTTCGGCCTTCGATGTCGTCGAGCTCTTCGCTCGCGTGCCCGCGGAGCGCATCGTGTTCGGCTCCGATTCTCCCTACGGCCACCCTCTGCCGGACCTGTACCTGGCGATGCGGGCGGCGGCTCGCGCGGGCGTAGACGCGCAGGGGCGGGCGATGATCGCCGGCGGCACCATGGCCGCGGTGCTCGAGCGCCGACCACTGCCGCCGGCGAGCGAGCCGCGTCTTGATCAGGTCCGGCCGGTGAGCGGTCGCCTGCAGCGTGTCAACGGCTACTTGCTGATGGCCGCCGGTGCAGCCCTGACGGCGAATCCGCCCGACATTGGGCGAGCCCGGGAAGGGGTGGCTCTTGCCCGTTACGTCTGTCGCGATCCCGACCCCGGAAACGCCGGGGGCGCGCTAGAGCGAGTGGACGCTGCACTGGCTGCTGCTGAGGAGATCGTGGCTGGTGGCAGCGAGCAGGCGACCTTGGCCATCGCGCTGGCGCTGGCCGCCGCCGCCGTAGCTGCGACGGAACCCGTCATCGAGCCGAAGCGGTAGGTCGCAGCGGGCAGCCTTACGAAACCGAAGGTCACAGGTTCGAATCCTGTCGGGCGCGCTGTTTGGTGCGGAGGCTTCCGGTTCTCGCGCGCGGGATCCCTAGTGGAGGGGGACCGTGACGGGACCGGGCAGGCGTCGGTAGACGGCGAAGAAGTCGCGGTCGTCGGGGGCGAGGTACCGGGTGGCGGGCTGCATCGGGTTCGACCCGACCTCCGTCGGGACGAGGCCGTGGTGGTGGGTGTAGGTGATCAGGGTGTGCCATTCGGGATTGATGTCGAACTCCATCGCGCGAACCGCGCCCGCACGCTGGAGGATTCGCGCCAACGTCGTCACGGTCTGGCCGTCCGCAGCTGCGTAGATCAGGTTGCCGCGCCGGTCGATGCCGACACCCGTGCGCCAGACGCGGACGGCGTTGCCGAGTGTGTAGCCCCACTGCGAACTGTCGTTCAAGGCGGGGCTGAGGCGTCCGTTCCAGATGATCGGGGGGAGGCTCTGGCGCGTCCACGCGACGTCCGGCCCGGCGTTCGGGCCGCCGCTCCACCTGAGGATCGCGATGCGGCCGTCGCGATAGCCGACCAGCGTGGCGTTGCCTTTCGCGAGCGGCTCGTTGACGAGGCCGTTGTCCGTCGATCCGTTGTTGACGTCCCTGTAGATGAAGCCGCTGTTGAAGGTCGCGAGCAGCCGCGAGCGCTGGTCGTTCGGGACCATCGCCGGCCCGCGTACGGCAGCGCTCGGCGGCTCGTAGCGGCCCGGATAGAACGCGAGCGCGGTGCGCGTGTGGTCGAACCAGGCCACGTAGGCGACGAAGCGCGGATAGTCCGGCTCCGGGCGGAACGTCGTCACCAGCACCGGTGGGCCACCATTGAGCGGCGGGCCGGTCGGCTTCCAGATCCCCTCGCCGGGAAGCGGGTGCGCGAAGACCGGCTCGATCGGCGGCGGCCAGGCAGCCACGTGTCCGGGCGACTTCGCGGCCCGCCCGGTCTGCGGCAGGCTCTTCAGCTGTGGCCCGCCCTTCGTCGGCGCATTCCAGCTGTAGTAGATGTGCTCGATCTGATCTACCACCCGGTTGCCGAAAGGCACATCGGCTCTCACCCACTCGACGCTGCGCGCGAAGAAGGGCATGCTCGAAGGCCGCAGCATCCAGGTCGCATACGAATAGATCGCCGGCGACAGCAGCACGAGGACGACGGCGATCACGAAGATTCTCCAGCGTCGCGGCCGGCGTCTGACCTCAGTCTCGCGCCCCCGCTCTCGGCTGGCCGCAACGGGGGCGTGCGCCGCCGAGCCGGGCGGTGAGCCGGCCGCATCCGGGGGGCCACTCAATGTAGGACCGGCGCCAGACCGCCGTAGACCGGCCATTCGGGACACCGTAGGCTCGGTCGACCAAAGGAAAGCTAAGGGTGACGGTCGGGCTCTTAGCTCCCGTGCCTGAGGGTGTCAGTCGTTTCTAATATTTCGCGTGATTCTCGCGTAGATGCTCTTACCGGAGCGGCCTGGAGCTCCTGAGCCAGTGGGCCAGCACGTTGGCCCAGATGGCACCGAGGAGGAGGGCGCCGATGAGAACGATCGGCAGCACGGTGATCTCGAGAGTTTCCATCGTGTGCCTAGGATGGAGGCAGGTTCTAAGCGGGAGATCAAGGAGGGAGCTTGCCGGTCACAGGTTCGAATCCTGTCGGGCGCGCTCTCCGGCTACTCCGCCAGACCGGCGGCTTCGAGAGCCTCCTTCTGATCGGTGTACAGAAAGAGCCGAACCACCTTGCCTTTGCGCAAAGTGATCAGGCTCGCTCCCGGGAGTCCGTGATCGGTATTCCGCCGCCTTTGCTGCGACCGCCGAACCGCGTCAGCACCAGTACGCGGCCCTCGCCCGCATCAAGGAATTCGTCCGGCACGTTGGTGAGCTCATCCCAGGTCGCAAGAAAATCCCGCCACAGGTTCCCCATTGCCTCGACGCCGACCGTCTCTCTCCCAAGCCGGAGGAAGCCATGTCTTACCTCAAGTGTCCCCTCCATCGGGCAGAGCTATCGAGGCGTCGAGGGGAACCCGGGCCTGCAACACGACGCCTCAGGCGATGAATGGAGTCCTCGCCATCCTGGAGCGCGATGGACTGGTGGAGCGCCACTCTCACCCGACCCACGGCCGCATCCTCCAGGTCGATCTGACGAGCAGGGGGAAGCGCCGGCTCGAACAGACGCAGCCCGTCATTCGAGCGCTCGAGGCCGCCGTCGAGGACGAATTCAGTGCGAGGGAGATCGCAGCGGCGAAGCGATGGCTCGTCGCGACCGCCGAGCGGCTGCAGCGAACCCCCGCACCTCGTCCGGCGCGCTGAGCCAGGTAGGTCAAGCTTGTCTGAACCTCCAACTCGATTAGGAGCCGACATGGCAAAGGTGCTCTACACGGCAGAGGCGTCCGTCACCGGTGGCCGCCTCAAGGGACACGGCAAGACGTCAGACGGAGCGCTGGAGGTCGATCTGCGGATCCCGACCGAGCTCGGAGGCGAGGGGGGCGGCACGAACCCGGAGCAGCTCTTCGCGGTTGGCTTCGCTGCGTGCTTCGAGGGCGCACTATCGACGGTCTCGCGGCGCCAGAAGGTTGCGGCCGACGATGCGGTCATCGATTCCAAGGTGAGCCTGGTGCCGAACGAGTCCCGCGGCTTCGACGTCGCGGTGGAGCTGGATGTGATGCTGCCCTCGATCGACGACGAGGCGGCCGCGATCGAGGTCGTCAAGGCCGCCCACAAGGTGTGTCCCTATTCGAACGCGACCCGCGGCAACATCGACGTGACGCTGACCGCGAACGGCCAGGCCGTCTAATCACCACCGCGCATTCCCAGGAACCGCTTACGTTCGCCACAGGCTGCACTGAGGTTCGGCTGGTTTCCTCGGGCCATGGCGGAACACAGCCACCCGGAAGCGCCGCGGCCCTCGGCGATCCTGCGCCGCAACGGCCAGGTCCTCGTCACGGCCGCCGCGCACGCTCCGACGGTGGATCCGGCTGTGCTTGGCGCTTCCCGCGATCGGGACGACGCCGTCGAGCCGGTCTGACACACCGGCCCTGCCGACCGTGGGTCGCCCTCGCGACGGTCCCCGGCGCTAGGCGCCGAGCGCTCGGCGCATCGAGCGGCGGGCGCGAGCGAAGACCTCGGGGTCGCGTGAGAGCTGGAAGCCGTAGCTTGCGGCCGCCGCCAGCGCATTGAGCTGGAAGGCGACGTCGGCCGGCTCGGTATCGGCGGGGAGCTCGCCCGCCTCCACGGCGATCGCGACCTCGCGCGCGAGCGTCCCGAGCCAGCGGTCAATCGTGCTTGCCACCGCGTCTCGCAGCGGGCCGGGCCGGGCGTCGAACTCGACGCTCGCCGTGGTGAGGAAGCAGCCGCCGGGGAGCACCTCGCGCCGGTGGTAGTCGAGCCAGCTCTCGCAGAGCGCCAGCACCCGGGTGAGCCCGGGGCGCTCGTCGGCCACCGGCCCCCAGACCTCGTCGCGGAACTGCTGGATCGCCGCCTCCAGCGTCGCCAGCTGCAGGTCCTGCTTGCTGCCGAACAGGCTGAAGACGCTGCTCTTCCGCATCGAGACCTCCCCGGCGAGGGCGCCGAGCGTGAGGCCGTCGAGCCCGTCCACCGACGCGCGGTCGACGGCGGCCTCGGTGACTGCGGCGCGGGTCTCGGCGACGGCTGCTTGCGAGCGGCGGGGCATGTCTGGATGATATACCGTACGGTCGTCCGATAAATAGAAGGAGGACCAGATGAGGATCCGGTGGCTGGGCTGGGCTGGAATTGAGATCCAGGCAGAGGGGGCGAGCGTCGTGGTCGATCCGCTCGCCGAGCCCGGCGCGACCTTCGCCGCCCTCGGAGATGAGGCCGCCGGCACGCAACTGCCGGCAGTCGTCGAGCCGGAGGCGCAGAAGAGCGCGGTCGCCGGGCTGGTCACCCACCTGCACCGCGACCACACCGACGCCGGGGCGCTGGCCGCGGCTCTGGCCGACGATGCCATGGTCCACGAGCCCGCCTGGCCCGGCGGCTCCGACTTCGAGAACCTCGCGCTCGCCCAGGCGAACGCGGAGCTCCAGAAGGCGGGGCTCAGGCGAAGGGCGGTCGCGGTCTGGGAGCGGATCGAGGCCGGCCCGTTCGCGCTGATGGCGCTGCCCGCCGTCGATGGTCTCGGCGATCCCCAGATCGCATGGGTGGTCGAAGCGGATGGCCAGCGTGTGCTCCACCTCGGGGACACCGTGTTCCACGGCTACTGGTGGCGGATGGCGCAGCGGCACGGGCCCTTCGACGTCGTCTTCGCGCCGATCAACGGGGCGGTCGTCAACTTCCCGCACCTGCAGCCGCACAGCCCCCTTCCCGCGGCGATGACGCCGGAGCAGGCGGCCGTCGCCGGTGAGGCGCTCGGCGCGCAGGCCCTCGTTCCGATGCACTACGACGGCTACGCGATCGATCCCTGGTACGACCCGATCGACGATGCCGCCTCCCGCTTCGAGGCGGCGATGAGCGGGCGTTCCTACGCGGCTCGAGTGCTCGAGCCCGGCGAGAGCTTCGAGCCCGCCGGCGTCCCGGCGAGCTAGGCCGCGACCAGGTCCAGGGAGACCGCGTAGGCCACCCGGGAGCCGGAGCCGACCGCGTTGGCGACCGAGCGCGAGTGGTCAGTCGCGCAGTCGCCGGCCGCGTAGATGCCCTGAATTCCGGTGCGCCCGTCGACATCGGTCTCGATGGTGCCGCCCTCGCCGAGCCCGCAGCCGAGCGCCGTGGCCAACCCGTTCGGCTGCTCGCGGTTGGTCCGGACGAACAGCGCCTTGCGTGTCTCGGCTGGGCCGGCCGCAAACTGGATCCGATCCAGCCGGCCCTCATGCCCCACCAGCTCGCGGATCGGCTCCTCGCGTACCCGCACGCCGGCGCGAGCGAGCGCCGCCGCGTCGCCGTTCAGGTCGGCGGGACCGTCGGTGCAGAGGAGCACGTCGTTGCTCCAGCCGGAGAGGACCATCGCGGAGCGCGCGGCGGCCGGGCCGTTGCCATGCACGGCCAGGGGGCGATCGCGCACCTCCAAGCCGTCGCAGAAGGGGCAGTGGAAGACGGATTGTCCCCAGAGCGACTCGACGCCGGGAAGCGGGGGAGGGTCGTAGCGCAGCCCGTGCGCGAGGACGAGCGCGCGCGTCCGGACGTCGCGGCCCTCGACCTTCACAGCCAGGCCGGCACCGGTGGGGTCAGCGTCGAGCACCGCCTCGTCGCGGATCTCGACAGTGGGGAACTCGGAGAGCTGCTCGCGCCCGGTCCGCCGAAGCTCCGACGGAGTGACGCCGCCCTGGGAGAGCAGGCCGCCGATCGCGTGGGCCGAGGCGGCGTTCGCGGGACGGCCCGTGTCGAGGACCAGCACCCGCTTGCGTGCCCTGCCGAGCACGAGGGCGGCGCTCAGCCCGGCGGGGCCGCCGCCCACGATCACGGCGTCCAGCACGGACTGCATTCGGGGAGCCCGCGGACAGCCGATGTCACCCCGGTGGCGAGGGGACGCCGTCGGCCGCGCGATGGTTGTCTCGTGTGCCTCCATGGTCTGAACACTCAGACCCGGGGACATCCCGAGACTCATCGCTCTTGGTGACTAGACGTGGATGACGGCGATCTCGAGCCCGACCAGGACAACGGCCGCTCCGCAGAGAATCAGGAAGAGCCTTCCCCGTCGACCGGTTGCGGCCAGGATGATCGAGACCACCAGTGCCGCCGCCGCGGCCACGCCGCCGGCGATCGCAAAGCCGAGGCCGAGGTCCGCCCGCCGAGACGACCCGTCGAAGCAATCCCCGTTCGAGGAGGGCGCCGCCGTGCCGCGATTCACGTCGTGGCAGGTGGGAAGCGAGGTGTTGTCGCTCGCCCCGGCGATGATCGCTCCCGTGGCGAAGGCGATGACGAGGGCTAGGATCACGGCCAGCACTCTGAGCGGCACTGAAACGCCGTCGCTCACGATGCCTTCTCCTCGAGCCGCTCCGCCAGCCGGTTCATCCCCCGCTCGCGGGCGGCCTTGGCCGCGCCGCGGTAGTCGGTGCGCTTGTCGCGCGGGCGGCGGACCTTCTCGGTGCGAAGCATCGCGATGTCCTTGAAGGCGAGCAGCTGGTCGCGGTCGCCGGTCAGCGCGGTTCTCAGGGCGGGACGGGTCTCGCGAATCGCCCGATCCAGCACCTTCTCCAGCGAGCCATGCTTGCGGAGCAAGTCCACCGCCGTCTTCTCGCCGACGCCCTTCGCCCCCGGGATCCCGTCGGAGGGATCGCCGCGCAGGGCGATCAGGTCGGGGACCAGCTTCGGCGGGATTCCGTAGCGCTCTTTCACCTCGGCGGGTCCCATGAGCTGGCCGCCCTGTTTGCCGGTGCTCACGTACAGCACCTTGGTGGAGCCGCTCGCGCACTGGAACATGTCGCGGTCGCCGGTCATCAGCAGGGTCCGCCCGCCGGCCTCGCGCTCCTTCTCGGCGAAGGAATGGAGCAGGTCGTCCGCCTCGAGGGTCTCGGAGGAGGCGACCGTCCAGCCGAAGGCGCCGAAGAAGTCGGCGGAATCCTCCCACTGCGGGCCGAGCTCGGGAGGAAAGGCCGCTTCACGATCCGCGTGGTACTCGGAGAAGAGCTCGACGCGGTAGACGGCGGCGTCCGGGCCGAAGCAGAGGACGACCGCGCGCGGATCGTGCTTCTCCACCTCGCGTAGGATCAGGTTGGCGGTTCCGAGGAGCGCGTTGACGGGCTTGCCGTCAGGCCCCTTGATCGACTTCGGGAGGGCGTAGAACGCGCGGAACAGCATCGAGGGAGCGTCGACGGCGAGCAGGGGTCGCGGCACGACCCGGACGCTAACGGGAGGCGACCCGGCGGGTCAGCCGGGCTGGGGCTGGGTCTGCGCGTCGGCGACGGGTGCGCCCCGGCGCTTCCGCAGCCACTCGGCGCCGCGTTCCACCGCGTAGACGGTGATCGCGGCGTAGATCCAGCCGAGCAGGATGTCGATCAGGTAGTGCTCGCCCAGATATATCAACGAGAGCGCCATCCCGATCGGATAGGCGACGAGCAGCGGACGCCACCGCGGGTTGAGCCGCGGCCAGAGGAAGAGGCAGATCAACATCGTGTAGCCGGCATGCAGCGACGGGACTGCAGCGACGTCGTTGCCCCAGTCCGTCCCGCTCTGGAAGAGCGCCCCGGCCTTCGGCAGGGGGAGGTTGTTGACCACCGCGTGGGTGGTCCGGAAGGTGTGCTGGAGGTAGCCGTGCTGCCCGGCGAGCCACGGTGGCGCGGCCGGGAAGATCACGTAGGTGACCAGGCCCATCGCCGCCAGCAGCACGATGCAGGCGGCGAAGCGGTGAAACCAGCGGTAGGCGTATAGCCATAGTCCGACGGCCGCCAGCAGCGTCGCGAAGAAGTGGGAGAACCAGAAAGAGAACGCCATGTAGTCCCAGAAATGCAGGTGGCCGGGGGTGTAGATGGCGTCCTGCAGGCGAATCGTCGGGACCTGCCCGAGCCCGAGGATCTTGTCGGCGTCAACGGGCGAGGCCCAGTGGATCGGGAAGAGGTTCCCGTCCGCGACGCCGCGGAGCAGGTCGTAGGCGAGCAGCGCGACGATGATCGGCAGCCAGTCCTTGATCAGCCGCCTCATGGTGTGCTGCCCGTCCCCGATCGACAGCGCGAGCATGAGGCCGACGATCCAGACGAAGATCCAGTCCTGCGAGTAGGGGAGGCCCGCCCTGTCGATGGCCACCGCGGTCCCGATCAGGTAGATCGTGGGCAGCGCGACGCGAGCCGCCCAATGCGACCGCCAGCCTCCATCCGGCTTCCTCTCTCGGTCGATCGCCTCGCCGGCGACGGCGTCGGCGACCGCGGTGCTGCTCATGCGCGAAGCCTAGGGAAAATCTTCACGGCTCTTTAACCACTCGGGGCCGCTGGGAAACCGTTTACACGGGGACGCCGAGCAGGGCGGCCTCGACCTGCCGGAGGCGGTCGACGTCGCCCCGGATCCCGACCACGGCGTCGTTGAAGAGGAACGCCTGGGCGAGCTTGACGATCGCGAAGCCGAGCACGGAGGGCTCTATCGGCGCCTCGTAGGTCCCGGCCTCGACCTCCTCGATGATCAGCGCCGTGATCAGCTCCACGATTCGCGGCTCGACGACACCGCCGCCCGAGGCGATGATCCGCAGCGAGGCATCCCGCTCCTGCTCGACGAAGGCACGCAGTGCCGGCGCGTCCGCCAGGGCCCGGTTGAAGCGGTCGAAGGTGTCGAGCAGGCCGGGGCCGCCCTTGCCGGCGAGCCCGGCGCGCGCCTTGGCGAGCACCGGCTCCGTCGCGCGGACGATGACCTCGCCGATCAGCTTCTCCCGCGAGCCGAACCAGCGGTAGATCGTGGCCCTACCGAGGCCGAGCTCCGAGGCGATCGCCTGGACGTCGACCCGCTGACCGCGCAGGTACCGATGGAGCGACGCGTCGAGCACGTCCTCGCGGCTGGCGGCCGCGGGCCGGCCACGGCTGGGCTGGGAACTAATTTGAGACATACCTAAAACTATGTATAGTCCTCGCCGCGCTCATGGGAACCCGATTGTGGAGGAGAGGGCCCGCCATCGCCGCTCTCGCGGTTGCATTTGCGCTGCTTGGCCCGGCTATCAGCTCAACCTGCGGACGATCGGGCTCAAGAACCGGATCGACGCGACGGCCGCGCAGGCCAAGGATCCGGAGCGGAACTTCATCGCGAACCTTTGTGCCACCGGCGAGGACGGATGCGCGGGCGACGTCCGGCTCTATGGCTGGGGCCTGAAGGGCTATGGGGCTGACCCGACGGGGCGGCCGGGGCATTTCCGCCCGGAGAGCAGCCCTGCCCGGCGAATCCATCGCAGCGAACGGCCGTGCCGCTCACGAAGCCCGCGCTGGGCATGTCCGCCGACTACTTCCTGCCACCGGCGCCGAACACATCGCAGCCAGATCCTGAAGCCAAGGCCGCGGAATCGGTCAAGCACTCCAACGCGGGCGTCGACTCCGGCGAGATCGTCATCCGCGGCGGCAGCCACCTCGACTTCAGCTGGATCCCGAACCCCGCCTTCGGCGCGAGTCTGCGCGGGGCCGACGAGATCGCCTGGTACACGACGGCCTGGTTCGACAAGTACGTCAAGGGCGGCAACATGTTCTCCCGCTATTACCGCTCGCGACTCGACATCGGCCTGGCGGGCGGCGGCCGCTTCGACTGCGAGGAAATCAGGCCGGACGCGATGCGCCCGGCGCCACCGAGCACCTACCCGGACGCCAGGTGCCGGGGCTTCGTTCCGGCGGCGTCCGACGGCTGGCCGGGCAGCTACGACTACGTCGCGATCGACACCACGCCTGACGGTTAGCGAGCGCCCTCAGTCCGGCGGCGAGCTCGGTCCTCAGCTCACCGCTTTCTTCACGAGAGCGCCGATCCTCTTCTCTTCGGCGACGGTCAGCTCCTTCAGCGCGAAGGACGTCGGCCACATGGCCCCTTCATCCAGATTCGCCTTGTCGCTGAAGCCGAGCGTCGCGTACCTCGACTTGAACTTCTGCGCGCTTTGGAAGAAGCAGACGACCTTGCCGTCCCGGGCGTAGGCGGGCATCCCGTACCACGTCCTCGCCGAGAGGGCCGGCGCGCTCGCCTTGACGAGGGCATGGATGCGCTCGGCCATCACGCGATCAGGTTTCGGCATCTCGGCGATCTTTTCGAGCACATCGGACTCCCCGGCCTCCTTGTCCTTCTTCCAGCGCTCCTCCGCCTTCAGCTCTTTGGCGCGCTCCTTCATCGCGGCTCGTTCCTCATCGGTGAATCCCTCGGACTTCTTTTCTTTCTTTGCAGTGGAAGAGCTGGCCATGGGTCACTCCTGTGGTCTTTGCGTCGTTTGTATGACGTATAGTTTGTATCACAAACTATTGGTAAGACGTAATACTCCAGGAAGGTCATACGAATGGCGACCAGCCCGTCCGCTGACATCGAAGTCGCAGAGTTCGCCGGCCAGCTCCTCTTTCGGCTCTGGCGGGCGTCGCACACGCGAGTTGCCCAGGTCCTGGAGTCGCTCCACCTGACCCCCGCCCTCTTCGGCCTGCTCAATTTCCTCGGCGCGCGCGAGGGCGCGATTCAGCAGGAGATCGGCTCAGCGATGGGGATCGATCCGAGCACGATGGTGGCGCTGGTCGACAAATTGGAGCGCGCCGGGTTCGCCAGGCGCCGGCTGGCTCCACACGACCGCCGAGCACGGGAGGTCCTGATCACCGCGAAGGGCCGCCGGGTCTTGGAGCGGGCGCGACGAATGGCGGCACAGGCGGAAGAGGAGGTGCTGCAGGGGTTGAGCGCAAGCGAGCACCGCCAATTGCTCGCCCTGCTCCGGCGAGCCCTCGCTTCAGCCCCGCCCCAGCCCTTGTGGAGCTCTGAGGAGGGCGACTGAGGGCATGCCTAGTGCAACGACCCGGCTGGCAGACTGACCCCGTGGCCGAGCGGGTCGTGAAGGGTGACGGCGTGATCGAGTGGCGAGACGACGATGGACGGCTCCATCGACAGGGCGGCCCGGCGGCGATCTACCCGGACGGGCGGCGCATCTGGTTCGAGAACGGGGTGAAGATCCGCGAGGAGCGGGTGGCCCCGGCTACCAGCTGACGGGCAGCGACTTCAGCTGGTTGAGGAAGGCGGAGATCGCCGGGTCCGGCTTGCCGGCCAGCTCCATGTTCGGGAAGCGGCGGAGCGTCTCCTCGAACAGGATCTTCAGCTCGAGCCGGGCGAGTGCCGCACCGAGACAGAAATGGCGGCCGCCGGCGCCGAAGGCCTGGTGCTCGGGGTTGCGGTGGACGTCGAAGCGGTCCGGGTCCTCGTAGACGTCCTCGTCGCGATTCGAGCTGACGTACCACATGATCACCTTCTCGCCCTCCTTTACCGGCTGCCCGGCGATCTCCGTGTCCTCGGTCGCGGTGCGCCGGAAGTGAGCGAAGGCGGGGTACATGCGCAGGCACTCCTCGACGGCGCCGGGGATCAGCGACGGATCGTCGACCAGCATCTTCATCTGGTCGGGATGCTCGAGGAGGGCACGCATGCCGCTGGCGAACGTCGCCCTTGTGGAGTCATTGCCCGCGGCTACGAGCAGGAAGAAGCCCATGACGATCTCGTGCTCCTCGAGCTTCTCGCCGTCGACCTCGGCGTGGACGAGGACGCTCGTCAGGTCATCCGTGGGATTTTCGCGCCGCTCCGCGATCATCACGCGGCAGCGTTCGAACATCTCGGGGATGTCCTTCTCGAGGATTTGGTCGAGCCCGCCGGGATTGAGGTCGTCATCGCCGAGGCCGAGGGACGAGTTCACGATCCGCGCCCAGATGATGTCGTCCTCCTCGGGGATGCCCAGGAAGCTGCCGATCACCCGCGAGACGACGGGCTGGGCCACCTCGGTGACCAGGTCGCAGGCGCCCTTCGGCGCCACCTCGTCGAGGACGCGCTCGGCGATCGCGCGGATCCGGTCCTCGTGCTCGGCGATCCGCTTCGGCGTAAAGCCCCGTTGGAAGAGCATTTTCAGCCGGTCGTGCTTTGGCGGGTCCTGGGCAATGAACATCGCCCGCGTGAGCTCGATCGGGATCGCGTGATCGAGCCCGGTGACGCCGCCGCGCTCCGAGGAGTAGGTCTCCCAGTCGAGGCTGACCTCGCGGACGTCCTCCGCCTTGGTCACCGACCAGAAGCCCTCCTCGTTCGGGTACTCGTTGATCTCCGACCAGTGCACCGGGCAGCCGCCGCGGAGCTCCTTGAAGATCTCGTGGGGAGGGCCCTCCTGCCAGTGCTCGCGATCGGTGACGTCGATTGCGTCGAGGTCGCTCAGTTCGGTGTTGGCAAGCTGGTCCTGCGCCGGCTTGTTCATCTCGATCCTCTCCTCGGGCGAACCGTAGTCCTGGTGGGCGGTCACCGGAGCGTAACTGGCCAGCCAGCCAGTTTCCAGTGGCCCGCCGCGCTGTCGTGATCCCGTTCATCATGTCTCTCCGGTGAGCGCGGAGAGATCAGTCGAGCCGACAGAGCCCGAGGCGAGGGGAGAGGCCCCGGGCCGCGGCCGGCTCGAGGGCCGCCGCATCCTGGTGGTCGGTGCGGGGCAGGAGGAGCACGGCCTCGAGGACCCGCCGATCGGCAACGGCCGTGCCATGTCCGTCCTCTTCGGCCGCGAGGGCGCCTCGGTGGCGGTGGCCGACCTGAACGCCGACAACGCCGAAGCGACCGCCGAGCTCGTGCGGGCGGAGGGAGCGAGCGCCGAGGTGATCGTCGCCGACGCCGCCGAAGCGGAAGCCTCCGCCGGAATGTTCGAGTCGGCGGCGAAGGCGCTGGGCGGCCTCGACGGCGTGGTGATGAACCTGGGAATCGGCGCGGGATTCGGGATCGCCGGCACCAGCCCAGAGGACTGGGACACGGTCATGGCCGTCAACCTCCGCTCCCACTTCCTCGGCTGTAAGCACGGCCTCGCGGCGATGCGGGAGGACGGCGGCGCGATCGTCCTGCTCGGGTCAATAGCCTCCCGCGAGGTGATGCCCCTTCCCGCTTACGCCGCCTCCAAGGCCGCCCTCGAGGCGCTCTGCCGACAGGCGGCCGTCGAGGGTGCGCCGAAGGTGCGCACAAATCTGCTGATGCCCGGCCTGATCGACACCTCGCTCGGCCGGCTCGCCTCGCAGATCAGCCCGCTGCGCGACCAGGTCCGGATCCCGGCCGGCCGCCAGGGGAGCGCGTGGGAGGTCGCCTATGGCGGCCTCTTCCTGCTCTCGGGGGAGTCGAGCTACGTGACCGGGCAGAGCCTGGTGGTCGACGGCGGCCTCACGGTGGGCCCGAGGGCCGGATGAGTCCCGACCCCCGTATCCCGCCGCTCCCTTCCGATCAGTGGAGCGACGACGTCAAGCCCTTCCTGGAGGCGGTCCCGGCCGGAATCGACCGGCGCCTCGGCGACAACAACATCTTTCCGACCTTCGCGCGCCACCCCGAGCTCTTCCGGGCGTGGTTGCCGTTCGGCGGCTTTCTGCTCACCGCGGGGAAGCTCTCCGGGCGGGACCGCGAGCTGCTCATCCTCCGGACGGCTGTGCGCACCGAGTCTTCGTATGAATGGGGCCAGCACGTGCGGATCTCGCTCGACGGAGGGATCGAGCGAGATGCGATCGATCGAGTCCTCGAGGGCCCGGACGCCGACGGCTGGACCCCCCACGAGGCGGCCCTGCTGCGAGCCGCGGACGAGCTACACGACGACTCCCGGATCTCCGACTCCACCTGGGAGACGCTGGCTGAGACCTACGACACCGAGCAATTGATGGAGACGGCGATGGTGGTCGGCCACTACCACATGGTCGCCTTTGCTCTGAACAGCTTCGGGGTCGAGCTCGACGAGGGCCTCGAGTCGCTCCCCTAGGGTTCTGCACGTGAAGCCGGTCACCGTCTCGGTCGAGGTGCCCAACTCGACCCATCAGGTCTACGAGTTCCTCGACGACCTCGGGAACCACGAGTCGTTCATGGACCACTTCATGGTCGACTGGCAGCTCTCCGGGCCGAAGCGCGGGGTGGGGGCCAAGGCGAACGTGCGAGTGAAGGCCACGGCCGAGAAGGACTGGACCGATGTCGAGATCGTCGAGGCGGACTCCGGGCGCAGGCTGGTGGAGGAGACGGTCGGTGGGCCGGGCGCCCAACGGCGCACCCGCGGCACGTACCTCCTCGAGGCCCTTCCCGACGGGGGCACCCGGATCAGCTTCGCGCTCGAGATGCTCGAGATGCCGAGGGGCGAGCGGCTGATGGGCCCGCTCAACCGGGCCTACGTCAAGCGCATCAACCGCAAGGCGATGAGGCGCCTCAAGGAGCGCCTCACCACCTTGCGAGCCTCTTCCTCCGGAATGGGTGAGAATCAGCCGAGATGAGTTCGATGCGCCTCAGCCGAGCGCTGCCGGCACTCCTGGCGGCCGCGCTGCTCGCCGTGTGCGCGGGATGCGGATCGGATTCGAGCGGCGAGAACAGCACGACCACCGCGGTCTCGATCCCCTCGCCGACGTCGCCGATCGCAACGACGTCGACGCCCAGCGCCACGGCGACGACGCCTAAGAAGCAGAAGGCCCAGGCCACCACGACGACGGCGGGCGGCTCGGGCGGCTGCTCGATCCCGGACGCCTACCAGGACTTCAAGTTCACCGGTCTCGATTGCACCGCCGCGCTCGCCGTGGCCACCGCCTGGGATCAGAACGGCAATCAGTGCAACACGGTCGATAACCCGAACGTCGACGAGGGATACAACCGCACCTGCTCGGTCAACGGCTTCACCTGCACGGCCAAGCGCGACGTTCACTCCGACAACCGGTTCGTCACCTGCACCCAGGGCGGCCAGAGCATCCGCTTCACCTGGCTCCCGGCCTGACGCTCGTCCATACCTGCGCTCAGGCTCTTCTTGGCTTGTTCTCAGGTTGTTCCAAGGTTCGGCGAGCAAGCTGGCTGCGTGTCAGTTGCCGAGGAAGCGGAACCGACTCGAATCCTCGTCGTCGACGACGAGCTCAACATCGCTGAGCTCGTCTCGACCGCACTTCGCTATGACGGCTTTGAGGTCGCCACGGCGACGAGCGGAGGCGAGGCGATCAAGCAAAGCCGCAAGTACCGGCCCCACCTGCTCGTCCTCGACGTGATGCTTCCGGATATCGACGGCTACGAGGTTGCACGGCGCCTCGGAGCCGACTCGGAGCACAAATTCCCGATCGTCTTCCTGACGGCCAAGGACACGACCGAGGACAAGATCCGCGGCCTCACCCTCGGGGGCGACGACTACATGACCAAGCCGTTCAGCGTTGAGGAGCTGATCGCCCGGGTGCGAACGATCCTGAGGCGGGTCGGTGACGCCCCGGCTCTCGAGCTCGCCTTCGAGGATCTCGAGCTCGAGGAGGAAACTCACGAGGTTCGCCGCGGCGACCGTGTGATCGAGCTGACCGCGACCGAGTTTCGCCTGCTGCGCTACTTGCTCGCCAACCCGCGACGGGTCCTGCGACGGGCCCAGATCCTCGACTACGTCTGGGACTACGACTTCGGCGGCGACGGGCGGATTCTCGAGACCTACATCAGCTACCTGCGCAAGAAGGTCGACGCCGAAGGCCCGCCGCTGATCCACACCGTGCGAGGGGTCGGCTACGTCCTGCGCTCGCCGCGCTGATGTCAATCCGGGCACGCCTATTGGTTGGGGTCCTGGTCCTGACCACGATCGGGTTGGCGACGGTGGCGGTCGTCTCCCACACCGCTCTTCGCTCCTACCTCTCCGACCGCCTCAACCAACAGGTGGCGAGCGCTGAGGGGCCGGCCAGCCGCGCACTGATCGGCAAGCTGATCAAGAGCGGCAAGCTCGAAGCCTTTGGGCCACTGCCAAAAAACGCGAAGTCCGCTCCTCCGCGCGCGCTGCGCGAGACCGAAGCGACGGGCCTGCCTCCCGGAAGCTACGGGGAGCTCCGCAGCCGGAACGGCAAGGTCCTGGCCCGGATCCGCTTCTCCTATGGCGAGAAGAACCTTGCCCAGGTCGAGCTGCCGTCTTCGATTCCACTCTCGAGCGGCTCGTCAACCAAGATCATTCACGTTTCTGCTCGCTCGGGCTCGGACGGGTTCCGGGTTGCCGCCTTCCGGGTGCCCGGGGGCCGGGGGACGATCACGGTCGCCTTACCCGAGCGAGATCTGAACCAGACCCTGGCCAAGCTCGGAACGATCGAGCTCCTGGCCAGCCTCGCAGTGTTGGCCGCGCTCGCACTGCTGACGCTCTCGGTTGTGAAGCTCGGCCTGGCGCCACTCGAGCGAATGCAGCGCGCCGCGAGCTCGATCGCAGCCGGCACACTCAATCGACGGGTCGAGCCGGCCCACGACTCGACCGAGGTCGGCCGGCTCGGCCTGGCCCTGAACGAGATGCTGAGGCGGATCCAGGAGGCCTTCGCCAAGCGCGAAGCGAGCGAGGAGCGAATGCGTCGCTTCCTCGCCGACGCCTCGCACGAGCTGAGAACGCCGCTGAGCTCAGTTCGCGGCTACGCCGAGCTCTTTCGGCTGGGGATGACCGAAGAACCGGGCGAGCTGGCGCAGGCGATGCGGCGGATCGAGGCTGAATCAGAGCGCATGAGCGAACTGGTCGAGGACCTGCTCACCCTGGCCCGGCTCGATCAGGTCCGCGCTCCGGCCCGCGATTCGGTTGACCTCGCGTCGCTGGTGGGTGAACTGGTGTTGGACGCTCGCCTGAGTGCCCCCAAACGAGCGATCGGTTATCGGGTCCGTGGCGACGCCCAGGTCATCGGCGACGCCGGTCAGCTGCGCCGGGTGATGAGCAATCTGGTCTCGAATGCGATCCGCCACACCCCGGAGCAAACGCCGATCGAGCTCTCGCTCGAGGACCATGGAGACGAGGTCAGCTTCACCGTCCGCGACCATGGGCCCGGACTCGCCCCGGGCACGGAAGCGGAGGTCTTCGAGCGCTTCTGGCGTGGGGATTCGGCTCGTGGCAGGTCCGACGGTGGCGCAGGACTCGGCCTGGCGATCGTCGCCGCGATCGTCTCGGCCCACGGCGGCTCCTGCTCCGCCTCTTCGCCTGAGGATGGTGGGGCCCTCTTCACCATCGCCTTGTCGAAGGCGCCGAACGGGGTGGGAGCCTCCGAACGGGCGGCCGTCGAGGATTCCCAGCCTTCTCTCAGCGGTCCATGACGATCCGTTCAGCTTTGTCCGATCTGATCCGCCGGCGCCTTGGTCGCGGGATCCCTCCCACCTACCCGCGAGCGCGCCAAGGCGGAAGTCGCGGCCTGCCTGTGGTCGCGGCGCCTCCCCATGGCGGAGGGCTCCCTGACATCCCCGGGGGCCCTTCGCCTCTGCCCAGCGGCTCTCAGGAAACTCCCAGCGATCCCTTGAGCTGCTTTCAGCTTGGTCAACGAGCGTTGGCCGGCGATGCCAGCAAGAGCAAGAGAGCTACGCACCGCCCTGCGCCGTCCGTCGGTCCCGACCGCGATCCTGCTCGTCCTTTGCGGGATCGCGGTCGGGGTCGCAGTTGGTGTTATCGGCCCGGCCTCGGCCAAGCAGGCTCCGGCGACGACGGTGACCGCCGAGCGCGGCACTGTCCAGAAGACCGTCACCGGCAGCGGCTCGCTTGAAGCATCGAGCACAGCCAACCTGAACTTCCAGACCAGCGGAACGATCTCGCGTGTCTACGTCCATGCCGGCGAGCACGTCCAGAAGGGCCAGCTCCTGGCCACTCTCGACGAGACCGACGCGCGGGCGTCGGTCTCCGAGGCTCAGGCCAACCTGGACTCGGCTCAGGCCAGTCTGCACAGCGCCAAGGTCGGCTCGACCTCCACGACCCAGAGCACGAGCAGCAGCCCAACCACCGGCACTGCCGCCGGGGGTTCGGGATCGAGTGAATCCCCGGCTGCGAAGGCGGCCAATATCGCCTCGGCCGAGGCCAGCGTCGAGAGCGCCCAGGTCGCTCTCGACAACGCCGAGTCAACTCTCGAGCAGACCAAGCTGCGGGCCACGATGGACGGTCTGGTCGCCTCCGTGTCCGGCGAGGCCGGTCAGGCCGTCACGGCCGGGACGAATCTCGACACCTCCTCTTCGAGCCGTGGCACTTCCGGAGCCGCCGGCGGAACGTCCGGCACCTCCGCCGGGGCCAGTGCGAGCGGTGCCGGCGCGGGATCCAGCACCTCGAGCTCGTCCGGATCCTCCAGCTCCTCTTCAAACAGCTCGAGCGCAGTCGTGGTGCTCGAGAACCTCGACCAGATGAAGCTGAGCGTCGACTTCAGCGAAGCCGACATCGCCGACATCAAGGTCGGCAAGCCGGCGAGCGTCACCGTGAGCGCCCTTGGAGACCGCCAGTTTGCGGCCAAGGTGACCGAGATCGGGCTGGTCTCCAGCACCAGCAACGGGGTCGTCAGCTATCCGGTGACCCTGGTCCTCACCCAGGCCTCCTCGCAGCTGAAGCCCGGGATGACCGGCTCGGCCGAGGTCGTCGTCGCCCAGGCCGATGGAGTGATCGCGATCCCGAGCTCGGCACTCACCGGCAACTCGGTCAAGGTCGAGGAGAACGGCGAGACCGTCACCAAGCAGGTGACGACCGGCCTGGCCGGAGACAGCACCACCGAGATCACCAGCGGTCTGGCCGTCGGCGACAAGGTCGTGATCCAGACTCAGTCCGCCCTCGGCGGAGCCGGTGGCGCCTCCGGTGGCCTCCCGTCAGGCGGCCCTCCGGGCGGTCTCAGCGGCGGCATCGGCGGAGGCAGTGGGCCGCCAGGAGGGTTCCCGGGAGGATGACGAGGGCGCTGATTCAACTCGAGCGCCTCGAGCGCACCTACACCTTGCCGGGCATCGAGGTCCGGGCCCTGCGCGGGCTCTCCTTGCGGATCGACCCCGGCGAGTTCGTCGCGATCATGGGCCCGTCGGGCAGCGGCAAGTCGACCCTGATGAGCATCCTCGGCTGCCTGGATGTGCCAACCGGCGGTCGCTATCTCCTCGACGGGATCGATGTCAGCCTGATCGACGAGGACGGCCTGGCCGACCTGCGAAACCGCAAGCTCGGCTTCGTCTTCCAGAGCTTCAACCTGGTCCCGCGTACCAGCGCAATCGCCAACGTGGAGCTGCCGCTCGGCTACGCCGGCATCCCGCGTCGCCGCCGGCGCCAGATGGCCGAATCGGCCCTGGCTTCGGTGGGCATGCTCGGTCACGCCCGCCACCTTCCATCGGAGCTCTCCGGCGGCCAGCAGCAGAGGGTGGCGATCGCCCGGGCATTCGTCACCAATCCGAGCCTGATCCTGGCCGACGAGCCGACCGGAGCGCTCGACTCGCGCTCGGGCGAAGAGGTGCTCCGCATCTTCGAGGCCCTCAATCGGCGGGGCCGAACGGTGATCATGATCACCCACGAGCCGCCGGTCGCGGCCCGGGCCGGGCGCACCGTGCAGATCGCCGACGGGCAGATCGTCGCCGACGAGCGAAACGACCATGCCCGGCGCCCGCGTCGAGCGGCCCGGCGCACGCAAGAGGCGGTGAGCGGCTGATGGCCCGCGAGACACTCAGGACCGCGCTGGCCGGCCTGGCGGCGAACAAGCTGCGGTCAGGCCTGACGGTGGTCGGAATGACGATCGGAGTCGCTGCCGTGATCGTCCTGATCGCGGTCGGCAACGGGTCCTCGAAGAAGGTCCAGTCGAGCATCCAGGCACTGGGCACCAACACCCTGACGGTGATGCCGGGCGGCGGCGGATTCGGGCCCTCGAGTACGAGCAGCTCCAGCTCCGTCTCCCTGACCCTCGATGACGCGAAGGCGCTGGAGGACCCGACCCTGGCCCCCGACGTCGCCAGTGCGTCGCCGGTGGTGAACGTCCAGTCGGCGACCGTCGTCAACGGGTCGACGAGCTACCAGCCCTCACAGACCGTCGGGACGACTGCCTCCTACGGCCAGGCGCAGAACTACCAGGCCGCGAGCGGCCAGTTCATCACCGACCAGCAGGTCGATACTCGCGAGCGGGTCGCCGTGATCGGCCCGACCGTGGCCTCCAGCCTCTTCGCCGGCGAGAGCCCGGTTGGGCAGACGATCCAGATCAACGGCTCGAGCTTCCGCGTCATCGGAGTCACCAAGTCCAAGGGCTCGAACGGCTTCCAGGACTCCGACGACATCGTGATCGTCCCGGTCACCGCCGCCCAGGACGTCCTGAGCGGCTACGGAGACATCAACCAGATCGTCGTCCAGGCCAAGTCCGAGCCCCAGCTGGACGCCGCCCAGACCGAGGTGACCTCGATTCTCTATGACCGGCTCGACGTCACAGATCCGACCGACCCCGGCTTCCAGGTCCTGAACCAGGGCTCGATCCTGCAGGCCTCGAGCTCGACGAGCAAGGTCTTCACGACGCTGCTCGGCGCCGTCGCCGCGATCTCGCTCCTGGTCGGCGGGATCGGGGTGATGAACATCATGCTGGTCAGCGTCACCGAGCGGACGCGCGAGATCGGCATCCGCAAGGCGGTCGGGGCCCGGAGGGCTCACATCCTCGGCCAATTCCTGGCCGAGGCCGTGCTTGTGTCCGTGCTCGGCGGGCTCACCGGCGTCGCGGCCGGCGTCATCGCCAGCCGCTTTGAGATCGCCGGCGTCCAGCCGGTGATCGCCACCTATTCGATCTTCCTCGCCTTCGGAGCCGCGACCGCGGCCGGGCTCTTCTTCGGCACCTACCCAGCCGGCCGCGCTGCGGCCATGCGACCAATGGAGGCCCTGCGCTTTGAGTGAGCAGACGACAACCCGAGCCGAGCAGACGACCGAGATCCTCGAGGCCGAACCGTTGCTCGAGGATGGCGATTGGCCCGAAGCCGAGCACGCGCCGATAACTCGCCGGCGCGGCCTCACGGGCATGCTGACCCCGTTCCGGGTCGGTCTGCTCTGCCTGCTGATCCTGGTCGCCGGCTTCATCGGCGGGGTCCTGGTGCAGAAGGGCAGCGGTGGCGGAAGCAGTGCCGCCCAGAACCCCTTCGGGTCCGACGGCCTGCCGTCGTTTCTCACCGGCGCCGGCCAAGGTAACTCAACGATGGGGACTGTCGCCACAGCCGCGGGTGGCACGCTCTACGTCACCGACGCCCAGGGGAAGACGGTCAAGGTCCTGACCACGGGCGCCACCAAGGTCACCCGCTCGACCGAGAGCAAGCCTCGCGACATCCATCCGGGCGACTCGGTGGTGATCCAGGGAGCGGTGCGAAGGAGCGGCACGGTCAAGGCCCAGTCGGTCAGCGCCACGGCGTCGGGAGCCTCGACTGGTGCCCCTGCCCTTGGGGGCGGCGCGACCGGCGGGACCGGAGGGAGCTCTGGGAGCTCGGGCGGTGGCTCGAGCGCCGTCAACCAGCTTTTCGGGAACTGAGTGCGCTCGGAGCCTGAACCGATCAATCCAACAGAAAGAGAGGATTCAAATGAGTGCAAGAACCAGATGGCTCCGAAGGAGACCAATAGGCGCCTTAGTCGCGGCCGGCGCGATCGCCGTCGGGCTAAGCGCCTGCGGGGGTGGCTCGAGCTCGAATGCGTCGAACGACAACACCTCGACGACAGCCAACGCCGGTCCCGGTGGTCTTCAGCTCACCGACGACCAGCGCTCCTGCGTCGAGGGGAAGGGCGTCACGATCCCGAGGCCGGGCTCCGGCGGCCAGCCCCCATCGGGAGGTCCCCCGGCCGGCGGCGCGAACGGGCAGGACTTCCAGACGCTCCAGCAGGCCTTCAAGGACTGCGGCGTCAGCATTCCCAATGGGCCCCAGGGCGGCGGGAACTTCGACCCTTCGGCGATGCGCAAACAGATCAGCCAGTACGCAGCTTGCGTTCGCCAGAACGGCTACGACCTTCCCAGCCCGAACACCTCAGGGAATGGGCCGGTCTTCGACTCGTCGAAGGTCAACCAGAACGACCCGAAATTCAAGGCCGCGAGCGCCAAGTGCCAGAACCTGCTCCCCTCGGCGCCGCAGGGCGCCCCGCCGCAGTGACGTCCAGAACGCCGGGAGCGGCGCCTAGTACCCCGTGGCGGTGTGGACCCGCTTGCGCTCGGATGGGTGGACGCCGCCCTTCTCCTCGAGCGTCTTGCACGCCTGCGCCAGGTCCTCGGCGAGCTTCTCCGCGAGCGAATATCCGAGAGTCAGTTTCACCAGGACGCGCATCAGCTTGACCTTCTCCGCGTTCGGCGGCAGGTGGTAGGCGGGGACCATCCAGCCCCGCTCCGCCGCGAGCTGTGAGGCGAGGTCGAACTCGTCGTACGGCTGCTCCCCGGCGATCTTGAAGGCGACGAGGGGTAGCTGCTCGCCCTCGCCGATCAGCTCGAAAGGCCCGATGTCGGTGATCGCCTTGGCGAGCCTGTCGGCGTTCTGCTTCATCTCGCCCATCAGGTAGGCGTAGCCCGCGCGGCCGAAGCGGATGAAGTTGAAGTACTGGGCCAGCACCATCGCGGAGCCGGTCGAGAAGTTGAGGGTGAAGGTCGCGTCGCGCTTGCCCAGGTAGTCCTCGTAGAAGACGAGGTCGTCGGGCAGGGATTCCTTGTCTCGGAAGATCAGCCAGCCGATGCCCGGATAGACGAGCCCGAACTTGTGGCCCGAGGCGTTGATCGACGCGACCTGCTCGAGGCGGAAGTCCCACTCGGAGTCCGGGTAGATGAACGGCCAGACGAAGGCGCCGCTCGCGCCGTCGACGTGCAGGGGGACGTCGAGCCCCTTCTCCTCCTTGATCTGGACGAGGAGCTTGTTGATCCCGACGATGTCGTCGGAGTGGCCGGTGAACGTCGTCCCGAGAACCGCCGCGACGCCGATCGTGTTCTCGTCGATGTGCGGCTCCACGTCCTCGGGGCCGATGACGATCTTGTTCTCCTGCAGCGGGACGATGCGCGGCTCGACGTCGAAGTAGCGGCAGAACTTCTCCCAGACCACGTGCACGTCGCCGCCGAAGATCAGGTTGGGCTTCTCGGTTCCCTTCTTGGCGGCCTCCCGGCGGGCTCGCCACTTCCACTTCATCGCCAGAGCGCCGAGCATGATCGCCTCGGAGGAGCCCTGGGTGCGGGCGCCCATCGTCTCGCCAGGTGCATTGAAGAGGTCGGCGAGCATGCGGATGCAGCGCTGCTCGATCTCGGCCGTCTGCGGGTACTCGGCGTGGTCGATGAAGTTGCGATGCAGGTTCTGCGCGATCAGGTCCGTGGCGTCGGGTCCCATCCAAGTGGTGACGAAGGTCGCCAGGTTCTTCTCGGGGTCGCCATCCAGCAAGAGCTCCTGGTCGATCAGCAGCCTGGCGTCGGACGGTCCATCGGCCCGTCCGGGAGCTTGTGGTCGGGCGCCGGCTCCGTGATGAACCGTGCCCGGTTGAATCCGGTGCCCCTGGCGTTGGGATGCTTCTCTCTCTTCGCCATCCGGGGCGACACTACTCTGCCGAGTTGGGTCAGGAGCAACTTTGGCTTCCGAGCGCCCCCCATCCAATCCCGTGCAGCGAGCTGTCGCGCCCATCGGGCGGGCCGGGCTTCGGGGCGCCCACGGGGTGGCGCGTCGGCTTGGACTCGACCGCGCCGTGGACCGCGGAGTGGACCGGGCGCTCGACAGCGAGACCGCCGCCAAGGCAACCGAGCGGCTCCTGAAGACCGACACCGCCAACCGCGTCTGGGACAAGGTGCTGGAGAGCGACGAGGCCCAGAAGCTCGTCGAGCGGGTGGCCGAGGCGCCCGAGGTCCGCGCCGCAATCACGCGACAGGGCGTCGGGCTGCTCGAGGACCTGCGCCGCGGCGTCCGCCGGGCCGCCCGCCAGATCGACACCATGATGGAGGACACGGCCCGGCGAGTCCTGCGCCGGCCGAGGCGGGAGCGGCGGCCGATCTACGCCGGCGCGTTCAGTCGCGCGCTGTCGCTGGGAATCGATGCCGGCGTCGTCTACGGCTCGCTGCTGCTGATCTCGGCGGCGATCGCCGCCCTGATCTCGGCCTTCTCCAGAGGCGACCAGCACGGCGGCACGGTCGTGATCGCTCTTGGGTTCGTCGCCTGGTCGCTGATCGCGATCACCTACCTGGTGGTCTTCTGGTCCGGGGCCGGGCGGACTCTCGGGATGTCGTTCGTCGCGATCCGGATGCTCTCGGAGGACGCCGAGCCGGTCCGCCCGGGACAGGCGATCCGCCGCGCGCTCTGGCTGCCGATCGCGGCTCTGCCGCTGCTGCTGGGCTTCGCCGGTGTGCTCTTCGACCACGAGCGCCGCGGCTGGCCCGACCGCAGAGCCAAGACGATCGTCTGCTACGCCGATCCGGAGCTGGACAAGGACGTCGTCTAGCCGCGAGGCGCGGCTGAAGCGACCAGGCCGAGGCTCAACTCGACGGCCTCGCTGTCCTCGAGCCCCTGTTCGCGGGTGAGGGACCGCCAGGTCGAGAAGGCGAGAGCATGGCCGATCGCCGCCTGCAGCCGCTTGCGAGCTCGCCCGCGGGCCTTTCGACCCGCCATCAGCGTCTCCCGGGCGGCGGCCATGTACTCGTGGAATGCCCCGAAGGTCCGCCTGACGGTCTCGTTCGTCGACTCATCCCGGGTCAGGTTCTCCATCATTTGCTCGGTGCGGCGCCAGTAGGCGTAGATCTCCTCCAGCGCCGCGCGCAGCCGCTCATCGGGATTGTCGATCGCGCCCCAGGCCCCCAGGTCGGGCGGGGGGTTGCCCTGCGCCCAATGCGCGCTGCAGGCCTCGAACAGCGCGGCCTCGTCGGGGAAGTGGCGGTAGAGCGTCGAGCGGCGAACACCGGCCAGCTCGGCCACGGCGCTCATCGATGTGCGCGAAGGCCCGACCGTTCCGTGCAGCTCGACGGCGCTCTCGGTGATTCGCCGGCGGGTCTCCGCTTCGAGCTCGGCGCGGCGCTTCTTGCGGTATGGACGCTTTTTATCGGACATTGGTGTCTAGTGAATCTTGACAGATGGGACGGACCTGTGTATATATTCGCGCGACACCACCGTTCAATTAAAAGGAGAAGGCGAATGGAGGCGACTAAGGCGAAGGTTGTTGGACCCGGCGACGGCAAGGCTGGGTTCCTGGGAAGCATCGGGGTCAGGTTCATGATCGACGGGGCGGAGACCGACGGCGGCTTCTCACTGGTTGAGCATCCGATGTCGCCTCGCGCGCTGGCTGCGCCGCTGCATCGCCACACCAGGGAGGACGAGTACACGTTCGTCCTGGAGGGGAAGGTCGGGGCACTGCTCGGGGACGAGGTCCTCGTCGCCGAAGTCGGCGACCTGGTGTTCAAGCCGCGCAACCAGTGGCACACCTTCTGGAACGCCGGGGATGAGCCCGCGAGGATGCTCGAGATCATCGCGCCGGCCGGCTTCGAGGGGTACTTCGAGGAACTGGTCGACATGGGTGGGGTCGCTGACGCTGACCCTCAGGCCCTGGGAGCGCTCTGTCAGCGCTACGACCTGGAGATGGATCCCGACAGCATCCCCGGGTTGCTGGAGCGCTTCGACCTCGTCATCGGAGAGCCGATCTAGGGCTCGTCGAGCAGCTCGTTCGCCTCGGACCACTTGCCGGGCGGTACGCGCAGCGCGATGTCGCCGCGGCCGTATTCGTTGAGCGGGTGGTCCGAGGTGATCACCGCCTCGTGCCCGGCGTCGGTTAGCTGCTGGCGCCAGGCCCGGGCGGTCTCGAGATCCTCGAAGTCACGCACGACCTGCCAGTCGTCGTAGCTCGCGTCGCCGATCTTGAGCTCGTCGAGGCCGTCTGGGTGGAGCGAGTCGTCGCCCACGCCGAAGAGCTCGCGGAACTTGTCGCCGAGACCCATGTCGAGCAGCCTACGCGGTAGGACGACGGCTGCAGGCGCCTATGCCGCGGCTTCGATCCCGGTGAGCTCGGCGGAGAGCTCGCGCAGCCGCCGCCGTGCTTCCGGGTCCTCGGCCTGTGGGTGCGGCGCCGACTCGCTGGTGCCGTCGAAGTAGTGACCGTTGACGCCGTCGAGCTCCGGTGAGGCCACCAGCCGCAGGGTGGCCTCGACGCCGTCCTCGAGGGGCGTCACCGGGTCGATGCCCGCCCTGCGGACCATGTTGGTCGGCAGGAAGGTGCCGGGGTGCAGGCAGTTGGCGGTGACACCGCTGTCCTCGAGCTCCTCCGCGAGGTCGAAGGTGAACATGACGAGCGCCAGCTTGCTCTGGCAATAGGCCTGGACGCCGCTGTAGTCGCGCTCGAGCATGACGTCGTCGAAGTCGATCGGCATCTGCCCGGCCGAGCTCACGTTGACGATCCGGGCGGGAGCCGAGCGCTCAATCAGCGGCAGCAGCTTTCTCGTCAGCAGGAACGGAGCGAGGTAGTCGACTGCGAACGTGAGCTCGTAGCCCTCGGCGCTCTCCTCTCGCCCGCCCGCCGTGCCGATCCCGGCATTGTTGACCAGGACGTCGATCCGGTCCTCCTCGAGCAGGGAGTCGGCCAGATCGCTCACCTCGTCAAGGGAGGAGAGGTCCGCCCGCCGCCACTCGAGCTCGCCAGTAGCCTTCGGCTTCAGCTCCTCCAGCAGCGCCCGCCCCTTCTCCTCGTTACGCCCGTGGAGGATCAGACGGCCGCCCGCCGGTGCCAGCTCCGATGCGAGGCCCTTCCCGAGGCCGTCCGTCGCCCCGGTGATCACGATCGTCCGATCCTGGTCAGCCACGCTTCCTGCCTTCCCCCGGCGTCACCCGGCTAATCGCTGAGTTCGACCCTTTCGATCGCCTGCGGCTGAGCCGGCCGATCGCCGGGACCCGTCTCGGTCCCCTCGATCGCGTCGACCACGTCCATGCCGTCGGTGATCTCCCCGAACACGGTGTGCTTGCCGTCGAGCCACGGAGCCGCGTCGGTGGTGACGATGAAGAACTGGGAGCCGTTGGTGTTCGGCCCGGCGTTCGCCATCGCCAGGGCGCCGCGGACGATCTTGTGGTCGTTGAACTCGTCCTCGAACGTGTAGCCGGGGCCGCCGGTTCCGGTGCCCTCCGGGCAGCCGCCCTGGATCATGAAGTCCTTGATCACGCGATGGAAGATCAGCCCGTCGTAGAAGCCGTCGCCGGCGAGCTTGCGGAAGTTCTCGACGGTCTTCGGCGCGTCCTCGTCGAAGAGCTGGACGGCGATCGGGCCGGCGTTCGTGTGGAGAGTCGCCTGAGACATCTCCAAAGACCCTAGCTAACCGAGAATCTCAACCGGCGCCCACGGTCTCGAGGGGTGCGTCCGGTAGCCATGGCCGGCGCCAGCCCCCGTAACCGTGGAGGAGGTTCGACGCCCCCTCGGGCCCCCAGCTGCCCTTGCGGTAGGGCTCGAGGCCGCAGGGGTTTTCGATCAGCGGCTGGACGATCCGCCACGTCTCCAGGACGCTGTCCTCGCGCGCGAAGCGCTGCTGGTCCCCGGCGAGTGCGTCGCCGAGCAGCCGCTCGTATGGCCCGGGCTGCCCGCCGAACTGCTGCTGGAAGAGCAGGTCCAGGTGGACCCTCCGGAGCTTCTCCTCACCCGGGGATTTCGCCTCGAGCAGGATGCTGGTCCCGGGATCGGGGTCGATGCGGACGACGATCTCATCGGTCGCCGGCGTCGGTCCGCCGCCGATCCCGATGGGGGGCGGATTCTGGAGGATCACGCGGACCTCGGTGACCTTTTCCGCCAGCTCCTTGCCGGCGCGAACGAAGAAGGGAACCCCAGACCAGCGCCAGTTCTGGATGTCGAGCCGGAGCGCCAGGAACGTCTCGGTGTTGGACTTCGGATCGACTCCCTCGATCTCCCGGAAGCCCCCGTACTGCCCGCGCACGTAGCGGTTCGGGTCGATGTCGGGGATCGCCTTGAAGAGATCGAGCTTCGCGTCGCGGATCGGGTCGGCGTCCGCGCCCGCCGACGGCGGCTCCATGGCCACGATCGCCAGCGTCTGGAGGAGGTGATTCTGGAAGACGTCGCGCAGGGCGCCGACCGGGTCGTAGAAGCTGCCCCGGTCGTCGACGCCGAAGTCCTCGGCCATCGTGATCTGCACCGACTCGACGTAGCGGCGGTTCCAGATCGGCTCGAGCATCGAGTTGGCAAAGCGCAGGTAGGTGATGTCCATCACCGGCTCCTTGCCGAGGAAGTGATCGATCCGGTAGATCTGGTCCTCGGTGAGGATCTCGTGGATCTCGTCGTTGAGCTCCATCGCGGAATTGAGGTCATGCCCGAACGGCTTCTCGATCACGACGCGGGCGCCCTCCGTGAGGCCCGCCTTGCCGAGGTGCTCGACCACGGTTGCGAAGAGGGCGGGCGGGATCTCGAGGTAGAAGACGGGGTGCTTCGCGGAGGAGAGCTCCTTCTTGAGCTGCTTGTAGGTCGCCTCGTCGGTGTAGTCACCCTGGACGTAGGTGAGCTTCTCGGTGAACTTCTTGAAGACGTCCTCGTCGAGCTCCTCGTTCTTCGCGGCGACCCGCGCCTCGACCGCCTCGCGAGCGTGCCGATGCAGATCCTCGTCGCTCCAGTCGTTGCGCGCCACCCCGAACACCGGGACCTGGAGGGTTCCGTTCTCGACCAGGTCATAGAGCGCCTTCAGGGTCATCTTCTTCGCCAGGTCGCCGGTGATCCCGAAGATCACAAGCGCGTCGGCGGGTGGGCCGATCGTCCTGCCATTGGATGCCTGCGCCACGGTCGGGAACCTACTGGACGCGCGTAGGATGCTCGCGTCAACCACGGAGGAGAACGCGATGGCTCAGTTGGGAATGGTCGGCCTCGGCAGGATGGGAGCGAACCTCGTCCGGCGCCTGATGCGGGACGGCCACGACTGCGTGGTCTACGACGTCAATCCCGACCCGATCAAGCAGCTGGAGGGCGAAGGAGCGACGGGAGCCGGCACTCTCAAGGAGCTGGCCGAGAAGCTCGACGCGCCCCGGGCGGTCTGGATCATGGTTCCAGCCGGTGAGATCACCGAGTCGACCGTCAAGGAGGTCGCCGAGGTGCTGGAGAAGGGCGACGCGATCATCGACGGCGGCAACTCCTACTACCGCGACGACATCCGGCGCTCACAGATGGTGGGGGAGAAGGGGATCGACTACATCGACTGCGGGACCAGTGGAGGCGTCTTCGGCCTTGACCGCGGCTTTTGCCTGATGATCGGCGGGCCCGACGAGGCGGTTGAGCGCCTCGACCCGATCTTCAAGACCATTGCGCCCGGCGTCGACTCCGCCGAGCGCACGCCGGGTCGTGACGGGGACCCGGACACCGCCGAGAACGGCTACCTGCACTGCGGGCCGAACGGCGCGGGCCACTTCGTGAAAATGGTCCACAACGGGATCGAGTACGGCGTCATGGCGGCCTACGCCGAGGGCCTCAACATTCTGAAGAACGCGAACGCCGGCAAGGTCGAGCGCGAGAAAGACGCCGAGACCGCGCCGCTCGAGCATCCGGAGTACTACCAGTACGACCTGGACATCCCGGAGGTCGCGGAGGTCTGGCGGCGCGGGAGCGTGATCGGCTCGTGGCTGCTCGACCTGACCGCAGCCTCCCTGCAGGAGTCTCCCGACCTCTCCGACTTCGAGGGCCGTGTCTCGGACTCGGGCGAGGGGCGCTGGACGTCGATCGCCGCGATCGAGGAGGGCGTACCCGCGGGCGTGCTCACCACGGCGCTGTACGAGCGCTTCGCCTCGCGGAACCTCGACGACTTCGCCGACCGGGTCCTGTCGGCCATGCGCTACCAGTTCGGCGGCCACAAAGAGAAGCCGAAGTGAGCAGTCCTCACCGGCTCGAGGTTCTGGACACGCCGGAGGCCGTCCACAGGCGCGGCGCCGAGCTGCTCGCCGAGGCGGCCAAGCACGCGGTCTCCGAACGGGGCCGGGCCGAGCTCGCGGTCAGCGGCGGGAGCGACCCGTGGCCGATGTTCTCCCAGCTCGAGGACCGGTTCGGCGACTGGGACAAGGCCGACGTCTTCCAGGTCGACGAGCGCGTGGCCCCGGCGGGCTCGGACGAGCGCAACCTCACCCACCTGATCGAGAGCCTCTCGATCGGCGCCCAGGGCAGCATCAAGCCCATGCCTGTCACCGATGAGGACCTCGACTACGCCGCCGCCCGCTACGCCGAGTCGCTCCCGGAGCTCCTTGACATCGCCCACCTCGGGATCGGACCGGACGGGCACACCGCCTCCCTCGTCCCCGGGGATCCGGTGTTGGAGGTCCGGGATCGCCGCGTCGCCGTCACTGCGGGCGAGTACCAGGGCGTCCGCCGGATGACGCTGACATACCCGGAGATCGAGCGCGTGCGCAGCCTGCTCTGGGTCGTCACCGGCGAGTCGAAGGTGGACGCGCTGGCGAAGCTGATCGCGCAGGATCCCTCGACGCCATCCGGTCGAATCCAGCCGGGCGGCGATTCGTTGATCCTGGCCGATCGGGCCGCCGCGCGATCTACGCGGAGCTGATTCTCAGGACGCCAGCTTCGCGCTGAGCCCGATCGTGTTCACGCCGGCGAGTGCCCGAGAGACGACGCATCCGGCCTTGGCGCCCTCGGCGAACTCCTGGAAGGTCGCGTCGTCGACGCCCGGCACATCGGCCTCGGTCTCGAGCTGGATGTCGTCGATGGTGGGCAGGCCGTCGACGTTCCGTAGTTGAACCTTTGCGCTGGTGTTGATCGAGTTCGGGGGATGGCCGGCGTCGGTCAGCGCGAGGCTCAGCGCCATCGAGAAACAGCCGGCGTGCGCCGCGGCGAGCAGCTCCTCGGGGTTGGTCCCTTCGCCATCCTCGAACCGCGACGCGAACGAGTAGTCGCCGGTCCAGACGTTGTCCCCCACCGTCAGCTTGCCGGACCCCTCCTGGAGGTTCCCGTTCCACTGCGCGCTGCCGTTGCGAGTCGCCATCTCCGCCTCCTTGTTCAAGTACATGGCCTCGGCCCAAGGTACCGAGGCGGTCTCGCCGGCTACGAGGCGTACTCGTCGTGGTAGCGGATCCAGAGTGGCTGGTCGGGGGGTTCGTTCCGGCCCTTCGGGGTCCGGTCGAGCAGGCCGTAGTACGACATCGCCGGGCCCTCCAGGCCGCGCGAGGTTGTGAGGTAGGTGCGGTAGACCGTCCCGTCGTCCAGGGCATAGACGCTCAGCCCAGGTCCCTCCGCGACGTAGCCCGCCTCGGTGGTGCCGCACATCTCGGCGTTCTGGGTGACGGTCGGCGGGATGTTGCCGCTCTCGAGGAACGGCTTCAGCTCCTCCTCTGTGTTGAAGAAGCCGATGTCGCGATGGAAGTCGGTCTCGGCCGACGCCCAGGGGATCTCCCAGCCCATCTGCTTCCGAAAGCCCTCGAGCTTGTCGACCGGAGCCCGGGAGGAGAGCATCGCCGTGGTGTCGCGGGCGTTCAGGTGAGGGACCTGCGGTGCGATGGTGTCGGCGATCGAGGAGCAGACCGGGCATCCCGCTGTCCACTCGGGCCCGAACATGAAGTGGTAGATGAGCAGCTGGGAACGGCCGTCGAAGAGGTCGGCGAGCGACTTGGTCCCATCCACCGTCTCAAAGCGGTAGTCCTTCTCGACCTCGACCCAGGGCAGCGCCTGCCGCTTCTTGGTGAGCTCGTCGCCGCGGCGGGTGAGCTCCTTCTCCTCGGCGAGCAGCTCGTCCAGCTGTGACTGCCACTCCTCTTGGCTTACGACCTCGTGGTCCGGCATACGGTCCCTCCTGTCTCGTCGGGTTGGCGTCCTCGCAGGATATATAGTTAGCAAAATGGCTAACGATCCGTTCAAAGCCCTCGCGCACCCCCTCCGGCGCGACATCGTCGAGCGGCTCAGCGGCGGGACCGCCACCGTCGGCGAGGTGACGCGGGACTTCGGCGTCTCGAAGCCGACCCTATCGAGGCACCTGAAACTGTTGGAGGAGGCCGGCGTGGTCTCCCGCGTGATCGACGGGCGCACCCATCGCCTCGCGCTGCGCCCCGAGGCGCTTGCCGAGACCTCAGATTGGATAGAAACCCAGCGAGAGCGCTGGGAGCGTCTCTTCGACGTCGTCGGCGAGTACCTCGATGAGCGGAAGGAGCGAGGTTGAGCGAGGACCAAGGACGGGTCGTGCGGATCGAGCGGACCTTCGATGCGCCGGCCGATCAGGTCTTCGAAGCCTGGACCAGCCCCGAGGTGATCGAGCGCTGGTTCCGGCCGGCCCGGGGCTGGCAGAAGCCGAGCGCCGAGGTCGACCTCCGCGTGGGCGGCAGGGTCCGCGTCGTCATGCGCTCGCCAGAGGGCGCGCCGGTCGGCGCCGGCGGCGAGTACACGCTGATCGACAGACCGCACAGGCTCGCCTTCACCTGGACCTTCGATGACGATCCGAGCAACGAGCAGATGATCGAGCTGGACTTCACGGAGCGAGACGGCGCCACCACCGTCGTGTTCGTCAACAGCAACATCTCGAACGAGGAGCGCCGCGCGTCGCAGTACGAGGGCTGGTCGATGTGCATCGACAACATGGGGCGGGTGCTGACGCGATGAGCGTGCGATATCCGGGCGAGTCCGAGGACTACCGCGCGGAGCGGGATCGCCTGCTCGAGAAGGAGGTCGAGCTGCGGCGCCAGATGGAGGCGGTCGCCGCCGCCAGGCGAGAGCTGCCGCCGGGCGGCGAGGTGCCTGAGGACTACCTCTTCCAGGGCGAGGGGCCTGGCGGGCAGCCGATGGACGTGCGCCTCTCGGAGCTCTTCGCACCGGGCAAGGACTCGCTCGCGATCTACGGCTTCATGTTCCCGCGCGACCCCGAGGACGATCGGCCGGGGCCCGTGCGCGAGACCGAGACCGCGAAGCTCCCGCTCGCGGAGGGGCCCTGTCCCTCGTGCGTGGGCCTGCTCGACCAGCTCGATGGATTAGTTGAGCACGCCAGCCAAGTCATGAACTTCGTAGTGGTCGCGAAATCTCCACTCGATCGGATCCTGACCTGGAAGCGGGAGCGCGGTTGGCGCCGGCTGCGGCTGCTCTCGTCGGCCGACAACACCTACAACCCGGACTACCTGGCGGAGACGCCCGAGGGCGCTCAGCGTCCGATGCTCAACGTCTTCCACCGCGACGGCGAAACGATCCGCCACTTCTGGGGCTCGGAGCTCTTCTATGGCCGGTGGGACCCGGGCCAGGACCCGCCGCACGTGGGGACGCTCGAGCCGCTTTGGAACCTTTTCGACCTGAGCCCTGAAGGGAGACCGAATTGGGACGAACAAGTGAACTACGACTGACCGCCCTCTTCCTGCTGGGGGCGGCAGCCGTCGCCTGGGTGGTGACCGTTGACCGGATGCAGGGGATGGACGCCGGGCCGGGCACGGATCTGGGGTCCTTCGGCTGGTTCGCCGGCGTCTGGGCGGTGATGATGGCGGCGATGATGCTCCCGTCGCTGATCCCGATGGCCGGGGCCTACGCGGACAGGGCGCGCAGCGGCTCCGCGGACGTGACGCCTCAGTCGCTGCTCCTCACGACCCTGTTCGCGGCCGGCTACCTCCTCGCCTGGGTGATCGTCGGCCTGGTGGCCTGGATTGCCTTCAAGGGTGTCCGCTCGCTTGACCTCTCCTTCCTCGGCTGGGACAGCGGCGGTCGCTACATCGCGGGCGCCGCGATCGCGGGCGCCGCCCTCTATGAGTTCACGCCGCTGAAGAGGACATGTCTGCGGCACTGCCGCGATCGAGAGCTGCTGGTGGCCGACTGGCGCGACGGGGGAACCGGGGCGCTCCGCATGGGCCTCGACCAGGGGGCCTACTGCGTCGGCTCATCGTGGGCGCTGATGGCCGCGCTCTTCGCGCTCGGCGTGATGAGCATCACCTGGATGGTGGTGATCGCCGCGCTGATCGTGCTCGAGAAGCTGCTGCCCTGGCGCGAGACAGCCGAGGGGGTGACGGTCGTGGTGCTGCTGGTCCTGGCGATCGGGGTCGCCTTCTTCCCCGACCAGGTGCCGGGGCTGACGGTTCCGGATTCGGCGTCAGCGATGCATGCGATGGACTCGATGTCGATGCATTGATGAACCCTTGACTTAGAGCGCGCTCTAAGTCGTATCTTCGAAGGGTGGACGCCACCCTCGACCTCTATCGCGAAAGGCTTGGAAAGAAATGAACACGCGCAACCTTGGAGATCTCGAAGTTTCCGCACTCGGCCTCGGCTGCATGGGCATGTCCGCCTTCTACGGCGAGACCGATACGGAGGAGTCCGAGGCGACGATCCATCGAGCCCTGGAGCTCGGCATCAACTTCCTCGACACGGCCCAGATCTATGGGCCGCTCACGAACGAGGAGCTGGTCGGGCGGGCGATCAAGGGCAAGCGCGACCAGTTCGTGATCGCCACCAAGATGCAGCGCAACCTGGACAACGCCGTCCCGGGCGACATGTCGACGCTCGGTGGGATCGACGGCTCGGCCGAGAACGTGCGGAAGACGATCGACGGCTCGCTCCAGCGGCTCGGCATCGAGCAGATCGACCTCTACTACCTGCACCGGGTTGACCCGAATGTCGAAATCGAGGAGACCGTAGGTGCGATGGCCGAGTTGGTGGAGGCCGGGAAGGTCAGCCACCTTGGCCTGAGCGAGGCGGCCCCGGAGACGATCCGCCGCGCTCACGCCGTCCACCCGATCACTGCGCTGCAGACGGAGTACTCGGTGTTTGCCCGCGAGCCGGAAGCGGAGATCATTCCGACCTGTCGCGAGCTGGGAATCGGCTTCGTTTCTTACTCGCCTCTCGGGCGGGGATTCCTGTCGGGACGCTTCGCTTCCCCGGACGAGCTCGCCGAAGATGACTTCAGGCGGACGCAGCCCCGCTTCCAGGGCGAAAATCTCGAGGCGAACAAGAGGATCGTGGCCAAGCTCAGCGAGATCGCCGAGGAGAAGGAGATCACGCCGGCACAGCTCGCACTCGCCTGGGTGCTGGCCCAGGGCGAGGACATCGTCCCGATCCCCGGCACCAAGCGCCGCAAGTACCTGGAGGAGAACGCGGCGGCCGCGGACATCGAGCTGACCGACCAGGACCTCGCGCGGATCAATGAGGAGCTGCCCGAGGTCGCGGGTGACCGCTACGAGGAGACCGGCATGGCGGCGGTCAACCTCTAACCGGATCGGCGAACCAGCGTGCCAGGCGCTCCTTGGTGATCACCTCTGAAGGCTCCTTGAGCCGGCTGAAGGAGTCGCGCAGGTCCTGTCCGGCCTCCGGATCCTCGGCCCATCCCTGCCAGAGCTTCTCGCCTGCCTCGGCGTGAGGGAAGCGGCCCCAGGAGAACGACCAGTCGTAGTGCTCGGAAGATCGATCGTCCCGCCAGGACTCGTAGCTCGCCAGGCCGGGTGAGGAGCCCGAGAGCGCCTCGGCGATGTAGATGGCCTGCTCGACCGCATCGGCGATCCCCTGCGCGGTCCCCGGATGCTTGAAGTGGGAGGCATCGCCGACCAGTGCCCATCCCGGGCCGGTGGGCTTCCGAAAGAACCCCCGCATCAGCGACTCGGGTGCCACGACGACGTCCGTGACCATCTCGGCTCGCTCGAGCACGTCTGGCTCGATCATCTCCGGAAAGTGGCACAGATGCTCGACGTACCTCTGCTCGCGCTCAGCCTGCGTCCCTCGCGTGAACTCGGCGTCGCCCATGGCGATCAGCAGGTGCAGCCCGTCCTCGACGGCGCTGCGACTGGCGAATTCGCGCTCGTGGACCTCGAGCGTGCCGTAGCCGTTGTCCGGAATCCCGCTCCAGTAGGCGAAGAGGAATGAGACCTCTCCCTGCTGCTGACGCTCTTTCTCGACCCCGAGCTTGCCGGCGACGGTCGACCCCCGGCCGTCGGCTCCGAAGACCCATTTCGCCCTGACCTCGTCGCCGTTCTCGAGCACCACGCCGGCGACCGGGTCATCATCGGTTCCCGAGCCGATCAGGTCGACGACGCGCTCGCCAAATCGTCCCTCGGCGCCGGCTGCCAGCGCGGTGTCGACGATCGCCTTGTCCAATGCGGATCGACGTGGGACGGCCATGCGGTCGTATCCGTCGATCGAGGTGTAGAGGCCCGCCACCTCGTTCCCAAGGCCGACGTAGCGGCTCGCGAGCAGCGGAACCTCGTGAGCGGCGCGCAGCCTGTCCATCACGCCGAGCTGCTCGAACCGAGCCAGCGTGTTCGGGTAGACGCCATGCGTCGAGATCGTCTCGCTCGGGAACGTGTCCCGGTCCACGAGCAGGATGTCCCAGCCGCGGTTCGCGAGGGCTATCGCCAGAGTCGACCCGGCGCACCGCGCACCGACGATGACCGCGTCCTTCTCCATCACAACGACGCTACGCCGATTCGGTGGGTTCGGATTGCCTCGACCTCAGCTGCGCTCGACGGTGTCGCCCCGGCCGACCAGCACCTCGGCGACCATCTCGGTCGGGAACAGGCCGTGGTCCACCACTCCCGGGATCGCATCCAGGCGGACGGCGATCTCCGCGGGGTCGTCGACCGGTCCGGTGTAGTCGGCGATCACGCCGCCGTCGGGGCTCGGGGGCGTGTCCGGGCGCCGCGCCACCTCGCCGAGCTCGGATGAGATGCGCGAAAGGGTGGAGGCCAGCCCGAACGTGGCGAGCTCCAGCGGAATCGGGGCGGTGATCCGATCGACCGTCTTCGAGGAGTCCGCGATCACGACGAATCGCTCGGCCGTGGCGGCGACGATCTTCTCGCGGGTGTGGGCGCCCCCGCCTCCCTTGACCAGCCAGCGGTCCGGTGCGATCTGATCGGCGCCGTCGATCGCGACGTCCAGGCGGTCGAGCCGATCGAAGTCCTCCACCGGAATGCCGAGCTCCCGCGCCTGCTCCTCGGTCGCCACCGAGGTGGCGACGCAGCGGAGATCGCCGAGCCCGCGGACGGCGAGGGCCGGCAGCAGATGGGCGACGGTCGACCCCGTCCCCAGGCCCACCTTCATCCCGTCCGAGACAAGCTCCGCGGCCGCCTCGGCGGCGAGCTTCTTTTCGGCGTCGAGGTTTGCGTCGGCCACGTCCCGGAGCACACTAGTCGTAGGATCGTGGGAATGGCCGCCACAGTCGAGCAGAAGACGGATATCGACGAGCTCTGCATCAACACGATCCGGACGCTGTCGATGGACGCGATCCAGAAGGCGAACTCGGGGCACCCCGGCACGCCGATGGCCCTGGCGCCTCTCGCCTACGTGCTCTGGCAGCGCTACCTGCGGTTCGACCCGGCCGATCCGATCTGGCCGAACCGCGACCGCTTCGTCCTCTCAGCGGGCCACGCCTCGATGCTGCTCTACTCGCTCCTCTTCCTGACCGGCGTCAAGGCGGTCGACCCGGACTACGAGGTCGAGGGGACCCCCGCGGTCAGCCTCGACGACATCAAGAGCTTCCGCCAGCTCGACGGCAAGTGCCCGGGGCACCCGGAGTACCGCTGGACCTCCGGTGTCGAGACGACCACCGGCCCGCTCGGCCAGGGGATCGCGACCAGCGTCGGGATGGCGGTCGCCTCGGTCTGGCAGGCCGCGTACTTCAACCGCCCGGACGCCGAGCTCTTCGACTTCGACGTCTACGCGATCGCCGGGGATGGCTGCCTGATGGAGGGCGTCTCGAGCGAGGCCGCGTCGTTCGCGGGCCACCAGAAGCTCTCCAACCTCTGCTGGGTCTACGACAACAACCACATCACGATCGACGGGCACACATCGATCACCTACGAGGACGACGTCCAGGCCCGGTTCGAGGGCTACCAGTGGAACGTCACCCGCGTCGAGGACGCGAATGACCTCGAGATGATCGCCCGGGGCTTCGAGAACTTCCGGGCCGAGCAGGAGCGACCGACCCTGATCATCGTCGACTCGCACATCGGCTACGGCGCTCCGCACAAGCAGGACACCGCCGAGGCACATGGCGAGCCGCTTGGGGACGAGGAGGTCCGGGAGACCAAGCGCTTCTACGGCTGGCCGGAGGACGCGGAGTTCCTGGTCCCCGACGGCGTCGAGGAGCATTTCGCCGAGGGGATCGGCAAGCGGGGCGCCGAGCTGAGCGGCAAGTGGAAGGAGCTCTTCGAGAGCTACCGCTCGGACGAGCCCGAGATGGCCGCGCATTGGGAGGCGATGCAGCGCCGGGAGTTGCCCGAGGGCTGGGATGCCGACATCCCGAGCTTCGAGGCCGACGAGAAGGGCCTCGCGACGCGGAAGGCGTCGAACCAGGTCGAGAACGCGGTCGCGGCCCGCGTGCCCTGGCTGATCGTGGGTGCGGCCGACCTCACCGGGTCGAACTCGGTCGAGCTCAAGGACAGCGAGCCCTTCGAGCCGAGCACACGGGAGGGCCGCCAGATCCACTACGGCATCCGGGAGCACGAGTCGGCGGCGATCTCGAACGGCCTCTCCCTCTCGAAGATGCGACCGCTCTGGTCCACCTACCTGACCTTCTCCGACTACGCCCGGCCGGCGATTCGCCTGTCCTCCCTGATGGAGCTGCCGGTGATCCATCTCTTCACCCATGACTCGATCGGCCTCGGCGAGGACGGCCCCACCCATCAGCCGGTCGAGCAGCTCGCCTCGCTGCGGGCGATCCCCGGCCTGGACGTGATTCGCCCCGCCGATGCGAACGAGGTGGCCGAGGCCTGGCGTGCCGCGATGGACCGCCACCACCAGCCCGTGGCGCTGGTCCTCACACGCCAGGACGTTCCGATCATCGATCGGATCAAGTACGCCTCGGCTGACGGGCTGCGGCGGGGTGGCTACGTGCTCGCCGACGCCGAGGAAGAGCCCGAGGTGATCCTGCTCGCCACCGGCAGCGAGGTCGCCCTTGCGATCGGCGCCCACGAGAAGCTGATCTCCGACGGAGTCCGCTCCCGCGTGGTCAGCATGCCGTGCTGGGAGCTCTTCGAGCGGCAGGATCAGGCCTACCAGGACGAAGTCCTGCCGCCGGCGATCACGGCGCGCGTTTCGGTGGAGGAGGCCTCTACCTTCGGATGGGACCGGTTCGTCGGTCCCGACGGAGCCAGGATCGGGATGCACACGTTCGGGTCCTCCGCACCCTTGAAGGACCTACAGAGCAAGTTCGGATTCACCCCCGACAAAGTGGCCGAGACGGCCAAGGAGGTACTTGGACGATGAAGCCCACGCAGGAGCTCCACGATCTGGGACAGAGCCTCTGGCTCGACAACATCACCCGGACGATGCTCGACGACGGGACGGAGCAGGGATACATCGACGAGCTCTCTATCACCGGACAGACCTCCAACCCGACGATCTTCGACAAGGCGATCAGCGGCGGAGAGGCCTACGACGAGCAGATCACGGAGCTGCGGGAGAAGGGGATGGACCCCGAGGACATCTTCTTCGAGCTCGCCCTCGCCGACGTGACGCGCGCGGCGAAGATGTTCGCGCCGATCCACAAGGAGACCGACCGGATGGACGGCTGGGTCTCCCTCGAGGTCTCGCCCAAGCTCGCCTACGACACGGAGGCCACGATCCAGCAGGCGGCCGACCTGCACGGCCGGGCCGAGGCCAACAACTTCATCAAGATCCCCGGCACGCCCGAGGGGCTCCCGGCGATCGAGGAGTCGATCTTCGCCGGCGTGCCGATCAACGTCACGCTGCTGATGTCGACAGACCAGACGATGGCGGCGGCCGACGCCTATATGAAGGGCATCGAGCGCCGCGTCGCGGCGGATCTCGACCCGGACGTTCCCTCCGTGCTCTCGCTCTTCATCAGCCGCTGGGACGTCGCCGTGCACGACGATGTTCCCGACGAGCTCAAGAACACCCTCGGCGTCGCCGTCGGCAAGGCCACGTATGCGGGCTGGCGGGAGATGCTCGACTCCGACCGCTGGAAGGGTCTCGCGGAGAAGGGGGCACGGTTGCAACGCCTGCTCTTCGCGAGCACCGGGACCAAGGACCCGGAGGCGCCGGACACGCTCTACATCGAGGCGTTCGCCGCACCCGACACGATCAACACGATGCCCGACAAGACCCTGAAGGCGTTTGCCGACCACGGCAAGGTCGGTGATCGGCTGCCGGCCGACGGTGGCGACGCCGACGAGGTCTTCCAGGCGCACCAGGAGCAGGGCATCGACACGGACGCGCTCGGGCTGAAGCTCCAGACGGACGGGGCGGATGCCTTCGTCAAGTCCTGGAACGAGCTGCTCGAGACGATCAAGTCCGAGTCCGAGCGCCTGGTTGCCTGAAACAGGTAGCCGCCTAGCTCGCCCGCTCGGCGGCGCGGCGGGCCGCGTCGTCGATCCGCGCATGACGCTCGTCCTCGCGGCCTACCATCGCGCTGATTGCCTCATGTAGTTCGGCAGCAGACAACGCCCCCGCGGCGAACATCTCCTCGAGGTCGCCCCAGTCGCGGCCACGGCCGAACATCGCCTTGAATGCAGCAAGCTCCAAGGGACCGAGCACCGGGATTTTCGAACCCTCGAAATCGACGGTCCTGCGGTCACGCGCCGCGTCCCGATGGATCGGGGCGTAGTCGAAGAAGAGGTCGACCGGCGTCCCGTCCCACCAGAGCCTGATCTGTCCGTCACGCTCGATCTTCTCTACCGTCCCGCTGGGCCTGGCGACGCCTTCCGGCAGGGCATCGAGGGCGGGCTGCGGGTTGGCCGCGGGCGTGAAGAGGTTCACGTCGATGTCCCGGGTGCCGCGTGGTTCCTCGGTCCAGTAGGCGAGCGCGATCGCCCCGCCGAAGGCATGCTCGATCCCCTTTGCCGACAGAGCCCGATGGATGGCGAGGACGCGCTCGGGCAGAGTGAGGTCGCGGCTCGTCATCCAGAGCCGAGGGTCGGGAGCCTCGGGAAGTTGAGCCCGCCACGACGGCGCGCGGGCAGAGCCTCGGCGAGCTCCAGCACCTGTGCCAGGACGTGACCGCGATGCTCGAGCTGCCGGCGAGAGGGCCGGCGACTGGGGCTCGCGTCGCGGACTTCGAGGCAGTGGCCCGTGGCCGCGAGCAGCCTCTCCATGGTGGAGATGCCGGGTTCCTTGGCCCCGCTTTCGTAGGCCGAGACCGTCGCCTGGGACGTGCCGGCGCGGCGCGCCAGCTCGTTTTGGCTGAGTCCGGCCTGAAGGCGCGCGGCTCGGATCGTGGTCGCTGAGTCCATGTGTGGGGAGTATATCCAATTGGATATGACACAGCGGGCAGTAGGCTGCGCCCGGTGAGCGCGGAACCACAGCTTCGAAAGCAGAAGGCCTGGAAAGCCCTCGAGCAGCACTACACCGAGATCGGCGAGCGCCATCTGCGCGAGCTGTTCGCCGAGGACTCTGACCGCGGCGAGCGGCTGGTCGCCGAGGGCGCCGGACTCTTCCTCGACTACTCCAAGAACCGGGTCACAGACGAGACGCTGAGGCTGCTCATGCAGCTCGCGGATGAGCAGGGCGTCGCGGAGCGGCGCGACGCGATGTTCCGCGGCGAGCACATCAACGTCTCGGAGGACCGCGCGGTCCTGCATGTGGCGCTGCGGATGCCGAAGGAGCGCTCGCTGATCGTCGACGGGGAGGACGTCGTCAAGCAGGTCCACGAGGTGCTCGACCGGATGTCAGCCTTCGCCGAGCGGGTGCGCTCCGGGGAGTGGAAGGGACACACCGGCAAGCCGATCCGGAACGTGATCAACATCGGGATCGGCGGCTCGGACCTCGGGCCCGTGATGGCCTACGAGGCGCTGCGGCACTACTCGAATCGCGAGATGACCTTCCGGTTCGTCTCCAACGTCGACGGGACCGACTTCGCCGAGAAGACGAGGGACCTCGATCCCGAGGAGACGCTCTTCATCGTCTCCTCCAAGACCTTCACCACGCTGGAGACGATGACCAACGCCAAGACCGCGCGCGAGTGGGCGCTGGCGAAGCTGGGCTCGGAGGACGCGATCGCCAAGCACTTCGTCGCCGTGTCAACGAACGCCGAGGGCGTCGGCGAGTTCGGCATCGACACCGACAACATGTTCGGCTTCTGGGACTGGGTCGGCGGCCGCTACTCGATGGACTCGGCGATCGGGCTCTCGACGATGCTGGCGATCGGTCCGGAGGGCTTTCGCGATCTGCTCGCCGGCTTCCATGCCGTCGACGAGCACTTCGTCGACACCCCGATCGGCCAGAGCCTTCCGTCGATCATGGGCCTGCTGGCGGTCTGGTACGGCGACTTCTTCGGCGCGCAGACCGTGGGCGTCTTCCCGTACGACCAGTACCTGCACCGCTTTCCCGCCTACCTTCAGCAGCTGACGATGGAGTCGAACGGCAAGCACGTCACCCTCGACGGCGCCCGGGTCGACTACGACACGGGCGCGATCTTCTGGGGCGAGCCGGGCACCAACGGCCAGCATTCCTTCTACCAGCTGATCCACCAGGGGACGAGGCTGATCCCATGCGACTTCATCGGGTTCATGCACACGCTCAACCCGCTCGGCGACCACCACGACCTGCTGATGTCGAACGTCTTCGCCCAGCCCGAGGCGCTCGCCTTCGGCAAGACGCCGGAGCAGGTCAGGGAGGAGGGGACGCCCGAGCCCGTCGTCCCGCACCGCGTGATGGAGGGCAACCGGCCCTCCAACGTGATCCTGGCCGACAGGCTCACCCCGCACACGCTCGGCTCGCTCGTCGCGCTGTATGAGCACAGCGTCTTCACGCAGGGCGCGATCTGGGGGATCGACTCCTTCGATCAGTGGGGCGTCGAGCTCGGCAAGCAGCTCGCGGTGAACATCATTCCCCAGCTCCAGGCTCCCGAGGAGCCGAAGCTCGAGCACGACAGCTCGACCAACTCCCTGATCCGTCGCTACCGGGAGGACCGTGGCTGAGACCCAGGCCGTGCTGTTCGACATCGACGGCACGCTGATCAGCACCGGTGGCGCCAGCGACCGGGCCTGGAAGCGCGCCTTCAAGGAGCTGCACGGCGTGGACGTGGACGTCCCGGCCGTGACCGGGAAGGGCGTGCCGGACCCGGAGGTCGGGCGGATCGTCTTCAAGGCGGCTCTCGGCCGCGAGCCGACCGAGGAGGAGGCGGAGGCGGTGATGCGCCGCCGTCTCGACCACCTCCCCGAGGAGGTCGACGGCTCGCCGGGTTTCGAGGTGCACGACGGCGTGGTCGAGATCCTCGAGAGGCTGATCGACGACGGACTCCTCCTCGGGCTGACCACGGGCAACGTCGAGGAGGCCGCCCACATCAAGCTCCAGCGCGCCAACCTCAACCGCTTCTTCTCGTTCGGCGGCTACGGCTCGGACTCGCCCGACCGCACCGAGCTCACCAAGACGGCGCTCGAGCGCGCCGAGCTCGTCTCCGGCGACACCCTCGACCCCGCCCGCTGCTTCTCCTGCGGCGACACCCCGCGCGACGTCGAGGCCGGCCACGGCGCCGGGATTCAGAGTGGTCGGCGTCGCCACCGGGGAGTTCACCGTCGAAGAGCTGCGAGAGGCCGGGGCGGACGCGGCGATCGCGTCATTCCGCGAGGACCTGCCGCTGCTCTAGTCGACCAGCCGCCGGCTGACCGCCCAGCGGCTGAGCTCGTGGCGGTTGGAGAGCTGGAGCTTGCGGAGCACGGAGCTGACGTGCGCCTCGACGGTCTTCGCCGAGATGTGGAGCCGCAGCGCGATCTCCTTGTACATGTAGCCCCGGGCGATGTAGCGAAGTACCTCCCGCTCGCGGGCGGTGAGCTGGTCGAGCTCGGGATCGACCTCCTCGGCGGGAAGGTCGCCGGCGAACGCATCGAGCACGAAGCCGGCGAGCCGAGGTGAGAAGACCGCGTCACCGTCGTGGACTCGCTTCATTGCGTCCACCAGCTCGTCCCCGGTGATCGTCTTGGTGACGTAGCCGCGCGCGCCGGCGCGGACGATCGCGATCACGTCCTTGGGATCGTCCGAGACCGAGAGCGCCAGGAAGCGCTGCTGCGGGCGCTGCTTCGAGACCTGGCTCGATCACCTCGACGCCGCCGCCGCCCGGCATGTGGACGTCGAGCAGCGCGACGTCGGGCTCGTGCTCGGCGATCGCCCGCACCGCGCTCTCCACCGAGTCAGCCTCGCCAAGGACCTCGACCTTCTCCTCCAGCTCTGCCTTGACTCCCGAGCGGAAGATCCCGTGGTCGTCCACGATCACGACCGAGGGCATCGAGCTCATCTGCCCGCTCCCTTGATGCGGAGCTCCACCTCGGTGCCGTCGCCGGGCTCGCTGCGGATCTCGGCCCGGCCTCCATGCCGCTTCATGCGCCCGATTATCGACTCGCGGACGCCGTGGCGGTCGTCGGGGATCGCGCCGGGATCGAAGCCGGGACCGCGGTCGTCGATGAAGACTCGCGCGTCGCCGTTCTCGATCTCCGCGTAGAGCCTGACCGGGCCGCCTTCCGAGGCGAACTTGGCGGCGTTGGTGAGCGCCTCCCTTGCCGCGCCGACGAGGGCCTCGGTCCGCTCGTCGAGCGCCGCATCGCCCACGACGATCGCCTCGATGGGCGCACCATGCGAATCCTCGATCTCGGCCGCGGCGGCTCGCAGTGCGTCGGCGAGCCGCTCGTCCGGCCGCGTCGGCTGGTCGTCGGACAGCCACTCGCGGAGCTCCCGCTCCTGCCGGCGGGCGAGCCTCGCCACCTGCTCGGGGTCGTCGGAGCGCTTCTGGATCAGAGCGAGGGTCTGGAGCACGGAGTCATGGAGATGGGCGGCCACCTCCGAGCGCTCCTCCGAGCGTGCTCGGGCGACCCGCTCCGTGCCGAGCCGCCTCACCATCGCGAGCCAGAAGGGCGCCGAGATCAGCATCAATGCGATCGTCACGACGAGGGCCGCCAGCGCCACCCGTCCCGCCGCCTCGAGTGCTCCGTTCGCCCAGAGGAAGAGGAGGGCGGCGCCGAGAAGGATTCCCACCGCGAACCCGATCTTGGAAACGCGGCTCGCCTCCCGGCCCAGAGCCGCCGAAGCCAGGTCCTGATCGTCCGGCTCGGCCCCCCGGAGCGATCGCCGCCGGGCAAAGGAGCTCGCGATCAGGACGATCACGATGCAGCCGCCCAGGCCGGCGAGGGATTCGCCCGCGGTCAGCTCGAGGGTGCCATTCGCCTGGAGGAGGAGGAACGCGCCGAGGACCAGGACGGCTGTCCCGGTCCCCAGCGTCCCCGGATCTGGCTTAGTCACCTACCGCATACCCGCCTTTGCGCGTCGGCTTCTTGCTTGTGATGGTCGTAGTCCGCGCCGTGCGAATCGATCCGATCCGGAGCCTGGTCGGTGACGACCATCTGCCCGAGCTGAATGTCCGCATCGAGATCCAGCCGGGGGGCGTTGCTGGTTGGGCTCCCCTGATCCACATCGGGGTCGATTCCGTGACTGACGTCGCCCGCGACCACCAGCTCACCCGCCTTGCCCGTGGCGTGTGCCACCACGCAGACGTTGGAGGGGACAGAGACGATCATCTGGCCGAGGCCGAGGTGGGCCGACGCTGCGATCGTCTGGCCGGGCTTCCAGGGCAGCTGGCGGAGGTCCACCACGAGCTGGCCCGTGCCGAGCTTGTACCCGTCGGCGGGAATGTCCGCCGCCACGGTCGGCGTATAGGTCCTCTCGCCGACCGAGTTGTCGAACTTGATGTCCGCGGCGGCAATGGCGCCGGCCGGGATGCCCAGCACCAGCGCGAGGATGAGCAGCGGAGGGGCGATCCGTCGCCGGACGTCGGTCGCGAATGCCGCGGCCACGAGGGCCACGCCGAGCGCGATCACGACCGCTGCGACGACCGTCCCATGGCCCGTTGCGGTGGCCCAGGCACTGACCAGCGCCAACCCCGCCGCCATTCCGAGGGCGACCGCGACCAGGATGCAGACGACTACGACCTTGCCGAGCCGCGCCCAGACGCTCTCGTCCACCGGCTGGCCGGTCCCGTCGTCTTCCGGCAGGGCAACCGCCAGCACCAGATAGGCGAGCAGCCCGGCGCCGCCGAACAGGGTGATGATCACGAACGCGGCCCGAACCAGCGTCGCGCTGAACCCGACGTGGTCGGCGAGGCCGCCCGCGACGCCCCAGAGCATCCGGTCGTTTCGGGACCGGAGCAGCGGACGCTGCGGGCCGACCGTGTCCTTCTCGACCTGCTTGGTCTTGGTTGTCTTTGTCTTTTCGTTCTTGTCTTTGTTTGTCATGCCGCGACCTTGACGCCTGGAGGGGCTCGCGTCTATCGGGAATGACCCTTAAAGCACCCCTAGCGCACCCTCTCGCTACGCTCGAATGATGGCGGCACGGCGCATCGTTCCCAGTCATTTCCGGGCCGACGGCAAGCCCAAGACCGCCTATGAGAGCGAATCGGTCGCGCGTGCCGAGGCCGAGCGGCTGGGGATGACCTACTACCGCTGCGACTTCTGCAACCGCTTTCACCTCGCCAGCAAGTCGCCTGGTTAACAACTTGGACCTTCACATCAAGCGGGTGATGCGATAGAAGCTTGACAGGAGGAGGATCGACGACCGCGGGAACGGAAGCCTCGAACGTGGCAGTCGCGAAAGGACAATCACGCAAGAAAGCGCGGAAGAGGTCCGCGCCGGCCGGGCCGCGGCCCGCGGACGTCTTCGTGATCTTCGGCATCACCGGCGATCTCGCGAAGGTGATGACGTTCCACTCGCTCTACCGCCTCGAGGCCCGCGGGCTGCTGGACTGCCCGATCGTCGGGGTGGCGTTCGACGACTGGTCCGCCAAGGACCTCCGGGACCACGCCAGGAAGGCGATCATCGACTGTGGGGAGAAGCTCGACCCGAAGGTCTTCAGCCGGCTCGCGAAGCGGTTCTCCTACGTGCAGGGCGATTTCTCCGAACCTGACACCTACGGGCGTGTCGCCGCGCAGATCAAGGGTGCGCGGACCCCGGTCTTCTATCTGGAGATTCCTCCATCCCTCTTCGGGATGACGATCGGAGGACTACACGACGCCGGCCTGACGGAGAACGCGCGGGTCGTGGTGGAGAAGCCGTTCGGGCACGACCTGGAATCGGCGCGCGAGCTGGCTGACGAGATTCACCAGTACATCCGCGAGGACCAGCTATACCGGATCGACCACTTTCTCGGCCTGATGGGGCTGGCGGAAATCCTCTTCCTCCGCTTCGCCAACGCGATCTTCGAGCCCGTCTGGAACCGCAACAGCATCGACTGCGTGCAGATCACGATGGCCGAGGACTTCGGCGTCTCGGATCGCGGCAGCTTCTACGACCCGGTCGGCGCCGTCCGCGACGTCGTCGTCAACCACCTGATGCAGATCGTGGCGGCCTGTGCGATGGAGCAGCCCGCCAGCCGGGACGCGCGGTCGCTGAAGGACGCAATGTTCGCGGTCTTCTCGGCGATGCCCAAGGGCGATCCGAAGCAATACGTGCGAGGGCAGTACGAGGGCTATCGCAAGATCAAAGGGGTGGCCAAGGACTCGAGCACCGAGACATTCGCGGCGATGCGCTTCGAGATCGACAACTGGCGCTGGAGCGGCGTCCCCTTCTTCATCCGCACCGGGAAGCTCATGCCGTTGACCCAGTGGGAGCTGCGCCTCGTCTTCAAAGAGCCGCCGCGACTCGGCTATGGGACAAGGGACAGGCAGCGGCCGGCGCCTGACGAGCTGGTGGTGAGGCTCCACCCGACAACGGGCGTCCGGCTGCTTGTCGACGCCCAGCGAAGTGACTCCGCGACCCCTGAGCAGATCAATCTCGATATGGAGTTCGCCGAGCAGGGCGGCGAGGGCCCGACGCCGTACGAGGTGCTCCTGCAGGCCGCGTTGATCGGCAACAGCACGCGCTTCACACGCCAGGACAACATCGAGGAGACATGGCGCATCTGCGCTCCACTGCTCGAGAAGCCGCCGAGGATCCAGCCGTACAAGCCCGGCACCTGGGGACCGAAGGCCGCCGACCGGCTGGTCAAGGAGTTCGGCGGCTGGCGCGACCCCTGGACCGGCTCGTGACTCCGCCGAAGACGAAGGGGAAGAAGGAGAAGATGCCGCAGAGCGCGGCGATGCCGTCGCCGTTTCCGCCGATCGCCGACTACGCATTCCTCTCCAACTGCCACACCGGCGCCCTGGTGGCTCCCGATGGCGCGATCGACTGGCTCTGCGTCCCGCGCTTCGACTCGCCCAGCATCTTTGGGACGCTCCTCGATCGCGAAGCCGGTTCCTTCCGCTTCGGGCCCTTCGGGATCAACGTCCCCGGCGGCCGGATCTACGAGCCCGGCACGAACATCCTGAATACGACCTGGCACACCCCGACCGGCTGGGCGATGGTCCGCGATGCCCTGACGATCGGCCCGACCCTCAGAGACGACGAGATCACTCCCCACACGCGGGCGCCCGCCGACGAGGACGCCCACCACCTGCTCGTCCGAGTCGTGCTCTGCTTGGAGGGCTCGGTCGACATGGAGCTGCTCTGCGAGCCGGACTTCGACTACGGCCGCACCCCCGCCGACTGGTCGCTGCTGGGGCGCCACACTGCCGACGCGAACGGAGCGGATGTGACCGTCAGGCTCCGCAGCAGCATGCCGCTGGGGGCCGAGGGACAGGTGGCGCAGGCACGGCACACGCTCCAGAAGGGGGAGCAGGCGTACTGCTCCCTGTCGTGGGCGGAGGAGCTCGCCTCCCCGGAGGACATGGATCACGCCAACGCGCGCATCAGCGAGACGGTCAACTACTGGCGCACCTGGATCTCCAAGGCTCGCATGCCGGATCACCCCTACCGGGGAGCGCTCCAGCGCTCGGCGCTTGCGATCAAGGGACTCACCTACATGCCCACCGGAGCGACCGTCGCCGCCCTGACGACCTCCCTGCCCGAGACCCCCGGCGGGGAGCGCAACTGGGACTACCGCTTCACCTGGATCAGGGACTCGACCTTCACGCTCCAGGCCCTTCATTTCCTGAACCTGGACTGGGAGGCCAACGAGTTCATGCAGTTCATCGGCGAGCTCGAGGCGAACAAGGACGGGGCGCTGCAGATCATGTACGGGATCGACGGCCGCCGGGACCTCACCGAGTCGACCAGGGACGACCTCTCGGGTTACGCGGGCGCTTCGCCGGTGCGCGTCGGGAACGGCGCCTTCGACCAGCGCCAGAACGACGTCTTCGGCGCAGCCCTCGACTCGATCCTCCTCCACAGCCACCGCAGCCAGCGGCTGCCCCGCGGGCTCTGGCCCGTGGTCCAGGCACAGGCGGAGTGCGCGACGAAGGTCTGGAAGAAGCCGGACCAGGGGATCTGGGAGGCGCGCGGAAAGCCGCAGCACTACGTCTCCTCAAAGCTGATGTGCTGGGTCGCCATGGACCGGGCCTCGAAGCTCGCGGAGATCCGCGGGGACAGCGAGCTCCAGGCCGAATGGGGAGACCTCGCGGAGGAGATCCGCAAGGACATCCTCGACAACGGCGTCCAGGACGGGGTCCTGCGCCAGCACTACGAGACCGACGCGCTCGACGCCTCCACGCTGCTCGCCGCCATCTTCGGCTTCCTGCCGGGCGATGACGAGGTGCTCCGCAAGAGCGTCCTGGCAATCGCGGACGACCTCACCGAGAATGGCTTCGTGCTCCGCTACGTCACGGGCGAGACGGACGACGGGCTGTCCGGCAAGGAGGGCAGCTTCCTGATCTGCTCCTTCTGGTTGGTCTCTGGCCTTGCGATCATCGGCGAGCAGCAGCGCGCGCGGGATCTGATGGACCGGCTGCTTCGCATCTCATCGCCGCTCGGCCTCTTCGCCGAGGAGTTCGACACCAGCACGGGCCGCCACCTGGGAAACTTCCCCCAGGCCTTCTCGCACCTCGCCCTGATCGAGGCCGCGGCGCGAATCATCATGAGCGAGCGCCTCAAGGAGTTCGGAGTCAACGTATGAGCGATTACGACGTGATCGTGATCGGCAGCGGCGCCGGCGGCGGCACCCTGGTCCACCAGCTCGCACCGTCCGGAAAGCGGATCCTGCTGCTGGAGAGGGGAGACTGGCTTCCCCGGGAGCCGCAGAACTGGCTTGCGCAGGACGTCTTCGTCGACGGCCGCTACCAGTCGGAGGACACCTGGTACGACGCTGACGGCAATGAGTTCGCGCCGCAGGTCCACTACTTCGTCGGCGGCGCCACCAAGATGTACGGCGCCGCGCTCTACCGCCTGCGGGCAGAGGACTTCGGCGAGATCAAGCACGTCGATGGGGTCTCGCCCGCCTGGCCCATCACGTATGAGGAGATTGAGCCCTTCTACACCAGGGCTGAGCAGCTCTACGAGGTACGCGGCGCCCGTGGTGAGGACCCGACGGAGCCGCCGGCGAGCGCGCCATATCCGCACCCGGCCGTGTCGCATGAGCCGCGAATCCAGCAGCTGGCGGACGACCTGGCCGCCGCCGGGTATCAGCCTTTCCACGCTCCCTGCGGCGTCCTGCTCAACGAGGAAGACATGCCCTTCAGCCGCTGCGTGCGCTGTCAGGACTGCGACGGCTTCCCCTGCCTCGTCCACGCCAAGTCGGACGCTGAGGTGATGGCGGTGCGGCCGGCCCTCGAGCACGAAAACGTCACGCTGCTCATCAACGCGACGGCGCTGTCCCTCGAGACGAGCCCCGACGGGACCGAGGTCACAGGCGTGGTGGTGGAGCGCGAGGGGGAGACCGCGACCCACAGCGCGGACGTCATCGTCGTCTCCTGCGGCGCCGCCAACTCGGCCAGGCTCCTGCTCGCCTCGGCCACTGACAAGCACCCGAACGGCCTGGCTAACGGATCCGACCAGGTCGGTCGCAACTACATGTTCCACAACAGCCAGGCCGTGCTGGCCCTCTCGAAGGAGCCTAACCCGACCGTCTTCCAGAAGACGCTCGGCCTCAACGACTTCTACCTGGCGGGGAAGGAGTTCGACCACCCGCTCGGCAACATCCAGATGGTCGGCAAGTCGCAGGCCCCGATGTTCCGAGGGGAGAAGCCTGGAGAGACGAAATTCGCCCCGGATTGGTCGCTCGAAAGAGTCGCCACCCATGCGGTGGACTTCTGGCTCTCGACGGAGGACCTGCCGATGCCGGAGAACCGAGTCACGCTGAGCGACGACGGGCGGGTGAAGATCGCGTACAGCTCCTCGAACGAGGGACCGAAGAACGAGCTCTACGAGAAGCTCAAGTCGATGCTGGGCGAGATCGGCATGCACTCGGGCCACCTGCTGCCGCACAACGCGTACCTGAAGAACGAGATCCCGGTGGCCGGGGTCGCGCATCAGGCCGGGACCTGCCGCTTCGGGTCGGATCCGGCGACCTCGGTGCTCGACACGAACTGCAAGGCGCACGAGCTCGACAACCTCTACGTCGTCGACACCAGCTTCTTCCCGAGCATCGGCGCAGTCAATCCGGCGCTGACGGCGATGGCGAACGCGATTCGCGTCGGCGACCACCTGCTGGAGCGTCTCGGCGCGTAGGCGGGACGGACTCGACGGGTAGACCGTGGCGACGGATTCCCATCGAGTGGTGGTCGTGGGTGGAGGCTTCGGCGGCCTGTTCGCCGCCCGAGCCGTGAGCCGCGCTGCCGTCCAGGTCACTCTGGTTGACCGCGTCAACCACCACCTCTTCCAGCCGCTGCTCTACCAGGTCGCGACGGGGATCCTCTCGGAGGGGGAGATCGCGCCGCCGCTCCGCGGGGTCCTGCACCGCCACCGGAATATCGAGGTCGAGCTGGCCGAGGTGAACGGCTTCGACCTGGATGGCTCGGAAGGTGACGGCGATGGGGCCCGACGGCCGGCCGCTCGAGCTCCCCTACGACAGCCTGATCGTCGCCGGTGGCGCCGGGCAGTCGTACTTCGGCCACGACGAGTTCTCGCGCTGGGCTCCCGGGATGAAGACGATCAATGACGCCCTCGAGCTCAGGGGCAGGATTCTCGGGGCGTTCGAGATGGCCGAGCTCGAGCAGGATCCTGAGAAGCAGCAGGAATGGCTCACCTTCGTGGTGGTCGGCGGCGGTCCGACCGGAGTGGAGATCGCGGGCCAGATCGCCGAGCTTTCGAGGCGCGTGCTCACGGACGACTTCCGAAGGATCGATCCGCGCAACGCCAGGATCATCATCTTCGATGGCGGGAAGCGGGTGTTGGCGACCTTCGGCGACCGGCTCTCCGGCAAGGCGTCCAAGGAGCTGGGGAACCTCGGCGTCGAGCTCCAGATGTCGAGCCTCGTCACCGACGTCGACCAGAATGGAGTGGTCGTCAAGCAGGGGGACGAGGAGCGGCGGATCGGCTGCCGTACCAAGGTCTGGGCGGCGGGCGTCGAAGCGTCTCCGCTCGCGCGGATGCTGGGCGAGGCGACCGGCGCGGATGTCGACCGCGCCGGGCGGGTCGCGGTGCTTCCCGATTGCACGTTGCCTGGGCATCCCGAGGTGTTCGCGATCGGCGACATGATGTCCCTGGACGGGCTTCCGGGGGTCGCGGAGGTGGCGATGCAGCAGGGCCTCCACGCGTCGAGCACGATCAAGCGGCGGCTGGGAGGCAGGGAGGGCAAGCCGTTTCGCTACCGCGACCTGGGCAGCATGGCGACCATCTCCCGCTTCCGGGCCGTGGTCAGCTTCAAGGGCATCCGCCTGTCGGGATTTCTCGGCTGGCTCGCCTGGCTCTTCGTTCACCTCACCTTCCTCACCGGCTTCAAGAACCGTCTCGCGACGGTGCTCAGGTGGGCGATCACCTTCATCGGCAACAGCCGTCCCCAGCGCACGATCACGATGCAGCAGGTAATCGGACGGGTCGCCATCGAGCAGGCCGGCGGCCGGCCGTTCTTGATGTCGCTTGTAAAGGATGACCGGCAGTCGACGGAGAGCGAGACGCCCGAGTGATCGCCACCCGGCCCGTCGACGGATTCGATGCCCTGACCCTCTCCTCCGCTGACGCCGAGCTCGAGGCCGCCTTCGTCCCCGACGCCGGAATGGTCGGCTGCTCCCTACTCCATCGCGGCGAGGAGCTGCTGGGCCAGCGCGGCGGCCTGGCCCGATATGTCGCCGAGCGCTCGACCATGGGGATCCCGTTGCTCCACCCCTGGGCCAACAGGGTCGGGAGAAGGCACTTCTGGGTGGCAGGAAGGGAGGTCGACCTTTGGGCGCACCCCGAGCTTTACACCCTGGGTCCCAAGGGCCTGCCGATCCACGGCCTCCTCGCGGCCGCTCCGGGGTGGAATGTCGACCGGCACGCGGACAGTCCGGAAGGTCCGCGCCTAGTGGGCACCTTCGACTTCGCGGCCCGCGAAGACCTGATGACTGTGTTCCCGTTTCCCCATCAGCTCCAGGTCGAGGCTGGGGTTTCGGATCAGACGCTCACCATCGCGACGACGATGCGGGCGTCCGGCGACGTGCCGGTACCCATCGCCTTCGGGTACCACCCCTACCTCCGGCTGCCGGGGGTGGAGCGAAGCGCCTGGGAGGTCGAGATACCGGTGCGTGAGCGGGTCGTGCTCGACTCCGAGGAGCTCCCCACCGGCGAGTTGGAGCAGGCGGATGTGGATTCCGGTCCGCTCGGGTCGAGGACCTTCGACGACGAGTTCGCGGCCCCGGCCGAGCCGTTCGCCCTCGCGGGAGGAGGGCGCCGGATCGAGGTGTCATTTGACCGGGGATACCCCTATGCGCAGGTCTACGCGCCGGATGACGATGAGGTGATCGCATTCGAGCCGATGACCGCACCAACCAACGCGCTGGTGAGCGGGCAGGACCTGAAGCTGCTGCAGCCCGGCGAGAGCTACGAGGCTTCGTTCTCGATCAAGGTGATGGACGCGTGACGGGGCCGGCTGACATCGAGGTCTCGGCAGACGAGTTCCATCAGCTCTTCGATCGGGTCTCGAACTGGGGCCGGTGGGGCGCCGATGACGAGCGGGGCGCGCTCAACTTCCTGACGCCGGACGTGGTCGCCGCCGCCGCCGGCCTCGCGCGCGACGGGCGGACGGTCAGCCTCAGTCGCTCTCTCAACACCGAGCGCGAGCCCGACAACCCGGAGCCTGCAGATCACCGCATGACCATGCTCGGTGGCCGGGAGCATCCGCAAGGCCTCGCCTTCGCCAAGGACTACATCGGCGTCGATTACCACAACGACTCACACAGCCACCTCGACGCGCTCTGCCACGTCTCCTACGACGACTCGCTCTACAACGGGCGGCCGGCGGATTCGGTCTCGGCCACCGGCGCCTCGGTTGAAACGGTCGAGGTCCTGAAGGATGGGCTGGTTGGGCGGGGTGTCCTGCTCGACGTCCCTCGGACTCGCGGGGTCAACTGGCTGGAGCCCGGCGAGAGCGTGCTGCCCGGTGACCTCGAGGAATCGGAGAGCCGCCAGGGTGTGAGGGTGGAGGAAGGCGACATCCTCCTGATCCGGACAGGCCACGCCAGCCGCCTCGACGAGCTCGGGCCCTGGGACACCGCAGGGTTGAAGGCCGGCCTACACCCGAGCTGCGCGGAGTTCCTAGCGGCGCGACGTATTGCGGCGCTCGGCTCGGATGGCAACAGCGACACGGCTCCGAGCTTCACCGAGGGCGTCGGCTTTCCGATCCACGTGCTGGCGCTGACGGCCATGGGTGTCCACCTGCTCGACTACCTGCACCTTCGCGAGCTGGGCAGGGCCTGCGAGGAGGCGGGCCGCTGGGAGTTCCTGTTCGCCGGCGCCCCGCTCCGCATCGTGGGAGGAACCGGATCGCCCCTCAACCCGATCGCAATCCTGTGATGACCCGTCACAGGAATAGGCTCTGGGGCGAGATCTGATGCCAAGCCTGGTTCCCCTTCTCGCGGACTCCTCATCGAACCTGCTGGCTGCGCGCAACCAGATGGGCTTCACCCTCGGTTTCCACATCGTTCTGGCCAGCTTCGGAGTGGCCTTCCCGGCGATGATGCTGATCGCCGAGTATCTGGGCCACAGGCGGAATGACGAGGCCGCTCTTCGGCTCGCGCGAAACTGGTCGAAGGCCGTCGCCGTGCTGTTCGCGGTCGGGGCGGTCACGGGAACGGTGCTCTCCTTCGAATTCGGGCTGCTCTGGCCCCGGTTCATGGATCGCTTCGGCGACGCCTTCGGGATCGCCTTCGCGATCGAGGGCATCTTCTTCTTCCTCGAGGCGATCTTCATCGCCATCTACATCTACGGCTGGAATCGCCTCTCGCCGAAGGCCCACATGTGGTCCGCCGTGCCGATCGTGGTCTCCGGGGTGGGGGGCGCCTTCTCGGTGATCGCCGCGAACGCCTGGATGAACCAGCCGCAGGGCTTCACGCTCGACGCCAGCGGGCACGTCACCGACGTCAAGCCGTTCGAGGTCCTCTTCAACAACGCAACGGGCTACGAGTTCTTCCACATGTTCCTGGCCGCCTACATGGTCACGGGTTTCATCCTCGCTTCCATCTACGCCGTCGGCATGCTGCGCGGCCGCCGCGACCGGTACCACCGGCTCGGTCTGCTCGTGCCCCTGACGGTTGCCGCCATCGCGACGCCGATCCAGCTCTTCGTCGGCGATACGGCCGCTCGTGCGGTGGCGGACGATCAGCCCGCCAAGTTCGCCGGCATGGAGTGCATCTACAAGGGCGGGCCCGACCAGACTGAGTACCTCGGAGGGATCTGCACCGACGGCAAGGTGAAGGGCGGGATCGGGATTCCCGGGCTCGACTCCTTCCTCGTCGGCTTCAGCAAGAACACCGACGTCACCGGCCTCAACCAGATCCCGCCGACGAGCAGCCCCCGGCACTGACGATGCTTCATCTCTCCTTCGACACGATGGTGGGCGTCGGGACGCCTGCTCTTCCTGCTCGCCATCTGGCTCGCGATCGCTTGGTGGCGAAAGCGGGACCTCCCGAAGTACGCCCTGGTTCCTCCGGGCGGTCGCGATCTCGGGCGTAGCGGCCGTGGTCGCGCTTGAGTCGGGCTGGATCGTCACCGAGGTCGGGCGTCAGCCGTGGATCCTCCACGGATTCATGCGCACGTCGGAGGCAGTCACGCCGGCCAAGGGGATCTGGTGGGTGTTCGGCTTTCACCATGCTGCTCTACATAGGGCTGTTCACGACCGCGGGCCTGATCCTGCGCGCCCTGTCCCGCCGCTGGCGCGAAGGGCAGGAGGAGGGCGAGCTCCCATACAGCCCGCCCCCTGCGGAGACTGCCCCGGAGGCCTCGGCGTGAGCACCGCCGACGTCTGCGCGGCGATCCTCTGGGCCGGGGTCACGCTCTACGCGATCTTCGGTGGAGCGGACTTCGGCGCGGGCGTCTGGGATCTACTCGCCGGTCGGAGCGAGCGCGCTGATCGAGTCCGCGACCAGATCGACCGTTCGATCGGCCCCGTCTGGGAGGCCAACCACGTCTGGCTGATCTTCGTCCTGGTGGTCCTCTGGACCGCGTTCCCGCGCGCCTTCTCGGCGATCATGACCACTCTCTACATCCCGCTGGCGCTCGCCGCGCTCGGGATCGTGCTGCGGGGGTCCGGGTTTGCCTTCCGCCATGCGCTGCCGGGGCCGGTCGAGCGCCCGGCGACGCGGGTCTTCGGCGTCGCCTCGCTGCTCACACCCTTCTTCATGGGGACGGTGGTCGGCGCAATCGCGTCCGGTGAGGTCCCAGCCGGCGGTGATGGCGATCCGACCGTCGAGCTGGACGGGGTTCCTGCCGCTCGTCACAGGCGCCCTGTTCGTGGCCGTCGCCGCCTACACCGCCGCAATCTTCCTGGTCCGGGATTCCGGAGCCGCCGGCGACGAGGACCTCCGCGACTACTTCGCCCGGCGTGCTTTGATCATCGCCGTCATCGCGGGCGTCGGCGCGGCCGTGGGGGTGGTGGCCCTTCATCGGGACGCCCGGTTCGTCTACGACGGACTCACGTCGTGGCCCGGGGTCGCACTGGTGGTGCTTTCCGGGATCTGCGGGCTCGCCGCCCTAGGCCTGCTCGTCACCGGGCGCAACCGCGGCCTCCGCGTCGCTGCGGTTGGCGCCGGGGTGACGATGATCTGGGGGTACTTCGCGGCGGCCTTCCCTTACATGCTCCCGACCTCCCTGAAGATCTCCGACGCCGCGGGAGCCTCCGCCACGCTCACGGAGGTGATCGTCGTGTTCGGCGTCGCCGCGGCTCTGGTCGTGCCGTCACTGATCCTGCTCTACGCGCTCTCGCAGCGAAGCGCGCTCGAATACCGCGAGCCTCAGGTGCGGGAATAGAGTGCGCGCCGATGAAGTGGAAGCCCGGCAGGCCTAGCGGCGACGTCGAGGATCGGCGGAGCGCGGGAGGCGGCGGCGGCGGAATGCCCTTCCCGATCCCGCTCGGCCGCGCGGGCGGCGGCGGCATCGGGACGATCATCGTGCTGGTGATCGTTTATCTCGTCTTCATGAAGGGCGGGGGAGGGGATGGCGGGTTCGACGTCCCGGGGCCGAGCAGCGCCTTCCCGCAGGTCCCGCAGACCGGGACCGGTGGCGGGACGGTCCCCAACAGCCCCGACGCCGGCAGACAGGTCGACTTCGTCGCCTTCGTCCTGGATGACGCCCAGGGATTCTGGCGCCAGGAGTTCAAGGCCGCCGGCAAGCCCTACCAGCGAGCCAAGCTCGTTCTCTTCCGCAACCGGGTGAGCTCGGGGTGCGGGCTCGCCAGCTCGGAGACGGGGCCGTTCTACTGCCCGCTCGACCAGAAGGTCTACATCGACCTCGGCTTCTTCGACGAGCTCTCCCGGCGCTTCAAGGCTCCGGGGGACTTCGCCCAGGCATACGTCCTCGCCCATGAGATCGGCCATCACGTCCAGCAGCAGCTCGGGATCGAGCAGCAGGTCCGTAGCCAGACCCAGTCGAATCCCGGCGACGCGAACGAGCTTTCCGTGCGCCTGGAGCTCCAGGCGGATTGTCTCGCCGGCGTCTGGGCCCGCTCGACCTACGATCGCGGGATCCTCGAGAACGGAGACCTGCAGGAGGGCCTGACCGCGGCCGCCTCGGTCGGCGACGACCGCATCCAGCAGCAGGCTCAGGGACGGATCGACGCGGAGACGTTCACCCACGGCACCTCCGAGCAACGCTCGCACTGGCTGCAGACGGGCTTCGACTCCGGGAAGCTGGATGCCTGCGACACGTTCTCGGGCGACATCTAGCGACGAAGGAGGCAGACGCATGAGCGACCTCTTCGACTTCTACCCATACGCCGAGCGCTATGGCGTCAACCGTGAGATTCCGGGCACCGGGCGCTCACGCGAGGAGATTCTCACCGAGCTGCGCGAAATGGCGAGCGAGGAGGACGCCGCCTGGGAGGACGGCAAGTGCTCCGGGACCATGTACTGCGGGGACCGCGACCACTACGGCTTCCTGAAGGAGGCGTTCGGCCTCTTCGCCCACCAGAACGCCCTGCAGCGCGACATGTGCCCGAGCGCGACCCGCTTCGAGGGCGAGATCATCGCCATGGCCCTCGACCTGATGCACGCGGGCGACCAGCATGAAACGGGTCGCGGCGACGCGCGCCCTCGCATCAACGAGCCTGCCGGGATGGTCACCTCGGGCGGCAGCGCCAGCATCGCCCAGGCCGTGCTCGCGTACAGGGAGGACGGGCGCGCAGCGCGGGGCATCGACCGGCCGAACCTCGTGAAGCCGGAGACCGGTCATCCCGCCTTCGACAAGGCATGCCACCTGTTCGGCGTCGAGATGCGCAGGGCCGAGATCGACCCCGAGACGACGCTGGTGCGGCCCGAGACGGTCGCCGAGCTGATCGACGAGAACACCGTCGCGATCGTGGGCTCGGCGGGGAACTACGGCTACGGCACGATCGATCCGATCGCGGCGCTGGGCGAGCTCGCGCTCGATCGCGGGGTCGGCCTGCACGTCGACGGTTGCCTCGGCGGCTACCTGCTGCCATTCGGCGAGGAGCTCGGGCTTCCGATCCCGCCGTTCGACTTCCGCGTCCCCGGCGTCAGCAGCATCTCCGCGGACACTCACAAGTACGGCTACGGCCTCAAGGGGACCTCGACCCTTCTCTTCGGGGACCGTGAGTTGCGCAATCGCTGTTACTTCTTCATGCCGGACTGGAGCGGTGGCAAGTATTTCTCCCCCGGCATGGAGGGATCGCGCTCCGACGGTCTACTGGCAGCGACGTGGGCGTCGCTGGTCTCGATCGGGCGCGAGGGCTACCGCGAGTACGCGCGGCGGATCTTCGAGACCTCGGCCGCGATGCAGGACGCCGTTCGCTCGCATGACGAGCTGCGGATTCTGGGCGAGCCGACCTTCCTCTTCGCCTTCACCTCGGGCGAGTTCGACATCTACCACGTGAACGACGAGATGAAGAGGCGGGGCTGGCGCTTCAACGGCCTGCAGTATCCGAACGCCCTGCACATGGCGGTGACCCGGCCGCAGACGCAGCCGGGGGTGGTCGAGGCCTTCGCGTCAGATCTCGACGCGGCGGTGGCCTACGCGCGCGAGCGCGGCGGCGAGCCCGCCGAGTCGAGCGCCGTCTACGGTGGCGTGCCGGGCGGGCTCAACGCCGACGCCGAGGAGATGATCCGGGGCGTGATGACCCAGCTGATGGACTCGCAGCAGGCAGTTCCCGCGGCGTGAACCGCGACGAGGGGTTCGCCCTCGCGATCGACCTGGGGAGCGGCGCGCTCAAGGTCGGCGCCGTATCGCTGGCCGGCGAGGTCGCCGCGGTCGCCCAGTGCGACTACGAGACCGAGCGGCTGCCCGGCGGCGGCGCCATCCAGGACGCCTCCGCGTGGTGGGGGATGGTTCGCGAGCTGGCCGCATCGGTTCTGAAGGGCATTCCCGCCGAGACCGTGGTCGCGGTGTCCTGCACCGGGCAGTGGGCCAGCACGATCCCCGTGGACGAGGCAGGCGAGCCGGTCGGCCCCTGCCTGATGTGGCTCGACACTCGTGGCGCGCCCCGCTCGCGCGAGGCCATCGGTGGTCCGCTGATGGGCTACTCGCCCCGCGCCCTGGCTACCTGGATCCGGCACACGGGCGGCATCCCGTCGCCGTTCGGCGGGGACCCCGTCAGCCACATGCTCCATCTCGAGCGCGACGAGCCCGAGATCGCCTCGCGGGCCCGCTGGTACCTGGAGCCCGTCGACTACCTGACCATGCGATTCACCGGGCGGGCGGCGGCCACCCATGCCTCGATGAGCGGCGCCTGGCTCACCGACAACCGCCGTCTCGAGCGGCTCGAGTACGACCAGGTGCTCGTCCGGCGGCTGGGGCTCAACGCCGGCAAGCTCCCGCCCCTGGTCGCGACCGGCTCGCTGATCGGGACGGTGCGACCGCAGGTGGCCTCCGAGCTCGGGATCAGCCCCGGCGCGCAGGTCGTCACCGGCACGCCGGACCTGCACTCCGCCGCGCTCGGCTGCGGAGCGATCGGGGAGGGGGAGCCGCACATGACCATCAGCACCACCTCCTGGATTTCGCTGCCGTTTCCGCGCAAGAAGACCGACGCCGTCCACTCGATCGCGACCGTCCCGGGACTTGACTCGAGCAGCTACCTGGTCGCGAACAACCATGAGGCCGCGGGACTTTGCCTGCGCTGGCTACGAGACAGCTTCACCCTCGGGGATCCGGCGGAGTTCGAGCAGCTGATCGAGATGGCGTCGAGCTCCCCACCGGGGAGCGGCGGGATCATCTTCACGCCGTGGATCGCCGGCGAGCGCTCTCCGGTCGACGACCGCAATGCGCGCGGCGGTTGGCACAACCTCTCCGTCGAGACCGGCAATGCCGACCTGATCCGCTCGGTCCTCGAGGGGGTCGCCTACAACAGCCGCTGGCTCAACGAGGCGGTCGAGCGCTTCGCGAAGCAGCGGCTCGACCCGCTGCGCATCTTCGGCGGAGGTGCGATCCCCGACCTCTGGTGCCAGATCCACGCCGACGTCATGGACCGGACGATCGAGCGCGTCACCGACCCGATGCACGCGAACCTCCGCGGCGCCGCGCTCTTCGCCGCACTCGGGCTCGGCGCGGTGTCGCGCGATCAGATCCGCGATCTGGTCCCGGTCGACCGCGTGTTCCAGCCGGATCCAAGAAACCGGGACGCCTACGACCGCCTCTACGCCGAGTTCCCGGGCCTCTACAAGGCGCAGCGCAAGATGTTCGCCAGACTCAACGGCTAGGGGGCGACGTAGGGTCATTCCCAAATAGCGCGGCCGGCACCGGCTGATTTACTAGTTGAGGCCATGCGGTGTCCGTCCTGCGGCAACGAAAATCGTGAAGGAGCCCGGTTCTGCGACTCCTGCGGAGCCGAGCTCACTGCCGAGCCGGCGGTCGTCGAGCCTCGGCCGGAGCCGCTTCCTGACGACGTCCCGGCGGAGATCGCAGGGCGCTACCGGGTCCGGCGCTTCCTCGGGCAGGGCGGGCGAAAGCGCGTCTATCTCTCCGACGACACCGCCACCGGCACCGAGGTCGCCGTGGCGCTCTATGACACCGCCGATGTCGGCGCCGGAATCCAGGCGAGGGCGCGCCGCGAGGCCGAGGCGATGCGCAAGCTGGGCGACCACCCTCAGGTCGTCACCGTCCTGGACACCGGAGAGGAGGCCGGCAACCCCTTCATCGTCAGCCGGTACATGTCGGGCGGGGACGTCGAGGGACTGCTCGCCGCCGGCGGGGGCCGGCTGGAGGTCGAACGCGCGGTCGAGATCGCCGCGGACGTCACCCAGGCTCTCGGGCACGCTCACGCGCGGGGCATCGTCCACCGCGACCTGAAGCCCGCGAACGTCTGGATCGACGACGACGGCCGTGCCAGGCTCGGCGACTTCGGCCTCGCGACCACCGAGGCGCGCGCCCGCGTCAGCGGCGGCACACTGGTCGGCACCGTCGCCTACCTGCCTCCCGAGCAGGCGCTCGGAGAGGCCGCCGGCCCGAAGAGCGACCTGTACTCGCTCGGCGCCCTCTTCTACGAGATGCTCACCGGCCAGCCGCCGTTCCCGGGCGACGATGCGGTGTCGATCATCTCCCAGCATCTGCACGCCGACCCGGTCCCGCCATCGCGCCAGAACGAGGCGGTACCGGAGGCGCTTGACCGCGTGGTGCTGCGTCTGCTCGCCAAGCGGCCCGACGACCGGCCGGCCAACGCCACCGAGGCCCGCGAGCTGATGCTCGTGGCGCTGGAGGAGCAGCCGGCGGACCCGGCGGAGGAGCGACGAGCCAATCCGCTCGAGAGCCTCGCGGGCGGCGTGTTCGTCGGGCGCGAGCTCGAGCTCGAGCGACTGCGCGAGGCCGTCGACACGGCCCTCGCCGGACGCGGCTCCCTCCAGCTCCTGGTCGGGGAGCCGGGCATCGGAAAGACCCGCGCGGCCGAGGAGCTCGCTACCTACGCCCGCGTGAGCGGAGCCCGCGTCTACTGGGGCCGCTGCCGCGAGGACGAGGGCGCCCCGGCCTACTGGCCTTGGGTGCAGGCGATTCGCGCCTACGTCCGCGATGCGGACCCGGTCGCCCTCGCCTGGCAGCTCGGCTCCGGCGCGGCGGAGGTGGCCCAACTGATCCCCGAGGTGGCGGAGAAGCTCGACATCGAGCCGGCCAAGGTCAGCGACACGGAAGAGGCCCGGTTCCGCCTCTTCGATTCGGTCACCAGCCTGCTGCTGTCTGCCGCGCGCGATCGTCCCATCGTGCTCGTGCTGGACGACCTCCACTGGGCGGATGAGCCCTCACTGCTTCTGCTCCGCTTTGCGGCCCGGGAGCTGGCCTCCAGCGGACTGCTCATCATCGGCGCCTACCGCGACGTCGAGCTCGGCCGCCACCATCCACTGGCCCGGATCCTGGGGGAGATGTCCGGCATCGAGGGGAGCGACCGCATCCCGCTCCGTGGCCTCTCGGTCGCCGCGGTCGAGCGCTATATCGATATGACCGCGGGAACGCCGGCCCCGCCCGGCCTCGCCGAGGCGGTTCAGGTGCAGACGGACGGCAATCCGTTCTTCGTCGGGGAAGTCGTCCGGCTGCTGGCCAGCGAGGGCAAGCTCACCTCCGGCGGCAGCGCCGCGGAGCTCCAGATCCCCCAGGGGGTCCGCGAGGTCGTGGGACGCCGCCTCGACCGCCTCAGCGACGAGACGAACCGGGTACTTCGGGTCGCCGCGGTGATCGGCCGGGACTTCGACGAGGACCTCGTTTGGCGGGTCGCACAGCGGGAGCCCGCCCAGCTGATGAAGGCCGCGCAGGAGGCGATCGCCGAGCGGCTGGTCACCGACCTCGGCGACGGCCACTACTCCTTCGCGCACGCGCTCGTCCGCGACACGCTCTACGAGGAGCTCAGCCCGCCGAAGCGCTCGGCGCTCCATGAGAGGGCCGGGCTGGCGATCGAGGAGGTCTGCGGCGGCAATGTCGACGAGCGGCTCGGCGAGCTGGCGCACCATTTCCTGGAGGCCGCGCCGAGGGACGATCTGGCGAAGGCAATCGACTACGCGCAGCGCGCGGGCGAGCAGGACATGGAGCAGCTCGCATACGAGGACGCGGTCGACGTGTACGGGCGAGCGCTCGAGGTGCTCGAGCTGATGGACGAGCCGGATGAGGCGCTGCGCTGCAGCCTCCTGCTCTCGCTCGGCGGGGCTGCGGCCAAGTCGGCGCGAGTGGCGGATGCCCGCCAGGCGTTCGAGGGCGCGGCGGAGTCGGCTCGCCGCCTCGACGACACCGACAGCCTGGTGGGGGCGGCGATCGGGATCGCGATGATGAGCGACGCCGGCCGCCTGGACGAGAAGCTCCTCATCCTGCTCGACGAGTCCCTTGACCGGATTGGGCCCGAGCGGACCGCACGCCGAGCGGCGCTGCTCAGCGCCAAGTCGGCGGAGATGTACTGGGTCGACAACGACCTCACCGAGTCGACGACGCTCGTCGACAAGGCGATCGAGCTCGCCCGCGAGGTCGATGCCCCGACGACCCTGGCCGCGGCCCTCCACCGCAAGATCTTCATCCCGACGGGCCCGAATGCCGCGCGCGAGCGGCTGGCGATCGCCGAGGAGATGCTGGAGCTCGGGTCGGCCTGCGGGGACCGGGAGGCCATGCTCCGCGGCCACGCCTACAGGGCCTGGAGCTACCTGGAGCTCGGCGACGTCGCCGCGGTTGACCGGGAGCTGACCGTCTACGCGACGCTCGCCGACGAGCTCCGGATGCCGGAGCACACCTGGCACACCTACGCCCTGCGCGGGATGCGAGTCCTCCTCGACGGGAAGATCGACGAGGCGGAGCGGCTCGCCGAGCAGGCGAGACGGGCGGGCGAGCGCGCCGAGCAGCCGCTCGCGCAGCAGTACTACGGCATCCAGATGACCCAGATCCGCAGCATGCAGGGCCGCGCCGGCGAGCTCCTGCCGTCGGCGCGAGATCTCGCCGAGCGCTTCCCGGGCATCCCGGCCTGGCGCACCGCCGTGATCACGCTCGCCGCCCGCTCAGGCGACCACGAGCTCGCCAGGCTCGAGCTCCAGCGCTTCGCCGGCAACGACTTCAGCGCCCTGCCGGCCGACGCCAACTGGTTCACGGCGATGAGCCTGATGGGGGAGGCGATCGCGCTGATCGGCGATGCCGACCGCGCCCGGCAGATCTACGAGGAGCTGCTGCCCTACGAGGGCCTGGTGATCGTCGTGGCGAGGGCCGCGGGATGCAACGGCCCGGTCGACCGGGTGCTCGGCCTGCTCGCCCAGACGGCGGGGCGCATGGACGACGCGGAGCGGCACCTGGGCAATGCCGTGGAGATCGCAACTCGCATGGGCGACCGGCCCGGGATGGCCCTCTGCGGGCTGGCGCTCGCCGAGATGCTGCTCGCGCGCGACGCGGCGACCGACCGGGACCTGGCCGTCGAGATGCTCTCAACGGTGCTCGGCACCGCCCGGGAGATGGGGGCCCGCTGGATCGTCGATCGAGCCCTGCGGGATCGGCTCGAAGCCCAGGGCCTGAGCGGGGTCGACGTGACGACCTCGATCGACGACATGGTCTCCGCCCTCGAGGAGGAGCGCCCCGACATGCGCGCCCACGCGGCGCCGGATGGGACGGTCGCGATCCTGTTCAGCGACATCGAGGACTCGACCGTGCTCACCGAGCGGCTCGGAGACGAGCAGTGGCTCGGGGTACTGCGCGAGCACAACGCCATCTTCCGCGAGCAGGTCTCGCGTCATGACGGCTACGAGGTGAAGAGCCAGGGCGACGGCTTCATGCTCGCCTTCCCAGATCCATGCGAGGCGCTCGCATGCGCGATCGACGTGCAGCGGGCCTTCGCGGAGCGCGAACGCGATGGCAGCGGAGAGTCTCTGCACGTGCGGATGGGACTCCACACCGGGGAGGTGATCTCCGAGGAGGGCGACTACTTCGGCAAGAACGTCATCCTGGCCGCCCGGATCGCCGCCCAGGCGATGGGGGGCGAGATCCTCGTCTCCGAGGAGATGCGCGACGCGGCGAGCGGCAACGACAACGGCACCCGCTTCGACGACGGACGCGAACTGGAGCTCAAGGGCCTGGCGGGTAGCCACCGCGTCTTCCGGGCCGAGTGGGCCGCACAAGAGACGGCAGCCTGACCCCGGGTCCAGACCCCCTGTCCGAGGAGTTCGTCACCCATACGATCGAGCTGCCCAGCGGCGAGCTCAGCATGCTCCAGCCGGCCGAGGCCGCAAAGATCCCCGACGACCACCAGGTCGAATGGGCGCCGATCGCTCCGTACTGGTCGGTTCTCTGGCGCAGCGGCGTCGCGCTGGCGCGGGAGCTCGATCGCGAGGAGCTGGGTGAAATGCGAGTGGTCGAGCTCGGTTGCGGGCTGGCGGTCCCCAGCATCGCCGCCGCCCGCGGCGGCGCCGAGGTGATCGCGACCGACGGAGACATCGACGCCCTCGCGCTGGTCAGGCGCAATGCGGAGGTGAACGAGGTCGAGGTCGAAACCGCGGCGGTCGACTGGGCCGACCCGGACGAGCTGGTGGAAAGGGGCCCGTTCGACCTCGCTCTCGCCTCCGACGTCCTCTACGAGCGGCCGGGCGTCGCCATGCTGCTCGATCTGCTCCCGCGCCTGGCGCCGGTGGCGTGGATCGCTGACCCGGGACGGCCGGCGGCCGGCGCGTTCTTCGAGCAGGCCGAGGCGCGCTGGGATGTCGAGGCGCGCCCGCGAGGCGTTGTCCGCGTGTACCGGATCGATCTCGGCCGAAGCGCGCTGGGCGGCGCGAAACGGTCGCATCCCGCCTAGAGTTGGCTCCTCCGCGGGAAGGGGCCAGGACGTGCTCTCGAGACTCAGTCGTCACATACGCAGACGCAGCGTGCTCGTCGGGGGCGCGATCGTCGTGGTCGCCGCGGCCGCGGTGCTGATCGCCGGGCCGAAGGTCAGCGGTGGCGGCTCCAAGGCCGCTCCCAACAAGCTTGCGGACACGAAGCTCGCGCCGGAGCCGTGGACGGCGGCCCCGCAGTACGACCCCTCGCACCCGACGGCGTCTTCGACCCCCGCGCCCCAGCAGCCCAAACCAGCCCCCGCACCGATCGACCCGAAGACCGGGATGCCCGCCGCTTCGGCCGGGACCAACGGCTCGTACCAGCCTCCCTCGCCGGCGGAGCGAAAGCGGGTCTACACCGCCACCCACCCGGTGGGGGGCAACGACTCCGCGCTGCTGCTCAACAGGACGGCGCTGGCGCCCGCGGGTGCACCGGACGCGATCCAGGCGATGATCAGCGCCGCGAACCTGATCGTCGGCCAGCCATACCGGTGGGGCGGCGGTCACGGCTCGTTTCAATCAAAGGGCTACGACTGCTCCGGCGCCGTCAGCTACGCGCTCGCCGGCGCCGGCCTGCTGCAGACGACGCTCACCTCCGGTGCATTCATGGGCTACGGCGAGCCCGGGCAGGGCCAGTGGCTCACGATCTACGCGAGTCCCACGCACGTCTACGCGGTGATCGCCGGGCTGCGCTGGGACACCGTCGGCGACGCCCGCGGCTCGGGACCTCGCTGGCACCCCTATGACGCGTATCCGCGCGGATTCGTCGCCCGGCACGTCCCCGGGCTCTGAGCGGACCCCGCCGCACGACGGGCGCACTCTAGGCTTCCGCGATGTTTTCGGCTCTGCTGGCGGGGGCGCTGATCGCCGCCGCCTCCCTGCTGCTCGGCTCGGCGATCATGGCGATCGCCGGCCTGCCGCGGCATTCCGCCGCCGGACCGGCCACGGGGATCTCGGCGCTGCTGGTGATCTGCGGCATCGCGATCAAGCTGCCGGGTCACGCGGTCACCGCGGCGGCGGTCACCGGCGTCTGCTTGATCGGCTGCTTCGCGATCTTCGGAACCACGCGCGCGCCGGGCGGTGCGGTGCGGATCGGCGCGGTCGTCGCGGTGGTCGGCGCCGCCCTGGTGGTCGCCATCCCGTTTGCGGCCAGCGGCCGGGTCGGGATCCTCGGCCAGGGCCTGGTCAACGACGACATGGCCTCCCACCTCCTCTTCACCGAGTGGATCGGCTCCCACGCGGGCCCGACACCGGACCTGATCAAGGACGGCTATCCCCTCGGGCCCCACGCGATCGTCGCGGCCACCGCGAAGGTGAGCGGCGCCAGCCTGATCGAAGCATTTGCGGGGCTCACCGGTGCGATCGCGGTGCTGCTGGCGCTGACGGCCTATGGGGCGCTGGCGGGCGTGCGGGACTGGTTGCGGGCGCCGGCGGCGGTGCTGGCCTCGAGCCCGTACCTCGCCGCGGCCTACCTGGCCCAGGGGGCATTCAAGGAGCCACTGCTCGCCCTCGCCCTGCTTGGGTTCGCGCTGTCGATGCCGGCGCTGCGAGACGCCTGGTCTGGACGTGGTGGCTCCGGCAAGGCGGCCATCCCCCTGGGCGTGATCGCCGCGGGCACGATCTACAACTACAGCTTCCCCGGGCTGGCCTGGCTGCTCGGCACCGCGCTCGTCTGGATGCTCGTCATCGCACGGCGCGAGAGGGGCCCCGCCGTTGGCCTGATCGCGAGCCTGAGGCTGCGCGAGCGGCTGCGTGGAGCCAGATCCGCGCTGGCGCTCGGCATCGGCATCCCGATCGTCGCCGCGCTTCCGGAGATCGTCCGGCTGGCGAGTTTCTCGAGCTTCAAGGCGTTCAATCCATCGGGCACGGGCCCGACGGTGGGGTTCGGAAACCTCCGCCAGCCCCTCAACCCGCTGGAGGCGTTCGGAGTCTGGCCGTCCGGCGAGTTCCGGATCACCCCGGCCAACTCGACAACGCCTGAGATCGCCTTCTATCTCGGTGCCCTGCTCGCACTGGCCGCGTTCGCATGGGGCCTCGGCCGCGCGCTGTCCCGGCGCGAGTCCGCGCTGCCCTCGGCTCTGCTCGCGGCGACGGTCCTCTACCTCGCCTCGCTGGCGCTTGGCACCCCGTACACGCAGGCGAAGGCACTCGCGATCGCCGCGCCGCTGATCATGGTGATCGCCCTGCGGGGGTTGCTTTCGGCAGATCCGCTGCCCGGCGAGGAGGGCGATGTTCCGGAGGGGGAGGGAGCCCGCTGGTGGCCGCCGGGGCTGCTCCGCCCGATCTCAGGCTTCGCCATTCCGTTGCTGACGCTCGTCTTCGTGGCCGCGGCAGCGTTCTCCACGCTGCTCCCTCTGCGGCAATCCGCCGTCGGCCCGGATTACCACCTCCAGGAGATGCTGCGCATGCGGCCGATCGTCGACGGCCAGAACGTCCTCTTCCTGGGCCGCGACAACTTCGTCTCCTGGGAGCTGATCGGCTCGGAGGTCTATGCCCCGATCACCAACCACTACGACGTCGAGGAGACCCACTCCCTTTACCGGGCGACCGACCTGAACGCGAAGTTCGACTGGGACAACGTCCCGCAGTTCGTGATGAACAAGTTCAACTGGGTGGTGACGACGAGCGCCGCGATGCAGAGCCAGGCGCCGCCCGGGTACGCGCCGCGGCTGCGGACGGGCGACTTCATCCTCTGGCACCGCGATCGCCCGGTCGGCCAGCGCCGCACGCTGTATGAGCCGCTCAACCCGGGCGCTCCGCTCGATTGCGGCAACCCCGAGCAGGCGCCGATCACGAAGGCCGGCGGAACGGCGACCGTCTTCACGGTGCAGCCGGTGATCGGCAAGGTCTGGAACCCGAGCCCGGCGCTGACGCAGACGAAGCCGGCACACATGCGCCTCTATCTGACCCCGGGGCACTGGGACCTCTCCCTCCAGTACGCGAGCACGCAACCCCTGCACCTCACCGCTAGCGGGCCGGGGCTTGGGGCGCCGTTCAGCGCGGAGATGCGCACCAATCTGCTCTTCCGGGGGCCCTCGCCGTACTACCCCGTCGGCTCGCTGGACGTCAAGAAGGCCGGAACCGCGGTCGTGAACGTCGACGTGGGGGATCCGCCGCTCATCGGCCGGCTGCTACGCACCGAGAGCAAGGCGTATCTGAGCGGCCTTGCCGCCACGCGAGTCGATCCCGCCCGCGAGACGATCCCGCTCAGCAAGGCGTGCGGCCGCTATGTCGACTGGTACGCGGTCGCGCCGGATACGCCTCCCAGCGCGCTGCGCGGCGTGGTCGCGCCGCAGCCTCAGCCGATCCAGCCCGACGACTAGGATCGGCCACATGCCGCGGATCTGGGCCGCCACCATGGTGATCCTTGTCGCCTGCCTGCTCGCCTCGATGGTGATCGCGATCGTCAAGCTCACCTAGCGGTCACCTGTGACCTTCGGACTCGCGCTTGCCCTGGCCTGCGCGCTCGCTACGAGCGTCTCCTTTCTGCTCAAGCAGCGCGGCGCGGTCTCGGCGCCGGCCGTGCGCGTTGGGCACCCGCTGAGAAGCGCCGTCGACCTTTTCCGCTCCAAGTGGTTCGCGGTGGGCTGGCTGGTGGCATTGGGGGCCTGGGGACTCCACGTCGGCGCCCTCGCGCTCGCACCGTTGTCGGTCGTACAGGCCGTCCTCTCGAGCGGACTGGTCTTCCTCGCGGTGCTCGCCGAGCGGTTCTTCGGCTTTCATCTCGGTCGCCGGCAGTGGATCGGCCTGGCAATCACGGCGGTAGGGCTTGCGGTCATCGGGATCACCCAAGGGTCTCAGCCCACCCACCCTCCGGGATACGCGCTGGCCGCCTTGATCACCATCGAATGCACCGTCCTTCTGCTCGCCACGGGAACTGCCGTGATGGCCGGCCGCCTCCGCGTCCTGCAGGCAGGGGAGGGCCTGATCCTCGGCGCAGCTGCCGGCGCCCTGTTCGGCATCTCCGACATCGCGCTCAAGTTCCTCACCCACGCCGTTCAGGGCGGGGTGCTCGAGCTGGTCAGCCCATGGGCGTTCGCGGCGCTGGCCGCCTCGGTGATCGCCTTCTATGCCTCGGCCCGCGGCCTGCAGGTCGGTCCGGGCGTCGAAGTCATCGCGCTCACCTCGGTAGCGGCCAACCTCGTCGCAATCGTCGGCGGCGTCCTGGTCTTCCGTGACTCGATCGGGACCGGGGCGGTGGCGATCGCCGGGCGGATGATCGCGTTTGCACTCGTCATCGCAGGCGCGGCCCTGATCCCCGCGCCGCACCGGGTCGCGAATCGGCACGACAAGGGCGCCGGATCGGGGTGCCCTCGCGTGTGAACTGCGTCGGCGACCTGGTGAGACCTGTGCCGCGTCCGTCGCGGCTCGCGGGGTAGTATCGGCGCGCAAATTCCGCGGCATGGCGAGGAGGGGTGATGTTCGACCGCATAGTGGTTGGAACCGACGGCTCGGAGACCGCCACGGCGGCGGTAAAGACCGCGATTGAGCTCGCGAAGCTCTCGAAGGCCAAGCTCGAGATCGTCAGCGCCTACGAGCCTGTCCCGCAGCAGCGCCTGAAGGAGGAGCAGGAGGGGATCTCGGGCGACGTCGCCTACGCGGTGAACCCACGGGAGGACGTCCAGCTGGTCCTCGACAACGCCGCGGCCGAGGCGAAGAAGGCGAAGGTCGACGTCGTCACCCATCCGCGCGAGGGCGATCCCGCCGACGCGATCCTCGACGTCGCCGAGGAGAACGGCGCGGATCTCGTCCTGGTGGGGAACAAGGGCATGACCGGAGCGCGCCGCTTTCTGTTGGGCAGTGTGCCCAACAAGATCTCGCACCACGCGCCCTGCGACGTGTGGATCGTCAAGACCACCTAGCTCGGCGGTCTAGTCACCCAGCATCTCGAGCAGCGCCTGCTCGTACTGCCGGCGCGCGAAGGCGAACCCGAAGCCATCGTAATCCCAGTCCGGGCGAGTCGGCTGCTCGAAGTCGTCCCACCTGACGGTGTCCTCGTCGACCGTCACCCGCGCCAGCAGGGGTGAGCAGCCGACCTCGCCGCAATTGCAGCTCAGCAGCGCGGACTTCTCCTGTCCGCCGGGGGCGAGGGAGGTGCCGGGCGTGCCGAGGAACTGGCTCGCGAGGTCGATCCGGACGAATCCCGGAACCAGCCCGACGTAGGTCCCCGCGAGCTCCTCCTCGCCGTCGGCCTGAGCCGACGGCAGCTCAGCCTGGCGGGCCAGCTCGACCAGGTCCGTCCCGTTCACCTCGATCTTGATCTGAGTGAGCTCGTCGGCGTAGTCGCCGCCTGCCGGAGCGAGCTCGAATCTCACCTCGTCCATGAGGTGATGGTTAGCAGCCGGGCGCCTTGGCCTTGACCGCCGCTGCCGCGTCGATCAGGCCGGCGCCGAACAGGCGCACGTCGTACGGCTGGCCGAGCTGAGAGTCGGTGTGCCGCGCGCTGCCCTCGAGCTGGCACTCGACCGCTGTGGGGGAGCTGCCGACTACTCCGCTTGCGATCACCATCGCCGCGACGCCGGAGACATGCGCTGCCGCCATCGAGGTGCCCTCGTAGCCGCCCGGGTAGCCGAAGTTGATGTAGCCCGGGCCGTCGAAGGTGAGCTGGAAGATCGGGAGACCCCGCGTGAAGACCGAGTCATCGCTGCCGCAGGTGCTGAGCAGCGGGAATCCTCCGCCCGGCGCGACCAGGTCGAGGCCCGCTCCGGTTCGTGAGTCGCTGGCGAGGCAGGCGTCCTTGGTGGTGCGACCGACGCCGATCACGTGCGGGGCGCCGGCGGGCAGGGCCACCGGCTCGCCGTTCTCGTTACCCGCCGCCGCCACCACCAGCGCGCCGCGCTTGAACGCGAACTTGATCGCCGAGCAGATCCCCTTGATCTTCGCGCAGCTGTTGACCCCGAGGGAGAACTCGAAGCTCATGTTGATCACCTGCGCCTTATGCGTCGCCGCGTAGCGAATCCCATGGGCGATGTTCCGGGCCGTGCCGAATCCCTCGGAGTCGAGCACCCGGACCGGGATGATCTTCGCCTTCGGGGCGAGACCGGTCAGCCCGACCTGGTTGCCCGTCCGCTCGCCGATCGTCCCCGCGACGTGGGTCCCGTGGCCGTCCTCGTCGAGCGGGAACTTGTCGTTGTCCACGAAGTCGTGGCCTGGCAGGAACTGGCTGCGCCCGAAGTCGGGGCTCCGCCGGAACTGCGGCTTCTTGTTCATGTAGGCGACGCCCGTGTCGAGCACCGCCACGCGGGCGCCCGCCCCATACGCGGCTCCCCGCTGCTTGAGGATGTCCCATGCCTCGGGGGCATTGAGGCCACCCTTTGCCTGGTACGGCGACGCGGTCTCCCCGCAGAGCGAGCCGCAGGGCAGGAAGTTCCACTGCGTGCGCTGCCAGCCGCCGGGCGTGCCCGCCGGTCCCGGGTCGTTCGGGATCGCGGAGGCGTGGGCGACGTAGTTGGGCACGGCGTAGTCGACGGCGGGGTTCGCGTCGAGTGCCTGCTCGGCGGTGGAGAGGCCGACGCCGTGCGGCAGCTCGAGCACCCGCTCCGCCCCGCCGTCGAGCTTGACGAGGAGCTCGCCGGGCACGTATGGCGCGGCCTGCGGCGCAGCTGCAACCACAGGCCCCGCGGCCCAGATGGCGGCCGCGGCCAGGACGAGCGTGGTTGTGGCGATCAGCTTTCGCATGTCCCCAGGTGTCTGGCCCCCCTGAACAGGACGACCGGCCTGCTCGCCGGTCCTGCTCCTGAAACACCGCCTGGCGCGAAAAGTTCCTGGAAGCGCAGGGTCGTCGCCGCATGCATACTGGCGAAGCGATGGCCGCTGCGGATTTCAAAGAGGCCGACCGGCGCCACATGCAAACGGCCCTGCAGCTCGCCGAGGACGCGGCCCGGCATGGCGACGTCCCGATCGGCGCCGTCGTCGCTCGTGGGGACGAGGTGCTCGGACGGGCCGGAAACGAGCGCGAGCTGCGCGGCGACCCAACCGCGCACGCGGAGATTCTCGCTCTGCGCCAGGCATCTGAGCGGTTGGGCGGATGGCGCCTGCTGGAGACCACGATCTACGTGACTCTCGAGCCCTGCCCGATGTGCGCCGGCGCGATCACCCTGGGACGCGTGCCGCGCCTGGTCTACGGCGCGGCTGACCCCAAGGGAGGCGCGGTCGGCAGCGTGATCGATCTGTTCGCCGAGCCGGTGGTGAACCACCGGCCTGCCGTCGAGGGCGGGCTGCTCGCGGCGGAGTCCGCGGCCCTGCTCGAGGGTTTCTTCTCCTCGCGGCGCTAGGCGATGAGCCAGGCGACCGCGTTGTCGACCATCATCGTCCGCTCCTGCTCCTCGCTCATCCCGGACTCGCGGAGCTCGGGTAGGACCCTCTCAGGGACGATCCGGATGGTCCAGTCGATCGCCATCCCGGCGTCGACGAGCTGCTCGATCGTCGTGGGCGGGAACCAATCGAGGGTCGCGCAAGAGTCGGCCGAGAGGAAGGTGCGGTCGGCGTACCCGCGCTCGAGCAGGGCCTTCGCCGTTGCCTGGCGCTTCTCGAACGGCAGATAGAGCTCGAGGCCGTAACGGTCCAGGCCGACCCAGACGCCCTTCTCGAGGAGCCCCTCGATGTAGTCGAGGTCGTCGGTGTCGCCACAGTGGGCCATCTGGACCTTCGAGGGATCCACGCCCTCCTCCTCGAAGATCTCGACCTGCCGGGGACCCGTGTTGCTGGCGGGGCGTGAATGGGCCATGATCGGCGCGCCCGTCTGGAGGCTCGCCCGGGCGGCGGCGCGGTGGATCTTCTCGATGTTCTCGTTCACGCCCGGCTCGTCGGCGGCGCACTTGATGAAGGCGGCCTTGATCTCCGTTCCCTGGATGCCCTTCTCGATGTCCCCGACGAAGAGCTCGGCGATCTGGTCCGGGTCGCGGTTGAGCAGGAACTGGGGGAGATGGTCATAGGTGTAGATCCCGGTGCAGGCGACGACCTGCAGGCCCGTCTCCTTGGAGACCCGCCGCATGAAGTCGACGTCGCGGCCGAGGAACATCGCAGTCGGGTCACAGATCGTCTTGATGCCGAGATCCATCGCTGCCTTCGCCTCCCGCACCGCGATCTCGTAGTCGCCGCCTGGCGGCACGGCGTAGGGCTCATCGTCCTTCGCCGTCCCGGCATCGGGCCATTGATCGTGGACGGCTTCGTCGCGTGTGCGGAGGTGCTCGTGGATCAGCGTCGTCCCGAGCTGATCGGCCTCGATCGGCCCGGTCACGGTCTGTACCTGAGCCATGGCGCGGCGAACCCTATGCCTTCGTGGGATCGGTTGATTTTCCACGGGCGAAGCGCATAGGATCGCGGCCGCTGCCCAGCTGACTCGTCCGACCAATGCCTTCCGGGAAACGTGAGCTGCTCGTTTCGAAGACCTGGCTGTGGGCGGAGGCCGAGCACAGCGGGCCCGCGCCGGTCCCGCCTCAGCGCGAGCGCTCGGCCTCGTCGATCCTCTGAGCCAGCCGGTCGAGCTCATCGGCGGAGAGGGCCTCCTCGATCATCGGGAAGAGGACGCGCTCCTCGTGGCGCACGTGGGCGCTGAGCATTTCGCCGAGCGCGTTGAGCCGGTCGGCGCCGGTGTCCGGGGTGTCCTCGAGGTTGCCGGCCCGGTGCCGGATCTCGACGTGGTCGGTGAGCACCCGGGCGACGGCCGGATCGGTCGGATCGATGTGCGGGGCGGCGCCAGGCAGCATGACGTCCTCCTCGACACGGAAGTGGAATGCGCCGTGCTCTCGCCAGAAGCTGAGGAAGGCGCTTCTCACATCCTGCGCGTCGCGACCGGTCGCTCGCCGCAGCTTGAGTGCGACCTCCAGGGCGCGGTGGTGGTCCCGGGAGAGCTGGCGCAGCGCCTCGTTCCGCTTCATCGGCTAAAGCCTTCCCGAATGGGCTAGCTGAAACGACCGCCGCTGGTCGCGGCCCAGTCGACGGCCGCGGAGTGGCCATCGTCGACCTCGAGGTAGGCGACGGTCAGCTCACCGCCCTCCCTGACGAGATCCTCGGCCCCCGCCGGAACGCGTTGTCCGATCCTGATCCGCCATGGCTCCGGCTCGTCGTTGGAGCGCATCTCCATGACCAGCTCGTACATGGGATCGCCGGAGCCCGGTGCCTTCACGTCGAGCTCGTTCGCCTGCTCGATCCTCGCCGTGGCGCGCTTTCCCTCCGCGAGGACGTCGGCGGAGTCGACCGCCGTGACCTTGCGCCCGTCGATCTCGGGCGGGACCAGCAGGACCTTCTTCTCGTCGTTCGGATCGACCCTGCATTCGACCATCGCACCCTTCTGCAGTGAGTCGTGAACATGGCCGCCCATGATCGTCTGGGTCACTTTGGCTTCGTAGCTATCGCGGCCGGGGATGTCGATCTGCACCCGGAAGCGCACGATGGAGTCGCTTACCTGGCTCACCCTGCTCCGGCCCGGCGCCTCGAGAATCATGGCCTGGCCCTTGAGACCTTTCTCGTAGAGCTTGCGCTTGGCCGAGTCGCTCACCGCCTTGCCGCCGAAGAGCACGTTCGTCGGAGCGTCTTCGACCTTCTCGATGGCCCGGTTGAGCCAGCCGCGCTTCCGCCGCCACTCGAAGCCGGTGCCCTGGTCGTCGCTCATCGTTAGGTGAACCGGCCATTCGAGGTGGCGGGCCAGTCGACGGCGACTCGATCGGGGTCGCCGACCGCGGCGAACGCCACCTGGAGCTCCTCCCCCTTGGCCACCATCCCCTCGGCGCCCTTCGGGACGCGCATGCCGAAGTTCACCTTCCAGCTCCGGGGCTCGTCATCCGCCTTGAGCTCGAGGTCGAGGAGGTAGAACTCGTCGGCGGTTCCGGGCGCGTTCTTGCCCATCGGCTCCGAGGAGAGCACCGTCGCCGTCGCCCGCCTACCGGTGGCGATCAGCTGGGACGAGTCAGTGATGCGATCGCCGACCAGGCCGCCGAGATTCAGCCTCGGCCCATTGACCTGCTTTGCCGGTTCCTGGAAGCCGGTGGGCGTCAGCCAGACGAGCTCATGATTCCCCGGGTCGACCTTGCAGTCGACCTCCATTCCGGGCTGCATCTGCTTCCACTCGTCCTCCCAGAACGCCTGCCAGACGTTGGTCTCGTACGGCTGCTCTCCGGAGATCTCGATCCGGACCGTGAAGCGGCCGACGTTCTCCTTCACCGAGGTAACGCGGTGCTTGCTGGGCGCCTTCAACACTGTGGCGACCGCGTTGACGCCTTTCTCGTACAGGTCTCTCTTGGCGGAGTCGCTGATCGGCTGGCCTCGGCCCACCAAGTTCGCCGGCAGGTCGGCGACTCTTTCGGCAGTGCGCTCCAGCTTCACCGCGCGGTTGAGCCACTTGCGTCGGCCTTCTTTGGCCATGGTTTCCCTCTCCCGTCGTCACCGGAGCGGAGAGGGTGGGATTCGAACCCACGAGGCGGTTTAACCCGCCCACTCGCTTTCCAAGCGAGCTCCTTAAGCCACTCGGACACCTCTCCGGGGTCGTGGAAGTCTAGAAGCGATGGCTCGGTCAATAAGATCGAGCCATGGCATGGAACGTCTACCTGGCGGGCGAGATTCACTCCGATTGGCGCGAGCGAATCGCCGAGGGCGCCAGGCAGGCGGGTCTCGACGTCACCTTCAGCTCGCCCGTCACCGATCACGGCGCCTCGGATGACGTCGGCGTGGCGCTTCTCGGCGATGAGTCCGAGGCGTTTTGGAAGGACCACAAGGGCGCGGGCGTCAACGCGATCCGCACGCAGACGCTGATCCGCCAGGCCGACGTGGTCGTGGTCCGTTTCGGCGAGCAGTACAAGCAGTGGAACGCCGCCTTCGACGCCGGCTTCGCGGCGGCGCTCGGCAAGCCGATCGTCACTCTCCATCCCGAGGAGCACAACCATGCGCTGAAGGAGATCGATCGCGCCGCGATGGCGACCGCGGAGTCACCGGAGCAGGTCGTCGGGGTGCTGCGCTACGTGCTCGACGGCAAGCTGCCTGCCGCGAGCTGACGCTAGCCTCTCTGCTGCCCTGGAGGGGTGCCGGAGCGGTTGAACGGGGCGGTCTCGAAAACCCTGGAAGCGGTCAGCCTGGATAGAGCCGCGACACAAGTGGTAGAGCCAAATTCGCTCGCACACGCGGGCTTCTTGGCGTCTAGGACCCGTACTCACTGACGCGCTGGAAACCGCTGTAGACCGCTGGAGAACGGCGACCGTTGGTACTCAACTGGTACCCACTGAGAGGAAGTGAATGACGAACCCCATCGAGCGGGCCAAGGCCCACGCTGTGGCGCTCAGACCTGGCGCGACCGTGGCGACCCGGAGCGTTCGAGGTCGGCCAGTCGTCTTGGCGCAGTGGGGAACGTGTGTCAGATCGTGCGGCTCGCGGATGCCCCCGAGCGGGAGCTCACACCCGTCGTGCGGCTAAGTGTCCCTATAGAGAAGCACCGCAGCAGCAGATAGCTTCTTCGGAACCTGGCTGCGCTAGCGCCGCGGCGCTTGTCCCCTACGCCACGAGCAACTAGGATCGCCGCGTGCGAGTGGTGCGTCGGCATGGACGTCGGGCGTTGCTTGCGGCCGCCGGTGCCGCGACGTGGCTTGCGGTGACCGCCCCGTCCGCCGGGGCGGCGGTCAGCATCGGGTTCACCCCCTGGAACGGTCCCCCGCCGCCCGGAGTGTGCATCAATCCGGACCCGATTGACCTCGTTCAGGCAACCGGACCGGCGGCTCCGTCCTACACGGTCCCGGCTGCTCCCGGGCAATCCCTGGTGATCACCTCCTGGAGCCACTACGCGTCCGTCGGGTCGGCGCCCATCGAGTTCAAGGTCTACCGGCCGGTGGGCGGCTCGACCTACAAGGTGATCGGTCACGACGGCCCGCGCCCGCTCGCCTCGGCAGCGAACAACACCTTCCCGGGTCTCCACATCCCCGTTCTGCCGGGAGATGTGATCGGGCTGCACATTGGCGGCGCTCCCACGGCATGCCACTTGGATGCCCTCGGCGAGAGCTACCTGTACCGGCCCGGCAGTGACCTCGCCGACGGCCAGCAGGGTGACTTCCTGCTGAACAACGACAAGTACCTGAACGTGAGCGCGCTCGTCGAACCAGACAACAGGTTGACCGTTGCGGGCGTCAAGCGAAACAAGAAGCGGGGTACCGCCCGGATCACACTCGACATCCCGAACCCGGGCGTTGTGCATCTGACGGGCACTGCGGCAATCCGAGGGCCGCGCGACAGGCAGGTCAGCCCCGGCGCTCTCTCATTCGTCGCCGGCGTGCTTGGCAGGGCCAGGGAGAAGCTGCTCGATACCGGCAAGGTCAGGGTGGTCGCGCAGATCACCTACGCCCCCACCGGAGGCACGGGGGTGTTTCTGCCTCGGAAGCTGACATTGCGGAAGCGGCTGGGCTAGCAGCTCCCACGTTCGTCACACGGTGCGGTCCGCGGGCCCGGGCCGAACCTCCGAAGGATCCGGCAGGTACAGGTCGGTGCCGCAGCGCGGGCAGACCTGAACGTGCAGCTTGAGGTTTCGCTCAGACAGGGATGGCGAGCTGACGCGCTCGTTGCCCGCAAGAGCAAGACGCTCAACGCCCCGACAAAGCAGACCGTCCAAGAAGCAGCGGACGCAATGCTCGAGGCGATGAAGTCCGGACATATCCGCAACCGGAGCGGCGACCAGTACAAGCCGTCAGTGATCCGCAGCTATCGCGGGTCCCTGCGTCGGTATGTGCTGCCCCGTCTGGGCCACGTCCGGCTGTCAGACCTCACCCGCAATCAAGTCCAGGACCTAGCGGACTGGTTGGCTGGAGAGGGCTATTACCGTCAACGATCCGCAACGCGATCATGCCGCTGAGGGTGATCTTCCGTCGTGCGATCCAGCGCGGCGACGTTGCAATCAATCCGACCAACGACCTCGCCCTTCCAGCCGTTCGGGGCAGTCGTGACCGGATCGCGTCACCCGGGGAGGCTGCCGGGCTGATTGCCGCAGTCCCCTCCGACCTCCAAGCGGTTTGGTCAACGGCGTTCTATGGAGGGCTCAGACGCTCTGAGCTTCGAGCCCTGCAGTGGGAGCATGTTGACCTGGCCGCTGGCGTGATCCATGTTGAGGACAGTTGGGACCGAGAAGAAGGACGGATCGACCCAAAGTCCCGCAAGGGCCGGCGACGTGTCCCGATTCCTGCGGGTCTGCGTGACGTGCTGACCGAGCACCGAATGGCGACCTGGCCGGAGGGCTTCGTTTTCGGCAGAAGCCCAGAAGAAGTGTTCGCAAGCACGACGCTGACCGGCCGGGCAGACCGAGCATGGAAGGCAGCCGATCTAGACCGGATCACGCTCCATGAAGCGCGGCACACCTACGCCTCGTTGATGATCGCCGCCGGGGTAAACGCCAAGGCCCTCTGCGAGTTCATGGGCCATAGCTCGATTCAAGTCACCCTGGATCGGTACGGCCACCTGTTCCCAGGTGCTGAGCAGGAGGCCGCGAGTCTCTTGGATGCGCTTCTGGCGGACGCTGAGAGTCAGGCCCGTAGCGCCGATGGAGACACCGAGACTTGTACCCACAGTGGTACCCACGCCGCACCGCTAGCCTTCTCCACCGAGATTCCCCAGCAAATGGGGACCTGGAGGGGTGCCGGAGCGGTTGAACGGGGCGGTCTCGAAAACCGTTAGGGGCCTTCGGGTCCCTCGTGGGTTCGAATCCCACCCCCTCCGCTTAGTAGAGCCAAACCCTGCCGATTTGCAGGGACAACGTGGGCGGTTCCGGCGGCGGATCGCTATCAAGGCGATCCGCCGGAGACCGCTGGAGACCGCTCAAAACGGTGTCTGACTGGCGCATTTGTGGCGCGCAGCTTTTCGCGGATTTCGTCTGTCCGGCGCTGGAACCCGGCTGGACGGCGGACGGCCTGATGTTTGCACGGCGGAGCCGTGCGGTCGGCCGCCCTCATGGCCGCTCAGCCGGACCCCAGATCAAGCGCCAGCCAGCGCGAGCGGAATGCCGAGCTGCTCACCGAGGTCCTGTGCCTTCACGAGCACCGGCTTCGGCGGCAAGCCAACCGGCACGCCGAGCTCCCAGACGACGCGGATGACGCCCTGCAGTCTGCGTATCTCCTGTTCGTCGAGCGCTACAAGGGCATCGGCGAACCACTCGCCTGGCTCTACACGACGGTGAAGCGTGAGGCATGGGCCATCGCGGCGGCGCACATCACGCCGAAGGGAGTGCAGCCTGCGTGTCGAGGCTGGAGAAGATGCCGGCGAGATCGACTTGGGGGAAGTCCTGCCGGCCGATCTGCCTGGGCCAGCGGAGCGGTTCGAACGAGGCGAGATCCTGGCGGACCGGCGGAGAGAACTGTTGTCGTTGAAGGCCGACGAGCGACGCGCCCTGTGTCTGTTGGCGCTTGGTCTCAGCTACGCGGAGATCTGCCAGACAACGGGGTGGACCTACACGAAGGTGAACCGCTGCGTTAGTGAGGGGACGCGCAGCGCTTAGACGAATCGACCGCGGCTGAGCGGAGGTCACCTGCAAGTACCGCAGGTCCAGGCCCAGACCCGGCTTTATCCACTCTCGGTACCGTCGAGACGAAATGACGAGCTTCCCATTCGCCCTCTCCATCGCCGTCCTCGGTCTTGCCCAAGCGAGCTTGATTGCCGTCCCCGCGAACACGTTGCCGCTGCCGACGCGCCTGACCGGACGGTGGTGGTGGCTTCTGCTGCCGGGCTCGGTCGTTGCCGTGATTGCGGGGATCGCCCTCGATCCGGGTCTCGCAGACGCGCTCACCTACCTGGCCCTCGTGGGGGTGCCGCCTCTGGCCGCCATGGCACTCTCCCGCGCGATTCACGGGGCCCGGCCTGCGCTGGCCCTGTTGGTCGTCCCGTTGTTCCTGCTTGCCTGCGGACCCCTGGGGCGGATCCCCGCCGACGCGTCGGCGCTGGCGCTCTCGGCACTGGCCTGCGTCGCGCTCGGCGCCTTGCTGGCGGGCTCCGTGCCGACCCGCTGGCTCAAGGTCGGGATCTATGCGATGGCGATCGTCGACGCTCTGCTGGTCGGCGCGGACGTGCTGCAAGGGCCCGACAACGTGCTCAATGCAGCTGCCCCGGCCGGCGGCTTGCCGCAGCTGCAGTTCGCCCAGTTCGGCTCGGCCCTGATCGGTTTCGGCGACCTCTTCATCGCCGCGGTCCTCGGGGCCATGCTTGCCGACCGCCGCTCGCTCCAGCTGCGAACAGCGGTGCTCGCCGCGGTCCTGGTGCTGGCCTTCGACCTCCTCTTCTTCCTCGTGAACGAGCTCCCCGCGACCGTTCCGATCGCGCTGGCGCTGGCCGTCATCGAGATGGGCGAAAGCCGCGCTGCCCGGACTAGTGCGCGCGCCCTGCGTGTTCCGGGAGTGCGCCAGGTGGGACTCGTGACGCCAGGAGGGCGGCAAGACCCGTCGTAAGCGGAACCGAGGCGATCAGCCCGATCGCGCCTACCAGGGTCGCGATGATCGGCTCAGCCAGTCCTGGCCGTTGAGGGCATCGCCGCATTCACCCCGGACACCGGTCAGCCGCCGGATCCATCGCGCTTGCGCTTGGCCTCTTCCTCGCGGTCCTCGCGGCGTTGAACCCTGAATGCGTGGATAGACGCCGCCAGGACAACCAGCACAGGGAGCGCGTATGGAACCCACAGGTACCAGTGCCCCAGGTGACCCAGGGGGAACAACTCCTACTCCGAGGCCAATATCGGCACGTCATGCACGATCTGATCTGGGGAGGAAGACGTGCGGATAGAACGTGGTGATCTTGCCGCTGGCGCTGATCCCGTAGACCAGCTCCGAGTGCTCGATCGTGTCGGGGCTGCCTCGCTCCGGCGAGGGTCTCGCGAGGATGTTCCAATCTCGCCAAACCTTCTCAAGCTCCGCACGTGAGCCGAGCAAGTACTCCATCCGGCCGGTCATCCGGTGTTCCCGCAGGAAGGCCCGCACTGTCCTCGGAGTGTCGCCTCGCGGGTCGACCGAGACGGCGACGATCTGGAGCTTCTGGGCCTCGGTGCCGAGCTCGGCTTGAGCCGTGTGAAGGTTGCCGACCATCAGCGGGCAGATGTCGGGGCAGTGGTCATAGATGAAGGTGACGAGCACCGCCTTCCCCCGGAACTGGTCCAGGTTGACCGACGACCAAGCGAGTCCGGTAGCGACAAGGGAGGTGCTGGCGTCGGCGGGATCTTCAGCCACGCCGTAGTAGTTGGGCACAGAGCTCGCGGGCTCGCTGCTCTGGGCTGAGGTCCTGCTCGGCGGGGCACCGCTCCCGCCGCAGCTCGCGACCAACAGCGCCAGCCCCAAGATCGCCCCGAGCAGGGCCGAGGCTGGAAGCGGTTGGGCGCGGCTTGGCGGAGCATTCACTGGGACTTGAGAATTGGGACGTCGTGGATGATTTGCGAGGGCTTGAAGTCCGCCGAGTAGATCGTCGTCAGCTTCCCGCTGGCTGAGATGCCGTAGACCAGCGCCGAGTGAGCGACCAGCCCCGGGCTGTTGACCTCTTCGTTGGACCCGACGTTCCACGCCTTCCAGGTCCGGCTGAGTTGCTGCGGAGAACCGATCAGGTACTGCATCTGGCCGGTCAGCTCGCGTTCTTTCAGGAACCGTGCAACCGCTGCCGGAGTATCCCCATGGGGATCGACTGAAACCGCAATCAGCTGGACCTGACTGGCTCGGGGACCGAGTTGCTCCAGCGTCGTGTGCAAGTTGGCGGCAATCAACGGGCACACATCCGGGCAGTGCACGTAGAGAAACGTCACCAGGACGACCTTCCCCCGGTACTGGCTCAGCGTCACCGGCTGGCCGAGGTTGTTGCTCAGGCGTATGGGTGGCGCGGGCTTCAGAGGGTGCGCCGCGAGCCCCGCATATCGGGAGGACTTTGAGCCCGTCGCGTTCCCGGGCAGGGCAGGTTTCGAGCTGTTCGTGAGGAACACCGTCGCAAATCCCAGGATCGCGAGGATCGCGACCAAAGGGAGGAAGAAGACCAGGGAAGGCCTGCGGGACTCGTCGCTATCGCTGCGTTTGGTCTTGCTCGTTTCTTCCATTCGGGGCCTCAGCTCACGGATTGGATCGCTGACTCGATCTGATCAAGAGTAGGCACGGTGTTGAATGGCCTCTGGCCGCCTGGGCCCTGCACCACGATCGACGGCGTTCCCGTGAAGCCGAAGCCCTGGGCATCTGATTCGTTCGCCTTGATCTGCGAATCCCACCGCGAGCTCTGGCGGTCGTTGTTCCACTTGGCGATGTCAGGGACTCCCGCCGCCCTGGCCACCGCCTCGAGGAAGGCGTCGGTGACGTAGCCGGTGTTCTCGACGCCCTGGTTCCGATAGAAGAGCTCGACGAAATTCCAGTAGCGGCCCTGGTCCCCGGCGGCCAGCGCCGCCTTTGCGGCGTCGACCGAATCAGAGCCCAGGATCGGAAACTGCCTGAACTGGTAGTCAGCGTCCCCTCGTTGCACCGGCCCCGAGATCAGCTGGGGAGCGATCTCGTAGGAGAACGCCCGGCACACCGGGCACTGCAGATCGCCGAACTCGACCACCGTCGCCTTCGCTCGCCGATCGCCGAGCACGGTGTCAGCCTGAGGGATGCCCTGGAGCTGGCTCTGGACCAGCCCGACGTCCTCGATGTGCGTGTCGCCGCCGGAACCGCCGCCGGCCTGGCTGACGATGACGAGGACCACCACCGCGCAGATCGCGAGGAAGATGGAGGCGCTTCCGTACTGGACCAGGCGCCGTCTTCGCTCCGCGCTTCGATCATGAGCCTCGGCGGCGAGGCGCTGCGCCCTCAGGTGCTCCTTTCGCTGCTTACGGCTTGACATGCGCTACTCGACCTCCTCGATTGCCTGGTTGGTTGCGTTCGCTTGCCGTGCTCATGGCGCGATCCTCTGGCGAAGGTGGGCGGCCTGGCCAGCCTCCGCCGCCCGGCGGGCCCGGGCGTCGTCCAGCGAGATCCCCTCCCGCTCGGCCAGGTCGAGCAGCTCCTGGCGCTCGGTGTCGGACTGCGCCCAGCGCAGGATCACCCAGGCGAAGATGCCCACCGCGAGCAGGCTGCACCAGACCATCAGCACAGCCCCTGAAGTGCTCTGGTCGGCGACCGGCGTAACGCCCCGAGCCCGTTCCGCCGCCTCGTAAGCCGGATAGAAGGACGTCCCCGACCACATAAAGATGTTCGCCAGGGCGATCGCCGGCAGCCAGACGCACACCGCATAACCGACCCTGGCCAGATTGCCGAACCAGGCGGGCTTCGGCAGCGGCCCGAAGAGCCCGAGCCAGAGCAGGATCCCGGTGCCGAGGAAGAGAGCGTGCTCGGCGACGTGGGCAAGGGAGAGGCCCCGGCCGGCCTGGTAGAGCGCGGGAACGTGCCAGAGGTAGAGGTTGACCGTGAACAGCGACACGGCAATCACGGGATTGGCGAGCGGCGTCAGCCAACGGAGCGCCGGCGAGGAGAGAAGCGGCCGCAGCACCGGTCCAGTGAGGCCAACCGCGAGCAAGAGTGCCGCCACGTCGGCCAGGAGCAGATGCTGGACCATGTGAGCGGTCAGCAGGTCGTCGGCGAGCGTCTCGACCCCGGTTCCGGTCGCCACAAAGACGACGAGGAGCCCGCAGCCGAAGCAGAACTGCCGCGAGGCGGAAACGGGACGCCCGGCCCGGGAAAGCGCTCGGCAGCGGCTCAGGTAGAGATAGGCCAACACCGAGGGGATGGCTATCTCGGAGATCAGCCAGATCTCCTTTGGCACCGTGATCGCGCCCATCATCCGCATCGCGAGCGGGTCAGCGCTCATCTCTCGGCTCCGCCCGTTCGGCCATCGTCAGCGACGTGGACCCCAAGCCCTGCGTCGCGCCTCCCACGTCGCCCTCCTGGCCCGCGCCAGTCCGCGCCATACGGCGGCGGCAAAGGCCAGGACGAGCGGAGCGACGAACAAAGGCGTCAGCCACCAACTCCAGATCTCCGCGAGGGGTGTGTGGATCATTTGTCAATCAGCCCAGTGGGAGGGCGGCATCCTGGCCGCCCTCCCATGGCCGTCGTCAGCTATTCGACCTCCGCGTTCGAAGGAGCGCCGCACCTCCGGCCAACAGGCCGAGAACACCGATGACGAGGGCCGTGATGCCGAGGCCCTTGCTGGCGCCGTCGCTCGACGACGAGCCGCCGCTCGACGAGGAGGGCAGCTGATCGATCGGCGGCGGTCCGGCCTCGCTGCCGGCGACGTCCTGGATCACGCCGTTGGCATCGGTGACGTCGATGGTCGGCGCCGGGGTGTCTGAGCTCTCGGGCCCGATCCAGCGCACCACCTTCCCGTTGTCGTAGTACTGGAGGACCTTGAACGTCAGGACGTGCCCGGCCTGATCCGGGATCGCGGTCGAGATCGCGAAGTTCTGGAAGCCGCCCGGCGGGATCTTGCCGGAGCCGCTGCCAGTCCAGGTGATCTGGCTGACCTCCTCGCTCACCGGTCCCGAGTCCGTCTGCACCGGCGTGGCCAGCTTCCGGGTCTGGATCTGGGCCGTCCAGCCCGAGATCGGCGCGGTCGCGATGTCTATGAACCCCGGTGGGACCTGAACGACCAGCTTGTTCGTGTTGGCGTTGTCCATCTCGTTGGGAACCCGCAGGTCCAGCGTGGCGTTGGCGCCCGCCGGCAGCACGTTCGGGTGGAAACTGACGTGCGCCTGAGCGCTCGCCGCAAGCAGAGCGAATCCGGCCAGACCGGCGCTCGCTCCGAGAATCAACCTCTTTCGCATCGAAAGACTCCTTTGTCAGATGAAGGACGGATGCAGGCGCCGCCCGAACCGCATTCGCGGCGCCGGTCCGCGAGGAGGCGCGCGACCTGCCAGGGAGCGCGCGAGCAGGCGACCGCCGCGCGGGTTGATCCAGACCCATCCATTGCGGACCGGATTGGGACCAAGCGGCGTGTAGCGATGCCGCTGCGTCCGTCTCGTGGCCCAACGGAGCAGCAACCGCTCTCCTGGCCGGTGGCCAAGGAGGAGGCTGAGGCCGAGCAACAGCGCCGGGACGAAGAAGAGCAGCGAGCTGATCAGATCGGCGCTCATCTGATCGGCACCGAGAAGTCGTTCGTGAACTCGTCGAAGGCCGAGACCCGCAGGGTCACCTCGATCTTCCAGGTCCCGGGAACGCTGAGCAGGGCGTCCGGAATCGTGTAGTGCCCGGGGCCCGAGAGCTGCGGGGTGAGTGGCAGCGTGATGTTCTTGTCCGTCTCGCTCGCCGTGACGTCGAGCTCCTTCGTCCCGGTGTACTGAGCCCCCGACTTCGCGTCGAACATGTAGATATGGATCTCGTTGGCACCGGACTGAGCCGGATCAACGACCATCTGGAAGGAGGTGGGGCCGAGCGTTGTAGTCGTGTAATAGGGCCCCGACTGCGAGGCGATCGACGGCGCGTAGCTCGCGAGCGCACCGGTCACTCCCAGAACGACGACCAGCAGCGCGACCTCGGTACGGAGCGCCCGCCGCAAGAGCAGGCCGGCGCGTCCCGGCGCATCTCCCCCCGAGGCCACCTTCTCCAGCCGCGGGACCGAGCGGTAGCGGTTGTAGGCGCCGAGCCCGATCAGGCAGAGCAAGAGGCAGAACTTGATCAGCACCGCTCGGCCATAACCCGTGTCGAGCAGGGCTTGCGGATGGCGGACCAGGACGTAGGCCTGGATCAGCCCCGAGATGAGGATCACCGAAACAGCGATCAGCGCGAGCTGGGAAAAGCGGACCAGCACCGCCGCGAGCAGCCGGCCGCGATCGGGAGGCTCGAGCTCGCGGGTGGCCCGCGCGACGACGAGCAGGAGCGTCACGAGGCCGCCGAGCCAGACGCCCATCGCAGCGACGTGCAGGACGTTGGTCGGGAAGAGCAGCGGCACCGGCGATTGTGTGCTGCCGTGGCCGGAGAGGGCGGGCTCCATCACGAGGAAGGCGAGGGGGACGGCGAGCGGCAACAGTCTGATCCCCAGCGACGATCCAGACCTCGCAAGTCCCGTGGCTCCCAGCTCGGCCGGCCGTAGCGCAAAGACCCTCTGGCCCGCGCGCCCGAGGGCGAACGGCAGGATCACTCCGAAGGTGACCCAAGCGACCAGGCAGAGGCCCCAGATCGTGCCGAACTTCGTCCCCAGCTCCTCGCGGATGACGGAGCTCTTCAGTGCCGAGAAGCCCGAGATGCCGGCGGCCTCAGCCGCCTCCAGGACGACGCCGGCTGCGGCTGTCACCGCACCGATCGCAGTCGCGGCGTACAGCAGTCTCTTGAGACGAGCGGAGAAGGACTCCGAGGCGCGCAGCCAGCTGCCATCCGAGCCGGCGACAGCCCCGAGTCCCGGGAGCCAGGCCAGGAGCAGGAAGACGAGGGCCCCGACGGCCAGGGCGACGGCCGTGTACTGCAGGGCGCGCGCCGCCCCGAAGGCGATCTCGGTCACCGCCCCCGAGCCGGAGTTCCCGATCAGCTGGGCGACCGTCTGGCTCGGGGCGGCCCCCGCCTTCCCGATCGAGAAGACGAAGCCGCTGGAGACGATGTGCCCGTCCGCCGAGACGACGCGATAGGTGGCGGTGTAGCTGCCGTCCGGTAGGCCGGGCTTCAGGTGAACACCGATCTGGGGTCCGTTGCCGTTCGGATGGAAGGCGTCGCTCTGGTCGACCTCGCTGCCCCGTGAGTCATAGACGCGGATCGCGCCGAAGTTGCCCTCGACCGGCTCGTCGAAGCGGAAGATCACGGCGTCCGGCTGGTGCGGGAGCACCGCTCCGCGCTGCGGCGAAGTGCTCTCGAGGATCGCGTGCGCAGATGCGGCGGCCGGAGCCGCTGCGCAGACCACAGCCGCCAGGAGGGCGGCCACGCCACCGCGAGTAACGATGCGACTCACCAGGCCTCCTTGGCCTCCTTCGGGGGCGAGTCTTCGCCGTGCCGCTTCCCGTCGGATCACCGCGGCGGCGACGCCTGACCCAGATCACCATGACCAACAGCCCAATCACGATCACTCCGCCGACGATCAGGAACGGGGTCTTCGAGGTGTCGGGCGGCCCAACCCAGAAGAGGCTGCCGTCCAGGCTGACCGGCTTGCCGTCGACGGAGAGCGGGATCGTGTAGTCGAAGATCTTCGTTCGCTGAGCCTTGTCCTTGACCTGCGGGGGCGTCGCCGGCGACATGTAGTGCATCCGGTGGTCGTGCCAGACGAAGGTTCCGCTCTCGTTGACGGTCTTCCACTGCGGTGGAGCCTTCGGGTTGGCCGACGAGGGCACCGGCGTGTTCCCGTATCGGTCCTCGTTCAGGTAGGCGGCGGGCGAGCGCTGGTTCACCTGCACGGTGCCGTCAGGCAGGATGCGGGCGTACTGATCGTGGTCGTAGCCGTAGATCACGACCGTGTGGTGGCCCGGGTCCGAGAGTTGGTAGTTGCTGTCCCAGTTGAGGACCTGGACGTTCACTCCGGAGACCGGAGGGCTGAAGCGCTGGAACACGGAGCGGAAGTCGGGGTTGCCCGGATGGGCTCCCGCTATGGCTGGAAGGCTCGCCAGCGTGACGATCGCCAGCAGCAGCCCCCGCACAAGGCTTGGCATGTTTGTTCCTTTCTCGGGTGTGGATCGCGCCGGCGAGCCCGGTCGGGCTGCGGCGCCTTGATCAGCTCGAGAGAGGAACTGGCGGAGCGCGGCCCGGCGCAGCCGCGGCCATCGGCTGCAGCGGCGGCAGGAGGAGGCTCGCCGGAGCCCGCGTTCCGGACGATGCGCGTCGGGCCAGCGCCGGGACCTTCGCCCTGTGGGCCGCAACGAAATGGATCGCGACTCGCGCCCCTCGGAGCGCAAGCGTCAGTAGCCCGCCGACGAAAAGTGCTGCGGGAATCGCCCACCAGCCGCCGTCACCGAAGACGCCGATCAAGCCCGGTGGATGACCGGAAGCGAGGAGGCCTTCGAGCAGCTCCTGTCCGGTGTAGAGCGCGACGAGTCCGGCCGCGGCAGCGACCCAGACCACGAGCGGGCTTGCCGTTGGGTGGTCCTCAGTCTCGCCGAGGCGCCACGCTCGGGCTAGCCGGCCGAGGAACGCTCCGAGTGCAGCAGCGCAGAGGAACAAGACCCATGGGGTCAGCGAGCTCAGATAGGCGTGACCCTGCTCGGAGAGCGCCTGGTCCGCTCCTCCGCCATATGCAAGGAGGTAGCGCAGCTGGTGGACCAAAACCGCCGCCGCCGGCACGAGCGCGATCCCCCTCCAGAGCTGCGAGAGGCGCCTCACGGGGGTGAACCTCGCGACGTCGTGACGTCCCACATAGACCGAGCAAGTCTAGAGAGCATCTCTGACCGCGGGTACTGAGTCTTCTGACTAAATAGTGGCCGCTCGGTGGCAAAGGCTTCTAGATAACGAGACTCAGTCTCATCCCTTTGCTAGCCTCCGCCGAGTGTTCGAGCCCTTCCAGCTCCCCTTCGTCCAGCGCGGGCTGATCGACATCCTGATCCTGGCGGTCGGCGCCGGGGTCCTCGGCACGTGGATCGTCCTGCGCGGGCTGGCCTTCTTCTCCCACGCCGTCGGCACCGCCGCCTTTCCCGGGCTGGTGCTCGCCGCCGGCGTCGGCTTCTCCCCAGCGCTTGGCGCATTCGGGATGGCGATCGCCTTCACCGGAGCGCTATGGGGCCTGGCCCGCCGCCGCGGCACGGCATACGACAGCCTGACCGCACTGGTGCTGGTCGGCTGTCTCGCCGCCGGCGTCATCCTGGCCAGCGACGTCTACCACTCGGGCTCGAACGTCGAGCAGCTGCTGTTCGGCAGCGTCCTGCTCGTCGACCAGGCAGACATCCGACTCGCCGCTGTTGCCACCGTCGCCGTCTTGATCTCGACGGCGCTGCTCGGGCGGCGCTGGCTCGCCACCGGCTTCGACGAGGGCGGTGACTCGATTCTCGCGGGTTCGACGCACTGGTTCGACGGCATCCTGCTGGCCTTGATCGCATTGACGACTACCGCGGCGCTGACGGAGATCGGCGCCCTGCTGGTAGCTGCGATCTTCGTCGCTCCGGCGGCGACCGTGCGGCTCTTCGCGAACCGGATGCTCTCCTGGCAGATCGGCTCCGCCCTGCTCGCGGCCGCGGAGGGCACGGTCGGTCTCTGGCTCTCGGTGAAGACGAACGCCCCGCCCGGGGCCACGATCGCCACCTTGAGCGGCGTCGTCTTCGCCCTTGCGGCGATCGCAAGGGCGCTCGACCCGGGACGGCGGATGGTTGGAGTTGCCACAGCTGGCGCCGTTGCGGTCTTCGCCGTCAGCGGCTGCGCGGCGTCCGGCTCGGACTCGGGCAAGCTCAGCGTCGTTGCGACGACGACGCAGATCGGCGACTTCGCCCGCGAGGTCGGCGGTAACAAGGTCGACGTTGCTCAGATCCTCGCCCCGAACACCGATCCCCACGACTACGAGCCACGCCCTGACGACGTCACCCGCACAGCCGACGCGAAGCTCGTCTTCGAGAACGGCGACAACCTCGATGCCTGGATGTCGAAGGTGATCTCCGACAGCGGCAGCGATGCGACAGTTGTCGATCTCGGCGCTGGCGTTCCGGTGAAGCGCCCGGGCGAGTCCAGCGGACCCGAAGCCTCGCAGTACGACCCCCACTGGTGGCACGACCCACGCAACGCCGAAACGGCGGTGAACGAGATCGCCGCCAAGCTCTCGCAGGTCGATCCGAAGGACCGCGCCAGCTTCGAGGCCAACGCACGCCGCTATGTCGATCAGCTGAAGCGGCTGGACGGCGGAATCGCGAGCTGCATGAACACAGTTCCGGCGGCGGCGCGAAAGCTGGTCACCGATCACGATGCCTTCGGCTACTTCGCCGGCCGCTACGGAATCACGGTGGTGGGCGCGGTGATCCCGTCGCAGACGACCCAGGCCCAGCCCTCGGCCAAAGACCTCGGCGACCTGGTCGCCCTGATCCGCAGGGAGGGGGTCAAGGCGATCTTCCCGGAGAGCTCGCTGAGCCCGAAGCTGGCCGAGCAGATCGCCTCCGAGACCGATGCCACCGCCAACCACACCCTCTACGGCGACACGCTCGGGCCGCAGGGCTCAAGCGGCGAGACCTACCTCCAGATGGAGCAGGCGAATGCGAACTCGATGGTCGAGGGCTTCACCGGTGGCCAGCGTGGCTGTGAGGTGAGCGGACTTGGCTGAGCCGCTGCTGAGAACAGTCGGGCTGAGCGCTGGGTATGGCAGGAACCCGGCGATCGAGGACGTCACCTTTGACGTGGAGGCTGGCAGCCGCGTCGCCCTGCTCGGGCCAAACGGCGGCGGCAAGACCACGCTGCTTCGGGTGCTGCTCGGCCAGCTCTCACCGATGGCCGGCACGGTCGATCTCCGGGCGCGCTGCGCAACCGTTCCCCAGACAGAGCGCTCGCGCCTCGACTTCCCGGTCTCGGCGCTCGACGTCGCCCTGATGGGCGCCCTTCCTCGCCTTTCCTGGTGGATGCGGCCGACGCACGCCGACCGCGAGACGGCTCGGGCTGCCCTCGATCGCGTCGGGATCGGTGATCGGGCGGGCGAGACCTTCGGCGAGCTCTCCGGCGGCCAGCGCCAGCGGGTGCTGATCGGCAGGGGCCTGGTTCAGGACGCGGGCCTTCTCCTGCTCGACGAGCCCTTCTCCGGCCTCGACGTGCCCTCGGCCAAGGGGCTGGAGGCGCTAATCGGCGAGCTCGCCGGCGAGGGTCGGGGGATCGTGATCGCGACCCACGACCTCCGCCAGGCTCGTCGCTGGGACCGCGTCCTCTGCCTCAACCACCGCCAGATCGCCTTCGGCGCCCCAGCCGATGTGCTCGACCGGGCGGTCCTCGAGGAGACCTATGCCGGCGCGATCGTCGAGATCCCCGGCAGCGACAAACTCGGCGTCCTGCCAGCCCACCACCACTGATGGTCGGCTGGCTGACAGACCCGCTCAGTCAGGAGTTCATGCGCCGCGCCCTGCTCGAGGTCGGGCTGATCTCGGTGGCGAGCGGGGCGCTCGGCTGCTGGGTGATTTTCTATGGCGTCTCCTACGCCGCGGAGTCGCTTGCTCATGCCCTCTTTCCCGGCCTGGTTCTGGCCGCGCTGGCCGGGGTCCCGCTGCTGGTCGGCGGCATTCCCGGCATCACGATCGCCGCGATCGCGATTGCCCTCGTCGGGCGCACGCCGGGGATCGGCCGCGATGCCGCTGTCTCGGTCGTCGTCACAGCACTGTTCGGACTCGGTGCGCTGCTCGCCCTCTCGCCTGCCTCGCCGCCTGGGATCCAGACCCTGCTCTTCGGCGACATCCTGGCGCCGTCCGACACCGACCTGATTCTCTCCGGCGTGCTCGCCGCCGCGGTCGTCGCCACCCTGCTAGTCCTCCATTGGCGGCTGCTCGCCGTCGCCTTCGACCGTTCGACGGCCGGGGTTCTCGGTGCCCCGCCGATCCTGGCCGACCTCGCGGTCCTGGTTCTGCTCGCCGGCGCGGTCCTCGTCGCGGCCCAGGGCCTCGGCACCCTGCTCGCGGTCGCGGCCCTGGTCGGACCTGCGGCGACGGCCCGGCTGCTCACCCGTCGGCTGGGCGCGATGATGGTTGCCTCGACCGCGCTCGGCATCGTCGCCGGGCTGGGAGGCCTCTACCTCTCCTACTACGCGGGGCTCGCTGCGGGTGCCTCGATCGCAGGGCTGATCGTCGTCGGCTATCTCGTCGTGCTCGCTGGTACCGCGATCGCGCCGATGATTCGCCGGCCGATCCTCTGGCCGAGGGCGGAGCGGGGGACCGCCTGATGAGCGCTCCCGCTCGCGACTGGCCCGAGCGTGCCCAGCGGGCGCTCGCTGAAGCGGGCCTCCGCAGTGGAGCGGCCCGGCGTCAAGTGGTCGAGCTGCTCGCCGGGGAGAACTGCGCGCTTACGGCCCTTGAGATCGATGACCGCCTTCCCCAGATTGGCCGGGCGAGCGTCTATCGGGCACTGGAGCAGCTCGAGGAGCTCGGCCTGGTTCAGCGAGTTGATCTCGGCCGCGACGCCGCGGGCTACGAGCGCCGCGAACCGGGCGGGCACCATCACCACCACATCGTCTGTGAACGATGCGGCAGGGTGGTCGCCTTCGAGGACCAATCACTCGAACGAGCGATCACGGCGCTCGGCAAGAGATCCGAGTTCAACGTGGCGAGCCACGAGGTGACCCTGCGCGGCGAGTGCGCGGAGTGCGCCGAGGACTGATCGCCACAAAGGGATGCGATCGCGGCGTATCCTCACCGCATGTGTGCTGCATGTGCGATGGCGGCGATGGCAGGAGCCAGCGGTGCCAGGTCCTGGCTACAGAATCAACATGCAACGTGGCTGACTGAGCGCCGGGTCAAAGCAGCGACGGCAGGGATCTTCGTCGCGGCGACGCTCGGCTCAACCGTGGCGCTGAAGGGATCGTCTCCGCCGGCGCATCACGCGCCGGCTCCAGCTCCGGCGGCCCACCTGCGCTAGGGGTTGCTACCCGAGCCGGACAGGTAGCGGCTACTCGGAGAGCGCGGCGGTGAACTCCCCATAGCTGCCGTGGGGCTCCACAGTGCCGCGGACCCGCTCGATCGCATTCTCGCTGCTCCGAGCGCGAACCGAGACGGCGTGCTGGGCGGTCAGGGGAATCCAGCCGCCCTCCGCGCCGGGCTGCTTCCGTGGATAACCGCTGATCGGTGTGATGCCGGCGGCCGAGAGGGCCCCGCGGGCGTTGCGGGATAGCCGCCCGCCGCAGAACCCGACGGTATAGGCAGGCATGTTTCCTTCTCCCATGCACTCCGGAAGATAAGCCGTGCGCATGGAGCCGACAATCGCAGAAGTGAGTCGATTGTTCCCCGGGAGCCGCTGGAGACGACCCTCGCATCCGTCTGGCCGCTGACTTTCTTCGCCTAGGGTGTCCTGCGTGTTCGCCGCGATCCCGAGCCCCGAGTCAAACGGGCTGCACCTCGGACCGTTCTCAGTCCACGCCTACGGCCTCGCTTACGTGCTCGCGCTGGTCGCCGCCGTCGCGATCATCATTCGCCGCTGGGAGCGGGAAGGGGGCGATCGCGCCCTGGTCTACGAGGTCGCCCTCTGGGCCTTCCCGGCCGGGATCGTGGGAGGGCGCCTCTACTTCGATCTGACCAGCTCTGACCTGGTCCCGCCGCACTGGTGGGGGCCCTTCGCGATCTGGGACGGCGGGCTGGGGATCTGGGGCGGCGTCGCCGCCGGCACGGCCGCCGGCCTGCTGGTCCTGCGCCACCGCCGCGCCGACATCCCCCGGTTCCTGGACGCCGCCGCGCCGGGGCTTCTGGTCGGGCAGGCGATCGGCAGGATCGGCAACTACTTCAACCAGGAGCTCTTCGGTGGCCCGACCGGCCTGCCCTGGGGCCTGCGGATTGATCCGGCACATCGCCCGCCGGGCTACGAGCAGTTCGCGACCTTCCAGCCGACCTTCCTCTATGAGCTGATCTGGAATCTCGGGCTCGCCGGGGTCCTGGTCTGGCTGGGGCACCATCGCCGCATCCGACCGCCGGCTCTCTTCGCCCTCTACGTGGCCGGTTACTCGTTCGCCCGCATCTGGGAGGAGCTCCTGCGGGTCGACCCCGCGCATCACATCTTCGGACTCCGGCTCAACTTCTATGTCGCGGTCGTCCTCTTCATCGGCGGGCTTGCCTGGTTCGCGCAGCTTCAGTTCGGCTTCTTCAGCGGCCGGCGGCGTTGGAGAGGCGGCGCCCTTCTACTTGCTGGAGCCGCCCTGGCATTCTCCGGTTGCAGTCACTCCGACAGCGCGAGGGCTGCCGCGCCGCCCACCCGTGTCCTCTCCAAGGCGTCCCCCCTTGACCCCTTCGCGCGAGGAACGACCAGCTGCCAGCGGTCATCCGCCACTCCACCGCCGACCTGCGAGCCAAATAGCGCCGCCGCGGCGGCAGTCAAGGCGCGGAGCGCCGGACCCCGAAGGGGTTGACGGCCGCCGGCAAGGCGGCGCAACACTCAGCTCGGTCGGCTCGTAGGTGAGTTCGGACTACTCGCAGGGTGCGAAGAGAGGTACGGAATCCGGTTCCGCACCTACGCCCGCGTCCCGTGGGCTCTGCTCTCGGCTTGCTGATCGAACAGACAAGCCCGGTCCGGCGATCGCCACGCTCGCGGTCGGAAGTGCATCTCGAGCGCTAGACGGCCGGCACATCGATGTCCCCACGTCAGACGGTGAGTGGCGAGCTCTCTACACGCAGGTCTACGGTCCGTACAACGGAGCCCTGAACAACCTCGGAGGCCCCACAGAGCAGCAGAGTGCTGCGGAAACAAGGCTTCAGGAGGAAGTCGTACCGGCTGTTGACCTGTACTTCGGCCACTCGTCGCTGTGACGCAGCCAAAGCGTGCCTCCCGACGATCCTCGTCGGGACCTAATCGCTGCAGCTCAGATAAATCAGCCCTTTGATTTCAGGGGATAGCGATCCGGATGTTCAATCGAGTCGACGGACAGGTCGACATCGAGATCCGGCCAGTAGAGGTGTCCAGGGCGCGGCCGCTCGAGCCGAAGTATGGCCTCGACCGCAGCACTCTTGAACCATGGGAAGTCCTTGAACGGAAGGAACAGCTCGTGATCGTCCAGCAGCAGCCAGAACCCATGCTGGGAGATGTTCGTTACCTCAGCTTGTGAAGTGCTTGCTCCAGGCATCTCGAATCTCTTCTTCGTGTTCCTCGATTAGCTGTTTGACCTTACCCAGGTTCTGGGCACTCAGGCCATAGTTCCTTGCGAGTTCGATTCTCGGATCCAGCCAGTATTTAGCCTCACCATCGGCTGACTGGACGTGGATATGCAGTCGCGCCTCCTCGCGCGAGAAGAAGAAGAATCGGAAGGGCCCTTCGCGAAAAACGGTCGGACTCACCCGAGCATTCTAGGGCCGGCACATCTGCGCTTTCTTGTGCTGACTGGCGCACGTACTGGCGCACAGCGGCCACCAACATACTGATTTGCAGGGAAAACGCGAGAAAATCAGCGGTCTCGAAAACCGTTAGGGGCCTTCGGGTCCCTCGTGGGTTCGAATCCCACCCCCTCCGCTTTCGTAGGCTTCGGACGTGGCCGGCTCGCCATCCACGACCCGGACGCTGACCCTGGCAGGGACCGACGTCCCGCGCATCGGGCTCGGCACCAACCGGCTCGCCGTCGAGGACGAGGCGTTCCTGCGAGAGGCCGTGGAGGCGGGCGTGGGATTGATCGACACCGCCCACGTCTACACCGGAGGGGAGAGCGAGCGCGCGATCGGTGAGGCGCTGGCGCAGGACGGGGACCGGGTCGTAATCGCGACCAAGGGCGGGTACGGCGGCAGCGGCAGCCCGCAGGCGCTCCGCGCCCAGATCGAGCAGAGCCTCGCGAGCCTGCGCACCGACGTGATCGATCTCTACTACCTCCACCGGGTCGATCCGGAGACCCCGCTCGAGCAGAGCCTGACGACGATCGCCGAATACCGGGACGCCGGGAAGATCACGGACGTCGGGATCTCGGCGGTCGATGTCGAGCAGATCGAGGCGGCGCGCCGGGTCGTCCCGATCGCCGCGGTGCAGAACCACTTCAACCTCTCCGAGCGCGGGTCGGACGGAGTCGTCGATTACTGCGCCGAGAACGACATCGTCTTCGTGCCCTACTACCCGCTCAAGGGCGGTGGACCGACCTCGCTCTCGGAGGTCGCGGAGCGCCACGGTGCGACGCCCCACCAGATCGCGCTCGCCTGGCTCCTCCGGCGCTCCCCGGTGATGCTGCCGATTCCCGGCACGCTGTCCATCGAGCACCTTCGCGAGAACCTCGCCGCGCTCGAGATCGAGCTCTCCGACGAGGAATTCGACACGCTCTCGGCGCGGTAGCGCGTGCGCGTCGCCGTCGTCGGACACGTCGAGTGGGTCGAGTTCGTCCGGGGTGATCACGTCCCCGCGGCGGGGGAGATCGTCCACGCGAAGGCCAGCTTCGAGGAGCCGGCCGGGGGAGGGGCGGTGGCCGCGGTCCAGCTCGCCCGCATGGCGGGTGGGTCCAACCTGCTGACGGCGCTCGGGGGAGACGATCTGGCCGAGCGGACACGTGCACGGCTCGCCGAGCTCGGGGTGCACGTCGACGCGGCGACCAGGGACGACCCGACGCGCCGCGCCCACACCTTCCTCGACTCACACGGCGAGCGAACCATCACGACCATCGGCGAGCGGCTCGAGCCCGAGGGCGGTGACCCGCTCGACTGGTCCGTGCTCGATGGGGCGGACGGCGTCTACGTCACCGCGGGTGACGAGGAGGCGCTGCGCGCGGCGCGCGCGGGCCGGGTCCTGGTCGCCTCGCCACGGGCGGGGAGGGTCCTCGCGAAGTCCGGGATCGAGCTCGATGTTCTCGTCTATTCCGACCGGGACGAGCTCGAATCAGCCTTCGCGCTGGCGCTCGAGCCGCGCCCGGCGCTCCTGGTGGCGACCCGGGGTGCCGAGGGAGGTCGATACGAGACGGCTGACGGCAAGACCGGGACCTGGCCGGCCGCACCGCTTCCCGGCCCCGTCGCCGACAGCTACGGATGCGGCGACTCCTTCGCGGCTGCGCTGACCTACGGGTTGGCCGCCGGCGGGGCGGTGGAATCTTCGCTCGCGCTCGCCGCGGAGGCGGGTGCGTCCTGCCTGACGCGGTCCGGCCCGTACGGCTGATCCTCGACCTCCGTCTCGGCCTCGGGGTCGTAATCGGGCTCGTCGTTCGGCACCGCCTCGAATTCGTCGGTCCCCGCGCGGTCAACCGCGCGATGGAACCGCTCGCCGAGCACGCCGCCGACGATCGCGAAGACCAGTGGGACCAAGACCCCGACGGCCAGGATGGCCCAGCCGCTCTGGCTCAGCGGCCCCTCGTCGATGGGGTTGCTCGGCAGGGCGATGGACTTGGTCGGATCGATGTCCCCGCCCGCGATCCACGCCGTGATCGCCACCGCCAAAGCCATGAGCAGGCTGAGCAGCCAGAGGCCGAGTCCCTGACGCGGGCCGTCGAAGCGCGCCATGCGGGCCGCGACGTAACCGCCCGCGAGGTAGGCGAGTGCCACGATCGCAATCGGGATCGCGCCTCCGCCGGTCATCACGTGGTCGACCAGGGTGGCGGCATCCTCGTGGAAGCTCGTGACTCCGGCGGCCACCAGCCCGCCCAGGACCATCGCCACCAGGGATGCCGTGAGGCCGATCGCCGCAAGCAGTCCGAAGAAGACGGCCTCCCACTGGATCCGGCCTCCGAACTCACGGCGCTCCTGCCGCCGAAGCTCACGCCGGCGCAGCTCCATCATCGCCTGGCCGCGTTGCGGAATTGCGGGTCGCTCAATCGTGGGATTCGGCCCCCATCGCCGCAATCCTTTGCGGATCTGGCGAATTTCAAACCCGTCGGGTCAACTTTCCTTGACCACCGCGTAGAGGATCCGCTCGGCGACGTCGACCACCTCCTCGCCGATCCGGGCGCAGCGGCGGTACAGCTCGCGGCTGGAGATCCGCTCGTTTCGGGTATCGACCTCGAGGAGCTCGGCCATCCCGCTGTAGTAGGAGTGCTCGAGCCGGCGTTCGGCGGCAATGGCCTGGTCCGCCGCCTCGTTGGCCGCATCGTTGGACGATCCGAGGTGGCCGACGGCCGCGTCGACGTGGGTGACGGCGTCCCGGAGCAGGCCGGCCATCTCACCGAGCCGGGGGTCCGGAGGCGACGACATCGCCTGGGATTCGCTGACCAGGTCCCTGGTGTAGTCGAGGATCCAGTCGATCCCGCGCGAGAGGGCGAACAGGTCCTCCGGCGCGAGCGGGGTGATGAACGCGTCTCGCAGCTGCTCGAGAAGCTCCCGCTTCGCGGTGTCGCCCCGATGCTCGATGTCCTGCAATGCCTCGCCGGCGCCCGGATCGCCGTTTGCCCAGGCGGCGAACGCGTCCACGCCCTCCAAGGTGATCCCGGCCTGCACCCGCAGCTGGCCGATCAGATCAGGGGTATCCGGCAGGAACCACCGCCGCTTCCTCCTCATGTCAGCCACCGCCAGGCCTCGAGAGCGCCTCCTGCAAGCACGGCGCTGATCGGCATCGTGATCAGCCACGCAAGGCCGATCTGGCGGACCAGCGACCAGTTGACGTGGCGAAGGCGCCTGCGCCCTCCGCCGATGCCGACGACGGAGGAGGCGACTACCTGCGAGGTCGACGTCGGCGCGCCGAGCAGCGAGGCCCCCAGGATCACGCCGGCCGAGGAGGTCTGGCTCGCGAGGCCCTCGATCGACTGGAGACGATAGATCCGCCGGCCCACGGTCCGAATGATCCTCCACCCGCCGAAGGCCGTGCCGACGGTCAGCGCGGCGGCGCAGGCGAGCGTCGCCCAGGTGGGCGCGCTGAGCGAGTCGACCTTCCCGGCTCCCAGCAACAGCGCCGCGATCACGCCGACCGATTTCTGCGCGTCATTCGCTCCGTGGCTGAAGGCCAGGGCCGATGACATCGCCCACTGGCCGGCGGTTACGGAGCCGTCCCACTCGCGGGTCAGCCGTCGCGCCAGGCGTCTCAGCGTGCGAATCGCCAGGAACGCGACCAGGCCTCCGAGGATCGGCGAGATGGCCAGGGCGATCAGAGTGCCGAAGACCCCGACCGGCCTTCCAGACTGAATGCCGCCCCAGTTGACGGCGTGGAGGCCACCCTCGACCACGGCGGCGCCCACGAGCCCGCCGACCAGGGCGTGCCCGGAGCTGGACGGCAGCCCCAGCCACCACGTCGTCATGTTCCAGGCGACGGCCGCCGCCAGGCCGCAGCCGATCACCTCCGTGCTCACGGAAGGGGAGACGGTGACGATGCCCCCGATCGTGTCGGCCACCGCCGCCCCCACGACGAAGGGCCCGATCAGGTTGAAGATGGTGGCCAGCACGATCGCCTGTCCCGGACGGGCGGCGCGCGTCGCTACCAGCGTCGCGATCGCGTTCGACGCGTCGTGAAGGCCGTTGGTCACCGCGAAGCCGATCGCGAGTGCAACGGCTATCGCGAGCCCGGCATCCATGCGCCGACTCTATGTCGGTGGCGCTCAGCCCTCCGGCTTCGGCGGCGGGTATTGGGAGCGCACGAAGCGATCCCACATCCGGTCGGTCATCGCGCGTCGCATGCCCATCACCACCCTGGCCGAGGGCGTGACCTTGTAGCGGGTGGCGGGACGCCTGGCAGTGAGCGCCTTCGCGATCTTGCCGGCAACCGCCTCGGGGCCGGCGCCGAACCTCGCCATCGGCCCGGTGTAGGCGTTGGCGGTCACCCTGCCGACGTCCTCGTTGAACTTGGCGTAGGGCCCGTGGTCCTCGACGGCTCCGATGCTGGCGTTGGCCGTCTCCCCGAACTCGGTGACGATCAGGCCGGGCTCGATGATCACCACGTCGACCCCGAACCCCTTGACCTCGAAGCGGAGCGCGTCCGAGAGAGCCTCCACTGCATGCTTGGTCGCGTGGTAGATGCCGCCGCCCGGGAAGGTGAGCTTGCCGCCCATGGAGCTCAGGTTGACGATCCGCCCCGAGCCGGCGCCGCGCATCCCGGGCAGGACTAGCTGGCACAGACGGAGGAGGCCAAAGACATTGGTCTCGAACTGGCGGCGGACGCTCTCCATCGGGATCGTCTCGATCGCGCCGCTCTGGCTGTAGCCCGCGTTGTTGATCAGGGCGCCGATCGGGCCGTCCTTCTCCTCGATCTCGGCAACGGCCTTGTCCATCGAGCCTGCGTCGGTGACGTCCAGGGTCAGGGTCCTGCAGCCCCGCTTCGCGAGATCCTCGATGGAATCCGGGCGGCGCGCGGTCGCGTACACGTTCCAGCCGTCGCTTCCCAGCCGCTCCGCGGTCGCCCTTCCGATCCCGGTCGAGCAGCCCGTGATCAGCACCGGCCGCGACTTCTCGATTCCCATGACTCCTCCTCTAGTCGAAGCAAGGCGATCCTCTCATAGGCTTCAGGCATGCGTGCGGTCACGTTCCAGGCCCCAGGCGAGGTTCGCCTGGAGGAGGTCCCCGAGCCGGAGCTGCTGGCGGCGGACGACGCGATCGTCCGCGTCGAGGCCAGCGGGATCTGCGGCTCCGACCTCCACATCTACCACGGGCGCGTCCAGATCGAGCCCGGCTTCGTGATCGGCCACGAGTTCGTCGGCGAGGTGATCGCCGCCGGTGACGAGGTGACCCGCGTCGCGGTTGGCGACCGCGTTCTGGGCACCTACGCGACGGCCTGTGGCAAGTGCTTCTTCTGCCGGCGCGAGGAGTTCCACAAGTGCGACGAGGCGCGCGTCTACGGGCACGGTGCGACGCTCGGCTCACTGCAGGGCGCGCAGGCCGAGCAGGTCCTGGTGCCTCACGCCAATCTCGCCCTTCGCAAGGTCCCGGAGGGGCTCTCCGACGACGTCGCCCTGTTCGCCGGGGACGTGATGGGAACCGGCTTTCACGCGATCGACTCGAGGCCGCTCGCCGAGGGCGAGACCGCAGCGATCCTCGGCATGGGCCCCGTGGGGCTGTGCGCGGTGCAGGCCGCCAAGGCCGCCGGCGCTTCCGAGGTGATCGCCATCGACACGGTGGAAGACCGGCTGCGGATGGCCGAGTCCTTCGGTGCGACGCCGGTCCATCTGACCGAGCAGGACCCGCGCGCCGAGGTCAAGAAGCTCACCGAGGGGCGCGGGGTGGAGCTCGCGGTCGACGCCGTCGGCCACCCCGAGGCGCTCGATCTCGCGCTCCGGCTGGCGCGCAAGGCCGGGACGGTCTCGGTGATCGGCGTCTACGCGGAGCGGGCCGAGGTCCACATGGGCGTTCTCTGGATCAAGGCGCTGACGCTCACCAGCGGCCACGCGAACGTGATCAAGCACGTCGACCGGGTGCTGGAGCTGCTCTCGGCGGGCGAGCTCGACCCGGCGCCGCTGGTCACCCACCACATGAAGCTCGACGAAGCGCCCGAGGCCTACCGGATCTACGACAACAAAGAGGCGCTCAAGATCGTGCTGACGCCCTGAGCATCTCGGGCGGCAGCAGGCCGGCCGGGAAGTCGTTCCCAAACTCTGGGACCAGCCGCATTGCCAGCTCCGCAGCCGCCCGCCCCTCCCAGGCCGAGCGCAGATCCTGCACTGTGAGCAGGGCACGCACCGAGGTTGCGATCTGGAAATCCGCCGCGTTCGGCGGCTCGCCCCCGATCACGCCCTCGGCGATCAGCTCGTCCACGTGGTCGAGCACCTCCGGCACGAGTGCGATGGCGTTCTGGATCTCCTGGTCACTTTCCACCTTGTTGGCCATGTAGCGCGCGGAGGGCGCGTTGATCCACGCCGCGAACCTCGGCAGCGGTACACCGATCTCTCGGGCGATCATCGTCCTCGTCTCGGGCCGGTGGACAGAGAGCCAGCGAACGATCCGGCGGGGGACGTCCTGTAAGACCTCGTCTCCCCAGCGCTCGGCCTCCTCGACCTGCAGGCGCTGCTCCGGATCCGCCGGGAACAGTGGCGGCTCCGGCTTGATCTCCTCCAGTGCGCCGGAGATCGCACGGGACTGCTGCAGCTTGCGACCATCGATCTTGATCGACGGGACGGTCCCCCCGCGGAACCCGCGGGTCCGCAGGAGAGCGGGATGCAGGCCCGGGAGCAGCCAGATCGCTTTGTAGTCGAGGTCCTTGGACTCGAGCATCAGGCGGACGGAATGCGACGGAGGTGACGGCAGCGTGCCGTAGAGCTTGATCCCCATGTCCTGAGCCTATTGTGCGGATCAATGAGCGAGAGCCTCAACGGCAAGCTGCTGATCGCATCGCCGAGCATGCCGGACTACTTCCACAGGACCGTGATCCTGATGATCGAGCATTCCGAGGAGGGGGCTTTCGGGCTGGTGCTGAACAGACCCTCCGAGACGACCGTCGGGGAGGCCTCCCCGGAGCTGGCGGACCTGATCGGCGATCGGCACGTCCTCCACGTCGGAGGCCCGGTTCAGCCGAACGCCGTCACCGCGATCGGCGAGCACCCCGATCCGACCGACGCGATGAAGCTGATCGTCGGGACCGTGGGAATGGTGGACCTGGACGATGCGCCTGAGCTCTCACGGGTGCGCGTCTTCGCCGGCTACGCGGGCTGGGGCCCCGGTCAGCTCGATGGCGAGCTCGAGCAGGAGGCATGGATCGTCGAGGACGCTCACCCGGACGATCCGTTCGGCGACGGAGACCTCTGGGCGGAAGTGCTCGCTCGGAAGGGAGGCGAGTACGCCCTCCTGGCGCGGATGCCCGCGGACCCGTCCGTCAACTAGGAGCTACTCGCTCTCGTACGCGATCTGCACGTGTTCCCGCGCGACCGCGATGAACGGGCGCTTTACAGGAGTCCCACCGTCCCGCCCCGTGATCGTCGCGTCGATCAGCGGGATGAACTGGACGCCCTCGCGATTGAGCAGGTCGGACAGCCGACTGTGGAATCCCTCGGCGGGAAGCGTCACCTCGCCGATGATCGTGTACCGCTCGGTTTCGAGCACCACCCGCTCTCGCCTGATCTCGGCGGTCATGGGGGAGGTATCGGGCCGAACCTCCCGGACCTTGAGCCGCGCCCCGTCGGATACGGTCCCGCGAGGAACTCGACCGAGGGAGTAGGGGAATGCAAAAGCTCGAAGGCTGTGATGATCGCGCGCTCGTTCTCGACGGCAATCAGCTCCAGGCGCTGCGCTGGGGCGGCGTTCAGAACCAGTTCCCGGTGAGCGAGCTCACGCCGGGCAAGGTCGTACGCGACGACAAGGGCAAGACGCTCGGCATGTTCGGCAAGGCGGAGGAGCGGGTCCGCGTCGACTTCGACCGCCTCGCGCTCGCCACCTGGGTTCCGCTCGATCGACAGGATGAGGCAGAGTCCTTCGTCGCCGACGTCAACAAGGCGATCGGCTAGACGCCGAGAGCCGCACTGAGCGCGAGCATCGTTCCGGCGCCCACCAGCGTCCCAAGGACGCCGCGCCCGGCGCCGGTGCGGTTCAGGGCGCGCGGTGCCAGGTCAGAGACGACCAGCGCGAGCATGGCGCCGGCCGCGAACCCGAAGGAGTAGGGCAGGAGGTCCTCGAAGGTGCGGACGAGCAGGTAGGCGATCGCGGCGCCGATCGGCTGGGGGACGCTGGTCAGCACCGCGGCCCAGAACATCTGGGACCGGCTGTAGCCCGCCTCCGCCATCGGCACGGCGACGCTGGTCCCTTCGGGGACGTTCTGCAGGCCGATCGCGAGGATGACGAAGAGACTGAGCCCGGAGACGTCCGAGGCGTAGGCGGTGCCGATCGAGAATCCCTCCGGCAAGCTGTGGACGAGCAGCACGAGAAAGACCAGGACCGAGAGCCTTGCGCCCGGCCCCGTCCTCCCTCCGACCTCGAGGTGCGAGCGGCCCAGCGCCACACGGGCGACGACCAGGAAGGCAATCCCGGTCGCGACTCCCGCGAGCACCGCGGCGGACGATCCCTGGTTGAAGCCGGGCTCCAGCAGGCCGACGATCGATGCGACCGTCATCGCCCCGGCCGCCAGGCCGTAGAGGGCCGGCTGCCACGCGGACGCCCGCCCCCCGAGCCAGAAGACGGGGATCGCTCCCAGGCCGGTCGCGAGCGTCGTCGCGGTCGCCGCCAGGAGCAGGATCAGCACCAGATCAGCGTAAGCGGTGGCGCGGAGGGTCTCCGCACCCTAGGGTTTCCTCAATGGCGGTATTGCAGGAGGTCCCGATCCAGGCGATCTCCACTGAGCGCTTCGAGCCCATTCTCGGCGATGGCTATGCCGAGGTCGAGGAGGCGATCGCGAGGGCGCATGAGGTGTTGCGGGGCCGCATCGTCTGGCACGTCAACTCGACCGCACGCGGCGGGGGCGTCGCCGAGATGTTGCATTCGCTGCTCGCGTACGGACGGGGCTCGGGAGTGGATCTGCGCTGGCTGACGATCGGGGGCAGCCCGGAGTTCTTCCGGCTCACGAAGCGGCTCCACAACCACCTGCACGAGTCCCCGGGCGACGACGGCGAGCTCGGCCCCGCCGAGCACGAGACCTATCAGCGGGGCCTCATGGAGAGTGCCTCCGAGCTCTCGGGTCTCATCCGCAAGGGGGACATCGTCTACATCCACGACCCGCAGCCGGCGGGCCTGGTGCCCCACATCAAGTCGTCGGACGTGAGCATCGTCTGGCGTTGTCACATCGGCATCGACAAGCCGGGTCCTTACGCACATGCTGCGTGGGACTTCCTGCGCCCGTACATCTCCGACGCTGACGCCTATGTCTTCTCTCGCAAGCGATTCGCCTGGGACGGCATCGACAAGGACCGGACCTGGATCGTCCCTCCGTCGATAGACATCTTCTCTCCGAAGAACCAGGAGCTCGAGCCCGAAGCCGTCCACTCGATCCTCGCCGTCACCGGTGTCGGCGCGGGGGATCACTTCAGCAGAGCATTGTTCAGGCACCTGGACGGCAGCGAGGCTCGTGTGGACCGCCAGGCCGAGCTCGACCAGGACGGTCCTGTGCCGGAGGATGCACCGCTCATCAGCCAGGTGTCGCGGTGGGACCGGCTCAAGGACCCGATCGGGGTGCTGCGCTGCTTCGCTGAGCACTGCCGGACGCCCGACGCTCATCTTCTCGTGGTCGGCCCATCGGTCGCCGGGGTCGCGGACGACCCCGAGGGGGCCGAGGTGCTCGCGGAGGTGCGGGCCGAGCGTCAGGGTCTCGATCCGGAGGTCCGCGCCCGCGTCCATCTCGCCACGCTGCCGATGGACGACGTCGCCGAGAACGCCGCGATGGTCAACGCGATCCAGCGGCGCTCGGACATCGTCCTGCAGAAGAGCCTCGCCGAGGGCTTTGGGCTGACGGTCGCCGAGGCGATGTGGAAGTCGAGACCGGTCGTGGCCGGGGCGGTTGGAGGCATCCAGGATCAGATCGAGGACGGCGTCTCCGGTGTCCTCGTGGACCCCTCGGATCTCACGGCGACGGGTGCGGCCATCGATCGGCTGCTGGGAGATCCCGAGGCCGCGGCGAGGATGGGGGAAGCCGCGCGCGAGAGGGTGATCGGGCAGTTCCTCGGAACCCGGCACCTGCTGCAGTACCTGGGCCTGCTCGCCGGGATGCTCGATTCCAATCACGCCTGACTAGCCCGCCGGACGCTCTCCCTTCCAGCCGCGGAAGGCCTCGAGCAGCTCCTCGCGCGCGTCCGGATCGATGTCGTCCTCGGTGAGGCTCCCCGTGGCCTCGATGACGAGCCGCATCTGGTCGACGTACTCGGTGCAGTGATCGCAGCCGCCGATGTGCGCGCGGAAGCGGCGCCGGTCGGCGCGCGACAAACTGCCGTCGAAGTACGCGGTGACGAGCTCGACGAGCTCCTGGCAGGGCATCTCCCTGATGAACAGCTTCATGTCGTGCCCTCCACGAGATCCGGGTTGAGATACAGCTCGAGCGCCGCCCGCACCTTGGAGCGGGCCCGGTGCAGCAGGACGCGCTGATTCCCGTCGGTGATCTCGAGCGCGTCGGTCACCTCCATCGGGCTCCATCCCTCGACGTCCCGCAGGCGGATCACCTCGCGCTGAGCTTCGGGCAGCTCCTCGATCGCCGCCTGGATCACGCCGAGGGTCTCGTGCTCGAGCACCTTGTCCTCGGGCCACGCACGCGGCGGGGCGGCCCAGGCGCCCGGTGTCGGCGAGTCGGGGCCGAGAAAGCGGTCGGGATCCACTGATGGCTCGTCATCATCTCCGGCCCCCGCCAGCGAGGAGAACGGGACCATGCGTCCCTCGCGCTGGCCCCTGGTCTTCGCGCGATTGGTGAGGATCCGGAAGAGCCAGGTCTTCAGGCTGGAACGCCCCTCGAAGCGCTCGATTCCATTGAGGACCGCGAGCCAGGTCTCCTGCACGACCTCCTCGGCGGTTCCCCGGTCGCGTACGAACATCTGGGCGACCCGCAGCATCGTCGCTCCGTAGGTGTCGATCAGCTCGGTGAACGCCGACTCGTCGCCGTCGCGCAACCGCTCGACCAGCGCCGCATCGGCGTCCGTTGCGCTCGCCCCTCGCTTGGCTGCAAACCGCGGCATCAGCCCGCCATCTTGCCTGTTCAAGACAGTCGGCAGGGGGACGGCGAGCGAGGTCATGCAGATCAGTCCATTCGCTCGTCATCCGGTTACAGCGGCAGGGTCTCGCTCCTCTAGCGGAAGACGCCGGTGTGCCCGAGCGAGTACCGCCCGGGCTGCGGATACACGCAGAGGCCATGCGGGCCGCTCCCGACAGGGATCCGCGCCAGCAGGTGACCGTTGCGGGTGCTGATTGCATAGACCTCTCCGCCGTAGCGCCCGGAGAGCCAGAGCACACGGCCGTCCGCGGAGACGCCGCCCATGTCCGGGCTGCCGCCGGGGATTCGCCAGGTGTGCACCACCTTGCGGGTGGCGAAGGAGATGACCGAGACCTCCCCGGCGCTCCGGTCGGATACGTAGAGGTATCTGGAGTCGCGGCTGACGTAGAGGCCGTGGGCGCCCGGGGCCGTGCGGATGAACCCGACCTTCTTCATGTCCTTCGCATCGATCAGCCAGACGCCGCCCGACGCCTGGTCGGCCACGTAGAAGACGCGGCCGTCAGGGGAGAGCTTGACGTCCTGTGGAGAGGCGCCCGAGCTCAGGGTCAGCCGCCCGACCACGCGCTGCCGTGCGAGGTCGACCTTGATCACGCCGTTGCCGAACTCGCAGCTGGCCAGGAGGTAGCGCCCATCCGCCGAGAAGTCCATGTGATTCACCCCGTAGCAGGGGACCTGAAGCGTGTGCTCGCTCCGCATCGTCCTCGGGTTGCGGAAGGCGAGGGTCTGCATCCGCTCCTCGACGACGATCGCGTAGCGCCCGTCCGGCGTGAAGTAGAGGTTGTACGGGTCGGTGACCTGAACGGGCCGCCCCGGCCTCCCCGTGGCCGGGTCGATGGGGGTCAGCGTGTTTCCCTCGTCGTTGTTGACCCAGAGCGTCTTCAGGTCGTATGAGGGGACGACATGCTGCGGCAGGGTCCCGGCCGGGAACTGCCGGATCACCCTGTAGGTGTGCGGATCGATCACGCTCACCGTGTTGCTCTCGCTGTTCGGGACGTAGACGCGTGAGGGAAACCGGCGCACGACGGGTGAGAGTCGTCCGGGACGATCGGCCGCGTAGACGTCGTGCGGGTCGAGCGGTGGTGGGACCTCGCCCCGTGCCGATGCCGCTCTGCCCGTGTCACCGGGGGCGGTTGCGCCGCCGCCGCGCCCGCCTGAGCCGCCTGTCGCGAGGTACCAGACGAGCAGGGCGGCGATCGACCCGATCAGCGCGGCGAGTCGGACGAGCCCCCGTCGCCGGGCGTAGCTCATGCGTCGCCCTGGGCGGCTCATCCCAGGCGAGAATCGTCCCCTTCTATGAAGCGAACCTAAGAGCCGGAGTAGAAAAGCCTCATCTTCAGCTTAGGAGCGGTTCACGTGGCCCGGCCAGGGTCGGTGCGGATGAGTTCCGAACGCCGCCGTGGCCTGATCAGGCTTGGCATTCTCCTGGGGTCCGTGGCCGCGCTGGTCGTGATCGGCTTGGGTGTCACCTTCGGATCGTCGAGCGATGGCCCCGGCGACTCCGGGACGACGTCCGGGCGACCTGGCTCCTCGGCCCCGGCCAGGTTGAGGGCGGCGCAGACCGCCAGTCGTCTCCCCGTGGCGCTGCACGGCGAGGCCGTGGCACCGACCTCCACTGGCCTTCTCGTCGTCGGCGGGGAGGACGCCGGCGGCTCCACCGAAACCGTGTACCGCTTCGATCCGGTCAATGGCCGGACCGCGTCGGAAGGCTCCCTCGTCCAGCCGCTTCATGACGCCGCCGCGGCGACCCTCGGCGATCAGACGCTCGTCTTCGGCGGCGGGAACACCTCGACTCTCGACCAGGTCCAGGCGCTCGCGCCGGGCGGACCCGCGAAGCCGGTCGGCCGTCTCCCTGCTGCGCTCTCCGACCTCTCGGCCGTCCAGGTTGGAGGCGCCGCGTACCTCCTCGGTGGATACGACGGCCAAAGCCCGTCCGGGTCGGTCCTCCAGACGACCAATGGAGCGGCGTTCACGAGGGTCGCCCGCCTGCCGACTCCCGTCCGCTATACGACGGCCGCCGCGTTGGGGGACAAGATCTACGCATTCGGCGGCGAGCTGGCCGACGGCAGTGACACCGGTGAGATCCAGGAGTACGACATCGCGACCGAGCGGGCGGTCGTCGCCGGCCATTTGCCCGATCCCGTCTCGCACGCGTCCGCAGTCACGCTCGATGGCGCGATCTATCTGCTCGGTGGCCGGATCCGGGGTGGCCCGAGCGATCAGATCCTCCGCTTCGACCCGAGTCGGAATGTCGCCGTCCCGGCGGGGCGACTTCCCCACGCCGTCTTCGACGGAGCGGCCTCGACATATCACGGCCGTGCCTATCTGCTGGGCGGCCTCGGGGACGGCGAGACCGCTCTGGACTCCGTGATTGCGCTGCGCTAGCCGACCGAGACGAGGTCGATCACGAACACGAGCGTGGCGTTCGCCGGGATCGATGGCGGCTGGCCCCGTGCGCCATAGGCGAGATTGGGCGGGATGATCAGCTCGCGGCGGCCGCCGACCTTCATGCCGGCCACTCCCTGATCCCACCCGGGGATGACCCCGCCGCCCCCGAGCTGGAAGGAGAAGGGCTGGCCGCGGTCCCACGAGGAGTCGAACTGTTTGCCCCCCCGTCGTAGAGCACGCCCACGTACTGGACGCTGACCTGGTCGCCTGACTTCGCCTCGGCGCCGTCACCGGTCTTCAGGTCCTTGACCACGAGCTTCGTCGGCGCCGGTCACCAAAAGCCCAATTACTCTGCGATCCATGGCGCGGGATCGTACGAAGGCTAGGACCCCGGCGCGGTGCCGTTGACCGCCATCAGGCGATCGAGGCGCTGGCCGAGCTCCGAGCGGAGCGCCGCGTCGGCCTCGCTCAGCGTCTCGCCGCTGCTGCGGTCGACGAGGTTCCGGCTCTCGTCGGGATCCCGGTTCAGGTCGTACATCTCGTACTCCGGCTGCTTCTTCCCGACGGGATCGAAGTAGAGGGCGAACTTGGCGTCGGCGGTCCGCACCGCGCGGACGCGGTTCGGCTGGCCGGGAACGTCCTGCAGGGCAGTCGCGGCCTGGTGATCGTCGTAGGTGAAGTGGATCTCGTCCTGTATCGACTCGGCAGGGGCGGGATGCGCCGCGATCGGTCCGAGGTCGACCGTGGTCCGCCGGAGCCGCTCGTTCTCCGGGTTGGCGTGACCGGCGATGATCGGCGCCAGGTCGCGGCCCTTGGCCTGGCCGTCGACGCTCGTGCCCGCCACGCCGGCGATAGTCGGCAGGACGTCGACGAGGGAGACGAGGGCATCCGAGCTCGCCGGCCGAGGAAACAGGACAGGGTTCGAGACGACGAGGGGGACGTTGATGGTCTCCTCGTAGGCGTTGAACGCCTTCTGGCGCAGCCCGCCGTGGGAGAGCCCCATCTCGCCGTGGTCGGCGCACCGGAAGACCATGGTGCGCGAGCGAACCGAATCCGGGTCCGTGGGGTCGCCCAGTGCGGCCATGACCCTGCCGAGTTGCTCGTCCACGACCCGGTGAAGGTGGGCGTAGAAGTTCACGTACTCGAGCATCTCCTGCTCGCTCCGCAGCGGTCCGAGGTAGGCGGTCATCCCCATCTTCATCAGCTCGTGGACAGACGGCTTGTCGCGCAGCGACTCGTCCACGGTCGGCGGCAGCCTGACCCCGAGATCGAGGAACCCGCTCTCCGGGTACCCGCCGCGAACGTGCTGGGCGGGAAACCCGAGGACATCATGGGGGTTGACCAGGGAGACGACCAGGCAGAACGGCTCCGGTAGATCCTGTCTTCCCAGCCAGCGCTCGACCTGCCGGGTGTAAACCTCGTCCCAGCCGAGGCCCAGTGGGCCCGCATTGCCGGCACCGAAGTGCTCGGCCTTCGCGTTCTCGCCCGCGTCGGGTGGTTCCCAGTCCGCAAAGCCGTACTCGTCGCGCAGGCGATCGGCGTCGGACTGTGCCCACCCGCCGAGCATGTCACCGCCCGAGGGGTGCGTCAGGTGCCACTTGCCCTTGTAGGCGACCTCGTAGCCGCGGGCGCGCAGGAGGTGGGCGAGGCTCTGGGTGTCGGCGCTGAGCTCGGGCTCGCCGCCCGACTTCGGACCGGCCTGGACCAGTCCGCGCCCGAAGTTGCGAAGCGCGCGCCTGCGGGGCGCGTTCGGTCCACTCATCATCCCGAGCAGCTCGCCGAGCACGGCCGGCGTGTTCCCGAGGTCTGGCCGCAGGTCGGCCTGTGTATGGGTGAGGGTGACGCCGTGCTGCGCGGGGTAGCGGCCGGTGAGCAGTGTCGCGCGGCTCGGAGAGCACATCGAGGTGTTGGTGAAGGCGCGGCGGAACGTCAGGCCGTTCTGCTCGAGCGCGTGCTGGTTCGGGGTCAGGTCCCGCAGCCAGCCCGGGAAGTCGGGCCAATGGCGCGGATAGCGCTGCTGATCGGTGATCAGCAGGATGACATTGGGGGGCTTGGCGGCCGTCTCTATCCCCTGTGCGTCTTGCTGATCGCGATGCTGCGCAAGCTGGTGCCCATCAGCCCTTCGGGCCGACCGCGCTGGCCCCTGCGGCAGCGTTCATGGCAGACATCAGGGTGCCGCCCACCAGCTGGAGGACCTGCTCGCGAGGCGTCCGCGACTCCATCGCGGACTCGATCACCGTCTCGACGTAGGCAAGGAAGCCGTCGAGCGCGATCCGGACGATCGGGGGAGGTTTCGTCGTGCCGAGCTGGTTGAGGGCGATGTTGTCGATCACCCGATCGCGATAGACGCGGGCGATCTCGAGCAGGGCCGGGTCGACCGTTCCGCGCCCCTGCCGGTAGAGCTGCCATGCGTCGGTGGGCTCGGCGGCGTGATCCATCATGCGATTCAGGTTCGCGGCGAGGCGCTCGCCGAGCGGCACGCCGGGATCGGTGACCCACCCGCTCGAAAGCTGCTCTCCCGCCCGGTGGACCGCCGCCTCGAGGAGTTGCGGGCGCCCGCCGGGGAAGTAGTGGTAGACGAGGTTGCGCGTCACTCCGGCGCGATTCGCGACCGCTTCGAAGGCGAGGTTCTCGTGGCCGTCGCTGGCGGCGAGGGAGAGGGCGGCGTCAATCAGCTGGTCACGGCGCTTGGCGGGCGGGAGCCGGCGCGGGCGCGGGGCAGAGCTGACCTCCATGGAGCAGAACATTACACCCTGTTTACGACATGTCCAACTTGGGCGCGTGTGAAATAAGCTTCCGGAAGCGCGCAGCGCGAGATGGGCGCGGTACGGATCGAACCTACGACCTCTCCCGTGTGAGACGTGCGCGCCAGACCCCCAGTAAGGACTCCAAACCCCCATTCCCAAGCCAAATGCGCCACCTGCCGCCGTCGTTCTAAGTCCCACCGAATCACACGCAGATTGCGACCGATCACAGGCCTTTTGGGCACTGGTGCCCGATTGAAATCAGCGCCGGCGGTGCGTTGATCGGGTTCCGGCTGGGCGGGCGGACGGCCTGGATGTTGGCACGGCGGGGCCGTGCGGTTGGCCGCCCTCATGGCCACCCAGCCGGACTCCCGATCAAGCGCTTGCGAGCGAAACGCCGAGCTGCTCACGGAGATCCTGCGCCGCAGTCAGCACCTATTGCGCCGTCAGGCGCGTCGCCATGCGGAGCTCGCGGAGGACGCTGATGACGCCCTTCAGTCCGCCTGCCTGCTCATCATCGAGCGGTACAACGGTCTCGGCGAGCCGCTTGCGTGGCTCTATACGACGGTGAAGCGCGAGGCTTGGGCGATGCGACGACGGACGTGGCGCCAGAGGGAATGCAGCCTGGTGATGGACACTGCCGGCGGTCCCGTGGATCTCGGCGAGGCGCTGCCGAGCGAGCTCCCAGGACCAGCCGAGCGAACCGAACGCGACGAGCTCGTCGCCGAGAAGCTCCAGGCAATCTCGCGCCTGAAGCCCGACGAGCGCCGTGCTCTAGCGCTGCTCGCAATGGGACTCAGCTACGTGGAGATCTGTGAGAACACCGGCTGGACGCACACCAAGGTGAACCGGTGCGTCAGTGAGGGCCGGTCCGCCCTTAGAGATTCGCCCACCTGAGCGCGATCGAGGTCAGCCCGGACCTCGCCGCGGAGATCTTCGTCCTTGCCCCAGCGAGGACAGACCAGTCCGAGTCTGACCTCGGAATTGGCCTGCGCTGATCAGGACGCGAGAGGAGGCCGGACTTCGTACTGCCGGAGTCATCCTCGGTCTATGAAGGGACGGCCAGTGTGGGGCGCTTGGCGATGTGGAGCAGCCGGTGCGCAACGCTGCCGAGCATCAAGCCGGCGACTGAACCGTGGCCCCGGGTGCCGGTGACGATCAGATCGCCGTCGTTGCGGTCGGCGATATCGACGATCGCATGCGCCGGGCCGCCAGCCGTGACGTCGGCCAGTTCGACCTTAGTGTCGATGCCGCGATCCGAGAGTTCCTTCGCTTCCTCCTGGATCTGGTCGCGGACCTGGTCCTCGTCTACGTGAGGAAGCTCTCCACTCTTCGCGGCCAGGTACTCGGTCACATGCGCGATGACGATGTTTGCCTTCTCCTTCTCGGCGAGCTCGGCCGCGACCGGGATCGCCTTCTTGGCTCCGTCTGACCCGTCCAGGGCGAGAACGATTGTCTTGAACATGTCCTTGTCCCTCTTATTGCTCCACGGCAAGCTCATCGTGCGCCCTCCTTTGAATGGGCCCTGATTCGTGAGCAAGTCCCCTGGGCGTGATCAGCACCGGACACGGAGCGGTCCTGATGACGGCGGACGAGATTGCTCCGAGGAGCGCGCTGCGAACCGGCCCGTAGCCGCGTGATCCCATGACGAGCACGTCGAGGTCGATCCCTTGCTCGGCGAGAACGGTCGCCGGGTCGCCCTCCCGAAGAACCGGCTCTGCCTCCGTCTTATCACCCAGCTTCGAGAGCCCTTTCTCCAGCACCCCACGAAACTCGCCCCGAAGGTCCTCGAGCAACTCTCCGGCAAGCGCGGCCTGCATCGGGAAGGACGTCTGGGTGGGAACGACCGTGATCACGCGCAGCTGGGCTCCCACAGACCGCGCGAGCCCCCCGGCCTCGGCCAACGCCAAATCCGCCTCCCGGGATCCGTCATACGCGATTCCGATTCGGTTGAAGCCGGCATGCTCGCGGCGGGCGAAGGTGCGGGGCGCGACCGCCACCGCGCATGGCGCGCCCCGCAGCAGGCTCTCCCCGACGCTTCCAGGGAGTATCCGCCCGACCTTCCCGCGATGGGAAGAACCGACGACGATCAGATCGGCATCGCAGTCCCGCGCGTATTCGTAGAGGGCCCGCGCGGCCGATCGACCGCCGACCTCGCCATCAAGACTGGCACGAACGAACTCGCTTCCCCCCAGCCGGCGCTCGGCGGACTCGTAAAGGCGCTCCTCCAGCTGGGCGGAGAGCGGTCCGCCGGCGATCGCCTCCTCGAAGGGAATGCGTGTGCGTGGAAGGACGATCGCGATGTGAAGCTCGGCGCCGTAGGCCTTCGCCAGTGCCTGGCCGAGGACCATCGCGTCATCGGACTGTTCGCTCGCGTCGAAACCGACAATCACCTTGCTCATTTTGCGATCACCTCCGAGTGATCCGATTCGTCGACGGCCGGAGAGGCGCTCGCCGGTGTGCGGGTGACGAAATGGACTTCCACCAGACCCTCCAAGGAGAAGCCACCGGCCGCACCCGGGGCCACATCGATTACGAGTGCGGGCCGGCCCCAGCGCTCGTACTGCTCGGTGTCCACATAGAAGGGTGACCCGCCGATCTCGCCGATTTTGGCGTCACTTGGCGAGGGGAGTAGCTCGCCCCTCTCGAGGCACATTGGCGCGCTCCCGTCGCAACAGCCCCCTGACTGGAAGAAGGAGACGGGACCGTGCCTCTCGTTGAGCTCGTCGATCGGCTCGAGCGCGGCGGCGGTCGCTTTCACTCTCTGAACGGCGAAGCATGTCATCGACCTAGGAGACCCAACCACCGTTGGGGCCGCGGCGAATGCGTAGCCACGTCCTATTCCTATCCGCGCCCACTACGTAGATACGGTCCTTTTCTATACTTAGGCTTCGGGACATGTTCGAATCCGGAAGTCCCTCGGAGCTTCCACTCGGCTCCTGCTCAGTCGCGGTTTTTGCGCCATCCCCGATGGTGACGATCATGGTCGAGGCCGGGTCGGAAAGAGAGCCCGACATACACCTGCACGCCGGCGGACAGGGCTTCTGGGTGGCGCGGATGGCGGCGCAGCTTGGAGCCAAGGTGAGCCTCTGCGTGCCGCTTGGCGGCGAGACCGGCACGGTCCTGGGGTCCTTGCTGGCCGTCGAAGGGGTATCCGTTCTATCGGTCGAGACACAAGCCGCCAACGGCGCCTACATCCACGATCGACGCGGCGGCAGTCGCGTGGTGATTGCCGAGACGTCCAGCCCGCCGCTGACGCGGCATGAGCTCGATGACCTCTACGGTGTAACGCTCGCCGCGGGGATCGAGTCCGACGTGTCTCTGATCACGGGTACGCGGAACCCAGGCATCCTCTCCGCTGAGGCAATCGGTCGATCAATTTGGGGCGATCCGCTCGAGGGCTGGATCGACGGCAGCTCTTCCCGCGCGGATGCGGCCTCGCAGATTGCCGACAACTACCTTCGCTTCATCGGCGTGTACACCGGCGCCGTAGCGGCCGCGGCTTAGCCGCTTGGCGCGGGTTCCTCCCGGATCAACTGGACGTAGGCGATCACGCCGGGGACGATCGGCAGCCAGAAGGCGAACAGGCGATAGGTGAGAACGGCGACGATCGCCAGCCCAGCATCCACGCCGAATCCGATCAGCGCGCCGATCATGCCGCCATCGACAGCGCCGATCCCGCCGGGGACGGGGAGCGTGTTTGCCAGCATCCCGACGAAATAGGCCATCACGACGATCGATATCTCCGGGTCTCCACCGAAGGCACGGAGCGACGCAAAGAGCACGCCGATGTCGAATGCCCACCATCCGAGCGCGCCCAGCATCTCCGGCTTGCGCGCCCGCGTCATCGACAAGACGCCCTTGACCCCGGCCCCCAGCGTCGCTGGGGCCGTGGCGACAGCCCGGACCAGGCGGGCGACCCGGCTTGGAGCGGCCTTGAACCTCTCGGCCGCGCTCTCCAGGTCACGGGCGAAGATCATTGCGGCGATGGAAAGCGCAATGACGGCGGCACCGAACAGTGCCGGGACCAGCGTGAGGCCTAATGACCGTGGGCCCGGGAGGAAGCCGGTCCACAGCCCAATTCCGCCAACGACCAGCGCAGCCATATACAGGCCGTAGAGAAGAACTAGGAAAGTGGCCTCCCGCGCCGCGATCTCGCGGCGAGGCACGCCGGCGCGGTCAAGCGCCCAGACCGTTAGTACGACCCCGCCGGCGCCAGCTGCAGCAAGCAGCCGCGTGGCGATGACGCCAGCCATCGTGATCCGGTAGCTGTCCCGCCAGGAGATTCGAATTGACCCGCCCTCGAATACGCCCCGGAAGGCGACGATGTAGGAAAGGAAGGAGAGGGCCTCGAGGCCAGCGGCAGCGAGCAGCCAGAGAACATCACCCTCGGAAATCCTGCTCCAGGTGTCCCTCAAGCCCGCCAGGGCGGGCAACAGGACATAGAGCGCGCTGATCGCGAGGACAACCAGCGCGGCGAGCAGGAGCAGCGTCCTTCCCGTCGGAGGCGACGGGACCTGACGCCGGGTTGTCATACCTCAGGCTGCTCGGCTGCGCTCAATCCTCCGCGTCCAGGTGATCGCCGCTGCACGGCGCCACTAGGACGGGCCGATTGCAGTGGTTGACGACGCCGTGCGAGACGCTGCCGAGCACTGCCGAAGCGGCTGCGGACCGGCCGTGTGACCCGACAATCACCGCGCGCGCATCGTGCTCGTCAGCGACCTTGACGATCGCCCGCCAGACTCCATGGCCTGCGCGCTCGGTCAAAGGCGTGGCCTCGAACCCGGTTCTGGAGGCCGCCTCGGCGCCCTCGGCCGCAATCCGCTCGGCCTCCTTATTCGCCGCCTCATCGAACTCGGCGATCGCCGAACCAAGGGGATGGCTGTCGGCGACGATCCTTCCCGCCAGGATCAGGGCGGAGGGCGGCAGCCAGACGTGAAGGACCAGCGCGGGCCCCCCGCCGATCAGCTCCCCAGCCAGCTCAATTGCCTCGATCGAGTCGGGGGACCCGTCGTAGCAGAGGAGCAGCGGGCGCTTGCCGACTACTGAGCTCGCGGAGCCAGGACTCATCGAGCGGACCCTAGCGTCCAGAGCTTCGTCCCAGCTAGCTGTTCGCGAGGCGGCAGATCAAGACCGGCGCTGTGGCATGGTGGGCCACCGCAGTGGCGACGCTTCCCATTGCTTGTCGGGCGTCATCAGGCATTCGGAGGCGCTAGCTCCGAGCCCAGGGTGTTGGCTGCTGTCGGCGTCCCTCGATGAGCCGTAGCGACCCGTTCTTCACATTCACCGCGTCATGCTCGTTCGGCTGATGGTGATCAGACCTGGTGAAATCGACGAGAGCGTGTCCTGGCCCGGTGAGCACCACCGTTCCTCTGTCGCCTGCTGCGTGGTCCCCGATCGGCTCGGTCAGCTCGACGAGGTCGTATGCATCGAACTCCATCGGGTCCATCTAATCGAGCACAAAGCTGACCTTGAGGTCCACCCGGTACTCGGCGATCTTGCCGTCGTCGACGGTCACCTGTTGCTCCTTCACCCAGGCGCCGCGGATGTTGTGAACCGTCTCGCTTGCCTTCGAGATTCCGGCGTTGATCGCGTCCTCGAAACTCTCATTGGAGGCCGCATTGATCTCGATCACTTTCGCTACTGCCATCTGGGTCTCCTTGGGTAGTCCTACAGGTGGACCTACGCGGCCTTCGACTCCACCCTCACGGTCTTGGCCGGCTTCTCCTTCGGTGTCGCCATGGGGATCCTCAGCTCAAGTACCCCGTTGTCCGTGGTGGCCTTGATGTCGTCGGACTCCACTCCCTCGGCAAGGCCATCGAGCGTGAGAAGGAGCCGTAGCGACGCTCGCGGCGCAGATAGTTCTCCTTCTTCTCCTCGGCCTTTTCTTCGTGCTCGCCCGAGACCGTGAGGACTCCGGCCTCAACCTCGACTTTGATTTCATCCGGCTTCACACCGGGCAGGTCGGCTCGAAGCACGAGCTCGCCGTTCTTCTTGACCACGTCGATCCGTGGGTTCCAGCCGTCGCCGTTGCCGAATCGGGAGATCGCCTGGTCGAGCAGCTCGCTCAAGTCGGCGATCGGATGCCAGGGCGTCATCGACCTTTCCATTTCAAGCCTCCTTCGCTGGTGCGAGAGGGACCGTAGGCAGGCGGAAACCGATGGTCATCGTGGCCAGCCACGTATCCGCGTTAGTGGCCAGCACGGAGACGCCGAGTGATCCCTTCCTCGCCGCCCTTCGTGTCCGGCGTTTCGGCATCATTCGAATCGGGTCCGAGGATCTCTTCGACGTCGTGTTGTTCGATCGCTGCCCCAGGGCAACCAGGGCGAGGATCACGACTGCGAGCGTTGTGAACACGATGGCTCCGAATGACATCGCGGATGACCGTATGCGCGATCGGCGTGTCCGCCATCGCGGCCGCACACGGATCCTCATCGAGGCGAAACTACCTACGCTTCGATGGCTGCTATTCGTCGGTCAGCCGGTGGTCGAGCGCGAAGCGCACCAACTCGGCGCGTGAGTTGAAGTCCATCTTCTGCTGGATGTGGGTCCGGTGCGCCTCGACGGTCCGCACGCTGATGAAGAGCTTGTCGGCGATCTCCTGATTGGTGAGCCCCAGGGCGACGAGGCCAAGGATCTGGGCTTCGCGGCGGCTCAGCCCATCCGGCGGCCCTTCGAACTCGGGCTCTCGGGCAAGCCGGGTTCCGACGGTGGGGTCGACGTAGGTGCCCCCGCTCGCCACCCGCCGGACCGCATGGACGAGGGCGCCCGTCGGCGCCTCCTTGAGGATGTACCCGCTGGCTCCGTGGCGGAGCGCCACTCGCGCATAGGCAGGGTCGGACTGCATGGTCAGGACGAGGATCCGCGTGTCGTCGCTCCTGGTGCGCAGCTCCGGGATCGAGTCGACCGTGACGCCGCCGGGCATGACCAAATCGAGAAGCAGAACGTCCGGTTTGTAAGCGTTCACCTTGCGGCCGGCCTCCTCGACATCCGCCGCTTCGCCGACGACCTCCATGTCCTCCTGCCCCTCGAGAACGGTACGAAGACCGCTGCGGACCACCGGGTGATCATCGGCGACCACGATCTGGATGTCCCCGTCGCCTTTGGTCACGCGGGCTCCAAGGGTAGACGTAACACGACCTCGGTCCCACGGCTCGTGGCCGAGCCGATCTTGAGCTCACCCCCCAGCAGCCGGGCTCGCTCGCGCATCCCGCCGAGCCCGAGGCCGTTCATCGCGCTTCCCTCCAGGTCAAATCCACACCCGTCGTCTCGAACCCTGGCGACAATCGAGTTATCGCTCTCGGTCAAGTCGATCTCGATCGTCTTGGCGCCGGCGTGCTTGAGCGAGTTGGTGAGGGCCTCTTGGACGACTCGATACACCGCCAGCTCGGCTTCCGGGTCAAGGCGGCGACCGTTTCGATCGCTGCGGAAGACGATCCTGATGGTCGGATCCGATTCTTGGCGGTCCTCCGCCATACGCTCCAGGGAAGCGGCCAACCCGATATGAGCAAGCTCGTCCGGGCGAAGGTGCTCGACGACCCGCCGCAGCTCGCGCATCGCGTCGGAAACTTCGTCACCGAGCCGCTTCGCCTGCTCGCGCGCCGTCTCGAGGCGCGCCGCTGACTCGATCGCCTTCAGGCCGAGAGCGATCCCACTCAGCGCCTGCGCGACCTCGTCGTGTAGGTCGCGCGCGATGCGCACACGCTCTTGCTCCTGCGCCGCGATCGTGCGGGCGCTCAGCGCCGCGTCCTCCAGGCGTCTCCGGCTGCTCACGTCTCGGATGACGCTGGTGATCAGCAGCCCGCCGTCGGTCGGCATGGGGCTGAGGCTGATCTCAACCGGGAATTCGCTGCCGTCCTTTCGACGAGCAGAGAGGTCCAGACCCACCCCCATGGGGCGAGATTTTGGCTTAGCCAGGTAGCGGCTCCGGTTTTGGATATGGACCTGCTCTTGGCGGGGAGGTACTAGTAGCTCCACCGGCTGGCCGATCAGCTCCGCTCGTGGGTAGCCGAACATCAGCTCGGCCTCGCTGTTGGCGACTTGAATCAGGCCCCCTTGGTTGACGATCACGATCGCGTCGGGCGCCGATTCGAGCAGTGCCTCAAACCTCGCATCAGGCTGGGACGCTCCACTGGTTTGAGGACCCTGATGTCCGGGTTCGTGGGCATGTTTCGTGTCGTCCATGATCGGGCCCGTCGAGTGCACGGTATCGACTAGTTGGCCGTTTGCGGCCTCAGATCCGTGGTCCGCACCATCAACGATCCGTGTCGTGTACCGATGACCGGTGAGTAGATCGAGGTCAAGATGGCCGCAATGCAGACCCGCATGAGGGACGCGCGAATAGCGAGCGACCAGCGAGAGGAGTGGGAATGTCCGAAGTTGATGTGATCGATCGAAGCGTTGAGAAGACGAATATCTGGCTGAAGGAGCTGGCGGAAGAGCTCGGGACCGATGACCGCAGGTTCGCCTATCGAGTGCTGCGCGCGTACCTGCACGCGGTTCGCGACAGGCTGGTGGTCGACGAGGCGGCGCAGCTCGCGGCCCAGCTGCCGGAGCTGGTTCGGGGGATCTACTACGAGGGATGGGTGCCCAGCAGGACACCGACGAGCGACCGTAGCGTGGACGAGTTCCTGCGGCGGATCGCTGATGAGGCGAAGTTGCCCGGCGAGACCGAGGCGTCGTACGCTTGCTCTGCCGCTGCGCGGGTGCTCCGGCGCCACGTCTCCGAGGGAGAGATCGACGATGTGGTCGCGGTCTTCCCGGCGGAGCTCAGGGTCGTCCTGGCCGCATGATCTCGGACGCAGCCTCTTTGGACGCCGAAGGCGACGAGACCGTCAGCCAGCTGCTTGCCTGGCGACCCGAGCACGGCGTGCTCTCCGTCTATCTCCGCCTTGACCCGGGCCAGCGGAGCCCCAACTGGCCCACGGAGGTGCACAACCATCTCTCGGCCACGCTGAGCGCTGGCAGAGAAGGAATGGATCATGAGGCGCGCCAGGCGCTGGAGTCGACTGCCAAACGCCTCGAGCGAGATCTTCACGCTGATGAGGAACCGCCGGCCGAAGCCGCCGGGCTGATCGGCTTCGTCGAGGTCGCGCGGAAGCCGGCCGAGGAACGGTGGTATGCGGTGCGGATCCCTCCGCGCCGAACAAAGGTCCTGCACGCCGCGGTCCCCGCGGTCCACCAGCTTCTCGAGCTGCTTGATGATGGTGCGCCGATGGGGGTCGTCGTTGTCTCCTCGGAGCGGGTTCGCCTGCTCGACTGGCGCCTTGGCCGAATGGAGCAGCTTCACGACTGGGAGCTCGAGTACTTCGCGGGGGATTGGCGCGAGCGAAAGTCTCAGAGACCTCGCGACCCGGCCCACGGAGAGGCGGTCTCGGCAGCGGGTCGCGACCAGTACAACCAGCGCCTGGAGGCGACCCGCGAGCGATTCGCCCACCAGACGGGTGAGCTCGCACGCGTCGAGGCATGGAAGGGAGGCTGGCGCGAGACGCTCGTCTTCGGCGATCAGCGCTACGTCAGCCAGTTCGCGCGCGGCTTCGGCGCCGCCTTGGCACTGCGCCATCTTGATGGTGCCGACCTCGTCTCCGAATCAATTGCGCAGATCGAGCGGCGCGTTACCGAGATGCTCCCAGGGCTGAATCGCGAGCGCGAACGCTCGCTGATCGAGCGGATCAGGGAGGCCGCCTATGCGGAAGGGCGCAGCTCGTTGGGCATCCAGGAGACCCTCCAGGCGTTGCAGGAGGGGCGGGTCGAGCACCTCGTCTACGACGCCGAACGCGAGTACTCCGACGCCGACCTGGCGTCCTTAGGCGAGGCCGGACCGAACGGACTCCCCCTGATCGAGCGGATGATCGAGTACGCCGTCTCCAGCGGTGCGGCGATCACACCGGTCGAGAACGAGAGCGCGGAGCTTCTTGACGAGCAGCAGGGCATTGTCTCGCTGCTTCGCTACTGAGATGCTGATCGGAGTCAGCCGGCGACCGCCGGGGTAAGCGGGCCCCCGGAACGCCGTTGGGATCGCGTGTCTCGAGATGAAGCGACGAAGCAGCGACCCTGCCGGTTGGCAAAGCGCCGGAAAATACGTGTCCAGCACCGATGCGCGATGGTGCCCCCTACTGATGTTCAGCCGCGTTTGGCGGTTCACAGTGGTGCTCAAGAAGGGCTGCCAAACGAACTTCAGCAATGAAGCTACGCGGCAGCTCTTCTAGTTCCGCCGTTGGATCCGGGCGACGGTTCAGCTGCCTGGATTGACTTCTCGAGATGCTCGGTGAACCAGCCGGCGGCGAGGTCCGCAACACGCTCCAGGGCGCCGGGCTCCTCGAAGAGGTGGGTGGCGCCGGGGACGACGGCGAGCTCGTGCTCGCAGCGCAGCAGCTTCGCGGCCTCCTCGTTCAGGCCGAGGACCTGCCAGTCGGCTCCGCCGACGATCAGCAGCGTGGGAGCTTCTACCTCAGCCAGCCTCGAGCCGGCGAGGTCCGGTCGTCCCCCCGGGAGACCACCGCGCTGATACCGCGGCCGAGATCGGCGGCGGCGCAGAGCGCGGCGGCGGCACCGGTGGAGGCGCCGAAGTACCCGAGGGGAAGATCGTCAATGCCGGACTCCGCCTGCGCCCAGCGGGTGACCGCGGCGAGGCGCTCGGCTAGCAGGTCGATGTCGAAGACCTTGGCGCGGTCGCCCGCCTCGTCATCGCTCAGAAGATCGAAGAGCAGGGTGGCTAGTCCTCTCTCGTTTAGGGACGCTGCCACCTCGCGGTTTCGGGGGCTGAGCCTGCTGGAGCCGCTCCCATGGGCGAAGAGCACCAGGCCGGCGGCGTCCTCGGGCCATCCAAGGTCGCCGTTCAGAAAGAGCTCAGGCTCGGCCTCGATCTCGACGGCGCGCCTGACGGGCGGCGGATCGGCAGCGGCGACCGGATCCGCTGCAATGGAGACCACCGGTGCGTGTGCGGCCGCGAGCAGATCGATCACCTCTTGGTCGTCGAGCTGTCCGAAGTCGACGTAGAACTGGCCGATACCGAAGAAGCCATGGGGCTGCTCCAGGCAGACCACCTCGTCGAACTCGGCGGCGAGCCGAACCTCGGCCCCCGGGGGAGCAACCGGGACCGCGAGGATCACCTTGGCGGCACCGCGGGCTCGCAGCACGCGGCCTGCGGCGACCGCAGTCCCGCCGGTGGCGATCCCGTCGTCGACGAGGATGACCGTGCGCCCTTCCACCGGATGGGCCTCGTGCTCGCCGCGGTAGACGAGCGCCCGCCGGTCGAGCTCCGCGGTCTCGCGGGCGACGATCGCGTCGAGCTCTTCCTCGCTCATCCCGATCAGCTCGATGTCCTCGCGGCGGATGACGCGTACGCCTCCCTCCGCGATCGCGCCGATGCCGTACTCGGGCTGAAACGGCGCGCCAAGCTTGCGGACGAGCAAGATGTCAAGAGGGGCCTCCAGGGCCCTGGCGACCTCGCAGCCAATCGGCACGCCGCCTCGCGGGAGCGCCAGCACCAGCGGATCCTCGATCCGGAATCGATCGAGGGCTACGGCGAGCTTGCGGCCGGCCTCTCGCCGATCCGCGAACAATGCCAATCGATCGGCCATGCCGGCGAACCTAGAGGGCCCTGGACGCGCGGCACATCGGTGCTGGACTCGGCCCCGGGTCCGGGTTGAATACGGATACAGGAGCACAAACCCGGCGGTAGGTTGGCTGCATATGTGTCCATCAACAGAAGGGACGCAATGACCCCGACCAGCCAGAGAGAACTGCGTGCAAAGCCGGGCGACCGCCTGGTGATCCGAGGACACCATCAGGGAGAGCCTCAGCAAGACGGCGAGATCCTGAAGGTGCTCGGGGACCACGGTGCACCGCCCTATCTGGTGCGATGGGAAAACGGCCACGAGGCCGAGGTCTTTCCCGGTTCGGACGCGTTCATCCAGCACCTGGGCGGTTCGAAGGGAAAGAACCAATAGGCGGCGACCGGCGCGGCGACCGGCAAGCTCTCCGTGCAAGCGCCCAGGGTGTCAGCTGACTAATGATCGGGGCTGCGCTGCTTGGGATTGTCGCTATCGCATTGGCCGTTGCAGCGTTCCGCTGGGCGCTGCGTGGCGACCACGCGCAAGAAATCCGCGTCGATTCGGCGCAGGTGGAACGGGAGGTCTACGAGCAGCTGTATGGGAAGTCCTCGGCATCGCTATCTCAAACACGACCGGTGGAACGGCCACCTGACGCTCAGACCGATACGCGTCCAGGTCAGCGGCCCCGGGCTGGCCGGAGGGATCCGCAAAGTGGCCATGCGACCGGGCCAAGGGTCACTGGTCGCTCTGTTCCCCGCCCCATGCAGCAGACCTAGTCCGGGGCAGACCCGGCGACCGACCGTGTCGGCTACGTACTCGGTACGGACGACGATCAGTGGCCGACGCCGATGGTGCTTACCGGCGCCAGGCATAGGGTCGCTTGCCGATAGCGCATGCTCGCGACCCGCACCCGCCACATCCGCAGAGCCGAGCCCGAGGCGATGCCGGAGGCCGGCACTTATCTGACTGACGGCCGGCGGCTGTTCCGAGTGATGAGGGGATTCGCCTCGCCCATTGAAGGTAGCGAGGGGAGCTTCGCTCTCCTGGAGGATTGCAGGACTTTCGAAGCGCATCCCTTTACGCCGAGCGAGCTGTCGAGCATGCGGCTGCGCCTGGTCGGACCGCCATCTCGGGACGTCCAAGGCACAACCAAGAGGAGCGTGGATCGATGTTGAGCATCTGTCTCCAGTGCAAGTCGAAGCATTTCACCGCCGGCCGAGCGCCGAGGAGTTGCATCACCTGCGGGAGCCGGAGGCTCGCGGTGATCTCCGCCGCGGGGCTGCTGAACCTACGGTCCGGGACTCAGGGCATCCGACCCGGTACTCCAGGTTGAGCTCGATGGGTGGCGCGACGGCAACCGGCCACCACGACGGGGCGTTGGGTGTCCTCGCGCGCGAGATCCATCCCCTCGGCGGCCTGGCGGACGACTACGACCCGCTGCTGGAGCAGATCGGCGAGGCGAGCCTCGTCCTGCTCGGGGAGGCCTCCCACGGCACTCACGACTTCTACCGCGAGCGCGCCCTGATCACGCGCAGGCTGATCGAGGAGAAGGGCTTCACCGGCGTCGCCGTCGAGGCCGATTGGCCGGACGCCTATCGAGTCAATCGCTACGTGCGCGGGGCCCGCGAGGACGCCGACGCCGAGGAAGCGCTCCGCGGCTTCCAGCGCTTCCCCAGCTGGATGTGGCGGAACGCCGAGGTGCTCGACTTCGTCGGCTGGCTGCGCGCGCACAACGACCGCCGCGATCCCGCCGACGCCGCCGGGTTCTATGGCCTTGACCTCTACAGCCTCTACACGTCGGTCGAGGAGGTGATCGCCTACCTCGAGAAGATCGATCCGCCGGCGGCCGATAGGGCCCGCGAACGCTACGCCTGCTTCGAGCACTTCGGCGGCGAGAGCCAGGAGTACGGGCGCGCCGTGAGCCTGGGGATCAGCGAGCCCTGTCGCCGCGGCGTCGTCGAGCAGCTTCAGGAGCTGCACCGCAACTCGGTCGGTTACCTATGCCGAGACGGTCTCGCGGCCGAAGACGACCAGTTCTACGCCGAGCAGAACGCTCGCCTGGTCGCCCGCGCCGAGGAGTACTACCGGACGATGTTCTCGGCCCACGTCTCATCCTGGAACCTGCGAGACACCCACATGGCCGACACGCTCCGCAGCCTGCTCACCCACCTCCAACGCCACGGAGAGCGGGCCAAGCTGGTGGTCTGGGCGCACAACTCCCACATCGGCGACGCCCGGCGAACCGAGATGGGGGAGCGTGGCGAGCTCAACCTGGGACAGCTGATCCGCTCACGGCCCCCTAACGGCACCATTCTGGTTGGCTTCACGACCTTCGGTGGAACCGTCACCGCCGCGTCGGCCTGGGACGCGCCGGCCGAGCGAAAGCGGGTCCGCCCGGCGCTGCCCGAAAGTTACGAGGCCCTCTTCCATCAGATGGGGGAGGCCCGCTTCCTGCTGCCCCTCCGAGGCACCAAGGCCGGCCTGGCTTTGTGGGAGCCGCGGCTCGAGCGCGCGATCGGCGTGATCTACCGCCCGGAGACGGAGCGCCAGAGTCACTACTTCTCAGCACAGATCCCGTTTCAGTTCGACGCGGTGATCCACATCGACGAGACGCGCGCGGTAGAGCCCCTCGAGCGAACCGCCGGCTGGGAAGTGGCTGAGCCGCCCGAGACGTACCCGTCGGCGCTCTAGTCCGGTCTGTCCGCCGCCCTTTCACCGCCCGGCGGCAGCGCTAGCGCCGTCTTCGTCACAAGCCCCCGCCCCGGGTGTGGTCGGTCGAGGCCTCGTAGTCGCCCTGGACGAATGCGTGCAAGAAGCGGCGCACGATCTCGACGTTCTCCTCCGACATCGCCTACTCCGACAGCCCGGCGGCTTCGAGGGCTTCGGCCTCGCTCGCGAAAGTGCGCCACCGGACGCACTTCTTCTGACGCCACTCCGCGACCTGCCAGAGCGTCTGTTCCATGCTCGCGCCGCTCCCGATCCCATGTCCGCGAATGTGCGCCCGCGCAACGGTCATGTCTTCGAGGTCTCGTACGTCCTCGACCTCCGTGCTGAAGTCGGGGGCGATGCCGAGCATGCTCTCCCACCAGCTTCGGATTCCGGCATGGCCGCCGTAGGGGCCGCCGCCTTCCAGCTCTCGGATGCGCGGGGAATACTCGATGCCAGGGTCGGCCAGTGCGAGGAGGGCATCGAGGTCGCGTCGGTTGAGGGCGTCATGCACTCGGTAGACAAGCTCCACGTTCTCCTCCGACATCGCCTACTCCGCCAGCCCGGCGGCTTCGAGGGCTTCGGCATGACTTTGGTATGCCCGACCCCACACGCCAAGACCGTCGCGGTAGCGGGTGAGCCAGCCGATCTCCGAATCCAATGTGACGCCGCTCCTGAACCGGGCCCGAAGCCGACCGAGCGCGAGGACGGTGTCGCCGAGGTCTCGAACCTCCTCAACACTCGCCTCGATCTCCTCGAACGTGGCGTCCACGTTCGCCCACCATCGCCTGAGGCCCTCGTGACCGTGATAGGCGTCGTCGCCCTCGACCTGTGCCGTAAAGGGGTACCACTCGGCCTCGGGGTGCCAGATCGCCAGCATCGCCTCGATGTCGCGTCGGTTGTAGTCCTCTATGGCCCTACGGAAGAGCTCGACATTCTCTTGCGACATCGCCCATGCATTATCCCGGCCCGGTCTGCGGGCCGCAGGCTTCCATAACGCTTCCATAGGGGCGGTTTGAGGCGGGACCGGCAACCTTCCAGAGCGAGGAATCCCGCTGACAGAGCTATGGGCGCGGTAGGGATCGAACCTACGACCTCTCCCGTGTGAGGGGAGCGCTCTCCCGCTGAGCTACGCGCCCGGGGCGCGGATGATACGCGCGGCCGACTACTCGGCGGGGGTCTCGGTCCGGAGCTTCGGGTCCCCCTCGACGTTGATGTTCGGCATGCCTCGGTCGATCCAGCGAGGCAGGAACCAGTTGCGCTCGCCGATCAGCTCCATCAGGCCCGGCACGATCAGGAGGACCACGAACGCGTCGATTGCGACCGAGACGGCCAGCCCGACCCCGAACTGCTTGACGATGGGATCGCCGTTGATGACGAAGCTGAAGAAGACGGCGAACATGATCGTTGCCGCCGCCGCGATCCATCGCCCCGCGTTGACCAGCCCGGCCCTGACCGCCTCGCTGTTGTCGGCCCCCCCTCCGTGGCGCTCCTCGATCCGCGAGACCAGGAACACCTGGTAGTCCATCGAGAGCCCGAAGAGGATCGCGAACATCATCAGCGGCACGTAGCTCACCACCGGCATCTCGTGGTCAACGCCGATCAGCGACAGTGCGAACCCCTTCTCGAAGACCGCGGTCAATACCCCGTACGAGGCGGCCACCGCCAGCAGGTTGAGCAGAGCGGACGTGAGCGGCACCGTCAGCGTGCGGAAGGCGAGCGTCAGGAACAGGAAGCTCAGCAGGACCACGATCGCGATCACGAGCGCGAGCTTGTCGCCGATCTTGGTGGCGAGGTCGATGTACCCGGCGGTGGTGCCGCCGACGTAGGCGGTCATGCCCGTGCCCTTGGTCGCGTCCGGGATCGTCTTGTCGCGCAGGTGGTTGACCAGGTCCTGGGTGGCGTAGGCCGACGGTGAGGTCTTCGGTGTGGCCGAGAAGACGGCCGCGTTGCCGCTCTTGTCCGTTTCCGCCGGGGTGACCGACTGGACGTTGTCCTGCTTGGAGATCTCCTGCTCGAGGTTGACGAGGCGCGGGTCGCCCGACGGCGTGGAGGCGATCTGCAGCTGCTCGGAGACCTGCTGTTGCTGACTCTGGAGCTGGGGGGTCGGCCCGTCGACGGCCTCCTCTTGCTGAATCTGCGCCTGCTGCTGCTGGAGGGTGGCGACCTGGCTCGGATCGGAGGACAACGGCTTCCCGGTCACGTTGACCGCGATCAGAAGCGGCCCGTTCGTACCGACGCCAAATCCCTTGGTGAGCCCGTCGTAGGCCTGGCGATCGGTGGTGTCGGTGGGCAGCTGGCCGAAGTCGGGCGCGCCCAACCGCATGTCCAGCGCGGGGATCGCGATCAGAACGAGCACGACTATCCCGGTGACCGAGGCAACCAGCGGATGACTCCGGATCGCGCCCGCCCACTTGGTGAAGAAGCCCGGGTGATCCTGGTCGTGCTTGCGCTGCCCCAGCCGAAACGGCAGGGACAGGATTCTTCTGCCGATCAGGCCGAGCAGCGCGGGGAGAAGCGTGAGCGCGGCGAGTACGGCCGTCGCGACGGCGATCGCCGTCGAGTAGCCGAGAGCGCGGACGAGGGGTATTCCGCTGAAGTAGAGGCAGAGCAGGGCGATCACGACCATGACGCCGGCGAAGACGACGGCCGACCCGGAGCTCGCGATCGAGCGTGCGATCGAGTCCTCCGGCTCGGCTCCCTCCTCGAGCAGGCGTAAGTGCCGGCTGATGATGAACAGGGAGTAGTCCGTTCCGACGGCTAAGCCGAGCATCACTGCCAGCGTCGGCGCGATCGACGGCACGTCGATGACGTGGCCCGCGAGCCCGACGATCGCCAGGCTCGCCACCAGCGCGACCACCGCGGTCGTCACCGGGAGCGGCGCGGAGACGACGGTCCTGAACGCGAAGAGCAGGATGATCAGCGCGCCGACGATCCCGATGATCTCGCTGGGCCTGGTGCTCGGGTTCGATAGCTGCTGGCCGAGGTATCCGCCCGCGGAGACCTTGATACCCGCCTTGCTGGCGGGGTCGGCCGCGTCGAGGACGCTGTTCGCCTCGTCGTCATCGAGGTCTCCCGAGGAGATTTTGAGGGCCACCGCGATGTAGGCGATCTTCCCGTCCTTGGTGATGTCGCCCGCGCCCTGCTCGCTGAAGGGGCTGAGCGCCTGCTGGACGTATCGGTTCTGCGACAGGGACTTGACCGTCGCGTCGACCGCCTGCTTGTTCTCGCCCTCGGCGAGGGACGTGTCCGACCGCAGGACGATCGGGACGCTGCCGTTCGCCTGAGCGGGGAGCTTCTGGTCGAGAAGGTCCGTGGCGCTCTGTGAGCCCGTGCCGGGGAGATCGAGGTTGTTGTTCTCCGGCCGGCCGACCGAATTCGCGAACACGACCAGCCCGACGGCGATCACGACCCAGGCCACAAGCACCCACGGGGCGCGCCGCGCGGCAAACCCACCAAGCCTGTGGAGCAGGGCGCTCATCCCGTGACGCGGAATGGTTGCAGGCGCCCCGGGCCGATTTAATCGGCATTAGTTGGTCCAATAGTGGGGCGCTCCGGCGCCGACCCCGACGGCAGATAGCCTCGGACGGTGAGCCCGAGGCGTCCCGAGAATCCGCCGCTTGACATCGACAGGCTGGCCGAGGATCCGATGGACCAGTTCGCCGCCTGGTTCGCGGAGGCGCGAGAGGATGTCCCCCTCGATGAGGCGATGACCCTGGCCACGGTCGACGAGGTCGGCCGGCCCGATGCGCGGATGGTCCTGCTCAAGGGGTTCGGTTCAGACGGGTTTCGCTTCTTCACCAACTACGAGAGCGCCAAGGGCACGGAGCTCGAGGCGAACCCGCGGGCGGCGCTGGTGATCTACTGGCGCGAGCTCGACCGCCAGGTCCGGGTCAGGGGCGGGGTGGAGCGCCTGTCGCCGCACGATTCCGACGCGTACTTCGCCAGCCGCCCCAGGGAGAGCCGGGTCGCCGCATCCGTATCGCCCCAGAGCCGGGCGATCGAACGCGAGGAGCTTGACCGGCGCTTCGAGGAGATGCTTCGGGGCCTGGGAGACGACGACCCGGTCCGGCCGGAGCACTGGGGCGGGTATCTGGTGCGGCCGGATGCGATCGAGTTCTGGCAGGGTCGCGAGAGCCGCATGCACGACCGATTCCTCTACACCCGCAAGCAGGACGGCTGGAGAGTCGAGCGTCTAGCGCCCTAAATCAGCCAGGCGGCTCTCCAGGAATCGCCTCTCGACCGGGTTGGTGGCCAGTTCGAGCGCCCGCTCGTATGCCTTCGTTGCCTGGTTTGTGTTCCCGGCCCGCCGCAGCAAGTCAGCCCGCGTCGACCAGAACCACTGATAGCCATCGAGCGCCTCGGCCAGCTCCGGCCCATCGAGGAGCTCCAGGCCCCGCTCGGGTCCCTCCGCCATCGCGAGCGCAACCGCGCGGTTGAGCTCGATCACCGGCGAGGGCTGGGCGATGGAGAGCACCCGGTACAGCGTTGCGATCCTGGGCCAGTCGGTCTCATCCGCGGTGCCGGCACGGGCGTGCTCGCCGGCGATCGCCGCCTGCAAGACGTATGGCCCGGCCGGCCCGAGGCGGGCGGCGCGCTCGAGCAGGCCCAGCCCGGTCTCGATCTCGCGGCGGTCCCAGAGCGAGCGGTCCTGCTCCTCCAACAGCACCATCTCCGCGTCCGGGCCGACGCGCGCCTCGCGCCGCGAGTCCTGCAGCAGCATGAGCGCGAGCAGTCCCAATGCCTCGGACTCGTCCGGCATCAGCTTCGCCAGCGTCCCCGCCAGGCGGATCGCCTCGCCGGAGAGCTCGCGCCGGACGAGCGACTCGTCCGAGGTGGCGGAGTAGCCCTCGTTGAAGATCAGATACAGGGAGGTGAGAACGGAGTTCAGCCGGTCGGGCAGGTCGTGGTCCGCCGGCACCTGGTACGGGATGTTCGCCGTCTTGATCTTCCGCTTGGCTCGCACCAGCCGCTGCGCCATGGTCGGCTCTGAGACCAGGAAGGCGCGCGCGATCTCGGGCGTGGCGAGTCCGCCGAGCGTCCGCAGGGTGAGCGCGACCCGTGCCTCCGGAGCAAGTGCCGGGTGGCAGCAGGTGAAGATCAGGCGCAGTTGGTCGTCTGCGATCAAGGGGGCCTCCTCGAGCTCTTCGTTCTCGGTGGCGGGGGGTGGCTCGAGCGCCTCGAGCTCCTGTCGCTTCTCGGTGCCGCGACGCTCGCGCCGGAGCCGGTCGATCGCCTTGTTCCGTGCGGTGGTCGTGATCCAGGCGCCGGCGTTGTCCGGGATGCCGCGCTCCGGCCAGACCTGCATGGCCACGACGAAGGCCTCCTGGACCGCGTCCTCGGCCAGGTCGAAGTCGCCGAGTACGCGGATCAGAGAGGCGATCGCCCGTCCCGACTCATGGCGGAACAGGCGATCGACCAGCTCTGCCGATGCCTCCAGCTAGGCCGTCGCTTCCTCGACCAGGTGCCCGGCCTCGTCGAAGACCATCACGGGCCTGATCTCGACCGAGCCGAACTGGGAGCCCGGGATCTTGGCCGCCCACTCGATCGCCTCGTCGAGGTCCTTGACGTCGAGGACGTAGAAGCCTCCGAGCTGCTCCTTCGTCTCGGCGAAGGGGCCGTCGGTGACGTCGCGTTCGCCCTCCCGCACGCGGACGGTGGTTGCGGTGGCGGTGGGATAGAGGCCCTCGCCGGCCACCATGACGCCCTTCTCCTCCATCTCCTGGGTGAGGGCTCCGTATGCCTGGCTCATCTCCAGTTGCTGCTCGGGCGTCGCGCTTTCGCGCCGGCCCTCGTCTCTGTAGATCGTGAACGCGTACTTCATCCGAGTCTCCTTGTCTGGTGCGGCGCGTTTCGCCGCTTCACCCTAACGACGAACCGCGCTCGCTCAAATCGACAGGGGCGGGGGAAGGCTCGCACGCCGATGGAAGCCGCCGCTTCCTCCCGGACTGAGCCCCGACTAGACTCCGGTGCGGACCGTGCTAGGCGGGGAATTAGCGGTGCCCTGTAATCCGCAACCCGCTCAAGCGGAGCTGAATTCCCTGACAAGGGACCGGCCCTCGGGGCCGGGCCGCCGCAGGCGGCGTTGACGGCTAGGTCCTGCGCAATGTCGGCCTGCGAACCAGGTCAGGTCCGGAAGGAAGCAGCCTTAAGCGGTAGCCGACATGTGATGCAGGCAAGCCTGGCCCGAGCCAAACGCGGTGGTTACGCCCGGGAGCCTGTCTCGAGGACGGGTGCACGGTCCATACTTGATTCGCCCATGCGCAAGTACGGATTCGCTCTCACCGTCTCGATTGCGGCGCTCGCGCTGCTCGTCCCGGCAGTCGTTCACGCGGACCGGAAACCGACCGCCAAGGAGCGCGCGCAGGTCGCACGGGTGATCCACCTCGAGCCCAAGTGCGCGGCGGTCCGCATCTCCACCGTGGCGAAGAAGCCGCGCTGGGCGACGGCCTCATGGAGGGACGCCGGCCAGGAGTGCTCGCCGTTCGCCAGCAACGGCGTCACGGTGGCGAAGAAGTCGCACGGCCGCTGGCGCTTCGTCACCGCCGGCAGCAGCTTCGACTGCCCGGGCCTCTACGCGAAGGTCCCGCAGGCGATCGCCCAGGACCTCGGGATCGGCTGCATCTAGCTGCCCCGACAACCGCTCGAGACCGGTCCAGAAGCAGTCGATGTTCAGTACTTCTCCGGTCTGACTTCACTCAGAAGTGGGGTTGATCGCCGCCTCGGGCAGCGTCGAGAATGCCGCGTCCACATACCGAGGGAGGAACATTGAAGTTGCGACGGCCGATTCGTAGGGTGCTTCTTGCTGGGCTGCTGGGCAGCGTGATGCTGGTGGCGGCGGCGCCGGCCGCGAACGCGGCCGACGCGTGGAATGAGTCGAGCCACGACTTCGGCAACCAGAACGTGGGCAGCGCGAGCGACCCGACCACGTTCGCGCTCGTGGCTTCGTGCAGCGCGGATAATGGTTTTCCCGCTTTCACTTGCACAAGTCCGCCGGGCGGTGTCCACAGCTACGGCGCCATCACGACGACCGGCCCCGGCTTCGCGATCGTCCCCGGCAACACCGACGTCTGCAACGCTCGAGGCGGAGTCCTGGTGACGCCCCAGTTCACCGGCAGCCAGGACGTTTGCACCCTCCAGGTCACCTTCAAGCCGACCTCGGGCGGCGTCGTGAACGGCAGCCTGAGAACCACGACCAGCCCGACCGGAACCCCGCTGACCGTCGCCCTGAAGGGAACCGGCATCGGCACCGGAAAGAGTCCGGGAACCACCACCACCCCGGGTCAGACCGGTAAGAAGAAGTGCAAGAAGAAGGGCAAGAAGCGCTCGGCCGCAGCGGCCAAGAAGAAGTGCAAGAAGAAGAAGTAGCGCCGGCTTACTTACGGGGAAGCGAAAGGGCGTAGTCGGCCCCGGCTTCGACCCACTCGCTGAGGCCGGCGTCGTCGGAGGTGCTGCGGTCGGCCGAGACGTAGACGATCCCCTTCATCGGCTTACCGGTGAAGTCGAAGGGGCCCACGCCGTCCTCGGCCAGCGCCTTCTCCGATTCCTCCTTGTCCAGCCGCACGATCAAGTCGTCGCCCAGGACCCCGCATGCCATGTTCCCGCCGACCATGAAGGCGATCCCGCCGAACATCTTGCGCTCGGAGACGTCGACTCGAGCGGCGAGCACTTCGCGGACGCGTTGTGCGAGGTCTTCGTCGTAGGCCATGGGGGCCAGCGTAGGCGACGGATAGACTCGATTCGTGGACCAATCGGCCTCTCTCTACCGCCGCCACCGCCCGCAGAGCTTCGCGGAGGTGGTCGGGCAGGAGCACATCGTGCGCACCCTCTCCAACGCCGTCGAAAAGGGGCGCGTGCATCACGCGTACCTGTTCGTCGGCTCCCGCGGGACCGGGAAGACCTCGATGGCGAAGATCCTCGCCCGCTCTCTCAACTGCGTCAACGGGCCGACCCTGACCCCATGCGGCGAGTGCGAGTCGTGCCAGACGATCGCCGCGGGGACCTCGCTCGACGTGATCGAGATGGACGCCGCGTCGAACCGCTCAGTGGACGACATCCGCGAGCTGCGCGATCGAGTCGGCTTCGCCCCGGCCGCTGGTCGCTGGAAGGTCTACATCCTCGACGAGGCCCACATGCTCACCAAGGAGGCGTGGAACGCCTTCCTGAAGACCCTCGAGGAGCCCCCGCCGAACACGGCCTTCGTGCTGGCAACCACCGAGCCGCAGAAGGTGATGGCCACGATCGTGGACCGCTGCCAGCGCTTCGACTTCCAGCGCCCCTCCCTGGAGCAGATCGCGGAAGTAGTGAAGCGAGTCGCGGCGGCCGAGTCGATCGAGATCGAGGACGGAGCGGTGGCCCTGATCTCCCGCTCGGCCACGGGCAGCTTCCGCGACGCCCTGGGCACGCTGGACCAGCTGGTCGCCTTCGGAGGAGACTCGGTCACAACCGACGAGGTGGTCGAAGTCCTGGGCGCAGCCGACGCCGACCTACTCTTCGACACAACGGATGCACTCGCCGCGGGCAACGCCAAGACCGCACTCGAGGCGGTGGAGCGCCTGTCCCGCTCGGGCCGCGACCCAGGCCAGTTCGCAAGAGACCTGATCGCCCACCTTCGCCAGCTCCTCGTCGCCCGTGCGACAGGACAGGTCCCCGAATCCTTCACGGTTACCGTCGCCCAGCCGGAACGGCTCGCTGACCAGGCAAAGAACATCGACGACGCGAAGCTGGTCGGCGCGATCGACTCGCTCAGCGGCGCGGTCGCGGCAATGCGCGAGGGCGATGATCCGCGCCTGACTCTCGAGGTCGCTCTGCTGAAGGTGGCCACGCCATCGCTGGATTCCTCGCGGGAGGCCCTCCTTCGGCGCATCGAGTCCCTGGAGTCCCGCCTAACCGGCGGTGGGGCCGGGGACGCGGCCTCAGCAGCCTCCAGCAGTTCGATGGCCGGCTCAACTGCGGCCGGAACTCAAGCCTCGCCCCCAGCGCCGGCCCTGGCTGCTGAGGACGCGGCCCCGGGGCCGCCGCCCGTGGACGACTCCGCTCCGAAGCAGCGGGAACCGGAGGCGAGCGCCGCGACCGCAACCATCGAGATCGAGCGAGTCGCCGAGCTCTGGCCCGCGGTCGTCGATCACCTACGTGACAGCGGCTCCGCGATGCTCTCCACGTTGTTCGATGAAGCCAGGCCTCTTGAGATTGATGAGGAGCGGTCGGTTCTCCGGATCGGATTTCCTGGATCCGCGACGTTCAACAAGAAGAAGGCTGAGGCGAAGGGGAATATTGAGCGGATGACGGAAGCGATCGGCGTGGTCGTGGGAACGCCCCTGCGCCCCGTGTACGAGCTGATCGAGGACGATGTGACCGAAGCAGCCCCAGAGACATCCGCCGAGCTCAGCGAGGAGGACATGGTCGACTTGATCAAGGACAATTTCGACGCCACCGAGGTGGTTACCGACGAGGCGCGCGAAAGTGAGGCGGGTTGATGCCCCAGGGACCGAACATGAATCAGATCCTCAAGCAGGCCCAGCAGATGCAGGCCGAGATGGCCAAGGCCCAGGAGCAGCTCAAGGAGGAGATCGTCGAGGCGAGCGCCGGCGGTGGCATGGTCAAGGTGACGATGACCGGCGACCTCCAGCTGCGTGAGATCAAGATCGATCCCGAGGCGATCGATCCCGAGGACGCCGAGCTCCTCCAGGACATGGTCACCGCGGCCGTCAACGAGGCGCTGCGCTCGGCGCAGGAGCTCGCCGCGAGCAGGATGGGCGGCATCGCAGGACTCGGCGGCGGGGGCGGCCTGCCCGGTCTCCCCGGTATGTAGAGCCACTCTGGTCCCTACGCTCTGACCATGTATGCCGGACCGATCAGCCAGCTGATCGCCGAGCTCTCGAAGCTGCCCGGAATCGGGCAGCGCACGGCGCAGCGGCTTGCCTTCCACATCCTCCGCGCCGACGATGCCGACGCACTCGGCCTCGCCGACGCGATTCGCGAGGTGAAGGAGAAGGTGGGCCTCTGCGAGGTCTGCTTCAACCTCGCGGAGGGGCCGCGGTGCCGCATTTGCGAGGACACCCGCCGCGACCAGTCGGTGATCTGCGTGGTCGAGGAGCCCGCCGACGTGATCCCGTTCGAGCGGACCGGCGAGTATCGCGGCCTCTACCACGTGCTCGGCGGAGCCCTTTCGCCGATCGACGGGATCGATCCCGAGGACCTGCGGATCGCCGAGCTGATCGACCGGGTCAATGGCGAGGTGAAGGAGATCGTCCTGGCGACGAACCCGACCACCACGGGCGAGGCGACGGCGCTCCACATCGCGGATGCGCTCCGCGGCCGCGTCACTGTCACGCGGCTCGCCAGCGGGTTGCCCGTGGGCGCCGATCTCGAGCACGCCGACGAGGTCACGCTCGGCAAGGCCCTGGCCGGCCGCCAATCACTCGGCTAGCGGGCCCTCGACGGACGCCCCCACCTGGGGTAGGCTCGCAGCTCGCTATCCGAATCGAATCGGGGAGGGAACTGATGAGGCAGAAGAAGGGGATTTTGGGCCCGGCGCTCCTCGCGCTGTTGGCCTTCACGATCACCGCGACGTTCGGCGGCGCCGCGAGCGCCGATCCAGTCGCCCACACGGCCGGGCTCAAGAAGTGCCTGAAGAAGGCGAAGCGGATCCAGGACCCGGTGAAGCGAAAGAAGGCGAAGAAGAGGTGCAGGAACAAGTTCGGTACCGGTACCGGTACCGGTACCCCCGTCGACCACCGGCAGCCCGTTGTGCGCGCCACGCTGAATTGGTCCGATGGCGGCACCAGCGACGTCGACTACGACCTTTACGTCTTCGATCCGAGCGGAACCATCGCGAGTTCAAGGTCGGTTCCGAACCCCATCCCGAACACGACGTTCTCCGGAACGTGATGGGTCCGGCCGGCAGCGAGAGGTTCACCGACCTGATCTTCGCCGTCCGGATCGCACCTTCAGTTCGGGGTCTGCCACCAGGACGGGCGGTAGCGATGGCACCTCGACTACAGCATCACCTTCATCGACCGCGGACGGTGTGACTCCCACTCGGCACCCCGCCGGAGACAACGGCCTGGAGAGCGACGCGGTTCAACGCCAAGTACAGCGGCGGGACGGCGGATTTGAACAGTTCACCTGTCCCGCTCCTTGCCGAACTAGACGCTTACCTCGCCGCCTCTGGAGCGCCTCGGCGCTCTAGAGGCGGCGGGTGGGGTCGTCGTACCCGCTTCGAGGCGGTAGCCTCGTCGCTGTCCTTGGGGCCCGCCCTGCTGGACAAGCTCGTAGAGCAGGGAGAGCGCCAGGCCGGCGCCGCCGGCGATCATCAGGATCAGCCCGACGGTCTGGATGTTGATCACGTCGGTGTTGACGTTGATCGCGTAGCGCAGGATCGCGCCGATCGCGATCAGGAATATGGCCGTGGCGATAGTCACGGCCGCCAGCATAGCCGTGGTCGCCCGCGCGTCTGAAGGACCTCAGTCGGGCAGCGACATCGCCGGCTGGTCGGCCTCGGCCTTTGCGGCCACCTGGTTGCGTCCCTGCCGCTTCGCCAGATAGAGGGCCTCGTCGGCCTCGGCATAGAGACGCTCGAAGCGAACGCCCTGACCGCTCGCCTGCGCGACCCCGAGCGACACCGTGATCTCCACTCCCGCCGGGCGGCTATCCAACACGAGGCAGCGGATTCGCTCGGCGATCTCGAGGCCGCCATCGAGAGGCGTGCCGGGGAGAATGATCAGGAACTCCTCACCGCCGATCCGGTACACCAGCTCGAAGGTGCGCAGCGATTTGCGCACCTCGTAGGCCATGTCGCGGAGCACCGCGTCGCCGCGGCCATGCCCCAGGAAGTCGTTGACGCGCTTGAAGTGGTCGAGGTCGAGCTCGATCACGCAGACGGATCCCCCGCTCACGTGAGCCTGCTGCTCGATCTCGTTGAACCGCGACTCGAGGGCCTTGCGATTGAGGAGACCGGTGAGGGGATCGATCACTGATTCCTGCCGGTGCTGGACCTCGGCCCCCTGGATGGCCACCGCGATGGCTGCGGCCCCGACGATGACGATGATGGCGATGATTGGGCGAGTGGGATCACCGATCAGGCCTCCGGGATCCATGGCGAGACCGATGCCGAGGACCGCGATCACGCCCATGATCACCCCCACCAGGACGACCCTCGGGCGGAAGCGGGCGGCGATGAAGGCGATCGGGACCGCCAGCAGAGGCAGGAGGGGACTGTCCGAGCCGCCGGTCACCACGATCGATGCCGCCATGGCCACCCCGGTGGAGAACATCCCGGCCGCCCCATGGACCTCGGGGTAGCTGGAGCGCTCCATCCGGCCGTCGAGCCCGGCGAGGTACGCGAACTCCACCGCGAAGATGGCGAGCGGCAGCCAGCCGAGCTCGGGGACCACGAGGATGGCCGACGCGCCGATCAGGATTGCGACGATCGCCCGCGCACGCCGAATTCGCTCGCTCGTATCGACAGCACGCTTGCGGTCGAAGTCGGTGGGGCAAAGCCACCTCGCCAATGAGGTGATGGATTTCGAGTACACGGCCCTACTTACGTCGGCGACTTGGTGGCTGCTACGACCGTGATTACTACGGAACGAAGCGGGTTCCAGGCGTGGTTCAGCCTTGGATGGGCGTCTCCGCGAGTGGTGGATCCGAGCTCGTCTCGCTCAGGCCGAAGCGGTAGTGCAGGCGCCGGAGCGGCCGCGGCGCCCACCAGTTCCAGCGTCCGAGCAGCTCCATCAGCGAGGGCACCAGCAGGGCGCGGATCAGGCTGGCGTCGATCAGCACGGCCAGGGCGGTTCCCACGCCATTCTCCTTGATGAAGATGATCTTGGAGGTGGCGAATGCCCCGATCGCGATCGCGAAGAGCACCGCGGCCGCCGTGACTATGCGGCCGGTGCGCTCCAGGCCGATCGCGACGCACTCCGAGTCGCTCGCCCCGTTGTCGCGGGCCTCCTTGATCCGCGAGAGCAGGAAGACGCCGTAATCCGTCGAGAGCCCGAAGACCACAGCGAACAGCAGAATCGGCATGGTCTGCTCCAGCGCCCCCTGGCCGCGGTAGTCAAGCAGCCCCTCCAGCCGGCCGTCCTGGAATATCAGGACCATGATCCCGAAGACCGCGCTCAGGTTGAGCGCGTTCATCAGGAGCTGCTTGACCGGCAGCACGACGGATCCCGTCATCAGGAAGAGCACGATCAGGGTGGCCACGATCACGATCGCCAGGGCGATCGGCCCGTGCGAGGCGAGGCTCGACTGTAGGTCGACGAAGTGGGCCGATGCGCCCCCGATGAGCACGGTCGAGCCGTCGGGGCTGGGCAGGCCCCGGATGTCCTTGACGGCGTTGCGGCTCTGATCCGAGATGTAGCTCGCCGACTGGAAGGCCTGGATCACCGCGTCGCCGCCCGCAAGCCGGATCGGCGGCTGCACCTCCGCGATGCCCTGCGCCCCGGCGAGCTGCCGGTGAACAGCGCTGAGGGATGACGGCGTCGCGTTCTCGACAAGCGCGAGCACGGGCGTGTCATGGAAGGGCGGGAACTCGGCCCGCATGACGTTGTCGACCTGCCGGGCACTCGCGCTCTCGGGCAGCACCTGGGCGTCGACCGAGGTGAACTTGAGCGAGTAGAACGGGATCCCGAGGACGATCAGCAGGGCTGCGGTCGCGGTGGCGATGGGGATCGGCCGGCGCATAACGAAGCGCGAGAGCCGGTACCAGAAGCCGGACTCCGTGACGGTTGCGTCCCGCTCGGCGCGCCGCTGCAGGAAGCGCGGCGCCATGCCGTTCACCCGGTTGCCGAGCAGTGCGAGGACCGCCGGCAGCACGGTCAGGGCGATCAGCGAGGCGAGCAGCGCGACGAGGGCGCCGCCCAGGCCCATCGAGTAGAGGAAGCGCTGAGGGAAGACGGTCAGCGAGGCGAGCGCCACAGCGACCGTGATCGAGGAGAAGAGCACGGTGCGCCCGGCCGTGTTCAGCGTGCGCCTCATCGCGTCGGCGCCCGGGCCGGACTTGGCGATCTCCTCCCGGTAGCGCGAGACGATGAACAGGCTGTAGTCGATCGCCAGCCCCAGACCGAGGCCGGTCGTCAGGTTGAGGGCGAAGATCGAGACGTCGACGAGCTCGTTGGCGATCCGGAGGGCCAGGAAAGTGCTCACGATCGCCAGGCCCCCGATCATCAGCGGCAGCAGAGCCGCCACGCCGCTGCGGAAGAAGAGCAGCGAGAGCAGGAACAGGATCGGGAAGGCGAGCAGCTCCGCCATCCGCAGGTCCTTCTCGACCTGCTTGTTGACCTGCTCCTGCGCCAGGGCGATCCCGCCGACGCTGATGCCGGGCTGGCCATCGAGGTCGTCGGCGATCCCTTTCGCGGCGTCCTGCTGCTCCTTGTCGTCGGTCGGCTTCAGGCCGACCGCGAGGTAGGTCGCATCGCCGCCATGCGAGACGAAGTCCTGGCTGTGGGTCTCCAGGTAGCCCGTCACCGTCGCGACATCCGAATTGCGCTTCAGCTGTGCCTCGAGCTGGGCGATCCGGTGCTTCCCGGACGGGCTGCTCGGCGAGACGTTCTGTGCGAGCACGATGACCTCCGCCTGCCGGTAGCCGTCGGCCTCCAGGCGATCGCTGGCCTTGACGCTCTCGGTCGCCGGGTCGTCCGCGCCGTAGGGCGCGAGCTTGCTGGCGACCCCGCCGCCGACCGCACCCGCAACGACGAAGAAAACCGCGGCGAAGATCACGACGCGCCGGCCGCGGCGCTGAGCGAGCGATGCGAGTCCGTTGAACATCTCTACCCCCGTCTTTTCAGGTTCTCGGCGGCGCGCTCGAACCACGCCGCCGCCCATTCGTTCATCTCGATGCCGTACCGCAGGACCGTCATGGAGCCGGCGTCCGGGCTGTGGTCCGGACCCTCGTGCTTCCCGAGCTTCTCGACCTGCTCCTCGATCGCCCGTAGCTCCGCGGCGCTTGCCGCTGCCCTTGCGGCGCGCTCCCGGGCGATCTCAGGCCCGCGCGCCGGATCGATCGCGCCGGCGAAGAAGAGCTCCAGCAGACCCTCGTCGCGGAGCTCGAAGACCTCGGGCGCTCGCGCGATCCACTCGCGCGCCGCGCGCTTGCCGGCGGCGGTCAGCTTGTAGGTCGTCCGCTGCCGGGCGCCTTGCGCGGAATCACTTCCGGTGACCAGCCCCTCTTTCTCGAGGCGCTTCAGCTCCGGATAGATCTGCCCGTAGCTGGCGGCCCAGAAGAAGCGGGCCGAGTTGTCGACGAGCTGCTTGATCTCGTAGCCGGAGCGCGGGCGCGCCGCGAGCATTCCCAAGATCACCTTCCCAGTCCCGCTCAGCTCCATAGCGCATAGATATATCAATCCGATATATCAGGGGGTGTGATCTCGCTCACACGGCTATTCGCTCGCGCGGCCCTGCGGCTCCCATCCGGGCGGCCATTCTAAGTGGGGGCGTGAAGCTCACCTATCCTCAGTCGCCTTGTGAACGCCACCAAGACAGACGGCATCGTGGTGATGAAGTTCGGCGGCACCTCGGTCTCGGGGACCGACGAGCTCAAGCGTGCCGCGAGACGGATCGTCGCCGCCCGCGAGCAGGGCCAGCGGGTCGTCGCCGTGCTCTCGGCGCGTGGCAAGACCACTGACCGCCTGCTGGAGGCGGCCCGCGAGATCTCGCCGCGGCCCGACCCGCGCGAGATGGACATGCTGCTCTCGATCGGCGAGCGGGAGTCGTGCGCGCTCTGCGCCATGGCGATCAACGACCTCGGCCACCGGGCGATCTCCCTGACCGGCTCCCAGGCCGGAATCGTCACCGACTCCTCCCACACCAAGGCGCGGATCATCGACGTGCGCGCCGATCGCATCCGCACCGCGCTGGAGGAGGACTCGATCGTGCTGGTCGCGGGCTTCCAGGGCGTCTCCACGGACAGCCACGACGTGACGACGCTGGGGCGGGGTGGCTCCGACACCACCGCCGTGGCCCTCGCCGCTGCGCTTGGCGCTCAGGAGTGCGAGATCTATACGGACGTCGCCGGGGTCTTCAGCGCCGACCCGAGGATCGTCCCGGACGCGCACAAGCTCCCGGTCGTCTCCTACGAGGAGATGCTGGAGATGGCGTCCTCGGGCGCGAGGGTGCTGCAGCTCCGGGCCGTCGAGTACGGCCGCAACCGCGGTGTCCGGATCCACTGCCGCAGCTCCGCCGATGAGGGCACCGGTACCCTCGTCGTCTCGGAGCAGGAGACCTTGGAGCAACCTTCCGTAACAGCCGTCACCCACTCGACCGACGAGGCCCGCGTCACGCTCACCGGCGTGCCCGACGAGCCCGGGGTCGCCGGCCGGATCTTCGGGGCGCTCGCCGACGCCAACATCAACGTCGACATGATCATCCAGAACGAGCCGGTCTCCCACGACGGTGGGGCGGACCTCTCGTTCACGGTCGAGGCCGCGGAGCTCGAGGCGGCCGTCGATGCGATCCGGATCGAGGACTCCGAGATCGGCATCGAGACCGACGAGTCCATGGGCAAGGTCTCGATCATCGGCGCCGGGATGCGAAGCCATCCGGGTGTGGCCGCCACGGTCTTCCGTGTCCTTGGCGAGAACAAGATCAATATCGAGATGATCTCCACCTCGCCGATCAAGATCTCCTGCGTGATCCGAGCCGACCAGGTTCCCCAGGCGGTCGAGGCCCTCCACACCTCCTTCGAGCTGGGCGAGGACGCGATCCGCAAGGAGGAGCCGACCGGCACCGAGCACCGCCCGACGGTGAGCCCGTGACCGGCCAGGGTCCCTACCGGGTTGGGGTCGTGGGTGTGACTGGCGCCGTCGGCTCGACGATCCTCGAGGTGCTCGCCGAGCGCAAGTTCCCGGTGAGCGAGCTCGTGCCGCTTGCGTCCGCACGTTCGGCGGGGAGCAAGGTGAGCTTCGCGGGCTCCGACGTCGAGGTGCAGGAGCTGACAGAGGATTCGATCCGGGGCCTCGACCTCGTGCTCAGCTCGGCCGGCGGAAAGGTGAGCTCCGAGTGGGCTCCGAAGCTGATCTCTGCCGGAGCGGTCGTCGTCGACAACACGAGCACCTGGCGCATGCACGAGGACGTTCCGCTGGTCGTAGCCGGCGTCAACGACGACGCGGTGGCCGATCACAACGGGCTGGTCGCCAACCCGAACTGCACGACGATGCAGCTGATGGTCGCTCTGAAGCCGATTCTCGACGCCGCCGGGATCGAGCGACTGATCGTCTCGACCTACCAGTCGGTCTCCGGCACCGGCCGAAACGCAATCACCGAGTTGCGCGAGCAGTCGAAGGCAGTGCTCGACGGCAAGCCGGTAGAGCCGAGCGTCTATCCGCACCAGGTGGCCTTCAACGTGCTCCCGCAGGTTGAGACCTTCAAGGACGGCGACGACTACACGACCGAGGAGCGCAAGGTGATGGCCGAGACGCGCAAGATCCTCGGGCTGACCGAGGACGTCGGGATCTCGGCGACCTGCGCGCGGGTTCCCGTGATCACCGGCCACTCCGAGTCGGTCAATGTCCAGACGAAGCGGGACCTCTCCCCGGAGGAGTGCCGCGAGGCGCTCTCCGAATTCCCCGGCCTGGTCGTGCTCGACGATCCGGGCGCAGGGATCTATCCGCTGCCGATCGCCGCGGCGGGCCGCGACGAGGTCCTGGTCGGCAGGATCCGGCGCGATCCCTCGCACGAGCGGTGCCTCAACCTCTGGGTCGTCGGCGACAACCTGCGCAAGGGGGCCGCCACCAACGCCGTCCAGGTCGCGGAGCTGCTCCATGAGCGGGACCTGGTGCGCGTGCCGGTGGGGGCCGTCTCCATCGCCGGGTCGGCCGCCTAGCCCGATCGTGTCTCTCCCGTGAGCGTCCGTCGGCCGCTCTCAGTCGGCATCGACGAGGGGATCGCCGGCCGCCTGCGCCGGCTCACCGTGCCATGTGCCGCCGTCGCGGTCCTCATCGGCATCGTCAGCCTGGCCGGTGCGGTTGCCGACCTGGATCGGCTGCGCTCCGCGACGCTGGGCAAGGACTCCGTGATGACGGTGGCGACCAGCGTGTACCTGATCGCCCTGGGCATCGCGACGATCCTGATCGCCCGGTCCACCTCACGCGGTCGTACGGTCGCTCGCCTGCTCGCGGGGGCGATCCTGGTCCTGACGCTGCTCACGCTCGCCGAGTACGTGATCGGCGTGAACCTGGGGATCGACGTGAGCCTCAACGATCCGGCCGGAGTCCACGATCCCGGCCGCCCCGAGCCCGAGACCGCGGTGCAGTTCGCGATCGGGGCGCTCTGGTTGTTGCTTTACGACGTGCACGGGAGGCTCTGGGGTTGGCTGGCGACGCTCGCGATGACCGCGATCAGCGCGATCGCCCTCGTCTTTCTGATCGCCTATCTGTTCGCGGGCGGGTATCTGTGGCACGCCAACGGGGTGCAGGCGATCTCGGTCCAGGGGTTGATCGCCTTCTTGCTCCTCGTGACCGCCGGGGCAGCACTGAGGCCCGAGCGATGGTGGCTCCGTCCCTTCGTGCTCTCCGGCGCGGTGGGCGTCGCCTGTCGCCGCGCCCTGCCCGCGGCGATCGCTGTGCCGCTGATCGGCGGCTTCATCTTCCAGCTCGCTGCGAGGCAGCAGGACTACTCGCTGACGCTCGAACTCGCTCTGGTCGTGTTGGCGGAGGGCGTGGCGCTCACCCTGGCTGGGCTCTCGACCGCGCGGGTCCTGGGGGCGCTCGAGACCGAACGCGATCGCCTCGAGGGGGAGCTGCGCCTGATGGCCGATCACGACCCGCTCACAGGGGTCTGGAACAGGCGTCGCTTCCGGCAGGAGATCGAGCGGATCTGGCAGCGCGCGCAGCGCTACGGCGACAGCGCCGCCCTGCTGATGTTGGACGTCGATCGCCTCAAGGAGCTCAACGATGCATTCGGGCACCAGGCGGGGGATGCCGCGCTGAAGACGGTCGCCGGCGTGCTGAGCGCCCGCCTGCGGCCGGGTGACGCCGTCGGCCGTCTGGGCGGGGACGAGTTCGGCATCGCGCTCGAGCGGGTGGACCGCGCCCGAGCTCAGACCGTGGCGGACGATCTGATGCGCGAGATCGCATCCGCGCCCTTTCTCGAGAGCGAGCGGTCGCTGCGGATAAGCGCGAGCGTTGGGGTCGGGATGATCGACGCAGCGACGGCCGACGTCGACGACGTTCTCGCCCACGCCGACCGCGCGATGTACGCGGTCAAGGCGCGCCGTGCCGAGCGGGTCTGAGCCGACCTGCGGCGTTCACAGGGAAGTGACGCACCGCTCCCGCGAGCGGTTTATATTCGGCCGGCTTGAGGGGTACGCGAAGAATCTCCGGCGCCGGGGGGCGCCGTTTGCGTGACCGCAGCCGGGCGTTGATCCTGGCCGTCGCGGTCCTGCTCGGGATCGCTCTGGTCAGCGGTGCCCCCGTGTTCGCCAAGACCATCAACGGCGGCCCGGAGTACGAGGCGATCAACGGCACCGCCGGCGACGACGTGATCCATGCCCGCGACGACGGTTCCGACACGATCGACTGCGGGGCCGGCAACGACACCGTCTAACGGCGTCACCACCGTCTCGCAGTCGTAGACGCCGTCCTCGGAGCGATCGACGTACCCCGAGCAGCACCTGCGCCGGCGCGAGTTCCTGGCGAAGACGGCCATGCTCGCCGGCGCGGCCGGCCTGGCGACGGCCGTACCCGCGAATGCGCTGCTGAAGAAGGCGGCTCAGGCGCAGACCGCCGCCGCCCTGCCGAGCCCCTCGAACATGCCGATCGACACCTTCGTGGTGCTGATGCAGGAGAACCGCTCCTTCGACCACTACTTCGGCTGGCGCACCGACGCCGACGCGAAGAACGCCGGCCTCACCTACCCGGACGACCAGGGCGTCCCGCACCCCACGCATCCGCTCGCTCCCGATTTCCAGGGCTGCGCGTTCGAGGACCCGAACCACGAGTGGGACGGCGCCCGGCTCGAATACAACAACGGCAAGCTCGACGGCTTCTACAAGGCGAGCGACGAGTTCGCGCTCGGCTACTACGAGAAGGCCGACATCCCATTCATCCCGCACGCCGCCGAAGCCTTCACCCTCTACGACCGCTACTTCTGCTCTCTGCTCGGCCCGACCTGGCCCAACCGGCTCTACCAGCACTCGGCGACCTCGGGCGGGAACAAGGCCAACGGCCAGACGCAGGACGTGATCCTGGCGGCTGCCAATGGCGGGCTCTACCACTGGGAGACGATTTGGGACCTGATGCTGGCGCAGGGGCTCAAGGTCACCTACTACTTCAGCGACCTCCCCCTTCATCGGGGTCTTCGGGCCCCGCTACCTGCCCATCATCAAGCCGGTCTCCGAGTTCTACGTCGATGCCGCGACCGGGAATCTTCCGAACCTCGCCTTCGTCGATCCGATGTTCCTCGACGGCGGGGGCGGGCGCGGCCTCTCCGGCGATGAGCATCCGCACGGCGACATCCGGATCGGTCAGGCGTTCATGGCGGACATCGCCCACGCCTTCGTCGCCTCGCCGCAGTTCAGGACGGGGGCCATGTTCGTGAACTACGACGAGTGGGGCGGGTTCTTCGACCATGTCTCCCCGGTGCTTGTTCCCGACGACCTCTCCAGCTCCAACCGCCATGGGCCTCGTCGAAGGTGACGATGATCAGCCCGCGGTCCTGGTAGGCCGCGGGACATCGCCCTCTGATGACGGGAGCGCCTGCTGCGGCGAGCCATCCGGCCCGAATACGCCGGCGCCCGGCGCCCTCACATCCGGCCCCGGAGGGGGCCGGATCGGGGCGGTGATGGTCTCCAACTGCATCCAGCCGGGGACGGTCTCGGCCGAGCCCTACAACCACTACAGCCTGCTGCGCTCGGTCGAGGACAACTTTGGCCTGCCAAACCTCGGCTATGCGCGACAGGCGGGCCTGCAGCCGTTCGGCAAGGACATCCTCAATGTTCCGAGCTGCCCCAGATCCGCCGCCGCCCGCTGCAAGGTTCACCGCAAGCACAAAAAGCGCCGCTCGCACAGGGCGGCGGTAGCCAAGCACAAGCACAAGCAGCAGCGGCACAAGAAGTGCAAGGAGAAGGGGAAGCGGAAGAAGGAGGGGAAGCGCTTGCCGAAGATCCGCGAGATGTGACTCTCCACTTACGGCGGTCGAGGGTGTGGAGGCGGCTGTCCGGTCCCCTCGCGGCCTAGGCTCGGCCGTGACCGGATCACCAGGACGGACCGTTCGCAGCGGCCGCGTGCTGGCCATCGCTGAACTCCATGCCCCGCCTCCCGACGAGGCTTCACGCGCGTCGGGCGTTCCTAGGGCGTCGCACGGGAGCCGGCGATCTCAGCCCGCCGCGCGGACAAGGCTCCGCGAGAGGCGACGCGCGGTGGAGTCCGCCCCGTACACGAACCGCATGACGGGCCCGAAGCTGATCAGTGCCGCGAAGCCGATGAAGTGGAGGCCCGGAACGCTACTTTCGAACGAGCCGGAGAGCACCGGCGCGCCCGCGAAGGAGGCGACCCCGTCCCGGATGGTCGGGTCGAGGAAGTTCAGACGTCCGAGATCCGGTCTGTAACCGGTCGCCGCCACGACGTGGCCGGCGGTCAGCTCCTCGACGCCTCCATTGCCCTCGAGCCGCAGCTGCACCTCACCGTCGATCGCCTCCGCCGCGGCGATGCGACGGCCGGTCAGAGCCTCGACGTGGCCCTCGAAGCGGGGACGAAGCCACCAGGCACCAGCCGGACCGAGAACGCTGAAGGCGAGCTCCGCCCGCTTGGCGCGAGGGATGGCGCGGAACAGGTGCGGCGCCCTCGCGTAGAAGAAGACCGCCTTCCCATCACCTAGGCCCGCGCGTGGATAACGCACGCGGGTCCCCAGCCCTCTTGGCCCCACCTGCGGATCCCCGTTCCAGGCGAGCCCGGGCGACCGGGTGGCGAGAGTCACGGAGGCGCCCTGCTCGTGCAGTAGCGTCGCGGTCTCGAGCCCCGACTGTCCGGCACCGACCACGACGATCCTTTGATCCCGGAGCCGCGTGAGGTCCGGGAGGTCATAGGAGTGGGTGACCAGCTCCTGCGGCAGCTCGCCGAGCGCCCGAGGAAGGCGGGCGTAGCCCTCGAGTCCGCTGGCGACCACGACGCGACGCGCCCGCAGGGTGTCTCCCGAATCCAGCGTGAGCTGATACCCGTCGGCATCCGACCGCACCAGATCGACCCGATTCCTCCGCACCTCCGGCACGGCGGCCTCCTGAAACCAGCGGCCATAGCCGACGAATGTGTCGAGCTCGACCGGGATGCCGATGTCCCCATACTCGATTGCCTTCTCCTCGCAGTAGCGCTCGAGGGTGTACTCGCCGGACGGATCCGAGAGGTTCGAGGCACACCCCTCCGATTTGAGCGTCATCCCCTTCGGCATGTGGTCGATCCAGCCCGCCATAGGCTGACCGAAGATCTGGTGGTCCACGCCGCGGGAGGTGAGGTGAGCCGCGAGCGACAGGGCGTAGGGGCCCGCGCCGACTATCGCGACCTCCGTGTCCGCCCCCCCAGCGGGGCTAGCTGGAGGCGCTGCGCCGGTCCCCCTGCGCATCCGGCTCGCCGCCCTGCGTCCAGCTGCGCGGGCGGCATCCGCGGTTGCGACCAGCGCCGGGCGAGGATCGTGGGCGTCCCAGTAGTCGTAGCCGGCCGGTCGCAGCGAGTCCGCGACGAACGATCCGAGCGCCCGCGTGCGTCCCGGCAGATCCGGATGCCCGCGCTCGCGCAGGGCGCTCTCTAGCCATGAAAGGTCTCCTCCCAACCAGCGCATTCGCATCCCGACACGGTAGCCGTTGCTCCGCTCGATCCGCTCGCCGGCAGCCCATGCGTAGACGAGCCGCGGAAAGTGAACCCCGGAGCGCACGGCGATCTCGACCGAGGCCGAAAGTCGTGGGTTGATCTCCATCAGGACGGCCCGACCCTCCCGGTCGCGGCGAAACTCGACCTCCGAATAGCCTTCGAGGCCGAGTTCGGTGACAAGCCGCTCCGCGGCCGCTTCTGCGTCAGGGGGGAGTGGAATGCTCTCCCTCAGAACCGATGACCCTCCTAGGGGCGGGTACATGCGGTGCGCTTGCTGGGCGAAGCGCGCCAGCACCTGACCGCGGGCGTACACGAGGCTCACCGCCTCCCGCGCCCCGGGCAGCCACTCCTGCACGGCCACGGGCGTGCCGGCGTCGAGGAACTCCTCGATCGCGTGCAGCGCCGGCTCCCGCTCATTGATCAAGGTTGGGGCCAGGCGCCGCGCCCCAACCCAGGAGCGGACGGGCTTGAGCACCGCCGGCAAGCCGCTCTCCTCCAGGGCCCCATCTGCATCACCCCCCGCGGCGACGATCGCCCCGCGCGGCACGCGAACCCCAAGCCTCGTCGCCGCATCGAGCGTTTCGGTTTTGTCGATCGCGACCCCCAGGGACGGCTCGGGCGCCAGGGCCACGGCCACCATGCGTTCGACCTCGTCCCGACGGTGACGCAGCGCCTCGATGGCCCCGTCATGGCACGGAATCAGCGCACGAGGCCGGTGGTGCGTGCAGAGATCGAGGAGCGCGTCGATGAAGGCGTCCGGGTCGTGGGCGAAGTCCGGAACGGTCGCACTCCAGGCGCACCACCGGGAGGCGAACGCGGGTGCCCCTTCCATTGGGTCCACCGCGCCCGTCACGATCCCCGCGCGGCCGAGGTCACGAATTGCCACCAGCGCCTGTCGCTGGCTGGCGTCGGTCACGATTGCCTGCAGCGTCACTTTCCTCCCTATCGACTTCCGGATCGGAGCAATTTACCTCCCCGCGCCGCGTAACCGCCGTCCCGGTCCCGGCATCGGTGAACAGCTCGAGGAGAAGCGAGTGCGACTTCAACCCGACAATGATGTGGACCGAGGAGACGCCGCCGCGAGTCGCCTCCACGCAGGCCCCAAGCTTGAGCCGCATGCGCCGGCGACGCCGTCCAACCGCAGAAGAAGCACAAGTCGTGAACTGACTAGGGGGCCACCTCTCACGGCGGCCTCCTGGCACTCTGTATAAGCCCCTCATGGACGTCGGATTCGGCACGGCGATGCTCTTTGCGGGCGGGCTGCTCGGGATCGCCGCGGCGCTCTCCGGCCTCATGCGAGGCACGGTGCTCTCGATCGCTGTGCTCTCGGTCTCCGCCGGCCTGATCCTGGCCCAGGTGGACGCGATTCACGTGTACCCCGGCGACACGGCGGTCGTGCATCTCTTCGAGCTGGCCCTGATCGTCACGCTGTTCTCCGACGGGCTCTTCGTGGACCGGGAGCTGCTCATCGTCCATTGGGGGCCGGTGGCGCGGGCGCTGGTGATCGCGATGCCCGTCACGCTGGTGCTGCTGGCGCTGGCCGCAAAGCTGCTCTTCTCATCGTTGAGTTGGCCCGAGGCCTTTCTGCTGGGCTCCGTGCTCGCGGCAACGGACCCGGTGGTGACCTCGTCGGTCGTCACCTCGCAGCGCGTTCCGGCCTCGGTGCGGCACGCGCTCAATCTGGAGTCAGGCCTGAATGATGGGCTGGCCCTGCCGTTCGTGCTCTTCTTCATCATCCTCGCCTCTCCCACAGGCGACGCTGCCTCCGGGGCGGCAAAGCTGGCCGGGGAAGCCGCGTTCGGCGCGCTGATCGGCATCGTCCTCGGGCAGGTCTCCGGCCGGCTCACCCACCATCTGCCCGGCGGCGGGATCGTCCGGCGCTACGAGGGGATCTATGCGCTCGGGATGGGGCTGCTGGCCTACGGGATCGCGGACGTCACCTTCGGCAATGGGCTGATCGCCGCCTTCGTCTGCGGAATCTCCCTCGGTTTGGCGGATCGCGCCATCGCGGACGATTTTCCGGTCTTCAGCGAGAACGTCAGCTCGATCCTCCAGGTGCTCACCTTCTTCGCCTTCGGCGCCCTGATCGTCACGACCGGCTACCACAGCAATATCGCCCTGCTGGTCGCCTTCATCGCCTTCACTTTGTTCGTCGCCCGACCGGTGGCGATCTTCTTCTCCTTCCTGCGGGTAGATCTACCCCCGTCGCATCGGGCCTTCATCGCCTGGTTCGGGCCAAAGGGGGTGGCCGGAATGCTGTTCGCCGTCCTGGTGCTCAACTCCGACGTCGCGAAGGGCAACGCGATCTTCGAGGCGGCGGCCTTCGTGATCCTCGCCTCGATCCTGATTCACGGCGCCACGGACACGTTGGGGACCCAGTGGATCGAGCGGCGGATTCAAGCCGGGGAGGACGCGGCCGAGGAGGCTGATCCGGGGCTCGCCGCCGGAACCGGCGCGATGCCCTAGCCGCTGAGGATCCTCTTCTTCTCCTCGCGGAATTCGGTGGCCGTCAAGACGCCCTTCTCCTTCAGCGTGCCGAGCTTCTCGAGACGCTCGAGCTTTGCGTCGTCGGGGTGCTTGTCGTCGTCGGTGAGCTCCCTGACCGCCGACCCGATCCGGCGCCCCGCCTCGGAACCGGCCCTGCGCGTGCGCTGGCGCATGGCGAGCACCCAGTCGCCGCGCTTGGCGCCGGGAAACTCGTGCGCCGTCTTCCGCTTCAGCGCCTCGAGGCCCACGCCCGCCAGCGCGATCAGCAGGAGGGTGAGCACCGCCTGGCGAGTGCCGGTCGGAGGCCAGATGATCAGCGCGAGCAGCGCCACTGCGGCGAAGAGAGACCAGACGATGCCCGGCCGCTCGCGCAGGCTGGGAGCGAGCGCGCGGCGGATGCTCACGGCGGGACTGGCCGGCGAGGCGAGGAACGAGGCCACCACGAAGAGGAGGCCGAAGATGATCACGCTGCTCGAGATGCTGTGCAGCAGCGACGTGCCGATGTCCCAGGCGTGCTGAGCGGGGACGTTCGCGGCCTGGGTCTTGGCGAGTGAGTCGACAAACAGTCCCTTCAGGGCGCCCCGAATGGCGATCGCCGCGAGTCCCGATGCGATCAGACCGAGCCCGTAGCCGAGTACGACCACCCAGCGCCGTCCCCCGGCGAGGTAGGCGGCGAGCGCGAAGAGCGCCAGCGTCCCGAGCGTGAAGAACCAGGCGAGACCCCGGATCAGCTTGACGATCGTGCGAGCCGTGTCCAACTGCTGCGAGTCCGCGACCTCGAGCTGGGCGAAGTTCGGCATCAGCACCCCCTTCGCCTCGCCAGTCTGGATGGCCTGTTTGGCCTGCTTCTTGAGGCCGATGCGGTCGGCGAGCTGGAAGACGATCGGGCGCAGGTCCAGCACGACCCTTCCGTTCTCGCTGGAGACGATGTTGTTCTTGTCCTCGAGGATCGAGACCAGTTCGGTGTGCGCGACGCGGTTTGCGTTCTGCCAGAGCTGCTGGACGCGCGGCGACTGGAAGGCCTGCTCCGCCGCCCTGGTCGCGAACTCGCGGATCCCCGCCGCCGCGGGGGATGCGACCGGCTGCAGGTCGGGAGGCAGCCGTTTCTTCAGGTTCGCGGCGACGTCGACGTTTGCGTAGAGCTGATCGACGGCGTAGGTCGCGAGCGCGTCGGAGATCTCCTTGTCCTCGAGCATCTTTCCGCTCGTATCGACCCACTGGGTCGTGTCGAGCGCCTGCCGGTCTATCCAGCTCGTGAAGATCGCCAGGAACGCGAGGACCGAGGCGAGGATGACGAGAACGCGCACCTTGACCCGGTGCCGCATCTCGGGCGGTTCGGTCGACGCCATGCGTCCCGGACCTTACGAGCGGCCCCGGTCGCAGCCACTGAATCAGGCCGCTACGGGCTCCAGTCGCTCTTCCACCCACCTGGTGGAGGCGATGTGCTTGCTCATCCCGAGCTGCTTGGGCTCGAAGCCGAGCGCGAGCCCGACGAGCTGGGGGAGATGCAGGACGGCCAGGCCGAGATCCCGGTTGACCACCTTGGCCGCCTCGGGCTGCTGCATGTCCAGGTTGAGGTGGCAGAGGGGACACGGCGTGACCAGGCAGTCGGCGCCGGCGTCGAGAGCGTCGCCGATGTGGGTCCCGGCCTGTCGCAGGGAGACCTCGCGGGCCATCGTGATGATCGGGAATCCGCAGCACTTCCGGGCGCCGTCGTACTGGACCACCTCGCCGCCGAGAGCCTCGATCAGCTGGTCGAGATAGAGGTCCCGCTCGGGGTGCTCCTCATACCCGAGGCGATGCTTGGGGCGGAGGATGTAGCAGCCGTAGAACGGGCCGACCTTCAGGCCGCCCAGCGGTCGCTGAATCTGCTCCTTGAGGCGGTCGAGGCCGTAGTCCTCGACCAGCACCCAGAGGAAGTTCTTGTTCGAGAAGCCCTCGGGGTCGTAGGTGAGCCCCTCCTCGGCGAGCGTCTCGTTGATGTGGGAGCGGTACTCCGAGTCGCGCAGCCGCTGCTGGCACTCGGACTGGGCGCCCTGGCAGGTCGAGCAGATGTTCATCATCGGCAGGCCGGTCTGCTGGGCGAGCGCGAACGTGCGGGCGTTGAGCGTGTCCGCCAGCTCCTGGTTGTGCTCCGCGATCACGCCGGCGCCGCAGCAGTTCGCGCGGTCGAGCTCGACCAGGTCGATTCCGAGCCGCTCGGCCACCAGTCCCATCGAGCCGTGCAGCTCCGGTGTGAAGCCCCGGCTGACGCAGCCCGGCCAGTAAGCCATCCGTAGGTCGCTCATGACCCTCCTCCGGGGGCAAGCCCCGTGTCGGTACTCGGCCTCGACTCTCCGTCCTCGATCCCGGCGCCCGGCTGGATCTCGTCCTCCGGCGCGGTCTGGTCGGTCTCCTCGCCGCGGATGTAGAGGTTCAGCTCGACCTGGTGGTCCTCGGTGTGCGCGTAGATCCGCTTGACGTGGTCCTGGGCGTCGCCGGGGAGCTTGTGGTGAACGCCCGGGATCAGCTTGGGGAGCGAGCGCATCTTGCCGGTGCGGATGCCGCGGATCGCCGTCGGAATCGATTCGAGCAGGCCCTTGATCGCGCCGTGCTTCGGCATCAGCTTGCCCTTCAGGCCGGGCGCGAGCGACTCCTGCAGCAGCAGCGCCTCGTCTAGCGTCCCCTTCTTCTCGATGATCTTGGTGAACGAGGCCATGTGGTTGTGGCCGTGGTTCTGGTCCTGGATCTCCTCGTGATCCGCCGCGCGGCGCAGCCGCATGATCTGGTCCATCGGCGCGACGCCCTTGGGGCAGGCATCGATGCAGGAGAAGCAGTGGGTGCAGTCGTAGATCCCGTGCGGGTCCTGGGAGAGGTCGTGGAGCCGCTCCTTGGTCTCGGCGTCGCGCGGGTCGCCGACGAAGCGATAGGCCTTGGCGAGCGCCGCTGGGCCGATGAAGTCCGGGTCGGCCTCCATCGAGAGGCAGGAGGAGACGCAGGCACCGCACTGGATGCAGGCCATCGACTGGGTGATGTCGATCATCGACTCGGGCGGGACGACGTACTCGCGCTCGGGCGGGTCGCCCTCGGGGAGAAGCCACGGAGTGACCCTGCGGATCTTGGTCCAGTGGGTCGACTCCATGTCGGTGACCAGGTCCTTGATCACCGGCATGTTCCCCATCGGCTCGACCACGATCTCCGGCTTGCCCCCGTTCGAGGAGGTCACCGTCTTGTCGCCGCCGACCTGCGCGGCGACCGCGTGGCTCTCGGCGTAGGACTGGGCCTCCTCGAGCATCGTCTTGCAGGCGAGGGTCGACTGGCCGTTGATCTTCATCCCGCAGGAGCCGCAGATCGCGGCGCGACACGAACAGCGGACGGCGAGCGAACCGTCGTCGCGGTCCTTCGCCTGGAGGAGGCCGTCGAGGACGGACAGGGTGGGGTCGAGGTCGACGTCGAAGGTCTCCCAGTAGGGCCCCTCGGCCTCCTCGGGCTGGAAGCGCCTCACCTTGAGAGTGAACTCAGCCATCTAGCTCAGCCTACCCATCTAGTAAGTCCGCTCCTGCGGCTCCCACTGGGTGATCGTGACCTCGGAGTAGCTGATCTCGGGGCCGTCGTCGGTCCTGGTCAGATCGATGTGCTTGAGCCACTCGCCGTCGTTTCGCTCGGGGAAATCGGTTCGGAACTGGGCGCCACGGCTCTCGGTGCGGTGGATCGCCGCCATGCAGGTGCACTCGGCGCAGTCGAGCATGTATTCGAGCTCGATCGCCCCGAGCACGTCCTGGTTGAAGACAGTCCCCTTGTCGTCGATGTAGCAGCTCTTCGCCTCCTCCTTGAGGCGGCGAATCGTCTCCAACGCGGTGTTGAGGCCCTCGGCGTCCCGGAAGACGGCGACGTAGCGGTCCATGGTGTCGCCCATCTCCTTGCGGATCTCCGAGACGCGGCGGCCGGAGCCCTTCTCGCGTCCGAGGATCTCGGCGATCCGCGCCTCGTCGGCGTCCTGGGCCGAGTGCGGGGGGTGGACCGGCTCGCGGCCCTTGGCGCGCTCGGCGGCGTCCACGCCCGAGCGGCGGCCGAAGATCAGGGTGTCGAGCAGCGAGTTGGCGCCGAGGCGGTTGCCGCCGTGAACCGAGACGCAAGCAACCTCGCCGGCCGCGTAGAGGCCGGGGACGTTCGTCCGTCCCTCGGTATCGGTCTTGACGCCGCCCATCGTGTAGTGATTGCCCGGCTTGATGTGGATCGGCTCCTTGGTGATGTCGACCCCGGCGAAGTCGCGGCCGACCAGGACGATCTCGCGCAGCGCCTCGTGGATGCGCTTGCGCGGCACCACGGTGATGTCGAGCGCGACGGTGCCGTCGGGGAAGCCGCGGCCCTCCTGGATCTCCGTCTGCTCGGCGCGGGAGACCACGTCGCGCGAGGCGAGCTCCATCTTGTTCGGCGCGTACTTCTCCATGAAGCGCTCGCCGTTTGCGTTCAGCAGATGGGCGCCCTCGCCGCGTGCTCCCTCGGTGATCAGGAAGCCCTTGCCGGCGAGCGTGGTCGGGTGGTACTGGACCATCTCCATGTCCATCAGCTTGGCCCCGACCCGATAGGCCTGGGCGATGCCGTCGCCGGTACAGATCAGTGCGTTGGTGGTGGGGTGCCAGACCTGGCCGTTCCCTCCGGTCGCGAGGATCACTGCCTTGGCCCCGAAGTGCTCCATCGAGCCGTCGCGGACGTTGCGACAGATCGCCCCGACGCAGTTGCCGTCGTCGTCCATCGCGAGGCTCGTCGTGAAGTACTCCTCGTAGCGCGCCACGTCGGCGGAGAACTTCATGAGCTGCTCGTAGAGGACGTGCATGATCGCCTGGCCGGTGATGTCGGCGACGTAATACGTCCGCGCGGCCGAGGCGCCGCCGAAGGCGCGGGTGCCGAGCTTGCCCTCCTCGTTGCGATGGAAGGTGACGCCGAGGTGCTCGAGGTGGAGGAGCTCCTCCGGCGCGGCCCTGCACATGATCTCGACGGCGTCCTGGTCGGCGAGGTAGTCGGAGCCCTTGATCGTGTCGAAGGCGTGCGACTCCCAGCTGTCGTCCTCCTGCAGCGCGGCGTTGATCCCGCCCTGCGCGGCGTTGGAGTGCGAGCGGACGGGGTGAACCTTGCTGATGATTCCCACCGAAACGCCCGCCTCGGCAGCGGCAAGCGCGGCCCGCTGTCCCGCGAGGCCCGCTCCGATCACCAGTACGTCGTGGTCCGGCACGAGAGCGATCCTATAAAGACGGCTCGGGGCGGCGCGGTGCCCCGCCTACAGATGTGGCTCGGACGCGCTTCCGGGAGCGACCGGGCGAAGCGCCTTCCCGATCGCGTCGATCGTCAAGACGCCCCGGATATGGCCATCGGCGTCGGTCGCGATCAGGGCGCCGAGGCGCCGGAGGGACTCGTTGCCGAGGACCGATTCGAGCGGTTCGTTCTCGCCGATCGTCAGGGATCCGCTGTCGCGGGCGAGAACGTCGCTGACCACCGACGAGGTGCGCTCGACCGCGGGCACGTTGTCGGCGGCGCCGCGGTCGACCAGGCCGATGAAGCGCTGCGCCCTGTCCACGACCGGGAACCACGGCGAGCGGTAGCGCAGGAAGTACTCGTCGAGCGCCTGCTCGATGGAGGCCCCCTCCGGGATCGCGACCGGATCGCGGTCCATCACGTCCGCGACGGAGATCCCCTCGATCCGGCTTGTCACCTCGGTCTGTGCGATCGCCGCCTTGGCGGCGCCGCGGAGGATGAATCCGACGAAGGCGAACCAGACGCCGCCCAGGAGGTCGCCGAGGTAGACCGCGAAGTAGCCGATGCCGGCCAGGATCAGGAAGAGGCCGAACCACTCGCCCAGCGTCGCGGCGAAGCGAGTGCCGGTGTTCCGGCTGCCGGTTCGCCGCCAGGCGATCGCGCGGGCTATGCGGCCGCCGTCGAGCGGGAACGCGGGGATCAGGTTGAAGATCAGGACCAGCAGGTTGATGCTGCCCAGCCAGCTGACGAGGGCGGCGATCCCGGAGGTCCGGGTGTCCCCCTGTGTGAGGACCGCGTGGCGGAACTCGTCGCCGCCGGCGAGCAGCAGGCCGGCCACCGCGCAGGCGACCACGATCGCCGCTGTGACCAGGGGTCCGGCAATCGCGATCTTGAACTCTGTCCCGGGCGTGTCCGAGTCCTTCTCGAGACGGGCGAACCCGCCGAACATCCACAGCGTGATCGCGGAGACGCTGATGTTGTGCCGCCGTGCCACGAACGCATGCCCCAGCTCATGAAGCAGGATCGAGGAGAAGAAGAGCACGGCGCTCGCGACCGCCAGCAGATATGGCCCGGTGTCTCCCGAGTCCGGGCCGAGGACGTCACGGTAGAAGCTCGTCAGCCAGAAGATGATCAGGAAGAGGACGACGAACCACGAGAAGTCCACCGCGATCCTGATCCCTCGAATGCGAAACAGCGTGACGCCGCCGCCGGCCATGAGGTGATGTTAGGGAGCGCCGGTTAGTTTTCCGGGATGGCCACGGAGGCTCCTCCGCAGATATCCGATCCCCCCGACTCCGCCTGGATGCGTGAGCGCCTCGACGAGCTCTGCTCGGGACCGCGCGAGTCCGCGTCCGAGGGCGAACGGCGGGCGGCGGAGTGGCTGGCCGCGGCCCTGACCGAGGCCGGCGCTCGCGACGCGCGCGTCGAGGAGGAGACCGAGGCGAACGGGACCTTCTGGTGGCCGATCGGATTGCTGGCCGGCGCCGGGGCGCTGGCGGGGCTGGCGGCTCGGCGCGGCGGCCGCGCGACCCGGGCGCTGGCGGCATTGACCGGCGCTGCGGCGTCGGCGCTGATCGCGGATGAGCTGCCGCCCGGGCGGCGGCGGTTCCGCCGGATGCTGCCGAGGCGAAGCGCCCACCACGTGCTCGCCGAGATCGGCCCGGCAGACGCCGAGCGGACGATCGTCCTGATGGCCCATCACGACGCCGCCCACACGGCGTTCTTCTTCAACCCCGCGATCACCGAGGCGGTCGGCGAACATGCGCCGTGGGTCTTCGAGAACAACGACACCAGCCCGCCGCTGATGTGGCCCACGGTGGCCGGTCCCGCGATCGTCTCGGCCGGCGCCGCGCTCGGCAGCCGCAGGCTGACCGGCCTCGGGACGCTCCTGTCCGCCGTCGCCGCGGCGTTCATGGCGCACATCGGCGCGGGTGATGTCGTCCCCGGTGCAAACGACAACGGGACCGGTTGCATCGCCCAGTTGGCGCTCGCTCGCGCTTTCGCTGAGCGTCCGCCCGAGAACACCCGAGTCCTGTTCCTCTCCACCTCGGAGGAGGCGCTCTGCGAGGGGATGGGGTTGTTCATGGAGCGGCACGCGGGCGAGCTGCCGGTCGACCGGACCTTCTTTTTCTGCCTCGATACGGTCGGCTCGCCCAACCTCCTGGTCCTGCGCGGGGAGGGGATGCTCAACCTCCGCGAGTACCCGGCGCCGTCACTCGAGCTGCTCGATTCGACCGCCGAGGAGCTCGGCATCGAGCTGATTCCGAATCTCCGATTGCGCAACGCGACGGATGGGATCTTCCCGCTGGCGGCCGGCTATCAGTGCGTCACGGTCGCCTCCTGTAACGAGTGGAAGAACCCGTCGAACTATCACTGGAAGATGGATACGCCGGAGAACGTCGACTACGGGACCGTCGCCGACGCGATCCGGCTCTCGGAAGCCGTGATCCGCAGACTAGACCGGCGCTGGCTGGCGGCTTGACGCACTCCTTAGTGGCGCACCGCGGGCCCTGAATTCGTCTCCGCCGTGATCGGGCTCGGGCCTACCATCGGACCATGGCCGACTACCCGCCGACCGACCGAACCCGGGTTCGCCGCAAGCCCGGCCGGGGCAGCTACGACCGCGAGCTCGTCCACGCGATCCTCGACGAGGCGCTGATCTGCCACGTCGGTTTCGTGGACGACGGCCACCCCTACGTCATCCCCACGATCCACGCGCGGGACGGCGACACCCTGTACCTGCACGGCTCACCGGCCAGCCGCACGCTCGGCGCCCTTGCGGACGGGATGGCCTGCTGTGTAACGGCCACCCTGACCGATGAGATCGTGCTCGCGCGAAGCGCGCGGAACCACTCGCTGAACTACCGGTCCGTGATGGTTCTGGGGACGGCGCAGGAGATCACCGAGCCGGCGGAGAAGGCGCATGCGCTGCTGACGGTCGTCGAACACATGATTCCCGGCCGTTCCGATGAGGTCCGGGGGCCGAGCGAGAAGGACCTCGAGACGACGAAGGTCCTCTCGCTGCCGATCGAAGAGGCATCCGCAAAGGTGCGCACCGGGTTCCCGGCGGACAAGCCGGACGATCTCGAGCTGTCCTACTGGGCCGGTGTGCTGCCCCTGTCACTGGCCGCGACCGATCCTCTTCCGGCACCGGACCTCGACGGGAAAGTTCCCGTCCCCAAGCACCTGACGCGCTGGAAGCGGCCCTAGGCCGCGAAGCGCTCTTCGAACTTCGCCCGCCGCTTGGCCGCCTCTTCCTCCCGGTTCTTGGGAGGCGCGTTGGTGACCAGCGAGTCGAGCAGCTTCCCCGTTGAGGCGGCGACCTCGGCGACGGCCAGGTCGAACGCCTCGGCGTTCGCCTTCGAGGGCTTGTTCGATCCGCTCACCTTGCGGACGAACTGAAGCGCCGCGTCGTGGACCTCCTCCTTGCTCGCGGGGGGCTCGAAGTTATGGAGTTGTCTGATGTTTCTGCACATGGCCCCAGCGTACCGATGAGTCTTCGCGCCCTGCCCGGTCTTAGTTGGCGTACACACCGACTCTGGAGGACCGAAATGAACGCCACCTTCTCACCCCATTCGACCTACAGCGCCCATCACGCCCACACCGAAGAGCTTCGCCGGCGCGCCGCGCAGGGCCAGCTCGTCAGGATCGCCCGGAAGCTCCGCGCCCGCTAGAGACCGTGATTCGGCCATTCGGGGGTCCGCTTCTCCTTGAAGGCGCGGGCCCCGATGGCATGTGAGTCGCGCCGGGCGAACATCGAGATCGTGTTCTCGGCCTCCTGGCGCAGCTGCTCCTCGTAGGTCCTCCCGACGTTCCTCACCATGGTCTCCTTGTCCGAGCGGATCGCTCCCTGCGGCAGCTCGGCGATCTGGTGCGCCAGCTCCACGGCCCGCTCCAGCGCCTTGCCCTCCGGGACCACCTCGTTGGCCAGGCCGATCCGCAGCGCCTCCTCGGCCTCGACCGGCCGGCCGGTGATGATCATCTCCATCGCTCGGCCGTACCCGACCGCGAGGGTGAGCCGGACGTTCATGCCGTCGCCGCCGACGATGTTCCAGCGACGCTCCAGGGCTCCGAATACGGCGTTCTCGGCCGCGATGCGTATGTCGGCGAGTAATGCGTTCTCCAGCCCGGCCGCTACCGCCCAGCCGTTGACGGCGGCGATCACCGGCTTGAAGACGTCCACCTTCCGCGTGTAGCCGCACTCACCTGGCGTGTTGTAGATCGAGGTCCTGAACTGGTCCCAGTCGGGCTGCCCGCCCTCGCCGAGCTCGGCGGCGTCCTCGAGGTCCCAGCCGGCGCAGAAGGCGTCGCCCTCGCCGGTGATCACGAGCACGAACTCGTCCTCCGCGTCGCGGAAGCGCTGCCAGGCGTCGTGGAGCTCGCGGTTCATCTGCCGGCTGACCGCGTTGCGATGGTCGGGCCGGTCGTAGGTGAGCACGGTGACGTGCCCGTCGGTTCGGCCGCGGTGTTTGTGGCGGCCGTATATGGCGAAGCCGGCCAATCCGGCCGATTGAGTGGGGAGTTAGACCGCGCGGTGACGGTCGATGATTCGGGCGAAGTCGGTTCCGGCGGGCAGCGTGCCGAACGCCTGGCCCCAGTCACCGGCCAGGCGGGAGGCGACGAACGCGTCCGCCACCGCCTCGTCGCCGAAGCGCAGGAGCAGCGAGCCCTGCAGTGCGAGCGCCATGCGCTCGACCAGCTGGCGGGCACGGGACTCGATTCCGTTCATGTCCGCGAGGTCCCGCCTCAGGTCGGCAACGTGTGCATCCAACCGCGGCTCGCCCGCACCTTCGCCGACCTCGGTGAAGAAGGCGTCTACGGAGTTCGGGTTCTTGACCATCGCCCGGAGCACGTCAAGGCACTGGACGTTTCCGGACCCCTCCCAGATCGAGGCGAGGGGCGCCTCGCGGTAGAGCCGGGGCATCCCGGACTCCTCGACGTAGCCGTTCCCGCCGAGGCTCTCGAGGCACTCGACAGCGTGGCTCGGGGCCCGCTTGGAGATCCAGTACTTGAGCACGGCATTGGCGATCCGCTTGAAGGCCTGCGCCTCGTCGTCGCCGGCGAGCGCCTCGTCGTAGGCGCGGGCGAGCCGCAGGGAGGAGATCGTCGCGGCCTCGGACTCGATCGCCAGGTCGGCCAGCACGTTCTGCATCAGCGGCTGGTCGACAAGGACCTTGCCGAAGGTGACCCTGTGCGAGGCGTGATTGATCGCCTGGGCGACGCCGGCCCGCATCCCGGTGGCGCTGCCCGTCGCGCAGTCGAGCCGGGTGTGGTTGACCATCTCGATGATGGTGCGCACGCCCGCGCCCTCCTCGCCGACGAGCCGGGTCCACGCGCCGTCGAACTCGATCTCCGACGACGCGTTCGAGCGGTTGCCGAGCTTGTCCTTGAGCCGCTGGAGGCGGAATCGGTTGAGCTCGCCGTCGGGCAGGCGGCGCGGCATCAAGAAGCAGGAGATGCCGCCCTCGGTCTGGCCGAGGACCAGGAACGCGTCGCACTGCGGCGCCGAGAAGAACCACTTGTGTCCCGTGATCTCGTACTCGGCGCCGGGGCCGCCTCCGTTGATCGGCTTGCCGACCGTGGTGTTGGCGCGAACGTCGGAGCCGCCCTGCTTCTCGGTCATCCCCATGCCGAACAGGGAGCCCTCCTTCTCGGCGGCGGGGAGCTGGCGAGGGTCATAGACATCGGAGAGGATCCGCGGCTCCCACTCCTCGGCCAGCTCGGGCTGCTTCCGCAGAGCCGGGACGACCGAGTACGTCATGGAGATCGGACAGCCGACCCCGGCTTCCGCCTGCGAGAAGCACATGAAGGCCGCCGCACGGGCGACGTGTGCGCCTGGCTGCGGCTCGCGCCAGGGGAGGGAGTGGAGCTCGTGAGAGATGCCGAGGCGCATCAGCTCGTGCCAGGCGGGATGGAACTCGGGGATGTCGACCCGATTGCCGTAGCGGTCGTGCGTGCGGAGCTTCGGCGGGTTCTCGTTGGCGAGCCGGCCGAGCTCGATCACGTCGCCGCGCCCGGCGACCTCGCCGACCTCGGAGATCTTCTCCACGGCCCAGTTGGCGCCCTCGCGCCGAACGGCCTCGCTCATCACCCGGTCGGTCTCGAAGACGTTGTAGTCGGCCAGCGGCGGTGGCTGGTTCGTGACCTCGTGGGTGCGGACACCGGTGGGCTTCTCAACGGTCGACATCTAGTGCTCCTCTCCGATTGCGCGAATGCTGAAGTTGATCAGTGAGGCGATCAGCGCCTCGGGATCACCGCCGTTGGCGGTGGGTGAAAGCGGGCCGAGCATCGTCTCCCCGATGGCGCCGATCAGCGCCGCGGCGGTTGCTTCGACGTCCTGCTCGGGCAGGTCGCCGGCCTCGATCCCCTCCGAGATGACCTCGGCCATCAGGTCTCGGTAGCTGTGGCGGAACTGGAGGCGCTCGGCCTCGACGGCGGGATCCACCGGCTCGGCGAGCAGCGCCCACGCGAGCCGCTTCCCGCGCAGGGCGCGGCGGGCGAAGACCTCGATGCCCGCGGCAATCCGCTCGGCGGCCGGGCCGCTCGTGGCGTGGATCGCGTCGCGCATCGCATCGACCTCGTGCTGGGAGGCCTCGCGGAAGACCTCTGCGAAAAGATCCGACTTCGAGGGGAAGTGGCGGTAGACGGTGCCGACCGCGACTCCGGCCCGGTCGGCCACGGCCGCGACCTGCGCGGCGACGTATCCGCCGTCGGCGATCAGCTCACGCGCCGCCGTCACGATGCGCTCCCTGGTCTCGGCCCGGCGCGCTTCGGTCCGCTCGGTGGTCCGGTAGGCCACCGAAGAAGTGAATCATCGTTCATACCTTGTGTCAACCCTCGACCGTAAGTAGGATCGGCGCGTGGCGGACGTGGTGGAGACGCTGGGCAGCGTCCCTCTCTTCCAGGGGGTGAAGCCGAAGGAGCTCAAGAAGCTCGCGGCGCGCATGCAGGAGCGCAGCTTCGGCGAGGGGGACACCATCACCACCGAGGGCAAGAGCGGGATCGGCTTCTTCGTGATCGAGGACGGGAACGGGACGGTCAGCATCGACGGGAAGATTGTCCGGACGCTGGGCCCCGGCGAGTACTTCGGCGAGATCGCGCTGATCGACAGCGGCCCCCGCTCGGCGACGATTGTCGCCACCACTGACCTGCGCTGTCAGGGCCTGACCGCGTGGGAGTTCCGGCCGTTCATCGAGCAGCACCCGGAGGTCGCCTGGCCGATGCTCGAGACGCTGGCATCGCGGCTGCGCGAGGCCGAGCAGCGCTAGTCAGCCGGCTGCGTCGCTCCAAGCTGCCCGAAGATCTCCGCGGCTTCCTCCCGCGCCTTCCGACCGAGGAGCCAGCCACTGCGGGCGGTTTGGTACGGGCATTCGAGCTTTCTGAACAGCTCGAGCGACTCTCGCACCTGGCCCTCGTCGCCCGAGTGGATCCCCTTGGCGCGCAGCAGGATCCCGAAGCCGTAGCGGTGCTCGCCGATGTAGCGCTCGGCCGTCTGGATCGCGTCGTCCGTGTCGCTCCGCCCGAGCCGCGTAAATGCCTCGGCGCGGGTCGCGAGATAGGGGGAGCGAAACCAGGTCGAGGCGATGTCCGAATGGAAGCGCTCGGCGGCACGGTCGACGAGCCCCTGATGGAGCTCGATGTCCGCCCGCATCACCACGACGCCGGCCTTGTTGCCGAGGGCGCCCTCCGAGAGCTCATCCGCGATCTCGAACCAATCGACCCAGCCGCTCTCTCCGCGCAGGCCCTGGATCGCCCCAGCGCAGGCGATCGAGGTGGCGAACGCCCCGAGGGGCGGCCGCTCGGCGGCCATCCAGGCCTCGCGCACGTGCCTGGCCATCTCGAGGGCCTCGTCCCAGCGGCCCAGGAAGAAGGCGGGCAGTAATCCCCGCTGCCACGCCGAGTAGATGATCCCGCGGGAGAGGTCAAGGTCCCGAGCCTCCTTCGCGTACGACTCCGCCTCGTGGAAGTCCCCGGTCTGGAGCAGCGACTCGATCATCATGTGGAGCGCGTCGCTGCGCTCCACGTCGAGTGATGCTGTCCGGGGAGCGTCGCTGAGCAGCTCCAGCCGCTCGCGGGTGTGCTCGACGGCGGATCTGTGCCTGCCCTGCTGCCAGTCGCTGGCGGTGACGGCGTCGAGCGCGGACTGCAGCACGGCAACGTCCCCGGCCTTGCGGGCGAGTTCGAGCCCGCCCAGGGCGGGCTCCTCCATCTCCAGCGTCTGATCGTTCTTCCACGCCAGCCATGCCTCGTCCAGCAGGAGCCTTGCCTGCGTGGCGGTGTCGCCGTCCGAGACGAGCTCGTGCCCGCGCTCGAGCAGCGGCCGGAGCTGGTCGGGGTGGGGGTTCCCACTGATTCCGCTCATCCTCGTGCCGACCTCGACGGCGCGCGCGTACGCGGAGGCGGCGCGGGGATCGCCGATTGGCTCAGCGGCCTCACCCGCCTCACGGAAGAGCCGGAGGGCGTGATCGCCCCGCCACCGGCGCAGGGCGACATCGGCGGCGGCCCAGAGCGCATCCACGCGCGCCGGGCCCTCACAGAGTTCCGCGGACTGCTCGTAGAGCTCCTGCCCTCGCGCGGCGGCGCCGCGGCGGACGGCGCTGGCGGCCGCGTCGGCGAGCGCCTCGCCGGCCGCGAGCCTGCGCTCGTCGGTGGGCTGTAGCTCGAGCGCGTGGTCGAGGTGGTAAGCGACAAGCTCGATCCGCTCCGCGAATGGCTCGCGGTTCATCAGCGACTCCGCCGCCTGCTCGTGCAGGTTCGCGCGGTCGGCGCGCGGAAGTGAGTTGTAGGCGACGTCGCGGATCAGCTGATGGCGGAAGGCGTAGCTGCCGGCGTCGGAGGTCGTCCTCTCCTCGACCAGCGCCTTTCGGCGCAAGGCCCACAGCAGATCGCTGGGATCCTCACCGAGGAGATCGCCCAGTGGCCCCTGCGCGAAGGTGTGCCCGAGAACCGAGGCGTAGTGCAGCGCTCGCTTCTCCGCGGGAAGGAGGAGATCCATGCGGGCGGCGATCGCCGCCTGCACGGTGTCCGGCAGGCGCTCGGGAACGGCGTCCTGCCGCTCCTCCCGGATCGCCCGCGAGACCTCCTCCGTGAAGAACGGGTTCCCGCCCGCCGCGTCGGCGATCCGGCTGGCGATCACCCGCCGTTCCTGGGGCAGGAGCAACTCGGCCAGGCGCGTCGCCGACTGGCCGTCGAGCGGCATCAGCTCGATCTGGGTGTTGTTGCGCGCCGCGCGGCCGAACTCGGGGCGGCGCTCCGCCAACTCGGGCCGGCACGTGCAGAGAATGATCACCGGCGCGTGGGAGAGGCCGAAGGCGGCCTCTTCGAGCAGGTTGAGCGTTCCCTCATCGGCCCAGTGGGCGTCGTCGACGCCGATCGCAAGCGGCCGGTCGGCGGCGAGCAACGCGACGAAGCGCCGCCACGCCCGCTTCAGCTCGTCCTCGGCGTCGGTCCCCTCCTCCGCGCCGCGCATCGCGACGACCAGCGCGGCCGCCAGCTCGGCGGCGTCGTCGGCTCCGACCTTCTCCAACACTCCGCGCAGGGCGGGCTCGACGTGGTCGGCGCTGGACTCGGTCGAGTGCCCGGCCGCGTCGTGCAGGATCTCGCCGAGGGCCCAGAAGGCGATCCCGTGTCCGTAGGGAGGGCTTCGGCCGACGACCGTGCGCCAGCCGTCCGCTCGCAGCTCGCTGAAGAGCTCGGCGGCGAGCCGCGTCTTCCCGATGCCAGCCTCTCCCATGACAGTGACGAGCTGGGGCACCTGCTCCCTGGCGGCGCGCTTGGCGATCAGGCGCAGCATCGCGAGGTCGTCCTCCCGGCCGATCAGGAGCACCTCGGAGAGCTCCTCCTCGTCGCAGACGGCGACTGCCCGGAAGGCGGTCAGTGGTGCATCAATCCCTTTGGCGTCGACATGCCCGTTGCGCTCCAGCTGCGCGCGGCGGCAGGCCCGCGCCGTCCGCTCCCCGACCAGCACCTCGCCCGGCGACGCGGCCTGTTGCAGGCGAGCGGCGGCGTTCACGGCCTCGCCGGTAACCCGGAGGTCGCCACTCTCGGGCACGGCGAGCACCTCGCCCGTCTCGACCCCGACCCTCACCGCGAGATTGCCGTCGATGGCGGCCACGCGGTCGATCACCGAGAGGGCGGCCGCGATCGCCCGATCGGGATCGTCACCGTGGGCGACGGGCGCCCCGAACACCGCCATCACGGCATCGCCGATGTACTTCTCCACCGTGCCGCCGTGCTGCTCGAGCGCCGCCCGGGCCGCTTCGAAGAAGGGCTCGAGACGGCCGCGCAGATCCTCGGGATCGAGCTCGGTGGCAAGCTCGGTCGAGCCGACCAGATCGGCGAACAGCATCGTCGCGATCTTTCGCTCTCCACCCAAGCTGCTCATGTGGTGAAGATAACGGCGCTCGGGGCACCCCGGATTGTGTTCGTGGACTAGGCGGCCTGCGGCTGCGGATCCGGCCGGATGATGACCGTGTCCGCCACCTCGAGAACCTCGTCGGCGGGCATGTTACTGCCGCTTGGCGGGTCCGGATGGCGCCGACCCCGGCAAGCCCGCGCAGATAGCATCGCCCGCCCCGATGCCGAAGATCAAGGTCAAGAACCCGATCGTCGAGCTCGACGGCGACGAGATGACCCGGATCATCTGGGCCTTCATCAAGGACCAGCTGATCCTGCCCTACCTCGACGTCGATCTGAAGTACTTCGACCTCTCGATCGAGAAGCGCGACGAGACGGAGGACCAGATCACCGTCGACGCCGCCAACGCGATCAAGGAGTTCGGCGTGGGCGTCAAGTGCGCGACGATCACGCCGGACGAGGCGCGCGTCGAGGAGTTCGGCCTCAAGGAGATGTACCGCTCGCCGAACGGGACGATCCGGAACATCCTCGGCGGAGTGATCTTCCGCGAGCCGATCGTGATCTCGAACGTGCCGCGGCTCGTCCCCGGCTGGACCAAACCGATCGTGATCGGCCGTCATGCCTTCGGCGATCAGTACCGGGCCACCGACATGGTCGTCCCGGGGGAGGGGGAGCTGACCCTGACCTTCACGCCCAAGGACGGCGGCGAGCCGACGGAGCTCGACGTCTACGACTTCCCCGGTGGCGGGGTGGCGATGGCGATGTACAACCTCGACGACTCGATCCGCGACTTCGCCCGCGCCTCGCTGCGCTACGGCCTGGACCGCGGGCTTCCCGTCTACCTCTCGACCAAGAACACGATCATGAAGCGCTACGACGGGCGCTTCAAGGACATCTTCCAGGAGGTGTTCGACTCGGAGTTCAAGGAGGACTTCGAGGCGGCGGATATCACCTACGAGCACCGCCTGATCGACGACATGGTCGCGGCGGCACTGAAGTGGGAGGGCGGCTACGTCTGGGCCTGCAAGAACTACGATGGCGACGTCCAGTCCGACACCGTCGCCCAGGGCTTCGGGTCGCTCGGGCTGATGACGAGCGTCCTGATGACGGCTGACGGCAAGACCGTCGAGGCCGAGGCCGCCCACGGCACCGTCACCCGCCACTTCCGCCAGCACCAGCAGGGCAAGCCCACCTCGACCAACCCGATCGCCTCGATCTTCGCCTGGACGCGCGGCCTCGCCGCCCGCGGCCGGATGGACGAGACGCCGGAGGTCACGGAGTTTGCCGAGACCCTCGAGCGCGTATGCGTCGAGACGGTCGAGAGCGGGAAGATGACGAAGGACCTCGCCCTGCTGATCGGCCCCGATCAGGAGTTCCAGACCACGCAGGAGTTCCTCGGCTCCATCGACGACAACCTGAAGAAGGAGATGAATTGACCCCCGTCAACGTCACAGTCACCGGAGCCGCAGGCCAGATCGGCTACGCGATCCTCTTCCGGATCGCTGCCGGCGAGATGCTCGGCCCGGACACCGAGGTGAAGCTTCGCCTGCTGGAGATCCCCGACGCGCTCACCGCCGCGGAGGGAACCGCGATGGAGCTCGACGACTGCGCCTTCCCGCTGCTTCGCGGCATCGACATATCCGACGACCCGAACGAGGCCTTCGACGGCACGAGCATCGCGCTGCTGGTCGGCGCCCGCCCCAGGTCGAAGGGGATGGAGCGCGCCGACCTGCTGGAGGCGAACGGCGGCATCTTCAAGCCGCAGGGCGAAGCGATCAATGCCCACGCGGCCGACGACATCAAGGTGCTCGTCGTCGGAAACCCGGCGAACACCAACTGCCTGATCGCGAAGTCACACGCTCCCGACGTGCCCGCCGAGCGCTTCACGGCGATGATGCGGCTCGATCACAACCGGGCCATCGCCCAGCTCGCCAACAAGCTCGAGCGGCCGGTCACCGACATCAGGCGGATGACCGTCTGGGGCAACCACTCGCCGACGCAGTACCCGGACCTGGTGAACGCCCTCGTTGACGGCAGCCCCGCGTGGTCGCAGGTCGGTGACGACGCATGGATCGCCGACGAGTTCATTCCGACGGTCGGCAAGCGCGGCGCGGCGATCATCGAGGCGCGTGGCGCCTCCAGCGCCGCCTCGGCCGCGAACGCCGCGATCGACCACGTGCACGACTGGGTTCTCGGGACGCCGGACGGCGACTGGGCCTCGATGGCGGTGGTCTCCGACGGCTCCTATGGAGTCGAGGAGGGCCTGATCTCGGGCGCGGCCTGCGAGTGCTCGGGCGGCGAGTGGAAGCGCGTCGAGGGTCTCGAGATCACTGACTTCTCCCGCGAGCGCATCGATGCGACGGTCGCCGAGCTCAAGGAGGAGCGCGACGCGGTGAAGGACCTCGGCCTGATCTAAGACGCGGGGTGGTAGCCGGTGCCCTCGCGGCGAATGCGGCCTTCCTTCTCCAGGTCCGGAAGGATCCGGTACAGGTAATTCGGATGGTTGAGGCTCATCTTCTTGCCGAGCTCCGAGACCTTGATCCCGGGGTTCTCGGTGATGAGCTTCACGGCCTGATCCGCGCGCGTGCTACGGCGCCTGCGGCGGCGTCCGCCTCCGCGGGGCCTGCCCGGTCCGCGCCTGACGGTCTTGCCGAGCCCGGCGAGGGCGGCCTCGACCTGAAGGCGCTCTTCGTCGAGCTCGCGCAGCCGGCGCTCGAGCAGCGTCCTGGCCTGATCGACTGTGTTCGAAACCCTTGGCATGAGTTAACTGATCCTCTCTCTAACCGGATGACAGTTACATGACCGTAACGGTTAGCTTCAACTGACATGAATACGAACCGTCATGTGATTGTGATCGCACGCGTCCTGCTTCCGGTGGGCAGGGACCGCCTCGCCGAGCGCTACGAGCTGCGTGAGGGAGGGCTCAACGCGACTCGGGACGATCTCCTCGCGATGCTGGCCGGCGCAAGTGCGCTGGTCGCGGATCCGAGCATGCCGATCGACGGCGAGGTTCTCGACGCAGCCGGTGAGCCGCTCAAGGTCGTCGCGAACTTCGCCGTCGGATACGACAACGTCGATACCGAGGCCTGCCTTGAGCGCGGCATCGTCGTCACCAACACGCCGGACGTCCTCACCGAGGCAACCGCCGAGCTCGCGATGGCCCTGACCTTCGCGGCTGCGCGACGGATGAGCGATGCCGAGCGCGACCTGCGGGCCGGGCGCTGGCATGGCTGGGATCCCGCCGCCTACCGCGGCATAGAGATCCGGGGCTCCACGGTCGGTGTGGTCGGGATGGGGAGGATCGGGACGCGCTACGCGCAGCTCGCCCACAGCCTGGGAGCGCAGATCGTCTACGCGAGCAACTCACCGAAGCCCGACGCGGAGCGCGAGCTCGGTGCTCGCCGCCTGGAGCTCCCCGAGCTGCTCGAGGCGGCGGACGTCGTGAGCCTCCATGCGCCCTCCACGCCGGAGACGCGGGGCATGATCGGTGCCGCCGAGCTGGAGCTGATCGGCCCGGAGGGTGTGCTCGTCAACACCTCGCGAGGGCCGCTGGTCGACTCCGAGGCCGTCGCCGCCGCGCTCGAGAGTGGGGCCCTTGGGGCGTCGGGCCTGGACGTCTACGAGAACGAACCGGAGGTCTCGCCACGGCTGCTGGAGGCGCCGCGCGCTGTTCTCCTCCCGCACATCGGATCCGCGACGATTCCCTCGCGCGACGGAATGGCGAGCGCCGTCGCCGACAACGTGATCGCGGTGCTGGAGGGCCGGGAGCCGCCCAGTCGAGTCGTCTAGTCGGCGGGGGTGGCGGGCCGCTCGTCGCTCGACTCGGCGGCCTTCCGGTTGCGCGGCAGCGTCCCCATGACCGCGTCCCAGAGCGGGGAGGAGACGCCGAAGCCGTAGCGGTGATCCTGGAAGTGGTGGCGCATGTGGTGCTCGCGCAGCCTCTTCCCGAACTGGGTCTTCGGCACGTGGTGATGGACGTGGTAGTGGGTGTAGTCGTAGGTGAGATACCCGGCGATGAATCCGGAGAAGGTCGGAAGAGCGTCGGTCGCCCCGAAGATCAGCACGTAGAGCCCGAAGAAGAGCGCGGCCAGCGGAATGCTGACGGCCGGCGGCATGACCAGGCGCATCGCGTCGTTGGGATGGTCATGGTGGACGCCGTGGATGATGAAGTGGAGGCGGTCGCCGCCGGGGAATTTCGGCTGCCAGTGGAAGACGAGCCGGTGGAGCCAGTACTCGGTCAGGGTCCAGATCGCGATCCCGGCGACGAAGAGGAGGGCGCTCATGCCGACGGAAAGCCCGCGGTCGATCCCCAGCCAGATCCCCCCGATCACCACCGGCAGGAAGACGATCGCCGGCACGGCCGGGTGCACGCGGGAGAAGAAGTCGAGAAACCGGCTCTCGAACATCGGGGGTGAATCGGCAAGGCGGGCTGTGCGCTCGTGTGCCATCGGCGCTGATCTTAGCGAGAGCGGATTCGGGTCCCGTCTTTGCGGTGGTAGCGGCACTCGTGACCAACCGGTGAAAAAAGAAGAGCGCCATTTGCGGAAACGCCCCTGACGGGAGGCGGCTCAAATGACATCATCGAGCCAAGTCGCGGGACCGCACCCGGGGCGGATGATCCGGCGGAGAAGTTAGGGGCCGCCTACATGACGAGAGGAATGGGGCAAACTTGGCCGAGAGTCGAGCACGTACTGCTGCGGTGACATGTGAGGACTGCTTCTTCCGTCGCCGCGGCCTCTGCGCCCTCGGCCTCGACTCGCCGTGCCCTACCTTCCGGCCCGACAGCCCGGACGGCCTGATGCCTCCCCGGCAGCCCGCGCTCCTGATGCGCGACCAGAGTCGCCCCGCTGAAGCGGCTGCCAGGCCGCTCGCAGTCGGAGCGTAGGGCGAAGCCCGAAGCGACTTACGCAGGGCGGTCGCTTGCAGCCGCGTCTTGATGGCGAAGCCGGGCATCCTGGCGTCTAGAGTCCCGGCGGGGCTATGGGGCACCTGCCTTGAAGATCACGGTTTTGGGCAAGTCGCCCTCCTGGCAAGACGCCGGGGGGGCATGCAGCGGCTACCTGATCGAGACCGACGAGACGAAGGTCCTGCTCGACTGCGGCAACGGCGTCTTCGGCAAGCTGCGCGAGCGTGTCGACTACACCGAGGTCGATGGGGTGATCATCTCCCACCTCCACGCCGACCACTTCCTCGACCTCGTCCCCTACTCATACGCACTGATCTACGCGCCCAAGCAGCAGCCGGTGCCGGTCCACATCTGGGACGGAACGGACGATCCGGCCCGCCCCCGGCTCGTCGCGCCGCCCGGCGCGGTCGAGACCTTCCGGCGCGTCGTCGGCGCCTGGGGGAACGACGACCTGATCGAGAGCGCGTTCCGGATCGAGGAGTACGCGGCCGGCGACCGCGTCGAGATCGGGGACGTCTGGGCCAGCTTCCACCCGGTGCCCCACTTCGTCGAGACGTTCGCGGTGCGGATCGGCTCGTCGGGCAGCGGCGAGATCGCCTACAGCGCCGACACCCGGCCGGGCAAGGAGATCGTCGAGGTAGCGAGCGATGCCGACCTGCTGATCATCGAGGGGACGCTGCCGCGGCCGGAGCGCACCGGCCTGCGCGGTCACCTCACCCCGGAGGAGGCGGGGGAGCACGCCAAGGAGGCCGGGGCCAAGCGCGTCGTGATCACCCACATCTCCGACGAGCTGGGAGACGAGTGGGCCCGGGAGCAGGCCGAGCAGGGATTCGGCGGCCCCGTGGAGATCGCGCAAGAGGGAGCTACATACACCGTTTGAGGGTGCCAAGTGCCCGGCGCTACTCGCTCGCGGTTGCCACGGATCGGGGCTATGGGCCGGCGACCGGGCACAGGCTGCGTTCAAGAGTGAATTCTCCTGAGGCCGCCTGGCTGCCGCATTCTTGGCGCGCCTCCTCGCCACGGTTCTTTTGACGGCATCCACACCGTATAGCCAGGCTCCCTGCTAAAAACAGGACGTGATGCCGCAGGGAGGTGCGGACCGGTTGAAGGCGCTTTTGAGGCGCCCTGTAGCCCGAACCGATGGGGCGGTTCAGCGGCTCTCACGACGTGAAGCTGGGCTCGCGGTTCTCTTCCACCGGGTCGGCGATCCACAACAGACCTGGGATGACGGCAAATACCCGCGCCTCGGCCCGCGATTCTTCGAGGCGCAGCTCAGGCACCTAATAGAGCGGTATCGGGTTGTCCCGGCGTCCGAGCTCACCGAGGCGGTTCGAAGGCGACGTCGCGGCGAGCCGTTTCCCGTCGCCGTCACATTCGACGACGATTCGCCATCGCATGTCACGCACGCCGCGCCGATCCTGCAGCGCTTCGGTGTCCCGGCGACCTTCTTCGTCTCGGGCGCTTCGTTGGACGGCCCGAGATCGTTTTGGTGGCAGCGGCTGGACCGCGCCATGGAACGAGGAGCGATCCGCCGCGAGGATCTCAGCGAGATGGTCCCCGCGGCAGGCGGTGTCCCGGCTGGACTGCGGGAGATGGTGCAGATAGCGGATGACATCGAGCTGATGACCCCCGAGCAGCTGAGGGACCTCGAGAGCGAGCTCGGGCGCCGCGCCGGCCCGGATCCCGAGGACGCCGTGCTCGACGCCCCCGGCCTTCGCAAGCTCGTGGCAGCCGGGTTCGAGATCGGCTTTCACACCCTCCGGCACCTGAACCTCTCGACGCTCGACTCCGCCGAGCTCGGATTGGCGATGAGCGAAGGGCGGGATCGACTGGCGGAGGCGATCGATCGCGAGCTCACCGTGATCGCCTACCCGGGGGGCAAATGGAACTCGCATGTCCTCGAGGCGGCGCGGGGTGCAGGCTACCTGCGCGGATTCACCACCGAACCAAGGGCTGTACTGCCCGACAGCGACCCACTCTGCCTCGGACGCGTCGATTCCGGCTGGTGCACAACGCTCGGCCAGGTCGAGCTCAGCCTGACGCGCGCACTGCGGCGCGACGATGGGCTGCGCCTCGCGGAAGCGACGGCCGCCCGATAGCTACCCTTCTCACGGATGACCAGCCAGCGCGACCCATTCGCCGACTTCGCCCGGATGCGCCGCGAGATGGATGAGCTCCTCGGTGACTTCTGGGACCAGGCCGGCTATCGCCAGCGCCGCCAGGTTGCCGCGTTCGTGCCGCGCGTCGACGTCTACTACTGCGGCGATGATGCGCCGCGGAAGGCCGTGGTCAAGGTCGAGCTGCCGGGCATCGAGCTCGAGGCGGTCAACCTGGAGGTCCGAGGCCGGACCCTGGTGATCAGCGGCGAGCGCCCGGTCCGCGACACGGAGGGCCGGACCTATCAGCAGGTCGAGCTTCCCTCCGGCCCCTTCCGCCGCGTCGTCGAGCTGTCCGTCGACGTCAACGCCGAACAGGCGCAGGCCACGTACGAGGACGGCATCCTCCGGGTCGAGCTGCCGACGCGCATTCCGCAGGCCGCCCGCCAGGTGCCGATTGAGCGCGCCGAGTAGCGGGCCACCACAGGAAAAGGAACTGCGGATGGCCGACGTGGAGACTCCTCAGCTGGAGGTCGTGGAGCTCCCCGACGTCGAGGACCTGACCGGGGAACGGGAGCCGCTGCCCGATGCGCTGCCGATCCTCCCGCTGCGAGAGACGGTCACCTACCCGGACACCCTGACTCCGCTCGCCGTCGGTCAGGAGCGCTCGATCAAGTTGGTCAACGACGTCCTCTCCGGCAACCGGATGCTGGCGATGGTCGCCGCCAAGGACCCCGAGAACGACACGCCGGGGCCAGACGACCTCAACGGCGTCGGCGTCGCCGGCACGGTCGCGCGGATGATGAAGGTGCCGGACGGCACCCTCCGCATCCTGGTCCAGGGCGCGGAGCGCATCCGGATCCGCGATTACGTCACCGAGCAGCCGTATCTGGTGGCGCGAATCGAGGAGATGCCGGACGTGCTCGTGCAGTCCACCGAGCTGGAGGCCCTCACGCGCAACGTGCAGACCACGTTCAGCGAGATCATCGAGGCGATCCCGTACCTGCCGGAGGAGCTGCAGCTCGCGGTCGCGAACCTCGACGAGCCCTCGGCGCTGTCCCACCTGATCTCAGGCGCCCTGCGCATCTCCACCGAGGAGAAGCAGGAGCTGCTCGAGACCGTGGACGTGACCAAGCGTCTCCGGCGCCTCTCGGAGATCCTCACCCGCGAGCTCGAGGTCGTCCAGCTCGGCTCGAAGATCCAGTCGCAGGTCGAGTCCGAGATCGACAAGGGCCAGCGCGAGTACTTCCTGCGCCAGCAGCTCAAGGCGATCCAAGACGAGCTCGGGGAGGGCGACGAGCAGCAGGCGGAGCTCAACGAGCTGCGCGAGCGGATCGCGGAGGCCAAGCTCCCCGAGGAGGCCCAGAAGGCGGCCGAGCGAGAGCTCTCCCGGCTGGAGAAGCTGCCCCCGGTCGCTGCCGAATACGGCGTGATCCGGACCTATCTCGAATGGCTTGTGGACCTGCCGTGGTCGAAGGAGACCGAGGACAACCTCGACATCGCCCACGCCCGCGAGGTCCTCGACAAGGATCACTACGACCTGGAAGAGGTCAAGGACCGCATCCTCGAGTACCTCGCCGTCCGCAAGCTCAACCCCGGGTCGCCGGGGCCGATCGTCTGCTTCGTTGGGCCGCCCGGCGTCGGCAAGACCAGCCTGGGGCGCTCGATCGCCAAAGCGCTCGGCCGCGAGTTCGAGCGAATCTCGGTGGGCGGCGTCCGCGACGAGGCGGAGATCCGCGGGCACCGCCGCACCTACATCGGAGCGCTGCCCGGGACGATCATCCGCGCGCTGCGCGACGCCGGCACCAGGAACCCCGTCTTCATGATCGATGAGATCGACAAGATGGGCGCGGACTTCCGCGGCGATCCATCCAGCGCGATGCTCGAGGTCCTGGATCCGGCGCAGAACTCCACCTTCCGCGACCACTACGTCGACCTGCCGTTCGACCTCTCCGGGGTCCTCTTCATCGCGACGGCGAACATCCTCGACACGATCCCGCCGGCTCTCCAGGACCGGATGGAGGTGATCCAGCTCGCCGGCTACACGGTGGAGGAGAAGCTCCACATCGGCAAGCGCTACCTGGTGCCGCGCCAGCTCTCGGCCAACGGCCTGAAGGCCTCGCACATCGAGTTCGCCGAGCCCGCTCTGAGGGCGATCATCGAGGAGTACACCCGCGAGGCGGGCGTCCGCAACCTCGAGCGCGAGATCGGCACCGTCTGCCGCAAGGTCGCCCGTCAGGTCGCGGAGGGCAAGGTCAAGGACAAGACCAGGATCTCCGCCAAGCGCGCCCGCGAGCTGCTGGGCAAGCGGCGTTTCTTCTCGGAGACGCGCCGGCGCACCAAGGACCCGGGCGTCGCCACCGGCCTCGCCTGGACGCCGGTCGGCGGCGAGGTGCTCTTCGTCGAGACGAACGCCGTCCCCGGCTCCGGGAAGCTGACCATCACCGGGCAGCTGGGGGACGTGATGAAGGAGTCCGCGCAGGCGGCCCTCACCTGGGTGCGGCGGCACTCGAATGAGCTGGCGCCGGATCTGCCCGACGACTGGTTCGCCAAGCACGACATCCATGTCCACGTGCCCGCCGGCGCGGTGCCGAAGGACGGTCCCTCGGCCGGTGTCGCGATGAGCGCGGCGCTCGCCTCCCTGATCAGCAACCGGCCGGTGCGAAACGACGTGGCGATGACGGGCGAGGTCACCCTCACCGGCCAGGTTCTCCCGATCGGAGGCCTGAAGGAGAAGTCGCTTGCCGCCCAGCGGGCCGGCATCAAGCAGGTGATCGTGCCCGACCGCAACGAGGGCGACGTCGACGAGATCTCAGAGCAGGAGCGGGAGGGACTCGAGTTCATCTACGCCGACGACATCGGAGATGTGCTGAAGGCCGCCCTGCAAAGTGATGGGAATCGCCCCAGCGGGTAGTCTCCCCCTGCACCCTGGAAACGATCCTGAGGAGACCCATGGGGGCAACAAGCAGAAGCGCGAAAGCCGGAGATGCTGCCCGGTCGGTTGCGTCCAATCCATACGTGCGCCGGCTCATCGAGGATGAAGAGCTGCGCGAGAACATCCGAGTGGCCTTCGAGGCCGCCAAGGGCGCCTACGCCCGGATGTCCAACGGGAAGGGGCCCGCAAAGGCCCTGATGGACGACAAGAAGGTTCAGCGTGATCTGCGGACGGCGGCAGAGTCGCTTCGGGATGCTTCACAGCAGCTGCGCGGACGGAGCACTGGCCGCCGGTTTGGGCTTGGAAAGGCCCTGCTCGTGGGCATCCTCGGCGCGGCCCTGGTTCTCATCCTGAGCGAGGACGCGCGCAAGCTCGTTCTCGACAAGCTGTTCGGCGCGGAGGAGGAGTTCGAGTACACCTCGACCACCACCCCGGCTCCGGACACCGAGACCGTCCCCAGCGCCTGACGAGCCGCACCACCGGTTTTTCGAGGGCGTCCTTCGGGGCGCCCTCGTTCGTGATTGAGCCAAGTCGGAGAGGACATCCGCAAGTCGGCGCTCGATAGCCATCCCCCCGACGAAACCAACCTCCAACTACTATCGCCGGCTAATGGAAGGGGTGAGCGACGTAAACCGGCGCTACTTCGTGCACTATGTGCAGAAGACGGCAGCACCAGGTGCCGTCGTACTCGACTACGGTTGCGGAGCGGGGACCCTGGTGCAGATGCTGTGTGGCGCGGGATACGACGCCTTTGGCGTCGACATCCGCTGGCCGGGAGCCGACTACGGTGACCTCGGGGCGGACGAGCTAGGCCGTCAGGGGCGCTTGCGCTATTACGAGGAAGGTGGTCGATTGCCTTTCGACGACAACTCCTTTGACGTGATCGTTAGCGACCAAGTATTTGAACACGTCGTACCGATCGAGTCAGCCGTGCAAGAGATCGAGCGGGTGTGCAGAGCCAGCGGTGTGATGTATCACCACTTCCCGTCGCGCGCGGTGTGGAGGGAGGGACACATCGGCATCCCGTTTTCGCATCGCCTGCCGCCTGGGCGCTTGCGCCTTTGGTACACGACTGCGCTGCGTCGCCTCGGACTGGGCAAGTTCAAGGACGCTCGGCCAGCCCGGGAGTGGGCTGTTGAAATGCTCGAGTGGATTGATCGATGGACGATCTACCGACCGAGCACGGAGATCCACACGATTTTCGGCCGCCACGCACAACTCTCGAACCGTGAAATCGACTACTGCCGCTTCCGGGCTGGCGATCGCAGGTGGCTGCAGGCCATGCTGAATGCGCCGGGAGCAACGGGGCCGGCGGAAGCACTGTTTCGGCGCTTGGCCTTTGAAGCTATCGAGACTCGGTTCCAACAAACCGACTGACGGTTCTCGTCGCTTTCTTGGCTTGTCCAGGTTGGCGGCTCGTTAGTCTGCGCTGGTGGGGAGCGTCCACATCCTGGTGCCCGCGCAGCGCTACGTCTTCGCCGTCTCCAACGGCGAGGCGGAGGCAGCGACCTTCGACAGCTCCGCCGAGGGCTTCCAGCGCTACCGGGAGCTGCAGGAGGGCGGTCGAACCACCGGCATGGTCGCCTTCCCGAACACACTGCTGGTGCGCGCGGATCGCGACTACCTGGTCGATCCCGGCCTGATCATGCAGGGGGCGCCTGTGATCGGGGCGCTGGCGGAGCTGGGGGTCGAGCCGCAGGACGTCAAGGACGTGATCCTCACCCACCTCCACTTCGATCACGCCGAGGGCCTCGCCGGCTGGCCGATGCGCCGGACCTACGTGCACAGGATCGAGACCGAGGCGCCTTACGCCCAGGTCGTCTCCGGCGTGATGGAGATGGCCAACCTCGAGGTCCTGGATGGGGAGGAGGGGGAGATCGAGCCCGGGCTGGGCTGGATGCTCACCCCAGGCCACAGCGACGGCCTGATCTCCCTGCTGGTCGACACCGCCGACGGGCTGGTGGTGATCGCCTCAGACTGCGTCGGTCCGCTGCCTGAGTACTTCGAGCGGATGGACCTCCCGGAGGGCTTCGGCCCCGAGCGCGACGAGCTGCTGCGGCAGTGGAAGCGGATCCGCGACCTTGATCCGGCCGTGGTGATCCCCGGCCACAACCCGCCGGTAGTGCTCGGCTGAGCCTGCCCAGCAGCGACCTCGGCCCCAATATCGGGCAGCTCAGCCGCAACAAGTCGCCTGCCGGGCTCAGCTAATCGCGGCAGAATGCCGAAAGAGATGAAGGTGAAAGCACTCCTGCAACCCCTGGTGCGCCCGCCCGAGTCGACCCGCGCCGCCGGCCCGGTCGCACCCGAGGCCGCTGAAGCGCAGCCCGCCAGCACTTCGGTGCGGCAGGCGCGCTGGCGGCTGGCGACCGACGCCCTGATGTTGCTTTTGGCGGGTGCCTTCGAGGCCCTCTCCGCCCCGGCCGCGGACGTCAGCCAGGAACTCGGCTGGCGGATCGCGTTCATCGCGCTGGTGCTGACCGCGCTGGGGCTTCGGGGCGTGTACCGAGCGAAAGTCAGCCAGCAGTTCCTCGACGGGGCGCGGACCATCCTCAGCGCGACCGCCGTCGTGGCGATGATCGTCACCTTTCTCCGCGTCTCCCTGATCGGCAACTCCGAGGTGGCCGAGGAGGAGATCCGGACCTGGCTGTTCGCGGCCGTCTACCTGATCGGCGGGAGGGCGATCCTGGCGATGGTCGGCGAGCGCGCCAACCGGCTCGGCCATGGCATCCCTACGGTCATCCTGGGAGCGGGGCAGGTCGGGCATCTGGTCGCGCGACGGCTCCTGGCCCACCCCGAGCTGGGCCTGCGGCCGATCGGGTTCGTCGATGCCGATCCACTCGACGTGGAGAGCCCCTCGGGCCTGCCTGTACTCGGGTCGCAGAACGAACTGGAGAAGGTCGTCCGCGAGCACGAGGTCGAGCATGCCATCGTCAGCTTTTCCAACGCACCTCACGACGCACAGCTGAGGATCTCGCGGACGCTCCAGCGAATGAGGATCTCGGTTTCGATCATCCCCCGGCTGTTCGAGGGCGTCCCGGACAAGATCGCCCTGGAGCGTGTCGGGGGATTGCCGTTGGTCACGATTTATCCCTCCGACCCGAGGAACTGGAGGGTGGCGGTCAAGTACGCGTCCGACCGCGTGGCCGCCGCGCTCGCCGTTATCTGCCTCTCACCTCTGCTGCTCGTGGTCGCGGTGGGAACCGTGCTGACGCTCGGGCGCCCCGTCCTCTTCCGCCAGCGCCGGGTGGGCCTGGACGCGCACGAGTTCGAGATGTTCAAGTTCAGAACGATGCGGTTCGCCGATCCGGTCGAGCAAGACCGCTCCTCCCACGAGGTGGCCGAGGCGATCGACCAGGGCCTCGGCCCTGGCGGCTCGGAGGGCGCGGAGCGCCGCAGTGGCTTCGGCTCCTTTCTGCGCCGGACCGGGTTCGACGAGCTGCCCCAGATCTTCAATGTGCTGAAGGGAGAGATGTCGATCGTGGGCCCGCGCCCCGAGCGCCCCGAGTACGTGGCCCTGTTCGAGCAGCAGGTGCGCCGCTACAGCGATCGCCATCAGGTCAAGGCCGGTATCACGGGCTGGGCGCAGGTCCACGGGCTGCGCGGCGATACCTCCCTGGCCGCCCGAATCGAGTGGGACAACTACTACATCGAGAACTGGTCCCCGTGGCTCGACGTGAAGATCGTCCTGCTGACGTTCCTAACCGTCTTCAGGCACTCTGAGTAGGGTCGCTCTGGCGGATGGCTCCCTGCCGCCGTTGCTCGCCGAGCGTGCCACTGAAGACGTCCTCCAGCGGGCCGAGGCTTCGTATCCACTCCGCCATCGCAGCCAGCCCCTGATCGAGGTGCGTGGCGGGCGTCCAGCCAAGTGCCTTCATGCGACTCGCATCGAGGACGAGATGCCGCACGTCACCCAGCCGGAACTCGCCCGTGACGAGGTAGTCCGGTTCGAGCCCGTACGTCTTGGCGAGCGCCTCGATCACGCCCGTGATCGTCACGGGCTCGCCGCCCCCGACGTTGAGCACCTGTCCGTCGGCGTCCGAACGCTCCATGGCGATCATGGTGGCCCTGACGATATCGCCCACGAAGACGAAGTCACGGGTCTCGCGGCCGTCCTCGAACGCTCGGGGCTGGCGCCCGTTGAGCAACAGCGTCGAGAAGATGGAGAGGATCCCCGTGTACGGGTTGAAGACGGATTGACGCGGCCCATAGACGACAGCGAATCGGAGGGCAACGGTCGGGATCCCGAGTCGCTTTCCGAGACCGATCACCGTGCGCTCGGCGGCGATCTTGCTGACGGCATAGGGCGTTTCGCCGTTTGAGCGTGCGCCCTCGTGCGTGAGTAGGGGATCGAGCTCGCGTCCGCACTCCGGGCAGCGGGGCTCCCAAACGGATTGCGCCATATCCTCGGCGGCTCGCAGGGCGGGTTGGACTACGCCGTGCTCCCCGCAGCTGTACAGCCCCTCGCCGTACGTGGCCTGAGACGACGCCGCCACCAGCTTGCGGACCGCCAGGTCTCGCCGAGCGATCGTTTCCAGGATCAACGCGGTGCCCGTCGCGTTGACGTCGTAGAACGAGGCGATCTCGTCCGTCACGCCGCCGACGGCGGCGGCCAGGTGGTAGACGTCGTCGATTCCCGCAAGGCAGGTGGCCAGGCGCTCCGGGTCCCGTATGTCGCCCTCGACGAATTCGGCCTCCTCGGGGATCCAAGCGGGTCGCCCCCGGTGGGATCCCCGATCGAGGTTGTCGAGGATGCGGACCTCATGACCCTGCTCCAGAAGAGCATCAACCAGGTGAGAGCCGATCATCCCGGCCCCGCCGGTAACGAGTGCCTTCATCCGCGTGAGAGTACCCTCCGCGGGGCATTAGACTCGCCGCGATGGAGCACGATGTCGCTTTGACGAGGGGCGCCGGTGCCTGTCGGGTTCCCGATTCTGTGGGTCTCGTCGCCCCGCGCGCCCGGCGTCCGACGCTGGGGGTGATGATCGCGGCGTACCAGGGCGCGAGCATCATCGGCGAGGCGATCGAATCGGTGCTCGCCCAGACGCTTCCCCCGGACGAGATCGTGATCTGCGACGACGGCTCAACCGACGACATCGAGGCCGCGCTCGCTCAATACGGTGATCGGCTCGTCGTGATCCGGAAGCAGAACGGGGGTGCCGCCTCCGCCCTCAACGTCGCCGCTAAAGCTGCGCGGTCGGAGTTCGTGGTGCAACTCGACCAGGATGACGCCTTCGCCCCGGAGAGGCTCGAGGCGATCGCGGATCTGGCCATGGCACGGCCAGACCTGGACGTGATCACCACCGACGCTGTGATGGAGTTCAACGGGGAGCCGGTGAGCACCTGGGCGGAAACGCACGACTTCGAGGTGCGCGACCAGCGGGCCGGGATCATCCGCACCTGCTTCTTCGGCTGGCCTGCGATTCGCCGTGCCCGGCTTGTCGCCGCGGGGGGCTTCGATGAGAACCTTCGGATCGCCTGGGACTGGGAGTGCTGGATCAGGCTGATCCTCGGCGGTTCTCTCGTCGGCCTGGTCGATCGCCCGCTGTACAGATGGCGGTTCGGCCATGACAGCCTCTCCTCGAATACGGCGAAGACCACGCGCGAGGTCGCGATGATGCTCGAGAAGGTGCTGGAGCGCGACGCGCTCACCCCAGAGGAGCGAGAGATCGCGAGGGAGGTCATCGCGCTCAATGCCCACCGGGCGGCGCTCCTGGGCGCAAAGGAGGCGCTCACGACCCGGCGCCCGGGGGCGCGCCGCCTCGCCCTCTCGGTAGTCACCGGAACCGGGTTCTCCCTTCGGACGCGAGCGAAGGCGGGGCTCGCGGCTCTTGTGCCGGGCATCGCCCGGCGGTTCCGGCCCGAGAACGTGCCCGCTGGACCTGCCGGCGGTGCCGGGCTCGTCGACCGCTGACCGGCGCCTGGCATCGAGCGAATCACCGGGACGGAGCCGTGGCCCCCTAGACTCGCTGCGATGGAGCGCGAACCGGCTGCGGGGATCACCGGGGATTATCGGGTTCCCCCTCCGGCGGGTCCCATCGAACCGGCCGCCAGGCGCCCAACGTTAGGCGTGATCATTGCGGCATACCAGGCCGCGGGGACCATCGGCGAGGCGGTCGAATCGGTGCTGGGCCAGACGCTCCCGGCGGATGAGATCGTCGTCTGCGACGACGGCTCGACGGACGATCTCGAGGCGGTGCTCGCCCCCTACGGCGATCGATTGGTCCTGATCCGCAAGCAGAACGGCGGGGCCGGGTCGGCGCTGAACGCGGCTGCGCGGGCGGCGCACTCGGAGTTCGTGGTGGAGCTCGACGCCGACGACGCGTTCGCCCCGGAGAGGCTCGAGGCGATCGCGGCCCTCGCCGTTGCCCGGCCCGACCTGGACGTGATCACGACCGACGCGGTGATCGAAGTAGACGGAGAGCCGGTCGGGACCTACAGGGGCCGACACGGCTTCGAGATCCATGACCAGCGCGCCGGGATCATGCGCGGCTGCTTCTTCGGCTGGCCCGCGATTCGCCGCACGCGACTTCTCGCCATAGGGGGTTTCGACGAGGGCCTGCCGATTACCTCGGATTGGGATTGCTGGATCAGGTTGATTTTGGGCGGCTCTCTGGTCGGCCTCGTCGACCGCCCGCTTTACCGATACCGCATGGGTCATCCGAGCCTCTCCACTGACGAGGCCAAGACCACGCGGGAGAATGTGGCGATGCTGACGAAGCACCTCGAGAGCGGCTTGCTCACCCTCGAGGAGCGCGCGATTGCAGGGGAGGGCATTGAGGTCAACGCTCACCGGGCCGCGCTCCTGGAGGCGAGAGAGGCCCTGGTTGCCGGGCGCGCGGACGCGCGCCGTCTGTCGCGTTCGATCGTGACGGGGACCGGGTTCTCCATTCCGACGCGAGCGAAAGCGGCGTTCGCAGCCCTTGCGCCGGGCCTTGCCGGGCGGCTCCTGGCCGACCGCTGACAGACCCACGCGCTCGCCGGGGGCGAGTGCGACCATCCGCAAATATGGTTGAACCCACTGTGCCTGGTCCAGCCGAGCCGAGCAGGGTCGAGGCCGAGGTGGCCGGCATGGAGGAGTCCCGGGTTTCAGCAGCGTCAGCGACAACCGGCGCCGCGGTCGCTCGGGGGAGCGCCTGGAACGTTTCGCTCGGCCTTGTGCCGCAGCTGTACCTGCTGGTCGTGTCGATCGCGGCGGGGCGTTTCCTCGGTCCGGAGCTCTTCGGGCGCCAGAGCTTCATCGCCTTCGCCGAGCTATCGATCGTCACCTTACTGGGACTCCCCATTACGGTCTCCCTGCAGCGGTTCACGGCGTCCGTGCTCGGCGAGGGTCGCCCAGGGGCCGTGCGGGTCCTGTCGCGGTCTGCGCTCTGGGTTGCGATCCCGCTGGCGGCGCTGGCAGCCGGGGTTATGTCGGTGCTCGCGCTAGCCGGCGCGAAGCCCGCAGCGGCCTGGGTTCTGGCTGGCGTGACGGCGGCTTTCCTACTCGTTCAGGGTGTCCCGCAAGCGGTATTGGCCGGGCATCAACGATGGCGCCCGATGGCGATGGTCGGCTTGATCACCGGCGCGATCTCCACGGCTGGAGTCGTTGCGGTGCTCGCAGCCGGGGGAGGGATCCGTGGGATGTTTGCGGTTGAGGCCATCGCCGTCATGCTCAGCCTGGCCTGGATGTCCATCCTTGTGGCACGTCTCAATGTTTCGGAGCACGTACAGGGCAAGGACGCCAGCGCCCCCGTTCATGCGATGTTCCGATACGCGGGGGTCTCGAGCATCGGCGTGGGTTTGAGCCTGGTCGTCTGGAATCGTTCCGAATTCCTCTTCCTGAACCACTACTCGAGCGACTCGCAGATCGGCTTCTACTCGATCGCCTTCGCCGCGATCACCGCCCTATCCATGATTCCGAGGCAGATCGGTGGGACGCTGGTCCCCGCAGTGGCCACTCTGCAGGGCGCGGGGGAGATGGACAGGGTGCGCACGGGCTTCGCCAGGGCGCTGCGCCTCGGCCTGACCGTCGCATTCGTTCTGACGGCCGGGGCCGCGGCCCTCGGCCCCGAGCTCCTGAAGCTCGTTTACGGCGCCGACTTCAATGCCGTCGGCCCGATCCTCCTGATCCTGGTTGCGCCCTTTCCCGCGATCGCGATATTCCAGTTGGCGGGCGCGATGGTGGCTGGAATGGGTCATCTTCGGATCTTGGTCATCGCGGGGGCGGTCGGCGGGGCGGTCGACATCGGGCTCGCCTTCGCCCTGATCCCCCACTTTGACGCCGTCGGCGCGGCGATCTCCAACTCGATCGCCCAGCTCGTCGTGGGCGTGCCCCCGTTCATCTACTCGCAAAGGCTCGTCGGTGGCGTGCGCTGGGAGTTCGCTCGCGTGGCCGCAGTCGCAGCTGCTGCAGCTACCGGAGGACTCGCGGCTTGGGGATGCGTCTATGCGATTGGAGGGATCGCCGGAATCGCGGTCGGGGCAGCCCTTGGCCTGCTCGCGTTCTCGCTGGTTGCTCGCGGGCTTCGGATCTTCACTGCGGCGGATGCCCTTTGGCTCGAGAAGACGGCAGGAAGCGTGCTGGGAGGCATTCCCGGCCGAGTGATCCGGTTCTGGGCAGGTGGCCTTAGGTCAGCCTCCTAGGGCTTTCCGGTAGGCCCGCACAGTGTCCTCGGCAGTGCGCCGCCACGTGAACCCGGACGCCCTCTCGAGTCCTCGATCGACCAGGGTGCGCCTTTCGTCGTCGTCGGCGAGCAGCCGTGCAATCGCTTCGGCGAGCGCGTCTGGGTCTCCTGGAGGGACGAGTACGGCTGCGGAGCCGACGACCTCCCGGACCGGGGGCAGGTCGCTCGCGATCAGGGGAGCCCCGGCCGCAATCGCCTCCAAGCACGGGAGACCGAAGCCCTCGCCGCGGCTTGGAAAGCAGACTGCGCTTGCGCTGGCGTAGAGGGAGGCGAGGCTTCCGTCATCGACCGGGCCGAGCAGCTCGAACTTTCCATACAGGTCCGCTTCAGCTATAGCCCGTCGCATCTCATCCGCCCCCCACCAGTCAGGCCCTGCCACAAGCATCCGCGGGCAGCTCGGCCCGACCCTGGTGACGGCCTCCGCTAGCACGTCGAATCCCTTCCTGGGTGTCATCGCTCCGACGGCGAGCAGGTACGGTGCCTCCGGCGCGGCGCGCCCGTCCGCTGGCGGCAGGCCGGTTATGCCGAGCGGAGCTACGACGATCCGCTCCCGAGGAAACGGCGCCACGCGCGCGATCTCGTTTGCGGTGGACTCGCAGGTCGCCACGATTACGTCGGCTTCTGCGGCACTCGTCAGCTCCTTGCGCTGAGCGTCCTCCGTGCCCGGGGGGTAGAGCTCCGGATGGGTCAGTGGCAGCACGTCGTGAACCGTGGCGACCCGCGGCAGACGGCTGGGGATGGCAGTGAGTGCGAGGGAATGGACCACCTGCACCGACCCCACGAAGGTCTCGGCCCGGGGCCAGCCGAGGTATCGCCACGCCGGCCTAAGGACGCGGAGAGGGATGTTCAGCCTCCGGAGGGGGTGGGCGGAATGCCTGTAGGCGCCGCGTCCCAGCGCAAAGGCGTGGACCTCTACGTCTTCTCGCCGCTCGAGCTCCCCCCACAGCTCCTCCGTGTAGCGGCTGAGTCCGGTCTGGCCTGTTACGGCGGCCGTGGTATCAAGTCCGACGTCGATCCGGTCTGAGAGGCGGCCGTGGTCTGGCATCGGACTGGCCGTAGGCTAGCGACTACGACGGGGCGAGGAAACGGGACAAGATCAGGTGGTTCCCGCTCTTTGCCTGGTACCCGGATCAGCTCAATAGGCGGATCATGAACTGGGCGGTGGCCGCAAACACCCTTTTCTGGTCGGAGGTACGACCATGCCGGCCCATCGGCCAGTTCGTTAAGCCCGGCTCGGGCTATCTAGCGCTGAAGTAGCGGGTCCCGGCGACGCCACCTCGGAATAGAGCTCGCGGTAGGCGCGAATCATCACGCCCAGGGAGTGCTCGGTCTGGACCTTCTCGCGGCCGATCCTTCCCATCTCCGCTCGCCGCTCCGGGTGCCTGAGCAGCTCGATCACCGCCCGCGCCAGCGGGGGGGCAGCGCGATCAACGAGCACTCCTGCTCCGTCACCCAGCATCTCCTCCATGCCCTCCACCGCGGTCGCGACCACCGGCGTTCCCGCGGCAAGAGCCTCCAGCGCCACGAGGGACATGCCCTCCCAGTCCGAGGAGAAGACGATGACGTCAGAGCGCGAGATCAGGTCTCTTGCGTCCGATCGCATGCCGGTGAAGCGAACCGCGGCCTCGATGCCCAGTCGCCGGGTGTCTGCTTCGAGATCCGAGCGAAGGGGCCCGTCGCCGACGACCAGGAAGCGGCATTCCGGGATTTCGGCAGCTATCAACGCGGCGGCGTTGAGGAAGCGTCCCGGGACCTTCTGAGGGACTAGCCGCCCTACCAGCGAGACGACGGGCCGTCCCTCGAGCCCGAGCTCCTGATCGATCGATTCGCGGTGCCCCGTGTCAAGTGGCTCGGGGGCGGGAACGGCATTCGGAATGACCCTCAACCGTGATCGCGGCATCCCGATAGCCGCGAGCCCGTCCGCCACGTCGTCCGAGACGCAGACGACACGTGCCGCGGTGCGCAATATCAGCCCCGATGCTCGGTATTCCCCTCGCCGGACTCCGTGGAAGGTGGCCACCAGGGGTGGGCGCCGTCTCGTCGACGCGCGGGCGGCGGCCACCAGCGCCGTTGACTTGACGTTGTGGCTATGGATCACATCGGGACGAAACGAGCCTATCGCCCGCCGCAGGCCTGCCGCTCCGCGGGCGGCCGCGATCGGGGAGCGGCCGTATCCGGGCTGGGAGAAGCGGATCACATTGAGTTCGGCGAGGTCGGGGTCAAGCGGTCCATGGTCTGCCGCCACGGCCACCTGGTCGGTGGCGGTGCTGAGACCCTTCGCCAGCTCCACGAGCAACCGCTCCGCGCCGCCCACCCCCATCGTGGCTGCAGTGAGCAGGATCCGCACTAGCGCTCGCCGAGGAGCCGCCGGTAGAGGGCAAGCGTCTCGCCCGCGCAGGCGTCGACCGTGTACCGGGCCAAGACCCGTTCGCGTGCCGCTTTCGCTTGTCGCTCGCGTAGGCCGGGATCGGCGAGCAGGCGACCGATCGCATCCGCCAGGGCGACGTCGTCGCCAGGGGCTACGAGCTGCGCGGTCCCATCGATTGCAATCTCGGGAATCGCACCGACCGCGGTCGCGACCACCGGGACGCCGGCCGCCATCGCTTCGAGCAACGATAGGGGTGCGTTCTCCATGTACGAGCTGAGGACGAAGATTCCGAGGCGGCCGAGCGCCTGGTCCATTGGCACGTAGCCTGGAAGCTCCACCTTCTCGCTCACGCCTAGGCGCTGGGCGAGCGCTTCGAGGCGTTCCCGCTCATTGCCGCTGCCGAAGATCGCAAACCGGAGGTCTGGATCGCGATCGGCGAGGCGCGCCGCCGACCTGACGAAGACGTCGAGGCCCTTCACCGGCTCCAGCAGTGCCACCGTGCCTACGAGCGAGCCGGGCGCGATCGGACGCGGGGGGACGCGGACGCCGTTTGGGATCACCGTCAACTTGGCACGTGGAAAGCCGAGCCGCGCGACGAGTATCTCAGCGAATGCCCGAGAGGGAGTGATCACGGCGTCGGCGCGGTGGCACAGCGCGGCATCCAGACCGCGGTAGGCGAGCGTAGCCCGCAGTCCGGGGCGGGGACGCCGCCCCGGCAGGGGCAGGTACTCGTCCGGGAGTCCGTGGACGGTGTATACCCTCAATCCCCGTCGGGTGGGACGTGGACCCATGCGGACCACGAGGCCGCTGCGCCGATCCTGGCCGTGGACGACATCCGCACCTCGGACGTAGCTCCACGCTTGGCGGGCATGACGGCTATCCCACCAGCTCCGAAGCGGGATCACCGCGGCGTCTGCCCGAGCGGCGCGGAATCGCTTGGCGATGCTCGGACTCGCGCAGACGGCACCGACGTCGATCCCGGCATCGGCCATCGCCCCGGCAAGGGAAAGGGTGTGCTCGATCGGCCCGCCCCGCTCCAGCGACGTAATCAAGCGGACCCTCATGCAGGTTTGGGAGTGACGGTGGCCACTCTTCCCACCAATGGCACGACCGCGGCGAAGCTGCAGATCACCCAAAATGGGCTCGCGACGTGTTCGCTGATGAAGATTGCGCCGATGATCGCGACCAGAAGCGATGCCTGGAGCGCCGTCGCCAGCCGCTCGTCATCTCGGTTCCCGTCCACTCGCGTCGCGCCCTGCACTCGCACCAGCGTCCTCCAGGATATGCCGAGGAAGGCGAGGAAAGCTGCGAGTGCAAAGGGGCCGCTCTCGGCGAGCAACTCCAGATACGCATTGTGCGCCACCGGGTCAACCAGGGCGATCGGATCGTCGCGAATGTAGTTGACACTTTCCGCTCCAAATCGACCCGGTCCGACGCCCGTGATGGGGTGGTCCATCGACATCTCCAACGCACCCGCCCAGAGGGCCTCGCGTGATTGCGAGTTCTTGGTCGCAATGTGCCCCTTTTGCTGCACTCGCTCGTTGACCACGGATCCGAACAGCGCGAACCCCAGGGCGACGAGCGCCATGAGGCTGATGGTGGAGATCACCAGGCCACCAAGCCGGATGCGACGCGTGAGGGCAGCCCAGATCATCATGCCTACGAGGCCGGCGAAGGCGCCGCGGGAGAGGGTGGCGAGCGTCGCGGCGAGCATCGCCGGAAAGCAGGGCACCCACAGCCAACGCAGGCGAGTGTCCTCGAGGATCAGGTAGACGCATAGAGGCAGCAGCGCGGCGAGCATGTAGCCGAATTCGTTCGGATCGCTGATCGGTCCTCCGGCTCGCGGTTCGCTACCGGATAGGAACGCGATCAGCCCCCAGAGGGCGGCGAGGCTAAGGGAGAGGATGAGCACACGCAAGGCTCGAAGCAGGAGGGCACGGGAGTCCAGCAACTGAATGGTGATGAATAAGAACGCAACGAACAGCGTGTATCGGAGAATCTGCGCGACGCCGGCTGACGGGTCAGGAGACGTGATGAGGGAGAGAAGGGCGAGGAGGACAAATGCGAACGCCGCGATGGCGGCCGGCGGCGCGCGCAGCCTGGTTCCCTGGGCGACCGCGGAAAGCGTCACCGACACGACCAGGAGGAAGCCGATGATCTTGACGACGGTAAGCGTGTGCGTCGGGAAGCCGAGCATGCCCTCCCACGGGAACACTGCCAGCATGATCATCAGCACCGTGTGTGGCTGGGTGACCACGAAGATCATCAGGACGACCACGACTAACGCAGCGATCGTCAGCAACGGACTACGTGAGGAGGCGAAGCCAACCGCGGTCGCGCCAAGCGCTCCGGCGATCAGGGGAAGCCCGCGGGCATGGAAGGCCCGAGCGGTCATGATGCCATTCATCTCGGGAGCAGCCCCCAGCGTGCAACGAGTGGTCCGGTATCGGCCGGTTCAGCCATTGAGCGCACAGTCTGGCAGCCAAGCCGCTGCGATTGCGGGCGTCAGAGATTGCGAGGGGTGCGACTTCGAATGATGCTGCCGCCTTCGCTCGCCGGCCGAGGTGCCGCGCGCTCAGGTGGCGCGGTGCGCGTTGCGGCGTACACGGACTCGAATGACCTCGGGGGCGCCGAGAAAGCGCTGGCGACCCTGGTTCGCGGACTTGGCGATTGGATAGAAGTGATCGTGGTGGGGACCAATCCCGCGATCGTGCGGGAAGTGGCAGCGGGGCGCGATGGCGCCGAGACTCGGATAGTGCGATCGGTGCGCAGCAAATGGGACCTTCGTGGCAGCGTCGCCCACCTGCGCATGATGCGTGAGTTGCGCCCTGACGTGCTGCACGCGAACCTTCCGACTCCGTGGTCGTGCCAGTACGCCCTCGGCGCGGCCTTGCTTACGCCCGGCGTCAGAACTCTCGCCGTCCAGCATGCGATCGCTCCCCCCCACACACGGAGTCAGGTGCGGCTCAATCGACTCAACCTCAAGCATCTCGACGCTCATGTCGCGGTCTCCGTCGCCGCCGCCCACTTTATCGAGCGGGTAGTCGGGCTTGGGGAGCAGGCGGTACGGGTGATCTATAACGGCGTTCCCGATGTCTCTGTCGCTGCACGACCCAGGGTCACCGATGGCCCGGTTGTGGGATATGTCGGCCGGCTCGCCCCGGAGAAGGGGCTGGATGTACTGCTTCGGGCCATTCGAACCCTCCCCGACGTCACCGTCGTCCTGGTCGGCGACGGGCCGGATCGTCCCCGGCTGGAGCGCCTGGGCCGCGAGCTCGGAGTCTCGGACCGGGTATGCATGCCCGGATGGGTAAGGGACCCGCGTCCCTGGTACCCGGGCTTCGATGTCTTCGCGCTTCCCTCGCGGAGCGAGGCGCTGGGTATCGCCGCGATCGAGGCGATGCTCGCGACGTTGCCCGTAGTGGCGAGCAGGGTTGGTGGCACGCCGGAGGTAGTCGTCGACGGCGGTACGGGCATCCTTGTCCCTCCTGATGACCACGAGGCACTGGCTCGCGAAATCCGCTCGCTGCTCGCTTCTCCCGACCTCTGCAGCCAGATGGGGGAGCGGGGGAGGGAGATCGCGCTGCGGCGATTCGGGGTGGCGCCGATGCTGCGCTCCTACGAGTCGATCTACCGAGAGCTCCTCGGCCCCGAGCGCCGCTCAGGCTGAGTCGCGACGCCCCCGACGCCGCGTGCGCCTCAGGAGTCGGGCGACTTGGATCGCGAAGACCCCGAGGGGCTCGTACGGTGGATCGAAGCGTCCGATGAGCAGTGGGTTGGTATCCGGCTCCACCGGCTCGGGCGATCCGGTGAAGCCCAGTTGGAAGCCGGCGACCCTCGCGGCATGGGCGACCCTGGCGTCCGCCATACCGAATGGGTAGGCGACTGAGGTGATCTCGGTCCCGGCCGCAGCGTCGAGCTCGCTTCTGCCCTCACTGAGCGCACGGGTGAGCAGATCGTGGTCAAGTGGAGGAAGCGCATGATGGTCGCGTGTGTGAAATCCGATCTCAAAGCCGGACTCGGCCAGGGACCGGACAGATTCCGCGCGCAGGCCGGCTGCCGATGGATCTCCGCCGATCCACTCGCGGAGCGACTCCGCTACCTCGTCCCGCTTACCGGGCGGCATCGACATGATGGCGGTGCCCGCCTGGTGGATATCCATCGGCCGCGGCCGCGCCATTGCACGGCCGACTAGCCCGGCCAACTCTTGATCCTGTAGGGCGCCCGAGTCGAACGCGATCTGGAGCCTCTGCCACCAGAACGCGAATGGCTCATGTAGTGAGGCCCCGCAGAGGAAGAATGTGGCCGGAAGCCCGAGGCGCGCGAGGATCGGCATTGCGACCCGCGCGTGAGACGACAGATCGTCATCGAATGTGATCGCAACGGGGAGCCGGTGACCGCGCCTGCGGTTCTTCACAGCGTCAAGCAGTTGCCGGGCGGGGACCACGTCGTACCGTTTGCGTAGGTAGTCGAGCTGAGCCTCGAAGACTCCAGTGCCCAAGGCGGGATCCAGGTGACCCTCTCGCGGCACGTGCGGATCGCCGACTCGGTGATACACGAAGACAAGTCCGGCCTGCGTTCGCGAGAGGCGAGTGAGGAAGCCGAGCACCCGGGCGACCGGGATCCTCAGCCGGGCCTTCAGGGCCGCAATCACGGGGATGGCACCTCGAGGAACACGCGCGCAGCTGTCCACATAGCCGGATTGGTACAGCAGCCGACGGGTGGCTGCACAGCGCACCGCTACAGTTGCCTCATGCGGAGGTCCCTGTAGCGTCCGTCTTCGAGCGGGGAAGGCGGTTTCTCGTCCCCGAGGCGACCGACCCGCTTGAGCCGGGCAGCGCGCCCACCTTCTCGGTGCTGATCGCCGCGTACCAGGCGGCTGACCTCGTGGCCGAAGCGGTCAGCTCAGCGCTCGCGCAGACCGTACCACCGCATGAGGTGATCGTCTGCGACGACGGCTCGACCGACGACATCGAGGGAGCGCTCGAGCCCTACATGGAAAGGATCGTCCTCCTCCGCCGGGACCACCGCGGAGAGGCGGCAACCAAGAACGCGGCCGCTCGTGCTGCGTCGGGTGAATTCGTCGCGTTCCTGGACGCCGATGACATGTACATGCCTGAGCGAATCGAGGCCATGGGTGAGCTCGCCGCCTTGCGTCCCGACCTCGACATCCTGACCACGGACTCACTCCTGGAGCTGGACGGGCAGGTCGTCCGCCGGTATTACGATGAGAGCTTCACCTTCGAGGTGGATGACCAGCGCACGGCGATCCTCGAGCGGTGCTTCATCGCCGGCGCATTGGCCGTTCGGCGCGAGCGGCTGCTGGAGGTAGGCGGGTTCGATAAATCCGTGTACACCAATGATTGGGACTGCTGGATTCGGCTGGTTTTCTCTGGGTCGCGGGCGGGGCTCGTCGACGAGCCGCTGCTTCTCTACCGGCTGCACGAGGGCGCCCAATCCAGCCATCCCGCGCGGATGGCTCGGGGGCAGGCGGAGACGCTCGCGGCTGCGGCCCGCACGATCGAGTTGACGCATTCCGAGCGCATGGTGCTGGCGCGCTCACTCTCCAGGCGACAACGGGCCGCCGAGGTCGAGGAAGCCCGCCTCGCTCTGCTCGAGGGCGCGCCCGACGGGCGTCGACGGTCGCTCGCAGTGGCTGCACGCTCGGAAAACAAGATCAACACCAGGATGAAGGCGGTGGCCGGAGCCGTTGCGCCCGGGTTGACCCGGCGGCTCCTGCTCTCACGCGCGCGTCGGCGCTGGGTTGCCGCGGGTGGTGTGGAGGTCTCGCGCAAGAGCTAAATCCGTGGATTGTCCCCCGCGGGCCCAAACATCCGGCCAGCGGAAGTCGTTCCGCTTGCCTTAGACACGTCCAGATTCGCGCCATTTGGTGGGCGTCGGTGCGGGTGCGCCGATGTCTGCCGGGATGGCACGGACAAGAAACATCCTCATGGCAGGCGGTATCGTGCTCGCCCTGATGCTGGGGGCGGCGAATGCCAGCGCCGCGACCTCCGCGGCCAGCCATGAGCGGGTCGCCATCGACAGCAATCCCGACTTCTCCAATCTGTCGGTCTCGGCCCAAAGAAACAGCTATGTGATCCTCGGGCCGGGACAGGTCTCCCGGATGCGTCAACTGAAGGCTGCCAACCCGAACCTCAAGGTCCTGCTCTACAAGAACCTGAGTGCCGCCCGCGCGGACTGCACCAGCCCAACCAGTGACTGCGGCACGGGGGTCACCTACCAGCAGGCTGACAGTGCGCACCCCGAGTGGTTCCTGCTGAACAAGCAGGGAGCTCGAATCAGGTACAGCGACTACGCGGATCTATGGGCGATGGACATCGGCTCGGCGAGCTATCAGGCCGAGTGGGCCGACAACGTGATCACCGAGGTGAAGCGGGACGGTTGGGACGGAGTCTTCCTGGACGACACGAACACGACCATGGCGTACCACTACGACGTCAGCCAGGTCGCCAAGTACCCGAGCGATGCTAGCTACCAGGCCGCGACGCAATCCGCACTCGCCTCGATCGGACCCAAGATCCAGGCTGCCGGGGTGCAGGCGATCGCCAACATCGGCAGCTGGCACGAGTACCCGAGCGTCGGCAACTCATGGCTGGCCTATCTGAACGGCGGGATGCTCGAGCACTTCGCCAAGTGGGGCTATTCGGCCGGTAGCGGCTACGCCGATCAGGGCACCTGGCTGGCGATGCTGAACGCCGCCAAGTACGCGCAGGCGCACGGCAAGGTCTTTATGGGTGTGAGCGACTCATCCAACACCGACGCGGCGGCCGCCCGCTATGGATGGGCCACGACCCTCCTCGCGGGGCAGGGGACGGCCGACTTCGCCCTGCACGGGGACTACACCCACGAGAACTGGTTTCCCGAGTACGACTACGACATCGGCGACCCGATCGCCAACGAGTCGACGGACTCCAACGGGGTGCACCGCCGAGTCTTCAGCAAGGGGATTGTCGTCGTCAACCCGACCGCCGGACAGTTGAGCGCGAATCTGGGCGGCACCTATAGCGGTTCCGGACTCACCAACGTCTCCAGCGTCAGCCTCGCGCCCCATAGCGCCTACGTCCTGACTTCGGCAACGACTTCGCCGGCGCCCCCGCCAACCTACACGCCGGCGACCACGTCCCCACCGGCGACCACGTCCCCACCGGCGACGACGCCCCCGCCGACGACGCCCCCGCCGACGACGCCCCCGCCGACGACCACGCCGGCGCCGACGACCAAGCCGAGTTCCCACTGGCACCGGAAGGCGAGGAGCAAGGCAAAGTCAAAGGCCCGGCTGAAGCGCCGGACACTGCAAGGCGCTTCGGTCCTAGGGCGCTCGGCCTGAGCGATGAGCTCAGGCCGCTCCCGGCGAGCGGTAGTAGTAGCTGCCCTCCCCGGTCGAGCCGGCCTTGTTGATCACGAAGCCGGTCACCTTGGCGTTTGCCATGCCGAGACGCTTGATCGCCTCGGTCAGCGCCGCGGGGCGCTCCTCCCCAGCCGCGAGGACGAGCACCACGCCGTCCATCCAGCCGGCCGTGATCCGAGCGTCGCTCACGGGCAGTACGGGCGGGGAGTCGACGAGGATCAGGTCGTAGGAGCTCCGCAGATGCTCGAGTAGGGCTGGAAACCTGGCCTGGAGAGCTTCGGTCGGATCGATCCGCGTCGTGGTGGCGGGAAACACCGTGAGGTTGGTGAAACGCGTCTTTGAGCCGAACTTGCTGTCCGCACGTTGCGGGGTCGACCAGCTGCGGTTCCGGCTGCTCAGCCCAAAAATCTGACCCTGAGCGGGGCGGCGCAGGTCGGCGTCGACGATCGCGGTCGAAACCCCCAGGTGAGCGAAGGCCACCCCCAGATTGGCGGTGATCGTCGACTTCCCCTCTGATGGCCCGGCGCTGGTGACCTGCAGCGCAATCGGATTTGTGCTGCTGGTGAGCTGGATGTTGGTTCGCAGGGAACGGAAGTTCTCCTGGATCTGGTGCAGCTCTGAGTCATCCCAGACGATCTGCGGCCCGGTGCGCATCAGGCGCCGGCTGCGCTCGACCTGCCCAAGCAACGGCAGGGGACTGATTTCGGCCAGATCGTCGGCGTTGGTGATCCGTCGCCGGAATCGATCGAGGGAGATTGCGAGCAGGATCGCGACGCCGAATCCGACGACCAGAGAAGTGCCGATGATCAGCGGAGGACGTGGTTGGACGGCGCTGGTCGGGACTGAGGCGGGACTTACAAGGGCCGCGGAGAGGTTCGGGTTACCCTGGAGCCTCTTCAGGAACGCGGCGGCCACCGCGGAAGCCGTGTCCTTGGCGTCAGTGGCGTCATTGGCCCGATCACTGATCCGCAGGATCCCGGTCCCTGACTGCGTGCTGGCACTGACGGTGCCGGTCAGCGGGTGCCCGAGGATCTGCTCGGCCTCGCCGCGGACGACGTCCGACTCAGCGGTCAGGGCATAGGTTCCGAGGAGCGCCGACAGCGAATCCGCCGAGACGATCCCCTGTGAGCTGATGTCGGGGGTGATCGCGATCGTCGCGGTCGACTCGTATGTCGGTTCGCGCTGTGATGCGAAGATGGCGCCCAGCGCGCCCGCGAGGACGGTCACGATCGCGACGACTACACGCCACTTCCAGACGACGGAGAACAACTCACGGAGATCCACGCGGCGGAGTGTATGCGGGAATCAGGCGCCGAGCAGGATTCAGCCGCCGCCTGAATCCTCACTGGCGAGGCTGGAGTACAGCCCCAGCCAGTCGCTCACCATTCGCTCGCGCCCGAACGCGGTGCGTCGGCGACGCTGCTCGGCGAGCATCTCCTCTCGCCTCGCGGGGTCGGTTAGAGCCGCCCGCAGGAGCTCGATGCCAGCAGCTTCGCTCCCCGCGACCTGGGCTGTCCCGACCAGATCGGAGTTCGGCTCGATGTCGCTCGCGATCACCACGACGTCGTGGGCCATCGCCTGGAGAACGCTCAGTGGATGGCTATCCCAGGCGGACCAATTGAGAAGCGCCGTGGCCTCTGCCAGCCGCTCGACCGCGCTGTCTCGATCCATCCATCCCGTCACCTCGATCCCCGCCGCCCTGACTTCGTCCTCGAGCGAGATGTCGGCTCCTGGGCCTCCGATCCACAGGGTGTCGGCCAAGTCCGAGACAGCCTGCAGGATCCGTACGGTTTCGCGGGGCCGCCTCGCCGGGACGATCCTTCCCATCGAGACGACGAGGGGGCGCGCCCGGGGTGGCGTTTTCCGATCGAGTGAGAGCCGGTCAGGATCGAGGTCAGCGATACCGTTCGGCACTACGACGACCGAGCGGGCGCCCACCTCACGCGCCTGGCGGGCCTCGGATTCGGAGACCGCACCGAGCACTGTGACCCGACGCGCGACGAAACGCTCCGCCAGTCTGTACGCCCGCCGGGCGACGCCAGATTTGGCGCCGAGGAACGAGTAACCATGCGGTGTATAGATGGATGGCGCGACCCGGGCGATGCTGAGTGCGCCGAGGAGGCCGGCGAACGAGGAGTGCAGGTGAATCACGTCCGGACGCCAGTCCCTGCAGACTCTCCGCAGCGCGGGGACGGTCCGAAGTTGATTCCGGACCGTCCTGCCGGTCCAGGGCAGCTCGATCAGCTCCACCTCACGGGGAACCTGGGCCCGCAGGTCGGTTGGTGTCTCGGGTCGCTTGCCGTACGCGATCGCCAACCTGTGGCCCTGCTCAACCGCCCCCGCCGCGATCGCGCAAATGATCTCCATCGTGCCCGTGGCGAAGCTCTCGCTCACCTCGAGGATTCGCATCGGTCGCGTCTGCTCCCGCACCGTCACCGGCGCCAGGATGGCATGCCGCCCTGCACGAATGCGACCATGCTGGCCTTGGGTACGACCTGCGCGCAGCGAAAGCGCCTGTGAACGAGGCCGAAACCGGCTCGCCGAAGTGGCTGGCGTCGGCGCTGACCCGCAGTCCCGAGGTCATCCCGGGTGCTCTCGCGGTAGCGGTCTTCCTCTTCTGGGCGATCTTTGACGGAGGCGTCCCACCAGCGAAGAGCTATCCCGGCGCCCTGTTTCTGCTCGGGCTGCTGGTGGCCACTTTCTTCACATATCGGAGTCGGATCTCCGGCCTTTCGCGCCCTGCGCTCTGGGCGATCGGCCTGCTCGCTGCGTTCGCTGCCTGGAACTTCCTGTCGATCATTTGGGCCGGCTACCAGGGTGCGGCGTGGGACGGAGCCAATCGATGCCTTCTTTACTTGGTTGTGTTCGTGCTCTTCGCGCTCCTGCCCTGGAGCGCGCGGACGGGCGCCCTGCTGCTCGGGGCCTATGCGATCGCGATGGCTGCGGTCGCCGCGATCACGCTGATCGGGGCCGCCGGTTCGGCGGACCCGTTCAGCTACCTGATCGCCCACCGTTTCGCGAGCCCCGCCGGCTACTTCAACGCGAACGCAGCCCTCTTCACCGCAGCCATCTTCCCCTCGGTTTTGCTCGCGTCGCGGCGAGAGGTCCCTTGGCCATTACGCGGGTTGTTGCTCGCCTCCGCGGGCGTCCTGTTCGACTTCGCGCTGCTGCCACAGAGCCGCGGTTGGCTGATCGCTGCCCCGGTTGCCGCCCTCGCTTATCTGTTGGTCGTTCCCAATCGGGTCCGGTCGTTGATCACGCTCGCGCCACTCGCGGTCGTTGCGGCCCTGACCGTCTCGCCGATCCTGAAGGTGTTCAGCGACGTGGGGACCGGGGGACTGGAACCCGCACTCGACGGAGCCAGGAACGCGATGCTGATCGGGGCAGCAGCGCTGTTCATCGCGGGAGTCACGATCGGGCTGATCGACGGCCGCGTGGAGCTCTCGGAGGCGACCACGCGAATGGGGACGCGGGTGGTCGGCGGGCTCGCATGCCTCGGGGCGCTCGTCGGCCTGATTGCAGCAATCGCAGTTATCGGAAACCCGGTGAGCTGGGTGGGTGACCGCTGGCACGACTTCAAGGTCGGGCGATCCGAGCCCGTCGCCGAGGGGTCCCGCCTGGGCCAGGGGCTGGGAAGCAACCGGTATGACTTCTGGCGGGTGGCGGCCGACGAGTTCACGGCCCACCCGGTCGCGGGGGTCGGTTCAGGGAACTTTGCCGAGGATTATGTACGGAACCGGAAGTCCGACGAGGAGCCCGCCGAGGCCCACAACCTGCCCCTCTCGGTCTTATCCCAGACCGGCTTGGTGGGGGGGCTGATCTTTGTCGGCTTTCTGGCCGCTGTGTCGGTCGGGGTCGGTCGAGTGCGCCTCCGCTCGGGGGAGCCCCTCGGTCGCGCCATTGCCGGGGTCTCGGGCGTGGTCTTCATCTATGTACTGGTCCACTCGACAGGCGATTGGTTCTGGTTGTTCCCAGCCATCTGGGCGCCCGTTTTCGCCTGGCTCGGGCTGGCAATGGCCCTCAATGGGGCACCAGATTCGCAACCGTGGGAGGAGCAGCCAAGACGGTGGCGTAGATACTTGATCGCGACGGCGGCCGCCGCCGCGGCTCTCGCCGCAGCCTCCTTCGCCCTTCCGTGGGTTGCGGCGGTCGACACGAACCGTGCGAGTCATATCTGGGGAACCGACCCGCAGGCGGCGTACAGCCTCCTCGAACGCGCCGCCGACTTGAATTTCCTGAGCGCGAACCCGTACGAGGTCGAGGGGAATATTGCCTCGAAGCTAAACCAGCCAGACCGAATGAGGGAGGCGTTCTCCAATGCGCTCGAGCGTGACCCGAACAACTGGTACGCGACGCTCGAGCTGGCGACGCTGGATGGCGTACAAGGACACAAGCGAGCGGCGCTGGTTCGGCTGGACCGGGTCGCCGAGCTGAACCCGCGGGAACCGCTCACGGCAATGATCCGTCAGGGGGTACGGAGTGGCAATCCCGTCGGGCTCGATCAACTCGATACCGAATTCCTGGCGCGTTATTGCCGCGTGCTCGGCCGAGTCGCCGGGCCGAATGGGTGTCGTAGTGGCTGAGTCTTCCCGCTAGGGAACAACGAAAGGCCCCGACCGCACGGCCGGGGCCTTTCAGAAGTCTCGCTGGGCCAAATTCCCTAAGCGGCCGGATGACGCCCGACCAGGCGGCTCAAGGCCACGCCGCTGGCGAGCAATACGAGTCCTCCACCTGCCAGCAGCACCACGTCGAGCCCCGTGAACGGCAGGAAGCCAGTACCTCCGCTCGCACTCTGCGATGCACTCTGCGATGCGACGGGCTGCGATGCGACAGGTCCGGTGTTGCCGCCCTTGTCGTTGCTTCCTTGGGCCGTCTGTCCGGCAACGGCACTCGCCGGCCCGTCATAGCCGGTGCCCGTGCTCTGAGCCAGCGCGGAGGGCGCCAGGGCGAGAGCGCCAAACACCGTAAGAATGGCGACCAGTCGTCTTGTTCCCTTCTTCACTTTGTGCTCTCTCTCGATCAAGCGACCAGCCAGAATTGGCCTGCCGCTAATTCTTCTCCTAATAAGGGCCCGATTCAACAACTTCGAAACCCCCCATACCGTCTCGATCAGGCCTCATGCATGGTCACACACTGGGCACCCATGCGCGTGGCATGAATCGAGTAATAGCCTATCGTCGATTTGTCCATTGTGTGCTACCCAGACTGGAGTCAAATAGGCCTCTAGCAACGCTTAGGAGCTTAAGGTTGTTCGGGATCGATACATCCCGCTAAACCCGTAGGATTGCTTCGGTAAAACCCCCATTGCCCCATACCCAGAGTCAAGGACCCCCGTGGATCGGCAAGGGGGGCACCTGCAGGGGTCCAGCCAGCCAAGGGCTTAGAGTCTCGCCTGTGGAGGCCACTAAGACACGGGAACTGAGCGGGGAGAAGGCTCAGCGCATCGTCGAGGCGATGCGCTCGAGCGTCGCCCGCCGGGGCATCTCCGGCTCGACTTTCGAGCACGTCGCGCGCGAGGCGGGAGTCAGCCGTGGCCTGCTGCATTACTACTTCGGCACCAAGGAGGCTCTGCTGGTCGAGGTCGTCCGGCGGGACACTGAGCACCGGATCGCCCGGCTCGATGAGCCCCTCGGCAAGGCCGGGTCCGTCGACGAGCTGCTCGGGGTCCTCGTGGAGGACCTCGAGGACTCGATCCAGAACGATCCCGGCTTCTGGGTGCTCCTCTTCGACCTCTTCACCGCCGGGCGCCGGAATCCGGAGATCCAGCGCGAGGTGGGGGAGCTCTTCAACCGCACCCGCGGACACGTCGCGGACATCCTTGGCGCCAAGCAGTCCGAGGGCGTCATCGCCCCTCAATTCGAGATCGACGCCGTCGTTGCGCTGCTTTTCGCCCTGGCGGACGGCATCGCGCTGCAGCTGCTGTCAGATCCCGAGCGTGATCACGCTGACGTGATCGCGGCCGGGACCGTGGCGGCTCGCCATCTGCTGGCCGGCTAGCGGCCCGTGATCTGGCAGGAGCCCGCGAAAGGCGGATATCCGGACCGCTCCTTCCTGGGGCTGCCCGGCATCGAGCGTATGGGCGCCGGCCGACGCGGGCTGATCCCGTACTCGCCGATGGCCTATCTGACGCAGCTCGAGATGACTGAGGGATCGTTGGGTCACTCCACCTTCTCGATGCCGGCCTCGCCCTGGTTCGCGAACTCCTCGGGCCTGATCTCGGCCGGGATGCTCGCGACGATCGGCGACGCGGCGCTCGGCTCGGTGGTGCACTCCGACGTCGAGGCAGGCCAGGGAATGACCACCGCCGAGCTCTCGATGTCCTTCCTTCGTCCTGTCGTGCCGATGGAGGGGACCGCGGTCACCGGCTCGGGCCAGCTGATCCATCGCGGCCGCTCCATCGGGATCTCCGAGGCCTTCCTCTTCGACCAGGAAGACCAGCTGATCTCCCACGGAACCACGCGCTGCACGATCTTCCCGCCGGTCGACCCGATCCCGGACCCACCCGATCTCCACGGGCCGCCACTCGATCTGCCGGCGCCCGGCAGCGCGCCGGACGATCCGCTCCGGCGGGAGCTCGAGGGCGAGGTCCTGCCGCAGGAGGTATTCGAGCACCGCAGCGGGCTCGAGATCCTGCAGGCTCTGATCGAGGGCGAGCTGCCTCGCCCGCCGATCTACCACCTGACCGGTATGCGGGCGACGCAGGTCGAGGAGGGAGAAGCAGTCGTCGTGCTGCCCTGCAGCAAGTGGCTCTCGACGTCCGCCGGGACGATCCAGGGCGGTTTCACCGCAATGCTGGCCGAGAGCGCGATGACCTCGGCGGCATTCAGCACCGCGGCGCCGGACACCGCTGTGGCCCCGCTCGACTTCAAGGTGAACTATCTGCGCCCGGTGTTCCCCGACGGGAACGACCTCACCACCCGCGCCCGGATCCTCCACCAGGGGCGCACCCTGGTGATCGGCGCGGCCGAGATCACGAACGCCGAGGGGAAGCAGGTTGCGCTCGCCACCGGGTCCTCGATGTACCTGCCGGGCAGGCCCGCGAACCTGTTGGGCGTCGAGCTGGGCTCGGGGTCCTCGGATCCCGAGGACGACCCCGGCGCCTGACAATCGAGTTCTGGGCGAGCGGTTTCCCAGGGAGAGCCCCTGATAGCGTCGCGCCGGTGAGTCCCGCGGCGAGGCGAGTGTGGCTGGCCGCCGCGCTCTTGTTGGGGCTCGGAGCGATCTCGCCACCGGCGGCCCATGCGGCCGGCTCGGCGGCCCTGAAAACACCAGCCATCCCGGCCAGCTCCGGCTGGAAGCGGTATGTGATCGACCCGGGCAATCTCGTCTACCCGAAGGCGGTCTACGTGATCGGAGCGCCGACGGGCGTCGCGAACCCGCGCGGGTTGAAGGCCAGGGCCGGCGGGGCCACGACGATCACCTCGGGCGGAGTGGGCCCGAAGGGAGTGGGCGACACGGCGCTCCTGCTCGACCTGGGAGTGAACGTCGGCGGCTTTGTCGAGGTGGGCATCACGGCGTCGAACGGGACGCCGATCAGGCTGGGCTACTCCGAGCATCCGCAATTCATGACGCCTCGGGGGGACACCGGGGGCCCCGGCTTCTCATACGGCGCGAGCGATGACCCGGATGGCCGTACGGATCTCTTCCAGACGACGGCGCCGGTCGAGGCCCGCTCGCCCGGCATCCGCGGGGCCCAGCGGTACATCTCGATCCAGCTAGAGGGAGCCGGCACGGCCACGATCGACTACGTCCGGGTGCGGACCGAGCACCTCCATCCGGGCCCCGGCCGGTACAGCGGCTACTTCCTCTCCAACGACAAGCTGCTCAACCGGATCTGGTACGCGAGCGCCTACACGTTCGCGCTCGACTCCTTCAGGGACCTGCGTCCCGGATTCCAATACAGCCAGACGGTCGTGACCGACGGGGCCAAGCGAGACCGCGCGATCTGGGCCGGCGACATGTCGGCCGAGGATCTGGTCGGCAACTACTCGCTGCGGGCGGCCCCGCACATCCTCCGGCGCTCTTTGCAGGCGTTCAGTTGCCTGCAGTACACCGACGGGCAGCTCTCGCCCGCTACCCAGATCGCCGTTCAGTGCCCGGGCGATCCCCCGGCCCCCGTCGCCGATGCGTCCCAGTTCCCGCCCGGATCCCAACCCGCTGCGGGCATCGAAGCGCTGCGGCTCCCGGAATACACCGCGATCTGGATAATCGCGCTGAACGAGTACTACATGCTCACCGGGGACCGGGGGTTCGCCCATCGGATGATGCCGGTGGTCCGGCGCGGGCTTGCCTTCTTCCAGGCTCACCTCGACGGCGGCCTCTTTCGGACGCCCTCGAACGAGATGACGATCAATTGGCATCCGCCCGATGCCGCGGGCGGGATCGACACCTACACCAATGCCACGCTCTACCGGGCGCTCCTGGCCGGGGCGGCGCTCGAGCGCCGCCTGGGGCAGGGCCGGCGGGCCGCCAATGCCGACCTGCAGCAGGCCGGCGCCCTCCGGGCGGCGATCCTCGGGCGTCTCTGGGACCCGCAGGCGGGAGCGTTCATCGTCAATGGCGACGACCCACACCGAAATCACACGCAGGACGCCCAGGTCCAGGCCATTCTCGGCGGGGTCACAAGCCCGGCCCAGTCCCGGCAGGCGCTCGGGTTCATCAGCTCACGATTGATGACGCCGTTCGGCGTCGCCAACGGCGAGTTCGACGACGACCCCTACATGAGCCGGTACATCTCGCCGTTCATCACCTCGACCGAGCTGCGCGCCCGCCTCTCCGTCGGAGACACCGATGGCGCACTGGATTTGATGCGGCGCACGTGGGGAAGGATGCTTTTCGAGGGGCCGGGCACGGTGTGGGAGAGCATGCAGCTCGACGGCCTGCCCAAGTCGGGCGGGATCTCACTGGCACACGGCTGGGCCGGCGGCCCTGTTCCGGCGCTTTCCGGATATGTCCTCGGGATCCGGCCGGCCTCTCCCGGATACCGGCATTGGATCGTCGCGCCGCAGACGGGCAACCTGCGCTTCGCGCAGGGGCAGGCGCCGACTCCGCACGGTCCCGTTGTCTCGCGGTGGCGCCGCACGCGCCGCTCGTTCAAGCTCACGGTGGTGGGGCCGCGCGGCACCTCCGGCCTGGTGGAAGTGCCGCTGATCGCCCTGCGGAAGAGGATCGCCCTCGATGGCAAGGTCGTCTGGCCCCACGCTCGCGGCGCCCACGGAAGGCGTCACGGCGACGCCGTCTTCTTCAAGAGGATCAGCGGCCAGCACACCTTCGTGGTCGGGTGAGCCACCGGCCGGTGGGCCGGGTGTAGGCTCGGCCGCGTGGGTCTCTTCGGGTTCCTGAGGAAGAAGGACGAGCGCGCGATTCCCGAGGCGGGGACGCCGGAGTTCGAGGCGGCCGTCCAGGGCTCGGCGCTGCCGGACGGCCAGAGCGTCGCGATGGGGCAGTCGGGGTGGACGAGTCCGGACTCCAAGGTCGAGGTGTCCAACCAGACCATCGATCTGCGGGGGTCGGGCGCCCGGCAGCAGATCGAGGAGGCTTTGCGCGAGTCAGGCATCGACCCGGATCGGAAGGGCCAGACGATCGACGCCTCGAGCGTGCCGGGTCTTCAGGAGAAGATCGCCGGCATCCTGGGCAAGGTGATGCCGATTCCGAATGCGGGTGGCTTCGGCGGCGGCGTCTCGCCACCGAAGCAGGACCCGCTCGATCAGGTCGCCTATCTCGACAAGCAGCGCGACGCCGGCAAGATCACGGACGCTGAGTTCGAAGCCCAGAAGCGCAAGCTCCTCGGCGAGTAAACAATTGGCGGGTTAGTCCCGCATACCGAGACAAACCCGCCAACTGCGGCGAGGCGATCAAAGGCGGTCATCTGGCAAGCGCCGCTTCTCGTCTCTATGAAGAAGGACCGTCTGTCAAGTAGCGATCGGTGGTTGGCTCAGGGCCCCCTCTCGGCTCGAGGGCTTGGAGCGGTGCTCATGTCTCTATCGCCTCCTCGTCGGGGAGGACCAGGTCATTGGATGTTCGCTCCCGGCGCAAGTCCAAAAGGGCGGTCAGGCCGCCAGACGAAAAGCGGCGCCTTTGGGAGCGAACGACTCGTTGCGGGTGAGCATGTGCCAGATCGCCACCGTCAGCTTCCGGGCGATCTCGACCTGGGCGACCTTGGCGCCGCGCTGGCGGCCCAGCCGGCGCTTGTTTCGCTGGTAGCGCTCGGCGTAGGCGGGGTGGCGCAGGGCGTGCATGGTCGCCTCGCCCAGCGCCCAGCGCAGGTAGCGCGGGCCCTGCTTGGTGAGCGGGCCGCGGCGGTCTCGCTCGCCCGACTGCACCACCCGCGGGCAAAGGCCCGTGTAGCCGGTGAGCTTGGTCGGGGTGGCGAAGCGGGAGATCTCGCCGATCTCGGCGGCGATCGTGAAGGCCAAGACCGAGCCGATCCCCGGAACGCTCAAGAGCCTCGGAACGTAGGGGTGCTCGGCGCCGCCGCCCGCAAGCCGGGCGTTGATCTCAGAGATCTGGGCCTCGAGGGCGTCGATCAGCTCGATGCTCGCCAGGACGTTGCCGCGCCAGGGCTCCGGCACCTGGAGCTTGGCGAGCAGCTCGCGGCCGGCAACCCCGAAGAGATCGCTCATCGGGCAGGGCCGCCCGAAGCTCATCAGGGTCGAGTGGATCCGGTGCTTCAGCTGCGAGCGGTGCTTCACCAGGTGGAGGCGAAAGCGGGCGAGCTCCCGTTCCTCTCTGACCCTCGGGTCGGGCAGCCAGATCGCCGGCACCAGGTCGCGCTGGGAGAGCAGCGCCAGCACCCGGGCGTCGATCCGGTCGGTCTTCGCGGCCAGGGGCGCCAGGCCCTTGACCTTGGCGGCGTCTGCGATCTCGACCGCCCAGCCGAGCGATTCGAGGGTGTCGTGGAGGAAGCGAGCGCCGGTCATCGACTCGATCACCCCCAAGACCGGCTCGCCGTGGGCCTCGACCCGCCTTGCGAGGCCTCTCAGGCCGTCGTGGTCAGGCGGGCAGGCGAGCTCCTCGAGGAGCTCGCCCTGGTCGGAGAGCAGGCAGACGTCGATCCTCTTGCGAGATAGATCCAGCCCAGCGTGCAACATGTGTTGGGGCCTCCTTGGTGTCCGTTTTTCGGTTGCACGTCAAGCGTGGCAACCGGGGAGGTCCTTCTTCATGTCAGTCCAAAGCAACCGCCTCCGCGCCGCGTGGTGCAGCTCTACGAGATCATCGAGCGCCTGCTGCGCTTCGACCCGCTGCCCTACGACCCTGCGCTTGACACCTAGCCCTCAGGCAGGGGCCTTCGCCGAGGCGATCATCTCGCGGACGTCAGCCGCCGGCTCCGAATAGGCGTCGCCGAGAGCGGACTCGACCGCGCTCATGTACTCCTCGGTCCAGGCCGGGAAGTCGTAGTCGATCGTGCGCAGGAACTCAAGAGACGCAGCGAGGCGGATGTCGGCGATCGAAGGCGAATCGCCGCCGATGAACTTGCGATCGTCCAGGAAGTGAGTGTGAATCGCCTCGAGCGGCCGCGCGATCGCGTCGGCCGCGTCCTGCGCCGACTTCGCCTTCACCTCGTCGTCGGCCTCCGACGTCGCCGTCTCGCCCGGGTACTGCGGAAAGCCAAGAGTCGGATACGTCGCGCGAAGGATCAGGGGGTAGAGCGTGCCGACCACGTAGAACATCGCGCTGTCCTGCATCGCACGCTCGGCCGGGTCCGTCGGATAGAACTGATCGAGCCCATCGCGGTTACAGAGGTACTGCATGATCGCGCAGCTCTCCCAGAGCGACTCCTTGGGCAGCCCCTCGTACTCGAGCGTAGGGGTGAGGTCGGCCGGGGACTTGGCGAGGAACTCGGGCGTGCCCTTGTTCCCCCACATCTCGACTTCTTCGAAGTCGTGCCCGCCCGCCCTCATCAGCACACGTACGGGCAGGTTGTTGACGCTCACGGACAGGATGCTCAGCGTGTGATCAGCCATGTGATCTCTCCTTGACCTTGTGGGGCTGCTCTGGCGACCGGCCCTCGGAGGCGAGTCTCTCAGAATCCGCCGGCACCAGCCACTTTGAGCTGCTGCCGAGGGGTCAATCAGCCCAGAGCTTCGAATAGCGCCCTCATCCTGGTCGCTGTAGACGCGGATGCGGCACAACTTTGCGCCCTTGATCTCATAGATGTTGACCAAGGGCAGAGTTGAGGCGAAGCCGCCTTTCGACACGGACCGAACCTGTCCGACGGCGAGCACCCGCTGTCCATCAAGCGCTCGGAGCTCCGTCACATCCAGTTGGAATTCAGTCATCGCCTCATCGATGCCCGCGAAGAACTGGCGAATTCCCTGCGCGCCGACGCTCGGCCCTTCAATCGCCGCAACCGGCGTAATCAGCTCGACGTTGGGAGCGCAGAGCTCGAGGTAGCCGTCCACATCGTGCTTGTTGAGCGCGGCGATCGCGCGCCGCACGATCTCAACGTTCTCCTGCGACATTGCCCGCGCAGTATCTCTCGCTGGAGTGCCGCTTTCCATGCAAAGCGGCGACTCTCCTGAGACTCCTCGCCTACTCCACAGGCTGCGGCCGCGGCGGGAAGATCTTCGGCATCCGCGAGAGCTGCCGGAGCGAGCCTCGGGGCTTGAGCTTGCGGCGCAGCATCGCCCGCCGCGCGTCCTGACCGCGGACCGAGATGTCGATCCAGTCGGCCCACGTCGTCCTCAAGGTGAGGTCGGCCTTCTCGGCCAGCCCCGGCTCGGCGCGGGTCGAGCCGTTGTCGATGCGCAGGTGGTACGGCTCGGCGTCCTCGAAGCGCCACTGGATCGTCACCGGGCGGTCGACTGCATCGGTGTGAGCCGAGCGCGCGATCAGGTCGAAGAGGATGGACTCGATCTCGGGAGTGACCTCGGGCTTGCCGTTCGGCTCCCCCATGACGCCGGCCCGAAGCAGCATGATCTGCCGGCGGGCGCGCTCCTCGTGCGGCATGTCGGGATCGAACGGATAGATCCCCGGGGGCATCTCGTGCAGCGGGTAGCCCGTGGCCTTCCACTTCATCTCCACAGACTTCATCCCGAAAGCGTAGATCTGCTCGAGCGTGAAGCCGTATTCGGTCGTGTAGCGCTCGTCCCAGCCCGGCGGGACGAAGACACCGGTGACCCACGGCAGGACCTCGCGAAGCAGCTCGGAGGCGGCGGCCTTGCACTCGTCGGACTCGGCGAAGAGCTCGGAGAGGACCTTGACGCCGAAGCCGATGTGGCGCTGCTCGTCGCGGGAGACCTTCTCCATCCCGGCGCTGAAGCCGGGCATCGTTCCGGCCTTCGCGAAGAAGTCCTCGATGAAGTGCTGGCCCGGCTGGGCCATGGTCGCCTCGATGACCATGTGGTAGAGCGTGATCGCCTGGGCGAACTTGGGGAGGGAGCGGTCGGTCTGCAGCTCCTGGACCATTCGCTCGAGCCGCCCGAAGACGTTCCGGTAGCCCCAGCCGAGCTGGCCCTGTGTGAAGTCGAGGCCGTCGGCGATGCTGCCCTCGACCCCGATCACCTCCTTGAAGAAGCGGTGGAAGAAGACGGCGTGGCGCGCCTCGTCGACCTGCTGCGTGGCGAGGAAGTACTTCTGCTCCTCCTTCGGAGCGGCCTCGATGTAGGGGGAGAGGCCGTCGGCCACGGCGTCCTCGCCGTAGAAGAACATCGAATAGATCCAGAGCGCGGACTTGCGCTGGATTTCGTTCAGGGAATCCCAGCCCTGGCGGTCCTGGGAGAAGTCGAGCTCGGTGGCGCGCCAGTTGCCCTCCTCCCAACGGCGGTAGAGGTCGTCGTACGTGATTTGACCGGCGATGCCCTGCTGCGCGACCGACATTCGGTGCCTCCTGGTCCTCTTGGTTGCCGCTTCCGCTTGGCGTATAATAACTGACTGACCAGTCAGTTAGTACGGTGACACCGATCACACAGAACAAGAAGGCTGCGGCCCCGGCGCGATCGCGGATGGCCGCCGCCGACCGCCGTGAGGCGATCCTCGACGCCGCGCGCAGCGCATTCGCGGACACCGGCTACCACGAGACCTCGCTCGATTCGGTGGCCGAGCGTGCCGGCGTCTCCAAGGCCCTGCTCTACGAGCACTTCTCCTCGAAGCGAGAGCTCTACGTGGCGATGCTCGAGATGCACGTCCACGAGCTAGTCGAGCGGATCGCGGGCGCGGTCGCCGGCGCCGAGCCGGGGGAGCCCCGGATGCGCGCCGGCCTCGAGGCCTTCTTCGGCTTCGTCGAGGAGCGGCGCGGAGCCTGGCGGATCATGTTCCGTAACGCCGGCGATCCCGACGTAGCGCTGCGACTGGACCGGCTGCGGGACGAGGTCGCCGCTGCGATCGTCCAGCTGATGAGCGAGGAGGCCCAACGCAAGGGCCTTGACTTCCCCAAGCTGCCGCAGTTCGTCGAGATGCTCGCCCAGCAGATGGTCGGCGCGATGCAGTCACTCGCCGACTGGTGGGACCTCCACCGCAAGGTGCCGAAGGAGGAGGTCGTCCAGGCCGCGATGGACTTCGCCTGGATAGGGCAGGAGCGGATCAGCCAGGGACAGCGCTGGCAGGGCTAGCGACCGCGAGGCCGCTCGCTTCAGGAGCGAAGGGCGAAGCCCGAAGCGACTTATGTGGGGCGGCCGCTGTCGGTCGCGCCTGATGGCGAAGCCGGTGCGCGGTGGGGGACCGGCGGCCGCGCGTTCAGTACGAGGGTCAGGGCGGCGAATGCGGCCAGGGCCCCGAAGGCGAGGTCGGCCTCGCCGCTCGCCAACGCCGCGCCGAACAGCGGGATGATTGGGATGGGGAAGATCCCCGCCCCGACCTGCATCAGGCCGAGGCTGCCGATCGGACGGTCGGGGAGAACGCGCTCCGCCTCGTCGTAGTAGAGGGGGTAGGGGAGGGAGAGCCCTACGCCCATCAGCGCGATCGCCACGAGCGCAACCGCCGGCGAGTTTCCCTGGCCCAGGATCACGAGGCCCGCCGCCCCGAGGCCGAGTCCCACGATCACCAGCATCGACGGGCCGGCCCCGGCCGCCGTGATCCGGCCGGCGACGTCTCGCATCACGGCGGAAATCCCGAACAGCGCGAAGCCGAACGCTCCGGCCGCTGCGGCCGAGAGCCCATAGACGGTGATCAGGTAGTGCACCAGCCAGGCGCCCACGATCAGGGGAAGATTGAGCGTGGCGATCCCGAGCAGCTGGATCCTCCACCAGGCCTGATTGGTCAGAGTCTCCCGGGCCAGGCCCTCGCCCTCGGAGGCGGCCCTCTGGACCTGCACCGGTTCGTTGGGCAGTAGCGGCAGCGAGATCAAGGCGAGGGCAGCGGTGATCGCGAAGGCGACCCTCCAGTCGACGCCCGCGCCTTCCATGATGCTGCCGAGGAAGAGGCTGGCCGCCACCCCGAGGGTGAGCCCGGCGCCGAACAGGCCGACCATCTTCACGCCTCCCATCACACGCGCGTAGGACGGGATGAAGACGGCCGCCAGGCCGAAGGCAATGCCGGCGAACACCCGGCCGGCGGCCAGCACCGCGAAGCTGTCGCCCACGGCGAAGATCACATTGCCGATCACGGAAAGCACGCAACAGGCCCAGATCCCCGCAAGCACTCGGATCTTTCTGGCCAGCGCGGCGCCGGCGAGACTCCCGCACGCCGATCCGGCGAAGAAGAAGGCACCCGAGACAGCCGCACCTCTCCGAGCGTGATGTCGAAGTCGTGCGTCAGGGGGGCGACGACGGGCCCGACGTTGCCGCAATTCCACCCGTGATCGCCAGGGCGAGGACGAAGACGCCGACGCTGCGCCGCGCGCTCACGCCTTGGCTTCTACCGGACCGTGCGGATAGGGTGGCTGCGTGATCGCGGTCGGCAAGCGCTACACGAGCCCACGCACGAGAACCTGGCTCGAGGTCGTCGAGCGCTCCGACGGCAACCTGAAGTTCGAGCGGTCGTTCGCCCCCCGAACCGGCCATGCGGACCCCCATCGTCACGATGACCTCACGCAGACCTGGGATGCCCTATCCGGCGAGGGGCTGATCGAGGTCGAGGGCGAGGAGCGCGAGTTCCGCACGGGCGACCGCGTCGCGATCTCGCCAGGGACACCTCACCGGGATCCCTGGAACCCGAGCTCGGCCGAGCTCCACGTCCGCGGCATCTTCGAGCCGGTCACGGACTTCATCGAGGCCTACGCGGAGGCCTACGTTTATCACCTCACCGACGGCGGCCGGCTGAACGACCAGGACGAGCTGCCCCTTCTTCAGATCTTCGTCACCTCACGGGCGACGAACGGACGCTCCTGGGCGGATTCCCCACCGGTCGCGATCCAGAAGGCCTCGCTGCCGCTGCTCGCCGCCGTCGGGCGGCTGCGCGGCTACAAGCCGAGCTACCCGCGATAAGGACTCGATAGGCCGGTCAGTTGCTGACTCACACCAGCCGGCGGTACTACCTCGCGCCGAGCTTGGGGGACGCCCAGGGTTCGCCCAGGCGGCGGCTGAGCTCCTCTGCCAAGTCGGAGATCGCGATTCGCGACTGATCGAGCGAGTCTCGGTCGCGCAGGGTGACGGTGTCGTCCTCCATCGTCTGGTGGTCGACGGTCACGCCCCATGGGGTGCCGATCTCGTCCTGGCGGCGGTAGCGCTTGCCGATCGAGCCGCCGGTGTCGAACTCGGTGGACATCAGCTTGCGCAGGTTCTCGTGGATCTCACGAGCCTTCTCGGGCTGACCGTCCTTGTTGACCAGCGGCAGGACTGCCGCCTTCACCGGCGCCAGCTTGGGGTGGAGGCGCAGGACCGTCCGCTGGCGCCCCTCGACCTCCTCGACGTCGTACGCATCGACCATGAACGAGAGCATCGCCCGGTCGACGCCGGCGGCGGGCTCGATCACGTGCGGCACGTAGCGGTCGCCGGTCCCTGAGTCGACGTACTCGAGCTTGTCGCCGGAGAACTCGGCGTGCTGGGTGAGGTCGTAGTCGCCGCGGTTGGCGATCCCTTCCAGCTCCGACCAGCCCATCGGGAAGAGGTACTCGATGTCGGAGGTGGCGCTGGAGTAATGCGAAAGCTCGTCCTGCACGTGAGCCCGTAGTTGAAGATGTGATGGCCGGATGCCGAGGTCGGTGTACCACCCCATCCTCTCCTCCAGCCAGCGCTCGTGCCAGGCGGAGGCCTCGGCCGGCGGGACGAAGAACTCCATCTCCATCTGCTCGAACTCGAGAGTGCGAAAGATGAAGTTGCCGGGAGTGATTTCGTTGCGGAATGACTTGCCGATCTGAGCGATCCCGAACGGCGGCTTCTTCCGCGAGAACTGCAGGACGTTCTTGAAGTTGACGAAGATTCCCTGCGCGGTCTCGGGCCGCAGGTAGGCCATGTCGGACTCGTCATGGACGGGGCCGACGTAGGTCTCGAACATCAGGTTGAACTGACGCGGCTCCGATAGCTCACCGCCGCATTCCGGGCAGCGGATCTCACCCTCGGCGTCCTCCGCCCCGAGCTGCTCCTCGCGGAGGTGGTCTTCGCGCCAGCGCTTCTTGCATTTCCCGAGGCACTGGACGAGCGGATCGGTGAAGCCGGCGAGATGCCCGGAGGCCTCCCAGACCCTGGGGTTCTGGATGATCGCCGAGTCGAGAGCGACGATGTCGTCGCGCTCCTGGATCATCGCCCGCCACCACTCGGCCTTGACGTTGTTCTTCAGCAGCACGCCGTAGTGCCCGTAGTCGTAGGTGTTGGCGAAGCCGCCGTAGATCTCCGACGCCGGGAAGATGAAGCCCCGCCGCTTGCAGAGGGCGACGATCTCTTCGAGCTTGAGGTCAGCCATGGCGCCAAGTTAAACGGAGCCCCGCGTGCGGTGTCCGGCGCCATCGCCCACTACCCTCTTGCCTCCGATGCCGATCTACGAATACCGCTGCACGAACGGACACACCTTCGAGGTGATCCAGAGCATGTCCGATGATCCCGTCGAGACATGCGAACAGTGCGGCGCCCCCGTCGAGCGGATCTTCCACCCGGTCGCCGTCCACTTCAAGGGATCGGGGTTCTACACGACCGACTACAAGAGCAAGAGCAAGGCGGCCTCGAAGGACGACGACTCGTCGTCGGCCGGCGACTCGAGCTCCAGCTCGGACTCATCCACCGAGTCGAGCTCCAAGAAGTCGGACTCGAGCGGCTCGGACAAGGCCGCCACCAGCTCCGGCTCGGACTCGCCCTAACCGTTCGCTACGGCGAGCAGGCGGGGCGGTGCGGCGGGTCGCCGCCGAGCAGCTGCTTGACGGCGTCGTCGCAGGCGCCCTGCGGGATCTCCAGGCTGCCGCCCGGTCCCACTCCCACACCGGCCTTGTCGCTGCCGAGCACGTTGGTCTCACCGCTGCCGCCGAGGATTGCCGAGATCGCGAGCTGCGGCAGCGTGAACCCGCCCATGTCGCTGATGAATGCCTTGGGCGCGTTCCAGCCGATCCAGGGTCCCTTGAAGAAGTTGTATGGGAAGCGGGTGACACTGGTCAGGCGTCCCTTGATCGCGTTCAGCACCGCCTGCTGGCGGGCGGCCCGGTCGCGGTCGTCCTCCGAGGGGTCGCAGTTGTTGTGCCGGATCCGCGCGTAGGCGAGGGCCTTGTCGCCCTGCAGGGTGATGTCGCCAGGGGGGAGCTTGAGAGAGACGCCGCCCTGCTTCTTTCCGCCGTCGACGTCGCCGCAGACGACCGCGCCCTTCTTGTTGGGGTTGCCGGGCACGTGGATGGTCACCCCGCCGAGCGTGTTGATGAAGTCGGCGAAGCCGTCGAAGTCGACGATCACGATGTGGTTGATGTCGATGCCGAGGAAGTTTTCGACGGTCTTGATCGTCGAGGCCGGGTTGCCATTCGTGCTCTGGGTGTTGCAGGCGAGCGAGGCGTTGATCTTCTGCTCGCCGCAGTTGGGGATCGCCGCATAGCTGTCGCGCGGGATCGAGAGCTTCCGGAATGAGGTCAGCGAGGCGTGCAACACCATGATGGTGTCCGCGCGCGGCGGGCCCTCGCCCTCGGTGCCGCTGGCGTGGTGCTGAGTCTTGCCGCGGCGGTCTCCGCCGAGGATGAGGATGTTCTGCCCGGCGAGGACCGCCGGCCCGCCCTTGAGTGCGTCCTTGGCCGACTGCGGCAGCTTGCCCTTCTGGATCTGGGCGGAGATCGCGAAGGTGATGAAGCTGAGCAGCAGCCAGCCCACCGCGAAGATCAGGATCCAGCGGAGCCAGGGGCGCTTGCCGCCGGTCAGCCTGCCGAAGAAGCCGCGGATGCCGCCGCGGTCCCCGCCTCGGCGGATGCTCTCCATGCTCGGCTTGCGGATCCGGTCGCGGAGGCTGGGGCGGGCGCGGTAGACCGTGTACGGGGGCTTCTCTCCCTTGCCCGGGCCCTTGCCAGGGGGCGGCTTGCGCGGCGAGGCGGATCGCTTCTTGCCACCGCCCCGGCCACCGCGCCCGTAGACCGTGTACTCCGGCTTCTTGCCCTTTTCGGGTTTGCCTGAGCCCCCGGACGCGCCAGGCTTCTTGGGCTCCTTGGGCTTCCCGCCGCCCTCGGAGCCCTCGGGCCGCTTCGGCGGCCGTTCATCTCCCTGAGGAGACATGGGATATCAATACTTACGCATGCCGTCGCCGGACCCCTTCCGCCGTTGAGTCCCCGGGAAACGATCGGCGTCGACCTGGGCGGTACCAAGATGGCCGTCGGGGTCGTGGACTCCGAGCAGCAGATCCACTACGAGGGCAAGGAGCCATCGATCGGACTGACGGAGGCCGAGCTCCTCGAGGACCTCGGCAGGGAGCTGACCGAAGCCAAGGACGCGAGGCCCGACGTCCTCTCGGCCGGCCTTGGGATCCCGGCGACCATCGACCACAAGCGCGGCGTCGCGATCTCAGCGGTCAACCTCGAGATCTCGGACGTCCCTCTTCGCGACCTGATGCGGAAGCGGCTCGGGCTCCCCGTCTATCTCGACAACGACGCCAACGTCGCTGCGCTCGCCGAGTTCCTCTTCGGCGCCGGTCGCGGCGCAACCAACGTGGTGATGCTGACCATCGGCACCGGGATCGGTGGGGGCCTGATCCTGAACGGCGAGGTCTACCGCGGATCGACCGGCTCTGCCGCGGAGCTCGGCCACATCGTGGTCCAGGAGGACGGCCCGCCCTGCCAGGGCAACTGCCCCAACCACGGCTGCGTCGAGACGCTCGCCTCGGGAACGGCGATCGCGCGCGAGGGAACGGTGGTTGCCGAGCGCGAGCCCGATTCGGCGCTTGGCAAAGCGCTCGCCGCGGGGCCGATCGTCGGCAAGACCGTGACCGAGCTGGCGATGCAGGGCGATGCCCTCGCCACCGAGGTCGTTGCGGATGCCGGGCGGCATCTGGGAGTGGCGCTCGCGAGCCTCGCGAACATCTTCGACCCCGACGTGATCGTGATCGGCGGCGGGGTGTCCGTGGTCGGGGAGCTGCTGATCGGCCCCGCGCGCGAGGAGCTCCAGGCGCGTGCCCTGCCGCCGATGAACAAGACGCCGGTGAAGCTGGCCGAGCTCGGCCCGGACGCCGGGATGATCGGCGCGGCGGCGATGGCGCTGATCGAGCTCGACAAGGAGTCGTAGGAAGTGCCCGGCAAGCTCGTCGTCTGTCCGACTCCGATCGGGAACCTTGAGGACATCACCCTGCGCGTGCGGCGGGCGCTGTACGAGGCCGACGTGATCGCCTGCGAGGACACCCGCCGGACGGGTCTGCTCCTGGAGCGCCTCGAGATCCAGGCGCTGCGGCTGCTCTCCTACCACGAGGGAAACGAGACGGAGCGCTCCCGCGAGCTCGCCCAGCGGATCGAGCGCGGCGACAACGTCGCGCTCGTCTCCGACGCCGGCACTCCAGCGATCAACGACCCCGGCTTCCGCCTGATCAGGGCCTGCATCGACCGTGACCTTGACATCGAGGTTCTCCCTGGGCCCTCGTCGATCGTCACGGCGTTGGTCGTCTCCGGCCTCCCGACGCACAAGTTCCGCTTCCAGGGCTTCCTGCCCCGCCGGACAGGCGAGCTCGAGCGCGTGCTGCAGTCCACCGAGACGCTGATCGCCTTCGAGTCCCCGCGCCGGCTCCCGGAATCCCTCCGGGCCCTCGCCCAACTCGCGCCGGACCGGCCCGCCGCAGTCTGCCGTGAGCTCACCAAGCTCCACGAGGAGGTCGCTCGCGGCACCCTGGGTGAGCTCTCCCGGCGCTTCCGTGACGAGGCCAGGGGCGAGATCGTCGTCGTGATCGGCCCCGCCGCCGAGCGGGGCACCGCCGACATTGGATTCGCGACTGATGCGCTGCGTGGGCTGATCCGGGCCGGGGCCAGGCCGCGGGCCGCGGCCAGCGTGGTCTCGGCGCTCACGGGCGTGCCGGCGAACGACCTCTACAAGGGGATCACCGGGCGCGAACCTAGGCGTTAGCGGCCGCCTGTGGCCGCGATCTGATGGCGAAGCCGGCCCATTTCCCCGCTACGGTGCAACCATGGCCAAGCGCGAGCCACGCATGGTGTCCCTGGGTTACGGCAAGTTCGCCCGCGCCGACCGGATCTACGCGATCGTCCCGCTCGATCCGAAGGACCGCGGCGACGGGCGCCGCACCTATGTGCACGTCGACGACATGGCTGAGCCGATCGTCGCCTCCCGGTCCGAGCGGGCGATCCTCGCCGACGTCGAGGACGCGCTGACCGAGGCGGCCGGCATCCCGCGCAGGCGGCGGTCCGGCGGCTCGAAGGCTCAGGAGAAGTTGCTGTAGCTCTAGGCTCACGCTCCGTGAGCTTCTACGTCACCACCCCGATCTATTACGTCAACGGCGAGCCCCATCTGGGCCATGCCTACTCGACGATCGCCGCCGACATCCTCGCCAGGCACCACCGCCAGCGCGGCGAGGACGTGTTCTTTCTCACCGGGACGGACGAGCACGGCGAGCCGGTGGCCCAGCAGGCCGAGGCTGAGGGAGTGACGCCGCGCGAGCTGGGCGACCGCCTCGCCCCTCGCTTCAAGGAGATGGCGGCCAAGATCAACGCGTCGAATGACTTCTTCATCCGCACCACGGACGAGGGCCACATGCAGCGGGTCCAGGAGATCGTCCAGCGGGTCTACGACAACGGTCACGTCTACGAGGGCAACTACGAGGGCTGGTACTGCCCCCGCTGCGCCGACTTCAAGACCGAGTCCGAGATCGGGCCCGACAACACCTGCCCGATCCACCAGATCCCGCTGACCCGCGAGTCGCAGAAGAACTGGTTCTTCAAGCTCTCGGCCTTCCAGTCGGGCCTCGAGAAGCTCTACGAGGAGCGGCCGGACTTCGTGGTGCCGGACTTCCGCAGGAACGAGGCGCTCTCGTTCATCCAGCAGGGCCTCCAGGACGTCTCGCTCTCCCGGCCGACGCTGAAGTGGGGGGTACCGGTCCCCTGGGACACCGACCAGGTGATCTACGTCTGGTTCGACGCGCTGCTCAACTACTACACCGCGCTCGGCTACGGAATCGAGGGTGAGGACGTCACCGAGAAGTTCTGGCCGCCGTTCCACATCCTGGCCAAGGACATCCTCAAGTTCCACGCGGTCTACTGGCCCGCATTCCTGATGGCGGCGGAGATCGAGCTGCCGAAGCGGATGTTCATCCACGGCTTCCTGCTGATGGAGGGGCACAAGATGTCCAAGTCGCTGGGGAACGTCCTCGACCCGGACGACGTGATCGCGAAGTTCGGCGCCGACGCGCTGCGCTTCTACTGCTTCCGCGAGGTCTCCTTCGGGCAGGACGGCCAGATCTCGCCGGCGGGATTCGAGTCCCGCTACGAGAGCGAGCTCGCCGACCAGTACGGCAATCTCGCCAACCGCGTCCTCTCGATGATCGGCCGCTACCGCGACGGGGTCGTTCCCGAGGCGGAGGCCGAGGCGGAGCTGGCCGGCGACCTCGAGGGCGCGCCGGAGCGCGTGCGCGCCCTGCTCGACGATGCCGAGCTGACCCAGGCCCTGGAGGAGATCTGGAAGCTCGTGCGGCGGCTCAATCAGTACGTCGAGGAGACGCGGCCCTGGGCGCTCTCCAAGGACGAGTCGGCCTCCGGCCGGCTCGACTCGGTGCTCTACGGACTGGCGGAGGGCATCCGCGTCACCACACTCCTCCTCCACGCCTACATGCCGGAGACGACTGGCCGCCTGCTCGAGGCGCTCGATGAGCCCTCGCGCGAGCTGACCGATTTCGGCTCCCGCGGCGGGGGTCAGAAGCTCGGCGAGCTCGCGCCGCTGTTCCCGAAGCTCGCCCCGGCGTGATGGAGGCGGCGCTCGCCGTCCGCGGACTGGAGAAGCGCTACGGCCGAACCGAGGCTCTCCGAGGAATAGACCTGGAGGTGGGACCCGGCGAGATGCTCGGCCTGCTCGGGCCGAACGGAGCGGGCAAGTCGACGCTGACCAAGATCGCCTGTGGCCTGGTGCGGCCGACGGGAGGCAGCGCCCGGGTGCTCGGGCAGGTCGCCGGATCGCTGCCCGCCCGGCGGGAGACCGGATACCTCGCGGAGCTCTTCCGGTTCCCCGGATGGGCGACCGCGGACGAGCTCCTCGCCCTGCACCAGCGGCTCGCCGGCTCCGACGGCGACGCGGCGGAGCGCACCGAGCTGCTCGAGCTGGTCGGACTGCGCGACGCGGCACGAACCCGGATCGGGGCGATGTCAAAGGGGATGCAGCAGCGCCTCGGCCTCGCGCAGGCGCTGGTGGGCTCGCCGCGGCTGCTCCTGCTGGATGAGCCGACCAGCGCTCTCGATCCGGCCGGGCGCCGGGTCGTGCGCCAGGTGCTGATCCAGCTGCGTCAGCGTGGCGTGTCGGCGCTGATCAACTCGCACCTGCTGACGGAGGTCGAGCGAACATGCGACCGGGTGGCGATCCTCTCGGACGGGCGGGTGGTGGCCGAGGGCACGCCTGATCCCCTCTCCAGGGCCCGGGGCGTGGAGGTCACCACCGAGAACGGTGCGCGGCGCTTCGACCAGGCCGAACGTCGATGAGATCCCGGGAATCGTCTCCGAGCTGGTGGCCTCAGGAGAGCGGGTCTACGAAGTGCGGCCGCTGGGCAGCACGCTCGAGGACGCCTACCTCGAGGTCCTCGGGGAGTCCACGGAGTGAGCGCGGCGCCGGCCAGCTCGCGTGTCGCTGTGGCGACCGTGATCGGGTACGCCGTCAGGGAGAGCGTCCGGCGCAAGGTGCTCGCGGTCGTCTTCATCCTCACGGTCGCGTTCCTGGCGCTCTATGGGATCGGCGTTCACTTCGCGTTCAGGGACTCACAGGGCTTCGCGGGGCTGGACGTGATCAACGCGAAGGCGTTCACGGGGGCGACCCTGCTCGGAATGGCGATGTTCGCGACCCTCTTCCTGGGCGCGGTGGTCGCCGTGTTCCTCACTCTCGGAGTGGTTCGCGGTGACGCCGAGACCGGCCTGCTCCAGCCGCTGGTGGTCAGGCCGCTCGGCCGGACGACGATGCTGCTGGCGCGCTTCGCGGGCGCGGCCGCGTTCGCCGCCGCATACGGCCTCGTCGTCTATCTGTGCGCGACCTTGATCACGGGTGCGATCGGAGGCTGGTGGCCGGACCACGTGATCACGCCGGGCCTCGGGCTTGCCGCCGGCCTGGTGATCGTCGCCGCGCTCTCGCTGCTCGCCTCGGTGTTCCTCAGCTCGACCGCGCAGGGCATCGCAGTCCTGATGGTCTTCGGCGCCGGTCTCACCGCCGGCCTGCTCGGGCAGATCGCCGACGCGATCGATTCGCATTCGCTCACCCAGATCGCGAAGGTGTCGTCCTGGGCACTGCCCTTCGAAGCTCTCTACCAGGGCGGCCTCCACGCCCTGACCTCGAACACGACCGGTCTGACCGGAGAGGCCATCAGCCTCGGGCCCTTCGGCGGGCCGCAGGGGGCGGGGATCGTCCTCGTGATCTGGGCGATCGTCTACCTGGCGGGCACGCTCGCCGTCGCCTGTCTGCGGTTCGCGCGCCGCGATCTGTAGAGCGCTCGGGATCGGGAAGAGGATTTCGTTCAGGATCCGCAACATCCTGACCGCCACGGATCCGGCGACCGGCGCCACCGACGTGATCTCCCACACCTTCAGGTTGAAGCGATAGTCAGTTGGTAGGGTGGCTTCCGGAACCCGGAAGGCGAATCAGGGAGGACGTTGATGAGCAGGAAGTCTCGGATTGGGAGCTTTGCCGCGGCTGCCGCGATCATCGGAGCCCTTCTGCTCCCCGCGTCAGGCGCCGTCGCCTCGCCCACTGCGCAGAAGTCGGGCGCGATCATCAACTACCTCACCACCGGGAAGCTCAAGATCGCCAAGAAGATCATCGTCCCGTTCCAGTGCGCGGTGGCCTGCAACGTGGTCTCGACGTTGACGGTGAAGGGCCCGTTCGTCCACGGCTCCGATACCGAGCAGGGATCGCTGCCCGCGGGCACGCCGGCCGGTCACTTCATCAAGCCGAGCGGAGGACTGCTCAGGCTGATGAAGGCGTCCCCCGGCAAGTACAAGATCATCAGCAGCATCTCGGCGACCGACCCGGCGACGGGCGCCGTCGACGTGATCTCGCACACCTTCAAGCTGAAGCGGTAGACCGCCTACCCTGGGCGCGTGCTTTCACGTATCTCCAGGGTGGGAACCGCGGCTCTCTGTGCCGCGGCGCTGATCGGGACGCTCTCCGCGGGAGTCGCGGACGCAAGCCCGCGCGCGGGAAAGAGTGTCATCGGCGGGTTGCCGGCGAGCATCGACCAGTGGGGTTTCGCCGCGGCGGTGCTGACGCCGACGACGCTCTGCACCGGCACCGTGATCTCGCCCACGCGCGTCCTGACGGCGGGTCACTGCGTTGGCAATCCGCTCACGATGACGGTCAGGACCAAGTCCACGTCGGCCTTCATGGGAGGTGAGGCGCTTGGCGTCTCGGCCGTCACCTTCGCGCCCGGGTTCGCTCACACCTTCGAGAACGATCTCGCGATCCTCACGCTGAAGACGCCCACCACCGCGACGCCGATCCCGCTGGCGAACGCCGCGGAGGATGCCGCCTACACGGCGCCCGGCGCGCCGCTGTCGGAGGCGGGCTTCGGGAATCGAAACCCGCTGATCGTCGGGAAGCCTCAGATCGGCCTGCTCACGGCGACCGACGTCTCGGCCCGGTTCTGCCCGCTGCCGCCCTGGGCGATCTGCGACGCCGGCCGCAGGGTCGGCTTCGCGGCGCGGAGGATCAAGCACGAGTGGAAGCGGCGGACCGTTCGGGCGAGCGTCTGCTCGGGAGACAGCGGCGGCCCGCTCGTCGCCAACACACCGGCGGGCCCGCGTCTGATCGGGACGGCGGAGGCGAGCACCGCAGCCCCGTCCAAGCGGAACCCGTTCTTCTTCGTGATCTGCGGGCTGAAGGGCTATCCGTCGGTGCACACCCGCGCGTACAACTACAGCGACTTCATCCAGGCGAACCTGGGTCCCTGACCTGGGCGCGGCGCCGTGGTCGATACCCACGCGCACCTCGCGCTCTGCGAGCCGCCGGAGGCCGAACTGGTCGGCGCGGCGCGCGACGCCGGCGTCAATCGGATCCTCACCGTTGGCCTGGGGGAGGAGTCGAATCTGGACGCCGCGGCCTCGGCGCAGACGAGCGAGGAGGTCTTCGCGTCGGTCGGCCGGCATCCGAACAGCGCGGACGGCTTCGACCAGGGTGCGGCGGAGGCGATCGAGGAGCTGTGCTCGCAACCCGGCGTCGTCGCCGTCGGCGAGACGGGCCTCGACTTCTACCGCGACCGGTCCAACCCAGACGACCAGCGCCGGGCCTTCACCGCCCAGATCGGAATCGCGCAGCGGACTGGGAAGGCGCTGGTCGTCCACCTGCGCGACGCCGACGGATCCGAGGACGCCGTCTCGGAGGCGTTCGGCACGCTCGAGCGGGAGGGCGACGCCGTCAGCGTGATCCTGCACTGCTTTTCCGCCGGGCCGCGCTGGGCCGAGCGGGCCGCGGAGCGTGGCTGGTACTGCTCGTTCGCCGGCAACCTGACCTACAAGACCGCCGAGCCGATCCGCGAGGCCGCAGCGGTCGTGCCGGAGGACCTCCTGCTGGTCGAGACGGATTCCCCCTTTCTCGCGCCCCAGCCGGTCAGGGGGAAACCGAATGAGCCCGCCAACGTGGTCGCGACAGCCGAAAGGCTCGCCGAGGTCCGCGGCGTCCCCTACGGTGACCTCGAGGGAATCGTGGAGGAGAACGCGGCGAGAGTCTTCGGGTGGTGAGCGGCCGCGCCGGTCCGCCGGAGCGGTCCCCGCGTTGGTTCGGTCAGAACTTTCTCGCGGACCCGAACCTCCTGGCCGTGATCGTCCGGGAGGCGGCGCTCGACCCGGAGGACGTCGTGCTCGAAGTCGGGGGCGGGGGAGGGGCGCTGACGGAGCTCCTGATCCCGGCGGTCCGGTGGCTGCACGTCGTCGAGATAGACAAGCGACTCAAGGATGACCTGGAGTCCCTCGTCGCGGAGGTGGGCGGCGGGGTGGACCTCGTCTGGGGCGACGCGATGAAGGTCGACCTGAAGGGTCTCGCGCCAGCGCCCACCAAGATGGTCGCCAACCTCCCGTACTCGATAGCGACGCCCCTGCTGATCCGGACGATTGCCGAGCTGCCGTCGGTGGAGAGCTGGGTGGTGATGGTGCAGCGCGAGATCGCCGACCGGCTGCGCGCCGAGCCCGGCTCGCGCGAATACGGCTCTCCTAGCGTGCTGGTGCAGCTCGCGTGCGAGGTGACGATGCTGCGGACGGTGGACCCCGCGGTCTTCGTGCCGCGCCCGCGCGTCGGCTCGGCCCTGCTGCGCCTTCGCCGGAGATCCCAGGGGGCCACCGAGGACCTCGCGGCGCTCGTGCGGCTCGCGTTCGCCCACCGCCGAAAGTCGCTCGCCCGGTCGCTGGAGCTCGCCCGCGCAGGCAGCCTCGGGCCGGCGCGGAGCGCGCTCGAGTCGATCGGAAAGCCCGCGGACGCCCGCGCCGAGACGCTCTCCCCCGCGGAGTTCGAGCAGTTCGCCGAGGCCCTCGCAGATCGTGGGGGTGCCCCGTGAGCGTCGCCGAGATGCCGGGCACGATGCTCGCGCCGGCGAAGCTCAACCTCTGTCTCTACGTCGGCCCCAAGCGCGAGGACGGGCTGCATGAGATCCGCTCGCTCTTCGAGCCCCTCGAGCTCGCCGACGAGCTCCAATTGAGCGCGGCAGACGCCGACGAGGTGATCTGCGAGGGAATCGAGGGCCCTGACCTCACCGCCAAGGCCCTGGCCGCGCTCCGCGCGAACGGCTGGGACGGGCCGCCGCTGCGGATCGAGGTGACGAAGCGCGTCCCCGTCGCGGCCGGGCTCGGGGGCGGGAGCGCCGACGCGGCCGCGGTTCTGCGGTTGGCGCGCGGCAAGGTGGAAGGCCTGCGTGCGATCGCGGCGGAGATCGGCGCCGATGTCCCGTCGCAGCTCCAGCCGCGCGCCTGCCTGGTGGCCGGCGCCGGCGAGGTGATCGAGCCTGCGCCACCGGCCGCCGAACACGGCGTCGTGCTCATTCCGCAGCCGGAGGGTCTGGCGACGGCGGCGGTCTACGCGGAGGCCGACCGTCTCGGTACCACCCGCGGAGAGGCCGAGCTCGAGGCGATCCGGCGGCGCCTGCGCGACGCGGTGGATGAGGCCGGCTCGCCCCTGGACTATCGGGAGAACCTCGTCAACGACCTGCAGCCCGCTGCGATCTCGCTTCGCCCCGAGATCGAGGCCGCCCTGCGGGGCCTCGAGGACGGGGGCGCCGCGCACGCGATGGTGACCGGATCCGGGCCGACGGCGTTCGGGCTCTTTCCCACCGTGGATCAGGCCGTCGCCGCGGCCGAGCGCCTGCGCGAGGAATTCCCCCGAGCGATCGCGACCGCCCCGCTCGGCACATGAGCGGTTCCCGCATCAGCTGGAAGTGGATTCGGCGCGGCCTGCTCGCCGCGGTGATCGTCGCCTTCTTCGTCTTCCGGGGCGACCTCCCGCACTTCGATCTCGAGCAGACAATCCAGGATCTCTCCAAGGGCCTGGGCGCATGGACCTATCTGCTGGTCGGCGCTCTCGCCTTTCTCGAGACCGGCGCATTCGTCGGGCTGATCGCCCCCGGAGAGTTCACGGTGATGCTCGGCGGTGCCGTGGCGGGCCAGGGCGACATCTCGCTCCCACTGATCCTGGCGATCACCTGGATCTGCGCATTCGCCGGCGACTCGCTGAGCTTCCTGCTGGGGGCCAGGCTCGGTCGCGAGTTCCTGGTCAAGCACGGCCAGCGCCTGCGGATCACGGAGGACCGCCTGAAGCAGGTCGAGAGCTACTTCTCCCGCTACGGAGGCAGGACGATCCTGATTGGGCGCTTCATCGGGCTGGTGCGCGCGCTTGCCCCGTTCATCGCCGGCAGCAGCCGGATGCCCTACCGGGACTTCGCTCCGTTCAGCATCCTGGGAACCGGGCTCTGGTCCACCGGGCTGATCCTCGCCGGCTACTTCGCGGCGCAGAGCCTCGACACCGTCACGAAGATCGTCGGCAAGGGCCTCTTCGTCTTCGCGATCGTCATCGGGATCGCGGTGGGGTTGTTCTTCGCCTACCGGTTCCTCCGCGAGCCGGAGAACCGCGGGCGAATCGCCGCCGAGATGGAGAAGCGACGGGCGCTCCGGCCGGTCCTGGCGCTGGGCCGGCGGCTGCGCCCGCAGTTCGCGTTCCTCGGCCGCAGGCTGACGCCGGGTGGTCTCGGCCTCGAGCTGACGACGCTGCTCGCCGCCCTCTCGGTGGGGCTGTTCGTCGTGATCGCCTACTGGTCGGTCGTCTCGGGTGACCCTGGGCCGACCCCCGGTGACCACACCGCGCTCGACGTCGCAAAGAACCTGCAGGCCCCATGGCTGACCAGCGCCGCCAAGGGGCTCACCTACCTCGGGTCCGGCTGGGTGACCTGGCCGATCGCCGCCCTTGTGGCGGTCGCCCTGGCCGCGTCGCGGCGCTGGATGGAGTTCTGGGTGCTGGTCGTCGGCATGGCGCTGACGATCCTGCTCGTCCACGGGATCAAGACCTGGACCGACCGGCCCCGGCCGCCCGACCCGCTCGCCTCGGCGTCCAACTCGTCGTTCCCGAGCGGCCACGCCGCCTACTCGACGCTCTACGTCTGGCTCTCCGTGACGCTCGCGCTGCGGCTCGTTCCGGGCATCACGAAGCGAAGCCTGGTGATCGGGACCGGCATTCTCATGGCCGCCGTCGTCGGGCTCACCCGCGTCTATCTGCGGGTCCACTGGCTCAGCGATGTGACCAGCGGATGGGCGCTCGGGCTCTCCTGCTACTCGGCCGTCGCCATCGTGGCGCTGATCGTGGCCTACATCCGCCACAATCCTCGGCGTCATGAACGGGCCCCTCAGCTCGATCCTGGCGCCGGTGCTGGCGCTGGGCACTGAGTACTACCTCTTCGGCATCGCCGGGCTGCTTTCGGTATCCGTATTCATCGGACTGATCCTGGTCCCTGCGCTCGGCTCCTACGGACGGGCCTGGGAGAAGCTCGTCGCCGGCTTCCTATCTCTCTTCGTGCTGGCGGCCCTCGTCCTCGTCGGCCTGGTGATCGGCGTCGTGGTCTTCCTCAACTGGGACAAGATCTCCGGCTGGCTTTAGGGGGCGCAAGGCCGCCCCTCTTCGGAGCGAAGGGCGAAGCCCGAAGCGACTTACGAGGCGCGGCCGTAAGCGCCCCCGCCTGATGGCGAAGTCGTCAACCCAACCTAAAATGTCCCGATGAACGCGAAGGAAACCTCTCGCACCAACCCGAAACGGGTTGCGCCTGGCGGCGCACCCTCGCGTAAAGCCGATCCCGGCAGCCTCGAGGAGCTCTCGGCCGCGATCGAGGCCGGTGCCGGCATGCCGGCCGTTGCCCGCGCCGCTGGCCGGGCACTCGATGCCAGCGTCGCCCTGATCGACCGGACGAGCAACGTGCTCGCGGTCTCGGCCGCCTCCCCCGACGAGGAGAAGAAGCTGCTCGCCGGAGGCAGCGGCGTCGAGACGGTCGACCTCCGTGTCGCCGACAGCTCGGTCGGGGAGCTGCGCTGGCGCCCGCGCGCAGAGGATGAGCCCGACACCGCCCTGCTTCGGATGGTCGCAACCCTCGTGGGGCTCGAGCTGGAGCGCTCCCGCTCGCCCGAGTGGGCGACGGACGAGGCGGCCGGCGACTTCGTCCGGGCCCTCCTCGACAGGAAGATCACCGACCGCGGCGACATCGAGGCCAGAGCCGCCGAGCTCGGCACCGATTTCGCGGGCGGCGCCGGCGTACTGATCGCCCGCGCCGCGCCCCATGTGACTCAGACGGGCGAGTGGCGCTCCCGAGTGCTCGCGATCGCGCTTCGCGCGGTCAGAGCCATCAGCCCCGGGGCACTCGGCGCCGGGGGCGACCAGGAGGGCGAGAGGGCGGAGGTGATCGCGATAGTCCCCGCCGACGAGGAGGAGAAGCTCGCCCGCGCCGCGGACGCCCTCGCCAACGAGCTCGACGCGGGCCTGGGCGGCTTTACGGTCGGCGTCTCCCAGAGCCGGCTCGCCCAGGACCCCGTGGATCTGTACCGCGCCGGGCAGGAGGCACTGCTGGCCGCGAACGTCGGCGAGGCCGAGGGATCGCGCGTGCTCGCCTTCGAGCACACCGGCGCCTACCGGCTGCTCCTGCCCGCGATGAGCGAGGACCCGGCCGAGCTCGAGCGCTTCTACTCGGAGACGGTGGAGCCCCTGGTCGCCTACGACGAGCAGTACGAGACCGACCTGGTCAACACGGTGGAGACCTATCTCGAGAACGACGGGAACGTCGCCGCCACCGCCCAGGAGCTCTTCACCCACCGCCACACCATTCGCTACCGCCTCGAGCGCGCGCGCGAGCTCTGCGGGCACGACGTCACCTCCACGGAGGGGCGCGAGAAGCTCGGCCTCGGCCTGAAGGCAATGCGCGTTCTCGGGATCTCCTCGCCGGTCGGCCCGGCGGGGGAGCCGGGTAGCAAGGGCGGCCGGGTTCCGCCGGCCGAGTCCGAGTAGCGGTTCGCTTCATTCGCGCTGATCGCACCTGCGGCCCAGGCGGCGACCGAGGTCCGCCAAGCTCAAGTTGAGTTCGCAGCTCGGCCCGCTTTGCCACCCGAGGGCGCGATGACCTTGGACTTCATCTTCAAGAACCAGCGGGCGAACAAGAAGAGGTTCACGCCGCGAGCGCTGACCCGGATTGCCTTCTCCAAGATCTACCTGACCTGTTCGGACCACATGACCTTCACCTCCCAGCTCTTTCTCACCGACACGTTCGAGACAGAGGTAAAGCTGAAGAAGGTCCCACACCCGCACCCGAAGCCGGGCCGCTACGCCTTCCGCTTCGCCTACAGCTTCCCCCCTTCAGCGGCACGCTCACCGGCACGATCGACAAGGTCAACACCTCGAATGTCCAGCAGGGACCAAGGTTTCCAAGGGCCCATGGTTCCCTCGTCATCGAGGATCTCGACGCCGACCCGGGCCACCCGAACTGCGCCACCTCCGGTCCCCTGGGCTGGTCGGACCTTTCGCTGACAACGCTCTGAGGGCCGCCGAACCAGCCCTTCTTGGGGTGCCGCTAGCTGCCGGTCTGGTGCGAGATCATCTCGCTGAGGACCGCAGTCTGCTCGCGGTCCCCTGTCGCTCGGTCGTCGCTGATCACGTGGCTGACGGCGTTGATCAGCGCCAGATGCGTGAACGCCTGCGGGAAGTTGCCCCAGTGACGGCCGGTCTTGGCATCCAGCTCCTCGGCGTAGAGGCCCAGGGGACCGGCCATGGAGAGCAGCCTCTCGCAGGACTCACGGGCCTTTCGCGACTCACCGATCTCGGATAGGGCGGAGACCAGCCAGAAGGAGCAGATCAGGAAGCTCGCCTCCTCGCCGTGCAGGCCGTCGTCGGTCTGCTCGACGCGGTAGCGCAGCACGAGCCCGTGCTCGGTCAGCTCCTCGGCGATCGCCTTGACCGTATCGACGACTCGCTCGTCGTTGGGCGGCAGGAAGCGGACCAGGGGGACGAGCAGGGTGGAGGCGTCGAGCGCGTCGGTCTCATAGTGCTGGCGGAAGATCCCCCGGTCGGAGACGCCCCGGTCGAGGATGTCGTCGCGAATCTGGTTGGCGACTTCGGTCCAGCGCTCGAAACGGTCCGGGTCGCCGATCCGGTCGGCGAGGCGGCAGCCCCTGTCCAGGGCGACCCAGCACATCAGCTTGGAGGAGAGGTAGTGCTTGGGCTCTCCGCGCGCTTCCCAGATCCCCTGGTCGGGCTTCTCCCAGACCGCGATCGCCGACTCGACCTGGCGGCAGAGCGCCTCCCAGAGCTCATGAGGAAGGTGGTCCTGGACCTTGGCGTGGATGTAGACGGCGTCGAGCAGAGCGCCGTAGACGTCGTTTTGGCGCTGGTCGTATGCGGCGTTCCCGATGCGGACCGGCTTGGCGCCCTCGTAGCCGGTCAGGTGGTCGAGGGTGGTCTCGGTCAGGTCCCTCTCGCCGTCGATCCCGTACATGATCTGCATCCCCGGGGCACCGTCCTTGAGGCCCTCCTTGTAGACGTCGGCCATCCATCCCATGAAGTCGGTGGCCTCGTAATCCAGGCCGAGCGTGTGGAGCGCCCAGAGCGTGAAGGTCGAGTCCCGGATCCAGCAGAAGCGGTAGTCCCAGTTCCGTTCCCCGCCGGCGGTCTCCGGGAGAGAGGTGGTGAGCGCCGCGATCAGCGCGCCGGTCGGCGAATAGGTCAGCCCCTTGAGGACCAGTGCCGACCGCTGCAGGAAGTCGCGCCAGGAGTGATCGGGGAAGCTGCCGCCCTCGAGCCAGCGGCGCCAGAAGTCGATCGTGCGCTGAAGACGCTGCTCGCAGTCCTCGGCCGAGTCCGGCGGGACCGGCGACGGTCCCCAGCTCAGTGCGCTGTAGCGGACCTCGCCCGCCTTCATCCGGTGGCGAGCCCGGGCGTCCGAGCCGTCGACGCCGATGGGGAGGTCGCCGGTGAGGATCAGGTGGATGTCTTTGTGGCTCACCTCCGCATCGGTGCCGCCATCACCGCGCCTCTGCCATTCGAGCCGCATCGCCCCGTAGTCGAAGGCGGGCTGGCAGATCATCTCGATGTCGACCTCGCCCTGGAGGCACTCCACCTGCCGGATCAGCACGTGCTCGGCCTCGTCATCCGGCGGCGGGCGGCGGTGTGGCTCGAAGTCATTGTCCTGCCGCCAGTCACCGAGCGAGAGCCCGTCGCGCACGACCACCCAGCCGGATCCGGTCATCCAGGTGGTCTCGAGGACGTTCGTCCCCGGGACATAGCGGCGGCTCACCGGCGCGACCAGACCCGGTGGCCCGATCCGCCAGAACCCGGCGCTGCGGTCGAGCAGCGAGCCGAAGAGGCTTTCGGAATCGAATCGGGGGAGGCAGAGCCATTCGATTGATCCCTCGGGCGAGACGAGCGCGCCGGTGTGGCAGTCGGAGAGAAATCCGTACGAGGAGATGCGCGGATAGCGAGACTGGAGCGAGGGCACGCCCCCCGGAGACTATTTGCCTCGTCCGAAGGGCTCCAATCCCCCTAGCTCGAGCCGCAGACAAACAGCATCGCGCCGCAGACAAACAGCATCGCCACATCGTGGGAATCGAACCTCTAACTCCGGGGGGAGGATTCGAACCCACCTCTTCCTGGACCAAAACCAGGCGTGCTAAGCCAGTTACACCACCCCGGATCAGACGCCAGTCTAGGTTGGCAGCCACCAGCTCCATGTCCGACCAGCATGCGAACATATGTTCGATTCGCAAATGCCATGGCTCCCGAGGTACACCGAGGCGGAGGCTCGAGCGGCCATCAGCAACGCGTCGACCTGGAAGGACGTGCTCGATGCTCTCGGGTACAGCTACTTCGGCAAGAACGTACAGACGATCCGGAAGTGGGCGCGGAGGTGGGGCATCCCAGTCGACCATCTTCCAGCCGGCCGGTCCGGTGTGGCTCCGCGGTACACCCGCGCCGAGGCAGCCGACGCGATTGGCCGCTCGCGATCGTGGGCTGAGGCGCTAAGGCGTCTCGGCTATTGCCACACCGGTGCCGGTGCGAAACCGCTCAAGAAACGGGCTGCACTCTGGGGAATCTCGACAGCGCATTTCGATCCATTGCAGCAAGTCGAGAGGCATTGCAGCGCGAAGCGACGCCGCTTGCCGAGGTCTTAGTCGAACACTCGACGTATTCACGAGCGTCGCTCAAGCGGAGGCTGTTCGAGAGCGGGCTGAAGGAGCGCCGGTGCGAGCTTTGCGGGCAGGGCAACAGGTGGCGCGGTCTGCCGATGGGACTGATCCTGGACCACATCAACGGGATACGCGATGACAATCGGCTTGAGAATCTGCGCATCGTCTGTCCCAACTGCGCCGCGACACTCGACACGCATTGCGGCAGAAAAGGCACAGCCGATGCGCTGACGGAACAGGAATGCGCTCGGTGTGGAACTGAGTTCTGGCCGAAGTACCGAGGGCAGCGGTATTGCTCTCGTTACTGCGGTAGCCGGTGGGACAGAAGAGGAAGGAAGATCCCTGGAGCCCGGAAGGCCAAACGCCCGGGACGCGAGCAGCTACTTCGCGAGATCGAAGAGCACGGCTACATGGGTGTCGGTCGGCGTTACGGAGTGTCGGACAACGCCGTCAGGAAATGGATCCGCGAATACGAACGTGAGAGAGCGATCACCGAGTGCCGCGATCCAGAGCTCATCGAGATTCCGCGTCGAACTTGGCCGAACCGACGGGTCGATCAAGAGGCCGCCTGAACTCATGCCGGCGTGCAGGATGGCAGAAATCGTCTGCTATTGGTCATTGCAGACAGAGACGAGTAGGGCCATGATTGCGATGTGGCCTCGACCAAAGCGCCCCGACGTGTAGTCATCCTCGCTTTCCCGGGGGTGCAGCCGCTCGACGTGGTCGGGCCGGCGGAGGTGTTCGCCGGCGCGGACGCCATCGCGGGAGGGGGCGCCTACACGGTCGAGGTGGTCGCGAAGGAGGCCGCGCCGATCACGACTCGGTCGAGCGGATACGGGATCGTCCCCAAGACGACCACCGCGCGCTGCCGCGGGCCGATCGACACCCTCGTCGTCGCCGGCGGCTTCGGCGTCGCCAAGGCGGAGAACGACGCCGCCCTGATCCGCTGGATTCGCAGCGCCGCCCGTCGCTCCCGCCGCGTCACTTCGGTTTGCTCCGGGGCGTTCCTGCTCGCACGGGCGGGCCTGCTCGAGGGGCGGACCGTCACAACGCACTGGGCCTCGACCGCCGAGCTCGCTCGCCGCCACCCGGAGCTCACCGTGGACCCGAACCCGATCTTCGTCCGGGACGGGAACGTCTGGACCTCCGCCGGAGTCACCTCCGGCATGGACCTGTCGCTCGCGCTCGTGGAGGAAGACCTGGGCAGGGAGACGGCGGTGGAGATCGCCCGTTGGCTGGTCCTCTTCCTCCGGCGCCCCGGCGGCCAGGCCCAGTTCAGCACCCACCTCTCGGCCCAGCTCGCGGAGCGCCGGCCCCTGCGCGATCTCCAGTCCTGGATCGCCGACAACCTGGACGGCGATCTGCGCGTCGAGGCACTGGCGGAGCGCGCCGCGATGAGCCCGCGCAACTTCGCCCGGTTCTTTCGTCGCGAAACCGGCATGACCCCCGCCTCCTACGTCGAGGAGCTCCGCGTGGAGCGGGCTCGCCAGCTGCTGGAGGACAGCACCGACCCGGTCGAGCTCGTCTCGGGTCGCTGCGGATTCGGCACTCCGGAGACGATGCGCCGTGCTTTCTCGCGGCGGGTCGGCGTGCCGCCCGCCGCCTACCGGGCCAGGTTCCAGCGATACGAGCAGGCGCTCAGGTGAGCGTCGCAACCCTCGCCCAGCACTCTCAATTCGCCAAATAGCCAAAGGAGCCGCATGCAGATCGCCTACCTGCTCTACGACCGCTTCACGGCCCTCGACATCACCGGGCCGCACGACGTGTTCAACTCCGTTCCCGGCAACGAATCCATCTTCGTCGCCGAGGAGGCGGGGCCGATCCGCAACGAGTCGGACACGCTCTCACTGGTGGCCGACGCATCGCTGGACGAGGTGAGGGGCCCGGACATCGTGGTGGTGCCCGGTGGCTTCGGCAACCGCATGCTGCTCGAGCACGAGCCGCTGCACGAGTGGATCAGGGGCGTGCACGAGAACAGCACCTGGACCACGTCGGTCTGCACCGGCTCTCTGCTGCTCGCGGCTGCGGGCCTGCTCGACGGTGCCCCGGCGACGACCCACTGGCTCGCCCGCGACCAGCTCGCCGAGCTCGGGGCAAGACCCGTCCCCGATCGCGTCGTCGAGCATGGCAAGATCATCACCGCCGCCGGCGTCTCCTCGGGAATCGACATGGCCCTCCACCTCGTCAAGACGATCAATGGCGACCAGGTCGCCCAGGCGGTCCAGCTTGGCATCGAGTACGACCCGGAGCCGCCTGTGGACGCCGGCTCGCCGGAGAAGGCGCCGCCCGAGATCGTCGAACTGGTCAGGTCGGTGTTCGAAGCGCGGGAAGCGGGGGTAGAGCAAGCGAGCTGATCATGCTGGACGACCTCCTCGATCGAAACCGGACCTACGCGGAGCGCCATCAGGACGGCCTTCCCTCGCTGCCGCGGCGCAACCTCGTCGTCCTCACCTGCATGGACCACCGGATCGACCCCGTGGCAGCTCTCGGACTGGAGCTGGGCGATGCGATGGTGATCCGCAACGCCGGCGGCCGCGTCACCTCCGCGTTCCTCCAGAACCTGGCGATGCTCGGCCTCGTCGCGGAGACCCGCGGCGGCGAGGCGTCGTCCTTCGAGCTCGTCCTCATGCCGCACACCGAGTGCGGAGTCGGTGGCCTGACCGACAAGCATGCGGACGCCCTCGCCGCCTACTTCGAGGTCTTGCCGGATCAGCTCGATTCCATGGCGCCTTCAGATCCCCACGAGGGGATCCGGGTCGACATCGAGGCTCTGGCGGGCAACCCCGAGGTTCCCGCCTCGCTCTCGGTCACCGGGCTGGTCTACGACGTGGCCAGCGGCCGGGTGAAGCTGGTGGAGCGCCGCGCGCCGCTCCGCGGCGGCGACTAGCCGTTTCGTTGCACCCGGTCGGCCGCGACCATGCGGGTGGCCCCCCTGCAACTACGATTCCGCTGTGAATCCCCCCGCCACCACGGCCCTGATCATGGCCGCAGGGCAGGGCACGCGGATGCGCTCGGCCGTGCCCAAGGTCCTGCACGAGGTCTGCGGGCGAGCGATGATCGCCTGGCCCATCCTCGCCGCCCGTGAGGCGGGGGCGAGCCGGATCTGCGTGATCGTCTCGCCCGACCGCGATCTTTCCGCCGTCCTGCCCGACGGCACCGAGACGATCGTGCAGCCGCAGGCGGACGGCACCGGCGGCGCCCTGCGCGCGGCCGCCGACGTGGTTGGAGATGCGGACACCATCCTGGTGCTCTCCGGCGACACCCCGCTGCTGAGCGCCGAGGAGATCAGCGGCCTGCTCGCCGCCCACGAAGGCGCCGGCGCGGCGGCGACCATGATGACCACCGAGCTCGAGGACCCCGGCACCTTCGGGCGGGTGATCCGCACGGTGGACGGCGACGTCCAGAAGATCGTCGAGGCCAAGAAGCCCGGGGACGCGTCCCCCGAGGAGCTCCAGGTCAACGAGGTCAACGCCGGCACCTACGCCTTCGCGGGGAAGGCACTCGCCGACGCGCTCGAGGGCCTGAGCAACGACAACGCCCAGGGCGAGTACTACCTCCCGGACGTCCTGCCGCTGATCCGCAAGGCCGGCGGCAAGGTGGTCGCCCATCTGGTCGGAGACCCCGCCGTGAACCTCGGAGTCAACGACCGGGCGGACCTCGCGCGGGTCGTGACCGAGGCGCGCCGCCGGATCAACCTCGCCCACATGCGCGCCGGCGTGACGATCGAGGATCCCGGCGCCACCTGGATCGACGCCGACGTCCGGATCGAGCCCGACACGACCATCCTGCCCGGCACCTCCCTGCGCGGCAGCACCGAGATCGGCTCCGGGAGCACGGTCGGGCCGATGGCCACGCTGATCGATTCCCGCGTCGGAGAGCGCGCCACCGTCATCCACTCCTATCTGACCGGCTGCGAGGTCGGCGACGAGGCGAAGGTCGGGCCCTTCACCTACCTGCGACCGGACGCCCGGATCGGGGAGGGGGCCAAGGCCGGCACCTTCGTCGAGATCAAGAACTCCCAGATCGGTCCCGGCGCCAAGGTGCCCCATCTCTCCTACGTCGGCGATGCCGAGGTGGGGGAGGGGACGAACCTCGGGGCCACCACCGTCACCGCGAACTACGACGGCCGGAACAAACACCGCACCAAGATCGGGAAGAACGTTTACACCGGGGTTGACACGACATTCGTCGCTCCCGTAGAAGTCGGCGACGACGCATACACTGGGGCCGGTTCGGTGATCACGGACGACATTCCGCCCGGGGCGCTGGGAATCTCGAGGCCAGAGCAGAAGAACGTCGAGGGCTACACGGCGAAGAAGGACAAGGAATCGAGCGAGGGAGAAGACTCGTGAGCACCATCGAGCAGCCTCAGCCGGTGTCGGAGATCGTTCAGGACTACCGCAAGCGCCTGATGGTCTTCGGCGGCCGCGCATCCGGAGGCCTCGCCTCCAACATCGCGCGCCACCTCGCCGTTGACCTCGGTGACGTCACCCTGAAGACGTTCTCCAACGGTGAGGTCTATTGCCGCTACGAGGAGTCGATCCGCGGCGCCGACGTCTTCATCGTCCAGTCCACCGCCGCCAACGAGGTGGAGGGGATGACCCCGAACGACGCGCTCATGGAGCTGCTGGCGATGATCGACGCGGCCCAGGGCGCCTCCGCCCACCGGATCATCGCCGTCATGCCCTGGTACGGCTACGCCCGCCAGGACAAGAAGTCGGCCCCCCGCGAGCCGATCTCGGCGCGGATCGTGGCCAAGTGCCTCGAGGGCGTCGGCGTCGACCGCGTGCTCACCATGGACCTCCACGCCGGCCAGGTCCAGGGCTTCTTCCACGTCCCCCTGGATCACATGACCGCGATGCCGATGCTCGCGCAGTACGTCGCCGACATGGGCTTCGACGAGGAGCTGGTGATCGTCTCCCCGGACGCCGGCCGCGTGAAGACGGCCCGCAACTTCGCCCGCAAGATCGGCACGCACTGGGCCGTCATGGAGAAGGAGCGCCCCGCTCAGCAGGTGGCCGAGATCGGCTATGTGGTCGGCGAGGTGAAGGGCAAGACCGCCGTCCTGGTCGACGACATGATCGACACCGCGGGAACGCTCACAGCGGCCGCCCAGACCGTGCTCGACGAGGGCGCCAGGCGCGTCCTCGCCGTCGCCACCCACGGCGTCTTCTCGGGCCCGGCCTACGAGCGGCTCGCTCCGGAGAGCTCCCACATCGAGCGGATCGTCGTCACCGACACGATGCCCCAGCGACCGGGCGCTCCGGACAACATCACCGTGATCTCAGCCGCTCAGACCCTCGCCGACTCGATGCGCCGGATCTTCACCGACGACTCGGTGTCCGAGATCTTCGCGGGCGAGAATCAGCTCTTCTAGCCGCCGGGGCCGCCCAGGCCCGCGATGCGCCACTCGTCGCCCTCGCGGGTGAGCTTCAGCTCGATTGGCGCGATCGCGTTCGCGACGTCGCCCCCAAGGCGCGCCTGGATCGTGGCGGTGGCCTGATCGCCGTGCTCGGTGACTTTCACGAGCGTCAGATCCGTCGCCGTTCCGGAAGTCTGCTCCTTGACGAAGTCGACGCAGTTCGAGGTCCGGAGCGCCCTGATCAGCTGGTCGCTGTAGAGCTCGCAGACCTTGGCGGCGTCGCCGTGGTTGCGCGCGTTGACGTAGTCCTGGGCGGCGTCCCTGGCCGTCTGCTGGCCGTCGCCACCACCTCCGCCGCACCCCGAGATCAGGCCGGCACATGCCGCCGCGACCGCCATTCGGCGAATCCATGTGTACCTCATCGGGGGCAGTCAATCATCCGGATCAACCGACTAGTGTCCTGCGCCATGGCGGCCAAGCCCAAAGTGGGACAGAAAGACGCGCCCGAGAACGACGCGCCCGAGACTGACGCGGTCCCCGCGTACCGGCGGATCGGCCACAAGGGCGCTGACGCGATCATCGCGGGCAACACACCCGAGAGCTTCGACGTTGCGGTGGACCAGGGCGTCGACATGATCGAGCTGGACGTCCTTCGCGAGCAGGAGGGCCGGCTGATCGTCGCCCACGACTTCGACGAGGCGCTCAGGCGGCGGCCGATGGACCTGACCGAGGCCCTCGACCTGTTTCTCGAGCCGCCGCTCGACCAGGTCGAGATCGACTGCGACCTGAAGCTGGCGGGAGGGGAGGCGGAGCTCGCCGGCGCCCTGGCGGGCCGTGGCCTGCTCGACCGCGCCATGGTCTCCACCCAGGAGATCAGCAGCCTGCTCAAGCTGCGCCAGCTCGAGCCCGACATGCGCCTGGGCTGGACCTATCCCAAGACGAAGCGCGACTGGACCCAGTACGGGTGGGCCAAGCCGGCGCTGCGAGCCGGGCTATCCGCGCTTCGGCGCCGCTATCCGAGCCTCCTCGCCAAGCAGGGGCCGGATCTTCAGGTGGATGCCGTCTGGGTCTACCACCCGATCATCACCCCGAAGGCCGTCGACGTCGCCCACGAGCTTGGCCTCGAGCTGATTGCCTGGACGGTCGATGACGCCGGCCGAATGCGAGAGCTCCTCGCGATGGGTGTGGACGGGATCTGCTCGAACGATCCGCGGCTGTTCGTCTAGACCCGGCTCGACAGCCCCGGGGTCTGGGTGGTGCCCCGGCGCTCGAAGTAGCGCCACTCCGCCTCGCCGAGCACGGTCGAGGGCGGATCCGCGTAGACCCACTCGCGCATGATGCGGTGCCAGTTGGCGGTGGCGCGCAGCTGGGCGAGCACGGCGAGCAGCCCCGTTTCCATGCGGCGGCCCATCAGCTCGTCGGCGGGGAGGCTCTCCTTCCGCACCAGGTCGAAGAAGTCCGAGCGCGGATCGGAGGTGACCTCGATCATCTTCATCACCAGCCGCGGCGTGATCTGGACCTCCGCGTCCTCCATGTACCAGCCGCCGACCATCTTCACGTGCTCCATCAGGCGCTCGGCGTCGACGCGGCTGGTGTCCGCGACGAAGCCGAGATCGTGAAGCGCCTCGCGCAGCCCCTCCGGATCGTCGCGCCCGGCGGCGTCCATCGCCCGTTGCTCGAGCTGGATCTGCTGGGTCGTCAGCCGCTTGGTCATCCCGAAGTCGAGGAAGGCGACCCGCCCGTCCTCCATCAGCAGGTAGTTGCCCGGATGGGTGTCGGCGTTGAAGTGCTGCAGGTGGTAGATCGATCCGAAGCAGAAGCGGAAGACGATCTCGCCGAAGATGTCGCGCTCGTCCTGCTCGAGCTCCTTGACCTCGTCGAAGCGGCGCCCCTCGACGTAGTCGGTGACCAGTACTCGCCGGCGCGAGAGCCGCGAGTGGACCCTGGGAACGAAGATGAAGGGGTGATCCTCGTAGGCGCGAGCGAACGTCCGCTGGTTCTGGGCCTCGAACTCGTAGTCGAGCTCCTCCAGGACGCGCTCCCGCAGCTCTGAGGCGACGGCCTTCGCGTCGAGGCCGGGGGCGAGCGCCCGGGCCAGGCGCAGCAGGATGCCCATGTTGGCGACGTCGGACTCGAGGGCGTCCGCCACACCGGGGTACTGGATCTTGACGGCGACCTTGGAGCCGTCGTGGAGCGTCGCGCGGTGAACCTGGCCGATCGAGGCGGCGGCGAAGGCCTCTTCCTCGATCGACGCGAAGACGCTCTCCGGCCGCTCGTCGTATTCCTCCTCGAGCACCGTGCGCACCTTCTCCCACGGCATCGCGGGGGCGTGGGTGCGCAGCTTCGCCAGCTGCTTCTGGTAGATCTCGCGGTACTCCGGCGGCAGGAAGTCGACGTCGACGAAGGAGGCCATCTGGCCGATCTTCATCGCGGCGCCCTTCATCTCGCCCAGCGTCGACGCCATCTTGAGCGCCGTCTGGATGTGCCGCGTCTCGATTCGCTCCTGGGCCTTTTCGTCGGAGCGGACGACATTGGCGGCCGCCGTCCCGGCGTAGCGCGTGGCCTGGCCCCCGATCGCGGTGCCGAGCTTCGTCGAGCGTCCGATCCGCGTCTGCGGGATCTTGCCCTCCTGCCGCTCGGGTTCCGGAGGCTCGGGCCGCGGGCGGCCGCGCAGGTCGGAGCGCAGGACCTCTACGGCCCAGCTGCGGCTTTCGCCCTCCGGCTGCTCACGGTTCGGTTCGTCTGGTCGGTCGATGTCGTGGTCGCTACCCATGGTGTCCCGTCATTTCCTATCCTGGCCCGCGAGCGTAGCTTCTCATTCTCATGGCACAGGGCCGAACGAAACTCAAAGTTTCACCTCGCGAGATCTTCGGGTCGCGGGCCACGCGCCGCCTGCGCAAGGACGGGCTGGTCCCCGGCGTGGTCTACGGACAGGGCGGCGAGGCGCGTCCGTTCCAGGTGCCGGCGCGCGAGCTGCGCAACGTTCTTCAGGAAGGTCAGACGCTGCTCGACCTCGAGGTCGACGGATCCTCCGCCGTCCCGGTGGTCATCAAGGAGCAGCAGCATCACCCCGTTCGCGGCGAGGTGACGCACCTCGACTGCCTCGAGGTCCGCCTCGACGAGGAGATCCAGTCCGAGGTCGCGATCGAGCTCGAGGGCGCCGACAACGCGCCCGGCGTCCGCGAGGGGGGCGTGCTGGAGCACGTCACGCGCGAGATCACCGTCGAGGCGCTGCCGACCGCGATCCCGGAGCAGATCATCGTCGATGTCTCCGAGATGCAGATCAACGACACGGTCTCGCTGGCGACCGTCGCCGCCCCAACCGGGGTGAAGTTCATGGCTGACGATCCCGAGGAGATCACCATCGCGACCTTGAGCCCGCCGCGGGTCGAGGAAGAGCCCGAGCCCGAGCTCGAGGAGGAGGCCGAGCTCGTCGGCGAGGGCGAGGAGGCCCCGGAGGGCGAGGAGGCTGCCGAGGGCGAGCAGGCTGAAGCCCCCGAGGGCGAGGGCGGCGGCGGCGACGAATCCGGCGGGGAGTAGCCGCTGTCCCTGCTTCGCCGCCGGTCGCGGCGCCCTCGCGGCTCGGAAGGCCGTGACTCCCGGGCGGACGCGCTGATCGTCGGGCTCGGCAATCCCGGCGATCGCTACGCCGGAACCCGGCACAACCTCGGCTTCCAGGTCGCCTCCGAGCTCTCGCGCCGCTGGCAGATGCCGAAGGGCCGGCGCCGCTATGGCGGCCTGTTCGCAGAAGGCCGCACGGGCCCCGGCGGCCCCCGCGTCGCGATCCTCCTTCCCCAGACCTTCATGAACGATTCCGGGTCCGCCGTCGGCCCGGCCCGCGGCGAGCTCGGCGTGCCGCTGGACCACGTGATTGCCGTCCACGACGAGATCGATCTCCCCTTCGGCGAGGTCCGCAGCAAGCTCGGGGGTGGGGTCGCCGGCCACAACGGCCTGAAGAGCCTCAACCAGGGCCTGGGCGGCAAGGACTTCTGGCGGGTGCGCGGCGGAGTGGGCCGGCCCGAAAGCACCGATCCCGAGGCGGTCTCCGACTACGTGCTGTCCCGCTTCCGAGAGTCGAAGGAGGAGGTCGAGCGGTTGATCCACGAGGCGGCCGACGAGGCCGGGCGCCTGGTCGAGAAGGTCGCCGGGGTCGAGCCGGAACCCGACCGGGAGACGGACTGATGCCGCTGACCAGCTACGGCGTCGACGAGAAGCACGTCGCCCTGATCCGCCTGGAGAGGGAGAAGGCCCGGAACGCGATCAACACCGAGATGCTCGAGGAGCTCCTCACCCATCTGGACCGCGCGAAGGGCGACACGGAGGCGCGGGTCCTGGTGATCTCCTCCAACGACCACCTCGGCCTCTCCGCCGGGGCGGACGTGAAGGAGGAGCTCGACGAGGAGGGCAGGGTCAGGCGAATGGAGCTCTTTGCCCAGCTCTACGACGTGCTGACCGCCTTTCCGAAGCCGACCGTCGCGGCCTGCCATGGCTCCGTCGTCGGCGGTGGCGCCGAGATCGCGGTCGCCTGCGACCTGCGAGTCGGCGGATCGAACCTGAGGATGCGCTTCCCGGGCGCTGAGCTCGGCGTTCCCGTCGGCCCCGCGCGGCTCGTCAGCCTCTGCGGCCTCGCGACCGCGAAGTATCTGCTGCTCACCTCGCGGAACGTGAGCGCGGACGAGGCGCTTCGAATGGGCCTGGTCCACCGCGTTGCGCCGGCCGCGGGCACGGAGGACGCGGCTCTCGATCTCGCCGCCGAGGTGGCGACCCATCCGCCCGAGGCGGTGGCCCAGCTCAAGCAGATGCTCCACCGCTGGGACGGCGTGGTGGAGCGCTCGGCCGACGAGGGCCGTGGCCAGGTCGAGTGGCAGCGCACCGGCCCGGGCCTGCCGTACGGGCGCCCCTAGTCCTCTCCGGCGTGGCCGCCGGCCTCGAGGTGGGCGCTTGGCGTTAAGCGCGAAGCGACTCGTGCTCAGAACACTCTGGTCAGCAGCCAGAGCACCACCAGTACAACGATCACAACGCCGATCCAGCCTAGACCGAGCGCCGCTACTGGGATGACCGTACTCATCAGACCTCCCTGTCCGGTTGACGCCTGCTGCCTACCCAGTGATCCGGGTAGCTAAGCTCGATTGAGGCCGGGCCCGTGCCCGGACGTACGACCCGGATCGCCGATCCGGGCGTTCGTCGTGTCCAAATGTCGCTGAGACCACTTCTAGAGATCGCCCAGAGCAATGAGCGTTTGGTGGCGCTCCGCGACGCGCTGCCCGCCGCAGGTGGGTCGGTCGTGGACGCCTACGTATCGGCCTCGCTGCGTCCATACCTGCTGGCTGCGCTGATCGAGTCGCGGAGCGAGGGCCCGACGGTGGTCGTCGCCGCGGACGATCGCTCCGCCCGCGACCTCGCCGGTGACCTGAAGGCCTTCCTGGCGCCACGAGGTGTCCACATCTATCCCTCGCGGGGGACCACCTTCGAGTCCCACCTGGATCCACCGCCGCACCTCGCGGGCCTCCGGATCGCCGCGATGAACGCGATGGCCGATCCATCCGCGGTCGTCGTCGCCAGCGCGATCGCGCTGGCCGAGAAGGTCCCGGACCCGGAACTCAGGCCCGAGAGCCTCGCCCTCCACAAGGGCGAGGCGGTCGACCTCGATGACGTCACGCTGCTGCTCGCGGACGCCGGATATGACCGCACCGATCAGGTCGAGGAGCGCGGGCAGTTCGCCCTGCGCGGCGGGATCCTGGACGTCTACCCGGCGACGGAGGAGCAGGCGATCCGGGTCGAGCTCTTCGGCGACGAGATCGATTCGATGCGCCGCTTCTCGGTCTTCACCCAGCGCTCGCTCGGCGAGGCCGACCGGGTCGAGCTCGCTCCGGCGGCCGAGCTCTCCGCCGAGCACCGGGAGGACGCCGACCCCGGGGGCTTCCTCTCTCCGCTCGACCTCGTTCCCTCCGAGGCGCTGGTCGTGATCGCGGCCGCCGAGGAGATCCCGGGAGCCCTCCATGACCACTGGGAGGACGTCACCGCCGCGATCCTCGAGGAGGAGGCGCGCCGTCTCTACGTCGATGTCGCCGATCCGCTCCAGGCGCGCGCCGGCCTGTCATTGGGCGCGGACACCGGGCAGGACCATTCCTTCAGGGCCCAGCGGGCGGAGTTCCCCTCGCGCACTCTCGCCGAGGCCGAGGGCGAGCTCGAGAAGCTCACCCGGTCGGGTTACCGGACCGTCGTGGCCTTCGAGGGCCGCGGCGAGGCGGAGCGCACGCGCTTCAACCTGAGCCGGCTCGACGTGCCTTTCCTCGGCGAACGCGCTCCCGAGGAGGCGGGGGTGAGCTTCGCCGAGGCCCGGCTGAGGGAGGGATTCCTGGCTCCAGAGCTGCAATTGGCGGTGATCCCGCAGCGGCGCCTGGTCCATCGCCGCCGCGCGGCGGCGCCCGTCTCGGCGAGGGCGAGGCTGGCGGCCGCGATCGAGCTGCGAGTCGGCGACTACGTCGTCCACGAGGACCACGGCATCGCGCGCTTCTCGGGCTTCGACACCAAGACGCTCGCCGGAGTGACCCGCGACTACCTCGAGCTCGAGTACCGAGGCGGCGACCGCGTCTTCGCGCCGACCGATCAGCTGGCCCGGATCAGCCGCTACATCGGGGCGGAGGGCGACGAGCCCTCTCTCAGCCCGCTCGGCGGAAAGCGCTGGCAAAGCCTCAAATCGCGTGCGCGGAAAGCCGCGAGCGCGATGGCGGGTGAGCTGATCAACCTCTACGCCGAGCGCCAGGTCAGGACTGGTCACACCTTCCCCCCCGACGGGGAGATGCAGATGGAATTCGAGGCGGCGTTCCCATACCGCGAGACGCCCGATCAGATGGACGCGATCGACGCCGTCAAGGCGGACATGGAGTCCGAGAAGCCGATGGACCGGTTGATCTGCGGAGACGTGGGCTACGGCAAGACCGAGATCGCCCTTCGCGCCGCGCACAAGGCGGTCGCCGACGGCAAGCAGGTGATGATGCTCGTCCCGACCACGATTCTCGCCCAGCAGCACTTCGGCACTTTCCGCGAGCGCTTCGCCGACACGCCGTTCATCGTCGAGATGGTCTCCCGGCTGCGCAGGCCGGCCGAGATCAAGGAGTCGCTCGCCCGCTACGCGGAGGGCAAGGTGGACATCCTGATCGGGACCCACCGCCTCCTCTCGCGGGACGTCCGCGGCAAGGACCTCGGCCTGCTGATCGTGGACGAGGAGCAGCGCTTCGGGGTCAAGCAGAAGGAGCTGCTCCGCCAGCTCAAGCTGAAGGTGGACGTCCTCTCCCTGTCGGCGACTCCGATCCCCCGAACGCTGCAGATGTCTCTCGCCGGCCTGCGTGACATCTCCGTGATCGAGACGCCGCCCGAGGGCCGCCGCCCGGTGCGGACCCACGTCGGCCCCTACGACGAGGACCTCGTGAAGAGGGCGATCGTGCGCGAGAAGGAGCGGGGCGGCCAGGTCTTCTTCCTCCACAACCGGATCGACTCGCTGCACGAGACCGCGGAGCGCCTCCGCGCCCTCTGCCCGGGCGTTCGCTTCGCCGAGGCGCACGGTCAGATGGATGAGCTGGCGCTCGAGGCGACGATGCTCGGCTTCGTCCGCGGTGAGCACGACTGCCTCGTGGCGACGACGATCATCGAGTCCGGCCTCGACATCCCGAACGCGAACACCCTCCTGGTGGAGAGGGCGGACCAGCTCGGTCTCGCCCAGGCCTACCAGATCAGGGGCCGGGTGGGCCGGAGTCGCGAGCGTGCCTTCGCATACCTGCTCTATCCCTCGGCGGAGTCGCTGACGGCCGACGCCGCGGCGCGGCTCTCGACGCTCTCGGACAACACCGAGCTCGGTTCGGGCTTCCGGGTCGCGATGCGCGACCTCGAGATCCGCGGCGCCGGCAACCTGCTCGGGGACGAGCAGTCCGGCCACGTCGCGGCGGTGGGCTTCGAGCTCTACTGCCAGATGCTCGAGGACGCCGCCGAGGAGCTGCGCGCGGGCATCACCGAGCTGCCCGCGGAGCCGAGAGAGCCGGTGCGGATCGACGTGGACGTCGACGCCTACGTTCCGGCCGATTACATCCCCTTCGAGGCCGCCAAGATCGACGTGCACAGGCGGGTCGCGGCGGCCCGGGAGCCGGGCGAGCTTCGCGCCCTGCGGGAGGAGCTGACCGACCGCTTCGGGCCGCTGCCGGACTCGGTCGCCAACCTGCTCGACCTTCAGCGCGTGCGGATCGCGTTGGGCGACATGGGCGCGAGGAACGTCGAGTTCCGGGCCGGGCGCCTGCGGGTCTCGCCGATCGAGCTCGATTCCGAGGGGGTCGGCGTCCTCAACGAGCACGTCCCTGAGGCGATCTATCAGTGGCGGGAGCGGACGATCGCCGTCCCGGTGCCCGAGGAGGCCGGGGCGAGGCTGGGCGCCCTGCTCGCGCTGGTAGACGGGCTGGGCGCGGCGAGCGCCGCCTTAGCGCCGACTTAGGTGATGCCGGTTATGCTGCCGCCCCTGTGAATCGCGGATTCTTCTCGAAGCGCAACCTGGCGATCCTTTTCGGCGCAACCCTCGTGTTGACCGTCGTGATCGTCGCCGCCGCTGTCGGCGTCGGCCACCCGAGCGTGCCCTCGGACGACGTCGCCGTGATCGACGATCCGAACATCGACGTCCCGGGCCTGGCCCAGGACGGCCACATCAGCAAGGCGAACTTCAACCACTTCCTGGTGCAGACCGCGAAGCAGAGCGGCGCCCAGTCGGTCCCGCAGCCCAGCGATCCCCAGTACAAGCAGCTCAAGGACCAGGCGATGCAGACGGCCCTCCAGATCGCCTGGATCGTCGGGGAGGGCCACAAGCGCGGGCTCACCTTCACCGACACCGAGGTCCAGCAGTCGCTGCAGCAGATCAAGTCGCAGTTCAAGACCCAGGCGGAGTACGTGAAGGCGCGCGACCAGGCGGGCCTGACCGACGCCGACGTCCTGGAGCGGGCGAAGCTCCAGCTGATCCAGAACAAGATCCAGGACGAGATTCAGAACAGCGTCGGGAACGTTTCCGACAGCGACGCCCAGGACTACTACGACGCCAACAAGTCTCAGTTCACGCAGCCGGCGAAGCGCACGATCCGGGTCATCCAGAACACGGACGCACACCAGATCGATCTGGCCTACCAGGCACTCCGCACGGACGACTCGGACGCCAACTGGAAGAAGGTCGCGGCGCAGTACTCGACCGACCCCACCTCGAAGGACAAGGGGGGGCTCCGTACCGATGTGGTGCCGGGCTCCTTCCAGCAGCCTCTCGACGACGACATCTTCAAGGCGCCCCTGAACGAGGTCCAGGGCCCCATCAGGACCTCCACCGGCAACTTCGTCTTCGAGGTGAAGAGCGCCACTCCCGAGCAGGTCCAGGGCCTCAACGACACGATCGCCTCGCAGACCGGTGGAGCCGGCGGCAGGGTCAGCGACCAGATCAAGACGCAGATCAAGTCGCAGCAGCAACAGGAGGCCCTGACGGCCTTCGGCACCGACTTCCGCGACTACTGGACGAACCTGACCCAGTGCGCGAGCGACTATGTCGTCGAGGGTTGCGACAACTTCAACGGCGGCGGTCCCACCTGCAACCCCGACAAGCTCGCCCCCTCGCAGCCCGGGCAGTCGGGCACCGGTTGCCCCGCACCGGTCTTCTCGTTCTGCCAGGAGGCTCAGGCTGCTCAGGGCGCCCCGAGCAGCGGCGGCCAGCTGCAGTGCACCGGCACCGGGCCGACTCCCGCCGCGCCCGGCTCAATCAAGCCGTTCCTCCCGGCGACCGGAGCCTCCCCTCAGGCACCGCATCCCGCCGGGGCGGCCACGGCGGCCCCGGTAGCGCCGAGCGGCATCTCCGGCCTCACGCCCAGCGGCTAATCGCCTCGCCGTCGTACCTGGAAGCCATTCAGCACCTCGACGAGGTCACCCGGCGCCTGCGGCGCGAGTGCCCCTGGGACCGAGAGCAGGACGCCCGCTCGATCGTCCCGCACACGGTCGAGGAGGCCTACGAGCTCGCCGACGCGGCGAACCGCGACGACACCTCGGCGATGGTCGATGAGCTCGGGGACGTTCTCTTCCAGGTCCTCTTCCTCTCGTTGCTGCTCGAGGAGCGCGGGGAGGGCGACCTGGCCGCGGTGGCCGAGTCCTGCGCCGCGAAGCTGATCCGCCGCCATCCGCACGTCTACGGGGACAGGGACCTCGAGACCGCGGGCGAGGTCCTCTCCCAGTGGGAGGAGATCAAGCGCGAGGTCGAGGGGGGCGGCGAGCCCGCCGAGCTGCCCGAGAACCTGCCGTCGCTGCTCTATGCCCGCAAGGTCCTGCGTCGCGTCGATCCCGAGGGAGATGCGAGGGTGCTCCGAAGCGAAGCCGAGGAGCAACCCGTTTCATCGAGCGAGAAGCCCGGCGGACCGAAGGCGGACCCTGAGACCCGCGCCGATGCCGAGCACCTGGTCGGCACTCTCCTGATGGAGGCCGTCGCGGCGTCCCGCCAGCTGGGCGTCGACCCTGAGCTTGCGCTGCGCTCGGCGGCTCGGCGGCTTGTCGAATAGCGTTCTGCGCGCGATGGCCACGATCGAGAGCGTTCACGGGCGGCAGGTGCTCGACTCGCGGGGGAACCCGACGGTCGAGGTCGAGGTCGTGCTCGACTCGGGTGCCCGCGGGCTTGCGATCGTGCCCTCCGGTGCGTCGACGGGCGAGTTCGAGGCGGTCGAGCTACGCGATGGCGGCGACGAGTATGGCGGCAAGTCCGTCGGCAAGGCGGTCTCGCACGTCAACGGCGAGATCGCCGAGCTCCTGAAGGGGGCCCGGGCCGCCGAGCAGTCGGCGCTCGACCGGACGATGATCGAGCTCGACGGGACCCCCAACAAGGGCCGGCTCGGCGCCAACGCGATCCTCGGGGCGTCGCTCGCGACCGCCAGGGCGGCCGCCGCCGACACGGGCCAGCCGCTGTACGACTACTTCGCGGAGCTCTACGCCGCGACGGGTGCCAAGGACGCCGGCCCGGCGGAGCTGCTGCCGGTGCCGATGATGAACGTGCTGAACGGTGGCGCCCACGCGGACAACGCGGTCGACTTCCAGGAGTTCATGGTCGTTCCCGCCGGAGCGGAGACCTTCGCCGAGTGCCTGCGGATGGGCGCCGAGGTCTACCACGCGCTCAAGGGGACGCTGAGCAAGCGTGGCCTGTCCACTGGCGGGGGAGACGAGGGCGGCTTCGCCCCGGATCTCGAGTCCAACCAGGCCGCGCTCGATTTCCTGATCGCCGCGATCGAGGAGGCGGGTTACGCCCCGGGATCCGACGTGGTGATCGCCCTCGATCCCGCGAGCAGCGAGTTCTTCAAGGACGGCTCGTACGTCCTCGAGCATGAGGGGCGGACCCTCTCGGCGGAGGAGATGGCCGACTACTGGCACGACATCCGGGCCCGCTTCCCCGTCGTCTCGATCGAGGACGGCATGGACGAGGAGGACTGGGATGGGTGGAAGCTCCTGACCGAGCGACTCGGCGACAAGGCCCAGCTCGTCGGTGACGACAACTTCGTCACCAACCCTGAGCGGCTGCGTCGCGGAATCGATGCGGGCGTCGCGAACTCGATCCTCGTCAAGCTCAATCAGATCGGCACCCTCACCGAGACCCTCGAGACGATCCAGATCGCGCGCGACGCCGGCTACACGACTGTGATCTCACATCGATCGGGGGAGACAGAGGACACGACGATCGCCGACCTCGCCGTGGGCACCGGTGCCGGCCAGATCAAGACCGGCGCCCCCTCGCGCTCGGACCGCGTGGCGAAGTACAACCGCCTGCTGCGGATCGAGGAGGAGCTCGGCGACCGGGCCAAGTTCCCAGGCGCGTCGGTTTTCGACAGGACGTAGAAGGACATTCGTGCCTGGGGGACGAATCACCAGGCATGAGCAGCAGGGCATATGCAGCCCCGAGGCGGGCTCCCCGCCGCCGCGTCCAGCGACGCGTCGGCCCGAGCCGGATCCGCTGGGACCGCGTCGGCCGGATCGCCCTCGTGCTCGTCCTCTTCGGGGTGATGATCTCCTACCTCAACCCCCTCGTGAACCTGCTCGAGGCCTGGCAGGGGTCCAAGTCGAGCGAGCAGCAGCTCGGGCAGCTCAAGCAGGAGAAGGTCGAGCTCACCAGACAGCTCCGCGACGCGTCCAGCCCGGCGACGCTCGATCGTGAGGCGCGGCGCCTGGGCATGGTCCGGCCCGGCGAGCACGCATACGCGGTGAAGGGCCTGGGCAACTGAGCCCCCGCGGCGACTGACCCAGACGAGAGGGTGCGCGACAGCGCAACCCGATTAATTCAGCGCAGATATGATCCGCCCCCGCGCGCGCGGCATGGAGCTGTGCGCGTTTTGTGTGATTTGAGCCAATGAGCCGATGAGTACAGGCCGGTACCTGCTCGGCGCGGCTGAGCTCGCGGTGATCGCAACCGCTCTCGGTCTCGGCGCCTACCACCTGCGAGCCCTGCTCGCGCCCGCCTGGACGGGGGCGCTCGCACGCCTTGCCGAGGTCGTGATCGGGATTTCGATGCTGATCCTGGTCGCCGAGCTCCTCGGCGTGCTCGGCCTGTTCAAGGAGGTCCCTCTGTTGGTCGGCTTCGTCGCCGCGGGAGTTGGCGTGACCGCGTGGGCCCGCCCGCGGAGGCTCCCGGAGCCCCCCGAGACCCGCGAAGCCCGTTCCAGCACGATCATGGTCGTGATCGGGATCGCTGCGGCCGCCCTCGTCGTCATCCACTGGGCGCACCCGACCGGCCAGGCCGTCGACCAGGGGATGTACTACCAGGACACCACCTGGTACCACATGTCCTTCTCGGCCCGGTTCGCGCAGACCGGTCATGTCGGACCGCTCCACTTCACCGATCCGCTCAAGCTGGCGGCCTGGTTCTACCCCCAGAACTCCGAGCTTCTGCACGGCATCGGCATCGTCTTCCTGAAGACGGACTTCCTCTCGCCGCTGATCAACCTGATGTGGGTTGCGCTCTGCCTGCTCGCCGCCTGGTGCGTGGGGCGGCCCTACGCGATCGGCGGGGTGACGGTCCTCGGCGCGGCGGTCGTTCTCGACTCCGAGATGCTGGTCGGCTCGCAGGCGGGACAGGGGCCCAACGACATCGCGGGCCTCTTCTTCCTGATGACCGCCCTCGCCTTCCTCGTGGACGGCGCCGCCTCGGCTCACGCCAGCTTCGCCGGCGGGCCAAGGGCGGCGGCCCCGGACACGAGCGAGAGATGGAACGCGACGCCTGAGGGCCAGCTCGAGCCGGGCGTGGTCGAGGATGTGCCGGTCGAGGGGAACCCGCACGTCCTGGCGACCGTCGGCGCGGGCCCACTCTTCATGGCCGGTCTCGCCGCGGGCCTCGGGATCGGAACGAAGATCACGCTGCTGGCGACGATCGCGGCCTTGACGATCGGCGTTGCCATCCTCGGCGGCCGCCGCCACTGGTTGCGGGCGCTCGGGATCTGGCTCGGAGGGATGCTGATCACCTCGGGCTTCTGGTACGGGCGCAACTTCGTCGAGGCTCTCAATCCGTTTCCGCAGATCGACAAGCTCGGCCCGATCAACCTGCCGGGTCCGGACCAGCTTGCCCTCTACCCGCGTCAACCCCATTCCCTGAGCGAGTACTACAACGACACGAGCGTGTGGCACGACAAGCTGTTCCCGGTCCTCCACGACCGGCTCGGCCCGCTTTGGCCCGTGATCCTGGCGGTCGTGGTTGTGGCCCTGGTCTGGGCGTTCTTCCGCGGCGGCAGCGCCCTGATGCGGATCCTCGCCGTGACGGGCATGGTCGCGGGGATTGCATACGTCTTCACGCCGCTGACCGCGTCGGGCAGCCTCGGTGACCCCGCCGGCTTCGACGCGAACCTGCGCTACGTCGCGCCGGTGCTGATCGTCGGCTTCCTGCTGCTGCCGCTCATCCCCTGGTTCCGTCATGGCAACCGCCCCTGGATCCTGATCGGGCTCTTCGCGGTCCTGCTGATCCAGGGAACGGTCACCCAGGCAAATTGGAAGTTCGAGCACCACCTCGCATCGATCGCGCTCGCCTTCCTGATCGTCGGCGTCCCCGCGCTGATCGTCGCCGGCCTGCGAAGGCGGGTGCCCATCGTCGCCCTCGCCACCTTCGGGCTGGTGATGGCGATCACCGCCGTGGCACTGGGGCGCGTCCGCGAGAACTACTACCTCGACCATCGGTACGTGACGGCCGCGCGGCCGCCGCTCGAAGGCGGCTTCCGCTCCACACCCGAGTGGCAGCCGCTGCAGGACTGGGGGCGGCAGGTGAAGGACTCGCGCATCGGCGTGGTCGGCCGTGCTTCCGCCTTCGGCCAGTACTTCTTCTACGGGAACGACCTCACCAACCACGTCCAGTACGTGGGTCAGGAGCTCAACCGCGGGACCTTCAGGCCAATCGTGAGCTGCGCGGCCTGGCGGAGGGCGGTGAACGACGGCGACTACGACTACATCGTGACCACGCCGAAGATCGGCGCTCTCGAGGTGAGCGCGCCACCGGAGGCGCGCTGGACCGAGAGCGACAAGAACGTGAAGACGGTGGTCCAGACGGGCCCCGCCGCCGTCTACAAGATCACGGGACCGCTCGATCCGGCCAGCTGCGCGAAGCTGGGGGCGGCGGCGCACACATGAGCTTCGGCGACTACCTCCAGGGCTCGATCGAGCTGATCGCGGTGGCGGCCGCGATGGGGTTTGCCGCGGTCGGCATGCGCGGGCGCTTCCTGCCCGGCTGGTCGGGGGCGTCGGCCAGGCTCGCCGAGGTCGTCCTCGGCCTTTCGCTGCTCGTCGTGATCCTCGAGCTGGTCGGCGTGGTGGGCCTCTACCGCCCCGGCTGGGTGCTGCTGGCGACGCTCCTGGTCGGCGGCGGAATCGGGCTGGCACTCCGGCCTCCCGGCCAGGGCCCGCCGCTGCCGTCGCCGCCTGTCGTTCCGATCGCTCTCGCGGTCGCCGTCGCCGCCTCCTTCCTCGTCGCCGCCCACTGGGCGATGCCGACTCAGACAGGACTCGACATCGGCATGTACCTCCCGAACACGACCTGGCACAACGCCCCCTTTGCGGCTCGCTTCGTCCAAGACCACCAGGTCGGCGCGGTCCACTTCATCGACACGCTCAACCTGACCGTCTGGTTCTACCCGCAGAACTCCGAGCTGCTCCATTCGGTCGGCGCCCTCTTCCTCGGCAACGACTTCCTCTCCCCTCTGATGAACATCGGCTGGATGTCTCTCTGCCTGCTGGCGGCCTGGGCCTTCGCCCGGCCGTACGGCGGCGGCCCGGTCGCCGTCCTGGCGATCACCCTCGTGCTCGGCGCGAACATGCTGCTCCTCTACCAACCCGGCGACGCCAAGAACGACATACCCGGGCTGTTCTTCCTGCTCGCCTCGACGGCGATCTTGGTCAACGCGGACGCCCAGCGGCGCTATGCGGCGGAGGGCTCCAGGACGCTGGGCGACTCGGCGCTCTCGACCGCCCTCCCGAATGGCGCGCTCGCCGTCGCCGGGCTTGCCGCCGGCCTCGCGCTCGGCACGAAGCTGAACCTGCTGGCCCCATTCGCCTTCCTGACGCTCGGGGTGATCGCCGTGAGCGCCGGCTATCGGCTCAGGGCGACTCTGATCTGGGTCGCGACCGCCCTGGTGACGGGTGGGTTCTGGTTCGCCCGCAACCTGATCCACGCGGGGAACCCGCTGCCCTGGATCAAGGCCGGGCCGCTGCCGGGTCCGGACCAGGCCGACATCAACATCCGCGAGCCCCACACGGTCGCCCATTACCTGCTGCCGCCCGACGGTGGGGTGCTCAGGCATCACCTCCTCCCGGGGTTGCACTCGAGCTTCGGCGATCTCTGGCCGCTGGTGCTCGCGGTCGTGATCGGAGGGTTCCTGCTCGCGATCATCAACGGGCGCACGCCGCTGATCCGGATGCTCGGCGTGGTTGCCCTGCTCAGCGGGATCGCCTATCTCTTCACGCCGCTCACGGCGGCGGGTCCCGAGGGGGACCCGACCGCGTTCACGACGAACCTGCGCTACGCCTCGCCGGCGATCGGCCTCGGCGCGATGCTGCTCGGCGTCGACCCAGGTCTCGGGAGCCGCAGGCGTGACCAGAACTGGCTGCTCGGCGCCCTCGCCATCCTGCTGCTCGTCCAGGCCGTCCCCATCTGGGACCTCTCGGGCCATCTCTGGACGCGGCATTTCCTGCTCGGCGCCATCGGCCTTGCCTTCTTCCTGATCCTGGTTCCGGTCGGCATCGCAATCGCGGCGCAGCGCGGTGTCTCCCGCCTCCTTGTCGGTGGGGCCGCGGTGGTCGCCCTCGGTTTGGTGGTGGCGATCGGGTGGCCGAAGAGCGACGACTACGTCAAGGACCGATATCGGGCCTCGACGGCGCCCAGCGACTTCCCGGACGGGATGAAGGCGGCCCTGTCCTGGTTCAACCAGGCGAACCCTCACGACACCCGGATCGGCGTGGTCGGGGGCCGTCCCGGCTTCAAGCAGTACGTCTTCTATGGCGACGACCTCTCCAACCACGTCCAGTACATCGCTCGCCACGGTCCGCATGGCGCGTATCTCCCGATCGCCAGCGAGGCGGCGCAGAACGACGTCGCGCGTGACTGGATGGCGCAGTGCGAGGAGTGGCGCAGGGCCGTGGACGACGGCGACTATCGCTACCTGGTGATCGGGCCGGATCAGCGCACCCAGTCACGGCTCCCGATCGAGGCCGTATGGACCGGGACCGATCCAGCGGCCACCAAGATCGAGTCCCGCGACGATGACTTCGTCTTCAGGATCAACGGCGACCTAAACCCGGGCGGGTGCGCCAAGCTGCAGGGCGCCGGGACCGGCGGAGGCAGTCTGGGCAAGGCCGCCACGGCACCCCAATCTCAGTGAGCTTCGGCCAGTACCTGTTCGGGGTGGTGGGGCTCGCGGCGGTCGCGATCCCGATGGGCATGGCGGGCGTGCGCCTCAGGCGGCGGCTGCTGCCGGGGTGGGAGGGCGCGCCGGCGCGGCTGGCGGAGGCGGTGCTGGCCGTCGCGGTGCTCACCGTCCTGCTCCAGCTGCTCGGCGCCTTCGGAATCCTCGTCCCCGCCGTCCTGATCGTCGCTGCGCTCGCTGTCGGCCTCGGCGTGTGGTTCGGCGTGCGTGGCGATTTATCGGCCCATGGCGCCGGTGATTCGCCAAGCACGGACGATCCCGCACCGCCGGCGCCGACAATTCCCCTTCCCCAGCTGCTTCTGGCTCTCCTCGCCGCCGCCTTCGTCGCAGCCCACTGGGCGACCGGCATCCAGGACGTCTGGGGCCGAGGGATGGTCACCTTCGACACGCTCTGGTACCACGGGCCCTTCGCGGCGCGGATCGCGGATAGCGGCTCGGTGTGGGGGATGCACTTCATCGATCCGCTCTATCTGAACTGGTTCTATCCGGAGAACTCGGAGCTGCTGCACGCGACGGGCATCGTCCTCTTCGATCGCGACCTCTTCAGCCCCCTGGTCAACTTCGGCTGGCTCGGCGTGGCGCTGCTGGCGGGCTGGTGCATCGGCCGGCCATACGGCGTCGCACCACTGAGCCTCGTCGCGGTCTGCATCGCGATGGACACGGGCCCGATGGTCCCGCGCGAGGCGGGAACCCCGGCGACCGACACGGTCCCCGTCGCAATGCTCCTAGCCGCGGCGGCAATCCTGATCACAGCGTGGGCGTCCCGAGAGAGGGGGACGGCGAGGGGGGGACCGGCGGGAACTTCGACCGAGGCGGCGTGCCTCCCGCTGGGGGCACTCCTCACGGCAGGCTTGGCGATGGGCATCGCCCTGGGCAGCAAGCTGACGGTCTCCGGGGCGACCGCCGCCATGGCAGTAGGCGTCGTCTTCCTCGTCCCGAAGGACTTCCGGCGGAAGGCGTTCGGCGTCTTCATCGCCGGGGTCCTGGCAACCGCGGGCTTCTGGTTCCTCAGGAATTTGATCCACGCCGGTAATCCGCTGCCGTGGGCCCGGCACATCGGCCCGATCGACCTGCCCGGGCCGAACCGTGGCCTCGAGGGCCGCGACGACTACACCGTCGCCCACTACATCTTCAGCAACCCGAGCACGGGGCTCTGGCGCGCCTATTTCCTCAACCCGATCGAGAACCTGCTGGGACCGCTCTGGTTCCTGATTCTCGGTGGCGCCGGCGCCGGGGCCGTGCTCGCCGTCTGGCGACCACGCTCTCCCGCCGTGCGCCTGGCGGGCGTCGTGACGATCGTGGCCGCGATCGCCTACCTGTTCACGCCCCTGACGGCTGCCGGGCCCGAGGGGCATCCGCTCGCCTTCGCGATCAATCTCCGGTACCTGACCCCGGGCCTGGCACTCGGCCTGGCGCTCGTGCCGCTCGAGCCGCGCCTCGTCCCCGGGCGATTGCGCCTGCCGCTGATCGTCGGGGGCCTGATCGCTTTGTTCCTCACCTCGCATTACTCGGATGCGAACGTCGCGTGGAAGGGGGAGTTTGCGTCGATTCCATGGGCGGCGCTGATCGGCATCGTGTTCGTCGCAGCGCCGGTCGGATTGGCGTTCCTGGCGCGGCGCCGCGCTCTCCTGGCCGGGGTCGCGGGAGCCGTTCTGTTCGTGGCGATCGCCGCCGCCGGCTGGGAGCGCCAGGACGACTACCTGGCCCATCGCTACAGCCGCGCCGAGGACTTCCGCTTCGAGCTCGATGCCGCCGTGCGCTGGGCCAAGCCGACCTCGGACCTGCGCATCGCCGTGGCGGGCACGAGCGGCGCCTACGACCAGTACGGCTTCTACGGCGACGACGTCTCCAACTACGTCCAGTACGTCGGCCGGCACCTGCCGGAGGCGGACTTCCGTGCGATCGAGCGCTGCCCGGATTTCCGCCGGGCCGTCAACGCGGGCGACTACGACTACCTGATCACCACCCCGTCACTCGATCTCAACAACCCGTCGAGGGCGAGCGCGTCGCCCGAACGGGGATGGGTCTCGCGGGATCCCGCCGTCCAGGAGATCGTCCACTCGGGCCGGGTCTCGGTCTTCCGGATCAACGGACAGCTCGACCCGAACACCTGCGGCAAGCCGGCCAACCGGCGCGGAGGGGCGGTCGAACCGGGAGCATCCGCGTCGGGCAAGAAGTGAGCAACGCGGGCGACTACATCCTCGGCGTGATCGGCCTGGTGGCGGTCGTCCTCTCGATGGCGATCGCGGGCAGGACGGCGAGGCGCGCGGCTCTACCGGGCTGGACCGGTACGCCGGCGGTCCTGGCCGACACCGTGCTCGCGATCGGCATCCTCGTGGTGCTCTCCGAGCTGCTCGGGCTTTTCGGAGCGCTCGACGGAGTGCTGCTCGTGGCCGCTTCGATGATCGTCGGCGGCGGTGCGCTCCGCCTGGAGCCGATGCTGATCCGCGCGGGCGCCCGCGTTGCCCACTGGGGCAAGGCGACGGGGCCCGACCTGCGGCCAGCGCCGGCTGTCGGCCGGATCGAGCTGGGTGCGGCGATCGTCCTGGCGCTGATCGTCGCCGCGCAGTGGGCGGGCCCGACGCTACTGGCCCTCGATCGAGGGATCTACGGCGGCGATTCGCTCTGGTACCACCTGCCGCTGGCCGCGCACATTGCCGGAACCGGGTCGGTCACCGGGCTGCTCTACACCGACCCGCTGTATCTGAACTGGTTCTACCCGCAGGTCTCCGAGCTGCTCCACGCCGGCGGGCTGCTGCTCTTCGGAAACGACTTCCTCTCGCCGCTGATGAACATGGCCTGGCTCGGCCTCGCCCTGTTCGCCGGATATTGCATCGGCCGTCCCTACGGGACCGGCCCGATCGGCCTCGCGGCCGTGGCCGCGGTGATGGCGGCCAACCTGCTCTTCTCGCGGCAGCCCGGCAACGCGAACAACGACGTCGTCGCGATCGCGCTCTTCCTCTCGTCGGTCGCGCTGCTGCTCAACGCGCGCTGGCCCGAGAGAGTGGGGTCGCCGGATGGCCCGGCAGCATCCGGGCCGCCGTCGGGGGTCCTGCTGGTCGCCGGCCTGGCCGCCGGGCTGGCACTCGGCACCAAGCTCACCGTGGTCCCGCCGGTGCTGGCTTTGAGCGTCGGCGTCATCTGGATCAGCGGCGCCGGCCACAGGTTGCGCGCCGCCGCTGAATGGATCGGGGCGATGGCCGTCGGCGGCGGCTACTGGTACGTCCGCAATCTGATCGTCTCGGGCAACCCGTTCCCCTGGCAGGACATCGGGCCGATCCATCACGCCGAGGCCCTTCAGGGCCGCCACCCCTACTCGATCGCCCACTACGCAACCGACACGAGCATCTGGGGCCGCTACTTCACGCCGGCGCTGCACGAGCGCCTCGGCGAGCTCTGGCCCGCGTACCTCGCGCTTGCGGTTATCGCGGTGGTCCTCGTGCTCTGGCGCGGTGGGCGGATGGAGCGGATGCTCGCCGTCGTCGCATTGCTTGCCGCCCTCGCCTACCTGGTGACGCCGCTCGGCGCCTCGGGGCCGGAGGGCATGCCGATCGGCTTCCGGCTCAACATCCGCTACCTGGCGCCCGGGCTCGTCCTCGCCCTGACGCTGCTCGCGATCCCGCCGCCCTTCGCCGGTGAGCAGCGGCTGTGGCGCCTCGGCACGCGGGCTCAGATCTGGCGCGTCGCCTCCTTGGTGATCCTGGCGGTGCTCGTGGTGGTGAGCGCGGGGGCGATCGGGGCGATCGACACGGGACGCATCCCGGGCACACTGGCGCTCGCGCTGGCGGTCATCGCGCTGCCGCTCCTTCTGGTGTTCCTCTCCCGCAGGGGGCTTTCGCCCCTCCCGCTCGCCGGGATCGGCGTGGCCGCCCTGATCGTTCTCGCGGTCTTCGGCCGCATGGCCCAGACCCACTACCTGGACGAGCGCTACTCCTCGACGGCGCCGGACTACCCGAAGACCGAGCAGCCCGCGATCGAGCTCGGTCAGGGACTCGGAACCGCCTACGACTGGGCGAATGGGACCCACGACCTGCGGATCGCGCTCTCGGGGACGATGGGGGCGCTGTTCCAGTACCCGCTCTGGGGCGGAGATTCGAGCAACTCGGTCACGTACATCGGAAACCACGGGTCGCGCGGCTCCTTCGACGAGATTCCCGCGTGCCCGGAGTGGATCGGCGCCCTCAATGACGGCGACTTCGACTACGTCGTCACGACCCCGACCTTCCACCAGGACGACCCAGCGGCCGACAAGCCACCGGTGCAGCGCACCTGGATCTCGCACGGCGGGAACATCCAGCACGTCGCCGGCGCGGGTCTCGTCGACGTCTGGAAGATCACCGGGCCGCTTGACCCTCTCACCTGCGCCGCCGCTCCCGGTTCCAGCGTCCTGCCGCCTGCTACCAAATAGGGGTGGCCTATCCGCTCGACAACGCCCTCTTCCAGTGGGAGGAGGGGGCCAGGCGACTCCGGGAGCTCGACGTCGACCCGCGGACGGCGCGGACCGCCCGCCGCGCCGTGGATTCGATCCGCGAGGAGCTCCGCCGCCGGATCGGCCCGACCTTCTCAGCCCAGGAGCTTGCCGACCTCTACGGTCGCGGCACCGACTGGTGCCTGGAGGCTGCCCGCCGCGCCGCCCCGATGGCAGCCGTGGACCTGGACCCGCAGGCGATCGTGGACGGCGCGTTCTTCGAATACCTGAGAGGCGCGTACGACTACAGCGGCGGCCGAGTCAGCAGCGAGCAGAAGTGACCCGCCGCGCAGAACCCTCAGTCCTCGACGCGCTCCAAGACGATCCGCTCGGGCTCGATCGTCACGCGCAGCGCCTTCTGACCCTGCCAGTGCTCCGTGTAAGTGGGGTCGTCCTTGACCGAGGGGTCGAGCCAGATTCCATAGCCCTCCTCCTCGCCCTGGTCGAATGTCGCCTCGAGCGGCTTGCGGCGGCCGCGTCCTCGACGGCCGCGACGGCGCCGCCGGCGGCGCTTTCCGCCGGCCCCTTCACCGTCTCCGCCGCCATCTGACTCGGCGTCGCCGTCCCCCTGGTCCTCGCCTTCGTCGTCGCCCTCACCCTCGTCGGTTGCGCCCTCTTCCTCCTCGGGTTCGGGCTCCACGAGCTCGGCCTCGATCTCGGCCTCGATCTCGTCTCGGAGGTCGACGTCGCTTTCGGGCTCCTCGCCCTCGGCGGTCAGGCCGTTCCGCGTGCGGAAATCGCGGAGCTGGGACGCCGGCACACCCAGCTGATGGGCGATCCAGGCGTCCGTCCGGCCCTGGCGCACCCAGGCGCGGATCTGGTTCAGTTGTGGTCGCAGCGACTTACGTGCCATCGGCGCGAGACTCTAGATGATCGATTGCCGATGGGCGTGCGCCTCAGCCGGGCGCGCGCGGATCGGGAATCGGTCATCCGGATCATTCGCGGATTGTGCCTTGGCAGGCGAGGCAGAACCCTGTAGGCTACCTATTTCTTGGTAGCCGACCATGATCGCTGCCTGAAGGGGCAGGCGACGATCCTAGGAGGTAGCGATGCTGGTGCTGACACGGAAACCGAGCCAGAGCATCATGATCGGCGATGGGGTCGAAGTGCAGGTTCTCTCGGTCGCCGGCGAGAAGGTGCGTCTGGGTATCACCGCTCCACGCGACGTCTCGATCTTCAGGAACGAGGTCTACGACCGCATCGAGAGCGAGGGCAGCACCGGCGGGGATGACGATGACGCCGGTGGAGCCAACGAAGCCGTCGCGGATGCGCTGCAGCGGTTGGGCCAGCGCTAGGTATTGCCTAACCCATAAGCCAGGCCAGCGTCTCGAACATCGAGACGACCACGGTCACGACCGTGATCGTCAGGCAGACGAGAAGGACGCTGAACCGGACCTTGCCGCGCGACTCGTTCCGCGTGATGCGCCGCGCGCGCGAGCGATTGACCGCGCGCTTTCGCAGCTGATCCCGCCGGCGGCGTTCGAGCGCCATCTCCTGCTCGAACGCAAGCTCGATCTGGGACATGCTCTGTCGCATTCGCATTTGAGCCATCGCAATTGCCCCCGGGGCGGCCGTGCAAGCTAGCAAAGGATTTTGCAAGAGCCAAGCCGCACAAGCCTGGCCGCTGCGCCTCGTGGGCCGTGTTCGACTATAGAGGGCACCTTCCCCATAGGCCCCACCCACGCACGCCGGCATGGCCTGCGAGCCGGGCGAAGAGGGGTGCAAAGGAGTCGTTGGGCGGAATGGTCAGCGTCCGAGCCAGTCCGCGACGCGCGAGCTCGGCGTTGACGAACAGGGGCCGTCCGCCTGGCCGCCCTCGAGGCAGGTAGACGTAGGCGAGCAGGCGCCCGTAGACGTCCCGCCGCTCGGCGTCGAAGCGGAGCGTCACGGTGCGGCCGCCGACGAGCCGCTCATTCACCTCATGAGCCTCAGGACCACCGCACTGGACGGGCGTGCCCGGCTTGACCGTCTCCGGGGTGTCGATGCCGATGTAGCGGACCGCTTCATCACTTCCGTTCTGCAGCTCGACGTCGATCGTGTCGCCGTCGACGACACGGGTGACCGTGGCGCTCAGGGGCCCGGACGGCTCCGCGGAGCCGCCGCCGCCGACCCCGCAGCGCGAGAGCGCCGTCACGATCAGGACCGCGGCAATGAAGAGTGGCGCCCGCAGGGCGCCGCGGCGTCGCTGCATCGCTCCCTCTAAGGGCCGCGGCGCACGATTTATCCGGGAATTGGCGGGTTACTCACCGTATGGGTGAGAAAGTCGCCAACTTCGGTGGAGCTACCCACAGGGCGACCACCGCACCACGGGTACCGCCTTCATTGCCGGTGTTCGTCCGGAGCTACGGAATGCGCCGCACGTTGGAGAGCAGCGTCTCCTTGATCTGGCCGACGATCTCCAGCGCCTCGGCCTTCTCACGCTGCCAGACGTTGCGGCCGAAGATCACGCCGGAGCCGCCCGCCTCCATGATCGTCCGAGTGTGGTTGAGGACGGTCTCGTCGTCCGTCCTCGATCCACCCGAGAGGACCACGAGGGAGCGTCCCGCAGACTCGACGATCTGGCGGACTGCCTCCTCGGGGGCGACCTCCATCTCGTTGTACGGCGCCGGCTGCTGCTTGTCCTTCTCCGGATCGAACTTGGGGAAGTTGAGCTTCACCACGTCAGCGCCCATCTCCATCGCCAGGCGAGCCGCGTAGTCGATCGCGTAGAAGGAGGTGGCCCCGCCCTTCTTGTCGATTGCGGAGCCGCGCGGGTAGGCCCAGACCACCAGCGGCATGCCGTAGCGCTCGCAGTCCGCGCGGACGCCCTTGAGCTGATGAAGGTCAACGTCCTGGCGCGGCGAGCCGACGTAGAGCGTGTAGCCGACCGCGTCGGCGCCGAGCCGGACCGCGTCCTCGACGGAGGCGTTGGTCGGCGAGAACGCCTCGTCCGAGGGCGGCACGTCGGTCTTGGCATTGACCTTGAGGATCAGTGGCACCTGGCCCGCGTAGTCGGGGTAGTAGCGCGTCGCGAGCCCGATCTGGCAGGCGATCGCAGAGTAGCCGGCCTCGGCCGCGAGGCTGAACTGGTACTCGGGGTCCTTCGAAGCCGGGTTCGGGAAGAAGTCGCGAGGTCCGTGCTCGATCCCCTGGTCGATCGGCAGCAGCATCAGGGTCCCGTTGCCGGGGCCGTAATCGAAGAGCAGGCGGCGGAGCCGCGCGCGCTTGCCGGGGGAGAGCGTTGCGAGCAGCGACTTCTGCTCGGTGATCGACTTGACTTCCATCTTCGCGAATACCTCCTGGATTGGGCCTTGAGGGCCAGTATTGCCGATCTTCTGAGCGGGCCGCATCCGCGCTGAGCACGGATTGGCCGATCAGAGCGCTCTGTTGGCCGCCGCCTCCAGCGCCTGCCGGACGCCGTCGCTGATCGAGCGCAGGATCTCGGCGGCCGGCGCACTCGCCGCGAGCTGGTGTGCCTGGCCGGCCCACAGGTTGAATCCCTCGACATCGCCGCGTTTCCGTGCCGCCGCTCGGAGCGGCGAGGTGGCGTGGTGGATCTGCGGATACGCGGAAGGGGCGTCGGCGGAGTGCTCGCTCATGAACTGGTTGACGATGCCCCTCGCGCGCCGGCCGCTGAACGCCCGGGTCAGGGCCGTCGGGGTCCGGGTCGTGAGGGCCTCGCGGTAGGCGGGCTCCGTTCCGGCCTCATCCGCGTTCAGGAAGGCGGTGCCGAGCTGAGCGGCCGCGGCGCCGGCAACCAGGGCGGCGGCCACGGCGGGTCCATCCGTCAACCCGCCGGTTGCGATCAGCGGAAGCCGAACCCTCTGGGCGACGAGCCGCAGGAGCACCAGCGTGCTGAGTGGCTCCTCGTCGGAGTCGGTGAAGGAGGCGCGATGTCCTCCTGCCTCGGCCCCCTGCAGGATCAGGGCGTCCGAGCCGGACTGCACGGCCGCCTGTGCCTCTCCGGGGCTCGTGACGGTCACCCATCCCTCGACGTCGGCTCGCTTCAGGGCGGCGATCCGATCCGGCTCCGGGCAGCCGAAGATGAAGGACGCCACCGCCGGCCGGCTCTCGGCGATCAGCTCGAGCTTCTCGTCGTAGTGGTCGTCGTCGTAGCGCGCCTCGCCGAGCTCGGCGCCGAAGCGACTCGCCTCTTGAGCGACGTGGTCCAGGTAGGCCCCGAGACCCGGCGTCTCGGCCTGAGGGTCGCCCGGTACGAACAGGTTCACGCCGAACGGGGCATCGGTGAGCTCTCGCACGCGGGCGATGCGCTCCTCGAGAGCCTCGGGTGTCAGATAGCCGGACGCCAGGAACCCGAGCCCACCCGCCTCGCTCACCGCCGCCGTCAGCTCGGGGGTCGAGGCGCCGCCGGCGAGGGGCGCGAGGACGATCGGGTGGGCCATCTCATCGAGAACCACACGAGACATTCTGGCCTACGTCGGGCGAACCAAACTTCATCCCCCGGGGCTGTCATCGTCCGGGCGATGCTGGAGCAGAACTTCGGGGGCACCCCGTTCACCCTCGGCATCGAGGAAGAGCTGATGATCTGCGACGCCGAGAGCCTCGAGCTCTCGCAGTCGATCGAGGTGATCCTCGGCGACCTTCCCGATGACCTCCCCGGCTTCGTGAAGCCCGAGCTGATGCAGTCCGTGCTCGAGGTGGCGACTCGTCCCTGCAGTGACGTGGCCGAAGCCGCGGATCAGCTTCGCAGCCTTCGCCGGACGGTCCGGAAGGTGGCGGCGAGGAACGGGCTCGCGATCGGCGCGGCGGGAACCCACCCCGCGGCCCTCTACGAGGACCAGCTGATCGTCGACCGGCCGCGCTACCGGGAGCTGGCGGCCGAGCTCAGCTGGATCGCCGAGCAGGAGCTCATCTTCGGCACCCACGTCCACATCGGCATCGATGACGCCGAGAAGGCGATCTACGTCGCCGACGGCATGCGGGGGTACCTGCCATTGCTGCTCGGGATGTCGGCGAACTCACCGCTTTGGCGCGGCAAGACCACCGGGATGATGTCCTCGCGCACGCCGGTCTTCCGCGCGTTCCCCCGGGTCGGGATCCCGCCGTACTACGGCACCTGGGACATCTACTCGCACCGGGTCGAGCAGATGATGCGCGGCGGCGCGATCCCCGACTACACCTACCTCTGGTGGGACGTCCGCCCGCACCCGAACCTCGGAACGGTCGAGATCCGCGTCTTCGACCAGCAGACCCGCGTCGAGCACACCATCGGCTTTGCGGCGCTCGGTCAGGCCCTCGCCCACCGGCTCGCCTCCGATTACGACGAGGGCGTGCCGAGCATCGAGCACCCCCACGAGCTGATCGACGACAACAAGGTGAGGGCGGCCGTCGTCGGGATCGAGGGGAAGCTGATCGACTTCGATCACGGACTGGAGGTGCCCGGAGCGAAGATGGCCCGCGGCGTGATCGACGACCTCTGCGACCACGCGCAGGAGCTCGGCTGCGACGCGGAGCTCGGCGCCCTCGCTGACCTGGTGGAGAACGGCACGGGGGCGCGGCGCCAGCTCACCTGGCTCTCCGACCGTGGCGAGATCGGGGGCCTGATGAGCGAGATCGTCGCGGCGAGCGATCCCGACGCATCATGAACGGGTTGCTCCTTTCGGAGCACCCTCGCATAAAGGCAGGATTCGAACCTGTTCCGGCGACTCTAGTACGATTTTCGTAACGGATTACCTGCTTTTGCGAGCATGAACTTCGATTTCCGTACTAGTGTCCAATATGCGACCGGTAGAAAGCGCGCTAGACCTCCTCGGCAGGCGCTGGGCGTTGCGCCTCGTCTGGGAGCTGCGGCGGAGCACGCTCGCGTTCTCGGAGCTGCGCGAGCGGACCGGAATCAGCCCCTCCGTCCTCTCGGCGCGACTCGGGGAGCTGATCGATGCCGGGATCTTGGAGCGGGCCCCGGGGCGGCGCTACCGCCTCAGTGGCCGGGGCCGCGAGCTCGCCCGGATGCTCTACGACCTCAACAGATGGGCCGAGCAAGCCGGGGTATCCTCGCGGAGTGAGCTCGCCTGAGTTAAGCGTGGTCTGCCGGAGCTGCGGCGAGGAGGTCAGCCCCTACGTCACCGAGTGCCCGTACTGCGGCACCCGTCTCCGCAAGCGGGCCCCGAAGCTGGAGCTGCGAGGGGACGAGATCACCCCCAGGCAGTCTCGACGGTCGCGCCGGCGTCTCGCCCGGGCGCAGCGCTCAGACCGGCTCGCGGAGCGGCCCTACGCCGTCTTGGCCGCGATCCTGATCCCGGCACTGCTCGTCCTGGTGAGGGTCGCGAGCCCGTCCCTCGACACCTTCGGGCTGGGCGGGATCGTCGGGCCGGTCGGAGCCGACTGGTGGCGCTATCTGGTCTCGCCTTTCGTCTACCCCGACATCGGCTACCTCTTCGTCGCCTCGGTCGGCATCGCCGTCTTCGGCGTGGCGGTGGAGCAGCGGCTCGGCACGATCCCGACGGCGATTCTGATCGTCGCCTGTGGATCTCTCGGCATGCTCGCCGCCGACGGCATGGAGACGGCCTTCGCGCCCGCCAACGACGTGCTCTTCGCCGCCGGCGGGAACGGCATCGCGCTCGGGCTCCTGGCCGCATGGGCCGTGATCCGCGGTGCCGAGGTGCGGTCCCGCCCCGGTGAGGACGTGGAGGTGATCGGCGCAGCCGTCGCGGCCGCCGTCCTGATCCTGCTGCCGGTGGTCGACGACTACGCCAACGTCTTCGCCGGGCTGGGCGGTGCCCTGGTCGGTGCCGCCTGCGGCCTCATCGTCACGTTCGCCCGGCGCGAGAGGCGCCCGGGTTGACGGTCGAGCGGTTCATCTCGGTCACTCCCGAGATCCACGACTATGCCGTGGAGCACAGCTCCTTTCGCGACGGAGCCGTTCCGGAGATCGAGCGGGCCGGCCGGGAGATGGGTGAGCTTGCGGAGATGCAGATCGGCGGCGATCAGGCCGCCTTCATGACCGTCCTGGTCGCCGCGACGGGCGCCCAGCGAGCACTGGAGGTCGGGACCTTCCTGGGCTACGGCGCTCTGGCGATCGCTCGCGGGCTCCCTGCCGACGGCAAGCTGATCTGCTGCGAGCTCAGGGAGGAGTACGCCGAGCGCGCGCACGGCCATCTCGCCAAGGCAGGGCTGGAGGATCGGGTCGAGATCAGGGTCGGGCCCGCGCTCGAGACGCTCGCGGCGATGGAGCGCACCGAGCAGTTCGACTTCGCCTTCCTCGACGCCGACAAGACCGAGTACATCGACTACTTCGAGGAGACGCTCGCGCGGACACGCCCGAACGGGCTGATCATGCTCGACAACACGCTTCGGGAGGGGACCGTTCTCGATCCGGGTGACTCCGAGGCCGCGCGGGTCACCGCCGAGTTGAACGACCGGCTGAGCGCCGATGAGCGTGTCGATGTCGCATTCCTCACCGTCGCCGACGGAATCACGTTGATCCGCAAGCGCTGAGCTCGCCGTGCATATCCCCGCTGACGACGCGGCGTGGCTCGAGCTGGTGCGCGGGTCGATGCCGCCCTTCTGGCGTGTCCTCGCGGAGAGCACGGGCGGCCGCGTCTGGCAACGGGACGGCCTCACGGCGGCGATCGTGCCCGGCTCGCCGCAGCGCTCGTTCTTCAACTCGGTCCTCTACGAGGATCCCGAGTCGGTGATTGCCTCGATCGACGAGCTGGACCGGCTCTATTCCGACCAGGGCGTCGAGGCCTGGACGGTCTGGGTGCCCGAGACGGACACGGCGGTCGTGCGGGCGCTCGAGGCGGCCGGCCACCTCCTGGACGCCACGCCGCGCGCGATGGCGATGCCGATCGGCGACCTGAACGCGCCCGACCCCGACCGCGAGCTGGAGATCCGCGAGGAGCCGGACTACGAGCTGGTCTCGCGCCTGAACGAGGTTGCCTATGGCTTCGCGCCCGGCGAGTTCCCGGTGATGGGGGGAGAGCTCCCGGCCCTCCGGACCTATTTCGGCTCGATCGATGGAGAGACCGTGGCCTGCGCCGGGGCGTTCACGCACGGCAGCGACTGCGAGATCGTCTTCGTCGCGGTGCTGCCCGAGGGGCGGGGCCGCGGGATCTCGGGACGGCTGATGGCGCGCGCCCTGGCCGACGCCGCCGAGCAAGGGCTCGAGACCACGACCCTGCAGGCCACGAAGCTCGGCTATCCCGTCTACGCAAAGCTCGGCTATGCCGATTACGGTGAGCTGCAGATGTGGGAGCGCCGAAAGACATGAGCCGCGGCCCGTACAGCGACGAGGAGATCGATGCCGCAATCGACGCAATCTCCGATCCGGAGGTCTTCCGGGAGACGGAGCGACAGGTCGCCCGGGCAGCGCCACGGCTGCAGAAGATCCTCGCCGAGGCGCTCGGCGCCGGCGGCTGGTTCGGTGAGTCTCACGAGGCCGAGGCGCTGAAAGCGGCGACGACCCCCGACGAGCAGGCCCGCCTGGCCGCAGTCCGCACCCTGCTCGCGGAGGAGGCGCGTATGGGGATGATGGTCGGGGTCGCGGTAGGGTGGGCGCTCGCTGAGAGGCTTGCCGAGAAACAGGAGGATTAGACCGAATGCCAGACGTCGAATTCGAGGCCAACGGTGGGACGGCAAAGGGTTACCTGGCGGAACCCGAGGGCGAGGGACCCGGCCTGGTGATGCTGGGCGAGTGGTGGGGCCTGGACGACAACACCCGCGGGATCGTTGACAGCTTTGCCAAGGAAGGTTTCGTCACGCTCGCGCCCGACCTCTACGGCGGCAGCACGACCGAGGAGCCGGACGAGGCGCAGAAGCAGCTGATGGCGATGAACATGGAGGAGGCCGAGAAAGACATGCGGGGGGCGGTCAAATACGTCCTCGACCATCCGAAGTGCAACGGCCAGGTTGGCTCGGTCGGCTTCTGCGCCGGCGGTGGCCTCTCGGTCTGGGCGGCCGCGTCAAACCCGCAGATCGGCGCCGCCGTCACCTACTACTACGTGATGCCCCACGGCAAGCCGGACTTCTCGAACATCAAGGCGCCGGTGCTCGGCCACTTCGGGACCAACGACGACTTCGTCTCGGTCGATGACGCCAAGGCCCTCGAGCAGGAGCTGCAAGCTGCCGGGGTCGATGCGGCGTTCGAGTACTACGAGGGCGGGCAGCACGCGTTCGCCAACGACCACAACCGGCTCGGCACCTACGACCAGGGCCACGCGGCCAAGGCGTGGGAGCGCACCACGTCCTTCCTCAAGGAGCATCTGAGCAAGACCGGGTCGAGCTGAGCCAGTCCGACTGGGGACCGCGCCGTCTCATCCGATAACTGGCTGGCCAGCCAGGACTTGCGCTAGGCTCCGGCCGGGGGCGACTAAGCGAGCAGGAGAGGAGATTCAGGTGGAGCCAGTGAAGGCAGAGGACGCCACTCAGACCGGGCCTTCCAGGGCGAGCCGCGAGGACTTCCGGGCCACGTCGGACCCGGCGCTTCAGGAGGGCAATCGAAGCGACGTCAAGCTCCTCGACTACACGCAGCTCTACAACCTTTGGGAGAAGCAGCAGTGGGCGACCCAGGACCTCGATTTCTCTCAGGACCGCGTCGACTGGCACGAGCGCATCCCCGAGGAGGAGCGCTTCCAGCGGATGTACGGGCTCTCGAGCTTCTTCATCGGCGAGCAGAAGGTGGCCGACGAGCTCGGCCCGGTCATGCGCGCCGCGCCCACCGAGGCGCAGCGGATCTTCCTCTCGACGCAGATCGCGGATGAGGCCCGCCACGTCCGCTTCTTCGATTGCTTCTTCAGCGAGGTCGGCGTGCTCGATGGCGCCGACGACCTCGCACAACGGCTCGATGCACTCGACGAGCACCTGAACGACGCCTTCCGGACCCTGTTCGACGATCTGCTGAAGAGCCGCGTCGATCGCCTCGCGCAGGAACCCGATGACCGCGATGCGTTGGTCGAGGCGGTGACGATCTACCACATGGTGATCGAGGGAATGCTCGCCCTCACCGGGCAGCACTTCATCATCGACTACAACGAGCGCATGGACACGCTGCCGGGCTTCGTCGAGGGGTTCTCCAACGTGGCCCGCGACGAGCATCGCCACATCGCCTTCGGCGTCCGCTTCCTGACCGACTGCGTCAACGAGGACGAGCGCTACCGCGGCGTCATCCAGGCGATGCTCGAGCAGTCCGCGCCGGTCGCCGACAAGGTGATCGACCCGCCGTGGGCCACCGAGGACGACTACGAGCTATTCGGAGTGAGCCGGGAGGAGACCCATGCCTTCGCGGCGCAGTCCCTCACCCGCAGGCTCAAGGTCATCGGGCTGCTGCCGGCTAGCGCCTGAAGCTTCTTCTTCGGAGCAGCCTTGTGTTTCTTCGGCGGCGTGTAGGAGAGCGGCTTGACCGTGCCCTGATCGATCGAGCCGGTCGAGCCGGTGTCCACGGGAGCCGGGGGTGTGGCGCAGCTGCTCGGGGCGCCCGCGTCGGTGACGCCGTCGCCGTCCGCGTCGCAGACGGCCGGCTCGACGCCGGTGGTAACGGGCCCGGTCTGGGCCGGAGAGGAAGGCTGGGAGTCGCTGTTCGCCACCGCGTTCTTGTGGTGGCGGTGCTTGCCAGTGGTGGCGGCCGTGGTGCCGGGGACCGTGGCTCCGGTCGTCGCGGCCGGATCGGTCGGCTGCGGCGGGACCGTGACGGTTTGCGGCGGCGTGGCCGCCGGTTCGGCGACAGCCGGAGGCGCCTGGGCCGCGGCGGCGTTCTGAGCCGTCGCGTCTACCTTCGGCGGGACGTTGACCTTCGTCGCCTTTGCGCGGCTGGCCGTCTTGGCCTTCGGGGCAGCGGGCCTGGGGGGATTGGGGTTGGAGACGTGCTGAATCTCAGCGGCGCCGCCGGCGATGATCGCCGCGGTCGCCAGTCCGGCCGCCGCCTTGGTGCCGATCGCCGCGGCCGCGCCGCCGGCCGCTGCGGCTGCTCCGCCACCGGCTGCGGCGCCGCCCGCTGCGGCTGCTCCGCCGATCGCGGCGGTGCTGCCCGCTGCGGCCGCGCCGGCTCCGGCCGCTCCGGCGCCTGCACCGGCCGCTCCGGCACCCGCACCGGCAGCACCGGCACCTGCACCGGCGCCCGCACCGGCGGCGGCGCCACCGCCACCGCCCGCACCGGCTGCCGCGCCACCGCCACCGCCGCCGAAGATGCCACTGAGCTTGGCGAGCAGCGCGCCCTTCAGCAGGAGCAGGGGCGCGGCCGGGAAGATCGAGGCGAGCGCCTTGGTGTCGGAACGAAGCTGGGAGCGGAACTCGCGGCACGGGTCGCACGCCTTCAGGTGGCGCCTGACCGGGCCGGAGACCTTGGCGATGCCCTCGGCGGCCTCGGCGAGCTCCAGGCGGACGTCGTCGCAGGTGAGCTGGCGGGCCTGGCTCGATTCAGCGAGTGCGATGCGAGCCCGCACCAGCAGGCTCTTCACGCCCGGCACGGTGGTGTCCATCGCCTGGGCGATCTCCTCATAGCTCATCGCGTCGATCTCCCGGAGCAACAGCGCGGAGCGCTGCGTCTCGGGCAGCTTGCCGACGTCGGTGAGGAGGTTGCGGAACTCCTCGCGGTTCTGGACTCGCTCGAGGGTGGTCACCCCGTTCAGGTGGGGGTGGGTGTCCATCGTGTCCTGGCCGTCGGCGGTCGGCTTGCGAAGGTGGTTGAGCGAGCGGTTCCGGGCGATCCGGTAGAGCCACGGCCGCACGGCGATCGGTCGCTCGTCGGCGACCATCGCGTTGTACGCGGCGACGAAGACCTCCTGGAGCACGTCCTCGGCGTCCTCGGTCGAGCCGAGCATCTGGCGGCAGAAGCCGAGGAGGCGTGACTGGTATCGCTCGACCAGCGCGTCGAAGGCGTGCTGGTGGCCCTTCCTGGTCAGCGCGACGAGGTGCTCATCGTCCTGAAAGCGAAGGAGCGGCGAGCGCCGGGCAAAGAGCCCGCGTCGCTGTGCGTGTGTGAGCGTGGAGGCTTCCAAGACGGGTGGCCGGGGGATTTCGGACCAACTCTCCCTGCCACGTGAACACGGTAGCAGCGGTCCTGTTGCGCTTCCGGGGGCCTTAATGCCCGCGAAATCTGGCCGTGACGCACACGATCTGCCCGCTATTTGCGGGGATTCTCTCCTCGAGCACCATGATGATCGCCGAGTGGCCTAAGTGCCGTCTAAGCCGGTGCTTGATCGATCTACGTCTCGGGCCGGAGCCGGCCCATGAGCGGTCAACTGCGCCGCGTCGGCACCAGCGACTGATCGTCCGGATTGAGCCGCCAGTTTGGCGCGCAATCGCCTTGCGATCGGACGATATGGCCGGAGCTACGATCGTCGGGCCCGGGTAGACAAACAGGCAAAGTCCGCGCCCTTAAAAGGCGCTGGCCCTTCGGGGCCGTTGCGGGTTCGAGTCCCGCCCCGGGCATTACCTTCCTTCGAGGCGCTCCTCTACGGAGCGGACCTTGCCACCTCGTGCATCTTGTCGCGCCGCGCCGGGTATGGTCGAGCACGTGAACGTCGTCATCGTCGGAGGCCACGGCAGGATCGCCCTGCGGCTGGAGAAGATCCTCGCCGAGCGCGGCGACAGCCCCCGCGGGATCATCCGCCAGACCGAGCAGGCCGACGAGCTCGAAGCGATCGGCGCCGAGCCGATCGTGCTCGACATCGAGAACATCGACGACATCGACGACGCGTTCGCGGGCGCTGAGGCGGTCGTCTTTGCCGCTGGTGCGGGACCGGGGAGCGGGCCGGCGCGCAAGCTCACGGTCGACTACGGCGGTGCCGTCAAGTCGGTCGATGCCGCGATCGCCAAGGAGATTCGCCGTTTCGTGATCGTAAGCGCGATCGGTGTCAACCACCCGGAGCGCTGGTCGGACGAGATGAAGCCCTACTACGAGGCCAAGGCCGATGCGGACAAGTTCGTGGCCGAGTGCGGCTTGGACCACACGATCGTCCGCCCCGGCAGCCTCACCGACGATCCGGGCACCGGCAAGGTCGATTTGGGTGACGGCCCGGGCGGGACCGGGTCGGTGACCCGCGACGACGTCGCCCTGGTACTTGCGGAGGTTCTTCGCGCCGACAACACGATCGGCAAGTCATTCGACCTGCTGAACGGCGAAACACCCGTCGCGGAGGCGATCGCCGCGCTGTAAGGGACAATTGGGGGCTACCCATGTCCCATCCCCTCACATGGATGTATCGCAAGCTCGGGCGCCGGTACCCGGCGGTTTTCATCACGGCCGACCTTGCGACGGCGTTTGTAGTCGGCACCGGCGCGGTCGCTCTCTTCGGCTTCTACTACTCCGTCTCCAGGGGCGATTTCGTGAAGATCCTCGCGATCACGCTCGGGCTCACCGCGGTGGCGATCTCCGTCGTCCTGATCCGGGTCCTAAAGCGCCTGCGACCGCTGGGGGCATGGATCGGGGGTGCTCGCTCCTCGGCGCAGACCGCGGAGGCCTGGCATCTGGCGGTGAACATGCCGATGGAGCTGATCCGCCGGAACTCCGTTTTCCCGATCCTGGTCGCGCTGATCGCGGTCGTCGCCTCGATCGTGATTTTGGGCCTGAGCTGGCTCGCCTTCTTCCCGATCATGACCGCGGCGCTGCTCTCGGTCGGGTACGCCGCCGTCGTTCACTACCTGGCCCTCGAGCTGGCCATGCGGCCGATTCTCTTCGACATCAACAAGGCGCTCGAGGTGCCGGTGAGGATCGACCGTCCCGTCGTGCCGCTGCGCGTCAAGCTGCTCGGCTCACTGCCGCTGATCAACGTGATCACCGGCGTGGTGGTCGCCGCGCTCACCTCGGACGGCGGCGGGACCGACGCGCTCGGCATCAACGTGCTGATCGCGCTGTTCGTCTCCTTCATCGTCAGCTTCGAGATCACCGTGCTGCTCTCGCGGTCGATCCTGCGCCCGGTCGAGGACCTGGAGGGGGCGACGGAGCGGATTCGCCAGGGCCGCTTCGACGAGCACGTCCCCGTCACGACCTCGGATGAGTTCGGCGAGCTCTCCTCGGCCTTCAACCAGATGGTCGACGGGCTCGCCGAGCGCGAGCGGCTGCGCGAGGCGTTCGGCACCTATCTCGACGAGGAGGTCGCAACGCACCTGATCAACGAGGACTTCGAGCCGCACGGCCAGGAGGTGGAGGTCTCGCTGGTCTTCTGCGACGTCCGGGACTTCACCACCGCCGCGGCCGAGGCCGACGCCCCCGAGATCGTGGCTCGGCTGAACGAGCTCTTCGAGTGCATCGTCCCGATCGTCGCGCGGCACCGCGGCCACATCGATCAGTTCATCGGGGACGCGGTGCTCGCCGTCTTCGGCGCGCCCGAGCAGGTCCCGCAGCATGCCGACCGCGCGGTTCAGTGCGCGGTGGAGCTGGCGCGCACCATCAACAGCCGCAGGCCGGGGGGCTTCGAGGTCGGAATCGGCGTCAACTCGGGCAAGGTGGTCGCCGGGGCGATCGGCGGCGCCGGTCGCCTCTCCTTCAGCGTGATCGGGGACGCCGTCAACCTCTGCTCACGGGTCGAGGCGGTCACCCGCGAGACCGGCGACGCGGTCCTGATCACGGGCGACACCCGCGCCCTGCTCTCCGAGACGATCGAGGTCGAGCCGCGCGGCGAGCGCGAGATCCGGGGCTACGACCGCACGGTCGAGCTGTTCGCGCCGCTCGTGCCCGTCGCGCAGCCGACCGGTCCGGGCGCCGACGTCAACGACCCGCTCGGCGATCCGGTCGTCGGTGGGCTGGGCCGCGCGCCCGCTCCGGGCGACGGCCTTGGTCGCCGCTCGCGCCCGGGGCCCGGTGTTGGACGTGCCGGAACCAGCCAGGAGCGCGGCCTCGGCAGCACGCACACCCTGCCCGGGTCATAAGTCAGTGGGCCGCCACCCATCCGGGAGGCGGCGGCCCACGAACCCCCTACACCCCTCAGTTCCCCCGGCCGCCCGACGACTATGGGGCACTGACCGGGCGTCCCGCTACCTCGCAATTCGGTAATCCCCTACGTATACGTAGGGGCGATAAGACTCCCCTGATGGCGGATCCATCAAATCCACTCGCACCGCCAAAGGGAGTCGAGGTGGAGAGCCTCCACCGACTCTTCAAGGGGCCGCTCGAGGAGTTCACCGCGGCCCGGAACGAGCTGGCGAAGGAGCTGCGCTCCGGCGGCAAGGCGGAGGCGGCCGACTGGGTCAAGGGCCTGCCCAAACCGAGCCGCGCGGCGTGGCTCGTCAACCAGCTCTCGGAGCAAGAGCCGGACGAGGTGGCCGAGCTGCTCAGGCTGGGCCAGGAGCTCCGTGCCGCCCAGGAGGAGATGCTGGCCGGCTCTCCCGACCGGGCCAAGCTGCGCGAGGCGGCGCAGAGCGAGCAGCGAACGGTCGCCTCGCTGACCCGCGCGGCCGAGGCGATCGGCGCCGAGCATGGGGTGGGCGCGCAGATCCTCACGCGAGTGGGGGAGACGCTGCAGGCGGCCGCCGGCGACTCGGACGTCGCCGAGGCCATCGAACGCGGTCTGCTTACACGCGAGCAGAGGGCGGCCTCGGTCGGACTGATCGGCACGGCCGCGCCGGCCCCGTCCTCGACCCGCAAGCGCGGGTCGGAGCGAGAGGCCGCGGAGCGGCGCGCGCGCCAGCAGGAGGCGAAACGCCGCCGGGCGGCCGAGCGCAAGCTCGCCTCGGCCGAGAAGCGGCTGGATCGGGAACAGGCAGCACTCGAGCGGGCGCGGGCGAAGGTGGAGGGCGCCGAGCGTCGGGTGCACGAGGCCGAGCTCGATGCTCACGCCGCCCGGCGGGAGCTGGAGGAGTTGTAGGGACTGAAACCGGCGAACCGGGGGAAGACTCGGCTCGTGGAGGGCGGGACGACGGCAAGGACGCCGTATACCCCTGAGCACTTCGACGAGGCGATCGATGCCGACGGCGAATTGCGTGGGCACTACGCCGAGCTGCTGCCGGCGCTGGAGGAGCTCGATCTCGATCGGGCGGCCGCCCAGATCCGCGAGCACCTGGACGAGCAGGGCGTCGACTTCAAGGGCGACGAGGGACCGCCCGGCTGATCGGGGCCGAGACCTGGGAGGAGCTCGAGGGCCTGCGCCAGCGCGCCGCGGCGCTCAACGCCTTCATCAAAGACGTCTACAGCGAGCAGCTGATCGCCCGCGAAGGGGTGGTGCCCGCGCGGCTGATCGAGACCTCCGAGAATCTCGAGGCCGAGATGGTCGGCGTCGAGGTGCGCGGCCCGTATGCGCCCGTGATCGGCTTCGACATCGTCCGCGGCGAGGACGGGCGCTTCCGGATCCTGGAGGACAACTGCATGAACCCGTCCGGAATCGCCTACGCGCTGGCGGCCCGCACCGCGATCGACGCATTCGTCCCGTTGCAGCCGCCCGCCGAGCGTCGCGACATCGCCTATGCCGTGGAGCTGCTCGGCAACGTGCTCCGGGCCGCGGCCCCCGAGGGGACCGAGGAGCCGACCGCCGCCCTGATCTCCGAGGGCGAGGAGAATGGCGCCTGGTACGAGCACGTCGCGCTGTCGAAGAGGCTCGGCGTCCCGATCATCGACCCCGAGGACCTCGAGGTCCGCAAAGGCCGGTTGTACGGGGCGCCCGCAGGGGGGCGCCCCGTAGAGCTGGACGTGATCTACCTGCGCGACCAGAGGAGCTGATCCGCTTCTACCTCGGCGAGGAGCCGATCATCCCGATCGTCCCCACCTACGACCTCGCCGTCGACGAGCACCGCGCAGAGGCCTTCGAGCGGCTCGAGGAGATGGTGATCAAGCCGCGGGCCGAGCTGGGCGGCCGCGGCGTGGTGATCGGCCGGCAATCCACAGCGGAGGAGCGCGAGGAGGTGAAGCGCCTCGCCCGCGAGACGCCCGAGGACTACGTCGCCCAGGAGACGGTTGCGGAGACGAGATCGCTCCCGGCGGGCTCACGCGCGTTGCGCTCGAGCGAGGCTCGCTGGTCGTCAACTCAACCCAGGGCGGCGGTGCGAAGGACACCTGGATTCTGTGCTGAGCCACATCGCTCGAGATCGGCCGCACGCGTTGTAGGCTCGCCTCATGTCGACGCCCGATCAGGTCGAGGAGAAGACGGCGATCCACGGCGGGCGGCTCGTCGCTCAGGCGATGAAGAGCCGGGGCGCGACCAAGCTCTTCACCCTCTCCGGCGGACACCTCTTCTCCATCTACGACGGCTGCAAGGCGGAGGGGATCGACGTGGTGGACACCCGCCACGAGCAGTCGGCCGCGTTCGCCGCGATCGGATGGGCCAAGGCGACCCGGGAGCCCGGGGTCTGCGCGCTCACGGCGGGATGCGGCGTCACCAACGGGATGAGCGCGATCGCCTCGGCGCAGGCCGACGGCGTGCCGCTGGTCACCCTCGGCGGCCGCGCGCCGGAGATGAGGTGGGGGATGGGATCTCTTCAGGAGATCGATCACCTGCCGTTCGTCTCGCCGCTGGTCAAGTCCGCGCAGACGGTCAGGGACCCGGCGAAGATCGCCCGGACGACGGCCGAGGCGATCGACACCGCCACGACGGCGCCGCTCGGGCCCACCTTCGTCGACTACCCACTCGATGTCGTCTTCTCGGAGGCGGAGCCCGGCACCCCCGACCCGCCCGCGCAGTCGGACCGGCCGGCCGAGGGCGTCGAGCGCGCCGCGAAGCTCCTGGCCGAAGCGGAGCGCCCGGCGATCATGGCCGGCTCCAACCTCTACTGGGCCTACGGCGAGACCGAGCTGCAAACCCTCGCGGAGGCCCTCGGCATCCCGGTCTTCCTGAACGGCCTGGGCCGCGGCTGCCTCCCGCCCGACCACGAGCTCTACTTCTCCCGCGCCCGCGGGGAGGGGCTGAAGGGCTGCGACGTCGCCCTGGTGATCGGAGTGCCGCTCGACTTCCGGCTCGGCTTCGGCGCTGCGATCGGCGAGGAGGCGACGCTGATCCAGCTCGACTTCGCGCCGTCGAAGCTGGAGAAGACGCGACTGCCCGACTTCGCGCTCGCCGGCGACATCGCGGCGACGCTGACGGCGATCCGCGAGTCGGTGCCCGCCGACCCCAAGAGGACGTCGGCGTGGGTGAACCGGCTGCGAACGGTCGAGACCGAGAAGCGCGCCGAGGAGCAGGAGGTGCTCGCGGACGACCGCTCCCCGCTTCACCCGATGCGGCTCTACAAGGAGCTCGGGGACTTCCTCGACCGCGACGCGATCGTGGTCGGCGACGGCGGCGACTTCGTCAGCTTCGCGGGCCGCGTCTGGGAGACCTGGGAGCCGGGCACCTGGATGGACCCCGGTCCCTACGGCTGTCTCGGCGCCGGCCCCGGTCAGGCGATCGGCGCGAAGCTCGCTCACCCCGAGCGCCAGGTCTGCCTGCTGCTCGGCGACGGCGCCTTCGGCTTCTCCGGGATGGAGTTCGACACGATGGCCCGCCACAACCTGCCGATCGTCGCGGTGATGGGCAACAACGGCATCTGGGCGCTCGAGCATCACCCGATGAAGTTCTTGTACGGGTACAGCCTCGCCGCCGAGCTGCGGCCAGAGACCCGCTACGACGAGGTCGTCTCCGCCCTTGGCTGCCACGGCGAGCTGGTGCGCTCGCCCGACGAGCTCCGCCCGGCGCTCGAGCGTGCCTTCGCGTCCGGCAAGCCGGCGCTGGTGAACGTCCTCACCGATCCCGAGGTCGTCTACCCGCGTCGGGCGAACCTGGCCTAGCCGGCCACGGCGGGACCGTGTCGCGCAGAGCACTGGTCACCGGCGCGACGGGCTTCATCGGCGGCCGGCTGGCGCGCGAGCTGGCCGAGCGAGGCTGGCAGGTCCGCTGCCTCGTTCGGGACCGGGGAGAGCCCAGCCGCTTGCCGAGCTCGGGATCGAGCTGGTGGAGGGCGACGTCCTCGACGCCGAGAGCCTTGACGGCGCCGGCGAAGGCGTCGAGGTCTCGTACTACCTCGTCCACTCGATGGGCCGCGGCGCCGGAGCGGACTTCGCCGAGCGCGACGCTCGCGCCGCCGGCAACTTCGCGCGGATGGCGTCGGAGGAGGGCATCGAGAGGGTCGTCTACCTGGGCGGCCTCGGCGACGATCCCAGCTCGCCGCATCTCGCGAGCCGTCACCGCACGGCCGAGATTCTTTCCGAGAGGGGCCCGCCGCTCACCTACTTCCGCGCGGGAATGGTGGTCGGCCCAGGGAGCGAGTCCTTCCGGACGCTCCGCTACCTGGTGAAGCGCCTGCCGGTGATGATCGCGCCGGCCTGGCTTTCGACCGCGACCCAGCCGATCGCAATCGAGGACGTGATCGCCTATCTGGCGGCCGCCCCCGAGGTCGAGAGCTCCGCGGCCCGGGAGGTGCAGGTCGGCGGCCCCGACGTGCTCTCGTACGGCGACATGCTCGACGAGATGGCCGACGCGCTCGGCCTTCGCCGCCGGCTGAAGGTGCCCGTTCCCTTCCTGACGCCTTGGCTCTCCTCGCTCTGGATCGGGCTGGTCACCCCAGTGGACGCCGGGGTCGCCCGCCCGCTGATCGAGGGGCTGTCGACGCCGACCGTCGTCACCGATCCCACGGGGGCCGAGCCATTTGGGATCGATCCGATGCCGTTCGCGGAAGCCCTCCGGCGCTCGCTGGAGGAGTCCGTCGACTAGGGGGTAACCTGGGTAGACAGCATTCGCCCGGCGGCTCTTTCCCTCTTCCCTCGCGCGAACCAGCACAGAGGGCTGGAAGGTGGAGCCTGATGCCCAAGACGAAGACTGCCCCCGTGGCCGATTGGACGTGCGATCGCTGCGAGGTGACCGTCAGCTGGATGGCCGAGGTGGAGCGCCCGGATCTGCCGGCGACCTGGGTCAGGGACGGAGACGATCTCTACTGCCTGGCGTGCCGCCGCGAGCGCGCGGGAGAGACCGCGGTGGCCGGGCTCGACGTCGAGGCCTCGCTCGCGCTCCGCAAGCAGACCGATTCGCGAGGCCGGATCGACTTCGAGATGAAGCGCCGTCCCGACCGCGAGGACAACCGGATCGCGAAGGCCTGTCACACCAACGTGAAGGCGGTGCAGCAGGCGCGGGTGCGCCTCGGGCTGCAGTCCCAGCGACCCGCCGCCTAGGCGGCCTGGCCGGTCCCTACACTGGGTTGGTGCCGAACCCCGCCTCCGCGGCCCCCAACACCTGGACCTGCAGTCGCTGCGAAGTGACCGTCTCGTTCGCGCCCGACTTCGAGAACACCGGTCTGCCGGCCACCTGGTCCGAGGAGGACGGCGAGCTCTTCTGCCTCTCCTGCCGCCGCGACATCGCCGGCGAGGCCGGCCTCGAGGACGCCGACGAGGACACCCCCAACCAGGCCCGCCTCCAGATGCGCTCGCACGCGCGGATCGAGTTCGAGATCAAGCGCGATCCGACCCGCGAGGACAACCGGATCGCCAAGGCGTGCGGCACCTCCACCTTCGCCGTTCGCAAGGCGCGAGCGCGGCTGGAGGGGAACCTGGAAGAGGACTCAGAGAAGCAGGACTGAGCGGGACCGCCCGGTCTGCGCCGGGCACCCTGCTACCGTTGTGCACGTCGGGTTGACCAACCGAGGTCCCCGAGAGGTTCCGTTTCCTCCCTCCATGCGCTCCGAATGCGCGTTTAGTTGGGGTCACAGGATCTCCAACGAACGTACATAAGGAGTTAGCTACATGTCATCCGAATCATTCGCCGATCTCGGCGTGAGTAGCCCAGTCCTGGGCGCACTCGCCAAGCGCGGCTTCTCAGAACCATTTGCGGTGCAGAGACTTTGCATCGCAGACGTCCTCGCAGGTGAGGACGTCCTCGTCCAGTCACCGACTGGATCGGGCAAGACGCTCGCCTTCGGCATCCCGATGGTCGAGCGCATCCAGGCCGACGCGCGCCGCCCCGCGGCCCTCGTCCTGGCGCCCACCCGTGAGCTTGCAGAGCAGATCGTCGACGAGCTTCGCTCGATCGCCAATTCACGGGCCCTGAAGATCGCAGCCGTCTACGGCGGCGTCGGCATCCCGGCGCAGGCGAAGAAGGCGGCCAACGCCCACATCGTCGTCGCCACCCCGGGCCGCCTCGAGGATCTCCTCGATCGCGGCGCCTTCAACCTGAAGCAGATCGGGATCCTCGTCCTCGACGAGGCCGACCGGATGCTCGACATGGGCTTCAAGCCCGCCGTCGATCGCATCGTCGGAAAGATGCCCCGCGATCGCCAGACGCTCTTCTTCTCCGCGACGCTCGAGGGAGCGGCCGGCAAGGTTGCCGCGTCCTACACGCACGACGCGCGCAAGCACGTCCACGCACCGAAGGTGGAGAAGGCTGCGACCGAGCACCGCTTCGTTCACCTCGGCCATGACGCCAAGGTCGGCGCACTGGTTGAGGAGCTGCGCGGCAGCGAGAACGGCCGCACGCTGGTCTTCGTCCGCACCAAGCGAGGCGCGGACCGGCTCGTCAAGAAGCTCGGCAACGCGAAGGTGCGAGCGGTGGCCATGCACGGGAACAAGTCCCAGAGCCAGCGCCGCCGCGCCCTCGCCGACTTCGAGCTCGGCAAGATCGACACGCTCGTCGCCACCGATGTCGCCTCCCGCGGGATCGACGTCGATGAGATCACCCACGTGATCAACTTCGACGCCCCCGAGGACCGCGACACCTACGTGCACCGCACGGGCCGCACCGGCCGGGCGGGCGCCACGGGCATCGCCGCCAGCTTCGTCCTTCCCGACCAGCATCACGAGATGCGAAAGATTGCGACGGACCTCGGCCTTCATCGCGAATTCAGCGAGGGCCCCGGATTCGAGCACGCCGCTCGCCAGCACCCCGGCAACGGGAATGCGAGCGGCAAGAGCTTCAACGGGAACGGACGTGGCGGCGGGCGCAAGCCGAAGCGGAACAGGAACGGGAACGGGGGCGGTGGGCCGAACACCTACAGCTCCCGCCCTCGCAACGCGCGGTCGCGGCGCCGCTCTCGGTCATCTGTCCAGTAGAGGGCGATTTACCGAATAGTTGGGTTCTAGGCGCGGGCCAGGGACCGATGTGGGTAGTAGCCCATGTTTGGTACTGGCCAAAAAGCGGTGGCGTCCAACGGCAACGGCAAGGTTGCGGCCGGCGAGGACGGCCACGCCGCGACCAACGGCGACGGCGGGGTCAAGACCCTGCCGAAGCCGGCCACGCTCAACGAGCAGTTGCCGGTCGTCTCGACGAACGGGAACGGATTCCCGGTCGCCGAGAAGCTTCCAGAGGATCGCCGCCGCTTCTACCTCCCACTCAAGCTCAAGCTGCTCTTCGTCGCGATGTGCAGCCTGGGCTGGGTCGCGTTCTCGCTCTGGCTCGCGATCCCGTGGATCGAGGAGCTCGGCAAGTCGATCACCGTCCCGCTCGCCGCGGCGCTGATCGCCGGCATCGCGATCATCCCCGGCTATCTGAATGCCCACCTGATCTCCTCGCTGCTCTTCGACAAGGCTCCGAGGCTGCGCTTCGACGTCGACTTCCCGGCGATCACCCTTGTCGTCGCCTGCTTCAACGAGGAGGACGTGATCGAGGAGACCCTCGACTACGTCGCGACGCAGGACTACCCGGGTGAGTTCCACATCCTGGTCGCCGACGACGGATCCACGGACAGGACCGTCGAGCTGGCGAGCCTCTGTGCGGAGATGGACGATCGGATCTCCGTCCGCACCTTCCCTCACGGCGGCAAGGCCAACACCCTGAACGCTGCGCTCGCCGAGGTCCACACCCCGCTGATGGCCACGGTCGACGCCGACACCCTTCTCATGCCTGAGGCCCTCAAGCGTTGCGTCGCGCGCCTCCAGGTCTCGCCGCCGACGACCGTTGCGGTCGCCGGCGGCGTCTTCGTCCGCAACTCCCGCAAGAACCTGCTGACGCAGGCTCAGGAGTGGGACTACTTCCTCGGCATCGCCTCGATCAAGCGCCAGCAGGGCCTCTTCCAGGGCACCCTGGTCGCGCAGGGCGCCTTCAGCGTCTACCGGACCGAGGCCGTCAAGGACGTCGGCGGCTGGCCGGACCGGATCGGCGAGGACATCGTCCTCACCTGGGCGATGATGCACAAAGGGGCGGGCGTCAGCTACGAGAAGACCGCCGTGGCTTTCACCGACGCGCCAGAGACCCTCAAGGCCTTCGCCAAGCAGCGCCGCCGCTGGGCGCGGGGGATGATCGAGGGGCTCCGCGAGTACGGACCGGCGCTGATCAAGGGCCGCCGCGCCTACGCCCACTCCGTGATCGTGGACTACGTCTTCCCCTACGTCGACTTCGTCTACTCGATCGCCTTCCCCGTGGGCATCATCCTCGCGGTCTTCTTCGGGATCTACGCGATCGTCGGCCCGCTCACGCTCCTCGTCCTGCCGCTCAACATGATCCTGAGCGGAATCATGTTCAAGCTCAGCCGTGGCTCCTTCGAGGAGGTTGGGCTAAGCGTCCGCAAGAACTGGAAGGGCTTTTTCAGCTACCTGCTGCTCTACCAGCTCTTCATGTCGCCGGTGAGCGTCGCCGGCTACGCGCAGGAGCTCTTCCGCACCAAGCGCAAGTGGTAGCTACGCCGCCTCGAGGTCGTCGCGAACCTCGGTCGCCGTCTTCTCGGCGGCACGTTGCTTGATCTTCCCCTCCTTCGCGGCCGCTCGAACCGCCACCACGGAGCGCTGAGCCGGCGGCGCTCAGGTGCCGGTCGGCCAGTGCTCGACCTCGAGCTCTGGCATCGGGAAGTCGCGGACGTTGCCCGTCGCGAGCCGCGCCCCGGCGCTTATCGCGGCCGCCGCGATCAGGCAGTCGCCCTGGGTGAGCGTGACCCCGCTCGCCGCGAACCGGCGGCGCCAAGACCCGGCCATCGATCCCTCGCGCGCACCGAGCGGAACGATCCGAAGCGCTGCGACCAAAGCGTCGATCCTCTCTTCTTCCTCGGGCCTGGCGCCACGCCACAGCTCCTCGATGTTGATCGCGCAGACGAGCGGCGGTGCCTCCGACAGACTCAGGTCACGCAGGCGCTGGGCGGCCGCTCGCGCTCGCAGCGAATCGATCAGGACGGTGGTGTCCAGGAAGAGTCCTACTCAGCCCACCCGATCCGGGTCGGCCCGGCGCTGTGCCCTCACCCAGCCCGCCGGATCGTCATCCCACTCGTGGCCCTCGGCCGGGATCGTCCCGAGCGCAGCCAGGATCTCGTCCCAACGGCGCTCGTCATCCAGCGTCCGGCGAAGGAGTTGCGCGATGAAGGTGCTCCGCCTCCGCTTCCCGACCCTCTTATCCAGTTCCGCCACGAGTTCATCCTCGAGGTTTATGTGTAAACGCATGTGCGCAGCTTGACACACAAGCGGGCAGTTAGAGTGCCGGCTGTGAGCGCCGAGCGCAAGATCAGCGCCGATCAGGCTCGGAGCGTCGGCGAGCAGATCGGAATCGACTGGGACACCGCGCCCTTCGACGTCGAGCAGTTCCGGATCGGCATGGAGGTCGAGCTGGAGCACGGCAGCCACGACCCGCGCACCAACGTCACCAACGACGACCCGGTCACCACGGGCAAGATCGCCTGGGCCCACCTGAACGAGTTCGCCGACTACTACACCCGCCTCCAGAAGATGGAGGCCGAGGCGGAGTCGGAGAGCTGACTGGTAGCGCGCTCGCGGCTCGGGATCCGGCCGCCGCGGGGATACGATTCGGCTCAGGATTGCGCTGACCTCTCCTCAGACCCGGTACGCCAAGTCCGGCGGCGCCTCGATCGCCTATCAGGTCGTCGGTGATGGTCCAATCGACCTGGTCCTCGCCCTCGGCTTTTCGACCCACCTCGAGCTCCAGTGGGAGTCCCCTCCGATGGCTCACTTCTTCGAGCGGCTCAGCTCGTTCTCGCGCCTGATCATCTTCGATAAGCGTGGCAACGGGTTGTCCGACCCCGTCGCCGAGGTGCCGACCCTGGAGCTGCGGATCGACGACGTCCGGGCGGTGATGGACGCCGTCGGCTCCGAGCGCGCGGCGCTCTTCGGGATCTCCGAGGGCGGCCCGATGAGCGTGCTGTTCGCCGCCACCCACCCCGAACGGGTGTCGGCCCTGGTGCTCCACGGCGCGATGGGGCGTACAACCGAGGCGCCCGACTACCCCTGGGGCTCCCCCGCGGAGGCGCTTCGCGAGTCCGCCGCCGAGTTCATCGCCCCCTACTGGGGGCAGGACGCCGAGGGAATGGTCGAGCTCTTCGCTCCGAGCTTCGCCGGCAACCCCGAGGCCCTCGAGTTCACCGCCCGTATGGAGCGCTCCTCCGCGAGTCCAGCGATGGTTCAGCAGATCTTCGAGATGTTCCTCGACATCGATGTCCGAGAGATCCTGCCGACGATTCAGGTCCCGACGCTGGTCATCCACCGGCACGGAGACCGGGTCGTCTATCGACGCGCCGGCGAGGAGCTCGCCGCGCAGATCCCGGGGGCCCGGTACGTGGAGCTGCCGGGGATCGACCATCTGCCCTGGGCGGGCGACGCTGAGGCCGTGGTCGGCGAGATCGAGGAGTTCCTGACCGGCGCCCGCTCGGTGGCCGAGCCCGACCGCGTGCTGGCGACGGTGATGTTCACGGACATCGTCGGCTCGACGGAGAGAGCGGCGGAGCTCGGGGATGCGCGCTGGCGCGAGCAGCTCGCGAGGCACCAAGACGAGGTGCGGCGGGATCTCGAACGGTTTAGGGGACGGGAGGTGAAGACCCTCGGCGACGGCTGCCTCGCCACCTTCGACGGCCCGGCGCGTGCGATTCGCTGCGGGGCCGCGATCGCTGAGCAGGCCCGCTCAATCGGTCTGGAGGTGCGCATCGGGCTCCACTCGGGCGAGGTCGAGGTGATGGACGATGACGTCGGCGGCATCGCGGTCCACATCGCTGCGCGCGTCGGAGCCCTGGCCGGGCCGGGGGAGGTGCTCGTCACCAGCACGGTCAAGGATCTCGTCGCCGGGTCGGGGATCCCCTTCGAGGAGCGCGGCGAGCACGAGCTCAAGGGAATCCCCGACGACTGGCGGCTGTTTGCTGCCGATCCCAGCGCGGGCTGAGTCGATCCGGCTGTTCCGGACCGGCTCCGACCCGATCGTGAGCTAGCTGAGTCCGCGTTTACGCCAGAGCGGCACCAAGCTAGGGTGGCCTTGCACCCTGGCCAACCTCGACGACAGGATTCATATGGCGTACGGCATCACGCACAAGTTCAAGGGCGGCACCAAGGACCAATACGAGGCGTCCGTGGCGGTGGTCCACCCGCCCGAGGGGCTGCCCGCCGGGCAGATCCACCACTTCGCCGGTGAGACGCCGGACGGCTGGTTCATCGTCGCAATCCACGATTCCCAGGAGAGCTGGGAGCGATTTCGCGACGAGACGCTGCTCCCCGGCCTCCAGGAGGTCGGCGATCAGGGACTACCGGGACCCCCGGAGGAGACAACCTTTGAGGTCGAGGTCGAAGAGCACGCCTGATCGATCTGTCCGCCTGACCCGGTCTCGATAGGCCGGGTCAGCCGGATCCGTTGACCGCGGCCTTCTCGGCCCGCGCCCGGGTGCGGGCAGCCTTCACCCGCTCCGACCTGGTCGAGGGCGCTCTTCCGCGGCCGCACCGACTCGGGCGTGATCTCGACGCACTCGTCCTCGCGGATGAACTCGATCGCCTCCTCCAGCGAGAGGCGCTTCGCCGGCACCAGCCGGATCAGCTCGTCGGCCGACGCCGCCCGGACGTTGGTCTGCTGCTTCTCCTTGATCGCGTTGACGTCGATGTCCTCGGCGCGCGAGTTCTCGCCGACGATCATTCCCTCGTAGACGTCCTCGCCCGGGCCGACGAAGAGGCGTGCCGCGCTCCTGCAGGGAGAACAGGGCGAAGGCGGCGGTCTTCCCCTGGCGGTCGGCGACCAGCGAGCCGGTCGGCCGCATCCGCAGGTCGCCGGCCCAGGGCTCCCAGCGATCGAAGACGTGATGCATCAGGCCGGTGCCGCGGGTCTCGGTCAGGAACTCGGTCCGGAAGCCGATCAGCCCGCGCGCCGGCACCAGGAACTCCAGGCGGACCCAGCCGGTCGAGTGATTGATCATCTGCTCCATCCGCCCCTTGCGCACCGCGAGCGCCTGGGTGACGACGCCGACGAAGTCCTCGGGCACGTCGATCGAGAGGAGCTCGACCGGCTCGTTCAGAGCTTCCCGTCGACCTCGCGGGTCAGCACCTGCGGCTGGCCGGCGGTGAGCTCGAACCCCTCGCGCCGCATCAGCTCCAGCAGCACCACCAGCTGCAGCTCGCCGCGGCCCTCTATTTCCCAGACCTCGGGCCGCTCGGTGTCCCGGACCCGGATCGAGACGTTCCCGATCAGCTCCTGGTCGAGGCGGTCGCGGATCTGCCGCGCCGTCAGCTTCGAGCCCTCCTTGCCCGCCAGCGGCGAGGTGTTGATCCCGACCGTGATCGAGAGCGAGGGCTCGTCCACCGTGATCACCGGCAGCGGCCGCGGGTCCTCGGGATCGGCGAGCGTCTCCCCGATCGTCACGTCGGGCAGGCCGGCGACGGCGATGATCTCGCCGGGCCCGGCCTCGGTGGCCTCCACCCGGTCGAGCGCCTCGGTCACGTAGAGGTTGCTGACCGTCGCGTTGGAGATCTCGCCGTTCGCCCGGCACCAGGCGATCCGCTGCCCGTCGCGAATCGTCCCGTTCCGCACCCGGCAGAGCGCGAGCCGCCCTACATAAGGGGACGCGTCCAGGTTGGTGACGTGCGCCTGCAGCGGCGCGCCCTCCTCGTACTCGGGCGCCGGGATCCGCTCCAGCACCAGGTCGAGGAGGGGGGAGAGGTCGGTGCCCTCTGCGCCCTCCTCCAGCGAGGCCCAGCCGGCCCGGGCGTTCGTGTAGACGATCGGAAAGTCGATCTGCGACTCGTCGGCATCGAGGTCGAGGAAGAGCTCATAGACCTCATCGACCACCTCGCCGATCCGAGCATCGGGCCGATCGACCTTGTTCACCACCAGGATCACCGGCAGCTTCGCCTCGAGCGCCTTGCGGAGGACGAAGCGAGTCTGGGGGAGGGGCCCCTCGGAGGCGTCGACGAGGAGCAGCACCCCATCGACCATCGTCAGCCCGCGCTCGACCTCCCCACCGAAGTCCGCATGCCCGGGCGTGTCGATGATGTTGAGCTTGGTCTCCCCGTACCGAACGGCCGTGTTCTTGGCGAGGATCGTGATCCCCTTCTCCCGCTCGAGATCCATGGAGTCCATGACCCGCTCGGCGACGTCCTGGCCGGACCGAAACGCGCCGGACTGCCAGAGCATGGCGTCGACGAGCGTCGTCTTGCCATGGTCGACGTGAGCGATGATCGCGACGTTGCGGAGGTCGGAGCGGCGGGGCATCGGGCGCGGGATGGTAGGGGGGTTGCTCAGGTGCCTGGTTGTGGTCCAGGTGGTCGCCGGTTCGAGTCCGGTCGCTCACCCTCCGCGAAGCCGCTGCTAGCGCCGGGGTTTCATCTTTCTGGGGACAGACAGCCGACAGGTAGCGGGTACCAATCGGGTACCAAATCTCTCGGGAAGCCGTTTGGGGGCCAGGCCCTACGGCTGACCGTTAGCGCCCTCGGTGCCATCGTCTTCGGGCTGCTGCGTAAATGCCTCGATCCACCCCTGCGGATCAAACCCGTCCCGCACATCGAGTGAGGCACCGCGTGTTTCCAATACCTCATGCAAGTACTTGACGCCTTCCCGAACCTGCTGGATCGGAGGATCGTCAACCGGCACGCGAACAAGAAGCACCGCGTGCTCTCCCATCCCATAGGCGTCGGCTACGAACTCCCGCAGCGAATCAGCCCATAGCTTGCATTGCTCTCTCGCCCCCTCAACCTCCACCCTCGTCTTGAGTCCGGCGAGGTCCAGGCCCCACGCGAGAAAGTGCCCTGCCGCCTCGCGCAAAGCCATGGAATCGGTGCGCACACCTTCGGCCTGTTGGTAGGCATACAGATACTGAAGGGCAAGCCCCTTGTCCGCTTCGGTGTCGTTCCAGAGGCGATAAGCACCGATCACCAACAAGATCAACAGGAAGCTGACAGCGCCGATCACCACATCCCCGGCATTGAGGTTCTTGACGATCCCCCAGACCGTCACCAGGCTGATTCCCGCAATGGTCGCCAGCCCGCCAAAGCTGCTGATGAGCCATGGAAGGGCTAGGCGGTAGCACCGCAGTACGTAGATGAGAACCCGCTGGAACCAGCTATCGGGCGGGACAACTGTGAGGTCCACCAACCAGAAATCGTCGGCCCGCCGAACCGAGTCGCGTACTTGGTTCCACGCCACGGCTCGACCCTAACGCGGCGCAACGTCGGACTAGGGTTGCTGACCGGATGGTGGCCGCTCCAACCCTACGGGCTGGCGGCTCTAGACGGGGAGGGAGCGGCGGAATAGGGTCGGACCCCGTGAAGTGGGCTGTCCTCGCCGTGGCCATCCTGGGAGTGCTCGCCGTGCTCTGGTTCGCGGGCGAGCAGCACCGCCAGAACTGCGAGGACGCCGGGAAGGTGAGTTGCTCAGTGATGCCCTGGGACAACGGACGGCTCGCCTCTAACTCTTCCAGCGGGCCTTGTCTCGGCTGGCGATGCGGCGAGCCGGAGGGCTGGCGTGGCCAGGACCCCGGTGGCTGGAATGGCCCTTAGCGCCGACCGGCCTAATCAAGGAAGACTCTTCCGAACCTCTGCAAGACCCTCTAGGTATGCCTCCATCATCATCGCGGGTCGCTTGTGCATCATCTCGGCCCAACGCTTCAACTTCTCCGCGTCGGTGACCTTTTCGCCCCGCCTCTGGCGCTCTTCCTCCTGTTGATCCTGCCGCTCGCGTTTCTCCCGGTCACGTTCCCTCACTTTCCGGATTCCTCTGTCTAGGTCCAACAGGAGGGAGGGTCTGCCAGCAGCAATGACGAGTTGCCTGGCTCGCTCGAAGAAGTCGAAGCCCTCATCCAAGCGCTTCGCATCGGGAGCCAGTGGATACGGGGGAGACATTGGCCCGGACATGTCATCCAGCAGCTTCATGCCCTCGCTAATCAGCTCTTCCACTTGATTGGGCAGGGCCTCTGCTCGCTCTCTTGCTTCAACCTGCACTTGGTGGAACTTGTAGAAGCTGACCGCCACGAGGGCGAGCAGGGCAAAGCACAGCCACATCCAAACCGACTCGCCCCGTACCAACTGGGCAACTGCAACAGCCGCCAGCAAGAAGGACAGTGCGCCGCCGACCGTGGCGACGGGACCCCTGAAGTAGAGAACGACGCTCCGGCCCATTAGCTGGGGCACATCCTACGGCGGGGCTTCTCAGTTCTAGGCAGGGCCTACCTTGCCGCCCGCTGGTCTAGGTGCATCGGGCGGGTACGAACCCATCAGCCCTTCTCGGAGGCGCTTGCTCGCCTCACCATTTGCCCTCACCTTGCTAGTGCCACCGTCTGCCTCGATGGTGAAAACCAGGATTGCGGTCTTGCGCAAGAACAAGAGGAAGATCAGCCCAATGGGGAACAGGATGATCGCCAAGAAAATCGCCACCCCGGAGGCGTAAGTGCGCTCAAAGGCCATTGAGGTTTCGTCTTGGGCCGTGGGCCGATAGCCCCACTTCGATAGGCGCGGCGGCAGGTTTGAGCGCATGTCACGCCGGACCTGGTCAACCGGCTTTTCCAACTCCCATTCATAGGTGAAGTCCTCCATATGCCCGTCTTTGCGCATCCTCTGGGCACTGACCGCCTGTGTCAAGCCTTTGCCCGGACGGGGGTTGGCTAGCGCCTAGATGTCCTGACCGGATAGGTCGTGAACGCGACTGATCGGCGGTTGATCGCCGATCCCCGAGTGGGGTCTGCGTTCGTTGTAGTAGCGCAGCCAGTGTGGCATGGCCCTGGCCCGATGATCGGATGAGGCGTAGGCGAGCCCGTAGCCCCACTCCCGCGCCATCGTCTGCTGGAAGCGCTCGACCTTGCCGTTGGTCTGCGGCCTGCGCGGGGTGATCAGGATGTGCTTGATCCGGTGCATTGCCAAGAGCTCCTTGAGCTCCGCCGATTTGGTGTAGGCGAAGGCGTTGTCGGTCATCAGGCGCTTGGCCTCGATCCCTTCGCCCTCGAAGAAGGCGAGGGCTCGGCGGGTGAAGCCGGCCACGGTGGAGGCCCGCTCGTCTGGATGCAGCTCGCAGTAGGCCAGGCGGGAGTGATCGTCGACGATCGAGTGGCAGAACTCGTGGCCGACGCCCGCCCGCTTCTCGGCGCCGCTGGTGAAGCGATTGCCGGTCACCGCGTGGCCGGGGCGCGTAAAGCGCGCGTAGCGCTTCGTGTCCATATGCAGGAGGTCCCCTGGGCAGGGCCATTCGTAGCGGCGCACCTCTTCGCGCTTGGGCCGGGGCCGGCGCGAGATCCCGCGGCGGCGCAGGGTGGCGTGAACGGTCGAGTGGGGCCGGCCGACCACCCCGGCGATCAGGCGCGGCCCCCAGCCGGTGTGGCGTCGGACCTCGCAGATCCGCTCTTGCTCTGGAGCCGGGAGCAGCCGCGGCGAGCGGTGCGGCCGGCTCGAGCGGTTCTCGAGCGACTCGGGGCCTCCCGCGAGGTAGCGGTGCCACCACTTGTGGGCGGTGGCCGGCGAGACGTTGAAGGTGCGCGCCGCGCAGCGAATCGAGGCACCGCGCTCGATCGTCACCACCAGCTGCTCGCGCCCCGCCAGTCCGAGCCGGGCTTTACGGTGAGTGTTCATCCGGGTTCTCCTTTGGCTTGAGATCTGGCAAGACCCCAAGCCTCGGGATGGGCCCGGATGGCTCTTCGGCCCGGCCCCCGGTTCTACGAACCGGGGGCCGAAGGCCCTCAGGCGTTCATGACGTCTCTGGGCAGGTCACCTAGACGCAGACAGAGCAGCGGAATAGGGTCCGGATTCCGACGCTTCCAGCTTGCATCAAGCCGCCAGGCCGGGTTAGGGTCGTCCGATGAGCGACGACGGCGACACGATCACCATCTCCAAGAAGGCAATCTGGATCACCATCGCAGCCGTGATCGCGGTAGGGGCGGTGGTCGCAATCGCCCTGATTGCGGACAGCGGCGGAAGCAACGCCAACAAGACGGCGGCTATCCCTGAGCAGCAACCGCAAACGCAAGCGGCGGCAACGAATAACCCAGGCATTTCTCAGGACCCTCCGCAGGTCGATCCGGCCCAATGGCTCTCGCTTTGGTGTCAGGCGCAGCCGGGGATGACCCGTAACGAGCTATGGCAGTTGATGGGGATGCCCTCTGGACCCGACTCAGGGGTGATCCCGCTAATTCCCTCCGGTAGCCAGCCGCCTTCACCGAACGGCTCCGACACCTGGCAAGCGGCGGGCACGTTCCAGTTCAACGCTTTCTACTCGACAAGGCTGACTGTCCAGCAGCTTGACTTCAACGGACCTGAAGGAAAGCTCGCCTGTCCAACGATCCGCACATGAAGCCAGTTGATCGCGGGGGGATCGTCGTACTGGTTGTTGTCCTTGGAGTGCTCGCCGGGTGCGGCAGCAGCGGGAGCACCACCACCGTCACCACCACCGCCAGTGGCACAACCACCGAACAGGCCCTCGATCCTGCGAGTGCGCAAAGCGCCGTGACGCATTACTACGCCGATATAGACACCTACGCGTTCGGGCAGGCGTGGGGCTATCTGGGCACTCAACAGAGGCAGGAGGACCAGGGCTTCCAGACTTGGAAGGCGGGCTACGTCAACAACGTCGCAACGAACCTGCGGAGCGCGTCTGCCACCGTGATCGATTCGGATACCGTGGCCGTGGCGGTAAGGGTGAACGCTGTGGATGTAGATGCCTGTGGCAACAACGTTCCCCAGATGTTTGAGGGCACTTGGACCGTTGATTTCGTTGCCGGTCGTCCGGTTCTAGACCGTGCGGATATATCGAAAGTAGGAGGCGGTGAACCGGTCACCGATTCGTCCCTTTGCCCAGGCACCACGACGAGCACTGGTCCCACGCCCACGCAACCGCCCCCCCAGCCGACGTGCGACCCGAACTACTCAGGGGCTTGCCTGGACCCGAACTCGCCCGATTACGACTGCGAGGGAGGCACTGGGAACGGTCCGGACTACACGGGGCCGGTTACCGTTGTTGGAACTGACCACTTTGGGCTAGACCGGGACGGGGACGGGCAGGCTTGTGAGTCGTACTGACCTCTAGACGGGGACAAGGCGGCGGCATAAGGTCCGCATTAGGTTTCCTATGAAGCTCATTTCGACTATCGCCGCATTGCTTGTGCTGGGAGTGCTTGCCGGGTGTGGTAGCGGCGGCGGCAGCAGCAGCGGGGGCGGAGGTAGCAATACGCCTCCCCTCACCGGCTTTGGGGCTACCGATGCAGAGTGGAATAGCCACCACGAGGCCGATCCACGATTCGCTCCGGGCAGCGCCTACGACCCTGACCCCTCCGTCCTGCCACCCGGTGGTGATCCGCGATACGACGACCGCTACTACACGGTTGACCATGAGGACGGTCGAATTTACGGCTACGAGATGCGCTTCGCGCCGACGACGCTTTCAGCCGCTAAGAGCGCCGTCTTGAAGGAGTTCCCAAGCGATGCGCACATTCTCTGGTCGCGAGTAGCCGGGTCTTGCGCACAAATGGAGGTTGCAGGTCCAACTCTCAAGCAGACCATCCATCAAGAGGTTTTTGTCGAATTCAGCAGTGGCGTGAATGCCAATTCCTATGACCCCAACGCGGTTTCAGATGCGATCTTGGGAATCGGAGTCCCTGGCGGACCTGCGAAAGCGCCGAGATGTTGAGATTCGGCGCGAGTTCGACCCAGTGCCTACGAACGGGCTAGCCATGATGGACGCCAGTGGCGTCCACGTTGGAAAGTGCCCCCCATTCGGCTATCAGCGCGATGCAGATGGCCGGCTTGAAATTCACCCGCAAGCCGGGCTGGCCATCACGGAGCTTTTTCGAAGGCGGGCGCAAGGTGAGCCGGTTCGTCACCTCTGTCGCTGGTTGGAGGCGCAAGGGTTCGTTACAGGGAATGGCAACCTTGGCTGGACGACCACAAGCTTGCGCCACATCTTTGCCAACCGTACTTACCTCGGGGAACTCCATTCCGGAACCCATGTCGCCCTCGCTACCCATCAGCCGCTGGTTGACGAGGTCGTATGGCAGGCAGCACAGGCGCCGCGAGAGCTTCCGACAAAGCGGCGTGGAAAACGGCCAACTCTGCTCGGGGGTCTACTTCGCTGCGCCGGTTGCCGAATGGTCCTTCACTCCCAAGTAGAGAATCGGAGCGGCGGTCGTCTGTGTTCCACCTACATCTGTCATGGTCGATCTTCGGGAGGCAAATGCCCGAGCCCGGCGTCTATCAGCGGATCCCTGATCGAGCCTTACGTCGAAGAAGCATTCTTCTCCGGTCTACGCGTAAGGGGTCGTCGGCAGGTCGTTAGTAAGCGAAGGCTGGAAGAGCTCGAGCGGCGAGTAGGCACTGCCAAGGAACAGCTCGCTGTTTACCGGGACGCGCCAATGGTTCTCACGACGTTAGGGAGAAACGATTACATCGCGGGACTTCTGTGGAGGAAGCAACGGGTTGCCTTGGCCCTAAGTGCGGTTGCCCAGGAACGGCGACGTCTGGAACCAATCATGCTGCCCGGCGCTGAGGAAGTCGAGAACAGTTGGCCGGGAATGACCATCAATGAGCGGCGATTGGCTATCGCCGATGTCATCGAGTGCGTGTTTGTCGAGCGGGGCAAGCGTCAGGTGCGAGAACGAAGCTTCATCTTTTCGCGTGGACAAGGCCCTCTGGACCTACCCAGGCGCGGGTCTAAGGGACAGCGCGTCCACGCGTTCGATCGAAGCGAGCACGCTGCTCAACGCAAGATCTATAGGGCACCAGCGTGGCCGGCAGCTCGTATTGAGGCAGAGCTGACAGCGTTTGTTGGAGACAGGACTCAGTGGCCATACCCAGAGGATTTTCATCGGGCCGGATACGGTCCGCTATTCCGGCAGGTCCTCTGCAGCGGCGGTCCGGCTCACTGGGCTGGCAGACTGGGGCTCGTCCCTCTCAAAGGGAGCCAAGCTCTCAGGGGCTGGGACGACGGGGCGATCCGTGCAACGTTAGCCCGGTTCCTCAGGGGTAAGAGTTATTGGCCCACCCCTCGACAGTTCAAGGCATCTGGATATGCCGCCATATATCGCACTCTCGTAGCAAGCGGCGAAATCGACCGATGGGTAGACGAGTTTGGACTGCCCCGACAATCGGACGGCTGGTGCAAACCGGGGTAAACCTCCGGCTCGGACATGGAGGCCGGCGCGGCCTGCCTCATGATGGCGAGGCTAGTCCGAGAACTACTTCGGCTGCTTCACAACCCGCATGTACGGCAGAGGCGTCTCCCAGCCGTCCGGGAAGAGCTCCTTCGCGTCGTCGTCCGAGACCGAGCCGGCGATGATCACGTCGTCGCCCTGCTCCCACTGGGCCGGGGTCGCGACCTTCTTGTTCGCCGTGAGCTGGAGCGAGTCGATCACTCGCAGCACCTCGTCGAAGTTGCGGCCCGTGGTCATCGGGTAGACCAGGATCAGCTTGATCTTCTTGTCCGGGCCGATCACGAAAACGTTGCGGAGCGTCTGGTTGTCCATCGGGGTGCGCTCGGTCGGGTCGCCGGAGGTGTCGGACGGAAGCATGCCGTACGCCTTGGCGATCTCGTGGTTCGAGTCCGAGATGATCGGATAGTTGGGGGCGGTGCCCTGGGTCTCCTCGATCTCCTTCGCCCACTTCTCGTGGTTCTCCATGGGGTCGGTCGAGAGGCCGGCGATCTTAACGCCGCGCTTGTCGAACTCCGGCTTGATCGAGGCCATGTAGCCGAGCTCGGTGGTGCAGACCGGGGTGAAGTCGCGGGGGTGCGAGAACAGCACGGCCCAGCTGTCGCCGATCCAGTCGTGGAAGTCGATCGGGCCCTCGGTGCTCTCAGCGTGGAAGTCGGGGGCGGTGTCGCCGAATCGTCCGGGCCATCTGTTCTCTCTGACAGCCGGGCGGCCAACCGAAGTTCACGTTTAGGAGGTGACGATGGTCACCCGGCCTGGGCGGTCACGCTGCGGCTTGCTCGAACTCTTCGAAGCGGACAGCAAGCCGTTCCGGATCCGGTTGGTCCTGCGGGCGCGAAGGGCGCAGGATCGCTGCTCTATGGAAGCTCTGTATGCCTTGTCCGAGCATCGGTCCATCTTCCTCCGCAAGTAGGCGAGACCCGATATGCACGCGGCCCTCCGGATCGATGCCAAGCAGATTCCGGTCATAGGCGAGGTGATGGATCGCACAGAGAGATATGCCGTTGACGACAGCCGCGATTCCCTCGGGCTCAATATCTCGAACGATGTGTGATGCCTCGAGCAGCTCCGGCTCCCGTAGGGAGCAGACGGCGCAACGACTCCGATATGCCCTCATGACTTCCCGCCGGAACTGGGCCTGGTGATACCTGCGCGCGACCTGTGCGAGCTTGTAGCGGCGGGTGTCAACCGGCGTCTGCAGGCCATCGCCCGTGGTGTCCCTTACGGGTAACCCGACCTCGAGTAGAACCATCCTCGAGGTCGGATCGTCATCGGTGATGAACACCGGCCAGACGACTTGGTATTGACCTGGATCGATTCCCAGGAAGTAGATGAGAGGTGCTTGGAGCTCGAACGCCGCTCGGAGCGCCCGGTTATCAGACTGGTCGACGGCGCCCGCACGGTAGTGATAGATGATCGACCGGGCATCCAAGTCGAGCACATCGTCATATGGCCCCTTTGCAGAGGTAGTGAGGGTTAGAGCCGCAGGTCCTGACTGCTCTTTGGCTCGGTGGATTCCCTTGTAGAACGAGCCGAAGGAGATTCGCCGACCATGGAACTCGAATCCCTCTCTAAGTACGTGTAGCGGGACGATGTCGTCGAAGGCATTCGTAAGCACGCGTGCCTTCTCCAATGCCGCAAGCCGAAGAGCGTGATCCGGGTCGGGAGGCGGCATTCCCAAATCCTCCCCGAGTAGGGGGGCATGACGCAAGCCCTGAGCGTCGCGGCCGGCGTGAAAGAAGGCGCGAAGTTGGCACGCTCTCCGCGCGTATGGGCAGATCGATTCCCCCATCTCTTGTTGGTGCGCGGAGGGTGAGATGCCAAGGTGGCATGCACGGTTGAGGGTCGTTGCGACCGATCCGAAGGGGTTGGTTCCGGTTCGAGTCCGGCGCCCTCCGCGCCTAGACTTCATGGCCTCAACCGTGCGCCGGGGCATGTGCCTCGGCTTCACCCAGAACGACCCGCTTCGGCGGGTCGTTCGCTGGGACTAGGCGGTAAGTAGCTCGAGCACGTCCGAGCCGTGGCGCTTCAGAAACGCCGGGCCGACCCCGTGGATCTGGGCAAGCGCGTCCAGATCCGCGGGGCGCTCGGCGGCGATCGATTCCAGCGTCCGGTTGTTCGCGACCGTGTACGCGGGCTTGCCGCGCGCGGCCTTCAACCGCCAGGCCCTGAGCGCCTCGAGCAGCGACTCATCCTCGGGTGAGAGGTCGGCCGGGGGAGAGGCGGACTTCGAGCTCCGGCGCTTCGCCTTCACCTCGAGCTCCTCGGGCGACGGCAGCCAAGATTCCGGATCGCAGACGTCGCAGCAGCGCCCCTCCGGTGCGCCCGGGGTCGAGTCCCCGAAGTGGTCGAGCAGCCTCCGGCGCCGGCAGCTCTCCCCGAAGGCAAACGACTCGACCGCGCGGTAGGCGCGCCAGGAGCGGTCCGTGGCCGCTTTGCAGGCGGCCCGGGCGGCGGCCATGTCGAGTCGGTCGTTGAAGCGGAGCTCCAGGCGGCCTCCGGGGGCGGGCTCCACCTCGAAGGCGCCGGCTCGCTCGGCGATCGCCAGCTTGACGCGGTCCTCGTCGTCGCGCGGGGCGTCGATGGTCGAGCGGCCGTCTGAGTCGGAGCCGGCCTTCAGGCGCTGGGCGTAGAGGGAGACGGACTCGGGCTCGACCTCTCGCATCTGGATGAAGCGGACCAGGCGGCCCAGGTCGGAACGGCCGGCGAGGAGGACGGCTCGGGCGGAGAGGCCGTCGCGGCCCGCGCGGCCGGCCTCCTGGTAGTAGGCCTCGACGCTCGTCGGGATCGCCCAGTGCCAGACCGAGCGGACGTTGGCCTTGTCGACTCCCATGCCGAAGGCGTTGGTGGCGGTGATCACCTCGGCGTCGCCGGTCATGAAGCGGTGCTGGGCGGAGGCGCGCTCGTCGGGGTCCATGCCCGCGTGGTAGCCGGCGGCGCTCAGGCCGGCCTCGCGCAGGGATTGGGCGACCTCCTCGGTGTCCTTGCGGGTCCCGCAGTAGACGATCGCCGGGCGGTTCTCCTCATCGTGCAGGCCGTGGAGCAGCATCGCCAGCTTGCGCGCCTTCGATCCCTTGCCCTCGAACTGGACGATGTCGAAGCTCAGATTGGGGCGGTCGAAGCCCGCGCGGATCATCAGCGGATCCTGAAGGCCGAGGCGCTGGGCGATCTCGGCCGAGACGTCCTCGGTCGCGGTCGCGGTGCACGCCATCACCGTCGGGCGGCCGAGCCGCTCGAGCACCCGCGGCAGGCGCAGGTAGTCGGGGCGGAAGTCGTGTCCCCACTCGGAGATGCAGTGGGCCTCGTCGACGGCGAGCAGATCGACCTCGCGCTGGCCGACCGCATTCATGAAGCCGGGCTGGGCGAAGCGCTCCGGCGAGCAGTAGACGATCCGGGCCCGGCCGTCGCGGATCTGCGCCATCGCGTCGCGCGCGACCTCCTCAGGGAGGCCCGAGGCGATCATCACGGCCGGGTGGCCGCTGGCGCTGAGCCGCCGCCACTGGTCGGCCATCAGCGCGATCAGCGGGCTGACCACGATCGTGAGCTTGTCCGAGGCGAGCCCGGGGAGCTGGTAGCAGAGCGACTTGCCGCCGCCGGTGGGCATGACGACGAGCGAGTCGCGGCCGGCGAGCGCGGCCTCGACCGGCTCGCGCTGCCCGGGACGGAAGCCGTCGTAGCCGAGGTGGGCGAGGAGGG
>CAVTOD010000004.1:0-251408 GCA_963736305.1 uncultured Solirubrobacterales bacterium | reverse complement strand
TCGTGCACGAGGACCTGGCAAGCGGCGGCTATGAGTACTGGCCGGTGAGCCGCGCGCAGCTCGACCCGCACTACGACCGCGTCGAGGGGATGCTCGACGCCCAGGCCTATCCCTACGAGCATGAGCCGTACTCGAAGACCCCCAAGACCCGTGCCTTCGAGGCGGCGGCGCGAAAGCTCGGCCAGGACTGGTTCCTGCCCAAGCTGGCGGTCACCTTCCCGTCGGCGCCCGGCGCCGTGCCGGTCCCGGGAGAGCCGATCGTCGAGCCGCTCCCCAACATCCACGGCCGGACGCGCCAGACGTGCCGCTTGGTCGGAGAGTGCGATCTCGGCTGCAACTACGGCGCCAAGAACACCCTCGACTACAACTACCTGACGGCCGCCTGGCGAGCCGGTGCCGAGATCCGCACCCGCTCCGAGGTCCGTTCCTTCGAGCCCCGCGACGCGGGTGGCTACGCGATCCACTACGTCGAGCACGACCCCGAGCGCGAGGGAGAGTCGACCGACACCAGTGCGCTGCCGCAGCTGAGCGTGAGCGCCGATCGGCTCGTGCTCTCGGCCGGGACGCTCGGGACCACCTACCTCCTGCTCAAGAACCGGGCCGCCTTCCCGGGGCTCAGCCCCCGCCTGGGCACTCGGTTCTCGGGCAACGGCGATCTGCTCACCTTCGCTGTGCGATGCACCGAGGCCGGGGCGGAGGGTCATCGCGTGCCGAGGCGGATCGAGGCGGGCTACGGACCGGTGATCACCAGCGCCGTGCGAGTCGCGGACGCCGCCGACCCGGGCGCCGGCGAGGGTCGCGGCTTCTATCTCGAGGACGCCGGCTATCCCGAGTTCGCGAGCTGGATCCTGCAGGCTGTCGACCAGCCTTCGGTCCTGCGCCGGATGGCGCCGGCGGTGGTCGAGCGCCTGGTCAACCGCCTGCTCCGTCGCAATCGCGACACGGATATGAGCGCCGAGGTCTCGGCGCTGTTCGGCGACGTCGGACTGGCGTCCGGCGTGCTGCCCTTGCTCGGCATGGGGCGGGACATCCCGGACGGCAACATGTCGCTGGCGGACGGTCGGCTGCAGGTCGACTGGAGCAAGCACGGAGCCTCGAAGGACTACTTCGACCGCGTCCGCGACCTCTCCCGCCAGATCGCCGAGGAGCTCGGCGGCGACTTCAACGACGACCCGCTCTGGTACCTGAACCGGGTGATCACGGTCCACTCGCTCGGCGGCTGTCCGATGGGCCGCAGCGAGGAGGAGGGGGTGGTCGATGAGAGGGGTGAGGTCTTCAACCATCCGGGACTTCACGTGGCCGATGGATCGGTGATGCCGGGACCCGTTGGGCCGAACCCAAGCCTGACGATCGCGGCGTTGGCCGACCGCTTCGCCGACGCGATCATCGACCAGGGAACGCACGCGCCCGCGCGCTCGACGGCTGCAGCCGAGCCGGGTCCGGGGCCCGAACCGACCCCCCTGGCCCCCGGAGCGGGCGCTATCAGCCTCGCCTTCACCGAGGAGATGAAGGGCTTCTTCAGCTTTGACGAGGACGACTTCGACCGCGGCTATCGCGCCGGACGCGAGCAGCGCAGGGGGTTGATGTTCCACCTCACTATCACCACCGAAGACCTCGATCGGTTCATCGATACGCCCGAGCATCTGGCCCGCGCCGAGGGCTACGTGCGCTCGGACGCCCTCGGTGGCGGCGAGCTGGCGGTCGAGCGGGGCCTCTTCAACCTCTTCGTCGACCAGGAGGGCGACCGGCGCCGAAAGCGGATGCTCTACCGGCTCTTCTTCTCCGATGCTGCCGGGCACCCGCTGACCTTGAACGGATTCAAGGTGGTCGAGGACGATCCAGGCATCGACAACGTCTGGTCGGACACCTCGACGCTTTTCACCAGACTGCTGCGGGGCCATGTCGAGGCCGAGGACGAGAGCCGGGCGGAGCTCGTCGGCTCCGGGATCCTGCACATCCACCCGCTGGACTTCGCCCGCCAGATGACCACCTTCAGGACCCGCCCCGCCGGGCGGGTCGACGCGGTCGCCCGCTTCGGCGCCCTGTTCGCCGGGGAGCTCTGGGAGGTCTACGGAGGACGGGCGCCGGGGGAGCGGTGAGCGAGGGGCTCGAGACCACCGTGGTCCCGTTCACCGCCGGCGATGGCCTGCAGTGCAATCTGCACCACGTCAGCGGCGACAGCGCGCCGACCAAGGGCCCGGTGCTGCTCGTGCACGGGGCCGGGGTGCGGGCCAACATCTTCCGCCCGCCGACGGAGCGCAATCTGGTCCAGGTCCTGGTCGACTCCGGCTACGACGTCTGGCTCGAGAACTGGCGGGCGAGCATCGACATCCCCCACAACCACTGGACCCTCGACCAGGCGGCGGTCTTCGATCATCCGGAAGCGGTGAAGACCGTCGCCGAGCGGACCGGCGCCGAGGAGATCCAGGCCGTGATCCACTGCCAGGGCTCGACCAGCTTCATGATGTCCGCGGTCTCGGGCCTCGTCCCCGAGGTGACCACGATCGTCTCCAACGCCGTCGCCCTGCACCCGATCGTCTCGCGGCTGGCCAGGATCAAGATGGACTGGGTCTTGCCGCCCGCCGCAAAGGTGCTCGGCTACCTGAACCCGCAGTGGGGCGTAAAGGGCGCCCCGTGGATCCTCCCCAAGGCAATCAGCGCCTGGGTCAAGCTCACCCACCACGAGTGCGACAACGACGTCTGCAAGCTGTCCAGCTACACCTACGGCGTTGGCAAGCCGACGCTCTGGCGCCACGAGAACCTGAACGCGGCGACGCACTCGTGGCTCACCGGCGAGTTCGCCGATGTGCCGCTCACCTTCTTCGAGCAGATGGGGCGCTGCGTCAAGGCCGGCAGCCTGGTCTCGGTCGAGGGGCGCCCGGAGCTGCCAGAGAATTTCACCGCCCAGCCGCCCCAGACGGATGCCCGCTTCGTCTTCTTGGCCGGTGAGCTGAACGCCTGCTTTCTGCCGGAGAGCCAACGCCGGACCTACGAGTGGTTCGAGGGCCAAGCTCCGGGCCGCCATGGGTTTCATGCCTTCGAGCGCTACAGCCACCTCGATGTGTTCATGGGCAAGGATGCGGCTCGCGACACCTTCCCGGTGATCCTCGAAGAGCTGGGCGCCCGCCGCTGAGCCCGGCCGCCGACGAGGCCTCCCACGTCCCGCTACTCGCTCAGCCCCGCCGCCTCAAGCGCCTCAGCGGGCGACCAGTAAACCTCCCAGCGCACGGCCCGCTCGCCGCGGAAGCGAAACAGGTGGCCGATCCGCCGGTCGAGCTCCATCTCGGTGTGGCGTCCGCGGGATCGCAGCCGTACTGTCACCACCACGGTGTCCTCGCCGAGCGCGAAGCGCTCGGCCTCGGCATGAAGGTAGTCCCACGCCTCGAGCGACTCATCGAGCGCTCGCCTGAGGCCCTCGTAGCCGTGGTAGCTGCCGCCGCCGCCGGGGAGCTCCGGCGGTTGAACGAGCTCGACCTCGGGATCGAAGAGAAGAGTCGCGGCCTCGATGTAGTCCCCCGCGCTCCAGAGCTCATAGAAGCTGCGCAGGAGCTCGACGGGGGGCTGATCGGCGTGCACCCCACCAGCAGATCACATCGTCACGCGGAGCGCCGGAGGCCTCGATCCGTTTCTCGGGCAGGGCGCGGCCGGCGATATCTTCCCGATCATCGTTGCTGAGATGGATAAGGAGGGGAGAGGATGAGGATGCCGAAGCGGCTCAGCGAGCAGGCCGGGCGCTATGCGCTCGTCGACGGAATCCCCTTCTCGCTCCCGGTTAACTCGGAGCGGACCCCGGCGCTGATGGCGGTGTTCCCGATCGACGCAGAGCGCGCCGCTGAACTGCTCCAGGGAAACGAGGTGCACCCCTTGCGCATCTCCGGCTCGCGGGCGCTGCTGGTGATCACGGTCGTCAACTACGAGATCACCGACATCGGCAACTACATCGAGTTCTCGATCGCCATCGCCTGCACCCACGGAGGGCGCCCGGCCCCGAGGTTGCTCCCCGGCCTGTTGAGGCGCCGCTACGGCACCGGCCAGTACGTCTACGACCTCCCGGTCTCGACCGAGATCTCGGTCAAAGGCGGCAAGGGGATCTGGGGCATGCCCAAGCATCAGGAACAGCTCGACTTCGTCGTCTCCGAGCGGGTCGTCTCGAGCCAGTACGACCTCGACGGCCAGCTCGCGGTGCGGATCGAGGTCGACCGGCCGCGGTTCACCCGCCTCCCGCTCGCCGCCTCGGCGGTCAACTACTGCGCCTTCCGGGGGATGCTGATGAGGTCGTCGGTCTACTTCCGCGGTCGGGCCGGGGTCAACCTGCCGTTCTCCCGCTCTGCTCGTTTGCAGATCGGAGATCATCCTCGCGTCGCCGCCCTGAAGAGACTGAGGATCGGCGGCCGCCCGATCCTGAGCGCCTGGTTTCCGCGGACCCACGGCGTCCTCGACGATCACTTCGAGGGCTGGTTCCTCTCCCACGAGACCCCTCCCGAGCACCCTCCCGAGGGCCTCGAGAGCGTCGTCGGCCTGGGGCTGGGCAAGGACTGGCTTCCCCCTCCGGAGCGGTAACCGCGCTTGCGCCTCTGCGCGAACGGACAGGGTGTGCCAGCTTCATCGCGCCAGCACCCGCGAGGAACGTCGTTGCAAGAGCCCGGCTTGTCCAGGTCTTGGGGCTGGACCCTCAACGACTGCTGCCTTTGAGAATCGGGTGAAGTAGAGGGCTACGCCACAGTTCGATTGCACGTCGTGACGTAAGCGAGAGCCAGCTCGTCAGCGGCAACTACAACACGGTCCAGACCCCGAAGCGTGCCAAGGTGACGGTGATCCAGGCCGGTGACCTTCCGGCGCCGCGGCTGCGGGCGATGCCGATCGCCTATCAGCCCGCCGCACGGACCGTGGCCTTCGGTCGGGAGGAGGAGCTGACCCTCGCCGGCTCCGCCTCCGCCGAACCCCGGTCCGCCACGGCCGCCGCCCCAAGTCCTGACGCGAGCCTCCCCAAGCGTGACGGATCGCCCATTGAATTACCCACCACGCGGGGCAGAATCGCTGGCTCGACAGCCGCCCTCAACTCAAGGCAGGATGGCCCCCCAGAAGCGGCCACACACGGCGACGGGGCCCCCCGCCGTTCCGGTCAGCGTGGCTCCAGGCTCATGGCCATCCTGGTCGAGATGTCCTTTGCCGACTCAGCGCTGTCGCCCGCCTTCTTGGCCACGGCCGCGCGCGTTCGCCATCCGAAGCCGCCGGCGTTGAAGAAGTAGGTGGCAACGGTCGCTGGAGCGATGTCCTCATTGTGCTCGTACCAGAAGAGCTGTGTGTCACGGCTGTCTACGGGCTGTGGCTCGGTTGCGATCAACTCGTAGCCGGGCTCTACGCTGCGCATTTGGACGGCCGTCTTCATTCGATCCACCGCCGACGTGTCGGCTTCCTGATCGATCTCAACGGTTCCCTCTTTGTTCGGGTCCTCGAGGATGGTCTTGGTGACCCCACCTCTGGGCTGATCCTTCAGCGTCACGTCCCAGTCCACCGGCACGTCGACCGTGAACGCATCGGATCCCGTGTAGCGCTCGAACTTTAGGTCGGCCAAGTCGCCCCCGGAGCCACCGCCGAGCGCACCGATTGCCAGGACGACGCCAACCACCACGGCCGCGAGCGCGGCGACGCCAGCGAGCAGCCGCCCCCGCCCACGGAGCCATGCTCCGGCGCCCCCCAGACCCGCAGTACCGGCACGGACTTGCGTGGGGTCGGTTGACGCCGCCTCGGGCGAGGCCTCGGTCGGGGTGGTGTCACCCGCGGTTGTTGGGGCGACTTCGACGGCGGTCGTTCCCGCCAGCAATTCCTCCAGTGTGCTGATGAGCTGCCCGACGTCGTAACGCCAGCGTTTGTCGCTGAGCTCCAGGGCGTTGCGCCGCGCGATCGCCCCCAGCTCCGGCGGCAGGTCCCGCCGATCCGGCATTTGGGCCCCGGAGACGAGCACTGGGATCACTGTCACCTCGGGCCGCTTCAGGGCGATCTCGACCTCGAGCCGGACGAAGTCCTCGGGGTCAGCGATCCGTACCTCGCCTTCGTCATTCTTGACCGTGGCCCACGTCGGCCCGATGACCTCGATCAACACCTGACAGGCGGACACCGCCTCAGTGATCCGCTCGACGAAGTCGACGCCGGGTGCGAGGTCGAGATCCATGAACACGTTGTGCTCCCCGAATCGGGCGACCATGGCGTCGTAGATGCGCCCGGCGTAGGCGGCGCTGTCCTGGCGCCGGTAGCTGATGAAGACCCTCTGCACCGGCGTGCTCCCTGGTTCGTCCGGCCCCGCGCTCACCCCTCGCCACCCATCGGCTTGCTCGCCTCCTCCCGGTGCGAAGCCCAGGCCGCGTGCTCCTGAGAGACGAGGCCCTCCACACGCTCGGCGAGCAGGGCCTCGGGTTTGGGGGCGGCAGCGTACGGCCCGGCGCCCGCGAGGAACAGGAACTTCTCGTGCTTGAGCCGCTCGCAGGTTGCCCGGTAGGTCGTCCAGTTCTGCTGATACTGCTCGAGTTGCTGCAGTCCCTCAAGGACGACGATCAGCGCCCCGCCGCCCCCGATCAGCGCCAGCGGCGCGGATGCCGCAGCCGCCACCGGGATCGCCGCCGCGACGACGATCTGGCAGACCTTCAGCACCTTGAACCACCGTTGATTGAGCTGGCTCTTGGCGTCGTACCAACTGATTTGGTCCTGAAGCCGGGCCCAAGCCGGCGACTCTTCCGAAGGAACGCTTTCCCGTTTGTCCGGGGTTATCTCGGTGACACGTGCCACATTGGGTTACTCCTCCGGTCCGGTGTATCCAACCCCGCCTCCGCTGTCAAGTTCAAGCGAGCCAATGCGAGCACCGCGCCATCGGTTCGTCTCTCCCCTACGGGGTCTATATGAGTAGAGACGCGCTGCGGAGCGCCCACTCCCCTTCCACGCAGGGTCAGGTATGCGGATTCGGCTTCGCGCCGCGATCGAGGAGGGGGCAGGGATCAGGGATGTTGAGGCCGGAGGTCAGGTGGGGTGACATGAGGATCAGGGATCCTCAGCTCGGCTCGGGAACCGCATGGGAATGCGGGGTTCCCAATCCATGCCAAGGTGATGCCAAGAAACCAGACGGCTACTAGGGGATCAGCTCACACCCCCTAGATCAGATAATCCACCGCATTCCTCGCAGTCTGCCTCGACCGGGCAGTCGGCCCTAGACAGGGGCTCCCCATAGCGCCTCGTCTTGCGGCGGATGATCGGCGCAGCGGACAACCCACGCATACGGTTGCAAGCTCTTACTGTCGATCAGCATCCATCCGACCATCGTGGGCTACCTTCTCACGCGCGTTTTGTCATTTGAATGCAGTGCTTGGGGGGCTCGGCGGTCTAGCGCCGCTCCGCCACCTCCTGTGGACCCTCCCCCTCCCGGTCCAGGGCTGTTGTGACCAGCGACCGCTACCTCGAACAACAGCCGACCGAATAGAGGCGCGAGCCTCGCGGGGGCCTCGCGCCTCAACGCCACTGAGCGCCTCTGGTCAGCGCGACGTTAGTTCGTTCTCGTCGGCTTATCCGCACTGCCGCGGAATGAGGCACCGCATCGAGTCAGCGGCGCTGGTGGCAGTGTCCTGGGTCACGTGAGTGTCAGGACTGCTCGAGTAGAGATCGAATGTTTGCAGGAGGTTCCCTGTTCGCCAGATGTATATGTATTCCGGCGCCGTCGACTCGTTGAGCAAGACCGCGAAGCTGTCGCCGCCGGGGTTCCAGTCGATGCGCTGTACGTCTTCGCCGCTTGCCAAGCCCCCCTGCACAGTGGCGAACCCGTCCTCGGCACCGGTATTATTCTTGAAGACAACGGCAGCCGAGTCGGCAGCCTGGGGCTGTTGGCTGCTATTCGCGGCGTCCCAGTGGTTGATGTAAGCAGCCTGCAGTTTCTCCACGGGCACGTTCAGCCCCTTCGCCAAACGCCTCAGGGCCCCCTCGCCGCCACCGGACTTAGCCTCGTTCCAGTTGAGGTTCGAGGCGGGCGGATCCGAGGAGGAGAGAACGAGGTTGCGCGGATCGGCCTCGGTGAAGTGCGTTGGCGGGCTGGACGAGCCGCCCCCACCGGCTGCCGTCGGCGGGCTGGACGAGCCGCCCCCACCGGCCGCGACAACAATCGCAATCACAATTGCGGCGATTGCCAGCGTGCCGAGCAGCGCCCACCGCGTCCGCCTCCCAAGCCGCGTCCACGGCGCGGCCGGTTTGGCCTCCACGGGCGTTGCAGTCGAAACGGTTGATGGCGGCGCGGTCTCCCCCGGCTGGGCAGCGTCCGCCGGAGCCGCCTTCTCGGTCTCCGCCCCGCGCTCGGCAGAAGGCGCGCCGGGGACAGGGCGGCTCTCCGCCAGAAGCTCATCAAGGGCGCTGATCAGGCGACCGACGTCCTGGCGCCAGCGCAGGTCGCTGAGCTCCAATGCGTTGCGCCGCGTGATCGCCCGCACCTCCTCCGGCAGGTCCTCGCGGTTGGGCATCTGCGCCCCGCCGACGAGCACCGGAATCGGGGTCACGTCTCGGCGCCGCAGGGCGGTCTCGACTTCAAGCCGGACGAAGTCCTCGGGATCCGCGAGCCGTGCCTCGCCCTCGTCATTCTTGACCGTGGCCCAGGTCGGCCCCATGACGACGATCAGCACGTGGCAGGCGGCCACCGCCTCGGTGATCCGCTCGACGAAGTCGACCCCCGGCGCCATGTCCACGTCCATGAATACGTTCCCCTCCCCGAACCGCGCCACCATGGCGTCGTAGAGGCGCCCCGCGTGGATGGCGGTCTCCTGGCGCCGGTAGGTGATGAAGACCTTCGGTCCCGGAGCCCTCCCTGGCTCGCTCGGCCCCGCGCTCACCCCTCGCCCCCCATCGGCTTGCTCGCCTCCTCCCGGTGCGAAGCCCAGGCCGCGTGCTCCTGAGAGACCAGGCCCTCCACGCGCTCGGCGAGCAGGGCCTCGGGTCTGGGCGCTTTGGCGTACGGCCCGGCGCGAGCCAGGAAGAGGAACTCCTCGTGCCTGAGCCGCTCGCAGGTTGCCCGGTAGGTCGTCCAGTTCTGCTGATACTGCTGGAGCTGCTGAAGGCCTTCCAGGACGACGATCAGTGCCCCGCCGCCCCCGATCAGCCACAGCGGCGCGGATGCCGCGGCCGCCACCGGGATCGCCGCCGCGACGACGATCTGGCAGACCTTCAGTCCCTTGAACCAACGTTGATTGAGCTGACTCTTGGCGTCGTACCAGCCGATTTGGTCCTGAAGCCGGGCCCAAGCCGGCGACTCTTCCGAAGGAACGCTTTCCCGTTTGTCCGGGGTTATCTCGGTGACACGTGCCACATTGGGTTACTCCTCCGGTCCGGTGTATCCAACCCCACTCCGCTGTCAAGCTCAAGCGGCAATGCGAGTCCCGGCTTGATCCCTCCAGCACCGCCGAGTAACGTCGTAGTAAGAGCCCGGCTTGTCCAGGCCTCTGGGCTGGACCGGCAATGATTGCTGTCTTGAGAATCGGGTGAGGTAGACGGCCACCCCACAGTTCGAGCTGCACGTCGATGATCTACGCAAGGGCCAGCTCGTCATCGGCAACTACAACACCGTGCAGACGCCGAAGGGCGCGAAGGTGACGGTGATCCAAGCCCGCCGGCCGACGACGCTCCATACGGCCGCGGCGGCTGATGCGCGACGATTTCGCCTCGGCAGCATTCTGCCTCGGGCCGGCTGAGGTGAAGGTTGCGAAGCCCTTCCGCGTCCACAGCAGCAAGGTCACGAGGCTCGTAGGTTGGCTAGAAGCTCGCTCGTGTGCCGCGTGGCGCCGCGACGGGACCACCATGTGAGGCGATCTTCTCCTTGACTGCTCGGTTGACGGAGGCAACTCGGTGCGAGTCCGCCACCGGCTCGGGAAGGACCTCGTTCAGCACCAGCGTCTTGTCGCTCACCTTCTCCATCACGGCGCGGTCCCAGAGCAGCTCGGACCATTGACGGAGCCGGCTGCGGACCGTCGCCAGCATCGACGCCTTCGTTACGCCGATCGCGCCGGCGATTGCCAGGAAGGCTGAGGCGACGCCCGTTCCCACCACGCCGTCTTGGTACCAACCGAGGATCCGCGGCAGGAAGAAGATGAAGGCGAACAAGGCGAGGGCCGCCGGGAGGATCCAGGGCCGGCAGCCTCTCCACACCAGCTTGCGCACGTCGCCGTGCAGCGCGGCGCGGGCGTCGCCATTCAGGTAGGCAACCGGCTCTTTGTCGCCGGCGAGCAGCTGGCGCCAGATGATCGTCTGGCGCCGCAGTCCACCGCTCACGTTCTCGAATGGAGGCGGCCCGCCGGACTCGCTGATCCGCGCCGGGACCTTGTCGCGCCAGGTGTCGAGATGACGGCGAACCACCGCCACCCCGCGCGGATTGAGCCGAGACTGGAGGTCGTCGAGAAGCTTCTTCAGCCGCTCGATCCGATCGGGGCGGAACACATCCCCCCAGGTCTTCGTCAGGTCTTTGTCGCGGGCCCGGTAGGCGATGCAGACCAGGCTGTAGGTGTCCGACATGCCGTTGCCGAGCTCATATGCCGTTCCCGCGGCCTCGTCGCGCGCCCACAGATCCTTGCTGATCTCGACATGGCACTCACGAACCTTCGCCCGAAACTCCTCGGCGGCGTCGGCCGAGCTCGGTGCCTTGCGGGCATCGGGCAGAAGGCGCTCGAGCTCATCCCCCTTCGACTCGATTCCCGCGCGGGATGCGTCGCCCGCCGCCGCGCGGAGCTGGAGCTGCAACTGGTCCTCGGGCCCGAGGCTCGCATGCCCCGGCAGCAGGGTGTCGCCCGACGACTTGCCTGGATCGTTAACCAGGGCGTACAGCTCCGCGACTCGCCAGCCAAGCTGAAGGGCGGCCGTAAGGGGGGGCTCCTGCCGGACCCTGGTAACTCCGATCGCGGCTCGGCCCTCCTCGGCATTCTGCTCGACCATCTGGGCGGCACCGTCAGACATGATCCCCTCCTCCGCTCAAGCTCTCCAGGGTCCTCTCCACGTCACCCATGGTCTCGAAGCGCCGGCGCGAAGTGTGTGACAGAAGGCACGATTCCCACGTGACATGGGTCACGTCACCAGCTTTGAGGACGACCGAACGCTCCAACGACCTACCTCAGAACTCGAGACGCGGTTTAGCCATGCGGTGGCACGCGATGAGGAGGCGCAGGCGGGGCGACACATTCCTGACCTTTCTCGTCTGAAGCACGACAAGCGCGTAGCCGGCCGCCGAGTCGGTCCCCTAACCCGCCATTAGTTCACAGCCGGCCGGCAGGGCGGCGTCCGGACTTGATCACGGCGACCTGCTCGGCCGTGAACGGAGCGCGCTGCAGGGTCGGGCGCGCCTGGTAGACACGAAAGAGGTCGGCGATGAAGTGGATCCGCTCGGCCAGGTTTGACCAGTCCTCCGCGCCGCTGCCGCGTGTGCTGTCCGGTGTCGGGTCGATCAGGCCGAGCAGCGCGCGCAGATCGCGGTTGTCGATCATCCGCAGGTCGGCGGGGAACGCACCGGGCACGTCGCGAGCGAGGCTCAACACCTCGCCCGGCAGGGCGAGCGTCATTAGCGCTTCGGTGATCGCTTCGTGGGCGACCTGCTTGACGCCCGCGTCGAGTTGGTCGAGCACCCTCTTGATCGCGGTGGAGCGCCCTGGGATCAGGTCGAGCAGGACGCGAAGCGCGAAGCCGATGCGCAGGCGCAGCAGGTAGCGCAGCAACTCGCGCCGGAGCTTGACCGGCTCCTCGAGCGGCGCGTCGAGCGCCTCTGCGATCTGTGGCTGCAGGCGCGTCTGCTCGTGCCAGCCGATCGCCAGGTTCGCGAGCAGAGTCAGCTCGGCGCGCCTCTTGACCTCGGTCTCGCGGAACGCCGCCTCGTAGGCGGTGAACGCCCGCCTCAGGTAACCCTGGCCGTCGGGCGGATCGCCCGGCCGTAGGCCGTCGCGAAACGACTCGAACTCCCTCGGATCGAGCGCCCCGCCCGCCGTCGGCAGTGCCAGCAGGCGCGCGAACGCGGGGCCGATCTCCTCGAACACCCTTCGGTTGCCGCGGGCGACGGCGTCGCTCGCGCGGTCGAAGGCGGAGGTCGGCTCGAGCGCCTTCCAGATCGCGTCCCCGATCGGCTCCCGACCACGCTCGGCGCTCAACTCGGCGACCGAGGCGACCGCGGCGTCACGCGCGCTCCTCACTCGGGGCGAGTGGGCGAACAGCCGCTCGAAGGTCCGGGCAAGATCCTCCTTGCGGATCGTCTGGCCAGCCTGCTTCGACGCCCAGGTGGCGAACGTGCACCAGTTGGCCGACTCGCCGTCGGTGCGCGCGGCGAACGCGCGCGACAACGCCCAGTAGCACTGCGTGATCTGCAGGTTGCGCACCACCGGGTCGGTGAGCGCGGCGATGCGTTCGACCTCGGCGACTGTCGGAGGCGCCGGCGGAACGGCGGCGCCGAGGGTAGCTTCAGGGGTCGTCACGAGCCCATCGCCGACCCTACCCAGGGCCGGCGGCAGAGTCAACGAGGCCTACCGCGCCACCCGCCAGCAGACAACGCGTGACTCGTCTGCCAACCCCGAACAGCGCTCCCGCTTATGACCTCCGCCCTCACGTGAATGGAGAAGCACTGGGCTGCAGCGAGCGACGAGTTCTTCCTGCAAACGAACTGGGGGCCCACCGCTGGCGCGGCGCTGGGTCTACCGTACGGTTGCTACGGCAGAGCTCGAGGGCTCTGCAGCCGAGGCCGAGCGACTGCGCGAACAAGAAGCGGCAGTTGAGAGCTGGGCGGAGCTGAGCGACGTCGAGCAGGCGACGTTCGAGCGCCTCAGCGAGCTGCGTCGCGTGATCGCTGGCGAGGCCGAAGGGGAGATCGATTCCATTCGGGCGGCTCTCGCCGGCATCTTTGAGCAGTTCGTTTCTTCATCGCGCGGATTCGGCCCCTCCGGGCCAGACGATCGTGACCTACGCCACACACAGTTCGTGCCTTCGGTCACACACCGTCCCGTGGCAGTGAGGGACGATGGACGAGTTGGAGAAGACGCTGAGGAGCGGTTGAGCAGAGGAGACGATCATGTCCTACGGCACGGCGCAGGTGCTCGAGCGAAACCAGGAGGATCCAGCCGCTAGCGTTGTTTCCAGGCTCCGGCAGGAACCAGACTCTTTGGCCTCCCTTGAGGTCGCTTTGAGAGCGCCCGAGCTCTATGCGCTGGAGGAAGAGGATCTTCGGCTCTTCCACGACCTGTGCGACGCGTTCAACGGTCTCGGAAAGAGCCCGCTCGATGACCCGTTTGAGGCCAAGCCGTTTCGGTACCTGCACGAGGACGTCGAGCTCCAAGACTATCCTGGCATTCCAGGTGCGAGTTGGCATGAAGGGCACCCAGGAGCCCTGCAATGGACGATCAATCTCTGGGATTCCTTCGGGGACTTCCACTTGGAGCCATGCGAATTCATCCGGGCAGGACGAGGCCGGTTCGTATGCGTAACCGCGACCGTTGGGCAGGGTCGCCGCAGCGGGCTCGAGCTGAGCCTGACGGCTTACGCCGTCGTCACTGTCGAGGACGACAAGATCAGGCGCATCGCGATAACCGCCGACCGGCAGGAGGCACTCAAATCCGCCGGGTTGTTCGAGTAGCACTCTCTTCGCGCGATCTTGAGCATCGGCACCAGGTGACCGAAGTCGGTTGAGTCGATCGCTATCGGAGCCGACGGAGCTTCGGGAGAGGGCGGGCTTGGGGCCCCAGTTGACTTGTCATGGCTCGTCTGAGAGCTTGGCTCGCATCGCCCTGGCGGGAGGATCCCGGTACGCCAATGCTGATCGACTTGCACGCCCACTATCCGATGCACCTCGTTCCCGAGAACGAAGGGACAGCGCATCAAGCCTTGCTCCGCTGGCGCGACGCTTTGTGGCGTGCGCGTTTCGTGAACTTCCTGTCGCGCTTGTTCAACTACGAAGGGCCCAGCGGGGAACCGGGGGTCACGATCGAGCTGATGAAAGACGGCGACGTCGGTGTGCTGCTGTCGGTGCTCCACAACCCGCTCGACGAGATGGACATCTCGAAGAGCTACGGCGCCCCGCCCGATGGCGCATATCTCGCATCCCTCTTGGGGCAGCTCGAGTTGGTCGAGGGCAGCGTCGCCTCGGATCCGGGCGTCGCCGTCGCCCGGTCGGGGGGTGAGCTCACAGCCGTCCTCGCCGCGAACCAGAAGGTGCTGATCCACTGCGTTGAGGGCGGCTACCACCTTGGCGGAACCGAGGAGGAGATCCGCAACGCGGTCGGCCAGCTGGCGGCACGTGGCGTGGCCTACATCACGCTGGCCCATCTCTTCTGGCGGGATGTCGCGACCAACGCGCCGGCGCTCCCATTTCTTCCGGACCCCCTCTACCGGCTCATCTTCCGCCAGCCACGGCAGGGCTTGAGCGAGCTCGGCATGATCGCGGCAGACGCGATGCTCGAGCACCGGATCTTGATCGATATCACCCACATGTCCTCCCGAGCGACCGCCGCCACGCTCGACCTGATGGACCGCCGCGACCCCAAGAAGGGGATACCGGTTCTGGCTACGCACGAGGCGTGCCGATTCCGACGTCTGCGCCGACGGGAGTACAACCTCTCCGATCAGACCATCCGCCGAGTCGCTGAGCGCCGCGGCCTGATCGGGATCATCCTCTGCCCCCACTACATCCTCGGTGGAGGCCCGTTCCGGAAGAGGCAGACGGCGAACTTCAAGGCATCAGTCGAGGCTCTCTGCACCCACATCGATCACATTCACGAAGTCACAAAGTCGCTCGATCACGTGGGCATCGGCTCAGATCTCGATGGATGGATCAAGCCAGCGCTGACTGGACTCGGCCACCTCGGGCAAATGGCAGCCCTACAGGCCGAGTTGAGGCAGCGCTACGGCGAGGCCGACGCCGAGAAGATCTGCTCCGGGAACGCCGTTCGCGTTCTGACCAATGCCTGGAGATAGGGCTCGACCTCACACCTGAGCGGCTAGACCAGGAAGTACTTTGGGTCGACTGGGAGTGGGTAATCCGAGCTGTGACGCCACAGCCGTCGCGAGCTACCCGTTTCGCCACCGTCTCACACAGCCGAGCAGCTGACGCGGGCGCCTTGGAGGGGAAAGGCAATTCTGCCTCGTCGCAGCGAGCTGCCGGCAATACCGGCGCGTCTTTGCCCGTAGAAGCGGCGAGTACGTGGAGGGTCAGATGCCGGTGGCATACGGGGATTGGGCGCATGAGCTCGCCCCGAGGGCCTGCGACGCCCCATTGATTTCAGGATCCAGATTGAGGACCTGTTGTCGATGCAACTCGAAGTTGGTCGCGTCTTGCTGCGTCCAGGCGACGACCATGGCGTCAGCCTCGTTTGCTTGCTGATCCATCAGCCCGGTCAGGTGCGCGACTTTTCGCTGGTCTTCCTCCGGTGCGTCTATTGCTCTCAGCCTTTCAGCCAGCGACCGCTCGTCGCGAGCTGCCGCCGGTCCGACCTGGGCCAAATTGGAACCGTAAGGGTCAACGGGCGGTAGCTGTCGCAACTGGTCATTCGCCTGGCTGCGGAGCTGGTCCGCCTGATGCACCAAGTCGGAATGGGATGAACCATCACCACCGACTCCTCCCCCTGATCCTCCGGGCACGACAAGAGGCCGATGATTGCAGCGCCTGCGCCGAGCAAACCCGCGAGGGCGGTAAGCATCCCAGGAAGCGAGGTCCAGAAGCCCTTCTTTTGCCCCTCAGGGTCAGGCATGGGCACTGCGGTTCGGCTGCACTCGGCATGAACCACAGCCGATCATCAGCGATGGAAATCGATTCCCCAACCTGACCGCTCCTAACCGAAAGGCCGCTGCTCAGGCGCTTGTGCCGAGGAGGAGGCCGATCGCGCTCCCAATGAAGGGCGCCGCGATGGCAAGCCCAGTCTGGAGCCCTTTGCTCGTTGCGACATCCAGTTCCAGTAATCCTTCCAACGCCTTCCTGTTCGCGTACCAGTCTGACCATGCGTTGGGACTACCCTTGGGGAGAGGCAGAAGCGCGTTCTCTAGATCGCGGCCCACCTGACGGAAGGTGAAATAGGCAGGGGCGTAGGCAAGCGCCAACAACAGCGAGAAGTAAGCTCCGTAGTAGAGAACGTATTCGGGTGGAAAGCTAGCGCCGTGCACGTTCGCGAGGATCGCGCTGCGAAGGGCTCCAGTGCTCAACGTGGCCGCCCCGATGATCACGGCCGCGGCTGTCAAGAAGTAGCGCAGATCGCCCCGCAGGCGCAAATACTCCGGGAGTGCGTTCTCCCCCCGGCCAGACGCGAGTCGTACGGACGCTGCCTCTACCAGCCACATACCGATGAGGGCAAGCAGCGTCACCCCGAAACCGACGGCAGTGAGAATAAGCAGCTTGGCGCGGTGGTGGGCCAAGGGATAGTCCGGTACCGCCGGGGAGTAGAAGAACACGAAGCCGACCCCGAGCACGACGATCACGGCGGTCGACAGTGCGATCTGACGCACCAGACCTCGGCTGGCGCCGTAATCGGAATAGAGGCGATGGAGCGAGGTCCAGAGGGGTAGTGCCAGAATGGCCCACAGGGCGCTCTGGGTGCAGAGGAGCACCGCCCAGATCAGGAACCGTATGTCCTTCACAAACTCCTCGCTCGCCGGCGACGCGTTCCAGTCGAAGAGGAGAACGGCGGCCGTTACGACCACGGCGCCGAGCACGACGAGCATCAGCGTCGGACTCCTCGGGGGCCTTGCCGCGCCACGAACGAATGTGGCGGGGTCATGAGGTGGCATTGCGGAGAGCGTAGGTGAGTACCGCAGTCTTGCGTGGGTAGACCTAGATACAGAGAGAGTTTCATCGGCGCTGCGTCGGGGTTGTCTGAGGAGGCCCGAGACTCAGGTCATCGCGGCTCACAGACGAACGTTCTTAGGAGCTACAGCTAGCTGTAGTTCCTAACCAGGTTGTTCCTGGAGCTCAGCGAGCCGAGATCCGGGCGGCCGGTGGCCGAGGGAGCCGTGTCGTCTGCGGTAGTTGTAGTGGTCGAGCCAGAAAGGCAGAGTCTCTCTGCGCTCCTGGGAGGAGCTGAACAACCTCCCATAAGCCCACTCACGCAACATCGTCTGGATGAAGCGCTCGGCCTTGCCGTTGGTCTGGGGTCGGTAGGGACGAGTGCGAAGGTGCCGCAGGCGGAGCTCCCGGCAGGTGGCGGCGTGGATCGTCGAGACGTAAGGCGAGCCGTTGTCGGTCATCACCCGCTTGACCGAGACGCCGCGTTCCGCGAACCAGGCAACCGCTCGGCGCAGGAAGCCCGCAGCGGTCTGCCCCTTCTCGTCGGGAAGGCCTCGACGTAGGCGAGCCGGGTGGCGTCGTCGATCGCGACGTGGCAGCACTCCCAGCCGTAGCCCCGGCTTGCGTGGCGATCGCCAATGACGCGCTTGCCGGCCACCGCGAAGCGCCCGAGCTTCTTGACGTCGACGTGGATCAGCTCGCCGGGCCGGGAACGCTCGTAGCGGTTGGGCGGCTCGGGCGGCTCAAGCCGCGAGCGCTTGCCGAGGCCGATCCGGGAAGCCAAAGCGAGACGGTCGAGAGCGCCATGCCAAGGATCTCCGCGATCTCCGCCGCGGTCATCCGCAGGCGGCGCAGGCGCTCGATCGCCTCGATGCGATCGGCCGGAGTTCTCGAGGGCACCCGCCTGGGCGCCGAGGAGCGGTCTGTCATCGACTCGCCTCGCCGGCGGCGGCCCACTCACTTGGCGACGGTTCTCTTGCTCACCCCGGCGCCGTCTGCGGCCCGGGCATAGCTCCAACCTTCCTCGATCACCCGCCTTGTGAGCAGCTCGCGGGAATTCGGGCAGGTCTTGGCGTTAGCGTGGATGTTCATCCGGTGATCTCCTTGGGTCTGGGTGGTCAGCACCCCCAGCCTCCAAGGAGGCCCGGATGAACAACGTTCTTAGGAGCTACAGCTAGCTAGCGTCTTCGCGAGCGAACGGGCCAGTACGCAACCGGACCAACACGACGCCCCGCTACCTGCTTTCCGCGCGTGAAAGCGGGAGCGGCCGCGAGCGCAACTCTTCACGGCGGTCTTAGCGGCTGGAAATCGCCACACGCAGGGGCGGCAGGGTGAGCCCTATGGAAATGGGGTGTGGCTGGGCACGCAGGGGAGTCGGTGCTGCCGCTCCAACCGCTGAAGAGCTCCTACTCCGGGGGGGGGTCACGAAGTCATCACGTCGCTGCAGCGCGGCAAAGCTCGACGTCGGTCGCCGACACACCCGGTGCGTAGACCGCGGCCCGCCCCCGTCCGAACGGGACCCACCGCCGCCCTAGGCTAGGCATCCGGATCATTTTCGCGGCTGCTGGTGCGCGATTGGCAGCGGCGTGACTTGGCCGACCTGCTGGTAGAGCCCAGCTCCGAACTGCCGGCCCGCGGCGATCAGCTGTGGGAGTGCGGCCGGGTCACCCGCGGCGACGAGGGTGACCCGGCACCCGCGGCGACGAGGGTGCGAACAGCGATGGCTACCCCGGTTTCTCCGCTCATGCGATCGCAGTGCCGCCAAGCGCGACGATCAGCGCGACGATGGCAACGCCCATCGCCGGCGACGGGCGTCCAAAGACCTTCTTCATCCCATTCCTCCTTCTCGTGCCGGGACAAGGGGCCCCTGGCCGTTGGGGTCATTCTCTGGCGGGCGGCCGGTGGATCAGAAGCACGGCCTTCATCGGCCGGCAGCCTACTCCCGAAGGGAATCCAGAGCGTGGCCTCGGGTTCCGCGCCGGTTCAAAACGGGGATGATGTCCTCGAGCAACGCGGAGGAGAGTCCATGAGCATGAGCGCGACCGAATCCCTCACCTACGAGGAGGCCTGCGAGGCGCATCGCTGGCGAGTGCCCGATCGATACAACATCGCGGCCGACGTCTGCGACGGCCAGCCGGCCGATCGCACCGCGATGGTCTTCGAGGACTTCCGCGGCAACCGGCGCGAGGTGAGCTGGGCCGAGCAGCGCTCCCTGGCGAACCGCGCCGCCAACCTGCTCGTCTCGCACGGCGTGGAGCGGGGGGACCGGGTGGCGGTCTGCGCTCCCGCGTCGCCGGAGACCGCGGCGATGTTCCTCGGCACCTGGAAGGCCGGCGCGATCCTTCTCTCCCTGTCAGTCCTCTACGGCGACGAGGGAATCGAGCACCGCATCAAGGACTCGCAGCCGAGGGTGATCGTCACCGACGCGGCCAACGCCGACCGGATGCCGGGTTCCCTGGTCGACGAGGTGATCGTGCTCGACGCCAAGCTGCTCGCCGAGCAGGACGATCGCTTCGAGACCGTCGACACCTCGGCCGACGACCCGGCTCAGATCTACTACACGTCGGGAACCACGGGGCTCGCCAAGGGCATCCTCCACGCCCACCGATACATCCTCGGCCACGAGGAGTTCGTCTATTGCCACGAGGTGCGGGAGGGCGAGCTCTTCCACGGGATGGGCGAATGGGCCTGGGCGGCGGGCATCTGCCCCTTGATCGGGCCGTGGCGCTACGGCGCCGTCCAGTTCGTCTATCAGCGCGAGGGAGGCTTCGATCCGCGCGAGCAGCTCGAGGTGCTCTCCAGACACGGTGTCACCAACGTCTTCGCCACCCCGACGGCGATCCGTTCGATGATGTCGATCGAGGACGCCGGCAAGCGCTACCCGCAGCGCTTCCGCCGGGTCTGCTCCGCGGGGGAGCCGCTCAACCCCGAGGCGATCCGCTGGTTCCGCGACCAGTACGGGGTCACGGTCCTCGACTTCTACGGTCTCAGCGAGTCGTATCCACTCTGCGGGAACTTCCCCTTCATGGACGTGCGGGAGGGCTCGATGGGCAAGCCGATGCCGGGATGGGACGTACAGATCCTCGACGAGGACGAGAACCCGGTCGGGACCGGCGAGCGCGGCGAGATCTGCCTGCGCGCCCGCTCCAACCCCCACTATCCCCTCGGATACTGGAACAACCCCGAGGCCGCCGAGGAGACGTTCGGTGGCGAGTGGTTCCACACTAAGGACGCGGCCGAGCGCGACGAGGACGGCTACTTCTGGTACTCGGGCCGCGCCGACGACGTGATCATCTCGGCCGGGTACCGGATCGGGCCCTTCGAGGTCGAGTCGGCCTGCATCGAGCACCCGGCCGTCCTGGAGGCTGCCGCCGTGGCGTCCCCCGATGAGCGCCGCGGCAATGTCGTCAAGGCGTTCGTCGTGCTCGGCGAGGGATCGGAGCCTTCGGAGGAGCTGGCCGAGGAGATCAAGGGATTCGTCCGAGGCCATCTCTCGGCCTACGCCTATCCGCGCCGGATCGAGTTCGTTGACGAGCTGCCCAAGACCCTGACCGGCAAGATCCGGCGGATCGAGTTGCGAGAGGCTGAACGCGAGCGGGTCGCGTAACCGCGCGGGCGAGATCGACGGGTTCGGCGAGCTCGCCGCCGGCTGGCCGGAAGCCGCTCCGCTCGGCTGGGACACGGACGACCCGACACCTGTCGCGCGTTCCGTCTGCTTCCGGCTCTCGGACTGGTCCGAGGCAATCAGCGGCGAGGTGATCCACGTCGACGGCGGCGCCGATGCGGTCGCCGGCGCCTCGGCGTCACAAGCCCCGTCTTACGGGGGCGATCCGAGTGGGCTGCACGCTGCAGGCACGGGGATGAGGCCGAGCTGCTCGACCATTTGCAACCGGGCGCGAGCCGCTAACGGCCGCGCCAGTTCGGGTCGCGCTTCTCCGAGAAGGCGGTAGCGAGTGGCGCGCTCCTTGCTGCAGCGAACCGGAAATGGTGCGAACAAAGAGCGGATTAGGAAGGCGATCCGCTGCCCCCTTGCATGAAGAGGAGCAGCGTAGGCTCGGCGCTGCTCCCTTTCGGGGCATGAAACTGCCCCCGAAGGCCACGTCCGACTCCCGGCCTAGCGTCGGGTCACCGGAACAGGGGCCTTCTGGAGAACGCAGGCTGGACAGGCCGCCTTTGCGCGATGGGCCCAGAGCCCGGCTTTTCATTGGCCGCCCCTGCGACCGGCCCGGTTGTGCTTCGAGCACGAATCCGTCGCTGTCGTTCGTCCACCTGCTCTCCCCAACACAACACGAGGAGAGTGATGACGATGAGATCGATCGGACTCGACATCCACCGCGACTTCTGCGAGGTCGCGATCGCCGAGGACGGTGAGGTCCGCTCCACCGGCCGGCTGTCGATGGCCCCCGAGAAGCTGGAGCTCTTCGCCGGCAGCCTCGGTGCCGAGGACCAGGTTGCCCTGGAGGTCTCGGGCAACGCCTGGGAGGTGGCGCGGATCATCCGGCCCCACGTCGCCCGGGTGGTGGTCGCCTCCCCATCTGACACCGGGATCCGGGGGGCGAGGGCGAAGACCGACCGCCTCGACGCCCGGACGCTGGCGAAGCTGCTGGCCACGGGCACGCTCGACTCCGTCTGGGTGCCCGACGAGGCCACCCGCGCGATGCGCCGGCGCCTCGGCCGCCGCTCCCAGCTGGTCCGGGTGAGGACCAAGGCCAAGAACGAGATCCACGGGGCGCTGATGCGCAGGCTGATCGAGGCCCCGAAGGTCTCCGATCTGTTTGGCCTCAAGGGGCGCCGCTGGCTCGAGGCGGTGGAGCTGCCGATCTGCGAGCGCGAGACCGTCGACGGTGCCTTCGCCAGATCGATTTCTGCGACTCCGAGATCGCCGGCCTTGAGCGGGTGATCGCCGCCGAGGCGCTTGGCGCGGCCGAGATCCGCCGGTTGATGACGGTGCCGGGCGTCAACGTGATCACCGCCGCCAGCTTCATGGCGGCGATCGGTGAGATCGGGCGCTTTCCCGACCGCCGCAAGCTCGTTGCCTACCTCGGGCTCGACCCGAAGGTGCGCCAGTCGGGCGCCAGCCCCACCGCCCGCGGGCGGATCTCCAAGCAGGGCTCCGCCTCGGCCCGCCACGCGCTGGTCGAGGCCTCGTGGTCGACGATCAGAAACCCGGGCCCGATCCGCGCCTTCTATCAGCGGATCCGCGCCCGCCGTGGCCACCAGGTCGCGATCACCGCCGCCGCGCGCAAGCTGGCCTGCCTGTTCTGGTGCCTGCTCACCCGCGGTGAGGACTACGCCTACGCCCAGCCGAGCCTGACCCAGAAGAAGCTCCGCCGCCTGGAGCTGATGGCGGGCCACCCGAAGGGCAAGGGCGAGGTGAAGCGCGGCACCTGGTCGACCAACGCGGCGATGAGAGATGCCGAGCGCGCCCTGGCCGCCCAGGGCGAGGCGGCCTACAAGCGGATGGTCGCCGACTGGCAGCGCGGGCAGAAAGAGGGCGCCGGTGCGACACCGGGGCGCGCATCTGAAGCAGCGCGGCAGGACTCGGCCCCAGATCCTGCGCTTTAGCTCGTCGTCATCGACGCCCACCGAAACTCTCCCAAATTGGAGGTGGCAGCGCCAGCGAAAGACTTGACTTTCATCCGTCGCGCATAGGAGGCGTGAGCGGATCAGATTGCGTCGCCCCTTCTACGCCCGCGCGAGACAGAGCGAGAGCTATCGCTTCTTGAGCTTAAGCTTCTTCGTCTGCGTGCTGGAGTCGCCGCCAGTCGGGGTGTAGGTGATCTTGGGCTTGAGCTTGACCTTGCCGTTCTCGTTCAGCTGCTTTCGCTTCTTCCCTTGGCCCTGATCTTCAGCTTCACCTCGCCGGCCGCGCCGACCGTCTTGCTGATCACGGCTCCCTCGGCGGAAGCAGCCTTGACGCCCTTGCCCGAGACGGTCAGCTCGCCGGGGTTGGGGACCTCGACGGTCAGGGTCGCCGTGCCCTTGCGCCGTAGGAGCCCCTCTCCGCCTCCGTGAAAAATCGGGCGACGCGTTTGTTGGCCGCCCCCGCGCTCGGCCGGGGGTCGCCGCCCTCGGCCTCTGAGGCTGACCGGGCCGCGGCGAGACGCGGCGTGGAAGCTAGGCTGCGGGCGTGAAGGTCGCCTACATCTTCTCCACCTCAGGGCACACGGCGAGCTACAAGCTCGGCAAGATGATCCTGCCGCAGCTCGAGCAAGGAAACCACGGGGTGGAGGTCGTCGGGATGTTCTTCTTCGACGACAACACCTACGTGCTGCGCGCGGGCGATCCGCTCGGCGAGCGCCTCGCCGAGGTCGCCGAGGAGCAGGGGATCATGCTGATGCTCTGCGACCGGTGCGCGATCGAGCGCTCGCTCGCGGAGGGTGAGCCGGGCGATTGCCGCCCCAGCGGCACGGTCGCGGGAGTGCGGGTCGGCTGCTTTCCGGACCTCTACGGGGCGCTGTCGGGAAACCCGCCGGACCAAGTGATCTCGCTGTAGCTGCGAAGCGCAAGGCGCTCTCAGGGCTCGGTCGAGCCCGCTAGGCGACCGGCTCGCTGCCGGCCACCGAGGCGAGCTGGATGTCGGTGGGCTCGGCACAGCAGAACCATGCCTCGGTGAGCCGCGGGCGCGGCTCGATGTCGCCAAGGTCGGCGGGGTCGGCTGAATGTCCCGCGGCATCGGCCACCGCCCGATAGAGGGTCCGAAACGTAGACACGCTGTCGACCTCCGCCGCGACATCGGCCTCGACGATTTCGGCGAGCTCGGCATGGAGGCGATCCAGCTGCGGATCCCCGGCTTGCCACTCATACGTGAGGCGGTCGCGATCGTAGTCCTGCAGGTGCGGTGTGATCTCGGGGCGATCGAGCAGCAGCGAGCCCTTGGGGACGAGCAGACGGATCGTGTACTGGATCGGATCCACGTTCCCCACCATCTCGTTGGCAATCACGAAATCGAGGATCTCGAGGATGTCCTGCGGTGTCGCCCAGGGCGTGAACGGCAACCAGGACGGGCGGATCTCGATCCCATGCTCGCGCAGCAAGGCCACCGCCTGGGCGGCCTCGTCGGCGGTGTGACCCTTGTCGAGATAGGTGAGGATCTCGGCGTTGAGCGACTCGAACGCCGAGATCACGAAGAGGCACCCATATTCGCTGAGCTCGGGCCAGACCTGCCGATGCTCGAGGATGTGCTCGACCTTGGTCGTGCAGTCGAAGGTGACCTCGGGAAAGTTGCGGTGAAGCTCGCGCGCCACTTGCAGGGAATGCTTGACGCCGTTTAGGAAGTCCGGGTCGCCGAAGGTGATATGGCGCGCCCCCGCCACCACCAACTGGGCGATATCCGCCATCACCACGGAGCTCCCGACGATCCGGATCCGGCCGTCGTAGGCGACGGGCACCGGGCAGTGCCGGCACTTGTGCACGCAGCCGTGGCTGGCCTCGACGTATCCCGCGAGCTGCTCCTCGCCATCGCGCTCCAACCGCGCATAGCGCTTGAGGGGCGGCAGCTGCCCTCGGCTCGGGGTGTGAAACTCGTGGCGCCCAAGGTCAATCGAGCTGGTTGCCGGTCGCAGCGCCGGCGAGTCGCCGAGCGCCTCAACCCACTCCACCAGCTCCGGCTCGTACTCGCCGGCGATCAGCCGGTCGACCAGTCCACCGATCGTCGGGTCGTCACTGACCGCGGCGTAGAGACCGTAGAAACAGATCGGCAACCGCGGCCGGATCGCTCGAATTTGCTCGCCGGCGCCAATCGCCAGTCGCATCGCGGTGTGCATCGGAACGGAGACGCCAACGGCCTCGGCCCAGTCGATCTTGTCCCGATCAAGCTGCTCGACGGAGAGATCGATGCACCGAACCCGATGCCCGGCGGCCTCCAGGGCGGCCGCCGGCGAGGCCAGGTGCAACGGCTGATGACCAAGCTCGTAGGTGGAGATCAGCAGCACCCGCACAGCGCCAGGATAGCCTTCGCTTCGCTTCACTCCGACGGCTCGCCGATCACGATCTCGAGCTGGCCGTGGGCGGTGCGCAGTGCCCGCTCGGCCTGCTCGGGCGTCTTGGCCCGGGCGAAGAGGAAGCCGAGATAGCGGTCGGCCTCGGGCAGCGCCCGCACCGCCTTGCCGGGCGCGATCGAGATCTCGAGCCCGGTCACGCCGGGCACCGCCCGTGCCTCGGCCTGCCCGCGCACCTCCTTCAGCACGCCCGCCTTCGGGATCGGGAGCATCATCACCCCGGAGGCGGCGGCCTCGCGGCCCAGGTCGTCGAGCGGCAGCCCGAGGGCGTGGCGCAGGATGAGCTCCTCGAGGCTCACGCCCATCCCGAAGCGCAGCGAGCGCGAGCACAGCCCGCCGATCGAGCGGGCGGCGAGCTCGAGCATCCACACGCTATCCCCGTCGATCCGCAGCTCGGCGTGTATCGGCCCCTCGACCAGGCCGAGCGCGGCGGCCGCCTCGGCCGTGTACAGGCTGACAGCCTCGAGGGTCTCGGCGGGCAGGCGCGACGGGGTCACGTAGATGGTCTCCTCGAAGTAAGGGCCCTCGAGGGGATCCGGCTTGTCGAACACCGCCAGGATCTCGAGGGCGCCGCCTCGCAAGAGGCCCTCGACGGCCACCTCCACGCCCGGGACGTAGCGCTCGACCAGCAGCGGCGCGTGCGGGTCCTCGTCGGCCTCGGCGAGGATCGCCCTGACTCGCTCGGCTGCTGCGTCGGCCGCCGGCGGATCGTCGGCCCGGATCACGCCGCGGCTAGCCGACAACGAAACCGCCTTGACCACGCAGGGGAGGCCGACCTCGCCGGCGAGCTGCGCCACGTCCGCGTCGGGCCCGGCGACCCGGTAGTCGGGCTGGCGCAGGCCGGCGGCCGCGAAGGCTCCACGCATCGCGGTCTTGTCCCTGGTCGCCGCGACCGCCTCGGGCGGGTTGTGCGCGAGCCCCAAGCGCGCGGCGGCCAGCGCGGCCACGAGCACCCCCTGCTCGTCGGTGCCGACCACCGCGTCGAGCGGCTTATCCTGCGCCCGGGTGACGATGGCATCGGCGGCGGCCTCGGGCCGCCTCAGGTCCACGACCAGCGCCCGGTCTCCCATCGTCCCCGACATCGCCTGCCGGCGCTCGGAGGCGACCACCACCTCGGCGTCCAGCGCCCGCGACGCGGCGAGGAAATCGCTCGCGCGGTAGGTGGCTGTGGGCAGCACCAGGAGGACGCGGGGCATGGGCGTATCGTAGGTAGCGGCGGGCCGGCGCCACCGGCGAGCGACCAGCCATACGGGATATGAGATGAGCGCCGAAGACACAGCCGAGCCGACCCTCGCGATTACCGAGCAGGCGATCGAGAAGGTCAGGGGGTTCCGCGCGCAGTCCGAGGACCCCGAGAGCCAGGCGCTGTGGGTGGAGGTGAGCGGCGTCTCGGACGGCGAGTACGTCTACAAGATCTCCCTCAACGCAGTGCATGTTGCCCGCCAGGACGACGTGGTGCAGCGCCACGGCGACCTGGCGATCGTGGTGCCGGAGTCGAGCGTCGAGAAGCTGCGAGGCGCCACCATCGACTGGTCGCAACGCCTCGAGCAGAGCGGGCTCACCGTCGTGAACCCGAACAAGCCGCCGGCTCCGGCGGAGCTGCCGATGATGAGCCCGCCGATGGCGCCGCCCGCGAGCCCGCCCATCGACGCTCATCCGGCCGCCGACCTCAGCGGCGACGTCGCCCAGCGGGTCATCCAAGTGATCGACCAGCAGATCAACCCGGCCATCGCCGCGCACGGGGGGCATGCGGAGCTGGTCGCGGTCGAGGAGGACACCGCCTACCTGCGCCTGGGCGGCGGCTGCCAGGGCTGCGGGATGGCCACCGTCACCCTCGGCCAGGGGATCGAGGTCGCGATCACCGAGGCGGTTCCGGAGATCGCCCGCGTGGTCGACGTCACCGACCACGCGGTCGGCACCAACCCCTACTTCGAGCCCGCCAAGAAGTAGGGCGCCTGCGGCTTACCGCCGTGTCGTCCGGGCGAGCTCTGGGCGTCAGCGGCTGCGGGACTGGAGCACTCGGCGCCTCGGCTTCACCCGTTTGCCCCGCCAACCGTCCAACCGAGAACGTGGCAGCGATGGCGCCAACGTTCTCCGCCCGGTCCCACGCGTAGGGAGCAGAGCGCCGGCCCGGTGCGCTTCACGAAGCGGCGCTGGTCCCGGGCGCGCCTCCCTTCGCGTGAGGGTGTCGCACAAACCCCCGGTTTTTCGGTCCGTTTGCAGCGAGAAAATGGCCTATGCCACAGAACTTCAGAAGCTGCGACCGAGACCAAGCGCTGCTGCTCTCGCCTGACCTTCGCGACTGGCTGGACGAGGATCACCTCGCCTGGTTTGTGATCGAGGCGGTTGAGGAACTTGACCTCGAGCCCTTCTACGCCGCCTACCGCGCCGACGGCCACGGCGCCTCAGCCCACGAGCCGAAGATGATGGTCGGCCTGCTCGCCTACGCCTACTGCGTCGGCGAGCGAAGCTCGCGCGGAATCGAGCGCCGCTGCCGCGAGGACGTCGCCTTCCGGGTGATCTGCGCCAACCAGGCCCCCGACCACGCGACGGTCGCCCGCTTCCGGGTCCGCCACCAAGAGGCCCTGGGCGACCTCTTCGGCGGGGTGCTGGGCCTCTGCGCGAAGGCCGGGCTCGTCGATCCGGCGCTCCTCGCCGTCGACGGCTCGAAGTTCGCCGCCGCGGCCTCCGATTCGGCGATCCGCACCTACGAGGAGCTCGCCAGGGAGATCCTCGCCGAGGCGGGGCGCATCGACGCCGCTGAGGACGAGCGCTACGGGGAAGCCCGCGGTGACGAGCTGCCCGAGCAACTCAGAACCAGACACGGAAGGAAGCGTTGGCTCAGGGAGGCAAAGAAGGAGCTCGAGGACGAGCGCACTGCGAAGGGGGAGCCCATCCCGCGCGACCGCGAACAGCGCCTTGAACTCTGCCATCGCCGCCTGGTCGAGGACTGGCGCGCGGAAAATGAGGGAAACCGCGCCTACGAGGCCTACCGGGCGCGCGGGGTGAAGAGCAACGGTCGCCGCCTCGGCGCCCCGCCGAAGCCATACGCGCCGCCGGCCACACCCGAGGGAAAGATCAACACGACCGACCCCGACGCCCGGCGGATGAAGTTCGGCCGCAACTTCATCCCCGCCTACAACGCCCAGGCGGTCACCACCGAGGGCCAGCTCATCGTCGCCGCCGAGATCACCACCGAGGGCGGCGACTTCGAGCAGCTCAACCCCATGATTTCAGCCGCCGAGCGGGAGCTGGCGGACGCCGGCGTCGATGGCGCGCCCCGAGGTGGTGCTGGCCGACGCCGGCTACTGGTCGAACGACCACATCGACTCGCTGCGAGAACGAGGCATGATCCCGATCGTCGCCCCGGACACCACCCGGAACCGACCGCGCAAGAACCGGCTCGGCGGGCCCTACGACTTCATGCGAAGGGTGCTCGCCACCGAGCGAGGTGGCGCCCTTTACTCGAAGCGGATGCCGATGGTCGAGCCGGTCTTCGCCCAGATCAAGGCGAACCGGCGGATCGACCGACTCAAACGAAGAGGCCGGGCCGCCGCCCGCTCGGAGTGGCGCCTGATCGCCGCCACCCACAACCTCCTGAAGCTCTACCGCAGCGGTTTGGCCCCGGCGGCGGCCTGAACGCCACCGATCCAGCTCGTTGGAGGCTCCCCGGAGCCGCCAGGCCCCGATTCAGCAGCATTTGCGCGACACCCTCGCGTGAAAGGAGCAGCGCAAGTCGGGTGCGCGAGAACCGGTGATGTCGGCTAGGTGCGCGGCGCTTCGCGGATCAGCTGGAGCAGCTTGCGCCGTGCGGTGAACGCCGGGTCGCGCTCGAGCGCAACGAGGATCGCCGCAACGCCGACCAACTCCTCGAGCGCTGGGACGCGCTCGCTAGCGAGACGGGCGAGCAGCCTTCTGGCAGCCGGTGCATAGGACTCCGGCTCGTGCTCCGGCAGCAGCATGGTGATCTCCGCTGCGGTGACCAGGGGATATGAGGCAGCTCTCCGGCGATGGAGGCTCAGAACAACCCGCCGTCGCTCGCCGAGCTGAACGCGACGCGGCGGCTGATCGACTGGCTCAATCGCGAACGTGCGCTCGCGCGGGGGAGAACGCTGTCGACCCGGTGAAGGGGTTCGCCAGGAGCTGGGCTCAGTGGCGCCGTGACAGGGAGGCGGAACGCTTCGACGCGATCGCCGACCAGATCGACTCGGGCAAGCTCTAGGAGCTAGTAACCGACCTGCGCCAGGTCCGCCCGGCGATCGTGAAGAAGTTCGACGGGCGCCAGCGCGAAGTCTGACGCTGGACGGGCGGGTGAATCCGACGATCAGCGCCTCGCTGGGCGGGGTTCAGGCTTTCTTGGCGGGCCGGCCGTCCACGAATTGCCACTCCGACTGCCCCGTGGCCCGGCTCAGGTTGTGCCCTTTCTCGCATCGGGCGTGGTCCATCGGTGGGCCGGCACCCGGAGTCTCCATCCGCGCTGGCCCCCCGCCGGTCACGCGCGGCGTGCCACCCGGCAACGTTGCCACCTGTGCGCCGCATTTCGGACAGGATGGCTCGCTCATTCTCGCCAGCCTATCGCTCGCGCGGGGCCTCCAAGTGGCGCTGCCCGACTGGGGATCGGTCCGGTGTGGGACTGGCTACGAGACAAGGCACGCAGAGCACGTCGCGGAGAGCGGGTCTACAAAGGGCGTTCGCGCTCGAGGCCCGACCCCCGGATGACGACGAGTTCCTCGCGAATCGCCACGCGGCGAGCCTAAGCGATCCCGGGCCGGTTGCTTGAGGTTCGCGGCCCGCTCACTGTGCCAACTGACCGGCGCGCGCCGTTTGCCCTCATTAGCGCGTTTCGTCCAAAGCGGTGGCCGCCGATTCAGCCCACTCAAATGACGCGGGAGTAGGCTTGTCCGGTGGGAGTGCAGCCAGCCCAGGACTCAGCTGAAGCGCCAGGGTTGGACCAAGGCTTCCGCGTTGGCGACGTCCTTCATGGAGCCGCTCGCGGGGCGGTCGGCGCGATGGCCATGACCGGAATGCGCGTGATGACGACCGAGCTCGGGCTGTTGGAACAGACTCCGCCGGAGGCCGTCAGCCGCCAGCGCGCCCGCGGATTGCGCGCTCTCCTGCGACGGGCGCCGCGCAGGCAGCGAACGGGGCTGGTTGAGGCCGCCCACTGGGCTTTCGGTGCCGGTGGCGGCGCCGCGTTCGGAGTTCTGCCGCGCACTGTTCGCCGTCGCCGCTGGGCTGGGCCGATCTACGGGCTTGTCGTCTGGTTGGGCTTTGAGTTGGGGCTAGCGCCGGCCCTGGGCCTCAGCCAGTCAAAGCGCCTGCGCCCAGTCGACCGCCTGACGCTTGCCGCCGACCACCTGCTCTATGGCGCGGTCCTCTCGGAGCCGCGCCGAGCCGAGCAAGGCCAGTAATGAACGCGCCGTAGTAAGGAGACAACGTGGAGTCTGAAGAACGTGAAGCAGAAGAGACGCATCCCGACGAGCCCACCGGCAACGGCGAGCCGCCGAGCGAACCGTATGAGCCCCAGGGCGATGATCCCATTCCCGACGAGTCGGCCGAGTCGAAGCGCGCGGAGGATCCTGACGATCGACAGCAGAAAGCGACCGACGACGGGATGGCTCAGCGGACGCAACGCCGCCCCTAGGGCGCGCGGCCAAGCCCTCGGCCCTCACGGTGTTGAGGCCCCGACGGCGACGGGTCTTAGAGGCTGTCGCTTTCCACGCAAAGCGGCCGCTTCAGGAATCCAGTCTGCGCGGTCCTCTATTCGGTGAAAGCCGGAGTGAGGCAGAGGTAGATAGGCCTAGGGACAACCCGGCGCCGGAGCAAAGACGTCTCCCGAAATATCTCCCGAACTGCCGAAACCTCAGACGAACTGAGGGACCTCCAGGCACGAAATGTGCCCCGAGGGGAGCAGGCCTCCACGCCTGACGCGTAAACTCATAATCCGAAGAACGCAGGTTCGAGTCCTGCCCGGCCCATGAAAGCCCCGCAAAGCGGGGCTTTCTGTTACTCGACGTCTCTCCCGGACGTCGTCTCCCTGTGCCTGAGTGAGGTTTCGACCATGGGCATAGAGTGCTTCCGCTTCTCACGCAAAGCCAGTCCTGCCCGCCGGCCGCGTCGTGAGATGAGCAGGGCAGCGATGTCGACCGCAATCGTCGATGTCGGGTGGGTTGACAGCGGGATGCCTGTTAGAGCCCGCGCACGCCGAGTGTTCCGCCAGATCGGCCACGATGAGCGCGTGCATAAGGGGAGAGCATCACCGCGCGGTTCGAGCGCCGCGCGGCGCGAAGTCGTAGAGCTTCTCGGGGAGGGTGCGGACGATCTGCAGCTCCGCATCGCCGTGGCTCACCGCGTCGGCCGGCTGCGCTTCTGGGCGACGTGGTGGCCGACATCGGTCACAGCCGGCCCGCGCAGCCGCGAGGCGACGTCGTGCCAGCCCAGCCGCCCACGCCCGGGATGCTCGGGCGTATGCCGCCGAGGCTCAGGAGACACGGTGCCGGATGGGGGAAGCCTCGACTAGTGAACCCAGCGAATCAACCGCCGTCACCCGGCGTCCCCCAGAGCACGCCGCTCTCCGTGCAAAGCGGCGTTTGAGGAATCCAGTCTGCGCGGTTCTCTATTCGGTGAAAGCCGGAGTGGGGCAGAGGCAGATAGGCCTAGGGGCAACCGGCGCCGGAGCAAAACGTCTCCCGAAATATCTCCCGAACTGCCGTGAACTCAGAGCACGTTGGGACACTTCCAGGCACGGAATGCGATCTCAGCGGACCAGGCCTCGATGCCTGTCACGTAACTCATAATCCGTAGGTCGGTGGTTCGAGTCCACCCCGGCCCACTAGCGAAAGCCCCGCTCCGGTGGGGTTTTCGTTTGTCTGGGGCCGAGGCGTGGGACCCGGCGTACCACGGCCGTACCACGAGATTGCAGCGACGAACGCAGCGCGCTAGAAGGCACGGAATACGCCGCAACGGTCTAGAGCTTCACGCCTAGGCCAGAACTCATAATCCGCCATGCGTTGGTTCGAATCCAACCCGGCCCATGTCAGGAGGAGCAGCGCGAGGGCGGCTACTTCTTCTTCGTCTTCTCCTTGAGCTTAAGCTTCGCGGTCTCGGTGCCAGCGTCGTAGCAGGCGGTAAAGAACTTGACGCACTGGCCGCTCGGGGTGAAGGTAATCCTCGCCCGTGCCTTCGCCCGGCCCGTGGCCTTGAAGCGTTTCTTCGCCTTGCCGGCGAGCCTCAGCTTGACGACGATCTTGCCCGGGCCGCCGCTGGTCCTCGAAGGCCTGAGTGCTCGCTTCCGCCTCTTCTTTGCCACCGTGGCGGCCGCCCCCGACTTTGCCTTGGCGTCGGCGACGCTCACCGTGCCCGCTACCGCGGCCCTGAAGATCAGCCTGGTGCCGCGCAGCCTGAACTTGAACGGGGCCCGCGGCGCGAGGGCGAAGGTCTCGGCGCTCTGGAGGACGTTGACGCCGTCCGAGCCCCCGGCGACCAGCACACGCCCGTCGGGGAGCGGGGCCGCGACGGGACGCTCTCGCCTGAAGGCCATCAGACTGGTCGCGGTGAAGCTCCCCGTCGCCGGGTTGAAGATCTCGGCACTCTCCAGGTTGGCGCCGTCGAAGCCCCCGGCGACCAGCACCCGCCCGTCGGGGAGGGGGGCGGCGGCGGGGCCCTCGCGCTTGACGGCCATTGAGCCCGTCGGCGCGAAGCTCGCAGTCGCCGGGTTGAAGATCTCGGCGCTTTCGAGGATATGGGAGCCGCTGCCGTCGAAGTACTGGCCCCCGGCGACCAGTACCCGCCCATCCGCAAGCGGGGCGGCGGCGAGGAAGTAACGCTTTACGGCCATCGAGCCGGTCGGCGTGAAGGTCCCCGTGGCCGGGTTGAAGATCTCGGCACTCTGCAGGAAGTTGCCCCCGCCGTCGAAGCCCCCGGCGACCAATACGCGCCCGTCGGGGAGCGGGGCGGCGGCCGCCGCCTGGCGCTTAACGGTCATCGACCCGGTTGGCGCGAAGCCCCCGGTCGCCGGATCGAAGATCTCGGCGCTCTGCAGGAAGTTGCCTCCGCCGTCGAAGTTCGCGCCTCCCGCGACCAGCACACGCCCGTCGGGTAGCGGGGCGGCGGCAGCGTTGCGGCGCTTGACGGTCATCATGCCGGTTGGCGCAAAGGTCCCGGTGGCCGGGTTGAAGATCTCGGCGCTCTGCAGGACGTTGGCGTCGTCGGAGCCCCCGGCGACCAGCACACGACCGTCGGCGAGCGGGGCGGCTACAGCCTCGGTGCGCTTGACGGTCATCGAGCCCGTCGGAGCAAAGCTCCCCGGGGTATCGGCGGCTGCCGTAGGGATCGCCGCGAGTAGCGACGCTCCCGCCATGGCCGCCAGCAGGACCCCTCCCAGCTTTCCCTTCACCCGCACCTAAGTCTCCTACCGCGACCCTATCCCACCCGGACCGGGCCCGGGTGGGGCGCGCCTGCTCCAGCCGCTGTCGGCGCTCGGTTCCCACCGAGAGGAGCACCGTGCGCAGCGACTCGCGGCGTGCCCGGGTTCGCGTGAAGGCGATCACGCGAAGGCCTACGTCGAGTCGCGTATTGGCGCCCGCTTTGGGGTCAAACCGAGCGTGAGGTGGGGTGGGAGCAGCGACGCCTTATGCGATGGGCCGGGGTGGACTCGAACGACCTACGGATTATGAGTCCCGCGCTAGGCGTGCTCTCGGGTACCGCTCGAGGCGTCTGCCCTGCCTGCGCTGCCGCTGAGTTTCGCTGAGATCTCGGCAAGCCCGGGATACGGTTGGGGATACGGTTTTCGGCGACCGGGCCGCGACCTGTCCGCTGCGGTCATTTCCCCGCCTCCACTCACCCCTATAGGGTGAGTGGAAGCCGGTCAGTCGGCCGGCCGCAACCACAAGGGGGAGTCAGATGGCGGATTTGAGGCTCGAGGTCGTGGTCTTGCCGGTCGCCGACGTCGATCGTGCCAAGGACTTCTACGAGGGCCTGGGTTGGCGGCTCGATGCGGATCTGGGCGACGGGGAGAAGTTCCGCGTCGTCCAATTCACACCACCCGGTTCGGCTTGCTCCATCCATTTCGGGGTCGGGCTCACACCGGCCGAGCCCGGATCTGCGGTGGCGTATCTGATCGTTTCCGATCTCGACGAAACCCGAAGGGAACTAGCTGATCGGGGCGCAGATGTCGGTGAGGTGTTCCATCGCGAGGACGGCGAGCAGGTGGCCGGCCCCGACCCTGAGGGTCGCAGCTACTTCTCGCTCGCCTCATTCGACGATCCGGATGGAAATCGCTGGCTGCTCCAGGAGATCACCGAGCGGCTTCCCGGCCGGGTATGAGTGACTCGCCAATCCCAACGAGGAGAGACCATGGACATCGAGACCCTGACTGGGCTGTTGCGCGAGGCGGAAGAGCACCACGGCCCCTATGAGGCGGAGGCCCCGAAGCACCACTGGTCGGGGTTTTACGCGGCCTACATCGTCGCCCGGGAGGACGGACGTGATCCGGACCAGGCCGACAGCGACGCCAGGACCTACATGGAGGGAGTCCTGGCTAAGGGAGAGCAGGGCGCATGAGCGGCGATCCCGACTACGACGTCATCGTCATGGGCGCCGGCTCGCCCGGCGAGCACTGCGCCGGCCGTTTGGCCGAGGGCGGCCTGCGGGTGGCCGTCGCCGAGCGCGAGCTCGTCGGCGGCGAGTGCTCGTACTGGGCATGCATTCCGTCTAAGACACTCCTCCGCCCGGGCGAGGCGATCGCCGAGGCGCGCGACGCGCCCGGCGCCCGGGAGGCGATCACCGGCGAGCTCGACGTCTCGGCGGCGCTTGCCTGGCGCGACTTCCAGGTTTCCGACCACACGGACGACGGCCAGGTGAAGTGGCTCGAGAGCGAGGGCATCGATCTGCTTCGCGGTGAGGCGCGGATCGCGGGGCCGAATCGCGTGGCCGTGGGCGAGGTGGAGAAGACTACCGAGCACATCGTGATCGCCACCGGCTCAGACCCGTTCATCCCGCCGATCGACGGCCTGCGCGACCTCGACGACATCTGGACGAACCGCGAGGCCACCGGCATGACTGAGGTTCCCCGTCGACTGCTCATCCTGGGCGGGGGGCCAGTTGGTGTGGAGATGGGCCAGGCGATCCGGCGGATGGGGGCGGAGGTCGCCCTGGTCGAGGGCATGGATCATGTGCTCCCCAACGAGCCGGCGCCGCTCGGCGAGGGATTGGGGAAGGCGCTCTCGGACGATGGCATCGAGCTTCACCTCGGTCAGATGGCAGACGCCGTCAGGAAGGAGGACGGAGAGTTCGTCGTCTCCTTTGCGGGGGGCGAGGACCTTCGAGGCGACCGCCTGCTGGTTGCCACCGGCCGGCGCCCGCGTGTCGACGGCATCGGCCTCGACACGGTTGGGATCGAGCCGGGCAAGCACGGAATCGAGGTCGACTCCCACCTGCGCGCAGGCGAGAACATCTGGGCGCTCGGCGATGTCACCGGCATCTGGCCGCTCACCTACGTGGGCAAGTACCAGGGCCGGATCGTGGCCGACAACATCCTCGGTGGCTCTCGTGAGGCCGATTACACGGCTGTGCCCCGGGTGGTCTTCACCGACCCGCAGGCCGCCTCGGTCGGCGAGGCCGAGGGACCGCACGCCGCGACGGTCCAGATGGCGGCGGTCTCGCGCACCTCGACGTACACCCGTGCCTACGACGAGCGGCCGGGATTCATGACGCTGATCTCGGACGGCGAGTTCATCACCGGGGCTCATGCTCTCGGGCCCGAGGCGGGGGAGTGGCTGCAACAGGCCACGGTCGCGATCCGGGCGCAGATCCCGCTCGAGGTGATGAACGACGTGATCCAGCCGTTCCCGACCTTCTCGGAGGCCTTCCTCGACACGCTGATGGAGTTGACCGCGAAGGCGCCCGCGGCCGCCTAGCGAGCCGGGACGGGGCACCGCCGACCGTATTCTGGAGAGGTGCCCGCCGAGAGCGCCAACACCGCCGCACCGGCCCCGGTGACGCAGGAGGACCACGTCCTCGGCGCCGAGGACCCCGCCGTCACCCTGATCGAGTACGGTGACTTCGGCTGCCCGCACTGCTTCGCCTCCTGGAGGCCGGTCGAGTCCCTGCTCGAGCGCTACGACGGGCTGCGGCTGGTCTGGCGCCACTTCCCGGACCCGCAGCTCCACCCCGGCGCCGACCTCGCCGCGGAGCTCTCGGAGCTCGCCGCGGCCCACGGGAAGTTCTGGGAGGCACATTCACTGCTGCTCGCCGGCCGCGAGACCTTCACCGTCGCGGGTTTGCTGGAGGTCGCTGTTGCCCTCGGGTTCGATCGGGAGGAAGCCGAGGCCGCCCTGCGCGAGCACACCTACCGCGAGCAGGTCGACGAGGACATCGCGGACGGCGAAAGGGCGGGCGCGCGCGGCACGCCCACCTTCTTCATCGACGGCGTCCGCCTGGCAGGGCACTGGCGCCAGCTGGCGGAGGCCATTCCGAGCGCCATCGAGAGCACATGACCGACAGGACCGTCCCAATCGCCGAGGGGATGCCGGAGACGCCGCAGCGAGACGGCGCCTTCCCCCGTCTCGACGAAGGCCAGCTGGCCCGGCTCCGATCCATGGGCGAGGTGCGGGCCGTTGAATCCGGCGACGTCCTTTTCGCGGAGGGCGACGCCGCCAGCGACTTCTTCGTCATGGAGTCCGCGACGGTGGCGATCGTTCAGGGCTACGGCCGGGAGAACCGTGTGATCGCTGTCCACGGCGCGGGCCGCTTCTCCGGCGAGCTGAGCACGCTCACCGGACAGCGTCTCTATCTCTCCGGCGTCGTCCGGGATCCCGGCAACGTGATCCAGATCCCGCTCGCGAAGCTGCGCGAGATCGTCGACGAGGACAAGACGCTCAGTGACCTGATCCTCGGGGCCTTCATCGCCCGGCGCTCGATCCTGATCGACGCGGAGACCGGGATCAAGCTGATCGGCTCGCGCTTCTCGCCGGATTCACGGCGGCTGCGCGAGTGGCTGGCCCGCAACCGCATCCCGCATCAGTGGATCGACCTGGAGGCGGACGACGACACCGACGCGCTGTTGTGCGGGCTCAGTTTTCCCGCGGATGAGACGCCGGTGGTGATCGCCAGCGGGGGCGAGATCCTCCGCAACCCCACGGAGAACGAGGTGGCCCGGGCAATCGGCATCGGGGCGACAGGGCCGCTGCCGGCCCTCTGTGACGTGCTCGTCGTCGGCGCGGGCCCCGCCGGGCTCGCCGCCGCCCTCTACGCGGCCTCGGAGGGCCTCGACACCCAGGGAATCGAGGCCGTCGCCACCGGCGGGCAAGCCGGGACCTCGGCGAGGATCGAGAACTACCTCGGCTTCCCGGCGGGGTCTCCGGAAGCGAGCTCACACAGCGGGCCGGTGTCCAGGCGATCAAGTTCGGGGTCCGGCTGACGACGCCAGCGGGCGCGGTGGCACTGCGCAGCGAGGCCGGCCAGCATTCGATCGAGCTCTCCACCGGCGAGGTCGCGACGGGTCGCACGGTGATCATCGCGACCGGCGCGCAGTACCGCCGCCTCGACGTGCCGCGGCTCAAGGAGTTCGAGATGGGAGGCGTCTACTACGCGGCCACCCAGGCCGAGGCCCAGCTCTGCGCCGGGGATTCCGTCGTGATCGTCGGCGGTGGGAACTCGGCGGGACAGGCGGCGATGTTCCTCTCCCGACACGCATCGGCCTGCCGGCTCCTGATCCGCGGCGATGACCTCGGCAAGTCGATGTCCCGCTACCTGGTGGACCAGATCGAGCGCAACGACCTGGTGACCGTCTGCAAGGACACAGAGGTCGTCGAGCTCGGCGGCGACCGGGAGCTGGAGACCATCACCGTCGCCAACACCAGCTCCGGCGAGAGGTCCACACATCCCGCGAAGGCGCTGTTCGTCTTCATCGGCGCCCTGCCGCACACGGAATGGCTCGGTGGCCAACTGGCGACCGATGACGCCGGGTTCCTGCTCACCGGCCGGGACGTCCAGGACGACGACCTGGCCGAGTACAACGGCGACCGCCCGCTCTTCCTGGAGACGAGCCGCCCGGGCATCTTCGCCGTCGGCGACGTCCACTCCGGCTCGATCAAGCGCGTCGCCTCGGCCGTCGGCGAGGGATCGATGGCGGTCAGACTGGTTCACCAGAGACTGGCGGCCCTCTAGGCTTGGGAAGCGATGCCGACCTGCAGCCACCTCGATTCGATCCAGGTCACCGAGCTCCCCGAGTCAGTCGAGGGGTGCGAGGAGTGTCTGAAGGTCGGTGACCCGTGGCTGCACCTGCGGATCTGCCTGGAGTGCGGGAAGGTCGGCTGCTGCGACTCCTCCCCCAACCGTCACGCCAGCAAGCACGCCCAGGAGGACAGCCATCCGTTGATCCGCTCGCTCCAGCCCGGGGAGGAGTGGTCCTGGTGCTTCGTGGACGACTTCGCGATGCTGATCCCCGAGATCACCGGCGATACTCGGATACCGCCGTCGCCCCTGGGCGGCTAGCGCGCGACCTACTGCTTGTAGTTCTCGACCGTTCCGGCGCTGCGCGCCTTGGCCTCGTCGGGGTTCTGGTCGAACTCCTCCTTGGCTCGCCGCTGCCGCAGCAGGTCCCAGCACTGGTCGAGCTCGACCTCCACGGCGCGCAGCCGCTCCCGATCCGCCTCGAGGGCATCCTCGTCGTCCCGGTCGGTCTGCTCGCGGCCGCGGAGCTCCTTCTCCTCGTTGACCAGCCGATCGATCTTTGCGGCGATGCTCTCCTCGCTCATCGGCCCATCCTACGGCGTATGGTGCCCAGCTTCGATGAATGACGCCCTACCCGACAGCGAATCGATCACTCCCGACGGGATCGTCGCCCTGCGCGCCGAGCTAGAGGAGCTCGAGGGGCCTCGCCGCACCGAGATGGCGGCCCGGATCAAGGAAGCGCGCGAGCTCGGCGACCTGAAGGAGAACGCCGACTACCACATCGCCAAGGACGACCAGGGGCATCTCGAGGCGCGGATCAGGCGATTGCGGGAGAGGCTCCGCAAGGCGACGGTGGTGGAGGCCGATGATGCAGCCCCCGACTCGTTCGCGTTTGGCCGGACCGCGGAGGTCCTCGACGAGTCGACCGGCAAGGTGAACACCTGGACCCTCGTGGGGCCGACCGAGGCCGATTTCCCGAGCGGGAGGCTCTCGATCGAGTCGCCCGTGGGGCGCGCGCTCAGGGACACGTCGATCGGCAAGACCGTCGCCGTGGAGACGCCACGCGGCGAGAAGACCTACCGCGTGCAGAAGCTGGTTGAGTGAACGAGGAGCCCGACCGGACGATCCGGACGGGCTCCCCAGTCTCGTCAGACCCTCGTCTCAGATGGCTCGTCCGAGCCGAGGACGGCGATGCCGTAGACGATCCACACGCACAGCGCGAAGATCCCGAGCGACCAGAACGGGTGGGTTCCGCCCATCGACAGGAGCGCTCCGATCGCGCCGAGGCTTCCGGCGACGATTCCTACGAACCGGCCCCATACGTTGCCGGCCATCAGGGAGAAGCCCCCGGTCAGCTGGACCACGCCGAGGATCACGAGAACCCATCCCATCGCGTGAAGGTTCGTGAGGATGTACCTCGTGTCGTTGGCGTAGAAGTTCGCGTCACTGATTGCGCCGATCCCATAAATGATGTTGAGGGTCCCCACGATCAGCAGAAGGATCGCGGCGAACACAGCGCGGCCTGCACCTCTCATCTGTTGTTTCCTCTCTGTTGCCGGCCGCCACGCAAGGCGGCCGTGTCCGTAGTGGACGCGCGAATGCGCGCCGCCGTGAACGCTGGCAGCGGACCCGTCGCCCGGCATCCCCCGATCCGGGTGATTTGGCGATCAGCCGACGGCGTGCCGGGCGTCACGGCGGGTGCGGCGCTTCTCCTTGAGCTCGGCGCTCTTCACCTTGGCCTGCTCGTACGAGCTCTTCACCAGGTCCTTGCCTCCGGACCAGCCGAACACCCAGGAGACCATGATCACCGCGAACACCACGTTCCAGGCGGAGGTGATCAGCTGCTGGGAGGCCGAGTAGGCGGTCGCATCCTGAGCGCTCGTTTGATTCTTGAGTGCAGCGCTGTTCATCGCCTGAGTGACGCCCACGCCGCCGGGCGTCAGCGAGACGCTGTTCGAGATCGAGTTGGAGGCGGTGACCGAGGCGACGTTGTGGAAGGTGACCGGGATGCTGTAGGCGCCGAGGAAGACCGCGATGATTCCCAGCCGCGCCAGGTAGCTGCCGAGCTCCGGAAGCGCCACGCCGACCAGGGCCTTGCGCGGGGAGCGGAGGATCGCTCCACCGACGAAGAGCTGCTCGCGCAGCTTGTGCCATTGCTTCCGGAAGATCCGGGTCGCGAGCACCGCGAGGAAGACCAGGCCGGCCGCGATCGCCACCGCGAGCACCCAATGGTCGGCCAGTCCACCGAGCTTGATCGAGAACGAGCCCGCGACCGAGAGGAACAGGTAGAGGTAGACGGCGATGTTGAAGATCGAGAAGGGGATCTTCTGCACCGCGATCCCCGACAGCATCGCGGTGAAGGTGGCCCCGGCGATCACGGTCGTGAACATGATCAGCATCACCCAGGTGCCGATGTTGGCCGGGAGGAAGCTGTTCATCGCCACCGAGGTCGCGTAGGCGGCCACGACCAGCCGCACGGTGATCTCCACCCGCGGATACGCCGCGCGCAGGATGGCTACCCAGGCGACCGCCGCCAGCGTCGTCTGGGCGGTCTGCAGAATGAACCCCGGCCACCACCGCCCAGGCGGGGACCTCCCTGATCTTCTTGAACAGCTCGCGGATCCAGTCCGAGACGGGAATCCCGAGCAGGTCGAGGATGAAGATCAGGAGGGCAACGCCACCCACCCAGATTGCGATCCGGGCCAGGCGGGCGAGCAGGGCCTCATCTCGCCCGAGAGCTCTGAGCCAGCTTCGCACCCGGCCAAACTACTGGCGGAGGCCGGTCCGCAATTCATTCGATCGGGGTGAAGGCCGAACCCTGCGCTGCGCTATCCCTTCGTCTCACATGTCGTCAACTCAACGGAGGAATGAATGACCGGTAAGGCAGATTTCACAGAGGACGAATGGAAGCAGGTGCTGGAGGGCCCCCCGAGCGCGGGAATGATCGTGATCGCGTCCGACCGGGGCGGCTCGATCCGCGAGAGCTTCTCGATGGCGAAGGCCTACACCGAGGCGCGCAAACAGCACGGCGACAGTGAGCTTCTCGATGAGATCGTCACCGCCAAGCCCGAGATGGATCACACGCGCTACAAAACTCCCGAGGAGCTCAAGGAGGCCTCTCTCAAGCACATCACCGACGCCGTCGCCCTGCTCAAGTCCAAGGCCAGGGCGAGGAGCTCGACGATTACAAGAAGTTCATCCTCGGGCTCGCGCAGCGCGTCGCGGAGGCCCGCAAGGAGGGCTTCATGGGCCTGAGCGGCGATCGGGTAAGCGACGACGAGAAGACGGCGATCGGCGAGATCAGCGGGGCTCTCGGCTGAGCGGACGCCATCGGCGATTTCACCCGTAATGAGTGATGCGTCGGATGCGCACGTCCGATTCGATCCTGGTCACGGTCACCAAGGAAAGGATTCGCGATGCCGCTGATCGGAAGAAGAAGGCCACTCATGCGCGCTGCGATGGTCGGCGGCGCCGGCTACGCGGTCGGCAAACGGCGGGCGCAGTCTCAGGAGCATGAGGCGCAGCAAGACGCCGAGATCCAGCAGTCCCAGGCGGGTGACGCAGCCCCGGCGTCCGGCGGCGGCGGGATGTCAGAGATGGACAGGATCGATGCGCTCAAGAAGCTCGGCGAGCTGCACGACTCCGGCGTCCTCACCGACGAGCAATTCGAAGCCGAGAAGGAGAAGCTGATCTAAATGGAATTCGGCCCGGTACAGCTGCTGGTGGTTGGTTTCGAGGACGGGAAGTTCTCCGGCGAGATCCTCGCCGAGCTCCGTCGGCTTCGCGAGCACGACATCGTGCGCCTGATCGACCTGATGTTCGTCGCTCGAGGCGAGGACGGCGAGTTCGAGGCGGTCGAGCACAGCGACCTTCCCAGCGAGGAGGCCGAGGCCTTCGGGGCCCTGGCCGGCGCGCTGCTGGGACTGGGCGCTGCCGGTGAGGAGGGCGCCGAGGCCGGCGCCCTGGCCGGTGCCGCCGCAGTGGACGAGCGAGGCTCCGTCCTCGACCCCGACGACGTCTGGTACCTGGCGGATGAGATTCCGCCCGGTACATCGGCCGGCATCGCCCTGCTCGAGCACCGCTGGGCGATCCCGCTGAGGGACGCAATCGAGCGCGCCGGGGGTCACAACCTGGTCGACGCATGGGTGCATCCGAGCGATCTGGTCGAGATCGGCGCTCAGGCCGCGAGCTGAATCCGGGACAGCGGGTTGCGGCGATCGCCGCCCTGGTCCTGGCGCCCGCGGTCCTGATCCTGGCCCTCACCATCGTGGTGACGGAGTTTCCGCGCGGCCTGATCGTGCTCGGCTGCGTGGTGGTCGCGATCGGGGCCGCTCTGTATGGCCTGATGCGCACGGGCTTCGCCCGGCTGCTGGGTCTTGGCGTGGCGCTCGCCGCTCTGATCGCTCAGGGTGTGCTGCTCGTCACCGACGGTGACCATCTCGTTGAGGCGGTCGCCATCGTCCTCGGTGTCCTCGCGGCCCTCTACGCCGCGAGGACGGCCTTCCGAGTTCGGGTGCACCTGCCCCCGGCGCCCGCTCCTGCACATCCGGTGCTGCTCTACAACCCGAAGTCGGGTGGAGGCAAGGCCGAGCGCTTCTCGCTCGCCGACGAGGCGAAGAAGCGCGGCATCGAGTCCATCGAGCTCACCCGCGGTGCGGACCTCGAGCAGCTCGTCAGGGACGCGGTTGCGGGCGGCGCTGACGCGCTGGCGATGGCGGGTGGCGACGGGTCTCAAGCAGTCGTCGCATCGGTCGCCTCCGAGTTGGACCTGCCCTATGCCTGCATTCCCGCCGGCACCCGAAACCACTTTGCGCTCGATCTCGGGGTCGACCGCGATGACGTCGTCGGCGCGCTGGACGCGCTCGTCGAGGGCGGAGAGCGCCGCGTGGACCTCGCCGAGATCAACGGTCGTGTCTTCGTCAACAACGTCTCCCTGGGGCTCTACGCCGAGGCGGTGCAGCGCGACGAATACCGCGACGCGAAGCTTCGGACGATCCTGAACACGGTCCCCGAGGCGCTTGGACCCGACGGCGCGGGGCTGGACCTGGCCTGGACGGGGCCGGAGGGCGAGCAGGAGCGGTCCGGGGCGGCGCTCCTGATCTCGAACAACCGCTACCGGCTCGGGCGGGCGGTCGGCTCGGGCACCCGGCCCCGGATCGACGCGGGGGTGCTCGGGGTCACCGTGGCCTCCGCGCCACCGGGCGCCGGCTCAGAGCAGCCGCGGAAGCTCTGGCGCGAGTGGTCCGCCACCGAATTCGACGTCGATTCGAGCCGGCCGGTCCCGGCCGGAGTCGACGGCGAGGCGATGACGCTCGAGCCGCCCCTGCGCTTCAGGATCCGCCCGGGCGCGCTGAGGGTGCGGATCGCGCCGGCCCATCCGGGCGCCTCGCCCTCGGCCGCCATCCCGGAGGGATTCTGGGACGGAGTGCGGACGCTGGCGGGCGTGGCGGCGGGCCGGGCTCCCGCTGCCGTCGATGGGCACCAGTGACCAGACAGCCGGCCTCACGCGCGCTGGCGGAGCTGCGGCGCCTCGACGCCGCCGTCTACGCAGCGATCGCCGAGACCGACACGCCCACCCTCGACCACCTCTTCAGCCGCCTATCGCGCTCCGCTGACTATTCGAGACTCTCGATCGCGAGCGCCGTGGCGCTGGCGCTCGGCGCTGGCCCGGACGGCCGCCGGGCGGCGGTCCGAGGCATGGCGGCTGTCGCCGTGACCGCGGCGATCGTCAACCTGGCCATCAAGCCGTTATCCCGGCGCGCGCGGCCCGACCGGGAAGCCGCCTCCGTCCCGCCCGGCCGCCGGGTCAGGATGCCCGCGTCCCACTCGTTTCCCTCGGGACACACGGCTGCGGCGTTCGCGTTCGCGACCGGGGCGGGGCGGGTGCTTCCGTGGACGACGCCGCCCCTGAGCATCCTGGCGACGCTGGTGGGGTATTCCCGGGTCCACACGGGTGTGCATTACCCACTCGACGTGATCGCGGGCGCCGTGTGTGGGGTCGCACTGGCCACGGCCAGCGACAGGGCACTGGATTTCATCTCATTGGGGTGATCCCGAGTGGCCGATCGTCCCCGACCATCCGTGTCCATCGAAGGAAGGAGCTTCAGATGCTGTGGGTTGGACTCGGAATCGTGTACTTCATCCTGCTGGTCACCCTCGGGATCATGTCGATCAGGAAGGGCCACTGGGTCATGTTCCTGCTGGGCATCCCGTTCCCGGTGTTCTGGTTGATCGGGGCGATGATGGCGCCGCGCGGCGAGGCCACAAGTTCCGGGGCCTACTGATCCGGGCGGAGGCTGGCTGACCCGGTCCGAGCGGCCGGGTCAGAGCAGCTCGATAGCGCCCTTGATGATCAGGAGGACGCCGACGATGAGCGCTCCCCTGAAGGCAAGCATCTTGGAGTGACGGTTGAACCAGGCCTTGAACCGGTCGACCGCGTCCGGGGTCCACTCGGGCGCAAACGTGAAGGCGAGCAGCGGCAGCTCGATCAACGCGAGCATGATCACGTTGAAGGCGAGGATCATCGCGACGGTCGCCGCCACGCTCGCGTCCTTGTCGGCAATGTGGCCCAAGCCGATCAGGTAGGACGCGCCGGGTAGGGTCAAAAGGGCACCGATTACGAAGGTCGTTTTCGCCGTGCCCTGACTCAGTTTCTGCTGCCACTTCGGCGGTCCCTTGTCCTTCTTCTTCTCCTCGCGCCGACGGCGGCGCTCGGCGAGGCGACCGGTCTCCTTGGGAACCCGGCTGGGGCGGATCAGATAGGCGACCAGCAGCAGCAGGCCGCCCAGCGTGAGATCCATCGCGGGGCTGAGCGTTGACTGCGCCGTGCTGGTCGCTCCCGAGGACCCGTCGACCGCGAATACAATCACCATGCCCAGGGTGAGGCTCGTAAACAGCGCGCCGCACAGGTATCCGAGCAGCAGCCGCTTCGGGTGGTCGAGCAACAGCATCACGGTGGCGGCGCCGAGCAGGGTCGGGTTGACCGCCGCGGTGAACGCCCAGAAGACGATGGTGTCCATTTCAGCTCGCGGTCGCCGGTTGCGATGAGCTCGGGCGCGGATCGAGCGCCTGGATCGTCAGGTAAGCGACCACGACGCCGACGATGACCAGGGGTCCGGAGCCCAGCCCGGTGTGCACCGTGAAGAGCGTGGCGAGCACGACCGCCGACAGCGGCAGCCTGAGCACGGCGACCACCGCGGCCCCCAGGCCCACCGCCACTGCGGGGGTCAGGTCGAAGCCCGGCAGCTGAGCGGCCATCAGGCCGGCGGCAGCTCCCAGAAACATGGCCGGGAAGGTCGGGCCGCCACGGAAGGTGCCGAGGGAGATGCCGTACGCGATGCCCTTGAAGGCGATCAACAGGGCGAGCGCCGACAGGGACCAGGAGCCCGGGTTGTCCACCAGCGGCCCGATCGCGTCCTGACCCGAGAAGAGAACCTGGTTGACACCGTGGTCGGCCGTCTGATGGAAGGCGATGCCAAGCCCCGCGACGAGCAGCCCGACGATGGGGAGCACGATGAACGGCCTGGGAGTCGCGATGCGCTGCGCCTCTCGCGCGAGGCGAAAGATGGCGAACGTGACCACGGCGATCGCGGCGGCCAGCGCGATCGTCCAGAGGAAGTCGACGAACTCCGGCCGGGCAAAGGCCGGCAGGTGAAGGGGACTGAGCGAGATGTCGGCCGTGCTGAGACCCGTCAGCGATCCCATCCCGATCGAAACCAGTGAGCCGATTCCGGCGGCGAGCAGACCCGGAATCAGGACAAGCGGCATCCGCGATCCCCCTAGCCCGGCCGCCTCGATCAGGATCACGGCCGCGATTATCGGCGACCCGAACAGAAAGGACACGGCGGCGAAGGTCGCAGAGGTGGCGAGCAGCGTGCCGAGCTCGGGCGGCGCATCCGGGCGGATCGCCCGGACCATGAGAAACCCGATGCCGCCGCCGAGTGCAATCAGGGGTGCCTCGGGGCCGACCACCAGCCCGAGTCCGATCGAGGCGATGGCCGCCAGCACCACGCCGGGAAGGTCGACGGGCTGGGTGGGTGAGGCCTTGAGACCCTCGGCCGGGACGTGCCCCCCATTGCCGGGCAGGCGGGCGATCGCGAAGGCGGTGACCACACCGGCGAACGCGAGAACGGGGAGATACCACCACAGCGGCGTCCCATGCTCGAAGCCGAGGTCGTGCGGGATGTCGGTGAACACCCACTGCTGGATGTAGAAGATCAGCTCCAGGAAGCACCAGGCGGCCAACGAGGCGATGACGCCCACGATCGCCGCGAGCACGAGCACGGCGACAAAGGACTTGCTGCGCAGCGTCGAGGCGGGATCCGCCGCGGCCGGCTCGTCAGCCACCGGCGACCCGGCCCGATCCGCGGAGGATTCCGGCAACCACGCCCGTGATCCAATCATCCGCCGCGGCGGCGGTCATCACCCGAACGGGATGATGCCCTGGCACCGCGTGCCTAGGTAGTCACTACTGAGGAGGTGCCAGGAGCTTTCCCGGTTACCACGCCTCGTGCGGAGAGTAGGGTGCGTGTCGAACCGCGCAGGAACGCGCAAAAGACTGGGAGGGACCGCCTGAGCGTGTCCTCCCAAGGATCGTGATAGGGGAATGACCTCGACCAGCCGGGAAGGTGATGTGGCCGCTCTGACGCATGACCGGACCGCGCCGGACGTTGGCCTCCCGCACCACCTGGCCCTCATCCCCCGGCCGCAGCTCGTTACGCGGCTCCGCGAGGCTAATGGCTACCCGCTGGTGCTCATCACTGCGCCAGCCGGATACGCGAAGAGCAGCCTGCTGGCCCAGTGGGCGGAGGAGGACGAGCGGCGATTTGCCCTGATCACGCTGGAGTCAAGCGACGACCGGCCATCGCACCTGCTGAATCGCCTGGTCCGGACACTCGACTCCGTCAGCTCCCGGGGCCGCCCGTTCGTCGTGGGGATCGATGAGGCTGATGCCCTCCGTACAAAGGGCGCGCTGGCAGCGCTGGGCAACTCGATCGCCTCGCTCCCTCCGGAGGGCCAGATCGTCCTCATCTCGCGGCGCGAGCTTGCTCTGCCCCTGGGCCGAATGCGCGCCCATCGCCAGGTGTTCGAGCTCACCCGGCGAGACCTGGCCATGAGCAGAACCGAGAGTGAAGCGCTGCTGAAGGCGATCGGGCTTCGCCTCACCTCCGAGGAGATTGAGGCGCTCTACGAGCGGACGGAGGGCTGGCCGGCGGCGCTCTACCTGGCGGGGCTCTCGCTTGGAGATGGGGACGGCACGCCAATCGATGCGACCCAGTTCGGTGGCGATGACCGCTTCGTGGCCGACTACGTGCGGGACGAGTTCCTGGCGGGCATTTCGGTTGCCCGTCTCAGATTCCTGATGCGGACCTCGATTCTCGAGGACCTCGCCGGCAAGATCTGCGACGAAGTCCTCGAGCGGTCGGGATCCGGCCGGGTCCTGCGTGAGCTGGGTCGGTCGAAGCTTCCCCTGGAGCCGCTGGATCATGCCGACGGCACCTATCGCTACCACCCACTCTTCAAGCAGACGCTCGCCTCGGAGCTCCATCGCCGGGAGCCGGAGCTCGAGTCCAGCCTGCATCGCCGCGCCAGCGCCTGGTACGCCGAGCATGAGCAGTTCGAGAATGCCATCGATCACGCGACCGCGGCCGGCGACGACAGGCGCGCCGCCGAGTTGATCTGGGCGCGCGCTGCGCCCTACCTCTCCGTGGGACACCGCGACGACCTGCGCCGCTGGCTGGGCCACTTCAGCGACAGAAAGGTGGCGCGTTCCGCGCACCTCGCGCTCGCGACAGCGCACCTCTATCTGGCGCTTGGCGACGGAGACCTCGCCGCGCACTGGACATCGGTCGCCCGCGAGGCATTCGACGAGGCGGCGATGGACGACCCCGACCTCGAGGCCGACCTGCTCATTCTGAGGGCGACCTTGCCGGCCCATGGAATCGGGCAGATGGGAGTCGACGCGATCCGGGCGGGCGAGATCCATCCTCCCGAGAGTCCCTGGCGAGCGATGTCCTACTTCTACGCCGGCGTCAGCCGACACCTCGCGGACGATTTTGGGGGCGCCCGTGAGCTGCTCGAGGAGGGAGCGCGCAAGGGGTCGGCCACCGCCCCGATAGCGCAGGTCTTCTGCCTCGTCCAGCTGACCTTCCTCCATATGGAGAGAGACGACCTGGGGGACGCGCTCCGGGTCGTTGCACAGGCCAGGGAGCAACTGGAGCGATTCCAGCTCGGCGAGTATCCGATTCTCGCCTTCTTCTTCGTCGCATCCGCGCTGACCCGCGCGCACGAGGGGCGCATCGAGGAGGCCGCAGCCGACAGCAACCGCGCCCGGAAGATGCTCGAGGGACTCGATGGTTTCCCCGACTGGTACCAAGGCGAGGCGCGGATCTACCTGGCCCGCGCCTGCCTGCTCCTGGACGATTCCCCCGCGGCCAGCGAGTTGCTAGCCGAGGCCGCCGAGTTCACGAACCGGCTGGACGATGCGCCAGGGCTCAGTCGCTGGCTGTCAGAGGCGGGATTGGCGACCGCCGCCATGGCCGGTGGGGAGGAACGCTCGGAACTGACCCCGGCGGAGCTCCGGACGCTGCGATTCCTGCCAAGCCACCTCTCGTTCCGCGAGATCGCCGAGCAGAGCTTTGTCTCGGCCAACACCGTGAAGACGCAGGCTCAGGCCATCTATCGCAAGCTGGATGCCACGTCCCGGGGGGAGGCCGTCGAGCGCGCACGCGATCGCGGTCTGCTCCAGGATGTATCCCATGTCTGACCCCCTGACCACGGGCGAGAGCGAGGCGAAGGGGAAAGCGTCGCGTCGCAAGACACCCCGGTCGTCGCTCGTAGCGTGGGAGTCGCCCGGCGAGCGCACCGATCCGGTCGAGATCCTCGAGCGCCAGGACAAGACCCGCGTCGAGGGGCTGGTCCCGATCAGGCATGGGCGGATGGGAGCGTCGGCGTTCACCTTCTACCGGGGCGCGGCCGGGATCATGGCCTCCGACCTCGCCGGCTCTCCTCACACGGACCTCGCCGTCCAGCTCTGTGGCGACGCCCACCTCTCCAACTTCGGCGTATTCGCCGCGCCCGATCGGCGCCTGATCTTCGACATCAACGACTTCGACGAGACCCATCCGGGCCCGTTCGAGTGGGACGTCAAGCGCCTCGTCGCCAGCTTCGCGATCGGAGGACGGGACCTCGGTTTCAAGGAGCGCGATCGGCGCGCCGCGGTCGCGGACGTCGTGGGCGAGTACCGGAACGAGATGCGCCGGCTGGCCGCGATGCGCACGATCGACGTCTGGTACGAGCGCCTTGATATTTCCGTCCTCGACCAGTACCGCTCGCAGGTCAAGCGCAAGGCGGCCAGGAACTACGACAAGGCGGTCGCGAAGGCGGAAAGCAAGAACAGCCTCCGCGCCTTCGGGAAGCTCACCCACCTGGTCAACGGCGAGCTGCGCATCGTCAGCGACCCTCCGCTGATCACCCCGGTGGAGGAGGTCTTCGAGGGCGCCAAGGCCGACGTGATCCTGAAGCGCCTGCTCGAGCTCATCTCGCAGTACCGCAAGACCCTGGACGGAGACGTCCGTCACCTCGTCGAGGGTTACCGCTACGTCCATGCCGCGCGAAAGGTCGTCGGCGTGGGCAGCGTCGGGACGCGGGCCTGGATCGTGCTGATGCTCGGCAGGGACTCCGAGGACCCGCTCTTCCTCCAGGTGAAGGAGGCGGAGAACTCCGTCCTCGAGGGCGCCGCCGGCAAGAGCAAGTTCAAGCAGCAGGGAAGGCGCGTGGTCGAGGGCCAGCGGCTGATGCAGGCGGCCAGCGACATCTTCCTCGGCTGGCTGTCGGGGACCGATCCGGAGGGGGTAACCCGCGACTTCTACGTCCGCCAGCTCTGGGACGGAAAGGGATCGGCCGAGATCGAACGGATGACCCCTGTGACGATGGGGCTCTACGGGAAGCTCTGCGGGTGGACGCTGGCGCGAGCACACGCTCGCTCCGGCGATCGGATGGCGATCGCCGCCTATCTCGGCAAGGGGGGCGCCTTCGATCGCGCGATGGGCGACTTCGCCGAGGCCTATGCGGACCAGAACGCGAGCGACTTCAAGGAGTTCGAGAGCGCCGTCAAGAAGGGCCGTCTGAAGACCGTCAAGGGTCTTTGAGGTCCGCGAGCCGGCGCTCGAGGAAGCGCCGCTCGGGATCGGAGTGGACGAGCTCGAGCGCCCGCTCGTAGGCCTCGATGGCCTCGTCGGTTCGATCCAGCCGCCTCATCAGCTCCGCCCGTGTCGAATGCAGGTAGTGGTAGTTCTCGAGCTCCAGGCTGTCCGCCAGCGCGAGGGCGTCCTCCGGGTCGCCGGCCTCGGCGATGGCGGCTGCTCGGTTCAGCTCCACCACGGGCGAGCCGGTCAGCCGGGCCAGCTCACCGTAGAGAGCGGCGATCTGCGGCCAGTCCACCTCCTCCTCCGTATGGAGAATGGCGATGGCGGCCTGCAGCACATACGGGCCACGTCCGCCGACGGCCATGGCCCGATCGAGGGCCGTCCGGCCCCGCTCGATCTCCTCGTCATCCCAGAGCGAGCGATCCTGATCGGACAGCAGGACCAGCTCACCCTCCGCGAACCGCGCCTCGCTCCGCGCGTCGTTCGCCAGCATCAGTGCCAGCAGCCCGTGCACCTCCGGCTCATCCGGCATCAGCTCGGCCAACGCGCGGTCGATGCGAATCGCCTCCGCCGCGAGGTCGCCTCGGCCTCCGTAGCCCTCGTTGAAGATCAGGTAGATCACCGCCAGCACCGCCGCGAGCCGGTCGGGCAAGAGGTGGGGAGGGGGTACGCGGAACGGGATTCCGGCGGCCTCGATCTTGTGCTTCGCGCGGACCAGCCGCTTCGCCATCGTCTCCTTCGGGACGAGGAAGGCGCGGGCGATCTCTTCGGTGGTGAGGCCGCCGAGCGTCCGGAGGGTGAGCGCGACCTGGCCGTCGAGCGCCAGCGCCGGGTGGCAGCAGGTGAAGAGCAGCTCGAGCCGCTCGTCAGGAATCGTCATGTCATCCATCTCGTCCTCCACCGGCTCCGGAACGTCGAGCAGGCGCGTCTTCTCGGCCAGGCTGCGGTCGCGCCGGATCCGGTCGATGGCTCGGTTGCGCGCGGTCGTCACCAGCCAGGCCCTGGGGTTGTCGGGCGTCCCCTCGCGCGGCCAGCGCTCCGCCGCGATCGCGAACGCCTCCTGAGCGGCCTCCTCGGCCAGCTCGAAGCTGCCGAGGAAGCCGATCAGGTTGGCGAGGACGCGGCCCCACTCGTCGCGGAAGACCTGCTCGAGGATCGCTATCGCTCCACGATCGGGCGGATCTCGATCGCGCCGCCCATGCGGGCCGCCGGGATCCTGGAGGCGAGCTCGATCGCGGCGTCGAGGTCGTCGGCTTCATAGGTCAGCCACCCTCCGATCGCCTCCTTGACGGAGACGTACGGGCCGTCGGTGGTAAGTGTCTTTTCATCGTCGACACGGACGGTGGTCGCCGTCTCGGGGTTCGCCAGCTGGAAGTCGTTGGGCGTCACCCCGGGAGTCCGGTTGACCTCCTGGTAGGCGCCGTAGACCGCCATCTGCTCGTCCTCCGAGAGCTTGTCCCAGTCCTCGGTGCCGGGGACGGGAGTCGTTCCCTGATGGATCAGCAATGCGTACTTCATGGCTACCTCCTGTTGAGAGTTTCGCCTCAGAGACGAACGGAGGACGGGGAAATGGACCGCCCTCTGGAGATTTAGCGGAATTCGCTCATCACCCGTTCCGAGTGATGACGAGCTCAGCCGGGCCTTCTACAAGTGCACTCATGGCGGACGATTCACCGCAACAGGAAGAGCGTGGGCTGAATCAGGGTGCCGACGTATCCGATCTCATTGGCGTCAAGGTGACGCTCGGCCTGGCGCTCTGGTTCCTGATGGTCCTGGGGTGCTTCTTCTTCATCGGACCGGTCGTGGGCATCATCGCGATCGTCGCCGGCATCGTCATCGGGGCGATCCTGGCGGTCGGTGCGGTCCGAAGGTCGGATACGACGGGCTGAATGCTCAGTGGGTGACGCTGGTCTTGACGAGCTTCCGCTCGGACTCGCTGACCGGACCCTTCTTGTCCAGGGTCTTGAGCGCGTCCGCGATGTCCTCCACCAGCCGGTCGACGAGTGAGCGGCTCAGGTTGACCTTGACCAGCGCCCGCATCATCTTCACGTCGTGCGCGTCCGGCGGCATCGTGTAGGCGGGCACCATCCAGCCGCGCTCGGCCGATAGCTGGAAGGCGATGTCGAACTCGTCGTAGGCGTGTTTCTCCGCGAGGTTGAAGGCCACCAGTGGAAGCGTCTCCTCGCCGGCCCCGATGATCTGGAACGGGCCCATACCCTCGAGGTCCTTGGCGAGTGCCTGCGCGTTCTTCTGCATGATCTCCATGATCAGCCGATAGCCGGCCTTGCCGAAGCGGACGAAGTTGTAGTACTGGGCCAGCACCATGGCGGAGCCGGTTGAGAAGTTGAGCGTGAAGGTCGCGTCGGTCTTGCCGAGGTAGTTCTCGTAGAAGACGAGATCCTCAGCGAGGTCCGACTTATCGCGGAAGATCAGCCAGCCGATCCCGGGGTACACCAGGCCGAACTTGTGCCCCGAGGCGTTGATCGAGCGAACCTGCTCCAGGCGGAAGTCCCACTTCGAGTCCGGATAGAGGAAGGGCCAGACGAAGGCGCCGCTGGCGCCGTCGATGTGCAGGGGGATATCGAGGCCCTTCTCGTTCTTGTGATTGAGCAGCAGCTCGTTGATGCCGACGACATCGTCGGCGTGGCCCGTGAAGGTGGTTCCGACCACGGCGGCCACTCCGATCGTGTTCTCGTCGAGGTGGGGCTCGACGTCCTCGGGGCCGATCGTGTACTTGCCGGCCTGCAGGGGGACGATTCGCGGCTCGACGTCGAAGTAGCGGCAGAACTTCTCCCAGACCACGTGCACGTCTCCGCCGAACACGAGGTTCGGCTTGTCCGTGTCCTTGCCGTCGGCCTCGCGTCGCTTTCGCCAGTTCCACTTCAGGGAGAGCGCGCCGAGCATGATCGCCTCGGAGGACCCCTGCGTGCGGGCGCCGGTCGTCTCGCCCGGGGCGTTGAAGAGTGCGGCGAGCATCCGGATGCAGCGCTGCTCGATCTCCGCGGTCATCGGATACTCGGCGTGATCGATGAAGTTCCGGTGGAGGTTCTCCTCGATCACCAGGCGGGCCTCGGGCTCCATCCAGGTAGTGACGAAGGTCGCCAGGTTCCGCTCGGGGATCCCCTCGACGGCCAGCTCCTGCTCGACGAGGCGCATCGCGGCGACCGAGTCCATCGCGTGCTCGGGAATCGCCTCCTGAGGCGCGTCCTCCGTCAGCCAGGCGCCGCGTGGCTCCTCCTTGAACTGATCGAGCAGCTTGCTCAGCTTGTCTTTGCCGGTCGCCATCAGGTCGTCGAGTGCCGAGCGCTCCTTGCGACGCTCAGCAGACAGATGAACACTGTCAGATCGATCAGCAGGAGAGCGATCGCAATACCCGGCGAATCGGGGAAGAACATGATCACCGCCACGACATGGCCGGCGACGGAAAGCAGTCCGACCGCGAGCGCCCCGAGCTTGCCCAGCAACACTCCGGGCGCAGCCGCGAGCTGGATCAGGGAGACGATGAGCATCAACCAGCCTTCGGGCCGTGTGTCCCCAACCAGCCAGGAGGCGGTGGTGATGAAGATGTGCGAGCCGGCCAGCACGGAGATCGCGTAGAAGAGGTTGAGCAGGCCGATGGTGAGCAGCCAGCCGCTCGCGATGATCGCCTCGCCGACGACGGGAAGCCGGGGGCGGGCGGTGAACTCGAAGTTGTTCGGGTTGGCTGTGGCTGCGTGCAAGGTCGGGCCTCTGATCCCGGCGAAGCCAACCTGATCGAGCCGGTCCCGTCGTCATCCCGATCGGGTGAAATCGGAAAGGCTCAGACGAGGGGCATCGCACTTTCACCCGGTTCGAATGATGCGTTCCTGCGGAGATGGGTGTTTCGTCCGTGCGCAATGGATTGCTGGGCAACGGTGCCCTCAACCGAGCGAGAACTCCGGAGGAGACGATGAGCCAGCCCGATCGAAGCAAGCTCCCGATCCGCATGCCGCCCTTCAGTGGTGTGACGAACCGAACGCTCGACGGCTCGCAGCCGGACTGGGATGCGATCGGCCACGTCGACGCTCCCGATGGAGCCCCGAACGTCCTGGTGGTGCTGATCGACGACGCGGGCTTCGGTAATCCGGCGACCTTCGGCGGGCCGATCGACACGCCCAACTACACGCGGATGGCGGATGAGGGTGTCCGGTACAACCGCTTCCACGTGCCGGCGCTCTGTTCACCGACGCGGGCGGCGCTGCTCACCGGCCGCAACAGCCACGCGGTCGGCTTCGGCTCCATCGGCGAGTTCTCGACCGGGTTCCCGGGGTACACGGCCTTCGTCCCCGACGACTGCGTCCCGTTCCCCAGGATCCTTAAGGACAACGGCTACACGACCTCCGCGTTCGGCAAGTGGCACCTGACGCCGGACGGCCAGCAGGGACCCGCCGGTCCCTTCAACCGCTGGCCGGTCGGCTGGGGGTTCGATTACTTCTACGGTTTCCTTGGCGGCGAGTCCGGCCAGTGGGACCCCTGCCTGGCGGAGAACCAGAAGATCATCGGGACACCCGAGGCGTACTACGACGACGGAGAGGACCCCTACTACTTGCCCGACGACATGGCGGACAAGACGATCGAGTGGCTGCACGCGGTCCGGGCGCAGGATGCGAAGAAGCCTTTCTTCAGCTACTTCTCGACTGGCTGCAGTCACGCTCCGCACCACGTTTCGGACAAATGGGCCGAGAAGTACAAGGGCAAGTTCGATCAAGGCTGGGACAAGCTGCGAGAGGAGACCTTCGCCGGGCAGAAGGAGCTCGGGGTCATCCCCCCCGACGCGGAACTCACGGAACGTGATGATGCCTTCCCCGCATGGGAGGACGTGCCGGACAAGCTGAAGGCGTTCTATGCGCGGCAGATGGAGGTCTACGCCGGCTATTCCGAGAACGCCGACTACAACGTCGGACGGGTGATCGACGCGATCGACGAACTCGGCGAGCTGGACAACACGCTCATCTTCTGGATCTGGGGCGACAACGGCGCGAGCATGGAGGGCACGATCACGGGCTCATTCAACGAGCTCACCATGCAGAACGGGATCCCGCTGACCGACGAGATGCAGCTGCAGCTCTCCGAGCGCTACGGCGGGGTCGAGGCGTGGGGCAACCAGATGATGGCCCCTCACTACTCGGCCGCATGGGCGTGGGCGGGCAACACGCCGTTCAAGTGGGGAAAGCAGGTGGGCTCGCACCTCGGCGGTACCCGCAACCCCTTGGTCATCCATTGGCCGGAGAAGGTCAGGAAGGGAGGCGACCTCCGAAACCACTTCACCCACGTGATCGATGTCGGCCCGACGATTCTTGACATCGCCGGGATCCCGATGCCGACCCACATCGACGGGATCGAGCAGCAGCCGATGCACGGCGAGACGTTCGCCGACTCGTTCACCGACGGGGACGCGCCCGAGCACCACACCCAGCAGTACTTCGAGACGATCGGCAACCGCGCCATGTACAAGGACGGCTGGTGGCTCGCGATGCGGACCGAACGGATCCCGTGGGTGCTCACGCCGGAGGCGCTGGAGCCGTACAAGCCCGGGGTCTGGGATCCCGACCAGGATCCGGTGGAGCTTTACTACCTGCCCGACGACTTCTCGCAGGCTCACGACCTCGCCGCGGAGAACCCCGACAAGGTGAAGGAGCTCAAGGAGCTCTTCTGGGAGGAGGCCGAGAAGTACAACGTGACGCCTCTGCTCGCCACGCTGGCGTCGTTCTTCGGGATCGTGCCCCCGCTACCCGAGGTCCCCAAGTTCGAGTTTCGCGGTGACGTCCAGAACGTCCTCTCCGGGATGATCCCGAGGATCTACAACCACTCCTACTCGATCACAGCCGACCTGGTGATCCCGAAGGGCGGCGCCGAGGGGGTGATCGTCGCCGAGGCCGACCATCTGGGTGGGTTCTCGCTGTTCGTCGACGAAGGCAAGCTCACCCACACCTACTCGATGATGGGCGTCTTCGTCTTCCGCCAGGTGGCCGAGGAGGAGCTGCCCGAGGGTGAGGTCTCGGTGAGAATGGAGTTCGCCGCCGACGAGGCGAAGCCCGCCACCGGCGGCGAGGTGACGCTTTTCATCGGCGACCGCCCGGTCGGCAAGGGACACATGGACCACACGGTTCCGATCCGCTTCTCTGGTTATTCGGGCATGGACGTCGGACGTGACAACGGCGGCGTGGTCGACCAGGCCTACGAGGACCGCAAGCCGTTCGGGTTCACCGGAACGATCGACAAGGTCACCTTCGAGATCAAGCCGCAGCCCTCGAAGGATGACGCGCATGAGCTGCACACCGCCCACCACCACGGACACACCGCGCACGCGCTGTCGGCCTGACCTCGGGGTGAAGGCAAGGAGGTTTCAATGAAGCTGCACGACACGATCGACGTGCTCATCGGGGGCTACATGTCGAAGGAGGCTGCCGAGGACGACTACAACGCCGTCCACGACAGCGGTGCCCACCTGCAGGGAATGGCCCTGATCGCGAAGGACCTCCAGGGCAACCTGTCGGTCGAGGAGACCGACCACATGGTCCGCGAGGGGACGGCCGCGCTGGGTGGCGTTGGGTTGGCAGTCGGGCTGGTCGCGCCGCCGCTACTTCTCTCGACTGCGATCGGGGCGGCACTGGGAGCCGGCGCCGGCGACCTGCTCCATCACAAGGCCGCTGAGAAGATCGGCGAGCAGGCCGGCGAGACGATCCCGCTGGGCGGGGCGGGTCTGATCGTCGTCTACTCGAAGTCGGAGGCCGAGAAGATCGACGCTGCCGTGACCCGCACCGTCAAGCAGGTGAAGGGGGAGGCTGAAGGGCGCCATGTCCAGGCGGTGAAGGGCGCGCTTGCAGAGGCGCAACAGAAGATGGCCGAGGAGCCGGGCTGAGAGCTCAGCCGTCGCGGGCGCAGCGAAAGCCGACGTTGCCGGCCGAGCTGTCAGAGGAGTTGCCCTGGCGGGCGGCCGCTCGATAGCGGCGGCAGTAGGAGTCGTGGCAGAGGTATGAGCCACCCTTCTGGATCCTGAGGACGCCTTCAGCCGGACCACGGGGATCGTGATCCCGGTCCCGCCGGCGGAATCCCGGATCGAACCAGTCGGCGGCCCATTCCCAGACGTTGCCCGTCATGTTGTGCAGCCCGTAGCCGTTGGGCTGGAAGGAGTCCACTGGGGCGGTCCCGTAGTAGCCGTCGGCCTCGGTGTTCCTGTCCGGGAAGGCGCCCTGCCAGACGTTCATCCGGTGCTCACCTCCCGGCTCGCGCTCGTCACCCCAGGGAAAGGCCTTGCCCTCGAGTCCACCGCGCGCCGCGAACTCCCATTCCGCCTCGGTCGGCAGGCGCCGTTCGGCCCAGGTGCAATAAGCCTGCGCGTCGTTCCAGGAGACATGAAGGGCAGGGTGGCCCAGGCGATCCTCGATGGATGACTGCGGGCCTTCCGGATGCCGCCAGTCGGCTCCGTCCACCTTGCGCCACCAGGGAGCCTCGACGACGGCCTGGGTGGGTGGGAAGTCGTCCGGCAGCAGCCCGGCGAAGACGAAGGACCAGCCGAACCGCTCGGCCTCGGTTGCGTATCCCGTCGCGTCGACGAACGAAGCGAACGCCTGGTTCGAGACGGCCATGCGATCGATCCAGAAGGAGTCGAGCGAGATCTCGCGCACGGGACCCTCGCCGTCGGCGGGGTAGGCCCAACGGTCGTCGCTTCCCATCAGGAAGGAGCCGCCCGAGAGCAAAGCCATGTCCTCTGCCGGTCGGGCTTCGGTGCCGGCGGTGACCGCCACGGTCGGCTCCGGCGGAGCATCGTGTCGAGCGTTCGGTGCGCAGCACGGCGGCCTCATCGAGGCCGACTGCTCAGCGTCCGCTCGATCCTTCACCGAACTCAGCGTACCCCGGGGAAGGTTCTGCGACCACCACGGTCCCCTCCAGCACTTCATCGCCAGGCTGAGCACGTTCGGGACCATCGGCGCCATCGTCGTCAGCCTCGCCATCGGCCTGCTCTAAGCCGTCCTCCGCGGCGGCTAGGTTCGCCGAATGAACCCAAGAACCGCTGTGATACTGGCCGGACTGGCGCTGGTTGTCGGCGTCGTCGGTCTCGTGATCGGAATCAGCGCCAAGAACGGCAACACGAGCGATCAGGACATCGCCGATGCGACCAAGACCCAGCTCGAGCAGCAGCTGGGCACCACGGCGTCCCAGGTCCAGGGAGCCGAGCAGGCCCAGGCAACCCAGGCTGCCGGCGTGACCGCAAGCGTGAACAAGCAGCTGCGCACGCTGCGCACGTCGGTTGATGCGATTCAGACGAGCATCAACACTCTGAACACGACGACCGCGACCCAGGCGACCGACATCAAGAACCTGCAGAACGAGGTCAACAAGCTCGACACCAGGGTCAGCAACCTCGGGGGCTAGTCAGCCGCCGGCCGTCCAACTGCTGAAAGAAGCACGAAGGGCCGCCCCTGGAGGCGGCCCTTCGCATTTGACGCGGTGATGAGCGGGCTTGAGATTGACGGTGGGGCGGGACGGCTCCCACCTCTCTTCGCTCGCCGGTGCCCGGGTTGGATTCCGCCGGACGGCCGCGTGCCGTCCTAGCGGCCCCTTGGGCCCTAAACAGCGCCCGGGCCTAGCGGCCCTGCACCTCCAGAGTCCCGTCAAGCATGGAATTCAAGTTAGGACCACCTCCTTTCTCTGGTCTCCCTATTCAAGCATGCGCCTCGGCCGTGGCTAGAGTCGGGATTCGCAATGTTCCGCGACACGCGATTCCTATTCGCAATTCCGGCCCTCGCGATCCTTTCGCTGGGCATAGGTTGCGGCGGGGGAAAGCAGCAGGTGACCGCCGCGGAACTCGTCCAGAAGGCGGATCAGGCCTGCAGGCAGGAGCAGGACAGGTTCAACGAGACCCAGGCGACACCGCCGGCCAACGCCTCCGAGGCGGCGGATCAGACGAAGGCGCTGATCCAGGCGTCCGAGAGCGCCAGCTCCACGATCGACGACCTCGAGCCTCCGGATGCCCTGAAGACGCCGCTCGACTCCTATCTGAGCGCCCGCGGGCGGGCGATCGACCAGATGAAGAAGGGGCAGGACGCCGCCGAGAACCAGCAGTCCGCGGCCTACGGCGCGGCGCAGGCGGCGGTCAGCAAGAGCGCTCCCCTGCGGAAGAAGCTCGCCGACGCGCTCGGCTTCAAGGTATGCAGCTCGGACGCCGGGGCTGTCTGAGCGGTCCGGCTAGGACTCGGTCTGCGAGAGATAGGCGAAGCCGAGCGTCATCGCCAGATTGCTGAGGCCGGCGAACCAGAGGCCGGCCCGCGCGCCGGGCCGCGAGAACGCCGGGCGAGCGGGACCAGACGATGTCCGTCGCCAGCTCCGTGCCGCGCAGCCAGGACAGCGCCCACCAGTCCTTGGGCCGGTTGCGGCGGTAGGCCACCAGATGGGCCGCGGCGAAGGTGAGCCAGATCGGGCCGCAGCGGCGAAAGAGCTCCTTTGCGTCGTCGGAGGGCTCGTCGTGGCCGAGCACGCGCAACGTCTGCGAGGGCGCCAGCAGCGCGCCTGACCCCAGCAAGCAGGTCGAAGGCGATCATGTTCCGGTTCGTCTGGCGGAGCTGCCCGTCGAGGCTCACCCGACGATCCAACCACATTCGCGAGAAACGGAGAAGGGAAACCCGCCTGGGTGGAGAAATCAGCGCCCGTGGCACGGACTGCGACAAAGACCCATCCCGCTCGCAAGAGCCTCTCGGACTTCATCACCGAGCGCTTCGACGATTTCTCGCGCTCCCAGAAGGACGTGGCTCGCTACATCGTCGACCATCTCGACGAGGCGGCCTTCCAGACCGCCGAGGAGCTGGCGCGCCGGGCCAACACCTCTTCCTCCACCGTCGTCCGGTTCTCTCAGGCACTTGGCTTCGACGGGTACCCCGAGCTGCAGCAGGCGGCGATCGAGGAGTACCGGCACAAGGTCGCCGAGGGCGCGCCGAACGGCAACGGCGGCAGCGGAGCCGCCGCGCTCTTCAACTTCGACCACTCTGAGTTCGAGGCCTCGCTCGGCGCGGACTACTCGAACATCGAGGAGACGGCGCGCAGTCTGACCCGCGAGCAGGTCGAGGCCTCGGTCTCGGCGCTCGCCACCTCCAGGCGCGTGCTGATCGTCGGGGTGGAGCAGATGGCCTTCTTCGCCAGCTATCTCCGGCACCTGCTCGGGCTGCTCGACGTCCGTGCGGAGATCGTCGCCTCGCCGAGCCAGGACAACATCCAGAAGCTTTCGCGGATGGACGAGGACACCCTGCTGGTCGTGCTGACCGCGGGGCGTGCGCATCCGCTCATTCTCCGGGCGCTGAAGCTCGCCCGTCATCGCCGGGCACGGACCATGTCGATCACCGACGCGACCCTCTCCGACGTGGCCGAGCACTCCGAGCTGATGCTCTACTACTCGTCGAACGGCCCGTCCTACATCCGCTCCAACGCGGCGCTGATGGGCCTGGTGCAGGCGCTGGCGCACGGGGTGTACTCCCGTGACGAGGCCGCACACCGAGACCGAATCCGCGCTTTCAAGCTGAAGTAGGACTGCGGACTTCTACGCACGCTTCGCTGTAGTCCAGGCGTGGATTTGCCGATAACTAGTCGTGTCCTCGAGGGAGGACCGACCAATCTCATGTTCATCGGCGAAGAGAGACCACGCATTTTGCTCGTGGAGGACGGCGAGGTCGTCGCCGAGCTGATCCGCCGCACCCTCGCCGACGTGGGCGAGGTCAGCGTCGTCACGAACGCCGAGGATGCGCTGGAGCGCCTGCTCCACGGGGAGTGGAATCTGGTCCTGGTCGATGTGGAGCTGCCCGGCATGAGCGGGCTGGAGCTGCTCGAGATCGCCAAGTCCCGGTACCCGCAGCTGATGGCGATCGTCGTCAGCGCCAAGGAAGAGTTCGACTACGCCGTCAAGGCCATCCGGGCGGGGGCGGTCGACTACATCTCCAAGCCCTTCGAGCCGGACGAGTTCCGGTCAAAGGTCAAGAAGGCGATCTCGACCGATCGCTTCAACCGGACGCTGCGTCGCCCACACGAGACGGTTCTGGCGATCGGCTCGCATCCGGACGACGTCGAGATCGGCTGCGGCGGGATCCTGTTGAGGCACGGCAGCGTCGGCCACGACATCCATCTCCTCACCCTGACCAGCGGCGAGGCCGGCGGTGAGCCTGGCATCCGCGCCGCGGAGTCCGAGCGAGCGGCCGAGCTGATGTCCGCCGAGCTCCACATGCTGGATCTCGACGACACGGCGATCTCGGAGACTGCCACGACGGTCCGGGCGATCTCCGAAGTGATTGAGCGCGTCCAGCCGACCACGATCTACACGCACAGCCCGCGCGACGTCCACCAGGACCACCGCGCCGGCCACCACGCCAGCCTGGTCGCGGCCCGGCGTGTCCCTCGGATCTACGGATACGAGACACCCTCCACCACGGTTGAGTTCCAGCCGAGCCGGTTCATCTCGATCGACGAGGTGCTCGATCGCAAGCTCGAGGCGATTGGCGCCTTCGAGTCCCAGACGCGCATCCGCAGCTACCTCGCGCCCGACCTCTTGAGGGCGACGGCCCGCTACTGGGGTCGCTTCGCCACCTCGCTGTACGCCGAGCCCCTCGAGGTCGTCCGCGAGGGCGACCTGATCCCGAGCGCCGGCGTCCAGGACGACGGAGCTGCGGAGCGCGGTGACTCCACCAGCCTCAATGCCGCCTGGTAACGGACGCAGTCCGCGCGTTCTCGTCACGGGCACCGGGGGGCCGTCCGGGTATTCGTTCATGCGCGCGCTCCGTGCCGAACCGGTCGAGTTCCTCTCCGCGGATATCGATCCTCACGCCCCGGGCCTCTTCCTCGTCGACGCCGAGCACCGCCTGCTCCTGCCGCGCGGGGACGATCCCGGCTTTGCGGACGCGCTACTCGAGATCTGCCGGGAGCGCGCTGTGGACGTCGTGGTCCCGACCGTCGACAGCGAGCTCATAACCCTGGCGGAGAGCCGCGACGAGTTCGCGGACGCCGGGACGGCGGTGCTCGTGGCGCCGACCCGGGCGCTGCGCCGCTGCCTCGACAAGTGGGCCCTGATGCAGATCGCCGACGGCTCGGTCCCGATCCCTCGCTGCGCTCCGCTCGATGATGACTTCAACCCGGACGCCTTCGAGCTGCCCGTCGTGGTCAAGCCGCGGGTCGGTAGCGGTTCACGCGGCGTGCGCCGCATCGACTCCTGGGATGCCCTTGGAACCTTCCGCGATCCCACGCTGCTGGTCCAGGAGCACCTCCCCGGGCCCGAGTACTCGCTCGACGTGCTGGCCACGGCCGACGGTGAGGTGCGTGCCGTCGTCCCGCGTGAGCGCCTGCGGGTGGACTCCGGCATTGCGATCACCAGCCGGACCGTTCACGACGACGAGCTCGAGTCCGTCGGCGCGCGCGCCGTCAAGGCCGCCGGGCTTACCGGCGTCGCAAACGTCCAGGTGATGCGCGACGCGGCCGGGACGCCTCGCCTGATCGAGATCAATCCCCGCTTCCCCGGGACGATGCCCCTGACCGTCGCGAGCGGCGTGAACATGCCGCGGCTGGCGCTCGGCGAGGTGCTTGGCGATCCGATCCCGCCGGGCCCACTCGAGTTCCGCGACGTTGCCATGACCCGGGTGTTCGAGGACGTCTCGGTCGACGTCGATCAACTCGCGGCGCTGCAGTCGCGTGCGAGCGCCGAGGCCGTGCCGTCATGAGGGCCAACGGCCTCCCGACTCCCGATCAGGACATGCACGTCCACTCCACCTACTCGGATGGCGCAGGGACGGTGGCCGAGAACCTCATCCACGCCGAGCGCGCCGGCCTGATCGCGCTCACCTGCGTCGACCATGTTCGCCGTGACACCGACTGGGTGCCCGCCTTCGCGGAGGAGGTCCGCGAGCTGGGGGCCGCGAGCGCGATCGACGTGCGCAGCGGAATCGAGGCCAAGATCCTCGACGCGGCGGGGGAGCTCGACCTTCCATCCGATACCGCAGGCGTCGATCGGATCTACGCGGCAGACCACCGGGTTCCGCTCGACGATGGCCCGGCGGACCCGGCCGCGGTGCGCATCGCGATCACCGAGGGGGAGACGGACCCCGCCGCGGTGATCGAGTCGATCGTCGTTGCGACCGCGAACGCGGCGACGCGTCATCCGAACGTCGTTGTGGCGCACCTCTTCAGCGTGCTGCCCAAGATCGGTCTCGAGGAGTCGGCCGTTCCCGGGCGCTCGCTCGAGAGACTCGCCACCGCGGTGGCCGAGGCGGGCGCCTCGATCGAGGTCGATGAGCGCTGGCGCTGCCCCTCGGGGCGCACCCTCCGGCCGTTCCACGACGCTGGAGTGACGATCCTGCTCAGCACCGACAGCCACTCGCCGGAGACGATCGGCCGATACGACTACTGCCTCGGCGTGATCGAGGAGCTGGCGGCGTGACCAACGTCTTCAACGTCGTCCTCGTCGCGATGGTCCTGAGCGGCGCCACCGTGCTCGTGGTCGGTTGTTACCAGTTCTTCCTCGCCGGGCTCCACATCTGGCGCCGGCCGTACATCCGGGTCTCAGAGCTCTATCCGAAGGTCGCCGTGGTCATCCCCGCCTGGAACGAGGGCGCGGTGCTCGCGCGCACGATCGACTACGTCATGAAGATGCGCTACCCGGAGGAGCAGCTGCGCGTCTACGTAGTCGACGACGGCAGCACCGACAACACTCCCGAGCTGCTCACGGAGAGCGCCGCGACATACCCGGGTCGCGTGATCCACCTGCGCCGTGAGCAGGGTGGCGGTGGCAAGGCGGACGCCATCAACCACGGACTCGAGGCCATTCAGGAGGACGATTGGTACGAGGCGATCCTGATCATCGACGCCGACGTGCTGCTCACGCCGACGGCGCTGCGGCGGATGAGCCGACACCTGGGCGACCTCCAGATCGGCGGCGTCACCGCCTACATCAAGGAGGGAACGGCCGACCCGAACTACATGAACCGCTTCGTCGCCTTCGAGTACATCACCGCCCAGGCGGCCGCCCGTCGCGCCCAGAACATGCTCGCCGCGCAGGCCTGCTTGGCCGGCGGGGCACAGCTGATCCGGCGAGACGCCCTCGAGAAGATCGGTGGCCGGATCCAGACGGGAACGCTCGCGGAGGACACCGTCACCACCTTTCGTATTCAGCTGGCGGGCTTCGATGTCCGCTTCGAGGGAAACGCGATCGTGCTCGCCGAGGAGCCCAACAGCATCGCGGCACTCTGGAAGCAGCGCGTCCGCTGGGCACGCGGCAACGTCCAGGTCAGCCGCCTCTACCGCGGTGTCTGGCTTCGGCGGCTCCGTGCCGGCCCCCTCGGCGGCCCGAGCTTCTTCGCGATCTGGTCCTCCGTCGTCTTCATGCCCGTCTTCATGGTTATGGCGACGGCCGGGCTCCTGACTCTCTTCTTCACCGACCGTGCCCTGTCGATCTCCGCCTTCACCGCCCTCTGGGCCCTCACCGGCGGCACCTTCCTGTTTGTCACCCTCTCCGCCCTTGCGATGGATCCCGAGACCGGGAAGAAGTGCTGGCGAGAGGGGTTCCTCTTCCCCGGCGCGATCAACCTCACCCTGATCATCTTCGGCCTCTTCGGGCCCATCATCACGAAGGTCTTCGCGGAGCAACTCGCCGACATCGGTCTCACCGGCGGCGAGCCGGCGGTGAAGTACATGCTGCTCTTCGCCGACTGCTGGCTGAGCTTCTCGATCCTCGCCGCGTGGCTCCTGAAGCGACTGGACGAGTGGGGGCGGGTGCCCTGGCTGGTCCGTCCGCTCCTCTACGTGGTCGGCTACGGGCCGCTGCTCTGCGCCTTCACGGTCGCGGGGTACATCGCCGAGGCGCGCGGCCGCGACCAGGTCTGGGAGAAGACCGAGAAGGTCGGCGCCGTGAGGGAGTTCGCGGCATGAAGGCCCAGCTCCGCTCCGCCCTGATGCGAATGCCGGGCGGCGTCGGCTACCGCGTCGCCGGCGCCCTGCGCGTCCGAAAGGCGCCGCCCCCCACGCTCGCCCAGGGGACCGCGCCGGCCGACCGCTCCGCTCATCAAAACGGCTCCGACGGCGGCCCACTGACGGTCGAGCTCGAGCGAGACGGCAGGAGCAAGCGTCTGCGAGTGCGCGCGGCGGGAGACATCTGGTCCGAGGACTTCCGCAAGGAGCTCGCCCGGGACCGCCACTTCGAGGCGAGTCTCGTCTGGCGGGAGTTCGTGATCCTCGCCTTCATCGCAGTCGTGCTGGTCCTTCGCACGGTCGCCGGCTGAGAACGCAAGGCCGCAGGCCCGGGGCGCGATCCGGACCTGCAGCCGATACCGGGGTCCGGGGGAGGACCCCAAGTTGTTACGCCAACCTCACCTCTGGTGTCCCCAAGCGGTGAGGTAGAAGAAAGGTTGCCCGGCCATCAATCAGGCAAACACGGCGGCCTTCTACTATGGGGCCGTGGCCGAGCGGGCGACATTCCGAGTAAAGACTGGCCTCGCCGAGATGCTGAAGGGCGGGGTGATCATGGACGTCACCAACGCCGATCAGGCGAAGATCGCCGAGGACGCCGGCGCCTGCGCGGTGATGGCCCTCGAGCGGGTCCCGGCCGACATCCGGGCACAGGGCGGCGTCGCGCGGATGTCGAACCCGGCCGTGATCAAGGAGATCCAGGAGGCCGTGACGATCCCGGTGATGGCCAAGGCCCGCATCGGCCACTTCGCCGAGGCGCAGGTCCTCCAGTCCCTCGAGGTCGACTACGTCGACGAGTCCGAGGTGCTCACCCCGGCGGACGAGTCGAACCACATCGACAAGTTCGCCTTCGAGGTCCCGTTCGTCTGCGGCGCGACCAACCTCGGCGAGGCGCTCCGGCGGCTCGGCGAGGGCGCCGCGATGATCCGCTCGAAGGGTGAGGCCGGCACCGGCAACATCGTCGAAGCCGTTCGCCACATGCGCGAGATCACCGACGGCATCAAGCACCTTTCCTCGCTTCGGCCCGAGCAGCTCGCCGGCGCCGCCAAGGAGCACCAGGCTCCGCTGGACGTCGTCCAGGACGTCGCCGATCGCGGCTGGCTCCCAGTCCCGCTCTTCTGCGCCGGCGGTATCGCCACCCCGGCGGACGCAGCGCTGATGATGCAGCTGGGCGCCGAGGGCAACTTCGTCGGATCAGGAATCTTCAAGAGCGAGGATCCAGCCCGCCGCGCGCGCGCCATCGTCGAGGCCACTACGCATTTCGAGGACCCCGCGCGGGTCGCGCAGGCGTCCATGGAGCTCGGCGACGCCATGCCCGGCCTCGAGATCGAAGCCCTGGCGGCCGACGGCGGCCTGCTGCAGGGCCGCGGTGCGTGACTAACGCCGCTCTTCGGGTCGGCGTCCTTGCGCTGCAGGGCGACTTCGAGGCCCATTGCCGAATGCTGGATTCCCTCGGGGCGGAGGCCTCCGAGGTGCGAACACCCGACGGGCTCGTCGGCCTCGATGGCCTGGTGATCCCGGGCGGCGAGTCCACCACCATCTCCATGGGCATGGAGCGGGAGGGGCTCGACGAGGCGATCCCGTCGTTCCATCAGGGCGGTGGCCCGATCTTGGGCAGCTGCGCCGGGATGATCGTCTGCGACCGCGATCACCTCGGTCTCGCGGACTACGTCTGCCAGCGCAACGCTTTCGGCCGGCAGCTGCAGAGCTTCGAGGAGGACCTACGAGTGGCGGGTCTCGGCGAGGAGGCGCTGCGAGCGGTCTTCATCAGGGCGCCGTGGGTCGAGGAGCATGGTGCCGGTGTCGAGGTCCTGGCGGAGATCGACGGTCACCCCGTCGCTGTGAGGGACGGCCTGGTCCTCGCGGTCGCCTTCCACGCGGAGCTCACCGATGACAGCCGCCTGCACGCGGCTTTCATGGCGATGTGCACCGCGGCGAGATCCGCCGATCGGGCTGCTCGCTAGGTTTCAGAGCATGAGAGATCCCCGCGTCACCGCCCTCGCGCAGATCCTCGTCCGCCACTCAACCAAGGTGGCCGACGGCGACGTCTGCACGATCGAGGGCGAGTCAGCAGCGGAGCCGCTGCTCCAGGCGGTCTACGAGGAAGTCCTTCGGGCGGGCGGCAATCCCATCGTCCAGATGGCGATGGAGGGTCAGTCCGCCTCTTACTTCGAGCATGCCTCCGACAAGCAGCTGCAGTGGGTCTCGCCCGTGGCGGAGTGGGCCGTCGAGAACGCGGACGTCCGCATCGCCGTGATGGCGAGCCAGAACACGCGCGCGCTCTCCCAGGTCCCGCCCGAGCGGCAGGCGATGCGCCAGGCCGCGACCCAGGGACTGATGAAGAGGGCCATGGAGCGGAGCGCCGAGGGCACCTACCGCTGGGCGCTGACGCTCTTTCCGACCCACGCCTACGCGTCCGAGGCCGGGATGGGCCTGAGCGCCTACGAGGACTTCTACTACGGGGCCTGCCTGGCGACCGACGACGACCCGGTCGGAGCATGGACGCGGACCTCCGAGGAGACCAAGCGGCTGGCGGACTGGATCCAGGGCCGCTCCGAGGTCCACGTCACCGGTGACGGCACCGACCTGCGGCTCGGCATCGAGGGCCGAACGTTCATCGCCGCGGACGGCAAGCACAATATGCCCGACGGCGAGTTCTTCACCGGCCCCGTGGAGGACTCCGCCGAGGGTGAGATCAAGTTCCATCTGCCGGCCAGCTACGCGGGCCGAGACGTGGCCGGCGTGCGCTTCCGGTTCGAGGGCGGGAAGGTCGTGGACGCGAGCGCCGAGAAGGGAGAGGACTTCTTGATCGAGATGCTCGACACCGACGACGGCGCTCGCCGGCTCGGCGAGCTCGGGATCGGGACCAACTACGGCATCACCGGAGGCACTGGCGAGATCCTGCTCGACGAGAAGATCGGCGGGACCGTCCACCTCGCGGTCGGCCGCTCATATCCCGAGACCGGCGGCGTCAACGAGTCGGCGATCCACTGGGACATGATCTGCGACCTGCGCAAGGGCGGCGGCATCGAGGTCGACGGCGAGGCACTGCAGCGCGACGGCAGCTTCGTCGTCTAGATCCCGGAGGTGTGACGTGAACGTGGGGGTCCGCATCTCGCACCCGTTCGCAAGCGACCTGGAGATCTATCTCGCGACACCCCGGGGGGGTCATCAACCTCTCGCATGACCTCGTTCGTCGGTTTCTTCGCGCCGCAGGAGAGCCTCGGCCTGGTCAATGGGCTCGGCGACAAGAAGGCGACCAACGTCCTTTGGTCCCTGCTGGTGATGGACGACAAACAACATGCACGGCACGGGCACGCTCGACTGCTTCAAGCTGACGGTGACCGCCACGAATCCCAGGTAGCCCAGCGCGCCGATACGCGCATAGACTCCGGGCTCGATGCTCGGTGGGAGAAAGCTTCGGGTTGCGGTGCTGACCGGCGGCGCCTGCCTCGCTTGCGTCGCCGGCGGCACCGGCGTGGCCCAAGCGACGACGACCACCTTCGGGTTCACCGGCGCCGAACAGGTTTTCCAGGTGCCGGTTGGCGTCACGAGCGTGCGGGCGACCGCGATCGGCGCCCCCGGCGGGCGAGGAGGTTTCTCGACCAATACGGGCGGCCTCGGCGGGCTGGCGATTGCGGACCTCGCGGTGACCCCGGGCCAGGTGCTCTACGTCGAGGTCGGAGGTCGCGGGGGCGATGGCGCCGTCGGCGCTGCCAGGAACCCGGGCGCTGGAGGGTTCAACGGCGGTGCGCCCGCTGGGAACGGGGGCCAGTTCGGGACGGGCGGCGGCGGAGGTGGCGGTGCCTCTGACGTTCGCACCATCTCGGGCTCGCTCGACCTGACGAGCCTGTCCTCCCGCCTCCTCGTTGCGGGGGGAGCTGGGGGCGGCGGAGCGAGCGACAACGGCTTCACCAGCGCCGACGGCGGGCCAGGCGGTGCAGCGGGCGCCGCCGGAGCGTCCGGGAACGACAACAGCGCGCACGGGGGTCAGGGGGCGACCGCGACTGAAGCCGGGAGCGCCGGCACCGGTCTCACCGGCATGCTCAACGGGACGGATGGAAACCTTGCGACCGGCGGCGCCGGAGGCACGAACGCGCCTGGCGGTGGGGGCAATGGAGGCGGCGGCGGGGGCGGCGCCTTCGGCGGGGGTGGCGGCGCCGCGGGCAACAATGGCATGGCCGGAGGCGCCGGCGGCGGTGGCGGCTCCAACGCGTTCTTCGCGGAAACGAGCTCGACGCTTTCCGGTCTCGACACCTCGGGCGTCCCGTCGGTCACCTTCACCTACACGGCGAGCAAGTGCAAGAAGGCCAAGAAGAAGCATCGGGCGGCTGAGGCCAAGAAGAAGAAGTGCAAAAAGAAGAAGAAGAAGTGAGGCGGGCCCCGCACTCCTAGAATCGAGGGCATGTCCGGTCACTCCAAGTGGTCATCGATCAAGCACAAGAAGGGTGCGGCCGACGCGAAGCGCGGCAAGCTCTTCACCAAGCTGGCACGAGCGATCACCGTCGCCGCCCGCGGCGGGGGCGGCAATCTCGACGCGAACCCGGCACTCGGCCTCGCCGTCCAGAAGGCCCGCGACGCCTCGATGCCGAAGGACAACATCCAGCGTGCGATCGACCGCGGCACCGGTGAGGGCGATGACGCGGCCGCGATCGAGACCGTCGTCTACGAGGGCTACGGCCCGGGGGGCGCCGCGATCCTCGTCGATGCCCTGACCGACAACCGCAACCGCACCGGCTCGGAGGTGCGACATGCATTCGAGAGCCACGGCGGCAGCCTCGGCGAGCCCGGATCGGTCGCCTGGCAGTTCGAGAAGCGCGGGGTGATCCTGGTCGATGGCGAGCGCTATGGCGAGGACGACCTGATGTCAGCGATTGACGCGGGGGCCGAGGACGTCTCGGACGACGGCGACCTCCTCAAGGTCACCACGGGGGCATCGGATCTGGCCGCGGTCCGCTCGGCGCTGGAGGCCGCGGGCGTCGACGTCCAGTCTGCGCAGCTCTCGATGGAGCCGAAGAGCACCGTGGAGGTCGGGGAGAGCGATGCGCCCGCGCTGCTGCGCCTGATGGACGCGCTGGAGGAACAGGACGACGTGGACTCCGTGCACGCGAACTTCGACGTGTCGGAGGAGATCCTGGAGAAGGCCGCTGCGGCGGGCTGACGCTTGCACCGGGCGATCTTCTCCGCATAGAGTCCCGGCAGCCGGGCCGTCTGAAATCGAACGGGGGACCCGGATTCTCTCGTCGCAGGGAGGTACTGCGTGAACTCAAGACGATCCCGTTTCGCTCTCTTCGGGGTGCTGGCGCTGGCGATGTGCGTTGCCTTCGCACTGGTCGCCGGGACGGCGGACGCGAAGAAGAAGAAGAAGAAGAAGGGCGGCAACTCCGTCACTCTCAGCCAGACGACTCCGACGGCGATTCCGGCCGGCGATGCTGTCACTGGGATCTCTGGGGTGGCAACCTTGCCGTTCACCGTCGGCAAGAAGGCCAAGGGGAAGGTGGTCAGCTCGAACTCGCTGACGGCGACGTTCCAAGTCAGCGATCCGGCCGGGTCACTCGATGACCTGGACCTGAAGGTGATCGCGCCCAACGGGCGCACGGTGTTCCTCGACAACCCCGCGCTTTTCGCCGGGTCCGGGTCTGAGACGGTCGTCGGGCCGCTGACGCAGACGGCGAACTCATCGACCGGCTACTGCGCCCCGAATCCGGCGCCGCCCCCGCCGGGATGCCCGGCCGGCGATCCCGACAACATCCTGCCTCCCCCGTGGGCCGGAACCGCCAGGAATCTCGATCTGGCCTTCTTCAGCGGGGTCCAGGCAAGAGGAACGTGGTTGCTGAAGGTGATCAACTTCAGCACGAGCTCGACCCACGTCCTCAACATGGCGAGTATCCATATGGACCTCGCCACTGTGACCAAGTAGCAAGGGCCGAGAAAGCCCTTCTGGCGGCCTTTTCTTATGGCTTTCTTGCAATTTCCCGCATTAGCGGGTATATCGGGGTAACCCAGGCGGTTCGCGGACAGTGGCATGCGCGGATGGGCCCTGGATTTGCGACGGGGAGGTATTTCTCGAATGAAGCGCAAGGGAACCCGACTCACGCTCTTGGGCATGCTTGCTCTCGTGCTCACGGTGACGGTGGGACTCGTGTCCGGCGGAGTCGCGGACGCGAAGAAGAAGAGCAAGCGGTCGTTCACGATCACGAACACCACGCCGACGGTCGTCCCGGGCGCCCCGGGGCCCGGTACGGCGGTGGCGAAGATCCCGATCGGCACGCTCGGGAAGAAGGTCGGCAAGGGGAAGGTGGTCTCGCTGAACGGTGTGACCGTCACCACCGCCCTCGCTGGATCGGCGGGCTTCGCGGACAGCGTCGCCGTGCAGCTGATCGGTCCCACCGGCCGGACGGCTGGTCTCGTCAACCCGATCCCGAACAACATCGGCGGAGGCAACAACGAAACCAGCAGCGGGCCGATGACGGAGACGCCGAATTCGGCAGCCGGCGTGTGCGTCCCGGACACTCCGGCGCCTCCGCCTCCGTGCCCGGACCCCGACAACACCCTCGGGCCGCCCTACATCGGGACGGTCGGCAACGAGGGGCTCCTGAACTTCAGCGGGAGCGGTGTCGTGGGTACGTGGTTCCTGAAGGTGTTCAACGGCGGTGCCGACCCTGTGACCCTCAGCTCGGCCAAGGTCACCGGCGGATTGATCACGAAGCCGCAGTAACGCCTATTGAATTGACGCAGGAAAGGGCCGCCTCCGGGCGGCCCTTTCCGTTAAAGGACATCCGGGGGGCGAGTGAGAATGAAGAGGCGTGATCGTGATCGGTATCGATCCGGGTACGGCCAACACCGGATTCGGCGTGGTTCGCACGTCCGGCGAGCGGATGGTCGCTCTGGATGGCGGCGTGATCGAGACTCCTTCCGATCTTTCAGCCGAGCAGCGGCTGACCCGCCTCCATGACTCGCTGGGCGAGTTGATCCGCTGGCACGAGCCCAAGGCGATGGCGCTCGAAAATCTCTTCTTCGGCAAGAACGTCGCGTCCGCGCTGAGCGTCGGGGAGGCCCGCGGCGTCGCCATGCTCGCGGCAGCCAAGCAGGAGCTCCCGTGCTTCGACTACACGCCCCAGGCGGTGAAGAAGGCGGTCTGCGGCTCCGGCTCGGCCGACAAGGGGCAGGTGCAGCGCATGGTTGCGAGCCTCCTCGGGCTCCCCCAGCCGCCGGCGCCCGACCATGCGGCGGACGCCTTCGCGGTTGCGATCTGCCACGCCGGGACGGCCGGCGCTCGCAACGCGGTCTCGCAGTTCGCGCGCCCACGGGTCGGCACGACGCCGGCGCTGACGACGCGCCAGCGGCTCGCGGGCTGAAGGCATCCGGGCTGCGGCCCAGAATCACTGGGCATGATCGCCTCCGTTAGCGGAGAGGTTCTGGTGCGCCGCCCCGACTACGTCGTCATCGACGCGAGCGGGGTCGGCTATCGCTTGGCCGTTTCGTCCGAGACCCTCAAGGCTGTGCCGGCGCGTGGGAAGCACGCCGCCCTCCACGCCCACCTGGTCGCCCGTGAGGATTCCCTCAGCCTCTACGGCTTCGCCAGTGAGGAGGAGCGCGACCTCTTCCTTCACCTGATCTCGGTCGGGGGCGTCGGGCCGAAGGTCGCGATGGCTGTGCTCTCGGGGGGTTCGGTCCGGGAGCTGCTTCGCGCGATCGCCGCCGGAGACGCCAAGCGCTTCCAGGCCGTCCCCGGTGTCGGCAAGCGGACGGCCGAGCGGATCATCGTCGAGCTGCGCGAGAAGGTCGCCGGTGAGATCGCGACCGACGCCGACCCCGCCGCGCTCGCCCCGGGCGAGGAGGACCCACGGTCCCTGGCGCGCGAGGGCCTGCTCAATCTTGGCTACACGCCTCCCGAGGCGGAGAAGCTGCTTTCGGCGGCCGGGGGCGAGACGCCCGAGGAGATCGTGCAGTCGGCGCTTCGGAGCGCCGCGGGGGCGAAGGCGGCGTGAACGTCGAGCCCGGCAAGGGGATCCGCACCCCGGGCATCGATGACGATGACACCGAGGTCGTCATCCACGACGCGCGGCCGGTCGGGGCGGACGACGACTTCGACCGCTCCCTGCGCCCACCGAAGCTCGAGGACTTCGTCAACCAGATCCAGGTCACCGAGCAGCTCGGGATCTTCATCGAGGCGGCGCGGCGACGGGAGGAGGCGCTGGACCACGTCCTGCTCGCCGGGCCCCCCGGCCTCGGCAAGACCTCCCTCGCGTACATCATTGCGGCGGAGCTGAACGTGCCGATGGTGCAGACGGCGGGGCCGGCGCTCGAGCGCAAGGCGGACATCGCCGCCTTCCTGACCTCGCTCGAGCCGGGGAGCGTGTTCTTCATCGACGAGATCCATCGACTGGGGAGGGCGGTAGAGGAGACCCTCTATCCGGCGATGGAGGACCGGCGGCTGCCGGTAGTCCTCGGGCAGGGCGCTGGGGCTCGCACGGTGACGCTAGACCTGCCGCCGTTCACCCTGATCGGCGCGACCACCAGGACCGGTCTGCTGACGACGCCGCTCCGCGACCGCTTCGGGGTCTGTCATCGGCTGGAGCATTACGACGCCCCCGATCTCCGCCAAATCGTGATGCGCTCCGCTGGGATTCTCGGCATCGAGGTGGGAGCGGATGGGGCGGAGGAGATCGCGACGCGGGCACGTGGCACGCCTCGCGTCGCCAACCGGCTGCTGCGCCGGGTGCGCGACTTCGCCGAGGTCAAGGACAGGGGCAAGATCGATGCGGAGCTCGCCTCGGACGCCCTCGAGATGCTCGAGGTGGACCGAGCCGGCCTCGACCGGCACGATCGGCAGCTCCTTCAGCTGATGGCCACGAAGTTCGGCGGCGGCCCCGTCGGCCTCTCGACGCTGGCGGTCGCGATCGGGGAGGAGGCGGACACGATCGAGGACGTCTTCGAGCCGTATCTCCTCCAGCAGGGGCTGGTGAAGCGCACCCCGCGCGGGCGCGTCCTCACCGAGAGGGCGTACGAGCACCTCGGGCTGCCGGTGCCCGAGGGAATGGCGAGCCTCTTCTAGGCATCGGCGGGTCAGCGGGGTTGGCTAGCCTTGTGCCAGGCATGCCGTACTTCATCTGTCCGAACTGTGGGAATCGGGAGCTGAGCGGGGAGCGCACCGCGGGCTTCTCGACGCGCCCCAAGGGCTGCTCGAAGTGCGGCTTCGGATTCCTCTTCGAGCTGCTGGACGACTACATGCCCGCTCCGGGCGCCGCCTTCTTCACCTGCGATCAGGAGGGCAGGGTGCTCGACCTCGGCAAGGGAGCCTTCGAGCTCACCGGCCTGAAGGACGAGCAGGTGATCGGCCGGCCCGTCCGCGAGGTGCTCGGCCTGCAGTGGATCGAGAAGGGCGACGGCGGCGCGACGGCCGACGCTGACGCCAACGGCGAGACCGACCCGATCGAGACGACCCTCGAGTGGGGAGTCCGGTCGCTCGGCAAGAAGGTGGCCGTGAACGCCGAGGGCGATCTGCCGACAGAGGCCGTCGCCGACCTCTTCCCGGCCTACGACGACGACGGCGGGCTGCTGCTCGTGCTGACGCCGGAATAGGCCCGGGGGCCGGGTTTTACCGTCGCCGAATATGTTGGCCTCATGCTGTGTTGCAATGGGGGCCGGAACGCGCCCCCAGACCGCTAGCTTGACCTCCACGACACCGTGAGCAACCGCCGCCGCAACCTGTTCGTACTCGCCTTCGTGGCCCTGCTGATCGTGGGGTCGGGGATCGTCATCGCAACCAAGAAGACGACCCTGGGTCTCGACCTGAAGGGCGGTACCGAGCTGATCTTCCAGGGGCGCCCCACGCCGCAGAACCCGACGATCAGCGCGGACGACATGAATCGCGCGATCGAGATCATCCGCAAGCGCACCGACGCCCTGGGCGTGTCGGAGCCGGAGATCTCGAGGATCGGTTCGGACTCGATTCGCGTCGGTCTTCCCGACGTCTCGAACGCTTCCAGGGCACAGGCCCAGGTCGGCGAGACCGCGCAGCTCTACTTCTACGACTGGGAGCCGAACGTCATCCCGAACCCGGCCCATACGAACGTGTCGCCGGGCGAGTCATCTTTCGATCGGCTGTTCGACGCCGTCACCGTCGCCTCCAAGCAGAAGCCCGAGTGCTTCCAGAACAACTGCACCACCACCGGGTCCCGCTACTACCTCTTCAACTCCCAGACGCACCAGTACATCGCCGGCCCGGCGGACACGAAGCCCGACCTCTTCACCGAGCTGCCGGGCCAGAAGCAGCCGGCCAACAGCGAGATTCTCAGCGTTCCGCAGGGCACGCTCGTGATCGAGAAGGAGGGCACCAACGGGAACTCGGCGCCCGACAACCCGAATGACCCGACGGCTGAGTGGTTCGTGATCCGCGACCGGCCCTCGCTCTCGGGCACCGACATCAAGGACCCAAAGGCGAGCTTCGATCAGTTCAACAACCCGGACGTTACGTTCGGCTTCTCGGACAAGGGGCGCCAGGAGTTCTCCGACGTCACCAAGGCGATCGCCCAGCGCGGGTTGCAGAACGCTCCTCCGGGAGTGGCCGGGAATTCGACTGTCGCGGATCAGTACTCCGGCCACTTCGCGGTCGTCCTCGACCAGCAGATCAAGTCTCGCCCGATCGTCAACTTCGTCGACAACCCGAACGGGATCGACGGCCGCACCGGCGCCGAGATCAACGGGCTCGGGTTGCAGGAGTCGCAGGACCTCGCGGAGATCCTCCAGATCGGCGCCCTGCCGATCACCCTGACACCGATCTCGAGCTCGACCGTGTCGGCGACCCTCGGCCAGCAGGCGCTCAATCAGGGCCTGAAGGCGGGGATCATCGGCCTGCTCCTCGTCTGCATCTTCCTGCTGGCCTATTACCGCTTCCTCGGCTTCGTCGCGGTCGTCGGGCTGGCGATCTACGGGGTGCTCTTCTTCGCCCTGATCAAGCTGATCCCGATCACGCTGACCCTGCCGGGCATAGCCGGGTTGATCCTGACTATCGGGGTGGCGGCCGACGCCAACATCGTGATCTTCGAGCGGATCAAGGAAGAGGCGAGGAGCGGCAAATCGATGCTGAGCGCGATCTCCGCCGGCTACCGCCGGGGAATCGCGACGATCGTCGACGCGAACGTGATCACGCTGATCACGGCATTCATCCTGTTCGCGCTGGCGACCGCGAACGTGAAGGGATTCGCCTTCACGCTGGGAGTCGGGACGATCGCCTCGCTGTTCACCGCCGTGGTCTTCACTCAGGCCTTCCTCGGCCTCTTCGGCCGCGCGCGCTTCATGCGCTCGCCGGCGGCGCTCGGCGCGCGGCCCGAGCAACGGGTCCGGTGGCACTTCGACTTCAGCCGGGCCAGCAAGTACTTCTTCAGCCTCTCGGGCTGCATCCTGCTGATCGGGGCTCTCTCCTTCGCCACCAAGCAGCTCAACCTCGGCATCGACTTCGAGGGCGGCAGCCGGGTCACCGTCGGGCTGCGGCAGGCCGTCACGGTCGACGACGTTCGCAAGACGCTCGACGGCGTTGGGATCACAAACGCGCAGATCACCAAGGCGACCAGCAAGGAGCTGGGCACCAACGTGATCGAGATCGACTCGGAGTCGAGCCCGAGCGAGGTTCAGAAGATCCAGCCCGCGCTCCAGCAGAAGTACGGGATCGTTCCGAACGGATTCAACGCGACCACCGTCGGCCCGACCTTCGGCCAGCAGGTGGCGAACAGTGCGATCGAGGCGATCATCTTCTCGCTGCTGGTGATCGCGGCCTACGTCGCGTTCCGATTCGAGCCCAAGTACGCGGTGCCCGTGATGATCGCGGTCGTCCACGACATCCTGATCACGGGAGGCGTCTATTCGCTGACGGGGAGGGAGGTGACCAGCGGCACCGTCGCCGCATTCCTGACCATCCTCGGGTACTCGCTCTACGACACGGTCATCGTGTTCGACCGGGTGCGTGAGAACGTGCCGCGGCTGCCGCGCGCGACCTTCTCCCAGATCGTCAACCGCTCCATGAGCGAGGTTCTCACCCGGTCGCTGATCACCGGTCTGGCGAGCGTCTTCCTGGTGACGGTGCTCTTCATCTTCGGAGGCGCGACGCTGAAGGACTTTGCGTTCGCGATGATGGTCGGCCTCGCCTCCGGTACGTACTCGTCGATCTTCATCGCGTCGCCCGTCCTGACCCACTGGAAGGAGCGCGAGCCGGCCTACCGCCGCCGCCGTGATCGGATCGAGGAGCAGATGGGCGGCGTGGTCCCTGCGTTCCCCGAGGAGAACGTCGTGGCTCGCGTCGACGGTGGCCCGGCGGAGCCCGTGCAGGCCGAGACGCCGATTCCGGCGGCCCCCGCCCCGAGTCGATCCCAGGTCCCGGGCATCGTGCCCGAGCCGCCCGGCCCGGTGGCGCCACCACCGGCGCCTGCGCAACCCGAGCCTCCGGCCACGCCGGATCGCACCGCGCAGCCCGAGGCTCCGGCCGCACCCGAGCGTCCACCGGCCCAGCCCGAGCCCCAGGCGCCCGTCGGCGCGCCCGGTGAGACCGGGCCGGACGGCGGCGACGGTGCCGCGGGAGGGGACGGCGAGGCGCCGGCCGGCGGCAACGGCGGCGCCCAGCCCGACCGCCCCGAGCTCAGCGAGGCGAGTGCCGCAGCGCTTCGTCGCGTGCGGGAACAGTCCGGTGGCCGCAAGCAGAAGCGACGCAGAAAGCACGGGAGGAACAGGTAATGGCTGCCCTGGTCTGGTTCACGATGGGCGTCGCGCTCTGGCACTTCACGGTCTTCGTCCCCGACCGGTTCCGCGGCGGCATCGTCGGTGCGTTCCTCGGCGCGGCCGCGGGAGCGATGGTGAGCGGCGCAATCGTTCAGATCGCGCTCGGCAAGAGCATCGGCGATACGGACCTGGCGACCGCGATCTACGCAATCCCGGGCACGGTGATCGGCCTGGCGATCGTCTACGCGATGGGCGTGCGCGCGGGCATCGAAGCCGAGCGCATCTAGCGCCCCGGCCGGCCGAAACCGGCGGTTTCGGCGCACCGGCGACGAAGACCGGCGATGAAGGGGGAGAGATTGGCGGTATTGGCGCCTTATTCCGCTCTTGCCGGAAGAAGTCGCCAAGCACCGCTGGGACGCCGCAATCGCCGGAATCTGCTCGCGGCAGAACGGCGTCCTCTCGGTGCAGCAGTTGTATGCGCTCGGCATGTCTTCGAGCGCAATTTCGGACCGCACCGCCGCCGGCCGCCTGCACCGGGTTCATCGTGGTGTGTACGCCGTCGGCCACCCCAACATCGGCAATGAAGGGAGATGGATGGCGGCAGTGCTCGCCTGTGGGGAGGGGGCGGTGCTTAGCCATCGCAGCGCCGCTGGCCTTTGGGGGATGCTGCCTGCGGGGCGGGCCGGCGCCGATTCCGTGGATTCGCACGACCCGATCGACGTGACGGTCCCAGGTGATGGCGGCCGAAGGCGGCGCAACGAAATCCGCATCCACCGATCCCTCACCCTTTTTTCAGCCGATTTGACGTGTCGAGCCGGCATCCCGGTGACGAACCCAGCCAGAACCCTTGAAGACCTCCGTCGCGCGCTCCCCGGCAAGCAGGTCGCCGCAGCGCTCCGGCAGGCCGAGTTTCTGCGCCTTCCCATCCGCGGTCGCATCACGCCGGACCACACCCGCAGCGAACTCGAGGCGCGCTTGCTCGCGGTATGTCGCCGCCACCGCCTTCCCCAGCCGGAAGTGAACGTTCGCGTCGATCGCTTCCTCGTCGATTTCCTGTGGCGGACGCAGCGCCTCATCGTCGAGGTCGATGGCTGGGACTCACACCGCACTCGCTCTGCCTTCGAGATCGACCGCGCGCGAGACACTCGTCTGAAGCTGATCGGCTACGAGGTGCTGCGCTTCACCTGGCGCCAGGTGGACCGGGAGCCGAGACTGGTGGCGCAGGCGATCCGGGCGCTGCTTCGTCGCTAGACGATTTGGCGCGTTCTGCCGGATATGACGAAACAAGGCGCCAACTCCACCTATGTTCCCCCCATGGGCACTCGCCTCAGGCGCCTGACGGACGCCGTCGAGCGCATTCCCACGGGCGTCCGCATCGCAGCAGTCGCGGTCGCTACGGCCCTCGTCGTCATTGCCACGGTTGCTCACGACGGAGGCTCGGACGACAAGGGCGGCGTGGCCGGAGCGACGGATCGCTCTTCATATCTGGGCCCCCGCGGCGGCGGGAGTGCCTGGATGCGCGCCCGCCCCAGGCCGGTCTCGGTGGTCTGGGCGATCGGCGACGGAGCCGACGGAGGCGCCGACAGCCGAGCCGTGGCGGCGATGGTCGGCCGGCAGCGCATCGACCGCATGCTCTATCTGGGAGACGTCTACGAGACGGGCACCGCCGCCGAGTTCCAGACGAACTACGACCCACCGTACCACCGGTTCGATGCGATAGCGGCCCCGACGATCGGCAACCACGAGTGGCCCAACATCGCGACCGGCTACGTGCCCTACTGGACCTCGGTCCGCGGCACGCCGCCGCCGCTCTGGTACGCCTTCGCGGTGTCCGGCTGGCAGCTGATCAGCCTCAACTCGAACGTGCCCACATCCTCGGATCAGCTCAGCTGGTTGAGCGCCCAGATCGCGCAAACGCCGCGGTACGGGACGTGCCGGCTCGCCTTCATGCATCACCCGGTCTACAGCGCCGGCCTGCACGGCGACCTGAGCTCGCTGCAGGGCATCTTTGGCGAGCTCAAGGGCCGTGCCTCGATCGTCCTCGCCGGCCACGACCACGACATGCAGCGCCTGCAGCCCGTCGACGGCATCACCCCCTACGTCGACGGCGCCGGGGGGCGGGAGCTCTACCCGGTGGACCGCACCGACCCTCGCCTCGCCTTCGCCGACGACACCCACCATGGTGCCCTGCGCATCAAGCTCCGCCCGGGCCTGGCCACCCTGTCGTTCGTCGCCGAGGACGGCACGGTCCTGGATCGGTCGAGGGCCAGCTGCCGCCAATAGGCCGCAACGGCGTCCCCACGCAAATAATCCGTCGGGGACCGAACTCAAGATGGCTGGATGCCCGCGACAGGATCCGCCCGTGCCTTTCAGGCCGACCCCTATGACTACGGGGAGGTCAGGCGGCTGGCGGCGGAGCTGGAACTGGCCGAGCCCGTCGCGGTGACGTTGGTTCGCCGCGGCTACCGCACCGTCGATGCGGCCCGCCGCTTCCTCGAGGCTCGCGAGTCCCACGAGCCGACGGAGTTCAGCGGCATGGAGGACGTCTGCGAGCAGATCCTCTCGGTGGCGCGGGGTCCCGGCCGGATCACCATCCACGGCGACTACGACGTCGACGGCGTCACTTCTACGGCGATCCTCGTCTCGACACTCCGCTCCCTGGGCGCCGAGTGCGACTGGTTCATCCCCGACCGGCTCTCGGACGGCTACGGCCTGACGATGGCGAGCGTGGAGCAGCTGCGGCGCCGCGGCACCGAGCTCGTCATCACTGTCGATTGCGGAATCGGCTCGGTCGAGGAGGTCGCAGCGGCTCGCGCGGCGGGGATGCAGGTCGTCGTGACGGACCATCACCTGCCCGGCGAGCGGCTTCCGGACTGCCCGGTGATCCACCCGGTCGTCTCGGACTATCCCTTCGAGGGCCTCTGCGCCGCCGGCGTCGCCCACAAGCTCGCCACGGCACTCTGCGATGCAGCGGGGCGGGGCGCCGTGGAGACCGTCGGCGGAAAGCGCCATCAAACCGATGCCGACCTCGACCTGGTCGCCCTCGCCACCGTGGCGGACATGGTTCCGCTGGTGGGGGAGAACCGCCGCCTCGTTCGCGAGGGCCTGCGGCTCTTCCGGGACAGCCCCCGCGTCGGCCTCCGCGCCCTCATGGCGGCCGCCTCCGTCGACCCCCAGAGCGTCGACGCCGGCGCCCTCGGCTTCCGCCTCGCCCCGCGCATCAACGCGGCCGGTCGCCTCTACCGCGCGGATGCCGGCGTCGAGCTGATGCTCACCGACGACCCCGACCGGGCCGCTGCGATCGCCGCCGAGCTCGACCGCGCCAACGCCGAGCGGCGCTTCGCCGAGCGGAAGGTGGTGGAGGGGGCGGAGCGCGCTCGCTCCGAGCTGCCGGAGGCGCTTGCCGACGCGCCCGCCATGGTCCTGGCTGGCGAGGGCTGGCATCCCGGGGTCGTCGGGATCGCCGCCTCCCGTCTGGTCGAGCGCCACGTCAAGCCCACGATCCTGCTCTCGATGGAGGGCGGCCGAGCCAAGGGATCGGCCCGGAGCATCCCCGGATTCGACCTGGTCGCGGCCCTCGACGCCACCGCCGAGCACCTCACCCGCTACGGCGGTCACCGGGCCGCCGCCGGCCTGGAGCTCGAGGCCGAGCGCGTCGGCGCCTTCCGCGAGGCCTTCCTCGAGTACGCGGCCTCCCAGATCGAGCCGGCCGACCTCGTCCATATGGAGCACCTCGATGCCCTGGTCGGAGTGGGCCGGGAGGGCATCGGCATGGACCTCGCCCGCCAGCTCGAGAGCCTCGGCCCCTTCGGGATGGGCAACCCCGGCCCCCGGCTCCTGGTCCCCTCCGGCCGGCTGCGAGAGGTGCGCCCGCTCGGCGAGGAGGGCAAGCACTCGCGCTTCCAGCTCGAGAGTGGTGCCGGCCGCGCCGCCGGAGTCGCCTTCGGGATGAACGGCGAGATCTCCCGGCGCGAGGACCAGGCGCTCGATCTGTCGGTGGAGCTCGAGGTCGATCGCTGGAACGGGGCGGAGCAGCCACGGGTAGTGGTCCGCGAGCTCTATCCGCTCGATCGAGCCGAGGGCGACACCGAGGACCGCCCCTGTGGCGATGGTTGTCCCGCCCCGGACGACGAGTGGTGGGAGCGATTGGAGCGAGAGCTGGAGCGGGTCACCGAGGGCCGGCCGGGGGCCCTGCTGGACGTCCGCGCCCCGGAGGGCGTTCGGCGAGAGCAGGTCGACCGCCGCGGCGGCGCAGCCGTCGCGTCCCTCGCCGAGCTGATCTCGAGCGGCGAGTCGGTGCTGGCGATCTGTGCCGATGCCGCCCGGCGCGCGAAGCTCGCCTCCGCCGCAGCCGATCCGCGGCGCTTCGGCGCCTCTCTACCGCGCATCGCCTGCTGCCGCTGCGGAGCCGATTCTCTTGACGCCACCCTGCGCACCTCCTCCGAAGCCGGCGCCGGCCTGGTCCTGGTGGACTGGACCGTGGTCGCGCTGCGGCCCGAGGCCCCCCGGGACTTTCGCCACGTCGTCGTGATCGATCCGGCGCCGAGCGAGGCGGTGGAGTCGCTGGTCTGGGCGGGCGCTCGAGACGGCTGCGCCACCAATTCGGCGGCAACAAACACCGCCGCCGGGTATCTGCACCTCGCCTGGGGGCCGGCGGAGCTCCAGCTCACCGAGCGCCTGATCGGTAGGGAGTGGGATCTGCGCGGAGCGATCGCGGAGATCTGGCGGACGCTGGCGGCGAACGGGGGAGAGGCCGAGGGCGCAGCCCTGCGCTCGGTGCTCGGCGGCGCCTCCGATTACGCCCGAACGCCGGAGATGGACGCCCGCTGCGTGCGGGTTCTCTCCGAGCTCGGGTTGTGCGAATGGCGGCCGGATCGCGGCGCCGCCGCCCTACGGGTTTTATCCTCGGAGAGGACCGATCTGGGGCGATCCCGGGCCTACGGGGCCTGTGTCGCCAGACACCAGGAGGCCGTCCGATTCCTGCAAGCAAGAGCACAGGCGTAACAGGCACCACCAACGGCGACGCGGTCGCCGGTGAGGGCGCCGTGCGCGACGCGGATCGCCGCGGCCACACCCGTGTCGGCGTGCCGGCCGGGAGCACAGCCGCCCCCCGCGCCGACTCGATCACCCGCGAGCTGACGCCCGACCAGCGCGCGCTGCTGGGCGACCTCTTCGCGGTGATCGAGGAGCACAAGGCGGATGCCGCCGAGCCCATCGACCGCCAGGAGATCGAGCGCGCCTTCGCCTTTTCCTGCGAGAGCCACGCCGGCCAGGAGCGGAAGTCCGGCGAGGACTTCATCACCCACCCGCTGGGCGTGGCCCGGATCTGCGCCGGCCTTCGCCTCGACACGGCCACCCTGTGCGCGGCGCTTCTGCACGACACCGTGGAGGACACCAGCGCCAGCCTCGATCAGGTCCGCCAGGACTTCGGCGAGGAGATCGCCCAGCTGGTTGACGGCGTCACCAAGCTCACCGGGATCACCTTCAAGAGCCGCGACGAGAGGCAGGCCGAGAATTACCGCAAGATGATGGTGGCGATGGCCACCGACGTCAGGGTCATCCTGATCAAGCTGGCCGACCGCCTCCACAACATGCGCACGATCGGTGCGCTGCCGAAGCAGAAGCAGCAGGAGAAGGCGCGGGAGACGCTTGAGATCTTTGCCCCGCTCGCACACCGGCTGGGGATCCACGCGATCAAGTGGGAGCTCGAGGACCTCTCCTTCGCGACGCTCCACCCGCGCAAGTACGACGAGATCAAGGAGCTCGTCGCGCAGCAGCGCACCGAGCGCGAGCGCTATGTCGAGGAGGCCGGTGCCTTCCTCGCCAAGGAGCTGGCCAAGGTCGGCATCGACGCCGAGATCTCAGGCCGCGCGAAGCACTTCTATTCGATCTACACGAAGATGACCCGCAAGGGGCGGGAGTTCAACGAGATCTTCGACCTGACGGCGATGCGCGTCCTGGTCGGCTCGGTGAAGGACTGCTACGGCGCGATCGGCATCGTCCACTCGCTCTGGAAGCCGCTCCCCGGCCGGTTCAAGGACTTCGTCGCGATGCCCAAGGCAAACGCCTACCAGGCGCTCCACACCACGGTGATCGGGCCGGAGGGGCGCCCGCTGGAGATCCAGATCCGCACCCCGGCGATGCACGAGCTCGCCGAGTACGGCATCGCCGCCCACGTGATCTACAAGGAGGGCGACTCGGGCAGCGATCCGGGCAAGGAGAAGATGACCTGGCTGCGCCAGCTGGTCGAGAACGAGCGCGACCAGGGCCCGAAGGCCTTCCTCGAGGCCCTGAAGGTCGACCTCTTCGAGGACGAGGTGTTCGTCTTCACCCCGAAGGGCGAGGTGAAGAACCTGGCCGCCGGTTCGACCCCCCTCGACTTCGCCTACTCGATCCACACCGACGTCGGGCACCGCTGCGTCGGCGCGAAGGTGAACGGCAAGATCGTCCCGCTCCACTACCAGCTGCGCAGCGGCGACATCGTCGAGGTCCTGACCGCCAAGCAGGGCCGCGGTCCCTCGCGCGACTGGCTCAAGCTCGTCCGCACGAGCCGCGCGCGCAACAAGATCCGCGCCTGGTTCCAGCGGGAGGGCCGGGAGGACGCCGAGCATGAGGGCCGCGACCAGCTCGCCACGGCGTTCAAGAAGCGCGGCCTGCCGTATCCGAAGCTTGCCGGCTCGCCGCTGCTCGTCGACGTGATCCGCGAGATGGGCTTCCGCAAGGCCGACGACTTCTACATCGCCCTCGGCCAGTCCAAGATCTCCACCAAGGTCGTCACGAACAAGGTGATGCAGCGCCTGAAGCGCGGCGAGGCCGTCGAGGAAGAGCCGGCCGAGGGCCTGATCAAGGGCACCGACGACCTGCGGCGGCGCACGCGCGAGGCCACCAGCTTCGGCATCAAGGTGAAGGGAATCGAGGACGTCGCCGTGCGGCTCGCCAAGTGCTGCCGCCCGGTGCCCGGAGACGACATCGTCGGCTACGTCTCGCTCGGCCGGGGCATCACCGTCCATCGCGAGGACTGCCGCAACGTCGCCGCGCTGAAGAAGGCCCCGGAGCGCTTCACCGCGGTGACCTGGGACGGCGACAACGAGTCCTCCTACCGCGTGGAGCTCCAGGTCGATGCCTGGGACCGAACCCGCCTCCTCGAGGACCTATCGCGCACATTCGCGGAGGCGGGGCTGAACATCCTGGAAGCGCGATGCACCACCAAACACCCGATGGTGAAGAATCGCTTCGTCCTCGAGGTGGGTGACACCGAGCAGCTCAAGCAGTGCGTCTCGCGGCTGCGCAATGTGGATGGTGTGTTCGACGCCTACCGGGTGACGCCCACTGGATGAGCCAAACCAATCCTTTTCGGGTCGAATCGCGTTATATGAGGCAAGCATGCTGAAGCGGAGGGAAAGGGGCAGGCGTCTCTGGTTCGCGGTTGCGCTGGTGGCCGCCCTCGGCCTGTTCGCGGGCGGGCTGGCCTTCGCGGCCTCCGAGACGATCGTCGCCGGGCCGGCCGAGTCCTACTCGCAGGCCGCCTACAACACCGACCAGGGCGAAGTCGTCCAGTTCCGCGACGACGGCGGACTCCCACAACGTCACGGCCCGCCAGACCGGTCCTGATGGGCAGGCCCTCTTCCGGACGCCAACGCTCTCCGGCGGGACTGCCGGCGTCGCCGGCACCCAGTACCTGAGCGCGGGGGACTACGCCTTCTTCTGCACCGTTCACCCGACCACGATGTCCGGGACGCTCCACGTGACCGGCAACGGGACGCCGCAGGCCCGGCCCTCCGCCACGCTCAGCCTGCGCAGCAAGAAGATCTCCAAGGCCACCAAGAAGGGCCTGCTCGTGGCGATCAGCACGACCGCGAAGGTCGACGGCGTCTCGTTGGTCGCCAAGCTCGGCAAGGCCGTCATCGGCAAGGCCGACGGCCTTTCGCTCTCTGCCGGCCAGCAGTTCGCAGCTCCTGAAGCTGACCAAGGCCGGCAAGGCCAAGCTGAGCAAGAAGAGCGCGGCGTCGGTCACGCTAACCGCGACCATTCCCTTCGCCGCGCCGGCGACGGCCAAGGTGAAGCTCACCTAGCTGCGCGCGACCGCCTTCCGCACCCGTTCGGCCACCTCACGCATCTCCTTCTCCGAGGAGTACTTCGTCCGCGGCCAGAAGAACCCCCGCAGCCCGTCCTTGGGCTTGCGGGGGACCACGTGGACGTGGAGATGGGGAACGCTCTGGCTGACGATGTTGTTGAGGGCCACAAAGGAGCCAGGTTTCCGGGTCGCCTTGGGCACGGCGACGGAGAGGAGCTGGGCGTTCGCGAACAGCGGACCGAGCAGCTCGCCGGGTAGGTCGGAGAGGGTCTCGTGGTGCTCACGGGGTACCAGCAGCGAGTGCCCGGGAAACAGAGGCCGGTTGTCGAGGAAGGCGATCGTGCGCTCGTCCTCGAAGACAACATGCGCCGATTCGTCCCCGGCGATGATCTGACAGAAGCGGCAGTTAGGGTCCTGAGCGGCCACCGTCCGCGATACTGTCAAAGCGCGCGGGGAGGAGAAAGCGTTGACCCGATCCAGGACATTTCGCAGAGCGGTGCCGCTCGTCACGTTGGCGCTGTTGTCACTCCTCACCCAGTGGGTGGTCGCGGCCGGGGCCGGGACATCGATCAAGAGCGGCTCCTACAGCGGCAAGACCACTCAGGAGGCGATCACCACCGCCTTCCGGAAGATCGAGTTCACGGTCAAGAAGGGAAAGGTCACGATCACGACGGAGCCGTCGGTGGCGCACGGGGACTGCATCTCGACCCCGGTGTTCACACTCGACGGCACCTCCAGCAAGAAGCTCTCCAAGGACGGGACCTTCACGCTCACCCATACGTTCCTCGGCAACAAGATGGACAAGATCCACGGCAAGTTCGTGAGCTCGAAGGAGATCGACGGCTACGCGATCTACCACTACAGCGCGCAGGACCTCTGCTCGGCGGGGAAGACGAAGGTCAACTTCACCGCGAAGCACAAGTAAAGCGGCGCGAGCGAACTAGGCGACGATGGTGAGCGCCCCCGGGTCGACCCCGAAGGTCAGCTCGGTGTGCTCGCCGATGTAGTCGCCGTCCACCTGCACGGGGAACGGACGGGGCTGGCCGTCCTCATCCATCGAGATCGAGCGAACCGTCGCCTCGGCGACGTCGTCGAACTCTTCTATCTGGCGGTGCTTCGAGGCGTGCAGGCGGTTGCTCAGGACCCGGGTCGCGATCGGCAGCATGTCGCGCTGCTTGGCGCGCTGGAGCAGCGCCATCGAGAGCGTGCCGTCGTCGAACCCGATGTCCTCGCAGATCCGGATCGGGACGCTCGCGAAATAGGTGAACGGATCGGAGTTCTGGGCGATCGCCGTGACGCCCTCGTGCGCCTCGCCGCCAACCTCGAGCTCGAGCCGAACCGGGTTGCGCAGGTACTGCCGGTAGAAGGCGCTGATCGCCGCCCACGTGTAGTACCACTGGCGCGCCCGGGCCTTCAGGCGGGGGTGGGCATCGACGCGCTTGACGACCGTGGCATCGAGGCCGACACCGCAGGCAAAGACGAAGTGACGCCCGTTGCACTTACCGAGATCGATCTTGCGCGGCCGGAAGTCATCGGCGAGCCCGATCAGATGCTCGGTCGCGTCCACGACGTCGTTGGGGATTCCAAGCGTCCTGGCGACGACGTTGGTCGAGCCGCCGGGCAGGACCGAGACGGGAACGTCCGTCCCGGCCAGGCCGTTCGCGATCTCGTTGAGCGTCCCGTCCCCACCGAAGGCGACGACGATGTCGTATTCGCCGTGGCGAGCCTCGCGGCCGATCTCGATCGCGTGCTCGGCAGCCTCGGTGTCAACGGCCTCGACCTCGTAGCGGGCCTGCAGTGCGTAGACGACCAGGTTCTTCAGCCGGTCCGAAACCGTGGTCGCGTACGGGTTGACGATGATCAGCATCCGCTTCTTCTCGGCATCGGGAGCGAGCGGCACCGCTGACGCCGCGGGGGCGGGCTCTCTTTGGGCAGGGGCGATCGTGGGCACGCCTGTTTCCTAACCCCCGCCGTCCGGCCGGGTTACCGACAGCCTATTGACCGCGCGGGGCCGGCTGGCCTAGGCTCGCCCCATGCGCCCAAGGGGGACCCTCTTGATCGTGCTGGCGGTACTCGCCCTCGCAGCGGCCCCCGCAGACGCCGCAAAGCTTCGGACCGTCACGCAGGGCGGGGTGGCGGGGGGCGGCGCGACCGGAGCTGGGCCGACCGTGACCGCCGTGGCTCGCTGTCCGAAGGGCACCAAGGCGGTGTCGGGAGGGTTCACCAGCTCCGTTCCCGCGATCCCGAGTCATTGGCTCGTCATCAGCGAGTCGATCATGACGCCGAAGCGCGACGGTTGGCGAGTGTCCGGCTCCGAGCACTATGCGACGCCCGCAATCGACTCGTTCGGCGCCTACGCCTACTGCGAGAAGCGAAGGCGATCCATCCTGAGCGGCGGGACGGTCCGCACGGACTTCATACCGAGCGTGCCGGGGCAGACCACCGGCAACACGGCTCGCTGTCCACGGCACACCTCGGCGATTTCCGGAGGGTTCAGGACATCGTCGACTGAGGCGTACTTCAACCGCTCGCGCGGCTTCGGCGATGACTGGAGCGTCGAAGTGACGAACGTCGGAGGAACGACCCAGGACCCCTACGACGTCGAGGCCTACTGCGTCCGAGGGAAGGTTCAGAGGGCGGCCGCGACGGGCATCGTCCCCGGCGGTGGGCCCACTCCCGGGATCGTGACCATCACGGAGACACCCGTTTGCTCCAACGGAAGGTTCGTGCGGGGAGGGGGCTATGGAGCAAGCCCTCCGGCGGCCGGCCTCGTCAGCGGCCCGCTGGTCTTCAGAAGCGCCTTCGTGTCGCCCGGCTGGTCGGTCGCCGCGGAGACGATCAATGGCAGCTCGCAGAGCTACGCGGCATTTGGCTATTGCCGCCCGGGCTAGGTGCCCGCTGAATTGCCGGCGGCCGCCGGATTGCCACCCGGGATCAGATCGCCCAGCTCGTCCGCACTCGTGTCCGAGGTCGCCTCATAGCGGAGCACCTCGCCGTCGTCCACCTCACGAACGTGGCCGGCATTGACGAGCAGGTCCACGTGGCCGATCACCTCGGAGAGCGTGAGGAAGGCCTGCGTGACGGCGACGTCTCCCCAGATCGCCTGGGCCAGCTCATGCCCCGTCCGGGGCTGCTCGGCGATCAGGGCGTAGAGCTTCTCGGCGCGCCGCTGGTGCATGGCGAAGCGCTTGTCGATCAGCGCGACGTGATCGGTGATCGGCTCTCCGTGCCCGGCGAGGACGATCTCGGCAGGCAGCTCGCGCGTCCGCTTCAGGGACTCCAGATAGGTGACGAGGGCCTGGGTGCGCTCGGACGATCCGTCGAGTCGCCTGGAGATCAGCGGGTTCGAGGAGATGTGCTTGATCAGATGGTCGGCCGCGAGGAGTATCCGGCGGTCGGAGTCCCAGAAGACGGTGTCCGAGGGACTGTGACCGGGGCGATGCTGTACCTCCAGCCGCCGGTCTCGCAGCTCGAGCAACTCGCCGTCGTGGAGCGGTCTCGTCACTCTGGTCTTCGCGCCCCAGGCCCGGAAGCTCCCGGTCACCTGGCGGAGCGCCGTGACCACCTCCTCGGAGATCCCGTGGCGGCGCATCAGGGCCGCTGCCTCCTCGTCGTCGCGCTCGGCGTCGTCGCCGAAGTTCTCGACGAAAGGCACGAGCAGGTCGAGCGCGGCGACATCCGCACCAGAGCGCTTGGCGACGATGTCGACCAATCCGAGGTGGTCGATGTGCTGGTGGGTGATCACCACCAGCCCGATGTCCTCGATTCGATGGCCCAACGACTCGAGCTGGCGCTCGAGCTCGTCCAGGGCCTTGCCGGAGTTCGGGCCGGAGTCCACCAGCGTCAGCGGCTCGTCCTCCAGCAGGTAGGTGTTCACCCGGCCGACCTGAAACGGAGTCGGGATCCGCAGCACCCGGATGTTGGCGTCCGTGATCTGCTGCCAGACCGCGACGGGGGTTTCCGTCACGACCGGATGAGCCCCAGCACCTCGTCGCGCTTCTCCTCCATGTGCTCAGGGGAGATGAGCGATTCGAGGTTCAGGCGGAGAAGCGGCTCGGTGTTGGACGGCCGCACGTTGAAGTGCCAGTCCGCGTAGTCGATCGAGACACCGTCGAGATGCCCGATCTCGCCGTCCGAGTAGCGCTCCTCGATCTCGCCCATCTTCGCCTCCTGGTCCGCGACCTCGGAGTTGATCTCGCCGGAGATGAAGTACTCGGAGCGAAACTCGGCCATCAGCTCCGATAGTGGGCGGCCCTCCTTGGAGATCAGCTCCAGGATGAGCAGCGCGGGGGTCGTCCCGGAGTCCGCGCAGTAGAAGTCGCGGAAGTAGTAGTGGCCCGAGACCTCGCCGCCGAAGACGGCTTTCGTCTCGCGCATCCGGACCTTGAAGAATGCGTGGCCGACGCGACTGAGATCCGACTTTCCGCCGGCCGCGGCGACGGTGTCCGGCACGGCTCGGCTGGAGCGCGGGTCGTACAGGACCGTCGCGCCCGGCTCCTTGGCGAGCGCAGCGCGGGCGAGGAGAGCGCAGACGAAATCGCCGTCGCAGAAGTCGCCCTCGCCGTCGATGAAGAAGCAGCGGTCTGCATCGCCATCCCAGGCGATCGCCAGATCGACCCGCTCGCCCTTGACGTGCTCGACGATGAAGCGCCGGTTCTCCTCGAGCAGCGGATTCGGCTCGCGGTCCGGGAAGTTGCCGTCCGGCGTCCAGTAGGTGGTCGTCACCTCGAGGTTGAGGCGCTCGAGCAGCGGGCCCACCATCGGGCCGGCCATCCCGTTGCCGCCGTCGGCGAGGATCTTGAGCGGCCCGATCGCGTCGGCGTCGACGATTCCGAGCATGTGCGCGTGAAAGTCGGGATAGATGTCGATCTCCTCGACCGAGCCCCCACCAGGCGGGTCGGGAAGGCCGGCCTCGATCTCGGCGCGGACGTCCTGGATGCCGGCGTCCCCCGAGAAGGCCAGGGCACCCTCGCGCATCAGCTTCACGCCCGTGTAGGGCTTGGGGTTGTGGGACGCCGTGACCATCGCGCCGCCGTCGAGGTCGCGAGACCCGACGAGGAAGTAGGTCATCTCCGTCGCGACCTGGCCTGCGTCGAGAACGGTGACGCCCTCCTCGACGAGCCCCTGCCTCACCGCCGCGGACATCTCCGGCGCGCTCAGGCGCATGTCGCGGCCCAGGCCGACGCGGAGCTCGGAGGTCTCCTTGCCGCGGAGCCGCGCGAGCACCCGGGCGAAGGCGCGCCCGATCAGAGTGGGCGGTCTCGGCATCCATCTGCTCTCCGTAGATGCCGCGGATGTCGTAGGCCTTGAAGATCTCGGCCGGGGGAGCGCTTGCTTCCATCGTCAGCCGAAGGCCTTGCGGACCGTCTGGAAGCTGTCCTCGAGCGTCTGGTTCATCACCCGGGTGTCGCCGAGCACCGGCATGAAGTTCGTGTCGCCGCCCCAGCGCGGGACGACGTGCATGTGGATGTGGTGCTCGACGCCGGCGCCGGCCACCCGGCCCTGGTTGAAGCCGACGTTGTAGCCGTGCGGCGAATAGCTCGACTCGAGCGCGCCCATGCTGCGCTGGGCCAAAGCCATCATCTCCGCGATCGTCTCGGCGTCCAGCTCCTGCAGCGCGCCGACGTGTTCGTAGGGCGCCACCATCAGGTGACCGTTCGTATACGGGAACTTGTTGAGGATCACGAAGCAGTGCTCTCCGCGATGGACGATCAGGTTCGCCTCGTCGTCACCCTCCGCCGGCTTCGCGCAGAAGATGCACTCGCTCTCGATGTCCTTGGAGGCGTCCTTCACGTAGGCGAGGCGCCAGGGCGCCCAGATTCGCTGAGTGGCCACAGCGGCCGAATCTACAACCAACCCCGCTTGCGGAAGAAGGCGACCATCCCGACCAGCAGGACCACCATGGCCCCTGCGATCACGTAGAAGGCGGTCAGGCTCTGTTCGCCCGGGACACCCACGTTCATCCCCCAGATGCTGGCCACGAGGGTGAGCGGTAGGACGATGACGCTGATTCCGGTGAGCACGCGCAGGATGTCGTTGACGCGGTGCGAGATCACCGATTCGTTGGTGTCCTCGAGCGCCTCGACGACCTCCTTGTAGTTCTCAAGCATGTCCCAGATCCGCTCCTGGGCGTCGACGATGTCGTCGAAGTAGATCTCGAGGTCCATGTCGGGCGCCAGGTAGCGCTGCTTGACCTTCTCGAGGTCCCTGAGCACGGGGCGCTGTGGGCGGATCACCTTGCGGAAGTTGATGATCTCCTGCTTCACGTTGGAGATGTCTCGCACGATCTCCTCGGAGCGACCGTCGAAGATCTCCTCTTCCAGCACGTCGAGCTTGTTGCCGATCTTGCGGAGCATCGGGAAGCAGTAGTCGAAGCCGTCGTCGACGAGCCGGTAGAGCAGGTAACCCGATCCGCGTGAGAAGAGCTGCTCGCGGGTTTCCTCCTTCTGGCGGCAGCGCTCGAACAGGTATTCCACGGGCTGCAGCGGCTGGTTCGGGATCGTGATCAGGAAACCGGGGCCGACGAACAGGTCGAGCTCTCCGGCGCCCAGCCGCCGCGCCGCGCGATCGAAGATCGGGAAGTGCAGGACGATGAACAGGTACTCGTCGTAGACGTCGATCTTCGGCCTCTGGTTGCGCGAGAGGACGTCCTCAAAGTCGAGGGCGTGGAAGTCGAAGTTCTCCTCCAGCCAGGCCTGCTCCAGGCCGCCCGGCTGGTCGATCTTCACCCAGCGCAGCCCCTCGGCCGCGATCTCCTCGACGTTGGGGGTCTGGCGCTCAGGCTGAAGCGGCGCGACGAGTTCGCCGGGGCGGGTTCTGCGCAGTCTGGGGCGAGGGAGGTTCGGCATCGTCCGGACCCGGGCTCATCGCTTCAAGTTCCATGACCGGAGCCACTTTACGCCACGCGCCGCCCGAGGGGAGCAGGCCCGCGCCCGAAATTGCGCCTGCGGGATGGGCTCTGGGCGTTGCTATATTCACTCGTCACATAGTCACCACATCAAGAGGGGTGGAGGGACTGGCCCGATGAAACCCCGGCAACCCCCTCGGATCTAGGTCCGAGGAAGGTGCCAACTCCAGCAGGTGTTGTCCATAGAGCCTGGAAGATGTGGGAAGAGACTCCTTCTAGGAACCTCCGCCCACATCGACCCCGGCGGAGGTTTTTCGTTAGAGGAGCCAGATGGCAGTCGAATCTCTCAAGTGCAAGGAATGCGGCCAGACCTATCCGCTCGAGGCCCGCTTCGTCTGCGAGCAGTGCTTCGGGCCGCTCGAGGTGGCCTACGACTACCCGGATCTGGACGCCGACGAGGCGCGTCGCAAGATCCAGGCGGGCTCGCGCGGGATCTGGCGCTACGCGGACTTCCTGCCCTTCGAGGGCCCACCCGGCGACCCGCTCGAGCCGGGCCTGACGCCTCTGATCCGCGCCGATCGTCTCGCCGAGCGACTCGGCATCGGCGAGCTCTGGATCAAGAACGACGCCGCCAATCCCACCCACTCCTTCAAGGACCGCGTCGTCGCCGTTGCGATCGCCAAGGCCAAGGAGCTCGGCTTCGAGACGGTGGCCTGCGCGTCTACCGGGAACCTCGCGAACGCCGTCGCCGCCCACTCGGCCGCGGCCGGGCTCGACTCCTATGTCTTCGTGCCGGCTGATCTCGAGGAGCAGAAGCTGCTCGCCACCGGCATCTACGGGACGAACCTCGTCGGCATCCGCGGCACCTACGATGACGTCAACCGGCTCTGTACCGAGCTCAGCCAGACGCACCCCTGGGCATTCGTCAACGTCAACCTGCGCCCGTACTACTCCGAGGGCTCCAAGACCCTCGCGTTCGAGACCATCGAGCAGCTCGGCTGGGGGCTCCCAGATCGGGTCGTCGCGCCGGTCGCCTCGGGCTCGATGTTCACCAAGATCGCGAAGGGGATGAGCGATTGGCTCGAGCTCGGGCTGGTGGAGGGCAAGCTGCCGATCTTCTGCGGGGCGCAGGCCGAGGGCTGCTCGCCTGTGGCCACCGCGTTCGCCGAGGGCTGGGACGTCTGCAAGCCCGAGCAGCACCCGAACACGATCGCGAAGAGCCTCGCGATCGGGGATCCCGCCGACGGCCCCTACGCCATCGACCTCGCGCGTCGCACCGAGGGCGTGATCGAGTCGGTCAACGACGACGAGATTCGCGCGGGGATCAAGCTGCTCGCAGAGACCACCGGGGTCTTCACGGAGACCGCCGGAGGCGTGACGGTGGGCGTCCTTGCCAAGCTCGCCGAGTCCGGCGCGATCTCATCCGATGAGCGGGTCGTCGCCTACATCACCGGCGAGGGCCTGAAGACCCTCGATGCCGCCCGCGAGTCCTTCCGGATGCACGAGATCGAGCCGACTCTCGACGCCTTCGAGACGGAGTTCCAGGGAGTGGGGGCCTCGGCCTAGAGATGCAGCCGAGGGGGAGCGATGAATAAGATCTCCGGCCGATGAGCGTCACCGTGAAGATCCCGGCGCAGCTCCGCGCCGCCACCGGCGGTGACGGCGAGCTCGAGGTCGAGGGCTCGACCGTCGGGGAGGCTCTCGACGCCGTCTTCGACGAGCACGACGGCCTGCGGGAGCGGATCACGCAGGACGGGGATCTGCGCCGCTTCGTGAACGTCTACGTCTCCGGCGAGGACATCCGCTTCCAGGACGGCCTGGACACGGCCGTCAACGACGGCGACGAAGTGACGATCCTCCCCGCTGTCGCCGGCGGCTGAGAACTCGCCGAACGGGTAGGGGGGTTGGCATGCGCAGGCTTTTCATTGCGCTGGCGCTGCTCGGGGCGATCGCGGTGGCCGCTGCCCCGGCGGACGCCAAGAAGCGCCACAGCCACAAGCCCTCGGGAGTCGAGGGCGTCGTCCTCAACTCCACGTGCGCCGGCGCCTGCGCTGAGCCCGCCCCGGCTGAGCCGGTGTACAGCGGCGCGGTCACGATCACCGTGCAGCGGGCGAGTGACGGCCAGCAGGTGGCGAGCCAGGCGATCGGCGACGGCCATTTCAGGATCAGGCTGAAGCGGGGCGCCTACGACGTCAGCTCCGTGCCGCCCAACCCGCCGACTTGCCAACCGCAGCCGGGACAGGTTTGTCCTCTGGACCAGGCACAGAGCGCCGCGATCGTCCGCCCCTGCCTACAGGGAGAGACCCAGCGCGTCGAAGTACGCCGGCACCATTTCACGCACGTCGAGCTGCACGTGAGCAACGTCTGCATCGTCTAGCCGTCTGCGGTGCTGAGGGCGAGCCATGCCGCCACCGCGCCCAGGATCAAGGCGAGTACCCCGGCGCCCCAAATGGGGCCTTGAACGACCCAGTACACGTGACCGTTCTCTCCGCTTTCCGCCAGCAGGCCGACTAGGAAGAACGTCACCGCTGCTCCAAGCGCACCGAGCGCGACAAAGATGCTCGCCACCTTGGCCATCACAGCGCGCCCGGCAGGATTCGAACCTGCGGCCTTCCGCTCCGGAGGCGGACGCTCTATCCAGCTGAGCTACGGGCGCTTACTGGCCAGCTTAAGCGGTCCACGCCGATGCGCGAGACGAGCATACGTTCGCTCCGGCGGGATCTTTAGCTTGATGCCGTGACCACTGCTCTCAAGGGCAACACAACAGAAGCGATGGTCCTGGCGGCCTTGGTCGAGCGAGACTTTGCCGTCCTGCTGCCATTCGGAGAGGGCCATCCGTACGACCTTGTGGTCCATGTCGCGTCCGAGCGCTTCCTGCGAATTCAATGCAAGACGGCTCGCGTCCACAATGGCTGCGTCCTTTTCAACAGTCGATCTACGGACCATGGCAACGGCCCAGGGTCATACGTCGGACTAGCCGACCTTTTCGGCGTCTACTGTCCGCCGACAAGCTCGGTCTATCTCGTTCCGGTGCTTGAAGTCCCGCGCTCAAATGTGTTTCTTCGTCTCGAACCAACGCGAAACAACCAACGGAGTGGCGTGCGTTATGCGGTCGAGTATGAAATCGGGAATTGGAACCCCGAGGCGCTCTTGACGGTTGGAGCGAGAGCGTCAGGCAGACACGCTCAACAGCGCTTGGTTGGCTAGCGGGAGGGCGCGGCCGCCCGGGCAGACCTTCGCCCCTAGGCTTGCGCCCATGGACCTCTCTGTCGTCTTCCTCGGAACCGGCGGCTCCGTGCCATCGGCGCGGAGGGCGACCGCCTGCGTGCTGATCCGGGCCGGCGGCGCGCGGATCCTGGTCGACTGCGGCGAGGGGGCTCAGCGCCAGATGATCAACTCGACCGGCCTCGTCCAGGTCGACGACATCTACATCACCCACTTCCACGCCGATCACTACCTGGGATTGCCCGGCCTGCTCAAGACCTATGACCTGATGGAGCGCCGGACGCCGCTGCGGATCGTCGGGCCCACCGGCCTCCATGGCCTGTTCGAGGCGCTTCGCCGGATCTTCGGGCGTCTGCGCTATGAGGTGGAGCTGGTCGAGCTCGGGCCGGGGGAGGGGATCGACCATGACGGCTTCGAGATGCGCGCGTTTGACGTCGAGCACCGGATGAAGGCGCTCGGCTACGCGTACGTGGAGCCGGAGCGGCCCGGGCGCTTCGACGTCGAGGCGGCCCGCGGGCTCGGGATCAGCGACCAGCGCGACTTCGGTCGCCTGCAGCGGGGCGAGACGGTCTCGCTGGAACGCTCCGAGGTGCGTCCCGAGCAGGTGCTCGGCGACACGCGTCCCGGCCGCAAGGTCGTCATCACCGGCGACACCGCCCCCTGTGAGATGACCCGGATCGCCGCCCATGCGGCCCAGCTCCTGGTCCACGACGGAACGTTCGCTCTGGAGGAGTCCGCCCGCGCGGCTGACACGGGCCACTCGACAGCGCGCGACGCGGCGCAGCTCGCGGCCGACGCCGAGGTCGGCATGCTGGCGATCGTCCACGTCTCCTCGCGCTACAACGTCTCGGCCGTGCTCGGCGAGGCGCGGGACGTCTTCGCGAACACGGTCGCGCCGAGGGACTTCGACCTCGTCGAGATCCCGTTCCCGGAGCGAGGGGATCCCGAACTGGTACACGAGGGCGCCAGGCAGCGCCCGGAGCCCCTGGCCGAGCCCGCCCCGGCGGGCGATTAGGCCAGAGCGATCGTCGCGCTTTGCGGGTTCGCGTTCCATCGCGGTCTGGGCCCGCTGCTACGCTGGCCGCGCAAGCCCCTTTAACCCGGTCCCGCGAGGCCAGGAAGGAGCAGCATGAGCGACGAAAACGTCGTGCTCGATCGCGACGATCTCCGGCGGACGCTTGTCCGTATCGCCCACGAGATCGTTGAGAAGAATGAGGACTCGGATCGGCTGGCGCTGGTCGGCATCCACACGCGCGGCGCGGTCATCTGCCGCCGCCTGCACGCGCTGGTGGGTGAGCTCTCGGGGGCAGAGGTGCCGCTCGGCGACCTCGACATCTCCTTCTACCGCGACGACATCGAGCGCCGCGAGCCGCGCGACGCTCCGGTCGTCCACGACACCCACCTCGACTTCGACCTCGCGGGCCGGACCATCGTCCTCGTGGACGACGTCCTCTACACGGGGCGCACGGTCCGCGCCGCGATCGACGCCCTCTTCGACTACGGCCGTCCCGCGCGCGTACAGCTGGCGGTCCTGGCGGACCGCGGCCACCGCGAGCTCCCGATCCGCCCCGACTACGTCGGCAAGAACCTGCCGACCGCCCCCGGCGAGCGGGTGAACGTGCGCCTCGAGGAGACCGACGGAACCGACGAGGTCGCGATCACGCCTGCCGGGGCGCCGGCGACAACGAGGGAGGACGCATGAAGAACCTGCTCGGTGTGGAGGAGCTGACCCGGGAGGAGATGGAGCGCATCCTCGAGCGGGCGCAGAGCTTCGCCGAGGTCGGCCGCCGCGACATCAAGAAGGTGCCGACCCTGCGCGGCCGCACGATCGTCAACCTCTTCTACGAGGCCAGCACGCGAACGCTCTCCTCCTTCGAGCTCGCGGCCAAGCGCCTCTCCGCCGACGTGGTCAGCGTCAAGTCCGCCGGCTCGTCAGTCGACAAGGGCGAGTCGCTGAAGGACACGGTCTCGACGCTCTCCGCCTACGACCCTGCGGCGATCGTGATCCGCTCGCCGCATGCAGGCGCGGCCGGCCTGGTCGCGCGCTGGACCGAGGCCTCGGTGATCAACGCCGGCGACGGCAAGCACGAGCACCCCACGCAGGCCCTGCTCGACGTCTTCACCCTGCGCCAGCGTCTCGATTCGCTCGAGGGGGTGAACATCTGGATCGTCGGCGACGTTCTGCACAGCCGAGTCGCGCGCTCCTGCCTGCTCGCCTTCCAGAAGGTGGGCGCGAAGGTGACACTATGCGGGCCGCCGACGTTGATCCCTCGCGGCATCGAGGCGCTCGGCTGCGAGATCTCCTACGACCTCGACCGGCTGGGTGAGGCCGACGTCGTCTACGCACTGCGGATGCAGCGTGAGCGGATGAGCGAGAGCTTCGTCCCGTCGCTGCGCGAGTACGCGGCCCGGTACCAGATCGACTCGAGGCGGCTCGGTCCACGCCAGCTTCTCATGCATCCGGGCCCGGTCAACCGCGGCGTTGAGCTCTCGCCCGATGTGATCGACTCGCCGCAGTCGCTGATCAGCGCGCAGGTGGAGAGCGGCCTGGTGGTGCGCATGGCGATCCTCTACGACCTGCTCGCGGGCAGCGACCGCGCGCGGCCGGAGCGCGGCCCCGCCCCGGCCGACCCGCCGACGATCGGGCAGCCCGCGTGAACGTCGCCGCCAATGGGACTGACGGGGGCGCCGATGCCCCCAAGCTGATCTCCCGGGCGGGCCCGGGAGCGAACCTGATCGTGAAGGGCGCTCGCATCCTCGACCCGAGGACCGGCCTCGACGGGGTCCGCGACCTGATCGTGCGGGACGGTGAGATCGCGGAGATCGCCGAGTCGGGTGGGGCGCCGGAGATCGAAGGCGCGGAGGTCGTCGACGGCGCGGGGCTGCTCGCCCTGCCGGCCTTCGTCGACCCGCACGTCCACTTTCGGGTCCCGGGACAGGAGTACAAGGAGGACCTCGAGACCGGGACGCGCTCGGCGGCCGCCGGGGGCTACTGCGCCGTGATCGCGATGGCCAACACCGCTCCGCCGATCGACTCCGCCGCGGTTCTCGGCTCGGTCCGAGATCGCGCGGAGCGGGAGGCCTCGATTCCGGTGGGCTTCGTCGCCAACGTGACGCGCGGGATGGCCGGTCAGGAGCTGTCGGAGATGGCCGAGCTCTGGGATGCGGGAGCGATCGGGTTCTCCGACGACGGGCTGCCGATCGCCAACGCGAGGGTGCTGCGCCGGGCGCTCCAGTACCAACGCCTCGCGGGAGGGGTGATCGCTCTGCACGAGGAGGATCCCGATCTCTCGGCCGACGGCGTGATGCACGAGGGCGAGGTCTCGGCGGTCCTCGGCATGGCCGGCGTCCCGGCGGTCTCCGAGTCCACGATGATCGCCCGCAACTGCTCCCTCGCCCTGTATGAGGAGGCGCGAATCCACGTCCAGCACCTCTCGGCTCGCTCCTCGGTGGAGGAGATCGCCCGCGCCAAGGCGGCGGGGGTCCAGGTCACCTGCGAGGCAAGCCCGCACCACCTGACGCTCACCGACGAGGCGGTCCGTAGCCTCGACGCTCGCTTCAAGATGAACCCGCCGCTTCGCACCGAGGACGACCGCCAGGCGCTGATCGAGGGTCTGCGCGATGGCACGATCGACTGCGTCGCGACCGACCACGCGCCTCACGCGGCCGAGGAGAAGGAGGTTCCCTTCGAGGAGGCGGCGATGGGAGTGACCGGCCTCGAGACCGCGTTCGCAGCGCTCTACACCGACCTCGTGATGCCCGGCGTGCTGCCCCTGAAGCTCCTGGTGGAGCGGATGACCTGCGGCGGCGAGCCGTTCGGGATCGAGGCGCCGCGCCTCGAGGCCGGGGTGGTGGCGAACATTGCGCTGATCGACCCCGAGCTCACCTGGACGGTCGGCGAGGACGGCTACGAGAGCCGCTCCTACAACAGCTGCTTCGGCGGCCGCGAGCTCACCGGGCGGGTCCTGATGACGGTCGCGGCCGGCCGGGTCGCCTTCCGCCAGCGGAGCTTCGCCATGGGAGTCGCCTCGTGAGCGGAAAGCTCCAGCCGGACCGTGCCGCGCTGGTGGTGGTCGATGTCCAGGAGGGATTCCGCAAGGCGATCCCGGACTTCGAGAGCGTGGCCAGGGCCACCGCGACCCTGATCGAGGGCGCCAGCATCATCGGTGTTCCAGTTGTGCTGACGGAGCAGTACCCGAAGGGCCTGGGGGAGACCGCACCCGAGGTGGCCGATCACCTACCCGAGGGCACCGAGCCGCTCGAGAAGATCTGCTTTTCGGCGACCGACGCCGAGGGCTTCGATCTCGGCGGTCGCGACCAGGCGCTCGTCTGCGGGATCGAGACCCACGTCTGTGTGAACCAGACGGTCCTCGACCTGCTTGGCGGCGGCACGGAGGTCCAGGTCGCCGAGGACGCGGTCGGCTCGCGGACCGAGGAGAACAAGCGTGTCGGCCTCCACAAGATGGAGCGGGCCGGCGCCGTGCTGACCAGCGTCGAGACCGCCCTGTTCGAGCTGCTCGGCCGGGCCGGCACGGACGAGTTCAAGCGGGTGCAGAAGCTCATCCTTGAATATGCCCCGAACCCGGAGCCCGTCGCGTGAGCGGCTACGTCCTGCTCGAGGATGGCACCCGGCTCGACGGGGAGCTGCTCGGCTCCGGCGGCCAGGTGACCGGCGAGGTCGTCTTCAACACCTCGATGACGGGCTACCAGGAGGCGGTCACCGACCCCTCCTACGCGGGTCAGATCATCACCTTCACCTATCCCCTGGTCGGCAACTACGGCGTCTCCGGCGACGCGATGGAGTCCGAGCGCGTCCAGGCCCGCGGCGTGATCATGCGAGAGGGCAAGAACGCGGAGGACGCCGCCACCGCCGAGGGTGGCTGGCTCGACTGGCTGCGCGACTGCGGCGTGCCGGCGATCGGGGGTATCGACACGCGAGTGCTGGTCCGTCACATCCGCGACCGCGGCGCGCTGCGCGGCGGGATCTTCCCGGCGGAGCTGGCGGAGTCCGAGGCGCGCGAGCGGGTCAGCGCCGAGCCCTCGATGGAGGGAGCGGACTTCGCCCGCCAGATGACGCCGCCCGAGCCGGTCGAGATCGACGGCGACGGCCCTCACGTGGTCGGGATCGACACCGGCATCAAGCTCTCGATCGTCAGGCAGCTGAAGGAGCGCGGCTGCCGGGTGACGCTGCTTCCCTGCGACACCTCATCCGAGGACGTGCTCGCCCGGGACCCCGACCTGGTCTTCCTGGCGAACGGGCCCGGCGATCCCGGCGCCCTCGACTACGTCGTCGAGAACGTCCGCGGCGTGGTGGGGAAGAAGCCCGTGGTGGGAATCTGCCTGGGCCACCAACTGCTTTGCCGGGCGGTCGGCCTCGAGACCTTCAAGCTCCCCTTCGGCCACCGCGGCGCCAACCACCCGGTCAAGGACCTGGAGACCGGTCGGATCGACATCACCTCCCAGAACCACGGCTTCGCGGTGCTCGGTCCCGGTGGTGACAAGACGATCCCCGGTGACGAGCCGGTCCGCTGGCAGACGGATTTCGGCGAGGCCGAGCTCTCTCACCTGAACCTCTATGACCGCACGGTCGAGGGCCTGGTCCTGAAGGACGTCCCGGGCTGCACGGTCCAATACCACCCGGAGGCCGGCCCCGGCCCGCACGACGCCCGCTACCTCTTCGACCGGTTCCTGGAGCTCGCCTCGGCCTAATGCCTAGGCGCGACGACATCCAGAAGATCCTCCTGATCGGCTCCGGTCCGATCGTGATCGGGCAGGCCGCCGAGTTCGACTACTCCGGTGTGCAGGCCTGCAAGGTGCTGCTGGAGGAGGGCTACGAGGTCGTCCTGGTCAACTCGAACCCGGCGACGATCATGACCGACCCGGAGTTCGCGGACCGCACCTACATAGAGCCGCTGCTGCCAGGCCCGGTGGCGAAGGTGATCGAGAAGGAGCGCCCCGATGCGCTCCTACCGACCCTCGGCGGCCAGACGGCGCTGAACCTCGCCAAGGCCCTCCACGACGACGGGACCCTCCAGCGCTTGGACGTGGAGCTGATCGGCGCCGACTACGACGCGATCCACCGCGCCGAGGATCGCGAGGCGTTTCGGCGGACAATGGAGGAGGCCGGGCTCCGGGTGCCCTTCTCGATGATCGTCGAGTCGGTGCAGGAGGGAGAGGAGGCGCTCGAGTCCGGCAAGCTGACGCTTCCAATCATCGTGCGGCCCGCCTTCACTCTCGGCGGACACGGCGGAGGAGTCGCGAACACCGAGACCGAGTTCGCCCAGGTCGTCTCGGAGGGCCTTGCGGCCAGCCCGATCAACCAGGTGCTGGTTGAGGAGTCGGTGCTGGGCTGGGGCGAGTTCGAACTCGAGGTGATGCGCGACCGCAACGACAACGTGGTGATCATCTGCTCGATCGAGAACGTCGATCCGATGGGCGTTCACACGGGCGACTCGGTGACGATCGCTCCGGCGCAGACCCTCAGCGATGCGCTCTACCAGGAGCTCCGCGACCAGGCGATCCGCGTGATCCGCGCCGTCGGGGTGGAGACCGGCGGCTCGAACGTGCAGTTCGCCGTCGATCCCGAGAGCGGCGAGATCGTCGTCATCGAGATGAATCCCAGGGTCTCGCGCTCCTCAGCGCTCGCCTCGAAGGCGACGGGCTTCCCGATCGCGAAGATGGCGGCGAAGCTCGCGGTCGGCTACGCGTTGGAGGAGATCCCCAACGACATCACCCGGGCGACCCCGGCGTCCTTCGAGCCGACGATCGACTACGTCGTCACCAAGGTGCCTCGCTTCGCCTTCGAGAAGTTCCCCGGCGCCGAGGGCAGGCTCTCCACCCACATGAAGTCGGTGGGGGAATGCATGGCGATCGGGCGAACGTTCCGCGAGTCCTTCGCCAAGGCGATGCGCTCGCGCGAGCTCGACGACCAACCCGACATCCCTGCCTCCACCGGCGAGCTGCTCGAGCGGCTCGCCACTCCTTCGTCGGACCGCTTCGATCTGATCGCCGCCGGCTTCGAACGCGGAGTGGAGCTTGAGCGGATTCACGAGGCGACGATGATCGATCCCTGGTTCCTGCGAGAGCTGCGCACGCTGGCGACGGAGGGTGACGGCACGGACGGCCTCGAGCGCACCTATCGCGCCGTCGACACCTGCGCCGCCGAGTTCGAGGCCAGGACGCCCTACTTCTACTCGGCCCATGAGCGCCCCTCGGCGAACGGCTCCGCCGGAGAGGTCGAGCGCGGGGATCGCCCTTCCGTGGTCATCCTCGGCTCGGGTCCCAACCGGATCGGCCAGGGAATCGAGTTCGACTACTGCTGCGTCCACGCCGCGATGACGGCGCGGGAGCTCGACCGCGACGCGGTGATGATCAACTGCAACCCGGAGACGGTCTCCACCGACTACGACACCTCGGACCGCCTCTACTTCGAGCCGCTCACCGAGGAGGACGTGCTCGCCGTCTGCGAGATCGAGCGACCCGAGGGGGTGATCGTCCAGTTCGGCGGCCAGACCCCGCTGCGGCTTGCCAAGGCCCTGGAGGAGGCCGGGGTGCCGCTGTTCGGCACGCCAGTCGACGCGATCGACCTGGCCGAGGACCGCGGCCGCTTCGGAGCCCTGCTGCGGCGACTCGAGATCAAGCACCCGCCGTACGGGACCGCCCTTTCCGCCGAGGAGGCGGTCGCGATCTCGGAGGACGTCGGGTTCCCGCTGCTCGTCCGCCCCTCCTACGTGCTCGGCGGCCGGTCGATGGAGATCTGTTACGACGCCGAGACCCTCTCCAATTACCTCGACGCCAACGTGAAGGCCGATCAGGAGCATCCGCTGCTCCTGGACCGCTTTCTCGAGAACGCGATCGAGGTGGACGTCGACGCGCTCGCGGACGGCGAGCGTTGTTTCGTCGCCGGTGTCATGCAGCACGTCGAGGAGGCCGGTGTCCACTCGGGCGACTCCGCCTGCGTGATCCCGCCGATGAGCCTCGGCGAGGAGATGCAGGAGGAGATCCGGGAGACGACTCGCAAGATTGCCCTTGAGCTCGGCGTGATCGGCCTGATCAACGTGCAGTACGCGGTCGCTGGCGGCGAGCTCTACGTGATCGAGGCCAACCCGCGCGCCTCGCGCACCGTTCCATTCGTCAGCAAGGCGATCGGCACGCCACTCGCCAAGGTCGCCTGCCGGCTCATGCTCGGTGAGTCCCTCGACGACCAGGACCTGCCGAGCGAGGCGCCCACCCACATCAGCGTCAAGGAGGCCGTCCTGCCCTTCGCCCGCTTCGCCGGCGCCGACGCCGTCCTCGGCCCCGAGATGAGGAGCACCGGCGAGGTGATGGGGATCGCCTCCGACTTCCCGACGGCATTCGGCAAGGCGCAGGCGGCAGCGGGGGTCTCTCTGCCGCAGGAGGGGACGATCTTCATCTCGGTCACCGACTCGGATAAGCCGGCAGCCACTCAGCTCGCGACTCGCTTCCACGACCTGGGCTTCAAGGTGATCGCGACCGCCGGGACGGCCCAGGCGATCTCGGCGATGGGCGTTCCCGTCCGGAAGATCAACAAGATCGGCGAGGGATCCCCGCACGTCGTCGACTGCATCCGGTCGGAGGAGGTCGACCTCGTGATCAACACGCCGACCGGCTCCGGCGCACGGGCCGACGGATACGAGATCCGCACCGCGGCCGTGAAGCACGGGGTTCCCTGTGTCACGACGATGACCGGCGCCTCCGCGGCCTCCCGCGCGATCTTCGCGGCCGCCCGGGGGGAGGTGGAGGTCCAGGCCCTGCAGGAGCTCCACGGCCTCGAGGAGCGCGCGCCATCGAAGAGATGACCGCCGGCGCGGCGCACGGGCTGGGGGAGAGGATGGTGGCCCCCTTCGGCCGTCGCCTCTGCGAGGTGACCCGCAACGTCGCCTCCGGCGGGTATCGGATCTTCTCCGCGCTGGACCCACGGGGGCCCGAACCTGCCGCCGGCCAGTTCTACATGCTCGCCGCGGACTCCGGCTGGGGCGGAGATCAGGGGCGGCCGTACCTCGCCCGCGCCTTCTCGGTCGCCGACGCGGAGCGGCAGGGCTCTGGGGTGAGGCTCGACTTCCTCGTCCAGGCGGTCGGCCCGGGCACCTCCCGGCTGGCCGCGCTGGTGCCCGGGGAAGGCCTCTGGATCCACGGCCCCCTCGGCAGACCGTTCGCGGCGCCAAGCCAGGTCGTCCCCGGCGCCGCCGGCGCGATCCTGGTCGGCGGCGGCATCGGCGTCGCTCCGCTCGCGCTCTGGCGCCGCCGCCTGCTCCGCGCCGGGATCCCGGCCCGCGTCCTGCTCGGCTTCCGCGACAGGCCGAACTCCGGCGGCCTCGATCTCTTCGACTGCAGCGAGATCCGGCTCGCGAGCGAGGACGGCCACACCGGCCACCGCGGCTACGTCACCGACCTGCTCGCCGTGCTGCTCGAGGGCGACGAAGCGGCCACCGCCGCGGTCTACGCCTGCGGCCCGCCGGCGATGCTCGAGGCCGTCCGCGTGCTCTGTGCGGATCGCGGTGTGGCGTGCGAGCTGGCGCTCGAGGCGCCGATGGCCTGCGGATTCGGCGCCTGCTTCGGCTGCGCGATCCCGCTCAGCGACGGGGGGTATATGCGTCTCTGCGTCGACGGCCCCGTCGTTCGCGGCGAGGAGATCGAGACCACCCTGGTTCCGGGCTCGGGGCATTGATCGACTTCTGCGGCATCGAGTTGCGCCACCCGGTGATCAACGGCTCTGGCACCTTCGATGCGATCGCGGCCCGCCGCGCCTTCGGGGACGACCTGCTCAGCGAGTTTCCGTTCTCGGCCTTCGTCTCCAAGACGATCACCCCGGAGCCGCGCGCGGGCAACCCGCCGCCGCGACTCTGGGAGACGCCCTCCGGGCTGATCAACTCGATCGGGCTGCCGAACAAGGGGCTCGACGGATTTCTCGAGCACGACCTCCCGCAGCTGGCGGAGCTCCCAGTTCCGCTGATCGTCTCCGTGATGGGGACGAGCCACGACGAGTTCAAGCGCTTGGTGGAGGGCGTGGGCGGCCGCGAGGAGGTGGCCGCGCTGGAGCTCAATGTCTCCTGCCCGAACGTCAAGTCCGGCCTGATCGTGGGCGAATCCCCCGAGGAGGCGCGTTCCCTGCTGCAGCGGGTCCGCCCGCTCACCGATAAGCCGCTGATCGTGAAGCTGACCCCCAACATCGCCGATCCCGTGCCGGTGGCGGTCGCCTCGGAGGAGGGCGGGGCCGACGCGGTCTCCCTGATCAACACCCTGCGGGCGGTGGCGATCGCGCCCGGTTCGGGGGAGCGCTGGCTCGGCGGAGGCACCGGTGGCCTCTCCGGACCCGCCGTCAGAGCGGTCGCGCTTGCTCAGCTGGACGCCGTTTCGCGCGCTGTCTCGGCCCCGATCGTCGCGATGGGAGGCATCTCGAGCGGCCGGGATGCCGCGGAGATGCTCAGCGCCGGTGCAAGGATCGTTGCCATCGGCACAGAGTGCTTTCGCGATCCGGCCGCCGGGTCGCGGATCGCCGCCGAGCTCGGCGGGGAGCTCGCTCGGATCTCCGGATAGACGGGAGTTTTTTTCACAAAGGCGGAAAACCCCTTTCCGCTCCGCGCGGCCGCGGATATACTGCCGCCCCGATGCAGGCCCCGGTCCAGTCCTCCAACGCCGCACCCGAACGATCACTGGACCAGAGGATGGAAGCCCTGAAGAGGGCGAACAACATCCGATCCAAGCGGGCCCAGCTGAAGCGCGACCTCAAGGGCAACAAGGTGAAGATCCAGACGCTGCTGATGGATCCGCCCGAGTACGTCCAGACCGCGAAGGTGATCGACATGCTGATGGCCGTTCCCAAGTACGGGCGCGTCAAGACGAACCGGATCCTCAACCAGTGCCGGATCTCTCCCTCGAAGACCATCGGCGGGCTCTCCGAGCGCCAGCGCGCCGAACTCGTCGCACAGCTGCGCAAGTAGCGCGGCACTCGCGGAGATTTTCGCGGCCGTCCCTGCGGTCATGATCCAGTCGCCGTGGGGAAGGTCTTCGTCATCACCGGGCCGTCCGGGGTCGGAAAGGGAACGCTGATCGAGCAGCTGCTCGAGCGCGTCCCGGAGCTCGAGCTCTCGGTCTCGGCAACGACCAGGGAGCCCCGCCCCGGAGAGGTCGACGGCCGCGACTACCACTTCCTCTCACCGGAGGAGTTCCGGGGAAGGCTCGAGGCCGATGAGTTCCTGGAGCACGCGAGCTACAGCGGCAACTACTACGGCACGTTGCGCCAGGAGGTGGAGCGACAGCTGGCGGAAGGCCGGTCGGTCGTCCTCGAGATCGAGGTGCAGGGTGCACGCCAGGTCCGGGACAAGCTCGGCGACGACGCAGTACTGATCTTCATCGCACCGCCCGACGAGAGGGTGTTGCGAGAGCGGCTCGAGGGCAGAGGGACCGACTCGCTTGAGGCGATCGAGCAGCGCCTGCGAACCGCCGAGATCGAGCTCGGCGCGCGCTCGGAGTTCCCGCTCGAAGTGGTGAACGACGAGGTGCAGAAAGCCGCCGCCAAACTGGAGTCGCTCGTCCGGGGTGAGCTATCCCTACACTGACCCCATGTCAATGATCACACCAAGAGTCGACAAGCTTCTCGCGCACACCGACACCCACTACGCCGCCGTCTGCGTCGCGGCGAAGCGGGCCCGCCAGATCAACGCGTACTACCACTCCCTCTCCGAGGGGGCATACGGCGAGTACACCCCGCCGATGGTCGAGGTTCCCAGCGGGAACTACCTGACCATCGCGCTGGAGGAGACGGCGGCCGGCAAGCTCAAGTACGAGTACAAGGCTTAGCCGGCTACCAGGAGGGCGTGATGGCCCGCATCCTGCTTGGGGTGAGTGGTGGCATCGCGGCTTACAAGTCGCTCGAACTCGCGCGCCTCGCCACCAATGAGGGGCACGCCGTTCGCGTCCTGATGACGCCGGCGGCCCAGCGCTTCGTCGGCGCGGCGTCCTTCGAGGGAATCGTCGGCGCGCCCGTCCTCACGGATGAGTTCGATCGCGACCCGACCCGCGGCGCCTTCCCTGGCGACCCGGTGCCCGAGCACGATCCAATCGGCCATCTCGAGGTCGTCGGCAATGCCGACGCGTACCTCGTCGCCCCGGCCTCGGCGAACACGATCGCGAAGCTCGCCGGTGGGATCGCCGACTCGATGGTGACCACCTCGTTCCTCGCCTGTTCCGCGCCGCGGCTCGTGGCGCCCGCCATGAACGACCGGATGTATCGCGATGCGGCGACCCAGGAGAACCTGACCACGCTGCGCCGGCGGGGCATCACCGTGATCGAGCCGGAGGCGGGCGCCCTCGCCTCCCGCGGCGAGCATGGCGTCGGCCGGCTTCCCGAGCCCCGGACTCTCCTCGACGCGATTGAGCAAGCGGCTCCCGGTCCGATCGGTCCGTGGGACGGGCTTCGCGTCCTGGTCTCTGCCGGTGGCACGCGCGAGCCGATCGACCCCGTTCGCTTCATCGGCAACCGCTCCTCCGGCCGCATGGGCCTCGCTCTCGCCGAGCGCGCCGCGAAGCGCGGGGCGGAGGTGACGCTCGTCGCCGCAAACGTCCCTCTCCCTGCTCCCCCCGGAGTGCGCCGGGTGGACGTCGAGACGGCTGCCGAGCTGGCCGATGCACTCGGCCGCGAGTTCGACTCCGCGGACGTGCTGGTGATGGCGGCGGCGCCGGCCGACTTTCGGCCCAGGCGTGCGGCCGGGGAGAAGATCCATCGCGAGGGCAGTGGCGGCTTCGAGCTCGACCTGGAGGCGACCGAGGACATCCTCGCCGCCCTCACCGCCACCCGCCGCGATGACCAGACGGTGATCGGCTTCGCCGCGGAGACCGGCTCCGGGCTGGAACGCGCACAGGAGAAGCTCGAGCGCAAGGGCGCTGACGCGATCGTCTTCAACGACGTCTCCCGCTCGGAGATCGGCTTCGAGAGCCCGGAGAACGAGGTCGTGATCGTCGAGCGCTCGGGGGAGCACCCGGTCCCGCTCTCCTCCAAGGAGAAGGTCGCCGACGCGATTCTCGATCGCGTCGAGGCACTCAGGTCCGGGTCGGCCGCACCCCGACCCGAGCCCCGCGACTAGCGAAACGCCCGAATTCCACTTGCGCGCCCGCCTACACTGGGCTCATGGCGCAGAACGAGCAGATCGAGGGTGGCGACTCCCTCTACACGCTTTACCGGCGAGGCATGGAGCTGCTCGAGGACGGCTCTTTCGAGGAGGCCACCGTGCATCTGAAGGAGGCCGCGCGCCAGGCGCCCGAGAAGAGCTCCGTGCGCGAGGCCCTGGGGCGCGCGCTGTTCCGCACCCGCCACTACGCCGAGGCTGCCACAGAGTTCGAGGCGGTGGTAGAGACCCATCCCGTGAACGACTATGCGCACTTCTGCCTGGGCCGGGCCCTCACCAAGACGGGCGAGACGAGGCGCGCGCGGCACCATCTGGCGCTGGCCTCGAACCTCCGGCCCGAGCGACGGGACTACCGCATATACAGAGAGCGTCTCACCGCCGGCATCTAGCGGCGACGCATGACCGAGATCCGCCTCCTGGTCGTTCCCTACGAGGTCGGAGCGATCCGCATGGGGGTCGGCCTCGGCCCGGAGCGGCTGCTGGAGTTCGGCGCCGAGGAGGCGCTGTCAGGCAGCGGCGCTCGGGTTCGAACCCAGGTCGTGGAGCTCGAGGACGCAGTCAGGGACGAGAGCGGAGCCAGCGAGCCGAAGGCCGCTTTCGAGCTGATCCGCCTGGTCGCCGCGCGAGCCCGGGAGGCGATTGCCGAGCGGGCCTTCCCGGTTCTGCTCTCGGGGAGCTGTTTTGCCGGTCTCGGGATGGCCGCCGCAATCGGCGAGTCCGCACCCGGGGTCGTCTGGTTCGACGCCCACGGTGACTTCAACACCCCCGACTCGACCATCGATGGATACTTCGACGGCATGGGCTTGGCCATCTTGACCGGCGAGGCCTGGCCGTCGATGAGGGAGGGCTCGATGGATGGCGTCACGGTGCCCGAGAGCGCCATCGTCCTGGCGGGAGCACGCGACTTCGACCCGGCTGAGCAAGTCCGCCTGGACGCATCGGCCATCCGCTACCTGCCCCCCGAAAGCATCGATTCCGAGGACGCGGTCGCTCGGGCCGCGAGCGAGCTGATCCCTCAGGCGAGTGGGATCTACGTGCATCTGGACTTGGACGTCATCGACTCCGAGGAGGCTCGCGTCAACATCTACAGCGTCGCCGGTGGTCTCAGCGCCGGCCAGCTCGAGTCGCAGATTCGCTCGCTGATGGAGAGCTGCCCCGTCCGGGCCTTCTCGCTCACGGCCTATGACCCAGCGTGCGACGCGGAGGGCCGGGTGCCGCCGATCGCGATGCGAGTGCTCGAGATCGTCGCCGAGCAGCTGGAGCAGCAAGCCCGGCAGGGTCGCGCTCGGTGAGAGCCCTGGTCCAGCGCGTCAGCCAGGCGGCCGTCGACGTGGAGGGGGAGCGGGTCGCGCAGATCGGCCCCGGAATGCTGGTGCTGCTCGGCGTCTCGCGCGATGACACCGAGGCCGAGGCGGACCGGCTCGCGGAGAAGGTGCGCGCCCTGCGGATCTTCGACGACGCTGAGGGGAAGATGAACGAGCCGCTCGGCGATCGCGAGATCCTCTGCGTCAGCCAGTTCACGCTCTACGGCGAGACCACGAAGGGCACACGCCCGAGCTACATCAAGGCGGCGCCGGGCGATCAGGCGGAGCCGCTGTACGACCGTTTCTGCGAGCGGGCCGGCGCGAAGAAGGGCATCTTCGGGGCCTGCATGGGCGTCGCGCTGATCAACGACGGGCCGGTCACCGTGATGCTCGAGGTCTGAGTCGAGTTGGCGAGCTATTCCGGCTATGCCGGAAGAAGGCGCCAACCCGGTTCGATCCCGCGGCCTATGTCCCACCACGAATGGGAAACAGGATTTCGCCGGGACGCGGCCGCTTGGCGCGTGCGTGAGCCAGGGCTATACTCGCTTCGGAACCTTTTTTCGCACCTAACCGCAGGTCGAAAGGTGGGCGAGCGCCCGCCTTTTTTTGGGCCCATAAATGGACGCAGAACTCACGCAGATACAGAAGACAGTCGAGACCCGGCTCCACGATCAGGAGCCGGACGTCGAGCTGCTCGCGCTCGACCGTCCCGCGGCCGAGCGGCTGCGGTTGGTGATCGACAGCCCGGACGGCGTCGACATCGCCCTCTGCGAGCGGGTCACCGGCGCGCTTCGGGATCTGCTCGAGGACTGGTCGCTTGAGGTCTCTTCGCCCGGGCCCGAGCGGCCACTCACCAAGCCCGAGCACTTCCGCCGCTTTCTCGGCAACCGGGTCCGCGTCAAGACGAGCGAGGAGATCGCCGGGCGGAACAGTTTCACGGGCACCCTGACCGCCGCGGATGACGAGCGAGTCAGCGTCGAGGCTCCCGACGGTGCGGTCACCATTCCATTGCAGAGCGTCCGCCGTTCAAATCTTGTCCCGGAGGGTGAGCGCCTGGCAGGCGGTTCCGTCCCCCGTCCACAACCCGCGAACGAAGGGGTGAAGCCATGACCCAGGAAATCGTCGATGCCGTAAAGATGCTCGAGCAGGAGAAGGGGATTGCGGCTGACACCCTGATGGACGCCCTTCAGGACGCGCTCCTCTCCGCCTACAAGAAGACCCCCGGCGCCGCCAAGTACGCGAAGGTCGAGCTCGACCACTCGAGCGCCGACTTCCGCGTCCATGAGCTGATCGTCCCGGAGGATCTCGAGAAGCGCCTGCTCGACGAGCAGTTCGAGGAGCAGCTCCAGGCCGCCGAAGCCGCGGAGGCGGCAGGCGAGCCCGTGCCGGAGATCCAGACGACCGGCCCGAGCGTCGACCCCGAGACGGGCGAGCGCCGCGAGCCCGAGGAGGAAGAGCTCGAGCCCGAGCGCCTCGAGCCCTACATGGACCAGATCAAGACCCAGGACGTCACTCCGGATGACTTCGGGCGCATCGCCGCCCAGACCGCCAAGCAGGTGATCCTTCAGCGGATCCGCGAGGCCGAGCGGGGCATGATGTTCGAGGAGTACAAGGACCGCGTCGGCGAGCTGGTCACCGGGATCATCCAGCAGTCCGACAACCGCTACACGCTGGTCCAGCTCCGCGAGCGGGTCGAGGCGCTTCTCCCTCGCTCCGAGCAGGTCTACAACGAGCGCTACGACCACGGCATGCGCGTCAAGGCCGTGATCACCGACGTCTCGGCCGACACCAAGGGCCCGAGCATCGTCGTCTCCCGCCGCAACCCCGAGCTGATCAAGAAGCTTTTCGAGCTGGAGGTCCCCGAGATCGCCGACAAGCTGGTCGAGATCACGGGCGTCGCCCGTGAGCCTGGCTGGCGCTCGAAGATCGCGGTGGTCTCGCACGCCGACGGCGTGGACCCGGTCGGCGCCTGCGTCGGGCCGCGCGGTTCGCGCGTCCGCATGGTCGTCTCCGAGCTCCGCGGCGAGAAGATCGACATCATTCCCTACAACGACGAGCCCGCCCGGTTCGTCGCCAAGGCGCTCTCCCCGGCACGCGTCCGCGAGGTGCTCGTCGACGACGAGACCAAGGAGGCGACGGTCATCGTCCCGGACGACCAGCTTTCGCTCGCCATCGGCCGGGACGGCCAGAACGCCCGCCTCGCCGCCCGCCTGACGGGCTGGAAGGTGGACATCACCTCCGAGACCGATTTCGCGCAGCAGGAGGACGACATCGAATACGAGGGCGAGGAGGCCGCCGACGGCCGCTGCATGGCCGTGATGACCACCGGCCGCCGCTGCCCCAACGCCGCGCTGCAGGGTTCGCAGTTCTGCGGCCTTCCGACGCACCAGGCGCTCGGCCGCTTCAGCACCAATCAGGTCGCGGTGCTGAGCCCGCTGAGCGACGAGGAGGTCGCGACCCTTACGAACGGCGCCGGCGACGATGCCACCGTCAAGGCGATCGTCGAGAAGGCCGAGAGCCAGTTCGACGAGAACGCCGAGGCGGAGGAGCCGGAGGCCGACGAGCCCGCCGAGGCCGAGGAGCCAGGCGACGGCGAGGAGCCAGGCGACACCGAGGAAGCCCCCGCGGAGGACGTCGAGGAGGCTCCCGCCGCGGAGGCCGAGGAGGCTCCCCCGGTGGAGGCCGAGGAGGCCGAGGTCCCAGACGCCGGCGACGACGCCGAGGGACCCGAGCAGATCCTGGAGCCGGAGTCCGACGGCGAGGGCGCCCACGGCGAGGCAACCGAGGGATCAGAGGACGGCGCCGAGCCCGAGAGCGCAACAGTGCCCGCCGGCGAGGAGCAGACCGACTAGGAGATGGCGAAGAAGCGCGTACACGAGATCGCGAAGGCCCAGGGCCTGAGCAGCAAGGAGCTGCTGGCAAAGCTCAAGGCCGCCGGCGTCGAGGCCAAGGCCGCTCAGTCGAGCGTCGAGGAATCGGACGCCCTGGCGGCGTTGAAGTCCTCGGGCGACGGAGCGTCGGCCACCGCGACCAAGACAAAGGCCGAGCCCGCCGCGGCTCCGAAGAAGGCCGATGCACCCGCGCCGAAGGCGAACGGCCCCGGGCCAGCGAAGGCCGAGCCCAAGCCGGCCGCGGATGGCGCCAAGAAGGCCGGCCCCAAGCGCCGTCGCCGCGTCGTGATCGACTCGCAGGCCGCGCGGCGCGACCACATCGCGAAGACTCAGCCGCCGCCCCGGCCACCGCGCCGCCGCGGCGGTCGCCGCCGCCGCCCGTTGCTGGAGGAGCCCAGTGACAGGGAGCTGAAGCAGCCGGAGGAACAGCCGCCGATCAAGGTGAACTCGGGCGCGACCGTTCGTGAGGTCGCGGAGAGCCTGGGCCTTTCGGCCGCCGAGGTGATCAAGGCCTTGATGAAGGACGGTGAGATGGCGACCCTCACCCAGACGCTCACCGACGAGTCGGTCGAGTCGATCGCCAAGGAGTTCGACCGCAAGATCGAGATCGTCACGGCGGCTCAGGAGGAGGTCGAGGCGCCGGTCGTCGAGGAGGACGACGAAGACGATCTGGTCGATCGGCCGCCGGTGGTCACGGTGATGGGCCACGTCGACCACGGCAAGACCTCGCTGCTCGACGCGATCCGGCAGACCCAGGTCGCGGCCGGCGAGGCCGGAGGGATCACCCAGCACATCGGTGCGTACCAGGTGAACCACGACGGCAAGACGCTCACCTTCCTCGACACGCCGGGCCACGAGGCCTTCACCGCGATGCGCGCCCGCGGCGCCAGCGTCACCGACGTGGCCGTGATCGTGGTCGCCGCCGACGACGGGGTTATGCCCCAGACAGTGGAGGCAATCGACCACGCTCGCGCAGCCGGGGTGCCGATCCTGGTCGCGGTCAACAAGGTCGACAAGGAGGGCGCGGATCCAAACCGCGTCCGCACCGAACTTGCACAGCAGGAGCTCAATCCCGAGGAGTGGGGCGGCGACACGGTCTTCGCCGACGTCTCGGCGAAGACCAAGGACGGACTCGACAACCTGATCGAGATGATTCTGCTGGTCACCGACCTCGAGGAGCTCTCGGCCAACCCCGACGTACCGGCCTCGGGCACGGTCGTCGAATCTCGCCTCGATCCGGGACGCGGACCGGTCACCGGGGTCCTGGTGCAGCGCGGCACCCTGCGCATTGGAGACGCCGTCGTCGCCGGCCCCGTCTGGGGCAAGGTGCGGGCGATGCTCGACGACAAGGGCGACCGGGTCCAGGAGGCCACGCCCGGCATGCCGGTTGAGGTCCTCGGCTTCGACGGAGTCTGCGAGGCCGGCGAGCACGTCCAGGTGGTCGAGAACGAGCGCAAGGCGCGTTCGCTCGCGCAGGAGCGCGAGACGCGCCTCAAGACCGAGCAGCTCGCCCGCCGCCAGGCGCGCAAGGTCACCCTGGAGGAGGTCTTCCAGAGGGCCAGCGAGGGCCAGCTCCAGGAGCTCAACATCGTCTTGAAGGCCGACGTCTCCGGCTCGCTGGAGGCGCTCGAGGACGAGATCGCCAAGCTGCCGCAGGAGCAGGTGCCGGTCAACGTCATCCACGCCCAGACGGGCGGGATCAACGAGTCCGACGTCATGCTGGCCTCGGCCTCCGACGCGGTGATCATCGGCTTCAACGTCCGGCCGCTGGCGGACGCCCGCCGCGCCGCGGAGCAGGAGGGTGTCGACATCCGCACCTACACCGTGATCTACAAGGTCACCGAGGAGCTCCGCGCGGCGATGGAGGGCATGCTCGAGCCCGAGGAAGTCGAGGAGACCGTCGGCCAGGCCGAGATCAAGCAGACCTTCAAGGCCTCCCGCGTCGGCACGATTGCGGGCTGCCTCGTCACCGACGGCAAGGTCACCCGCGGCGCCAGCGTCCGGTTGGTCCGCGACGGCACCATCATCTGGACCGGCAAGCTCGGCTCGCTACGGCGCTTCAAGGACAACGTCAACGAGGTGGACGAGGGCCAGGAGTGCGGCATCGTGCTCGAGGGCTACGCGGACGTCAAGGAGGGCGACGTCCTCGAGTTCTTCGAGACGCGCCAGGTCGAGAAGACGCTCGAGTCCTAGCGCCGCGGCGCTAGGCTCGGGTATGACCGCGTTCGTCGAGCTGATCGAGATTCGTCTGCATTTCGGCGAAGTTCACGACCTGAAGGGCAAGCGCAAGCTCGTCAAGTCGCTGAAGGAATCTGTCCGCCGCCGTTTCGGGGCCTCGGTCGCCGAGATCGACGGACACGACAAGTGGCAGCGCTCCGTGCTGCTCTGCGCACTCGTCGGCGACGGCGCTATCTCGGATCGGGCGGACGGCCTCGTCCGGTACGTCGAGAGTCGCTGCCCGGAGGGATGCGTGGTCGAGCGGGACCTGCTCAGCCTGCGTGATATCCGCGACTGACTTGGTTCTTTCTGTGAGGGCCGCCTGAGTTGCTTGAGCATCTGCTGTTATCGTCGCCCGGAATGGGGACCGCCCGGATGCGGCGCGTCAACGAGGCGATTCGAGAGATCCTCGGCGATGCGATAGCTACTGAGCTCAAGGACCCGCGAATCGGATTCGTGACCGTGACCGACGTTGACACCACTCCCGACCTGCGCGCTGCCCGCGTGTACGTCAGCGTGCTCGGTTCCGAGGAGGAGCGGGAGAGCTCGCTCGAGGGGCTGCGGTCCTCCCACGGGGTCCTCCAGTCGAAGATCGCGAACGGCATGCGCATGAAGCGGACTCCGACCCTGACCTTCGAGTACGACGACACGGTGGAGCGCGGCGACCGGATCACGCGCCTCCTCGAGGACGAATGACGGAAGCGACCGAAGTCTTGACCAGCGATCTCGACCTCGTCGCAGAGGAAATCCGCGCAGGTGACCGGTTCATCCTGACCACGCATGAGAACCCGGATGGCGACGCGCTCGGCTCGCTGCTCGCCACCCACCGGATCCTGGAGGCCCTCGGCAAGGACTCGGTGATGTTCCTGGCGGCAAAGGAGTTTCCGCTGCCGGTGGAATATCGGTTCCTGCCGCTGGAGGAGGTCTTCCACGAGCCGCCGGCCGACATCCACGACCGCCTCGTCGTCTTCCTCGACTGCGGGAACATCGACCGGATGCCCGTCGACTTCCTGCGGACCGACGGTGCCAAGGTGATCAACGTCGATCACCACCACGACAACACTCGTTTCGGCACCGTCAACCTGGTCGACGTCGACGCTTCCTGCACCGCGGAGATCATCTACGACCTCGCGGGACTGCTCGGGGTGGAGCTCACGCCGGAAATTGCGAACGCGCTCTACGTCGCGCTTGTCACCGACACCGGCAAGTTCATGTACGAGAATACCGACGCTCGCTCTCACCGGATGGCCGCCGGCCTGATCGAGGCTGGGGTGGAGGTCAACGACGTCTACAGGCGTCTCTACGAGCATGCCCCCATCGAGAAGCTCACCCTGCTCGCGCAGGCCCTCGGCAATATCCAGCTGGTCGACGACGGCCGCCTCGCGGTCACCTATATCTCCAGCGACGACTATGCCGCCACCGGCGCCAGCGAGGCCCTCACCGAGGGCGTCATCGACCACCTGCGCACCATCGACGGGACCGCGGCCGCCGCGGTCGTCCGCGATCAGGAGGATGGCCGCGCCGCCCGCAAGGTGAGCATGCGCTCGACGGACGGAAAGGTCGACGTCTCAGCGATCGCCCGGGTTCACGGCGGGGGTGGCCATCGCCGTGCCGCCGGATTCGGCACCGATCTGCCATACGAGCAGATCGTCGAGTTCCTGGTCGCCGAGATCGACTCGCAGCTCGAGACCTAGGGACAGTGGCCGAGACAGAGCCGACCCCCGCCCGGGGGCTGCTGGTCGACAAGCCGGCCGGTGTCACGTCTCACGACGTCGTGGCGGAGATCCGGCGCGAGCGCGGCGGGAAGGTCGGCCACGCCGGCACTCTCGATCCGTTCGCGACAGGCCTGCTCGTCGTCCTGCTCGGCAGGGCGACCCGCATGCAGCGGTACCTGCTGGAGCTCCCCAAGACCTATGTGGCGACCGCACGGCTCGGCTGGCGCTCCTCGACGGGAGACCCTGACGGGGAGCTGGAGGAAACGGGGCGGGCCCCCGACCGGCTCGAGCTTCCCACCGGTGAGATCGAGCAGCAGGTCCCGATGACTTCGGCCGTCAAGGTCGAAGGCGAGCGCCTCTACAAGAAGGCCCACCGCGGGGAGACGGTGGAGACGCCGACCCGGCGGGTCACGATCCACCGGGCGGAGCTCCTCGAGAGCGACTCCGAGCGGGCCACCTTCGAGGTCGAGTGCTCGTCCGGCACCTACATCCGGACGTTGATCGAGACGCTCGGGGACGCCTACTGCGAGACCCTGCGCCGCACCGGGATCGGCGATCTCCGGATCCCGGACGAAGCCCGGCAGGAGATCTCGGTCGAGGAGCTGATGGAGTTCCTGCCCGAGCGCCTGCTCGATTCGGACGAGGCAACGGCGGTGCGGCACGGCCGGCCGGTTGCCGAGCCTTTCGACGTCCCGCCCAAGCACGTGAGACTCACCCACGATGACCGGCTGATCGCAATCGCGCGGCCGGATGGAGAGAATCTGCAACCTGAGGTGGTTCTGACATGAGCATTCAGGTGACCAAGCTTCCGGACGCAACTCCGCGCGACCGCCACGTTGCGATCGGCGTGTTCGACGGGGTCCACAAGGGCCACCAGGCCGTGATCGACGAGGCCGACACCGTGCTGACCTTCGATCCGCATCCGCTCAGCGTGATCAACCCGGACGCTGCGCCGAAGCTGATCATGCCCTTCGACGTGAAGCGCGACGTCATCGACGGGCTCGGAGTCGAGGAGCTCGTCGTCATCCCGTTCGACAAGGAGTTCATGAAGATCCCGGCCGATGACTTCATCTCCGAGATCCTGATCGGACGGCTGGGCGCGAAGCGCGTCTCGGTCGGGGAGAACTTCCGCTTCGGCGCAAGGGCCAAGGGCGATCCGCAGATGCTCGCCGGCCGTGAGGAGTTCGAGACCCGGATCGTTCCGCTGGTGGAGGTCGACGGCGAGACCGTCTCCTCTACGCGAGTGCGCGCCCTCGTCGCCGCCGGGGAGGTGGACGCGGCGATGCGCGCGCTCGGCGCGCCGTTCATGCTCGAGGGCCGTGTGGTCGAGGGCGACCAGCGCGGCCGTGAGCTGGGTTTCCCCACCGCGAACCTCGTGCCCGACGACCGTCTGGTCGTCCCGGGCCACGGCGTCTACGCCGCCTTCGCCAACGGGCACCCTGCGGCGGTCAATGTCGGCATCCGGCCGACCTTCGAGACCGGGAGGGGGCTGCTTGTCGAGTCGTACCTGCTGGACTTCGACGGCGATCTCTACGGCCAGAACCTGCGGGTCGCATTCGTCAGCCGGCTGAGGGGCGAGCGCCGGTTCCCGAGCGTCGAGGAGCTGATCGCGCAGATGCACAACGACGTCGCGGAGGCGCGCGAGATCTGCGCCAAGTACGAGAGCCGCGGCGCGAAGTGATCGCTACCCTGTTGCGTCGATGCCGCTGACGAAGGACAGAAAACAGGAGCTGATCGGCAAGTACGGCCGGTCGGGCGAGGACACCGGTTCCGCCGAGGTCCAGGTCGCGCTGCTCACCGCGCGGATCAACGAGCTCACCGAGCACCTGCGCACCCACAGCAAGGACCACCACTCCCGCCGCGGACTTCTGAAGATGGTCGGCAAGCGCCGGCGCATCCTTCGCTACCTGGAGCGCCACGACCTCGAGCGCTACCGGGCCCTCGTCGCGGATCTCGGCCTGCGCCGCTAGTCCCCACCCGCGTGATCGAAGCCGGCACCAAGGCGCCCGACTTCAAACTGCCGGACCAGGACGGCAACGAGGTGTCCCTCTCGGACTTCGCCGGCAAGAAGCTGGTGCTGGTCTTCTACCCGCTCGACTTCAGCCCGGTCTGCACCGATCAGCTGAACCTCTACCAGGAGGTCCTCGAGGAGCTCGAGTCGAAGGGCGCGAAGCTGGTCGGCATCAGCGTGGACTCCGCGTACTGTCACGCGGCCTTTCGGGAGAAGCTCAATCTGACGATGCCGCTGCTCGCCGACTTCAACCCGAAGGGCAAGGTCTCGCAGGACTACGGAGCCTGGATCGAGGGCGCCGGGATCAGCAACCGGGCGCTGGTGCTGATCGAGGACGGCGAGGTGAAGTGGTCCTATGCCGCGCCGAACCCGGGCGAGATCCCCGGTGCCAACCTGATCTTCGACGCCCTCGCGGCGTAGTCCCCGCCGGAGCGACCAGGCACGACTATTGTTCAGGCCGTGGAGCGCGGAGAGCCGATCGCCTATACGGCGCTGCGACCAGGGGCGGACGTGATCAGCTCTGACGGCAAGAATGTCGGCGCTGTGGAGCACGTGTTGTCCGACGAGGAGGAGGACGTCTTCGACGGAATCGTCGTCGACGTGAAACTGGGCCCCGGCGGGCATCGGTTCGTCGATGCGCCGCAGGTCTCCGAATGTCGGGAGGGCGCGGTGATCATCATCGTTCCCGCGGCTGAGGTCGAGAGGCTGCCGGAGCCGACCGCCAACCCGGCCGTGATGGAGAACCACGGCGTCGAGGACACCGAGGGCAAGCTTCAAGAGAAGCTGCACAGGGCCTGGGACCTGATCTCGGGCAACACCTAGGTCCCCTGAAGTCAGGGCTGCGCGCGTTGAGCCCACCGGTACCGTCGAGTCGATGAGTGAGCTGACCAGCGCCTCCGTTCCGCCGATCGGGGCCGACGACCACGTGACGGGCGAGGGAGTCGAAGCGATCGTGTACGCCGACTTCGGTTGCCCGTACTGCGCGGCGGAGTGGGCGAGGCTGCGGCAGCTGCCGCTCCGGCTCTGCTTCCGGCACTTCCCGATGGCTTCCAAGCACCCCCGGGCGCCTGCGCTGCACGCGGCGGCCGAGGCCGCTGGAGCGCAGGGCGCGTTCTGGGAGATGTGCGACTCGCTCTATGCCGACCGCGGGCGCGTCGACGACCCGCATCTGTGGGAGCGGGCCGAGCGCTTTGGTCTTGAGTTGGAGCGCTTTCGCGCCGACAGCCGCTCCGACGCGATCCGAGAGCGGGTCGAGCGCGACTTCGTCAGCGGGATTCGTGCCGGAGTGGGTGGCACCCCCAGCGGCTTCGTCGATGGACGCCGGCTGGAGGGCGATCTCATAGAGGCGCTCCGAGCTGCGAGCGCCCGCTAACATCGCCGCGACAGAGAACGAGAGTTCTTAAGCGAAAGGCCGTCAACCGGACGGCCGAAGGGATACAAGACATATGAGCATGTTCGACGTAAGCCGAGTCTCGGTGGAAGTAGGCGGCGAGGAGATTTCCTTCGAGACCGGAAAGCTCGCCCGTCAGGCGAGTGGCGCCGTTGTGGTGCGCTCCGGCGACACGATGGTCCTCTGCACCGCGACCGCGGGAAACGACCGCGACGTGGACTTCCTCCCCCTCACCGTTGACGTTGAGGAAAAGCACTACGCCGCGGGCAAGATCCCCGGCTCCTTCTTCCGGCGCGAGGCGCGCGCGGGCGAGAAGGCCACACTGACCGCGCGGATGATCGATCGTCCGCTGCGCCCGCTCTTCCCGAAGGGGTGGCATCGCGAGACCCAGCTGGTCTCACAGCCGCTGTCCGTGGACCATGTCCACCCCTACGACATCCTGGCGATGAACGGTGCCTCCGCCGCTCTCGCCATCTCCGAGATTCCCGTCGCCAAGCACGTCGGCGCGGTCCGGGTCGGAAAGCTCGACGGCGACTTCGTCGTCGATCCGGAGGAGGAGAGGCTCGAGGAGCTCGAGATGGATCTGATCGTGTCGGGCACCGACGAGGCGATCCTGATGGTCGAGGCCGGCGCCAACGGCGTCACCGAGGCCGAGATCCTGGACGCCCTCGACATCGCGCACTCCGAGATCAAGAAGCTCGTTGCGACCATGGAGGAGCTGCGCAAGACGTCCGGTAAGGAGAAGCTCGAGATCGAGGCTCCGACCGTCGACGAGTCGACGCTCGAGTCCATCAAGAGCTCGCATGGCGCGAAGCTCGAGGAGGCGACCCAGGTCCAGGCGAAGCTGGAGCGCCAGGATGCGATCAACGCCGTCGAAGCCGAGGTGCTCGAGCAGTACGCGCCTCCCACCGAGGACGAGCAGCCCGACCGCGAGCGGCTGGCCGAGGTGAAGGCCGCATTCGCCAAGCTCGAGAAGGACACCATCCGCAGGCACATCGCCGTCGACAAGAAGCGCCCCGACGGCCGCGCCCAGGATGAGATTCGCCCGATCGAGACCGAGATCGACATCGCGCCGCGCTCACACGGCTCGGCGCTGTTCACGCGCGGAGAGACGCAGATCCTCTCCAACGTCGCGCTCGGCACCACCCGCATGGACATGAAGGTCGACAACCTCGGCCTCCAGGAGACCAAGCGGTTCTGGCACCACTACAACTTCCCGCCGTTCTCGGTGGGAGAGGCCGGTTTCATGCGCGGCCCGAAGCGCCGCGACATCGGTCACGGCGCGCTCGCCGAGCGTGCGCTGCTGGCCACGATCCCCGATGAGGAGGAGTTCCCGTACGTGATCCGTGTCGTCTCCGACACCCTGGAGTCGAACGGTTCGTCGTCGATGGGCTCCGTCTGCGCCTCCTCGATGGCCCTGCAGGCCGCGGGCGTTCCGGTCACCGCGCCGGTCGCGGGCGTCGCGATGGGACTGATCAAGGAGGGGGACGACTACATCGTCCTCACCGACATCGCCGGCGTCGAGGACCACCTGGGCGACATGGACTTCAAGGTCGCCGGGACCAAGGACGGGATCACCGCCCTGCAGATGGACATCAAGATCACCGGCGTCACCCTGGAGATCCTCAGGGACGCTCTCGATCAGGCCAACAAGGGCCGGCTGTTCATCCTCGAGAAGATGGCCGAGGCGATCGATGCGCCGCGCGAGCAGCTCTCTCAGTTCGCGCCGAAGATCACCTCGATCAAGATCGACCCGGAGAAGATCGGCGCGCTCATCGGCAAGGGCGGCGAGACGATTCGCGGCCTCTCGGACGAGTTCGAGGCCGAGATCGACGTCGACGACGACGGCACGGTGCGTCTCTACGCACCCACCGGGGAGAAGGTCGACGCGCTGGCGGAGCGGATCACAGCGATGACCAAGGACGCCGAGATCGGAGATCGCTACACCTCCGGCAAGGTGGTGAAGACCACCAACTTCGGCGCCTTCATCGAGCTCAGCAAGGGCACCGACGGACTGCTTCACATCTCCAACGTGAAGCCGGGCGAGCGGGTCGGCACGGTCGAGGAGGTCCTCAACCAGGGCGACGAGATCGACGTCACCGTCGTCGAGGTCGACAAGGAGCGGGGCCGGATCGGCCTGCGGCTCACCGAGGACCCCGACGTCTCCGGCAAGTCGGCCGAGGAGCTCGCCGGTGTCGGCACGGGCGACCCCGGACCCCCGCGTCGCCGTGACGGCGGCGGCGGCGGTCGCGGCGGCCCCCGGCGCGATCGCGAGGGTGGCGGCGGAGGCCGTCGCCGCGAGCGCGACGGTGGCGGCAGAGGGCCCCGCTAGCCGGACCGCGTGAGCGCGCCCGAAGCACAGATAACCGAGCTCGACTCCGGGATACGGGTCGTCACCGAGGCAGTGCCCTCGGTGAGATCCGTCGCCCTGGGGCTCTGGGTTCGCACAGGCTCCCGGGACGAGACGCCGGCGCAGGCCGGCGTCTCGCATTTCCTGGAGCACCTGCTCTTCAAGGGCACCAAGCACTATTCGGCGATCGAGATCTCCGAGATCTTCGACGGCCTCGGCGCCTCGGTGAACGCGGCGACCGGCAAGGAGTCGACGAACCTGTACGCGCGGTTCCTCGACACCCACACCGACGAGGCCTTCGACCTCCTCTCGGAGATGCTGCTCGGCCCGACCTACCCGGAGATCGACTCCGAGCGCGAGGTGGTGCTCGAGGAGATCGCGATGTACGAGGACGAGCCGCAGGACAAGGTTCATGACGTCCTCGACCACGCCGTCTTCGGCGGCCATCCGCTCGGCAGGCGCGTGCTGGGCGAGGCCGAGGTGATCAGCTCGATCCCGATTCCCGACATCGATGCCTATCACCGGGCCCGCTACACGGGTCAGAACATCGTCGTCGCCGCGGCGGGGAACGTCGACCACGAGAGGATCGTCGAGCTCAGCAAGCGTCACGTGGAGCCGCCGGCCGCCGACCGGGACCGCGCGGCGGTCGAGCCTCCGCAGGTCGACGGCGCCACGGTCGGCTTCCAGCAGAAGGACACCGAGCAGTTCCACATCTGCTTCGGCGGCCCCGGGATCGACCGCAGCGACGACCGCCGCTATGCCCTCAGCATCCTCGACGCCGTCTTCGGCGGCTCGACGTCCTCGAGGCTCTTTCGGGAGGTCCGCGAGAAGAAGGGGCTCGCGTACTCCGTCGGCTCATATACGCAGCAGTACGTCGACAGCGGCCTGATCGGGATCTACGTCGGCACGCGACAGGACAACGTCCAGGAGGCGTGCGAGATCATCGGTCGAGAGCTCGCCTCCATCCACACCGAAGGGATCACCGACGACGAGCTCACTCGCGCCAAGGAGCACGTCAAGGGCCGGATGGTCCTCTCCTCGGAGTCCACGGCGGCCCGCATGGGCAGGATTGGGAAATCCCTCCTGTTCGACACGCCGCTCCTCACTCTCGACGAGCTGATCGAGAGGGTTGACGGGGTCACCTCCCAGGACGTCGCCGAGCTGGCCCGCGAGCTCTACGCGCCCGACTCGCTGTCAGCCGCCGCGATTGCGCCCAGCGAGGACCGCTTCCGCTCGGCCCTCGCGCCGGTGAGCGAAGCTCTCGCAGCTGCTTAAGCATCGCGGCGTGGCCGATCTCGACTCGAAGTACCGGGCTGGTCTCGAATCGGCACTCGAGCCAGGGGAGGAGCTGCGCGGCGTTTGCGTCGCCTCTCAGCAGAAGAGCATGTTCAAAGGCGGCGCCGTCGCGATGGGAGTGACCGACCGGCGCCTATTGATTCAACCGCTTGATCGCCGGGGTGATGCTGACGGGGCCGCCGAGTCGATCACTGCCGACCAGGTCGCCTCGGCGAAGGCGGGTGGAGCGGGGGGAGGCTGGTGGTCCGTGACCACCGGCATCCTCGATCACGCCGCGATCCGGCTGGAGATCAAGACCACCGGCGGCGAAGAGCTCAAGCTGATGCTGATGCGCGGCGAGGGCAAGCTGCTCGGCAAGCTCGGCGGCGGCGAGTCCCAGCGCCAGGGACTCGAAGCCCTCGCCGAGTGGTTTCGCGCGGTCGACACATAAGATCGCCTGATGGCGGATCCGATCAAGGTCGTCGTCTCCGGCGCGGCCGGGCGCATGGGGGAGGCGGCCTGCGGGGCCGTTGAGGGCGCCGCGGAGATGGAGCTGGTCGGCCGCGCCGATCCGGCGCTCGGCTCCTCGGTGAGCGAGGTGCTCGAGGGCGCCGACGTGATGGTGGACTTCACGACCCCCGACGCGGCACCGGCGAACGTGCTCGCCGCGCTCGAGGCGGGCGTGCACGCCGTGGTGGGCAGCACCGGATTCGATCTCGACGAGCTGAAGGCGACCGTGCTGCGCGTTGACAAGGCGAACTGCTTCGTCGCCCCCAATTTCGCGATCGGGGCGGTCCTGATGATGGAGGTCTCCAAGCGGATCGCGCCCCACATGCCCGAGGTCGAGATCATCGAGCTCCATCACGACCGCAAGAAGGACGCGCCGTCGGGGACCGCCAAGCGCACCGCCGAGCTGATCCGCGAGGCCGGCGGGAACGTCCACGACCCGATCCACTCGGTGCGGCTGCCGGGGCTGGTCGCGCACCAGGAGGTCATCTTCGGCGGCGAGGGTCAGACGCTCTCGATCCGCCACGACTCGATCGACCGCTCGAGCTTCATGCCCGGCGTGCTGCTCGCCGTCCGCAACGTCGCGGACCTACCCGAACGCTTCGTAATCGGACTGGAGGAGCTGCTGTGACCGAGGATCTGGCAAGGCTGGACGCCACCGCTCAGGCGGAGTTGGTGCGAATCGGGGAGGTGAGCGCCGAGGAGCTCACGCAGGCTGCGATCGAGCGCGCCGAGCGGCTGAATCCCGACCTCAACGCGATCATCCACCCGCTTTATGAGCAGGGACTCGAGGAGTCCCGCGGCGAGCTGCCCGACGGCCCCTTCCGTGGCGTGCCGTTCCTCTTCAAGGATCTCGGCGCGGGCCTCGCCGGGCAACCCCTCCACATGGGGATGAAGGCGCTGAAGGAAGCTGACTTCCGTCTCCCGGTGGATACTTTCCTCGGCGCGCGTTTTCGCGACGCGGGCCTGGTCACGATCGGCAAGACCAACACACCTGAGCTGGGAATCGTTCCCACGACGGAGCCGGAGACCTATGGGCCCACCCACAATCCCTGGGACCTCGGACGCTCGCCGGGCGGTTCAAGCGGCGGCTCGGCGGCGGTGGTCGCCGCGGGCATCGTGCCGATCGCGCACGCGAATGACGGCGGTGGATCGATCAGGATCCCCGCGAGCTGCTGCGGACTGGTCGGCCTCAAGCCCAGCCGCGGGCGAACCTCGCTCGGCCCGCTGATCGGGGACACGATGAGTGGCCTCACCGTCGAGCACGTGCTCTCGCGATCGGTGCGAGACGTCGCCCTGGCTCTCGACGCGACGCACGGTCCGGCTCCGGGAGACCCCTATGTCGCGCCCGCTCCGCTCCGGCCGTATATGGACGAGCTCGGCGCCGACCCCGGGTCCCTGAGGATCGCCGTCCTCACCGATCCAATCGGCGCCCCTCACATCGAGATCGACCCCGCCGTCGTCTCGGCGACCCGTGAGGCCGCCACGATGCTGGAGGGCCTGGGCCATCATGTGGACGACGACGCGCCCGCGATTCCCGCTGAGACCTTCGACCTGATCAAGACCTTCCTGACCCGCTGGTACGCCGGCCAGACCGAGATCCTCGACCAATTCGGTGTCCTACTGGGGCGCGAGATCGGACCCGAGGACGTCGAGCCGCTCACCTGGGCCATGGCTGAGGAGGGCAGGCGGCGCCATTCGGGCCAGTACCTGGCCGCGGTAAGCCAGCATCAGGCTGTCGGGCGCATGCTCGGAATGTGGTTCGACTCCGGTCACGACCTTCTGCTCACTCCCACAATGGGAGAGCCGCCACCGCCCCTGGGGAGCTTCGCGCACGATCCCGAGGACCCGCTGCGGAGGATCCATCGGGGAGAGGTGACTGCTGCCTTCACCGCCCTGACCAACGCCACCGGCGACCCGGCGATCTCGCTGCCACTCGCCTGGAGTGACGACGGCCTGCCTATCGGAGTTCAGATGACTGCCCCCCTCGGTCGCGAGGACGTGCTGCTCCGCGTCGCCTCGCAGCTCGAGGCGGCCCACCCTTGGGCGGATCGGTTTCCGGAGACCTTCTCGATACCCTCAGCTTGATGGCTGAGATCGGAGGAGTACTGACGGCGATGGTGACGCCGTTCGCCGAGGATCGCTCGGTGGACGAGGCTGCCGCCCGCCGCCTCGCGCGTCACCTGGTCGATCACGGCTCGCATGGACTGGTGCTGGCCGGGACGACCGGGGAATCGCCCACGCTCGACGACACCGAGAAGCTGGCGCTGCTCCGGGCGGTCCGCGACGAGCTCGGCGCCGACGTCCTCTTGATCTGCGGCACTGGGTCGAATGACACCCGACACTCCGAAGAGCTCTCGGCCGCGGCGGCCGACGCCGGCGCCGATGCCGTGCTGGCGGTGACGCCCTACTACAACAAGCCCAACTTCAGTGGCATCAAGGCTCACTACGAGGCAGTCGCAAAGGCCGCCGGGATCACGGTGGTCCTCTACAACATCCCCTCGCGAGTGGTGGTCAACCTTTCGCCGGAGCAGCTCGCCGAGATCGGCCTGATCGAGAACGTCGTCGCGGTGAAGCAGGCGAACGACGACGAGCTGGAGCCGATCGACGGCCTGCGCGTGCTGGCCGGCAACGACGGAACCTTCCTGCGCGCCCTCGAGCTGGGGGAGCCGGGGGGCATCCTGGTCGCCTCTCACCTCGTCGGCCGCGAGATGCGGGAGATCTACGACGCCGTGCAGGCCGGCGACCTCGAGCGGGCGCGCGAGATCGACACCGCCCTCCGCCCGATCTACGAAGTCTGCTCCAAGACCAACCCGATTCCCGTCAAGGCGGGCCTCGAGCTGCTCGGGATCTGCTCCGCGCGGGCGCGGCTGCCGATCACCGAGGCGGACGATGAGCAGAGGGCGGAAGTGAGGCGAGCGCTCGAAGCACACGGTCTGCTCGCCGGGAGCGCCGCGTAGGTTTGAGCAGCTCGAGCGTTCGGATCCTCCCCCTGGGCGGCCTGGGGGAGATCGGGAAGAACATGACCGTCGTCGAGTTCGATGGGCGGATCGTCGTCGTCGACACGGGCCTGATGTTCCCGACCGCCGACATGCTTGGCATCGACCTGGTGCTGCCCGACTTCTCGACCCTGCGAGAGCGCGCCGACGACATCGAGGCGATCGTCCTGACGCACGGCCACGAGGATCACGTCGGCGCCCTGCCTTACGTGCTTCGCGAGATCGGCATGCCGCCCGTGATCTACGGAGGGCTGCTGACGATCGGGATGGTCCGCTCCAAGCTGGATGAGCACAAGCTCCGCGACGTGCCGCTGCAGGAGCTCCCCGCGGGCGAGCAGGTCACCGCCGGCCCGTTCGGGATCGAGCTGGTCCACATGGCCCATTCCATCCCTGACGCCCGCGCGGTCGCTCTCACAACGGACGCCGGCACCGTTCTGATCACCGGCGACTACAAGTTCGACCAGACCCCCGTCGACGGCATTCCCGCCGACGTCTCACGGCTGGCGGAGCTCGGTCGCGACGGAATCCTCTGCCTGTGCGGCGATTCGACCAACGCGGACCGGCCCGGAGTGGCGCCGTCGGAGTCCAGCGTCGGACCGGCCCTGCTCGAGGTCTTCGGCCGCTGCTCCGGGCGGATCGTGGTCACCTCGTTCGCGTCGAACGTCCACCGTGTTCAGCAGGTGATCGACGCTGCCGCGCAGCTCGATCGCCGGGTCGCCCTGGTCGGGCGGTCGATGCGTAAGAACTTCAACATCGCCTCCAACCTCGGCATGGCCTCGGCGCCGGAGGGACTGTTCATCTCCCCGAAGGAGATCGAGGACTTCCCCGACGAGAGGGTGGTCGTGATCTCCACGGGCAGCCAGGGCGAGCCGCTATCGGCGCTGCGGCGCATGGCTCACCGCGATCACCCCGACGTCGAGCTCCATTCGGGCGACACCGTGATCTTCTCCGCCACCCCGATCCCGGGCAATGAGCGTTCGGTCAACGAGACGATCGACCGGATCTTCCAGATCGGCGCCCAGGTGGTGACGGCGGCTGACGCCCCGATTCACGCCTCGGGGCACGGCTGGCAGGAGGAGCTCAAGCTGATGCTGAACCTGACCAAGCCGCAGAACGTCTTCCCCTTCCACGGCGACCACAAGCGCCTGAAGCTCCACGGCGATCTCGCCGAGTCGGTCGGGGTCGACCGCGACCGGATCTTCATGGGTCGCAACGGTCTCGCCCTGGAGATCGACGAGTCGGGAGCCCGCTTCGGCAAGGACGTCCACGCGAGCATGATCTTCGTCGACGGCGTCTCGGTGGGGGAGCCGGACGAGTTCGCCCTGCGTGATCGCCGGAAGCTCTCCGACGACGGTGTCTTCATCGTCGTCGCGACGATTTCGTCCGACGACGGCTCGCAGATCGCCGATCCGGAGGTGATCTTCCGCGGGGTCCCGTTCGCCCAGGAGGCCGACGGGCTTCGCGACGAGCTCAAGGACGTCGTTCAGGACACCCTCGACGAAGCGGCCGACGAGGAGATCCGCGAGATCTCCCTCCTTCAGCAGGATCTCCACGACGACATCGCCGAATTCGTCTACGAGAAGCTTCGCCGCCGGCCGCTGGTGCTGCCGGTCGTCGTCGAGGTCTGAGCCCGGACCAGCCCGCGCCATGTCCGATACGGCATCCGGCGCACGTCTCCCTTCCAGCTCCGACGAAGAGATCATCTACGCCGAGAGCGCCGCGGTCCGCTCCCAGCGCGAGGAGGCGGAACGGCTGCAGCGGATCGAGCGGGAGCTCTCCCTCGGCTTCGAGGTGCTGGGAGACATCGGGCCGGCCGTGTGTTTCTTCGGCTCGGCCCGGATCGAGTCCGGTGGCCCGGAGTACGAAAGGGCGCGTGCGACGGGCCGTGCGATCGGCGAGGCGGGGTTTGCCGTGATCACGGGCGGGGGCCCCGGGGCGATGGAGGCCGCCAACCGGGGGGCCCAGGAGGCGGGCGCGCCGTCGGTCGGGCTCAACATCGAGCTGCCCCACGAGCAGGCGCTCAACCCCTACGTCGACGTGGGGATCGAGTTCCACTACTTCTTCACGCGGAAGCTCATGTTCGTCCGGTACTCGAATGCGCTCGTCGTCTTTCCCGGCGGGTTCGGAACCCTGGACGAGTTCTTCGAGGTTCTGACCCTGATCCAGACCGGCAAGGCCATCGACCACCCGATCGTCCTCGAGGGGTCCGCCTACTGGGGCGGCCTGATCGATTGGATCCGGGAGCGCCCGCTCGCGGAGGGCAAGATCGCAGCCGAGGATCTGGCTCAGGCCGAGCTGGCCGATGGGGTCGCCGACGTGATGTCCCGGCTGCTCTCGGGGATGCGCGCCTCCGGGTAGCGACCGCGAACCTCGTCCACGAACTTCGCCAGACGGTCCGCCAGCTCGCCATCGTGGATCTCGAGCACGGACTCGGCGTTCTGCTCGCCCGAACGCGAGAGGTTGAAGGACCCGAGGAAGATGACGTCGTCCGCGACGGTCACCTTGGCGTGCATGAAGTCGTGGACCTTCGAATCCGGCGTCCACGGCGTCGACGGCTTTGCCGAGAAGGGCAGCTTGCTGAGGGTCGCCGACAGCAGGGGGATCTTCCAGGCCGTGTGGCCGTTCTCGGCCCACTGGTGAAAGACGGTCTTCGTCTGCGGTCCGTCGACCACCCCGGCGATGTCGCGCCCTCCCTTGTCGGCCAGCTCGGCGAGCGTGCCCAGGATTGGGCCGGAGGTGATCACGGGGGATGCGATCCGCACCCGGCTTCGCGACGCGCCGATCGCCGTCGCGATCCGCTGCGAGAGCTGCTCGCCGTGGCCGGGCGTGAACCAGGCCGTCACCTGAACCCCGCCGACGTCGACGGGCTCGGGTTCGACTCTGCCGCTGCGGTCGACCTCGGGACGCGACCAGAGCTCCTCGAAGTTCTGCCGGAAGTGCGCGGCGATCTCGGGGCTCTCGACGATCGCGAGCACGTTCTCCTGCCGCGTCCAAGAGTCCACCGTCCAGTTCGCGGAGCCCGCCCAGACCGCCTCGCCGTCCCTGACCGCGTACTTGTGGTGCATCAAGTCCGGAATCCCCGGCACCGGGCGTGCGTCGATCGGCAGCTCGGCCAGGATGTCGGGTCGCGTGCGAGGGGGAGGGTGGAGCTCGGACGGCCTGCCCGAGTCGACGTTGTAGAGGAGCCGCACGGCGACGCCCCGCGCGCTGGCGGCCCGCAGCTCATCGGCGACGATCGACCCGGTGGGGTCCGGCAGGCGAACGTCGTAGAGCGCCAGCTCGATAACCGAATTGGCGGGTCCTAAAAAGCCCGCGACCCGGCGCGCCACGTCTTCGGCGGACTGGCCGCCGTCCGTCAGGGTGAGGATTTCGATCGGTTCCACAGGATCGGACTGGCGCCGGCGACTTCTTTGGTGTTTAGCCTTGAGCGGGTGACAGTCCGCCGGGGGTACGTCAAGTATGTCCACCTCGTCCGCGAGGCGTTCGACTGCTTCGACAGCGGGGATTGGGAGCGACTCCGCCCGCTGATCGCGGCGAATGCGGTAATGACGCCGCTCGAGATCTGGCCCGAGCCGGGGCCCTTCATCGGCCCGGACGAGAGCATCCGCGAATACCAGCGCGTCTTTCAGCTCTTCCGGGGCATCGAGGTCTCGGTCGGCAACATCGTCAGCCACGAGATGTGGGTCATCGCCCACTACCGCGGGGTCCTCGAGCGCGGCCGAGTGGACCCTCCGAATCAGATCGAGTTCACCGGCGTCCACCGCTTCGAGGACGAGCTCTTCGCCGAGTCGCACTACCGCCTCGATCGCGACGGCGCGCTCGCCGCCGCAGGCCTCTAGAAAAGAAAGAGCCCCCGGTGGTCGAGGGAGGGGCGACCACCGGGGGCGATGCCTTGGCCCGAAGGCCTCAGCGGTCTCGCCGTGGTGTGTGGGGTTTCGCTCCACGGCGAGGTGTCTCGTCCATTGGTGAATCTATGAGCTGTTCTTGAACGTTTGCTAAAGCTTTGACCGGCAGGCGAACCGAGAACCGAGCCCCGCCGTAGGTGCTGCGCCCGGCGGAAACAGAGCCTCCATGCGCCTCGGCGACGGCCCGCACGATCGCCAGGCCGAGTCCGCTTCCTCCGCCGCCGGCCGTGTCGGCCGGGCCGTCTCCCCGCACGAAGCGATCGAAGACCTGATCTTCCATCTCGGGCGGGATCCCGGGGCCGTCGTCGAGTACCTCGAGGAGCGCCTCGTCTCCGTTGCGGCGGGCGGTGAGCTCGATGGTCGTCTTCTCGGGCGTGTGCCGGACGGCGTTCTCGAGGAGGTTGCGGATCAGCCGGTGGAGTTCGTCCGGATTGCCTTCGAGGGACAGCGGCCCGTCGAGGTGGGGCTCGATGCGGCGGGTGCCCGCGAGCGGCTGGACCTCCTCCAGCGCCCCCGCGGCGATCGCGGCGAGGTCGAGGTCCTTGGTCGCGGCCCGTCGGCCGGCGTCGGCACGGGCCAGCAGCAGGAGGTCGGAGACCAACCCTGACATGCGCTTCGTCGAGGAGAGGGCGGAGTCGACGGCGTGGCGGTCGTCCTCGGATCCGACGGCGGCAGCCTGTAGAAGCTCCAGGTTCGCGTGGATGCTGGTCAGGGGGGTGCGGAGCTCGTGCGAGGCGTCGGCGACGAACTCCCGCTGGCGCTCAAGCGACTGCTCCCGCTCCGAGTGTGCCTCGTCCAGTGCCTGGAGCATCCCGTCCATCGTCCGCGCGAGCTCGCCGACCTCGTCGTCGGTGTCCGGCACCGGGATGCGCCTCGAGGGGTCGCGGGTGCTTGTGATCTGGCGAGCGAGCCCGGTCAGCGCCTTCACCGGCCTCATCGCCCGGTCCGCGACAGCGAGCCCGGCGAGCAGAGCCAGCAGGGTGCCGCCGAGCACGCCCGCTCCGAGGAAGTACCAGAGGCGCGCAACCGTGTCGTTCACCCCCGAGCTTGGTCGCGCGTACTGGACGTAGGCCGGGAGGGAGTCGACCGCGATCACCGGCTGGGTCGCGACGCTCAGGCTGCCCACCTGGTGGATGCCCGACGTGGGGCGCCCGAGGTGGACAGCCGGATTGGTGGCCGCGAGCGGGATGCCGCTCTGATCTAGGACGGTGATCACCGCGTCCTCGGGCAGCGCGAAGGCCCTGAGGTCGGGGCTGCGCCTGATGACCAGGCCGGCCACGGGATCATTGCTGACCCTTGTCTCCGCGGCGAGCGAGCGCGCCGCGCTGCGGAGCTCCTCGCGGAAGTCGCTGCGGATCCGGGTGCCGACGACCTGGCCGAGGACGAGGGCGAAGCACACCAGGATGAGGAGGGTCAGGCCGGCGGTGGTGATGGCGATCCGCCACCGGACCGGGATGCGCTCGAAGAGAGGGAGCTTCCTGCTGCGGATCCAGCTCACGTGGCGCCCTTCAGCACATAGCCCGCGCCTCGCTTGGTGTGAAGGAGTCGCGGCTCGCCCCCTGATTCGAGCTTGCGCCGAAGGTTGGAGATGAAGACGTCGATCGTGTTCGTCTGCTCGAAGGGGTCATAGCCCCAGACGTCCTCGAGCAGCCGCTCGCGGGAGACCACGAGCTTCTGGTTGTGGGCCAGGTACTCGAGCAGCTCGAACTCGCGGTTGGTCAGCTCGATCTCGCGCTCGCCGCGCTTCACCTCGCGCGTGTCCGGGTTGATCAGCAGGTCCCCTACCACGATCGAGGCGCTGCCCCGCGGCGGACGGCGTCGCAGCAGGGCGCGGATCCGGGCGAGCAGCTCCGAGCGCTCGAAGGGCTTCGGCAGGTAGTCGTCGGCACCCGTGTCGAGGCCCTCGACTCGGTCCTCGGTCTCGGTCCGGGCGGTGAGGATCAGGATCGGCACGTCGCTCTCGGCGCGCAGGCGCCGGCAAACCTCCATGCCGTCGAGGCGGGGGAGACCCAGGTCGAGCACGACCAAATCCGGGCTGAACTGCTCGGCGGCGGTCAGGGCCTCCGCGCCGTCGCCGGCGCTGCGGACCTCGTGGCCCTCCGCGCGCAGCGAGCGCCGCAGGACGTCCGCGATCGCCTCGTCGTCCTCGACGACGAGCACGCGGGCGGAGGCTGTGGCCTGCTCCATCACCACCTCAAGGGTAGATGTGAATTCGTCGCTCCCAAGCGGCCTTGAGGGAACGTTTAGACGCGAGCTCATGCCTGGCAGGGGAGGGGGCTCAGGCGTCGAATCAGGTGGGCGGATGCTTGCAGACCGCATTTTCGGCGCGCCTGAGCGGCGAGATCCGCCCAAGCGCAAGAGACAGCCTGCCCGAGCGCAAAAGCGCAAGGGCGGTGCTCGCCCGCGCGCCAACGCTCGCCGGCGCGCCCGTGGCCGGACCTCGCCGGAGGTGATGCAGCGCCGCCTCGATTTGGCCGGCCTCTGCTGCATCGGACTGGCGGTCTATCTGGGGTACGTCATCTACCTGGGCTGGAATGGAGGCACGGTCGGCAACGGCTCCGAGACGGCGCTCGACTACGCGGTCGGGGCCGGCGGGATCGTGGTGCCGGTTGCCCTCGGGCTTGCCGGCGTCGGGCTCATCCTGAGGCCGTTCCTGCCCTCCCCGAAGTCGGTCGCGATCGGCGTGATCGCGATCGCTTGCGGATTGCTGCTGGCGCTCGCCGCGCAGACCGCCGGAATCGGCCCCGAGGGCGTGCGCAAGGGCCTCTTCGATCCCAGCTTCTTCCCGCATCACGGCGGCGGCCTCGGCGAGGTCCTCTACTGGGCGACGACGACCCTCTTCCAGCGCCTTGGCGCCCAGATCATCGCGGTACTCCTTCTGGTCTCCGGGCTGCTTCTGCTCACCGGCCGCTCCGTCTCCGACATGGTCCGCGCCGGGCGGCGGGGCTTCGAACGCGCGCAGCGGGGCACGGTCGGCTTCGCCACGGCCATCAAGGAGAGCCGCATCCACACGGACCCCGACCTGATCGACACGACCCCCGCGGACACCGAGCCGGTCTTCGGGCCGCCCGAGCCGGTCGCGGCTGGCGATGACTTCCAGGTGATCGTGGGTGGCGACGAGGCGCAGACGGAGAAGGTCGCGAACTTCGACGACGCCGTCCGCATCGCCGACGAGCCGGATACCAGCGAGCTGGCGGACCTCGAGGGCAATGAGGAGGAGACGATCAGGGTCGAGAAGACCGACCTCCCCGACGAAGAGCCGGTCGCCGCCGAGCCTGAGCCGCCCGCGAAGCTCACCCCGATGGGAGAGAAGCGCGGCGGGGTCACCGAGTCCGAGGAGATCGACTACACGCCGCCGGTCGCCGAGCAGGTCCTCGAGCGCGGAGCCCCCGACAAGGGACCGGACAAGCAGGACCACGAGGCGATCGCGCGCAACCTGCTGGAGACCCTCGGCCACTTCGGCGTGGAGGCCAAGATCGTCGGCACCGTCACCGGACCGCATGTGAGCCGCTACGAGCTCAAGCTCGCTCCGGGCACCAAGGTCTCGAAGATCACCCAGCTGAAGGACGACCTCGCCTATGCCCTGGCTTCGACCGACATCCGGATCCTGGCGCCGATCCCCGGCAAGCAGGCCGTCGGCGTGGAGGTGCCGAACCAGCGCCGCCGTCTCGTGCGCCTTGGCGACATCTACGGTGGCCGACCGCAGGGCGGATCGCCGCTCGTCGCGTGGCTCGGGAAGGACATCTCCGGCAGCGCCGTCTGGACCGACCTGCAGAAGATGCCGCACGCCCTGATCGCGGGCACCACCGGTTCGGGGAAGTCCGGCAGTGTCAACGCGATCCTCAGCTCGATCCTGCTGCACGCTTCTCCCAACGAGGTGCGGTTGGTGCTCGTCGACCCGAAGCGGGTGGAGCTCAACCACTACGAGAAGATTCCCCATCTGCTGACGCCCGTCGTCACCTCTCCGCGGCTGGCGGCCAACGTCCTCAACAACCTGATCGCCGAGATGGAGAGCCGGTACCAGATCATGGAGCAGTCCCGGACGCGCAACCTGGGCGAGCTCAACCAGGTCCGAGAGCGAGAGGGCGAGGCGCCACTCCCGTACATCCTCTGCGTGATCGACGAGCTCGCGGACCTGATGATGGTCTCGCCCGCCGAGGTCGAGGACGCGATCATCCGCCTGGCGCAGAAGGCACGAGCGGTCGGCATCCACCTGCTCCTGGCAACGCAGCGCCCCTCGACGGACATCATCACCGGCACGATCAAGGTGAACATCCCGTCGCGGATCGCGTTCGCGGTCTCCTCCCAGGTCGACTCGCGGGTGATCCTGGACCAGGGCGGGGCGGAGACCCTGCTCGGCCAGGGGGACATGCTCTTCCGGCCCGCCGGCACCTCGAAGATGCAGCGGATCCAGGGTGCGTTCATCACCGAGGACGAGATCGCCAAGATCACCGATCACTGGTCAGCCCAGGGCGAGCCCGACTTCGCCGAGGAGCTGCTCGAGACGCCTCAGGTCACCAAGGATGAGGCCGACGGGGACGACGACTTCGATCCGGACTCGGACGACCTCCTCAATCAGGCCGCCGAGCTCGTGGTCGACAGCGGCACGGCCTCGGTCTCGATGATCCAGCGCCGCCTGCGCGTCGGCTACACCCGCGCCGGGCGCCTGATCGACATGCTCGAGCGACGCGGGATCATCTCCGGCTACGAGGGCTCAAAGCCGCGCCAGGTCCTCGTCTCGCTCGCGGACCTGCCGCGGGTGCTGGGTGGGGGCGAGGCGCCGCAGGAAGACGCCGAGCCGGTCGCCGCGCCCGCCGACGGCGAGTAGCGACAGACCTCAGTGGCGGCGGCGGACGGCCGCTACCCGCAAGAATGCCCGCGTGAGTGTTCGCGCGGGAATCCTCGTCACCGGCACCGAGGTGCTGAGCGGCTACGTCACCGACCGCAATGGCCCGTGGATGTCGGAGCAGCTGGCCGATCTCGGCGTCGAGGTGGCGGAGATCACCGTCGTCGGCGATCGCCCCGAGGACCTCGAGGGCGCTCTGCGGCACATGCGCGACGGGGGACTCGACCTGATCTTCACGAGCGGCGGTCTCGGGCCCACCGCGGACGACCTGACCGCCGAGGTGGTCGGCCGCTTCGCGGGCCGCGAACTGGTCCTCGACGAGGAGATGGAGCAGAAGATCGCCGACATCATCGCGCGCTACGCGCGGCGGCTTCGCTTCGACCCCGAGGCCGTCCGTGAGGCGAACCGGAAGCAGGCGATGATCCCTGAGGGAGCGACGGCACTCGACCCGGCCGGGACCGCTCCCGGGCTGGTGGTGCCCGCGAACGGCCAGGTCGTGATCGTGCTGCCCGGGCCGCCGCGCGAGCTGCAGGAGATGTGGCCCCGGGCGCTCGCGGCGCCGCCGGCTCAGGAGGTCCTGGACCGCGCGGAGCCCTACCGGACGATGTCGATCCGGATGTTCGGGATCCCGGAGTCCGAGCTCGCCAAGGCGCTGCGCGAGATCGACGACGAGGGCGTGGCGCTCGATCAGCTGGAGGTGACCACCTGCCTGCGCGGCGGGGAGCTGGTCACCGACGTCCGCCACCGGGATGGGTCCGAGGATGCCGCCGAGGGGCTCCGGGCCGGCCTGGCGGAGCGGCTCGGGCAGTTCACCTACACCGAGAGCGGGGAGTCGATCGAGGAGGTCGTCTTCCGCTTGCTCGGCGATCGCACGATCGCCGCCGCGGAGTCCTGCACGGGCGGCCTGCTCGCCGGCCGGCTGACCCTGCGTTCCGGTTCCTCTGAGTGGTTCGCGGGGGGAGTCGTGGCCTACTCGAACGAGGCGAAGGCGGAGCTCCTCGGAGTCGATCCGGGGCTGATCGAGGCCAAGGGCGCCGTCTCACCGGAGGTCGCCGAGGCGATGGCCGACGGGGCGATCGAGCGCTTCGGCGCGGACGTCGGCTGCGCGGTCACCGGTGTCGCCGGCCCCGACGGCGGCACCGAGGAGAAGCCGGTGGGCTATGTCTGCTTCTGCGCCAAGACCTCCGACGGGCAGGTCCTCGCCCGCGATCCAGTCCTGCCGGGCAGCCGCACCGACGTTCGCGAGCGCTCGGTGGTCGTGGCCCTTCACCTGATCAGGTACCTGCTGGAGGGCAGGGAGCCGCCGCGCTAGGCGGCTCTCTGATGCGCGGCACGCGCTGGATCGCGCTTGTCCTGTCGCTGATGGCGGTCGCCGGCGCCATGACGGCGAGCTGCGCAGGCGCCGCCTCGGCATCGGGGGTGGCGACGGCGGGCGACTTCGCGGGCACGGTGATGCTGCCCGACGGTCGCCGGATATACCTGGAGTGCCACGGCGCCGGCAGCCCGACGGTGGTCTTCGAGTCCGGTCTGCGGGGTCGAGGGGACAGCTGGGACTATTCGCGGGCAGGCTCGGGAACCGGCGTCGCACCGCGCGTCAGCGCGTTCACCCGGGAGTGCGAATACGACCGGCCGGGGACGCTGCTCGGCAGCGAGCTCCCGAGCCGCAGCGACCCGGTCCCGATGCCGCGCACGACGGGCGCGATCGTCGCCGACCTGCACGAGCTCCTGCTGGCGGCGGGCGTCCCCGGGCCCTACGTGCTGGTCGGCGCTTCGACGGGCGGCCTCGTGGCGCGCCAGTACGCAAGTGCCTACCCCTTCGAGGTCGCTGGGCTGGTTCTGGTGGATGCGATCTCGGAGGCGATCGAGGGATTGATGAAGCCGGCCCAGTTCGCCCGGTACAACCTCTACTACCTGCAGTCGCCCTCCGCCGAGGCGGCGATGTACCAGGACCTCGAGTCAGTCGACTTCTACACGAGCTTCGCCGAGATGCGCCTGAGGCGGCGGCCGCCAGGGCGGTTGCCGGAGGTGGTGCTCTCGAACGGCCGTGGCTTCGGTGTGGCCGCCGGCGTCACCCCTGGCTTCGCTTCTCTGGTGAATCGCACCTGGAAGCGGGCTCAGGCCTATCTGGCCGGGCTGGAGCCGGGAATCCGGCACGTGCGGGCCATCGGCAGCGGGCACCAGATCGCCGTCAACGAGCCCGGCCTGGTCGCCCGCATGGTCGGGCAAGTGGTCGCGGCCGCACGTCACCACCGGTCATCCCTGACCCGAGCGAAGGGGATACTGGCGCGATGAGCAAGCGGACCCTGACGGCGCTCGCAGTCGCCGTCGCGCTCGCGCTGGCCGGGCTGGGTTGTGGCTCGGACACGACGACCACAGACCGGCGCCACGCACTCGAGGACTACGTCGCGAAGGTTCAGCCGATTCGGCTTGGGATCAACGAGCTGCTGGACAAGGCGGATCCGGTTCTCGAGGGCTACCGCGACGGCGACCTGAGCGCCGCGCAGGCCGAACGGCGGATGGGGCGGATCGAGCGTGGGGCTGCAGGCTACGCGGTGCGGATCGCGTCGATCGAGGAAGTCCCGGAGGAGATGCGCGCGGCCCAGGACGCCTACGCACACACCTTCGTCCTCCAGGACACCTACCTGAGCGCGCTGGTCGCGGCGCTGAAGATGCGGGCGTTCGACGAGCTGCCCCACTTCCAGAACGAGCAGCGGGCGGCGATCATCGCCTGGCGCACCCGTCTCGAGGTGCTCGCGAATCGCTGGGGCGCCTCCCTGCCGGCGGACCTGCAGGTCGCCGGGCGCGGCGAGATCTCACCGGCGCCCACTGGCGACTAGGTTCGTCCGGTCGAGGACGGGATACTGCGCGGGCGATGTCCCAGGAGACCGTCGCGGCCGTTCGGGCCGTCTACGACGAGTGGAAGAAGGGCAATTTCCGGGCCGGCGTCGACCTGTACGACTCGCATGCCCTCCTGGTCCAGGGCGAGACGTTCCCGGAGTCGGGCAACTACGTCGGGCTGGAGGGCATCGGCGAATACATGCGGACGTTCCTGGAGGCCTGGGAGGAGGTGACGATCGACGTGGAGGATCTCGTGGACGCCGGTGACAGCGTGATCGCGGCGGTCGTCCAACGGGGGATCGGGAAGGGCAGTGGCGCGCCCGCCGAGTTCCGCTACTTCCAGGTCTGGACCTTCCGCGGGGACAGGGTGATCCGCCTGGACGTTCTTCGCGATCGGGCCGCGGCCGATGATGCCGCCGGATTCGCCTGAGGGGAGAGAAGGCCGGAGCAGCGACTCAACGGCGTGGTGAGCGGACGGTGTGGCAGCTGGTCTTGTCGGCCGAAGCGGCGTCTAGCGTTCAGGCGTGGCCAAGGAGCGGCTCAAGAGCCCGCGGGCTCGCCTCTTCGTCGCCCTCGATCTGCCGCAGGACGTACGCGCCGGGCTGGTCGACTGGCAGCAATCGGCGCTCGCCGACCCGGCTCTGCGGATCGTCAGGCCGGCGGCTCTCCACATCACGCTCGTCTTCCTCGGCTATCAGGCCGAGAAGGATGCGAAGGCGATCGCGAAGGCGGCCTTCGACGTCGACGCGGAGGCGCCGGCCGTCGAGCTCGCCGCCGATCCGGTGGGCATCCCGCCGGGGAAGCGCCCGCGCCTGATCGCGCTGGCCGCCCGCTCGGACGAGACCGTCGCGCTGCAGGCCCAGGTGGAGGGGCGCTTGGTGGAGGAGGGCTACTACGAGCCGGAGAAGCGCCCCTTCTGGCCGCATCTGACCGTGGCGCGGGTGAAGCCGGAGGCACCGAAGAGCCGGAAGCCCGCCTTGATCCGGACTCAGCCACATTTGCTACCCGAACATATGTTCCGGTTCTTCCGTCCGACTCGTCTGGTGCTCTTCAAGTCCCACCTGCGCAGGACCGGTGCGGAGTACGAACCGATGGCCGAGTTGGAGCTTCCGACCGCCCACGATGACCAAGAGACAGAGAGGTGAGTGAGATGGCAGATCAGAAGCCCAACTTGAGAGAGGCCGGCGAGAAGGAGGCGAAGGCGCGCGACCAGGCGCTGCACGCCGCCGTCACGCAGATCGAGAAGGAGTTCGGTGCGGGCGCCCTGATGACGCTGGGTGACATCGGCGGGCTGAACGTGGAGACGATCTCCACCGGCGCGCTTCCCCTGGACATCGCGCTGGGCGTCGGCGGGGTGCCGCGCGGGCGCATCGTCGAGATCTTCGGGCCGGAGTCCTCCGGCAAGACCACGCTCGTCTACCACATCATCGCCGAGGCCCAGGCACGCGGAGGCGTGTGCGCCTTCATCGACACCGAGCACGCGCTCGATCCCGTGTACGCGCGGAAGATCGGCGTCAACACCGACGAGCTGATGATCTCCCAACCCGACTACGGGGAGCAGGCGCTCGAGATCGTTGACGTGCTGGTGCGCTCCGGCGCCGTCGACGTCGTCGCGGTCGATTCGGTCGCCGCGCTCACACCGCGCGTGGAGCTCGAGGGTCAGATGGGCGACTCCCACGTCGGCCTCCAGGCGCGCCTGATGTCGCAGGCCCTGCGCAAGCTGGCCGGCAACCTGAACCGCGCCAACACGATCTGCCTGTTCACCAACCAGATCCGCGAGAAGATCGGCGTCATGTTCGGCTCGCCCGAGACCCAGCCGGGTGGCCGCGCGCTCAAGTTCTATTCCTCGCAGCGGCTCGACATCCGCCGGATCGAGACCCTCAAGGAGGGCACCGAGGCCGTCGGCAACCGGGTCCGGGTGAAGGTCGTGAAGAACAAGGTGGCCCCTCCGTTCCGGCAGGCCGAGTTCGACATCGAATACGGCGTCGGGATCTCGAAGGAGGGCGGCCTGCTCGACATGGCCTTGGAGCACGACCTGATCCAGAAGTCGGGCTCCTTCTTCTCCTACGGGGATACGCGGCTCGGCCAGGGCCGCAACAACACCAAGGAGTTCCTGCGCGACAACCCGGAGCTGGCTGCCGAGATCGAGGGCAAGCTCTACGCCAAGCTCGGGTTGGGCGAGCAGGGCGAGATGAAGCCCGAGGCGGAGAAGGCCGCCGATGCCGAAGAGCCAGTGGTGAAGGCCGTCGACGAGGCCCCGGAGAAGAGCACCGAGAAGCCCGCCGAAAAGGCCAAGCCGCAGAAGAAGGCTGCCTAGGGAGCGCAAGGCCGCTGCGCTCCATATGACGGGTCGCGCTGACGCGCGCCCTCGCATCAAGGGCGAAGGGCGAAGCGACTTGTGCGGGGCGGCCGCACGCGCTCCCGACTGATGGCGAAGCCGTCCCAAGACCCCTATGAGCTCGCGCTGCGGGCGCTGAGCTACAAGGAGCGAACCGAGTCCGAGCTGCGTAAGTGGCTCGCCGAGCGCGAGGTGGCCGAAGTCGAGATCGAGGAGGTGATCGCCCTCCTGATCGACGCCGGAGCGATCGACGATGCGAGCTTCGCGCGCCGCTTTGCGGAGGACAAGGTCCAGCTCGCGGGGTGGGGGCCCGATCGGATTGCGTCGTCCCTCGAGAACCGCGGCGTCTCGCGCGAGCACATCGAGGCCGCGCTCGGCGGGGACGATCAGGAGGCGCTGCTTGAGCGCGCGGTCTCCCTGCTCGGCGACCGGGGGATGTCCTGCGAGGACGGGCGCGAGCGCGAGCGGGCGCTGGGGCTGCTCGTCAGGCGTGGATATCCCCTGGAGCTCGCCTATGAGGCGGTCAGGACTGTCGAGCGGCCGCCGCGAAGATAGGATCCGCGCGGATGGACGGCAACTTCTTCTTCGTCGTAGGCGGCGTCCTGGTGCTCGCCGCGGTGGTGATCTCCTTCGTGGGGATCCGCGGGAGCGACTCGTTCCCGCCGAGTCGCGGGGTCCTGCTCGGCGTGGTGGCGCTCTTCGCGCTCATCGTCGGGACGACCATGGCATTCGCGATCGTCAAGTCCGTCGACGAGCAGAACAAGCGGAACGACAAGCTCGCCAAGCAGCAGCCCGAGAACTCGGGCGGAGGCGGTACGACTACCTCGGGAGCCAGTGCCTCCGAGACGCTGGACGTCTCCTCGCCGTCCGACGGCAGCCTGGTCTTCGATCCCAATGGGCTTCAGGCGAAGCCCGGCAACCTGACGATCGACTACACGAATCCCTCGCCGGTCCCGCACAGCATCGCCGTGGCGACCGCGAACGGGAACGTGCTCGGCGAGGTCCAGCCCTTCGCCAACGGCAAGCAGTCGGTGCAGCTGACCAATCTCGCCCCCGGGAAGTACGTCTTCTTCTGCACGGTTCCGGGGCACAGGGAGGCCGGGATGCAGGGCGACCTGACGGTCCTCGGAGGGCCCACGCCCTAGCTCCAGCCCGTCTTGGGAGATACTGCAGACGGTGTCGCAGGAGAATGTCGAGATCGTTCGTGCCGGCTATGAGCGATTCGCGGCCACAGGTGAAGTCGGGCGGGACTACACGGCCGACTTCGTGTGGGACGTCTCGAACCTCCACTGGCCCGGGCAGCAGGTCTACGAAGGCGCTGACGGCGCGCAGAACTTCCTCACAGAGTGGACGGCTGCGTGGGAGGACTGGGAGCTCGAGGTAGATGCCCTCCATGACGCGGGCGACAGGGTGGTTGCTTTGATGCGCCAGCGCGCCCGCTCGAAATCGAACGGGATGCCCGTTGAGATGTCTTTCGCCCAGGTCTGGACTTTTCGCGATGGCACGAGAGCCCGGATGGACATGTACTCGGACCCGGATGAAGCCCTCGCAGCCGCAGGGCTGTCGGAGTAGTCGCAAGCATTGGGTGAGCGTCGCGAGGCGCCGTATAAGCGCTTTGACTGGTGCTATACAGGGCGAATGATCGCCGAAGCGGAGGCCGCGCGGCTCAGGAAGGCACACAGCGAGTTTGAGCGGGCGCGCGGACGGGTCTGGGTCGAGCGGGTCCGGGTCGGGCTCGAGTACCGGCGCGCGATGCGCCGGATCGACGAGGACGTGGCGCGTGTGCGCCTGGAGCGCGACGGGCTGGTCAGGAAGGCGGTCGCGGCCGGGGGCAGCTACCGGGAGGTGGCGGCCGCGCTGGGCCTCTCGCACAGCCGGATCCAGCAGATCGTCAACTCGACCTCGAAGTAGCGGCGCCCCGGTACATTGACCGCGATGGACCGCCGCTACCACGTCACCACGTTCGGGTGCCAGATGAACGAGCACGACTCCGAGCGGATGAAGGGCATGCTCGACTCGCTCGGCTACGTCGAATCGCCGGACCGCGACGGCGCCGACCTGATCCTCTTCAACACCTGCTCGATCCGGGAGTCGGCGGACAACCGCTTCATCGCCCACCTGGGAGAGGCAAAGCGGCTGAAGTCGGAGGACCCCGCCAGGATCGTCGGGGTCGGCGGCTGCTGGGCCCAGTCGGTGAAGGACGAGGTCTTCCGGCGATTCCCGTTCGTCGACGTTGCCTTCGGCCCTGGGCAGATCCACCGCCTCGCGGAGTTCCTGACCTCGGACTCGCTCACGGCTCAGGGCTACTTCGAGTTCGAGGACGTCTCGGGGCACCTGCCGATGAAGCGGGCGCGGGAGTTCCAAGCCTGGGTGCAGATCTCGCAGGGCTGCAACTGCGTGTGCTCGTACTGCATCGTGCCCTCGGTGCGCGGACGAGAGGCAAGTCGCGATCCCGCTGAGCTGATCGCGGAGATCGAGCGTCTCGCCGGCGACGGCGTCAATGAGATCACGCTGCTGGGGCAGAACGTGAACAGCTACGGGCGCGATCTGCCGAAGGAGAGCCGGATCAGCTTCGCGGAGCTGCTCGCGGGCGTGGACGGGGTCGCCGGCGTCGACCGCATCCGTTACACGAGCCCCCACCCGAAGGACATGAAGGAGGACGTGATCCGCGCCCACGCGGAGCTCGGCGCCCTCTGCGAGCACATCCACCTGCCGCTCCAGTCCGGATCGACCGCGGTGCTGAAGCGAATGCGGCGCACCTACAGCCGCGAGCGCTACATGGACCGCGTCGCGCTGATCCGCGAGCACGTCCCGGACTGCGCGATCACCACCGACATCATCGTCGGCTTCCCAGGCGAGACCGAGGCGGACTTCGAGCAGACGCTCGAGGTGGTGGATGAGGTCGGCTACGACGGCGCCTTCACCTTCATCTTCTCCCCGCGGCGCGGCACAGAGGCCGCGGGCTTCGACGATCAGCTTCCCCATGCGGTGAAGCGCGAGCGGATGGGGCGCCTCGTCGAGCTGGTCCAGCGGCGCGCCAGGGAGCGCTCGGAGCGCTTCATCGGCCGAACCCTGGAGGTGCTGGTGGAGGGGCCGAGCCGCACCGATGCATCCCGGCTCCGCGGTCGCACTCGCCACAACAAGACCGTCAACTTCGACGGCACGGCCGGCGCCGGTGAGCTGGTCGAGGTCGAGATCTCGAGTGCCACCTCGACCACGCTGAGCGGCACCGAGCGGCTGCTGAGCCGCGCGGCGTAGCAGCCGCGGCGCAATGGAGGTCCTGGCGCTGTTCGGCCCGACGGCGGTCGGCAAGACGGGCGTCGCGATCGCGGTTGCCGAGCTCTTGCGCGAGCGTGGGGATGACCCGGTGGCGGTCAACTGCGACTCCATCCAGGTCTATCGGGGCCTCGAGACGCTGAGCGGGGCTGCGACGGCGGAGGAGCGGGAGCGCCTCGAGCACCGGCTCCTCTCATTCGTCGAGCCCGGGGAGGAGTTCAGCGCCGGCCGCTACGCGGAGGCGGCACACCGTGAGATCGACTCGCTGCTGGCGGAGGGCCGCCGCCCGATCGTGGTGGGCGGCACCGGGCTCTACCTGAGGGCGGCGCTGGCCGACCTCGATCTCAGGCCGCCAGTCCCACCCGAGATCCGCGACGCGGTCGAGAGCGAGATCGCAGCGCGCGGCCCGGAGGCCCTGCACGCAGAGCTCGCCCCCGACCTGGCGGCGAACCTCGACCCGAACGACACCAAGCGCATCGCGCGCCTTACCGAGCTCGAGCGCGCCGGGATTGCGCCCCCGCCCGACGGGGAGGGCGTGTGGACGGCGGAGCTTCGCCACCCCACGCTGCTGGTCGGGCTGACGATGGATCGCGAGCGACTGGCGGAGAGGATCGACGGCCGCGTGGACGCGATGATCGCCGGGGGAGCGACCGAGGAGGCGCGCGCCGCTCTCGAGGCCGGCCCGTCCCGGACGGCTCGCGCGGCGCTCGGCTTCGAGCAGCTCGTCTCGGACATAGACGCGGCGCCGTCGCGGGAGGCGATCGAGTCGATCAAGACCGCGCACCGCTCCTACGCGCGCCGTCAGCTCACCTGGATGCGCCGCATGGAGGGCGTCGCCCTGATCGACCGCACGGACCGCGATGATGCCGACGTGGCGGCGGAGATCATCGAAAGGCTCGGCTCGGGATGAGGTTCGAGAAGTGGACAGCGCTCGGCAACGACTACCTGATCCTCGAGGCAGCTGCGCTGCCCTGGGAATTGACCCCGGAGCGGGTCAGGAGGATCTGCAACAGGCCCTTCGGCGTCGGGTCCGACGGCATCTTGCTGCTGCTTCCGGTCGAGGACCCGGCCTACGTCGCCGAGCTTCGGATTTTCAACCCGGACGGCTCGGAGGCGGAGCTGTCCGGAAATGGCGCGCGTGAGGCGGCGCTCTACCTCCGGCATCGCGGGTGGACGGACGCCGATGAGTTCACGATTCTCACGAAGGCCGGCGACGTCAGGCCCAGGATCCGCACCGAGCGCGACTGCACGATGGGCCTGGGTCGCGCGAGCACCGGCTCGGCGGACTTCCCGTCGGGGGGTGAGGACGGCCGCGGCGAGCTGGAGGCGGGCGGGCGCACCTGGCGCTTCCAGCACGTTTCGATCGGCAATCCCCAGTGCGCGATCGAGGTGCCCGAGAGGGAGCTGGAGGAGCTCGACCTCTCGGTGCTCGGGCCCCAGATCGAGCACCACGAGCTCTTCCCCAACCGCACGAACGTGAGCTTCTTCTGTGTCCGGGAATCCCTCGTTAGCGCCCGGATCTTCGAACGCGGCGTGGGGGAGACCCTCTCGTCGGGAACCGGTGCCAGTGGGGCGGCGGTGGCCGTATTCCTGAACGGCGGCGAGAGCCCGATGAGCGTCGTGCTCGATGGCGGGCAGCTCCAGGTCGAGGTGAGCGACGAGCTGGACGTCCAGCTGACCGGTTGGGCGGAAGAGGTTTACGCGGGAGAGTTCAGCGAGCGGTTCGAGCAAGTGCTCGGTGAGGTGCGCTCTTCGGCCCCCTAGTCTTCCGGATCCGATGGCAGCACCCGTGAAAAAGAGAGGCCTCGCCGCGCCCTCCGAGCGCCTCGAGGTGATCGCTCCCTACATGTTCGCCGAGCTCGAGCGGCGAATCGAGGCGAAGCGCGACGAGGGGATCGACGTGATCAGCCTCGGGATCGGCGATCCGGACACACCGACGTTCCGGTACGTCGTCGAGGCGATGCGAGAGGCCGTGGGAGACCCCTCCACCCAGAAGTACCCGAGCAACCGCGGGCGGCTCGAGTTTCGCGAGGCCTTCGCGGACTTCTACCGGCAGCGCTTCGGCGTGGAGATCGACCCGGTCAACGAGGTCATTCCGGCGATCGGAGCCAAGGAGTGCATCTACAACCTCTGCTTCGCCTTCCTCGACCCGGGGGACGTCGCCCTGGCGTCGGATCCCGGGTATCCCGTCTACACCGGAGGCCCGGTGCTCGCCGGCGCAGAGGCGCATCTGCTGCCTCTCCGGCCACAACTCGGCTTCGTCCCCGATGTCGATGTCATCCCCGAGGAGAAGCTGGAGGCTGCGCGACTGCTGTTCATCAACTATCCGAACAACCCGACGGGCGCGGTGGTGCCGGAAGGCTTCTTCGAGCGCGTCGTCGAGCTGGCCAAGCGCCACGAGATCCTGGTCGTCCACGACAACGCCTACTCGGAGACGACCTACGACGGCTACGTGGCGCCGAGCTTCCTCGCCACGCCGGGGGCGAAGGACATCGGCGTGGAGGTCTTCTCGCTCTCCAAGGGCTACAACATGACCGGCTGGCGCTGTGCGGCGATTCTCGGCAACGCCGAGGCGATCAAGACCTACTGGCGCCTCAAGACCAACGTCGACTCCGGCCTCTACGAGGCGGTCCAGCTGGCCGGCGCGGCCGCCTTGCGCGGATCGCGCAAGGAGGTCGCGGAGATGTGCCGGATCTACGAGCGCCGGCGCGACCTCGTCGTCGAGGCGCTGCGCGACATTGGGGTCGAGGTCGAGGCTCCGAAGGGGACGATCTACATCTGGGCACCGGTTCCCGACGGACACACGTCAGCTTCCTTCGCGGAGCTGGTCCTCGAGGAGGCCGCGGTCGTCGTCTCACCCGGCTCGATGTACGGCCCGAGCGGGGAGGGGTTCTTCCGGATCTCGCTGACGACGCCCGATGAGCTTCTGCGCGAGGCCGTCCAGCGGCTGCGCGCGCATCTGAGTTAACCGGCGCCTTCTTTATCCGGACGCCGTATGGTGGTCAGGCGGGATTCTCGCCCGGGGGGCGAATCGGCCTTTAGCGGCGCCTCAGCTAAAGGACCCAGGCTGTCGCGCCGAACCTCACCTATGAGCGGAATCGGACTGATACTTGCGTTGGGCTGCGCCCTGATCTCGGGCGTGGCGCTGCTCTGCAAGCACCGCGGCGCGGTCAACGCACCGGACGTCGCGATGCGCAGCCCTCTTCGCAGCGCCTCGGCCCTCTTTCGCTCGAGATGGTGGGCGATCGGTTTCGGGCTCGCCTTCGTTGCCTGGTGCCTGCACGTGGCGGCGCTCTCGATGGCCCCGCTGTCGCTGGTCCAGGCGGTGATCGCCGGCGGCATCGCCATGCTGGCCATTCCGGCCCGGCGCTGGTTCGGGATCGCGGTCTGCAGACGTGAGATGGCCGGCATCGCGCTCTGCGCCGCCGGTCTGGGCTTCCTGGCCCTCACGGCCGGGCATGCCCGCTCCGAGGTCGGTTTCGACGCGGTGACGATGCTGGGCTTCCAGTGCGGAATGCTGACGATCGGCGGCCTGCTCATCCTGACCGGAAGCAATGGACGGCTGCTCGCACAGGGGTCGATGCTCCTGGCGATCGCGGCGGGCACGCTGCTCGGCGTCTCCGACATCTCGCTGAAGGCGCTGTCTGAGCTCGTCCCTACCGATGCCATGAATCTGCTCAGTCCCTGGACCGTGACGGCGATTGTCGGCGGGATTGGCGCCTTCCTCGCCCTCGGCCGCGGCCTGCAGATCGGCGAGCCGGTCGCGGTAATCGTCGCGTTCTCCGCCTCGGCGACGCTGTCCGCCATCGCGGGCGGGATCGTCGTCTTCGGCGACCCGATGGGCTCTGACGCCCTCGCGGTCATCGGCCGCTCGCTGGCGTTCGTCGCGGTGGTCGGGGCAGCTGCGCTGCTCCCGATGGTTCCCTCGCGGCCGGCGGCCGCCCCGTCCTCGCCCTAGCCTTCGGGATATGCGGATATGCGCGGCGCTCGCTTCGTCGCTGGCAATGGCGCTCGCATGCGTGACGCCGGCCCTGTCGTCCTCTGCGAGTCCCCGCCTGGCGGAGGTCCACGACTTCGCCTTCGGGCTCGGCCTCGATGCGAACGATCCCGCGGTGCTGGGCGCCCTCGAGCACTACGACCTGGTCGTCGTCGACGGTGAGCTGACCAAGCCCGCCAGCGTCGCCCGGCTGCGCGGAGCGGGCGCCGTGGTCCTCGGCTACCTGAGCGTGGGCACGATCGAGCCGTTTCGCTCGTGGTACCCGAAGCTGAAGCGCTTCGCTCTCGCCGATCGCTTCAAGCAGTTCGGGGAGATCTACGCCGACGTCGACGCCCCGGGATTCCGCCGCGCGATCTCCCGCCGGATCGCTCCACGCCTCCTGCGCAAGGGGTTCGACGGCCTCTTCCTTGACAACACCGACATGGTCGAGACGCACAAGGATGAGCGGCCCGGGATGAGGAGGCTGGTCCATTCCCTTTCGGGCCTCGTGCACGGCGACGGTGGCCTCTTGTTCGCCCAGAACGGCGAGGCCTCCATCGGCCGCCTGCTCCGGTTCTATGACGGCTGGAACCGGGAGGACGTGACCTGGACGTACAGCTTCAAGCGTCGCCGGTACGTGCATCAGCCGGCCGGGGAGATCGCCGCGGCCCAGACCTCCCTGCGCAGGATCGGTGAATGGGGGCTGCTCGTCACCGCGACCGATTACCCGGAGCCCGAAGACGACGCGGCGCTGCAGGAGTCCCTGGGGAACGCGTGCGCCGCGGGCGCGATCCCCTTCGTCAGCGACATTGGCTTGACCAGGTTGCCACCCGCGCCGCTCACGTGCGGCTCGGGATGACCGGCGCCTAACATCTGATCAGTGCAGAGAAACCGCAACGGGCGGCAATCCGAGAGCCACCAAGGGAACGGTTCCGCCGGGATCAGCAATCCTCGCGCCCGCCAGCGCGCCATCGCCGTAGGGGTCGTCCGGGACGACGAGCATCGCGAGGATCCGCTGGCCGAGCTCAAGGAGCTCCTCCGCACCGCGGGAGTGGCGACGGCGGGGGAGATGACCCAGGCTCGAAGCGCCCCCGATCCCGACCGCTACCTCGGCCGGGGGAAGCTCGTGGAGCTGAAGCGTGAGATCGGCGCGGCTGACGCCAATCTGGTCGCCGTCGACGACGAGCTGGTGCCGCGGCAGGAGCGGAACCTCGAGCAGGCGCTGGGCGTGCCGGTGATCGACCGCACCGCGGTGATCCTGGATATCTTCGCCGACCACGCCCACACGGCCGAGGGCAAGCTCCAGGTCGAGCTCGCGCAGCTGGAATACAACCTCGCCCGCATGAGGGGCCTCTGGACCCATCTGGAGCGCCTCGGAGGCGGGATCGGCACCAGGGGTCCCGGTGAGTCCCAGATCGAGACCGACCGACGCCTGGCGCGCGACCGCATCACCTCGCTGCGCCGGCGCCTCGAGCGCCTCGAGCGCAATCGCGCGGTGATGCGCGCCGAGCGGGAACGAGCGGTGATGCCGACGGCCGCGCTCGCCGGCTACACGAACGCCGGGAAGTCGACGCTGCTCAACGCGTTGACCGGGGCGGGGGTCGGCGTGGGGGAGCGGCTCTTCCACACCCTTGACCCGACCACACGGGCCTTCACGCATGATGGGCGCCGCATCCTGCTCACCGATACGGTCGGGTTCATCCGGAAGCTGCCGCATGCTCTCGTCGAGGCGTTCAAGGCGACCCTCGAGGAGACAGTCCTCGCGGACCTGATCCTGCACGTCGTCGATGGCTCCGAGCCGGAGGAGGAGCGGGCGGATTCGATCTCGGCCGCGAACGCCGTCCTCGCCGAGATCGGGGCCGACGCGTCGCCGCGCCTGCTGGTGATGAACAAGGTCGACCTGCTTGACGACGAGGAGCGCAGAGAGCTGTCGCTCCGGCACCCGGAAGCGGCACTCGTCTCCGCGGAGATGGGGGAGGGCCTGGAGGAGCTGCGGTCCCGGATCGCCTCATCGATCGCGCAGAATCTCACCGAGGTCGAGTTGCTCGTACCTTTTGACGCGGGTGAGCGTCTTTCTGAGCTTCACGAGATCGCTGGTGACCTCGAGCGTGAAGATCGCGAGGACGGGGTTCTCGTTCGGGCGCGCCTACCTGCCGCCCTCGCCGATCGCTTCGCCGATCTATCGCTCAATGGGCATCCCGGACGATCTGGAAACGGAGTTCGAGCCGCCGGCGACTAACGGCAGCGCCCCGCTGCTCCCGGAGTTGCCGACCGAACCCGACCCTACGCTCGGCACATGGAGGAGCTCAGGTTCATCAAGCTCAGCGAGAAGGCAACGCTGCCGACTCGCGCGCACGACAACGACGCCGGCCTGGACCTCTATGCGGCCGAGGGCGCCCAGATCGTGCCCGGCGCTCGGGTCAGCGTCGGAACCGGACTGGCCGTCGCGATTCCCGACGGGCTGGCTGGCCTGGTCCTGCCCCGCTCAGGGCTTGCCCTGAAGCACGGCATCACGCTGATCAACTCGCCGGGCCTGATCGATCCGGGCTATCGCGGCGAGGTGCGGGTCCTCCTGCTCAACACCGATCAGACGATGGAATACCACTGCAAGCCGGGCGACCGGATCGCCCAGCTGCTCCTGGTCCCGATCGCCACCGCAAGCCCGATGCGCGCGGACGCGCTGGACACGTCGGTCCGCGGCCCCGCGGGCTTCGGTTCGACCGGCTCCTAGCCCGTTCGGCTAGGTGAAGGAGACCTGCGGAGCCTCGCGCTCCGCGGCATCGCCGATTTCGAAGAAGGGCTTGGCCGTGAAGCCGCCCCGGTTGGCGATCATCGACCACGGGAACTGCTGGATCCGCGTGTTGTACTGCTGGACATTTGAGTTGTAGATCCGGCGCGATGCCTGGATCTCGTCCTCCAGCTCGGAGAGCTGGCGCTGGAGCTGCTGGAAGTTCTCGGTGGCTCGGAGCTCCGGGTACTGCTCGGCCACCACGCGGAGGCCCCCCAGGGCGGAGGTCAGCTGTGACTCCGCCTTACCGGCTTCCTCGGGGCCGCTCGCCTGCATGGCGGCCGCGCGGGCCTGGGTGACCGCCTCGAAGGTGGACTTCTCGTGACTCGCGTAGCCCTTCACCGACTCGACCAGGTTCGGGATCAGATCATGTCGGCGCTTGAGCTGCACGTCGATCCCGCTCCATGCCTCCTCGGTGCGATTCCGCAGGCTGATGAGGCTGTTGCGGGACAGGACATAGATCAGGCCGGCGAGCAGCAGCAGCGCGACGATGATGATCACGATGACCATTGCGGTGATCCTATCCGTTGTCGGCGGCCCGCAGCGCGGATTCGTGGGAGGCGGTCTCCAGCTCGTCTGACAGCGGCTCCAGCTCCGGCCGCGTGCCGGTGCGGCGCTCGATGGCAAGCGCGATCAGGCGGTCGGCCAGCCAGGCGTTCTTGGGCAGCAGGGGACCGTGGAGGTAGGTGCCGATCAGGTTGAGTCGCTTGACGCCCTCATGGCCGTCCCGGTCATTGTTCCCGTGGCCGTGCAGGACGCGGCCCAGCGGCTCGGCGTCGGGTCCGAGATGGGTTCGCCCGCCGTGATTCTCGAAGCCCGCGAGCACGAGCGGGCCCTCGCCGAGATCCACCTCGATCGAGACGTTGCCGATCAGGCGCGGCCCCGCCTCCCTCACCGTCTCGAGGTCGGCGATCCCCAGACCGGGGATCGACCGTTCGCCCAGCTGGTAGCGATGGCCGAGCAGCTGATAGCCGCCGCAGACGGCCAGGAGCGCCGCCCCGTCCTCGACGGCCGAGGCGATCGCGTCCCGCTTGGTTCGCAGCATGTCCTCCGCGACGAGAACCTGATCGCGGTCCTGGCCGCCCCCGATGTAGATCAGATCGTGCTCGGCGGGGTCGAAGCCGTCGCCAGGGCCGGCCGCCGCATAGCGAAAGGGGATGCCCCTCCACTCGCATCGGCGCTGGAGAAAGATCATGTTTCCCCGGTCCGCGTAGATGTTCATCTGCTCGGGGTAGAGGGCGAGCAGGCGCAGCTCGGGCTGACCGGCGCTCATCCCGGGACCTCCAGCAGCACGACGGTGGAGTCCGCCTCGTTCTCGCCGGAGCTGATCTGCCGCCTTCCGGACGGCAGGAGGCCGGCGTCCACTGCCTCGCTCTCGAGCGTCTCCGGGGAGACCCGGTGGAGCGTCTCGTCGTGGATGTCGCGCTCCATCCGGCCACCGGGGGAGACCGTCTCCCGCAGGCGCCGGATCGTGAGTTCCTGGTCGCCCACCTGGACCCAGAGAGGCTCGCTCGAGTAGACCCAGCCGTCGAGCTCGCGCATGTCAGGAAGGATTTGCGTCGAGGCCGCGCCGGAGGTGAGCAGGGTGGACTCGTCGACCAGGGTCAGGGCCAGGGTGCCCGCCGGGGCGATCACCTCGCGGAGGCGGGCGAGCAGGGCTGGGCGGGAAAGCGGATCGATGATCTGGATCAGGTGCAGCGGGCCGATCGCGAGCGCCGGTGGGTCCGGGAGGCGAATTTCGGCGGGCGACCCGAGATCCTCCGCGACGACCGAGACCGACACGCCACGCTGCTCCGCGAGACGCTCGAGCTCGCGGATCAGGTCGAGGTCGCGCTCCACCGCGATCACCTCGTGGCCGTGGCCGGCAAGGTCGAGAGAGACGCGCCCGGCACCGGCGCCGAGCTCCGCAACCGGCCCGTTCGCCTCGGTGGCGAGCTCCACCCACAGAGGCAGATCGGCGCCGTAGGAGCCGAACTCGACCTCCTGCCAGATCGCGGCGGACGTCATTGCCAGTAGTCGGCCGCGAGGCCGCGGTTGGTCAAGAGCGTCCGCAGCTCGAGCAGGGCCGTGTAGGTGGGGAGGGCGAAGAGCCGGTCCGGGGCAGCCGCGACGGCGGCGTCGAGGGAGCCGGCGATCGGCTCCACCACCTCGATCGAATCCTCCGGCCAACCCGCGTATTTGAGGCGCAGGGCCATCTCCGGAGCCCGCGTGCCGGCGCAGATCACGCGGCGGACGCCGCCCGAGAGCAGCTCGAAGTCCGCGTCCCAGATCCAGGAGACGTCGCGTCCGTCGGCGATCCGGTCGTTCAGCGCGAGCCACAGGTCGATTCCCCCGGCAGACGATTCGAGGGTCAGCGTGCGCAGCACCTCGTTGGCCCCGGCCGGGTTCTTGATTAGCAGGATTGAGACAGGCTTGCCGGAGACCTCGATGGTCTCGACGCGGCCGAAGACGGCCCGCATCGATTCGAGGCCTTCGCGGACCTGTTCGAGCGATACGCCCGAGCGAAGGCCGGCGGCGACCGCGGCGAGCGCGTTGTAGACGTTGTAGAGGCCAGGGAGGGGCAGCTTCAGCTCCAGATCGCCCTCCGGCGTGGTGATTCGCACGGTTGAGCCGGAGATACCGTGCAGCTCGATCTCGGTCGCGGCGATGTCCGGCGTTGGCCGGTCGGCATGGCAGTTGGGGCAGATGTAGTGGCCGAGGTGACCGACGAAGGCGCGCTCGTAGGAGTACGGCGCGCCGCAGCGGCGGCAGTGCTTCGCGTCGTGGGCGTGCTGGAGCTCCGGCAGCGCCTGGCTCGTGTCCTCGATCCCGAAGTAGGTCACGTCGGGGCGCCGGCGCAGCTCGCGGTCGCGACCGAGGTCGGCGATCAGGGGATCGTCGGCGTTCAGGGCGAACTCACACGAGCCCTCCATCGAGGCGACGAGCTCGGCCCATTCGTCGGCGAGCCTCTCCAGCTCTCCGTAGCGGTCGAGCTGATCCCGGAAGAGGTTGCCGAGGACGAGCAGCCGCGGGCGCAGGCTCGGGGCAACGCGCGGCAGCCAGGCCTCGTCCAGCTCGAAGAGGCCCTCATCGCCGGATTGCTCCAGCAGCGCGGTGGCCACGCCCCAGTGCATGTTCGATCCGGCGCGGTTGTGGACCGGGCGGCGGCCGGCCGCCTGGAGGATCCCGGCGATCATCCCGGCGGTCGTGGTCTTGCCGTTGGTCGAGCTGACCACGATCGAGCCTCGATCGAGGCTCGACGCAAGGCGCTCGATTGCGTCGGGAGCCATGCGGACCAGCAGGCGGCCTGGGAGCGTCGTACCGCCGCCACGGCCGCTGCGGCGGCTGAGTGCACCGACGCCGCGGGCCAGGCCGCGCTTCGCCTCGAAGAGAGCGCTCATTGCCGCAGCAGGTTAGGTGGGCCGCGGGGGCGCGATCACGCGGAGGGCGCGCGTCAGCGTGCGGAGGGTGGCCGGGAGGTCGGTGAGGTGCTCTCCGTCCGCGTAGACGGCGAAGTCGCGGTCGGCGCTGATCTCGACCTTTGCGCCGCGCATTTCGGTGACCTCCTCGTTTGCGATGTGCTCCCCTTTGAAGACCTTGGGCAGGCCCTTGATGTATCGGAGCTTGCTGACCTGGCTGATCGTGATCACGTCGAGGAGCCCGTCGTCGAGCTCGGCATGCGGGGCGATGAACATCCCGCCGCCGAAGGCCTGGCTGTTCCCGACGGCCACCGAGTAGCCGTCGAACTCGAACGGCTCCCCGCCGTCCAGCACCACCCGGAAGGCAGCCGGCTTCCAAGAGGCGAGCACCCGAAAGGCCGCGTAGGCGTAGACGAGGTTGCCGCGGATCAGCCGCGCCTCGTTGGCGACCCGGTTCGCCTCGGAGTCGAAGCCACAGGAGGCGATGCAGAGGAACCGACTCCCGTTCGCCTCGCCGACGTCGATCTCGCGCTCGTTTCCCTCGGCGAGCACTGCCACCGATCCAGCGGGCTCCTTCGGAATGCCGAGGACGCGTGCCAGGTCGTTGCCGCGGCCGCCGGGGATGATTCCCAGGGTCGTGCCGGTCTCAGCCAGGGCGCCGCCGATCGCGCCGATCAGGCCGTCGCCGCTCATCACCACGGGGATCTCACCGTCGGCGGCGGCGCCCCGCGCCTCGGAGACGCCGTGCGCGAGGCTTTCGGTGCGCACGACCCTGTAGTTGACGTGGCGATTGGCAAGCTCGCGCTCCACCTCCGGCAGAAGCTTCAGGGTTCGACCACCCGCCGAGTGCGGATTGACGAGCAGCAGGTGGCGGCGGGCGGGGCTGATCGGGTGAATCTATTTGTGAGGGCCGTCAGGAGGGGCGGCGGGCAACGAAATACGTACCGTCTGCGGCCTGGCCGCGTTTGACCTCTTCGAGGCCGGCCTTCCGAAATCCGCGTTCCAGAACGGAATCCGGCGTATAGAAGGGCGTCTGCGGCCCCCAGCTCGCGGCCACGATCGCGAAGCCGCCAGGGCGCAGAACACGAGCGATCTCGGCGAAGAACGGCGGCATGTTGAGCTGCGCGACGAGGTCGAAGGAGTCGTCCTCGAAGGGGAGATTGGAGGCGTCCGCGACCTTGAAGGCCACCCGGCCCTCCGGGTCGAGCCCGATCCGGTTCTGGGCCCTGCGGACCATCTCCGGCGACATGTCGACGCCGCGGACCCTGGCGTGGGGGAACTCACGGGCGATCAGCAGGGCGCCGTCGCCGAGGCCGGTTCCCAGGTCGAGGGCGCGCTCGGGCTCGGGCCGCACTTGAAGGAGTGCCGCGGCCAGGGGCGCGAGATGGGCCGCCGAGCCGGCGGACGTCCGGTCCTCCCAGCCCTCGGCCCGGCGGTCGAAGAAGTTGCGCATCGGGCCGCGGATCAGGGGCCAGCTCGAGGGGAACCTGGCAACCAATCCGTTGAGAAACCGGCCGATGATGAAACGGGCCTCCATGCGGCGATCATCGCAGGAGCCGGGAGTAGGCTTCGGCGCCTTGAGAGTGGGGCGCACAGCGGTGCTCGCTTCGCTGGCATTGGTGCTGCTGGCGGGGTGCGGAGGCGGCGGCGGAGATACCTCCAGCGTCGCGCTGCCCGCGGGCTGTAGCAAGGTCTCCGCTCCGGCGCCGAAGCAGGTTCACTTAGCGCGCCCGACGCAGACGCTGCAGGGGCCGGCCAGCGCGACGGTGGAGACGAGCTGCGGACGCTTCGAGATCGCGCTCGACACGACAAGGGCCCCGAAGACCGTTTCCTCATTCGCATACCTTGCGAGGCATGGCTTCTACGACGCCACGGTCTTCCACAGGATCATTCCGGGCTTCGTCGTCCAGGGCGGGGATCCGACCGGCAGCGGTACGGGTGGCCCTGGCTACTTCGTCGACGAGCCGCCTCCGCAGAACCTCGCGTACACGCGTGGGATCGTCGCGATGGCGAAGAGCCCGGCTGAGCCACCTGGCCGCTCCGGGAGCCAGTTCTTCGTGGTGACCCAGGCCGACGCCGGCCTGACCCCCGACTACGCGCTGCTCGGGCACGTGTCGAGAGGCTTCGACGTCGTGCAGCGGATCGAGCAGCTCGGCACCCCGAGCGGGAGGCCGAAGGCGCCCGTCGTCATCCGGCGAGTCACGATCGGAGGCGGCTGATGGCAAAGCTCCGCGTCGGCGATGAGGCACCCGAGTTCGAGTTGGAGGGGACGGGATCGAAGTCCTACCGCCTCAGCGACTTCCAGGACACCGGCGTGATCCTCGCCTTCTATCCGGGGGACTTCACCCCCGTATGTACCCGGCAGTTCTGCTCCTACCGTGACGACGGCGACCGGCTCGAGGCGCTCGGCGTCCCGATGATGGGGATCTCTCCCCAATCGGTTCAGTCCCATGAACGGTTCGCGGACCGCCACGGATTGACGGTCCCGCTGCTCTCCGACCCCGGCAAGAAGGTCGCCCGCTCCTACGGAGTGCTCGGCCCGGCCGGGTTCATTCGCCGGTCGGTGTTCCTGGTCGACGGCGACGGCGTGCTGCGCTACCGCCACGTCGCTCTCTTCGGGTTGCGCTACCAGGACGTCGGGGACCTGGAGAGAGCCGTCTCCGCGCTCGCCTGAGGATGTCCGGCGCTCTCGAGCCCAGCCCCTTCGAGGTCGACTCGGCGGGAGTCCGGCTCTCGGGCGAGGAGGTGGGGGAGGGGAATCCCGTCGTCCTCCTGCACGGCCTGACGGCCACCCGCCGCTACATGCTTCACGGCTCCAACGCGCTCGCGCGGCGGGGGTATCGGCAGATCTCCTACGACGCCCGCGGGCATGGCGAGTCGTCCCCGGCGCCGGAGGGGGCCGGATACGGCTATGACGCCCTGACAGCCGACCTCAGGGCCGTGGCGGGAGAGCGCGCTCGGGATGGTCGGCCCGTGCTCGCCGGGCACTCGATGGGCTGCCACACCGCAGTGGCGCATGCCCTCGAGCATGCCGGCGATGTCGGGGCGCTCGTGCTGGCCGGCCCGGTGACGCTCGGACTGCCCGCATCCGAGGAGACCCTGGACTACTGGGACCGTCTCGCCGATGGGTTGGAGCGCGACGGCATCGACGGTTTCATGGAGGCCTACGAGTCCTCCCTCGGAGCCGACCCTGCCTGGGTGGAGACGGCGCTGCGGTTCACGCGGGAGCGGATGGGGCTGCACCGCCATCCGGAGGCCGTCGTCCGGGCTTTGCGCGAGGTGCCTCGATCGCTCGCGTTCGAGGGGCTCGAGGAGCTGGAGACCCTCGACGTCCCCGCGCTGGTCGTCGCGAGCCACGACGAGGCCGACCCGGCCCATCCCTACGCGATCGCCGAGGAGTGGGCCGAGCGCCTGCCGAGAGCGCGCCTGATCAGCGAGGAGCCGGGCCAATCACCGCTGGCCTGGCAGGGCGGCCGGCTCTCGAGAGCCATCGCGGACTTTCTCGAAGAGCCGCAGGTGCGGGAGCGGCTCGCCTAGGCCGGTCGCGGCGTCCGTGATGGGCGCCTCGTATATTTCTCCCCGTGGGAGAGGACGACGGCTATCCGGTCCACTACGCGGCCGTGGAGCGCGGCACGCCGGTCTATGCCTCCGACGGCCAGCAGGTCGGCAAAGTCGACGAGATGGTCGACAACTACCGGGAGCGGATCCTGGACGGGTTCGTGATCGAGACCACCTCCGGTGACCTGCGTTTCGTCGATGCGCCCGAGGTTGCCCGCACCGCCGAGCGGGCGGTGCGTTTGACGATCGACTCGGCCGCCTGCGCCGAGCTGCCGACGCCGGAGAAGGGCGCCCCGGAGTTCACTCCCCGCCGCGCAGGCCGCCTGGGCAAGCTGCTCGGCGGCAACTGGCGCAGGCGCTAGGCGCCGAGCTTCTTCTTCAACCGGTCCGCATTCCGGAGGGCGTAGCCCTCCCAGTCGTTGTTGTAGTAGACGAAGACCTCGGTGTTCCGGCGCCATTGGGCGATGCGGCGCGCCCACGTGTCGATTTCCGCCGCGGAGTAGTTGCCGCCGCGTCCGCGATTGCCACGGTGAAAGCGGATGTAGGTCCAGTCTGTTGTCCGCTCCAGGGTCTGAAAGGGGCGTTTCGGGTCGTCGCCGACCACCAGGGCCACGCCGTGCTCGCGCAGCTGGGCGTAGACCTCGTCCACGAACCAGCTGGCGTGGCGGAACTCGAAGGCGTGGCGACCCTCCGGAAGGGCCGCGAGGGCGCCTGCCAGGCGCTCATCGTCGCGGTGGAAGTTCTCCGGGAGCTGCCAGAGGACCGGCCCGAACTTCTCGGTGGCGGTGAGCGCCTCGAGAGGCTCGTAGAAGCGGTCGATGTACGGGTCCAGGGTCTTCAGCCGCTTGACATGGGTCAGGTAGCGGCTGGCCTTGATGGCGAAGATGAAGCCTGGAGGGCTGTTCTCGACCCAGGCTTCGACGGCCGAGGGCGAGGCAAGGCGGTAGAAGGTGCTGTTCACCTCGACGGTGTCGTAGCGCTCCGCGTAGTGCGGGAGCCAGCGGCGCTGCGGCAGGCCCTTCGGGTAGAGGCGCTCCCGCCAGTGGGGGTAGACCCAGCCCGAGCAGCCGATGTGTACGGGCTTGGCCGCCAAGCCGGCTATCGGACGCCGCGCCGGTTCAGGACGAGGACCGCGATGTCGTCCCGGGGCTGACCGCCATGGCGCTTGATCGCGGTCTGGGCGAGCCGCTCGGCGATCTGGTCGGCGCTCTTGCCGGCTGCCTTGCCGAGCTCCTTGGGTAGCCAGTCGGGGTCGTCGCGACTGCGGTCCCGAACGTCGAGCATCCCGTCCGTGTAGAGGATCAGGGAGTCACCGACCGCGAGGGTCGCGTCCGCATCGGCCAGAACGGGGGAGGGGAGGGCGCCCAGCAGGGTGCCGGGCTCACCGACGGATTCCACCCGGCCGTTCTTGCGGAGGATCAGCGGGAGCGGGTGGCCGCCGAGGGCGACGGTGAGGTGGGCGGAGCCGCGGCCGTTCGACGGGGTCTGGATACGGGCCAACGCCGCTGTGCAGAAACGAAGGTCGGCGCTCTCCGAGCTGATCGAGTCGTGCAGCGTCCGCAGGACCTGGCTCGGCGAGTTGTCCGGCGAGGACGCGGTGCGGACGGTGTACCGGGCCAGTGCCGTCAGCGACGCGGCCTCGGGCCCTTTGCCGCAGACGTCGCCGATCACTGCGGTCCAGGTGCCGGAGCCGCTCCGGAAGACGTCGTAGAAGTCGCCGCCGACCTCGTAGGTCTCTCCGGCGGCCAGGAAGCGCGATGAGGCCTCGAAGCCGTTGATCTCAGGCAAAGAGCGGGGGAGGAGACTGTGCTGCAGGACAGAGGCGATGTGAGACTGCTGCTCGTGCAGACGCGCGTTGTCGAGCCCGAGGGCCGCTCGATCGGCGAGGCGCTTGGCGGTGCGGCGGGCCGTATCGTCGAAGGTCTTGGCCGGGCGCATGATCCAGAGGGTCAGGGCACCGAGCACGGCGCCGCGTGCACCGAGCGGGAGCACGATGCAGGACCGGAAGCGGTAGGTGCGGAGCAGCTCTCGCTCGCGCTCCCTCGTGGTGATCCCGTCGATGTCATTGTCGGTGAGCCGATCCAGCTCCAACGTCTGGCCCGTCCGGATCACCTCCGCGACGGGATGCGGGCCGTGGGGGTCGATGGGGGCGCTGGCTCGCAGCTCCATGAAGAGATCCGCGACCTTCGCGTCCCGGGCCCTGGCGGCCATGCGCTGGATGGAGCCGTCTGCCATCACCATGTCGACCATCGCGACGTCGCCGAGGCCGGTGATCGCGAGCTCCGCGAGGTGCTGGGCGCGCTGTTTCTGGTCGAGGGCGTCCTCCATCAGCGCGCCGGCATCCGCCAGCAGCTCCGAGGCCGCCTGCTCTCGATTCAGCTTGAGACGTAGGCCGGCCACCCAGAGGCCCACAAGAGATCCGGCGCAGATAGTTGTCAGCGCCACAAGCCGTTGGCCACCGTCGATTCCCTGAGTCCAGATGATCGAGATGGCTCCGAGGACGAGGCAGAAGACCGCAACCACCGCCGTCTCGGGGAGCGAGGCACTCATCGCCGCGATCACGGGCGGGATGGCGAGGAGCCCGATGATGACCAGCTGATTGGTGACCAGGCCGTCAAGGACGGCAATGGCGCTGGCCATCACCATTGCGATCAGGGCAGGACCCGACAGCTCCTGAAGGCCCGCGAGCGTCGGAGGCGGCGTGACCAGCTCTCGATCGCGAGCGGGCATGTGTTTAATCGTAAATCGGTACGGATGGAAACCCCGGAATCAAAGCCACCCAGCGAGGGCTGGGACGCGATCCGACGGACCAGGTTGGCCGCGGAGCGCACGGAGCTCGCCTGGTGGCGCACGGCTCTCACCTCGATCGCCGTCGCGGTTGGCGTGGGCCGGGTCGTGCCCGAGCTCAGCCGGACTTCGACGGAGTGGCCCTACGTCGTGGTCGGCGTCGGCTGGGCCCTCTACTCGGTGGCGCTGTTCGGATTCGGATCGTTCAGATCGAGCCGGGTTGAGGCGGCGGTCGATCGGGGGGAGATGATCCGCAGTTCGCGCACGGAATCTCGGTGGCTGATGGTGGCGGGCGTCGTCCTCTGCCTCGCCACCGTCGGCCTGATCGCCGCCTCCGCCTGACCCGCAGCGCCGCGTTGCATGGAATGTCATGAAGGAGCGCCCTAGCCGCACCTTCTGACACAAGGGGCCTCCGCCGCGCTCAATAGAACGGCATTGGCACTGCAGTTCCAGCGAGAGGAGACCCCGGATGAACTATGTCGGAATCGATTGGGCCTATGGGCGCGCGGCCTTCTGCGCGATCGGCGAGGGCGGCGAGATCACGGCCGAGGGGCTGATCCCGGCCAACGAGGACGGCCTCGCCCGGCTGCTCCTAGAGCAGGGCACCGAGGTGAGGGCTGCGGTGGAGATGATGAGCGGCGCCGTTTGGGTGCGCGATCGGCTCGAGGCCTCGGGCTGGAAGGTCCAGGTAGCCCACGCCCGCAAGGTCCGAGACGTCGCGCCGCTCGCCTGCAAGACAGACAAGCTCGACGCCCGGGTGTTGGCCGAGCTCTGCCGGCGCGACCTGGTCCCCGAGCTCTGGGTTCCCAGCCTTGAGGACCGCGCCCTGCGGGAGCGCCTGCGCCGCCGCGCCCACCTGGTGAAGGCCCGCACCTCGGCCCGCAACCGGATCTTCGGCCTGCTCACCCAGTTCGGCCTGCGGATCTCCCACGCCCGGCTTCGCAAGCCCGACGCGATCGGGCTCCTGGAACGCCGCGGGGTGCCGGAGCTCTGGCGAGCTTCGATCGCCGAGCTGCTCGAGCTCGCCGAGGAGATGGACCGGCGGATCGACCCGATCGACCGCGAGCTCGCCCCGATCGCAAGATCAGACGAGCGGGCTCGGCTCTTGGCGACGATCCCGGGGGTCGGGCCGCTGCTCAGCCTCACCTTCGCCGCCGAGATCGGCGAGGTCTCCCGCTTTCCGGGGCCCGGCAAGCTGGTCGGCTATGCCGGCCTCGCTCCCAGGGTGAGCCAGTCGGGTGAGCGCTCGGCGACCGGCGCCCTCTCCAAGGCCGCCTCCAGGACGCTGCGCTGGGCGGCGGTGGAGGCCGCCAACCAGGCCTGGCGGCCCTCCAACCCCTGGCACGGCCACTACCTGCGGGTCTCGGCGCGCCATGGCAAGAACCCGGCGAAGTCGGCGGTCGCCCGCAAGCTCCTGATCGCGGCCTGGCACATGCTCTCGCGCCAAGAGCCCTTCAACCCACCTGCCCCGGCCAGCTCCGGCCGCTTTCTGACCGCCTGACGGTTTTGCATGGAATTGAGCCCCCGGGGCAGCTCCCAGGAACGATCTGCGCCCAGAGCGCCGAAAGAGAAATGAGCTCACCTCATCCAACAGCTGGGAGCGGCACGAAGACACCTACTCCCGCAGGACGATCACCGCCTTGACAGCCGGGTCTTCTTCAAAGAGAAAGCGGAACAGTTCGCCACTACACCTTCGAGTCCGGCGGCCTCCAAAGCCTCCCGTCTCGATTCAAGCCGAGTCGCCCCACGCACTTGGTGTCCTGGCTGTAGTGCGCGTAAACCGCCCAAAAACTACGGTTGTGTTAGGCGGCCCTGTCGGCTTAGGGTCGCGGATATCCATCTGGGGGGTCGGGAATGCCCATGAATTGGAGGAGAACGACTGTGAGACGACCGTTTAGCTTTGGCTTGCCGGTGATCGCGCTAGCCGTGATGGGCGCTGTGGGCGGATGTGGTGGCGGTACGAAGACCGTGACGGTCAGCAGCACCGAGAGCACGGCGATCGCTACCACCCAGAGCACCGCCACGGCGACCGCTACCACCCAGAGCACCGCGACACCGACCTCATCCGGCGATCCCGCGACGGAGGCGCAAGCGGCCACCAATTGCCTCAAGGGACCGCATGCGGAGGTCAAACAGCTCACTCCGGCGCAAGGGAACTACGGCATCGATGCGTTCGTAACGGTAGGGCGCAACTTCAACCACATTGGGATGATCTTCACGCCCAGCCCGACGGGTGCCGAGGCGGCTTCCAAGTTCTTGGCATCGGAGGGGGCGACCCCGCGGATCGTGGGCAACAACGTCGTCGCCTACTTCGGGGCCCCCACGCCAGCGAATCAGCAGGTCACAGAGAATTGCTTCAGCCAGGCAACCGGCTCCGGCTAACACGCTGATCGGTAGCCCTTTGAAACCACGCTTTCCGGCGCGGGTTAGCCGCTTTGGACTGACATGAAGAAGGACCTCCCCGGTTGCCACGCTTGACGTGCAACCGAAAAACGGACACCAAGGAGGCCCCAACACATGTTGCACGCTGGGCTGGATCTATCTCGCAAGAGGATCGACGTCTGCCTGCTCTCCGACCAGGGCGAGCTCCTCGAGGAGCTCGCCTGCCCGCCTGACCACGACGGCCTGAGAGGCCTCGCAAGGCGGGTCGAGGCCCACGGCGAGCCGGTCTTGGGGGTGATCGAGTCGATGACCGGCGCTCGCTTCCTCCACGACACCCTCGAATCGCTCGGCTGGGCGGTCGAGATCGCAGACGCCGCCAAGGTCAAGGGCCTGGCGCCCCTGGCCGCGAAGACCGACCGGATCGACGCCCGGGTGCTGGCGCTGCTCTCCCAGCGCGACCTGGTGCCGGCGATCTGGCTGCCCGACCCGAGGGTCAGAGAGGAACGGGAGCTCGCCCGCTTTCGCCTCCACCTGGTGAAGCACCGCTCGCAGCTGAAGCACCGGATCCACTCGACCCTGATGAGCTTCGGGCGGCCCTGCCCGATGAGCGATCTCTTCGGGGTTGCCGGCCGCGAGCTGCTCGCCAAGCTCCAGGTGCCGGAGCCCTGGCGCGGCAACGTCCTGGCGAGCATCGAGCTGATCGACGCCCTCGAGGCCCAGATCTCTGAGATCAACGCCCGGCTTGCGGGCGGCGGCGCCGAGCACCCCTACGTTCCGAGGCTCTTGAGCGTTCCGGGGATCGGCTCGGTCTTGGCCTTCACGATCGCCGCCGAGATCGGCGAGATCTCCCGCTTCGCCACCCCGACCAAGCTCACCGGCTACACGGGCCTTTGCCCGCGGGTGGTGCAGTCGGGCGAGCGAGACCGCCGCGGCCCGCTCACCAAGCAGGGCCCGCGCTACCTGCGCTGGGCGCTGGGCGAGGCGAGCATGCACGCCCTGCGCCACCCCGCCTACGCCGAGCGCTACCAGCGAAACAAGCGCCGGCTGGGCCGCCAGCGCGGCGCCAAGGTCGCCCAGGTCGAGATCGCCCGGAAGCTGACGGTGGCGATCTGGCACATGCTCACCCGCAACGAGTCGTTCGCTCCCAAAGGCGCCGCTTTTCGTCTGGCGGCCTGACCGCCCTTTTGGACTTGCGCCGGGAGCGAACATCCAATGACCTGGTCCTCCCCGACGAGGAGGCGATAGAGACATGAGCACCGCTCCAAGCCCTCGAGCCGAGAGGGGGCCCTGAGCCAACCACCGATCGCTACTTGACAGACGGTCCTTCTTCATAGAGACGAGAAGCGGCTGTCTGGAAATCACTCCTCTACGCGTTGAAGGGGGACTCGGGCCAGTCTTCGGGCGCTTCGCTTCTCATCGCTTCGAAGCAATAGACGTGGTACTTGCCGACTGGCTCAAAGGCTCCCTCAACGGTGCCGGCCTCGAGCTCGGTTTCGTACAGGGCGACGGTCACGGCCTCGGTGTCCCGTAGGGCGACGATCCGCTCGCGGTACTGCAAGAGCTTTTCGCAAAAACCGCACCGCAGCGATGGCATGTGAGCGACGGTAGCTAGGTGTAGCTCCTAAGAACGTTGTTCATCCGGGCCTCCTTGGAGGCTGGGGGTGCTGACCACCCAGACCCAAGGAGATCACCGGATGAACATCCACGCTAACGCCAAGACCTGCCCGAATTCCCGCGAGCTGCTCACAAGGCGGGTGATCGAGGAAGGTTGGAGCTATGCCCGGGCCGCAGACGGCGCCGGGGTGAGCAAGAGAACCGTCGCCAAGTGAGTGGGCCGCCGCCGGCGAGGCGAGTCGATGACAGACCGCTCCTCGGCGCCCAGGCGGGTGCCCTCGAGAACTCCGGCCGATCGCATCGAGGCGATCGAGCGCCTGCGCCGCCTGCGGATGACCGCGGCGGAGATCGCGGAGATCCTTGGCATGGCCCTCTCGACCGTCTCGCTTTGGCTTCGCCGGATCGGCCTCGGCAAGCGCTCGCGGCTTGAGCCGCCCGAGCCGCCCAACCGCTACGAGCGTTCCCGGCCCGGCGAGCTGATCCACGTCGACGTCAAGAAGCTCGGGCGCTTCGCGGTGGCCGGCAAGCGCGTCATTGGCGATCGCCACGCAAGCCGGGGCTACGGCTGGGAGTGCTGCCACGTCGCGATCGACGACGCCACCCGGCTCGCCTACGTCGAGGTCCTTCCCGACGAGAAGGGGCAGACCGCTGCGGGCTTCCTGCGCCGAGCGGTTGCCTGGTTCGCGGAACGCGGCGTCTCGGTCAAGCGGGTGATGACCGACAACGGCTCGCCTTACGTCTCGACGATCCACGCCGCCACCTGCCGGGAGCTCCGCCTGCGGCACCTTCGCACTCGTCCCTACCGACCCCAGACCAACGGCAAGGCCGAGCGCTTCATCCAGACGATGTTGCGTGAGTGGGCTTATGGGAGGTTGTTCAGCTCCTCCCAGGAGCGCAGAGAGGCTCTGCCTTTCTGGCTCGACCACTACAACTACCGCAGACGACACGGCTCCCTCGGCCACCGGCCGCCCGGATCTCGGCTCGCTGAGCTCCAGGAACAACCTGCTTAGGAACTACAGCTAGGCCCCCGGCGCGGGATACTGCGTGGGCGATGTCGCAGGAGAACGTGGAAGCGGCGAGACAGTGGATTCAAGCCTTCAACCGCCGGGACCTCGCGGCAATGACGGAGAGATTCGATCCCGGGATCGAATGGACGCCCGGCGGTCCTGCCGCCGTCGAACGCACGGTCTATCGGGGCCGCGACGAGGTCTCGGATGGGTTCGCCGCGACCTGGGAGACCTGGGAGCTGTTTCACCTGGACGAGAGCGGAATTCGCGATCTCGGCGACTCGGTTGTGTGGCTGGGGCGCGCCCGCCTGAGGGGGAGTGACACGAGCCACGTTGAACTCGACCAAGAGTTTGCCGTCCACTTCCTGGTGCGCGCCGAGAAGATCGTCCGATTCCGAGGCTTCCGTCAGTGGCAGGAAGCCCTCGAAGCCGCCGGGCTGTCGGAGTACGCTCGCCGCATCCCCTAGAACGGAGGCAACAATGGCCACACCGGAACGTCGCGACGGCGGCATTGGCGGTATCTCCCTCGGAGGCATCCTCGTCATCATCGGGATCGTTGTGGCGCTGTTCTGGAGCCTCGTGATCGGGCTGATCATCGTGCTGATCGGACTAATCGCCTTCGGAGGCTTCGCTCGGGGCAGGTGGTACTGAGACATCCCTCGAATGCGGGTGCCAGAACCCCGCCCGCAAGGCTGTAAGGGCTCGCCGTGGCCTCTGTCGGGGTAGCCCACTCCCGGCGTCTTGCAAGGCTCCAAATCGCTACCCGCGCCTTTGGCGCATCGGGGTCGCTGATCCGGCACTCGCCGGCAACATCCGTGAACCGGAGAGGGACCGCAAGGGACGCCGCTGCATCGACAAGATCCGCCGAGAGCCCGAGCCAGAACTAGTTACGGCGACCTGTACGCTCGGCGGGGTTGACTGACGAGATGGATCGCCCGTTCCCTCCAGACCCGAAGGTGCCAGAGGAGACGAGCGTGCCGGGACCCAAGCTCGCTCTCTCGCCGCAGCAGGCGAAATCGGTTGCCGAGATGGCCAAGCGTTGCTCATATGTAGAGGTCGAGGACAGTGGCGCCGGCTACCTGAAGGTCAGAAGCTTCGACAGCGAAGGCGAGCCGATCGACGAGCGGTGGATCGACTCCGGTGGCTTCGATCGACTCCGGTGGCTTCTACGGCACAAGGACCTTCCGGAGTAGACCCGGGCAAGGCCTCGAAGGGACGCCGGCACCTCGACAAGATCCCCTACACCAGTGTTGAGCTCGTCCGGGTGACGTGTTCTTGCCAGTCGGGATCGATGCGGCCCAGCGTGTCTACTGACGTGTCCTCACCATGGAGGTAGTACCGGCGGCTCCCGTCTTCCTGGACCTCGGTCAGCTGCTCATTCGTCGCCTCTTCGAAGGCATCAATGATCTCCCGTCCGCGATCGCCGAGCGGGACCAGTAGGAGTGCAACCGCCATCGACGGGATCGTAACCCGACCGCAGTCACCTCGACCTCTCCTCTCTTTTTGACACCGCTTCTCGTCTCTATGAAGAAGGACCGTCTGTCAAGTAGCGATCGGTGGTTGGCTCAGGGCCCCCTCTCGGCTCGAGGGCTTGGAGCGGTGCTCATGTCTCTATCGCCTCCTCGTCGGGGAGGACCAGGTCATTGGATGTTCGCTCCCGGCGCAAGTCCAAAAGGGCGGTCAGGCCGCCAGACGAAAAGCGGCGCCTTTGGGAGCGAACGACTCGTTGCGGGTGAGCATGTGCCAGATCGCCACCGTCAGCTTCCGGGCGATCTCGACCTGGGCGACCTTGGCGCCGCGCTGGCGGCCCAGCCGGCGCTTGTTTCGCTGGTAGCGCTCGGCGTAGGCGGGGTGGCGCAGGGCGTGCATGGTCGCCTCGCCCAGCGCCCAGCGCAGGTAGCGCGGGCCCTGCTTGGTGAGCGGGCCGCGGCGGTCTCGCTCGCCCGACTGCACCACCCGCGGGCAAAGGCCCGTGTAGCCGGTGAGCTTGGTCGGGGTGGCGAAGCGGGAGATCTCGCCGATCTCGGCGGCGATCGTGAAGGCCAAGACCGAGCCGATCCCCGGAACGCTCAAGAGCCTCGGAACGTAGGGGTGCTCGGCGCCGCCGCCCGCAAGCCGGGCGTTGATCTCAGAGATCTGGGCCTCGAGGGCGTCGATCAGCTCGATGCTCGCCAGCACGTTGCCGCGCCAGGGCTCCGGCACCTGGAGCTTGGCGAGCAGCTCGCGGCCGGCAACCCCGAAGAGATCGCTCATCGGGCAGGGCCGCCCGAAGCTCATCAGGGTCGAGTGGATCCGGTGCTTCAGCTGCGAGCGGTGCTTCACCAGGTGGAGGCGAAAGCGGGCGAGCTCCCGTTCCTCTCTGACCCTCGGGTCGGGCAGCCAGATCGCCGGCACCAGGTCGCGCTGGGAGAGCAGCGCCAGCACCCGGGCGTCGATCCGGTCGGTCTTCGCGGCCAGGGGCGCCAGGCCCTTGACCTTGGCGGCGTCTGCGATCTCGACCGCCCAGCCGAGCGATTCGAGGGTGTCGTGGAGGAAGCGAGCGCCGGTCATCGACTCGATCACCCCCAAGACCGGCTCGCCGTGGGCCTCGACCCGCCTTGCGAGGCCTCTCAGGCCGTCGTGGTCAGGCGGGCAGGCGAGCTCCTCGAGGAGCTCGCCCTGGTCGGAGAGCAGGCAGACGTCGATCCTCTTGCGAGATAGATCCAGCCCAGCGTGCAACATGTGTTGGGGCCTCCTTGGTGTCCGTTTTTCGGTTGCACGTCAAGCGTGGCAACCGGGGAGGTCCTTCTTCATGTCAGTCCAAAGCGGCTAATTCGGCTCGGTGTCAGCCGCAAGTCAAGCCAGATTTCGGTATTCGCTGCCTGGCGGGGGCAAAAAAGGCGTAGCGGTGGTGCTAAGGCGATGGCTTTCGGCCGGTAGGTAGAGTTCGAGACACCCGAAAAGACAACCTGATCGTCGTCGTACACAAGCATGAGCGAAGATCCCGAAGGAAACGAACGCGAGCTTCGGCAGCTGCGCCGCGAGGTCGTCGACCAAGAGCGCGAGATCCACGAGTCTGACGATCGAGAGCGCCGTCGGGACGCGCTGATCACGCGCCTTCGTGAAGAGGCCGCGGTGCGTGAGGAGGATGTCGCCGTGCTGGTTGAGCGCCTTGGCGCGGCCGAGCATGAGCTCGAGGACCTCCGCGCGATCCGTGATGCGCTCACCCCGTCCGAGTTGCCTCAACGCCCCGGATTGGATCTCGCCGCGGACTTCCTGCCCGCCGAAGTCGTCAGCGGCGACTTCTACCTGGCGGCTGAGGGGCCGCAGGATTCCACCGTGCTGGTCGTCGGCGATGTGGTCGGCCATGGTGTCAACGCGGCACGACGTGCAGCGTTCGTTCGGACAGCGTTTGCCGCGACCGCCCCCTTCTCCGACGATCCCTGCCAGCTGCTTAGCTGGGCGAACACCGCCATGATCGAGCCGGCCGGCATCACCGGCGACTTCGTCACCGCCGCCTGCGTCACGTACCTCCCGGACGCGCAGCTCCTGCGCTGCGCCTACGCCGGCCATCCCCCGGCGCTTTGGCTGGATGACGGCCGGGAGCTCATCGCGCCCACGCAGGGAACCCCGCTCGGGGTTAGGGCGGACCCCGAAGCCACGGAATATTCGCTGCGGTTGATGGCCGGCACGGGAGTGCTGCTCTACACAGACGGGCTGACCGAAGCACGTGGCGACGACAGGCGGCTCGGGCTAAACGACGTCAGGGCCGCGCTGGCTGGGCTCGACCGGCCCTCCCCGGCCGAGGCAGTCGGCTTCCTGCATGCGCACGTTGCCGACTTCGCGTCCGACCTGACTGACGACCTCTGCCTAGTTGCCGCCCGCACCAACTAACGGACAGCTGAGGCGAACCATGGAGGGGCGTGTGATTTGGGTCGGTAGAAACTGAGGAGTATTGCCTGGGCAACGATGTTGACACGTCAGGATCAACGGCCCCTGGGTTGATGCTCACCTAGACCGCCGCTTTCTCTTTGAAGAAGACCCGGCTGTCAAGGCGGTGATCGTCCTGCGGGAGTAGGTGTCTTCGTGCCGCTCCCAGCTGTTGGATGAGGTGAGCTCATTTCTCTTTCGGCGCTCTGGGCGCAGATCGTTCCTGGGAGCTGCCCCGGGGGCTCAATTCCATGCAGGACCGTCAGGCGGTCAGAAAGCGGCCGGAGCTGGCCGGGGCAGGTGGGTTGAAGGGCTCTTGGCGCGAGAGCATGTGCCAGGCCGCGATCAGGAGCTTGCGGGCGACCGCCGACTTCGCCGGGTTCTTGCCATGGCGCGCCGAGACCCGCAGGTAGTGGCCGTGCCAGGGGTTGGAGGGCCGCCAGGCCTGGTTGGCGGCCTCCACCGCCGCCCAGCGCAGCGTCCTGGAGGCGGCCTTGGAGAGGGCGCCGGTCGCCGAGCGCTCACCCGACTGGCTCACCCTGGGAGCGAGGCCGGCATAGCCGACCAGCTTGCCGGGCCCCGGAAAGCGGGAGACCTCGCCGATCTCGGCGGCGAAGGTGAGGCTGAGCAGCGGCCCGACCCCCGGGATCGTCGCCAAGAGCCGAGCCCGCTCGTCTGATCTTGCGATCGGGGCGAGCTCGCGGTCGATCGGGTCGATCCGCCGGTCCATCTCCTCGGCGAGCTCGAGCAGCTCGGCGATCGAAGCTCGCCAGAGCTCCGGCACCCCGCGGCGTTCCAGGAGCCCGATCGCGTCGGGCTTGCGAAGCCGGGCGTGGGAGATCCGCAGGCCGAACTGGGTGAGCAGGCCGAAGATCCGGTTGCGGGCCGAGGTGCGGGCCTTCACCAGGTGGGCGCGGCGGCGCAGGCGCTCCCGCAGGGCGCGTCCTCAAGGCTGGGAACCCAGAGCTCGGGGACCAGGTCGCGCCGGCAGAGCTCGGCCAACACCCGGGCGTCGAGCTTGTCTGTCTTGCAGGCGAGCGGCGCGACGTCTCGGACCTTGCGGGCGTGGGCTACCTGGACCTTCCAGCCCGAGGCCTCGAGCCGATCGCGCACCCAAACGGCGCCGCTCATCATCTCCACCGCAGCCCTCACCTCGGTGCCCTGCTCTAGGAGCAGCCGGGCGAGGCCGTCCTCGTTGGCCGGGATCAGCCCCTCGGCCGTGATCTCGCCGCCCTCGCCGATCGCGCAGAAGGCCGCGCGCCCATAGGCCCAATCGATTCCGACATAGTTCATCCGGGGTCTCCTCTCGCTGGAACTGCAGTGCCAATGCCGTTCTATTGAGCGCGGCGGAGGCCCCTTGTGTCAGAAGGTGCGGCTAGGGCGCTCCTTCATGACATTCCATGCAAAGCAGTAGTTGCAAAACACACCTCCCAGCGAGGAATGGGGCGCCCCAGCCATTGGGAGCTTGACCCCGACCGACTAGCGGCGTAGGGTCGCCCCAACAGAAATGGGGCCGCGCGCGTGAACGCCGGCCCCGTGGCCGCCGCTCAAGGGACACTCGCGCGGCGACTCCGGGAGCGTATGCGTTCCGCCCGTTGCCCCTCAACTGAGGAGGACGGACAGATGACGCACGACGAGAAGTTGGCTCTTGCCGAGCTGGCGGGTCACACGAACCGGATCGCACAAGAGCTTGAAGGTCAGGGCTCACCACGCGCGGCCGGGGTGCTTCGCGCTGCCCATCGGTTTGAACACCTGGCCGAGATCCCGCCGATGTTCCCGACCGACCCCCCCGCCGCATCTAAGGGCGGTCGCCTGATGGCCGAGCCCCCGGCCTACATGGGGGGAAAGCTAGAGGCGAAACGCTGCCCCTCCGGGGTGGCGCCTAGGTCGGGTTCCCGCTCCGACCTACTGATGAGCCAGCGGGAAAGAAAGGGTGGAATCAAGAATGGCTGAGGGAATCATTACCCGACATAGCCGAACCTGCGGAAGCAGGAACGAGCGGTACATCAATGGGCCAACCCGACGGTCAAGGCCGAGGCGAAGGCACGGCGCGTTGACGCGCTGGCCGCGTTGAAGAAGGGCCAGCTCAAATCAGCAACGAAGGAAACGCTCTCAGACACTGTTATGTCAACTTGTCGCAGCGGATCTGCCGAGAGGGGCGGGGCACTTGGCGTCCGGGTCGGTGCGACACCCGCAGTCGCGTGGATGCCGGCCGCGATCCAAGTGGAGACACATGAGACCCGCCGGCGACGCAATCGAGCGCTACGGGACGGCGGTCACGGTCACAGCTGGACCAAGTCAGCGTATGACGGTATGCCGCTACTGGACGAATTCGGCGCGACGCACGCGCACCGGAGCTCGGCCGAGGCGTCCGACTCGGCACGCATGATCGCCTCAGCGAGGCGACTGGTCCGTACACCCAGGGGATGCAGGAGGATCCCGGACCACAACGGGAATCCAAGCGCCAACCGCTGGTCCGAGAAGTCCCTCGCCTGAGTTTCCATAACTCATCTTCCCGTGCATTCCCTCAGGCTCGAGCCTGGGTCACATCCGGCCCGCCTTGTGGAATCGAAGGTGTGCGGATGAGGCAATCCCCCCAACATCTCCCGTGGCCGGTGCTTTCGGCGATGGTCACCGCCGGTGCGGCATGCGTCGCGTGCGGGACGCTGGATGACCTGGTCGCCCATCACAAGATGCCGCGGCGTTACGGGGGCCTCGACGTCCTGGAGAACCTCGAGCCGGTTTGCCGCCGCTGTCACCCGAGGGTCGAACAGGAGGCCATCGCGCGGGCGAAGCTCGAGTGGGAGAGGCCCGACTGGCCTGTTTCGCCCCGCCGCAGGAGACGGCCGCGTTTGATCCGCCCCTACTAGCGCGCCCTGCTCGAGTCAGACGACGACCCACTCGGGGTGGATGACCTGGCGACGCACCGCGGGTTTGATTGCCCGCCGCTCGCGGCACAAGGGTGAGACCGAACTTCGAGAGAGGAGCATCGATGAGTGAGAGAACCATTCAGGAGCAGATCATCAAGTACCTCGGTGATGTCCACGCGATCGAAAAGCAGGCCCTCCCCCAGGTGAAGGCCGCCCCGAAGATCGCCGGCGACCCGACGATCGCTGACGCCTTCGAGCGTCACATCGGCGAGACCGAGAACCACGAGCAGCGCGTCCGCGAGCGTCTCGAGGCGCTGGGCGGCAGCCCGAACAAGCTCAAGGACATCGCCGGTGTCGTGAGCGGCCCGGCCTCGCGCGAAGCGAGCCGGCCTTCGCCGCGGACATCCTCTTCGGCGTCCGCGCGCTGCTGCACCTCGACGCGAGATTCGCCGCGCACCTGCTCGGCGCCTGGGAGCGCGGTGAGACCTCTCTGCTGGAGCCGGTCGCCAGCCATAGTTAACCGGTGGCGATCGTCGTCGGCACCTCCAGCTGGTCGGACCCCGGCTTCGTGGAGCACTGGTACCCGAAGGGCCTCGCCGCCAAGGACCGACTGGACTTCTACGCGGAGCGCTTCGACGCCGTGGAGCTCAACTCCAGCTTCTACGCGATCCCGGCCACCTCGACGGTCGAGGGCTGGGCGAAGCGCACGCCGGAGGGATTTCAGTTCGACGTCAAGCTCCATCGCCTTCTCTCCCATCACGCCGCGCAGCTGAAGGAGCTGCCCCCCGACCTGCGGGACGAGGTGGAGACGAACGAGCGCGGGCGCGTCCTTCTGGACCGGGCGCTGGTGGACGAGATGGTGCGGCGGACGGCGAAGGCCATGAAGCCGCTCGCGGACGCCGGGAAGCTCGGGGTCTACCTCCTCCAGCTGACGCCGGCCTTCGATCCCCGGGAGAACGACCTCGATGAGCTCTCTCCGGTCATCGACGGCCTCGCCCCCACCCCCGTGGCGGTGGAGTTCCGGCGGCGCAGCTGGGCCTCGTCGAAGCGCTTCGAGAAGGTGCTGGACTGGCTCTCGGCCCACGACGCCGTGTTCGTCTGCGTCGACACCCCGCCGGGCGACCACGTCCCGATCTTCCCGCCGATCGATGCGGTCACCCGCGATTCCGTGGCATACATGCGCTGTCACGGGCGCAACACCGAGGGCTATCTGCATGGCCGAAGCGTCGCGGAGCGCTTCGACTACGACTACTCGAAGAAGGAGCTGGAGGAGATCGCCGACCGGGCGAAGGCACTGGACGCCGAGGCCGACCAGGTCCACGTGATGTTCAACAACAACGCGCGGGAGCTGGCGCCGAAGGCCGCACGGGCGCTGCGGGGCATCCTCGGCCAGGATCCCGGCCCGGAGCCCTAGCGATGCGGTCCTTGTTTACGGCCCCGCCGGATCTGCCCAACAACGGGCCGAAAAAAGACATCGGCGAGGCGACCCCAGGGGGATGAAGGCCGCCTCGCCGAGTTGGCCAACGTGCTGGACGCCTGAAAACAAGTGCCGTTGGCCGGGGATCCGGATGCAGGCCAGACCCTACGCACGGCCGTATACGTGAACATCCGGGCCTAGCCGCAGATTCAGTCAGTACAAATCACCCAATGAGCAGCGATCCCACGGCACTACCCGGTGTTCTCACCGCCCTTGCCGCGGGCATCGTCTCCTTCCTCTCGCCCTGCGTGCTTCCCCTCGTCCCCGGCTATCTCTCCGCGGTCACGGGTGTGGCGGCGGCCGATCTGGAGCAGGCGAACTGGCGCCGGGTGATCGTCCCGAGCCTGCTCTTCGTCTCCAGCTTCTCGGCGATCTTCATCCTGCTCGGGCTGGGAGCCACGAGCATCGGCAGCACGCTCCAGGAGCACCAGGTGCTGCTCGACAAGATCGCGGCCTGGCTGATCATCGCGATGGGGGTGTTCTTCGTCAGCGCTATCTTCATCCCGCAGCTCAACCGCGAGTGGCACGTCGAGGGACTGCTGGAGCGCGCCGGGACCGGCGGCCCGCTGGTGGCGGGCCTCGCCTTCGGGCTCGCCTGGACGCCATGCATCGGGCCAACGCTCGCGGCCATCCTGAGCGCCGCGGCGGTGTCCGGGTCCGCCCTCCACGGCGGGCTCCTGCTCGCCGTCTACTCCGCCGGCCTCGCGATCCCCTTCCTGCTGACCTCCATCGCCTTCAGCCGGATGACGACCGCGTTCGCCGTCGTCAAGCGCCACTACCCGCTGATCATGGCGATCGGCGGCCTGATCCTGATCGCCTTCGGCGTCGCGATCCTGACCGGGTGGTTCGACACCTTCAACCGCTGGGCCCAGGACCTGCTCAACAACCTCGGGATCAACTTCTCGTCGAACGTCTAGGACTGGCCAGCCAGCCAGTTCCCTAGACTCCGACCTCGATCATGGCCGCCAAGCCCACCACATGCGTGATCGGCGCCGGCATCAGCGGCCTCACGGCGGGCAAGGCGTTCTCCGATTGGGGCCTCCCCTACACCTGCTTCGAGGCCAGCGACGACATCGGCGGCAACTGGTACTTCGGCAATCCGAACGGGCGCTCCTCGGCCTACCAGTCGCTCCACATCGACACCTCGCGCGACGGCGTCTCCTTCCGCGATATGCCGATGGGGCCCGACGAGTACCCCGACTACCCGCACCACGCGGAGATCCTCGGCTACCTCCACCGCTACGCCGACGCGTTCTCCCTGCGCGACCGGATCCGCTTCGAGACGCCGGTGGAGCACGCCGAGCGAAAGCCCGACGGTGGCTGGGAGATCACGCTCGGCGACGGCTCGGTGCAGGAGTTCGACTTCCTGGTGGTCGGGAACGGCCACCACTGGGACCCGCGCCTCCCGGACTTCCCCGGCGGCTTCGACGGCGAGACGATCCACGCCCACCACTACATCGGGCCGAATGATCCGCTCGATCTCTACGGCAAGCGCGTTCTCGTCGTGGGGATCGGCAACAGCGGCGTCGACATCACCTCCGAGCTCTCGCGCAAGGGCGTCGCCGAGAAGGTCTTCATCTCGACCCGCAGCGGCGCCTGGGTGATGCCGAAGTACTTCCTGGGGCGACCGTTCGACACGCTGGTCAAGATCAACCCGCGCTTGCCGCTGGGGCTCCAGCGCCGCATGGCGCGGATGCTTCCCCGGCTCGCCTCGGGGCGGATGGAGGACTTCGGCCTTCCCCACCCCAACCACAAGTTCCTGGAGGCCCACCCGACGGTGTCCAGCGAGCTGCTGTTACGGCTCGGCTCGGGCGACGCCGTCGCGAAGCCCAACATCGAGCGGCTCGAGGGGGACAGCGTCCGATTCGAGGACGAGAGCGTCGAGCAGGTCGACGCGATCATCTACGCGACTGGATACAACATCACCTTCCCCTTCCTGGACCCCGAGCTTCTCTCGGCTCCGGAAAACCGCCTGCCGCTGTACAAGCGCATCTTCAAGCCGGGCATCGACGACCTCGCGCTGATCGGCTTCGCGCAGGCGATCCCGACCCTGTTCCCGTTCGTCGAGCTCCAGTCCAAGCTGGTGGCGCGCTACGTCGGGGGTGAGTATGCGCTCCCGTCGATCCCCGAGATGGAGGAGACGATCCGGCACGACGAGTCGATCCACACCGCGGAGTTCTCGGACCGCCCCCGGCACACCATGGAGATCGAGTGGTACACGTACGAGCACGACATCTGGACGCGCGAGATCCCGGCCGGTCGGGAGCGCGCGGCCCAGGGAATGGCTCCGAAGCGCGCGGGGCGCGTCCTCACCGCGGATAGTGCGAGGGTGCTCCGAGGCAGCGCCGAGGAGCAACCCGTTTGATGGGAAGGCCTGAGATCGCGGACGTCTCCTTCCCCAGCCACGGGGAGACCTGCGCCGCCTGGCATTTGACCGGCGAGGGCGACGCGTTCGCAGGCGATCGTGGGCGGCCGTGTGTCGTCATGGCCCACGGCTTCGGCGGGACGATGGACGCGGGCCTTCTCCCCTTCGCCGAAGCCTTCGCGGAGGCCGGCCTCGACGTGCTTCTCTTCGACTACCGCTGCTTCGGCAACTCGACCGGCGAGCCGCGCCAATTCGCCTGGCCGTCGCGCCATCGCGAGGACTACCGGGCGGCAGTCGAGTTCGCCCGCGGCATCGACGGTGTCGATCCCGATCGGATCGTCCTCTGGGGCACCTCCTGGTCCGGAGGTCACGTCGTCTACGTCGCCGCCGAGGACCCGCGAATCGCCGGGGTGGTCATCCAGACTCCGGATCTCGACGGCGTGGCCACGCTCCGCCATCTCGGCCGGTACGCGGGCATCGGCCAGCAGGTCCGGCTGACGGCTCTGGGCGCTCGGGACGCGGTGCGGATGCTGCGCGACCAGGAGCCGCTGATGGTCCCCACGGTGGGTCCGCTCGGCTCCCTCGCGGCGATGAGCAGTGAGGAGTCCGAGCCGGGGATGCGGGCGATCGCAGGGCCCACCTGGCGCAACGAGGTGACCGGGCGGGCCGTATTCGCGGAGTGGACGAACAGGGCGATCAGCAGGATGGAGAAGATTCGCTGCCCGATCCTCGTCGTGATCGCCGACCGCGACACCGTCGCGCCGTCCGCGGCCGCCCGTGCCGCCGCCTGGCGGGCCAAGGGCCGGGTCGAGGTGCGGGACTATCCCTGCCTGCACTTCGACATCTACGTGGGCGAATGGCGCGAGCGCTCGATCGCCGATCAGCTTCATTTCCTGCGCCGTCACCTCTGCGTGACCTCCGAAGCCGAGGTCTCCCCCGCTCTAACCTCACAGACGTGATCAGGGACGTCAGCGAGCAGGAGTTCCAGGCCAAGGTCGTCGAGCGATCCAAGGAGGTCCCCGTCGTGGTCGACTTCTGGGCCGAGTGGTGCGGGCCGTGCAGGACGCTCGGACCGGCCCTCGAGGACGCGGTCCGGAAGCGCGACGGCGAGGTCGAGCTGGCCAAGGTCGATACCGACGCCAACCAGGGGATCGCGCGCGAGTTCGGCATCCAGAGCATCCCCGCGGTCAAGGCTTTCAAGGACGGCAAGGTCGTCGCCGAGTTCATCGGCGCCCAGCCGCCCGCCGCGATCGAGAGCTTCCTGAACGAGTTCGTTCCGTCGAAGGCCGATCGCCTCGCCGAGTCCGGCGACGAGGATTCGCTGCGAAAGGCGCTCGAGCTGGACCCGCGGCACGCCCCATCGGCGGTTGCCCTCGGCCGCATCCTGCTCGGGCGCGGCGAGACCGAGCAGGCGCTCGAGCTGCTGCGCCCCTTCCCCACCGACTTCGTCGCCGACGGTTTGCTCGCCCGCATCGAGCTCTCGGACTCCGAGAACGGCGACGGCTCAGGCGAGCTTCAGTCCGCCTTCGCCGCGTGGGACGACGGCAAGCCGGACGAGGCGCTCGAGCAGCTGCAGGCCGTCCTCGCGGCCGAGCAGGATCCGGAGCGTAAGGACAGCCTGCGCCGCGTGATGGTGGCGATCTTCACGGAGCTGGGCGCGGACCATCCGCTGGCCCGCGAGCACCGCCGCCGCCTGGCGGCGGCGCTCAACTAGCGGCTGACGCTTCGCCATCAACGGCGGCCACAAAAACCGCCGCCGGATCTACGCCGGCGGCTTCGCCGCCGGCGGGCCGCTCGGAACCGCGACCTCGATGGGGATTCCGAGCGCCTCGGCCTCCTCGATGCCTTCGCCCTCCTGGTCGCGGGAGCAGATGATCCGGAAGGCGCCGGTGCCGAGCTCAGGGTCGGCGACGATCGGGAGGCCGCGGATCTCCTCCCAGCCCAGGCGCTCGCACTCGAACGGGTTCATGCGGACCTCGCTGGCCGGGAACGGGCAGTTCGAGTTGTGCTGGTCGATCGCCCGGGAGATCGCCTCGAGATTCTTTGCTTCAGCGTTCGTCACCGCCGCTCAAAATAGCGTCCTCCGTCTAGGAGCGGGCGTAATCTCATTCGGTCGCAGGTGATCGCCCACGTGGACATGGATGCCTTCTATGTGTCGATCGAGATGCTGCGACATCCCGAGCTGCGCGGCAAGCCCGTGGTGGTCGCCTACGACGGCCCGCGAGGCGTGGTCACGACCGCCTCCTACGCGGCGCGGAAGTTCGGAGTCCACTCCGCCCTGCCGATGGTGACCGCCCGGAGGCGCTGCCCGCAGCTCACCGTCCTCCCCGTCGACATGCAGCTCTACAAGCGCGGATCGGTGAAGGTGATGGAGACCCTTCGTCAGTTCAGCGACGAGCTCGAGGTCGTCGGCATGGACGAGGCCTATGTCGACCTGTCGGGATCCCCCGTGCCCCAGTCCCGCGCGCAGGAGATCAAGCGGCGGATCAGGGAGACGACCCACCTGGTCTGCTCGATCGGCCTTGCCCCCAACAAGCTGATGGCAAAGATCGCCTCGGACCTGGACAAGCCGGACGGGTTCTTCATGCTCGACCACGACAACTGGCTGGAGACCGTCGGCGAGAAGCCGGCTTCCCTGCTGCCGGGGGTGGGTCCGCGGACGTTCGACAGGCTCCGGGCGATGGGCGTCGAGACGGTGGCGGATCTGGCCGAGACAGACGAGCAGACCCTCGAGCACTCCTTCGGGCCGAAGCACGGTCGCGGCCTGCGCGCCCGAGCCAACGGGATCGGCAGCGAGCGGCTCAGCATGGAGCGGATCCGCAAGTCCGAGAGCCGGGAGACGACCTTTCGCGAGGACGTCACCGACCGGCGGGTCCTGCACGACACCGTCGAGCGGCTCGCCCGCTCGGTCTGCGAGAGCCTCGCCTCCAACCAGCGCCGCGGACGCACCGTGACGCTCAAGATCCGCCTGCAGCCCTTCAAGACCTACACGCGCTCGCGCACCCTCTCCTCTCACACCTGCGATCCGGAGGAGGTCGTTGCGACGGCGCGCGAGCTGCTCGACCGGTTCGACCCACAGAGGCCGGTCCGGCTGGTCGGAGTCGGCCTGGCCAGGCTGGCGGAGGACGAAGCCCCCCACCAGCCCGGACCTGCCTTAAACGGGTTGCTCTTCGGCTGACGCCTCAGAGCACCCTCGCGTCAACTAGCGCCTGACTAGCGCGTGGTGAGCACGGTCCCCGTGGAGGGAAACCCGAGCTTGGCCTTGGTGGCCGCCGTCAGGTCGTACTCGCGGTTGCCCGCGTAGGGCCCCCGGTCGATCACGGGGACGGTGACCGTCTTCCCGTGATACCTCAGGGTGACCTTCGAGCCACAGGGGAGCGTCTTGTTCGCGACGCCCAGCTTCCCGGGGCTCAGCGTGCCGCCACAGGCCAGACCGCCTCCGTAGAGGCCGGGGCCGTAGTACGAGGCCTCGGCCGGCCGGAAGGCGTTGACCGTCAGTCCGTGCGAGCGGACAGTTGAGCCGGCCACCGTCGCGCGTGCCCGGTAGGTACCGGAGCCCGGCGCGTGCCAGCGCACCTTGAAGGCACCGTCGGCCTGGGTGTGCGTATGGAGCTCCCGCCCACCGACCTGAACGACGACTGCCCTGCTGCCACCCGGGGTGACGCGGCCGCGGAACTTGACGGTGTGATGAGCCATCACGTTCCGGTGGCCGGTCAGGCTGATCCCGGTGGGCGGGCCGCCCGCCGCCGTCGCCTCCGGACCGGTTCCGGTTGCCGGAACCGACGCCGAAGCGCCCGCGATGCCTGCTGTGATCATCATTGCCAGGACGGGCAGCAGCGCTAGCGCAGCCCGCCTCCGCTTCCAATGGAAGCGACGCAAGTGAATCCACCTGCCTCTCTCTGCCGCCTACGGGGTTAGCTGACGGGCTCGCGGCGGCCCAACATCGAGCCATTACCGCTAAGGGCGGAACACCGCCCCATTCGCCCCGGCCGGCGTGCTGCGATGGTGCCGGCGATTGGTTCCCCCGCTCACGTGATCTCCGTCGACGTGATTAGGCGAGTTGTTTGGCGACTATCGAACAGGGCAGGGTAGGTTCGCTATTTGCGAAGAAGTGTGAGGGTCAGCACAGTCGGTATGCGACGATCATGGAGATGACCGACCGCCTCAGTGGGCTCGACACCTCATTCCTGCATCTGGAGCGGGATGGGACCCATATGCACGTCGCCTCGACGACCCTGTTCGAGGGTCCCGCTCCCCCCTATCTGGAGTTTCGCGACCACATCGAGTCGCGCCTTCACCTCGTGCCCAGGTTCCGCCAGAAGATTCGCGAGGTGCCCTTCGGGCAGGGCCGCCCGGTGTGGGTCGACGATCCGCACCTGAATCTCGCCTACCACGTGCGCCACACCTCCCTGCCCGAGCCCGGCACGGAGCAGCAGCTGCGGGTGCTGGCCGCGCGGATCTTCTCCCAGCAGCTCGACCGCTCCAAGCCCCTCTGGGAGCTCTGGTTGATCGAGGGGCTGAAGGGCGGGCGCTTCGCGATCGTCGGCAAGACGCATCACGCGATGGTCGACGGCGTCTCCGGAGTTGACATAACCACGGTCCTCTTCGACGCCGAGAAGGAGCCCGCCGAGCAATCCACACCGCTCGAGCGCTGGATCCCCGAGCCGGAGCCGAGTGGCGCCCAGCTGCTCTCCGAAGCGCTGGTCCAGCGGGCGGTCGACCCGCGTGAGATCACCCGGAGCATCCGCCGCGTCGCGCGCGGACCGCGCCGGGCGCTGCGCAAGGCCACCGAGGCGGTCGTCGCCGCCGGCACCTTCGCCTGGGCCGGGATCGCCGCGCCAAAAAGCCCGTTCAACTTCGACGTCGGACCGCACCGCCGGTTCGCCTGGGTTCGCGCCTCTCTCTCGGACATGAAGCAGGTGAAGAACGAGCTCGGAGGCACCGTCAACGATGTGATCCTGGCCGCGGTCGCGGGAGCGCTCGGCCGCTACATGCGCAAGCGGGGCCACTCGACCGCCGCGCTGGAGCTCCGGGCGATGGTTCCGGTCAGCGTCCGCACGAAGGACCAGCACGGATCCCTCGGGAACCAGGTGACGACCATGATGGCTCCCCTCCCCGTGTGGTGCGAGGACCCGGTGCGCCGGATGGAGCTGGTTCGCCAGTCGATGGGCGATCTGAAGCAGTCCAAGCAGGCGATGGGCGCCACGTTGCTGACCCAGCTTGCGGACTTCGCGCCGCCGACCATCGCGGGCCAGGCTGCGCGCCTGCAGTCGCGACAGCGCTTCTTCAACCTCGTGGTCACCAACATCCCCGGCCCGCAGTTCCCGCTGTACCTGTTGGGTCGCCGGATGGAGCGGGTCTTCCCGATGGTCCCGCTCGCCAAGAACCAGGGCGTCTGCATCGGGATCATGAGCTACGACGGGCAGGTCAACTTCGGACTGATCGGCGACTACGACGGGATGCCGGATCTCCAGGATCTTGCCGAGGATCTCGAGGAATCCATCGGCGAGCTGATCGAGGCCGCCGGCGGCAGGCCCGGGCTCTTCCGGCGATTCGTGCCGCGGGCGGATGTCGAGCCCGACGCGGCGGAGCTAAACGGCCACGGCGAGCGCGAAGAGTCGCCGGCCGGCTAGTCGGCGGCTGACTCCTCCACGTCGCCGCGATCCTGGCTGAAGGCCTCCTTCATCGGGGACCGCCTGGCATCCCCCCAGATGGGCTCGTCGAACCGGGCTCGGACCATGACCTTCTGGAGCAGCGCGAGGTCCTCCTGTCGCGCGACGTCGTAGCTCGATCCCGATGCAGAATCCGGGTGGCCGGGGTGGGTGACCCACTCGGTCACTCCTGGCTTCAGCGAGCGAAGCTCGGTGGGCTCATCCGGCTCGTTGCTGCGCGTACGGCCGATCAGCAGGTCCGGGGTGTCGATCCCGCGCTCGCGGAGCCACTGACGATGATCGGGGTTCACTGAGCGGACCGGCGCACCGATCTGCTGGGCCATCTGGAACACGGGTGTCGCCAGCTCCGGCCGGGCGTGACAGTGCTTGTGCCCGTTCAGAAAGGACGGCCAGCGGCCGAAGATGTCACCGAAGCGCTCGAGCTGGACCCTGAGCGAGGTGCGCGCCGGCGCGCCGCTCCGCGGGCCCCAGCGCCCCTCGAACTCGATGTGCAGGCCGATCTCCACCCCGGTCTCGAGCAACGGTGCCGCCTCGCAGTACTCGCGGTCGACCATCGCGCTGACCGAGTCGATTCCACCCATCTCGATCGCCTCGAGAATTCCCTGGTTGTACGACGGCCAATAGCCGTAGTCGTCCGCGGTGATCACCAGCAGGCGGCGTTTGTCTCCTTGGTTCCCGGCCACCCCGTCAAGGTAAAGGTCCTAGCTGACCTGCTGGATCGCCGCCTGAATCTCGGGGAGGCCGAACCCGTTGATCGTCTTCGTGCCGTTCGGTCCCTGGGCGACGAGCGACGGCGTTCCGTTGAAGCCGAAGCCCTCCGCGTTAGTGGTGCCCTTGGCGATGATCGAGTCCCAGCTCGAGGAGTTCCGGGATTGGTTCCACTTGTCGAGGTCCGAGACGCCGGCGGCATTGGCGAGGCTCGTCAGGAAGTCGTCCGTGACGTAGCCCGAGTTCTCCCCGCCCTGGTTCGCGTAGAAGAGCTGCAGGTAGTTCCAGAACTTGCCCTGCTCGCCGGCCGCCAGGATCGCCTGCATCGCCGGCTTCGAGTCAGGCCCGATGATCAGGTACGGCTGGTAGACGAACTTCACGGTGCCGCCCTTGACATCGCTCGAGATCACCTGCGCGGCGATCTGCTGCGAGAAGTCCGCGCAGACCGGGCATTGGGGATCGCCGAACTCGGTCAGCGTGACCGGCGCGCTCGAGTCCCCCAGCGTCTGACCGCTCTGCGTGAGGCCTTGGAGCTCGGAGTTGACCTGCGCAATCCCCTTGACGTTCGAGACGTTCGTCGGCGTGTTGTTGCTGCTGTCGTTGCTGCCGCCGGACTGGCTGATCACGATCAGGGCGACGATCACGGCGACCGCCCCGAACGCCGCGAGGCTCAGGTACTGGACGCGCCGCTTGCGTGCCTGCTGCGCGGCGGCGTCCTGTGATTCGGCGGCCTGCCGCTCCTCGCGCAGGCGCTCTCGCTCGTCATGCCTACCTTCCATGCGGGGACTGTATCGGGGGTGGCCCGAGCTCTCGGCCCGTGTAGGCGAATGCGCGTGCCGCCGCGACGGCCAGGGAGAGCGCCATCACGATGGCACTCGCCAGGCACCACTGGCAGATCGCATCGATCACGAACAGCTCCAGGTAGGTCAGGTAGGCGCTGAAGCCGAAGCCGATGAGCGCCGCGAGGAACCCGCCGAAGCGGCCCATGTCGCCGGGCACGACGGCCGCGGCGAACAGCACGATGTAGCCGAGGATGCCGAACACGGCCACGTTGATTCCCGCCAGATGCGAGTAGCGGCTGTTGGCGACGGTCTCGCACCCTCCCCCGCCGGCCAGGCACTTGGGAGCCCCTCCCCCGCTGTCCGCAACCACGATGTAGATCGCGACGGCAAGCCCAAGCACTGCCAGCACGGCGGCAGCGATACGCAGGTTTTTCTCGGACGGCATTCGCCAATGCTATGAAGCTCACGTGAACGGATCGGAAAGAACGCCGCCGTCGGTTCGCCCGGCCGAGCCTGGCGACGCCGAGACTGTCGCCGAGATCTTCAACCAGGGAGTCGAGGACCGCGTGGCCACCTTCGAAACGCGGCCCGCGGACGCCGCTGACGCCGCCCGCTGGATCGAGAGCGATCTGGTCGTGGTGGCGGAGCGCGACGACGCGCTGGTCGGCTGGGCGAAGGCGAGCCCCTATGCCGACAACCACCACTACTACGACGGCGTCCGCGAGGCCACGCTCTACGTCGAGCGCGGGGTGAGGCGGACGGGCGTCGGCCGCGTGCTCCTGGAAGCCCTGGCCGATGCGGCCTCCGCCGACGGGGCGCACAAGCTCGTCGGCAAGATCTTCACCTCGAACGGACCCAGCATCGCGATGGTCGGTGGCCTCGGCTGGCGCGAGGTGGGAGTGCACGATCGTCACGGCATGCTCGACGGCGAGTGGAAGGACGTGCTCGTGGTCGAGAAGCTGCTCTGAAGCGGCCCCTGAAGCGATCCGTTGCGGGGATCGGCGTGTTTCAGGTCAAAGAGCAAGCATGCCGAAGGGATCGATCACAAAGGGACTGCTGGCCGCGGCGATTGGGGTGGTCGCGGCATTGACGGCGGCATCGAGTGCGCTCGCGTCGAGCGTCACGGTTTCGGGTGGGAACACGGTCAGGGTGCTGGAGGCCGGGAGCGAGGTCAACCGGGTGACGGTGAGCTATGACGCCGGAATGGACCTCTACGCGGTCACCGACTCCACCGCGAACCTGACGCCCAACGGCACCTGCGTCGCGGTCGATGCCCACAGCGCCACCTGCCCCGGCACCGGGATCAAGACGATCTCGGTCGACACCGACGCGCTCGCGGACTCGATCTTCATGGACCTGAACACTATCCCCTCCACGATCAGGGGCAATCTCGACGGCGGTAGCGGCGACGACGGCGTCAGCGGGCACGGGACGCTGACCGGTGGATCGGGGAACGATTCGATCCAGGGCTCCTCGCTGGCGGATGACGTTCGCGGCGGAAGCGGAAGGGATTCGATCGAGGCCGGTGATGGCCCCGACGACATCTCCGGCGGCAGCGGCACAGACGCCCTTGCCTATCCCCCGGGCAGGACCACCCCGGTCAATGTGACGATCGGCTCGGGCAACGGCAACGACGGAGGAGTCGAGGATCAGGGAACTGCCGGGCGCGACACCGTCCATGGCGACATCGAGGTGCTCGGCGGAACGCCGCAGGCCGACCTGCTGGCGGGCGACTCGAGCTCCGAGACGCTGATCGGCGCCGCGGGCAACGACGTCCTCTCGGGCAACAACGGCAACGACACGCTTCTGGGCCTAGAGGGCGATGACCTGGTCCTCGGGGGCGAGGGACGTGACCTCCTCCGTGGCTGGATCGGCGCGGACCGCCTGTTCGGCGGGCACGGGAACGATCTGGTCTCGGGCGGCCCCGATGGCGATCTAGTCGTCGGGAACCGCGGACGCGACGTGCTCAAGGGCAAGGGCGGAATCGACTTCCTGCGGGCCAAGGACGGCGTACGCGACTTCAGGATCAAGTGCGGCCACGGCAACAACAGGGCCGAGGGCGCCACCCGCGACAAGCGCCTGGACCCGCGCGCCATATCCTGCTGATCGCCTGACGGACCGCCGGTTGCGTCCTGGGCGGGGGCGATGATCAGCGCGTGCACAGGATTCACTACCGCTTCGGGATCGTCCTGCTGCTGATCCTGGCGACGATCACGTTCTCGCTCGCGTCGCCGCGCGGCGACGGCGGGCACTTGGTCGAAGTGATGCTCCAGGCGGCGGTGCTGGTCGCGGCCGTGGTCTCGTCGCGCGCTCACCGAGGGGTGATCGCGCTGAGCGTCGGCGCGGCGGTCTTCGGAATAGCCGGCACAGCCGCCGCCCTCTTCGGCAGCGGTCAGTTCGGGGACAGCTCGGCGGCGCTCGTCGCTCTCCTCTATCTGCTGTTGACGCCGCCGGCGCTGGTCTCCGGGCTGCGCCAGCAATTCAACGAGGCGGGCGCGGTCACCATGCAGACGATGTTCGGGGTTCTCTGCCTCTACCTCTTGATCGGCCTGCTCTTCGGGGTCGCCTACGCCACCGTCGATGAGCTCTCCTCCACGCCCTTCTTCGTCCAGGCGGGGCACCACGACCGCGATGACTTCCTCTACTTCAGCTACACGACCTTGACGACGGTTGGGTACGGGGACCTGGTGGCGGCCACGAACCTGGGCCGCTCCCTCGCGATCACGGAGGCGCTGCTGGGCCAGCTCTACCTGGTCAGTGTCGTCGCGGTGATCATCAGCAACCTGGAGGCGGTGCGGCCGGGGCAGCGGCGTGGCAGGGGTAAGACCGTCTAGCCGAGCTGGAGTAGCGCCCAGAAGGGGTGCTCCCGTGGCGGGATGCGCGGCGGGACGCGGCGGTGCTGGCGGTTCCGCGCCCAGGCGAGGTAACCCTGCAGGCGGCGCGAGATCGAGCGTTTCGTGGCCGGCGTGGGCTGCACCACACAGTTCTCGAGCGCGAACAGCCAGGCGTTCGCCTCTGACTCGAGCCGGGGCGCGGAGCGACCCTTCCCCACCAGGTGCCCGATCTCGTGGAGGGCGATGAAGTAGGAGACCTGCCCGCGAATCGGCGGGATCGAGATTTCGAGCCTGCCGCCGCGCCAGCGGATCGCCCGTCCGCGCGCCGAGGAGCCCGAGAGCTCGATGCCGTGCTCCCGGCAGAGATCTTCGATGTGGGCCTCCATCAGCTCGACGCCCTTGCGCGTGCGCGGTGTCTTGTCCTGCCTGAACACGCGCGGCAGGGTAGCCACCTTCACGGATGGGCTTCCCCCGTCGCCATACTTGGGCCATGGCAGAGACCACTCACCTACGCCTGGCGCTCGCCCAGATCGACCCCACCGTGGGGGACATCGAGGGCAACGTCAGGCTGATCTCTGAGTCAATCGAGCGCGCGCGGGACGCCGGCGCACAGCTCGTGCTCCTGCCCGAGCTTTGCCTCAGTGGGTATCCGCCCGAGGACCTCGTGCTTCGCCGGGACTTCCTCGATGCCGTGCGCCAGGGCCTCGACGCGATCGCCGCCGAGATCGATGGGACCGTGGCGCTGGTCGGCTTCCCCGAGCGGGTCGAGCGCTCGCCCAAGGAGCTGGAGCACTTCGATCCGCTGATCGACGCGCCCCCTCCCCCGGCCTACAACTCCCTCGCGGTGCTTGCCGCCGGAGAGGTCCGCGCGATCTACCGGAAGTGTCACCTCCCCAACTACGGGGTCTTCGACGAGCGCCGCTACTTCGAGCCCGGGATCGACCCCGCCCTGGTCGACGTCGACGGCGCCCTGGTCGGGCTGACCGTGTGCGAGGACATCTGGCACCCGGGCTTCCCGGAGGCCGACGAGGTCGCGGCGGGTGCCCACCTGGTCGTCAACGCCTCCGCCTCGCCGTATCACCGCGGCAAGGGCAGGGCGCGGGAGGGAATGATCGCCGACCGCGCCCGCACCAACGGCGCCGCGTTCGCTCTCTGCAACATGGTCGGAGGCCAGGACGAGCTGGTCTTCGACGGGACCAGCGTGGTGATCGGACCTGACGGAGAGACCCTCGCGCGCGCAGCCCAGTTCGTGCCGGAGCTCCTGGTCTGCGACCTGATGGTGCCGGCTACCGACGGCTCCGATGGCGCCTCATCCACGGGAGACGTGCGCGTTCTCGCGGAGCTCAGCTCCGGCGCCGATCCCCATGGGCACGTCGAGCCGCGCCTCGCAGAGCCACTCGGCAGCGAGGAGGCGGAGGTCTACGGCGCGCTCGCGCTCGGCCTCCGCGACTACGTCGAGAAGAACGGCTTCGAGCACGTCGTGATCGCACTCAGCGGTGGGATCGACTCGGCCCTGGTCGTCCTCGTCGCTGTGGATGCCTTGGGCGCGGACCGGGTCAGCGTGGTCGTGATGCCCTCCCCCCACTCCAGCGACGACACCCAGGGAGACGCCAGGACGATTGCCGCCAATCTCGGCGTCGAGCTGATCGAGATCTCGATCGCCGAGGCGATGGAGTCCTACGAGCACGCGCTCGCGGAGAGCTTCGAGGGCGCCGAGCCCGGCCTCGCCGAGGAGAACCTGCAGGCCCGGATTCGAGGCAACCTCGTGATGGCACTCTCCAACAAGTTCGGCTGGCTCGTCCTGACCACCGGGAACAAGAGCGAGATGTCGGTCGGTTACGCGACGCTCTACGGCGACATGGCGGGCGGCTTCGCCGTGATCAAGGACATCTTCAAGCTCTTGGTCTACCGCCTGGTGCGGTGGAGGAACGAGCAGGAGGGCCGCGAGCTGGTCCCGTCGTCTGTGATCGAGCGGCCACCCTCCGCCGAGCTCCGGCCGGATCAGCTCGACGAGGATTCGCTTCCGCCCTACGAGACGCTCGATCGGATCCTCGAGGCCTACGTGGAGCGAGACGAGGGCGTCGAGGAGCTGGTCGAGCAGGGCCTCTCCGAGGAGACGGTCCGCGAGGTCGTGAGGCTCGTCGATCGCGCCGAGTACAAGCGCCGCCAGGCCCCGCCCGGGGTCAGGGTGTCGACCAAGGCGTTCGGCCGCGACCGGCGCCTGCCGATCACGAACCGCTTCGGATCTATGCGGGCACTGCCGCGCTAGCTATCCAGTCGCGGATCTGCTCGTAGACGTCCGGGTGGTTCAGGAGGTTCATGTGATGGAGGCCTCCGAGGTGACGGCCGTGCTCCACCTCGAAGGGAATGCGGCGATCGCGGCCCGAGCCCGAGGCGCTCGGGTAGTGGACGAGGAGGTCGCCCACCAAGCCCCCGATGCCATCGGGGCGGCTCGCCAGGGTCGCGCCGATGAAGTAGTAGGTCGCGGTCGGCAGGAAGGGGACCTCCTGGCAGCGGTGGCGCAGGAACTGGTCTGGATCGGTGTCGCGCCAGTCCTCCTCGACGAGGCTGCCGTAGCGCAGGTCCTTGATGCCGGCGCTGCGGCCGTTGAAGAAGAGATCGGCGAAGGGCCGCGATTCGGGTAGGCGGCTCAGGGTCCAGCCCGCTGCGTGCGCGGCGCGCTCCAGCGGCGCCCCGAGATGCGGCGTGCCCAGGCAGAACACGTGCCGGAGGCTCCCGGCCCAGGCATGCTCCTCCTGCTCTGAGTAGTGGCAGGCGCTGCGCGCGACCAGGCCGCCCATCGAATGGCCGACGAGTGCGATCTCATCGATCTCGGTGGGCCAGGAGGCGGCGAGGGCATCCAGCGCCTCCGTCAGCCGCCGGCCGTTCTCGGAGACGCGGAGGCCGGTGTTGTAGCGGAGGTAGATCGGCGTGTAGCCGAGCTCGTCGCGAAGGCGAGAGCCATAGCTCGTGGAGGATCGCGCCCCGCCCGAGCCGAGCTTCCAGGCCTCGTCGGTCTCACACAGCCCGTGAACGAAGACGGCGAGCTTGGGGGTCGCGTCGGGGAAAACCCCCGTCAGGCCATCCCTGTCGAGCGCGACGTCGCGCCCGCCGCGGCGGACCGTGAGATCGAGGGCGAGATCGGGATGGTCCCGTGCGAGGCGATCTCCGGCGATGCCGTTGAGGACGCCGAGCGCAAGGCTGCCGCCTCGCGAGTCGGCAATGGCCGCAGAGCCCTCGCGCGCGCGACCGGCGAGGGCACGTCCGCCGGCGTCAAGCGGTGCCCGGAGCGCGCCCCCGATGGCGCGATAGGACGCGGCCGAGATCCCGTCGTGCATGACCCGGACGGGGGCACCGAGCGGGCCGAGAAGGCCGAAGACCCGCTTCGCAACGGCGGAGTGCACCCCGTGCGCGGTGACGCCTGGCTGTGCCAGCGATCCAGCGGCGATCCCGCTCAGGGAGCGGATCTCAGACTTCCGCATCGAGGACACCTTCTCATGCGCGCCGGGCGTTGTCGAGTGGACCGGCTCAGTCGCGACGGGGCCGAACCGCCGCCGTCATCCGCACGAGAGCGCATACCCGTCCGTCGTCGTCGGTCAGCTCGCAGTCCCATACCCACGTCGTGCGGCCGCGCTGACGGACCCGCGCGAGGGCGTTCACGTATCCGCTTGAAATCGGCCGCAGGAACGTCGTGTTGTTCGCCATGCCGAGTGCCACCTGGTCCTCGTCCTTGACCGCCACGTAGGTGGCGGCGGAGCAGAGGCTCTCCGCCAGGGACGCGTAGACGCCTCCGTGCACGATGCCGAAGGCCTGCATATGCCGATCCTCCACCTTGATCCGAGCGCGGGCGTTGTCGGGATCGAGGTCGATCCACTCGACGCCGATCTCCTCGGCGAAGCCGGACGGGACGATCTCCTCTTGGGCCATCGCGCGGGACCATAGTCTGCCCCCATGCGATTCCTGGTCTGGACGGGTGTGGAGGAATGGCTGACGGAAGCCGCCGAGGTCGAGCTCGGCGAGGACGGCCTCCGGGCGACCGGGATCCAGCTGGGAGCGGAGCCAGCCCCGTTTCGCGTCGACTACCGCCTCGAGGCCCCGGAGCACTACGTGACCCGCCGGCTCGAGTTGACCGCCACCGCCGAGGGCTGGAGCCGACATCTGTTGCTGGCTCACGATGGCTCGGGCGCGTGGCGAGCGGAGGTCTCGGATGAGGGCGACGTCCCAGGCGGGCCCTGGGATGGCGAGCTGCCGGATCTCACCGCGGCACGGGACATCGACATCGAGAACTCCCCCCTTACAAACACGATGCCGATCCTCCGCGAGGGCTTCCAGAAGGGTGGGTCCGGAGACTTCGTGATGGCCTTCGTGCGCATGCCGACGCTGCGCGTCGAGGCCTCTCCGCAGCGCTACGAGCACTTCCGCGAGACCGACGAGGGCTCCGTCGTCCGCTACCTGAGCCGCGACGGGGACTTCACCGCGGAGCTCGAGGTCGACCGGGAGGGCCTGCTCGAGTTCTATCCGCGCCTCGCTCGCCGGATAAACGGCAGCTAAGAGCTGCGTCACGGGTTTCGTCGCTGCCCTAGGCTTCCACGCTCGTGGCGGTCACGGACGAACAGCGCGCAATGCTGCAGCTGCTGCTTGAAGGCGGGCAGGGCTATGACGACATCGGCTCCCTGCTTGGCATCGCGCCGGACGAGGTGCGCTCGCGGGCTCGCTCCGCGCTGACGGAGATCGGCGGTGCCGATCCCGACGCGCAGGTGGGCCTAAGCGACTACCTGCTCGGCCAGGCCGATCCGATCGGCCGCGCTGATGCCGTCAGACACCTGCAGAGCGATCCAGAGGCGAATGCGCTCGCGCAGCGCCTCGTTCAGAACCTGAGGCTGCTCGCGCCCAGGGCGGAGCTCCCGGAGATCCCGGAGTCCCGGGGCCGCCGCGCTGTTTCACCGCCTCCTCCGCCGGCCTCACCTCCGCCTGCTCAACCTTACGCCGCCACGCCGGCAGCGGCCGCCCCCGGCCCTCCGAAGGGTCCGGGCCTTGCCTCCCGCGCCGCTGGCTTCTTCAGCGGACTGGGCTCTGTCTCGGGCAGGCGCCGGACACAGCTCATCGTCGGGGTGGCCGCGGCGCTCGCCCTGGTGATCGTGATCGTCGTCGTCGCGACCAGCGGCGGTGGCGGCGGGAGCGGCGACTGCAAGCCGATCAACCCCAGCGCGGCGCAGCAGGCCGGGGTTCCGACGACCAAGCTCGCCGCGATGGGCGATTTCGCCACCGAGGACTGCCCTCCCACCGGCCAGGTCACGCTTGTCCCCGTACAGCCGCAGAACCAGCAGAACGCGAAGAAGCCGGCGATCTCCGGCTTCGCGCTGCAGACCAACGCCGCTCATCTCGAGCCGAACGAGAACGGCGACGCGTACATCCTGTGGCTCTACGGGTCCGACCAGCAGGCGCGCCCGGTCGGGCAGGAGACGGTCGGCTCGGACGGGAACCTGACCGGCGCCGCGCCGCTGCCCACGCAGGAGCTGGTCTTCCTGCAGGCGCTCCAGAAGATCCGGCTGTCCCGCGTCACCTCGGCCGAGAAGACCCAGGTTCAGCAGTCATTGCAAGCGCAGCAGGGCAACAAGAAGGCGACCGGAGTGGTCTCCTTCGTCGGGACGCCCGTGCTCGAGGGAAGCGGTTCAGAGCTGTTGCAGCAGCTCCAGCAGCAGCTCCAGCAGGCGCAGAGCCAGGCCGGGACGTCCACCGGCTCGAAGGGCTGACCGAGCGCGCCAGCCGATGGCGTTGAGCGAGGATCAGCGCGCCCTGCTCCGGTTGCTGCTCTCCGGGGACTCCTACGAGCGGGTCGCCGAGGTGCTCGGCATCGGCGCGGACGAGGTCAGTGCCAGAGCGCGCGAGGCCGCCATGGAGCTGGAGTCGGCCGGGGACCGCGAGCTCTCGCAGGATGCCGTTGAGCGCCGGCTGGACGCGCTGGAAGGCCGCGCCGGTCCCGCGGAGCCGGTGCATCCCGCCTCCTCCCCGGTTTCGCCGACGACAGGCAGGCCATGGGTGTTGTGGCTGGCGCTCGGAGGGGCAGCCGTGGTTGCGATCGTCGTGCTCGTGGTGGCCCTCGGCGGCGGAGGCGGCGGCAGTAGCTCGACCACTTCGACCCGGGGCGACCGGGAGGACATCGTGCCGATCAGGCTCGCTCCCGTCGGGGGATCGAAGGCGAGAGGGATGATCTCGGTCGTCCGCGTCGCGGATCAGCCGGCCGTCGACCTCGCGATCGCTGGGCTGGAGCCGAGCGGCGCCGGAGAGAGCTACGTGCTCTGGTTCGTCGGCTCCGGCGGCCGGAGCCTCCCCGTGGCCTTCCGTGCGGTGGGCTCCGACGGGAAGCTGACCGGTAGAACGGCGATCCCGACGGCGGCGGAGGGACTGCTACCCAACTTCGATACGGCCGAGCTCACGCTGACGCCCCAGCGCGAGGCGGCTGCCGCTGTCCGGCAGGCGGCCCAGAACGCCACCCTCCCCCAGGTGGTCGGCACACCGGTTATGCGCGGCTCGCTGCGATAGAGGTCAGTCGGGCAGCAGCTTGCCGGGATTCATGATCCCGGCCGGGTCGAGTCGTTCCTTGACGGCTCGCAGCGCGTCGAGGCCGAGCTCGCCGACCTCTGCCCGCATGTACGGGGCGTGGTCGCGTCCGACGGCGTGGTGATGGGTGATCGTCCCCTCGGTGGCGACGATTGCCGCGCAAGCGGCGGCCTTGGCCTCCCGCCACTGCTCGAGCTCCTCTCCGCGTCGGGCGCGGGCGAAGAAGGTGAAATAGAGCGATGCCCCGTCCGGATAGGCGTGGGAGACGTGGCACATGACAATCGACTGCTCGCCCAGGGCGAGGCGGAGCGCCTCGCCGACGGCCCGGTAGAGATCGTCGAGCCGGCTCCAGGTGTGTGAGGTCTCGAGGGTCTCGACCATGACGCCGAGGTTCATCAGTTCATCGCGCAGGTATGGGCCGCCGTAGCGGTTGCGCTCCCAGGAGCGCCCCGCGGAGGATCCCAGTGGTGCGGCGCCGCCGAGGTGCAGGCGCGTCTGGCCGAGCGAGCGGCGGCGGCGAACGGACTCCCGCTCGCCCTCCCAGCCGCAGATCATCAGACAGCCGCCCTGGCGGCGGCGGACCGACAGGTACGCGTCGAGGGCGCGCTTCCGCAGGCCCTCGGTCCCCGCGAGGTCGAGAGAGACCCGGGTCTCCTCCTCGTCGGAGAGCCGCAGCACGTCTGGGGCTTCGTGGCGCTGGGCCAGGTCGCGGACGATCTCACGGCCGGCCTCGAAGCTCTCCGCCATCCAGGCCTCGTAGTGGCGCTCCGCCGGCGCAGGGCGGACGCGGCAGCTGACCTCGGTGATCACGCCGAGGGTCCCCTCGGAGCCCAGCACGAGCTCGCGCAGGGAGGGCCCCGCCGCCGTGTGGGGCGTCTGGCGGGTTCTCAGCCGCCCAGTCGGGGCCGTGAGCTCGATTGAGGTGACGATCTCGTCGAAGCGCCCGTAGCCGCTCGAAGCCTGGCCGGCCGAGCGCGTCGCCGCGAACCCACCGATGGTCGCCTGCTCGAAGGACTGCGGGAAGTGGCCGATGGTCGCGCCCCGCGCGCCGAGAGCCCGTTCGGCGTCAGGCCCCGAGAGGCCCGGCCCGAGCGTCGCGGTGAGCGACTTTGGATCGACGTCGACGGAGCGCAGATGCGCCAGATCCAGCGAGACGACCTCGCCGTGGCCGCCGGGGATCGCGTCCAGTCCCCCGACCACGCTCGTCCCACCGCCGTAGGGCACGACGGCCACGCCGTGATCCGCGCACGCGGTCAGCACCGCTTCGACGGCCGCGGTGTCCGCGGGCCGCACGATCGCGTCGGGCGCCCATTCGAGCCGTCCGGTGCGCAGCCTGATCAGGTCCGGGTAGCTGCGGCCCGTGGAGCGGCGCAGGCGGTCCTCGGCGCCGTCGAGCACCTCGCCGGCAGCGGAGCGCACCGCCTCCGGGACGGGCTGCGCCTCGGGCAGCGAGACCTCCTCGACGGACACGGGCTCGGTGGCGTCCTCCGGCCGGACGCCCAGCTCCTCGCGCAGAGCGTCGACCGCCCCCGGTGGCAGGTCCAGCCGCCGGTCCGGGTCGCCCCACCCCCACCACTTCATCTCGGCCGTCAGCTCGACCCCCCGGTCGCCGCGGTTTCCAGACCGGATAGCGCTTCGTTCAGCGTCCGCCCGATCGCCCGCCGCATCATCGGCGAGCCCAGCCGCGAGAGGCCGCGCAGCCGCCGGTCGAGGGACATGGTCACGTCGGTCTCACCGTCATGCGGGCTCAGCTTGATCTCGGTGCGGGCCCGCTTCACGAAGCGCTCGAACGGAGTGTCCTCGACGGTCTGCTCGAAGACGTAGCGCTCGCCCTCGGTCGCCGCCACGCAGTGGTAGTCGGCCCGCACGCCGCGTCCATCCCGGGTCTCGAGCACCTGCGTCCAGCTGCGCTCCGCCGGCTCGCCCTCGCTGACGTTCTCGACGCGCTGGGTGTTCGGCCACCACCGCGGCAGGTGGTACGGGTCGGTGACCACGGCCCAGAGCGCGCTCGCGGGCGCGGCGATCCGGCGCCTGCGCACCACGCGTGCCAAGAGGAGCTGACTACTCCTCGCCGGTCAGCTTCCGCAGATCGCGGACGAGCAGCATGTGAGTGAGGTTGTTGCAGGCGGCGGCGAGGCTCTCCAGGTTCTCGATCGCCTCTCGGCGGGTGGTGTGGTTGGAGGACTGCAGTCCCGGGCCCACCACGGCCTCGAGCAAGGCCGCCTCTCGGTCGGCCGCGGTGCGAAGCACCTTCAGGTTGCGCCCGCCAACCCCGAAGCGGGCGAGCTCGGCGCAGGCCTTGACGATCTCGGCGTCGGTGTCGTCGTAGAGCTTGGTGCCCTCGATGTTCTCGGGATGGACGAGACGCCAGTCCTCGAGCTCCTTGATCAGCTCGCCGCGGGCGCCCGTCTGGTCGATCAGCTCCTCGATCGTCAGTCGGGAGCCCTTGCCGGCCTCTACCGCGGTCGCGCGCCGCAGGGAGGCGCTCCCTCCCCGCTCTTCCCTCGCGCCTGCCGCGAGCTCCTGGCGGATCACGCGGAGCGGGAGGAACTCGTCGCGCTGCATGCGCAGGATCGTGCGCAGGCGTTCGACGTCGGCCTGGCTGTAGAGCCGGTAGCCGCCGGGCGTCCGCCGCGGCGAGAGCAGCTTCTGGTCCTCGAGGTAGCGGATCTTCGAGATCGAGATGTCCTCGAACTCGCGCCCGAGGATCTTCGCGACCGCCCCGATGGTGAGCGCCTTGCGGTTGGAGGGGGCGCCGTCGGTTGATCCGGCGGTTCTTGTGGCCGCCGTTGATTCTGAGCGGCCGGCGTGGCTGCGGTCGAAGGGCGTGGGCGTGGCTTCCATGGTCACTTCTCCAGGTAACTCAGCTTGTATTTGCCGATCTGGATCTCATCGCCGTCGGCCAGCTGATGGGACTCGATCCTGCGGCGGTTGACGTAGGTGCCGTTCAGCGATCCAAGGTCGTCGATGTAGAGGCCGTCGTTGCGGCGCACCAGCAGGGCGTGGTTGCGCGAGACGGTGACGTCGTCGAGGAAGACGCCCGCCTCGGGTGTGCGCCCGATCGAGATGCGCTCGTCATTGAGCGTGAAGCTCTCGCCGGCCCGGCCGCCGCCCGAGCGGATCACCAGGGCCGCCCCGTGCTTCTCGACGACCTCGTCGATGTCGACCTGGTGCATCTCGCCCGACTCGTCGACGGTGTAGGTCATCGTCGTCGGCTCGTCCTTCCCGTCGGGACGGGAGAGGTAGGCGCCGCACTTCTGGCAGTAGTTGGCCCCCTCTGCGTTGACGAACCCGCACTCGGGGCAGTGAATCGCCACGATTGACCCCTGTCTAGGTCGGAGGCTTGGTCGGGGGCTCTGAGTGGCCGGCGAGGATCTCGCTGAGCCGCTGCACGTCGTCGCCCTTGATCAGCGTCGCGCCTTCAGGACGGTTCTCACGCAGGCGGTTGACCAGCTCCGCTCTCAGGATGTCGATCTGCCCGTGCAGGATCCGGCGGCGATACGACACCTCCTGCTCCTCGGCGGTCAGATTGTCAATCAGCTCCTTGAGCTCTTCGTCGCTCATGGCGCCGATATCGGGAAAGGTCTCGTCCTCCACAGACTCCTCAACTTTCGGGATTGGGCAGGCGATTATATGGCCGCACGGCAACCTCAACCGCGGCTTGAGTGTTTTGGCTACGCAGTTGCAAGTTGCCGGATGCCGCTTCGGATGTAGGCAATCGTCCCGAGGACGCCCAGGCTCACGCCGACGATCAGCATCGCGCTCCACACCCAGCTGTCGGAGACCATCGCGAAGAAGATCGCGGCCATGACGGGACCGACAGCGATGCGGCCGAGCCAGTTGATGCTGAGCTCCCCGCCACGCCGCAGCAGGATCTCCGCGAGCAGCGCCGTGACCACCTCTCGCACAGCGAGTACGGCGAGCGCCCAACGGGGCAGGAGCTCGAAGTGCCAGCAGACGGCGACACCGCTGAGAATCGTCAGCCGGTCGACGATCGGGTCGAGGATCGCGCCCATCCGGCTGTACTGGCCGGTGGCGCGGGCCAGGAAGCCATCCACGTAGTCCCCGAATGCGATCAGCCAGAAGATCGCCGCGGCCCAGGCGTCGCGGCCATCGCCGGAGGAGAAGGCGAGATAGAGGAAGACCGGGAGCGCGGCGAGGCGCAGATAGCCGACCGCGTTGGGGATCGTCCACGGGCGCAGCGGCTGCCCGGGCCTGGTCTGGCGAGGCGGAGGGCCGGAACGGTCGAGCCCGAACTGGCGCCGGAACCCCTTTCGCCGTCCCTTACGCAAGGATTGTCCGCGGCCGCGGGCCATTTAGATGACCGACTCCCAATCTGCGCACACCCGGATGATCCGCCCAGCGCAGCGCATCTCTGCGTCCTCGGGCTCGCCTTTGGCGCCACCAAACGCTTCGCCCTGCGTCCTTGAGCTGCTTGGCCGAGCGAATCCCCGGGCGCACGCCGATTGGGACTCGATCATCTAGCGAGCATATGGAAGGAAAGGCGAAAACCGGCATCTCACCCACGCGCGCTGAGGACTTCCCTCAGTGGTTCCAGAGCGTGGTCCGCGACGCGGAGGTCGCGGAGCTCGACCACGTCCGTGGCTCCATGGTGATCCGCCCCTGGGGCTATGGGATCTGGGAGCTCATGCAGCGCGCGCTCGACGACGGGATCAAGGAGACGGGCGCCGAGAACGCGTACTTCCCGCTGTTCATCCCGCTGAGCTACTTCGAAGAGGAGGCGAAGCATGTCGAGGGCTTCGCCAAGGAGATGGCGGTGGTCACCCATCACCGCCTCGAGCAGGGCGAGGACGGCAAACTCCACCCCGCCGCTGAGCTGCCGGAGCCGCTGATCGTCCGCCCTACCTCCGAGACGATCATCGGCCGCTCCTTCGCCAAGTGGATCAACTCCTACCGGGACCTACCGCTTCTGATCAACCAGTGGGCGAACGTGGTCCGCTGGGAGCTGCGTCCGCGCGTGCTGCTGCGCACCACCGAGTTCCTCTGGCAGGAGGGGCACACCGCCCACGCCGGCGAGGAGGAGGCGCTCGAGGAGACGCGGCGGATGCTCGGCGTCTACCGGGAGTTCGCGGAATCCGTTCTGGCCATTCCCGTGATCGCGGGCGAGAAGCCGGAGTCGGAGCGGTTCCCGGGCGCCGAGATCACCCTCAGCATCGAGGCGATGATGCAGGACGGCAAGGCGCTGCAGTCCGGCACCTCCCATTACCTCGGGCAGAACTTCTCGGCGGCGATGGGCATGGACTTCACCGACGAGGACGGCGAGAAGAAGCTCTGTTACACGACCTCATGGGGCCTCTCCACGCGAATGATGGGCGCGGTGGTGATGACCCATGCGGACGACAACGGCCTGCGCGTCCCCCCGCGGGTCGCGCCCAAGCAGGTGCAGATCGTCCCGATCACCCGCGACGACCCGGCTGCCGTCCTGGAGGCGGCCGCTCAGCTGCAGGCAGAGCTCGGCGAGCAAACCTGGATGGGCACCCCGATCCGCGCTCACGTCGATTCGCGCGACCGCAAGCCGGCGGAGAAGCGCTGGGAGTGGATTCGAAAGGGCGTCCCGATCGTGATCGAGCTCGGCGGCCGCGACATCGAGCAGGGCGTGGTGACGATGACTCGGCGCGACGACGAGAGCCTCTCGCGCGATGCCGTTCCCCGCGACGGCGCAGCGGAGGCCGTGGCCGGCGTTCTGGAGAACATCCAGTTCGGCCTGTTCGAGGAGGCCAACGAGCGCCTGCGCGAGCGCACGCGGGACGACATCACGACGCTCGAGCAGTTCCGCGAGTTCTTCTCAGGCGACGAGACCGAGGCCGGAGGCTTCGTCAAGGCCCCGTGGAGCGAGGAGCCGGAGACCGAGAAGACGATGGGCGAGCTCGGCGTCACGGTGCGCTGCATCCCCCTCGACGAGCAGCTTCCCCCCGACGCCCGCTGCGTGATCACCGGCGGCGCGGCGAGGGTGATGGCGATCTTCGCGAAGGCGTATTAGCGGTCGACACTTAAGAGGACTCTCATTGACGGCCCTGTCGGCGCGCGGTAGGGTCGCCGCGGGAGACTCAGCAGCGGAGCGCAGAAGGTCCGCCCAGCGAGCCGCGAGGAGGTCCACATGAGAGAAATGGCTGGCCGGCTCCGGCCCTTCAGGGGTGGTCTGGCGGCACCCGCGGTCTTCAATCTGAATGGGCCCGCCCACTACGTCCACTGGCACTTCTTCCAGATGTCGGTGGCCAATGTCGTCGTTATCGGTCTGATGATCGTCGTCTTCATCCTCGCGATCGTCATTCCCTTCCCGAAGCGGGAGATCGAGGAGTGAGCCCCGACACCGAGAAGCGCATGTGGACCGAGCGGGTTCGCTCGCGCGCGGTCGGCGCCCTTCCTCCCGAGAAGCTCCTCCCCGACCGCCAGCCGGCCTACGTCTCGTCCTGGATCTACGTCTTCGGCGTCGTGACGCTCGCGGCGCTGCTCGTGGTGATTGGATCCGGAGTGATTCTCGGCCTCAAGGGACCCGCCTGGTGGCACGAGTCCGGCGTCGGGAAGTTCTTCAACAGCATCCACCTCTGGGCGGTCGAGGTCCTCTTCTTCGCCATGGTCGTCCACCTGTGGGGCAAGTTCTTCATGGGCGCCTGGCGCGGCGGCAGGGGATGGACCTGGGTCACGGGCGCGATCGTCTTCCTGATCTCGATCGGCACCGCATTCACCGGCTATCTCTCCCAGCAGAACTTCGACTCCCAGTGGATCGCCAGCGAGGGGAAGGACGGGCTCAACTCCGTGGGGATCGGCGCGTTCTTCAACGTGACCGACTTCGGCCAGATGTATACGTGGCACGTGATCCTCCTACCGGTGGCGGTGCTGGCGCTGGTCGTGGGGCATGTGCTGCTGGTCCGCAAGCACGGCGTGGTGCCGCCGTACGCGGCGCGGGTCGCTGAAGCTTCGTCGGCGAAGGGCCCGGCTTGAGCCCGCGGCGGCCCAAGCCCGCGCCCCTCGAGTCGGCCGACTGGGACGGGCCCTACATCCGCTACGACCTGGTCAAGGAGTTCGTCGTCGCGCTGGCGGTCGTCATTGCGCTGGTCGTGGTCCTGGCGATCCTGTTCTCCTCGCCCGACGACAAGCCGGTGACGATCCAACAGTGGGCGCGCACGGACCCAGGGGACTTCGTCGCGACAGCGGTGACCGAGCTCGACGGCTCAAGCGAGATCGCGACCTACGGGCCGCCCTACAACCACACCCCCGGGGCCGGGCAGAAGATCGGCCCGTTCAACCTCCAGAGCGCCGCCGGCGTGCATTTCCCGATCGACACCTCGCAGGACTTCGTCCTCAACCCGCTGCAGCAGCATCCCCGGTGACCCGGCGCTCACCAAGCGCTGCAAGCCTACGAGGCGGCGCCTCCAGCCCAGCAGAAGGCCGTGGACGGACGCCTATACGAAGGGCCTGGACAGCGCCAAGTTCCCCGGCGGGATTCCGCAGCTGCCGCCCGGTGACTATGGGCCGGTGGCGCCGATGATGGCCTCGCTCGCGGGCCTGGCCGGCGAGCGGTGGCCTCGACGGCGCCCTGCTCAACTCGAATCAGTTCTACCAGACGAACTACACGAAGCCGCTCCTCTTCCTCTCGGGTGGCGGCTACTTCGAGACCCGGGCGGAGGAGCAGCATCTGCTCGGCGACGCAGTGGGGCATGATGAACGAGACGGGCAGCTATCCCGGGCCAGGTCTGGCTCTGGCTCTACACCTTCTGGTACCAGGTCGCCCCCTTCGACACCTCGGAAAACGCGGACGCTCAGATCTGGGCGCTGATGATGCTCCTGTCGCTGGCGTTCATCTGCATCCCAGTGATCCCGGGGTTGCGCCGTCTCCCGCGCCACCTCGGCGTGCACCGGCTGATCTGGCGCGACCACTACAGGCGTGTCGAAGGAGAGGGCTGAGAGCTGAAGCGCTAGCTGCGCTCAGGTGCGGGTGAAGCGCCGCCCCGCTGTCGGCGAGGCCTCCTCGTCGAGCGCGGGACGCTTGACCGGCTTTAGGTAGGGCTCGCCGTCTTCCAGCTCCGGACCGGTGACGTCGGCGGCTTCGGCGCTGGCGGCCTCGGCCTCGAGCTTTGCGATGCGCTCGGGGGTGAGCTCGCCGGCGTTCTCCTCCTCGATCCTCGCGAGCCAGTCCGCCCCCTCGCGGGCCTTCGATTCCTCGACCTCGACCGCGCCGCGGTCGAGCGACTTGTCGATCTCGGCGAACAGGGTGTCGACGAGCTCCGCCTGCGGGACCTTCCTGAGCGGCTTGCCGTGGGAGAAGATCAGGCCCTCGTTCTTCGCGCCGGTGATCCCGAAGTCCGCGTGGGATGCCTCGCCGATGCCATTGACGGCGCAGCCGAGCACCGCCACCTCGACGGGCTCCGTATACGCCTCCAGACGCTGCTCGATCTCGGCGACGACCGAGTCCATGTCGAACTGGAGGCGGCCGCACGTCGGGCAGGCGATCAGCACCGGGCCGCGCTCACGCAGCTTGAGCGCCTTGAGGATCTCCCAGCCGACCTTGACCTCCTCCTCGGCGTGGAAGGTGGAGAGCGAGATCCGGATGGTGTCCCCCACCCCGTCGGCCAGCAGGGTGCCGAGCCCGACCGAGGACTTGAGGGATCCCGACCACTTTGTCCCGGCCTCGGTGATCCCGAGGTGGATCGGATAGGGGATGCGCTCGGCCAGCAGGCGGTTGGAGGCGATCGTGTTGGGGACGCTGGTGGACTTGATCGAGACCTTGAAGTTCTCGAAGTCGAGCGACTCCATCATCTCGACGAACTCGACGGCGGCCTGGACTAGCGCCTCGACGGAGTTCTCGCGCTCGAGCTCATGGAGATGCTTGGGCAGCGACCCGGAATTGACTCCGATCCGCATGGGGACGTTGGCCGCCGTCGCCTTCTTGACGACCTCCGCGACCTTCTCCCGCCCGCCGATGTTGCCCGGGTTGAGGCGGATGCAGTCGGCGCCCGCGTCGATCGCCTTCAGCGCGAGGGTGTGGTTGAAGTGGATGTCGGCGATCACGGGGATCGGCGACTGCTTGACGATCGTCTTCAGGGCCTCGACGTCGCTGTCGCGCGGCACCGCCACGCGGACGAGGTCGGCGCCCGCCTCGGCGACCGTGCGGATCTGCTCCATGGTCGCATCCAGATTGGCCGTCTCGGTCTTGCACATCGTCTGCACGGCGACGGGTGCGCCGCCCCCGATCGGAACGTCGCGCACGAAGATCTGGCGCTTCGAGGCCACGGGGACAGGGTAGCCGTGGACCCGCTACCTAGTTTCGCCCTGATGTGAAAGCTCCTTGCAGCGACCCCCTCGCATCTGAGATCATCGGCCCCTCGGGGATCCACCAGGAGGGAGAACAATGTACCGGCGTCTGACACTTATCGCGCTCTCAACCGCGCTCGCAGCGCTCGCCCTGGCTCCGATCGCTCGCGCGGACACGGCGACCATCGGCAGCGCCCTGGCGCTGCCCTACGCGGGCGGGGTCAGCACCGCGGCGGGAACGACGACGATTCAGATTCAGGAGGTCGGCGGGTCCAGCCCGTTTCCGCTCACCTCGCCGGCCAACGGTGCCGTCACCGATTGGGCCGTCCGCACCGGCGACCCGGACACCCTCTACGTGCTGCGGATCATGCGACCGAACGGAGGCGACAGCTACACGAGCGTCAACCGGGTAGCAGCGCCCACGGCCGTCCCGCCGGGTACCACGGACTCGATCTTCCACTACCCCGGCAACGATCTTCCGATCAGTCAGGGTGACTCGATCGGCCTGCTTCAGACCGGGACTCCGGATGTCGGCATTGCGCAGGCGATGACCAACGGTGTCACGACGAACGTCTTCGCCAACCAATTCGCGGACTTCCCGGACGGCGTCGCGGCCGCGTTCACCCCCGACCAGCAACACGAGCTCCTGCTCCAGGCGACGATCAAGTTCTGCAAGGTCCCGAACGTCGTCGGGCAACCGGAGGCCGCCGCGACCGCTGCGGTTGCCGCCGGCGACTGCACGTCCGCCGTCAGAAGGCAGACGCTGCGGCTGAAGGCGATCAAGAAGAAGTTCTCGGAGAAAAAGAAGAAGAAGCTCAGGAAGAGGAACGCGGCTCTGCGCGCCCAGGACGGAAAGGTGCTCAGCCAGAGCATCGCGGCGGGGACGACCGAGGCAACGACAGGGCCGCCGGTCGGCCTGACGGTGGGCCACGTCGTGCCGCCGAAGAAGAAGCATCACAAGAAGCACCACCGCGCCATCGCCTAACAGCGACGGGCAGAAGTAGCTACGCGCCGGCCTGCTCGAGCTTCCGCTCGAGCCCGCTGACGCCATCCGAGCCGTCCACCCGGATCCGCCTGAGGGCGTACATCTCGCCCTTCGAGGCGAGGCCCTCGTCGGTGGTCGTCGCGCCCAGGTAGCCGGCGGAGCGAACCGCCTGCTCGGCCTGGGCGTCGTAGCGGCCGGACGGGTAGCAGAAGAAGTTGACCGGCTGGTGGAAGCGCTTTCTGAGTATCCGGCGCGACCCGGCGATCTCATCTCGGAGATCCGCACCGCGCAAGGTCGAGACGTCGATGTGGTGGATCGTGTGGGAGTCGAGCTCCCAGCCGTCGCGGATCAGGCGCTCGACCATCTCGGGCGTGAGCTCGCTCCCGGGTTCGTAGGCGCGGACCAGCAGGTTGAGAACGCCCGGCCATCCCAGCTTGACGAGCTCCGGCCGGGCGTTGACGTACTGGCCCCGGTAGCCGTCGTCGAAGGAGACGACCACGGGCTTCTCAGGCAGCTCTCCATTCGCAAACCAGGCGTCGTAGACCTGATTCAGGCTGACTCCCTGGTAGCCCTGAGAGCGCAGCCACTCCATCTCACGGTTGAAGCTGTCGGGGTCCACGTAGAGCTGCGACAGGGCGGCGCCCGACGGCGGGGTGGCGATGACGTGGTACATCAGCACCGGCACCGGCCCCTTGGTGCCGACGAGCTTTCCAATCGCCGGCGGCGGGCCGAGCCCGCCCCGGCTCAACTTGACCCGGCCGGAGGACGCGGTCCCGCCGCCGATGCCGTGCTGGCTCCCCACGACGAGCCCGGCGCCAAGGCCGGCGAGAGCAAGCGCGCCGACGACGGCCCGCCGGCGGCGAACCGCGCGCCGCCGCCGCTCGCGCCAGCGGCGCTCCCGGCGTCGCCGCTCAACCGCTGTGCTGGGCACAGGCGACGGCCTCCTCGTGATCGAAGAAGACGCGCATGCGAAAGATCAGCCGGCCCTCGTACGTGAGGACGGAGGTGAACTCGATGGTGCCCTCGATTCCGGACGCGCGGCCCTTACCCGCCCAGCGACCCCTCTCGACCAGCTGATCGCCGACGCGGAATGGGTCCCCGATGCGCTCGTAGTTGACGTCCCACGCCTCGATGAATTGATTTCTGAACCTCGAGATCTCGTCGCGGCCGTTGAACTGCCCGCCGTCCGGCCAATCGGGGTCGGTGCGCAGCTCGGCGTCCTCGACGAGGAACGAGAACATCCGATCGACCTCCCTGTCATTCCCCGCATCCATCAAGGCGTGGAAGACGTCCACCATCTCGCCCTCGGTCACGAGGAGTAGAGCGCCTCGATCTCCTCGGCGTACTTCTCGTCGATCGGCTTGCGCTTCAGCTTCATCGTCGGGGTCAGCTCGTTGCCGCCCGGCTCCCATGGCTCCGGCAGGATCGTGAACTTCTTGATCTGCTCGACGCGAGCCATCTTGGCGTTCGCCTCGTCGACGGCCGACTGGATCGCCTCCCGGGCCTTCTCCTCGCCCGCGAGCTCGGCGATCGACTTGCCGTCGAGGCCGTTCTGCTTCGCCCAAACGGGCGCGTAGTCCGGGTCCAGCGTGACAAGGGCGACGTTGTAGGAACGGGCGTTGCCGATCGTCACGGCCTGGCCGATCAGCGGGCTGGCCGTCTTCAGGTGAGCCTCGATGTTCGCCGGAGACATGTTCTTGCCGGCGGCGTTGATGATCAGCTCCTTCTTGCGGTCGACGATCTTCAGGTAGCCGTCCTCATCCAGCTCGCCGATGTCGCCTGTCCGCAGCCAGCCGTCCTCGGTGAAGGTCTCCTCGTTCTTCTCCGGCAGATTGCGATAGCCGGGCATCACGCAGTCGGCCTTGACCAGGACCTCGCCGTCGTCGTCGAGCCTGATCTCGACGCCGGGCGTGGGCGGGCCGACCGTGCCGAGCTTGATCCGGTCCGGAGGATTGATGGTGCCCAATCCGCAGGTCTCCGACATTCCCCAGAGCTCGGCGACCGGAATGCCGATCGCGTGGAAGAACTCGAGCACCTCGAGCGGGGTCGGCGCGGCGCCTGCATTGATGGCGATCGCCTCGTCGAGCCCGAGCTGTACGCGGAGCTTGGAGAAGAGCTGCTCGTCGGCCTGTGCCGCCGCCTCGGCGACCTCGGACGACACCTCCTCCCCAGCCTGCTCGGCACGCACCTTCTGCAGGGAGGCCTCGAGACCCTTCTCGGCGGGCTCCCGCTGTTCGGCGGGCAGCCCGGCGATCATCGCCTCGAGCCCCGCCTTGAGCTTCTCGAAGATCCTGGGCACCGCAAAGAACCAAGTCGGATTCACCTTGGGCAGGAACTCGGCAATCCGGCGTGGATCTGCGCAGACGTGGACCGCGAGCCCGCGGGTCACCGGCAGGTAGTAGTGGGCGTTCCGCTCGGCGACATGCGCCGCCGGGAGCCAGGAGATCACCTTCCCGCCGCGCTCGGGCAGCTGGATCATCTCGTCGGCCGTCGCGACCGCAAAGAGCAGGTTGCGATGGGTGAGCTGGACGCCCTTGGGCGGGCCGGTGGTGCCGGAGGTGTAGATCAGGGTCAGCAGGTCGTCGGGACCGAGGTCCGCGACGCTCTCTGCCGGGTCGAAGTCGGGGTCCATCTCCATCAGCTCGTCGAGGGTGTGGTCGCCCGCCGTCTCCATCGACCACGATCAGGTGCTCGAGCTCCGGCAGGTCCTTGCGCGCCTCGTTGAATCGATCGAGGAACGCCTCCTCCACGATGGCGACCTTCGCGTTCGCGTCGGAGATGACGTACTGGATCTGTTCGGGCGCCGAGGTCTGGTAGATCGAGAAGGGAACCCCGCCCAGCGAGACGGTGGCGAGGTCCGAGGGGATGAACTCCCAGCGGTTGTTCAGCATGATCGCGACGGTGTCGCCCTTCTTCACGCCGAGCTTCGCCAAGCCGCCGGCGATGCGGTGAACCCGGTCGCGCACGTCGTTCCAGGTGAGCTCGACCTCGCGGGCCTCGTCGCTGATCGCAAGCTCGTCACCGAGCCGGTCGGCCTGCTGGTAGAAGGCCTCGACGACGTTCTCCGCCGTCAGCTCCGGAGCCGCTCCCCCACTCGCGCTGCGCTCTGAAGTCGATACATCCACCTCAGCCATCTCCTCTCCTCGAAGACCTCCTGGAAAACGCTACACCAGGGGGCCTCATGGGCCGTTCGGGGGAGGCGGCGCTAATCGGTCAGTCGCCCGATGTCGTTCGTCAGCCCGATGACGAACAGCATGATCACCAGCAGGAACCCGACCGCGCTGGCCTTTTCGATCGTCGCGAACGAGACTCGTCGTCCGCGGACCTTCTCCACCAGGCTCCAGAAGATGTGACCGCCGTCGAGCGGCAGGAACGGGAAGAGGTTGATCACGCCCAGGGAGAGGCTGATCAACGCGAGCACGAAGAGCGCGATGCGCGGGCTGAAGTGGACGGCCTGGTTGAGGGCGTTCGAGGCTCCCACCACTCCGGAGAGCTGCTTGCGGTCCTCCGGCTTGAAGAGCTGGGCGAGCTTGGAGACCGTCTGCGAGGTCACGAACCACATCCGGTCCGCCGCCAGGTATGCGGCCTCCCCGAGCGACTGGTGCGCCGTCTGCGTTCCGACCGAGCCGAACTGGAAGCCGAGGCGGTACTTGCCGATCGGCTTGCCGTTGACCTGCTTTCCGGCCTTGGGGTCGAAGAAGGTGCGCGGGTGGATCGTGATCAGCTTCCCGTCGCGCCGCACGACCATGGTGACGGTCCGGTCCGGGACGCACCCGTTCCTCGGCGGGTTGGTGCATCCATGTCGCGTGATCAGCTTGGAGAGGTTCTCGTTCTTTGCTCCGGCGAAGTCGAGGCGGCGCCGCACGTCGGGAATCGTGTTCAGGTCCCTGACGGTCGCGGGCACTCCGTCGATCGAGACGAACCGATCGCCCGGCTTGAGGACCTTTGCCGCCGGGGTTCCGCTCTCGACCTTGTCGGCCGTGAAGCCGACGGGCTCGCGCACGCTGAGGTAGATCACCGTCAGCAGCAGGAAGGCGAGCACGATGTTGACCACCGGCCCCGCGGCGATCACGGCGATCCGCTTCCAGACCGGCTGGTTGTAGTAGGCACGCCTCAGGATCGAGGGATCGACTGCCCCTCCGCCCTCAATGGATTGCGGCGTGACCGTGCCCGAATCGGCACCCTCGAGCTGCTCGAGCAGGCCAGGCTTGTGGTCGAGCTGGTCCCCGTGCTCAACGCGCTCGAGCTCCTCTGGGTTCATTCCCGTGATCTTCACGAAGCCCCCCAGGGGGATCATGCCGACGCCGTATTCGGTCTCCCCGACCCTGACGCTGAAGAGCTTTGGGGGAAAGAAGAGGAAGAATCGCTCGACCCGCATCCCGGTCAGCTTCGCCAGGACGAAGTGGCCGCCCTCGTGCAGGATCACCAGCGCCGAGAAGCCAAGGACAACGAGGACCCAGCTCAGGAAGCTCACGCGACCGCCAGTCCCTCGATCAGGCCGCGAGCGTGCTGACGCGCGGCCTCATCGACGGCGAAGAGATCCTCGAAATGCCGGACAGGGCCACCCGGGATCGCCTCCAGGGTGCGGTCGATGACTTCGGGGATGCCCGTGAACGGGATGCGGGCGCCCAGGAAGGCCTCCACCGCCACTTCGTCGGCTGCGTTCAGCACGCACGGTGCGAGGCCGCCCACCTCGCCGGCTTCGCGAGCGAGGCGCAGACAGGCGAAGGTCTCGGTGTCCGGTTCCTCGAAGGTGAGCTCGCCGATCGTGGGCAGGTCGAGAGTCGGCACGTCGACGTCCGCCCGCTCGGGGAATTGGAGGGCGTAGGAGATCGGCACCTTCATGTCGGGGTAGCCGAGGTGGGCAAGCGAAGCTCCGTCGTTCAGATGCACGAGCGAGTGGATGATCGACTGGGGATGGACGACGACGTCGATCCGGTCGTAGGGGACGCCGAAGAGGTGATGCGCCTCGATCATCTCGAAGCCCTTGTTCATCAGCGTGGCCGAGTCGATCGTGATCCGGCCGCCCATCTCCCAGGTCGGATGCGCGAGGGCCTCCTCGGCGGTGACCTCCGAGAGGTCCGTGCGTCCGCGGAACGGGCCACCGGACGCCGTCAGCACGAGCTTCTCCACCGTTCCCGGCGGCTCGGCGCCGATCAGCTGGTAGAGGGCCGAGTGCTCTGAGTCGACGGGAAGGATGCGCGTGTCGGTCGCCTCCGCGAGCGCCATGACGAGCTCCCCGCCGATCACGAGGCTCTCCTTGTTGGCGAGAGCCAGGTCGATCCCCTCTGTGAGCGCGACGACCGTCGGGCCCAGCCCGGCGGCGCCGACGACCGCGTTCAGCACCAGGTCCGGCTTCGATTGCAGGATCAGCTCACGAATGCCGTCTTCGCCGGGGAGTACCTGTCCGCCCCACGCGGCGGACGCCCGCTCGGCGGAATCGGCGTCGGCGAGGGCGACGGCCGGCACGCCGTGGTCGCGCGCCTGCGCGAGGGCGCGCTCCCAGCTCGAGTCGGCCGAGAGCCCGGCCACCTGGAGGCCGTCGGACGCCCCGATCACCTCGAGCGCCTGTATGCCGATCGAGCCGGTCGATCCGAGTATCAGGACCCGCTTCACGGCGCCCAGTGTAGGTGGCGCCCGAAACCCCTCGTAAACCCGGAACGAGGACGGGAGGCCCGAGGGCCTCCCGTCCCGAACCGAGGCTCTCCTAGGGCCCTAGCGGACCGAGAGGGCTGAGAGCTGGAACTGCTGGACCTTCAGATCGCCCCCGAGCTCGTTGCAGGCCACCGAGTAGGTGTGCTTGCCGCCCTGCGGGGTGGTGACGATGTTGATCCCGTAGCCGTCGCCGTAGTTCTTGTCGTTCGAGTCGATCGGCGTCGTCGGGTCCTCGTGGACCGTGGGCTCCACTCTGATCTGCGTGCCGTTGAGCGGCTGCCCATCGAGCTGCAGGCGGCACTCGCCACGCGCCACAAGCGGCGTTGTCGGTGCTGGGCTCGGCTGGACCGAGTTGAACGTGCCGTCGAAGGTCAACGCGACCCGGCGCGGGAAAGCGCTCGAGACGCTCAGGTCGACCGAGGTGCAGATCTTGTACTCGGTCTTGCTGTTCGGGTCGCAGTTGGTGCCCGCGTTCGTGGAGCTTACGGGCAGCACCTTGAGACGAGCGTCCTTGTCAAGGCCCTTGTAGGGGACCTTGCTGTGCTTCTTCGCCGCGTAGGCACCGCCTCCGAGAGCGACGCAGAGCGCGAGAAAGCCGATGATGACCCCGGCCGACGGCCGAAGCGAGAGAAACTTCTTCATCCGGAAACCACTCCCTTTCCTAATTTGTGAGGGTTCGTTGACAAAACAGCATGAGGCCGAGAAGTTGCGGCCCTTGCGAGGATGCATTCATGCCACTGAGGAGGCGCAGGCACAAGAGCCCCGAACCGCCGCTCGATTCCGAGAGCATCAGGGACGTCGTTCGCAGGACGGACGCCAACCCGCAGCTCGTCGCCACGGCCAGGTTTCTGCGGCGATTGATCCCCGGAGGCGAGCCCGAGACAGCGGAGATGCCCGAGCCCATGCAGCGCCTGGTGGACGAGGTCCAGCCGAAGGGGCCGAGCACGCTTCGGGAGATCGGCAAGGGCGCGCTGCAAGCGTGGCACGCGCTCTCGGAAGCCCAGCGGCGCAGGCAGGGAACGGCGGACGTAGCGATCCTGTTCACCGACCTCGTCGGGTTCTCGGACTGGGCGCTCGGGGCCGGCGACGAGGCCGCCCTCGAGGTCCTGCGCCAGGTCGGCGACGTCGAGCAGAAGGCGATCTCACACAACAAGGGGGCCGTGGTCAAGCGCCTAGGCGACGGTGCAATGGCGGTGTTCGGCGACTCCAAGCAGGCGGTGGCGGCCGCCCTCGACGCTCAGCAGGGAATCGCGGAGATCGAGGTCGACGGCTACCGGCCGACCCAGCGCGCCGGGGTACACAGGGGCACACCGCGCAAGGTGAAGGGCGACTTCCTCGGCGTCGACGTCAACATCGCCGCCCGGGTGGCTGACTGCGCCGGTGGCGGCGAGGTCCTGATCTCGGAGCCGGTCCGCGAGGAGCTCGACGGACGTCGCTTCAAGTTCGGGTCCTCCCGAGAGCTGTCGGCGCCGGGCGCTCCGGCGGACCTCACGGTGTGCGCGGTCAGGGCCAGGCGCCGCTCGAAATAGCGCTCAGTACACGAAGGCGACGGAGAGGTAGTAACCGAGCACCACGGTGAAGAGGACGGCGTCGAGGCGGTCGATCAGGCCCCCGTGGGGACCGAAGAGACGGCCCGTGTCCTTGACGCCCAGGTCTCGCTTGATCAGGGAGGCGAAGAGGTCCCCGACCGGCGCGATCACGCCGATGCACATCCCCATCAACAGGGCGTCGATGCCCGGCAGCCAGTCCTGGTAGAGGCCGGCGAACCAGAAGCCCATCGTCGCTCCGACGAAGCCGCCGATCGCGCCCTCGAGCGTCTTGTTGGGCGAGATCCGCGGGGTGATCTTGCGGGAGCCGAACAGCCTGCCCGCCGCGTAGGCGGCGGTGTCGCCGAGGAAGGTCGCGACCAAGACGTCGATCAGCAGCGCGCCACCGTGAAGCGGCAGGTCCCGGAGCAAGACGGCGTGGGAGAACCCGAGTCCCATCCAGGCGACGCCGAGGATCGTGATCGCGATCGAGATCGTGATCGCCTCGTGCGAGCGCCTGGCGGCGGCGAAGGCGAAGGCGAGCGGGAAGATCGCGGCGAAGACGAGCAGGATCTGGAACGCGCTGCCGTAGTGGGCCGCGATCACCATCCCGGCGACCACGGCGTAGGCCGGGAGCATGATCGGCTGCTCCGGCTCGGCCATCCTGAAGAACTCCCGGACGCCCAGGATCCCGAGCACGATCATCGCAAGCGTGAAGGCCAGCCCACCGACGCTCACGATCACAATCGCGAAGATCGCCCACGGGATCGCCACGACCACCCGCGCTGTGGTCTCCGACATCTCGGGGATCACCCTCAGCCGGCGCTTCGGCTTCTCGTCGTCCTCGTCGCCGGCCCGGCGGACGATGATTTCGGGCTCGAGCGGCTCCTCCTCGGAGGGAAGCGGCTCCTCCGGCTCCCGCCCGCGACCGCGACCGAACTCGAACGAGGGCGGCTCGATGTCCTCGATCATCGCTGGCGGGCTCCGAAGCGCCGCTGGCGCTCCTCGTAGTCGGCCAGCGAGGCCTCGAAGACCTCGCGCGTGAAGTCGGGCCAGAGCTCGTCACGGAAGACGAACTCGGAGTACGCGCACTGCCAGAGCAGGTAGTTCGAGATTCGCTGCTCGCCGCTGGTTCGGATCAGGAGGTCCGGCTCGTGCATCTCGGGCGCGTAGAGGTGCTTCTGGAACTCCTCCTCCCCGCCTCCCTGGTACGCGGCGGCGGCGTCGAGGATCTCCGCCCTGCCTCCATAGTTGAACGCCACGAACAGCGTGATGCGCTCGTTCCCGTCGGTCTCGTCCTCGGCCCAGTCCATGCGGTTCGTGAGCTCCTCGGAGATCCCCTCGCGGCGGCCGATGAATCGCATCCGGACGCCCTCCTCGTTCAGTTCGGGCGTCTCGCGGTCGATCCGCTCGGCGAACATCGCCATCAGGCCGTCGACCTCCTCCTTGGGCCTCGTCCAGTTCTCTGTGGAGAACGAGTACACGGTCAGCTCCTTGATGCCGAACTCGGCGGCGTCGCGCAGCCGCGCCTTGACGACATCGGCGCCGGCCTGATGGCCCTCGATGACGGGCAGGTCTCGCTGCTGAGCCCAGCGCCCATTGCCGTCGGTGATGATCGCGACGTAGTTGGCTGGCATAGGAGGAGCTCCAGATCAGGCGATTCGCCTAGACCTCGAGGATCTCCTCCTCCTTGCCCTTGAGCAATGAATCGATCTCGGCGATCGCGGCGTCCGTCTGCTTCTGGAGCTCGGTCTCGCCGTGATGCTCCTCGTCGGAGCCGGCCTCGCCCTCCTTCTTCAGCTCGCGCAGGTCGTGCATGACGTCGCGGCGGACGTTCCTGACGGCGACGCGGCCCTGCTCGGCGACTCCGTGCACCACCTTCACCAGCTCCTTGCGGCGCTCCTCGGTGAGCTCGGGGATCTGCAGCCGGATCACGTTGCCGTCGTTGGAGGGCGTCAGCCCGAGGTCGGACTCCATGACCGCCTTCTCGATCGTGTTGATCGAGGACTTGTCGTAGGGAGTGACGGTGAGCATCCGCGCGTCGGTCGCGGCGACCTGGGCAAGCTGCTTGAGCGGCGTCTGCGCTCCGTAGTAGTCGATGTTCAGGCGGTCGAGGAGGTGCGGCGAGGCTCGGCCGGTGCGAATGGTGCCGAGCTCGTTGCGGGTCGACTCGACGGACTTGTCCATCCGCTCCTTGGCGTCGGCCAGAAACTCGTCGATCATCTCGAGCGTCATGAGCGCACTCCCGGAGTCGGCTCCGTGGCGGGCTTCGAGGACACCAGCGTGCCCACTCTCTCTCCGCTGACGATCCTATCTATGTTCCGCTCGTCGGCCATGTTGAAGACGTAGATGGGCAGGTCGTTGTCCATGCACAGCGAGAGCGCGGTCGAATCCATCACGCGGAGGCCGCGCTCGATCGCCTGGCGGTGGCTGATCTCGGGCAGGAACTCGGCAGTCGGGTCGATCGACGGATCGGCGGTGTAGACACCCTCCACGCCGTTCTTCGCCATCAGGATGGCCTCAGCGTGGATCTCAAGCGCCCGCAGAGCGGCGGCGGTGTCAGTGGTGAAGAACGGGTTGCCCGTCCCGGCGGCGAAGATCACCGAGCGGCCCTTCTCGAGGTGCCGGATGGCGCGGCGGCGGATGTAGGGCTCCGCGACCTCGGTGACGGCCATCGCCGAGAGCACGCGCGTGTCGACCCCGACCCTCTCGAGTGCGTCCTGGAGCGTCAGGGCGTTGAGGACGGTCGCCAGCATGCCCATGTAGTCGGCGGTGGCGCGGTCCATGCCCTTGGCGGCGCCCTCGAGGCCCCGGTAGATGTTCCCGGCGCCCACCACGATCGCGACCTCGACCTCCCGGGCGCGTACCTCCCGGACCTGATTGGCGACGCTCTCGATCTGCGTGGGGTCGGTGCCGTACTCGAGGTCGCCCATCAGGGCTTCCCCGGAGATCTTCAGCAGGATGCGGCTGAACCGAGCCGAGGCCAAGCTCTCTACTCCTGCCCCACCTCGAAGCGCGCGAAGCGGGCGATCCGGACGTTCTCCCCCGTCTTGGCCGCAACCTCGGCTCGCAGGTCCTCGATCGTCTTGCCCTCGTACTTGTCCTCGTTGAAGTGCTGCTGGTCCAGCAGGACGATCTCCGATGCCCACTTCTTGATCTGGCCGTCGACGATCTTGGCGACGATGTCGTCGGGCTTACCGTCCTCCTTCGCCTTCTCCTCCAGGATCCGGCGCTCGTTGGCGACGTCGTCCTCCGGGATGTCATCGAGCGCGACGTGCTGCGGGTTCATCGCGGCGATGTGGACGGCGACATCGCGGGCGAATTCCTTGAAGTCGTCGTTGAGGGCGACGAAGTCCGTCTCGCACTGCACCTCGACCAGCACGCCGATCCGCTGTTGCTTGCGCTCGCCGGTGCCGCTCATGTGGGTGTATGCCGCGACAACGCCCTCCGCGGTCCCGCGGCCGCTGCGCTTGGACGCCGAGGCGGCGCCCTTCTTGCGGAGGATCTCAATCGCCTTGGGCTCGTCGCCGCCGGCCTCCTCGAGCGCCTTCTTGACGTCCATCATCGGCGCTCCGGTCTTCTCGCGCAGGGCCTTCACTTCGGCAGCGCTGACCGCCATCAGGATTCGCCTCCGCTCTGGGTCGGGGCCGGCTCGGGCGCCGGCTTGGACTCCTCGGCCGGGGGCGGCTGGGGAATCGCCTCGCCGGCCTCACGATTGGCCTCGGCCTGGTCGCCCTTGCGGTTGTGCGCGGGCGCGTCAGGCGTCGCCGGCGGCTGCGGCACCTCGGCCGCGGCCTCCCGGTTGGCCTCGCCCTGCTTGGCGGCGGCCTGGGCCTTGGCGTCGGACTCTGCCTTCGCCTTCGCCTCTGCTTCTGCCTTGGCCTTCGCCTCGGCCTCCTGCTTGGCCTTCTCCTCCGCCTCGCGGCGCTTGCGCTCCTCGTCCTCGCGACGCTTGCGCTCCTCCTCCTCGGCGCGGCGCTTCTCTTCGGCGGCCCGCCAGGTGGCGGCGGCACCCTCGATCGAGGAGCCCAGCCCGCCGATGATCAGGTCGCACGAGCGGATCGCGTCGTCGTTGCCGGGGATCACGTATCGAACGGGGCTCGGGTCGCAGTTGGAGTCGACCAGGCCGATGATCGGGATCTCGAGGCGCTCGGCCTCGCGCAGCGCGATCTCCTCGGTCTTCAGGTCGACGATGATCACCGCGTCGGGAATGCGCTGCATGTCCGCGACGCCGCCGAGGTTGTACTCGAGCTTGCGCAGCTCGGCCTCCATCGACATGCGCTCCTTGGTCGGCAGCAGGTCGAGCCGGCCGCCGTCCTTGAGCTCTCGGAGCTCGTGCAGCCTCTGGATCCGCTTGCGGATCGTTTGGAAGTTAGTGAGCAGGCCACCGAGCCAGCGCTTGTTGACGTACGGCATGCCGCAGCGCTCGGCCCATTCCTGGACGGAGTCGCGGGCCTGCTTCTTGGTCCCGACGAAGAGGATCACTCCCCCCTTCGCCGCGACCTCGGTGACGAACTCAGTCGCCTGCGCCAATAGCTCCTCCGTCTGGAGGAGGTCGATGATGTGAATCCCTTCCCGCTCCCCATAGATGAAGCGGCGCATGCGCGGGTTCCAGCGCCGGGTCTGGTGGCCGAAATGAACTCCAGCCTCCAGCAGCTCCTTGATGCCTACGTCGGCCATCTGATCTTCCTATCGCTTGTTGTGAACGTGGGCCCTGTCGCGGCTGCGGGAACCCGGGCGTGCCCGGGCAGCGTCCCGTGCCTCTCGGCGGGGGTTGGGTGCAAAGTCCGCGGGATTGTAGGCCCTGGGCCGTAGATGACTCGCTCGATCGCCATCGCCCTGCTAGAAACGCCGCGCATGGATGCCCCGGCGATCGTCGCAGACACCACCTCGTACCTGCCGCCCGAGCTGACGGAGCGCCACAACGTGGAGCTCGTCAGCCTCTATGTGGGGATCGAGGGCAAGCAGGAGCGCGAGTCGGAGATCACCGACTACGACGACTTCTACGACCGTTTGCGGGCGAGCGGAGAGGCCGTGACCACCTCTCAACCCTCGGTCGGCGACTTCATCTCCGTCTACGAGCCCCTGCTGGCGGCCGGGCGCGAGATCGTCTCGGTGCACATCTCTGCTGGGATCTCCGGCACGCTCGAGTCGGCGAAGCAGGCGATCGAGCGGCTGACCCGCGAGGGGAAGGGCGGTGAGCGCATTCGCACCGTGGACAGCCGCAGCGCGGCCGGTGGGACGGGGATGGTGCTGCTGGCGGCGATGATCGCCGCAACCGGCGGAGCGGACTCCGAGGGGGTCGTCCGCCAGGCCGAGCGTGCCCGTGACGCGGCGGGGATCTGGTTCTCCCTCGACACCCTCGAGTACCTGCGCCGGGGCGGTCGGATCGGCGCTGCCCGCGCCGCAATCGGATCCACTTTCAAGATCAAGCCGATCCTCACCTTCGCCGAGGAGGTGACGCCCGTCTCGCAGGTCCGCACCCGATCTCGTGCGGTGGCGCGGTTGATCGACTATGCCCGCCAGCGCCATGGAGAAGGCGCCGACGCCTGGGTCGCGCAACACATCCGCGATCCGGAGTCCGTCGAGGAGCTCGTGGAGGCCTGCCGCCCGATCTTCGGACGCGATCCCCTCTTCGTCTCTGAGGTCGGCCCGGTGCTCGGCGCCCACGCCGGGCCGGGAATGATCGGCATCGGCGCCACGGTCGAGGCCGCGTTTCAGTAGTCGCGCTTCGCCCGGTCGAGCGCCGCGCGCAGGTCCTCGGGCAGCTCGGAGGTGAACTCCATCGTCTCGCCGGTTCGCGGGTGCGCAAAGCTGAGGCGCGAGGCGTGCAGGAACTGGCGCTCGAGGCCGTGACGGCCGCGCGTCCCGTACTCGGGGTCCCCCGCGACCGGGTGGCCGATCGCGGCGAAGTGGACGCGGATCTGGTGGGTACGTCCCGTCTCGAGGCGCGCGTGCGTGAGCGTGTCGCTTGGAAGGGACTCGATCACCTCGAAGTGCGTACGTGCATCACGCGAGCCGACCCCTTTGATCGCTCTCTTGGTGCGCCGGCGGCGGTGACGCCCGAGCGGGGCGTCGATCGTTCCCGTTCGGCTGCCCAGGTGACCCTCGACCAGCGCCGTGTATTCGCGGAGCAACTCCCTGGCCTTCACCATGCGGGCCAGCTCCCGGTGCGACTGATCGTTGCGCGCGACGACCATCAGGCCGGAGGTGTCCTTGTCGAGGCGGTGGACGATCCCTGGCCTGGCGCCCTCTCCCCCTCCCGCGATGCCCTCGAGCAAATCGACGAGCGTCTCCCCCTTGTGGGAAGGCGCGGAGTGAACGACCAGGCCTGGGGGCTTCTCGATCACGGCCAGGTCCTCGTCGAGGTGGACGACCAGCCTCCTCGCGTCCGGGCTCAGGTCTCTAGCGCTGCGAGCGTTCAACGTCGATCAGCAGCAGCAGGACGCCGACGACGATCGCGACGTCGGCGAGATTGAAGGTGGGCCAGAGCGGCAGGTCGATGAAGTCGGTCACGGCCCCGTCGCGGACGCGATCGGCGAGATTGCCCAGCGCGCCCCCGATCAGCAGCGCGGCCGGCACCCAGACGAGCCAGCCGCTGCGAGCCCGCGCGGCGAGAAAGACCAGGAAACCGAGGAGCAGGACGATCGTGGCGCCGATGAAGACGGCCGAGATGTCCCCGCCGATCCCGAACGCGACCCCCTCGTTGCGGACGTTCTCGAGGTGCAGGAACGGCAGGACCTCGACGCGGTCTCCCCGCGAGACCAGCGAGGTCGCGAGCCCCTTGGTCCCCTGGTCGAGCGCCACGACCACCCCGCACGCCGCGAGCGCAGGGACCAGGAGATCGAGAGGCCGCCTCAACCGTGAATCAGCGATACGACCACGCGCCCGACGATGATCAGGATGAGGATCGCGAGGATCGGGCTGATGTCGATCGCCATGCCGCCTCCGCCCAGCGGGGGAATCACCCGCCGGAAGAGATTGAGGTAGGGATCGACCACCTGGTGGATGAAGTCCACGGTGGCGCGCAGCCATGGGTAGTAGGGCATCCGCGGGATCCACGAGAGGAGCACGCGGATGAAGATCAGGATGAAATAGACGGTGAAGAGCGCGCCCACGTAGTTCGCGACGTCGACGCGCGTGATCGCCAGCAGAGGGCTCACTTCCGGGCCCGCTCCAGCGAGGCGTCGACGGCCGCATTGAACGCCTCACCGATCTTGTGCTCCTCGAGGGCGGTCAGGCCCGCCTCGGTCATCCCGCCTGGAGACGCCACCGCTCGCTTCAGTTCACCGGGCTGATGGAGCTCGAGCAGCCCGCCGGTGGCGCTCATCGAGCGCGAGACCATGCGCAGCGCCTGATCCTCGCTCAGGCCCTCCCGTACGCCGGCCTCGACGAGAACCTCGGCGATCAGCGCCAGGTAGCCCGGGGAGCAGCCCATGATCGCGGTGGCGGCGTCGATCAGGCCTTCGTCGAGCTCGATCACGTCCCCGAGCAGGGAGAGCAGCTGGCCGACTCGCTCGCGCTCGGCGGTCCCGAGCTTCTCCCCATAGACCACACAGAGCACTGCCTGGCGCAGCTGGGCTCCCAGGTTGGGCATCACGCGGATCAGATCGATGCCGGGCAACGCCTCGTGGAGGGTCTTGGTGGTCGTCCCGGCGAGGATCGAAAGCACGGGCGTCCCCGCCTGGACCAGATCCGGTGCGACCTCGTCGAGGATGTTCGGCTTCACGGCGAGCACCACAAGGTCCGACCCGTCCGCGACGGCCAGGTTGCCCTCGGCCGCGCTTCCACCGACCTCCTCAGCCAGGGCCTTCGCCTTGGCGGGATCGGCATCGGCGAACAGCATCGCCTCCGGGGCGGCTGGCTCCTCGCGCGCGGATGCCCAGCCTCTCGCGAGACCGCCCGCCATGTTTCCCGCGCCCACGAATCCGACCTTCATGGGCCCAACTCTATTTGGCGGCCTGCCGGCGCCTAGCTCTGGTTGAAGAAGCCGCCCTCGAGCAGGCGGGCCTTCTCCTCGGCGGAGACCTCGACGTTCTCGGGCGTGAGCAGGAAGATCCCCTGGGAAATCCGCTGCATTCCGCCACCGAGCGCGTAGGTCATGCCGGATGAGAAGTCGATCAGCCGCTTGGAGAGCTCGCGATCGGTCGACTGAAGGTTGATGATCACCGGTTTCGAGCGCTTGAACTCGTCGGCGACCTGCTGGGCGTCGTTGAAGCTCCTGGGGGTGACGACGTGCATGGATGCGACGCCACCGCCGTTGCCGGCTGGTGCGCGGCGCCGGCTTCGGCGCGGCTGGGGCTCCTCCGCGGTGTCGTCGACCGCACGGATGCGGCCGCCTCGCCTGGGCGCAGGCTCGTCGTCGCCGAAGATGTCGTCGATGTCCTCCTCGCGCCCGCGGCCACGCCTAGCGCCGCGGACGGGCTCGCGCGGCGCGACGGCGGTCTGGTCGAGCGCCATCTCGCTGCCCGTGTCGCCCTCGTCGTACTCGCCCTCCTCGATGTAGTCGCCCTCAACGAGGCCGAAGTACTCGAGTGCGCGTCTCCATGTGTCCCTGATAGCCATCTCGGCTCAGATTCGGCTTGACGGACGTTATTCCTCCAGCCGATGTTTCCCGATTATGCCCAAAGGACGGATCCCAGGCGAATGATTGTCGCCCCCTCCTCCACCGCGACCGGCCAATCCTGGCTCGTCCCCATCGACAGACGCTCCAGGCCGCGGTCCGAGGCGAGCTCCGCCAGGCGCGCGAAATAGGGCCGTGAGGCCTCCGCATCCTCTGTGAAAGGAGGCATCGTCATCAGTCCCGACACTCGCACGGGACAGCGCTCGATGAACTCGTCCAGGGACTCGGGGGCGATCCCGCCCTTCTCCTCCTCGCCGGAGAGGTTGACCTCGACGAGCACCTCGGTGTCCGCACCGCCATGGCGGCCGAGCTGCTCGAGCGCCGAGTCCGACCCGACGGAGTGGATCAGCCGCACCAGCGGGAGGATTCGCTTGACCTTGCGGCTCTGCAGGTTGCCGATGAAATCCCAGGTGAATCGCTCGCCCCATCGCACCCGCTTCGCCTCGAGGTCCTGCAGCCGGTTCTCGCCGACCAGCTCGACGCCCGCGTCGGTCAGGGCGCCCATGTCCTCCGTGCGAATGTACTTCGTCGCGGCGAGGATCTCCACGCCAGTCCCTGCCTGCTCGCGAATCCGGGCGAGGTTCGCGCTGATCCGCTCGGCATCGAGATCCGTGACCGGTTCCACCATCGTCAATTCCTCCAGGCAAGGCCGGCCTGGCGGCCCGTGCGCTCGCCGTCACGGCGGTGCGAGTAGAAGAGCTCGGGGTGACAGCTCGTGCAGAGACCGGCAGACTCACTCGCGCTGACCCCAGCGCGCGTCAGAAGAGCCGCGGCGACCGCCGGGAGGTCGAGCATCCGTCCGTCCGCCACGCCCTCGAGATCGGCGAACTCCGAGAGCACCTCCTCCCCCACCTCGTAGCAGCACGGACCGATCCCAGGCCCGATCGCGGCCGCTTCGGCGTCCACCGCCTCGACCGCCGTCGCGACGATTCCGCCCGCCAAGCCTCGCCAGCCGCAGTGTGCCATCGCCACTCCGCCCGGGCCCACCATCGCGACGGGCACGCAGTCGGCCACCATCACCAGCGGCGTCAGCTCGGCGTTCCCGGTGGAGTGGGCATCCACCTCGTCGGGGCTCGAGACGACGTCCGCGAAGGCACGCGGATCCTGCGGCCGATCGTGGGCGTCGAGCTCGGCGCCGTGCACCTGCCGGCCCATCACGATCCCGTTCGGGTCACGCCCGAGCGCCGCCGCCAGCCGGTGTCGGTTCTCACGAACGTGGTCGCGCTCGTCGCCGGTCATGATCGCGACGTTGAGCGCTTCGTAGGGGACCTCGCTCACGCCGCCGATCCGCGTCGAGAACGCAGCCATCGCGCCGGGCAGCTCAGCCTCGAGCCAGCGGACGCCGCCCTCCTCTCGCCATTCCATGGCGAGGGAGGCTAGATCAGGCGCTCGTCAGTCCTCCGGGATCTCGCCGCGCGCGGCGGCAAGCGCAATCTGGAGCTCGGCGTCCCGTCCCGAAAGCTCGCCGTCGAGCTTGCCGGAGATGGCGGCCTCGAGGCCATGGCCGATCGCCGGCCCCTCCCGGACCCCCTCCGCGATCAGGTCCTCGCCGGTGATCTCCAGGTGCACGTGCCGCCACTCCTCGGCGTATCGGTCGAGCCACTCGGCGCCCCGGGCCCGGGCCACCACCAGCTGGGAGGGGTCCCACGGCACCGCCAGGCGGACGGCCTCCGAAGGGCGCTCCGGGGTTGCGGCGGCCAGTTCCCGGATCTGGGGAAGGGGCCGAACGATCGCCAGTTCCACCGCCAGCTCCCGATTCGCCCAGCCCGCCCACGGCGGGCTCGAGACGAGGCGTGTCACCTCGGCAACCCGCGGCGGCGCCGCCGGATCGAGCGTCGGCATGACTCCCCAGTCGACCAGTAACTGAAGCGCCCGGGAGGGCTCATCCTCCGCGGCGATCTTGCGAAGCTCGTTCTGGATCCGGTCCTCCGAGACGGTCGACAGGTCCGCCTCGGCCAGCAGGCGCGCGGTGTCGGGCTCCAGCTCGAATCCGAATCGGGCCGCGTAGCGGGCGGCGCGCAGCGCGCGGGTCGGATCGTCGACGAACGAGCGCCCGTGCAGAACCCGGAGTCGGCCGTCCCGGAGGTCCTCGAGCCCTCCATGTGGGTCGATCAGCTCAGCGTCGTCGGCGATCGGAAAGGCCATCGCGTTGACTGTGAAGTCCCTGCGGGCGAGGTCCTCGCCGATGGGGGCCGGCCGGACCTCCGGCAGGGCGCCGGGGTGCGGGTAGGTCTCGGCACGGGTCTGCGCTACGTCGATCCTCTGATCCCCCACCTCGATCCTGCCGGTGAGGAAGAGCTCGTCCCGTTCGGGCTGGTAGCCGGGGATGCCGGCAAGCGCCTCGGCATCGCCCTCGAGCACGACATCGAGATCGGCTCCCTCCGCCCCCAGCAGGAGATCGCGCACCGCGCCACCGACGATGTAGGTCGGGACCCTGTCCGCGAGGCGACGCACCACGTCGATTCCGGGCAGCGCGTCGACCGCCTGCGGCAGTCGGGTGGGATCGATTTCGCTTGAGTCCGGCATTAGTGCGCTCTCATACCCTTCGGGATCGTATGCGCTCGTTCAAGAACCTCTGGACAAACCACCGCTGGGCGACGATCGGCACGGCCGCGGGTATCGCGGCGGTTCTGGTCGCGCTGATCGGCTATCTGGTCCTGAAGCGCCCCGCCGACAAGTCGTGCCCCGATCCATGCACGATCGAAACGACGACGAATTCCGGCCCCGTGACCAAGACGGTCAACTGGCCCTTGTATGGCCGCGACAAGGAGCGGACGCGGTATCTGGACGCGCCCCACGTGAAACCTCCCTTTGCGACCAGATGGCGATTCAAGGGCCGCCGCCTGCTCGAGTACTCGCCGATCGCGGTCGGCGGCGCGATCTATGGCATGAACAACAATGGGCTGGCCTTCTCGATCAAGAAGCGCACCGGCAAGGCGCGGTGGACGCGACAGATCGCCACCCGCAACGCCTCGGCCCCCGCCTACGGCAACGCCAGGCTGTTCATCTCCAACCTCGATCCCGGCCAGGTGATCTCGATCAGCACCAAGAACGGAAGGACCCTGTGGCGGCGGGCGCTGCCTGGCCGCACCGAGTCCTCGCCTGTCGTCGCCGGGAACATGGTGATCGCCGGCTGCGAGTGCGGGACGCTCTTCGCCTTCGATGCCACCACCGGCAAGACGATCTGGCAGACCAGCCTCGGAGGCCAGATCAAGGCGGCTCCGGCGATCGGCGATGGGGTCGCCTACGTGGGGGACTACTCCGGCACGATGAGCGCCGTCCGGATCAGCGACGGCTCCATCAAGTGGCAGTCGGACTCCCAGGGGACTGGCGTCGCCGCGGGCGCCTTCTATGGGACGGCCGCGGTCGCGTTCGGGCGCGTCTACGCGGGCTCGAAGGACGGGCGCATATACAGCTTCAACACCGACACGGGCCAGGTCGTCTGGAGCCACACGATTGGCGGCGAGGTCTACGCGGGGGCGGCCGTGGCCGCCACCTCGAACAGCCCCCCGAGCGTCTATTTCGGCACGTACGGTGGCAGTCGCTTCTACGCGCTTGACGCGCGCAACGGCAACGAACGCTGGTCAGCCGACGTCGGCGGCTCGGTGATCGGCGCCGCCAGCGTCATCGGGGACATCGTCTATGTCGCGAACCTCAACACAACGGAGACCGACGGCTTCAACGTCGCCAACGGAAACAAGGTCTGGACCTTCAAGGACGGCGCCTACAACCCGGTGATCTCAGACGGCCGGAACATCTTTCTGACCGGCTACAAGACCATCTACGCGCTGAAGCCCCGCAGCCCCGCGGACGTCAAGCGCAAGGCCGAGGCCGCCCAGCAGAAGGCCGCTGCGAAGAAGAACGCCGCCAAGAAGAAGAGCGGCAAGCGGAAGTAGCCCACTTCAACCTAGAAGTCTGATTTCGAACCGCCGCTTTGCATGGAAAGCAGCGGTCTTTGGCTTAGTGTCCGACGCCCGGCCGGCGCGGTTCGTCCAGCCTCCAGCAACTGGGCGAGAAAGGGCGTTGGCTCGAAAGTGCCTTCTTCCATGCCGACGAGGCGCCGCCGGGTTCGACCTGCCCACGCCTCCTCCGCGCGAGGACCAGCACTCGACGGCAAGCCTTGCTCGTGATAGACGTGCCGAGAGTGGCCACCTTCTGTCTGATCCATGGCGCCTGGCACGAGCCCTCGTGCTGGGATCAACTGGTGCCGCGGTTGGAGGACCTCGGTCATGACGTGGTCGCACCAGACCTGCCGCTGCACGACCCGAAGGCGGGATTCGACGAGCGCATCCGGCCAGCGCTCGTGGCCCTCGGTGCCATCGACAGGCAAGTAGTCATCGTCGGTCACTCCCAGGGCACTGCCTATTCGTCACTCGTTGCGGCGGCGAAGCCGGACGCCCTCCTCGTCCACCTGTGTCCGAGGCTCGGCGGGTTCAACGCACCGCTGGGAGCGCCTCGCGCTTTTCGAGAGGGCATTCCGTTCCCCGCCGAGCGATCCGACGGCACCAGCGTCTGGGACGCCGACACCGCGGTCAGCGTGTTGTACCGGCGCCTGCAGCCTGAGACCGCCCGCTCGCTGGCACAGCGCATGCGCCCGATGGCCATGCCCGCTGGGGATTACCCACTCAGCGCTCACCCCGATAATCCACGGGTACTCATCTACGCCACCGAGGATGAGCTTTTCGACCCGGCGTGGGAGCGGTTTATGGCGCGCGAGTTCCTGGGCGTCGAGCCGATCCAGATCCCCGGTGGCCATTTCCCGATGATCGAAGACCCAGACGCCCTCGGCGATCTCCTCGATCGCCTGTCCGGAGACCAATGGAGGGACTCCTAGGTCACGGCGATGGTCATCCCGCGGCTGTCGATGAGCTCGCTTCCCCTTAGCGCGCGACAAGCGAGCGCTCCTCGAAAAGCGCGCCTTCCCATGCAAAGCGGCGCTTGGAAATCACACCTCTAGGCGTTGAAGGGGCGAAGTAGCTAAGCCAGCCTGACCGGGATCCCGGCCTGGTTCATCCGCTCCTTCGCCTCCGCGACGGTATGTGCCCCGTAGTGGAAGATCGAGGCGCAGAGCACCGCGTCGGCGTGGCCCGCCTCAACGGCCTCGACGAGGTGGTCGAGCTCCCCCGCTCCGCCTGAGGCGATCACCGGGACGGTGACCGCTTCGGCGACCGCGCGGGTCAGCTCCAGGTCGTAGCCGTCGGTGGTGCCGTCGCGGTCCATGCTGGTGAGCAGCACCTCACCAGCACCGAGCTCCGTCGCCTCGCGGGCCCATTCGACGGCCTCGCGGCCCTCGACCTTGGTGCGCCCGCCGTGGACGTAGACGTCCCACTCGGCGTCCCCGAAGTGGCCCGGCGGCGCCTGGCAGGTCTCGGACTCGTCGCCGGCGCCGCGCCGCTTCGCGTCGATCGCGATCACGACGCACTGTGAGCCGAAGACGCCGGCGAGCTCGGAGATCAACTCCGGCCGCTCGAGCGCCGACGAGTTGACCGAGACCTTGTCGGCGCCGGCGTCGAGCACGGCCTGGGCGTCCTCGACGGAGCGGATCCCGCCGCCGATCGTGAACGGGATGAAGACGTTGTCGGCCGTGCGGCGGGCGAGCTCGACGATCGTGTCCCGGCTCTCATGCGAGGCTGTGATGTCCAGGAAGACGAGCTCGTCAGCGCCCGCGGCGTCGTAGCGCTCGGCGAGCTCCACCGGGTCGCCGGCGTCGCGGATGTCGACGAAGTTCGTGCCCTTGACGACGCGGCCGTTGTCGACGTCCAGGCAGGGGATCACACGCTTCAGGACCATCCCTTAAGGCTAGGGATCGACGCTACTCGTCCCAGTCGCCGGCGGCATATGCCCAGGCGATGAACAGCAGCTGCACGGGCAGGCGGCCGTAGAGGGCGGCGCGGCCGCCGGGGATGCCCTTCTCGTAGCGCTCCGGCTCCAGGGCCATGTGCAGGTTCGCCGGGAAGACTGCGACGAGCGTCGCGATGCTCCACAGGCTTCCCGCCTTGCGGGTCGCCGGGTGCATCGTCGCCAGGCCGCCGGCGATCTCGGCCAGACCGCTGACGTAGACGACCTCGCGGTGGCGCGGGATGTAGGGCGGCATGATCCGCTCGTACCAGCGGGTCTTGACGAAGTGCATGATGCCCGCGAAGACGAAGAACGGGCCGAAGAGTCTCCCCATGCGCGGATCCTATGCACCCAGGATCGCCTGAGCCTCGGCGACGCTGAAGCGGCTCTCGTACAGCGCCCGGCCCACGATCACGCCGCCGAGGTTCTCCACCCCGAGCGCGGCGACGGAGCGGAGGTCATCGAGCGAACCGACGCCGCCCGAGTAGATCAGCTCACCGTCGGTCGCTCTCGCCGCCTCGCGCAGCGAGTCGAGGTCGGGCCCCTCCATCAGGCCATCGACCTCCACGGGCGTGTAGACGAAGCGGCTGATGCCCCGGTTCGAGAGCTCGGCGATCACCTCGGAGGTCCCGAGGTCCGAGGCCTCGGTCCAGCCCTCGGCCGCGACCTTGCCGGAGCGCGCATCCACCGACGCGACGACGCGCTCGCCGTGCGCCGCCGCGATGGCCTCGGCCATGTCGGGATCGCGGACGGCGGCCGTGCCGAGAACCACCCGCTCGGCTCCGGACGAGAACGCTTCCTCGACCTTCTTCGAGTCCCGAAGACCGCCGCCGAGCTGGACCGGGACGCTGACCGCCGCCACGATCCGCCGGACGTGGTCGAGGTTGACCGGCTCGCCCGCGCGGGCGCCATCGAGGTCGACGACGTGGAGCCAGCGCGCCCCGCCGTCGACCCAGCGCCGGGCCGCGACCACCGGATCGTCGTCGTAGGCAGTCTCCTGCCCGTAATCGCCCTGGATCAGCCTGACGGCCTTGCCGTCGCGGATGTCGATCGCCGGGTAGAGGATCAACTGCAGATACGCACGAAGTTGGCGAGCAGCCCGAGTCCCGCGGAGCTCGACTTCTCGGGGTGGAACTGGACGCCGTAGAGAGGGGGCCGCTCGACGGCGCAGGCGAAGCGCTCTCCGTAGGCGGCGGTGCCCAGGACGTCATCATCGGCAGCCGGGCGCGGCGCGAACGAGTGGACGAAGTAGAAGGGCGTCTCCTCGCCGAGGCCGTCGGTGAGCTCCGAGGGGTGCTCCCAGCGCACCGGAGACCACCCGATGTGCGGGACCTTGTAGCCGTTCGCCTCGAGCGGAGCGACGGTCCCGCCGAGCAGGGAGAGCCCGCCCGCTCCCTCGTTCTCCACTGAGGACTCGAAGAGCAGCTGCATCCCGAGGCAGATGCCCAGAACGGGGACGCCGGCCGCGATCCGCCCGGCGACGAGCTCGTCGAGCCCGATCTCGTGGACCCGCTCCATCGCCTTGGGGAAGGCCCCGACGCCTGGCAGGATCACGCCGTCCGCGGACTCGACGCGCTCGCGGTCCGCGGTGATCTCGGCCTCCGCTCCGACCCGCTCCAGGGCCTTCTCGACCGAGCGCAGGTTCCCCATCCCGTAGTCCAGGATCGAGATCCTGGTCATTCCGTCAGGGTTCCCTTGGTGGACGGGACTCCGCGCTCGTCCGGGTCGATCGAGACGGCCACGCGCAGCGCCCGCGCGAACGCCTTGAATGAGGCCTCGATCATGTGGTGCGCGTTGGAGCCCGAGCGGACCCACAGGTGCAGGGTCATCTTCGAGTTGTTGGAGACGGCGCGGAAGAACTCCTCGGTGAGCTCCGAGTCGAAGCCCGCGATCGTCACGTCGGGGAGCTCCGCGTCGAAGGCGCAATAGGGCCTGCCCGAGATGTCTATGGCGCACTCCCCCAGCGCCTCGTCCATCGGGACCAGGGCGGACCCGTAGCGGCGGATTCCCGCGCGGTCGCCCAGCGCCTCGTCGATCGCCTGCCCGAGGCAGATGCCGACGTCCTCGGTGGTGTGGTGCGCGCCGGTCTGGAGATCGCCGGACGCCTCGAGCTCGAGGCCGAGCCGGCCGTGGCGCGCGAGCAGCTCCAGCATGTGGTCCAGGAAGCCGACGCCGGTCGAGACCTTCGCCTCGCCGCCGTCGAGGTCCAGGCGCAGGGCCACCTTGGTCTCCTTGGTCTCGCGCTTGATCTCTGCGGTGCGGCTCATTCGTCAGTCCTTTGCCCGGGCCTCGGCTGAGTCCGCATGAAGCGGGAAGCCCTCGGCGCGGGCCAATGTAGCGACCGTCGGGGCGAGCGCCCGGGCCGCGTCCTGCGTCATCTCGACAGTCGCGATCCGGCGCCGGAACGCGCCCGGGCCGAGCGGTCCCTGGAAGCGCCCGGCGCCCCCGGTCGGGAGAACGTGATTGGAGCCGGCGGCATAGTCGCCGAAGGCGGTCGCGCTGCGCTCGCCGACGAATACGCAGCCGGCCGTGGTGACCCGGCCCGCGAGCAGCTCGGCGTCTTCGGTGAGGATCTCGAGGTGCTCGGGCGCGATCGCGTTCGCGAGCGCCACCCCCGTCTCCGTGTCGGGCACGGCGACCAGCGCAAGCGCCGCCTCGTCCGCGATCCCTCTCTCCGCCGCGACCCGCTCCACGCTCTCTTCGATCGCGTCGAGGATGACGGTCTCGACGGCCGCCGCGACGAGCAGGCCGTCCGGCCCGTGCTCGGCCTGGGCGCACAGATCGAGCCCCATCCAGTCGGCGCTCGCGGCATCGCCCGCGATCACCATCAGCTCGGAGGGGCCGGCGATCCCATCGATCCCCACCTCCCCCGCCAGCTGGCGCTTCGCCTCCTGGACGTAGCGGTTGCCTGGTCCCGCGATCACGTCGACCGGAGCGATCGTCTCCGTTCCGATCGCCAGTGCCGCAATCGCCTGCGCGCCGCCGACGGCGTAGACCTCGTCGGCGCCCGCGATCCCGGCAGCCGCGAGGACGACGTCTGGGACCGGCTCGTCGCCCTGCGCCGGCGGGGTCACGAGGACGACGCGCTCCACCCCAGCCACCTTCGCCGGGATGCAGCCCATCAGCACGGTCGAGGGGTAGGCCCCGGCGCCACCCGGCGCGTAGACCGCAGCCGAGCCAACGGGGACCTCCCTCAGCGCGATCGACTGCCCCTGTGGCAGCGCCAGACGGTGCTTCTCGCCGAGCTGTGCCTCGGCGACTGTCCGGATGTTCTCGGCGGCTGTCTCGAGGGCCTCGAGCAGCCCCCGATCGATCCGGGAGAGCGCGGAGGCAATCCGGCCAGGCGCCTGGTGGAAGCTCTGGCGCCAGTTCGGGCCGGCGCCGAAGCGCAGCTCGAGCTCTTCGAGAGCGTCGTCACCCTTGTCGCGGACCGCGGAGATGATCACCCGCACCGGGTCACTGACCTCGGCCAGCGGCGGCTGCAGCGCCCTGATCCGCGCGGCCAGTGAGCGGGCCTCCCGTCCATCCCAGTCGAATCTCTGGATCCTCATCAGCCCCTCTCCGAGCGCAGCCGCTCCACGAGGTTGTCGACCTCGGCCGCGCGAAGCTTGTGGGAGACGCGGTTGACGACGAGCCGTGCGGTCGATGGAGCGATCTCCTCGCGGATCTCCAGGCCGTTCTCCTCGAGGGTGCGGCCGGTGGCGACGAGGTCGACGATCCCATCAGCCAGTCCGACCAGCGGGGCCAGCTCGACCGACCCCTTCACCTCGATCACCTCGGCCTGCCTGCCGGTCTCCTCGAAGTAGCGCTCGGCGATCCTCGGATACTTGGTCGCGATCCGCATGCCGCCCAGGCGCCTCTCCGTCTCACCGAGGCTCTCGTCGCCTTTCCGGGCGGCCAGGACCATCCGGCAGGCGCCGTAGCCGAGGTCCAGGATCTCGTAGACGATCCGGTCGGTGTGCTCGAGCAGGACGTCCTTACCGGTGATCCCGAGGTCGGCGGCCCCCGACTCGACATAGGTGGGAACGTCCGAGGGCCGCATCGTCACCAGGCTCATCTCGTTGACGCTGAAGATCAGCGAGCGCGAGTCGCCGCGCATCTCGGAGGTATCGACTCCGATCCGGTCGAGCGCGTCGAGAGTCTCGCCCCAGAGGGCGCCGCGCGGGATCGCCAGTTTGAGCGGCCCGCCGAGGCGGGCGCGCGGGCCCTCAACCGTCGGCGTCATTCCGAGCTCTCCCTCGCGAGTCGCTCCTCCTCCATCTGGGCGAGGTGCACCCGCTCCAGGTAGAGGCCGAACCCTGCGGCCGGCATCGCACGGCCGAAGCGGCCCACCAGATCGTCGTAGCGGCCCCCTCCGCCGAGGATGTGACCCAGAGCGGGGTCGTAGATCTCCACGATCGCGCCGGTGTAGTAGCCCAGGTCGCGGAGCAGGCTGAGGTCGAGCTGCACCCGCCCGGCGACCCCGCGCTCGACCAAAAGGTCGTAGGTCTGCTGAAGGCGCTGCGCGGCTCGCTCCACGGCGGCTCCGCCGAGCTCGCGGGCCTGCTCGAGCACCTCCGCTCCGCCCCGCATGCCGGGGAGCCGCAGCAGCGTCTCGCGCCCGTGGGCGTCGAGGCCTGCGACGTCGTCGACCGCCATCTCCAGCCCGACCAGGTTGTGCTCGGCGAGCCGGTCGAGAATGCGCGCGCGGTCCTCTCCCTGGACGCCGAGCTCGGTGAGCAGCTGGCGGTAGAGGTCCGCGTCACCGAGCCCGAGAACCGCCCGGTTCAGACCGACGGCGTCGAGCGAGGTGCTCAGCACCTCCAGTACCTCGACCGTGCCCTCTGGGGCGGGCGAGCCGAGCAGCTCGATCCCGGCGTGCAGGAACTGACGGACCTGACCTCGCTGCGGCCGGACGATCCGATACGCGTTCCCGACATAGGAGAAACGGTGCGGCGGTGCGGCATCGGCGAAGCGGGATGCGACCAGGCGCGCGATCGGGATCGTCATGTCGGAGCGCAGGGCGAGCAGCTCACCCCGCTCGTCGAAGAAGCGGTATGCCCCGACCCCGCTGCGACCCTCACCCCGCTGCAGCACCTCGTCGTACTCGAGCGTGGGCGTGGCCACCTGGCCGTAGCCGAAGCGCTCGAAGACCTCGATCAGGGTCGCCTGGAGAGCGCGAAGCTCGCGCATCTCGTCAGGCAGGATGTCCCGGGTGCCCGGGGGTATCGAATGGATCATCGCTCCATCATCCCGTCACAGCCGTTCACAGGCTGCAAGCTTGTGGGCGGGGTCATCCGTAATAGGGTCAGCATGGGAACACGAACCGGAGGAGGCGAGTGAGATGGCAGTAGTCGTGATTCAGGAGTTCGAGGCAACGCCCGAGAACTACGTAGCGGTGAACGAGAAGCTCGGCGACGCGACGCCCGAAGGGCTGATCCTGCACACGGTGTCCGATCTGGGCGGAGACAAGTGGAAGCTGGTCGATGTCTGGGAGTCGGCGGAGAACTTCCAGAACTTCGTCCAGAACCAGCTGATCCCGGCAATCGCCGAGGTGAACCCGGACGCCCCGCAGGCCCCGGACCCAGAGGTCCTCGAGGTTCGCGACCTCCAGAACGCTTGAGCAGAACAGACCCGCAACCGCGACTCAACAAGGAGAAGACATGGCCGTATTCGTGGAGTTGGATTTCGAAGGGTTCACCACCGACCAATACGACGCAGTTGACAATGCGCTCGACCCCAAGGGAAATGCGCCCGACGGGCTGATCGCCCACAGCGCCCGGGTGGATGGGGACACGCTTCGCATACTGGACATCTGGGAGTCGCCCGAGGCCTTTGGCGCCTTCGCACAGTCCAGGATCGGGCCGACCATGGCCGAGACGCTTGGCGACGATGCCCCGGACGTTCCGGACCCGAAGTTCACCGAGCTGCACAACGCCTACAGCGTCTGAAGATCGACTACGCCGGAACGCGCTCTGCGGCGACCCGCTCGATGCGGGCGCCCAGATCGCGTAGCCGCACGTCGATCCGCTCGTAGCCGCGGTCGATCTGCGCGACGTTGCCGATCTCCGAGGTTCCCTGGGCGGCGAGCGCCGCGATGAGCATCGCCATTCCCGCGCGGATGTCGGGGCTCTCGAGTCGAGCGCCGTGAAGCCGGCTCGGACCACTCACGACCGCCCTGTGGGGATCGCTGAGGTGGATCCGAGCGCCCATCGCCACCAGCTTGTCGACGAAGAAAAGGCGGTTCTCGAACATCTTCTCGTGGATCACGATCGTCCCGTCCGCCTGTGTGGCGAGGGCGAGGGCGATCGATGTGAGGTCTGCCGGGAAGGCGGGCCAGGGGCCGTCGTCGATCTGAGGGATCGCCTCGCCGTGGTCGTCCTTGATGGTGAGCTTCTGCTCGGGGGGAACCATCAGGTCCCCAGCCTCTTCCATCGTCTGGAGCCCGATGCGCCGGAAGTGGCGGCGGATTCCCTCCAGGTCCTCGGCGATCACGCCTCGGATGCGCAGCTCGCCGCTCGTCGCGGCGGCCAGCGCCATGAAGCTCGCGATCTCGATGTGGTCGGGGCAGATGGCGTGCTCGGCCCCGCCGAGCTTGTCGCGGCCGTGCACGGTCATCACATTGGAGCCGATCCCGTCCACCTGCGCGCCCATCTTGCAGAGCAGCCTCGCCAGGTCCTGCACGTGCGGCTCGCAGGCGGCATTGGCGATGGTCGTGGGGCCGGGGGTGAGCGCGGCGGCGAGCAGCGCGTTCTCCGTTCCCATCACCGATGGCTCGTCCATGAAGATCCGCTTGGGCTGCAGGCCGTCCTTGGGCGCCGAGAGCTCGATCCAGACGTCGCCGTCGACCTTTGCTCCGAGATCCCGGAAGGCGTCCAGGTGGGCATCCAGCCGGCGGCGGCCGATCGTGTCGCCGCCGGGCGGCGGCATCTTCACCTCGCCGCAGCGAGCCAGCAAGGGACCGGCGACGAGGAAGGACGCACGGATCTGATTGGCGAGCCCCTCATCGACCTCGGTGCCCGAGACGTTGTCCGCTTGGAGACGGACCTCGTTGTCGGCGGCCCAGGAGACGTTCACGCCCAGTTTCTCCAGGAGTCCCAGCATCGATCGCACGTCGCTGATGTCCGGGACGTTGCCGATAACCAGCTCCTCCTCGGTGAGCAGGCAGGCGGCGAGGATCGGGAGCGCGGCGTTCTTGTTGCCCGCCGGAACGATCTCTCCCGAGAGCGGGACCCCGCCCTGGATGATGAATTTCTCCATGGGCGCCTAGAGTAGCCAGCCGCATGGCGGACGTCTCAAGAGAGGATGCATGGCAGCTCGTCACCGAGTGGATCGACTCCGATTCGCTCAGAAAACACCTGCTCGGAGTCGAGGCGGCGATGCGCGCGTACGCCCGGAAGTGGGATGAGGACGAGGAGGCCTATGCCGTCACCGGCCTGGTCCACGACCTCGACTACGAGCGCTATCCCGATCTCGAGACGGGGCACCCCCGCGTCGCGATCAAGGAGCTCACCGACCGCGGCTATCCGCAGGACGTGATCGACGCGGTCGCCGGCCACGCCGACTTCATGGGCGTGCTGCGGGAGACTCGGATGGCGAAGACGCTGTACGCCGTGGACGAGCTCTCCGGGTTCGTGGCCGCTTGCGCTCTTGTTCGTCCCACCGGCATCGAGGGCATGAAGCCGAAGTCGGTCAAGAAGAAGCTGAAGCAGCCGTCGTTCGCGGCCGCCGTCAATCGCGACGAGGTGCAGCGGGGAATCGAGGAGCTCGGCGTCGATCAGGACGAGCACATCGCACTGATCATCGAGGCCCTCGCCGAAAGCTCGGACGAGCTCGGCCTGTGAGCCGCTGGCTCAAGATCACGCTGGGTCTGATCGGCGGGATCGTCGTCCTGCTGCTTCTGAACGCGGTCGTGGTCTCGAACGCGACGAAGAGCGCTCACGTCAGGGACGACGGAGCGCGGCTCGTCGACACCTCGTCCGGGACGCTCCAGGTACTCGATCAGGGCAACTCCCGGGGCAGCCCGATCGTCCTGATCCACTGTTACACGTGCTCGATGGACTGGTGGAACCACCTCGAGCCGCTGCTGGCCGCAGACCACCGCGTCATCCGGGTCGACCTGCTGGGCCATGGCGGCTCGGACAAGCCCGGCGCCGGATACTCGATCGACGACCAGGCGAGCGCGGTCGCCGAGGCGCTGGCGAAGCTCCACGTGATCGGCGCGACCGTCGTCGGGCACTCGCTCGGAGGAAGCGTGGCGACGGCGCTGGCGCAGCAGAGCCCGCAACTGGCCTCCAAGGTCGTGATCATCGACCAGGCGCCAGAGGACGGCTTCGAGGACGAGTCCCTCACCCAGCACATGAGCTACTGGCCGGTGTTCGGCCAGGCGGTCGACCGCCTCGTTCAGGTCGCTCCTACGTCGGTCGTCCGCAATCAGTACGACATGGCCTTCGCCCCGGGATATGACATCTCCAGCGGATTCGACAACCCCGACCAGCCGGTCGACGACCTTCGCGCGATGACCTACACGGCCTACAAGGACACCTCCGACGCCGAGCAGAGCTTCGTGGACGAGGCGCCCCTCGACCAGCGGCTCACCGCGACGCACGTTCCGCTCCTCGTCATCTTCGGTGCAGAGGATCAGATCTACGACGCGCAGGCCGCGATTGCGCGTTACCGGCAGGTACCGGGCGCCGAGACGCACCTGATCCCGGACGCGGGCCATTCGCCGAACGTCGAGAAGCCCGACCTGGTGGCGCCGCTGATCCTGGCGTTCGCTCAGCCACCCTCGGCTCCCAAGAAACCGGCGGCCAAGAAGTCCCCGTCGAAGAAGCCGGCCGCCGGAAAGAAAACGGCCCAGAAATAGCGAGAAGGCCCGGTTTCCCGGGCCTTCTCTAAGAACAAGGTTTCCCTTGTTCCAGTGATGAGCACCCTACGCCTCCCACCAGGCAAGTCAAGTGGGTTTGAACGGAGGTGCCCGCAAGTTGCGGGAAACGGAGGCGGGGCCGGCCGATCCGGTCATGGTGAGTTACCAACCACCGGGGGTTGGAAAGCCGCCAACCGTCCCGGATAAGCGAAACGGCCCGGTTTCCCGGGCCGTCTCTGTTTGAACTGACCTGATTGACCTTTCGATCAACCCGTCTTGCTCAAGTGCGAGCACCCTAGCGCCTGCAACAGCCAGGTCAATGGGGGTGAAACGCAAATCACGCGTTTTGCGGCGATCCGCTGATCGGGCCCGTTTCCGGATTCCCGCAAAGTCGAGTTCATTGCCAGCGTCCACCTGCCTTCGCCCATGCGGTCATGTGGTCGACCGAGCAGAACGCGTCCGCCACTCGGTGCTCCCCGCGATGCCGGACGAGCAGGACATGGGTGTCGGTGAGCTCGGCCTCGCAATGTGAGCAGCGGGTCACTCCCTCGTCCAGGGACGGCGGCTCGGTCAGCGTGCCCGCGTCCCAGTGCGCACCTTGGATCGACCAGGGAATCAGATGCTCGAGGCGGCAGAATACGGCGCGCCGTTCCCCGGTCGGCTCGTAGGCGCGGAAGCCGTCGCCGGGTTCCACCTCGTTTCCGCACCAGGTGCAGGGCTCCAGGTCCATGTCAGTAGCCTCGCACTCGATGGCCGGGCTGCGCATAGTCGTGCTGGAGGGCGACCAGACCGGGCAGGAGCTCCTGGACCAGGCCCTGCGCGTCATCGACCCGGACGTGATCGGTCTGCAGATCGAGCTCGAGCGCTTCGACCTCTCCCTCGAGAACCGGCGCCGGACGAAAAACGAAGTCTGCACCGAGGCCGCTCGGGCCATGGCGGAGGCGGGCTTCGGGATCAAGGCGGCGACGATCACCCCGGAGGGCGCCGACGACGTCGGCAGCCCGAACCGCCTGATCCGCGAGGCGATCGACGGCAAGGTGATCGTCCGCACGGGCCGCCGGATCCCGGGAGTCGTCCCGGTAGCGGGCATCCACCACCCGATCTCGGTGGTCCGCATGGCCGTTGAGGATGCCTACGGCGCCGAGGAATCCCGCCGCCCCGAGAACGGCGACGAGGTCGCTCAGCGCACCGAGGTGATCCATCGCTCCAACTGCCGGGCGGTGGCCGAGTACGCGTTCCGGACCGCCGAGGAGATCCATGGCCGCGTCTACGGAGGGCCGAAGTGGACCGTGAGCCCGGTCTACGAAGGGATGCTGAAGGAGGAGATGGACGCGGCGGCCGAGCGCCATCCCGAGCTCGCCTACGAGCCGCTTCTGATCGACGCCACCTACGCCGGGTTGCTCACGGGGCGCGCGGATGCGCCGCTGGTGATCCCCAGCCTCAACCGCGACGGCGACCTGCTCTCGGACTTCGTCCTGCCTCTCTTCGGATCGATCGCCGGCGCCGAGTCGGTGCTCCTCGCGCTCGACGGCGAGCTTCAGGTGCGGGTCGCGATGAGCGAGGCTCCGCACGGGACGGCGCCCGCCCTGGAGGGCAAGGACATCGCCAACCCGATGGGGATGATCCTCGCCGCGGCCGCGGTTCTCCACTACGCCGGTGTCGCCGGCGTCGAGGACGCCGACCGGGCTTCGCGGGACGTCTACGGGGCCGTGCTGGACACGGCCGCGGCCGGGATCCGCACCCCCGACCTGAAGGGCCACGCAGGCACCACCGAGTTCACGGACGCGGTGATCGAGCGGCTCAGATGACCGGCGCGGTGCTCTGCGGCTCGGTCACCGGCCCCCGATCGACCACGCGCCTCCACTCGGTGATCCGGCCGTCTTGAATGACGAAGGCGGTCTTCGCGAATTCCCCAACGCCGTTGCCGCACTCACCCGGCCCAGGTCGCTCGGTGAGCTCGAAGGTGGCGATCGTGTACTTCCCGGACGAGGTGGCCTCGGTCAGCTTCGCTCCGCAGGGAAGCGACTGGTTGAAGGCCTCCACCTCTCGGCGCTCGGTGAGGCGCAGGGGCGCGGTCCCGTTCTGGACGACGCTGGGGATCGCAAAGCGGTCGGTGGCAGCCGAGACATCCCCGGCGCGCAACTCATCGGCCCAGCTCCTGATCACCTGCACCGCGTCGGCGTCCGCTCCGCCCGGGACCGTGCTCCGATCCGGGGAGGAACCGCAGCCCTGGAGCGCCAGGACGCTCAGGGCGACGACAGCGGCCATCGCTCGTGCGGTCATCGCTCCATCATGGCAATGCGAGGTGGCGGAGCTCGATCCTGCCCTTCTCCACAGTCGCCTCGCCCATCGATCGATTCGGAGATCGGCGCCGCTCGGTCGGGCTGCCGGGGTTGAAGATCGCAAAGCCGTCGCGCTCCTCATGCAGCGGGATGTGCGAGTGGCCGAAGAGCACGACGTCCGCATCCGGGAAACGGGCACGAAGTCGCTCGAGGCGCCCCTTGGCCGGCCCGGCGTCATGGATCACCGCAAGCGTCGCGCCCTCGAGGTCCAGTGAGAGCGATTCGGGCAGCTCGCGCCGCAGCTCCGCGCTGTCCACGTTGCCGTGCACCGCGGTGACCGGCCCGAGCTCTCGGAGCTCGGCGAGCACGGATGCCTCGCTGAAGTCGCCGGCGTGCACGATCAGGTCCGCGGCGCGCAGCGCCTCCAGACAAGGTTCCGGCAGTCGCCGGGCACCCCGCGGCAGATGAGTATCGGCGATCAGGGCGAGCCGGACGGCCCGGCTCCTCTACTCGTCGCCACGCTCCGAGCGCTCGCGTTCGGCCAGCTTCCGCTCGAGATAGGCGGACTTCGCGGCGCGCCGGCGATGCTGGCGCTCCTCGGCCGGCGTGAGGGAGCGGGGAATCGCCTCGTGCTCCTCGGTCGCACGCTCCTGTTGGGAACGGCGCAGCTCCTCGGTGGTCGGCTCGCGCTTGGGCATCAGAACGGCATCTTCGCTCGGCCCTGCCTGCCCTCGGAGCCGCTCTTGCTGACGGCCTTGCGGGACGTCGAGAACGGCTTCTGCAGCCACTTGCCGAGCTTTCCGGGAGCGTTCCCGGCCGTCCTCTGACCCACTTGCAGCGGCTTGTCCCCGCCTCGCTGGAAGTAGCGCGAGAGGCGGGGCGCGAGGAAAGCGAGCACCAGGAGGACGAGGCAGAAGGCGATGATCGCCGCAATCAGCATGATCAGCGGATTCCCCGCAAGGTGTCGCTTTAAGCGTCGCCGAGTTCCTTGACCTTTCGGTGCGGGTATACGAACATACGTTCGATGCCCGTCGCATGCGCCCTGATCCCCCGATTCCGGCTGATCGCAGCCACCAGCGGAAACCGGGAGACCAGCATGAAACGGGTTGCTCCTCACTCCGCTCGGAGCACCCTCGAATTGCCGGCCGCTCTGGCTCCCGAGCCCGGCGCCGCGCAGCTGATCGGCGAGGTCTCCGAGCCGGCCGAGCGCTTCGGGCTGCGAGCCGGGATGAGGCTGGGCGAGGCGCTCTCGCGCTGTCCCGAGCTCGCTCTGGTCCCGCCCGATCCCGAGCGCGCCGAGCGCTCCTGGGAGGAGGCGCTCCGGCGGCTGGAGGGGATCGGCGCTCAGGTCGAGTCCGCTCGTGCCGGCGAGGCGTTCTTCGAGGCGGGTGGCCTGAGCCGGCTCTGGGGGGGGATCGAGGGGGTGCTGGCGCAGGTCAGGCGCCGGCTGGGCCGCGTTCGCCTCGGTGCCGGTCCCGGTCGTTTCTGTGCCTACGTGGCGGCAACGAGCTCTGCGGGCATCGTTCCGGACGGGAGAGCGGGCGAGTTCCTGGAGCCGCTGCCGGTCTCCCTGCTCTGCGGGCGATTGGCATATACGGCGGCCACAAGAACCGCCGTCGAATCAACCGAAGCCGACGACCTTCCCAACGAGCTCGAGCGGCTCGGGATCTCCACCCTCGGCCGGCTCGCGGGGCTGCCGCAAGACGCGGTCGCCGATCGCTTCGGACGGCTTGGCCTGCGCGCGCGGCGGCTGGCGCGCGGTGAGGACGATCCGCTTCGCCCGCGACCGGTGCGCGAAGCGATCGCGGTGGAGCTCGAGCTGCCCGAGGCCGTCTCCGGACAGCAGCTCGAGAGGGCGCTGGAGCTGCTGATCTCCCGCCTGCTCGCCCACGGCGCGCGGCGGGGCAGGACTCTGAGGACGCTGCGCCTCTCCGCCCGGCTCGCCGCCGGCGGGGGCTGGCGACGCCAGGTCGCGCTGCGACGAGCGAGCGCGGACCGTTCCCGGCTCGCCGACGCCCTGATCCCCCACCTCACCCTCCTGCCGGCACCGGCGGCGACGCTGCGGCTGGAGGCGGTGGCGCTGGGGCCCGAGACCGGCGATCAGCTGTCCCTGTCTGCCCCCGACGAGGAGCGGCGGAAGCGCATCTCCGAGGCCGTCCGCCAGACCCGCTCGGCCGCCGGCGCCGACTCGCTGATGCGGGTGCTGGAGGTCGATCCGGGCTCGCGTGTGCCGGAACGGCGTGAGGTCTTGATGCCTTTCCCTGAAGAGCCGTGATGCGACCGGGCCGGGTCAACAAGCCCTGGCCGGTCCCGGTCCAGGTGGACTCGGACGGGACGCCGCGGGCCGTCGGCCGGCTGGCGGTCGAGTCGGTGCGCGAGGAATGGCTGGTGGAGGATGGCTGGTGGACGCAGAAACCCCTGCAGAGAAGTTATTTCGAGCTTGTCCTCGAAGATGGCAGTGACGTCGTCGTCTTCTCCGAGCCGGATGGCCGCTGGTTCCGTCAGCGGGATTGATGAGCGGCTACGTAGAGCTCCACTGCCACAGCGCCTACTCCTTCCTGGACGGCGCCTCCGATCCGGCTGAGCTGGCCGCCACCGCCGCCGATCTCGGCCACGAGGCCCTCGCGCTCACCGACCACGACAACGTCTGCGGGGCGATGGAGTTCGCGCACGCCTGCAAGGGCGTCGGCGTCCGTCCCATCCTCGGCTGCGAGCTGACCGTGGAGGTGCCGAGGCGGATGCCCCGGCCGGTCCACGTCACGCTCCTGGTCGAGAACGCGAGGGGTTGGGCGAGCCTCTGCCGGCTGATCACAGAGGCGCACCGAGGTACGCGAGATCCGGCTTCGCCATCAAACGGGTTGCGCTTACGCGCACCCTCGCATATGAGAGAGGCGCTCCCGCCCTCGATCACGATTGACGAGCTCGAGCGCCACACAGAGGGGCTGGTCTGCCTCTCCGGTTGCGCCCGCGACGGCGCCGTGGCCGGCAGCTGGGAGCGGGGCGATCCGGCCGGCGGCGCCTATCTGGCGGAGCGGCTGTCGCGGGCCTTCGGCCCGGATCACTTCCGGATCGAGCTGCAGCGCCCGCTCTGGCGGCGCGACCGCTCCCGCAACCGCTGGCTCTCCTCGCTGGCGGAGCGGCTCGGCGTCCCCGCCGTGGCCACGGGCGACGCCCACGCCCACGAGCGCTCGCGCCTCGCCCTACAGGACGCGATGGTGGCGGTGCGGCTGGGGGCGACCCTGGACGAGACCGAGGCGCTGCGTCGCGGCAACTCCGCCTCCGTCCTGCTCTCGTCCGAGCTGGCGATTGCGCGCTTCCGAGACCATCCCGAGGCCCTCGCGGAGACGGCGCGGCTGGCCGATCGCCTGCGCTTCGACCTGACCAGGGAGCTGGGCTACAGCTACCCCGGCGCGGAGGACGGGGGCGCGGACCGCCGCCTCGCCGAGCTCTGCCGGATGCGCCTGGCCCACCGCTACGAGGGGACGCCGCATCGCGCCGAGGCGGAGCGGCGCCTGGGCGAGGAGCTTGCTCTGATCAGGAAGCTGCGCCTCTCCGGCTTCTTCCTCCTCCACCAGGACATGCTGGAGCTGGCCCGCGAGGTGGCGGCCGAGGTGCGCGGGCCGGAGTCCGCCCGGCGGCTGCTGCCACCGGGACGCGGCCGTGGCTCCAGCGTCAGCTCGCTCGTCTGCCACCTGACCGGGCTCTCGCACATCGACCCGGTGAAGAACGACCTCTTCCTCGGTCGCTTCCTGAACGAGGAGCTCACCGACGTCCCTGACATCGACCTCGACTTCCCCCGGGACATCCGCGAGAAGCTGATCCCGCGGGTGCACGAGCGCTACGGCGCGGAGCGCTCGGCGCTGGTCGCCTCCTTCGCCACTTATCGGGCGCGCGGCGCCATTCGCGACCTCGGCAAGGCGCTGGGCCTTCCGCTCGGCGAGGTGGAGCGCTTCGCTCGCGCCGTCGACGTCTACGAGGCGAGCCGCGACGCCTGGGACCGGATGGAGGAGACGCTGGGCAAGCTGCGCGCCCGCTCCCCCCGCTGGCGGGCGCTGGCCGAGCTGCTCCCGGAGATCGCCGGCCTCCCCCGCCACATCTCCCAGCACCCCGGCGGCATGGTGATCTCGACCATGCCGCTAATCGAGCTCTGCCCCGTCCAGCCGGCGGCGATGGAGGGCCGCCAGATCGTCCAGTGGGACAAGGATTCATGCGCGGATGCAGGCTTTTTGAAGATCGACCTGCTGGGGCTCGGGATGCTCTCCGCGGTCGAGCGCTGCGTCGACGAGATCGCCCGCACCCGCGGCGAGCGGATCGACCTCTCCCACGTGCCGCTCGACGACGAGGGGGTCTGGAGCGCGATCCAGCGCGCCGAGACCACCGGCGTCTTCCAGATCGAGAGCCGGGCGCAGATGCAGATGCTCCCCCGCACGCTTCCCGAGAACCTGGACGATTTGACGGTCCAGGTTGCCTTGGTGCGGCCGGGGCCGATCCAGGGCGGCGCGGTCCATCCCTACATCGAGCGACGCAAGCGGCTGCGGGCCGACCCCTCCTACGAGATCCCCTACGAGCATCCCTCGCTCGAGCCGGCCCTGCACGACACCCTCGGCGCGATCGTCTTCCAGGACCAGGTGCTGGAGGTGTCGATGGCGCTGGCCGGCTTCTCGGTCGGAGAGGCGGAGGGGCTGCGCCGGGCGATGAGCCGCAAGCGCTCGCAGGCGGCGATGGAGCGCTACCGCGTCCGGTTCATCGAGGGCGCGACCGGCCGCGGCGTCTCGCGCGAGGTGGCCGAGAGGGTCTTCCGCCAGATCGAGGGCTTCTCGGGCTTCGGCTTCCCGAAGTCTCACTCCGCCGCGTTCGGGCTGCTCGCCTACCAGTCGATGTGGCTGCGGGTCCACTACGGCCCGGAGCTGCTCTGCGCGCTGCTGAACGAGCAGCCGATGGGCTTCTACCCGCCGGACGCGCTGGTCCACGAAGCGCAGCGGCGTGGCATCGAGATCCTCTCCCCGGACGTCAACGCCAGCGAGCTGGACTGCCGGGTGGAGACCACCGGCGCAGAGGCCGGCTCCGCCGGCAACCCGCCGGTCCGGATCGGCCTCGGCTACGTCGCCGAGGTGGCGGGGGTCGATGCGCAGGCGGTGATCGAGGAGCGCCGTCGCGGCGGCTCCTACCGGAGCATCTCGGACCTCGCGGGCCGCTCGGGGGCCGGCGCCGCGGCCCTGCAGCGGTTCGCCTGGGCCGGCGCCTGCGACGGCCTCGTCCAGGTGGGCCCCGATCGCGTTTCCCCTGCCGACCCCGACGACGAGATGCGGCGGCCGGCCCTCTGGGAGGTCGGTGGGTCGGCTCGCGCCGCCCGTACCGACGACGGGGCGCAGCTGGCGCTGCCCCTGGACGGCTCCCCCACCCCGCCGCTGCCGCAGCTCGGGCCGTGGGAGCGAATCGTGGCCGACTACCGGACGACCGGCATGACGCTGGGCCGCCACCCGATGGAGCTGATCCGGGAGACCCTCCCCGCAGAGGTGCTGAGCAGCCAGAGGCTCGGCCGCACGCGCGACGGCGCTCGGGTCAGGGTGGCGGGGATGGTCGTCGCCCGACAGCGGCCGGCGACGGCCAACGGCGTCGTCTTCATGCTGCTCGAGGACGAGCGGGGCACGATCAACCTGATCGTCCCTCCCCCGGTCGTGGAGCGCTGCCGCCTCGCGGTGCGGACCTCCGGTTTCGTCCTGGCCGCGGGCAAGCTCGAGCACCGCGAGGGCACCACCAACGTCGTCGTCACCCGGATCGAGCGCCTCAGCACCGATGAGCTGCCACCCCCGCGGATCAGAGAGCTCGAGCCGCCGGTCCACCGCGCACCCTCGCATCAAGCGATGGCCGGGCCTTCGGCGGTCGGGCTATCGAAGCGCGGCTTCGACGGCGTCCGCGAGGCCGCGATGGCGGAGCTGGCCGCCTCACTGCCTGCCCCGCACAGCTTCGGGCGCCGGGGCCGCTAGAGCGACCTGACCGCGTCGAGGATCGGGGACAGGTCTCCCCTCTCGTAGAGGTGCCCGTAGTCGTCGAGCGGATGCACCTCCGCGGCGGGCAGCCGCTTCGCGCAGCGATCAAGGTGCGCGAACGGAATCACCTCGTCATCGCGGCTGTGGAAGAGGAACGTGGGCGGCAGGGGCGGGCTCGGAGCCGAGGCGGTCGCGCCACGGCTCGTGGTGAGGCTCATCGGCCGTGCCGGGCATCACCGGGAAGACGATCTCGTAGCCGGGCCCCAGCTCCTCCCGCAGGCGGCGAGCCAACGGCTCGCTGCCCTCACCGGGCCCCTGTGGGCCGGCGCTGTGCAGAAACAGGACGGGGAGAGGGATCAGCCCAGCCCGGGCTTGGCGACCATGAAGAAGATCGCCGCGATCAGCAGGATCCCCATCAGCGAGCCGACGATCCCCTCCGCTCGGCCCAGGCGCTGATAGGTGGGCGGCAGGTCCGCCAGCGTCAGCTCCTTGTCGCCCGCGTCGGCGATCGCCTTTTCGATGATCGGCAGCAGCTTTCGGTCGGTCGGGATGAAGAAGAAGATGTTGACCAGGAAGAGGACGATCAGGATCGTGATCGTCGCGCTCAGCCAGAAGCTCCCGTAGTCGAAGTCGTACTTGTCCACCTGGTAGATCCCGGTGGCCGCGACGACGATCGCCGCGGGGATCGCGAAGAACTGGTTGATGACGAGCTGCAGGCGGTGCACGAAGGGCAGATTGCGGGCGCTCATCTTCATCGCCACCGGGAACATCACCGATTCCGAGAAGGTCGAGCCGAATCCGACGACCACCGCGGTGATGTGCAGGAAGATCGAAAACTCGACGTTGGTGACGGCGAGTGGCAACCAAACCCCCTTCGTTGACCGGACAGTGGGGGCAACATATCCGGCCCTGGGGCAGCTGCAACTTCCCCTGCAAATACGGCGGTTCCGTCCGAGGCCATCCATACCTTCCCGCCCATGGGAAAGCTCATTGACATAAGAGAGCGGCTGCTCGACGCGGCCGATCTGGTGATCGACTTCGCGACGCTCGGCGAGTACGGCATAGAGCCCGAGCCGGTGCGTGAGTGTGAGCGGCGGCCGATCGGCCTCGCCTCAGGCTCGCCGCACCACCTGCACGACCGGGCCGGCGTGCAGGACCGAATCGCCGCCTAGTCCGCCTCTCCGCGGTCGATCGCGGCGAGCATCTCGCGGCCGACCTCGATCGCTCGCCCGAGCGCCGACGGATCCAGGTTCTCCGCAGTGTCGGTCGGCGAGTGGTAGTGGGGGATGGTCGCGTCCTGCGTGCTGAAGGTGATCGCGCGTCCGCCGCGCGCCATCACGGGAGTCGTGTCGTAGGTCAGGCCGGCGTTGTGCGTGGTCCCCGCCAGCCCCAGCTCCGGCCGGCGCTCGGAGACCTCCTGGGCGATGCGGGCCAGATGGGCATCCGCCGGCCACTTGCTGAGCACCCCCTCCCGGCGAAGGAAGCGGAGCGTCGCCGGTGCTCCGACGCCATCGAAGTTGAGGAATAGCCACGAGCGGAAATCCTCCGGGGCCGCCTCGAGCTCGCGCACGAACGCGTCCGCACCCAGAACGCCGGCTTCCTCGCAGCTCGTGAACAGGCAGACGACGCGCGTTCCGGAGAGCGGCTCGGCTTGGAGCTCACTCGCCAGAGTCGCCACGGCCGCCACGCCTGTGGCGTTGTCATTGGCGCCGGGGACGTCGACGCCGCGAAGCTCGCGCTCGATCAGGATCCCGAGCCCGGCGAGCAGGACGCCGTAGGCGCCGGCGATCAGTCGCCTGCCAAGGGCCAGGCGCCGGAGCAGCGGCCCCGCGACCGCGATGGCGAACGCCGCTGCCTGCGTGCCGATCCAGGCGTGCAGGAAGGGCAGAAAGCGGCGGTGGAACATCAGGCCGCTGCGAGAGCTGTCGAGATGGCAGACGAGGCAGATGGTGCGGTGTTCCTCCTCGGCCGGCTCGATCGTGGCGACCAGGTTGCGACTCGGCCGCCGGGCCATCAAACGGGTCAGCGGCCGGCGGACGAGCCCGTCCTCGGCCGACGTTAGTGCGGCGCCCACACCGGCGAGCGCGGAGGCGATGAGCGGCCGCCGCCGCGCAGCCGGCATGCCGATCAGTGCGACGGTGAGCGCGACCCCATACGGAGCAGCGAAGGTGGAATATCCGGAGAACGGAACCTGCTTTACCGTGACCCCGCGTTTGCCGAGCCGATCCGCGATCAGTTCAGCCGCGCGGCGCTCGGCGGGCCCGGTTGGACGTCGCGGGCCGATCTCCTCCGAGAGTATCCGCACCCACTCGAGCGCGGATTCGCTCTCCGCTGCGGTGTCAACGCTGACCGGCACGGCGCCGAGCATATGGCCCCGCCGCTCACCGGAGCGGCGGGGCCATGGCCCGGATCTATCGAACGGCAGGCGTGCGCCTGCCGCCGCCGGCGAAGCGCTCGTACAGGAACAGCACGAGCATCGAGCCGATCACGGCGCCCGGCAGACCGCCGAGGTCGAAGGCCTCGCTGTCTCCGATGCCCAGCACCTCGGTGAATATGAAGAAGCCGACGAGCGCTCCGACGATGCCGAGCACGGCCGTCATCAGAAAGCCCAGATCCTGCCTGCCGGGCATCAGCAGCCGGGCCAGATAGCCGGCGATGATGCCCAGGATGATTGCTCCGATCACGTGTGACCTTTCCCTTGTGGACGAGTGCCAAGCCAATCTGCCCCGCGGGAACCGGCCCGAAACCGGGCATACGCAACGCAATCAACACTCAACGAAAGAGAGCCGCCCCGAAGGGCGGCTCTGAAGAAGACCGGCGGCGACCTACTCTCCCGGGAGGTTGCCCTCCAAGTACCATCGGCGCTGAGAGGCTTAACGGCTCTGTTCGGAATGGGAAGAGGTGTTTCCCTCTCGCTATCTCGCCACCGAAAAGGTAGAGATCGCCTCCGTGGAGCTTGAAAACCGCACTAGACCGGGAAGAAGCAGAAAAATCCGTCAAGCCCTCGACCCATTAGTACCGGTCTGCTGATCGCATTGCTGCGATTACACAGCCGGCCTATCGACCTGGTGGTCTACCAGGGGTCTTACTCCCTCAAGGGGATGGGAGAGCTCATCTCGAGGCTGGCTTCGCGCTTAGATGCTTTCAGCGCTTATCCGTGCCGCGCGTAGCTAACCAGCAGTGCCCTTGGCAGGACAACTGGTACACCAGAGGCGCGTTCATCCCGGTCCTCTCGTACTAGGGACGACTCCTCTCAACTCTCCAACGCCCACAGAAGATAGGGACCGAACTGTCTCACGACGTTCTGAACCCAGCTCGCGTGCCGCTTTAATGGGCGAACAGCCCAACCCTTGGGACCTGCTCCAGCCCCAGGATGCGACGAGCCGACATCGAGGTGCCAAACCGCGCCGTCGATATGGACTCTTGGGCGCGATAAGCCTGTTATCCCCGGAGTACCTTTTATCCGTTGAGCGGCCGCAATTCCACTTTCCACGGCCGGATCACTAAGCCCAACTTTCGTTCCTGCTTGACCCGTCGGTCTCGCAGTCAAGCTCCCTTGTTGCCTTTACACTCTGCGCACGATTTCCAACCGTGCTGAGGGAACCTTTGGGCGCCTCCGTTACATTTTAGGAGGCGACCGCCCCAGTCAAACTGCCCACCTGACACTGTTCACGCCCCGGATAACGGAAGCGTGTTAGAAGCCCAAAACACCAAGGGTGGTATCTCAAGGTTGGCTCCCCTGCGGCCGAAGCCACAGGTTCAAAGCCTCCCACCTATCCTGAGCGAGATACTCCGAACTCCAATATCAAGTTGCAGTAAAGGTTCACGGGGTCTTTCCGTCTTTCTGCGGGTACTCGGTATCTTCACCGAGACTCTAATTTCACCGAGCCTATCGTTGAGACAGCGTCCAACTCGTTGCGCCATTCGTGCAGGTCGGAACTTACCCGACAAGGAATTTCGCTACCTTAGGACCGTTATAGTTACGGCCGCCGTTTACCGGGGCTTAGCTTTGCTGCTTCGCCACCGAAGTGGCTAACAACGCCGCGTAACCTTCCGGCACCGGGCAGGCGTCAGCCCCTATACGTCGTCTTGCGACTTAGCAGAGGCCTGTGTTTTTGGTAAACAGTCGGTTGGACCTTTTCACTGCGGCCCCCTCGGGCTCCACTCGTATGAGCTTCACCCTACCGGGGCGCCCCTTCTCGCGAACTTACGGGGCGAATTTGCCGAGTTCCTTAACGATAGTTAGCTCGCTCACCTCAGTATTCTCTACCTGTCCACCTGTGTCGGTTGTAGGTACGGGCACGCATGTCCTGCCTAGAGGTTTTTCTCGGAGGCATGGCTTCAGGGACTGGCCGGCGGTCAAGCCAGCTGGCATCGCACCTCGCCGTAACGCCGCGGCGGATTTGCCTACCGCGACTGGCTACGTACTTGCCCCAGGACGACCATCGCCTGGGTTCCCTTAGCCTTCCCCGTCACCCCATCGGTCATAGCGGACACGACGTGGTACAGGAATATCAACCTGTTGGCCATCGGCTACGCCTTTCGGCCTCGCCTTAGGTCCCGACTGACCCTGAGCAGACGAACTTTACTCAGGAAACCTTGGACAATCGGTGGAGGGGATTCTCACCCCTCTCTCGTTACTCATGCCGGCATTCTCACTTCCGGCTCCTCCACGGCTGGCTTTCGCCGCCGCTTCGCTGGCACCGGAACGCTCTCCTACCGCTCACAAAGTGAGCTCACAGCTTCGGAGGGTGGCTTGAGCCCCGTTGAATTCTCCGCGCCCGAACACTTGACCAGTGAGCTGTTACGCACTCTTTCAAGGAATGGCTGCTTCTAAGCCAACCTCTTGGTTGTCTGTGCATTCGGACATCGTTCTCCACTTAGCCACCACTTAGGGTCCTTAGCTGGTGATCTGGGTTGTTCCCCTCTCGCGTACGAAGTTTATCCCCCGCACACTGACTCCCGGGTTTAACGTAACGGTCTTCGGAGTTTGCCTGAAGTCGGTAACCTGGTAGGGCCCCTAGTCCAAGCAGTGCTCTACGGCCGAAACGCATATAGCCCGAGGCTATACCTAAATATATTTCGGAGAGAACCAGATATCTCCTGGCTTGATTAGCCTTTCACTCCGATCCACAGGTCATCCGCCCAGTTTTCAACCTAGGTCGGTTCGGCCCTCCACGAAGTCTTACCTCCGCTTCAGCCTGCCCATGGATAGCTCGCCAGGTTTCGGGTCTAGCGCGCATGACTGTGTCGCCCTATTCAGACTCGCTTTCGCTACGGCTCCGTTCATCACTTAACCTTGCCATACACGACTAACTCGCCGGCCCGTTATGCAAAAAGTACGCCGTCACCCCGAAGGGCTCCGACCACTTGTAGGCACGCGGTTTCAGGTACTATTTCACTCCCCTTCAGGGGTGCTTTTCACCTTTCCCTCACGGTACTAGTTCACTATCGGTCACCAGGGAGTACTTAGCCTTGGAGGGTGGTCCCCCCGGATTCAGACCGCGTTTCACGGGTGCGGTCCTACTCAGGAACTCGATCGGCAGGTCAGTGCGTTTTCGTCTACGGGACGATTGCCCTCTGTGGTGCGAGGTTCCACTCGCTTCGACTAACACCTGACTTGGTAACTGCCGCCGGATCGGACACGATCCGGACACGAGTCCTACAACCCCAAGCATGCAACGCGTGTCCGCTTACACATGCTCGGTTTAGGCTGATCCCCTTTCGCTCGCCACTACTCGGGGAGTCTCGGTTGATTTCCTTTCGTCGGGGTACTGAGATGTTTCAGTTCCCCCACTTGCCTCCCAGGACCTATGTATTCAGTCCTGGGTGACGCCGCATTACCGGCGCCGGGTTTTCCCATTCGGAGATCCACGGGTCAAAGGCTGTTCAGCGCCTCACCGTGGCTTATCGCAGCCGTCCACGTCCTTCTTCGTCTCCTGGTGCCAAGGCATCCACCGTGTGCCCTTACTATCTTGACGGTGAGCTGCTCGAACGCTGAGTGCGCTCGAGCTCGGCTTCTATCCTTTTGCGCCTCCCCCGATGTCAGTGGGGAGACGCAAGAACACCCCTCATGAAATGCGTGCGCCCGAAGGCGCACCCCTCGCATGAAGGGCGCTCGGTCTAGTGCAGTTTTCAAGGTCCACGGAGGCGCCCGGACGGGGGTCTCCCGCCGGCGTCTCTGAAAACTGAGCAGCGCAAGGGACGCTCGAGAGCGTCCAGTCCAAGCCCGGTCGACGTATCTAGGTCTCCCTAGAAAGGAGGTGATCCAGCCGCAGCTTCCGCTACGGCTACCTTGTTACGACTTCACCCCAATCACAAGTCCCACCTTCGACGGCTCCCTCCCGTAAGGGTTAGGACACCGGCTTCGGGTGTTACCTGCTTTCGTGGTGTGACGGGCGGTGTGTACAAGGCCCGGGAACGTATTCACCGCGGCGTTGCTGATCCGCGATTACTAGCAACTCCACCTTCATGGAGGCGAATTGCAGCCTCCAATCCGAACCGAGACCGACTTTTTGGGATTCGCTCCACCTCGCGGTATCGCAACCCTCTGTATCGGCCAATGTAGCACGTGTGTAGCCCTGGACATAAGGGGCATGATGACTTGACGTCATCCCCACCTTCCTCCGGTTTGTCACCGGCAGTCTCCTATGAGTCCCCAACTTAATGCTGGCAACATAGGACGGGGGTTGCGCTCGTTGCGGGACTTAACCCAACATCTCACGACACGAGCTGACGACAGCCATGCACCACCTGTGTAACTGTCCCGAAGGAAGACCGTGTTTCCACGGCTGTCAGATACATGTCAAGCCCAGGTAAGGTTCTTCGCGTTGCATCGAATTAAACCACATGCTCCGCTGCTTGTGCGGGCCCCCGTCAATTCCTTTGAGTTTTAGCCTTGCGGCCGTACTCCCCAGGCGGGGCACTTAATGCGTTAGCGCCGGCACGGGAGGAGTCGACACCTCCCACACCTAGTGCCCATCGTTTACGGCGTGGACTACCAGGGTATCTAATCCTGTTCGCTCCCCACGCTTTCGCGCCTTAGCGTCAGTTCCGTCCCAGCGAGCTGCCTTCGCCGTTGGTGTTCTTCCTGATATCTGCGCATTCCACCGCTACACCAGGAGTTCCACTCGCCTCTTCCGGACTCTAGCCCGGCAGTATCCACTGACATTCAAAGGTTGAGCCTTTGACTTTTACAGCGGACTTACCGGGCCGCCTACGCGCGCTTTACGCCCAATGATTCCGGACAACGCTAGCCCCCTACGTATTACCGCGGCTGCTGGCACGTAGTTAGCCGGGGCTTCTTCTGGAGGTACCGTCAGTCCAGGACGCTATTCGCGCCTGAACCTTCGTCCCTCCTGAAAGAGGTTTACAACCCGAAGGCCGTCTTCCCTCACGCGGCGTTGCTGCGTCACGCTTTCGCGCATTGCGCAAGATTCCCCACTGCTGCCTCCCGTAGGAGTCTGGGCCGTGTCTCAGTCCCAGTGTGGCTGATCGTCCTCTCAGACCAGCTACCCATCGTTGCCTTGGTGAGCCGTTACCTCACCAACAAGCTAATGGGCCGCGGGCCCATCCCAATGCGGAGGCCGAAGCTTCCTTTACTCGCTGCACTGATGTGCTGCGAGCACATCCGGTATTAGCCCGAGTTTCCTCGGGTTGTCCCGGTCATCGGGGCAGGTTACCCACGTGATACTCACCCGTTCGCGGCTTTGCCCCGGGCCGAAGCCCGGTTCGTCGCTCCACTTGCATGTGTTAAGCACGCCGCCAGCGTTCGTCCTGAGCCAGGATCAAACTCTCCGTAAAAAATGTGACGTGACCTGACGTCAGTCACAAGAGAGCTGTCATGTAGCTGACTTCTGCCACCGCGTACACAGGGCGGTGGCCGACATGACGGAGTATTCAACCCCCGCCCGTGCATGTGGGCGGGAGTCGGGCTCGAGTAATGAGGGACAAATCTCCCTCATCACGCGCTGCTCAGTTTTCAAAGACCACTCGGCGGGGTGACGGGTCTCGTCGCCCCCACTCGGTCTCACTCGGGTCACAAAAAGGGCCCCTCGTTCGGAGGGGCCTGTGACGATCGTCCGCCGGGCGGCCGATCAAGGCTCCTCTTACGAGGCGGCTCTCTTCGTAGTCCGAAGCAAGAGCGACCGGGGAGTATAGCCCGCCACAGGCGTCAGGTCGAGGCCCAAAGCCAAAATATCTCGGCCCGGGAAAGGCCTGCAAAACCGAAGCTTACGGGGTCAGCAGGCGGACGAAGCGCCGCTTCCCGACCTGCAGCACCCGGCCACCGAGCTCACCAGCCGGCACGTCGAGGCTCTCCGGAGGGATGGCTTCCCCGTCGATCTTCACCCCGCCCTGGGCGATCAGCCGGCGGGCCTCGCTGCTCGACAGGCCGAAGACACCGGCGATCAGGGCGGGAAGATGGACGTCGCCGCCGTTCACGCCGTCGGCGTCGGCCAGGGAGAGCTCGGGCACGTCGTCAGGAATCTCATGGGCGACGTGGAGCTTGTCGAAGTGGGCCTCGGCGGCCTCGGCGGCCTCGGCACCGTGGAAGCGCTCCACGATGCGACGCGCGAGCGCGCGCTTCGCCACGACCGGCTCGCCATCGGGTTCCGGCTCCCCGAGCAGCAGCTCGTAGTAGGTCTCCATCGCGTCGTCCGGGATCCGCATCAGCTTCCCGAATGTCTCCTCAGGCGGGTCGGTGACTCCGACGTAGTTGCCGAGCGATTTGCTCATCCGCCGGACGCCGTCGATCCCGGGAAGGATCGGCAGGGTCATGATCGACTGCTCAGGCACGTCGTAGGCGCGCTGGATG
>CAVTOD010000003.1:0-22072 GCA_963736305.1 uncultured Solirubrobacterales bacterium | reverse complement strand
GGGCTCGGACACGATTGCGGACGCGCCCCGGCCTCAAGCGCCTTCCGGCGCCGACCGACTCCGGATCGAGGCCGGGACGCAGGTAGTCCCCGCGGCTCATGTACCGCTCCAGGAGCACGTAGAGGACGATGAATAGGTAGCGGCTCCCCATCTCGCGCAGGTCGAGCTTCGAGCTGCCCGACTCCCGGCCATGCCACGAGATCGGGACGATCCCGTAGCTGTGGCCCCGGACGATCGCCTTCAGGGGAATCTCGACCGTGAGGTTGAAGTGGTTCGCAAGCAGGGGCTGGACCGTCTCAATCACCTCGCGCCTGTAGGCCTTGAAGGCGTTGGTCGTGTCGTCGTAGCCGTGGCGGAAGAGCACCCGGATCCCCCAGTTGACCACGCGGTTGAGAATCAGTTTTAGCCTGGGGTAGTCCCTCACCCGGCCCCGGCCTCCGGCGAAGCGGGAGCCGAAGGCGCAGTCGAAGCCGTCCTCCAGGACGCGGTGGTAGGAGACCAGGTCGGCCGGGTCATCGGAGCCGTCGGCCATCATGATCGCGACGGCGTCACCGGTGAAGCGCTCAAGCCCCGCTCTGACGGTGAGACCGAACCCCCCGCTGTAGCGGGAGCGGTAGCACTGAATCCTGTCGTCCGAGCGGGCCAGCTCTTCCACTACGTCGCTCGTCCCGTCCACGCTGGCGTCGTCGATGACCAGGATCTCGTAATCGATTCCCGCTCGCTGGAGCGCCTCGGTAGTCCTCCGGACGGAGGCGGCGATGGAGCCCGCCTCGTTGCGGGCCGGGATGACGACGGATAGCTTCACCGCGAGCCTCCTGGCTTCTCGCCCATGACGAGGAACTGCTTTCCGAACACGCGCCAGGCCGGCGGGAACCGCAGGTAGGCGGCGGTCAGTCCCGCCGACGCCGGCAGCGAGCCCGTGAACGAGTACGGCAGGAAACGCGGGATGGTGCGCACTGGCTCGAAGCCCGCCGCGTACAGGTGCTCCTCGACCGCGCGATGGGTGAGGGCGATGATGTGGTCCGCGAAGTCCCAATAGACGCCCGAGCAGTAGCGGTAGTTCGGTCCCATCACCGCTATCCGGCCTCCCTCCCGGGTCGCGTCGAGCATCCTAGCGAGGAAGGACCCGATCACCTCCTGAGTCGGCAGGTGCTCCAGGAAGTTGGAGACGAACACGCCGTCGAAGTGGCCCTCGGGAAGCTGCACCTCCATCACGTCGCCGATCAGCATCCGGAACCCGCCCGTCTGCGAGCCCCCGATATGCGCCACGCGGTCGACGGCCCACCGCTCGGCCGCGGGGACCGCCGTGATGAACTCGCCTCTTCCCGCCGCTGGATCGAGGACCCGCTGCGGCTCCCCCAGGGCGCGATGGATGAACTCCGCGATCGGGCCCCAGACCGCTGTCCGTGAGGCCTGCTCGAGGTCGCGGAAGCGGTATGCATAGAGGCGCTCGTAGTGGATGCCCGGACCGTCGCCCGTCATGCAGGTGCGCTCACCCAGCGTTCGGCGTTCACATCGTGGATCTGCTGCAGGATCGACTCGATGCCCTGGGTCAGCTTCCAGCCGGGATAGTCGCGCTGGAACTCTCCGAGGTCGCTGATCCACCAGCGGTGGTCGCCGATGCGGGCGTCGGAGCTGAGCTCCCACGCGAGCAAGCGGTCGGCGATCCGCTCGCAGGCCTCGATCGCCTCGAGCATCGAGCAGTTCGACTCCCGGCCGCCGCCCATGTTGTAGACCGCGGCTGTGCGCGGCGAGCGGTGGAACTCGAGAAAGGCCTCGACCAGGTCCGAGCCGTCGATGTTGTCGCGCACCTGCTTGCCCTCGTAGCCGTAGACGGTGTACGGGGTCCCGGTGACCACGCACTTCATCAGGTAGGCGAGGAAGCCGTGCAGCCTTGCCCCGGCGTGGGAGGGCCCCGTGATGCAGCCGCAGCGGAGGCAGACGGTCGGCATGTCGAAGTAGCGCCCGTACTCCTGCACGAGCAGGTCAGCGGCCGCCTTGGAGACGCCGAAGAGGGAGTGGGTGGAGCGGTCGATCGACATAGTGGTGTCGATCCCGTTGAAGTAGGGATGATCCTCGGGGAGCTCCAGGCGGCGCTCGAGATCCTCGAGCGGCAGAAAGTTCGGCGTGTCGCCGTAGACCTTGTTGGTCGACATGAAGACGAAGGTCGCCTCCGGCTTGATCTCACGGGTCGCCTCGAGCAGGTTGAGCGTCCCGACCGCGTTGACGCCGAAGTCCGTGTGAGGCTCCCGGGCCGCCCAGTCGTGGGAGGGCTGGGACGCGGCGTGGATGACCATCTCGAGGCGCGAAGCGTGCTGGGTGAAGACGTTGCGCACGGCCTCGTCGTCGCGGATGTCGGCCTCGATCGCCTTGAACTCCGGATAGCGGCCGACCAGCTCCTCGGTCACGTGCGCGGTGGACGCCTCCGGGCCGAAGAACTGAGCTCGCATGTCGTTCTCAAGCCCGATGACCTCCCAGCCGCCCTCGACCAGGCGGCGCACCGAGTCGGAGCCGACCAGGCCTCCCGAGCCGGTGACGATCGCGAGCGGCACGTCAGTTCACCCGCGCCGCCGCGTCGAGCCCCAATGTCTCGGCGAGGCTCGATTCGTTCGCGACGGTCCACTCGTGGATGTCGGAGAGCGTCCGGCGGGGATCCCGCTGCGGGCGCCAGTCGGTGCGCCCGAAGAGCCGGGCGCAATCGGCGATGAAGATGGGGACGTCATCCCGCCGGGTCTCCGGCACCCGCTCGATCGGGACGTCGTGGCCGGTCAGCTCCCGGCAGATCTCCGTCGTCTCGAGCAGCGAGAGGCTGTTGTCCCGGCCGCCCCCGACGTTGCCGACGAAGCCCGCCCAGCCCTCCGGGTCGGCGAGCTGCTCGTCGACCAGATCGGTCAGGTCATCGATATGCAACAGGTCCCGCACCTGCTTTCCCTCGCCGCCGTAGCCGATGTAGCTCAGCGGCAGGCCGAAGTGGTGGTGGAAGAGCCAGAAGGCGAAGACTCCCTGGTCGACCTTCCCCATCTGCCAGGGCCCGGTGATCACCCCGCAGCGGTCGACCACGGTCCGCAGCCCGAACCCCTCGGCGTACTCCTCGATCAGGAGCTCGGCCGCGAGCTTGGTCGCCCCGTAGAGGCTCCGGGCTCCCTCGAGCGGGAAGTCTTCGGAGATGCCCGCCGCGGATGCGCCCTCGACCTCCTGGTCGTCGGAGAGCTCGAAGCGCGTCGGCCCCTCCTCGTAGGAGAGCTCCGACTGCGGTCGCATCGGGTAGACCCGACTGGTCGAGAGGAAGACCAGCTGTGCCCCATCGCGGCGGCAGATCTCGAGGCAGTTGTAGGCGCCCATCAGGTTGGTGTGGACGGTGTAGGCCGTCTCGCCGTCAACGCCAGCCAGCACCGAGGGCTCGGCGGAGCACTCGATCAGCGCGTCGACCGGCTCGATCGCTGTCAGGTCGTCCACCGAGCGGACGTCCCCCTTCACGAAGCCAATCCGCGCCTGCTCGAGCCGCGGCAGGTTCAGCTCCGAGCCGCGCCGGTAGAGGTTGTCGTACGCGATCAGCTCCCAGTCGGGATGCCGGGCGGCGAGCGAGGTGCCGAGGTTGGCGCCGACGAAGCCGGCCCCGCCTGTGATCAGGACGCGCATCGTGGGCGCGAGGTTAACCATTGGCCCCTCGGCGGGTTAGACCGCCGTCTTCTGCCACCATCCCGCTGCGCGAGGCCATGAACGAGCCGCAGGCCAACGAACCGCCCCCCCGTCTTCCCCGGGTCCCCGGGACCGAGAAGCGCGCCCTGATCACCGGGATTTCGGGTCAGGATGGCTCCTATCTTGCCGAGCTGCTGCTGGAGAAGGGGTACGAGGTCCACGGGATCGTGCGCCGTTCCTCGAGCTTCAACACCGACCGGATCGATCACCTCTACCAGGACCCGCACGAGCAGGGTGTCCGGCTCTTCACCCACTACGGCGACCTCTCCGACTCGGTGGCACTGGTCAAGCTCCTCTACGAGCTGCAGCCCGACGAGATCTACAACTTGGGCGCGCAGAGCCACGTCCGGGTCTCGTTCGACATCCCGGAGTACACCTTCGACATCACCGGCGCCGGCACCGTCAGGCTCCTCGAAGCGATCAGGGAGGCCGGGGTGAAGACGCGCTTCTACCAGGCCTCATCCTCCGAGATGTTCGGCGCCGCGCCGCCGCCTCAGAACGAGGAGACCCCGTTCCATCCGCGCAGCCCGTACGGCGTCGCCAAGGCGGCCGCCTACTGGGCCACCGTGAACTACCGCGAGGCCTATGACATGTTCGCCGTCAACGGGATCCTCTTCAACCACGAGTCACCGCGCCGCGGCGAGACCTTCGTGACGCGGAAGATCACCCGGGCCGTCGCGCGGATCGCGGCGGGGCTCCAGGACAAGCTCTTCCTCGGCAACCTCGACGCCCAGCGCGACTGGGGCTACGCGCCCGACTATGTGGACGCCATGTGGCGCATGCTCCAAGGCGAAGAGCCGGAGGACTTCGTCATCTCCACGGGCGAGACGCACACGGTGCGCGAGGCGTGCGAGATCGCCTTCGCCAGGCAGGGTCTCGATCCTGACGAGTACGTCGAAATCGACCCGAAGTACTACCGGCCCTCAGAGGTCGACGTGCTCCTCGGTGACGCGAGCAAGGCGAAAGAGAGGCTCGGCTGGGAGCCCAAGGTCCGCTTCAAGGACCTCGTCGAGCTGATGGTCGACGCCGACGTGGCCGCCCTCCAGGATCAGATGGCGGGCAAGGTGACCCGCTACAGCCACGAGGGCGTTTAGCCGCCTGCCGCTTCGCCAGGCGATCCCGCCGGCGGATCGGCGGCCTGATCCGCGCCGGGATGTACTCGAGGAGGTCGCCGCCCAGCTCGAGCAGCCACTCGAGTCCGCGCCTGGGGATGCCGAAGACGTAGTAGCCGAGCACCAGGCGCGTCGGCCGCCGCCGCGAGAGGGCAAAGTCGTACACCACGAGTCGCTCGTTGGACCCGGAGGAAGCGAGATGGGGATAGGTGGTCGGGCGCAGCCAGCCGCCGATGCTGATCAGGTACGGCTTCAGCTCTAGTGCGCGATAGGCGTCGAGGATGTCGCCCGGCGTGTCTCCGGTGTGCGAGTTGTGGTCCGGAGCGAATTCCACCGTCGCGACCAGGTGGGGGTTCGCTCGGAAGAGGCGCGTGGCCCCCTGGAGGACCAGATGGTCGGTGCCCTCACAGTCGATCTTCAGATAGTCCACCGGCTCGTCGATCACCTCGTCGAGGCGATACGCAGGCACGCTGGATCCCCAGTCTGGAACGAGACCGACCTGTGTGCACGCTCCTCCGCCCTCCGGGTTGGCGCTCAAATTCAGCTCGGCTCGCTCCGACCACGCGGCGATCGGCAGGATCTCCGCGTTCGTGCACCCGTTGCGCCAGAGGTTCGCTTGGAGTATCGGGACATTGGCGGGATCGGCCTCGATGCAGAGGACCCGCCCGGTACGGCCGACCAGTTTGGACGCCTCGACCGAGACATAGCCGATGTTCGCTCCCGCGTCGACGACCGTCATCCCCGCGCGAACGACCCTGGAGAGAAGGTCCATTACATCCTGCTGCCAATCACCGGACTCGATCAGGCTCGGCGTCAGGACCTCAGCGTCCCGCTCCACCCAGAGGGGACCGACGCTGGTGTCGACGTCGACGACGCGATCAGGATCGAGCTTCTGTTCGCTCGGAGCAAGACGCTCTACCCCGGGCGTCATCGGCTCAGCTCGCTCCGCTGACGGTCGCGGCGGCGGATTCGCGGCCTGATCCTCTCGGGCACGTACTCGAGCAGGTCCCCGCCCAGGCGGAGCAACCGCTCGAAGCCGCGGTCCGGGCCGTCCAGGAGATAATGACCGGCTACCAACCGTGTCGGGCGGTGCAGCGAAAGGGCGAAGTCGAGGACGACCAGCTCTTTGTCCGAGCCGGAGTCAGCGAGCTCTGCATAGGTCGTCGGGCGAAGGCGTCCCGTCGAGTCGATCGAGTAGGGCTTCAACCCCAGCTCCCGGTAGGTGTCGAGGATCTCCCGTGGCGTGTCACCCGTATGCATGTCGTGATCGGGGACGAATTCAACCGTTGCGATCATCCGCGGCTTTGCTCGGAACAGCCCGGTCGCCCCCCTGAGCACCAGGTGATCGCTGCCCTCGCAGTCGATCTTGAGGTAGTCCACCGTTCCTTCGATCAATTCGTCCAGGCGGTACGCGGCGACCGTGGATCCCTGATTCGCGCCAGGGCCGACCTGGGTGCATGCTCCGCCACCCTCGGGATTGACGTTCAGGTTCAGCTCCGCCCGATCCGACCAGGCGGCGACCGGGAGGACCTGTGCGTTCTTGCACCCATTCCGCCAGAGGTTCGCTCGGAGGATCGAGACGTTCGCCGGATCAGCCTCGATACAGAAGACCTTGCCTGTCGGACCAACGAGCTTGGAGGCGCGCACCGAGACGTAGCCGATGTTCGCCCCCGCGTCGACGACCGTCATTCCGGGCCGGATGAATTTGGACATCAGCCGGATCACATCCGGTTGCCAGCCGCCGCTCTCCATCAGCGTTGGCGTCATGATCCCCGCGTCGCGCTCCACCCAAAGCGGGCCGACGTTGGTCTCTACGTCGACGACGCGATCAGGATCGAGCTTCTGTTCGCTCGGAGCAAGACGCTCTACTGCGGCTGTCATCGGCTCAGCTCGCGACGGCCGAATGCGCCCGGAAGCTCTCGATCGTCCGGGCGAGCCCGTCGCGGAGGGGCATCTCGGCCTCGAAGCCGAAGCGCTCGTGGGCGCGGCTCACGTCGAGGTAGCGCTTGGGCTGACCGTCGGGCCGCGAGCTGTCCCAGACGGTCTCGCCCTCGAAGCCGACCAGGTCGCTGATCGTCTCGGCCAGGTCGCGGATCCTGGTCTCGGTGCCGTTGCCGATGTTGACCGGCTCGGAGGAGTCGTAGCTCTCGGCGGCGAGCAGCAGGGCGCGAGCGGCGTCGTCGACGTAGAGGAACTCGCGCGTCGGCGCCCCGGTGCCCCAGAGCGTGACCACATCCTCGCCTCGGTCGACGGCGGCGACGTACTTGTGGATCATCGCCGCGATCACGTGGGAGTCCTCGAGGTCGAAGTTGTCGTCGGGCCCGTAGAGGTTGGCCATCACCGGGGCGCAGGAGTTGAGCCCGTACTGGCGCCGGTAGGCGTCGGAGAGCACGATCAGCATTTTCTTCGCGAGCCCGTAGGGCGCGTTCGACTCCTCGGGATAGCCGTCCCAGATGTTGTCCTCCGAGAACGGGACCGGCGTGAACTTGGGATAGGCGCAGACCGAGCAGGCAGCGACGAGCTTCTCGGTCTTGAGCTCGCGGCAGGCCTCGAAGACGTTCAGGCCCATGGCCGTGTTGTCGTGGGCCAACGGTCCCGGATTGCGCCGGTTGTAGCCGATGCCGCCCACGTTGGCGGCCAGGTGCAACACCACCCGCGCGCCCTCGAGCGCCTCGAAGCAGGGGGCCCGGTCCCTCAGGTCGTAGTCGGCCGAGCGAATGACGCGCGCGTCGGCGCCGAGCTCGTCGAGCTGGCGCATCACCGCCTTGCCGAGAAAGCCGGCGCCGCCGGTGACGGTGACCTTCTTGCCGGCCCAGAAATCCGCTGCTGGCGTCGTCCCGGTCATCCGACCAGGCTAGCGAGCACCGCTCGGGTCGAGGACCTGGAAGAAGGACGAACGCGGCGTCTTCGCGACGCAGCGGTAGCCCTGCTCCACCATGAAGCGGTAGGTCGGGTGCGCGGCGAGGTCCTCGACCCCGACGTCGATCTCGACGGCGACGAACCTCGGCCGGAACCTGCGCCAGTCGTTCGACCGGAGTACCTCGATGTCCCTGCCCTCGGCGTCGACGTTGAGGAAGTCGATCGTCTGGCCGGGCTCGAGGTGCTCCCCGAGGATCGATTCCAGCCGCTCCACCTTGGCCCGGACCACCTCCGAGACCTCGTAGTGGGGGGCCTCACGGCGGAGCTGCTCGACGCGCTCGGTGGCGAAGGTGCTCAACGCGCGTTCGCCGTAGCGAGTGAACTCGAACTCTCCCTCCTCCTCGCCGATGCCCACCTCGAGGTTGGTGTCGCCGGGACGCTCCGCCTCGAACATCTTGATCGACTTGGGGTCGGGGTCGATATTCATTCCCCGCCAGCCCTTGGCGTGGAAGTAGGCGGTGTTGGAGTAGCGCTCGGGGTGGTGGGCGCCGACGTCGACGAAGAAGCCGCTCTCCTGGTCCTCGAGCAGGAGGCGAAGGATCATGTCCTCGCCCTCCTGGGAGTAGGACTCAACCGCGAAGACCTCCTCCGGCTCGACGAGCGCTCGCCAGGCCCGGCGGACCCAACGCCCGACGGCGCTCAGAGGGCCGCCGCCCGCGGCCGGGGACGCTCTCTCCCCACACACACGAGGGAGGCTAGCGAGAGCGGCCTAGACTGCGCCGCCATGAGCGAAGGCGCCCCAACGGCTGGATCTGGGCTGCGAACCCCCGTCGCGCTGCTGATCTTCAACCGCCCGGAGACGACGACTCGGGTCTTCGAGCAGGTCCGCCAGGCGCGCCCCGAGCGGCTACTCGTCGTCGCGGACGGTCCACGGGCCAATGTCGAGGGCGAGGACGAGCGCTGCGCCCGCGCGCGTGCCGCGACGGAGGTGGTCGACTGGCCCTGCGAGGTGACTCGCGACTATACGGACGCGAATCTGGGCTGCAAGCGCCGGGTGTCGAGCGGCATCAGTTGGGTGTTCGATGAGGTCGAGGAGGCGATCCTGCTCGAGGACGACTGCCTGCCGCATCCCTCGTTCTTCCCCTTCTGCGAGGAGCTCCTCGACCGCTACCGCGACGACGAGCGGGTGATGCACATCAGCGGCGACAACCTGGGGTTCGGCCGGCGGGGCGACGCGAGCTACTTCTTCTCGCGCTATCCCCACATCTGGGGCTGGGCCTCGTGGCGGCGGGCGTGGCGGCGCTACGACCCCGACCTGCCCGAGTGGGTCATGTCCTCGGACCCCGACAGAAGCGAGGTCCTCTCCCGCTTCGCCGACGCCGACGAGCGGCGCTTCTGGTACCGCGTCTGGGACGAGTCCGCCTCCGGGGAGATCGACACCTGGGACTACCAGTGGGTCTTCGCCTGCATCGCCAACGGGGGGCTCGCGATCAACCCGAACGTCAACCTCGTCACCAACGTCGGCTTCGGCGAGGACTCGAGGCACACCAGCTCGGACGGCGAGGGGCTCTCCGAGCTTCCCACCGTGGACGTCGAGCTTCCGCTGCAGCACCCGAGCGTGATCGAGCGCGACGCCGAGTGCGACGCCGAGACCGCCCGCCGGTTCTTCTCCGACCCCGAGCCGTCGCCTGAGCCCGAGACACCCCGGTTCCGCGAGCGAGCCGGCCGCTGGCTCTCGTCGCTGCGGTGACGCCCCTGCGCGTCTGCATCGACGCCCGGCTCGGCAGCGGGCAGTTCGGCGGGGTGGAGCAGGTCGTGATCGGGATCGCGGCCGGGCTCTCGGGACTCGAGGACGGAGACGAGGAGTACCTCTTCCTGACCCACGCCGGCGAGGACGAGTGGATCCGCCCCTACCTCGGCGGCCCCTGCCGCATCCTCCACACCAGGCGCAGCCGGCCGAACCGCCGCGCCCGGGCGGTGACGCGAGCGCTGCTCGAGAGGCTGCCGGCGATCGGCACCCGGTTCTCCCTCCGCCGCAGCGACGGCACGATCGAGCGGAACGCGATCGACGTCGTCCACTTCCCTTTCCAGGATGCCTTTCTCACCGAGGTGCCGAGCATCTACCAGCCTCACGACCTCCAGCACCTGTACCTGCCGGAGCTGTTCAGCGACTGGGAGCGCCGCCGCCGGGAGACGATCTACCGCGCGCACTGCGCCGCCGCATCTACGGTCGTCCTGATGACCTCCTGGGGACGAGCCGATGTGATCGAGCGCTACGGTCTGCCGCCCGAAAAGGTCGCTGTGGTCCCCGGCGGGTCGGTGCTCTGGGAGTACCCCGACCCGACGGCGGCCGACCTCGACGCCCTGCGCGAGCGGCTCTCGCTGCCGCCCGAGTTCCTGCTCTACCCGGCACAGACCTGGCCGCACAAGAACCACGAGCGGCTGCTCGAGGCACTCGAGTTGCTGCGACGCCGCGACGGGCTGACCGTTCCCGTGGTCTGCCCGGGCAGCGACGCGAGCCGCTCGCGCCGCGTTCGCGACCGAGCAGCGGAGCTCGGGCTCGGCGCATCCACCATCTTCCCGGGCTTCGTCAGCCCGCTCGAACTTCGCGGCCTCTACCGGCTGGCCACAGGGCTCGTCTTCCCGAGTCGCTTCGAGGGCTGGGGGCTGCCTGTGTGCGAGGCGTTCTCGGAGGGTCTCCCGGTCGCGAGCTCGACGGCGACCAGCCTGCCCGACCTCGTCGCGGACGCCGGGCTCCTCTTCGATCCCGACGACACCGGGGAGATCGCGGACGCCGTCAGGCGGCTGTGGACGGACCCCGACCTGCGCGCCGAGCTCTCGGAACGCGGTCGCAGGAGGGGCGCCCAGTTCAGCTTCGCCGCCGCCGTCCGCCTGCTGCGAGCGCACTACCGGTACCTCGCGGGCCGGGCGCTCTCGGAGGAAGACCGTATCCTGCTCGAAGCTCCGCCCCTTGCCTGAGCCGAACCTCGGGGCAGTCGTAGATGGACTCCGGATCCCCTGCAAATCCGCCACCTTCCGTCCCCATACGGGTCTCCGCTGCCGTCCGGCGAGCCCTCGGCCGGATCTTCCAGGTGTTCTTCCACGACCAGCTCAGCGACCTGGGCCGCCAGGCGGAGCGGCTCGGCTCGGCGTCGGTCGAGTCCTCGGCGTACCTGGGTCTCGAGCTTCAGGCCCTCAACCGGAGGCTCTCGAGGATCGAGGCGGAGGTCGCGAGCCTCCGCGACGCCGTCGCCTCCGAGCAGCCTCCCCGCTAGATGGAGCTCGAGCCCGGCTCCGTCTGGCTCGACGGCCGAGGAGCCCAGAGCCTGGCCCACAGCGGGCGCGGCATCCCGCGGCACGTCTCCGAGCTGATCCCCGCGCTGGTCGATGCGGCGCCGGAGGCGATCGGGGCCATCGGCCTGGACCCACAGCAGCCGGTGCCACCGGCGTTTGAGCGGTTTGCGGATAGCGGGCTGCTCACCGAGCACGGCGACTCACCCCCGGCCGACCGGCCGCTGCCGGGCGTCTTCCACCTGCTCTCTCCCTTCGAGGCGGACCTCTCCTACGAGGAGATCTGGCCCGCCTGGGTGAGGCAGGCCGACTGCCGGCTGGTGGTCACGCTCCACGACCTCGTCCCGGTGGTGATGCGCGAGCAGTACCTGGCGGAGTGGGGGTATCAGGCGATCGCCTGGACCGCCCGCCTCGGGCTGATGCGGTGCGCCGATCAGGTGCTGACGATCTCGCACCAGACCGCGGGCGACGCGACCCGGTACCTCGGGATCCCGGAGGAGCGCCTCGCCGTCATCGACTCAGGCGTCTCGGACCACTTCGCCTCGCTGATCCCGACGGGGCAGGCCGCGGAATCGCTGCTCCACGCGGAGCTGCCGAAAGTGCGCCCCGGCTTCCTCCTCTACGTCGGCGGGACCGACTACCGCAAGAACCTCGAGGGAACGATCCGCGGCTACGCCCGCCTCTCGCCGGAGCTCCGCCGCGCTCATCAGCTGGTGATCGCGTGCGAGGTCCCGTTCCTGCGCCGCCAGGACCTCAAGGCCCTCGCGCGCCGCCTCGACATCGAGCCGGGGCAACTGCTGCTCGCCGGCTACGTGACGAGCCGCCAGCTCGCGGCGCTGTACCGCGCGTGCGAGCTCTTCGTCTTCCCCTCTCTCTATGAGGGGGCGGGGCTCCCTATCCTCGAGGCGATGTCGTGCGGGGCGCCCGTGACGGTCAGCGGAGTCTCCGCGATGCCGGAGCTGCTCGGCGACTCCGAGGCGACCTTCGACCCCTCCGACCCGGAGGACATGGCGCGCTGCATCGGAGAGGTCCTGACCGCGCCGGGGGGCCTCGAGCGCCTGCGGGAGCGCTCGCGCCGGCAGGCCGCGATCCACACCTGGGCGCGCGTGGCCGGGAAGGCGCTGGATGGCTACGCCCGCGCCCTCGGGGGGGCCCCCAGCTACCGTTTGCCGGCGTGAGCACCATGGAGAGTCGGATCGCGGCATCCCCCGAGACCGTCATCGCCCCGCCGCGCCGGTGGAGCGCGATCGACCTGGGCGAGCTCTGGGCACACCGCGAGCTCATCTACTTCCTGACGAAGCGCGAGCTCCAGGTCCGCTACAAGCAGAGCTTCTTCGGGATCAGCTGGGCCGTGTTGCAGCCGCTTGCCTTCGCCGGCGTGCTCGCGGTCGTCTTCGGGAAGCTGGTCCCGCTGCCGACCGAGGGGTTTCCCTACGCGGTCTTCGCCCTGGTCGCCATCGTCCCGTGGCAGTTCATCTCCGGGACGATCACCAACTGCGCGAGCAGCATGGTTCAGGACGCCAACCTGATCTCGAAGGTCTACTTCCCGCGGCTCGCCCTGCCGATCGCGAAGGCGGCGAGCCTGATCGTCGACCTGGCGGTCTCCCTGCCGGTGGTCCTCGCCGTGATCATCGCCTACGGCGTCGCGATCAAGGCGACGGCGCCGCTCGTGGTCCTGTTCCTCGCGCTCGGCGTCGTTTCCGCCTTCGCGATTGGGACGCTCTTTGCGGCGATCAACGTCAAGTACCGCGACGTCAACCAGATCGTGCCGGTCTTCATCCAGCTCATGTTCTTCGCCACGCCGATCATCTACTCCACCCACGCCCTCCACGTCACCGACCGCTGGCTCTACATCCTCTCTCTCAATCCGTTCTTCTCGGTGATCGAGGGGGTGCGCTGGGCGCTGATCGGCACCGAGTACCCGGGTACCGGCCAGATAGCGATCTCGGTCTCCAGCGCCCTCGTGATCCTGGTCGTCGCGCTGCGCTACTTCCGCCGGACCGAGCAGACCTTCGCGGACAACATATGAGCACCGAGATCGCAATCAGCGTCGAGCACCTCGGCAAGCGCTTCGAGATCGGCGACGACGAGGCCGGCTACAAGCTGCTCACCGAGACGATCGCGGACCGCGTCAAGTCCTTCGGCCGCCGCCCGAAGCTCAAGGAGTTCTGGGCGCTCCGCGACGTCAACTTCGAGGTGTCTCGCGGGCAGACCCTCGGCATCATCGGCCGCAACGGCGCCGGCAAGAGCACGCTGCTCAAGATCCTCTCGCGGATCACGCCGCCAACTGAGGGGCGGGCGGTGCTGCGCGGGCGAGTCGGGGCCCTGCTGGAGGTCGGCACCGGGTTTCACCAGGAGCTGACCGGCCGGGAAAACATCTTCCTGAACGGCGCGATCCTGAACATGAGCCGGGCCGAGATCAGCCGGAAGTTCGAGGAGATAGTCGAGTTCGCCGATATCGGGCCCTTCATCGACACGCCGGTGAAGCGCTACTCGAGCGGCATGCAGATGCGTCTCGCCTTCTCGGTCGCGGCGCATCTCGAGCCGGAGATCCTGATCGTCGACGAGGTGCTCTCCGTCGGTGACGTCGCCTTCCAGGAGAAGTGCCTGGGCCGCATGGAGGAGGCCTCGCGCGAGGGACGGACCATCGTCTTCATCAGCCACAACCTCGGATCGGTGCTGGCCCTGTGCGACAGCGCGCTGCTGCTTGCCAATGGCGAGGTCAAGTCCCAGGGCGCGGTGCGGGAGGTCGTCGACGACTACCTGAGCGACGTGGTCGTCGCTCAGAGCGAGGGGCTGGCTGAGCGCACCGATCGGCAGGGCAACGGCGCGCTCCGCTTCACGGACGTCTGGTTCGAGAGCAACGGGCGGGTGGTGGAGTCCCCGACCACCGGGGAGGACTGCGAGATCGTGCTCAGCTACGAGATCAAGGGGGCGCCGCCCAAGGACGCGACCTTCGGCGTCATGTTCGGCGGGATGGATGGCGCCACCGCGTTCGCCATCCTCAACCTGGAGTCCGAGCCGACGGGCAGCAAGCTCGAGAACCTGCCCCCCACCGGGCAGGTGCGCTGCTCGATCGAGAGGTTCCCGCTGCCCGCGGCCCAGTACTTCATGCACCTCTGGGCCAAGGCGGGAGGCGGCGCGATCCTGGACGAGGTGCACAACGTGTCGATGCTGACCGTCGCCGGCGGGGATTTCTTCCGCAGCGGCCGCCTGCCCCATCCCTACCAGCGGACGGTGCTCGTCGACCAGAGCTGGCGCGTCGAAGCGACGGAGCCCAGGGGCGAGGGCGTCGCCACGGCGGGCACGCCGGCGACCGCCAGGTAGCCCGACCTACAGCCCGAGCAGCTCGGTCACCCGCTCGGCGAGCGCGCCCTCCTCGTCGGGCCGGACCGGAAGGATTTCACCCGCGTCCTCCGGCAGCATCCGCCGCAGAGCCTCGTCGTGGAGCAGGACGACCCCCGGCCGCCTCGCTACCGCGTCGAGCACGGCCGCGCTCGCCGGCGAGCCGTCCAGCGCGTAGAGGTAGCCGTCGTGATCGCGCAGCTCGAACAGCCAGTCGAGCTGGTCCGCTCCCCAGTACCCGACGCCCGGTTTGGGCGAGCGGTCGAAGGCCTCGTCGCCGTCGGCTACCAGGACGTCGACATCGGCGGACTCGGCGAGGGCCGAGACCAGCTCTTTGCTGCGGGAGGCCGCTGCCGCGCGCTGGGGCGGCCACGGGGTGACGAACGCGATGCGCTTTCGCTCGCGCCGCCGCGCGCCGCCCCGTGGCCGGGAGAGCGCCGCCTCGTAGCCCTCGATCACCTTCGCCGCCGTGCTCTCCCAAGTGAAGTAGGCGGCTCGCCGTCGCGATCGCTCGCGGAGCAGCTGCAGCTCCTCGGGGTCGGCGAGCACCTTCCCGACCTTCGCGGCGATCGCGTTCGGATCGGATGCGTCGAAGGTGGCTCTCAGGTCCCCGAGGACCTCGGAGATCGAGCTGTTGTCGGCGGCGGCTACGGGCGCACCGCAGGACATCGCCTCCAGGATGGGCAGACCGAAGCCCTCGTAGAGGGAGGGGAAGAGGAAGAGGGCGCAGCGCCGGTACATCGCGGCGAGCTCGCGGTCCGGGACGAAGCCGGCGAAGAACAGGTCGCCCTCGTCGATCCCCAGCCGGCGCCCCTTCACGCGCAGCTCGCCGGCCACCTGGGGGCCGAGCTTGGAGACGATCACCAGCTGGTGCGCGAGGCGGACCGGTCGCGGCAGCCGGGCGAATCCCTCGATGGCGCCCTCCATGTTCTTTCGCGGGTCGCCGCCGCCCACGTAGAGGAGGAAGCCGTCCCGGATCGCGGGGTAGGACGACGCGAGGATCCCGGCCGCCTCCTCCGCCGAGGTCACGAGCGAGGAGAAGGTGTCGGAGACCCCGGACTCGATGCGGGTGATCCGCCCGGGATCCACACCGAGGTGCTCGACCGCGTCCGCGGCGGTGCTGTCGGAGATCGCGAGGACCTGGTCGGCGCTCTGGATCAGGCCCAGCCTCGCGGTGTACATCGTTTTCAGGGCGAGGCTGTGCTGCAGGTACTCGCCGGGCATCGCGAGCTGGACGAGGTCGTGGAGCGTCACCACGGTCCTCACCGCATGGGCGCCGCTCCTGATCCACTCGGGCCAGATCCGGTCGATCCCCACCTCCTCGAACGGGGCGGGGACGTGGTAGATCGATGGCACCGTCTCGCCGGGGCGCGGCCTGCCGAGTCCCCAGCCCGCCAGCTCCCCCAGGTCCGCGAGGGCCGGAGGCGCCGGCAGCCGGGAGTCGAACCTGATCGAGCCGAGGGTGTCCGGCGCGATCGAGCGGATGGCCCTGATCACCTCGACCACATGGCGGCCTAGCCCGCGCTCGGCGCTGCCCTCGCCCTGGGTGGCGCGCGCGTCCAGCCAGACGCTGCCCGGCGGAACGCCCATCCTCAGTCCTTGCTGCGACCGCCGACCGAGTGCCGCTGCTCGAGCAGCTCGCGGACGGCGGCCAGCTCGTCCTCGAGCCTCTCGAGGCGCTCCTCGACCCGTCGCAGCTCGGCCCCGACGTAGGCCGTCGATTCGACCGCGGCAGAGCCGAGCTGCTCCGTCTCGACCCGGAGGCGGGTGATCGAGTCCCGCAGCAGGATCGAGTAGAGGAGGCCGAGGACCCTGCGGAGCCAGTAGTAGACGGTCTCGACGCTGGTCCGCAGGAGAGTGAGCGGTGATCTCGGGCGAGTCGAGTTCATGACGGTCGGGGGCGAGGATACGTTCTTCCCCTGGCGCCGTCGCGCGCGGCGGATCGATTGAATGGGGCGGTGCCGAAACGCGCACTGATCACCGGGGTCGGCGGGCAGGACGGCAGTTTCCTTGCCGAGCTGCTGCTGGAGAAGGGCTACGAGGTCCATGGCCTCGTGCGTTCGCCGGAGCAGCGTTACGAGCGACTGGACTCGATCCAGGACCGGCTCACGCTGCACGCCGGGGACCTCCTCGACGAGGGCTCGCTGCAGGCGGTGATCCGGGCGAGCCTCCCGGACGAGGTCTACAACCTCGCCGCGGCCTCCTCGGTCTCCCAGTCGTGGCGACTCGCGGTGGCGACGGCCGAGGCGACGGCCGTCGGCGTCACCCGGCTGCTGGAGGCGATTCGCGTTGCGAAGCCCGACGCACGCTACTACCAGGCGTCCTCCTCCGAGATGTTCGGCCGCGCGGTCGAGACTCCCCAGAGCGAGTCAACCGCCTTCTATCCCCGCAGCCCATACGGGGTCGCGAAGGTCTACGGCCACTTCATCACCGTCAACTACCGCGAGAGCTTCGGCATGCACGCCAGCTCGGGGATCCTCTTCAATCACGAGTCCCCCCGGCGCGCACTGTCGTTCGTCAGCCGCCGGATCAGCCACGGCGTCGCCGCGATCAAGCTGGGGCTCGAGCGCGAGCTCTCCCTCGGGGACCTCGAAGTCCGCCGGGACTGGGGCTATGCGAAGGAGTACGTCCAGGCGATGTGGCTCATGCTCCAGCAGGATGAGCCCGGTGACTACGTGGTCGGCACCGGGATCGCCCACTCGGTTCGGGACATCGTCGAGCGGGCCTTCGCCTGCGTCGACCTCGACCCCGCCCAATACGTACGGCAGGATCCGGAGCTCACGAGGCCCGCCGACATCGAGGAGGTTGTCGCCAATCCCTCGAAGGCGCGGGAGGAGCTCGGCTGGAGCACGACCACCGGCTTCGACGAGCTGATCGCGATGATGGTGGAGGCCGATCTCGAGTCGCTTCGAGACCGGGTGTCCGGCTAGCGCCGGAGCCGCATCCGGCCCCGCAGGCGCCTGACCTCCCTGACCAGCGGGTCGTAGAGGCCGTAGCGGAACCAGGCGATGCGGCGGTTCCTCGAGGCAGCGAAGGCGAGGCGCGCGTAGGGCAGCAGCAGCCGCTCCCGCAGCGTCAGCCGATCGCGAAGCCCAGAGCGCAGCAGCTTGTAGTCGGAGTGCCAGCGCCCTTGATCCGAGGACTTCGCGCCAGGGTGGAGCACGCGGGCCGCCAAGAAGTCGTCGGGGAGGAGCAGGGGCATCTCCCCGGCGAGGACCAGTCGCTCCATGAACTCGACGTCCATCGCGAAGTGGAGCTCTCGCCGGAACTCGCCGTGGCGCTGGAAGAGCTCGCGGCGCCAGAAGGTCGCGGGCTGAGGGACCGACCAGTTGCAGACGATCCACCACTGCCGGCCGCAGGGTCGCCGCTCGACGTCGGCGGGGGGCACCGGACGCCACTCGTCCCCTGTGTCCCACGCCCCCGGCCGCCCTTCGGCGTCGACGTTCGCCGCCGCCCCCGCGACCCAGCTCGCGTCGCTTCTCTCGAGTGAGCCGAGGGCCGTCTCGAAGGCGCCGGGCAGGTAGTAGTCGTCGCTGTTGATGTAGGCGATCACGTCGCCGCTGGCGCGAGCGATGCCCTTGTCGATCGCATCGGTCTGCCCGCCATCGGGCTCGGAGATCCACCAATCGATCCGGTCCTCGTATCGCTTGATCACCTCGACCGTTTCGTCGGTCGAGCCGCCGTCGACGATCAGGTACTCGAGGTTCTCGTAGCCCTGGTCCAGGACCGAGCGGATGGTCCTCTCGATGAAGGCCCCCTGATTCAGGCTGGGGGTGATGACGGAGAGCTTGAGGCTCAGGGCGCGCGCCTGTCCCGGGTCCTGATCTTGGGCCGGATTCGCTCGGGCACGTGCTCCAGCATGTCGCCGGCGAACTTGATCGCGGGGCCGATCACCTGGTACCGAACGCGCTTCGTCGCCTCGCGGAGCGCGCGGACGACCGGGTAGACCGCGAGGCGGAGACGCCCGAAGCGAGTCAGGCGCTGTCGGTGAAGGCGGCGCATCAGCTCGTAGTCCGGCTCCCAGCGACTCGGGTCGAACGACTTCGCGTCCGAGTGCAGCGTGCAGGCGGCGAGCCGGTCATCGGGGAGCAGCACCGGCGCCTCCCCCTCCAGCATGAGGCGGGTCATGAACTCGACGTCGAAGGCGAAATGCATGTCCTGACGGAACTCACCGTGGCGGTCGAACACCTCCCGCCGCCAGAACGAGGCGGGCTGGGCGACGCACCAGGGATGGGCGACGAGCCCGTAGCGGCTGCGGGGCCGGATCTCGTCGTGGTCAGGAGGTGTCGGGACCCAGACCTGACCGAGCGCCGTATCCCTGGGCCGGCCGCTCTCGTCGACGTTGATGGCCCCTCCGGCGACCCAGCTCGCGTCGCTTCGCTCCAACGCGCCGAGGGCCGTCTCAAAGGCGCCGGGCAGATAGTAGTCATCGCTGCACAGGTACGCGAAGACATCGCCGGTGGCGCGGGCGAGCCCCTTGTTGATGGCGTCGGTCTGCCCGCCGTCGGGCTCGGAGACCCACCAGTCGATCCGGTCCTCGTAGCGCTTGATCACCTCGACCGTCTCGTCGGTCGAGCCGCCGTCGACGATCAGGTACTCGAGGTTCCCGTACCCCTGGTCGAGGACGGAGAGGATGGCCCGCTCGATGAACCTGCCCTGATTGAGAGTGGGCGTCACTACGGTGAGCTTCAGCAATGGGCGCTCAGTATAGGCTCGCCCGAATGGCCAGGATCAAGGCGTGGTTCTTCCATCTCTTGCAGCGGATTCTCCGAGCACTGCGGTGGGACCTGGTGCCGCTCGGGGGGCCCGGCGAGCCCGGAGAGCTGCTCCACCTCCAGCACGTCGACATGGTGCTCGACGTCGGGGCGTCGGTGGGGAACTACGGCAAGCGGATCCGCGAGGCGGGCTACGAGGGGCCGATCTGCTCGTTCGAGCCGCTCTCGGCAGCCTTCAGGCAGCTCGAGAGGAACACGGCCGGCGATCCGCTTTGGCAGTGCCGCAACCTGGCGCTCGGCCCCGAGCCGGGCACCGCGGAGATCAACGTCGCGGGCAACTCGGAATCGAGCTCGCTGCTGGCGATGGAGGAGCGCCACGAGCAGGCCGCGCCGAGCTCGGTCTACATCGGTACGGAGACCGTCGAGGTCACGACGCTCGATGCCATCTGGGACGAGGTCGCCGGTGACGCGAAGAGGCCCTTCCTGAAGCTCGACGTGCAGGGCTACGAGCTCGAGACACTGCGCGGCGGCTCCAACGTGCTGGCCCGGCTCTACGGGGTGCAGGCAGAGCTCTCGCTGGTGCCGCTGTATGAGGGCGGGCCGCTCTGGCTCGAGGTTGTCCAGTTCATGTCCGACCACGGCTTTCACGTCGCCGGCCTGGAGGGTGGATACACCGATCCCGAGACGGGCGAGATGCTCCAGGCGGACGCCATCTTCATCCGCGACTGAGCCCGAGCCCTGGCGACTACCCTGCCCGGCATCTCGCCCCAGATGTCGACAGCCGAGGCGATCGAGCACCTGCGCGCCGATCCCGAGTACGCGGACCTGATCAGGGACGCCTACCTGGGCGCCGACACGCTGGAGGCGTCGTCGCGGTTCGAGCGCTCCGCCGAGTTCGAGGAGACCCGGGCGGTGGTCGGGGGGTTCGAGGGCCGGGAGGTCCTCGACGTGGGGGCGGGCACCGGGATCGCCTCGCTCGCGATCGTGCACGCCGGCGCGTCGCGGGTCTACGCGCTCGACCCCGATCCGTCCCCGGTCGTCGGTCGCGGGGCGATCGAGCGGCTCGGCGAGGAGCGGATCGAGGTCCTGGACGGGGTCGGAGAGGACATCCCGCTGCCCGACGAGAGCGTGGACATCGTCTACGGGCGGCAGGTGCTGCACCACACCCGGGACCTCGACGCGGTGGCGCGCGAGGCGGCCAGGGCGCTGAGGCCCGGCGGCTTCTTCTTCTTCTGCCGGGAGCACGTGGTCGCCGACGATCGTGAGCTCGCCGAGTTCCTCGAGGCGCACCCAGTCCACCAGCTGGCAGGCGGCGAGAACGCCTACACGCTCGACCAATACGTCGGGGCGATCGAGCGCAGCGGCCTCAGGTTGCTCCACGTCTGGGGCCTCTACGACACAGTCATCAACGCCTTTCCCGGCGCGCGCAGCAACGAGGAGTTCCGGGATCTGCGCCGTCAGGTCCTTGGTGTGCCTCTGGCTGCGATGGGTCGCTGGGCGGAGCGGCTACCCGGGACGAGGTCGCTGGTCCGAACACGGGTAGCGACGCATTCCCATCCCGGAGCGGCCCACACGTTCGTTGCCGACCGGCCGCGCTAGGTCAGGGGCGGAGCGGCCAACAACTGCTGATCCTCGCCCGACAGGGGCCGCCCGCCGACCTGTCGGTAGTGAGCACGAAGCAGACGGACTGTGCGTTCGAAGGTGAACTCCTTGCTTCGTGCCTTGCCCTTCTCGGCCAGGGACTTCCGCAGGGCCGGGTCCTTCCAGGCCGGCATCATCGCGTCCGCGATCTGGTTCGGATCCTTCGGGTCGAAGGTGAGCGCCGCATCTCCGGCCACGTCGAGCAGTGAGGGAAACGTCGAGCAGGTGACGGGCAGGCCGATGGAGAGGGCCTCGCTCACCGGCAGGCCCCAACCCTCGAAGAGGCTCGGGAAGACCATCGCAGTGGCCAGTTGGTACAGGGAGCGGAGCTCGAGGGGAGTGACGAACCCGGGGAACCGCGCCGTCTGTGCCAGCCCGAGCTCGCTGATCCTTGCCTCGATCTGGTTGAAGTGGTCGTTCTGCTTGCCTGGGCAGACGACCGTGACCTCGAGGTCGCGTTCGTCACGGAGGATCGCCATGGCCTCGAGAAGCCGCAGGTGGTTCTTGTGCGCCCAGGTTTGTGCAGGGAAGAGGAAGAACCTCTCTGGCAGGGCGAGGCGCTCGGCGACCGCATCCAGGTCCGCCTGGGAGGGGACCGTGTAGTTAGGGAGCACGGAAGCGCCGGGGACGACCGCGACCTTGTCCGGTGGGGTGCCGAATTGCTCCACCAGATCTGCCTTTCCCGAGGAGGTCATCATCACCGCGAGGGTGGCCCGCTCACAGAAGGTGCGGTAGGTGAGCTCTCTGCGCTCCACTTCCCCGGGCGGGAAGAACTCCGGGTAGTGGAGATGCTGGAGGTCGTGCGGGTTGTAGATAGTCGGGACCCGTGTGAGAAAGCCACCGGTGAGCAGGAAGTGCATGACACCGACCCCGGCGGCCTCGATTGTCCCGTTGGAGATGCCGAGCTGGGCGAGATCGGTCGGCGCGAATCCGCCGAGGGGAGGGGGCCATCGCCGGCGGCGCGAGACCCTGTCGAAAAGCAGCGCGATGTGGGAGCGCAGCGGAATGGGGTCGCCCATAGAGATCATCCGGCAGTTGGGGCCCAGATAAGACCTCAGCCACTCGTTTTCCCCGGGGTTGACGAGAAACAGATACCCTCGTCCCCGTCGCGGAGCTCGGACAGCCCCCCCGCAACGCCGATGACGAGCTGCTCGACGCCGCCGTGCCCCCCGCTGAGGCGGGCGTCGATGCAGACTCGTAGAGGCTTCACGGGCCGCGGAACGATAGCCAGGTGCCGGTGCCATGCGTTGCGGTGCCGTGGGGAATCCGTCGCCCCCGCCCCGGATGATCAGGCGATGGAGAGCGGAGCCGGGTCGGACCATGCATCGGCGCTCCGGGCGCTAGCCGATGAGATCGTCGATTGCGACCGCTGCCCGCGGCTCGTCGAGTGGCGGGAGCGGAGCGCGGCCG
>CAVTOD010000002.1:0-93589 GCA_963736305.1 uncultured Solirubrobacterales bacterium | reverse complement strand
TGCGACGCGCGAGCGCGCGCTTCGCCACGACCGGCTCGCCATCGGGTTCCGGCTCCCCGAGCAGCAGCTCGTAGTAGGTCTCCATCGCGTCGTCCGGGATCCGCATCAGCTTCCCGAATGTCTCCTCAGGCGGGTCGGTAACTCCGACGTAGTTGCCGAGCGATTTGCTCATCCGCCGGACGCCGTCGATCCCGGGAAGGATCGGCAGGGTCATGATCGACTGCTCAGGCACGTCGTAGGCGCGCTGGATGTCTCTGCCGAAGAGCAGGTTGAACTTCTGATCGGTTCCTCCCAGCTCGACGTCCGCGCGGATCGCCACCGAGTCGTAGCCCTGGAGGATCGGGTAGAGCAGCTCCAGCGAGGAGATCGGCTGATCGGCCTTCATTCGTTTCGTGAAGTCCTCCCGCTCGAGGAGGCGAGCGACTGTGACCTTGGCCATCAGCTGGAAGAGCTCCTGCCCCGGCATGTCCAGCCACTCGCTGTTGAAGCGCACCTCGGTGGCGTCGCGGTCGAGCACCTTGAACGCCTGGTCCTGGAAGGTCTCGGCGTTCGCGTCGATCTGCTCGGGCGTCAGGATCGGCCGCTGCGTATCGCGGCCGCTCGGATCCCCGACCCTCGCCGTGTAGTCGCCGATGATCAGGACGACCTGGTGTCCCTGCTGCTGGAACTGGGCGAGCTTGGTGAGGACCACGACGTGCCCGAGATGGATGTCGGGAGCGGTCGGATCGATCCCCAGCTTGACCCTGAGCGGCTCACCCCTGGCCAGCTGCTTCTCGAGTGCCCCCTCGGGTAGGACCTCCTCCGCCCCGCGGCGCAGGACCTCCAGATCACTCATGCGTGGGCACGCCTGGGCCGGCGCCCGTTCTGACCCGGAATTCCGTCACGGGGCCAATGCTAGACTGCCCCGTTCCGCCTGGCCGGGCACAGATCAACCGGGGGTGCGCATAAGCGCAACCGGATTTGTGTTGATGCCCCTAGATTCACGTTCAGGCGCATCTGGATCCGAGCGCGGGCTGGGTACCTGAGCGTCGCGCTGAGCCACATGACAGACGACTTCGATTTCGACTTCGACGTAGACCGGGGCCGATCGGCATCGCGGACAGAGGATCGCGAGCCGAAGGAGAAGGAAGCCCCAGGGGACGGCAATGGCCGTCAGTTGCCCGACCTCGATTACGGCGAGGCCAACGACGGCGAGCGTCCCAACGGCAAGCCCCGCCGCAGGCGCGGGAATGGGAACGGCAGGGGCAACGGGCCTCGCCGAATCACTCCTCCGGCGCCTCCGGAGCCCGACGAGGGGGATTGGCTCAGCCTCGGCGACGATGACTTTACGCCCGGCGCCCGCAACCCACTGCGCGAGCGAGACGACGGACCGGCCGGCCCCCCCACCCCTGGGGAGGCCCGCAACTTCGCCAAGGAGGCGCGGCGCCGCGCGTCTCGCCGCCCGAGCCCGATTCTCGACCTGGACGTCGAGAAGCAGCGCCTCGAGAGCGAGGAGCCCGAGGAGCCCGAGGATGTCGACTTCGAGTCGGTGTTGGAGCACCAGCCGCAGAAGAGCGGCGTCGCGCGCCGGGGTTCCGCGGTCCGGAACGCTCTCCTCGGCGGCGTCGAGAGCCTGCGCCGGGTCGGCGGCGAGCGGATCGCCGAGAGCCGCGACCGCGTCCAGGCGCTTCGCGAGCGCGTTCCCTCCAGCCTTCCGCAAGCCCGGCCGGCCTCGGCCGGCGGTGACGGCAAGCCACCTCCTCCACGGCTTCCCCGCCGGATCAGCTCGCGCCGGCCGCGCAAGCCGAAGCCCGGCCGCATCAAGAAGCTCCGCCTGCTGATCATCCTGGCCGGCCTCGGGCTGCTGGCGATCGTCGCGACCTTCTTCGGGATGATGATGGCGATCTCGCAGGACCTGCCTCAGCTCGAGAACAAGAAGGAGTTCGCCGAGGCGAAGAACTCGGTCGTCCTGGACGACCAGGGCAACAAGATCGGCACCCTGCTGAACAACAACAACCGCGTCCTGGACACCTCGGATCAGATTTCCCCCTACATGAAGCAGGCCGCGGTGGCGATCGAGGACCGCCGCTTCTATGAGCACAACGGCGTGGACATCCAGGGCATGTTCCGAGCCGGTCTCGCGGACGTCCTGCCCGGTGGATCCACGCAGGGAGCCTCGACGATCACCGAGCAGTTCGTCAAAAACGCGCTCGAGGCGCAGGGCTCGAGAACCGTCTTCGAGAAGTTCCGCGAGGCCGCGCTCGCCTACCACCTCGAGCACAAGTGGACAAAGGACAAGATCCTCACCGAGTACCTCAACACCATCTACTTCGGTGAGGGTGCGTACGGCATCGAGGCCGCGGCTCGGACGTACTTCGGCTGGAACCACCAGGGTTGCGGGACGAGCGGCGGGGACCCGTGCGCGAAGACGCTCTACCCGTGGGAGGCCGCGATGCTGGCGGGCATCATCGCCTCCCCGTCTGCGTTCTCTCCGCGGGCCAACCCGCAGGCGGCGACGGACCGCCGGAACCTCGTCCTCAAGAACATGCTGGACCAGGGCGACATCTCCGAGCAGGAGTACAACGAGGGGATCGCCACACAGCTTCCGGTCGCATCGGACATCGAGCGGCCGGCCGACGACTCACTCTCCCCGTACTTCACCTCCTGGCTCCGCCAGCAGGTGGTCGACATCTACGGCGCCGGCCGCGCTTTCGGCGGCGGCTACCAGGTCCACAGCTCACTCGACCTCGACATGCAGAACACGGCGCAGGACATCGCGCAGAGCACTCTCTCCGGGGTGATTCCGACGGCTTCGGTCGTGGTCTTGGACAACGCGACGGGCGAGGTCAAGGCGATGGTCGGCGGCAACGACTTCCAGAATCATCCCTTCAACCTGGCGACCAACGGCCACCGGCAGCCGGGCTCGTCGTTCAAGCCCTTCACCCTGGCGACCGCCCTCGGCCAGGGGATCTCGCCGAGCACCAGCTACACGTCCAACGAGAAGATCTTCAAGGTCCCCCACTCCAAGAACGAGTACTTCGACGTCCACAACTACGGCGACGAGTACTACGGCAGCTCGAGCCTCGAGAGCTGCACCATCCACTCGGACAACTCCTGCTACGCGGAGGTGGCGCTCGGCGACACGTTGAGATGCGACCAGGGGTGTGGCGGCAGCCCCGCGGTCAAGGGCGGCACCAAGGCGATCGCCAGGACCGCGCACCGGATGGGCATCGGGACCAAGTTCTCGACCAACCCGTCGATGGTTCTCGGCGCGATCGACCCGGGCGTCACGCCGCTCGAGATGGCCTACGCCTACACGACGATCTCGCACGGCGGCGAGCGGGTCGGAGGGAACCTGGACGCCACCGCCGGCCCAAACAACACCCCGTTCGACCTGGCGCCGGTCGCGATCGACAAGGTCACCGATCCGAACGGCAAGACGGTGGCGGAGAACAAGACGAAGACCGCCCGGATTCTGTCGCCGAGCGTCGCTTCGACCATGAAGGGCATCCTGCACCTGAACGTCCTCGAGGGCACGGGCAAGCTGGCTCAGTTCGGTGACAGCGCCGAGTGGGGCAAGACCGGAACGACCGAGAACAACGGTGATGCGTGGTTCTGCGGGGGTGACGAGCACTTCACGACGTGCGTCTGGGTCGGCCACGCCGACACCAACACGCCGATGACGACCGACTACAACGGGTCCCCGGTCGACGGCGGCACCTACCCGGCGCTGATCTGGGGGCGGGTCATGTCGGCGATCGAGTCGATCTACCGCGACCACAAGGCCGCGGCCAACAGCAAAGACAGCTCGAGCTCGAGCTCGAGCAGCTCCAGCTCGTCTTCCTACGTCCCGTCCTACTCCGGCTCCTCATCCTCGGGCTCGTCCTCGTCCAGCGGCACCGGTGGCGGTGGCGGAGGAGGCGGCAACACCAGCGCTCCCGCGCCCGCCGGCGGTGGCGCAGGAGGCGGTGGCGGTGGAGCCACCGGCGGCGGCACCGGCGGCACCGGCCTCTAGGCTGGTCCTTGACCCCTAGGCGGCACGGCCGATCGCGCTCGACGCCGAGGCCGGCCACGGCCGCGAGACGAAGCGGCTCCCCTTGACGCAGTAGCGCCACGGAAGCTCGGCGGCCTTGGTGATTCCAATCCGTGCGCCGGTGATCACCTGGACATCGCTCCACTCTCCCCGGCGTGCGGAGATCTGGAACGGCGGCTGAGCGAGGTCGGCGCCGTTCAGGGACAGATCGACGCCGAGGGCCTCGGTGAGCTTGCCCGGCCCGGAGCAGAGCCCTTCCATCTCACGGGTCGCGCTGGTGCGCCCCCTCGCACCAACCCGGCCGCGCCGCTCGCGCATCAGATCGATCCCGCGGGTGGGCTCCAGCGCACGGATCAGCACGGCGGCCGCGCTGCCCTCGGGCTCGGCGACGGCGTTCAGGAGGCTGTGGATGCCGTAGGAGAGGTAGACGTACGCATGGCCCGGCGGCCCGAAGAGGACTTCGTTGCGCGTGGTCTGGCCGATGTAGGCGTGACAGGCGGGGTCGGTGGCGTCGTAGGCCTCGGTCTCGACGACGATCCCGGCTGTCTCGCCGACCGCCAGCTCACAGCCGACCAGATCGCGCGCGACCTCGTGGACCGAGCGGTCGAAGAACTCGCGCTTCACGCCCGAAGTGCGGTGAGCGCCTCGCGCGCTCGCTCGAGTTGCTCCTCCACCCGGGCCGAGGAGGTGCCCCCCGCCGACACCTTCGACTCGATCGTGCGCCCGGATTCGAGCGCCCGCCGGACGGCCCGCTTGGCGTCGTCGGGAACGCCATCGAGGTGGGTGTCGGTCAGCTCGGCGAGCGGCTTGCCCGACTCGACTGCGGCTCTGACCAGCCCGCCGACGAGGCCGTGGGCCTCGCGGAACGGGACGCCCTCCTGGACCAGTACGTCCGCGAGGTCCGTGGCGGCCAGCATCTCGTCCTCCGCGGCCGCCGCGAGGCGCTCACGGTTGAAAGTGATGCCGCCGAGCATCCCCGTCGCGGCCGCGAGGCAGAGCTCGAGGTTGTCGATGGCGTCGAAGAGAGGCTCCTTGTCCTCCTGGAGGTCCTTGCTGTAGGCCAGGGGAAGGGCATGCATCGTGCCGAGCAGACTGGCCAGCGAGGAGGCGACCCTCGGCGCCTTGCCGCGAAGCAGCTCGGCGGCGTCGGGGTTCTTCTTCTGGGGCATGATGCTCGAGCCGGAGGAGAAGGAGTCGGGAAGCTCGCAGAAGCCGAACTCCTGGCTCGACCAGAGCACGATCTCGGAGCCGAGTCGTGAGAGGTGCATCGCGCAGATCGAGGCCGCCGAGAGGTAGTCGAGCGCGAAGTCACGGTTGGAGACCGCGTCCAGCGAGTTCGGATACGGGCGCTCGAAGCCGAGGTCGGCGGCGAGGGCGTCTCGATCGACGTCCCAGTTGAGCCCGGCGAGGGCGCCGGATCCGGCCGGCATGTCGGTGGTCGCCTCGGCCGCGCGGAAGAAGCGGCGGGTGTCGCGCTGGAACATCCAGAAGTACGCGAGCAGGTGGTGGCCGAGGTAGACGGGCTGGGCGCGCTGGAGGTGGGTGTAGGACGGCGCCGGCCAGTCGCGATGGGCTTCGGCCTGCGCGACGAGCGTCTCCATCAGGCTCTCGAGCAGCGCAATCGCGCGGGCGGCGTGAGCTCTGACGAGGAGCGACAGGTCGGTGGCGACCTGGTCGTTCCGCGAGCGCGCGGTGTGGAGCTTCCCACCCACCGGTCCGATCAGGTCGGTGAGCCGGCGCTCGATCGCCATGTGGATGTCCTCGTCCTCCTCGCGGAACTCGAAGGAGCCGGCCTCCAGCTCTCCGCCGACCCGGTCGAGGCCCTGGGTAATCTGCTCGAGCTCCGTCTCGTCGAGGATGCCGAGCTTGGCGAGGGCGCGGGCGTGCGCCTTCGACTGCTCGACGTCGAACGACGCCAGGCGCCAGTCGAAGGAGATCGAGGAGTTGATCCGCCGGAACAGCGGGTCCTGCTCTTCGCCGAAGCGGGACATGACTCGGAGTCTAGGGTTGGATTCCCAGCGCTTCGCCCAGCGCCGTGCAGACTCGATCGACCTGCGATTCCGTCATCGAGGTGAAGAACGGGAGCGCCAGTGACCGCGCCGCCACCCGCTCCGCGATCGGGAACTGGCCTTCCGCAAAGCCGAAGCGCTCCCGGTAGGGCGGCATCAGGTGGATGCACGGCAGGTACGCCTTGGAGGCGATCCCGTTGGATGCGAGCGCTTCGATCACGGCGCCGCGGTCGGTCCCGTCGGGCAGCTGGATCACGAAGACGAACCAGCTGCGGCGCTCGTCTCCGGTGTTCTCGCAGGGCAGGACGATGTCGTGATCGTCGTGCTCACCCGCCGGCTCGCCCCCGAGCTGGGTGAGCCGCTCGCGGTAGAGCGCCGCGACATTGTCGCGAGCGTTCAGCATCTCCCCCAGTCGCTCCAGCTGCGCAATTCCGATCGCGGCGTGCAGGTCGCTGAGGCGGTAGTTGAACCCGATCCTGTCGTGGTCGATCCGCGACATGTCGGTTGCCCGGCCTTGGTTGCACTCGCTGTGCACCGCCTCGGCCACCTCGCGGTCGGGGGTGACCAGCATTCCCCCCTCCCCCGTCGTCATCTGCTTGTTCGCGTAGAAGGCGAAGGTGGAGATATTCCCGGTCCTCCCGACCTTCCTACCCTGCCGGTCGATCGCCCCAAGCGCCTGACAGGCGTCCTCGAGCATGCCCAGGTCGTGGTCCGAGGCGATCTTCGAGAACGCCGGGATGTCGGCCGGGTAGCCGAAGATATGGACGGGGAGGATCCCCGCCGTCCTCTCCCCGACCGCGGCGGAGACCGGTTCCGGGTCGAGGTTCAGCGTGACCGGATCGATGTCGCAGAAGACCGGCGTCGCCCCCTCGTAGAGGAGGCAGTTCGTGGAGGCAATGAAGCTGAGCGGGCTGGTGATGACCTCGTCCCCGTCCGACCACCCCTGCGCCCGGACGCCCAGATGCAGCGCGGCCGTGCCGCTTGACACCGCGACCGCATAGACGTCGCCGCCGAGCCAGCCCGAGAAGTCGCGCTCGAACTGCTCGAGCTTCGGCCCCAGCGAGAGCGAGCCGGAGCGGACGACCTCCAGCAGCAGCTCCTCCTCGCGCGGGCCGAGCTCAGGTCGTGCGAGCGGGATCGGTTCGTTCACTCGGCGGGTTGCTGTCTTCGCGTGGCTGGAAGGCGTACTCGAGGGAGTCGACGAGCGCCTCCCAGGAGGCCTCGATGATGTTCTCGGAGACGCCGATCGAGCCCCATTGGTGCTCGCCATCGGATGAATCCAGGAGGACGCGCGTGACGGCGCCGGTCCCGTGGTGCTCGTCGAGGATCCGGACCTTGTAGTTGGTGAGCTCGATGTCCGCGAGGTGCGGGTGGCGGTCGATGATCGCTCCGCGGAGCGCAGTGTCGAGCGCGTTCACCGGGCCGTTGCCCTCGGCGGTGCGGAGGTATCGCTCGCCGTCCACCCAGACCTTGATCGTGGCCTCGGTGACGACCTTGCCGTCCTCGCGCTTCTCGACCAGCACGCGGAACCCCTCGAGGCGGAAGAGCGGCTCGTAGTCCTCGCTCTCCTTGCGAAGGAGCAGCTCGAAGGAAGCGTCGGCCGCCTCGTAGTGGTAGCCGCGATGCTCGCGCTCCTTCAGCGTGCGCAGCGCCTTGGCGGCCTGCTCTTCGTCCAGCGGGATTCCCGAGCGCTCGGCGCGCTGCAGCACCGTGCCCTTGCCCGAGAGCTCGGAGACGACCATCTCTCGCTCGTTGCCGACCTCGGCAGGCTCCATGTGCTCGAAGGTCCGCGCGTCGGCGTTGACGCCGGCCACATGCATGCCGCCCTTGTGCGCGAAGGCGTTGCGGCCGACGAAGGGCTGATCGGGATCAGGTGTGATGTTGAGCAGCTCGTCGATGAAGTGCGCGATTCCCGTCAGGCGCGCGAGCTGCTCGGGCGCGACGCATTCGTACCCCATCTTGAGCTGCAGGTCCGGCAGGATCGAGGTGAGATTCGCGTTGCCGGTGCGCTCGCCGATGCCGTTCATCGTCCCCTGCACGAGGCTCGCGCCCTGATCGACGGCTGCCAGGGAGTTCGCGACGGCGCACTCGAGGTCGTTGTGTGTGTGGATTCCGACCGGGACGTCCAGGGCCTCGACCATCGCCTTCGTTGCCTCCGCGATCTGGAAAGGCAGGCTCGAGCCGTTGGTGTCACAGAGGGTGACGTTCTCCGCCCCCGCGTCGGCGGCGGCTCTCAGGCACTCGAGGGCGTAGCCGGCGTCGTCGCGATATCCGTCGAAGAAGTGCTCGGCGTCGTAGATCACGCGCTTGCCGGCGTTGGTCAGGTACGCAACCGAGTCGCCGACCATCGCCAGGTTCTCCTCGCGGCTCACCTTGGTCACCTTCTCGAGGTGGAGCCCCCAGGTCTTGCCGACGAGGGTGACGACCGGGGCAAACCCGGTGGCGAGCAGCTGTAGGGCGGGGTCCTCCGCCGCTGCCGTGTCCCGGCGCCGTGTCATCCCGAAAGCACAGACGGCCGCCTGCCGGAGCTCGATCTCGGCGAGCATTTCGAAGAGCTCGAGCTCCTTTGGATTGGAGCCGGGGAAGCCGGCCTCGATGAAGTGGATGCCGAGCTCGTCGAGCTTGCGGACCACCCGCGTCTTCTCCTGCGCGGAGAGGGTCATGCCCTGCCCCTGCATGCCGTCGCGCAAAGTCGTGTCGTAGAGGAGTACCTGTCTCATCGCTGCCTTTCTGCTTCGTGGTGGGCGAAAGAACCCCTGAACGGGGCCGTGCGAGACCGCTGGCCGCTAAGCGGCAGCGGTGCCCGTAATTCGCCCTGTGAAGCGGTGCAGCATCAGGAACCCAGAGTACCGGAGGTCGGTTCTCCGACTTCCTCGGCGTCCACCTGTGCAGTGGTGGGTTCAGGTGGCGCCGCACCGGTCGGCTCACCCACAGGATCGAGCCACTCGCGGTATTCCTCGAGGCGCCCGTGGAGAGCGTCGTCGAACTTGGACTGGATCACCCGCGTGATCTCCCCCGGCTCGCCGATCCGGTGGTCGTCGATCTCGCGGACGGGGACCAGCTCGGCGGCCGTGCCGGTGAGGAAGACCTCCTCGGCCAGGTAGAGCTCGGCGCGCGCGATGTCGCGCTCCACCACGGTGTAGCCGAGGTCGCGGGCGAGCTGAATCACCGACTTGCGGTTAATCCCGTCGAGGATCGAAGAGGTGTGTCCCGGGGTGACGATCTCGCCCTCGCGGACGAGGTAGATGTTCTCCCCGGAGCCCTCGCAGACGAAGCCGCGCTCGTCGAGCAGGATCGCCTCGTCGTAGCCGGCGTTGGCGCTCTCCGTCTTGGCAAGGATCGAGTTGAGGTACTGCCCGGATGCCTTGGCGTGCGGGATCAGCCCGGCGGGCGAGATCCGGCGCCAGGACGACACCTTCGCGCGGATGCCGTCCCGCTTGCCCTCCTCACCCAGGTATGCGCCCCAGGGCCAGACGGCGATGATCACCTCGACCGGCGCGCTGTGCGCGAAGAGGCCCATCTCGCCGTAGCCGCGGAATGCCAGCGGCCGGATGTAGCAGCTGCGCAGTCCGTTCCGGCGGATCAGCTCCTTGGTGGCCTCGCGGATCTCCTCGAGCGGATAGTCGAGCGGCAGGTAGTAGAGCTCAGCGGACTTGGCGAGCCGGTCGAGGTGATCCTGGTGCCGAAAGATCGCCGGGCCGATCTCCGTGTCGTAGCAGCGGATTCCCTCGAAGACGCCGGTCCCGTAGTGCAGCCCGTGCGTGAGGACGTGCACGTTCGCCTCGTCCCAGGGGACGAACTCGCCGTTCTTCCAGATGAGCTCGGCCTTCTCCATAGGGTCGGAAAGTATGAACGATGAACCGGGCTAGAGGGATTGCAGCACGGCTTCTGTCATCTCCTCCGTGCCGACCTCGCGTGTGTCCTCGCCGCCGGTGAGGTCGGGGGTGCGCAGGCCCTGGCCGAGAGCGGCGTCGACCGCGTTGTCTACGCGGTCCGCCTGATCGTGCATGCCGAGGCCGTAGCGCAGCATCATCGCCACCGAGAGCAGTGTCGCGAGTGGGTTCGCCTTGCCGGTGCCCGCGATGTCGGGCGCGGAGCCGTGGACGGGCTCATAGAGACCCGGACCGCCTTCGCCCAGGCTGGCGGAGGGCAGCATCCCCAGCGAGCCGGTGAGCATCGCCGCCTCGTCGCTGAGGATGTCGCCGAAGAGGTTCTCGGTGACGATCACGTCGAAATCGGCCGGCCTCGAGACCAGCTGCATCGCGGCGTTGTCGACGAGCAGGTGGGCGAGCTCGATGTCGTCGTACTCGGGGGCCAGCTTGGTGACCGTCTCGCGCCAGAGGCGCGAGGTCTCCATCACGTTGGCCTTGTCGACCGAGGTGACGCGGCCGCGGCGCTCGCCGGCTGCCTCGAAGGCGACGCGGGCGATCCGCTCGATCTCCTCAACCGTGTAGGCGCAGTCGTCGTGGGCGCGGTTGCCCTCGCGCCCGGAGTCGCCGAAATAGATGCCGCCCGTGAGCTCGCGCACCACCAACAGATCCGTGCCCTCGATCCGCTCGCGGCGCAGCGGGCTCGCCTCGAGCAGCGCCTCGCTGGGGCGAACGGGGCGGAGGTTGGCGAACAGGCCCAGGCCCTTGCGCAGCCCGAGCAACCCCTGCTCCGGGCGGGGCTTGTCGGGGTCGGTCGTGTCCCACTTCGGGCCGCCGACCGCGCAGAGCAGCACGGCGTCCGCCTTCCTGCATGCATCGAGGACCTCGTCGGTGAGCGCAGTCCCGTGCTCGTCGATCGAGGCCCCGCCCACCAGGTGCTCGGTGATCTCGAAGTCGCCGAGCTTTGCCATGACGGTCGTCGCCGCGGCCCCGATCTCCGGGCCGATCCCATCGCCGGGCAGCAGGACGATCCTAGGCACGGCGGGCGTCGATGTTGAGGCGGACGTAGTTCAAGACGAGGGGATCGTCTTCGACTTCCAGCACGGCCTCGGCGAATGCTTTCCGCTTCTCCTCCGGCAGACGAGCGAGATGCGGTCCCATCGTCACCGTGGTGGTGAAGTCATACGGGTGCTCGGGCTGCACGGGCTTGTCCTCGAGCCAGCAGCGGACGTCTTCGAAGCCTGCATTCCGCAGGCGGTCCTCGGTCTCGTCCGGCGAGGCGAAGTTCCACATGACCGTCATGTCCTGGAAATGGTCGGTGAACTCCGGCCGCGTCGCGACCGACACGATCGCCTGCGCGTGCTTCGCCACGTTTCCCTCTCCCCCGCACTGCGCGACCAGGCGGCCGGCGGGCTTCAACGCGTCGTGAAGGTGCGAGAAGAGCAGATCGTGATCCGGAACCCAGTGGAAGGTCGCGGTCGAGAAGATCGCGTCGACCGGCTCGGGGATCTCAAGCTGAGAGAGGTCGGCGACCATGTAGTCGGCGCGATCGCCGAGTGCCTCGCGTGCCTTCTCGATCATCGACTCGGAGGCGTCCACGCAGAGGACGTGGCCATCGGGAAGCTTGTCAAGCAGCTTTGCGGTGACCCGGCCCGAGCCGCAGCCGGCGTCCATCACCGTTTCGTCCCCGTTCAGGTCTAGGCGCTCGAGGACCTCCAGTCCCCAGGAGTACTGGGGGTCAGAGACCTGGTCGTAGGTCTGGGCGTCCCACTCGCGGGGGCCTGAGTTCATCGAGGGAGCGTTCACAGCGAGGTCGTCACCGGGCCGGCATCGGCGTTGCCGGCCTTCTCGAACTCGTCGATCTTCTCGCCACGCTCGAGGGTCATCGCGACGTCGTCGAGCCCGTTCAGCAGACGATGCTTGATGTCCTCGTCGATCTCGAATTTGAAGACACCGTCCTTGCAGTTGACGGTCTGGTCGTCGAGGTCGATCCGTGCCTCACCGGCCCCCGCCACCGCCCGGCAGTGCTCCTCGTCGAGCACCACCGGCAGCAGCCCGTTCTTGGTGCAGTTGCTGAAGAAGATGTCCGAGAACGACGGCGCGATCACGGCATCGAAGCCGTAGTCCTTGAGCGCCCAGACCGCATGCTCGCGCGATGAGCCCGAGCCGAAGTTGCGCCCGGTGACCAGGATCGGGTGCGACTCGAGCTCGATCTCGCCCGAACGGAACCAGTCGTAGAAGAGGAACTCCCCGAAGCCGGTGCGCTCCACCCGCTTCAGGAACTGCTTGGGGATGATCTGGTCCGTGTCGACGTCGGAGCGGTCGAGCACCGCGACATGGCCTTCGATGATGTCGATCGGATCCATCGGCATGTTCAGCTCCATTCCCTGATGTCTACGAAGCGGCCCTCCACGGCGGCCGCGGCGGCCATCTTCGGGCTGACCAGGTGCGTTCGGCCACCCGCCCCCTGGCGTCCCTCGAAGTTCCGGTTCGAGGTCGATGCGCAACGCTCGCCCGGGCTGAGGGTGTCCGGGTTCATGCCGAGACAGGCGGAGCAGCCCGATTCGCGCCACTCGAAGCCGGCCGACTTGAAGACCTCGTGGAGGCCCTCCTCCTCTGCCTGCGCCTTCACCTGCTGAGAGCCCGGCACGACCATGCCGCGGAGGCTCGAGGCGATCTTGCGGCCATCGAGCAGGCCGGCGGCCTCCCGCAGATCGGAGATCCGGGAGTTTGTGCAGGAGCCGATGAAGATCCGGTCCAAAGGGATGTCCGTCATCGGGGTGCCGGGCTCAAGATCCATGTAGGCGAGCGCCCGCTCGGCCGTCTCTCGGCCGGCCGGAGAATCCATCTTCGTCGGATCCGGCACCTGGTCGGTGACCTGGACGACCATCCCGGGCGTGGTCCCCCAGGTGACCATCGGCGAGATCGCCGTGGCATCCACCTCGACCTCGGTGTCGAAGCTCGCGCCTTCGTCGGTCGGCAGTTGGCTCCAGCCCTCGACCGCGGCGTCGAAGTCGGTGGGGGCGCCGGGACGACCCTTCATGTACTCGAAGGTCGTCTCGTCGGGCGCGACCATGCCGGCCCGGCCGCCGCCCTCGATCGTCATGTTGCAGATGGTCATCCGGTTCTCCATGGAGAGAGCCCGGATCGCCTCACCCGCGTACTCCACGGCGTAGCCCTGCATGCCTCCGACCCCGAGGCGGCCGATCGTCGCCAGGATCAGATCCTTGGCGGACACGCCGAAGCCCAGCTCCCCGGAGTAGTTGATCCGCATCGACTTCGGCCGTCGCTGGACCAGGCACTGTGTCGCGAGAACGTGCTCCACCTCTGAGGTGCCGATGCCGAAGGCCAATGCCCCGAAGGCGCCGTGGGTCGAGGTGTGCGAGTCGCCGCAGACGATCGTCATCCCGGGCTGAGTCACCCCCAGCTCCGGACCGATCACGTGGACGATCCCGCGTCGCTCGGAGCCGAGCGAGTAGAGCGGGATCTCGAACTCCTCGCAATTCGTCTCGAGCGCCTCCACCTGCTTGCGGGAGAGCTCGTCGGAGATCAGGCGCGCCGCAGGCGTGCCGTCCGTCGGGACGTTGTGATCGGCCGTGGCGAGAGTCTTGTCCGGGCGGCGAACCTTGCGGTCGGCGAGCCGCAGCCCGTCGAAGGCCTGCGGCGAGGTCACCTCGTGGACGAGATGGAGGTCGATGTAGATCAGGTCGCGGTCGACCTCGTGGGCCTCCCAGATCTTCTCGAACAGGTTCTTTGGCATCGGGTCCTCCTAACCTCGCCTCAGCCCGGCGGCGACGACGGCGATCAGCCGGGACTCGGACGAGGAATTGTTCTCGAAATGGTGTGGCAGGTCGGCGTCGAAGGTGACGCTGTCGCCCTCACGGAGCTGGTGACGCTGCCCGTCGATGAAGAGCTCGACCGCCCCTTCGAGGACGACCGCCGTCTCCCGGCTGCCCGGCTCGTGCATCGGCGGGTCGTCCGGGCCGCCGGTCGCCGCGCCGGGGGCCAGCGTGTGCTCGGAGACGTCGGCGCGCTGACCGGGCAGCGGTGGGGTGAGCTCCTCCACCCTGTGGCCTCGCCGCCGCCGAGTGCGCCGGTCGCCCGCGCCCACGATGACCACGTGGCGATCCTCATCGAGCCGGAGCAGCTGCGAGAGCGTCAGGTCCAGACCGGCCGCGATCTTCTGGGCAACCGCCAGGGTCGGGCTGGTGTCGCCGCGCTCGACCTGCGAGAGCATCGGGGCGCTCACCCCGCTGCGCGCGGACAGGTCGCGAAGCGAGAGATCCATCGCCTCGCGCAGACTCTTGACGCGCGCTCCGATCGGCTCGTCGGCCGTGACCGCGGAGTCAGCGGAAGTCTTTGCTTTGGTCGCACTCGCCATCGAGGCTGCGTACGTTATCGCATACGTTCGTATACACCGGGCAGCCGATATGGTCCTGAGCCGTTCGAAGACACGGAGGTCAGGTTGCCGGCGTCTCGCCCCCATTCCGAGAGCCCAGCCACTGGTGCGACCCCGCGCGGGCTGGCGTCCCGTGCCGGCGTCTGGAGCGCCTGTCATCGCAAGACGGCCATCTGGGGCTGGCTCGCCTTCGTCGTCCTCGCGATGTTCATCGGCGGCGCGGTCGGCACGAAGACGCTGGAGCACACCGAGGGAGGCGTCGGCGAGTCCGGCAGGGCCGACCAGGCCATCGCGGACGCCGGGCCCGAGTATGCCCAGGAGATGGTCCTCATCCAGAGCGATGGAGCAACCGCAGACCAGCCGCGCTTCCATGCGGTGGTGGCGGACGTTCAGCGGAGGCTCGAGGCCATCCCGGACACCCAGAACTTCGAGAGCCCGCTTCCGCCCGGGGGCGCGAACCAGATCTCGGCAGATCGCCGGTCGGCCCTCCTCCGTTTCCAGATCGCCGGCAAGGACAGCGAGGTCACGGACCGGGTCGAGCCTGCCGTGGCGGCCGTGACCGCCACCCAGCGGGCGCACCCCGGCTTCACCCTCGGCGAATTCGGCGACGCGAGCACGAACCAGCAGATCAACAAGGTCGTCTCAGACGACTTCGGCAAGGCGCTGCGGACGTCGCTGCCGGTCACGCTGATCATCCTGCTGATCGCCTTCGGCGCGCTGGTTGCCGCGGGCGTCCCGCTGCTGCTGGCAATCACCGCGGTGATGGGGACGATCGGGATCATGGGCCCGCTCAGCCACCTCATCGGAGGGGTGGACAACTCCGTCAACGAGGTGATCCTGCTGATCGGGCTCGCGGTCGGCGTGGACTACTCGATGTTCTATCTCCGGCGCGAGCGTGAGGAGCGGGAGGCCGGGCGCAGCGAGGAGGCTGCTCTCGCCGCCGCCGCGGCGACCTCGGGCCGCGCAGTGATGGTTTCCGGATTCACCGTGATGATCGCGATGGCGGGGATGTACTTCGCCGGCACCCCCACCTTCCAGTCGTTTGCGACCGGCACGATCCTGGTCGTCGCCGTGGCGCTGGTCGGCTCGTTGACGGTGCTGCCTGCGATCCTCTCATGGCTCGGGGATCGCGTCGAGAAGGGCGGGGTGCCGATCCTGAAGGACCGTCCCTGGAACGCGGGCGAGAGCGTGGTGTGGGCCAAGATCCTGGACCCGGTACTCCGCCACCCGGTCGTCTCGATGCTTCTCTCAGCCGGCCTGCTGGTCTTTCTGGCCCTGCCCGCTTTGCGCCTGCACACGGCGAATGAGAGCGTCGAGTCCCTTCCCCAGGACGTCTCCTCGATCCAGACCTATAACCGGATTCAGCAGGCGTTTCCGGGAGGCGGGATCCCGGCAGTGGTCGTGGTCAGCTCCGAGAGCGGGGCGACGCCGCAGGTCCGGCGGGGCCTGGAGCGGATGGTGGGGGAGGCGAAGGCCAGTCCGTTGTTCAAGGATCACCCGGTCACTCTCCAGACCTATCCCGACCCAAAGGTGACCCAGGTGAGCATCCCGATCACCGGGGACGGCACCGACTCGAGGTCCTACGACGCGGTCAACGAGCTGCGCGACAAGATCATCCCGAGAACGATCGGGGCGGTTCCGGGCGTGAGCGCCGACGTAACCGGGTTCTCGGCGGCGTCGAAGGACTGGACCGACGTCACAAAGTCACACCTGCCGATCGTCTTCGCGTTCGTGCTGACGGCGGCGTTCCTGTTGCTGCTCTTCACCTTCCGGTCGATCGTCATTCCGATCAAGGCGATCATCCTCAACCTGATCTCGGTGGGCGCGGCCTACGGCGTGATCGTCTGGGTCTTCCAGGACGGCCATCTCGAGTCGTTCCTCGGTTTCGACTCGAACGGAGCGATCATCTCCTGGATGCCCCTGTTCCTCTTCGTCGTCCTCTTCGGGCTCTCGATGGACTACCACGTCTTCATCCTCACCCGGATTCGCGAGGCCTACGACCGCGGCATGTCAACCGAGGAGGCGGTCGCGCACGGGATCAAGACCACCGCGGGCGTGGTGACCAGCGCCGCCGCCGTCATGATCGGGGTCTTCGCGGTCTTTGCGACGCTGTCGCTCATCTTCTTCAAGGAGCTGGGAGTCGGACTCGGCGTCGCGGTGCTGATCGATGCGACAGTGGTCCGAGCCATCCTGCTGCCCGCCTCGATGACCCTCCTCGGCGACTGGAACTGGTACCTGCCGCGCTGGCTCGAATGGATTCCGCGGGTGGGCCCGGTAGCCGCTCCCTCGCTCCCGCCGGCAGGTGAAGGCCCACGGGGGCAAGGAGGCGCCGCGGGCGCCCACCCGCTGCCGCGAACTTGAGTCAGATGGGCTCGAGCACCACCACGGGGATTTCCCGCTCCGTGCGGCGCTGATAGTTCTCGTAGTCTGGATACGCCTCGGCCATCATCCGCCAGAGGCGATCCCGCTCCTCGCCGGAGGCCGCTCGCGCTCGCACCTGCCGCTTCTCTCCCTTCCACCACGCAACCGTCTCCGGCCGCGCCATCAGGTTGTGGTACCAGGCCGGATGGCGGTCGGTTCCTCCCTTGGAGGCGATGATCACCAGGCGCTCGCCGTCGGGCAGGCAGAGCAGCGGATGGGTGCGGCGCTTGCCGGTCTTCCTGCCGACGGACTCGATCAGCACGACGGGTACGCCGTAGGCCTTGCCGCCGAGCCGGCCGTGGGAAGCCTTGTAGGCGACAGTGTGCAGGTCGGTGAATCGTTCCCAGAACCACCACAAGGGAGAACTCGACGCGGGCGCCTCAGGAAGCTGCAGCCTCACGGAGGACACCCTATCCGGCGGCGCGCCTCGCCTCGGCGCCGTCGCGGGCCTCCTCCTCGCTGCGGAAGACCGCCCACCAGATGGCCTTCCCGCCACGGATCTCGGACAGGTGCCACATCGTCTGCGTCACCTCCACGTCGGCGACCGTCGCGGTGATCACCACCTCGGTCAACACGTGGCCCTCCCCCAGGCTCGTGAAGTCCTGCACCTCGTACCCCAGGCCACCGAGGGACTCGCTGACGGTATCCCACCAGTCGCGTACGCCGTCGTGACCTCGATAGGTCCGTCCCTCCGCCTCCGCGATGAGGGAGAGGAATTCGATTTCCGGGTCAATGGGCTCCAGGAAGGCATCAATGTCCTTCCGCTCGAGCGCGGCCCAGGCCTTCCTCACGACCTCGACGTTCGGGTCATCCATCGAGATTCGGCTACGGGCCCGGCGTCCGCTCCACCGCGGCCTCGGCGGTTGCGTCCTCCGCTTCGCGGATCGCGACCCCCTCCAGGGCATTCGAGATCGCCCGGACGAAGGCGCGGGCCGATGCCTCGAGGATGTCCGTCGCGACGCCCTGGCCGCCGGCGAGCCGGCCGTTGGCGCGGACCGAGACGCTCACCTCTCCGAGGGCGTCGGTGCCGCCCGTGATCGCTTCGACCTCGTAGCGCTGGAGCTCGGCGTCGGTGCCGGTCGCCTCGCGGATCGCGCCGAAGATCGCGTCCACCGGACCGTCGCCCGACGCCTCCGCGATCGACTCCTCGCCGCTCGGCAGGACGACGCTGACGCGAGCCTTCGGCTCCCGCTGAGACCCAGCCTCGACCTCGAACCAGCCGAGGTTGTAAGCCTCCGCGCTCTCGCGCATCTCGTCGGAGACGATCGCCTCCAGGTCGAGGGCGGTGACCTGCTTCTTCTTGTCAGCGATCTCCTTGAAGCGCTTGAACGCCTGGTTCAGCGCGCCACCCTCGACCTCGAATCCCAGGTCTCGGAGGGCGTCCTGCAGCGCGTGGCGCCCCGAGTGCTTGCCCAGCACGATCGAGTTGGACTCGAGCCCAACCTCGGTCGCATCCATGATCTCGTAGGTGGAGCGCTCCTTGAGCACGCCGTCCTGGTGGATGCCGGACTCGTGGGCGAACGCATTTCGCCCCACCACCGCCTTGTTCGGCGGCACCGAGTACCCGGTGAGGCGCGAGACCATCCGGCTGGTGCGCGCCAGCTCGCGGGCGTCGATACCGGTGTCCAGGCCATGCGTGTCGCGACGGGTCCGGAGCAGCATCACGATCTCCTCCAGCGAGCAGTTGCCGGCGCGCTCGCCGATGCCGTTGACCGCGCACTCCACCTGCCGGGCGCCGGCGACGACCCCCGCATAGGAGTTGGCGACGGCCAGGCCCAGGTCGTCATGGCAGTGGACCGAGACCTCCACCCCATCGAGCCCCGGGACCAGCTCGTAGAGCTTGCGGAAGTAGGCCGCGTACTCCTCGGGCGTCGTGTAGCCGACCGTGTCCGGGATGTTGATCACGTTCGCGCCCTCGGCCACTGCGATCGTGCAGACCTCGGCGGTGAACTCGATGTCGGCGCGCGTTGCGTCCATCGGCGAGAACTCGACGTCCTCGCAGTAGGACTTGGCCAGCGCCACCGCCGCTTTCGCCTGACCCTTGACGTCCTCTCGAGTCGTCTGCAGCTGGTGCTCGATGTGGATGTCGGAGGTCGAGATGAACGTGTGGATCCGCGGGCGGTCCGAGTCCTTGATCGCGTCCCAGGCCGCGTCGATGTCCGCCTTGTGCGTGCGGGCGAGGCCACAGATCACCGGGCCCTGCACGTTGTGGGCGATCGACTTGACGGCCTCGAAATCGCCGGGAGAGGTGATCGGGAAGCCGGCCTCGATCACGTCCACGCCCAGGCGGGCGAGCTGCTGCGCGATCTCGACCTTCTCCTGGGTGTTCAGCGAGATGCCCGGGGACTGCTCGCCGTCGCGCAGCGTCGTATCGAAGATGTGGACGCGGTTCTCCTCGGAGACCGGACCGCTTGCACCGCCTACGTCGTTCATAAGGACCTCCTTCTCCTGAGACTTTCGATGACCTGTTTCTGAGTTCGCGGCTGACGCGCCGCCCAGCGCTATTCCCCCCGGAGGGGGAGGAGAAGGAGAAGCGCGAGGCTGTCGAGCCGGTGCGTCATCGAAGTCAAGGCAGAGTAGCGCAGCGTGTCGGGCCGGTCGAGCGGTTTATTGGTCCGGGGCGCGGTCTAGCGTCACGCCCCAATGCGCGCGGACCAGATCCAGGCGCGGGCGGTCGCCAAGATCGTGCTCGTGGCGTTGTTCTGGAGCGCCGTAGCCGTGCTGCTCGCCATCGCGCTGCTGCACACGCGGACGACGCTGCAATGGGTGGCCGCCGCGATCTTCCTTGCCCTGGCGCTCGATCCGGCCGTCGGCCTGATCCAGCGCGCCTGGCCCCGCGCCGGGAAGATGCCGCGAGTCCTCGCGATCCTCTTGGTCTACCTGGTCGGGCTGGCCGCGATGGTCTTTCTCGTCCTTCATGTCTTCCCGCCGATCGTGCACGACATCGAGGGACTGGCGCACAAGCTTCCGGGCTACGTGCACGACTTCGAGAACTGGGCGAACGACAACAAGCAGTTCCAGGACCTGAACGCGAAATACCACATCACCGCGAAGCTGAGCACGGAGGCCTCGACTCTGCCCTCGCACCTGAGCAGCGGCGCCAGCACCCTCGGCTCGCTGACCGTGAGCGTCCTCGAGCACCTGATCGCGGCGATCACGGTGATCACGCTCACCTTCTTCCTGCTGCTCGATGGGCGCGGGATGGTCTCGCGCGGCACGGGCAGGCTGCCCGAGCCGCAGCGCGAACGGGCCCGCCGGATCGCGGACCGGGTCGCCGAGGTGGTCAAGGCCTACGTCAGCGTCAACCTGCTGCTGGCGATCGCCGCGGGCCTGCTCACCTGGGGGTTCCTCCAGGCGGAGGGCTTTCACCTCGCCGTGCCGCTCGCCGTGCTGGTCGCGTTCCTCGACCTGATCCCGCTGATCGGGCTGACGATCGGCGGTTTCTCGGTGTTCGCCGTGCTCATGATCGACGGCGGGCCGGGCGACGCGGTCGTGTGGCTCATCCTCTTCCTCGTCTACCAGCAGGCGCAGGATCGGGTGATCCAGCCATTGCTCTACAAGGGGGGCGCGCTCAAGGTCAATCCGGCCGTCGCGATCGTCGCGGTGATCGTGGGCGCGAACCTCGCCGGCGTGCTCGGGGCGCTGCTGGCGATCCCGACCGCGGCGTCGCTCGGGGTCGTGATCGACGAGCTGGTGCTCAGCGGCGGGTGCTAGGTCCCCGGGCGGGGCGGCGGAGCCGGAGCCGGGTAGGTAGCTCTCCCCCGCGCTTCCAGAACGGCTTCCCGCGGTCCCCGGCAAACCGCTCCTCGGATCGCTTCTTCTTGCCGTGCTTGTAGAAGAGCTTCGCCCAGACGGAGTGTGGCTTGGCCAGCCGGAAGGCGCTCGGCAGCCCGACGACCGGCACGAAGATGCTCCAGATCGCCATCCCGAACTTCTCCTTGGATGCGTTGACGAGCGCCAACACGATTCCGAAGATGCCGACGATCCCGACCACTGCGAAGACCAGATCCTCGACGTCCTTGCCGGCGTCCAGCCAGCTCCGGAAGCTGACCAGCAGCACGCCGGAGATCCCGGCGGCGACGACCACCGCGTCGATCGATCGCCGCCCCTCCTTGGACCAGTAGACGTCCTTCAGGTTGAGCCAGAGCGCGAACTCGTCGAGGGTCAGTCCCGTGCCGATGCCGAAGAGCACGGCGATGATTCCTCGCCAGGGGTCGCCGGGGTGTACGGCGACCCCGGCATAGCCCGCGACCAGCAGCAGCAGGATCCCCCAGACGAGATGGTGGATGTGCGTGCCGCCGACCGAGACGTTCCCCGGCCACCAGCTCACCTGCGCTTTGATCATGTGAGTGCTGGTCCGGATGAATCCGAACGTCACCAGGAACGAGACGAAGAAGAGAAACTGGGTCTCCCGCCCCGTATCCACGATCCCGTCGCGATAGGCGCTCGCGACGCTCCCTACGACCAGCATGGCCGGAAACCTATGGGATGGACCGGATCAGCTCGCAGCCCTTGGCTGTATCCACGTCGCCCGCGCCGCGGCAGGTGTCTCGGCCCGTGCCACCGATCAGCTTGTCGGGCCCCGCGCCCCCGAGCAGGACGTCGTTGGCGCCGCCGCCGATCAGGGAATCCGGCCCGCCGCTCCCCGAGAGCAGGTCCGCGAGCGCGCCGCCGATCAGCCTGTCGCGACCCGGTCCGCCCGAGAGTGCCCACGGCACGCCGTTGATCACTCCGCCGACCATCACGCTCAGCCCCGGATCGGCGTCAAAGGTGTCGTTGCCCCCCGCAAGGTCCCCGACGATGGCCCCGATGTAGCCGGAGGCGCAGCTCACCTCGGTGGCGCTGGTCTCGCCGGTCTTCGCGTTGTCGAGTGCGCAGGCCTCGCCGCTCCCGTCGGGATCGCCCAGGCCCTCGGGGGCGGTCAGCACCAGGCGGCCGTCGGAGCCCATGTGGGCGCTGATTCGGTTGTCGATGCGGCGCTGGTCATTCAGCGTGAGGACGTTGATCGAGGCCGAAGCGCTCGCGCCGTGTCCGTGCACGGTCCGGACGCCATCGGTCACCCCCGGCCGAGCCGAGGCCGTCGCGGGTGCCACGGCCACGATGGCCGCGAGCATGCAGAGCACACCCAGCTTCTTGCCGCTCCCTGACTTCATCTCTTCGATCGTAACCCGGCACCTGGGCGATCAGAGCGGCCTCGACTGGCCGCGCGCCTAAGGGACCAGGACGACCTTGCCGATGTTCCGGCGCTCGGCGATGAACATGTGGGCGTCGCCCGCCCGCTCGAACGGGAAGGCCTCGGCGACCACCGGATCGATGAAGTCGCCGGACTCGAGCTCGGCGCTCAGGGGCTCGAGAACTCGGTCCAGGCCCTCGGTGTCCTGCCAGGTGAGCATGTTGAGCCCGAACACGCCCTTGTTCTCGTTCATCACCGAGAGGCTCTTCCACCAGGGCATGGTGGCGATGGGCATTCGCAGGAGGCTCCGGGCCAGCCCGGGGATGTTCCGGCCCTCCCCGGAGGTGAGCTCCGACGCCCCGTACATGATCAGCTTGCCGCCCTGTCGGAGCAGCCGGTAGTCCTTGCGGAAGTTCGTCGGCCCGGTCGCGTCCATGATCACGTCGACACCCTCGCCGCCGGTAATCCGTTTGATCTCCTGCTCGAAATCCTGGTTGCGGTAGTCGATCGGGTGATCCACCCCCTGCGCCCTGATCGCGTCGTGCTTCGAGGCCGAGGCGGTGCCGAAGATCTCCGCCTCGCGGGAGCGGGCGATCTGAGTAGCGGATATCCCGACGCCTCCGGCGGCGGCATGGATCAGCACGCGGTCGCCCTTGCGGATCCCGCCCATCATCACCAGCGCGACGTAGGCGGTCGTGTAGTTGACCGGGAAGGCGGCGCCCTGCTCGAAGCTGAAGCGCTCCGGCAGAGGAAAGGCCTGGGTCTCCGGGACGGTGACCATGGAGGCCTGACCGCCGAAGCGGCAGCCGGCGATCACCCGGTCGCCGGCGCTCAGTGAGTCGACGCCGTCGCCCACGGACTCGACCTCGCCCGCGACCTCGTAGCCGAGGACGCACGGCGGCTTTGGCGCGTCGGGATAGAGGCCGACCCGCGCCATCGTGTCGGCGAAGTTGATCCCCGCCGCCTTCACGTCGATCCGCACCTCGCCGGGGCCCACGGGCGGGTCCGGCTTCTCCTGGACCTGCAGGACCTCCGGGCCTCCGTGCCCGGTGAGGACTACTGCTCTCATTCAGTCAGCATATTCCGGCTTCGCCATCAGGTCGCGGCCACGAGCAGCCGCCCCGCACAAGTCGCTACGGGCTTCGCCCTCCGCTCCGAAGTGGAGCGGCTTGGTGGCCGCTAGAGTGACACGGCGCGGCCGACCGAGAAGCCATCCAGCTCCAGGATCCGGTCGATCGTGGCCGGATTGACCGGAGCGTCGGTGGTGAGCGCCATCACGGCCGTCTCGCCGCCGGACTCCGCGCCGACCGCGGCCGAGACGATGTTGACGCTCTCCTCGCCGAAGATCGTCCCGACGCGGCCGATCATCCCCGGCTGGTCGCTGTAGCGGAAGATCGCCAGGTGCTCGGCGAAGGGCAGGTAGAAGTCCTCGCCCCAGACCCGTGCCAGATAGGGGATGTTCCGCGGCCCGACCCCGGTTCCGGCGACCTCGACGACGTCCTCGCCGGTGTGGAGCCGCACCACGACGAGCTCGGTGAAGTCCTCTGAGGTCGCGTCGCGGGTCTCCATCAGCTCGATGCCCCGCTCCTCCGCCATGTGGGGCCCGTTGACGAGGTTGACGGGCTCCTCGGTGTGGCCGGCGAGAATGCCTACGAGCGTCGCGATCCCCAGGATGCGCGTGTCCTGGTCCGCCAGCCGGCCCCGGAATTCGACCTCCACCCGGTCGGGCGCTCCCTCGGCCAGCGCCTGAGCCAGCCGCCCAAGCTTCTCGCAGAGCGGCACGAACGGCGCCAGCTGCTCCATCACCTCGGGGCGGACCGCGGCGATGTTGACGGCGGTCGTGACCACGCCACCCGTGAGCGCCGCGGTGACCTGCTCGGCGGTGACCACCCCGGCGCGGTCCTGCGCTTCCGCCGTCGAGGCCCCGAGGTGAGGCGTCACCACGACGTCCTCGCGATGGAGGACCGGATGCTCGGTGAACGGCTCCTCGGGGAAAACGTCGAGTGCGGCGCCGGCGAGCTTGCCTGACTCGAGCCCCTCGACCAGCGCGTCGAGGTCGATCAGCTCGCCGCGGGCGCAGTTCACGATCCGCGCCCCGTCGCGCATCTGTCCGATGGCGGCGGCGTCGATGAAGTTGACGGTCTCAGGCGTCTTCGGGAGGTGGAGCGTGATGAAGTCCGAGCGGGCGTAGATCTCGGCCGGTTCCTCGACGCCCTCGGCGCCCAGCTCCCGGAAGCGCTCGGCCGTGACGAACTTGTCGTAGGCCACGACCTGCATGTCGAATGCCTGGGCCCTGGCGGCGACCAGCTGACCGATCCGGCCGAAGCCGAGCACGCCGAGCGTCTTGCCGTAGAGCTCGGTCCCCTTGAAGCTGGCGCGATCCCACTTCCCACCCGCCAGGGAGGCGTGGGCCTGCGGGATGTTCCGGCAGAGGGAGAGCATCAGCGCCAGCGTGTGCTCAGCTGCCGCGATCGAGTTCGCCTCTGGGGCGTTGGCGACGACGATGCCGCGCTTGGTGGCGGCCGCGACGTCGACGTTGTCGACGCCCGTCCCGGCGCGCCCGATCACCTTGAGCCGCTCCGCCCGCTCGATCAGGTCCGGGGTGAGCTGGGTGGCCGAGCGGATCAGGATGCCGTCGAACTCGCCGATCCGGCTCTCGAGCTCGTCGCCGTCCCAGTCGAGTCCGAGCTCGACGTCGAACTGCTCGCGCAGGAGCTCGACGCCGGTGTCGGCGATCTTCTCCTTGACCAGGACCTTCATCGCCTCACGTCGTCCGCGTTCTCCAGCACCCAGTCGATGGAGGCGGTGAGTGCCTCGACGTCGTCCGGATCCACGGCGGGGAACATGCCGATCCGCAGCTGGTTGCGGCCGAGCTTGCGGTAGGGCTCGACGTCAACGATGCCGTTCGAGCGCAGCGTGGCGGCCAGAGCCGCGGCGTCGATCTGCTCGGCGAAGTCGATCGTCCCCACGACGAGCGAGCGCTTCAGCGGATCGACCACGAACGGCGCCGCCACCTCCGACGCCTCGGCCCATCCGTAGAGGTTCCGCGAGGAGGCCTGGCTGCGCGAGACCCCGAACTCGAGCCCGCCTCCCTCCAGCAGCCACTCGATCTGGTCGGCGAGCAGAAACAACGTGGCGAGTGCCGGCGTGTTGTAGGTCTGCTCCTTGCGCGAGTTCTCGAGGGCGACCGCGAGCGACAGGAACGCCGGCTGCCAGCGCCCGTCGGCTGCCGCGTCGAGCTCCTCGATTCGAGCGATCGCCGCCGGGCTGAGAATCGCGAGCCAGAGCCCGCCGTCCGCGGCGAACGCCTTCTGAGGGGCGAAGTAATAGGCGTCGGCCTCTGCGACCTCGACCGGCAGTCCTCCGGCACCGGAGGTGGCGTCGATCAGGACGAGGCTGTCGCCCGCGCCGTCGGGTCGCTCGACTGGAACCATCACTCCCGTCGAGGTCTCGTTGTGAGCCCAGGCGATCACGTCGGCCTGCGGGTCGGCGACGGGAGCCGGGGCGTCGCCTGGGTCCGCCTCGATCACGACCGGGTCCGAGAGGAACGGTGCGCCGGCGGTCGCCTTGGCGAACTTGGACGAGAACTCGCCGTAGGTGAGATGCAGCGCACGCTCGCGGATCAGACACGCGGTCGCGGCGTCCCAGAAGGCGGTCGTGCCGCCGTTGCCCAGGGCGACCTCGTAGCCCTCGGGCAGATCGAAGAGCTCGCCGATCCCGTTCCGGACCCGGGCCACGAGGTCCTTGACCGGCCGCTGGCGATGCGAGGTCCCCATGAGGTCGTTCTGGCTCGCAAGCTTGACGAGGGCGTCGGGGCGGACCTTCGAGGGTCCACAGCCGAAGCGGCCATCGGCGGGACGAAGAGCTGCGGGGATCTCAACGATTGTTGATGCCATTGGCGGACCGCGGAGGGTAACCATCCGAACTGCTGGACTGCCCTCCGTTGCGTCGGATAGGGTGGCCGCGCGTCCGAAGGGGCCGGCTCAGCCGGGGGCGCGAGATCCCCCGAAGACCTCGACCTGGAGAAGATATGTACCCCATTAGCTATGAGGCGGATCCCGCCATGGAAGGCAGGAACCGGCTCACGACTTTCTTCCGCTACATCGTCGCGATCCCCTGGATGATCGTTGCGTACATCTACGGCATCGTGGCCGAGATCGCCGCGGTCATCGCGTGGTTCGCGATCGTGTTCACCGGCAAGTATCCGGAGGGCCTTTACAACTTCAACGCCGGATACCTTCGGATGTCCAGCCGGACCAACAGCTTCCTCTACCTGCTGACGGATGAGTTCCCTCCCTTCGGCGGTGAGGAGGCGCCGGAGTACCCGGTTCGGATTGGTGTCCCGGCTCCGCTCGGCGCGTACAGCCGCCTGAAGACCGGGCTGCGCCTCATCATCGGCATTCCGGTGATGCTCCTGGCGTTCGTCCAGGCCATCATCCTGTACGTCGTCTCGATCATCGCCTGGTTCGTGATCCTGTTTACCGGGAAGCTGGGAGAGGGTCTGTTCAATCCGATGCGCTCGGCCATGGCGTATCTCGTCAGGACGTCGGGCTACTTCCTGCTGATCACCGAGGACTACCCGCCGTTCTCCTACGAGGAGGGTGGCGCGGCTCCGGCGGGCGAGATCAGCAGCGAGGCCGCCAGCCGGAAGGCCTAGTCAAATGTCCGAGCTGACCCGGGGCGACGGCTGGGCCGTCGCCCCGGCCGGCCGGGTCCTAGTCATCCGCCCCTCGGTCATCTAGCGTGTCCCTCGAGCCGGACGCCACGCCTGACGCCCGGTCACAAATAGAGGGAGAAGAGAATGACCTTTAGCGAAGCGGTCAAGTCCGGCTTCGACCACTACACGAAGTTCGATGGTCGGGCCTCGAGGCCCGCGTACTGGTGGTGGTTCCTGTTCGGCATTCTGGTCGGGATCGCGGCGAACATCATCGACGCGATCATCGGCTCATTCGGAGTCATCAGCGGCCTCGCCGGGTTGGCGCTGCTACTCCCGGGCCTCTCGGTGTCCATCCGGCGGCTTCACGACATCAACCGGAGCGGCTGGTGGATCCTGATCTTTATCGTCCCGATCGTCGGCTTCATCCTCTGGCTCGTTTGGTTTCTGCGCGAGGGCGATCCGGGTGAGAACCAGTACGGGCCGCCACCAGTGGCGGGAGTCCCGGCACCCAGCACCGTCTGACCAGTCCCTAACAAGAGCGGACGGTAAGAGCCTCCGGTCAGTCCTCGATCCAGGGCATCATCGATCGGAGGCTCTTGCCGACCTGCTCCACCTGGGAGCCGGCCGCCTCCTCCCGCATGCGCTGGAAGTTCTCCTGACCCGCCTCGTTCTCGGCGATCCACTCCTTGGCGAACTCGCCCGACTGGATGTCGGCGAGGATCTTCTTCATCGCCTGACGGGTCTCGTCGGTGATCACCTTGGGGCCGCGGGTCATGTCGCCGTACTCGGCGGTGTTGGAGATCGAGTGGCGCATCCCCTGGATGCCGTGCTCGTACATCAGGTCGACGATCAGCTTGAGCTCGTGGAGGCACTCGAAGTAGGCGAGACGTGGGTCGTAGCCCGCCTCGACCAGGGTCTCGAACCCGGCGCGGACGAGCTCGGTGGCTCCACCGCAGAGCACGGCCTGCTCGCCGAAGAGATCGGTCTCGGCCTCGTCCTTGAAGGTGGTCTCGATGATCCCGGCGCGACCGCCGCCGATCCCGCTGGCGTAGGCGAGCACCTGCTCGCGGGCATTTCCCGTGGCGTCCTGATGGATCGCCATCAGGCAGGGGACACCTGCGCCGTCGACGAACTCGCGCCGGACCAGGTGGCCCGGGCCCTTGGGCGCGACCATCCCGACGTCCACGCCGGGCGGCGGCTCGATCTGTCCGAAGCGGATCGCGAAGCCGTGGGCGAACATCAGCAGGTTGCCGTCGGCGATCCCGTCGGAGATCTCCTCGCGCCAGATCCCCGCCTGCCGTTCATCTGGGAGCAGGATCATCACGATGTCGCCCGCGCTGGCCGCATCGGCGATGTCCATGACCTCGAGGCCCTCACCCTCGGCGTCGTCGCGGCTCGAGGAATCCGGGCGAAGCCCGACGACCACCTTGACCCCGGAGTCCTTCAGGTTGAGCGCGTGCGCGTGGCCCTGGGAGCCGTACCCCAGGATCGCGACGGTCTTCCCCTCCAGGACGGAGAGGTCGGCGTCCTTGTCGTAGAGGACTTCGTCGGCGGCAGCCATGCGGCGGCGGATGCTAGACGGTCGAGTTCGAATCCGCGTGCGCCGGGGGCGTGCCTGGCCGAGCAGCTCAAGGACGCAGGGCGAAGCCCTTGGTGGTGCCAAGGGCGAGCCCGAGGACGCAGAGATGCGAAGCGCCAGGCGCGTCATCCGGGCGTGCGCGGATTCGGAGTCGGCCGTCTAACGGGAGGCGGGTTCGGGCAACTGCCCGCGGAGCAGCTTGCCCGACGCGGTGCGCGGCAGGCCCGAGACGAAATCGACGCGCTTCGGCACCTTGTAGCCGGCCAGTGTGGTCGAGCAGTGGGAACGCAACTCCTCCTCGCTCGCCTCACCGTCATCCGCCAAGACCACCAGCGCGCAGACCGCCTCCTGCCACTCGGGATCCGGGCGACCGACGACGGCGGCGTCGGCCACAGCACGATGGGACAGCAGGACCGCCTCGACCTCGGCGGGCATCACGTTCTCGCCGCCGGTCACGATCACCTCGCTGCCGCGCCCGGTGACGTAGAGGAAGCCCTCGTCGTCGATGTGGCCGAGGTCGCCGGTGTGCAGCCAGCCGTCGGGGTCGATCGCCTCGCGGGAGACGGTCGGCCCCTGCACCAGGATCTCGCCGTCCTCGATCCGAACGTGTGTGGTGAGCAGCGGCCGGCCCGCGGAGCCCACCCGGCGCTCGGCATCGGCCATCGCCAGGGTCGTGACCTGGGAGCAGGTCTCGGTCATCCCGTAGGTCTGCACGACCGTCGCGCCCCGGTCGAGCGCCTCCTGGAGGGCGTCGGCCGGCACCGGGCCGCCGCCAATCAGGATCGCGCGAGGATTGGAGAGGTCCGCCCCGGCCTCGAGCAGCCGGATCAGCTGCGTCGGGACCAGCGAGAGCAGGCTGATGTCTCCGGACACCAGCGTGTTCGCGACCTGCTCGGTGTCGAATCCGTCCAGCAGCACGGCGCTCGTCCCGTAGATGACCGACCGCAGGATGATCGAGAGGCCGGCGACGTGGCTGAGCGGCAGGCAGCAGAGCCAGCGGTCATCGGGGTCGACGCCGATGTTGAACGCCGAGCCGACGGCGCTGAAGAGGAAGTTCCCGTAGGTCAGGGAGACGGGGCGCGGCGTCCCCGACGTCCCGCTCGTGAGGATCCGGCACTGCAGGTCGTCCATGTCGTGCTCGCCCAGCAGCGGCAGGTCCGCCTCGGTCTGGGTGAGCTCGGCGGCGTCATTCAGGTCGACCGCCGGGCGCTCGGCCGCCAGGATCCCGCCGCGCTCGGCGTCGGTCAGCTGCGGGCTGAGCGGCAGCGCCACGGCCCCGAGCTTCATCAGCGCATGAAGCAGCACCACCTCCTCGCGGCGCGGGTGCATGGTGAGGGCCGCGAGCCCGCCGCGCCTCACCCCGAAAGCGGCGAGCCGCCGCGCGACCCAGGTCGCCTCGGCCTCGAGCTCGGCGTAGGTCACGCTGGACGCCTCCGTCACCAGCGCGGTTCGCTCTGGACAGCTCTGCGCCCGCTGTGCGAGCCAGTTGTCGAGCTTCACGGTTCCGTAGCCTAAGCGCCCGGATGCCGAGACGACACAAAGACGCCCCGCCCGAAGATCAGCTCTACGCGCCGATCAAGTGGCGCTCCGAGGGCGAGTACGAGGACATCCTGTACGAGCGCGGAGACGCGATCGCGAAGATCTCGATCAACCGGCCCGAGGTCCACAACGCGTTCCGGCCGCCCACGCTGGCCGAGCTCCGGGATGCGTTCAACCGGGCGCGCGACGATGTCGGCGTGGCGGCGATCATCCTCACCGGCGCCGGGACGAAGGCCTTTTGCTCCGGCGGCGACCAGCGGATTCGCGGGGACGACGGCTACATCGGAGACGACGAGGTCGCCAAGCAGGGCATCGGGCGACTCGACGTCGGCGACCTCCACGTTCAAATCCGGCGACTGCCGAAGCCCGTCATCGCGATGGTCGCCGGGTACGCCGTCGGCGGCGGTCACATCCTGCACCTGGTCTGCGACCTAACCATCGCCGCCGACAACGCGACCTTCGGCCAGACCGGGCCGCGGGTCGGAAGCTTCGACGGCGGCTTCGGCTCCTCCCTTCTGGCCCGCAATGTTGGCGTGAAGAAAGCGAAGGAGATCTGGTTCCTGCTGAGGCTCTACGACGCCGACGAGGCGCTCGAAATGGGACTGGTCAACACGGTGGTGCCGCTCGCCGACCTCGAGCGGGAGACCGTCGCCTGGTGCCGTGAGATGGCAGCGCTCTCCCCCCTCTCGCTTCGTCTGCTCAAGTCGAGCTTCAACGCCACAGAAGACGGGCTCACCGGCATCCAGCAGCTCTCCCACGACGCCACGTTGCTCTTCTACATGAGCGAGGAGGGCCAGGAGGGCCGCAATGCCTTCCAGCAGGGACGGAGCCCGGACTTCTCCAAGTACCCGAAGAGGCCCTAGTGGCCCACCGGGGAACGTTGTGCCTGAACCGGCGGGACTCGGGCGCCGTCAGGCAAGGACGCAGGGAGGCCGCGTACCAGGTGGTACGCGGCCGACCGAGGACGCAGCATGGCGGCGATCCGAGGCCGCCGGTTCTGGTGCAAGGTTTCCCGGGGGGTCACTAGCTTGAGGATCTGGCTGATGGCGGCGCGTCCGCGGACGCTGCCGGCGGCGATTGCCCCCGTGCTGGTCGGAACGGCCGCGGCGATCGAGCAGCACGGCGATCTGCGCCGGGTCGGTGCCTTCATCGCGGCCCTGGTCGGCTCCATCTTCATCCAGATCGGGACCAACCTCGCGAACGACTACTCGGACGCGAAGCGGGGCGCAGACACCGTCGATCGCCTCGGCCCGGTGCGCGTTACCGCCGCAGGGATGGTGGCGCCGCGAAGCGTGCTCGTCACAACCTGGGTGGCGTTCGGAATTGCCGTAGCGGCCGGGATCTACCTGGCGATCGTCGCCGGCTGGCTGATCATCGCCGTCGGCGTCGCCTCGATCGCCGCCGGCGTCCTCTACACGGGCGGACCGCGCCCTTACGGCTATGCCGGGCTGGGAGAGCTCTTCGTCTTCCTCTTCTTCGGGCTCGTGGCCGTGAACGGCTCCTACTACGTCCAGCTCGAGCGGCTCGACTGGCTCCCGTTCGGCCTGTCTGTCGCCGTCGGCTGCCTCGCCACGGCGATCCTGGTCGTCAACAACGTCCGGGACATCGAGACCGACCGCCGCGCCGACAAGCAGACCCTGGCGGTGCGGCTGGGCAGGGAGGGCGCCCGCCGGCTCTATGTCGGGCTGGTCGCCGCGGCGTATCTCGCCCTGATCGGGACCGTGGCGACGAGAGGCGGCCCCTGGTGGGCGCTCCTCGGACTGATCTCGGCGCCACTGGCGATCCGCCCGGCCCGCGCAGTCCTCACCCGCACCGACGGCCCGGCGCTCAACGGGGCGCTTGCGGGCACGGGGGCATTGCTGGGCGCCTTCAGCCTGACGGTCTCCGCCGGACTGCTGATCGCGGCGTAAAGTCGCCCCATGCAGCTGGAGGCGTTGGAGGTCGTCCCCTACTCCCTGCCGTTTCGCGAGCCCTACGTGACGGCACGCGGAGAGATCCATGAGCGGGAGCTGCTCCTGGTCCGGATTCGCGGCGAGGGAATCGAAGGCCTGGGCGAGACAGCGGCACTCACCTTGCGTGGTGGCATCGGCATCGATGCGATCGCGGCCGAGATCCGCGGACGATGCTGGCCGGCCCTGCTCGATGGAGGCGTCGATCCCGGGCGAATCTGGTCCGCGATCGCCCGCTGCCGGAACCGCGGCGCCTCCGCTCAGGCCCTCGCCGCGGTGGACATCGCAATTCACGATCTCGTCGGCAGGGCGACTGGCGATCCGGTTTGGCGGCTTCTCGGGGCCACCGAGGCCAATCCCGTCGTCTGCAACGCGACCTTGCCGGCGGCCAACCCATCGTCGACACGAGCGATGGCCGAGGAATGGTCCGCACGCGGCTTCCACACGTTCAAGCTGAAGGTCGGTCTGCCGGGAGACGTCACTCAGGTCGCGACCGTGCGGGACACCCTGGGACCGGGAGCCGTGATCCGGGTGGACGCCAACGGCGCCTGGGATGTCGCGGAGGCCGCGGAGCGCCTGAGCGCACTCAACCGTCACCAGATCGAACTCGCCGAACAACCGGTCGGGACCTTCGAGCAGATGGTCGAGCTGCGGCGTCGGGTCGAGGTGCGGATCGCGGCCGATGAGAGCTTGGTCTCCCCATTCGACGCCCGACGCGCACAGCAGCTCAAGGCCTGCGAGGTGGCCGCCGTCAAGGTGGCGAAGGTGGGCGGCCTCGGTGCCGCGCTTGAGATCGCGGAGGTGATCCCGTCCTACCTGTCGAGCGCCCTCGAGGGGCCGGTTGGCATCGCGGCGGCAGCGCATGTCGTGCAGGCTCTGCGGACGAGGAATGGTGACGCCGGGGTCGCCCACGGCCTCGCCACTGAGCGGCTCTTCTCGGTTTCGATCGGACGCGGGGTCGAAGCCGACGGCGATCGGCTGCTCCTCGACGAGCGCCCCGGCCTCGGGGTGGAGCTGGACGAAGAGGCGCTTGCGGCACGTCGGCTCGGCTGATCTACGGTTCGAGAGAGATGGATCCGACGAATCGCAACACGGCACTTGCCTCGGCGATGGCGGAGGAGCTCGCCCGCTGCGGTGTTGATCGCGCCGTGATCTCGCCCGGCTCGCGCTCGACGCCGCTGGCCGTCGCCCTCTGGCGTCAACCCGAGCTCGAGGTGACCGTGATCCTTGACGAGCGAAGCGCCGGGTTCTTCGCCCTCGGCACCGCACTCGCGACCGGGAGACCTGCCGTGGTGCTCTGCACGTCGGGTTCCGCGGCGGCCAACCTGCACCCGGCCGTCGTGGAGGCCGACGAGGCGGGCGTGCCGATCGTGGTGCTCACCGCGGACCGGCCTCCGGAGCTGCGGGACATCGGCGCCGGCCAGACGATCGATCAGCTGAAGCTCTACGGCGACGCCGTGCGCTGGTTCTGCGAGATCGGCACCCACGAGGCGGACGACGACGGCCTCCTTCACTTCCGAGCGGTGGCGTGTCGCGCCTACGCCGCCGCGGCCGGAGATCCGCGACCGGGGCCCGTCCACCTGAACGTTCCGTGGCGCGAGCCGCTCGCGCCGGTTCCCGTTGAGGGCGAGGTCAGCGCGTCCGATCCGCTCGCGTTGGAGGGACGCCCCGGCGCGCCTCTCAATGCCGTCTCCCGGACGAGCGCCCGCGCGGACGAGGGGGTGCTGGATCACCTCGCCGATCGCATCGAATCCACGCAGCGCGGGCTGATCGTCGTCGGTCGCCAGATGGATCCGATGCTCGCTGAGCCCGTCGTCGCCCTCGCCGCCGCGGTCGGCTACCCGGTCCTGTCCGAGCCCACCTCGCAGCTCCGCCGCGGGCCGCACGACCGGTCCCTGGTCGTCTCCGCCTATGACTACGTCGCCCGCGAGCGGCCGCTCGAACTCCAGCCCGAGCTGATCCTGCGCTTCGGCGACATGCCGACCAGCAAGCCGCTTCGGCGATGGCTCGCGGCGATCGAGGGACTCGATCAGATCGTGGTCGATCCGGCGGGCGAGTGGCGGGAGCCCACCCGGCGTGCGGGCACGATCGTCCGGGCGGACCCCGCGGCGACGGCTCGGTCGCTGACCGAGCGTTTGGCGCGGCTTCGTCCCGGCGCCCGAGCCGTCGAGGGTTCCCCGTTCGCGACTGCGTGGCTGCAGGCGGAGCTGGCCGTGTGCGAGGCCGTCGACGGACGCTTGGATGAGCTCGATGAGCTCAGCGAGCCCGGAATGTGGACCGCGCTGGGCGGAGCGCTGCGGGACGGCGATTCCGTGTTCGCGGCCTCCAGCATGCCGGTCCGCGACCTGGAGGCGTTCATGAGGCAGGGTCCGGAGGGAGTGCGCTTCGCGTCCAACCGGGGCGCGAATGGGATCGACGGCCTGGTCTCCACCTCCGCGGGCCTGGCAACGGGCAGCGGCGCCCGCACCTGGGCCGTGCTCGGCGACCTCGCCCTCTTCCACGATCTCGGCGGGTTGGTGACCGCCCGCGACCTGCCGGAGCTGCGCCTGATCGTGATCGACAACTCAGGCGGCGGAATCTTCCATTTCCTGCCCCAGGCGGAGGCGCTGGGGGAGGACGAGTTCGAAGCGCTGCTCGGCACTCCCAGCCGCCTGGAGCCGGAGAGGGTCGCTGAGCTGTTCGGGATCAGCGTCGCTTCGCCGTCAACCCCGGCAGAGCTCGAGGAAGCCCTGGCGGGGGACGCGCGGATGATCGTCGTGAGGACCGAGCGCCGGCGGAACCTGGCGCTTCATCGCGAGCTCAGCTCGCTAGCAGCGGCAGCAGCGCCTCGAACTTGAGCTCGGATTCCTGAAGCTCGGCCGCCGGGTCCGAGTCGGCGACGATTCCGCAGCCGGCGAAGAGATGCGCCTCTCGGTCGCGCAGCAGCGCGGAGCGCAGCCCGACGCAGAACTCCCCGTCCTCGGCGGCGTCCATCCACCCCACCGGCCCCGTGTACCAGCCGCGGTCGATCCCCTCGAGCTCGTCGATCAGCTCCAGGGCCGGTTCACGAGGCTCGCCCCCGATCGCGGGGGTCGGATGCAGATAGGCGGCGAGCTCGATCGCGCTGTGGGACTCGGCGAGCTGCGCGCGGATCGGGGTCGCGAGGTGCTGGAGGTTCCCGACCTTGACCACGAAGGGCTCGCCGTCTGCGTGGACCCAGACCGAGTGCGGCCGCAGCGTGCGCTCAATCCGCCGCACGACGATGCCGTGCTCGTCGCGGACCTTGGGGCTCCGCAGCATGGCCTCCCCCAGGTGGTCGTCGACGGCGGGGTCGGCGCTGCGGGAGGTCGTCCCGGCCAGCGCGACCGTGGCTGCCACCGCACCGGAGCGGCGCACCAGCAGCTCGGGGCTCGCGCCGACGAATGCGGCCTCGGGGGTGCCGAAGCAGAAGCAGAAGCACGATGGGAACAGACCGCGGAGGGCGCCGAGCAACGCGCCTGGGTCATGGGCGGCGGGGGCCTCGACGGTGAGTTCCCGGGCGAGAACGACCTTGTCGACATCGCCCGTCCGGATTCTCTCCACTGCCGCCGAGACGATCTGCTCGTAGCGCTCCGGCGGATAGCGTCCCGTGATCTTCGTTGCCGCGCTCGGGTGGGGGTCGGCGGGCGTCAGCGGGGCGGTGCGGAGCGAGCCAAGCCTCCCGGCGACCCTCGCCAGGTGCTCCTCGGCGGTGTGCGCGGAGTCGAGCTTCACCGACGCAGTCAGGAAGCTCCGCCCCTCGCTGCAGGCGATCGCCACCTCGGGCAAGACCGCGAGCGCGGGTGGCAGCGAGGACCAGAGCGCCTCCCCGCCGCCCGTGGGAGCGAAGGCGAGCCCGGTGGCCCACACCGGCCCGGCCCCGGCGGGCAGGCCGTCTGGTTCTGAGGCGATGCGGTCTCGGGTCGCGCTGGAGCAGCCCTCCGCCAGGTCGCGAAAGCGGTCCGGCCCCCGGCTGACGACGTCGGCGGCGGTGCCGAGCCCGGCGAGCGCGAACCCCCGGTCGGGCTGCTCCCAGCAGAACCAGCGATCGGTGGCAAGGCGGGAGCCGGAGGCCAGCGCCACGGGGTCCACCTTGCCCTCGAGCTCGATCGTGGCCGAGGCGAGCTGGCCGTCCTTGGCGCGCGACAGCGCTCCCTCCAGCTCGGCGAGCAGCGGACCTGCCCCGAGGGCGACGCTCACGCCGGCGCCCCTAGTTGTCGGGCTTCGAGCGGGCGATCGCGACCTCGCCCGTACGGACCATCTCGATCAGCCCGTGCGGGCGAATCATCCGCTCGAAGGCCTCGATCTTGTCGGCGCTGCCGGTGACCTCGATGGTCAGGGAACGGCGCGAGACGTCGACGATCTTGGCTCGGAAGATCTCGGCGAACTGCATGATCTCCGCGCGGCTCTCGATCGGCGCGGAGACCTTGAAGAGGGCCATCTCGCGGGCGATCGTCTCGCCCGGCTCCATGTCCCGGATCTTGATCACGTTGATCAGCTTGTGGAGCTGCTTGGTGACCTGATCGATCGGGTGGACGGCGCCGTCGACCGTCAGCGTGATCCGGGAGACCTCCGGGTCGTCGGTCGGGCCGACGGCGAGGGTGTCGATGTTGAACCCGCGGCGGCTGAACAGGCCCGCGATCCGGGCGAGGACGCCAGGCCGGTTCTCGACCATGATCGAGAGGACGTGCTTGCGACCGGTGAGGCGGCCCGCGGCGGCGTCGAGGTCTTCGAGATTGATCAGGTCAGGCGTTCCGGCTTCCATCGCTCAGCCCACCATGTCCCTGGCGGCCGCGCCGGCCGGAATCATCGGGTAGCAGTTCTCGTCCTTGGTGACGCGGACGTCGAGCAGAACGGGACCTTCGGTGGCCAGCGCGTCGCGCATCGCGCCCTCGACCTCGTTCTTGTCGTCGACCATCATTCCCTTCGCTCCGAAGGCGTCGGCGAGCTTCGGCCAGTCCGGGCTGGGCCCCATCTCGACGGACGAGTAGCGGCCGTCCCAGAAGAGCTCCTGCCACTGGCGGACCATGCCGAAGTAGCCGTTGTTCATCAGGAAGACCTTGACCGGCACCTCGTGGCGCACGGCGGTGGCGAGCTCCTGGCAGGTCATGATCAGGCTGCCGTCCCCGGCCAGGCAGACGACCGTGTCGTCGGGATTGGCGACCTTCGCGCCGATCGCGCTCGGCAGGCCGAAGCCCATCGTGCCGAGGCCGCCGGAGTTGATCCAGCGCCGAGGCTTGTCGAAGCCGTAGTACTGCGCCGCCCACATCTGGTGCTGGCCGACGTCCGACGTGATGATCGCGTCGCCCTCGGTGGCCGCGAACATCGCCTCGATCATCTTCTGGGGCTTGATCTCGCCGTCGGAGCTGTCGTCGTAGCCGAGCGGATACTCCTTCTGCCAGCCGTGGATCCGCTCCCACCAGGGATCGAGACGGGAGCGATCGGCCTGGAGTGCCCGGTACTCCTTGGTCAGCTTGGGCAGCACCTCCTTCGCGTCACCGACGATTGGGATGTGCGCGGGGACGTTCTTGGAGATCTCCGCCGGGTCGATGTCGATGTGAACGAACTTCGCGCGCGGGGCGAACTCGGACAGCTTGCCGGTGATTCGATCGTCGAACCGCGCGCCGACGTTGATGATCAGGTCGGCATTGTCCATCGCGTAGTTGGCGGTGCGCGTGCCGTGCATCCCGAGCATGCCGAGCCACTGCTCGTGGCTGGCCGGGAACCCGCCAAGGCCCATCAGCGTGCAGGTGACGGGGAAGTTGTCCGCGAGGCAGAACTCCCGCAGCTCCTCCGCGGCGTTGGCGTTGATCACGCCGCCACCGGCGTAGATCACCGGCCGCTGCGCGTTCGCCAGCGCCTTGGCGGCGATCCGGATCTGCTTGATGTTCCCCTCGGTGGAGGGCTTGTATCCCGGCAGGTTCGGCGTCTCGGTGATCGGCTCGTAGTCGATGTCGGCTCGCGACAGGTCCTGCGGGACGTCGACCAGCACCGGTCCTGGGCGGCCGGTGGAGGCGATGTGGAAGGCGGCGTGGACGTAGTCCGGGATGTAGCGGGGGTCCTGGACCATGAAGGAGTGCTTGACGATCGGCATCGTGATGCCGTTCACGTCCGCCTCCTGGAAGCCGTCGGTGCCGATCAGGTCGGTGCGGACCTGGCCGGTGATGAAGACCGTCGGGACCGAGTCCAGCATCGCGTCCGCGATCGGCGTGATCAGGTTGGTGGCGCCGGGTCCCGAGGTTGCGAAGGCGACGCCGACGCGGCCTGAGGCCTTCGCGTAGCCCTCGGCCATGTGTCCGGCGCCCTGCTCGTGGCGTGCCTGGATGTGATCGAGCTCGGCGTCGTGAACCGCGTCGTAGATCGGCAGGTTCGCACCACCGGGAATCCCAAAGATGTGCCTGGTGCCCTCGGCCTTGAGGGCCTCCATCAGTGCGTCAGCGGCGCGCATGGGCCGATGGTAGCCAAGCGTCCCAGCCGGGCGCGAATCGATTCTCTCTTGCAATGAAGAGGGTCAGGATCGAGCGCCATCTGCGAGGCGCCACATCCGAGTCTCGCCCCATGGAAGAACAGGACGCAGCGCCCACCCCAGGTTCTCTCCCCAGAGCCGCAAGCGCCGACTACCAATCCGATAGCGCTGAGCCAGCGGCTGAGAGCCCCGGCTACCAATCGGATAGCACCGAGCCAGCGTCTCTTGACGAGGTACCTGAGCCCGGGCCATTGGAGGAGGATGAGCGCATCGATCCCTACCGGGCCTTCGCCGAGGCTGCCGCGAAGGAGCAAGAGCGCAAGAAGAGCCAGCGGGATCCCGCGATCTGGCTCCCCGGCGAAGCCGAGCTCCGCCGGAAGGGCGAATTTCTCAGGAACCCCTAGCTGGCGGCGGCGGGAGCCCCTGAGGGATTCCACTGGGTGCGCGGGTCGATTGCGGAGTCGATCACGCGCCCTCGATTGCGCTCGATCGTCTTCAGCATCGACCGGACGAGCTCATCGCCGAGATAGCTCGGCTTCAGGCCCAGGTCCAGCAGCTTGGTGTGGACCGGGTTGTAGTAGTGCTCCTCGGCCTCGACGCGCGGATTGTCGACGTGGTCGATGTCGATCTCGAAGCCGATTTCGGCCGCGGACCGCTGGACCAGCTCGGCGAGCTCTCTGACCGAGAACATCTCCGTGAACTGGTTGAAGACGCGGAACTCGCCGGCGTCCGCGGGGTTCTCGACGGCCAGCTCGACGCACTGGAGGGTGTCGCGGATGTTGAGGAAGCCTCGGGTCTGGCCGCCCTTCCCGTAAACGGTGAGCGGGTGGCCGACGACGGCCTGGACGCAGAAGCGATTGAGGACCGTCCCGAACCACTCGTCGTAGTCGAAGCGGGTCGCGAGCCGCTCGTCCTGGGCGGTCTCGTCGGTCTCGATGCCGTAGACGACGCCCTGGTTCAGGTCGGTGGCGCGCAGTCCCCAGATCCGGCAGGCGAAGTGGATGTTGTGGGAGTCGTGGACCTTGGAGAGGTGGTAGAGCGAACCGGGCAGCTTGGGGAAGGGCAGCGTGTCCTTGCGGCCCTTGTGCTCGATCTCGATGTAGCCCTCCTCGATGTCGATGTTGGGCGTGCCGTACTCGCCCATCGTCCCGAGCTTCACCAGGTGGCAATCGGGAGCATGATCGCGGAGGAAGAAGAGGAGGTTGAGCGTGCCGATCACGTTCGTGTACTGGGTCTCCACGGCCTGCTCGCGGTTGGCCATCGAGAACGGCGCGGAGGGCTGCTCGCCGTAGTGGATGACTGCCTCTGGCTTGGTCTCGACGATCACCTCCTCGAGGAACCCCGCATCCTCGATCGCGCCGACGTAGGAGCGAATCTCGTTGCCGGAGACCTCGTGCCAGGCGGCGATCCGTTCGTCGAGGCCCCTGAGCGGGGTCAGCGAGTCGGTGCCGTGGCGCTCGTGCCATTTGCGGCGGGAGAAGTTGTCGACGACGGACACCTCGTGGCCACGGGCCGAAAAGCGCATCGCCGTCGGCCAGCCGAGGTAACCGTCGCCCCCGAGGATGAGGACGCGCATGAGAGGCGGCAGAGTAGCGGCCTGAGCGGCGCATCGTCGCGCCCGCACACCGCGCCGTGGCGGCCTATTCTGGCGCCGCCTTGACCGTCCCGACGATCGCGTCCCTGTTGCCCGAAGAGCTCACAGCGCTGCGCGCGCTGGGGCTGGCACTGGCCGTTCTCCTGATCGGCTTTGCCATATGGCGGCGGCGGTCGCTGTCGAATGGCGCGGTGTTGCTCGCTCTCCTCGGAGGCCTGGCGCTGTTCATCGTCTCCGGGACCGAGCTGCTCAACGCCCTGCTCTCCGCCTTCTCCTTCAAGCGTGGGAACGGCGGCCGGATCCTCGGCCTGGCCGTCTTCTCGATCGTGATCCTCTTCTTCCTGGTGCTGCGCGCGCTGACCGAGAGCGCGCGGATGAACCAGCAGCTCTCCTCCCTGCTCGAGGGTCTCGCCTGGGAAGAGTTCCGCCAATCGAAGCTGCCGGAACGCTTCAGGGACAAGGTCGCCGTGGTCATTCCCGCCTACAACGAGGCGGACAGCGTCGGAGACGTGGTTCGCCAGATCCCGCGCGAGGTCTGCGGCGAGCCGACCGCGGTGCTGGTGGTCGACGACGGCTCGCGCGACGACACCAGCGAGGCCGCAGCCAAGGAGGGTGCGGTGGTGGCGCGCCACGTGATCAACCGAGGCGGCGGCGCCGCGCTCCGAACCGGATACCGGCTGATGGCCGAGTCCGGCGCCCTCGTGGTGGTCACCCTCGACGCCGACGGCCAGCATCTGCCGAGCGAGATGGAGCGCCTCGTAAAGCCGGTCCTCGACGACGACGTGGACGTCGCCCACGGCTCGCGCGTGCTGGGAAGCGCAGACCCGAATTCCCGCTCGCGGGAATTCGGCATTGTGTTCTTCAACAAGGTCGTCTCCTTCATCACCCGCACGAGGGTCTCGGACTGCTCCAACGGCTACCGCGCCGTGCGCACCTCGGTGCTCCCGCAGCTGGTGCTGCGCCAGGAGCAGTTCCACACCTCGGAGTTCCTGATCGAGGCGATCAAGCGCGGCGTGCCCGCCATGGAGGTACCTGTGACGGTCGCCAAACGCACTCACGGGCATTCGAAGAAGCCGGCTGTGGTCCGCTACGGCCTCGGCTTCGCCAACGCGATCGTCCGCACCTGGCTCAGGTAGACGGTCGGTTCGCAGGCCCCGGTCTCACTTCGACCGGATCCGGCAGGTACAGGTCAGTCCCGCAGCGGGGGCAGACCTGGACGTGGAGCTTCACGATGTTGTTGCAGGTCGGGCAGCGGCGCTCGGGCTCCTCGTGCTCGGAGCGATATAGGATCACCGCAATCAGTCCGAAGAGGGGCAGGACGGTCCCGATCAGGAACCAGATGAAGAAGGAGCTCCCCTTGCCCCGGCCGACGAATCCCGTGGCCAGGCCGAAGCAGAGAGCGACGAGCACGTAGGGGGCGCCGGCCACTAGAGGCGCTCCTTGATCAGCTTCGTGACCGCCCCCCCGTCGGCGCGGCCCTTCGACTCCTTCATCACCACACCGACGATCCGGCCGATCGCCTTCTCGTTGCCCTCGCGGACCTGACCGGCGGCCTCCGGCTCGGCCTCGATCGCGCGATCGACGATGTCCTCGAGCTCCGATGAATCCGAGATCTGCGCGAGGCCCTCCCGCTCGACGATCTCTTCGGGGTCGCCTCCGGCCTCCACCAGCTTCGCCAGGACCTGCTTGCCAGCCCCATGGGAGATGGTTTTCGCCTCGACCAGGCCGGCCAGGGTCGCGACCGCTTCGGGCGTCGCCTTGGAACCGAGCGGGTCCTCCTCCACTCCGGCCTGCCGCAGGGCGGCCACCAGATCGCCGGTGACCCAGTTGGCGATCGACTTGGCCGGCGCCCCGTCGGCCGCCGCAACCGCACGCTCGAAATATTCGCCCAGTTCCGCCTGGAAGGCGAGGGTCGCCGCCGCCTCTTCGGTGAGGCCGACCTCGCTCACGTAGCGCTCCCGCCTTGCCGCCGGCAGCTCGGGCAGGGACTCGCGCGCGTCGGCCAGCATCTGCTCGGTGGGCACGACCGGGACGAGGTCAGGCTCCGGGAAGTAGCGGTAGTCGTGCGCGTACTCCTTCGAGCGCAGGCTCGTCAGCGAGCCGTCGGTCGGGTCGAAGTGGAGCGTCTCCTGGACGACCTCCTCCCCGCTCTCCAACAGCTCGCGCTGCCGGATCAGCTCGGCCTCGATGCCCCGCTCGAGGAAGCGGAAGCTGTTCATGTTCTTCAGCTCGGTCTTGACGCCGAGCTCTTCGGAACCGGCGGGCCGGATCGAGATGTTCCCGTCCACGCGGAGGCTGCCCTCCTCCATGTTGACGTTGGAGACACCGAGCTGGCGGATCGTGGTGCGAAGGAGCTGCGCCCACTCCCGGGCCTGCGCGGCGGAGCGGATGTCCGGCTCCGTGACGATCTCGACCAGCGGCGTGCCGCCCCGGTTGAAGTCCACCAGCGACGAGCCGGAGCCGTGGATCCGGCCGGATTCGCCGACGTGCGTGAGCTTCGCCGCGTCTTCCTCGAGATGGGCGCGGTGGATGCGCACGTCGCCGAGGCGCCCGTCCACCGCGATCGGGAGGTCGTACTGGCTGATCTGGTACCCCTTGGGCAGGTCGGGATAGAAGTAGTTCTTCCGGGCGAAGACCGAGCGCTCGGCCGTCTGGCACTCGAGTGCCGCAGCGATCATCAGCGCGTAGCGAACGGCCTCTTCGTTGATGGTGGGCAACGTCCCCGGGTGCCCGAGGCAGACCGGGCAGGTGTGCACGTTGGGCTCGTCGCCGAACGAGAGCGCGCAGCCACAGAACATCTTGGTCTTGGTGGAGAGCTGGACGTGGATCTCGAGCCCGATGACGGCTTCGTATTCCGTCGCAGCCATCACAGACCCCACCCCCTGACGGTCGCCTCGTCCGCGCCGAAGTAGTGCCCGATCTCGTGCAGAACCGTCGTCCGGACGCTCTCGGCGTCGGTGTGGTGCTCGCGGTAGATGATGATCCGCTGCAGCCCGCCCCGTGGATCGAAGAGGCCGAGCAGGCGGCCGCTTGGATGGCGATCCTCCACGATCACCGCCACGTTGGTGAGCTTCGAGGCGATCTCGGGCGGCAGCGCGTCGAGGGCCTCCTGGACGGCAGCCCGGAACTCCTCGTCGGTCATCTGCATCGAGTCCCTCACGCCGACCCCCCGTTCCGCCGGAACCCGATCGCTCCCTCCAGCGCATGGGCCGCGTCGAGCATCGCCGAGTCGCTGAACGCCGGTCCGGCGATCTGGAAGCCGACCGGCAGCTCCGGGCCTCCCTCGTCGGGGGCGGCCACGCCGGCCGGGATCGAGATCGCGGGGATGCCCGCCAGGGGCATGGGGACCGTGCAGTAGTCGTTCATGTACATCGCCAGCGGGTCGTCGGTCTTCGCGCCGAGCCTGAAGGCCACCGTCGGCGAGGTCGGGGTGACCACGAAGTCGAAGCGCTCGAACGCCTTCGAGAAGTCCTCGGCGATCTTCGTGCGCACGCGCTGGGCGCGGCCGTAGTAGGCCTCGTAGTAGCCCGAGGAGAGCGCGTACGTGCCGAGCATGATCCGGCGCTTCACCTCGTCGCCGAAGCCCTTTGCGCGCGTCTCCTCGTACATCTCGGTGAGGTCGTCGCCGTTCACCCGCATTCCGTAGCGGACGCCGTCGAAGCGCGCCAGGTTCGCCGAGGCCTCCGCGGGCGCCAGCACGTAGTACGCAGAGATGCCGTGTGGCGCGTGGGGCAGCTCGGTCTCCGAGACCTCGCCCCCGAGCTCCTCGATCAGGGCGACGGTGCGCTCGAAGACCTCCTTGACGCCGGACTCGATCCCCTCGGCCTCCGATGCCAGCTCCTTCGGGATGCCGAAGCTGAGCCCTTTCAGATCCGTGCGGCTTGGGACCTGGATGCCCCCGTCGATGCCGGTGGAGGTCGAATCGCAGGGATCGCGCCCCTCCACAGCCTGCAGGAGCAGAGCGGCGTCGGTGACGTCCCTGGTCAGCGGGCCGCACTGGTCGAGCGAGGAGGCGAAGGCGATCATCCCGTAGCGCGAGACGGCGCCGTAGGTGGGCTTCATGCCGACGATGCCGCAGAGCGCGGCCGGCTGGCGGATCGAGCCGCCGGTGTCCGTCCCGATCGCGCAGGGCGCGAGGCGGCCGGCGACGGCGGCGGCGCTGCCACCCGACGACCCTCCAGGCACGCGCCCGGAATCCCACGGGTTGAGCACCGGCCCGTACGCCGAGTTCTCGTTGGAGGAACCCATCGCGAACTCGTCCATGTTCGCCTTGCCGAGCACGCGAGCCCCGGCCTCGCGCAGCTTGCGAACGGCCGTCGCCGTGTACGGCGGCCGGTAGCCCTCGAGGATCCGCGAGCCGGCCGTGGTCGGGATCCCCTCGGTGCAGAAGATGTCCTTGACGGCGACCGGGATTCCGCCGAGGGGGCCGTCGCCGGCCTCCTCCGGTTCCTCGGCCGTCCAGAGGAAGGCGTTCAGCGAGTCCCCGGCGGCCGCCTGGCGATAGGCGTCGAAGTACTCGTCCGCGGCGAGCTCGCCGCCGCGGATTCGATCGGCCGCCTCCGCGACCGTCATGTCGATCAGCTCGCTCGCCATCTACGCCTGAGGCGAGGGGACTCGGAAGGCGCCGGAGGCCGGATCGGGCGCACGCTCGAGCATCTCATCGCGCTTCCAGCTCGGCCGAGCCTCGTCGGGCCGCAGCACGTTCTCCAGGGCGATCACATGAGAGGTGGGCTCGACCCCGTCGAGGTCGAGCTCGGCAATGTGCTCGACGTGCTCGAGGATCCCGGACAGCTCGGCGGCCATGCGCTCGACCTCTTCGTCGGTCAGCTTGAGGCGCGCCAGCTTGGCGACGTGCTCGACCTGCTCTCGCTCGATCATGAGCTGATCATAGGAGGCGGCCCCCGCATCAGACGGGTGCACGAAGGCCAGGATAGGATCCCGCCGCGATGACGGGGGAGAAAGCCGAGCGGTTCGTCGTCCTCAACCTGCGCCTGATGGCCGTCGGGTTCGCGATCACAGGCTTCTTCTTCATCGCGTGGCCTGACGGGACGCTCGACAGGATCACCGAGCTCGGTCACCACTTCGGCTTCCACACCGCGGCGCCGAAGACGGAAGAGCGTCTCTGGCTCTCACTCGGCTTCGCCTACATGGTGGTGATCACTGCGATCGCCCTGATCGCCCAGGCCGACGTCGTCCGCTACCGCCCGATGATCCTGGCGCTGGCGGCCGGCAAGGCCGCCTCCTCGATCACCTCGCTGATCTTCTTCATCGAGGACGACGTCTTCGCCTACCTGCTCAACGGGATCGTCGACGGTTCGCTCGTCTTCGCCTCGCTGCTGCTCTGGTCGCTGGCCGGCCGGATCGGCTCTCCCGCCGCTCCTCCCTGAAGGCGCCCGCCGGGGCTCCGGGCCGCCGAGCTCAGGACTCTGCGAGCGATCGCGGAGGCAATCGCCCCTGGTGAGGACGGCCTGCCCGCGGCTGAGACCGTGGTGCCGGTTGCCGAGCCGCTCGCCCGCTTCCTCGCCCGGATGCCGGCCAGGACCGTGCAGGTGGTGCGTCTCGCCCTTCGCACCTTCGAGTTCCTGCCGTTCCCCTGGCGCTTCAGCCGCATGAGCGTCGAGGCGCGTTCGCAGTACATGGCGAAGATGGAGACCTCCCGCTTCTCGCTCTACCGCGACCTTCTCCTACTGGCAAAGCTGCTCGCGATGATCGGCTGGGCGCGTGACGCGCGCGTCCAGTCCGCGGTCGGATTCGAATCCCGCTGCGCCGTCGCGGAGGGCGAGCCGCAGCCGTCGTCGACCGGCGTGGGCGACCTCGAGCCTCGCGGAGCCGGGGAGGATTGCGACGTCGCGATCGTCGGCTCCGGTGCGGGCGGTGCGGCCGCGGCGTCGATCCTGGCCCAGGCTGGTCTCGACGTGATGGTGCTCGAGTCCGGACCCTACGTCGACCACACGAGCTACCCGACCGACCCGCTCGACGGACTGCCGCTGCTCTACCGCGACGGCGGGATGACGATCGCCTCGGGAAAGCCGGCAATTCCGATCCCGGTCGGCCGCACGGTCGGCGGGACCACCGTGATCAACTCGGGCACGTGCTTCCGCGCGCCACGGGAGGTTCTGGACGAGTGGCGCGATGCCTGCGGAATCGAGTGGGCCGGCGATCTTGGGCGCTTCTACTCCGAGGCGGAGAAGGTGCTTGCCGTCACGCCTCTCAACCTCGAGACCCTGGGCCGCAACGGACAGCTCTGCGCAGAGGGAGCCAAGGCCCTGGGCGCCAGCGGCGGGCCGATCAGCCGAAACGCCGGGAAGTGCGTTCAGTGCAGCTCCTGTCCACTCGGCTGCGAGATCGACGCCAAGCGCGCCACCCACGTCTCCTATCTCCCCCGCGCCGTCGCCGCGGGCGCTCGGGTACGTGCCGGGGTCCAGGTACAGCGCATCCTCACCGAGGACGGCCGCGCCACCGGACTCGCCTGCCGGGCCGGCATGCCGACCACCGCCGCCCAGGAGGCCAAGGCCTCATATTCGGCCGCCACAAACACCGCGGCCGGATCAACGCCTCCAGGGCGGGACTGGCAGGTACGCGCCAAGGCGGTGATCAGCGCCGGCGGCGCCTTCGGCACGCCGGAGCTCCTCCTCCGATCGGGCATCAGCCACCCGGCGCTGGGGCGGCACCTCCACATCCATCCGGCGGCGTGGATCGGCGCACGGTACGAGGAGGAGGTCCGGGGCTGGGACGGGGTGATGCAGAGCTACTACGTGGATCAGTGGCAGCCGGAGGGGATCTTGCTCGAGGCGACCTTCACTCCGCTCTCCTTTGGCGCCCAATGGCTGCCTGGCGTGGGCGCCGCCTTCTCGGACCGCGTCGCCAACTACGGCCACATCGCCTCGATTGGGGTGCATCTCCACGATCGCTCTGAGGGGCGGGTGGGCCTGACCTCCAACGGCTCGCTGCGGCTCTCCTACGGCCTGCTCGCGGACGAGGCGCGGACGATCCAGTTCGGCATCGCGCGGGCCGCCGAGGTTCACTTCGCAGCCGGTGCCACCGAGGTCTATCCCAACGTGGGCCCGGTCTCGGAGATTCCCCGCGGCAAGCTCGCCGAGTTCGAGTCGATGAGCCTGAGACCCGCTGACCTGCGCCTCGAGGCGTTCCACCCGATGAGCAGCGCCCGCATGGGATCCAATCCGGACACGAGCGTCTGCGACTCGCGCGGCGCCGTCCGGGGCATTGAGAATCTCTACGTGGCGGACGCGAGCCTGCTGCCGACGTCCGTCGGGGTCAACCCGATGATGACGATCATCGCCTGCGCCACCCTCGTGGCGGGCGACGTCGGCGCAGCGCTAAGCGGCTGACGCCCGCGGGCTCTTCATCGGCTGCATTCCCATGTAGCCACCGATCGTGATCGCAGCCGCGCAGACGAGCCCCGCCCAGGCGCCGATCTCGAGATCCACCCCGCCGCCACCGGGCGGATCGATCATCCGGTAGACGATCAGGATGACCGCCACGGCGCCGAATCCGGTCGCGACCGAGGACCCGGCGAACGGATAGCTGACCGAGAGGCGGGCCAGGACGCACAACGCGACGGACATTCCCATGACCGCGGCGGCGGCCAGGATCACGTCCGTGATGCTGAACGCCTGCCAGGCGGTCGCGTTCTCGCCGCCCGCCGAGTACCACGGAAGGAAGCCCGCGGCGAGGAGGCCGAGGCCGCCGATGGCCCCGGCCAACTCGCCCGGCCTCAAACCTCGAGTCAGTACCGGTCTCCTCCGGCGGTGTCCTGCATCGTCAGGTAGCCGCCCACGGCGATCCCGGCGCACGCGATCAGGCCGAGGAACAGGCCGATCTTGCGGTCGAGGTCGCCCGGCGTGTCGAACACCTGGTACAGGATGAGGAGGGTGCCGACGCCCGCCAGGAGCGCGGTGGCCATCGAGGCCATCGGCGCATCGGCGCCGTCGCCCATCAGGGCCAGAACCGCCGGCACCAGTGCCACGAGAATCACGATCAGCAGATAGATGTCGAGTGGGTTCTCAGCCTTCCAGAGGCTGAAGTTCTGGGATCCGCCGATCGTCGTCCCGCCCACGGTGACGGCGCCAGAAATGCCGAACCAGGGCAGGAAGCTGATGATGAAGAGGGCGATCGCCGCAACCGCGGCGACGAGCTGCCCCTGAGACAACCTATTCGCGTCCAACTGTCCTCCTCTGTCTTGACTGGACCGAGCCTATATCTCCCCGGCGACCTCTTCCTGCATGGCCCTGAAACCGCCCACCGCGATCGCAATGGCGGCCCCCAGGCCGATGAATGCGCCGATCTTACGATCAGCGCCATCGGGAAAGTCGACGGTCAGGAAAGCGGCGATCAGGATCACTCCCACGACCCCGAACAGGAACGTCGCGGCGGAGACGAAGGAGAACTCCTCCGAGCTGTCGGTGAGGGCCAGGAGCGCCGGCAGCGCCGCCACGATCACGGTGATCAGCAGATAGACGTCGAGCGTGGAGCCCTTCCAGATGTTCTCCGAGGTGCTTCCGGTGCTGACGCCGCCGGGCACGGTGATCCCGGCCGGAAGCGATGGGCCGCTCACCCCGATCCAGGGCAGGAACATCGCAACGAGGAGCACGATGGCTCCGATGCCGGCGATCAACTGCCCCTGAGACAACCTTCCAGTCATGTTCGTCCTCCCTCGATTTTCGGATATCTCAGCCGGCTACTTCTTGCGGCTCGACGAGCTCTTCCTGCCGCTCGAGCGCGACGAGCTCGGCTTCTTCTTGGTCGAGCTGGAGCGAGAGCTCGCAGACTTCGCCTTCGAACCCGACCGCGCGGCCGGCTTCTTCTTCGCCGTCGAGCGCTTGGTCGTGGTGGAGCCGCTGGAGCCGGTCGAGCCGGTGGCCGGTATCGCGGCGGGCGCGGGCGGCGTCGCCGCCGGTGCGCTGGCCGATGCGGCCCGGGTGGGGCCGCCGGCGACGGCGACCAGCGGCTGGAAGCCTTCCTCATCGAGCGCCATCAGGGCGCCGGCGGTGATCGCGATCGCGGCCGCGAGTCCCAGGAACACGCCGATCTTGAGCGTGGGCGACCCGGCGAACATCCGCCAGAGGATCAGCAGCACCGCCAGGGTGCCGAGCAGGGCGGTGACCGCCCCGCGGCGGGCGGGGATGTTCACCCTCTGTCCCGCAGCGGCCAGACAGGCCAATGCGATCCCGGAGACGCCGGAGAGAATGATCAGGAAGCCCGGCAGATCGGCCAGTGCGTCCCAGCCGCTGATCCCCGGATGCGAGAGCGTCGCGGTGCCGTTCACCAGGCTGCCGCTCACCTCCGCGCCGCCGCCGAACCAATCGAAGAACAGGAACACGAACAGGGCGACGCCGCCTAGCCCGGCGACGATCTCCCCCGTGCGAAGCCTTGATGAGTCCAAGTCAGCCTCCGTCGATGGATTTGACGGGGGGATTCAAGCACTCGCGGCGGGCGCCGTCAGACGGCCACGGGCCGCCTGGACGGTGTTCGCCAGGAGCATCGCGATGGTCATCGGCCCGACGCCTCCGGGGACGGGCGTGATGGCGCCCGCGACCTCCACGGCCGCATCGAAGTCGACGTCGCCGACGAGTCCGTCATCGGTGCGGTTGGTGCCGACGTCGATCACTGTTGCGCCAGGACGCACCATGTCGCCGCCGATCAGCTTGGGCCGGCCCGCGGCGGCAACCAGGATCTCCGCGCGCCGGCAGACCTCGCCGAGGTCTCGCGTGCGGCTGTGGCAGATCGTCACCGTCGCGTTGGCGCCGAGCAGCAGGGAGAAGACGGGGCGCCCGACCAGATTGGAGCGCCCGACAATCACGGCCTCCTTGCCGGCTGGATCCACCCCTGCCGAGGAGAGCAGCTCCATGATTCCCTGCGGCGTGCAGGGCACCAGGCCCGGCTCTCCGCGGGCGAGCCTGCCCGCGCTGATCGGCGTCAGCCCGTCGACGTCCTTGTCCGGGTCGAGCGCGTTGACGATCGCAGCGGCATCGATCTGCTCCGGAAGTGGCAGCTGGACCAGGATTCCGTCGATCTCATCGGAGTCGTTGAGCTCTCCCACGAGATCGAGCAGGTCCGCCTGGGAAATGGAGCCGTCGGGCTCGTTATGGAAGGAGCGGATCCCGACCTCCTCACACGCCTCCCGCTTGCGGCGCACGTAGATGGCCGAGGCGGGGTCGTCGCCGACCAGCACCGTGGCGAGGCCCGGGGGCCTCCCGATCTCGCGCGACAGCCCCTCGACCTCGCCGCGGACCCGCTCGCGCACGGAAGCGGCGACGGCCTTGCCGTCGATCACAGTGGCGCCCATCAGCTGATGCGAGGGTCCCCCGACGGCGAAGCCGAGGGGGAACCCGATTGATGTTTGAGGGGGGCGTAGTCGGCCATCAGCTTGCGCTCGGCACCATCGCTGGCGAAGCGGACGACAATCACGCCGCCCGGCTCCACGGCGGTGACGACGCCGTCGCCGAAGCTGGCGTGCACGATGTCGTCCCCGGTGACGAAGGAGAGGGACGGGTCGGCCTTCGGCGTGGGACCCGTGGAGCCGCCCAGCGACCAGCCCGTGATCGCCTGCTCCTGGGTGCCCTCGCGCTCGACGAGGTCGTCGGGAAGCTCGGAGAGGAAGCGGGACGGGAACCCGGTCTCGCGTCCGGCGAAGAGGCGGCGGCTCCGCGCGTGGGTCATCCAGAGCCTCTTGCGCGCCCGCGTGATCCCGACGTAGGCGAGTCGTCGTTCCTCCTCCTCATTCCCCTCCTCCAGCGAGCGGGAGTGCGGGAAGACGCCCTCCTCGCAGCCGATGATGAAGACGGCGTCGTACTCGAGCCCCTTGGCGTTGTGGAGGGTCATCAGCGTCACCTTGGATTCGTCCCGGCTCATGTCGTCCTGGTCGGTGTAGAGCGAGATCGCCTGGAGGAACTCCTCGAGCGGCGGGATCTCCGACGGCCCTTCGACCTGCCGGTTGGCGTCGAACTCGGCGGCCACCCCGACCAGCTCCTCGAGGTTCTCGATCCTGCCCTCGGCCTCGATGGTCCGCTCGGCCCGCAGCGCGTCGAGATACCCGGAGCGCTCGAGCAGGGCGCGCAGCAGGTCGGCAACCGCTCCGCCCTCGAACTCCGCGCGCAGCTCCTCGATCAATTCGGTGAACCGGCCGATCGACTTGATCGCGGCCCCGGAGAGCCCGGGAACGGTCTCGGGCTCCAGCGCGATCTCCCAGATGGTGCGGCCGGTCGTGTTGGCGTGCGCGAGCAGGCGGCCCTGGCTGGTGTTCCCGATCCCACGCCGCGGGGAGTTGATCACCCGCGAAAAGCTCACCTCGTCGGCCGGATTGACGAGCAGCTGCAGGTAGGCGACCGCGTCCTTGATCTCGGCCCGCTCGTAGAACTTCGTCCCTCCGATCACCTGGTAGGGCAGCTCGTAGCGGACGAGGATGTCCTCCAGCACGCGGCTGTGCGCGTTGGTCCGGTAGAAGACCGCGATCTCGTCACGCGTCAGGTCGTGCTGGTCGATCAGCTCCTCGATCTCCCCGGCGACGAACCGGGCCTCGGCGTGCTCGTCCTCGAGCTCGGCGACGTGGATCTTCTCGCCCTCGCCCAGGTCCGACCAGAGGTGCTTGCCGAGCCGGCCGGTGTTGTGGGAGATGACGGCGTTGGCGGCCTTGAGGATGGTCTCGCTGGATCGGTAGTTCTGCTCGAGCTTCACCACCGCCGCATCGGGGAAGTCCCTCTCGAACTCGAGGATGTTGCGGACCTCGGCGCCTCTAAAGCCGTAGACCGAGTTGTGAGTGATTAGGCCATTGGCGATGTAGTTGTGTGTGCCCTCGACATCCAAGTCGAAGAACGGCTTGTCGACCGGGACAGTCGCGACCGACGTAATGAGATCGAATTCTCCGCCCTCCGCGAAGACCGCCATTCCGGGACGGACGGATCCGGCGGGAGCGAAAGGCAGAGAGTTGCCTTGACCTGTGACCCGCCGCCCGAGACGTGCCGTCCAGGTCACCACGGGATCAAGCGCTTGCTGAATCATCCGAACGCGTTGAAGGAGGGCTTCCATATCGCTGAACGCAGACTCGTGACGCCAAGTCTTGGAGCTCTTCCTTGCCGGCCGAACACTCAGACCTAGGTCCTCAAGCAGCGCGCGGCCTCCGTCATCCTCGCCATACATCGCTATCCGATGCATCGGCGTCCGTCCTCGACGGTCGCCGCACAATGTGATCGTGAGCTTTCGCCGGAAGCCAGTGCTTGCTTGCGCGGAGTGATGTGGATGCGACGGATCAAGTCCCTCATCGGCTAGGAGCCGCAGCCCGCCACTCATCGTGTCCACCGTCGAGAAGACCTCGTCAAGCAGCTCCTGACTGGCCACGACGCCATTGACCGGCCTCGACTTTCGAGCGTTAAACGGCAGCGGCGGAAGGCCATATGTCGCGGCGAGAATCGCTTCCTCGGTGCGGGCATCAGCCTCGTCAATGTGCGTTGAGATCACCCATCCGGCGTCCGCGCCTTCTTGCAAGCAGCGCTGAGCTAGGCCAAGGCGTGGTTTTCGGTCCCCATTTGTATGTACGCAAGTAGTGCCCACGCGAAAACCAACGGGGTTCTTCTGCATCAGATATGTGATGTGCATCTGCGGTGTGAGTCCAAGGCGGTAGCCAGCGAAATGCGTGTGTTCCTGCGTACTCACGAGCCGTTTCCCACTCTTCGTCCCAACCTCCACCCCGGTGTCTCGATGGGCGCGATGGATCCTCAGAACGCGAGCAGGTCGTAGGTCGCCGCTTCCGTAGCTCGAAAGAACCATCTCTCCAGGCTTGATCTCTTCGATGGGTTTTGTTGATCCGTCGCCCATCGTGATCTGCGTGCCTTCCAAGACACACTGATCCTCGTCACCAACAACGGTGAGATTCCCGTCCTGCCCGGCGAGCAGCTGCAGAAGCCGGTACTGGGCGTGGTTCGTGTCCTGGTACTCGTCCACCAGGATCCACTTGAAGCGCTCGCGATAGCGGCGGCGGACGTCCTCGAAGAGCTCGAGCACGTTGACCGTCCGCATCAACAGATCGTCGAAGTCCATCGAGTTCGCGTCGAGCATCCGGCGCTCATACAGGCGGTACGCCTGCCCGACCATGTCCTCGAAGACCCCGCCGACCTGCTCCTGGTAGGTCTCGGCGTCGATCAGCTGGTTCTTGGCGTCCGAGATCCGGGCACGGATGGCTCGGGGCGGGTAGCGTTTGGTGTCGACCTCGAGCTCCTCCATGCAGCGCTTCAGCATGCGCAGCGAGTCGGCCTCGTCGTAGATCGTGAAGCGGCTGGTGTAGCCGAGGCGCTCGGCCTCGATCCGCAGCAGCCTCGCGCAGGCCGCGTGGAAGGTCATCACCCACATCCGCCGGGGAACGCCGCCGATCAGCGACGAGACGCGCTCGCGCATCTCGTTCGCGGCCTTGTTCGTGAAGGTGATCGCCAGGATCTCGTTCGGGTGTGCCCGGCCCGTGGCGAGCAGCCAGGCGATCCGGTGGGTCAGAGCCCGCGTCTTCCCCGATCCGGCACCCGCCAGGATCAGCAGCGGTCCCTCGCCGAAGGTGACGGCCTCTCTCTGGGGCGTGTTGAGCCCCGCGAGCAGGCGCTCCACCTGGTCGGCGCCGGGTTCGACGGGCGCCCCGGGCATCTGCTCGGGCGCCGGGTCCGGCGCGACCTTCAATTCCTCTCTTCCGCGGGCCACGGGCCAAGCATAGGCCCGGGTCCCGCTGGCTAACCGCCGGCTGAGCTCGGTCCCTTCTTGGGTCGGAGTTCCGTCACGTCCGCTTCACGGGCGTCCTCCCCGGTCGCATCAGCGAGCCGCTTCTCGAGCTGAGCGATCCGCTCGAAGAGCTCCTTCATCGCCTCCGCGATCGGGTCGGGCAGGTGAATCCAGTCTGTGTCGGGGCCCTCAACCGGCCGTCCCTCGACGCGCACGGGATGCCCAGGATTCCCCACGACCGTGGTCTGCGGCGGCACGTCCTCGATGACCACGGTGTTGGCGCCGACCTTCGCGTTGCGCCCGACGGTCACCGGGCCGAGCAGCTTGGCGCCCGAGCCCACGGTGACATCGTCATCCAGGGTCGGGTGCCGCTTCCCGCGGGCGAACCCGGTGCCGCCCAGGGTGACGCCCTGGTAGAGGGTCACGCGGTCGCCGATCTCGGCGGTCTCCCCGACCACCACGCCAGATCCGTGGTCGATGAAGAAGTCCGAGCCGATCCTGGCGGCGGGATGGATCTCGATGCCGGTGATGGCGCGGCTCGTGTACGCGATCGTCCGCGGGACGAGCGGCACCTCGGCCTCCCAGAGCGCGTGTGCGACGCGATGCGCGAGCAGCGCCTGCACCCCGGCCCACCCGGTGAGGATCTCGAGCGTGCCGATTCCGCGAGCGGCGGGATCGCGCTCGCGGGCGGAGGTGACGTCGGCCGACACCTCCTTGAGCACGCGCCGAAACGTTCCTAGGCCAAGCACGTCCAGAAGCTTAGGGTGGCGGGGCCCCGCTCACGGGGCGAAGAACGGCAGCGACATGTATCGCTCACCGGAGTCGGGAACGATCACGACGATCCGCTTCCCGGCCATTTCCTCGCGCGCGGCGAGGTCGAGCGCCGCTCGCACCGCCGCGCCGGCCGAGATGCCGATCAGGAGGCCCTCCCGCTGCGCCGACGCGCGAGCGGTGTCGAGGGCGTCCTCATCGCCGATCCCGACGATCTCGTCGATCACCTCGCGATCGAGCACCTCGGGGACGAAGCCCGCACCGATCCCCTGGATCTTGTGCGCGCCCGGCGGACCTCCGGAGAGCACTGGTGAGGCAGCAGGCTCAACGCCGACGATCCGGATATCCGGCCGGCGCTCCTTCAAGACCTGGCCCACGCCGGTGATCGTGCCGCCCGTACCGACGCCGGCGACGAACGCGTCCACCTGCCCGTCGAGGTCGCGCCAGATCTCCTCGGCCGTGGTCCGGCGATGGATCTCGGGGTTGGCCGGATTCGAGAACTGCTGCGGGATGAAGCCATCGTGCTCCTTGGCAAGCTGGTTGGCGAGCTCGACCGCCTCGTTCATCCCGCCCAGGGAGGGCGTCTCGTGGACCTCGGCGCCGTAGGTGCGGAGCAGCGCGGTGCGCTCACGGCTCATCCCCTCGGGCAGGGTCAGGATCAGGCGATAGTCACGGGCCGCGGCGACCAGGGCAAGCGCGATGCCGGTGTTCCCGCTGGTCGGCTCGACGATCACGGAGCGTCCCGGCTCGAGCAGGCCGTCGCGCTCGGCGGCATCGATCATCGCGACGCCGATCCGGTCCTTGACCGATCCGCCGGGATTGAAGAACTCGAGCTTCGCGACCACCTCGCCGGGCAGCTCGGCGCCGAGTCGCGGCAGCGCCACCAACGGTGTGTTGCCGACGACGGCGGAGCTCTCGGCTCCCACCCGCAGCGTGGTTGTCGTCCCGTTGGACCCGGCCATCAGACAAAACTACCGGAACCGGGTCAGGTATCCGGTGATTGGAGACCGTCACCAGAAGGAAAGGAAGGGCCAGGCGAAGCCTGGCCCTTCCCATCCTTGGTTGCCCCGCCTTAGCTGGGTGGTGTCCCGTTCTGCTTCCGTGACTTGACGCAGTTCGAATACACCGACAGCGGCTGGTGCTCCGCGGTACCCGCGGGCTTGATGTACATCCGTACCACGTAGCCGCCCCCGTTCGGGTACTGATCCAGGACCTGGAAGTCGCCGCTGATCGGCGGTGTCGCTCCGGTCCACTTGAACCCGCCCGAGGTCGCCTTCTTGCTGAGCTCGCACTGCACCGAGAAGGTGTGGATCTCGGTGGCGCTGGCCGACGTCTTGGTGTCATACGACTGAGCTGCGAACTGAATGACGCCAGTGCCCGCGAGTCTGTCGCGGCTGTCCGGCTGGAAGTCGGCGAGCTTCAGGTTCCCGGCAGCCACGGCGGTCCCCGCCAGCGCGAGGACGATCGCGACTATGCCGAGCAACGCGCCCGGGCTTGGTATCCGGATTCGCTTCATTGCTCCTGCCTTTCGGTTGACTGCACTCCACTGGGAGCGGCAAGGCCGCTCCGTCCAACAACAGACCGGCCACCGGTTTGTTGCGTATGGGGTGCGATGCAAACTAGATGTGGTACATCCCGGCGCCGGCCTCCTCGGCCTCGCGGCGGGAGATATCGGCGATCGTGGCTGAGCGGAAGGTCGCTCGCAGCGCCTCCACGCCCTCCTCCCAGATGCCGCCGGCCTCCTTGCCCTCCTGGCCGACCACGCCGTCCAGGGCCTGGACGATCTCGAGCACGTTGATCTGATCGGCCGGCTTGGCGAGGGTGTAGCCGCCCTTCGCGCCGCGGTGGCTGACCAGGATCCCGGCTCGGCGGAGCGTCGAGAACAGCTGCTCCAGGAACTGGACCGGGATCCCGCGCCGCTCGGCTACCTGGCCGATCGGCATCGGGCTGTCTCCGGCGCGCGCCAGCTCCGCCAGCGCGACGACCGCGTAACGTGACTTCGAGGTGACCGAGATCACGCCATCCCTTTTACCGGGCCGGGCGGCGTCGCGTTGAATCCGCGCAACCGTGCCCTGTTGCGCGTGCTGGCGCCCCTCGTCCTGATGGGCGTGATCTTCTGGTTCTCCGCGCAACCGGCCGCCGGCCACCACGCCTGGTGGGTGATTGTCTTCCGCAAGCTCGGGCACATCACCGGCTATGCGCTGCTCACGGCGCTGTGGGCCTGGGCGCTCCAGGGTGTCGTCAGGCGACCGGTGTTGCTCGCGGTGTGCATCGCCCTTGCGTACGCCTGCACGGACGAGTTCCACCAGACGTTCGTGCGCGGCCGCACAGGTACGCCGAGGGATGTCGGGATCGACGCGATCGGGATGGCGATCGTCGCCCTGCTGATCGCCATGCGCCGGTCCGCCCCCACCGGCTGGGGGCGGACCGGCGCAAGAAGCGAGGCCTCTAAATCCAGCCTTGCTCGGTCGCCATGAGGACCGCTTGCGCGCGGTCCAGGGCGCCGAGCTTGCCGTACACGTTGTGCAGGTGGCTGCGGACGGTGCTCGCCGAGAGATCGAGCTCGACGGCGATCTGCTTGTAGACCTTGCCCTCGGCTAGACGCCTGAGGACGTCCAGCTCTCGCGAGGAGAGCGGACACGGACCCGTGGCCCGTCGACGTGACCCCTTGCCCTGGGGAAGCTCGTAGAGGACCATCCGCACCGCCTGCTCGTCCATGCCGCAATTCTGGGCGGCCTCGACGAGGTCCTGGGTGCTGACGGGACAGTCCTCGATGTGGGCGGCGACCATGTCCGCGACGCGGATCACGGCGGCCATGCCATCTGCCTGACGGGTGTGATGGCGCTCGATCGCCTCGGCGACGCGGGCGTGGACGCCCCAGCGCCGGGTGAGGACCCCACCGACCAGGGCGTGATCGATGCCGAGCTCGCGCCGCTCCTCGGCGATGCGGTCGTCCGGGGTGGCGCCGCGACGATCGAATCGCTCGGCGTAACCCGGATGCAGGCGCGCCAGGACCGGCCGGCCGATGTCGTGGAGGATCGCGGCCAGGGCCAGCTCGTCGCGGTCGCCGATTCCGCTCACCTCGGCGATCCGGTCGGCGGCCCGCTGCACATCAAGGGCGTGCAGCCGGAAGCGATCGGGGGCGAGGGCGAGACGCCCGTCGCCGTTGAAGAGGTCGTATGACGGAGCGGAGCGCAGGATCGCCTCGACGGCACCTGGGCCGAGCCGCTCGACGCCGTCGGTGACGCTGTTGATCCGTCCACCGCCCTGGATCTGGCCGGCAGCACGAACGATCGCGGAGGTGAGACCCACATCGGCCTCGACGACGGCGGCGACCTCGTGCGGCGGGGCGCCTCGGCTTACCTGCTCGATCGCCTGCTCGCGGCCCTCCTGCAGCGCCGGCTGGCGCTCGGCCTCGTCGAAGGCGGCGGTAAGGACTCGACCGCGGCCCTCACCGCGTGATCCGCTCTGCGACCTGCGTGTGGAAGTAGCTGCCGTTGCCATGGGCTGTTCATCGGCATCGGTTGGTCGATTGTTTAGCTCAGCCGTTGATCTACCCAGTACTTCGGTCCTGGCCATCCGTAGAAAGCCGCCTGACGGCCCGCTCGATCCGCTCGAGGGCGCGCTCCTTGCCCAGCACGGCCAGCGATTCGAAGATCCCCGGTGAGACGGAGGTGCCCGTGATGGCCACCCTGATCGGCTGGTAGAGCTTCCCGGGCTTCACCCCGTGCTCGGCGAGGATTCGGCCGAGCGAGGCCTCGAGCTCCGCCGGCTCGAATGACTCGGCGCCGCGGAGTGCCTCGAGCGCCTCGCTCAGCAGCGGCAGGGCGCCGTCCTTCATCACCTTCTTCCAGGCCTTCTCATCGGTCTCCGGCTCCTCGAAGAGGAAGCCGATCAGGGGCCAGACCTCCTCCAGCGTCTGCGCCTTCTCCTGGGCGATCTCGCACGCGGCGCGCAGCCGCTCGTCGGGCTCGCGACCAAGATGGCGCGCGACGACCTCGGTGTAGGCGTCAAGGTCCATCTCGCGCATGAAGCGGCCGTTCAGCCAGCGGAGCTTCTGCTCGTCGAAGATCGCGCTGGCCCGTCCCACGTCGGCGACGTCGAAGCGCTCGATCAGCTCCTCCGTGCTCATGATCGTCGTGTCGTCCTGGGTGCCCCAGCCGAGCAGGGCCAGGTAGTTGCGGATCGCGGCGGGCAGGTAGCCGGAGTCGCGAAGCTCCTGGACGCTCGCTGCGCCATGGCGCTTGGAGAGCTTTTTTCCATCCGGGCCATGGAGCAGCGGGAGGTGCGCGTATCGCGGCGGCGTCTCCCCCAGCGCTTCCATCACCAGCAACTGCTTCGGAGTGTTGGAGAGATGGTCGTCGCCGCGGATCACGTGCGTGATGCCCATGTCGACGTCGTCCACCGCGACGGCGAAGTTGTAGAGGACCGATCCATCCCCTCTGGCGATCACGAAGTCGTCGGAGCTCTCGTTCGGGAAGCGCACCTCCCCTCGGATCTCGTCGGCGACGACGGTGTCGCCCTCGTCCGGCACCTTGAGCCGCACGCCCGTCCCCGGGTCGTCGCTGGGAGTGCCGCGGTAGCCGCGGTTCCCGTGCTCCTTCTTCCACGCCGCCACGTCCTCGCCGGTGGCTGGATCGCGGTAGGCGACGCCCGCGTCGATCAGTCGATCGAGCGCCTCTCGGTGTCGTTCGGCCCGCTCCGCCTGGCTCAGGGGGCCCTCGTCCCAGTCGAGCTCCAGCCAGCGGAGAGCATCGAGGATCTGTTCGACGTTCTCGGGGGTGGAGCGCTCTCGGTCGGTGTCCTCGATCCGCAGCACCAGGGCACCGCCCCGGCCGCGCGCGTAGAGCCAGTTGTACAGTGCCGTCCTCGCTCCCCCGATGTGGAGGGCGCCCGTCGGTGACGGGGCGAAGCGGACTCGAACGGATGGATCTGAGCTCACCATGCTGATCGGCGCCCATGTTTCCACAGGGGGTGGCCTACCCAAGGCAATCGAGCGGGCCGAGGAGATCGGCTGCGACTCGATCCAGATCTTCAACCAGTCCCCGCGGATGTGGAGGCCGACCCGCTACTCGGACGGCGACTTCGCGGCTTTCCGGAAGGCGATGAAGGCGTCACGCGTGGAGGTCGTGGCGATCCACGCGATCTACCTGATCAACCCGGCGACCAACGACAAGGAGATGCGCAGGAAGTCGCTCGAGTCCCTCACGCACGCGCTTCGTGTCGGTGACGCTATCGGGGCCATGGGGGTCGTCATCCACCCCGGGGCCCTGAAGAACGACACCCGCACGAACGCCCGCAAGCGCGCCGTGAAGCTGATCAAGGAGGCACTGGCCGAGACCGATCGGTGCTCGATCCTCTACGAGAACACGGCGGGGTCCCCGCAACTTCTCGGATTGGACTTCGACGAAACGGCCGAGCTGATCGACAAGACCGGAGGCCCAAGGCGCCTCGGGTTGTGCATCGACTCCTGCCACCTGCACGCAACTGGCTACGACGTTCGCACGCCCGAGGGGATGAAGGAGCTGGTCGACGAGATCGACTCGAAGATCGGACTCGAACAGCTCAAGCTCCTCCACGTCAACGATTCGCGCGACGCACGGGGCTCGAATCGCGACCGCCACGCCCCGATCCCCAATGGAGAGATCGGCCGAGCGGGGATGCGCGCCTTCCTCGGCGAGCCACGCCTGCAGGGGCTCCCCGCCGTGCTAGAGGGCCCGGGAATCGACGGCAAGGCGGTGGTTCGCAAGGACATGCAGATCGCGAGGCGGCTGCACCGCGACGCCACCCGGAAGCGGCGCTGATTGCTCTTCAACCGGCGCGCCCTCGATGGAATCGCCGCCGGCGAGATCGACCTCGCGTTTCGGCGCTGGAAGAAGCCCACCGTGAAGGCCGGCGGCACCCTGCGGAGCCGCGCCGGTGTTCTGGCGATCGACGCCGTCGATCCGACCAGCCAGCGCAGGATCAGCGCTGAGGATGCCCGCCGCGCCGGCTTCCACTCCCGGACCGAGCTCCTCAACAGCCTGCGTCCGGAGGGCCGCCTCTACCGGATCGAATTCCGCCGAGTTGGCGATGACCCGCGGATTGCACTGCGCGAGAGCGCCTCGATCTCGAAATCCGAGCAAGCGAAGATCGATTCCCGCCTTGCCCGCATGGATCAGGGACGCGGCCGGCCGTGGACGCGCCGGGCGCTGGAGCTGATCGCGGAGCATCCCGAGACGCTGGCGGCGGACCTGGCCGCGTCCCTCGGGATGGAGAAGCTGCCCTTCAAGCGCGACGTGCGTAAGCTCAAGGAGCTCGGCCTGACCGAGAGCCTGCCGGTGGGCTACAGGCTCTCGCCGCGCGGCAGGGCCTATCTTGAGTCGAGATGACCGCTCCGCTGATCGAATTCCCGGCCGACGACACCGAGCGCGCGCTGCGCTTCTGGAACGGCGTGCTCGGCGCGGCGCTCGAGCCGAGGCCGAGCGAGGCCGGCCAGGGCTGGGAGACCGGCGATCCGGAGCTTCGCCTCGGGGTGCACGCGCGTGGCCCCGGCCCCGGCGACACCGCCTCACTGCCCTATTTCACGGTCGGCGATCTGGCGGCGACGCTTAAGCGCGTCGAGGACCTCGGCGGCTCGGTGATCCATCCCGGTGAGCGCTGGGCGGTCTGCCGCGACTCCGAGGGCAGCCCCTTCGCGCTGGCCGCGGAAGCGCCGTAGGGCTCGCCCGTAGGCTGGCAATCGGCGCCTCGCGGCGCGACAATTGACCGGAAATGAACCAGACGGTCGGCCAGATCTTGCAGGAAGCACGTACCCGGCGGGGACTCGATCTCAACGAGGCGGAGCGGGTCACGAAGATTCGCGTGAAGTTCCTCCGCGCCATGGAGGAGGACCGCTGGGAAGAGCTGCCCGCTCCCGTGTACGCCCGCAGCTTCCTGGCCACATACGCGCGGTTCCTGGGCCTCGACGAGGGACCTCTCCTCGCGGAGTGCGAGAGCCTGGCCGAGGGAGCCGACCGCCCGGAGCCGATTCGCCCGGGCACGATCCGCCGGGGTGGCATCGGGCCACGCAGGCGGCCGCGTAAGCCGGCCCTGCTCCTCGTCGCCGGGCTCGCGGCGGTCGTTCTCCTGGGACTCGCGATCGTCGGCTCATTGGGGAGCTCCGGGGGCGGTGAGGGCAAGTCGGCCAACCACCGTGCCGGGCAGCGGGCGCAGACCTCGACGGCCACCGCCACCTCGCCCTCGAGCTCCCAGGTCTCCGTCGAGCTGCGTGCGACCGCCGATGTCTGGGTCTGCCTCGTCGGCGCGGACGGCCGCAATCTCGTGGCCGAGACCCTCCCATCCGGCGAGGCGCGGGGCCCATTCGAGGGTCCCAGCTTCGACGTGACCTTCGGCAACGGCGCGGTCGACATGACCGTCGACGGCGAGCCCGCCAAGGTCCCGCCGCTGGCGGAGCCGCTCGGATACCGAATCACCACCGGCGGGGTCCATAGGCTCGATTCCGCATCGGAGCCGACATGTACTTGAGACCCCATCTGCGCATGAGACGGCTGCTCCCCGCAGCCCCGGCCGAGGTCTTCAGGGCGATGACGGACGGGCACGAGCTCGCCCGCTGGTGGGGCCCGCGGGGATTCACGACCCCGCGCGTGGACATCGATCCACGTCCGGGAGGGAGCTACGTGATCGACATGCAGCCCCCGGACGGCGAGGCGTTCCAGCTCTCGGGGGAATTCCTTCAGGTCGAGCGCCCGAGCCGCCTCGTCTACACGTTCCGCTGGGATCCTCCGGCCCCCGACGACCGCGAGACGGTGGTCACCCTGTCCCTGCGGGAGCGGGACGATCGGACCCAGGTGGAGCTCGTCCAGGGGGAGTTCACGACCGAGGAGAGACGCGCGCTCCACGAGGGCGGTTGGCGGGACAGCTTCGACCGGCTCGTGGAGCTGCTCGGCTGAGCCGGGTCAGCGCTTTCGCAGGCGGACCGCGATCGTCTCGCTGCTCGGCGACAGGCCGTTCGGGGCGTAGGCCACCGAGAGCGTCAGCGTCGCCCGGCCCTTCCGGTTCAGCTTGCGCCTCTTTCGGCCCCGGGCCTTGATCACCAGCGTCGCCGCGCCCGCGGAGGCCGGGTTCACGATGGAGGTACGCGCGCCCGCGCCGGTGAGTGTGAGCGTCCCAGGATCGGGGACCGTGACCGGCAGCCTCGCCGTCCCCCTCCGGGCGTTGCGCCGCGCCTGTCCGATGCGGAAGGCGGCAAACGGACGGCTTGACTGCGAGGCCGATCCTGCCGGGTTCGAAGCCGTCACCGCGCACCGGAAGTGGCCCGCCGCCGTTGGCGTAAACGTGGTTCCCGTCGCACCCGGTATGTCCGTGCCGTCCTGGCTCCACTGATCGGCGAAGGCGCTGGGAGCGCGTTAGAGAAAGGACTCCACCTGGTCGGCGGACCAGCCGCCCCGGGAGCAGCTCAGCGCGCCTCCGGTGCGGGTGATCTCCGGAGCCGCCGTGCCCGTCGGGCCCTTCAGGATCACGGATAGTTGGGGAAATTGGTCGTCGCACCGGTGGTTCCGAGATCGCCGCCGCCGCTGTTGTCGAGACGCGCGAACGAGATCTTTCCCGCGATCACGCTGGCCCAGTAGATCTTGCCGGCGAAAGGCGACGGTCGCACCCGTCGTGTTCACCTGGCCTCCGCCGCCGGTGTTGTCGAGCCGGGCGAAGAAGATCCCCTGGCTCATGAACGAGTTGGACCAGTAGAGGCGACCGGAGCCGGGATCCGACGCGACGCTCTGGGCGCTGCTGGCGACGTTTCCGCCGAGATTCAGGTCTCCGCCTCCACCGGTTCCGTCGAGGTTGGCGAACGAGATGACGAAGCCGGGATTCCCCCAGAAGATCTTGCCGCCGGCCGGGTAGAGGGCCAACCCGGAGGCGTTCGTCTCGGTGGCGCCGGTGAGATCGAGATCTCCTCCTCCGCCGCTCCCGTCGAGGTTCGCGAAGGAGATGTTGTTGCTCGAGCCCTCGTTCGCCCAGTAGATCCGGTCCGCCGCACGGGCCGCCGTGGTCGTGGCCAGCAGGACCATCCCAGTCGCCAGGCCGGTGGCGGCCAATCGCATCCGCCGGCCGTGGCGGCGCTTCGCAGCTTCAATCGGCATCCGTGCTCCCCTTCTCCTCCGTGTCAACCCCTACATACGGAGAGGGGGACGATGCGGTTTGCCCTACGGCGTCCAGCAGTAGAGGTAGTAGATCCCGTAGGGGTTCGCGGCCATCTCGCGGGCGTAGCGGGTGACCGCGTCGACGTAGAGGCCGGAGTCGTTGTAGGCGCGCAGCGCCCGGGCGTAACCCGGCGGCGCGCCGTTCGCGTGCAGCAGCCGAGCGGCGGCGAGGATCGCGTCGTGCGGGTCGTGGATGTCCCCGCCGTGGCCGTAGATGGCCCAGGTCGTGGGGATGAACTGCATCGGGCCCTTGGCGCCGGCGACGCTGTCGCTCTTCACCCGGCCGAACTTCGTTTCCACGAAGTGGATCGCCGCCAGGTAGTTCCAAGCGATGCCGTAGCGGCTCTCCGCCCCGCGGTAGAAGCCGACCAGGTCGGACAGCGGCGGCGGCAGCCCCACCCGGAGCTTCCGGTGTCCGGCGCCGCGCGAGAGCCGCAACAGGTCCCGGTGGGCCGTGGTGAGTCGCTGCACCTGGGCGGCGAGCGGGGCGGACAGCAGGGGCAGCACATGCCGGGTCAGGTTGACGTGGTCGCCGAGGTAGCGGGCGTCCGCCTGGAGCGCCTCCGCCTGTGCCACTACGTCGTCGGGGGGCTGGGTCGAGGGCGGGTCACCCCCGGCCCGCCAGTTGTCGATCGCGGTCCGCAGGTCGGCGACGTTCTGGTTCAGCCTGTCGGCGACGACCTGGGGCGACGCGGCGGACGCCCCGCCGCACCCGGCGATTCCGACGACCGCGCCGATCGCGACGCAGGCGATTGCTCTGGCCGCCCCCCGGCCCATCGACGCCTCAGCTGATCGAGTTGCGGAGGTCGAACGCCCGGATCGACTCCAGCGTGTCGTCCGGGGCATCGAAGAAGCGGCGGTTGACGCACTCGTGACCCGGGCCGTCTCCCTCGTAGGCCCGCTCGACGCTGAACTGGCAGTGAGGGAGCGGGGAGCCGGTCATCTTGATGCCGCCGAAGCCCTCGCGGGCGCGCTCGGCGAGCAGGAAGAGGTCGAAGTCGATCTCCGCGCTGAAGACCTTGTTCATGCAGCCCATGAAGCGACCGCCGGTGCGCGCGTCCTCGTAGGTGTAGAGGTACTTGCACCCCATCTCGAGGCAGCCCGCCGGGTTGACGAGCTTGTCGCAGAAGGTGCGGCACTGGCGGCACTCGCCGGCGCTCTTCTTCTGGGTCTGGGTCTGCCTGGGCACTGGCGTTCAGTCTAGGACGAGCCGCAGGCGTCTTGGGGATGCCTGGACTGAGGAAGGACTTGCGCGATGGGGGCCAAGTCTGCTAACCGCCGGTTGACTGGCGAGTCATGCAGCGGCCCGGGATCCGGTGCCGAGGAGGGCATCGATCTCCGCGTCGAGGCCGGCGCAACGGCGCACCTGGTACTCGCGGCCGAAGCGAAGCTCGCGAAGGCCCTCGCGCGTCTTCATCACCAGGATCACCTCCGAGTCCCCGGGGAAGTTCTCGAGGATCCCCTTCAGCTCCTCGATCAACGACGCTCCGAATGCCGTAGCGTCGATGCCGACCTTCAGCGGCCCCGTGTCCCTCGCGGCCCGGGCGTTCGCCACCTCGTCCTCGGTGGGCTGGAAGAGCTCCACCTCCTGTGCGACCAGCTTGGTCTCTCCCCTGCCCTTGTGGTCGAGGCGCCCCCGGACGACGACGATCGCGTCTGCGGCGAAAAAGTCCCTCGAGGCCTCGTAGGCCTTGCCCATCACGAGCAGCTCGAGCTGGCCCTCGATGTCGTCGAGCGTCGCAAACGACATCAGGGAGCCGTTCTTAGAGGTGTGCCGCTTGAACTCCGTGATGATCCCGCCGACCGTCACCCACGAGCCGTCGGGTTTGTCGGCGAGACTGGACAGCGAGCAGTCGACCCTCGCCCTGAGCGCGTCCTTCACCTCGGCCAGCGGATGTGAGGAGAGGAAGGTGCCGAGGGTCTCCTTCTCGAGGCGGAGCAGCTCGCGCTGGTCGAACTCCTCGGCCAGGATCGGAGCGTGCTGGTGGCGTGACGGACCGGTCTCCTCCGCCCCGCCACCGAGGTCGAAGATCGAGGATTGCCCCAGCCGCGAGTCCTCCTGGGCCTTCTGGCCGAAGGCCGTGGCCGCCGGCAGCGCCTCCAGCATCCCCTTGCGCGAGGCGCCGGTCGAGTCGAGTGCCCCGCATTTGACGAGACATTCCACTGCACGTTTGTTCACCGCGCGCGTGTCGACCCGCTCGCAGAAGTCCCAGAGCGAGCTGAACTCGCCGCCCTCCTCACGCGCGTCGAGGATCGCCTGGACGGCGATGTGGCCGACGTTCTTGACGGCGTCGAGCCCGAAGCGGATGCAGTTGCCGGAGACGACGAAGCCGTGGTCGGAGCTGTTCACGTCGGGAGGGAGAACCTCGATTCCCATCTCGGCGCAGCGGTTGACGAAGAAGGGGACCTTGTCCTTCGTAGACATCACGGTCGAGATCAGCGCCGCCATGTACTCGGCCGCGTAGTTGGCGCGCAGCCACGCCGTCCGGTAGGAGATCAGGGCGTAGCAGGCGGCGTGTGAGCGATTGAAGGAATAGTCGGCCGCAGCCTCCATCAGGGACCAGAGGTCCTTGGCCACCCGCGGATCGGTGTTCGAGGCGGCCATGCCCTCGAGGAACTTCTCCTTCATGGTCGCCATCAGATCGCGCTTCTTCTTGCCCACGGCCTTGCGGAGGTCGTCCGCTTCGGCGGGGCTGAAGCCCGCCATCTGCTTCGCGATCTCCATGAGCTGCTCCTGGTAGATCACGCAGCCATAGGTGGTCTCCGTGATCGGCCGCAGCCTCGGGTCGGCGTAGCGCACGGATGAGGGGTTGCGCTTGCCCTTCGCGTAGTCGGGGATGAAGCGCATCGCGCCGGGCCGGTAGAGCGCGCCGATCGCGACCAGGTCCTGGAACTCGGTCGGCCGGATCGTCTTGAGCGCATCGCGCATACCCTCCGACTCGAACTGGAAGACGCCGACTGCGTCGCCGCGGGAGAGCATCTCGTAGGTCTTGCGGTCGTCCAGCGGCAGGCCCTTCATGTCGACCCGCTCGCCGTCGGAGCGCTCGATGATGTCAACGGCGTCCTCGATCACGTCGAGGTTGCGGAGGCCGAGGAAGTCCATCTTCAGCAGGCCGATCTCCTCAATCGGCCCCATCGAGTACTGCGTGACCGTCTTGTAGGCGCGCTCCGGCTTGCCGCCGTTGCCGTTCCCGTTGCCGTTCCCGTTCGCGGCCGCGCCGCGGTCCTCGGCGAGCTGCAACGGGACGATCTCCTGGAGCGGCCGGTCCGAGATCACGACCGCCGCGGCGTGAATCGAGTGGTTGCGGACGATGCCCTCGAGGCCCTGCGCGGTGTCGAGGACCTTCTGGGCGTCGGGATCGGAGTCGTAGGTGCGCTTGAGCTCCTCGCCCGGCTTCAGACACTCCTCGAAGCTCGGCGTCCGGCCCATGATCGGCTCGGGGATCTGCTTGGCGAGCCGGTCGCCCATCGCGTAGTCGTAGCCGAGCACCCGCGCCGCGTCCCTGGTGGCGGCCCGTGGGGCCATCTTGCCGAAGGTGATGATCTGGGCGACGCACTCGCGCCCGTACTTGTCCTGGACGTAGTGGATCACCCGCTCGCGGCCGCGCACGGAGAAGTCGATGTCGATGTCCGGCATGGACTTGCGGCCGGGGTTCAGGAAGCGCTCGAAGAGCAGGCCGTTGGCGAGCGGGTCGAGGTCTGTGATCTCGAGGGCGTAGGCGACGATCGAGCCGGCCGCCGAGCCGCGGCCCGGGCCGACCGCGATCCCGTTCTCCTTTGCGTAGGTGACGAAGTCCCAGACGATCAGGAAGTAGGACTCGAATCCCATCTCGGAGATCACCCCGAGCTCGAAGTCCAGGCGCTGCATCGCTTCAGCCGGGACCGGGTCCCCGTAGCGCTGTTTCAGGCCCTTCAGCGCCAGCTCGCGGAGCATCTCCCCCGGCTCGACTCCCTCGGGCGTCGGGAATCGGGGCAGCAGCAGCTGTCCCAGCTGCATCTCGACCTCGCACCGCTCGGCGATCTCGAGTGTGCTGGCGACCGCCTCCGGCATGTCCGAGAAGGAATCCGACATCTCCTCGGTGCTCTTCAAATAGAACTCGTTCGTGTCGAAGCGCAGCTTCGGCTGCTCGATCGTCGACTTCGTCTGCACGCAGAGCAGCGCCGCGTGGCTGTCGTAGTCCTCGCGCCGCAGGTAGTGGACGTCCGCGGTGGCGACGAGCGGGCGGCCGAGCTCGCGAGCCACCTTGACGATCCCCTCGTTCGCCTTGTCCTGCTCGGGCACGCCGTTGCGCTGAACCTCGAAATAGACTTGGTCCGGGCCGAACGCCCCGAGCAGGTCGTCGACGTGGGCGCGGGCATCGGCGGGGCGGTCCTCGACGATGCGGCGGCAGAAGCGCGACTGCAGGCAGCCGGTGAGAGCGATCACTCCCTCGGAGTGGGCCGATAGGAGCTCCATGTCGACGTTGGCCTTGCCTCGCGAGAAGCCCTCGAGGAAGCCGGCGGAGCTGAGCTTCACCAGGTTCCGGAATCCCTGGTCGTTGGAGGCAAGCAGGGTGAGGTGGTTGCGCTCGTAGCGCGTCGCCTGCGGCGTGGCTTTGCGATCGTCGACCAGGTAGGCCTCGAGGCCGATGATCGGCTTGATCCCGGCGGCCTTGCACGCCTTGTAGTGCTCGACCGAGCCGTTCATCACTCCGTGGTCGGTGAGGCCGAGGGCCGGCATGTCGAGGTCGGCCGCCCGGGCGGCGAGCTTGTCGATCTTGCAGGCTCCGTCGAGCAGCGAGTACTCGCTGTGGACGTGCAGATGGACCGCTCCGGGGCTCACCCGTCGATCATGCCAACCGTCCCGGAGCGAACCAATAGGCACGGCCGCGTTACAAAGTCGTTACACCCCAGTTTGCGAGTACGGTCTTGCCCTTGATCTGGGTGTTGAGGCATGGGGACGCGGAGGCCGGCGAGGGCAAGCCCGACGCCGAGCGCGAGCTGACCGAAAAGGGCGAGCGTCAGTCGCGCGACGCCGGCAAGGCGCTGATGGCACTCGGCGTGGAGTTGGATGTCTGCATCACGAGCCCCAAGGTGAGGGCGAAGCGGACCGCGGAACTGGCGTGCGAGGTTCTCGGCGTCACCGTGGAGGTGGACGATCGCCTCTCGGGCGGCGATTTCGATCCGATGGAGCTGGCCGCCGGCCGCGGCGAGGTGATGCTGGTCGGCCACGAGCCGGACTGCTCGCAGGCAGTCGCTCTGGTCACCGGCTCCCGCGTGAAGATGAAGAAGGGCGGCATCGCCGCGATGGACGACCACATCCTCCACACGCTGATGCGCCCGAAGGACCTGAGGCAGATCGCGAGCTAGGCGAGGCCCTCCGCCTCGTACTCCCTGAGGAAGCCTTCGAAGAGGCGGCGGTGGCCCTGCTCGTCGTGGAGGATGCCGATGACCATGTCGTTGGTCACGGGATCCACCCCGTCGGTGGCCTCGACGACCTTCGTGTAGTGCTCGATCGCGCCGGTCTCGGCCTCGATCACACCCCGGATGACGGCGACGACGTCGGTCTGGTGCTCAGGTGGCTGGAGATAGGTCTGCTCGGCCGAGAAGTCCCGGGAGCCCGGAACGACCCCGTAGAGCTCCTTGATCCGCTCGGCGAAGAGCTTGGCGTGGCCGAGCTCCTCGGTGATGTCCTGCTCGAGGGACTCCTTGATCTCCTGGGCGCGGACGCCGTCCGGATTGACCGAGTTCGCGATGTAGCTCATCACGGTCTCGATCTCCATCCAGTACGCCTTCTCGAGCATCGCGATGATCTCATCGCGCTTCTCGCGCTGTTCCTCGCCGAGGATTCCCTCGGAGGCGCGTGTGCTGTCCGCGGTCGCCATCACCCCCTCCTTACCCGGCAGGCGAAGGGGCTAACCAGCCTCACGCCACACGCCGGAGCTCCGTTCTCCTACCGATGAGTTGCGAGCCCGCCGGAAGTCTAAGTGCTCGAGACCTTTCACAAACAGGAGGAACGTGATGACCGTGGTGGAGAAGGTGAGATCGCAGGACGGAACCGAGATCGCGTATGACCGGACAGGCGACGGGCCCGCGGTGGTGATCGTGGGAGGCGCATGGAACGACCGGATGAGCGCCACCCCGGTGGCGGAGCCGCTCGCAGCCGAGTTCAGCGTCTACACCTACGATCGACGCGGCCGTGGCGACAGCGCCGAGGTGACGCCCTACGCCGTGGAGCGGGAGATCGAGGACCTCGAGGCCGTGATCGAGGCGGCCGGCGGCTCGGCCTACGCCTTCGGCCACTCCTCCGGCGCCTCCCTGGCGCTCGAGGCGACGGCGGCCGGAGCGCGGATCACGAAGCTCGCGATGTACGAGCCGCCCTACATCACCGACGGCACCCGCCCGCCGCTGCCGGACGACTACATCGAGCACCTGGAGCAGCTGATCTCGGAGGACAAGCGGCTTGAGGTCTTCAAGTACTTCATGACGACCGCAGTCGGCATGCCGGCCGAGATGGTCGAGCCGATGGCCGCCTCGCCGATGATCGATTCCATGCTGCCGGTCGCCCATACGATCCCCTACGACGGGCGCGTGATGCTCCGGGGGAGCATGCACGGCGAGCCGCTGCCGAGTAGGTGGACGAGCTCCGTCACGGTGCCGGCCCTGGTCATGGACGGTGGCAACAGTCCGGCCTGGATGCGCAACTCCGCCCGCGCGCTGGTCGGGATCCTCCCCGACGTGCAATACCGGACCCTGGAGGGCCAGGACCACGGAGCCGCTCCCGAGGTGATCGCCCCGGTGCTCCAGGACTTCCTGAACTAGGTCTCAGGCGCAGGACCAGGCGCTCGGCCCGGAATCCCGCCAGATCTCGGCCGCGATCCGGTCCTGCTCGGCCTTGGGCGCATCCTGCGGGGCGCCGTGGCCTCCGTAGGCCGCCCAGGTCGAGGGAAGGATCTGGTACGCGCCCCCCGCCCCGCTGGACGGGTTCAGCGCGTGGTAGTTGCCGCCGGACTCGCACATGACGATGTAGGTGGGGATCGCGTAGGGGCCGCCGAGGTAGGCGGGGCTCCCCGAGCCGGACGAGGACTGTTGCTGCTGCTGCTGCTGCTGCTCTTTGTTGTTGTTGGGCGGCCTGCGCCTGTTCGAGCTGCGTGACCTGGCCCTGGGCTTCCGCCAGCGATGACTGCGTCCCCGCGCGAGCCGCCGCCATGGCCGCGGCGCTCTGGTCGGCGGCCTGCTGGCTCGCCTCGAAGCTCGCCTTGGCGGCGGTCAGCTGCTGAGCCTCCTGGTCGGACTGCTGCTTCAGGTCGGCCACCTGGTGGTAGTTGTCGGCGACCTGGTCGCGCAGCGACGCAACCTTGTCGGCGATCCGCAGGTCGGCGTCGTGGAGGGCGTTCAGGTAGTCCGAGCGGGTGGAGAGGTCGTCGAAGCCAGTGGAGCTGAGGAGCACGGTCACGTAGTCGGGCGCGTCGCTCTCGTAGATCGCGACCAAACGCTGATCGAGCTGCTTGACCGAGTCCGCATATTGACCGCGGAGCTGGTCGAGCTGGCGCTGGGCGTCGTCGAGCTGGTTCGTCAGCTGCTGCGAGCGCGCCTCGGCGTCCTGGACCTGGGCGTTCAGCTCCATCGCGTGGGCGCCCGCCTGGTGGGCCTGAGCGGTCAGCGTGGCGATCCGGGCCGTCTGCGTGCCGACCCGGTCAGAGAGCTGGCCCGCGTCGGAGCGGGCCGCGTCGATCTTGTCCTTCAGCGAGGGATCCTTCGCCCCGGCGAAGCCGACACCGACGGCCACAATCGCCGCCATGGCGACGCCGGCGCCGAGGGTCAGGCGGCGTCGCCGGTATGCCCGGCAGGGCCGAGCGCGTGCGCTGCGGGCGTATGTGTTCGCTGCGTTCATCTCCTTCTGTGCCTGCGGGGTTAGCTGACGGGCTCACGCAAAGGAGTCGCGTTACGCCGGAGCAGTTGCCGGCGATTCGCCCCGGGTGGCTTGCGGCCACCGGTTTGGGTTCCCCGCTCTCTCGAATCGAGAGATTCGGCTCTATCGAGCCAGGAACGGTAGCGAACGCTCTCACAGGCGCGCCACGCCCGCCGCGCCCCGATTTACGCACGGGCTCGTCTGCAACGAATCGTGCAGCCCAGGCGTGCCCAGGCGTGGCTCAGGCGTGATCAGGTGTGGATCAGGCGGCGACGGCGAGGTCCCGGCCGTCCCCGTAGGCCCGGCAGACCTCCCGGAGGATTCCGAGCATCTCCTCGGCGGCGGGCGAGCGGGCCTCGTTCTCGCGCGTCACGGCCCAGACTCGGCGCACCGGCTTCTGCCCCCGCACCGTCCGCAGCTCGATGCCGGGATGGCCTCCGGCGAGCTCCGGCAGGATGGTGACCCCCAGCCCCGCCGCGACGAAGCCCTTGATCACCTCGTAGTCCTCGCTTCTGAAGCTGATCCGGGGCTCGAAGCCGGCGTCGCGGCAGAGCTCGATCACCTGGTCGCGGCATGAGCTCGGCAACGCTCCGCAGAGCCAGTCCTCATCCGCCAGGTCGGAGATGCGCACCGACTTTGCGCCGGCGAGCGGGTGGCCGGGCGGCAGCGCCACGCGCATGGCCTCCTCGTAGATCAGCTCGGCCTCGACGTCGCGGGCGAAGTCGAGCGGGAAATCGGGGTAGTCGAAGACGACCGCGAGGTCGAAGTCACCTCGCTTCAGCCCGGGGAAGGAATCCTCGGGCTCGTCCTCTGAGAACTGCAGCTCCACCTTCGGAAAACGCTTGCGGAAGAGCGAGAGCGCCCGGGTCATCAGGGTCGCGCTGGCGGTCGGGAAGCTCGCGAGCCGCAGGCGACCACCCTTGACGCCGGCGATCTGGGCGAGCTCGCGCTCGGCCTCCTCCAGCCGGCAGATGACGGCGTCGCCGTGCTCCATCAGGGCCTCGCCGGCGGCGGTCAGCTTCGGCCCGTCGCTCGTCCGCTGCAGGAGGGGAATGCCGACCTCCCGCTCCAGCACCGCGATCTGCTGGCTGACCGCCGACTGAGAGAGATGCAGCGAGTCAGCCGCCGCGGAGAACGAGCCGCGTCCGACGACCTCCTGCAGGACCCTCAGCCTCCGGATATCGAGCATAAGGCAAACTTATCACCTTGAGAAGGAATCCATGTTGCGCTGATACCTCACGAAGAGGACCATCGGTCTCGTCAAAGGTCAAACGACTCGAGAGGAGCTCAGATGGAGGCGCATGCGGGCACAGTCAGGATTCCGGCCGGCGCGGCGGCGAAGCCGCGGCGCCGCTTCCTTCGGCTCTTCCGCGAGCTGTCGCAGGAGCGGCGGGCCCGGGCCGTCCAGACCCATCACGCGGGGGCCCGCTCGATCCCCGGCTCCGAGCACACGCACATCGTGCTCCCGCCGAAGGCCTACTGAGCGGCGTCAGGCGGTTTCTTCGTCGCCACCGCGGCTGGCGAGGTAGGCGCCCACGCCGAGGAGGGTGAGGGCGGCTCCGGCGCCGGCGGCGATCCGGATCTCCCGTCCATAGGCTCTCCAGAGGAATCCGACGATCGCCCGGCCGATCAGCTCGTAGATCATTTGGTCTCCTTCCTGATTCGATGGGCCAACCGGCTCTGCAGGGTGAAGAGCTCGATGAACCCGGGGCTCGCGTGCTGTGAGAACTCTCCCCCGGATTCACCAAAAGATGCGAGCGATCGGTCATAGAGCGCGTAGGGGGAGCTTCTGCGGATCGGGGTCACCGAGCCACGGTAGAGCCTGAGCGCCACCTCGCCCGTGACGAACTCGTTGACCGAGTCCATGTAGGCGTCGAGGTCCAGCCGCAGCGGCTCGAGCCAGAGCCCGGCGTAGCAGAGGTAGGCCCACTGGCTCTCGAGCGTGCCCTTGAAGTTGTTCTGGTGGATCGTGCAGACGAGCTTCTCGAGCTCGCGATGGGCGGCCAGGACGATCGCCGCCGCCGGCACCTCGTAGAGGTCGCGGACCTTGAGACCCACGACCCGGTCCTCGATGTGATCGACGATCCCGACGCCGTGGCGCTGGCCGATCTCGGCGGCTCCCTCGAGCAGCTCAACCAGCCCGAGTCCCTCGCCGTCCAGCGAGACAGGCCTGCCGCGCTCGAATCCGATGGTCACGTCCTGAGGCTCGTCAGGAGCCTCCTGTGGCCTGGTCACCAGCTGGAAGACGTCATCGGGTGGCGCCTCGTCCAGGTCCTCGATCGTCCGGCCCTCCGACGAGCGGCCCCAGAGGTTGTCGTCGATCGAGTACGGCGAGACCTCGGTCCCGCCCTTCACCGGGATGCCGTGCTCACGCGCGTAGGCGATCTCCTCCTCCCTGCCCATCCGCCACTCGCGCACGGGCGCGATGATCCGCAGCTCTGGATCGAGCGTCGCGATGGTCGCCTCGATACGCACCTGGTCGTTTCCCTTCCCGGTGCAGCCGTGGGCGATCGTGTCGCAGCCGTGCTGCCGGGCCGCCTCGACCGCCAGCTTCGCGATCAGGGGCCTGCCGAGTGCGGTGAACAGCGGGTAGCCGCCGCCGTAGAGCGCGTTCGCCTTGATCGCGGGAAGCACGTAATCGTTGGCGAACTCCTCACGGGCGTCGACCAGGACGGTCTCGACGGCGCCGAGCTGCTTCGCCTTGCCGGTCACGACTTCCCAGTCCTCCCCGGGCTGCCCGAGATTCACGGTGAGCGTCACGATCTCGGCGCCGTAGCGCTCCTGGATCCACTTCAGCATCACGCTGGTGTCCAGCCCGCCCGAGTAGAGCAGCAGAACGCGACCCACCTCGGCGGGGTCGGCTTGGTAGGAGGCGACCCTCGGAGCTTCCGGGAATTTCTCGTCCGCGGCCATTGAGTCGGGAAGTGTGCCGCTTTCGCGCTGCCATCGCTGAGACAATCCCGTCCGAGATGGGGAGTCGTGTAATCAGCCTGCGGGGTGCATGGCGCCTGGGGGGCGCGCTGTTGATCGTTACCGCGGTCACATCCCATGCCGCGGCACTTCTGCTGGGCGTGCACACCACTCTGGAGATCGATGCCCTCACCTTCGTCACATCGCTGGTCGGGCTGATCTGCCTGCGAGCCCCGTGGGATCGCTGGGACGAACGATTCCTCTTGGCCTTACCGGTGATGGCGGTGACGCAGGTCGCCGTCGACGTGGCGCTGGTCGACTACGGGCTCACCTCGCTCTACCTGCCGATCGCGCTCTACGTCGCGCTGATCTTTCCCGGCCCACGCATCGCGGTCCCGCTGCTCGGATTGATTGCAATCGCCCTGCTCATGCCCTTCGTGTACTCAACGGAGTCGTCTCGAAACGCCGCGCTGTGGCTGCTGGTGGTTGGGCCGGCGTCGATCTTCATCGCCGTGGTCACCGGCCGGCTGATGGGTGGGCTCCACACGAGCAGGGAGGCCTACCGCCAACTCTCGATCGTCGATGGACTTACCGGCGTGGGCAACTACCGCGCCCTGATGACGAGGCTTCATCACGAGACAGTGCGCCATGCGAGAAGAAATCGCGAGTTCGCCCTGCTCACGCTGGACCTGGACGGATTCAAGACGGTCAACGAGACGAACGGCCACCTCGTCGGCGACGCGCTGCTGGCCATCGTCGGCTCACTTCTCGACGTCAAGGTGCGGGAGGAGGATGGCGTGTACCGACAGGGAGGCGACGAGTTCTCGGTGGTCGCCCCCGAGACCGGGCCTGAAGAGGCCGATCTGCTGTCACGCCGGATCCAACGGGCCCTGCGAGGCATCCGCTCGGGCGACGTCCGAGTCTCCGCCAGCGTCGGGACCGCGATCTTCCCGCGTGACGGGGCGGATCCGGCCGAGCTGCTCGATGCGGCCGACCAGGACATGCGCGCCCGGAAGGCCACCCCGCGGGCGTTCTCCCGGTTTGTCTGAGCTGGCTTTGAGCTCGACGCTCAAACAGGTCTGAAGCTCATCGCCACCGCTGCGCTGGTGCGCCTCACCTCGGGCGAGGATGGTTTGCCCAGCCGCTCCAGGATCAGATAGCTGTAGCCGTCGGCCACGAGCACGACCGCCGACTCGGTCCCGGTGGGGTATTTCACCTTTACACGCCTGGCCTTCCTTCCGGCCGCGTCGATCACTCCAATCGAGGCGACGCGCCCATCTGGATGTCGCTGGAGGAGAAACCGCTTCGACGCCTCGGCGAGCTGAACGTCGGGTTTCGCCCCGAGCTCGTAGTAGACCTGCACCTCGGCGTCTCCATTCCCGGCCAAGAGGGTCACGGCTCCGCCGCTGATGCCGGCGCTCCAGCCCCTCGGAACACCGATAGAAACGCGGTCGGCCAGCTGTCGCCGCTCCAGCCTGACCGCATCTCGCCGCGGCTTGGATGGCCGCTTGGCCACCGGGGTCGGTGTGCTTGACGTCGGTGCGGTGGATGCCGGTGCAGTGGGCGTCGTCCTCGGGCTTGTCGACCCGACGCTGGGAGTCGACCCGTCATCTGAGCTCCCGCCACCGGACACGATCGCAAGGACGATCAACACCAATGCGCCTCCGATGAGCCCAGCGATCAGGCCGGGGAGCCAACTTCGCCAGCCGATGAAGCGTGCGCTGGCCCTGGACCTCCGTGAAGGGTCTTCCGCCCGGGGCGCGCCGGTCCCGGCGCGCGGCCTGCTCTCCGTCGCCTTCTGAGGAGCATCAGGTTCGCCGACGCCGGTCGTACGTGTCCGTGGGCTTCTCTTTGCCCTTCGCTGCGAGGAACTACGGGAGGCGCGCTGAACCGCGGCGAGATCCTCGTCCGAGGCGGCCGGGTACTCGATCGTCTCCCCACATGCACCACATACGACCCGGACGATCGCACCGGTTGTGCCCGCCCTGCGCTGGACCTCGAATCCCCCGCCGCATTCCTCGTGGCGAGCAAGGAAAGTCGAGAGTCCCTTCCTGTGCACCTTCTCCATCGCCGGCTCTGCCACGCCCTCAACCTACTCCGTACGGCGGCTTGCTCAGCGCGCGAGGCCCTTGTTCTCGGCTCTCCAGACCCCTGCTGGGCGATTCGTTTATCCAACGATGCGAGAATCCTCGCGGTGCGGCGCCTGCTCCATATCGGGTCGATCATGCTGATCACGGCGGGAGTCGTAATCCTCGTGGACGCCGGTCTCACGCTGGTGTGGCAGGAGCCGCTCTCGGCGGCGTATGGCTCGTTCAAGCAGGGTCAGGCGGCAGACCAGCTGAACCAGCTCGAATCGCAGTACCCGACCCCCGCCGATCTGCAGGCAATCGCCGGTGTCGAGGGCAGTGCCGCCAAGGGGAGGGTTCTCGCGGACCGCTTCGAGTCGCATCTCCAGGAGGGTCATGCGATCGGGCGAATCAAGATCGACCGGATCGGGCTCAACATCGTCGTAATCGAGGGGACCGACACGGCATCTCTGGAGAAAGGACCCGGGCACTACCGAAACACGCCGATCCCAGGCCAGCCGGGCACCGTCGCGATCGCCGGGCACCGGACGACCTACCTGGCACCGTTTCGCCACATCGACCAGATCGAGGACGGGGACGAGATCCGGATCGAGATGCCCTACGCCGCCTTCACCTACACGGTCCAGAGACATCAGATCGTCGACCCGAGCGATGTGGGGATCATCAAGCCGGTGGGCTACCCCCAATTGGTGCTGACGGCCTGCCACCCGGCGTACAGCGCTGCAAAGCGCTACGCGGTATTCGCCAAGCTCACCCGGATCGACACCTTCGATCTCACCGGCGAGAGCCGCTGGCTCGCCCCGTAGAAGTGCCCCGCTAGAGGCCGGCGGGCGTGCTCGTATCGCCGGGGCTCGGGATCGGGGTCCCGCCGTTCGGGCCGGTTGTCGTAGTCGACTGTGTGGTCGTCGGCGCGATCGTGGGTGTCGGGACCGTCGGCATAGTGATCGATTGAATCGGCACGGTGGTGCTTGAGTTGTTTGAGTTGTTGTCGCCGAGCACGATGATCAGTCCGACCACGAGCCCGATCACCAGAGCAATCAGGATGCCGATGGACCATCGGGCTCGAGTGGTCACGGTCGCGATCCTAGCCCAGGGTCCGGCCGATGATCTTGAGCGCCGCGTCCACGTCCGCCTCCTCGATCACGAGCGGCGGAAGCATCCGCAATGTGTTGGCACCGATCGGGTTGACTATCAGGCCTTCGCCCAGCAGGCGAGCCGCTACGTCCTTGGCGTCCGCGCCCTTCAGGCTCGCGCCCACCATCAGGCCCCGTCCTCGCACCTCCGCGATCGGTCCCATCGCCTCGAGGCCCTTGCACAGGCGAGTCCCCAGCTCCCGCACCCGCCGCAGCAGTTCTGGGCTGTCGATCACCTTGAAGGTCGCGAGAGCGGCGGCCGCGATCAGGGGGCCGCCGGCGAACGTCGACCCGTGATCTCCGCGCTCCAGTATCTCGGAGGTGTCGGGGTCCGTCATGCAGGCCCCCACTGGCAGGCCGCCACCGAGTGCTTTCGCGGTCGTAATCACGTCAGGCCGCGCCGGTATCTGTTCGTACGCCCAGAGGGACCCAGTCCTGCCCATGCCCGTCTGAATCTCGTCGAAAACCAGCAGGGCCCCGGCGTCATCGCATGCGGCGCGCGCCGCGGCGATCAGCTCGTCGGGAACGACGTTCACGCCGGTCTCGCCCTGGATCGGCTCGAGCATGACGGCCGCCGTCCGCTCCCCGACCGCGTCCCGGAGGACATCGGGATCTTCGCGGGACACCGCCCTGAAGCCCGGGAGGTAGGGAGCGAAGCTCTCATTCGTCGAGAGCCCGGGCGTTGCCGAGAGCGATCCCATCGTCCGCCCGTGGAAGGCCCCTTCAAGCACGACGATCTCCGGATCGACAACGCCGCGTCCATGGGCGTGCTTCCGCGCCAGCTTGATCGCGCACTCGTTGGCCTCGGTCCCCGAGTTGCACAGGAAGGCCCTCCCTCCGAGGCTCGACTCGCAGAGCCGCTGGGCGAGCCGGACGCCACCCTCGCTCAGGTAGAGGTTGGAGGTGTGCGTGAGCGTGCCCACCTGCTCACGGACCGCCTCGACGACCGCCGGGTGGCAGTGGCCGACCGAGCACACGGAGATCCCGGCGAGGAAGTCGAGGTATTCCTTGCCGTCGGAATCCCAGAGCCGAGCGCCCTCCCCGCGCACGAACTCGACCGGCATCCGCGCATAGGTCTGCATCACCCAGCGGGACTCGAGCTCCTGGAGCTCGGCGAGCTTCACGCTCCGGGCCTCATGCCGTGATCTTCGTGCCGATACCGGCGTCGGTGAAGAGCTCGAGCAGCAGCGTGTGTGGGCGGCGGCCGTCGACGATGTGGGTCGCCTCGACCCCACCCGAGATCGCGTTGACGCATGCGGTGAGCTTCGGCCGCATGCCGCCCTCGACGCCGTCCAGTGCGGCGCGCACCTCGTCGGCCGTCGCCTGCGAGATGCGGGACTCGGGGTCCTCGGGGTCCCGCAGCCAACCGTCGACGTCGGTGAGGAAAATCGCCTTGTGCGCAGGCATCGCCGCGGCGACCTTGCCCGCGGCCTCGTCGGCGTTGATGTTGTAGGAGGCACCGTCGCGATCGGTGCCGACCGAGGCGATCACCGGGATGTAGTCCTCGGCGATGTGCTCGATCACGTCGACGTTCACCTTCTCGATCTCGCCGACGAAGCCGACATTCGCGGACTGCCCCACCGGGCGGACCTCGAAGAGCGAGCCGTCCTCCCCGCCCAATCCAACCGCCGGCTGACCGTGGCGGTTGAGCCTCGTGAGGATGTCCGAGTTGATCTTGCCGAGCAGCACCATCTTCGCCACCTCCACCGTCTCGGCGTCGGAGACGCGCAGGCCCTCGACGAACTTGACCTCCATCCCCATCCGCTCCATGTAGTGAGTGATCTCCGGCCCGCCGCCATGGACGATCACGGGATTCATCCCGACGTACTTGAGGAGCACGACGTCCCGGGCGAAGGCCTCCCGGAGCTCCTCGTCGCGCATCGCGGCGCCGCCGTACTTGATCACGATGGTGCGGCCGTGGAACTCCCTGATGTAGGGGAGCGCCTCGAGGAGAGTCTCCACCGACGAAGTCATGTCGTGTACTCCGCGTTGATCCGGATGTAGTCGTGGGTGAGGTCGCTGAAGTAGACGTGGGCGCTTGCCTTGCCGCGCCCCAGGTTGATCGACAGCTCCGCCTCCTGCCCCTCCGAGGCGAGTTCCGCCGCCTGAATCCGGTCGGGCCCGAGCTCTTCGAGCTCCTCTCCCGCCAGCGCCATGCCGGCGGCCTGTGCGATTCGCCCCCAATTCGAATCCCTGCCGAACAGCGCCGTCTTCACCAACGGAGAGTTGGCGATCGCCCTCGCCACCCGCTCGGCCTCCTCGGAGCTCTTCGCTCCGGCGACCTCGGCGCGACCCACGCGGGTCGCGCCCTCGCCGTCCGCGACGATCTCGAGTGCGAGCTGCAGCAGAACGGCCTCCAGCAACCCCTTCGGCAGAACCGCACCAGAGGAACCGGTCGCCTGAAGCAGGACCGTGTCGTTGGTGCTCATCTGCCCGTCGACCGTGATCCGCTCCATCGAATCCGCCAGTGAGGAGCGCAGGACCTCGTCGGGGTTGTCGATGACGGCGTCGGTTTGAACGAAGCAGAGCATCGTCGCGAAGCCAGGCTCGATCATTCCCGCGCCCTTAGCCTGTGCGGAGACAGTCACCTCGCCGGCACGGATCGCGCAGCGCTTCGGGCCCTTGTCGGTGGTCATGATCGCTTCGGCGAAGTCCTCGCCGCCGCCCGCCGATAGCGCCCGAACCGCTTCGAGGACACCCGTCGTGACGGCCTCGATGTCGAGTGGCACGCCGATCGTGCCGGTCTCGGCCACCGCCACCGTCCGGGGCTCGACGCCGAGCGCCTCGGCGGTGGCGTCCCGCATTGCGAGCGCGTCGCGATAGCCCTGCTCTCCGGTTGCGGCGTTCGCGTTGCCCGAATTGACGGCCACGGCACGCAGCGCTCCGGCGTCGCACTCCCGCCGGCAGACCCGGACCGGCGCAGCGGCCGCCGCGTTCCGGGTGAGCGCGAGAGCGGAGCCGACCTCGTCCGCATCGCAGGCCAGCACACCGACATCCGTTTCGCCGCCGCCCTTCAGACCGCAGGCCACCCCGGCCGCCCGAAAGCCCGGTGCCAGCTCGGCCGGCTCGAGCTGCTCGAACTCCGGCGGCGGCTTCACCCAGCGGGAGCGAAAGAAGGTCTGCGTCGCGGGGCTCATGAGATCCCCTCGCCCTCCGGCAGACCGAGCATCAGGTTGAGGTTCTGAATCGCCTGCGAGGCAGCGCCCTTCCAGAGGTTGTCGATGGAGGCGAAGGCCAGAGTGCGGCCGGATGCCTCGTTGAGGGCGAGATGGATCCTGCAGAGGTTGGTGCCACGGACACCGCTGACCCCCGGCGGCTCGGTCGTCACCTCGACAAAGGGCTCGTCGCCGTAGCGGTCCTCGTAGAGCGAGAGCATGCGCGCCACGTCAAGCGGCTCCGCTGTGCGCACGTAGCAGCTGACCAGCTCGCCCTGGTCGAAGGGCATCAGGTGCGGCACGAAGGTGAGACCCGCAAAGGAATCCGCCGCCCCGTTTCCGCCGGCCAGCTCTGCCAGCTCCTGCGCGATCTCCGGGGTGTGGCGATGCCCGGCGACCTTGTAGGGCATGGTGTCGTCGGTCTCCTTGACGATCGCCATCTCCTCCTCGGCGACGCGCCCGGCACCGGAGACCCCGGACTTGGCGTCGATCACGACGTCCTCGATCAGCCCCTCCGCGGCCAGCGGCGCCAGGGCCAGGATGCTTGCCGTCGGGTAGCAGCCCGGGTTCGCGACCAGGTCGGCGCCGGCGATCCGCTCGCGGTGCAGCTCTGTGAGCCCGTAGACCGCGTCGCCCAGCAGCTCCGGCGCGCCGTGCTCGCCGTACCAGCGGCCGTAGGTGTCGAGGTCATGCAGACGGAAGTCCGCGGAGAGGTCGACCACTTTCGTGCCCTGCTCGCGCAACGCGGATACGACCGGCGCGGCGGCACCGTGCGGGTGGGCGACGATCGCCGCGTCCACGTCGGCGCCATCCTCGGCCGCGGGCTCCTCGAGCACCAGATCGACCCCGTACTGCGGGTAGAGCTCGTTCAACCGCCTGCCGGCGTCGGTCCGCGCCGTGACGCGCGCGAGCTCGAGGCTCGGGTGGGTGCGAACCAGCTCGGCCGCGAGGGCCCCGGCGTATCCGGACGCTCCTGCCACCAAGACCCTATTCACGGAGCGACCCCCCGATCTTCTCGACGGCCGCCTCGATGGTCTCCCTTCGCTCAGCGACCTCCTCGTCGGTCAGGGTCCGATCCTCGGCACGGAAGGTGAGGCGAAGCGCGAGGCTCTTGCGGCCCTCGCCGACCTGCTCGCCCCGATAGAGGTCGAAGACCTCTGCGGAGCGCAGGAGGTCTCCACCACCCTCGAGCACGGCCGAGCGCACCGCCGCCGCCGGCACGGCGTCGTCGACGACCACGGCCACGTCCTGGTGGACGGCGGGATAGGAGATCACGTCCTCGTAGGTCTCATCGCCGATGGGCGAGGCGGCGACCAGCGGAGCGAGATCGACCTCGAACCCGGCGGCGGCATCGAGGTCCCATTCGCGGCAGACCACGGGATGGATCTCGCCGATCCAGCCGCAGTCCTCACCGTCGACGATCACACGACCGCTCCGCCCGGGATGGAGGAACGGCTCGTCTCCTGGGACGATCTCGAGACCGGCGCCCAGCTGCCGGGCTAGGGCCTCGAGCACGCCCTTCACCGAGTAGAAGTCCGACTCAGCGGACCCGCCGCGCCATCCGCCCTGGCGGAGGCCGCCGGTGGCGATGGACGCGATCCGCCACGGCTCATAGGCCGGCGCGGTGCGGTTGCCGACGAACTTGCCTGCAAGGACGCCGTCCCGGGGCGAGCTTCCCTCGCGGAGGTACGCGCGGCCGGACTCGAACAGCGCGACCCGCTCGGCGCCGTGGGCCCGGTTGTAGCTCGCGGCGTCGAGCAGGGAGCCGACCAGGGCGGTCCGCTCGACCGAGTGCTCCGCCGAGAGCGGGTTCGAGACGCGGATCGGCTCTGCCCTGACGTCTCCCTCCGGGATCCGGAGCCTGCCCGGCATTCCGGGGTCGGTGAGGCTGAGGTCGACGACCGCGTCGAAGCCGAGGTCCCGCATCGCGTCCTCGGCCCTTCGGCGCAGGCGCTGCTCCCGGGTGAGCCGGCCGGCCTGGCCGCTCGTCGAAGGCAAGCTGGCGGGAAGGTTCTTCGCGTAGCCGTGGATCCTGCCGACCTCCTCGATCAGGTCGACCTCCCGCGTGACGTCGTAATGGCGGTGGAACGGGACCGTCGCCTCCAGGTCGTCTCCGTCGCGGCTGACCTCGAAGTCGAGCCGCTCCAGATACTCGGCACACTGATCAGGAGAGATCTCCATCCCGAGCAGCCGGGCCACCCTCTCGTGGCGCAGCCCGAGCCTGTGCGGCTCGGGAACGTCGGCCGCCTCGTCGATCGTCCCGGGCACCAGTTTCGCTCCGCAGAGCTCGACCATCAGCTGGGAGGCGATCCGCTGTGCCCGCAGCGCCAACTCCGGATGGAGCTGCTTCTCGAACCGGTTGGAGGCGTCGGTGCGCAGCCCGAGCTTCCGGGAGGTCCTCAGGATGTTCACCCCGTTCCAGGTCGCGACCTCGAGCAGCACGCGCGTGGTCGTCTCGGAGACCTCCGAGACCTCGCCGCCCATGATCCCCGCGATGCCCGAGGGACCGTTCCGGTCGCAGACCAGGACGACGTCCTCGTCGAAGGGGCGTTCCACGCCGTCGAGCGTCGTCATCTTCTCGCCCTTGCTCGCGGCCCGGATTACCAGAGCACCATCCGGGACCTTGTCGAGGTCGAACGCGTGCAGCGGCTGGGCCGTCATCAGCATCACGTAGTTCGTGATGTCGACGACGTTGTTGATCGGCCGCATTCCGGCGCCGATCAACCGCGCCTTGAGCCAGAGCGGCGATGGCTCGATCCGCACGTCCGTGAAGACGCGCGCGGTGAAGCGCGGGCAGAGATCGGGAACCTCGACGGACACCGAGGCGTAGTCGGAGACGTCGCCCTCCTCCGTCGCCTCGGCGTCCTCGTCCCAGGGCGGCGCCGCGAGCGAGTCCCCGGTGATCGCATGGACTTCGCGGGCGACTCCGTAGAGGCCGAAGCAATCGACGCGGTTCGAGGTTGGCTCCAACTCGATGACGGGATCGGAGACGGGGATCACCTCGGCCAGCGGAGTCCCGGGCGCCCAACCGTCGCCCTCCAGAACGGCGATGCCGGCGCCGTCGTCGCCGATCTCGAGCTCGGCCTCGGAGAGGATCATCCCATTGGACTCGACGCCACGAAGCTTTGCCTTCCCGAGCTTCGTCCCGTCCGGCATCACCGCGCCCGGCAGCGCCACCGGGACCGTTTGCCCGGCGGCGACGTTGGGCGCGCCGCAGACGATCGTTCGCCCGCCGTCCCCGGCATCCACCTCACAGACGCTGAGCTTGTCGGCGTCCGGATGCTTCTCGACCGACAGGACCTTGCCGACGACGAATCCCTCCGGGTCGGGGGCGCCCGCATGGGTGATCCGCTCGACCTCGATCGAGTGCATCGCGAGCTCGTCGGCCAGCTCCTCGACCGAGAGGTTCGGATCGCAGTACAAGCGCAGCCATGAGTCCGGCGCCCTCATCGGAATTGCTCCAGCACTCGGACGTCGTTCTCGAAGAACTTGCGCAGATCGGGGACGCCGTACTTGAGCATCGCGATCCGCTCGATCCCCATTCCGAAGGCGAAGCCCTGGATCTCTTCGGGGTCGTACCCGGAGTCGTGCACGAAGCCATAGACGTCGGGGTCGACCATTCCCGCCCCGAGGATCTCGATCCAGCCAATCCCCTTGCAGAGCGGGTCCCGCGAGCCGTCCGGCAGCTGACCGCTCCCGCCGCACCGGAAGCATGAGACGTCGACCTCGACGCTCGGCTCCGTGAAGGGGAAGAACCCCGGCCGGAAGCGCGTCTCGCGCTCGGGCCCGAAGATCGCACGGGCGAACTCGTCGAGAGTCCCCTTCAAGTCGGAGAGCGTGATGTCGGGGCCGACGGCGAGCCCCTCGACCTGGTGGAAGATCGGGCTGTGGGTCGCGTCGAACGGATCCGAGCGGTAGCAGCGCCCGGGGACGACGATGAAGATCGGCGGCGGTTGCGACTCCATCGAACGCACCTGCATCGGCGAGGTGTGGGTGCGAAGCACGACGTCCTCCGGCCCGGGCGGCAGCTCATCCCCGTTGGAGGGGATCCGCAGATCGCTCCGCAGGGTCGCCGGATCCACGTAGAAGGTGTCCTGTGCCATCCGGGCCGGGTGGCCCGGAGGGTGATTCAGCGCGGTGAAGTTGTAGTAGTCGAGTTCGACCTCCGGTCCCTCCATCACCCGATATCCCAGGCCGACGAAGATGTCCTCGATCTCGCGCTGGGTGCGGAGCAGCGGGTTCTGGGCACCGACCGGCGCCGCCGGCGCCCCCGGCAGCGTGACGTCGATCGAGTCCTCGGCCAGCCGCGTCCCCAGCTCGCTCGCGTCCAGCTCGGCGCTCCTCGACGCGAGCAGCCCTTCGAGCTCGCGCCGCGCCTCGTTTCCCGACTTGCCCACCGGCCCGCGCTCCTCCGGCGGCAGATCGGAGATCCCCCGCAGGATCTGGGTCAGGTCGGCCTTCCGGCCCAGGTAGCGAACCCGGAGCTCCTCGAGCTCCGCGGTCGTCGAAGCAGCGCCGATCGCGGCAGCGGCCTCCTTCCGGATCTCGTCTATTCGGTCAGTCATCGGTGTCTCTCACGGCTTCGCCCTCAAACGGGTTGCTCCTGGCGGAGCACACTCGCATATCCGGTGCAGCGCGATCGCAGCCGCCGCCGCGACGTTGAGTGACTCCGCGCTCCCGCGCACAGGGATCGTCACCTGGACATTGCACCTTTCCGCGAGCTCGTCGGGCAGCCCCGCTCTCTCCGCGCCAAGGCACAGGGTTGCCGCACCATTGAGGGCCTCGAGGGGATCGCCACCGTGTGCGACGAGCGCGACCCGCGGGCTTGGAGTCGCGTCGATCTCGGCCTTGATCAGCGGCTCGGCGAAGACGGCGCCCATGCTGGCCCGGACGGCGTGCGCCCCATAGGGATCGGCGCAGCCGGGCCCGAGCACCACCGATCCGCCGGCCAGCGCGTTCGTCGTGCGGATCACGGTTCCGACGTTGCCCGGATCGGAGACGCCGTGCAGGTAGACGCAGGGCGCCTGCGGGGCGTCGGCCCAGCTCTCCCGCCAAACCCCGATCACCCGGGTTCCGGACCCGAGCTTCGAGACATCCGCCAAGAGCGCGGGTTCGACCTCGGTCCCACCCAGCCCCTCACCCGCGGCGGTGAGCAGCTCCACCGGCTCGGCCCCGGCCTCCCGGGCCGCAACAAGCAGGTCCTCCCCCTCCGTGACGAAGAGCCCCTCGCGCTCGCGGCTGCGCCGCCTGCCGAGGCGGCGGATCAGCTTGAGCTTCTCATTGTGTGGGCTGGTGATCATCTCGAATGTCTCCCGGAACGAAAAAGGGCGGCTCCGCCTCGCGGACCGCCCGGGGAATCTGGCTCTGGCTGCCTGTGGCTAGGTCGCGACAGCCTCCCGGGCGAGTTCCACAAATCGGCGAAAGCCATCGGGGTCGTTGACCGCGATGTCGGCGAGCATCTTCCGGTTCACGTCGACGCCCGCCTCGCTGAGGCCGTGGATCAGCTGCGAGTAGCTCATGCCCTCCTGGCGGGCGGCGGCGTTGATCCGGGTGATCCAGAGGCGCCGGAAGTCCCTCTTGCGAGTGCGCCTGTCGCGGTACGCGTAGGCGTCCGAGCGCATGAGCTGCTCATGTGCGAAGCGGTAGCTCGAATGCTTGCGCCCGAAGTAGCCCTTGGCGCGGCCGAGGACCTTCTTCTTGCGCCGCTTGCGGGCGACTGCATTGGTCGCGCGGGCCATCAGCGACCGCCCTTCACGAGCAGCTTGTTGACGCGCTTTCTGTCGTGCTCGGAGATCTCCGACGGCCGTCCGAAGCGCCGCTTCCGGCCAGGCGACTTCTTCTCGAGGATGTGGCTCGAGTAGGCGCGCCTGCCGCGCAGCTTGCCGTTGGCGGTCTTGCGGAAGCGCTTCTTGGCGCCGGAATGGGTCTTCATCTTCGGCATCGGGCCGACTATTGAAGCAAAGAGCCGAGCGGCGATGCGGGAGTCAGCCCGCCGCGGCCTGCTGGTCCTGCCCGGCCCCGCGCGCGGGGCCCAGGAGCATCGTCATGTTCCGCCCCTCCTGGAGTGGCGGCTGCTCCATGACGCCGATCTCCGAGACGTCCTCCAGAAGCCTGTCGAGCAGCATCCGGCCACGCTCGGGGTGGCTCTGCTCGCGGCCGCGGAACATGATCGTCACCTTGACCTTGTCCTGCTGCTTCAGGAAGCGCTCGACGTGGCCGCGCTTGGTCTCGTAGTCGTGCTGGGCGATCTTGGGGCGAAGCTTGATCTCCCGCACGTTCACCTGCTGCTGGTGCTTGCGGGCGGCCTTGGCCTTCTGCTCCTGCTCGTACTTGTACTTCGAGTAGTCGAGGATGCGGCAGACGGGCGGCGTCGAGGTCGGTGACACCTCGACCAGGTCGAGGTCGCGCTCGCGCGCGCGCTCGAGGGCCTCGGGCGTCGGGATGATCCCGACCTGATCGCCGTTCTCGTCGATCAGGCGAACCTCAGGCACGCGGATTCGCTCGTTGATACGAGTCGAGTCGCGCTCAGGCGGACGGCGGTCGAAGCGGGAGACCGCCACTAGCTGCGCATGAGGTAGAGCTTCAAGAAGAGAATGGGCGAGATTGGATCGGTGAAGCGGGCACGGGGCGCTTAGACGCGCGTCGTGGTGTGGGTGCCCGGCATTGCGGCCAGTATAGACGCCCCTCCGCGATGCAACCAGGATTGGGCGGAACCGGTGCTAATCAGCCGCCTCCGCGCTCATTCGCGCGATCAGGGCCTCCAGGTCCATCGCGCCGAGATCGCCGTCGCCGTGGTGGCGGACCGAGACCGAACCGGAATCGGCCTCCTTGTCGCCTACGACCAGCATGTAGGGCGCCTTGGAGAGCTCGGCGTCGCGGATCTTCTTCCCGACGGATTCGGTGCGATCGTCGACCCGCGCGCGCAGGCCGGAGGACCGAAGCGAATCGGCGATCTCGCCGGCCCGATCGTTGTGCCGGTCGGCGACCGGCAGCACGACGGCCTGGACCGGAGCCAGCCAGAGCGGGAATCGCCCCCCGTAGTGCTCGATCAGGATCCCCGCGAAGCGCTCCATTGAGCCGAGCAGCGCACGGTGGATCATCACGGGCCGGTGCTCGACGTTGTCCGCGCCCGTGTAGGCGAGATCGAAGCGCTCCGGCATCTGGAAGTCGAGCTGGCAGGTGCCGCACTGCCACGAGCGCCCGAGTGCGTCGGTGATGTGGAAGTCGATCTTCGGCCCATAGAAGGTCCCCTCGCCGGGGCTGACGTCGTACTCCCGCCCCTGGCGCTCCAGCGCCTCCCGTAGGGCGCCCTCCGCCCTCTCCCACTGCTCGTCGGTGCCGATCGACTTCTCCGGTCGGGTGGAGAGCTCCACCCGGACGGCGTCGAAGCCGAAGCGCTCGTAGAGCTCGTCGATTCCGGCACAGATCGAATCCACCTCGTCGGTCACCTGATCGAGCGTGCAGTAGACATGCGCGTCGTCCTGGGTGAAGGCGCGGACGCGGAGGAGGCCGTGGAGCACGCCCTCGCGCTCGTAACGCGAGACCAGGCCGAACTCGGCGAGCCGCAGGGGCAGCTCGCGATATGAGTGGCGGCCGGAGGCGAAGACCAGGCAGGCGCCGGGGCAGTTCATCGGCTTGAGCGCGTACTGGCGCTCGTCGCCCGAGCTCTCCCGCTCGGCGGCGGCCGTGAAGAACATGTTCTCCTTGTAGTTGTCCCAGTGCCCGGAGCGGTGCCAGAGCTCGACGTCGAGCACCTGCGGGGTCTTGATCTCCTCGTAGCCGCGGACGGCGAGCTGCTTTCGCACCTCCGCCTCGATCAGGCGCAGCAGGACGGTGCCCTGCGGAAGCCAGAACGGCATGCCCGGCGCCTCGGGGCGGAACTGGAAGAGGTCGAGCTCGGGGCCGAGCCGGCGGTGGTCGCGCTCGCGCGCCTGCTCCAAACGCTCGAGGTGCTGCTCCAGCTCCTGCTTGTCGAGAAAGGCCGTCCCGTAGACACGGGTCAGCATCTGGCGGGTCTCGTCGCCGCGCCAGTAGGCACCGGCGAGCGAGGTGAGCTTGAAGGCGCCGATCCTGCCAGTCGAGGGACCGTGCGGGCCGCGGCAGAGATCCTCGAATTGCCCGTTCCGGTAGAGCGAGACGGTCTCGGCGCCTTCGTCGCGCATCAGGTCCTCGATCAGCTCGACCTTGTAGTCCTGGCCCTGGTCGCGGAAGTGCTCGATCGCCTCTTTCGCCGGCAGCTCGCGACGCTCGAAGGGCTCGTCGGCCTTGACGTGCTCCTTCATTCGCTCTTCGATCCTGGCCAGATCCTCCTCACCGGGGTTGCCGTCGGGGAACTCGATGTCGTAGTAGAAGCCGTTCGCGATCGGCGGGCCGATCGAGATCTTCGCCTCCGGCCAGATGTCGAGAACGGACTCCGCCAGGACGTGCGCCGCGTCATGGCGAATCAGCTCGAGCGCCTCTGGGCTCTTGTCGGTGACGATCTCGATCCGCTCGCCGTCGGCGACCGGTGCCGAGAGGTCACGAAGCTCGCCGCCGACCTTGAGAGCGAGCGCGGCCTTCGCGAGCCCGGGGCCGATCGCGGCCGCGGCGTCGGCGCCGGTCGCGTCGGATGCGAGCTCGAGCTCGGAGTCGTCGGGCAGCTTGACCGTGATCACGCGGCTAAGGCTAACCGTGGGCGTTCCCACCCAGCTTGCAGGGATGCGCAACTCGGGCGCCGTACACCAGTTAGGAGAGCCAATGGGCACGGGCAGACCCAGGTCGTTCGCGTGCGCCGTCGTTGCGGTCGCACTCCTGACGGTGGCGGCACCGGCTTCCCCGGCGTCCGCCGCGAAGGGCAAGCAACATCACGTGTTCCGCTTCGGCAGCCGGCCGCTCGGGCCGGGCGCGAAGGGCAAGGACGTCCGCTATCTGCAGCGCGCCCTCAGCCGGCTCGGTGTCGGCACCTCGATCGACGGGGTCTATGGGAAGGGCACGTTCCGGAGCGTCGAGGCATTCGAGCAGCAGAACGGCTGGCGCGTGGACGGGGTCGTCTCGAAGAAGGACGCGAAGCGCATCAAGAAGCTGCTCGCGAGGAGGCGCGTGACTGGCGCCTATTTCATCGAAGGCTACGTCAACCCCACCCTCAACCTGACCTCTCGCAAGGCCGGCTCGGCGAAGGTCAAGGTGCTCAACGCAACGGGCAACCTCGTGGCGGCGATCCCGGTCACCTTCGAAGGCGCGGGGCCCAAGGGCGTCGCCTGGAACGGCACCCAGCCATCGGGGATCGTCGAGGACGGCACCTACCAGCTGAAGCTGGCGAACGCGGGTAGCGCGGCCGCCTCGGTTACCGGCGGGCAGACGCAGCCCTTCGCGATGCACCTGCATCAGTTTCCCGTCCCGGGCCCGCACAGCTTCGGCGGGCCGGACGCCAGGTTCGGAGCCCCCCGGTCCGGCCACATTCACATGGGTCAGGACGTACCCGCCGCATGCGGCGAGAAGCTCTACGTCTTCGAGAAGGGGCAGGTCACCGTTAACGCCTACCAGGCGGGCGGGGCCGGCTACTACGTCGTGATCCACGGATTGATCAGCGGGACCGACGCCGTCTACATGCACCTGATGGCGCCGAGCTGGGCTCCCGTCGGGACCGGCGTCACCGCCGGCCAGCAGATCGGCAAGGTGGGCGACACCGGCGATGCCCAGGGTTGCCACCTCCACTTCGAGCGCTGGAGCGCCCCGGGCTGGTTCGTCGGGGGGGCCGCGTACGACCCGCTCCCCGAGCTGCAGTACTGGGACTCCTACTCTTAATCGATGCCCCAAGGTGAGAAGGTCCGGGTCGCCGAGCCGGCCGACGTCCCGGCCATCACAGAGACGATCTCCCTCGCCTTCCACGACGATCCGACGTGGAGCTGGGCGTTCCCCGACGAGAGCCGGCGCCAGGAGCAATACGCCGTCTGGTGGCGCCTGCTGATCGAAGCGGCGCTGCGATTCGAGGAGCCCGCGGTATTCGTGACCGACGGGGTCGAGGCGGCGGCCATCTGGCTCCCGCCGGGCGAGAATGAGCTGTCGGCCGCAGACGAGGAGCGTGTCCCGGAAATCGTGCGGGAGCTCGTCGGCGACCACGCGGACGCTTTCATGGAGCTGCTGGAGGGGTTCGAGACCGTCCAGCCGGCCGATCCGCCCCACTACTACCTGAGCCTGCTCGGGGTCCACGACGATCACCGCGGCAACGGCATCGGGATGAGGCTGCTGGAAGACAACCTGGCGCGATTCGACGCGGAAGGCGTGGCCACCTATCTGGAATCGAGCAACGCGGCAAACGATCACCGCTACGAGGGCCTCGGCTACCGCAAGATCGGCGAGTTCAACACCCCGGGTGACTCCGCCATGATCACCGCTTACTGGCGCGACCCGGCCTAGGGATGGGCACAGCTGGGCTCGAACCAGCGACCTCCGCCTTGTCGAGGCGGCGCTCTCCCAACTGAGCTATGCGCCCGGGACGAGAAAGTTAGCAGCGGCCTTGCGGAGCGAGCAGGCTTAGGCGACCGGTGCGGTCGGCGCCTTGACGGTCGCCGGAGCCTCGGGCAGCAGGCCCTTGGCCCGCATCGTGATCTTGAAGGTCTCGAGCGTGTCGTACTTCGGCTGCCAGCCGGCCGTTGACTTCAGCTTCTCCGTCGAGACGACCCACGGGTAGCGAATGAAGTCGAGGTTGCCGGCCGGGGCCTCCGTCCGCGGCACGTGCATCTTCCACATCGCGCCGTTCAGCCGCTTCATCGTCTTCAACGAGATGTTGCGGGTCTTCTTGCCCACCATCTCGGCCGCCCGGCTCCAGGTCATCAGGCCGTCGCCGGCGAGGTTGAAGGCGCCTGCGTGCTTGCCGTCGAGCAGCGCGATCAGGGCGGAGACGACGTCGTCCTCGTGCACGAGCTGGAACTCCTCGTCGACGCCATCGAGGATCGGGATGAAGGGGTTGTTGCCGAAGGCGCGCACGATGTAGTTGTCGACGCTCGGCCCGAAGACGATGGAGGGCCGGACGATCGTCATCACGGCGTCGGGGTTCTCGAGGGCCCAGATCTGCGCGATGCGGTCGGAGTCGGCCTTGTGCTTCGCGTAGGAGAAGTCGGGGGCGCCTCGCACTGGCCAGTCCTCGGCGATCGGCTTCGGATTGTCCGGGAAGGCGCCGTACGCGGTGGCGGAGGAAGTCTGGATCACCTGCTTGACGCCGGCGTCGGCGGCCGCCTGGAGGACGGCCTGGGTGCCGTTGACGTCGATGTCGTACATCTTCGCCTCGTCGCGGATCGGGTTGAGGACGAAGGCGAAATGCAGGAGCGCGTCGATCTCATGGCGCTTGAGCAGCTCGCGCATCTGCTTGCGGTCGCGGATGTCGGCCTTGACGAACTCGTGCTTCGGCCAGGTCCGTGGCGGCGGGCGAAGGTCGACGTCGACGATCTTCTCGGTCTCATCGCGGCCGGAGAGCTCGTCGGTGAGCCTGCCGCCGATGTACCCGGAGCCGCCTGTGATCAGGTACCGCACGCGTCGCATCCTATCCTGGCTGCGCGGCCAATGTCTACGAGCATCCGCTCACCCCTGCGGATCCCCAAAATTCAAAGAATCTTGCGAGAACCAGGGAACTGCAACCTTCGGCAAAACCCCGTGTTAGTGTCTCTTGACAGGCTCAAGCCAAGCCGCTGATCGACCGACATGAGCCACAAGATTTGAAGGACCGACGGGCCGGCTGAAGCTCAGATTCGCCGGTGGCACGTCCTTTCGGATACAAAGGGCCCCCTCACCGGGGCCCTTTTCCGTTCCGCCGCCCCTCCTCAAGCGGGTTCACACAAACTCGGCCTTCATCGAGATTCCCGCTCTATACGCAAGGTGAGCCCATTGACGCCGGTCACCGTCACCCGCTCACCCACCTCAACCCGCGAGCGGCACTCGGCGTGCCAGATCTCCCCGCGGAAGCGGACCCGGCCTCGCGGGTCGCACGCCTCGATCACGTCGGCTGAAGTGCCGATCAGGGCCTCCTTGCCGGTCGCGATCCGATAGCGGCGCAGGAAGCGGATCCAGAACCCAAGCTCCGCGACCTCGATGACGATGCCCGCCGTCACCGCGACAAGGCCCCAGACGGGCGGCAGGACGAACACGGCGAGCGCGATGGCGCCGATCAGGATCACCGGCCGATGCTACGACCGGTTGCCGCGAGAGGCGCCCACCGGAATCGAACCGGTGTAAACGGCTTTGCAGGCCGCTGCGTAACCACTCCGCCAGGGCGCCGAGTCAGAGCAAGCCTAACGAGGAGCCTCAGAACTGAAAACGCCCCGGGGCATCATGCCCACGGGGCGAATGAGTCGAGGCAAGCGGCTGATGGGATGAGTAGCCCCGCCAAACCGCATGACCACGCGGAACATCAGGGACCCGGCTACCACCTCAGCTACCGCTTTCTCCGATCTGTCGCGCACGCCGGCAGGTAGCTGAGGGAGTGTCTGGATTCCTCCCGTCCGGACACAACCGGATCATCGTGCTGTGCCAACGATCAGCCGCTTCTTCGGGGTCACGATTGCAATGTACTTCAGCGATCACGGCCATCCTCACTTCCATGCTCGCCATGCCGAGGGGGAGGCCAAGGTCCGCATCGACAACCTCGAGGTGATCGAAAGCAGCCTCCCGAGAAGGCAGCTCCGCTTCGTGCTCGCTTGGGCAGAGCTCCACCAAGAAGAGCTCATCGAGAACTGGCAACGCGCCCGCGCGGGTGAGACACTTCAAGAGATCGAGCCACTCCAATGACTGGACTCACACCCGACATCACGGCAGCAGAGGTCGTCAGCCACGGCGTTCTGGGCCTCACCTTTGCGGATGGGCTCGAGGGTGAGGTAGACGTATTGGACCGCATGCGAGGGCCCGTGTTCGACGAGGCCCGCACCCCAGGGGGCTTCGAGATGGTTTCGGTCGATCCGGAGACAGGGACTGTCGTGTGGCCCGGGGGTGCTGACCTGGCGCCCGACACCCTCTACGAGCGGGTCCGCACGGGCGCGTGGCCTCAAGACCTCACTCCAGCCTCGCGAGCTACCAGCTGAGCCCTGTCGCGATCTGACGGGGCTCTTGTGAAGA
>CAVTOD010000001.1:0-18289 GCA_963736305.1 uncultured Solirubrobacterales bacterium | reverse complement strand
GGGGGCCGAAAGGTCGCTGGTTCAAATCCAGTCGCCCCGACTAAGCGAAGGCCCGCTTTGGAAGCGGGCTTTCGGCGTCTGGGGGCCCTGCGAGCCGGGACTGATCGGAGCGCCGTGGTACCAGTCGTAGTACCGAGCCAGACCCACGCTGGGGGCTGAAGGGGACGCAGCCGCAGCCATCGCGGAGGCGGGCGCGACCAGAGAGCGCTCCCAGGGAATCTCTAGTTGAGATCAAGCGATGAGAGGAGTACCGTATTTTCGTCTCGCCCGAGGAGGCAAGGAGTGCCTGGGAAGTTCAGGGTGAAGCTGGTTGCGTTCGCGTTCGCGGTGGCGGCGATCGCGTTGAGCCCCGCAGTCGCGCACGCGAAGTCGGTCGATCTGTCGGTGCTCTCCAGCCAGCCCAACCAGGTGAGCGGCGGGGACGCGCTGGTTCGGGTAAACGCGCCCCCCGGGCTGCTCGACAAGCTCACGGTCGAGCGCAACGGCGAGGACGTGACGGCCGCCTTCAAGCCGCAGGGCGACGGGCTAGTCGGGCTCGTCGACGGGTTCGACCTCGGGAACAACGAGCTCACGGTGCACCGGAACGGCAAGTCCTCGAGCCCGCCCGCCGACCGCCTCCAGATCGTCGACTACCCGACCGAGGGCCCGATCTTCTCCGGGCCCCATCAGTATCCGTTCGTCTGCAAGACGATCCAGGCCGGGCTGGGCGAGCCGATCGTGGACAACCAGGACGGCCTCGGCTTCCGGGTGCTGAACCCCGACGGGAGCACCGCCGGCTGGAGCCTTGACTGCTCCGCCCACACCGTGGTCGACTACCTCTACCGCAGCACCGGTGGGCAGTTCAAGCCGCTCCCCGCCGATGGCTCGCGGCCCGTTGACCTCGCCACCACCCAGCTTCCCGACGGCCGCGTCGTCGACTACGTCGTACGCCGGGAGCGCGGCACGATCAACCGCTTCATCTACTCCTTCGCGATGCTCGCGCCCTTCGGCGAGGACCCGAGCCACATCGACACATCGGAGTGGAACCGAAAGCTGATCTACACGTTCGACGGCGGGGTTGCGATCGGCCACAACCAGGGCACGCCCGGCTCGAGCGCCCTGCTCGACCTCGGCCTGCGCCAGGGCTACGCGATCATCCATTCGAGCGGCACCGACACCAACACCCACTACAACCTCGAGCTCGGCGGCGAGACAGCGCTGATGACCAAGGAGGAGTTCATCGAGCGCTACGGGGTCCCGCTCTACACCGTCGGGCTCGGCGGCTCGGGCGGCGCGATCCAGCAGTACATCTACGGCCAGAACTACCCGGGGCTGATCGACGCCGGGATCCCGCAGCGCTCCTACCCGGACATGGTCACCCAGACGATTCACGTCGGCGACTGCGAGCTGCTCGAGTACTACATGGACGTCACGGACGCCGCTAACCCGATCTGGCAGAACTGGGATAACCGCGAGTGGCTGATCGGCCTCAACGGCAACCCCAGCTTCCCCAATCCCTACACCCGTGCGCCCGGAAGCGACGAGTGCGTGAACGGCTGGCGCGGCCTGACCCCCCTCGCGCTGAACCCGCTCTTCGGCAGCGCCGGGGCCGGCACCGAGCGCATGGACCCGGCGGTGATGGCGGCAGTCCACTGGACCCACTGGGACGACCTCAGGAACATCTACGGCGTCCTGCCCAACGGCTACGCGCGCTCGACCTGGGACAACGTCGGCGTCCAGTACGGGCTGCAGGCGCTCCGCGACGGGAAGATCACCCCGGCCGAGTTCCTCGACCTGAACGCCAAGGTGGGTAGCTGGAAGGACCCGCAGAACATGGTCCAGGAGGGCCAGCCCTTCCTGCCCACCGGCGGCTTCGATCCGTGGAGCTCGCGCAACATGAGGCTCTCCCCCGACGGCGGGGTGACGCCGGCGCCGCGCCGGGAGGGCGACATCTCGGCTATGCACGCCGCCTACACCCACGGGATCTACTTCGACGGCAACATCAACATCCCGTTGATCGACCAGCGCGACTACCTCGAGGAACAGCTGAACATGCACAACAGCCACCAGTCGTTCGTCTCGCGCCAGCGGATGCTCGATTACGACGGCAATGCCTCCAACCAGGTGATCTGGTTCATCGGCCCCAACCCCCAGCGCGACATCGCCGCCGAAGCGCTCCAGGTAATCGACCAGTGGCTCGCCAACATCCGCCAGCACCCCAAGCTGAGCGTCGCCCAGAACAAGCCGGCCGACGCCACCGACCGCTGCTTCACCTCCCAGGGCACCGAGATAGCCCGCGGCGATCACGCCTGGGACGGGATCCTCAACAACCTCCCGGCGGGCGACTGCACCAAGTCCTTCCCCCTTCACTCCACCTCGCGGATCGTCGCCGGCGGACCCTTCCGGGGCGGCGTCTACAAGTGCCAGCTCCGGTCGGTCGCGGACGCAGTTGCCCGGGGACTCTACGGCTCCTGGACCCCGTCGCCGGGCGAGCTCGCCCGCCTCGAACAAATCTTCCCGACCGGGGTCTGCGACTACAGCCTTCCCGACGCGGGTCGACCGTAACCAGGAGCGGGCCCGTACGCGCGCGCAGGGCCCTTGGTAACTGCTCTGGTACCGAACGGCGGAGAACGCTGATCTGGGGGCCGAAAGGTCGCTGGTTCAAATCCAGTCGGCCCGATTGTTGGAAAACCGCCGGACTTGGGCTGGGAGCACGTCACCGACGAGGAGTACAGTGCCACGCCGGCCGACCAGCCCGTAGGCCAATGGGCGCCCCCGTCCTGATCTCGGTGTTTTGCACCGATGGAGGCCGTGCCTCGGCCTTCGACAATTCGTGCCAGTTGAGGACCTCGGCTGAAGGGGACCGCTAGCGTGAGCGACACCGGCCTGATGACCAGCAAAGCAACTGACGGCGAGACCCGCACCGACGGAATCAGCATCATCCTCGCCGACGATCACGAGATCGTCCGCGATGGGCTGAGGCGGATCGTCGAGGCCGAGGGCGACATGGCAGTGGTGGCGGAGGCCGGCGATGCCGAGACCGCCCGCCGCCGTGCCTCGGGGCTCAAGCCGAACATCCTGGTGCTCGACCTGAACATGCCGGGAGAGCCGAGCCTGGCCTCGATCCCGAAGATCCACGAGGGATCGCCGGAGACTGCCGTCGTCGTGCTCACCATGCAGGACGATCCCGCGTTCGCCAAGGAGGCCTTCCGGCTCGGCGCCAAGGCCTTTGTCGTCAAGCACGCGGCCGGAGCCGAGCTCGTCGACGCGATCCGGGCGGCGGCGAGGGGCGAGACCTACATCAATCCTCACCTCGGCGCACGGCTGGCTGCAACCCCCGAGGGCCCTCCGGGCGGTCTGACTCCCCGCGAGATCGAGGTGCTCAGGCTGGTCGCCGCCGGGCACACGAATCCGGAGATCGCGGAGAAGCTGGTCATCTCCATTCGTACGGTCGAGACTCACCGCGCGGCAATCCACCGCAAGCTCGGCACGAACAGCCGTGCTGAGGTCGTCACCTTCGCGCGGGAGAACGGGCTGATCGAAGAGGGCTAGCCGGGCTCGCCGGCAGGTCGGCCCGGACCTCTGTGCCCTTTCCAGGCGTCGAGTCGATCTCGAGGCTGCCGCCCAGGAGCGACACCCGCTCCTCCATTCCCACGAGCCCGAAGCTCCGCTCCGCGGTGTCGGGGTCGAATCCACTGCCGTCGTCGGCGACGATCACCTCGATCACGTCCTCACTGCGGCTGACCGTCACGTGGATTCGATCCGGTTCCGCGTGCTTGATCGCGTTGTTGGCTGCCTCCTGGACCAGCCTGTAGATCGTCGCCTCGAGCTCGGGCGGGAGCCGGTGCGGCCCATCGGGCTGCTCGCTCGCGATATCGACGTCGGCATGGATGTCGACGCCGAATCTCTCGCTCGAGCGCCTGGCGAGCGATTCGATTGCCGGTCCCACCCCCAGCTCGTCGAGGACCGAGGGCCGCAGCTCGGTGATCAGCCCCTGGAGGTTGCGGATCCCTCGATCGACGTGCTCGACCGCTATCCGGCGCGCCTCCGCCGAGAGCTCGTCGCCGCCGGTGCTGTCCAGCAGCACGCGCAGGGCACCGAGCTCCTGCAGTGTCTCGTCGTGAAGCTCCCGCGCCCAGCGGTGGCGTTCCCGCTCCGATGCCTCTATCGACAGCTGCAGCTTCTCCGCCTCCACCGCCTGCACCGTGGTGATCGTGGTGGCGGCGCCGGCCGCGAACGACTCGAAGACCTGCTTGTCACTGGCGTCGAAGTCGCCCTGTCCGAGCTGGCCCGCGGCCATCAGCAGGCCCCTGTGACGATCACGGAACTCAAGCTCCGCAACGAGGGTCGGCAGCCCGCGGAACTCGGCGGCCTCGGCCTGCAGATCGTTGAGCCACGTATCCCGGTCCTTCACGCGCCATCCCTGCAGCGTCCCTGACTGCTCGCCCGCCACGGCCGCGACCTCGAGCTCCGCGCCATCCGAGAGCAGCAGGACGGCCTGCCTCGCTCCCACGACGCCGCGTCCGCGTTTGACGATCAGCTCGAGCAGCTCGTCGAGCTCGATCCCGGCGGAGACGGTGCGGGCGATATCCGAGCCCGCCTCCAGGCCGCGAAGCGCCTTCTCGAGCTCCTCGCGACGCCGATCGAGGCCCTCGTAGAGCCGGGCGTTCTCGATGGCGACTCCGGCCCAGGCCGCGAGGACGATCGCGACCTGCTCGTCGGTCTCGTCGAACTCGGCGCCCCCCGCCTTCTCGGTCAGGTAGAGGTTGCCCCAGGCCTCGCCGCGAACGAGGACAGGGGTCCCGAGGAAGGTCTTCATCTCCGGGTGACCAGGAGGGAAGCCGTACGAGCGCGCATGGGTGTTGACGTCGGCGAGCCGAAGGGGTCTCGGGTTCCGAATCAGCTCGCCGAGGACGCCGCGGCCGCGGGGAAGCGGCCCGATCTCGCGGCGTTTCTGCTCGTCGATTCCCGAGTGGAGGAATCGCTCCAGCCCGCTCTTGTCGGCATTGAGGATCCCCAGTGCCGCGTACGCGGCGCCGGTCAGGTCGCGTGCCGCCTCCGTCACCCGTCGAAGCAGGGTCTCCGGATCGAGTTCGGAGACGATCGTCCTTCCCACCTCGAGCAATTGCTCGAGTCGCTCATCCGGGAGCTTGGGTTGTTCGGACGTCAAGGCCTCTCCCCACGCGGCCACCGCCGGCGGTAGGTAGAGAGTACCTACGCGGACACGGTTGTTGGCGCGGATGAAGTGCCGCGTTCCGGGGCATACGGTGGCTGACATGGCGATCGTCGCGGAGACCACCAGAGGGCGGCTGTCGACCACGGCTCTCGAGCCCGACGTCTACCTGACCGACGGCCTGCGTCTCTTCCGGGTCGTGCGGGGATTTCGGTTGCCTGCTCACGAGAGTCATGCGGTCCTGGAGGACTGCCGGACGCTCGAGCAGTGCACGTACTCGCCGGACGAGCTCTGGGCGATGGGCCTGCGCGCGGTCTGAGGCCGCTGCGGTGGCCGGCGCTCATCAGTTGGGCTCTTCGAGCGTATAGGCCCGTTCAGCGCTCAACTTCTCCCGCCTCGAGGCCGAAGATGTGGGGGTGAGCTCGAAGGCGCTGCAGCGGGGGGTCGTGATCGCGATGATCCTCGCGACCGTCGCCGGCGCGGTCGGCGCCTATCTCGTCTCTCACAGCCAGCTGCATTCGAGGCGGTCCAACCAGGTCTCGAACGTGAGCCAGGCCATCTCCGATGCGGTCGGCAGGCGGGCGTACTACCTGCAGGACGTGGCGGACATGGTTGGGGTCCACGACGATGCCGACGAGGCTGAGTTCTCTCGCTACGCCCACGTCCGGGGTCGCAACGAGGGAGCGATCGTCGCCGTCGAATGGATCCGGCGATCGCCGAGCGGGAAGCTGGTGCCGCCGAAGGACATCAGCGCCGACCCGGAGCTCGTCAAGCCGACCGATCCAGCGAACGACAAGCTCGGCGACGCCGAGTCGAATTCGGTGGCGGCGCCCGTGATCGCCGCCGCTTCGCTTCACAAACAGGATGCGATCTCCGCGCCCGTCACCCTGGCCAACGGCGATGCCGGCTTCTACCTGGCCGTTCCCGTCGTCTCTCACCGCTTCAGTGGCGACGTCTCGAGCGTCGAGTCCCAGAGCACGGTCGTGGGACTGGTCGACGCGCAACAGCTGGTCAGCGAAGCCCTTCCGAGCGGCAAGCCCACCGCGCTGCAGCTCCGCGACCGAGTGACGCCTCTCGCCACGATCGGAACCGGCCTGCACAACGCGCTCCGGACCGCCATCGCGGCGCCCTCACGAGATTGGACACTGGCCGTGGACGGAGGCTCCCTGACGACCGCCGAGAAAGCGCTGCCCTGGCTGATCCTGCTGATCGGCGGGGCCCTCACCTTCATGGTCGCCGTCGTCCTTCGCGCGCTGGCCCGCAGGCGTGACGCGGCCCTGGCCCTCGCCGGCCAGCGGTCGACCGAACTGGCCGCCTCACTCGAGCGGGTCGAGCAGGCGAACCGCCAGCTGGAGAGCGCGCGGGAGGAAGCCGAACGGCTCTCCGACCGCGACGGCGTGCTCGCTCTCGCCGAGCGGGCCCGCGAGGCACTGGCGGAAGCACCGATTCAGGTCGGCGATGCCTCGATCGACCTCACCATTTCGGTCGGGGCTGCCCTCGCCGCCGACGATCGCCGCACGCCAGACGCCCTGGTCCACGCTGCCGACCAGGCGCTGTATCAGGCGAAGGACGCGGGCCGGAACCGCGTGCGGATCTGGGAAACCGACGCCGCGTCGAGCGGCGTCAGTGCACCGTGATCTTGGCGAGTCCCTTGCCGAGCCGGTCCTGATCGACCTTCCCTGAGATCCCCGCCACGGTTCCGGAGCTGGAGTACTGCCACACGGAGTAGCCGATGCCCGCCCAGTTGGCGGCCGGGACCGAGGGCCTCGACACTCCCCACTCGGCAACCCACAGGGGGTACTTCGCCTTCGCGAACTCGAGCGTGTTTCCCGTGGCGGCCCAGCTCGACGCGTTGGTGTAGATCATCGGCTTGCGTCCAAGACGCTTGTTCACCTTCTTGACCCAGACCCTGATCCACGTGCGCAGGGTGGTGGCCGTCATGCCGCTGAACGGTGTCTCGACGTCCAGCACAGGGACCAGCTCGCCGCTCTGCAGGGAGCCGACCGCTGCCAGGAAGATGTCGGCCTCCGCGATCGCGTCGGCGCGAGCGTCCTCGGTGGTGCCTCCGGCGGCAAAGGCGCGGTGGTATGCGCCGACCCGGATCCGGTTTGACTCGGCGGCCACCCGGTTCGACGCAAAGAGCGGGTCGGCGCCACACTGCGCGGGCTTCACCGTGCAGTCCGAGCCGCTGCCTCGGCTCGCCTGGACGAAGGCGAACTTGATCCCGGCAGTGGCGACGGTGGGCCAGTCGATCGGCCCCTGGAATCGGGAGACGTCGATTCCGGCCGCCTTGGTGCCCGCACCGGCGGGTGCAGGCACGAGGGCGGCCGCCGCCAGGCAGAGGGAGGTCAGCGCGATTGCGAACCGTTTCGTCGTGGTGGTGCTCATCTCTGGATTCTGCAACCCGCTGCGGCCGCGATCGGAGCGCGGCACTATCCAGCAACGTGGAGAGCGCGGGGCGGAAACTGATCCAACTTCCCTGCTCATGCCGTATTCATTGCGTCAAACCCGAGGCGACTGGGTAAAGGAACGCTGATGCACTACGAAGGGGAAGCGTCCGCCCCTTATGAGGGTTTCGTCCATTCGGCCCTGATCTACGGGTCTGATGACGCCTTCATGGAGGTTGCCCTGCCGTTCGCCGAGCAGGGGATCGAGGCCGGCGAGCCCACCCTGATCGCCGTCCAGGGACGGAATGTCGAGAACCTGCGCGCTGCGCTTGGAGGCGAGCCGGAGGGCGTCACCCTGCTGTCGGTCGAGGAGTGGTACGAGACGTCGGCCCGCACGCGGGACAAGTTCGGGCGCTGGGCGCGCGAGAGGCTCGACTCGGGCAGGGTCCGGCTGATGGGCGAGAGGGTTCGCTTGATGGGGGAGCCACCGTGGAGCGTCGGAAACGAGGCTCAGGTCCGGGACTGGGCCCGACACGAGTCGGTCATCAACGTCGCCTTCGAGGGCCTGCCGGTCACCTTCATCTGCCCCTATGACTCGCGCGCGCTGCGCCGCGACATCGTGGATCATGCCCACAGCACCCATCCGGCGATCTCCGGTGCGGACGGTTTCACCGCGTGCGAGGGCTATGAAGACCCGCGCGAGTTCTGCCGCCGCCTCAATGCGCATGTAAGGCGTCCCCGAGGCGAGCCGGCGATGGAGCTTGACTTCAATCTCGCCGAGCTGCGCAAGGTGCGTCGGATCGTCACGTCAATGGCTGTGGCCTGCGGCCTGCCGGGGTCTCGCGCCGACGAGCTCGCGCTGGCCGCCAACGAGATCGCCAGCAACGCCGTCGTCCACGGAAGTCCACCCGCCACCCTGCGGATCTGGCAGCAGGAAGGTGAGCTCATCTGCGAGGTGAGCGACCAGGGGGAGGGGATCAAGGACGTCCTCGCCGGGCAGCTCACGCCGCCCTCGGAGGGAATCGGCGGCCGCGGGATCTGGCTGAGCCGGATGCTGTGCGACGCCGTCGAGATCAGGAACGGCGCCGGCTGCACGGTCTCGATCCACGCGAGCGCGCCTGCGGTCGCGATCGCTGGCTAGATCGCCCGCAGCAGTCCTGAGTTGATTTCGGCGAGAGAGGTGGCGCCGCTCAGCGCCATCGTCAGGTCGAGCTCGGCGAGCAGGGAGCGGAGCACCGTCTCGACCCCGTCCTGTCCATCGAGGGCGAGGCCCCACAGGTAGGGCCGGCCCACCAGGACGGCGTCCGCCCCGAGCGCCAGTGCCTTGAACGCGTCGGCGCCCGACCGGATCCCGCTGTCGAGCAGCACCGCCATCCCCTCGCCCACGGCGTCGACGATCGGTGGCAGCGCGTCGAGAGAGGCGATCGCGCCGTCGATCTGGCGGCCGCCGTGATTGGAGACGACGATCCCGTCGATCCCGCGCTCGCGGGCCTCGCGGGCATCGTCGGGATGGAGGATGCCCTTGAGGACGATGGGCAGCGTCGTCGTTCCGCGCAGCCACTCGAGGCGCTCCCAGGTCAGGTTCGGGTTCGCGAACACCCCGAGGAAGTGCCCGACGGCTGCACCCATGTCCTCCTCCGGCGACTGCTCGAGCGACTCCTGGAACACCGGGTCCGAGAGGTACTGCGCGATCCCGATGCCCTCGAGGAAGGGCAGGTAGGCCTGCTGGAGGTCGCGCGGCTTCCAGCCGGGCAAGTAGTTGTCGACGGTCAGGACCAGGGCGGAGTACCCGGCCGCCTCGGCGCGGCGAACGAGGCTGGCGGCGATCTCATCGTCGTTGGGCCAGTACAGCTGGAACCAGCGAGGGCCGTCGCCACCGGCCTCGGCGATCTGCTCCATGGAGGTTGCCGAGGCGGTGCTCGTGATCGCCGGCAGGCCGAGCGCGGCCGCCGCTCGCGCTGTGGCCAGCTCTCCCTCCTCGTGGAGGAGGGTCTGCACGCCGATCGGCGCCAGCATCACCGGCGCCGGCATGCTGGTCCCGAGCAGCTCGAGAGAGAGGTCGCGGACCGAGAGGTCCTGTCGCAGCACCCGAGGGACGATCCGCCAGCGCCGGAAAGCGTCCAGGTTCGCCCGCATCGTGTCCTCTGAGCCGGCGCCACCGAAGATGTAGGCGATTGACCGATCGTCGAGGGACTCCCGCGCCTTCGCCTCGAGCTCCGCCCAGGCCATCGGCAATGTCGGGCGCTCTCCGGCGAGCATCCCCTTCGCGTAGATCTCGCGGTAGTAGTCGCCGAAGGGCGGGCGAGGTGTCTCGGGGGTGGCCACGGTTAGAAGGGGGCGTGGCCGTGCGAGGCCCGCTCGGCCGCCTCGAGCAGCTCGTCGCGGTAGTCGGGATGGGCGATGGCGGCGAGAGCCTCGCCGCGCTGGTGGACGGTCTTCCCCTGCAGCTCGGCCGCGCCGTACTCGGTGATGATCACGTCGACCTGATGGCGCGGCGTCGTGATCACGGCACCGCGGCCGAACCAGGGGACGATCCGCGATTGCGTATCGCCGTCGTGCGTGTAGGTGGAGGAGAGGCAGAGCAACGACTGGGCGTGGAGCGCCAGCGCCGGGCCCGCGACGAAATCCTCGTGCCCGCCGATGCCGGAGAACTGATTGCCATCGATCGTGTCGGCGATGACCTGGCCGTGGATGTCGACCGACATCGCGCCGTTGATCGTCACGGGCTTGCGGTTGCGGGCGATCACGTCGGGTGAGTTGACGATCTCGACCGGCAGGAAGGCCACGTCCTCATTGTCGTTCAGCCAGGCATAGAGCTCCTCGCTCCCGCCGGCGAACGTGGCGACCGAGACCCCGTCGAACTGGCCCTTGCGGTTGGTGATCTTGCCGGCCTCATGCAGCTGCATCAGCCCGGTGGTCAGCATCTCCGAATGGACGCCGTAGTCACCGCCGCCGCCATCGGCCAGCAGCCCCGCGATGGTCGACGGGATCGCACCGATGCCGGTCTGGAGGGTCGCGCCGTCCGGGATGTACCGGCTGGCGTGCTCGGCGATCGCGCGCTCGGCGTCACCGGGCTCGGGGTCCTGCAGGGGCAGGGGGGCGCGGTCGCTCTCGACGAGCACGTCGATCTGGTCGGTGTGGAGAGCGTGGCGGTACTCCGGCTCGATCCCCGGCGTCCGCGGAAACGAATCCGAGACCTCGGCGATCAGCAGGCGGTCGGGATCCTCGGCGATTCGGAGCATCTCCTTGTAGGTGCTGCCGGCATGCAGCGACAGGCTGCACCAGCCATCGGAGTCGGGCGGGGCGGCGGCGGTCGCCATCACCCTGGGTGCCTGATCCTCGAGGATCGGCTCGAAGCGCCGGAAGTCGGCCGGGGCGAAGCTGATGTTGGCGCCGGAGTCGCGCAGCATGCGCTCGATCGGCCCGAAGAAGCCCGAGAGATAGTGGACGTTGGGGTGGTTGAAGAGGGGGGTGAAGACGAAGAGCAGCGCGGTGCCGATCCGCAGCTCCTCCCAGTCCTCCCGCTTGCCGAGCGCCTCGAGGAGCGCCGCCGGTTGGCCGGGACCGAGGGGCATCGCGAAGGTGTCCTTCGGCTCGAGCAGGCCGGCGGCCTCATCCGCACTCATCTTCCGCGCCATGCGCGGACCCTATTGGGAGGGCGCCTGCTTTTTGCGCTTCTTGGGCTTCGCGAGCGGCTTCGGCGGCTTGCCGATCTCCTTGGTGCAGGCCGGCCCCTTGCAGTGGACCAGCTTCCCCAGGCGCTTCAGCAGGAACTTCAGGACCGGGGCGTAGTGCCTGTCCTTGTAGACGGAGTTGAGCTCGAGCGGGTCCTTCGAGAGGTCGTAGAGCTCCCGCCCGCCGTCCGAGTACTTGGTCAGCAGGTAGCGGCCGGTGCGGATCGCCCGGTAGCGCGGCGCGAGGATCGGGCGCGCGATCTGGGCGGTGTGGTCGAGGTCGGTGTTCTTCACATAGGTGCCCTTGGCGGATCGCCGGTGACCCGCCGCCGCGGCGGTGCCGGTTCCCGGCTCGAAGGTCGTTCCGGGAGGGCCGGTCTCGAAGAGGAGCGGACGGGTGGACTTCCTGGTCGGGTCCTGCGCCAGCGGCAGCATCGATTGGCCGTCCTGGGGGAGGTTGGGCTGTGCGCCCGTCATCTGCAGGATCGTCGAGGTGATGTCCCCGTTCCAGACGAGCCCCTGGGGCTGCGAGCCGGCCGGGATGCCCGGGCCGCGGATCTCGAGCGGCACCTGGACGGAGGGCTCATAGGGGACGAACTTGCCTTGATGGAGGCGATGCTGGCCCTGCATGAAGCCCTGGTCGGAGGTGAAGATCAGATACGTGTTGCCGAGGACGCCGTGCGCCTCCAGGTCGTTGACGACCTTCTCGACCGCGTCATCCACCGAGAGCAGCGTCTCGAGGCGATGCTGGTAGCGAGTCTGGATCTTCGCGATCAGCCCCGGGCCGAACCGGCTGATCCGCCTGATCCAGGCGGGCTTGTCCTTGACGTTCTTCTCGTTGAAGCTCGGCTCGATCGGCAGCGGGGCGGCCGCGAACGCATTGGCGTATTTCGGCGCGGGGGTGGCCGGGTCGTGCGGGGCGAAGAACTGGACCTGCATGTAGAACGGGTTGTCGGGGAAGGCCGCCAGGTGGTGATCGATCCGGTCGACCGCGAGATCGGCATAGACGTCGGTCGAGTAGTCGTCCGGGGTGTAGACCTTGTCCGTGCCGTTCTCGTCGAGGGTGAAGCCGGTGTAGGAGGACGGCGGCCCGATGAAGCCGTAGAACTCGCCCTTCGAGGAGGGACCCGATCCCCCGGCGAATGGACCCCAACCGGGAGGGACATAGGTCGGGCCGCCGACGCTCGGGTCGCCGAAGCCGTTCGGCATCTTGCCGATGTGGATCGTGCGATAGCCCGCGGCCTGCAGCCAGACCGGCAGGTCGTTCTTATCGTTGAAGGAGCTGTATCCGCCCTGCGGCGGGGTGTTGCCGAGGACGCCCGTGTTGTGGGCGTATTCCCCCGTCTGGACCGTCACGCGTGAGGGGCAGCAGAGGGGATCCGAGGCGTAGGCGTGCAGAAACGTGGCCCCCGCATTGCCGATCAGCGACTGGGTCTTCGCCATCACCGCCATGTCCCGGACGGTCTGGTCGTCCGTGGTGAACATGATCACGTTCGGCTTGCTGCTGGCCGCGCGGGAGCTCTCGCCTCGCGCGAGCAGAAAGAGCATGGAGAGGCAGGCGATCCCCGCCACCAGCCCCGCCCTGGCCGTCCGGGTTGGCATCAAACGAACATAACGGGGAGGGGGGCGCGAAGTTGCGGCCCTCCAAGCGGGCCGGCCGCGGACAGTTTCCAACCCCGCTCTTGCCTACGCCCGGATAGGGTCGCGGCATGGATTGGGGAAAGGCCCTCCGCTACGTCGCGATCGGCATCCCGGTGCTGTTCGTCGTGATCCAGCTGGTCCCGTACGGCCGAAGCCACGCGAACCCCACGGTCACCCGCGCGATTCGCTGGGACAGCCCACGCACCGAGCAGCTCGCGACCCAGGCGTGCGGTGACTGTCACAGCAACCTCACCAAGTGGCCCTGGTACACGAACGTCGCCCCGGTGTCCTGGCTGGTCCAGCGTGACGTCGATGAGGGCCGTGGCAAGCTGAACTTCTCGGAGTGGGACAAGCCCCAGGTCGACATCTCCGAGCTGGTCGACCAGATTCAGAGTGGAGAGATGCCGCCGCTCCAGTACAAGCTGATTCACGGCGGGGCGCGGCTCTCCGGCACCGAGAAGCGCGAGCTCGTCGACGGGCTGATCAGGACCTACGCCAAGGACCCTCCCGCCGGCATCAAACAGGGCGGCGGCTGACGCGCGGCGGCTATAGGGTTGCGCGCGGGTCATGGGATTCTTCACACCCTCACCCCCGCCGTTCGAGCTGGAGGAGTGGAAGGCCAAGCCGCACCTGACGCGGCTCAAGCCGCTCGTGCAGGACTGGGGGCTCAACGGCTTCGGCTCGCCGAGCTTCGTCTACTTCATCTACGTCTTCAAGCTGATCCTCTTCAGCGTCGGCGCGCTCCTCGTGATCTCACTGACCCCGGGGCTCGGATCGCTCGGCAACCTGTCGGACTGGTGGAGCGAACCGATCGTCTTCGAGAAGCTCGCCGTCTGGCTCTTGCTCTGGGAGATCCTCGGCCTCGGCGCCGGATCGATGCCGCTCAGCTTCCGGTTCGTGCCGCCGATCGGAGGCGTCCTCTACTGGTTGCGACCCGGCACCGTCCGGCTGCCGCCGTGGCCTGACAAGGTTCCTCTCACCAAGGGGACGACCCGCACGATCGTGGACGTCGGCCTCTATGCCGGCGTGCTCGCCACGGCGATCTTCCTGCTGGCCGCGTCTGGGGTGGACTCCGGGCCCGACTTCGCCGGCAAGCTGCCACCTGCGGGCATCGCCGCGCTCTTCGCGTTCCTCGGACTGCTCGGCCTGCGCGACAAGGTTTCTTTCCTCGGCGCGCGGCCGGAGATCTATTGCACGGTCCTGGTGGTTGGCCTTTTCGCGATCGAGCACTGGATCGTGGCCTGGCAGTTCGTCTTCCTCTTCATCTGGTGGGGGGCGGCCTCCTCCAAGCTCAACAGCCATTTCCCGTTCGTCGTCTCGACGATGATGAGCAACGCGCCCCTCATCCCATCGGGCTTCCGCCGCCACCTGTGGCGTGACTATCCCGAGGACATGATGCCCTCGCGGCTGGCCGGGGTGATCGCACACTTCGGCACCGCTCAGGAGTTCCTCTGGCCGGCGCTGCTCGTCTTCCAGGACAACCCGACGATCAGGACGATCGCGATCGTCGGGATGATCCTCTTCCACGTGAACATCACCTCGATGTTCCCGCTGGCCGTCCCGCTCGAGTGGAACCTGTTCATGATCTTCGGGATCCTCTTCCTCTTCGGGCACTACGGCGACGTCTCGCTCTCCACGCTGGACGACCCGTTGCTGATTGCGACCCTCGCAGTGCCGTGCGTCCTCCTGCCCCTGATCGGAGGAAACCGCCCCGGCAAGGTCTCCTTCCTGCCCTCGATGCGCTACTACGCCGGCAACTGGTCGACGAGCGCCTGGCTCTTCCGAAGGGGAAGCGGCGCGGAGGAGAAGCTCGACACGTCCGTCAAGAAGCCGGCCAGCATCATCGTCAAGCAGGTCGGCGAGATCTACGACCCCGAGACGGCGGAGTTCCTGCTCAACAAGGGACTCTCCTTCCGGGCCATGCACTCGCACGGGCGAGCCCTGAACGCGCTGCTGCCCCACGCGGTCGACGACGTCGAGGGGTACGACGTTCGTGAGGGAGAGCTGATCTCGAACGTCGTCAACGGCTGGAACTTCGGCGACGCGCATTTCCACAGCGCCCAGCTGCTCCATGCCATCCACGAGCGCTGCGGGTTCGGCACCGGCGACGTGCGGCTCGTCTACCTCGAGTCGGAGCCGACCATGCGCGGGCGCGGTTACCAGCACTACGAGATCTGGGACCCGGTCGATGGCCTGCTCGAGCAGGGAACGGTCGCGGTGAAGGACATGGTCACGAGCCAGCCCTGGCTCGACGAGTCCTTCGACTTCCCGGTGGTCATCGAGGGCGGAGCGGTCGCTCCCGACGAGCGTCTGCCCGTCGGCGGCGCAGAGTCGCCCGGCTACTCGCCGAGTCATTGAGCGACGCGATCGTCGTCGGCTCCGGCCCGAATGGGCTTGCCGCTGCCGTGGAGCTAGCCCGAAACGGCGTGTCGGTGACGGTGCTCGAGGCGGAGGAGACGATCGGCGGCGGCACCCAAACGAGCGAGCTGACGGTGCCGGGGCTGCTGCACGATGTGTGCTCGGCCACCCATCCGATGGCGGCCGGGTCCCCGTTTCTGAACTCGCTCGACCTGGCCAAGCACGGGCTCGAGTGGCTCTGGCCGGAGGTGGACCTCGCCCACCCGCTGGACGACGGAAGCGCCGGAGTGATGATGCGCTCGATCGATCAGACGGCCCGGGGGCTGGGGGAGGACGGCAAGGCCTGGAAGCGGGTATTCGGATCCTCCTCGGCGAACTACGGCGCCCTCCTCGAGGACATGCTGGCGCCGATCATCCACGTGCCTCGGCATCCGCTGCGGCTCGCGCGGTTCGGGATCCCGGCGGCCGCGCCGGCAACCCTGCTGGCGCGCTCCTGGAAGACCCCGCAGGCCCGTGCACTGTTCGGCGGCGTCGCCGCCCACTCCTTCGCCTCGCTCAGCTGGCCGATGAGCAGCTCGGTCGGCTGTGCGCTGATCGACGCGGGACATGCGTTCGGATGGCCCGTCGCCAAAAGCGGATCCCGCTCGATCACGGACGCGCTCGCATCCGTCCTCCGCGCGCACGGGGGGACGATCGAGACCGGTCGGCGGGTGACCTCGTTCGCGGAGGTGGCCGGCGCCGATGCGGTGATCTTCGATCTTGCCCCCGGCGCCGTCGCGGAGATCGCGGGGGACCGGCTCCCGGCAAGGGTCGCACGCTCATACCGCCGCTACCGCCACGGGCCGGGCGCGTTCAAGCTCGACCTCGCGGTCGAGGGCGGGGTGCCCTGGACCAACGAGGCCTGCCGAAAGGCGGGGACCGTTCACACCGTCGGGACGTTCGAGGAACTGGTCGTCGCCGAGCGCCAGGTCAATCGAGGGTCGATGCCGGAGCGGCCGTTCGTGTTGGTGGGCCAGCAGTACCTCGCCGACCCGGGACGGTCCAAGGGGGACGTGCATCCGATCTGGGTCTACGCCCATGTGCCGAGTGGATACGCCGGCGACGCGAGCGAATCCGTGCTTGGCCAGATCGAGCGCTTTGCCCCCGGGTTCGGCGAGCGCATCGTCGCAACGTCCGTGAGAACGCCCGCCGACATGGCCGCCCACAACTCGAACTACGTCGGGGGCGACATCATCACCGGGGCCAACACCCCGGTGCAGATCCTGATCCGGCCGCGGCTCGCGCTCGATCCGTACAGCACCGGGATCGACGGGGTCTACATCTGCTCGGCGGCGACGCCGCCGGGCGCCGGGGCCCACGGGATGAACGGCTACAACGCCGCGCGGTCAGCCCTTCGGCATCTCGGCTGAGCGGCTGCTTCCGTAGTTCTCACCGAGGTTCGTCCAGTACTTCGTCACGTTGTGCGTGCCCCCGGCCGCGGTGATCCTCGAGACATGACCATGGGAGAGGAATCTGGCCGCGGAACGGGAGGGGCGCTGCGCCCGCTCGATTGGTCGCGCAGGATCGAAGAGGCCCTGGAGAGGGACCTCTTCCTCCTGCACGCCCAGCGCATCGTCGACGTCGCCAGCGGCGCCACGATGCGCCACGAGCTCTTCCTCCGGATGGTGGAGCAGCGTCGCCTGATCCCCGCCGGCGAGTTCGTGATGGCGGCCGAGGAGTTCGGATCGATCCGGGAGATCGATCGATGGGTGGTGGCACGCGCGATCGAGGTCGCGGCAACCGGGCGGCCGGTAGATCTCAATCTCAGCGTCCGGTCCACGGACCCCGCCATGGTCGCCCTGATTCGCGAGGAGCTGGAGTCCACCGGGGCGGATCCGCGCGATGTCGTCCTGGAGCTCAGCGAGACCCAGCTCACCGCCGCGCTCGAGAGCGGCGGCGCCTTCGTCAACGCGGTGGCCGAACTCGGTTGCCAGATCGCTCTGGACGGGTTCGTCGAGGGCGGACCGGAGTCGTTCCTGCTGCGCAGGTTTCCGATCGGCTACGTCAAGCTCGGGGCGCCCTTCATCGAGGGTCTTGCCGATGACCGAGGCAAGCGCCGCAGGGTGACCACCGCCCTCCTGAAGGCACATCGATCCGGCCAACGGGTGATCGCTCAGGGGGTCGAGACGCTGGCGACCCTTCAGATCCTCGAGGGCCTCGGCGTCGACGAGGCCCAGGGCCACGCGCTCGGGCCGCCCGAGTCGCTCGAGTCGCTCACCGGCGCAACCGCCTGAGCCTCAATCTCGGTGGGGTGGGTCGTCGTATCCCTGCTCGAACGCAATCTCGAGCAACGATCGGGAGGGGGCTGGATGTCGAAGCACGAGGACAGCATCAGGGAGGGGGCAGAGGGCCTGCTGGCGCCGGGCGAGGAGATCGTCGCGGCGCTGGTCGTCTCGCCTCGCGGAAGCAACACGGCGATGGTCGGCGGATTGGCGGCGGGCGAGATCGGCGCGCGCTGGAGCCGGAAGAACCGAGGGGCCGCGGAGGACGTCGGCCTGGTCGTCAAGCGCAACTGCGGCCTGGCGCTCACCGACCGGCGGCTCCTCACTCTCGACATCGCAATCGGACTGAGCGGCGGGATCAAGGAGGTCAAGGAGATGCTCGGCGAGCTGCCCCTCGACCGGGTCGATGGGATGAAGAGCAAGTGGAACGCGCTCACGATCAGCGCCGGCGAGGCCCAGTTCAAACTCGAGTGCAAGCCGCCCGCGGCGAAGGCGATGGTCAAGGCGTTCGACGCCACCAAGGCGGCCGCCTGACGCGGGCAGCGTCCGATGCGGCTGAGAGGAGTCGAACCTCCACGTCCCGAAGGACACAGGCACCTGAAGCCTGCGCGTCTACCAGTTCCGCCACAGCCGCGGGGCTGTCGAAGCTTAGCCTTAGGGCCTGCCCTGAGCCTGGCTACACTCACGGCCGTCCCAAAACTCGCCGCTATCGTCTAGGGGACTAGGACGCCGGATTCTCAGTCCGGAAACCCGGGTTCGAATCCCGGTAGCGGTGCCTCAGAGAAGCCTCGCGTTTGCGGGGCTTTTTCATTTGGC